>AP018280.1:4800000-7235916 GCA_004296455.1 Calothrix sp. NIES-4101
CTTTTTTGAGTTTGTTAAGTTTCTCAACTATATGAATCGGTAGACGAATTGTTCGTGCATCATTGGCGATCGCACGGGTAATTGCTTGACGAATCCACCAATAAGCATAGGTAGAGAATTTGTATCCTTTGTCGGGATCAAACTTTTCGGTAGCGCGGTTTAAACCCATTGCTCCTTCTTGAATTAAATCCAGAAAGGGAACGCCGCGATTGAGATAACGTTTGGCAATTGACACAACCAAGCGCAAATTTGAGCGAATCATTTTGCGTTTGGCAACTCTACCCTGGTATAAGCGACTTTCTAATTGTCGTTCTGTTATTTCTAAATGCGCTGCAACCATTGCTTTTGTGGCTGGTTGCTCCAAATCTTTTTGTAATGAAGTTTGTAATTCTCGAACTTCTTCTAAAAATCTGACTCTTTTGGCTAATTCAACTTCTTCATCTGGCTTGAGTAATGGATAGCGAGCCATTTCTTTAAAAAATGCCCCGACTGCATCATCATGCTCTGTTTTATTATAGCCAGAAGGACGCGCCGCGCCCATTTGGTCGCCATCACGCTCGTCATTGTCCGTAATTAAGGCTTCTTCATCGGCTACTGCCTCTAAAATCTCCAAAGATGGTTCTTCGATATCAACAGTAGGGGTTTCGATGATTTCGATAGTTCCCAATTCAGCAATATTCATAAGCATTTGTGAGGAATTGTTGCTTTTGTTGGTACATAATTCACTGGTGGCTGCACTTATGCAGTTTTTAGCTTTGCATCATGAGAGCTAAGAACTGAATTAATGCTCTAGTTTATAGAGAACTGAGAATACAGAATTGGGAATGCAGAATTCCTGTTCTGAATAGGTTTCAGCTACACTTTACTAGTTTCAGGGTAAAAACTAACTTTTTTGCTCAAAAATGTAGTCCTATCCCTTATTTACAGAAGTATTTGCATGTAACCGAAAGACTCGACATTTTGACGACGCTAATTTTTTGCTATTTTAATGATTTAGTTGATTTTTTACGTCGCCCAGGGTGAAAAAATTCAATTATCTGAGTTTTTGGTCAAAATTCTCGGCTTATCGTTGCTTGATTATTCCAAAATAATAGGTATATTAGCTTCACAACAATCTTTATTCTTTTTCTGAGTTAGAAAATATGTCAAACCCTCCTCAATCAAAATTACCTAAACTTAACAAAGATAAAAACAATTAATCCCACATTCCTCACTACTGAAGCTTAAAGCTTAAAAAAATCTATACTTTTTCTAGCTCTGGCTTTTTTCATGCTTTAGCTAACAACATAAAATCTTTAGTAATGTTTAGTATGTGGAAGACGGATGTTAATTTTCTTTCTCGAAAGTTATTTGCTGAATCGTTTAAACTACGACAAATAATAGAGACAGATAATTAAGTCTATTTACTAACACAAAATTTAACTGCTATAAAAGCATCTCATATCCTTAAATACTTGAGTATCTATCAATAGGTGGAAAAGGGACTATATATGATTTAATACCTGGAGAGAAATATACTAGACAATGCGCTGGAAGTAAGAATTTATCCTAATTGCAGTGAATTAAGTGTTCTCTTGAGACATTTCAAATATTTTTTTGTCAGTGGAACACTATTAGAGGAAACTTATCAATTATTATATCAGATAAAAGTATTGCTAATTACAATTTATGGTAGTTAATAGTTATTGCTTAACGGCTGCTGGTTAATAATTGCTGAATTACTGCTTAGAGATGGGTGATTGGTGCTTCGGAATTAAATATCTAAATGTCCTATTCACCTATTCCTCCATTTCCAAATAAAAACTAAGATTTTCGCTATAATCTAGAGATTATGTACATAGATGATGTAAATTTAGCTCCGTTGCAGGTTGCAGAACTTGGGCAAGGATACAAACATAGCGAAATCAGAGCGCGATGGGTAGAAGTTTTAGTAGATTGTCCAGGCGCAACGGGACTGTTTACATATCGATTGCCAGAACAGTTAGAGGTAAAGCCAGGGGATATTTTAAGCGTGCCATTTGGCGCTCAAGTAGTGGGTGGGATCGCAATTCGATTACTAGAAGAACCACCAGTTGATATTGCCATTGATAAAATTCGCAATGTCGAAGATGTCGTCAGTGCAGGCTTTTTTCCTGCTGCTTATTGGGATTTATTAAATAAAGTAGCTCATTACTATTATACTCCTTTGATTCAAGTGGTACGAGTTGCATTACCACCAGGTTTGTTGGGGCGATCGCAACGGCGCATTCGACTTGTAAGATATAAAGACACGGCGACAAGGGGGCAGAAGAATTCTCCTCTTCTACCTGCCTCTTCCCAGCCAAATTTACTCTCTCCAACTGCGCGACAAATATTAGATTTACTCCAAAATCAACCGGAAGGCGACTACAGCTATAACTATCTCCAACGTCAAGTCAAAGCTGCATATAGAGGTGTGCGCGAACTCACCCGCTACGGTTTAATCGAAAGCTACCTCGAAGCCCCCCGACTCACGCGCCCAAAATTACAGAAATCCGTCACCCTGACAAACTCTCCACTCGCGCGGGATATCACCAACCGCCAACACGAAATCTTAGAAGTGTTGCGACGACATGCTGGCGAAATGTGGCAAAGCGAACTCCTCCAAGCCTCCAGCGCTAGTTCATCGACTTTGAAAACCCTAGTCGAAAAAGGTTATATAGTCATTGAAGAACGGGAAGTGCTGCGCCGAGAAAACTCTGCGAATTCCGGTGAATTAACCGGAGAACAGGCAAAAACCCTCACACCCAAGCAAACGCAAGTTCTGCAATCTATCCATCAAATTACCCAACATGCCACAATCCTCCTCCACGGTGTCACGGGTTCCGGCAAAACCGAAATTTATCTGCAAGCAATATCCCCTCTCCTCAACCAAGGCAAGTCAGCCCTCGTTCTCGTTCCCGAAATTGGACTGACACCCCAACTTACTGATAGATTTCGCGATCGCTTTGGTAATAAAGTTAGCGTCTACCACAGTGCCCTTTCGGATGGCGAACGCTACGACACTTGGCGACAAATGCTAACGGGGGAACCTCAAGTTGTCATTGGTACTCGCAGCGCTGTCTTTGCACCTTTACCCAATCTGGGTTTAATTATCCTCGACGAAGAACATGACTCCTCGTTTAAACAAGATTCCCCCATCCCCACATACCATGCTCGTACCGTCGCTCAATGGCGCGCCGAATTAGAAAATTGTCCGCTTTTATTAGGTTCTGCCACACCTTCATTGGAAAGTTGGATTGCCGCCCAAGGTGATAGGGTAGTGACAACATTGGGACAGGAGGAAATTGGCACTTCCACTCACCTTTTCCGTTACTTCTCCCTACCTGAACGCATCAACTCCCGTCCTCTTCCCCCGGTGGAAATTATTGATATGCGACAGGAGTTGCAACAGGGTAATAAATCCATTTTTAGTCGGGCATTACAAGATGCATTGATACAACTTCAAGAAAAGCGACAGCAAGGTATTTTATTTATCCACCGTCGCGGACATAGCACCTTCGTATCTTGCCGTAGTTGTGGTTATGTGATGGAATGTCCACACTGTGATGTCTCGCTTTCATACCATCAAACTGAAGCGAATGCACCGCAATTGTTACGCTGTCATTATTGTAACTATACTATTCCCCATCCCCGTAATTGTCCTGAATGTGGCTCGCCCTATTTTAAATTTTTTGGTAGCGGTACACAAAAAGTCGCCCAAGAATTAGCAAGGGAACTTCCAGAATTGCGGGTGATTCGCTTTGATAGTGATACTACCCGCACCAAGGGAGCGCATCGAAATCTGTTGACGCAGTTTGTGAATGGGGAAGCAGATATCTTGCTGGGTACGCAAATGCTTACCAAAGGTTTAGATTTGCCGCAGGTGACATTAGTTGGGGTGATTGCGGCTGACGGATTGCTACATTTATCAGATTATCGTGCCAGCGAACGGTCTTTTCAGACATTAACACAGGTTGCAGGACGTGCAGGACGGGGAGAAGACCCCGGTAGGGTGATTTTGCAGACATATACCCCCGAACACCCAGTAATTGAGTCAGTCCGATCGCACGATTATACAACTTTTACTACCAATGAATTAGAGCAAAGGCGATCGCTTAATTATCCTCCCTACGGTAGATTGATTTTATTACGATTAAGTAGTTTGGATGCAATTGAAGTGGCAAATGCGGCGGAGATGATCGGAGTATTTTTACGAAATGGGGAAGGATATGAGATACTGGGGCCAGCACCAGCTAGTATTATGCGGGTTGCCAATAGATTTCGCTGGCAAATTTTGTTGAAATTTGCTCCCGATGCTTTACCGCAATTGCCTAATTGGGAAGATATCAGGGAAATTTGCCCGGATTCGGTGAGTTTGACGATTGATGTAGACCCATTGAATATTATGTAGTCAGAGGATTTTGATTAAGCAACGCCCAATTGGCTGGTATTTTTATTTATAAATCAAAATATCGACGAAAGCGAGGATCGGCCTTATCACTTTTGCGTTGATTGCAGGTGAGGCATAAAGTATGTAGATTGCTCATATCATTACTTCCTCCCCCTGCTAGAGGAGTAATATGGTCAATAGAAAGCTGAGTTTCTTGTTCTACTTTCCCACAGCTTTGACATTGATAGCGATCGCGTTTAAATATATATTGCCTGACTGCCTGAGGAATATTAATTCGCGGTGTTTTCTTCATTATTAATTATGCGGCGAAGATCATCTAAGGGCGACTCAGAAACAGGATGATGATATTGTGATTCATCAGGGCAGAATTCTAAAGTAAATTCTATATTACCATGCTTATTTTGCTGGCGATCGGCTATGGGAATATGAATAAAAGCGTTTAGTCTCAATTTCCCTTTTTGCCATTTCTCTGAACCAAGCCTGAGGATTTCACAGGGCTCACCATTTCTGTTTGAAGAAAGATTCAGGCTAACCTGACAATCACCGAAAGAGGTGGGAGATAATTTCTGAAATCTTTCTATAATACTGTGATTACAACCATCATCTTGGTAAAAGAATGACTGCATTTTCTTTAATAACATCTGACTGATATCATTTTTAAAATCACAAAATTTAGATAATAAATTCTCGAAAGAAATCACATCTTCGTCATGACATTCGAGTAATTCAAATTTATCGACCATAGATTATAAATATAGCTTTCTTTAATGATGCAGATGTAATGTATATAAAATAGATAAAATATTCTTCCTGTATAACAATTAATTTCACTTTTGTAAAGTTTCCAAGTTTAATTTACGTTTATGCAAACACAGCTATATATCCAAACATAAATAAACTAATTCCATAGCCCGCTAATTAAATCAACAGCACCTATAATTACTGTAAAGACTAGAGCAAACTTAATTCCAATAGTTTCTCTTTATGAGATAATTACCAAATTTGCTAATAACTAAAAAGGTTTGATGTAAGACCTAATTAATTTTCTGACAGGGCTAATTTGCTTTATTATTTTGATGACACTAGTTCTGAATGCTTTCCGATTTATGACATAATCAGTATTAATTTTCTCTGTAGTGCCAAAAAAGGAAAACTTATAACTTTCATTTCCTCGCAGAAAATCATAAATTTCAATGTTATTTTTGATCGCTTTTTGAATACTGTAAGCTATTATTACTCTACCTGGCGAGAGCTTAGAATATTTAGGATTGTAACCTGTCATGCAGCCATAAATCCTCTTTCTCTGATCATCCACTAATATTCCTGTTCCCGCAATTGGTTCTTCTCCTTCCCAAAGTATGCTTAACCACAAATTATTATTTTCAGCTACACGAAGAAATATTTCACGATAGACATTTAATAGATGTTCTGGTTGAGAACCTCTTTGCATCTGCATCAAAGTTAATAAAGCATTGAGTTGAATTTCAAAATTATCAGACTGACTTTCCTTCAAGCAAATATTAATTTGACTTTCAAATTGTCTTAAAGCATAACGTAGATTTTTACGTGCTTTAGAACTTAATATATCCTGTAAATATTCTTCCCAGCTAGTAGATAAAGGTATGTAAGAACATGAACTTCCTGGAGTTATCTCCAATTCAAATTTATCTTGTGAAAAATATTTTAAAAAATTCTCAAAGCGAGGGTCTGATATTTCTTTAATGTGAAAGTAATCCCATTCTAAATTTTCCTGCACATAGCTAGCAAAAGCTGATATGACTTGTTCTTCATACTCCGGCAAACAAATAAATCCTGTATAGTCTGCTAGTGGTTCTCCAGCCATACATAATACTTTATATAGTCCAAAACCTTTCCATTCCAATGAACGAATACCAATAGGAAAGAATCCAATGTAGGGAGAGTTGTAGTCAGACTGAAGAGCAAGAATCAACCATTTCTGGGGACTATATTCTAAATACCCACGCAGCCATGACCAAGATAGAAATATTTGAGCATACTGATCTGAGTTATAAACTTGTTCCCAAGAAGTTTTTAGCTGGTGGAACTGCTCGATATTATCAATTACGGTGATCAACATTTTAGATACATTAAGTATTTTGGCTAACTCCTACATTGTTAGCGAATACAGAAGAGTATCAATTTATTGATTTAGTAAAAACAAATTAAATATTTAGTGAATCGATGCTTGCTAAGTTAGTTATATAGTTATGCAAAATATACATGATATATTTTAATTCTCTTGTTGCGGATAATAGAAATAATCAAGTTGAGCTTTTATTTAACAAATAATTTATCGATTCTTGTCAGGTAAAAAGATTTTATACAATCCTTATTCTGCACGTAACTATAGTCAAGAAACTGAGTCTTGACGATTACATTTAAGCTCAGAAAATAACATCAGGATGACTGCGCTAAATACATATTTGTATAGGCAAATAATTTGAGGATGTTGTGAAGTTAAATTGCATTATGGCAAAAAGGGTAAGTGTTTGACTTACCCTAATTAATTATCCTAAATTCTTACCTTCAACTGTGATTCAGAGCCTATCTACATGAGATAAAATTGACAATTCCAGACAGCCACAAAGAAAAAACTAATCTTTTTTCCCCTTTTCTAAATGTTTGAAACTAGATTACTCCTCTTTTGTCACTACAACAGCTTTCCTAGTTTCATCCCGTTGCAAACCGACATAATCTTGTAATTGCCGTCTTGCAGCCTCAAAGGCATCGCGAATCGCTACATAAATATCAGTATGGCTAGCTTCATCAGATGGATTGCGATTTACTATTACTTCTCCATTCGGTACTGTAATATCAATTCGCACGTGATAAAGATTGCCTTTGTTTTGATTACGATGGGGCGTATCAACAATAACTCGACAGCTAACAATTCGATTATAAAAACGCTCTAACTTATTTACATGCTCGGTAATTTTAGATTCTAATGCTGGCGATGTATCGACATTATGAAAGGTGATTTGTAGCTTATCTTTCATAAGAAACCTCGTTGGGAAACCTGTGTATAAAACCTAATTCCTTTCTTCAGTATTGATTCAATAATTACCTTTGGCTTACATCTTTATAGATTAGAAGGAAATTGTGAGGAACTTGTGAGGATATGTTCGGGAAGAATTGAGATTAATCTGAACGTGATCGAACCAAAACACAATTCCGTTGGATTAACTGAGATTAACGTAGAAACGCGATCGCATTTCTACGGCTCTGAGATGACATCCAAACCAAAATTATACTTAAGTCACTAGTTACTTAAGTTACTAGTATCGGTTCACCAGCGAACATCACTACCGGGAAGTAATGAACATTATTCATATTTGTTGAACGTTAACTTGATTCATAAAAATAGAATAATTTTATAATTAAATTGTATGTGTAGTTCAATACATTTTCCTAAAATATTGGCCAGAAATACTATTGTTATATCCTCCGGAAATTACTTGTGAATAGATGAATAAAGAAGCTGTATATATAATTATATTCTCGATGCTAATTTGAACTGCTCAGAATTATCTTGCCCCTTCAATTTATATAGATGAACTGTTATTTAATCAATTAGACTTCAGCAAAGTAAGATATTTTTAGACAGGTTGAAAAAGTACACATCACCTGCAAATGATGTATACCATTTTTGTGATTAACCAGTTTAGTTTCAAGGGAGACATAAATATGAAAATATGGAAGTTGACTGTTGCAGTAATGGCATTTGGTGCAGTCGCATCAGCTTGGAAAATTTGTGCGAGTAAAATCAGTCAAGCTGATATTTATAATGTTTCTGTCACTATTCCTTTAGAAGCAAATCGTCATTCTAGATTAGGTGATTTTGAACATTCCCTACAAATTTATCCTAACAATAGTAATATTGGCTTAAAAAAAGCTTTTAATAAATATCAATCGGGTGATTATGCAGGTGCGATCGCAGACTATAATTTGGCAATAAAAAAGAGTCCAAATAATGCAGAAATTTACAGTCATCGAGGCGCTGCACAAGCTGGTTTAAAAAAGCATCAAGAAGCAATTAAAGATTATGATCGTGCTATCAAAATTAATCCACTTTCAGTTAAAGATTATGTTAACCGAGGACTACTCTACGCCAGTGTAGGAGATTATCGAAAAGCGATCGTAGATTATAATCAATCGATTAAAATCAATCCCAAATATGATAATGCTTATTTTAATAGAGGAGTTGCACACCATAAATTAGGTCAACAGAAAGCAGCAGCAAGAGATGCACAAATACTTGCAGAACATTATAAAAGTCAAGGTGCAACAGTTGATGCCGAAGATATTATGAATACCATGAAGCAATTTGATCAATAAATAGAAGCAAATAGATACTTTGATGATGAGCTAGCTATTCATGTTTTGCAACTAGAAAATTGTAAATTGCTTAGAAAATATCTCCATTATCTCAAATAAAGTAACATCACAACCACTATCTCAGCTTATCCTGAACTCAGGTTAGTTAAAATCATATTCGTAAATAAAAAGACTTGAGTTTTGCAAAACCCAAGCCAGATAAATTATTCGAGATATAAAAATCAATATTCTTAGTAAAAGTTATTGATTGTTACATTAATTACATTGTCAACGACTGTGTATTTGTCTCAATTAACTTCGCCAAATCTTGTAAGAATGCCGCCGCATGAGCGCCATAAATAATACGATGGTCACAGGTAATATTTACTTGCATTTGCTGCTTCACACCAAACATTCCGTCAGTAGTAGCGACAACTTGAGGACGCGATGCACCGATCGCCAAAATTGAACCTTGCCCGGGTGGTAAAATAGCATCAAAAGTATCTACGCCAAACATTCCCAGATTAGAAACAGTGAAAGTACCTGTAGTGTATTCTTCCGGTTGCAGTTGTTTTGCCCTAGCGCGTTCAACTAACGATTTCCAATTGCGGGATAGCGAGTAAATATCAACTTGGTCGGCATTTTGTAACACAGGTGTAATCAATCCGCCATCATCCATTGCTACCGCAACAGCAATATTGATACCAGAGTGATAAACAATACCTTGGTCAGAATAGCTAGCATTTAATAAAGGATGTTTTTGTAATGTTACCGCAACAGCTTTCGCTAACAGGGCGGTCATTGTTACACCCTTAGATTTCAACTGTTTGTATAATTTGTCGAGTGCGTCGGTGGTAATAGTGTAACTAACACGGAACTCAGGTACAGCAAGACTTGCTACCATTCCACGAATCACGGCATTTTGGAGGGTCGTAAATGGCGTGGTTTGACCAGGAACAACTGCGGCAACAGGTGTTGGCAAGGGTTTTGGTGCTGCTGGTGTGGAAATTGGTGTTGTGGTTGGTGCTGTGATTGGGGTGACTGCGGGAGGTGCAGAAACTTTACCCGCAGCAGTTTCCACATCTTCTGCCACAATTCGACCAAAAGGACCACTACCTGCGATCGCATTTAAATTAACTTTGAGTTCCTTTGCCAATTTTTTGGCACGAGGTGAGGCGACAATTCTGCCTTCGCGATGGTTAGAGCCATTTTGAGATGTTGTCACTGGTTCGACAACTGCTGTTGTACTGCTGCCCTTGCTTGCGGCGGCGAGGGGTGCTACAACTGGTGTCGAAATGGAACTGGCTTTAGCAACAGCATCAGCAATTTCCGCTTCAGTCTCCGCAATAAACGCGATCGCATTACCAACAGGTGCAGAATCGCCAGCTGGGACTATGATATGTGCTAGATATCCCTCATAAAAGGATTCTACATCCATATCTGCCTTATCCGACTCAACAACCACCACGGTTTCGCCTTTCTCCACTTTGTCGCCGGGAGATTTCACCCAGGAGACAATTTTGCCTTCAGTCATGGTGGAACTAAGTGCGGGCATGAATACTTCGTGAATGCTCATACGGTGGTTAGTGAAATCGATAATTGTAGGATGGACAGCAGATGAATGCCAGATCGAATTGTAGCTTGAATTTGAGCATTCGGTATTGCGGACTTGGGGAGTGAGAGAGTGGGAGAGTGGGAGAGTGGGGGAGGGAGTGAAGGAGATAAATAAAAGAAACCTCTTTCTTTTTTATCCCACCATCCCCGCGTCTCTCCATCCCCGCGTCCCCCATCCCCGCGTCTCCTGAGTTCCCTTGTTCTTGATTTTTATGAAGTTTTCATCAAGAAATCAGAAAGAACTACCCAAAACTGATGATTTAAAATCTACAATCGCTAGGAGGAACTATCCTACACTTCCAAAGTCTATAAATACTGTATTTATGGTGACGACTGGTATATTTAGATGTCGTTTGATATCTAAGATATATTGGCAAGTACTGGACAATCAGGATTTCTTATTTTCCGTTTCCCTGCGTCTCCCTCTTCCCCTAAGCTCAAGCTCATGATTTATACCTAAAGTAATAGGAGATTTAGTGACACATCAATACTAAAATTCAAAATTGATCTACTAAAATCTTTGAAACACGGTTTTTATTATGTCGGCAAAGTTGAAGATTTTTCTGATACTTGTACTGGGTATCTTTGCCACAGCCGCAGTTGGTAGTATTTTCACAAACCGCCAACTAATCACAGCGATTTCTGCAAATCAAAACGTGCAAGCGCAACAACCTCCAGTGGCAATTCAAACTACAAGCCTTGCAGTAAATCCAGAACGAGCTAAGTATAAAACAATACCGCTTGAAAACATTAATTCCGGCCTTCAAGGTACTGATCCAGCGTCATTAGCAATGAATGTATTTGATACTGCTCAAGGCGATCGCACAAAGCGTCAAGTCGAAGTCGTTTATCCATATCCTAACCAAGCTTTAGTCACTATTACCCAAAACAAGCCAACGCGAAATCAAAACTATCGCAGTGCAGTTCGCTATCGTGTTGAACTTACCAGTTTTGGCAGAACTATTTTTGCTAGTTCTCCCCCGATGTGGCAAATAGTTTGGGTTGGTTCCCAAGAACAATGTGGAAAAAGATATTGCTGATTTAGCAGTGATGTTAGGTTCCGCTAAATAATTACGAGCAAATCGACGACGGAGATGGGGTGATATGGGGAGGCGGAGAAAAATAAATGATAGAGGAGTGCTGGAATTTGCGATTTACTAATTTGAGCCAAATACAAAGCAAGAGACGCGATGTTCCTCGCGTCTCTTCCACTCAGGAAATTATCAGCATTTAATTAAATATCGCCGCGAATCTCTTCAACAACACCATCGCGAATCACAACTTCAACTTGCAATTTGCTAATCAAGTTATCACCTGGTTCAACACGGAAAAAACCTTCCATTTGGAACTGATTGACTTCTTGATCTAATTCCAACAACTGAACTTGTTGGAGGTTTTGCAAACTCTGGTTTTTTTGTTCCAGGAGCTCGCTTTTCTTCTCATTTACTTGTGCTTGGATATTATCGATTTGTTGCAAGGTTTGAGGTCCCGGTGGTTGCATTGATTGCTTTTGAATTTCGGAAACTGCTCTTTGTCCTTGGATGTCGATTTGTTGTAGTTGCTGGTCGATCTGATTAATTTGTGCTTGCAGTTGTTGCTGCACTTCTTCTTTCCAAAGCGGGGTGACAATCGCTTTGACATTGACAGCACGTTTTAAAAGTAGTTGCTTGGAGACATCCATATATGTTTCACGTTCACTCGTTAGTTTGCAGGTGTGGAGGCTTTAGGCGAACATGTTGTTAATCGTATCGCGATAGCGCTCCATCACAACATGTCGCCGCAGCTTCAATGTTTGAGTCATCAAACCGTTTTCAATCGAAAATGGCTCTAGAATTAATCTGAATGGATTGATGCGATCGTCGAGACGATAGCCTGGACGATTTTGCACCTCTCGATTCATTTCTTGGCGAAATAAATCCTGGACAATTTTACTCTCAAGATTTATTTTTTGACTGCCTGCCAGTGTAACATTGTCTTCCTGTATACACAGTTTTAAATCTTGCGATTCTGCCCATTTTTCCAAGGCTTCAACATTCGGGACTATTAACGCACCCAAACAGCGTTGGTCTTGTCCAACGAGCATGATTTGATCGATATAAGGCGATCGCAAACAAGCATCTTCGATGGGTTGAGGTTCAATATTCTCACCATTGGTTAATACAATCGTATCCTTGGCACGTCCGGTTAAAATTAGGTCATTTTTCTCACTCACCCAACCCAAGTCGCCGCTATCAAACCAACCTTGACTATCTATGGCTTTTGCTGTCGCTTCTGGGTTCTGGTAATAACCCTGCATAATTTGAGGACCTCGCAACAACACTAAACCCCGTTCACCCACAGCTAAAGGTTTGCGTGTCTCTGCATCCACAATTTTGATTTCGGTTCCCGGTACTGGTTGTCCCGCAGCACCGCGTACGTTGCGCCAGACTCGACGTACATGGGTAACAGGGGATGTTTCGGTTAAGCCATACCCCACTAAAATCTCAACTCCAACTATCTCAAAAAATAAGTCAATATGTCTTGGTAGGGCTCCACCACCGCTTACCATTTGCTTGATCTTGCCTCCGGTTGCTTCCCGGACTTTGCTGTAAACTAACTTATCTCCGACAGCATGTAAGGGAGATAATACAGTTGCCTTCAGGCTTGCAAGCAAGCGCTGTAAAGCTGATGCCTGAAAATTCTCCAAATCTAAACCTTGAGCAATGCGTCGTGCCTTGATATACTTTTCGCTGATACCCAAAAGATTATTCACCAAACGTTGTTTCGAGGCTGGTTGGTCACGAAACTGCTTTTGTATTCCCTCATAAATCGATTCCAACAAACGTGGTACGGCAATGATATAGTTGGGTGCAAATTTTTTCAAATCAGACTTAATCGATCGCAAGTTGGTATATATCTGCGTACAAGCTTGACCAAAAAGGAAATATTCACAACTGCGTTCATAACTGTGCCAAGTTGGGAGAATACTTAAAACAGTGTCTCCCGGTTTTGGTCTAACTATTGACCCTAATGATGTAACTTGATGCATTAAATTTGCATGTGTGAGCATTACACCCTTGGGTTTACCTGTTGTTCCAGAGGTATAAATTAAAGTTGCTAAATCTTGGCGTTGACGTTGAACTGGTTGTAAATGATGCTGCTGACCAATTTCCATCAATTGACTAAAATTTAGCACCTTTAAACTTTCATCGCTTCCTGGTTGTTCGTCTGACAGCAAAACAACAAACTCAATTGGTAATTCGTGTAAACCTTCCCTCAGCTTTTTCAGAGTTTTCAAATTTTCCAATACTAAAGCTGTACTGCCACTATTACTAATAATAAACAGCAATTCTTCCCGTTCTGCCAGGGAACTCCGCACCGCATTCACCGCCCCAGCCATCATAATCCCTTGGTCGGCAATTAACCAACTCGGAGAATTATCAGAAATTAAGGCAACTCGATTCCCTTCCTTCACTCCCAAAACTTGCAAACCAGCCGCGAAACACTGAATTTTTTCATGTAGCTGTGTGTATGTGAAAAAAACTTCTGGTTTGGCATGAGGGTCACAAACTGCAACAATATCAGGGTATCGCGTTGCTACCAAAGACCAAATTTCTGGCAAAGTTTCAACATCAGCATAATCAATTAAATCCTTAGCATAGATGCGTTCCTGCTCTGTATAGGTTGAGAAAAAATTGGGGTCAGCAGATGTTCTTACCATAAGTACCTCACTTAAAAATGAATTTGATTTTGATTGATTTTACTGCCAACGTATTTTGCTATGTAGTTAAGATAACCAATTGCAAGCAATACATTTCGTTCCCTTGGTTTTTCCCAGGGAATATTGATTGATGCATAAATAAAAGTCTATGGTATGATAAAATGGTATAGTTAAATAGCTATACAACTAAATAACGACAGTCGAACCGGTAGCACCTTGTGCTTCCTCTGAAAGACCGCTTCTGCCAATATGAATTTTAGGTTAGTTGTTTGGGATTTGCCAAAATTCACAATTTAAAATCTAAAATCCTTAATTTCCGGCGATCGCCAAGAGGTAATTACCCATGAATTTGATGGATATTCTGTTTTTGACTTTAGTCAGCGCAGCCGCTTGCATTGCATTACCAAGACTAATATCAATGATTCTAGCTTTGGGAGGCAAACCAATTCAAAAACATCATGTTATTACCTTACAAAATGCTAGACAGGAAGTTACTAGCTTTCCCTTCTGCACTACCTATAGCTTGACCAGAACTCCGGCATGTAAATTTAGTCCGCATTTTTGTGGTCAATGCTCCCACCAATGACAAAAAAAGTATGAGTGTCAAGGGGTAAGCTAGACATTATTAATAATCTTTACAAAGGGCATGGTGTTTAAATCAAAAAAAATCAAAGCATCCTTCTATAGATGTATTTTCCCATTCAGAGCAAACTTTATATAAATTAATATTAATTAAAACTTATGATAGATAGAAGAAATTCTGACTATTCTTAGTAGCAAAGACAGGTGTTTTTGTAGCACATTAAATAGTAGAAGCTAATCGTAGTCCAAATGTTCCACAGGGGGATTTTCTATGAATTTAATAGATGGTTTATTCCTAACTGCTGCAAATGCCATTGTTTGTATTGTTTTCCCCAAACTTTTATACACGATATTAGCAGCGAAACGTCAGCAGAGAGAAGTAGTATTAGAAACGCCGAAATCGACTCAGGCAGATACAGAAATCACTTCCGAAGTTCCCAGCTATCCATATTAGTAATTTAGTGAATAGCGATCGCACTTTCTCACCACCTCCTCAAAGAGAAGCGATCGCACATCCAAAACGACAAGAATCAAACTGTCATTGCGATGTTTGCTTTTAGCCTTCTCGCAGGGTAGGAAGCAATCCGAAGGTTTATCACTTCCAACAAGCGATCGCAAGCAAGCTATGATTGTATTTAGAAATAGCTTAACTGTAAGCCCAAAGGACACATATTGAATATGAAATGGCGAGTAGTTCTCGAACCCGATCCAGAAACAGGAGAATGGGCTGTTTGGTGTCCTGAATTACCTGGTTGTACCTCCGCAGGAGATACTGAGGAAGAAGCTTTAGAGAATATCCGCGAAGCAATTCAACTATATCTTGAAACCGATCCAATTAAACTCGCACCAGGTGCAATTTTCCGTGAGGTTATGGTTGGATGACTCGTATCAGACGGATGGGTGCAGATGAGGTGGAAAGAATTTTACAAAGTTACGGGTTTGAATTAATTTCTCAAAAAGGTAGTCATCGCAAATGGCGAAATGACGATCGCCAACTGCAAGTAATTGTACCGTATCATAAAGGTCGTGATTTACCAATTGGAACTTTGCGTAATATTATGATTGGTGCGGATATTCCAGAATTTGAATGGAAAACTGATTAGAGCGATCGCAATACTCCTCATCACTAACGAATAATCGTACATTCGTCATTAGTGGAAAAGCGATCGCAAAATCGCAATTTCTCCAACTATTAAGCAAATCATTCCTGATTTATAATCTAAAGAATATAGAAAACAGTAAAACAAACAATATTTATGAGTATTTCCCTAACTCCTGAATTAGAGCAATTTATCCAAAATCAGGTAGCAA
The DNA here is from genome assembly GCA_004296455.1 of Calothrix sp. NIES-4101. Lineage (GTDB taxonomy): Bacteria > Cyanobacteriota > Cyanobacteriia > Cyanobacteriales > Nostocaceae > Brunnivagina. The sequence goes on from AP018280.1 coordinate 4,815,954, forward strand.
GTGGTAAATATACCTCCACGGAAGAGGTGATTATTGCGGGTATTAAACTGCTGGAGGAACGGGAAAATATTTACAAAGGTAGATTTGAGGAATTGAAGCGGGAAATTGCGATTGGGGTTGAAGCTTCCGAACGTGGGGAAATCATTGACGGAGAGATAGTTTTTCGTCAACTAGAGCAGAAATTACAGCAGCGTCGTTAACAAGCAGGGAAATGAGCAATATTTGTAGATTTACTGCTCCTGCGAGTCGAGATATTGAAAGCATAATTGATTATGTTGCTGACAACTGTAGTTTTGATGCTGCGGAAAGTTTGCTAAAGAAAATTAATCAAAAATGTCAGAATTTAGCAAATTTTCCGAATGTGGGACGTAGACGTGATGAACTTTCTCCCTTTTTGCGTAGTTTCCCCGTGGATAATTATTTGATTTTCTATCGTCAAATTGAAGATGGAATTGAAATTACACGGGTTATTAGTGGATATCAAGATTTAGATGCATTGTTTGATAAAGACTCATAATTTCCTTTTCCTTTGAGACATTTCTCTTAAACAAGCAGCGTAACTAGCTCGAATAGTAATTGTATTTGGATGAGCGATACCTAAACTTTGTTCGCATATCTCCAAAGCTTGGATATAAAGAGGTTCTGCGGCTTCGTACCTTCCCTGGGAATAGTAGAGTAAAGCTAAATTGTTGAAACTGGTTGCAACGTCGGGATGATTTTCTCCCAGTAGCTGTTTTCTTAACTCCAAAGCTTGGATATAAAGAGGTTCTGCGGCTTCGTACCTTCCCTGGGAATAGTAGAGATTAGCTAAATTGTTGAAACTAGTTGCAACGTCGGGATGATTTTCTCCCAGTAGCTGTTTTCTTAACTCCAAAGCTTGTTGGAAAAGAGGTTCTGCGGCTTCGTACCTTCCCTGCAAATTGTAGAGGTAAGCTAAATTGTTCAAACTGCTTGCAACGTCGGGATGGTTTTCTCCCAAGCGTAATCTTACTGCTGATACGCATTGCTTATACCAAGGTGCTGCTAATGCGTATAAACCCTGTCCTTCGTAAAACCATGCTAAACCAGTAAAAGCCCAAATTAAATTTTTATCGCTGACAGTATCGATAAAATTTTCGACGACTTCTGTTAAGTGGGAAATCGCTGTTTTGAGTGAGTTGATAAATTCTAAAGTTGGTGTATGGGGAATTGTTTGAGCAATTTCCATAAAGGTGTTGGTAAATGCTTGTTTAATTTCCTTGCTTTCCCCATCTGCGGTTAATTTGTCTTTTAAAAATTCTCTAATTAAGGGGTGAATTTTATAACCATATAAATCTTCTTCTAAGCATTGCACGAAATGACGTTGGTAAAGTAGCTCAATTGCTGTCTCCACATCCGACTCATCCCAATTGAGGGATTTAGTCATCGACTCTACCCATTTCCACACAAAAATATCTGCTGCAAATAAACTTAATAACCCGGCGATTTTTTGTGTTTCTGGATTCAATTCCACCTAGCTTAATTCAAATGCAGCTAAAACTCCCCGTTGTGCGGTACTCAATCCCTTTTGTTGCGGATTAATCGCTTCTTGTTGCAGTCGCTGCTGTTGCAACAATTCCAGCATTTTGCCTAACGTAAAATGGGGCGGTTTTTTCTTGATATACCGTCCCACCAATTCGATTCCTAATGGTAAATATCCTAACCATTTACATAATTCCCGCGCATCTCCGCCATTGCGACGCAAGGAAGCAATCTCAGTATCTCTGTTTTCCAACGAGTTATTGAGATTGCGTCGTCGTTCCTCCTCCCAATGACGGGATGGTTTGTCTATTTGTGGATGACGCTCATCGTCATTGCGATTGCGTAGTCGTTCCTCCTCTCAATGACGGGATAGTTTATTTGCTCGCTTTTCCCCCAGGATATTAATTAACAGTTGTAATCCTTCCTCTGGTGACAACACATCGAGAGGAATCTCCTTCACATTCGCATCGATATCGCGTAATCTCGTTGTCAGCAAAACCCGGAAGCGATGATTTGAGGGAATTAACTCTGCAAATCCTTCCAAACTCGTGACATCATCGAAAACCACCAACACCAAAGCCTCTGATGGTTGCCAATTTTGCCAGCACCAAGCTACTTGTTGAATCAGCGTCAGTGGATTTCCTTGAAAATCCTGCTGGGGAACTTCCAAACCCATTTGCAACTGCACAAATTGAATAATTTCCGCAGCTAAATTAGTATTTCTGGCACTTAACCAACAAATACCACCGGGATAATCATTTATATGCTCTCTGGCATATTTCACCGCTAATTCTGTTTTTCCAATCCCACCCATCCCTGACACCGCAGAAATTGCCACAGTGTTATTTTCTTTGTGCAATTTTTCGTGAATTGTTGTTAGCTCATTCCTACGCCCAACGAAATGGGAAACACCAAGATAGGGAATAGAATTGACCGCAGTTGCAGGTTTTTTGGGTACATGATTGATATTGATATGGTTAGTGCCAACATAAGCAGTACCACCATCATGAACTTGAGTTTGGAAACCTTGGGCATTCCCACTATTTTCTTGGCTCATCATCACCAAATCATCTTAGGAACAGGAATTTAATAACTTATAATTCTGAACAAATATAATGCAAACGAATATAAAATGGTGCGTTACGCTGCGCTAACAGCACCCTACTTTTGTACTTTATTTAATTCACATTCCTTAAGAATTGGGAGGTGCTTGGTTGATGGTATTTTCGCCTATATAAGCGGTACCACCGTCAACTTTTGTTTGCCAACCTCTAGCATTATCTTGGTTAATCTGAGTCATGGTGCTATTATCTTGCTTTTCACCCGCTTTTATGTCTCGTGCGATCGCGCGAATTTCTTCAGCAAAAAGTGGTTCTTCATGCATTAATACTTGCAAGTAAGCGGCAACTGTATCTAAATCTTTTTTGGAGCCTTTTTCTGCTGCTCTCAATGCTGTTTCGACTTTGACATTCCCACGAAACTTGTCAAAAATCTTTTTCCGCAACTCATCCATCTTTTGTAATGCTGCTTCTGTGAATTTCTCAATCGTTTTTTCAAAAACTTTAGTAAAAGCGAGAGTTGCGATCGTTGCAGCTGTTATCGGTTCCATAAACCACTTTGTTCGGTCTAAATATTATTTTAAATGATACCTGCTAAATTTGTTTGATTCCGGAAATGTACATATTTTTTGAATCCCAATCTACAATTTTTCGTTGGAGATTTGAAATTGGCTACAGTGTCGTAAGATACTTGATTCACTTATCTCTGAGTGCGACTCATCTAGTTTGAATTACATCTGCCAAAAGTATGATTTTTTATACCAAAAGTAAAATTTACTGTGTCTTTTTACTGCATGTATCACAGCAAAAATAACTCATAAATAATCTTAAAACCTTGCTGAAAGCGGATTTGTTTAATAAATTAGCTTTGATTCCAATTCTTAATATTGTTTTTATATATACATTGATATTGTCGTGTTTGAATTGAACAAGAAATTTATTGACTCGTAAATCTACTAGTTAATAAATCCAACCGCAGTAAAAATTAGTAATTCACTCAAACCAGGAGAATCTTATGACTACAGCTACTTCTATTCTTCCACTCAAAGAGGGTTCTGTCAGTGAGGGAGTTTCGATAATACAAGGATTTTTGACAACTTTAAAATTGTATTCTGCCAAGATTGATGGTAGTTTTGGTGCGAAAACAAAAGAAGCTGTGATCAAGTTTCAAGGAGCCAATGGTTTAACCAAAGATGGTATTGTTGGTAATAATACAGCGATCGCACTTGATAATGAATCGTGGGCAGCACAGCAGCCTGTTTTGAAAGAAGGTGCTAAAGGTGCTGATGTAGAAGCATTCCAAGGGTTATATAATTCATACTTTGGTACACTTGCCGTTGATGGTATTTTTGGCGCAAAAACCAAAGCTGAAGTGATCAAATTCCAAAAATCTCGCAATTTGACAGCAGATGGGATTGTTGGAGCTAAAACTTGGTCTTCGTTGCGATCGCTCACTACCCATGATATCCCCACAGAGGATAGAATCAGTTTTATTTTCGAGCCACAAGGTTGCTAACTGTTAAATGATATGCATACAAAAATAGAGATGTTAAATTGGTTTAGTATCTCTATTTTTGTGTACAAGTTTTTTTCTGAAACTAAATCTAAAACCAAATTAAAACCAACTCTAAAACTCAAACTTTAGCTAGATGTTGTATGGCTTAAAGCTGAGTTTGCATAAATGGCAAGTTGCGCTCTATTCTTTAAATTGAGACGATGAAAAATACTATTTATATGAGTTTTTACAGTGCTTTCAGAGATATATAACTCGTCGGCAATTTCTTGATTAGTTGCACCAGTGGCCACTAATTTTGCAACATCTAATTCTCTGGTTGTGAGTTCGGTAAGCGGGGGAGAAGTGGCAGGAGAAGTATTTACTGGTGATGATGGTTGATTGACTATTCGTTCGAGTAAGCCAGGTGCTAGTTGAGCATAGCCAGAGTTGACGCAGCGAATTGCATTTACTAGTTCTTCTGAAGGCATATCTTTTAACAAATATCCTTTAGCACCAGCGCGAATTACATCGCTTACATCGCGTTCCTCATCGTAGGTACTTAATACCAAAATTTTCATTTGGGGATATTTTTCGCAAATAATTCGAGTTGCATTTGCACCATTCATTACTGGCATTCGGACATCCATTAATATGACATCAGGTTGTAATGCTTCAACTTGAGCGATCGCTTCTTCTCCATTTTCTGCCATGCCAACAATTTCGAGGTCAGTTTCTAGACTTAATATTGCTTTTAAACCTTGACGAACTAAACTTTGGTCATCTACAAGTAATAAGCGAATCATAGGATTTGATATTTTGAGGTTTGATATTTTTAGGCTTGATATTTTTAGATTTTAGAGGCTGTGTATCAAGTAAACCTTAAGAGCAAATAAATCTATTTTCTTGGATTTAAGTATTAAGTATCATCTTACTTTTTGAGGAAAAACTGTTTTTATGATTACACAAATCCACTTAATACTTGGTTGATAATAAATATATTTCTGCTTGTGAAGCATAACATTTTGAGTTTTCTCTGATTACTTGCTCTACACTCATTTCTTTGACAATTTGCCGAACTTCATACATTAAACTGGCACTGAGTTGGGAAGCATCTGTGAGTGATTCATGTGCTTGTTCGGGATTGATAAACCAACATTTTTGAGCAACTTGTAACTGAATATTTAAAGCTGCGATCGATTGTCCTAAAGCATTATATAAGTTAACTAAATTTTGATTTTTTTCCTGTATCTCAGTCATCTTTACTATCTGAGATGTATAGAGATTTATTTGTTGTTCAAATAATATTAATTGGCAGTGTTTTTGATGATTAGCATGAACAGCATTCACCAATTGCCAGATTAGAGTTAATAGAAAAGCTACCAACAACAGAACAGCTAGCATATATTTCGCTTGATAACGATAGAACATTGGTGAATGTATAATGCAATTTACTTGTTCACCTCCTTATATTAATACCTTGAATATTGGAAATTCTCTAGTAGTTTTTAATTTTTCCAACTTTAGTTGGAAAGGGGATATATGCTCAATATAAAGCCACTATACATATGATTGAGAGTCATACTAAAGTTTTATGCGTTTAAATTTAAAGGTTGCCATTCACTAATCTTGACCATTCTTGATGAGGATATCAAAAACTCTTGTTCCTGTTGGATATCTTCTGTGTCAAAATTTGTTGATGTATTTGTGATATTGACAGCTTCAAGGTTGGTGAAATTATATAATGTTGTCAATTGAGATTCTGCGATCGCATCTTTTTGGCTAAAATCACTTTGGCTCAAATTACTTTGGCTTAAATCACTGGGTAAATTAGGTTGAATTAGTGTATTTTCTTCATGACTAATAATTTCCGGTAGGCGAGATATTTGCATGGGAATCCCCACACTAATGCAACAACCCTCACCAGGTTTGGATTCTAGTTGCAAACGACCTTGTAAAACTGCAACCCGTTCTTTCATCCCTTGAATGCCATAACCACCAGAAACCTGTGTCACATCAAATCCACAACCATTATCTTTAATAATTAAATATATCCCTGTTGGAGTTGTGCAGATATTAATTTGCACTGCTGTTGCTTTAGCATATTTGCGAATATTATTGAGGGCTTCTTGGGTAATTCGGTAAACAGGTGTAACCAAATAGGAAGATAAGGCGATGGGTAAATCTATGTTAACTTCAGGTAAAATTCCTGTTGTTCGTTCAAAATCGCTTACCAATGATTCGATGAGGGTTTCGAGTGACTGAGTTTCCACTGCTTCGCTGCGTAACGCTTTTACCGATTGACGAACTTCCCGTGTGGCAATTCCTACCAATCGATGTGCCTCAGTTAAAAACTCCTGTGCTTGACTGGGGTTAGGTTGACACAATTTCATTGCAGTTTGTAATTGAAAATTCAGCGCCGTTAGCGAATGTCCCAACGAATCATGCAAATCTCGCGCAATGCGATCGCGTTCTTGTTTTGCTGATAAATTTGCAAATTGCAACACGCATTGCCACAAAGAATCATGCATTTGAGCGAGTTCTTCGGGTGTGTATAGTTCTTCTACCACAGTTACTCTCTCCCTAACTTCCTATCCACTTTCTCTATATTTCTGGTTAAGGAATAGTTATGCAGTTTTGGGCAATGGGACTCGTAATATTTCGGTTTTACCGTAAATGATTCGAGCGAAGCTGATATGAGCCTTCACAAGTTCCTCAAATTTTTCCCCTAATCTCTAAATATTATATTTTTTGCACAGCCCAATCAAAAGCCAATCATCATACCTACCGTGTGAGGGCAAATCAATGCCATCCATCAATTTATTAGCTGTTTTCAATCCATCAAATTATTGGCGAAGCGGTTATGTCACCGTTCCTTGGCAACCTATTTATCAAGAATTTCAAATTCCCCCAGTAGAACTGACATTAAGTGACCTACGCGACCTCTCCCGTACACCACTATGTGCCCAAGTTGACTGCATTGACCCAAAGAACTCGGAGCGCGATCGCTTGGTTTTCTCTTTGCCACAGCCAATTCCCCCCGGTTCCCCAGATAATATGCTTGCCTCTGGCTTTATCAAAGTAGATCGGGGAAAAGCAATACCTCAAGGTTTAAGTGAAGCCTCGGTGGAAGTGGTTTATGGGGCAAATGGACAGGAGCGGGGTGTACGACTATCCAACAGTCGTTTAATTGTCTGGTTTAGTTTAATACCTGCACCCGAAGATAGCGATCGCAATTGGTTTTCTGGTTCCGCAACAAGTATCCAACTTGACCATCAGGAAATTCTCGATCCTTTCCTGGCAGCCCGGGGCGAATGGTTAGGTCAAGACCCAGAGAAACGATGTATGCAGGTGGCTGGGATTCAATTACCTGGTGCTGGTGAGCCAAAATTACCTTACTATCAAGTTCATTTATATAACCATTCCTATCGGCTGATATCCCAGTCGAGTGGTTGTGTCCGCGCCTCGATTACGATTGCCTCGGAACCTTTTGACTATATGGGGATAGACCCAAATACAGGTTATAACCGTCACCTAGTATGCGAACTGTATCGAGTCATTAGTTTATATGCTGGTGCAGACTTCTTAGTGGAAGAACTATTTGTCAAAGGGAAACCCAAGACAAACGAGGGCGCGATTCTCGATAGTTCTGAAGTTATCTATCTCGATTTTGGATTGCGTTATTTTGCCCATATGAATATGGGACATACAGAGGATATTCAGCAAGTATTTCCTGTACCTGATTGGTTTGCGATCGGTTCTACCGAACCCCCTTATCCTGCTTATGGCTTGGCAAGCAATTTACATATAGAATCGCTGATTCATCCCTATGGGGGTAATTTAAGTGGTTTGTCCTGGCAGTTGTTACCTGGTAAGTCAGCAACTTGTTTGCATTTGTTTATGCGAAATCAAGCAAATGATTTTGATACGCGCATCGGTCATCTTTGGTATGAAATGATTCACAGCCCACTGAGGGCTGAGATATATGATACTGGATTGAAGTCCAAAGTTCAAAAGCAAATTTTTGCACAGTTGTAAGGGCGAAATTGCTAGACTTAAAGGCAAAGTAATCCCACCTTGCTATGCAGCAAGGTGGTTAATTATCTGGCTATTTAAAGATGGTTAATTTAAATAACTATACAATTAGTTCCAACGGTGTCCTTCATAGGGATTGCGCTCCCGAAGAATGCGATCGCACATCCACGGACGATGATTGAAGCGATACCTACATTCATGATAACGGCGCATTCGTTCTCTTTCCCACATTCGTGCCAGCACTACACGATTAGGGTTGCCAGGATAACGACCTTCACCAGGGTAACGATCATCACCAGGGTAACGACCTTCACCAGGATAACGATAAATCTGCGCTACTGAATATCCTTGCTCTGCTTTATTTGTGGTAAAGCTTCTCTCTGCTTGAACTTGACTAGCGGTTGCGAGGATGGTTGCTAAACCTGCGATACCCGCAATAGAGAGAGCTAAAAATCTTTTATTGTTAAACATACCTCACCTCCCTGAATTAGGAGTGAAAGGGAATTAGTGAAGCTTTTTCCCTACTTTTATAGTATATCCAAACAGATTATCATATCAAAAAATATACAGAATTTGACAAAAATAATGTGATAGGTAGTAAATAGAACAGAAGTAATATTGAGGCTATGTGATAGCAACAAGTTTGTGACTAAGTGCATAAATCTGGAGAGTCCAACATATTCAAAGTAGAACACAGCGAACACAAACTATATTGATTATGTCTCATCTTCAGAAAGTAATTAACATCACCCTCTTAACAACCGTGCTTTTTGCTCCTGCTGCTATGGCACAACAACAATCCCTCAGCATTCCAACTGATAGACTTGAACAACAGGTTCCATGTAAAGACCGTCACGGTAAACCCGTTCCCTGTCCTTGGCAGAAACCGAGTCAAACTGATTTGACAACTGGTGACACTAGTACAGAGAAAAAACCAAATCCCTGCAATCCCAAAAAAGGACAACCTGTTGATACTAAAGCTTGTCGTGATTATATTAATGGGAATCCCAAGCCACCAACCCAACCCAAATCTTAATTTGAACATAATTGTTGGGTTGCGATCGCTTGCTTCCCAACAAACATTGATATTGAGTTAGTAATCAGGTCAGTGTAACAACTATTGTAGAGGGCAAAATTGCCTCTTGTGTCAATGATTCTCCGATTACAAATTACGAAATTAGTTAGCAATTGCATAGTATATAGATAGCGATCGTGTAATTAGTTAGTAGTTGGCATTTGCTTGAGATGCCAAATAATTAGGAGAAAGAAAATGGCACGATATAGAGACAGTTTGCCCCAATTATCAAGTGATTTGTTCCTTACCGATGGTGGACTGGAAACAACCCTAATCTTTCGTGAAGGGATTACACTTCCTGATTTTGCTGCTTTTGATTTGTTAAAGCATCGCCAAGGCTATCAAGCACTTGAGCAATACTTTCGCACCTATGCTTCTATGGCTCAAAAATATGGAGTCGGCTTCATTTTAGAAAGTGCAACTTGGCGCGCCAACCCAGATTGGGGGAGAAAACTTGGTTATGATCATCAGTCGCTTGCAGAGATGAACCGCAGAGCGATCGCGCTACTCGATGAAATTCGCCAAGAATATGAGACTGAAAAGACACGAATGGTTATTAGTGGATGCATAGGACCACGAGGAGATGGCTATGTTCCCACCGAGGTGATGACCGAAAATGAAGCGGAACTATACCATCGCCAGCAAATTCAGACATTTCGTGATACTGATGCCGATATGGTGACAGCAATCACCATGAACTACCCTGAAGAAGCAATTGGTATTACCCGTGCCGCAAAATTAGCAGAAATGCCTGTAGCAATATCTTTCACAGTTGAAACTGATGGCAAACTACCAACAGGTCAAAGCCTGAAAGATGCTATTGAACAAGTGGATACAGTCACTGATTATACACCCGTCTATTACGCAATCAACTGCGCCCATCCGACACATTTTGCAGATGTGTTAGCAGCCAATGAACCCTGGGTTAAAAGAATTAGGGGTATTCGTGCCAATGCTTCGATCAAAAGTCATGCGGAACTAAATGAATCTTTAGAACTTGATGATGGCAACCCAGAAGAACTTGGGAGTCAGTACCATCAATTACTCAACAACTTAAAACATCTCAATATATTGGGTGGTTGTTGTGGTACCGATGAACGTCATGTCGAAGCCATCTGCAAAGCCGTTTTGCCATTGTTGTGGGCACATCTCTCAAATACTCAGACGATAAATAGATATTTGTTTACGTAAAATTACATATATAACTATTTATCAGTAATTTTTATCACGTATTGATAACTAAAATATCCTGTCTGCAATTATTTTCCCTGTCTAAATGACTATTGATACTTGTAGATAGGAATACAATGAGTGATATTGGTCTGCTGATGGCGGGCATATTAACGACAGGGCAAGCAACGCTGTCAGAATTACCGGAAGAGCCAGCAATTCAGCCAGACAGCGTGCAAGAATCTGACAAGGAGGAAAAAGCGGTAAACACCGAGGTTTCCTCCCAAAGTTCATTAAAAAATACGATCGCACCGCCTGAATTAACGCTTTCCGAAAATAGTTCCCAACCAGCCATATCGGAACTAACCCAAAAGCAAAAAAAATTATTAAATAAAATTACAGAAAAAGTTAAAAGAGATGGGGAAATCCAGGAACTCTCCCAATCACCGCATCTCCCAATTACCGCATCTCCCAATCACCGAGTCTCCCAATCACCGAGTCTCCCAATCACCGCACCTCCCCCTTATCCCACCTCCCCGTCACCCACTCCCGAATTTATTGATTCAACATCTCTAGATTCAAAGTTTCTAGATTCAATTTCTACAGATTCAAAATCTCCAGATTCAACATTTCCAGATTCAAAATTTCCAGATTCAACATCTACAGATGGCATGTCGCAAGTAACATCTGTATCGCAGTTAGGGGATATAGATTCCTCTCACTGGGCTTTTAGTGCTGTACAGTCTTTAGTAGAGCGCTATGGTTGTGTGGCTGGATATCCAGATGGCACATTTAAGGGAAACCGTAGCATGACTCGCTATGAGTTTGCTGCGGGATTAAATGCTTGTCTGGATAAAATCAATGAGTTAATCGCCACTAATCAAGAAAATCTAGCCAAACAAGAAGATTTAATTGAGCTACAACGCTTACAAGCTGAATTTCAACCAGAACTTACAATCCTTCAAGCAAGGTTAAATAATCTGGAAGAGCGGACAGCAGAACTAGAAGCCAATCAGTTCTCCACCACAACAAAGCTGTATGGACAGGCGATTTTTAGCGTTCAGGGAACCAATGAGGGTGATATATTTTTATATCGCGGTGAAGAAACACCCCGTAAAGCGGAAACAAATGTAACTTTTACAAGTAGCAGTCAATTAACTTTGGCTACTTCCTTTAACGGACGAGATTTACTACTAACAGGGCTTGCGGCTGGTAATTTAGGTTCATCAACCCAAGCTGTATCTACAAATATGGGTAGATTGGGTTTTGAATCGGATACTGGTAATAATGATGTGTATTTGAATGAATTATCCTATCGCTTCCCGGTTTCAGATAATTTTGGAGTTGTTGTCGGAACCGCAGGAGTCAACCCAATTAATACTTTTCGCGGCATCAATCCCTTAGAAGGTTCCGGTGATGGGGCAATTTCCCTATTCGGACAGCGTAATCCAATTTTGGCGATTGGTAGCAGTACCAGTGGGGTTGGTTTTGATTGGCAAATAAGCGATCGCATTTCTTTACAAGGTATCTATAGTGCTCAAATTGCCAGCTTTCCCGGCGATATTAATGTTGGTGGGCTTTTTGGAGGCAACTACACCGCAGGGGCACAAATTACCGTAGCACCTACCGATAATGTTGATATTGGCGTTCATTATCTCTTTAACCACTCACCCGATGGCAATCTCCGCACGGGTGTTGGTGACACTCAATTAGTTTCACCCTTTGCGCCCCAAACGACTTTTGATACCCATGCAGTCGGTGCGACAGTTGCATGGCGAGTCAATCCCAACTTGCAACTAGGTGGTTGGGGTGGTTGGACTGCTTCTAATCCCGTTAACCTCTCCGGGACAGTAGAAACAACGAATTGGGCGTTATTTGCAGCATTTCCCAATCTTTTCCGTCCTGGTAATTTAGGTGGTTTAATCGTCGGACAACCGCCAAAAATCACATCAAGCACTTTACCAGATGGCTACAATCTACCGAACTTTGCTCTTCCGGACTTTGAGACAGGTGGTGGGAAAGGTGGACGGGAAGATACATCCTTACACTTAGAACTTTTTTATCGTGCCCAAATCAACGACAACATCTCCTTAACTCCCGGTTTATTCGTCATTTTCAATCCCAACCATAATAACGATAATGACACATTGGTAGTAGGGGCAATGCGGGCAACATTCCGGTTTTAATTCTCTACGGAAGAAAATGTAATTAAATAGACAATTGATTTACTTAATTCCTAACTCAGCAATCCAAATTCAACACTTCTTACTCCTTTTGGAGCATAAATGCAACTTTCACACTCAAACTCAAAATATCACATTCAAAGCATGTATAAATTAGGTTTGACAACTTTAGCTAGTGGTAGTTTGGCAATACTTTGTTGTGGTTTGCAAACTTCTCCGGCTGCTGCACAACTTAATATTCAAACAACTGGGGAAATCTCAGGAACGCTAAATTATCCCTTTGGCGTGACGACTAATAATAGCACTACCCGGATTAATACGGATGCTAATGGTACTTTTTTTCGTAATATCGGCACTCAAAGTAATCCCAATTTAGTGCCTGTTTATTCATCGAAATTTGTACAAGTGCAAACCAATGCAGATGGTAGTTTGAAGTATTTTGTAGACTTTTATGGGTTGCAATTTATTTCCCGTGATGGCGCGATCGCATCACAGGATTTATTGAGTGGCGAACTGCAAAGTTATAATTACCAAGGCAGACCCAATTTCCCGGTCAAGTTTCAAGCTTCCGTTCAAGACGAGTTATCTTTACAACGAGCTTTTTTTGAGGGTGTTGTCAGAGACCCGAAAACAGGAAATTTGTATCAAGGAAGATTTGAAGTTAGTGGACAAGGGCCAAGATATAGCGATCGTAATGGCGGCGATAGTCCCACCGTCTTTGATTTTAAAACTGACTATGACCCCAAATCAGGTGTAAAACCAACGCCTGCCCTGAGTTCATACAAAATGACTAATGTTCCATTAGTACGTCTGACAATCAAAATTCCTGCGGGTACGCAACCGATTACTACCGGAGGTGGAACTACCGGAGGCGGAACTACCGGAGGCGGGACTACCGGAGGCGGGACTACCGGAGGCGGGACTACCGGAGGCGGGACTACCGGAGGCACTACTGGAGGTGGTATCTCAACTACTCCAACTACTCCTATTTCCACTCCTTCAACTACCAATATTAGCTCTAGCCCCACATCACCAACTACTCAAGCAAATGTTGAATTTAGCAGTGGACAGATTTCCTCTGTAAATTCCGAAAATGTAATTCGTCAAGTGACTTCAGACAACCAAAATCAATTTGCCTTTAATCCAGGTGACACAAATATCAACAATGGGGAACAGTCGTCTATTTGTTCACAAAATTCAGTAGATTGCCGTCCCAAAGGCAATATATTGAAAAAAATTGGTCCCCGTAGTCGTGTTTTAACACGCTAAGTCTTTAATAGACATCTCCAGAAATAAAACTCATACAAGACAAGGGTTTCAAAAATTGTTGTTCTCAGTACCCTGGTAAAAATATTAATTTTATTGATAATGGTGTCAACAAGCGGCAATGCTGAAATTTCTAATCGCTGAAATCCTTGTCTAAAAAGAAAATCGTTTCTGGAGATATCTAATATTTATAGAGTCGAAGAGACGGGGGGATAAGGGAGTGATAGGGGATTCACCATATTGCCCCTTCTCTCCCTTACTGTGCATCGAAGAAATTATGATTTTGACTGATATCGTCATCTCTCTCCTCTGATTTTTGTGGAATGAGGAGTTGAGAGCATGTCTAAAAATAGCAGTTGTAGTGAAAAATTCTCCGCATCAGTTTTATCGTTAAGCAGACATGATATGACTTCTGTAATCACAGCAAATGCGGATGTAGTTAAAAAAGGGTATTGATAAAAAAATCAGAAACCCATGTAAATTAAGCTAATTCCGCACTAATCCATCAAATAACATGAAAAATACATACTAAAGTCACATTACCACGAATAATATAGTCGTTATATTAGTAAATTAGGGAATCTCAATCCAAGGGTACATTAATAAGGATAATTTATATGAGAGCAGAACTAGGTGAATTGATAGCCAAAGTAATACAGGTTTTACAAATTAACAGTACTTGGATGATTTGGAATCTTTTTCTGGCATTTATCCCTTTAGTTCTGAGTATTTGGTTGTTTCGCAGTAGACGCAATAATATTGGAGTTTGGGGATTAGGATTTTTGGCATTATTTGCTTGTGTACCCCCTAACCGAAATTATTTCCAAGCTGCATTTAATTTTATTATTTCTTATGTAACAAATATTTCCACATTGCAATTGGGATTATTTTTGATTTTAGGACTAATACCACTGAGTATTTGGTTATTTCGCAGTAGATATGGACGTTCAACCATTTGGTGGTTAGGTTTTATTATTTTTTATGCTTTTTTACCAAATGCACCCTATTTATTGACCGACATTATCCATCTAATTGATGATATCCGCACAATTCAATCAATATGGGTTATTACTTTAATCTTATTTCCTGTATATATCTTTGTGATTTTGGCAGGATTTGAAGCTTATGTTATTTCTTTAATTAATTTAGGTGCCTATTTGCATCGTGTTGGTAAAAGTCAATGGATTTTATGGGTTGAATTATTTACTCATTTATTATGTGCAGTTGGCATTTATTGGGGAAGATTTTTGCGCTTCAACAGTTGGGATTTAATTACACAACCCGATCATTTACTAACTCGTGGAGTTGAAGAACTTTTGGGGAAACAACCTGTAGTAATTATGGCAATTACTTTCGCAATTTTAGCTGGTTTATATTGGTTAATGAAGCGAGTTACATTAGCATTAGCTAGACAAGCAAACGACAAAATGAATGTAGGCAGTAGCGTTAATAGTTAATTATTGATCAGAGATTAATTTAGAAATGTAGTAAAGATAGAAGGTGATAAATGATGACAAATAATATTATTCATTCATTTTTATTCGTGCAGCTTCAAGAATGATACGTTTTTCGGCACGTGCGATCGCATTATAAGTCCTTTGCACGGCTTCGGGTTCGACTGATATCGATGTAATTCCCCATTGTACTAATTCTTCAATTATCTCTGGGTATAATGTTGGCGCTTGTCCACAAATGGAGCAAGGTATTTTATATTCCCTTGCTGTTTCAATCAACTGACGGATTGCACCCATGACGGCTGGATTTTTTTGGTTCCATACTTGCGTAAATGTGCCCTGTTCTCTACCTACACCCAGTAATAATTGTGTCAAGTCATTTGTCCCGATCGCAATTCCTTGAACTCCTGCTTTTACGTATTCAGGTAGTAAAAATAGTACACTCGGTACTTCTGCCATTATCCATAGTTGAAATTCGGGTATTTGATTGAGTCCGGCTTGTTCGACTTGGCGACGGCAAAAGATAAATTCTTCAATGCTGCGAACAAAAGGTAAAATCAGACGTATGTTAGCATATCCTGCTTGTTGTACCTGTGCTAAGGCAGCAAGTTCAAGTTCAAACATGGTTGAGTTTTGCAAATATGCAAATGTTCCCCGTTCTCCCCATCTGGAAGACTGAGTTCCTTGTCCCTCGCCATTTGGGAACGATACTTGCAAATCTAAGGAACGGTAAAAAATAGGTCTTGGCGCAAAAGCTTGAGCAAATTGTAAGATATGTTCATACCAGCGATCGCGCAATATTTGTTTTTTTTCTTGCAACCAAATATGGAGTTCTTGTCCATCTAAAATTGACATTGCCATCATTTCGGAGCGTAGCAACCCCAAGCCATCGACTGGTAAATCCTGTACTTGTTGAATAGAAGTAGTTTGACTTAAATTCACAAGTAACTGGGTGGCAATAATTTTAGTAGACCATTCCTCACGCAATCTGGAATTAATATTTGGGCTATGATTCAATTCCGGAGTTCTGATACTATCTCCTAATTTTCCCATTTCATCGGCATTTTTATGTAATTTTTCCGAATAAAATTCTCTAATCTGGTGGCTATTTTCTCGTACAGATGGCGTGGGAATAAATAGGGGAACTGAGGGGGGAGAAAATAATAAAGGTTTATCTTCTCTGGGATTCAAGTGACTATGAGTTATGGTATCTGATGTATTAAAATCAACTCTATATATTTCACCTGTATCACCATCAACAAGTAATTGTTCACCATTCTCAATTAGTTCTGTTGCCTTATTGACATTGACTATAGAGGGTATTCCTAACTCACGAGCTAAGATTGCAGCATGGCTAGTCATACCACCTTGCTCAGTAATAATACCACTTGCTTTACACAATAAAGGTAACCAATCAACAGTAATATTGGGGGCAACTAAAATAGTGTTATTGGGTAATTGTGTTGGTATCTTTTGATAATTGTTAGCAATATAGGCTGTTGCCATTGCCCGTCCTCCAGCAGCACTAAGCCCTTGAGTTAACAAGCGATAATCTGATGCTAGTGTTTGCGGAAGACTCACTTGTGTGAGATAAAGTGTTTCCGTCGTATTTTGTTTACCAATAGTCCACTCGCAACTAAAATTAGTCCCAAACTCCCTAGTAAGCCGATTGCTGAGGTTGATAAGTTCTTGTAAAAAATCTTCGGGAAGTGCAAATTGTTGTTGTTCTATTTCATCAATTAGATAAGTAATTAAGCAATTATATTCACTTAAACACAAACTGCTGGGAGTAATTTTGGGGACAACACAGGTAGTATTATCCAGCCGATAGCCGACTATTTTAGTACCCAATTTTTGTTCGATAATCGCGTTATTTTCACGTTTAATTTTGTAATAATCTGGTATGACTTCACCTTGAGTAATAGCCAACCCTAATCCCTTAGTTGCTTGTATTTCGATAAATGAGGAGCTACCGATAATTATCCCACTGGCAACAGCATCCCACACTGGTTGTACCAAAACCGCAAAATTTATCTGTCGGAGGTCGATACCGCTTCGTTGCCAGTATAGCAAGCTACGAGCACGAAATAATTGGCTCCAAGTGCGTTTGAGAGCTAAAGTAATGTTATGGCGATCGCAATTACAAATTTGTGACTCTAATAAACCTGATAAATTGACATTTTCACTATTAACAACATTTTTACTGCTACTCGCCGGCACTATTACAGTGGGACAAAAAACTAAACAACTTGTCTCCCATTGACTTGCTGCTTCAAAAATTGTTTCTACCCATTCTGCGGGCACAGTCGCAGCACTAATTTCTTGGCGTAAACGACTAGCTACTTGTTGTAATTGTCGCCAATTTCCCACATCTAAATGTAAAGATGAATCGGGCAAATCCGCAACTAACGCTTCCGTTGTCTTCTCTGAACTACTCAAAGTTCTCAGAAATTCCCGTGTAAATTCCGCAGACACTACAAACCCTGGTAATACGGGATAACCACGCTGCATTGTTCTACTTAAGTTAAACGCTTTATTGCCAACTTTGGCACAGTCTTGTGGCTGAACTTGATTAAGCCAATAGAGTTTATCCACTCAAATTATTACTTGGTTGTAGATTGTCTGGAAAATCAGGGGTTAGGATTTAAAATACAGCTTTGACTAGAAAATACAAATATTTGAATAAATTATTATTTATAATATTTCAATTTAATTTTAAGCGTAATTATGTCATCTTGAACAAAGTTCGTAATATGAAGAAATGTAAAAGTTCCACATAAATCAGGAGTTACAAGTTAGGAGTGAGGAATAAATACTCATCTTCTCGTGATTCATTACTAAATGGCCACCTATCAATTAACAGTATCCGACTGCTGGCATATTTTTGTTCGGCTTTCCATCGCCCTGATAGCTGGTGCAATTATAGGCTGGGAACGTCAAGTTCACCACAAACCAGCAGGATTACGAACCCACATGCTAGTTAGTCTTGGTTCTGCCCTCTTTACGCTGATACCTTTAATATTATCGCAGAGAAATTCTGGTGTGGATGGTGATGTTTTGAGTCGCGTGGTTCAGGGAATTACTGCGGGGGTTGGTTTTTTGGGTGCGGGGGAAATTTTACGGGCATCTTCAGAAGATTCCCAACACATAGCTATTCGCGGACTCACGTCAGCCGCCGCAATCTGGGTTTCAGCTTCGTTGGGAAGTGCAGCCGGATGCGGATTATGGCAGTTGACTTTGATAGGTGCTGTTTTATGTTTTGTTGTACTATCAATTGTGAAGCGATTTGAATGATATCTAGGAAACTCCTACAGGTAACTGCACAGTAACTATAGTACCTGTCACAGCATCCGACTGAATCGATAATTCTCCACCATGAGCATTGACTATACGTTTTGTTATCGCTAGCCCCAAACCAGTACCACCAGATTTTGTCGAGAAAAATGGTTGGGTAAGCTTAGATATTATTTCGCCAGGAATCGGTTCTCCCTGATTTTGCACATCAATACAGATTTTATCTGTAGACAAAAGATTAACTATTACTTTGATTACATCTCCTTCAGAGACAGCTTCGCAGGCATTACGAATGATGTTAATCAATACTTGTTTTAACTTATCTTTGTCCCCTAAAAGTCTAACATTAGGTGACACGGGTATAAATTCAATTTTCTTCTCCAATGCTTCAGGCATTTCCCGAATTGGCACTAACAACTCACAAATTAATTTATTGATATCCAAGTCACACAGTTGTAAAACCTGGGGTTTTGCATAGAGCAAAATCTCACTCAGCAAACGTTGCAAACGACTACCTTCGTCAATTGCTAACAATAACCTTTCTTGAGCAGCTTCGGTAAGAATAATTTTCTGACAATACTTCAATCCCATCATAATTGTTGTTAAGGGATTGCGAATTTCATGGATAATTATCGCGGCAAATTCACCAATGGCAGCTAATCTTTCCTGTTCTACAAGCTTGACTTGCGCTGCTCGTAGTTCTGCGGTGCGTTTTTGTACCTCAATCTCCAGAATATGGTTAAATTCACGCTGCTGTTGGTAGAGATGGTAATGATCAATAGCTGTAGCAGCACGTTCTGCAAATAATTCAACAATTTGTATTTCTTCTTTGCTAAATTTGCGTGGTTGCTGATGAAAGCAACAAATAGTACCAATCACCTCACCTTGAGCAGTTCGTAACGGTATACCTAAATACGAACAATAACCTTCTGGTGCTTCACCATACTCTGGGTTTTGTTTTGCATCTTCTACTGCTAATGAACAACCAATATTAATCACAGTACCAGTAAGTTGACCATGTAGTGAATAAATATGCTCACCCTCACCCATATCAATGCTACTCGCTAGCACTTTCTCAAATCCCTGCTGACAAAGCGTTACTACTGACCAATCTACCCCGACAAGTTCACTGACCCCGGTGGAAATGTTGTGTAAATAACTACTTAGCTCACCAGTTCGATAGTTCAAAGTAGATAAAAGTGCCATTGCCCGAAGCTCTCGCTCCCATGACTGCTTTTGCAACGACCTTTCATCATTACTGGTTTTGCTCATAAGTTAGCTATATATTTTATATGGGAACAATTTATCCTAACAAAACAGGACTTACGCACTAACTACGATTTTACGTCATTACGTAGGGTGCGAAGCCTTTGTGAGTGCCTAACAAAGAGCGAATCTGTTGGTAAGACAGGTCAACTAGATGTAAGACCATGTGAAACCTCCTATTCCTGTTGCTTCTTGATCTCTTTTTAATAAGGGAGAGTGAAAAACTACTTTCTGAGAAATATATGTATATCTCCAAACGGGAGGTAAATCGATGCGGATTTTCAAAAAATTAAGCGATCGCATCCAAAAAAATACCCGATTAATTTTTGCTATTACTCTAATAGCAGCTTTACTATTTATCTACATTTCTCCAGCCTTGTCAATTAATGCGATCGCCGAAAAACAAATCACTATCAGCGCTAACCAGGTAATTGATGATGACTTGTATTTATCTGGCGAAATCTTAACCATTGATGGCACGATTAAAGGTGATGCCATACTCTCTGGTAGCAAAATTACCGTCAATGGTACAGTCGATGGTGACTTAATCGCTGCCGGACAAACAATAACTATTAACGGTACCATCAGAGACGATGTTCGTATTGCTGGACAGGTTTTGAGAATCGATAGTCAAGCTAAAATCGCCGATGATTTAATTGCTGCTGGTGCAAGTCTGGAAAATAAACTGGGTAGTAGTATTGGTGGTGATGTCAGCTTTTTTGGCGCTCAAGCTTTACTTGCTGGGACTGTAAATAAAAATGTTCTCGGCGCAATGAATTCTCTGCAATTGCGTGGTTCGGTTGGTCAAAATATGCGAGTCACAGTGATTGGAGACCCAAATCCTTTAAAAGCTCCTTTTATACCCAAACCAGAAGTTACTATCCCAGATATACCTGAAGGTTTGACTATTTTAAACAATGCCAAAATCGGTGGCAAACTTACTTATAAATCCACCAAAGATGCACAAATAGAGCAAAAATCACAGATTATCGCTGGAATTACTCGCGAAGAATTACCGTATAAAGGACAACAGGGAACAGCCTCGAATCAATTTACACCAACTCCAGGGGAAATCTTGCTGGGACAATTGCAAAGGTTGCTGGCATTATTACTAATTGGTTGGTTATTACTGCGTTTTTTCCCAGGTTGGATACCAGGTTTGACAACAACCATACAAACAAAACCATTACCTAGTTTGGGATGGGGGTTAGTCACTTTTATTGGTGTTTGGATAGTAGTAACGCTTGTTCCTCTCATCTCTTTTTTACTCAGTGGGTTATTGGTGTTTACCCTACCTCACTTAATTCTTCCTGTAATTGGTATTGGTATTCTCTTCGCTCTCGGCATTAGCGTTGCATTTGCAATTTTTGCTACTTACATACCACAGATTATTATCAGTTTCCTGGGCGGAAGATGGTTGATGGAGCGTTTACAACCCAATAAATCAACGACAAGAATTATGTCATTATTAGCTGGGTTGGTAGTGTTTGTCGTACTTACTGCCATACCCTTATTGGGTGGTATTTTGGAGTTGATTATTATCCTCATGGGTTTAGGTGCATTTTGGTTGTGGGGACAGAGGGGAATACAAGATATTAGAGATCGACAATTAATATCTACATAAAAATCTCTGCCTTCCCCATCTCCACCTTGGTTTTATCCTAATTGTTAAGGACGAACCTGATATTAATTCATATCCCCAATTTTTCACAAAAGTTGGGGATATTGATTGATTAATTCGATATATCAAACTCAACCTACAGCGTAGTAAATCTCACTCCCGATCGCTCCCGGAAATAATGTACCTCTTCATCGTTGATTTGGGAAAATCCTGCGTATCTCAATCCAAAATCATCAAAAGTTTCTGGAGAGAACACACATCCAAGCTCATCTATCTCAGTCTGTAACTCTTGTTCAAGCTTGAATTGGTGCGACAAGAACGGTGATAAAAATCGAGTTTAGTTTTTTCGATTGGATAATAGCGATCGCATGGTTTAATGTATCATTTGTAGCGTATAAATATAAGTAATTTACTTCTGGAACTAATTGGAAGCTAAATTGATCACAATATTCGGACTGGAGAGTAGCGCAAACCAGAAAATATATTATTTTTGAAAATTAGCAAACTATTTGTATACAATCAATACAGCCATTATTGGCATCAAAAATATCAATCTGCAATTAGATTTTGTGCATCAAAAAATGTTATAAACTTCCTATGTAATGTGTGGATAATTTAGCCAAACATATTTTTATGAAGGTTGATAACAGCAAATTGCTGACCAAGTTGGCTGGCATTGTGGGAGTAACGGGCATCGGTCTCTTGATTAACTTGCCTGCGGGGGCACAAGAGAAACTGAATCCAAACCCCAGTATTTTCTCGGAGGCTACCTACAGCCGGACTCAGCGTGTGCTGACAAACACACAGTATTTACCAAGCGAACCGGCGCTTGCTCAAGAAAAGCAAACTCCATCCAGTAAAAAGAAAAAGACTCAAACTGCTCAGACAACTACCACTGGTGGAAAGCTAAATCCTTCCCCTAGCATCAAAAACGAGTGTCCTTACAACCGTGCAGCTTGTTCTGGCTCTGGTACATCTGCACCACCAAGTAAACCAGATGAACCAGGTGCAACTCCAACAAATCCTCCTACATCTGGAACTGAAGTTACGCCGGCTCCAAGCGAACCGACAACAAAACCAAGCGAACCAGAGGTAAAACCAGAAGGAACAGACAAGCCTTCTACCAAACCCAGCGATAGCAGCAATGCCAGCAAAAACATAGTTGCTGTAGCTGAATCCAACGGTTCTTTTACAACCCTAACCAAACTATTGAAGTCAGCAGGATTAGTCGAAACCTTGCAAGGTCCAGGGCCATTCACTGTTTTTGCACCTACTGATGCAGCATTTGCAGAATTAGAAAAAAAATCGCCAAATGTCATCAGAGACTTACTGAAGCCTGAAAATAAAGAAGTCTTGGTCAAGGTTTTAACCTACCACGTTGTCCAAGGTCAACTTCTCTCCAGTGACTTGAAGGCTGGCGAAGTCAAAACTGTTCAAGGTGGTCCACTCTCAGTTCAAGTAGACTCTTCCACAGGTGTCAAGGTTAATGATGCGAAAGTAGCTCAACCTGATGTGAAGGCTAGTAATGGTGTTATTCATGCGATCGATAACATCCTTGTACCTCCCGATTTGTAAATCAGATGTTTTGCATAATTTTGCAGAACTATAATGTGTTAAATCCTGAATAACTTGTTGTTACCAACAAGCTTTTTTGGAAATATCAAACAAGGTACTCTTTGTAATTTAAACCCCGTTCAAATATTAATTTTGAACGGGATTTTTTGTAGATTGATTTAATGGACGTGAAGGTATTCCCGACAAGATATAAAGCAGTTGGAGCAACAATTGAGATGATAAAATCAGTAAAATCTTGGGAGGATTATTTGAATTTTTCCGGCATTGCTGAAGAATGATGCTCAACGATTAACAATTTATCGTTAATCTTGCGGTAAACAAATGTCAGTAAACCAAAAAGTTTTTTGGAAGCCTTGTAACATGACGTGAGTTCGGCGGAACTAAAACAGGGCAGGAGGTAGTGCAGGCAGGTCTTTGGGGTAAATATCAATAGACGGTTTGTTGGGTAAGTAGGTATAAGCAATCAAACCAGCTACCAAATTAACCAAAAAGTTCAATGGGCTACGATGTCTTGAGTGCTCTTCTTACAAACTTGGGCGGGACGGAAACCGACACCGCCCAGTTTGCGCAATTTGACATACATTTTTGAGATAGTCATTTACTGACTCAATCACTGCTCGCTTGCGTAATAAGATTTTATCAATCAGTTTAACCAAGCGATTTTTCATATTTTTTTTTGATTTGCTAATAAACTCCAAACCTCGTTCATATAGCTCTTCAAATATTTTTTGCGAAACATAACCTCTATCCCCGAAAAGTTTGCCAATTATGTCTTCAGTCATCTCTGGAACTGGTTTTCGGTCATCTACGTTAGCTGGAGTTAGTTTAAAAGCAAGTAATTCTCCTTTATCATTAATAATTAAATGTAGCTTGAATCCATAATGCCAACCTACAGAATTCTTGCCCCATGCAACTAATCCTTTAAATACTTTATGAGAATGTGCTCGGCAATTGTGGCAAACATTTAATGGAGTTGAGTCGATAAAACTAATCCCTGTAATTTCGCCAGTCAGTGTGTTTAAAAAGCAACATAGTAACATTAAGCTCCAAGGCATCAATTCTACAAATCTTGTATAGCTAACTAGATTGGGAAAAGCGTTACGCCAACCAGGCAGCACATGCAAAGTGTAAAAATCTTTAAAAGTCCGATAGCCACTACCATGAAAGGCAATAACTATTGTCATCACTTCTGACAAGTGCATTCGGGAAGTGCAACGGCATTCTCCTGAAGTTGATGGTAGCTGCGGTATCTCTTGCCAGAAGCTTTCCCATCGCTTGTAGAAATCGTCGATATCGCAGAATATTTGGGTGATGTCCAGGCGGGATACAATGGTAGACATGGCTGAGATACTTATTTTTATTACATATTTTTTAGTCTCAGCTTTTTTTTGTACTATTTTTACCCATCCTCAATAATTCTTTGCGATTGTTCTATCCAATTACTCTGATTCCTTTCATCGCAAGCTTTTTGCTTCTACGATCGCCGTCGAACTCACGTTAACATGGGCATCTCAGCTAAATGGTGGAATACCACACAATCACCTAATAGTCAGCGTTTCAGATGATCCCGCTAGTTACCTTAAGGCGATCGCTCTCAAGCGGATGCTGTTTTTCTCCTTGAACACGAAGGCTGAAACCCCTATTTTTTGGTTAGTTTCCAAAAGTTTGTGGTTTACTGAATGTATAATGCGCTCTGACTTTATTTACTCGCACAATTCACATAATTAATTCATGCACCTATTGATAATCACAATATTCGTCATTATTTAATCAATAGGGTTAGCAGAAATGTTGTTTGACTTAGTATTGCTGGTTCAATTATTAAATTACCATTGTGCGCCCGTGTAATCTCCCGTGCTAAACTCAGCCCTAATCCGATGCCTTCAATTTGACGCGATCGCACTTTATCTCCTCGATAAAAACGGTAGAATAAATATTCGCGATCGCTTGCGGGAATATCTAGAGAAGCGTTGCTCACACGAATCACTACTGTTTTTTTCTCTTGGTAAGCTTGAATTTTAATCCAACCATTCGGTAAGTTGTATTTAATGGCATTACTAATTAAATTTTGCAGCACCTGAGCTAATAAATCGCGATCGCCTTGGACTTTGAGATTCTCGGCAATGTTAGTTTCTAATCCTAAATTTGGGGCAAGTAGTTTAATATCTTCTGCCATTTCTCCCAGAAGTATTGACATATTTACTTCTTTTTTATAGATACTCATTTTCCCTGCATCTGCTAATGTATATTAGAGCTGTCTTTAAAATAAATTCCGTGAGAGAATAATCAGGACTAAGTAAAATTACGGTAAGGATTCAGGTGTGGGGTAGTTGACATGGGTAGGTGTAGTACGAGAATATCGACAGCATGAGTCAGAAAATGCCAGCGATTCAAAGGGATGAAGAATTATACCAATTGCCGAAAGAGGAATTGGTAAAAATCATCCAGGCATTGAGAATAGAATTAGAAAGGCTCAAAGAAATAGTAAATAAAGACAGTAAAAGCTCATCAAAGCCACCATCACAGGACATAATCAAAAAATCAGAAAAAAAGAAATCAGAACAACAGGATTCAGAAGAAGGAGAAAAAAGAAAGCCAGGAGGGCAACCAGGACATGAAGGAAAAACCCGTAAAGGTTTTGGACGAGTAGATAGAATCGAAATGCTACGTCCAGAAAAATGCCCGTACTGTGGAGGAATTCACTTTCTTGAACTTGCAGATAAAATCGAAAAGCAAGTTGTGGCACAATTTGTAGCAAATCCAATAGAAATAGTTGAATACCAACGAATTCATCAACAATGCAGTCACTGTGGAACAGTAAGTGCCGCAGATTGGAGCGACTCAATAGTACCGGGGCAAGATTTGGGTTTGCGCTTACAAGCATTAATCGGTTGGTTAGGAAATTATGCCCACATGCCGTATGAGAAAATTCGCGAGTTAATAGAAGAATTAGGGCAGATAGATATTGGAGAAGGAACGTTAGTAGCAACCAATCAAAGAGTTGCACAAGCAATAGAAAAACCAGTAAAGGAATTGTCAGATTGGGTAAAAAGTGAGCAGCCAAATATCCATGTAGACGAAACACCCTGGACAGTAAAAGGGGTAAAAGAATGGCTATGGGTGTTTGCCAATAGAGGTTTTTGCTTGTTTAAAGCCGCAGATACACGTTCAAGAGATGAACTTGAATCGATATTAGGAAGCGAGTATACAGGGGTTTTGAGCAGCGATGATTTTAGTGTTTACAATGGCTACGCTGCGAATGCACAACAAAAATGTTTAGCGCACATGCGTCGGCATTTCAAGAATTTGAGCAAATCTCCGGTATTACATAATCATGAGATTGCTTTATGTTTTATCGAATTAATCGATGATGTGTTCAAGAATTATCAGCAGTTTCAAATTACTGGCTCCCTTGAAGCCTACAAACAATGGGCTTTTGACTTCAAATCCACTATTAATAAAGCTTTCAAGGAATGGATACCACAAGCTGGTGCAACAGCGTTGAATTTGTTAACTAAATTGCGAGATAAATACGACCAATGGTGGTATTGTCTCGACCATCCTGAAGTTCCTCCCGATAATAACCTCGCAGAACGTAACTTGAGATTAGCTGTCACTAAACGAAAAATTAGTGGTGGTTCGCGTTCGCTTGAAAGATTTGGAGATACTGCAAATCTATTAACTGTTGTGCAAACTTGTAGGAGTCAGGGACGTTCTGTAATTGGCTTTTTTGCGAATGCAATACTAGCTCATACACACAATCAAATTATTTTTCCTTCCCTCATTCCTTGCTCCGCGACCTGAATCCTTACAAATTACGCATACTACCAATGACAAGTCCTTTAGAGAGAATAGAGTCACACCCACAGGAAGCAAAGCGATTGATTGGGATTAGATATGAGGATTTTATGGCTCTTCGGCAAGTTTTATGGAGCTTGAGGTTTTTTTGCAGTAAAACCCTTACAAAACAATGATTACAAGCAACTATGATACTTTTTGAGGCTAAATTCCTATGTAATAAGGCTTTCAAGGATTTTTAGCTAAGTTTTCCATAAAAAGAACTGAAGAGCCGATTTTATTTCATTAGTAATGTTAGCAGAACAAAGGCACATAGAGAAACAAGCAGAAATTGAAAAAAACAAGATTCGTTTAATTGCTCCTGGAGGAGGAAGGAGCGCAGAAATGACAGTAAAACAAGGAATATGTCTTTGTTTAGTATATTTGAGACAAAAGCCGACATTTGAAATACTAGGATTACTATTCAGCGTCTCAAGAAACAAAGCAAATAAGACATTTAATTATTGGGTGGAAATTCTCCCTTGAAATTTTACCTGCTTCTCAAATGGAAGAAGTAGAAAATGATAGTGAAAAATACCAAGCACTCTGTGAAAAATTATGCGAGTATGAATTAATAGTAGACAGTGCAGAGCAAGCAATAGAGAGACCTGGTGATTATCAAGAGCAAAAAAAGTATTACTCAGGGAAGAAAAAAATGCACACAATTAAAAATCAGTTTATAGTGATGCCAGGAGGTAAAGATATTGGGCTCTTCAGTTCTTTTTATGGAAAACTTAGCTAAAAATCCTTGAAAGCCTTATTACATAGGAATTTAGCCTCAAAAAGTATCATAGTTGCTTGTAATCATTGTTTTGTAAGGGTTTTACTGCAAAAAAACCTCAAGCTCCATAAAACTTGCCGAAGAGCCAGATATTGTTGATATTTGCATAGGGCATTTTGGCAAGATAAGTGATATCTCATATCTTGCACCTAGCTGTGTAAACACGTAAAAGCGAATATAATGATGCAAAATCTTACAGGAAGCAAAGGCTTGTCGAAAGCAAAAAAAAGGTAATTAATAATACTACAAGCTAACTAATACTACGGGTTCGGATGCCAAAATAACAGATGCTAAGATGCTGTACGTTTCAAAGGGGATGACCGCCATGAAATTGTCAGATTTGCATTGGCAACCGAAAACATGAGAGAAAAGGCGTGAAATATCTGATTAAACAAAGCACTAAGAAAATGCTTGCTCACGCCCAAGATTTAGTGTACACCCTCAAAGAACTGATGCCGACGCAGTACCAAAAAGATAACCTAGAAGCGATGTTGGCGTTATTCTTAGAGGCACAAGGACACCCATTACCTGAACATAGTCAGACAAAATCCCCAAGCGCAATCAGTCGATTTTTAAATATCAATCCTTGGTCAACAAGGGAAATGATTCGGATAATTCGCTCTTCAGTATTACAAAAAGTTATCAATTCATTATCGTCATCAGGCAAAGGGCGCAGACCATTTTTACAAGTAATTATTGACCTGACGACTTTAGAAAAACGTGGCAAATTCCCAGAATTTAGTGATTTAATCAAAGTCTATAATGGTAAGCGTGGTCTCCATCTAGTCGTAGTTTATTTGGTAATAGGACAATGGCGCATTCCTTGGAGTTTTCGTGTTTGGCGAGGTAAGGGAACTCCTTCCCCTGCAATGCTTGGGCTCAAACTGGTTAAACGTTTACCTCTTTCTTTAACTCAACATTTTCAAACAATTATTTTAGCTGACACAGCCTTTGGCAGTGTAGAATTCCTTGAGGGTGTACGTCGGCTTAAATATCATGCTGTTACAGGTGTATCTAGTAGTCGTAAGTTGGCTGATGGCAGATTTTTAAGACGTTTACATCAACAGGGTCAACAGGTTTATTTATTTGGTTTAAATTTCCCCGTTACCGTTTCTTGGTATTACTTAAAACGCGATAATGGCAAACTAGAAAAACGCTTTGTTTTGTCTACTCGTCCAATTAAAGCTTCTACTCTTAAGTGGTGGGGCAAGCGTCGGTGGCAGATTGAGGGGTGGTTTAAAACTGCAAAGCATCGTTTTGGCTTACACCGTTTTGGGCAAGGGACTCTGCTGGGTATGTATCGCTGGCTTATCCTTTCACTGACTGCTTACCTCATTGCCCATTGGACTTATCTCCATTTTCAGGGCGCATCGCCACCTGATTGGGGTCAGGCTGCACAATCTGCCCTTGAATCTATTTTTCCACATATAATTGTGTATCTTCTTTTACTTGATATTCAACGGCTAACTCCCCTTGCACGTAGTCATGGTTTTGACATTCATATTTCCAGGTGCAAGATGTGAGATATTAAATTATTTAGAAATCATCGAGATAAACTAGATAAAAGACAAAGATTTTTAGGAGATAAAGCTTACATTGGAGAAGAACTGATTACAACACCTCATAAGAAACCAAAAAAGGCAGAGCTTTGCGAAGCAAAAAAAGAGGAAAATAAACAGTTATCCTCCTTACGAATTGGTGTTGAGCATCTGATTTGTCGAGTTAAAACTTTTCACGTTGCTAGTGACAGATTTCGCCTAGCTAGACATCGTTACAACCACGTAATAATGGCAGTATGCGGTTTAGTTAGATTACATCTAAATTCTTCTTTGATCTTAAGTGATAATCTTTGAGCTTTATCCATCCACATTTACTTGAAAATAGAGCTATGTTTTTCCCAACTTTTAATATTTTTGTTTTTAAACCCCAGAAACCTCATTTTTAAGTTTGACACTCAAAACAGTACAAGTGTACCTTTGTATCTAAGAAGCTTTTACTGCAAGCACTTTATCTTTCGTAGATAAGTCTATTAGTAGTAGTTTTTGCGTTGTGACGCTTAAAGACTCACTTCATTTAGGAGGTTGCCCAGACTTTGCTGCATTGTCGAGCCAGGTTCCGCCTGTTGCAGCATTTGTTCCAATTCTCCTTGCAAAATTGCTAGGGGGGTTTTGAGTTCGTGGGCTGCATCGCCACTGAAACGGGATGCTTGTTTGAAACTGCGTTCCAGGCGTTCGAGCATTTGGTTAAATACCTGGATGAGTTCGACAAATTCCATATCTGTTGCAGCTGTGGGAATACGTCGATCCAATCCTTGGGCTGTGACTTGACGAATGGCTGTAGTCATGCGGTGGACAGGAGTTAAAGCTTTCCCCGATAGCCACCATGCTCCCCCAGCAATCAGTAATAGGATTCCGGGAATGGAAACCAGAAAAATGTTACTCACTACCCTCATTTCTCGACCGATCGCCTGTAAATTGACAGCAATTGCTACCTGTTGTTCGGGTAAAGCGATCGCACCAATACGCCATACACCCATTGGAGTGCGTTGCGTAATCAGGCGTGGTTTGGGTGCTGGAAAATTTGGTGGTGGGGGGCGGAAACGCCAGTCTGGGTTTGGTGGTGGTGGTAACGACAAGGGTTGATACATAATTCTTGCCAGGAAACTAGTATCTAACTCCGTAGACCAATTGAGCGAGCGATATAAAGTCTCGCCATTTCTGCCTACAACCCAAAGTGCTACCGGGGTATCCGCACCAGCCTCCAAATCACGGGCTAATATGGCTTCGTAGGTTTGCCATTGTTGTTGGTAGCGCATTGTCCGCACCAGTTGATTTTCGAGTTTGGCATCTAAACGACCGACTTTAGCGTTGCCAATCAGCCACCAAGAAGCAAAACCAAAGCCAATAAGGGCACTACCTGCGAGGGTAGTAGATAACAGAGCAATTCGTAGGCGAAAGGAGCGAAGTTTCATATCAAGTTTGTGGGCAGATGAATGCTGGAAACAACGCGGAGAATGGTTAAACTGCAATTAAGACTCCAATTTGCGAAAACGATAGCCCACACCGCGTACACTTTCAATTAAATCTCCTGCACCCATGCCATCAATTTTTTTGCGAATACGCTGAATGCATACATCCACCACATTTGTATTCGGATTGAAATCATAACCCCAAACATGTTCCAAAATTTGGGTACGGGTAAAAACTCGTCCCGGCGATCGCATTAAATATTCCAACAAATTAAACTCGCGAGTAGTGAGTTCAATCACCTGGTGATCGCAAGTTACTTCTCGCGTAATTCGGTCAAGTTTCAGTGAACCAATCACAATTTGATTTTGGCGATCGCCAATACTACGACGCACTACAGCGAGAATCCGAGCCGCCAACTCCTCAACAAAAAAGGGTTTAGCAATGTAATCATCTGCGCCCAAATTTAATCCTTCCAGGCGATCGTCCAATTCATTGCGAGCAGTCAATAAAATTACAGGTACATTGTGTCCGGCTCGACGTAAACCTTTGAGAATCGCTAATCCATCTTTTCCCGGAACCATAATATCCAGGACAATGGCATCATATGCGTTTTCCATTGCCCGCAGATATCCCTCATCCCCATTGTCGCAATAATCGACAACAAACCCCTGTTCTTTCAATCCGGTTTGGACGAAGTTGGCAATTTTCGGCTCATCTTCAATAAACAGAATATTCATCTCCAGTCTGGCTCATCAGTGATCACGGGATTTTTCGGCGTTGCCTAATTGCGGGATGATTTGGGAATTGGCATCAAAAATAATCACCCTGTCGCCGCGTCTCCCCCGTCTCTCTATCTCCGTGTCAGTTTGTTTTTGTGGCTCTACTATAAACCGATTTATTATTCCCCAAAATTACAAAACTGTAATTTAAAGGTTATGAAAACTGTAATTTTCGGGTGGCTTAATCAAAACATAGACAAAAAGCACTTCCGCAAGCAAAGAAAATTAACCATCATGATCAATCGAAACACTCGAAACTTACTAACCGCCTTGACTGCTTCCCTTTTGATTGGGACTTTAGGAGTCGCTGTTGCCACTGAAGCGATCGCATTACCCAATCTCAACCTTATTGCCCAAAATTCTCCCCAAAAAAGACCACATCATCGTCGTCCAGATTTCGCCGCCGCCGCCAAGCAATTAGGAGTTAGCGAAGCTGAATTAATCAAGGCTTTGGGATTACCTGAAAAACCGCCAACTGACGTAAATGGTCGTCCTTCGGGACCTCCACCCAAACCAGATTTTGCCGCAGCAGCCAAAAAACTCGGCGTTACCGAAGAACAATTAATTAAAGTCTTGGGCATTCCACCTCACCGTCGCCCCGATTTTGCCGCCGCCGCTAAACAATTAGGAGTCAGTGAAAAGGATTTAATTGCGGCGTTGGGAGTCCCAGAAAAACCACCAACTGACGCAAATGGTCGTCCTTCGGGGCCTCCACCCAAATCAGATTTTGCTACAGCAGCCAAAAAACTTGGTGTTACCGAAGAACTATTAATTAAAGCATTGGGAATACCACCCCATCCCCCAGGCGATCGTCCAGCACCAGAGCAAGCACCTAATTCATAAGTAATATATTTGCTGAAATATGGCTCCGTAATATAAATGCATCATACCTGGAGGAATATCTCCAGGTATTTTTTCGTAACTTCCCCAGCTATGGAAATCAAAACCAATATGTACTTTTCCCGTTATTAACTATAAACATACTGGCTTCAGTGCGATCGCTTATTGGATTCTCCATAAGGCGAGCATTTGGGAGTTCATTTTCTTGTATACCGATGTTTGACACCAACAGGAAAATATTCACTATCACCATGCAATTTTAATGTCACCTGGGGAGTTTGATATTCCTTAGGAACATAATTGGCAAATTCGCTATTGAGTCGCTTTAATTGCACCAGAATTGAAGTTGTTATTTCTTGTCTCTTTTCTTCGCTTGCCTCGACTCCCGGCGCTAATTCTACCGTCACTGTTAAAAATCGATTTTTGTCGCTGTTTTCAATCACTTGTAAGACAAATTTACCTGTCACCCATTCTTTAATTCCCGACTGTTCCAATCCCACAGAGATATTTTCTGGGTATATATTGGCACCAAAATAGGAAACTGTAAAATTAGACCTGCCAAATACATAAACAAAGGGTAAATTTCTGATCCCTCTGCATGTCTCTTCTGTTTCGACATTTATGTTATTGTTAATACTTGAACTTAAAGCTGTAACTGGATTAAATCCCCAGTGTGAGAGAAATTCCAGCATCGCTTTGTAAGTAATGATCCCACCATTATCTAAAATATTATACCTAATTAAGGGAATGCCATTATTCCCAGAAAATAATAATACACCGTCTTTGACTTCAAAAAAACGGCTGAGGGGGTCATACTGTACCAAAGTTGGTAAGCGCGATTCTCCAAATAAAGCTTTGGCAGCTTCAGGATTTTCGGCGAAGAAACGACGAATGCAAATGCTCAAAGGCGTTTCATTCCCCAATACCCCAGCATCCGCAGTTCCATACAAAGAAGCAAAATCGTAACAGGGATTTTGGGAACCGATTCTTTCCGCGACTAAACTTCGCCATTCTTCACTAAATACTTCCCCGGCGGTGACAAACTTGATGTTGTATTGTTGCCATGCCACACCTCTGGCAATTCCGGTATCAATGACATCTTTGAGAAATGGTGGATACCCCAGTAACACTACTTGCTCGAAGTTTGTGCCGAGTTCAGAGACAACACGTATAATTTCATCTTTATTGTTACCTGGAGTCACGATAGTTAGGGGATATCCTTTACTGGCAAGATATCGGCAACAATTACTTGTGAACATCCCACCTACCCAAGTTCCTAGGGTAAAACATATCACAGCTAGGGTAGGTTTTGTATCTGCAAAGAAGCTATCGTGAAAGACTTGCTCGAAGCGGGTAGCAATTTCCAGTTCATCGGTGAAAAATCGGCACCAAAATGTTGGTTTACCAGTGGAACCGGAGGATGCAGCAATGAAGTCACTACTGTGAATTTCCCCATTCCGAGATAGTTCAGCCAACGAAAAGCGTTGCAGGTAATTTTCCTTTGTTAATGGTGGTAAAGTTTGAAAATCCGTCGGAGTTTGGATACTGGCAGAATTAATACCATTTTCTGTGAGGAAATTCTTGTAGGCGGGAACATTTGCCACAACCTGATGAAATAGCTCTAATGTTGCTGTGGCTGGTTCTGTGTGCAAATGCTGTTGAAGTTTTGTGTCGAGGGGAGTGTGTAAAAAGTGGGAAAATGTCTGTATGGCATACTGCCGTCTTTCTTCGGGATTCATTGCACTTGTCACTGTCAAAATTTGTTGTTATTAGTTAATGGTTAATTCAAAAGGGGAAGGTAGTCGAATAATCAACTTAATCTAGTGTTGCCTTTTTTTGTTTATGCACCACTCCTCGTCTTCCCCCTATCAATTCTGCTTATTTTCCGTAATAGTTACATTTTATTTTGTAGCAATTTAGTAAAAAATCCTTTAATTCGTCCCTTAAACACCATGCAGGTTTATTGCAGTAAAAAACACGCAAATACAGATAGTAATCGCTTTTGTACTCAATGTGGTGAGGCTTTACCGTTACCACGGGGAAAAGTGATTGTTAGTCGTTATAAAATTTTACGTCAGTTGGGGCAAGGTGGTTTTGGACGTACTTATTTAGCTGAGGATTTAAAGCAGTCGCAGGAAAAGTGCGTGTTGAAGGAGTTTGCACCACAAGTTGAGAATCCCCAGGATGTACAAAAAGCGAAGGAGTTATTTGAGCGAGAAGCCAGCGTGTTAAAGGAGTTGCAGCATCCGCAAATTCCCAAGTTGCACGATTCCTTCCAAACTCGATTTGGGACTCAGGATTTTTTCTTTTTGGTGCAGGATTTTGTTGAGGGTGACACCTATTGGGATTTGTTGGATAAACGTTTAAATCAGGGTGAGAAATTTAGTGAAGAAGAGGTGATTTCCTTATTACAAAAAATCTTGCCTGTATTAGTTTACATTCATGCAAAAGGTGCGATTCACCGTGATATCTCTCCAGATAACCTGATTTTGCGAAGTTCCGATAACTTACCAGTGTTGATTGACTTTGGTGGTGTGAAACAACTGCCAGCTTCTCAGGGTTTGTGGATGACGCAGTTGGGTGGAAATGTGACTTTGCTGGGGAAAAAAGGTTATGCACCTGAAGAACAGTTGCGTCAGGGTAAAGCTTTTCCTTGTAGTGATTTACATTCTTTAGCGGTGACGGCTTTAGTATTGTTGACGGGTAAAGAACCACAGGAACTTTACGACAGTTATCAAGGTAGTTGGAGATGGGGAACAGAAATTAAGGTTAGTCGCAGTTTAGAGGCGACTTTAAAGAAAATGGTCGCATATAAACCGAGCGATCGCTACCAAAGTGCTGAAATCGCAATTCAAGAGGTGCAAAAGCTTTCCAATCACAAGTTATCAAGTGCTTCTAGTTCTTCAATTTCTACTTCTGCTAGCTCTGCGATTGTCACCTCTGTAAATAAAACAGTCAATCCTTTAATTACGAAAATGAAAACGATGATTGCTGCACCTGCAGCGCGTGTTGGTGCTAGCAAGTTACATAAAAAAACACAAATAGCTATCCAAAAATTACCTTTACCTATTTGGATGCGTCCATTTGCCATTACTTTTGTGGGAACAACAGTTGTGGTTTTGGTTTGCGCTGGAACTTGGGGTTTAGTGAATGCTGTCGTTAAGGGTGTCTCGTCAATTTCCATACCAAGTATTTCGCTTCCGAGTCTTCCTAGCATTCCTGGTAGCAACCCTGAATCAAAAAGTGGCGATAATAATCAAGGTTCTAACCGTAATAAAAATATTTTGGTTCGTCGTGATGAATTAAAAGTACCTGAAGGCTTTTTCAATCGCATGGTAAACGAGATATTTTACACAAAACATCCAGAATTACAGGGGCGAAGTTTAACGGGGAATGCTGAAGACGAAGCTCTACGGAAAGAATGGGCAAGTATTGGACAAGATATATTGAATAAATTAGAACAAGAAAAAATCAGTAGCCAAGTTCGTCAGAAACTAGGCAGCTATAGTGGCAAAGATTATGAGGATTGGCGTAAAAAAGCTGAAGCCGGTGATTTGGGTGACTACACCATCGAAAAATTAAATACCGACACCAATCGTCAGTTTGACAAATTATTCCCCGGAGTGCGGCGTAGAGAAACAAAACTGAATCCACAAACCTACGGACAAATTTGGTACGCGATCGCGGCAGAGAAAGTGAGTAAACTAGAGTCTGGGAAGTAGAAGGGGGAATGTGGGAATCATGAGAACGCAGGGACGCGGAGAAAAAGAGATATATAGAAAAATAGAAAATTTTATTTGTGTCTCCCCCTCTCTGTATCTCTCTCACTCTCCCCCTCCTCCCTCTGCTGATTTCTACTAACTATTAACAACTAACTATTAACTTGAATTAAAGTATTTTAATCTTTTATATGTATTGTTCCCAAGGACATGAAAACCCAGCCGGTAGTAAATTTTGCCTTCATTGTGGCGAAAAAATTGAGAGTGAAAAAAATCAAGCCGCTATGTATCCAGGGATACAAGCTGGGATAACTTTGGGCGATCGCTATTTAATTATCCGTCAATTGGGACAAGGTGGATTCGGTAAAACTTATCTAGCTGAAGATATTAACCGCTTTCGGGAGTTTTGCGTCATTAAAGAATTTTCTCCCCAAGTACAAACTGCTTATGTACTCCAAAAAGCTGAAGAATTATTTCAACGGGAAGCAACGGTTCTCTACAAACTCCAACATCCGCAGATTCCCCGGTTTCGCGAATTTTTCCGCAACAAATTAGGCGAAAAAGAATATTTATTTATTGTTCAAGATTACGTCGAAGGACAAACCTATCGTTCCCTGCTGGATATGCGCTTGATGCAAGGGACGCGCTTTAGCGAAGCTGAAGTCAAGCAATTGTTACAGCAAATTTTGCCAGTTTTAGATTACATTCACTCAATGGGTGTAATTCATCGCGATATTTCCCCCGATAACTTAATCTTACATAACCAGAAAGGATTACCCATCCTCATTGACTTTGGTGGAGTGAAACAGGTTGTCGCTGCTGTCGCTTCCCAATTCTATGCGCCAGAAGCTGGAAAACCGTCCTCTCCGGCAACATTATTGGGTAAAATTGGCTACGCCCCACCCGAACAAATGCAAACGGGCAGTGTTGAACCCCATAGTGATTTATATGCTTTGGCAGTCACGCTGTTAGTTTTACTGACAGGTAAACAACCACAAGAACTAATTAATACCTATAATCTCACCTGGCAATGGCGGCAGGAAGTTAATTTAAGTGACGATTTTGGGCGAATACTCGATACAATGCTATCACCCTTGCCCAGCGATCGCTATCAAACTGCCAAGCAAGTTTTACAAGCCCTCAATTCCCCCAGCAGCTATCCACCAACTTTATATCCCTCCACCCAAGTACCACCAACAGAAGCACCCACCTCAGCCACAGTGGCGGTATCACCTGCTGTTCCCCAACTAACTCCCAATACATCAGCAACACCCAAACATGTCGCCATTTCCCCTGTACCTAATTCCACGGCAGAGAAATCTTGGTGGACACCGGGAAAAATTGCGATCGCACTTATTGGGCTATCCTGTACTACAGCGATTACTGTTTGGGGTGCAAGAAGCTTGTTTGGTGACTCGGATATCAACGGCAATGGCACGCAAATCACGGCAACCCCAAGTCCAACACCAAGCATCAACCAACCCACCGAACCCGAAACCAAGTTTTCACCGGAAGAACGGGCACGCAAAGAACGCTTGAATACACGCCGCCAGGAATTAGGTATAAATTCGACTTTCTATGTGAATTTAATTAACCAAATATTTTGGGATGAAAATCCGAGTTTACGGGGAAAAGAATTGAGCGATCGCCCGGAGGATGCCGCACTGCGAACGAGGTGGGATAAAACAGCCGCAGAAGTTCTAGAAAAGTTGTCACCATTGACTTCTGAGTCACGCCGTAAACTGGGAACCTATACAGCAGGAGAACGCGATCGCTGGAAAGCGGAAGTGAATAAAATTAATGTTGGGAGCTACTCGCTATACGACTTAGGAGATGCAGAATTTTTCCGTAGATTCCCGGATAGAAGAGGTAAAAATTTCCTTGACCAACCCATCGGTCAAGTTTGGCATGGATATGTCAATGATAGACTCAGAGCAATTATTGCTGGTAGCGCCTTCCAAAGAATTAGCTTTGAGCCAGGTGCAACTAGTGCGACAACAAGCGGTACTCTCAAAGCTGGGGATGGTAAAGTTTTTATCGCTCAACTCTCGCAAGGACAAAAAATGGAACTCAAGCTTGATGCCAGTTCCAAAGTTTTGCTCTCAGTTTATTCCCCAAGTGGTAGCCAGCGTTTTCTCGAAGATTCTCTACAACGAAATCTCTCGTTGACGCTGCCGGAAGATGGATTTTACGAGTTTGTTGTTACTTCTTCCACAGAAGCTAGCTATACCCTGAATCTCACGGTAACTAATTTGGTATCACCAACACCAACACCCACAGATGCAGCAACACCAACACCGACTCCCACAGATACAGCAACACCAACACCCACAGATGCAGCAACACCAACACCAACTCCCACAGATGCAACAACACCGTAATACGTGATATTGTCCAGAATCGACTTTAATAATTTTCCGAAATTGGCGTAATTTTGTACTATTTTATATAGTATGAGTATTCGCAAATTAAGTAACGCTCTTCGCCAATCGATCGCAGTTTTTCGTTATAGCGATCGCGCCGTAAAATTGGTATGGACTACTAGTAGTCGGCTGACGGCAATTTTTGGGATATTAACTCTAGTTGCTGGTGTGTTGCCTGCTGCTGTTGCTTATATTGGCAAACTAATTGTTGATGCGGTAGTTTTCGCCACACAAACGGCTCCAAATCCCAATATTTCCTATGTACTAGGATTTGTCGGTTTAGAAGCATTAGCAGTTGCAATTTTAGCAGCTAGTCAACGCGGACAAAATATTTGTCAGTCATTATTACGCTTGCTGTTAGCACAAAGGGTTAACGAACTCATCTTAAATAAAGCCCTAACCTTAGAACTCACCCAATTTGAAGACTCGGAATTTTACGACAAGATGAGTAATGCTCGTCGCGAAGCCTCATCTCGCCCTTTATCGTTAGTAACTCGTACATTTGGGTTGGTGCAGAATGCTCTATCATTAATTGCCTACGGTGCATTATTAATTAAATTTTCAGCCTGGGCTGTATTAATTCTCGTTCTCGCATCTATACCCCCCTTCATCTCAGAAACCAAATTTGCCGCCCAAGCCTTTCGTTTATTTAGTTGGCGTGCACCAGAAACAAGACAGCAACATTATTTAGAAATATTAGTAGCTCGCGAAGACTTCGCCAAAGAAGTCAAACTCTACCAGTTAGGAGAAATGCTGGTGCGACGCTACCGCAATATTTTTTATCAAATATACAATGAAGACCGAGATTTAACCTTAAAACGGGGATTTTGGGGATATTTCTTGGGAATGTTGAGTACTGCAACCTTCTACATTACCTATGGTTGGATTGTCTGGGAGACAGTTGCAGGAAGAATTTCCTTGGGAGATATGACGATGTATATTACCGTCTTTCGCCAAGGGCAAGCGACATTTTCCAATACCCTCACGTCAATTGGGGGAATGTATGAAGATAATCTATATCTTTCCAATCTTTATGACTTTCTCGAAGCAGAGGTTCCTGTTTCTCTGGGCAATGCCACTACAGGATTAAAACCGGATGATGGAATTAGGTTTGAGAATGTTAGTTTCACCTATCCAGGGAATACACAACCAGCATTGAGAAATATTTCACTACACCTCAAGCCAGGGGAAAAACTAGCAATTGTCGGCGAAAATGGTTCTGGCAAAACCACCCTCATTAAACTGCTCACCAGACTTTATAACCCAGATTCCGGGAGAATATTACTCGATGGCTTAGATTTGCAAGAGTGGGATATCGATGTACTCCGACAGCGCATCGGCGTAATTTTCCAGAACTTTGTGCGTTACCAGTTTACAGTCGGCGAAAATATTGGTGTTGGTGATGTCAAACGCCTTGACGATGAAGAATTGTGGCAATTAGCTGCTGAAAAAGGCATGGCATTATCATTTATTGAAAAAATGCCCGCCCAATTTGGCACACAACTGGGGAAATGGTTCCAAAGTGGACAAGAATTATCGGGAGGACAATGGCAAAAAATCGCCCTAGCTCGTGCCTTTATGCGGAAAGACGCAGATATCCTAGTTTTAGATGAACCCACCTCCGCTATTGACGCACAGGCAGAATATGAGATATTTGAAAGGTTGCGATCGCTTACTCAGCATCAAATGGTATTCTTAATATCCCATCGTTTTTCCACCGTACGCATGGCAAACAAGATTGTAGTTATCGAAGGTGGAGAAATTATCGAAGTCGGAACCCATGAAGAATTATTACAAGCACAAGGAAGATACGCAGAGTTGTTTTTATTACAAGCTGCTGGGTATCAGTAATAATCATGTTCACCTTAATAATTAGGGTAAAGCTGATGGGGAGATGCGGGGACGCGGTGACAAAAAAGTAAAGAGATTGATTTTATTAATCTCCCACTCTCCGCGTCTTCCTCCCCCCTTTCCCCCAATTGCTATATTTAACTATATTTAGGTTTAGATTAAATCTGGCAGGAAATGCTCTAATCAATGCAAAATCGCTTTTACCTACCGCCTAATTTCTTCATCCGTCGCGCTCGTGCAAAAGATAAGTGGAAAATCAAAAAACTTTTGCTCACTTGGAACGATGGTGTTAATATCCTGCCAATTAATATATATTGGTTGGGATTAATAATTCTTTGTCTTTTATTCTTATTTATTCATGTAATCGTTTTTGTAGCATTAATTGGAATGTATCTCCTCTACGAAGTTCAAGTTAGAGATTATTCTGGTTTTTGGGTAATAGATTACAACGGTGCTGCGGTGGGTTGCGCTGAACTACGTGTTTGTAACAAGTATTCCGTCGTCTTTAATCTTTGTATAAAGAAAATATATCGACATCAAAAATTAGGTTCCTGCATGGTAGAGCATCTCATCAACGAAGCAAAAAAGCCGATATACTTATCATGCGATCGCGAATTAATTCCTTTTTATACCCGCTTCGGTTTTGCTACTATTCATGCAGAAAATTTACCTAGGGAATTACCAATAGTACTGGGCTTAACACAAAGTTTATCAATTGTTCCTATGGTATTGGTTTGAATAATTAACCCAGAAAATCAAAACAGAAAATTTCTGTGACTTTGCCATTTTTCATGGTAAAAATTAAACCAGCAGGGCTAGGTTTGTCAACACCATAATTTAAAGTAGTTTTATTTCCATCTTGGGATGCGGCAATTTTCCCATAGGTTTTCAACACTTGTGATTGTCTATCGCCGACTTTGATGCCATCAATGGTGGAATATTTAGAACTAGTTGCCTTAATTTGATAAACAGAAAAACTGCCTGGTTTGGCATCTTCACCTAAGTCAACTGTGATACCTTGATATTTGAGAGTCCGTACCTTGCCAATAACACCCAAAAAACCATTTTCTACTTTTACAGGTTTACCCAATATTTTCCTTACCTGCGCCTCCGACATCGAAAGTTTTATCCCACCTACACCAATGCGGTTATAAGTCATTCCTTGAGATTGTTTAGATTGATTGGCACTTTGAGAAATTTGATATCCACTTCTAGAGCCAATATTGCTATTCGCACTCACAGGACTATGAATATAACTAGCAAAGGGGATAGTAATTGCGATCGCTAAAGAAATTGCTTTGAAATTCATGATATGCTCGACTTTTGTTCTAATTTACGTGATTTATACATTCATAGGGTTATTTTTCCGGGAATATGCAATTTCCGATTGAGCGATCGCTTTTTCTAAGAATTAGTATTAAGTTCGACTAATATCCACTTTTCCGTCAGGGTATTTAGACGAACCTAACATGAGAAACTAATATCACTCACCTACCAACGCTTGAATCCTAGCTGGTGTCAAATCTTGCACATTACAAAATGCCACCTCAGCACCCGCATCTATAAGTAATTCAGCGTAAGCATCACGTCGTGAAGGTAACTTCTGAACATGGGGAGGTAATACCCCAACACCCAGCCATTTACGTTTTGAATCCTGACTTCGAGCTTTCTCCACCGTATACATATCCGCAACAGTATCCCCTACGTATAGCACAGTTGCTGAGTTGCTAATTTTACTATTATTTTC
Source organism: Calothrix sp. NIES-4101 (assembly GCA_004296455.1). Taxonomy (GTDB): domain Bacteria; phylum Cyanobacteriota; class Cyanobacteriia; order Cyanobacteriales; family Nostocaceae; genus Brunnivagina. The sequence continues at coordinate 4,857,889 of AP018280.1, forward strand.
TTCGAGATGACGCACAGCAGCGAATAACCCCATTGGATCAGGTTTACCAGGCACGTCTTCCATCGCAATTAGAACTGGTGGTTTAATATTCAGCCTATTTTCTAAAACATAGGTGGCAGAAGCACGAGTCGCACCACTAAAAAATCCCCACGCGATTCCAGCATTTGTGAGATTTTTTAAGTATTGAGTTTGTAACAATAACGGCTCATCGCAGATATAACCATTCCAGTTATCAGGGTCTGTACCTCGATACCGAGATTGGAAAAAAGCGACGATTGTTTCATAATTAATTTGGTTCTGATGTCGAGATTGGCCTGTTTGCTCAAAATATCGATGGATTAATTCTTGCGATGCTTCCCAATCGTTATTCCAAATACCTTCAGATTTCAGATTATCAATATCTGTTGAAGTTGGACGATAGGCGTTATTGGTGAAATATTCGACAGTATCAGCTAATGCACGGCGATAAGAGCCACTCACATCGCGGATAACACCATCTATATCGAAAATAATAATTGTCTGTGTTGATGATTGTGCGGTCATGGAATAATTTATAGGCTGAGCTAAATTCATAAGTTGAAGTTGGGCAAGCATTCTAGAAGATGTGGAGAGGGAGAGATATAGAGGGGGAGACGCGGAGAGGGAGAGAGGGGGAGATTAATAAAATCAATCTCTTTCTTTTTTGTCACCGCGTCCCCTCATCCCCGCGTCACCGCGTCCCCTCGTTCCCAAATCCCCACGTCTCCACGTCCCCTGAACTACTTTACCTTTTACTTTTTACAGTGGGTTGTGGCTGAATCCCCACAATGGTTTGGTAAGGTGGTAAAGAATTGGGTTAGAATAAGCGATCGCAGCAGCTAATCCCGCAAACCCAAGGATAGCTCAAGTAGTAAGTTAAACCCGGATATGTCCCGGAGGTGTGATTGTCCAAGTTTATTTTGAAAATTCTCTGGTTAGATGAGAACGTCGCCCTAGCGGTGGATCAAGTTGTCGGTAAAGGTACTAGTCCTTTAACAAAGTACTTCTTTTGGCCCCGAAATGATGCCTGGGAAGAACTCAAAAAAGAGTTAGAGTCAAAACATTGGATTACAGATGTAGATCGAGTTGAACTACTCAATAAAGCTACAGAAGTAATTAACTATTGGCAAGAAGAGGGCAAAAATCGCCCCATGCTTGAAGCCCAGTCTAAGTTTCCTGAAGTCACCTTCACGGGTAGCGCTTGATGTTTTGTCTCGCCGACTTTGGCTGATAAAGCTGAAAAGTTTTAGGTTTTGGATTTTCAAAATCATGCCACTTCGCCCACGGGAGTGGCTCCAAAATCCTAAATTGTCCGTTTTTTTATTGCATCTTTGACTAATCTAAAACATTACAAAATCAAAAATATGAATTATAAAGTGGATTAACACTACCAGTAATTACTTATTTTTGAAATGGATTCTGCTATATTTGATACAGCGACGCGAAAACTCAGCATTGCGGCGATTACCGGATACCAAAAATACATATCACCACATAAAGGATTTGCCTGTGCCCATAGAATCCTCCATCAAGGGGAATCATGTTCGCAGTATATTAAAAGAATAGCGGCAGAAGAAGGTTTGAAAGCAGCTTTTAAAAAATCGCGATCGCGTTTTCAAGAATGTAAGCAAGCTCACCAAATTTTAAAAGAACGTAAATTACAAAAAATTAAATCCAAAGAACTTAAATTCAATAACTATACTAATCTTTCTTCTAATCTATTTGCAGCAAATCTTGAAGATATTGAAGAGGAAAACGAAGAAAGTCATCAACCCCGTAAAGGCAAAAAACGAGCTTGGATTAATCATCAATGCTCTCAATGTAGCGGTTCTATAGATGTTCTGGAACTACCCTGTGAATGCGTTGACATGGGTTGTTTGGATACATCATGTGATTCACTAGATTGTAGTGGTGCTGATTGTAGTGGCGCTGACTGTAATTTTCTAGACTGTGGTGGTTGTGGAAGTTAGTTGTAGAGACGGGATAAATTTTCGTCTCTACGCGATCGCTTCTCAATTACACTCAATCATCGACGCAAAATTAGAGTTCAATACATTAGTAAAGTTTGGTAAAAATAAAACAACTATTTATTTTCCTAAAAGCTTTACAAAACATGAATTTTCAATTCTACATTCTGAATTCTGTATTCCACTTTAATCTAACCAACAGTTACCTGTGAGGTATCAACCGCATCTGCACCATTAACGGCACGTGCAACCGAAACCATCTTGCTCAAAATATCTTGACTAGGGACTCGACCTTTAAGTACCACTGTACTGCCTGTTTGGGCAACCCAAAGAGTGTCAACATCATCGATTTGGGAATCTTGATCAAATGCCAGTGCAACCCGTTTTGCTAAACCACTTTGGTCATATTCTCCATTGAGTCCCATCCGTTCGGGAGTAATGGATTGAGTTGGTGATGTTGTCACTGCTTGCTGTGGCGACTGCTGCACTTGTTGTTGGGGAGTGGGATTAACTTGTGCATTTTGAGGCTCTTTCTGTCCAAACAATCTTTGTAACCAGCCCATAAGTTTTTCCTCCTGTGAGGATTAAGAATAGCCGCATCGTAGAAAATTAAATATGTAAAGCGCATCTATCGAGAACAAGAAAAATGTTGCCCGAAAAACCTACTCTTAGAATGATTTCAAGTTAATGCAAAATTCCTAATTTTTGAAAATCAAGAACTTTGAGAGATCAGCAACTATTTTTCACAAATCAAAAAAACAAATAGAATTACTATATGAATTTAAAATTAATTACCAATTAATTACCAATTAATCATCAAGTGAGATTACATCATGAAAACGCGAATAATCAATACAGCGTCTACCATCACTTGTCTTCGATAAAATATCTACAAAACGCATATTCCAAGTGATTTCTTCGGCAAGAAATGAATGACGGGCATGAATTGTTTGCGATACTGTTTCATCAATTCCTGTTAGAGTGACAATAATTTCCATCTCATGATCAATCATTTCTTGAGGAGTGACTCCATATAACGGGCTATCTTCGTTAATTTCGTGCATGATTAACCAAGAAAGTGCAAATAGAGGTGATTGACTGCGAACCAGGGGAATATCATAAAATCGTCGCATAAAATCACCTTCCTTAGTAAATTCACTCTTTACCAGACTGACGCGAACTTGCGCTTCTAAAATCCAATTTTGGCGCTTGTTAGCAACTCGAAACATCAAAGTTGGTAATCTATTGTGTGGTGCAATCAAAGCTATGCGACTAAATATCACCCTGGCTTTGGGTAACGAAAAACGAGCAAACATCAGCCCGCTTGCCATCGCCAAACCTAGTAACCCAAATAAAGCTTCAATTGTCACTAAAATATTGACATAGGGAGTTTTCGGATACATTGCGCCATAGCCAATTGATGCCATTGTTTGCACGCTAAAAAAAAATGCATCCCAGAAGTTACCCGGACGAGCATTTTCAATCCCATCCCCACCGGCAAGATATGCAAACGCAAATAGAACATTCGCAATTATGTATCCCAAACTAATAAAGGCAATAAACTTAGCCCAACTCAGTTTTATGAGTACATGATATAAATCATAGTGCCAATGTGAGTATGATAATCCCTTACGGACAACGTTAAAGCTCCCATCCCGATTAATCATCCGATTTTGTGGGGAGACTTGGCGATGATTTTTAGTCATAATTCGTAGTGTATTCACTGGTAGCGATACTCCTTGAGAGAATCGTACCCAGAAACTTAAAGGTAAGTATAGTCTCCTATTATCTAAATATATTGAGTAATAAAAAAAGAAACGATGCTTTCCAGCACCGCTCCGAAATTCATATTCAATGCATAAATAGACCAAAAAATCAAGCTTCAACGCTAGAATTTTCGTTCCCATCGCTAGTTTCGCTCTTTTCTTCTGTTTCTTCTACAACAGCCTCAGATTCAACTTCTGGCTCAGTTTTAGCGACAACTGGGGGTTTTGGCTTTGGTGGACGTGCAAAGGCTGGGTTAACAGGAGGTTTGGATTCTTCCGAGTCAAATGACTTTTTGCCTCTACCCTCACGTTTATTGCCCCTGGGGGCACGATCGCTGCGATCGCGATTTGATTTTACAGGCTTGGCATCCGAATTATCAGAACCACCGTCAGGATTTGGCTGGCGGTCTGATTTCTTGATTGGCTTTTCTACCATCGTGAATTTATATTAAATCATTTCGTATGATACACCGCTTTCGTTTGGTGGGAAAGAGGAAGCGGTTTCTCGATAATTCCAGATGAATTTGCCCAAGGGAGAAAATCCCAGGATTACCTCTCCCTGTTTTCTCAAATGCCCAAGCCCAAGCCAAAACTACATTTCTTTGACTAACTTGTCCCAACCCAAATCTTTGAGATTATTATTCCGCCGTAATGGACGTGTTACCAATTCCAAGATATCTCGGGCATTACTAAAACCGTGAATTTGGGCAAAGGTAAATTCCACAGACCATTTGGTATTAATTCCCCGGGCTTCCAGTGGGTTTGCATGTGCCATCCCCGTAATTACCAAGTCTGGCTTGAGTTCGTAAATACGCTGTACTTGGTTGTAATTATCCGGTTTTTCCACTATTCTCGGCAGTGGTACACCCATTTCGATACATGTTTTTTCTAGCATGGCTAATTCCGCAGCTTGGTAGCGCTTATCCATGTAGGGAATACCGATTTCGGGTACTGTCATACCGCAACGCACAAGAAATCTGGCTAGGGATATTTCTAGCAAGTTATCACCCATGAAGAATACTGATTTTCCCCGAATTAACTTGACGTATTCTTCCAAATTTTCCCAAATTTTCGCTTCCCGTTCTTCCAAACCTACGGGTGTAATTCCAAAAACTGAGCAAATTTTTTCAATCCAAGCACGACTGCCATCAGGTCCAATTGGGAACGGTGCACCGATTAATTTACACTTGCGACGGCGCATTAGGGTACTCGCGGTGCGGCTGAGGAAGGGATTGACTCCACATACATAATACCCTTCTTCAATCGTTGGTAATTCTGTGAAGCGTTTTGCGGGCAACCAGCCAGATACTTTGATTCCTTGTTTTTTCAGTTCTAAGGTTAATTGCGTAACTACGGGGTCAGGCAATGAACCAAATAATACCAGAGGTGGATGGTCTTTATATTCTGATTCTTCCTGTGCTACTTCTTCTTTCTTCTTACCGAAGTTGAGTAGCTTTTGAATAGCATTCGCGTCATTTTTGGCGGTTTCTGTCACTGGAGCTTTATCAGGACAGCGATTTGCCATTGCCGCCAATACGGTATCTTCACCTTGAGTAAAAGCGTAATCTAAACCGTTAGCACGGGCAACCACAATGGGTATACCGATTTCTGATTCTAATTTCGGTGCTAACCCTTCCAAATCCATTTTGATGATTTCTGTTGTGCAAGTCCCAATCCAAACTATTACACTAGGATTGCGATCGCGTTTAATTTGCGTACATAACCGTTTTAATTCTTCGTAATCATTTAGCTGTGCGGAAATATCACCTTCTTCCAACTCCGCCATTGCATACCTGGGTTCGGCAAAAATCATGACTCCCATGGCATTTTGCAGAAAGTAACCACAGGTTTTTGTGCCAATTACTAAAAAGAAACTGTCCTCGATTTTTTGATATAACCAGGCTACACAGCTAATTGGACAAAAAGTGTGGTAGTTACCAGTCTCACACTCGAAAGTTAAAGTTTGTGATTCTGCAACAGTCATTTTTAGTTTTTCTCCCCTTTTTATATAAGTTAGGAGTCAAAAGTCATTTGTCATCAGTTATTGATTGTTAATTACTTGAATGAGAGCAAAACAACAATACAGCACTAACAACTCTAAATACTAAACACTAATAGCAAAGGACTAATGACTCAAGACTAAGAACTAATGACTCCCAACCATTGATTTATCTATCCATTGGGGAAGAGACGAGCAATCTCCGAATCTTCTTCAAATCCATTAGTTCCAAACTCTTCCCCTAACATCATTTCGCTATCTACGTCGCCTGTTTTGGCTTGTGATTCTTCACCCCAAACATCCATCAACACTTCGTTAAAAGCATTTTCTTCATCGGGTGTGTTGATATCTTCGAGGGCGTTATATTCCATTTTTGTGGCGGCAGCTTCCGTCTCAAAGGAAATATCCCCACCAAAGTCATCCTTTGTTTCCGCAACTGGGATAAATCCAGAAACCTCTGGTTCCGAAATACTTGCCATGTCTTCCAATCCAGCCGCAGCCGTAAAGCCACTAATGACAGCATCTTCTGCGGTTTCAGTATTACCACTGATTTCTATATCTGAGATATCTGAGTCTTCTTCGGCTTTTGGCATGGCGGAGTTACCAAGAGCCATATCTGGGTCAAAATGCAAGCCTAATACTTCGATGAGGGTATCCGCATCTGGGTTCAATTTTGAGAAAGGTAGCATCAACTGCGACAATTTTGGCTCTAGAGCATTTGCCACCCCTAAAATCAGGTAAGAAGGTGGACGCTTGCCTCCATCCGGTGTGTAAACCGATTCTACCTGCATGTGTAGGAGAATCCAATCGCGGTTAACCTGGAAAAATTGCAACCACTTTTGCTTCAGAGATTCCGTAAAACTGTAAAAGAATGCCATATATACCCCCATCCTTCAGAGAGAATTAATGATTTATACAATCATCAAGTCTAATTCCTCTTCCGGATTAGGAACTGCGGGTTTACCCGGATTTAAGTAAAAATCGGATAACAAAGCGAACAATTCCCGATCTGGGGAATCGTTAGGAACTACACCTTCAGGACGCGCTAAAATTTGGTCGGCGATGCTGAGATAGTAGTCACAGACAAAGTTGAGTGATGGTTCATGCTCTGCCATCTCAAAAAGTGTTTTTCCTTTAACACGGGAAACACGAATGTCTTCGATTAATGGCAGTACTTCTAACACAGGCATGGGAACTGATTCGACGTATTTATCGATCAGATCACGTTTTGAGGTGCGATTTCCAATTAACCCTGCCAAGCGCAAGGGGTGGGTGCGAGCTTTTTCGCGTACCGATGCGGCAATCCGATTGGCAGCAAATAGGGCATCGAAACCGTTATCGGTGACAATCATGCAGTAGTCGGCATAGTTGAGAGGTGCAGCAAAACCGCCACACACAACGTCACCGAGTACATCAAACAGTATTACATCGTACTCATCAAAAGCATTAAGTTCCTTCAGTAATTTCACTGTTTCGCCGACTACGTAACCGCCACATCCTGCACCCGCAGGTGGACCACCGGCTTCTACACAATCAACACCACCGTAGCCTTTGTAAATTACGTCTTCTGACCAAACATCTTCGTAGTGATAGTTTTTTTCTTGTAATGTATCAATAATCGTGGGAATCAAAAATCCAGTCAGGGTGAAGGTACTGTCATGTTTGGGATCACATCCAATTTGCAATACTCGTTTACCCCTTTTGGCTAGGGCAACAGAGATATTACAGCTAGTTGTGGATTTGCCGATTCCACCTTTTCCATAAACTGCTAGTTTCACTTGCGATCGCCTCTTAATCTAGGGAGTTGGAAGTTAAAAATTGTGCTTCTACGAGTATTGCGAGTTAGCAATCTCTGTAAAGCCATTATTGTGCAGATGCTTTGTTAAATAAAGGGGGTGTTTATTTATAAAGAGGCGAAATCAAGATTAATTAAGTCTATTAATCTGCCTGAATCTACAAATACCGCATTAATTCTCTTTTAAAACTGAAAAAACATTATTTTTAATCTTTGTATAATTAAATTTATAAAATTAGTAACAATAAACAAAAAAATTAGAACTGATGTTTTGTCTCGATAAATCAGCTTTTGAGGTGGAATAGCCTGATATGAAGATGCACCTGTAGGAATTTGAGAATTACTCCTCTAGGTATGTATGCCCCACATCACAGGGGAAATGTTTTCACGTTGGAATGCACCGAAGGGACTGAAAACGCAATCAAGTAGGTATTTATTACAAGCTGATTTATGGGAGTTTATCAAATATTATTACAATTGCCAATTGTCAGGAGATAATGTCTTTGTTTGCTGGAAATTGGGAAATCGGGACAAAAATCAATCACAAATTTTGCTGGAAGCATAAATCTCCCAGCAATTCCTCTTCAGAACATCATAATGACTAAGCTTGAGGTTTAATATAAGCGATCGCCTGCTTCCACACAGTCGTTTTTTGACCATTTTGATCGGCAATTGCTACACACTGCGGGTCTTGCCATAAAATTTTGCCTGTGAGAATATCACCAGTCAGCAGCTTTAACTCTACAGTTGCAGTCTCTTTAATCAAATTCTGGACTTGGCGGATGCTGGGCAAAGAAGTATCGAAATCTGTAAGCATTTTGAGTAGATATGATTGGTTAATGGTTAATAGATAATGGTTAATAGGTAATCAGCAAGAGTTATAAGTCAATGGATGCTTGACAACTAAACACTGACAATTAACCATTAAGCACTAACCATCTTTGATAATTCATCTTTAAGGCAAATGGCAATCGAATTTACTAAGTATCACGGTCTGGGTAACGATTTTATTTTGATTGATAATCGCTCAAGCTCAACACCTGCAATTACTCCAGAGAAAGCGATCGCCATCTGCGATCGGCATTTTGGTATCGGTGCTAATGGTGTTATTTTTGCCCTTCCTGGTGAAGATGGTACTGATTACACAATGCGAATTTTTAATTCCGATGGTTCGGAACCGGAAATGTGTGGAAATGGGATTCGCTGTCTGGCGGCATTTTTAGCTGATTTAGAGGGTATATCTCGTCAAAGCGATCAATACCGCATCCACACCCTCGCCGGGGTGATGATACCTCAACTTACCCCCGATGGACAAATCAAAGTCGATATGGGTGAACCTCGGTTACTAGCTGGCGAAATTCCCACTACTCTTAGTGCGTCTGAAGAAAAGGTTGTCGAACAACCAATTGAAGTCGCTGGCAAAACTTGGGATGTCACCTGCGTCAGTATGGGCAACCCCCACTGCATTACCTTTGTTGATGATGTCGCAGCCATTAAACTCGAAGAAATTGGACCTCAATTTGAACACCATCCTAAATTTCCCCAAAGAACAAACACCGAATTTATTCAAGTAGTCAGTCGCGATTATGTGAAAATGCGTGTTTGGGAACGAGGTGCGGGGATTACATTAGCCTGCGGAACAGGTGCATGTGCTTCTTTAGTGGCAGCTGTATTAACTGGAAGATGCGATCGCATTGCGACTGTAGAACTTCCAGGTGGCTCTCTAGAAATCGAATGGTCAGATATTGACCAACGAGTTTACATGACAGGACCCGCAGAACGAGTATTTACTGGCAAATTTTAGGTAAATTTTCGTTACTGTTTAGGTAGGGAAATGGGAAATAGGGAGAAGGAATATATCCTGTCCCCCATATCCCTCTATCTTCGCATCGTTATTTTTTCTGTTCTTGGATGTCCTCTGTGCGTAACTCAGTAGCACAAACGCTACCAGTGGCATTATCCAGTTTAAACTTGTCACATTCGCGTTTCTGTGGGCGTTGCAATGACCATCCGTAGGGCTTATCTGCTGTCACAACGCTTGTAGGCATTGTGGTTAAGCGAAAAAATGCGCCGCGAAAATTGGTCATCATTATATTTGCGCCTTTGAGGTTTGTTGCCTCTAAATTGGTACTCATAAAACTGGCAAAAGCTAAATTGGCGTTTTCTAACGATGCTGATTTCATCAGTGCGCCTGTTAAAGAAGCAGCAGTAAGATTGGCATTATTTAATATTGCTCCCTCTAGGTTCGCACCAGTTAAATCAGCACCCCTCAAGTCAGACTGCGAAAAGTTTGCTCCTTTGAGGTTAGCGTCGCGCAAAATAACTCTGGATAAATTAGCCCCGCTTAAATCAGCCCCACTCAAATCGCACCGAGGACAACTACCTGTGGTTTTGAACTGTTCTAAATCTTGTTGGTTAAGTGCTTTGGCTTGTTGAGCTAGTCCCAAGCAAGCCAATACGGATACAGTGAGAGTAGCAAAAATTGCTTGTTTCATATTTTTACAGCTATTACCTAAGTGCGTACAGATATACTTACATATACGACTTTTTTTGGAAATAATAGGAATAAAATAGAGATAAAGAAGCTGTGAAGTAATTATAAAATATAGCTATTGGGGAATAAAAAGATTATTTACAGTTAAATATTTAATGATTCAGACGGGCATAGTTACCCAGATGCTATGTATAAAGTAAACCTGAAAACTAAAGAAATTTGCTTTCTGGGATTAATTCGCGAGCATCATCTGAACTTTTTGATGAGAAACCGGGTTTCTCCCAGCACGACTAGAATCTGTGGATAATACAGTCTTTTGCAAATAAAGAATTTATGAACTACCTGTGAAAATACGATAAAATTATGTGTTTAAAGTACTGATTTTTGTACTGAGCGACTAGAATAGGACTACGAACTATACAGAAACTCTATAGCCAAGCTTTATGTAATCCCCCAGTCAAATATGGCTGGGGGAAATTATTTTAGGGATTATTGTGAGATATATCTTCCAGGAGAAGGAAGACAGAAGGAAGATGTCAATCAATTCCATCCCAACAGACGCAGCCAGGGAACAATTAAATAATGGCTAACCGCTAAGTAAAAACTGAGGCAAATACCGACGCTGCTAAAAAAGACAACTTTAAGTGGTAATTCCGAGCCAATAGATACAAGTTGAGCGTTGAAGATATCAGGGGAAAATAGATTAAAACCAATTAATAAAGCAAAGGTGATAGCAGTTCCAAAAGCCGTAATCACTGAGTGGACAAGATGATGACTGCGAAGTCCGATGCCCAGTGTGAGAAAGAAGACGGCAATGAGTATTAATCCCATTAATGCTTCGCCAATGCTTTTAGGTGCTATTGTTTGCAAAACTATCCAACCTAAGCCGTAGCCAATAATACTTGCCAAAGAAGCAATTATGTAGCGCCTTTTTTGACCAAAAACCCCAGTTGTGGTCAATCCCCAGGCAGTTCCTAAGCCAGCGATCGCAAACACAATTATCCCCGCACCAGAACTATTTTCTGTATTGGGTAATACTCCAGGTAGTTGATTGGAGACGAATAATGATAGTTGATTCCCCCAATTGGTTTGATTTGCCAGCAAAAATCCGATAATTGTGCCAATGCTAGCGCCGATACCAGTTAGCAGCATTGCCCAAATGGTACTCAAGCAGGCAAAGATAATGCTAATGAATGTTTTGGCGGTAAAGATTATAGTTTTTGAGGTAGCTTGCGCTAGTGAAGTTGTAACTTGTTTGAAGACTTGTTTGGATTGGAGGAAAAAGTTGAGTGTCGGGGAAGGTTGAGCTTGACTAACCTGTTGAGAAATTTTACTGATAGTCTGTTGGACATTTTGCTGAACTTGCGAAAATACCGATATTGCCGGTGATGCTTGGGAAATTTGGGTCAGTCGTTTTTGAATATTTGTGGCAGAAGCAGGACGCGATCGCGAATCCGACTTGATCATCTCATCGAGCAAATCGGCTAATTTGGGTTTGATATTGACCAAATGTCTCCAGCGCAATTCCCCTGTGGCTGAATCTTCTAAATCCGTCGGATTTTTTCCTGTAAGTAACTCAATCATAGTTCGACCCAGGGCATAAAAATCAGCTTGAGGCCCGACATTACTGCCCAAAAGTTGTTCGGGAGGACTGTAACCCGATGAAAATAACCGCGTGGAACGATTAGGAAAGCGTAACATTGCTGTACTCACTTGCTTAACCCCCCCAAAATCAATTAAAACTAATTGATCCCCCCGCGCCCCACCCCGTGAGAAAGCCGCCGATCGCAGCATAATATTAGAAGGCTTAATATCGCGGTGAATGATTTTACGCTGGTGCAGATGGTTGAGAATATCAATTGCTTGCATCAGCCAATTTAATACCAACGCTGGCGGACATCCTTGGGGGTAATGCTTTTGAATTTCCTCCAAAGTCAAGCCGTTGATTTTCTCCATGACTAAACAAGTCAATTTTCTCGGCTTGGGATAGGATAATTCAACCTGAAAAGAACCGCAAAGATCGACCTCCGGGACACCAGGATGTTCTAAGTGACATAAAATATCAGCTTCTTGGATAAATAACTCCAAGGCTTTTGGCGAATCTTCTATCAGTACCTTGAGAACTTTGTCTGTTTCTGTTATGACATCCCAAACCGTATAGATTTGGGCAAATCCACCAGAACCCAAGGGTTGTAGGGGAACATAACGCTCCAGTAGCTGTAGGGAAGCACCACAGCTATTGCAAAATTTATTACCCCAAGGTTGCGGATAGGGACGCGAACATTCAGGGTTTATACAATGAATCGCACTCTTATTAACCTGGGACACAACCGCTCTCTGACACTGGCTTTAGTTGATTGTACTAAAGACAGGGTAACGCGAACTGTCATTGATTAACCATTATTAAGCCGATAATAGCTAGGAATGGGATTGCACCAAGAAATAAATGCTCAAGTTCATTAAATACGTAGTGACAATCAAAACCAATGAAAGAGAGTGTAGTGCCCACTATTGAGGTTTTATGTTTAATTAAACCTACCTATATTACCAATCAAAAGGTAAACCAAAACTCTCTAAAGTTTCTGGCTCTTTTAAAAGTGACTGCATTTTGGTATCAATCACAATTTTTCCCTCTGATAAAACTAATGCTCTTTGTGTGACTTTTCCCAACCAATGTAAGTCATGGGAAGCAATGAGTACAACTTTTCCTTGCCAATTTAATAATACCTGTGCAAGTTTCCGCCGCCAACCAGGGTCTAGTCCTGTCGTGGGTTCATCGAGGATGAGTATATCGGGTTCAAGGGCGAGGATTGTGGCGAGGGCTACGAGTCGGCGCTGTCCACCCGATAATTCATGTGCAGAACGATGGGCAAAAGCTTCTAAACCAAATTCAGCTAATAATTCCCGTGCTTTGTCTATTGCGACTGCTTTGGGTACTCCATAATTTCGGGGTCCAAAGGTAATATCCTCTAAAATGGTGGGCATAAATAATTGGTCGTTGACATCTTGAAAGCCAAAGCCAATAAAACGCCGAATTTGGGCTAAATTCTGCGGTTCTACATGTATATTATTTATCACTATTTTCCCAGCCTGTGGCTCTTTAATGCCGATAATATTTTCGAGCAACGTACTCTTACCCGAACCTGTTGCACCCATGAGAGCCACGCGGTCGCCGGAGATTAAATCAAACGTAATTCCACTTAATACTGTTTGACTTTTCGTGTATGTATATACTAAGTCTTGCACTAATAAGACTGATTGTGACATTTTGATTGGGGAAAAGGAAAAGGTAATTTTAGTAACTCCTAATTCAGCGCTGTTTAAATCCAAGAAGACACAGTTAAACTCAGTGCTAAGCCGATAATTGCGGCAGTTGCAAAAATTTCTCCAGATCGTAATTCCATATCTACGGGCATTTCTCCAGTGTAACCGCGTACAATCATCGCGGCATATACTCGTTCGGCGCGTTCTAAGCTACGAATATACAAGGCTCCAATCATTGATGCGCTGACATAGCGAAACCAGTTAACAGTGCCGTTGAGTCCTCGTAATTGGGCACTGCGTTGCATTCTTTGGACTTCGTCGAGCAAAATTTCTAGATATTGTCCGGCTAATAATAGGTTTTGTTTAAATGCATTGGGGAGAGGCAAAGATTTGAGGGCGATACCAAAACTATGGGGTGGCAAAGTTAACAAGAAACTATTCATTGTTAACAAGCAAACTAAAGAACGTACCAGCAAAAAGCTAGCGCGTTCCCAGCCTAGAGGTAATGCCACAAACGATAAAAATACCAATTCTGTACCAATTAAAGCTGCCAACTTGGAAATTTTGACATGCAAAAAAAATGCCCAAAAAATTGCGATCGCGCCATATACACTCAGAATATGCCAAGAATTTTGCTTGAGAAATGCACATCCAATAACTATTACTAGAGAAATATGTAAACGCAAATTTAAGTTAGGCATAAGGAAGTGCTGAGTGTTGGGTGCTAAATGTGTGAGTCAGTTAGGAATTATGAACTTCTCTTTTTCTTCTCATGATGTTGGCTAGTCCAAATGCAATTCCAAAACAAATTAAGGAACCCAAAAGTCCGGCAATACTTGTTCCTATCTTGCCTAACCCTGTCACTTGATAGTCTGCGAATGGTGTTGGTATGGAAACCCTGACATTTTCTGCTAGTTGCTCAAATCCTGTTTGTTGTGCAACCCAATCCAAACCATCGGGAAATGAGGAGGCAAATAAAGAACATACTCCTGATACCAGTAATACACTGACTACAGGTACTAACCAGCCTTTAAATTCACCCTGTTCTTCTGGAAGTAAATCTGGTCTGGCATTGGCAAGATAAGTGAGGACTCCACCTGTGATTAATCCTTCACCAACTCCAATCAAAATATGAATCCCTACCATTGCTGGTAAAACAATATTCAGTGGTGAAGTTCCAGACAGTGCTAATTCTATGGCTGCAAAAATCGCTGCCACAACAACGCTGATACCGGCAGCAATTCCAGATGCTAAAGGTAAACGACCTTTTGAACCACCAAATAGCCTCTGCAATGTCTGAGTCAGTATCCAACCAACCCAAACCCCAACTAATCCCATGTTCAAAATATTTGCACCTAAGGCTGTAATTCCTCCATCTGCAAATAGCACGGCTTGAATAATTAACACAGTTGCAATACACAACATTCCCGCCCAAGGGCTTCCTAAAATAATTGCAGCCAGAGTTCCTCCTAATAAATGTCCACTCGTTCCACCAGCCACGGGGAAATTAACCATTTGGGCGGCAAAAATGAACGCGGTTGTTAATCCTAAAACCGGGGCACGACGAATGCCAAAAGCTTCTTCAGAGCGTCCCAGTGCTATGCCCAATGCAGCTACACTCGTTACTCCTGCGATCGCAGCTACCGATGGTGATACGAAGCCATCAGGGATATGCATAATTTTTATCCACTTATAATTTTATACTCAATATCACGAAGTTATTGGTATCTCCAATTAAGAAAAACAAAAATTATCGATTATTTGCAATCCCCTTATGGGGGATTTTTTATATTTCTCAAGGTGAATTGACAATAAGATTATTAGCGACTTTATATTTTTTATCTTCTAAGTGTAAACTTTTGTTGTGAACTATTTCGGATGGTATTTATTTAAGTGGGTGTGATGCTTTCTTTTTAGAAGATAAAGCTCGTTTCTCAGAAAAAATCTCGCCTTCAAAACAACTTTAGTAGACATCTTAGTAATTAAGTTTTAATGAATAAAGTACGATATCTTAATTGCAAGAAGAGACTTAAAAAGTCGTATTTTCTCTTTTAATTCCTCATCTCCTGACTACTTTTCCTAGTAGCGAAAGCTTTGGAATTAAGTTATATCAAACTCATCTTAAAATCATCTTAAAATCATATAAAAGATATAGTGATGCTACATCTCTAGATTATTTTTCACAGCTATATCTAGCTTATATGTCTATCTTAAAATTTTCTTAAATTCAAGATACGCTTCTGCAAACGCTCTAAAAAAATTTGTTCTTCTTGACTGACTTCAGTAGAATATATTTCATGAATTAAGGGAACATCGAGTTGTAATTCTGCTAATAACTCGCGCTGATTAAATATATACTCTGGAGTCCCTTCAATGATTAATTTACCTTCATCCATGACAAAAACCCAATCAGCCCAACGATATACTAAATCGAAATCGTGAGTAGCCATTAAGATTGTTTTCCCAGAACTGTGAATATTAATGAGGGTTTTGATTAAATTACGGGTATGTAAGCGATCTAAATAAGCTGTGGGTTCATCTAATAAAATTAATTCTGGCTCTAAAACCATAACATCAGCAATTGAAACTCGCTTTTTTTGACCTAAACTCAAATGATGAACAGGTTTTTGGGCAAGTTCAGTCAATCCAAATTCTAACAAAATAGCTGCTACTCGCTGGGCAATTTCTAGATGGGGTAATCCTAAATTACATAAACCATAAGATATATCTTCTTCGACTGTGGCGGCAACAAGTTGCTGTTCAGGATCTTGAAAAACTAGCCCTACTTGTTGCCGCAATTTTTGTAGGGAACTAGAGTCATATTTTACAGACTTGCCGCGCCATGATATGTTACCTTTTTGCGGTTTATAGAGAGCATTTGATAACAAAAAAAATGTTGTTTTCCCACAACCATTTTGACCAATTAAAGCTGATTTTTTGTGCTTAGGAATTTTTAAATTTAGACCATTTAACGCTGCTTTTTTAGCACCAACATAAGTGTAATAAACATCTTCAAATTCTAGTAAATATTCTTCCATTTTCAAAAAAATCTAATATAATTAGAGAAATACAGCCGATAGTTGCTTCAATTAAATAACGATAAGATTGGCGATAGGAATAAGAATGCCAAACTTGTAGTTCTCCGGTAAAACCTCGCGATCGCAAACTCAATAATACTTGATGATAACTGTCAAAAGTGCGTTTGAGTAGTTGTCCAATTAATAGCGCTAAACTTTTCATACTTGTACTAAAATTACTGTATCCACCCCGTACTGTTTGAGCAATCCAGATTTCATTTGCCGTATTTAGTAGCACAAAGGTAAAGCGATACATTAATAATAAAATTTCTGTGATTAATAACGGACAACCAATGCGTCTGAGAGTTTGTAAAATTTCGCTAAATGGGACTGTCAGCATGAGGAAATATAAACATGACAGCGATGCTAAAGCCCTTGTAAAAATGCTGGCGGCTTGGAAAATGCCATGATGACTTAGATATAGATAGTATGAGCCAATACTCAAACCTGCGATCGCATCTTTTTGAATTAAATTATAGCTAATTAATTCTGTGATATTAATCACCAAAGCTGGTAAACTGGTTAACCAGAAAAAAATAGCAGCGTAAACTAATTTAAAATATGTTCTGGCTGGAATTCCTGCATAAATCACAGTCCAGATACTCATCCAAATGGCAATTAAAACTTGTACCAAAGGATGAGCAATAGCAGAGAGAATAAATAGTATACTAGCAAAAGAAAGCTTTTGTCCTGGTGGTAGCGATCGCAAACGATTTGTATAGGCTAATGAGTCAATTTGTACTTTCATTGCGATTGATTTATTCTAACTCCTGACTCCTAACTTCTAAATTCTGTTTGATTTTACTTTCACTACGCCCTTTATAAAGTCCAATGACATAGCCAATCACACCTGCACCCATTGCTGCTTGTACTGCAAACAATAAACTTTGAACTTCTGAACTTTCAATTTCAATAATGGGATTGAACCACGGCTTATACTGAGGATGGATTTCTTGAATTACTTCTTGGGCTTTGCCATCAGCACCCGTAAATTCTGCATTTTTTAAGAAAATCAATGGGGCTACAGCTAAAGCCACTACAGAAAAAACTAATAACCAATTATTGGATTTATTTTTCGGTTGATTCATGTGGATGTCCTTATTCTGATTCACAACAAAATTTTTGATTACAAGGCAGTAAAAAATTACCAGTTTCCACCTGAATAGTGGTGTGTTCTATGCCAAATTTATCGTGTAATTCCATACTAATACGCGCTAAAAAAGCATCACCTGGATTTCCAGCCAGCATGACTAAATGTGCTGTTAAAGCTGTTTCAGTAGTACTCATTGCCCAAACATGCAAGTCATGAAGCGCAACTACACCTGGTAATTCTGTCAAATAGATACGCACTGCGGGTAAATCTATCCCTCTGGGCACAGCATCCAGAACTAAATCGATAGACTCGCGCAATAGATTCCAAGTGCCAATACCAATGACACAGATTATCATCAGACTAATTACTGGGTCAAACCACAGCCACCCAGTCAGAGAAATAGCAATACCAGCGAGAACCACACCTGCTGACACTAAAGCATCAGCGAGCATATGCAAAAATGCGCCTTTAATATTTAAATCGTGCTTACTTCCCGACGCAAATAACCAAGCAGTAAAGCCATTAACAGCAATTCCAATTAAAGCAACAACAATAATTGTCGTCCCCGGAACAGATACAGGCGTGTGGATACGTTCAACTGCTTCTAATGCGATCGCACCTAATACTAGAAATAGAATACAAGCATTGAGTAATACCGCCAAGATCGACGAGCGTCGTAAACCATAAGTGTATCGTTTTCCCGGACGACGACGTGCTAGCCAAGTCGCACCCCATGCCAAAACAAGTCCGAATACATCACTCAGATTATGACTTGCATCCGCCAGCAAAGCTACAGAATTTGTCAAAAACCCAAATATCGCTTCTACACAAACAAACCCCACATTCATCCCAATCCCAAGTAAAAAAGCCCGGTTATAAGTTGGTGTATGGTGATGGTTGTGATGGTGGTGGTGAACTGACATAAATTGCCAAACTAGTATTTTTTACTTTATGTTTTAAGCTAACAAAATTACCCAACACATGTTGCCAGATAAATCCATCTTAAAATTCCCCTCCCATCTCCCTATCTCTCCTGTTTAATTAACTGCAAAGCTTCTAGTTCCTGACTACCGTAATTAGATAGCCAATTCCACACCAGTACCGTTAATAAACCTTCACTAATGGCTAATGGTACTTGAGTCAGGGCAAAAATACTGGCAAATTTCCCGAAAGAAGCCATAACACCCCCCGTTGCCGCCGGAAAAGCTAAAGCTAATTGCACAGAAGTCACTACATAAGTCGTTAAATCGGCGATACTAGCAGCTAAAAAAATTGCTAATCTTTGTTTACCAGTTGGTATAATTAAGCGGTATAGCCAATAAGCTACAATTGGCCCCACTATTGCCATTGAAAAGGCATTTGCACCCAGGGTAGTTAAACCACCATGCGCCAGTAATAAAGCTTGAAATAGTAAAACTAAAGTTCCCAATACTGACATTGCCAAAGGACCAAATAATACTGCACCTAAGCCCGTACCCGTGGGATGGGAGCAACTCCCTGTCACCGATGGAATTTTCAATGCCGACAAGACAAATGTAAATGCACCTGCCAGCCCCAAAAGTAGCTTGAGTTCGGGATTTTCTGTCGTAATGCGATGTAAACGCCGCAATCCCAAAGCAAAAAACGGCAAAGCAACTATCCACCAGAAAATAGCCCATTGTGGAGGTAGAAAACCTTCCATAATATGCATTGCATAGGCTGGTTGCGCTAAAGTGACAATGAAATAGCAACTGAGTATTCCTATTGCCAAAAACCAGCGATATTTATGTTGAATTTTATACTTGAGATGGGGAATAATTCTTGACATACTTTTTTAATTAGATGCAATAGTAATAGATATTAGTTGATTTTTTGCAGATGCGATCGCTCAAGATTAGTATTAACCCTTCTCCTCGAAGTCATACTCCCTTATATTCAACTAATTTTGGCTGACGTTTGAGTAAACGTGTGAGTAAAAATTGGATTTGTCCTTGTAACTGGGGAAACTTACAAAATACGCAGTGGCATGAGAAAAGCGCTGCATCTGCGAATGTCAAACCACTTCCCAAAGAATATGTATAGATTTTATAGCCCAACCAACTGTAAGCCATTGGTATTAACAGCAAGCTGAAACCAGAAGTGAGCCGCAACGTAGCAACAGTCAGCAAAATTAAGCCCAAACTCCAAAACCAAATACTCAAAGATTCCTTCACCCAGTGACGTTCAGGAGTGTTACCATGTAGCCAAGCACCCTCAGCATAAGCATGTCCAGCACGCTGCGATCGCTTCCACCACTGTGATAAATGAGTCATTCTTGCATCATGCCATGTCATATCCCCATCAATACGCATAATTTTGCCGCCGATTTGGCGCAAACGCAGGCATAATTCCGGTTCTTCCCCTGCTATCAAGACTGGATTAAAGCCACCAACTTTTTTGAAGGCACTCACCCGCATCATAGAATCACCTCCGCAGGCTTTAGCTTCCCCCACTGGTGTGTTCCATTCGATATCACACAAGCGGTTATAAATCGAATCGCCAGCAAATTCTTCTCTTCTGCGCCCGCAAACAACTACAACATCTGGATTTGCAGTCAACTCACTCACTGCACTTTGTAGCCATCCTGTTGCCAGACGACAATCACCATCAATAAATTGAACCCATTCAAGATTGGGCACAATAGTAAGTAGATAGTCAAAACCCGCATTTCTGGCACGAGCAGCAGTAAATGGGATGGTTAAATCGAGTTCGATGACATGTACACCCACAGAGTGGGCAAAAGCGACACTGTCATCCGTCGAGCCAGAATCAACATAAACAATAATTACACCTTCTGACTGCAATGATAAGAGACACTGACGGAGGCGATTTCCTTCATTCCGCCCAATTGCAACCACACCAAACATTTCTAATTTCGACATGACTTTCCCTGGAAGTGCAAATTGGTTTTTTCCTTGCTCTCAAACTCAAACTTCAACTTAAAGATTCGTGTAAAAATAAATTGAACAAGTAGTGTAGGCTGCTTTCGATGGTTCCTGAGCCTTGTCAAAGGGGTAGCGCCCACGCGGCTCAATTGAGCCTCGCCGAACCTCCGAAGTCTTACCCACCTTTGGGAAATAGCAAGCGAGACGCTTGCACTTAATTATTCTTAGATGATTCCTTACACAATCCGACAGGATTTTATGTAAATGGTTTCTTGTTGTTTATAAACTTGCTCAAGTAATTTTTTCACTACCCGCCATTGCATTGGCGCATTATTTTTCATTGCACCAAGAGGTTTTAGCCAGTCAGCAACGTCCGGATGAGTTTTATTCAAACAATCAATAAACACATCCCAAAACCAAGCCCACATTGCATCATGGTAATGAATAACCTTTGCCGCACGCAAATTTTCCTCGCAATACCACTGAGCGAATGTTTTGCTGCCAAAGCTGTAATTATGGGACTCATCCAAACCACGCCACCGTAAACCTCCACGTACCATTGCTAATCCTAGCGATACTTGGTCATTAAAAAACATTCCCGACACACGAGAAATTAACTGCGAATCAAACAAACACAAACAAGTATCCAAATATTCCCGTGCAAAATTAGTACTACGACGGTATGCAAAGATACCACTATTCCAATACAAGCGAATTCGATCGCGATCGCGTTCTGTTACAATCCAAGGTAAAGATTCAATTTCTAAACCCACAACTTGACAGATATTTTGCCAATAGGGTTCATTAATATCATCGACTCCAGTTGTACCAATATTTCGGTCAGAAGCACAGGCAACAAAATCCTCGTCATCATTCAATATCAACTGTTCTGGTTCGCCTACAAATAACAAATCACTATCCAGCCAAACAATATATTCGCTGGAAAAATAATCCTCAGCCGCAGCAATCGCATAGGGTTTATTCAAAAACTTCGCCCAACCATAGCGATCGCGAGTCTTTAAATGCATATAATCAACCTGTAAAGGCTTAAAAGCATCTAATGTTTTCGATGCTAATGGCGCACCCATGCGTGGAGTCACAGCTAATATCGGCGCAGACGCAAATCTACCTCCCCAACGTCGCAAACTCTCAATCATCCGTAATGTTTGTGATTCCAGCCATCCTGACTCGATACAGCATACAAAAGCATATTTTTTTGCTTCAATCATCTGCTAATAACCTTTATTAATTGTTACTTCTGAGCTATTGAATTTTGTATTCTATATATTTTTCTCTTCTTGCCAAAGTCCAGGCAATCACCAGGTACAAAGTCCAATAAATATTAGTTTTGTACAGCAAAAAACTCTCAGTAAGATTATTCATCACCAGAAAAATTAAAAAAGCTAAATACCATAAATTTTCTGGTTCTTGTGTCGCATAAGCTAGTTTCAGAGCGCGAAAATAGGAGATTAAAAAACTAATTGTAAACAGTGAAATACCAACTAAACCCACATCCAACGCCATATCAATAAAACCATTATGTCCATGAGGAGGAACAAAACCCTCTGTGAGAGCCAAACCAACATCTTTTGCATACTGACTTCCTGGTGCCCAAAAAGCACTACGCCCAAAACCAAATAATGGTCTTTCCATTAATTTAGTTAATGCAGCACCCCACATTGGTGTTCGTCCAGTTAAAGTTGGATCTCGCCCTATCGCTGTCAATATTTCTGACCAACTACCGATAAAAATAGTCGCAGCAGCACCAAAAATCAGAATCAAAATATCAACATAAACAACAGTGACTTTTCCCTGCCAACGATATTTACTGTAGAAAAACAAAATTAGTAACAATACAATCGAAATTACTAGGGATGTTTTGGATGTTGACTGCACAATTAATAATGTCGCTAAAGCCAATCCAATCCATTTATAAAATTGATAAAATATTCCATAATTATTATTTTCATTTTTTGGTAAAAAACAAGATGTAAATGCACTAATTATCATCATACTGCCAAGGTTATTTTTATAACCAAAAACCCCTTTCCAGGCTCCAGGATGGTCTTTTAAGTGAATACCAATTTCTGGAACTGCCAAAACAACAATCAAACTCATCACAGCACCAATAAAAAATACTGCTGCAATTATTTGCACCTGTTCTTTAATCTCAAATCGCGAAGCAAAATATAATCCAAATACTGTCATTTGTATGATTTCACGACTATCCTTCAAGGTAAGAATGGAGACATCTGACCAAATAAAAGAACTGAGAATAATGATTGTCAGTAGCAACAGGTATTTATCTGTCAGTGCCGTCTTAATTGTTTTTTTCCAGCGCAGAAATAATAAAATAGTAGCAATTCCCCAAACAAAATATCGCAGTAAGGAAATAGGCGCTCCTGCCATGATTTGAGAAAACGCACCTGTAAAAAAGAGTAATCCAATTAGGGAAAATAGCTTTTCAAATATAACAATCACGGTTGTAAAAGTGAGTTAAAAAACAATTCATTGAATTATGGAGAGGCAATTTATGAACTAAATGTTTAGACCAAAAACCATTCGTCTTTATTCTATTTCTAATAAGATAGACTTGAGGACAAAATACCAACTATTCTTAATATCATATAATTGCTCTTGTAATGTTAAACAAGCCTGTCGTTTTTGTTCGTAAAGCTGATAATTATTAGATAGACTCAGCAACGCATTCCCATATGCCATCACATCATCAGGAGGAACTTCAAGAATCCCCTCTTGCAAGTAGAATACCGCCGGACAAACAGCAGAAGTAACCACCGGACGACCAGACAAAATGCTTTCGGCAACAACTCGATTGAAACCTTCAACAAAATCACTTCTAGTTGGAACTATCACAACATGCGAGTTACAAAACATTGTTTTCATTTTTGCCTTTTTACAGTACCCATGACAAAGAAAAATTGTCTCGACTCCTGACTCTTGAACAGCCAAACGTAAAGCTTCTAAAGCCGAACCATTACCACAAATATCAAACACGATATCTCTTCTACCTTCAGCAGCAAAACGCTTGGCAATTTCTAGCAAATCAAATACACCCTTGCTATACTCAATCCTACCAGCATACAAAACCCGAAATGGGATAGATGCAT
Source organism: Calothrix sp. NIES-4101 (assembly GCA_004296455.1). Classification (GTDB taxonomy): domain Bacteria; phylum Cyanobacteriota; class Cyanobacteriia; order Cyanobacteriales; family Nostocaceae; genus Brunnivagina. The sequence continues at coordinate 4,881,393 of AP018280.1, forward strand.
TTACGTTGGGTGTAATATCGGCAAAATCGGCGCGGTTGAAACTCGGCAAAAACTCGAAAATTTTTGCATGACGACCTTTTGTTAACTGCGATATCTGCTCACTAATTTCATGAGAAACAACAGTAATAGCTTGAGAATGACTCGAAAATAAATTTTGACTAAGTTTCAAGATTATTTTTTCGCCGAAAGTCTGTTTCCCGTACTTTCGCCACAGTGTACAATGCAACGACGGAATAACTTTCATTCCCAACCAGTGAAACAGCGACAACACAAACCAGTAGGTTGTACCACTATCTGCGATGACGACATTAGCCTGAAAGCGATAAGCTGAGACTAATAAACTTAGTCCAAACAAAATTTGCTGTAAGTGATAAAAAATACCTTGTGCATTAGGGAACGAAATTGGACGGTGTTCAATTATAAATTTTTCATCCCTGACAATTTGATGTTCTTGAGCTTGAGCGATTACGTAAGCTGTTGCATTTACTGTTTTGCAAGCTTCGTAGAATTGACTAGAATAGGTAATAGATACCTGTATAGAATTATTCTCGCCTTCTAGCCAGCATTTATAAGACTCAATTACATTTTCTGGTCCAACAGCGTACAAAATCCGAAGTGGTTTAGGCATTTTGATTCTTGGATTTCGATTAGTAATAATGATACACAATTAGACTGTAAAAATAGATAAAATAAAAGTGTATACACTAAATGTATAAGTTTCACCTTATTCCCAATATTTATAGTGTAACTATCAATTTTTTACAATCTTTTAAAAAATTTATTGCTTCTAATGATAATATTTTTATTCTCCAAAAATATATTGATAATGTTAATGAAATAGAGTTGATTATGGGCAAAGTTTCTGATATCAAGTTACAGCACCAATCTGACTATCAAAATTGTTAACTTATTGAAAATTGCTGTGGAACTTCTTGACCAAATTCTCGTATTTTTGGACTCCAATCTTTGCTTTTGCTGATATCATGACAGCAATCTCTTCAGGAATATGACTAGCAAAAAAATCCTGTAAAGCCTCATCAGACATTTCTTCAGTCAGCCAGTATTCATGACAAATAGGTTTCGAGTCATAATAATGCCCACAATTTTCTTGGAGAATATGCTCGACAAAAATACCATAAAGAATATACTCCGATAAATGCCAATGACGACAAACAGTCTCAATCCATCCACGTCTCGCAACAGTTTCAATATGATTATATAATTTCAATAAATTATCTCGTTGCCAACTGATAATTTGACCAATATAACCAGGAAGAGGAGGATTAATTTCAGGTAATCCTAGTAAATGATGTGCAGTTTGATGCCATTTTTCACCTATTCTTTGTTGTGTGGCAATATGTGCGGGTACTCGGAATAGTCTAACTTTGCTATTACTAACAAAATTGTTCAAATCAAAAGGACGAATAAAAGCAACATCAGAATCTGCAAAAATAAAAATATCTTCCCTCAAAAATTCAGCAGTAGACAGCTTAATAATCTGTTGAATTATCCAACCACGCACTAAAACATGCTTGAAACTCAACCACCAACCTTTTAGTAAAGGTAAACGTTGAATCCAAGCAGGTAAAATCGACTCAACAGTAATAATTTCAGTATTTCGTTGCTTTATTTGTCGAAAGAGAGATAAATCCCTCTGGGGAACGATGATGTAATGTTTAACTGAAGCGGGTGCAAATGCTTCAAGACTCCAAGCAAGTAATCTACACCTTTCAAAGTCAGGTGCATAACTAGGAGTAACAATACAAAAATCTAGTGGTTGCATATAAAAAATAGGGGATAGGGAGATAGTGTTTGACTTCGCACTAATCACGTTCAGTACGAATCCAAGTTTTCTGAGGTTGAATTAAGAATTTGAGGTATAGGGGAATCTTCCAGAGAATATAAATTGGCACAGCCAGAAGTTCTCGCAGTGGTAAGTCGGAACTAGCAAATTTTTTCCAAGAGATCAGAATAGCAGTCAAAATAAGGAAGCCAGTCAGACCTGTAACTGCTAAGGGTATCCACATAGATGAAATCGCAAAAAAAAGTAGTGTAATCAACATCATTGATATCCACATGACAACCAAGAGTGATAGTGGTGGAATACACAAATCCAGGGCACTCACAAATAATTTAAAACGCTTTTGTTTTAACCCTGCCAGGAATAATTTCGGGACGTAGGTAAGTATAGTTTGCAGATGACCATGTTCCCATCTTGTACGTTGGTTGTGAGCTGCTTGGGTATTTTGGGGTAGATTGCCAATAACACACGCATTAGGGCAAAAAATCGGCGGATAACCGACAATACTTAAATCTAATCCCAGTTTCATATCTTCAACAATATCCGCACTAGCAGTATTAATCGAACTTATTACCGACCAAGGGAATGCCATCCCGGTTCCAGCTAACAGACAAGGTAAACCCAAACGGGTCATTCCTTGGGAACGAACGAGGTTTTTGACTTTGAAGGCGAATGCAGAAATCGAGTCTTTGGGACTATGTTGGCTGGGCTTTGTCATCAAATAGTTTGCTTGGACTGGTTTTCCAGTAATTATCGCCATTTCGCTGAGAATTGCGATCGCATTTGGCTCTACTTGGCAATCGGCATCAATAAATACAACTACATCAGGTGCTGAATCTGCCAGATATTGCAATCCATAATCGAGTGCGTATCCTTTCCCCAAACGCTGAGAGTCTTGTCTTTCTATAACTATAGCTCCAGTATTCCGGGCGATTGTTGCAGTGCGATCGCTACAATTATCCGCAATCACCACAAGCTCATGCTGATGTTCAAACGTAGACATTAAATTTGACAAAGTATTATTGATAACATTCTCTTCATTATGGGCGGGGACTAGAATCGCAACTTTCGGATTGGGTAAATTGCCCTGATGATTAACTGTTTGTTTGACAACAGGAAAAATTGCAGCAATACACTCAACCAGCAATACCAAACCCAAGATAAATAGCCCAGATACCCCGATTGAAAGAAATATCTCAATAGATAGATGCACTAACTGAATAATAGACATGTATGCAATCCAATTTTTTGACTTGGTAGGAAATGGATATTAAGTAATGTTCCGATAAATCACCAAGCCGATGTTTTCTATTCTGAGTTCTGACAACTGAGCCTTCTCAAATAGATTTACTGTGATTTTTCAATAATTTTGGCAGGAATTCCCACTGCCGTTGCTCCTGGGGGAACATGATTCAAAACAACGGCGTTTGCTCCAATGTTAGCATTATCACCGATTGTCACATCTCCAAAAATTTTTGCCCCTGCACCCACATTGACGCGCTTGCCGAGTTTAGGGGCTTCTAGAGGTTTGTCCAAATAGCGATTTCCTAAAGTAACACCCTGACGAATAATACATTCATCGCCAATCGTACTGTAGCCATGAATAACTATCGTTCCTTGATGCTCGATAACTACACGTCGCCCCAATTTCACTGTGAAAGGTAGTTCAATTCCGTAGCCATTCCGAATTTTACGATACAACATTCGATATAAAATACTGAGAGGAGAACGTAAGAGTTTAGGTTGTACCTGCATTCGCCAAACTCCGAAGCGATATACTGCAACGGCTCGGAATCCCGGTTTTGTCCAATCACATCCATGAGCAATCCAATCTTCTCTGATTTGCTGCCAAAGAGTTAATTGAGTTGCTTCTTCTGTAGCATTATGATTCGTCAGCGATTCTGCGGGAACACCCATACATTCTTATGTACCTTTATTACCTCTACTTTGACAATCTCAACTCAGCACTACTGGCGGCTATTTGTAGTATTTTGGGCTACTAGTTGCTCACTGCTAACTTCAGTTCTATTACTGTTGTAATAGAAGTAATTATCGGGTTCGGATTTGACATTTACACCATTAGCAATGATTCCCAGCACATTTGCTTCAGAACGTAGCAATAAAGACTTAGCGGCTAAAGCACTAGCTGTATCTACAAGACCAGGACGGACTACAACTAACACACCATCTACCATTTTTCCTAGTACTGCCGCATCAGCATTTCCCGCTAGAGGAGAAGTATCAAAGATAATATAGTCATAGCTTTCCGATAAGCTGTGAATCAAGGCATTCATACTTTCGGAACCAATCAGAACTAGTGGATTTGGAGGAATGACTCCGGCAGTCAATACTGATAGATTTCGCGTTACCGATTGAATGCAACGACGAATCTGATTTTGACCCACGATCGCATTACTCAAACCAGTTAAATTCATTACCCCCCACAGATGATGTTGCGAAGGATTACGCATATCTGCATCGATAAGTAATACCCTTTTCCCAGTCTGGGCAATGACAGCAGCTAAATTTGCCGATACTTCAGATTTGCCCTCTCCAGCAACTGAACTAGTGACAACAAGTGTACGTACTCGCTTGTGACTAATAAAGTTGAGGTTTGCCTCCAGCATTTGATATGCTTCATGGATAACCGATCGCGGTAAAGTACCAACAATCACTCTTGGGGATGCTCCTTCGATGGAAATTTGCTCGATGGCTGCATTGTTGGTGCTAAATTTGGGAATTAAACCCAGTAGGGTGTAACCAAATATATTCTGAGCTTCTTTGGTGGTTTTGATTGAGCGATCAATAATATCAATTAGGAATGCTGCGGCAATACCAAGCATTAAGCCAACAAATATGCCTCCTGCGGCTAAATACAAGGTTAGTTTTGAGCTAACTGGTTGGTTGGGAACAACAGCCTCTTGAACGATGCGCGCGCTACCAACGTTCTGATTTTCGGCAACACGAACTTCTTGAAGACGGGTAAGCAGATTTTTGTAGCTCTCTTGAGCCACTTCCAACCGTCGTTCTAAGTCACCTTGCTTTTTCTCTAAATTCGGCAAAACATTGGCACGTCTTTTGTATATTTGGTGCAGATTTGTCAAGGTTTGGACTTTGTTTGCCAAGCCCAAGCGCTGTGCTTGGAGTCGAACAGATTCACCTACTAGTTGTTCTTTAAGTCCCCCTAGTTGCAAACTATTGGGGGAAATTTTCACATTTGCACCAACTGATTGACTAGCTCGCTGTTGGAGTAGGGAGGCAAGTGCTTTTTCCTGTTCTTCGAGGTTGATAACTGAGGGGTGAGTGCTGTTATAGCGACTTTTTTCAGTGGCTAATTTGGTTTGTACCTTTTGTAGTTCGCTTAAAACTTCTTGTACTCCCGGAATCAAGCTTAATGATGCCACATCAACTGCTGTTTCGCTGGGAATTTTGACTTGAGAACGCAGTTCTTGATATTGGGAAATCACTTCTGCAAGCTGCCCCTGAGCTTCATTTAATTGTTTGTCGAGTTCACCAATTGTCTTAACTGTTTCGTTGGATTCTTCCTCGAGATTAATTATCTGGTTTCGTTCTTTAAAACGTCTCAAATCTTCAGTCGTTTTATCCAATTCACCTTTAGCACGAGGTAATTGAGCTTCAATAAATTTACGTGCAGCTAAAGCTTCGGAACGATTATTTTTGATGTTGTTATCGACATACGATCGCATCAACTGATTGACAATGGCTGCGGCTTCTTTGGGTTTGTCGGAGATGAAAGAAACGTTAAGTACATCAGTGCCAGCAACAGGCTCAACTTTAATAATCAGGGATTTTGGGTCTACCAGCTTTCCTGTGTCGTCCCGCAAATTGAGTCTTTCAATTACAGCTTGCAAAATTGGACGTGATTGCAAAATGACTGCCTGAGTCGAAAGTGGATTTGCTTCCCGTCTAATACTCTCCAAGTCCCGAAATTTTCCATCAACACCAGTGAGGGAATTAGTGCGATTTGCTTGAAACAGTATTTTTCCCTCTGCCTCATAATTAGCTTTTTGTAATGAAATCGCAAAACCAGATAGGGCAACCGATGTCAAGAAAATTCCTAAAGCGATCGGCCAACGTCGTTTGAGGACTAACCAATAGTTTTGCAAATCTAACTCGTCGGGATAACTTTGCTTTTCCATACTTTCCTATTTGTTCACAAAATAATTAAGTGTGATTTCGGCGAGATAATTGCAAGATGAGTGGGAATGTCTCAAAATTTTTAATTTTGTAAAGGGGGTATCTTCTCCCCTCTATCATCAACGCAACAAGAAGATGCTTCCACTACCTGATATTTTTTAGTGGGACACTTCTGTGATTAGTCGCTAAATTGGCACTACTACTATCATTTTTTTGATCATGAATACCAAATTCCTCGTTGTTTTTTAATTCAATTGCTGACCAAGGATTTCGATATAATTGCAATCGCTGTTGTAAAATCAACCAAAAAAAAGGTACAGCACTCAGTATGTAACGACGCCACAAACGTTTGGGTTCATTGACAAGCCGATAAAACCACTCCAAACCGATTTCACTCATCCATTTTGGCGAACGTTGGATATTACCAGCCTCAAAATCTATAGTGGCTCCAATAGCTAAAAATACTTTAATATGCTTTAGTTGTTTGCGATACTTAGCAATCCATATTTCCTGTTTGGGTGCGCCGACTCCAATTGCCAAAACAGTTGCCTGAGAACGATTAATTAATTCAACTATTTTCTGACATTCTTGCTCGTCTTTTTCAAAGCCAAAGGAAGGGGAATGAGCCGCAACAACTATATTTCTCCCAACTTTTGCATTCACATTTTTTTGTGCCTGCTTGACAACTTTTGTCTCTGAGCCTAGCAAAAATATTTTGATATTTTTATCATACTGATAATAATGGTAAAAAGCAGGAAATAGATCGGAACCAGAAATTTTCTCTTTTATTGGCGTTCCTAATAAATTAGAGACATGCATCAAAATTTTACTATCACAAACTCGATAGTCTGCCTCTTGATAAACACTATAAAATTCCCGATTGCGTTGTAACTTCATGACATGATCCACATTTGGAGTAAACACAACTCCACCACTCCGCAGACTTTCTAGAAGTTCCAACATTGTGATGCTATGGATAGCCACATTTAGTAAGTTTATTTGCCTCATTACCACTATGAAAACCAGCGATATTTAACAAGAAGGATGTAACTGTGATTAGCCAATTTACAATTAGGAAAATACTTCAGGTGGAAAATTAGCAGCAAAACCTCAACCAGCTAAATACCACTAACTTGCCAGAGAGAATCGACAATATATCATCCGAATTGGTATCAGTTAATCCTTTGATTTTTCGATAGTTCAAGATAATAAGCAAGCTAAAATTTAGCACGCTAAAATTTTAGTTATGGATAGATAAATTACTACAATTTTCACGCTATAGCCACTTCAAAAATTTTTCGTTCCTTATTCTTACCTCTTGATTTGCAAGGGCTTACACTCTTTGAGACTGCAAAATTATCATAGAGGTAAAAACCATGTAAAACTAAATATCCACAACTATTATGAATGACTAACGAAAGATAGGTAATAACTCCCGTTCTATAGTATCAGCAGAGCTTGACAATATAGAGTGGATAGTGACGCGAGTGAGTACGCATAGTTCCCAGTAGGATGCTAAAAATGTTTGCGCGATCGCAAGACATACGTTACACAAAAATACATTTAGCATCTAGCCAAATAGGCTTAATCTAGGGTATTTGCAACAATACCTGAGAATCCACAGAGTACGGAAATGATTAAAGTTCAGAGTGATCGTATTAAAAGCTTACCGCGAGCAGCCAAGCTCACAAGGTTTTGCCATCAATACCATATTTACCCTGACAATATCCACTAAGTACAGATCATTACCAGCAACTTTAATATATCTTTGATTTTAAGTAATTTCAAATAGCTACTGTAAAGTTAAGATGTAGAAAAGATGATTTTTCATAAAGATATTGTAAAGTTTCCGTTATTATCCGGCTGAATATAGTAACAATAAGAACATTACGAAGAGAAAGATGAGAATAATCTCTGTTCTCTAAAGCTGTGTGAATAAAGTAATGTAAATTACTACCTGATTGAAATTGGAAATTGATTGAGCAACACTATTCTCTTATCTTGTGCTCAAAAATTGCTGCTGGGTGTTGAATTATAGCAAGTAGCATCCAGATACAGCAGTTAGCAAGTAGATGGAGTATGAGCTTAAAGGTTATGTGTAAAAAATACAAGCATGATAAAGTACAATCTTCACCATGCTTGTATCTATCATTCAGTATCAATTCAAAGAATAATCAGGGCTTGCTGAGCCAACTACTCGAAGGGTAAGTCATTGTTTGGGCTAGGACCTTCAACTTCCCAACCTAAATCGGTGACAGGAGTAATAAATGATGTTTTAGCTAAGTCGATCGCCAATTTACCACCTGTAATTTGCATACCCCAAATAGCGTTTTTACCTCTATCTGCACCAGTGCCGTAATAACGCCAAACAATATCTGGTGTTCCATCCTTGGTGTAGTCAGCAACGCCTTCCATTTCCCAATTAGTGTCGGGGACTGGAGTAATGAAATCGGTCTTGGCAGCATTATAATCGCCTCCAGAGTTCATTACCCAAATAGCATTGTTACCCTTATCAGTCTTCGTACCATATTTACGCCAAAGGATATCGCCAATGCCATCCTTATCAAAATCGATCACATCTTCAATTTCCCAATCTGTGTCCGCAACTGTAGTAATAGAGTAATCATCCGTTGCGGGGTCAAAGTAGGGATTGGTAGCAGCAGTTTTAGTGGCAGCATTCAACTTCCAAATCACATTTTCACCAGTATTGTAGTTGCGCCACACAATATCCGGTGTTCCATCTCCACTCATGTCAGACCAACCTTCAATAGTCCAATTGGTATCCGGAGATGTAGTAATGAACTTGGTTTCTGTACTATCGAGAGTAAACAGTTCTGCGGGGTTTGTCGCATTGCTATTGTAAACAACTTCCCAAATCGCGTTTTCCCCAGTACGGTAGTTACGCCAGAGAAGATTCGCATTGCCATCTTTATCAACATCATTAACCCCTTCCAATTCCCAATCAGTATCAGCGACAGTTGTCAAGAAACCGCTCTTAGTTATGTCAACATCAATACCACTAGTAGGATCATTCTTCATAATCCAAACAGAGTTTTTACCTTGATCTGCACCTGTTCCGTAGTTGCGCCAGAAGATATCGGTAATACCATCTTGATTGACATCAAATAGTCCCTCAATTTCCCAGCCAGCTTCGGCGGCGGTGATAAACTTCGTTTTCGCATTATCAAGTGTGAACAGGTTAGCACCACCACCAGCATTGTAATTGAGGAACCACACAGAATTTTTGCCAGAGTCACCACCAGATTCTGTGTAGTTACGCCAGAGGAGTTCAGGATTACCATCATTGTTGAAGTCGGGGGTGGTAGTTGGGTTATTCAGACTAGCACCGCCAAAGTTAATGGTAACGTTCCCGGAAATTGTTAGGATGTTGTCCCCTAATAAGCCACCGTACTCGACAATGTAACCCTGGGGTTGAAAATCACCAGTTGTCCCACTATTAGGAAGGTCGTTCCATTTTCCAACAGTGCCCGCATTTGGGTTAGCAATGATATGGGCGTAATCTTCATTAGTATCGTTATCAGGTTCACCTGTTTGCCAGTTAGAATACCTACCGCTCTCAGGGACACCATTGCCTGTTCCCCTCCAGAATATGGTTCCGGTTTCTGGTCCTGTCACCCATTTCCATACAGTTTGCTCTCCAGAATCGCTAGCACCAATCCAACCATTGCCAACTAATTTTTGTTGGATGAAGTCCTGTTCTACTTGGCTGGTGATGGTTGCTAAGTAGCCTTGCCTGCCAAAGTATTTGTTATCAGTATTATCTGCTGCTGCGTCAGCATCAGTCCAAGAAATTCCTACTGATGATTTGAATTCGTAAAAGTGACCATTGTCAGGGTTCGACAGCAACTTCCCTAAGGAGAAGGTGATTGTCCGGGCATCTCCAGGGTTAGCAGTATCAACATTGGTGTATGTGACAGAACGTAGTACTGTTTGGTAATTAGCAACAGTATCACTACCATCTAAAGATAGAATCCCTTTGGTGTCATCGTAACTCCAGTTGATATTTCCGATTGTACCAGTAGTCCCAGTTTGTCCAGAAATTCCTAAATCATCCTTGGCGGAAACAAACCCACCAATTAATACTCTGGCTCCATCTAAATTACTAGTGCCAATGATAGCTACATTGGGGTCAACAATAATCGACGAACCAGTGTAATTTTTACTACTAGCGAACGTTGTCAGTGTTTGGTCGCCACCAACAGCCGCAGGCACTGGAGAAGTTGCGGAAATCGGGTCTCTCAAATCATTAGACACAGGTGAATCCTCACAATTGATTTAAATACTTTTTTTTTCAACTGGTGTCAATATTGGGGCTTGTCTTGCAGAACCCATATCCAGTCAAAAATGTAATAGAAGCCCCTGAAATTCACTAAAATCAAATACTTTTCAGGCACGGCTTTTGCAAGACACATTAAAAATCCTCTGTTACGCCAAGCCAGTATAATTTGCTACGTTTGATTATGTACTGAAAGTAATCAGATCGTCAAATAACTACTTATCATGCCCAAAAAAGAAGGCAACTTTTACATTTAATCACAATTTCAATTCAGTGTAGCAATTATGGCTAAAAAAATGTTTCTAAAGTTACAGAAAAAATATAGCAAAAAGTGACGAAAATCTGGATATTTGAGCAAAATAACGAGTATAAGGTGAATTATTGCATACTTGCCATTAAACGAAAAAAGTGAAATTTGTCATGCTAATCCTGCCTAGGATATCGTGTTGATACATATCGTAGGGCATAACTTGCAGGCATATTTACTTGTGCAAAGTTATTCTACTGAGGATTTAAAATTACTAATAGATAAGGACTTACGCACTAACTACGCATTTAGGTGCAACATCAGGAAGCAATCCCAAGACTTGATTTCTCGCGCTGATCGCCTACATCCTATACACTTGAAAAATTTAGAATTACATGAAAAATACCCCTGTTTCCAGAGGTATTTAGTGAAAATAACTGATTTTAGATTGGTAGAAGTTGCACTCACATAGTTAACACTTAGTTGGCGAATTTACATAGCGAATAAAGACCATTATTCCTCTTCTTCGTCTTCTTCCTCTTCGTCTGCGCCAAACACAGCGTCTATTATCTCTTGTGCCCGCTCATTAGAAATATTTAGGGCTTCCTGAAGTTCAGAAATATAATCCTGTTCTTCTTCAGGGACTTCACCGTCAATCCCTACAACCACAATAGCTGTGGTGTATGCTGCTTCCCGATAACTTTTATTGGGTAAAGATGCGATCGCCTGGGCTAGTACAGTTTCAGCATCTTCTTCATCTAACAAACTAAAAACTTTATCTGTTAATTCTTCGTAGTCTTCATCAGTGTAGTCTTCAAATTGGGAAACGCTGCCAAGCATTTCACTCAAAGCATATTCTTCTTTGAGGGTGATCCCTTCATCATCAGAGGCTGCGGAAAACAAGCCAATAACTGCGATCGCTACTTCTGGCTCGATTGCTACTGCATTGTTACTGCGATTTCTGATTGATTTGCTTTTAGACATAATAATCCTGTACTCATTAGGGAATTTTGATTAGGAAGGAATTCTCGGTAGCTTGGCTTGAAGATTAAACACATACAAAAGTTAACCTCAAAGGTAGAAAAGTTAAAAAACCTTTCCCTTCAAACTTTTTTTGAGTTTTATATCTCTTAAAAAGGCAGAAGTTTTTCTGCCTACAAACCAAGAGCTAAAATCATTTGCATTCAGCCAAAAATGCTACTTGCAACTTCCTAGTTTGATAATTCCCAAAAAAATCGCAAAAATATCAATTATCTGCCAATATTTTAGATTTTAAAAGTAACTCCAATCAATAGTTGAGAATAAAGTCAATAATTGACAGATTTACAAGTTACTGATTTTATTCTCAATCATCTCAAGCAGTTTTAGAAACTAATGGTACTTAGACACATAAAGGAAAGAGGGTTTAAATTCCATCGGAACGCTGATTTTGCTTGAACCACTCCACAATTCCATCTGCGATCGCATTTGCCAGTTTTTTCTGTTCCTTGGGGTCTGTCACCCATTCAAACTCATTGGGGTTACTCATAAAACCCAATTCCATTAATACCGATGGTGCGCTTGTGGGACGGGTTAATGCGAGGTTGTTCCAAAATATGCCATAGGATGGACGTTTCATCTTTGCAACTATATAGTTATGCAAAAATGCAGCGAGACTGTGTGCTTGGGGGTTGTACCAAAACATGCCTACCCCTTGGGTTTTTTCAGCATCGCCATTGTCGGGGAGGGAATTGTAATGTACTGATAGAGCAATTGCAGGTTCTTCGTTATCAATCAGTTTTTGCCGATCTGGTAGGGATAAATCTTTGTCATCTTCCCGCGACATCACCACATTGGCACCGCGTTTACTTAGTTCCTCACGTAATAATTGGGAAACCTTAAGGTTAACGTCCTTTTCCAAGGTTCCATTTGGTCCCGAAGCGCCGGATTCTTTACCCCCATGCCCCGGGTCAAGTAAAATTTTGATGCCAGATAATGGCTTTTGTTTTTTGCGAGAAAATTCTGGCGGATAGCGTAACGTCAAAACTAAACTTGTGCCTTCATAGCGAAGTTTATATCCCCACTGCTGGTTTTGTTTCAGATTGAAGATGTACTGAACTTGGTTGGGGTTAGGCTGTTGCCAATCCAGACGGGAAATTATGGGGTTGTTGTCGGTGCGGAAAGTGTCAGTTTGAGCGGTGGTATTATGCAGCGTCAGGATCAAACTTTGGCTTCCTTGCTGAACAGTGACGGGTACAGGTACTTGTAGGGGGAAAATGACCTCTACTTTGTCTTTGGATTGGCGATAGCCAATACTGCGAATGATTGAACGGGGAGCGATTGCACCTGGAATGGTACGAGTCTCTTTACTATTGATCCAACCGCCGTAATCCAAACGTAACCAGTCACCATCTTTTCCTGTAATCGCTGCCCTGGTACCTTTTGGCAGTGGTGTCAGTCGAGAATGATCTGTACTGGAACCTGTACGCGCCACTCCAGCGTCCACAGTCACTTCGGCAACTTCTAATTGCGACGGAGCCAGTATCTGCACTTTACCCATAGCTGCTTGCGTGACTGTTTTGCCATTCAGTGTTAGTTGAAATTGGGGTTGCCCTAAATCGCCAGGAGTTTGTACAGTTGTACAACCTGCGTAATTACTAATTTGAGTTCGGGTAACTTGATTTTGGGATAATGGTTGATTTCGTCCTGTCAGTGCAGCTTTATTGTCGGGTAGTAAAGCAGAAATTGGTTGTGGAGCAAGAGCGATCGCATCTCCACCCAGTTTTACAGAAACATTAGCATTGGCAGCTGCGATCGCGCTCAAACAAATTGGTTCACCTGGCATTCGAGCCATATCTACCGATGGGATGAGGGAATCTTTGACAAAAGCCAATCCCGGAGGATTTTCTGGTTGTAAGGAGTTACGCGTCACTTGAATTAACAATTCTTGATTTTCGTAACGAATCGTAAAGTTATTAGTTCCTACCTGTAAAGGCATACTTGGGGCAAAATGACCAGACTTACTACGAACAATTGGTTTACCATTAATCGAAACTTGTCCGGTTGTTGGTGCTGTTCCAATGAAAAATATCCTATCGGCACTTGTTGTATGTTTGCTGGGAGGATAAACAACTTTAAGAGTTTGTTTTTGAGCCAAAACAACGGAAGGAGTCAATATCGAGCCTAGCAGTATTAATCCTAATAAGGGTTTCATGCCACTGAAAATGAATAAGCACAACATTTACTGTGGCACAATGTCGGGGTGTCTTCAGTTAGAAATTGTTACAACTTAAAGATTCGTATGACTAAGTTTGTATTTGTGACTGGTGGGGTCGTATCTAGCATCGGTAAAGGAATTGTAGCAGCAAGTTTGGGGCGGCTGCTTAAATCCCGCGATTATTCAGTTTCGATCCTCAAGCTCGATCCATATATTAACGTTGATCCGGGGACAATGAGTCCCTTTCAACATGGTGAAGTATTTGTTACCAAAGATGGTGCCGAAACTGATTTAGATTTGGGACACTATGAACGCTTCACCGATACCCCCATGTCTCGACTCAATAGCGTTACAACTGGTGCAGTTTACCAATCTGTAATCAATCGCGAGCGACGCGGTGACTACAATGGGGGTACTGTACAGGTGATTCCCCATATAACTAATGAAATCAAGGAAAGAATCAAAAGAGTAGCTCAAGATACTAATCCAGATGTAGTTATTACTGAGATTGGGGGGACAGTCGGAGATATTGAATCGCTACCATTTTTAGAGGCTATTCGCCAGTTTCGTAAGGAAGTTGGGCGGCAAAATGTCCTCTACATGCATGTAACATTGGCTCCCTGGATTGCTTCGGCGGGTGAAATGAAAACCAAGCCAACTCAGCATTCTGTCAAGGAATTGCGTTCCATTGGCATTCAACCTGATATTTTAGTTTGTCGGTGCGATCGCCCGCTACCCCCAGGAATTAAAGAGAAGCTTTCGGAATTTTGCGATGTGCCAGTTGAATGTGTAATTACAGCACAGGATGCTAATAGTATTTACGAAGTCCCCTTAGTTTTAGAACGAGAAGGATTAGCACAGCAAACATTAGAACACTTACAAATGGAACAACGTCAACCCGACTTGCGACAGTGGCAAACCTTGGTAGAAAGGTTGTACAGTCCTAAATATCAGGTTGAAATTGCGATCGTTGGTAAGTATGTCCGTCTTAGCGATGCTTATTTATCCGTTGTGGAGGCAGTTCGCCATGCAGCTATAACTACCTATGGAGAATTGCGCCTGCGCTGGGTAAATTCTGAGAAACTCGAGAGCGAATCAGTCGAAAACTATCTCGAAGGGGTTGATGGTATTGTTGTACCCGGTGGTTTTGGCACACGAGGTGTTGATGGAAAAATAGCAGCGATTCAATACGCCCGCGAACATCAAATACCCTTTTTAGGATTATGCTTGGGAATGCAATGCGCTGCGATCGAATGGGCGCGAAATGTAGCGGGATTACCGGATGCGAATAGTTCTGAATTTGACAGCCATTCCCTCAATCCTGTAATTCACTTATTGCCAGAACAGCATGACGTTGTGGACTTAGGCGGTACAATGCGCCTGGGATTGTACGCATGTAAAATGTTACCCAATACAATCGCCTTTAAGCACTATCAAGAGGAAGTTGCCTACGAACGTCACCGTCATCGCTACGAATTCAACAATGCTTACCGTAATCTCTTATTAGAGTCTGGGTATGTAATTAGTGGCACTTCCCCCGATGGACGCTTAGTGGAAATAATTGAATATCCTCACCACCCCTTCTTTGTGGCTTGTCAATTCCATCCGGAGTTTCAGTCCAGCCCCAGCAAACCCCATCCTCTATTTAAAGGATTTCTCGAAGCCGCTATTGGACGTTCCCATCCCACAACCAATTTTCAAACTCCAGCCGAAGTAGGATAAATAGTCATACTGCTTGGTTCAAGGAGAAAAGGTTAAAATGCTGATTAAGCCAGATTGTTATTTTTCAATTGATTTTTCAATTTTTAATCTTTTTTCCTTAACTGTAGCTTGTACTCTAGTCGTCTAAGACAGTAATTTGGCAGGGGGAAAATTCTCCGCCTCTCTCCCCAAGTCAATCTCAACCCGCCAAGTTGAGCTTGGCGAACCACTAGGTAACGAGCCGGCAGTAACTTTATAGGTTTACGCCCTCTGAGAGTAATGAAACCCAAGCCTGATATCAAGCATTTAACAAGTATTGGGATAATTACACTCTAGCAAAAGGCATAATACATACCTGAGGTTATTTAGGGTTTGCGATTTACGTAAAATCAAGGCTATTATTATCCTCAAAATCGCGCGGTTTGCTACAAACTTGTTACTGAGTTATGACTAAATTGGGGTTTGAAGGAGAAAGTGTGGCTTACTGGGAGAAAATTATTTATGACAGAAAAGAATACATCGTTAATTTTGAGCGTGTTTCATCTTTTTGCCGCGAACCGAATAGTAGAGTAACATTTTGGTTACCGGATAACGCCATCCCGATTGTGATTAATCCCCAAAGTAACCAAAAAGACTATCAAAAAATTATCGAGTACACCGCAAAAGTGACAAATTTGCGTGATAATACTTACTGGGTAAAAATTTTTTATGAACGAAATGAATATATTATTAACCTCACCTGTATTAGTTCATTTTGTCGTGAACCTAATGGCAGAATTACTTTTTGGCTACCCGACAGCACCATCCCAATAATTATTAACCCTACAAGTAATCCAGAATCGTATCAAAAGGTTGTAGAGTACATCGAAAAAACTACAGGTTTCCATATTTGACATTTCCAGGTTTTTCTCTTGTGAAGTCAAATGAGTAGCAAGCTAGGTGGTGCTATCCCCAAATATTTATGGCTTATGTGTCCTGAGCTAATCCTTAACAAGCGATCGCCAAATTTACCTCAACCTTGAGGATGATTTGATTTCGCTCAAAAACTTCTCCCCAATTCCCATCACATCGACAGCAGGGAATATTTTGTAGCACGAATTTCCAACCTTTGTAAAATCTCATACTTTGAAAAATAACGCGATCGGCTATCATTATGAGCATATGTGAAGGTTCATCTCAACTATTGGTTGTGCTGTTAACGATGTTACAGATATTGATTTGTAAATACTTATTTGTTACCCTCGTAAACAACATCAGCTAACTGGCGATTTTTAAGTAACATATGGCTCAATTTAACCAGCTATCTGTTATTTTCGATCATGCAGTTGAACTCAATGCTTTTCGTTCAAATTTAACGCGATCCACATGACTATTTACGTTGGAAATCTCTCTTACCGCGCTACTGAAGCAGACCTAAGAGCAGTATTTGCAGACTACGGCGAGGTTAAACGAGTCGTACTACCTACTGACCGAGAAACAGGTCGGATGCGTGGCTTTGCCTTCGTTGATATGGATGAAGATGCTCAAGAAGATGCAGCTATTACCGAACTAGATGGAGCTGAATGGATGGGGCGACAATTAAGAGTCAACAAAGCAAAACCGCGAGAAAATAATAACCGGAGAGGTGTTTACAATAAACAAGAAGCCTATGAATAATGGAACATCATGATAGCAAATTGTTTTCCTGTTATGCAAGCTGTTGCTCACACTGGTGAACAGGAACAAAAGGATTAGATGTAATTATATATACACTAGACAACAGTCGTGATATTTTCGAATGTCACGGCTAGTTGCTTTGAGGATATTTATTGATGGGGTATAAATTATTAAATTGTGACTATCGATTATTACAGATTAATTTCTTTATTTTCTCTAAAATCACACTTCAGTTTTGAGAATAGGTTTCTAAGATAGAGGCAGTAGTTTATTTTGAATCCTTTCCCATTTCCCTCAGTATTGCCAGAATCAACTCAAAAAAATTGCCAGTAGAACCGCGAGGACTTGAAACATGGCTCAAGCTTCAGAATCATTGGATTTGTCAATTAATGATAATGTTACAGACCACGCCTTAGACCGTGATTGCACCACATTATCAAGACACGTCCTCCAACAGTTACAAAGTTTTTCCCCAGAAGCCCAAGATTTAAGCGCCTTGATGAATCGGATCGGGCTTGCTGGTAAATTAGTTGCCCGTCGTCTCAGTCGCGCAGGGTTGATGGAAGGTGTGTTGGGATTTACGGGAGAAGTTAATGTCCAAGGTGAATCCGTCAAAAAAATGGATGTCTATGCCAACGACGTGTTTATCTCAGTATTTAAGCAAAGCGGCTTGGTATGTCGGCTTGCTTCTGAGGAGATGGAAAAACCCTACTACATTCCCGAAAATTGTCCGATTGGTCGATATACTTTGCTTTATGACCCTATAGATGGTTCGTCAAATACAGATACAAACTTGAGTCTGGGGTCAATATTTTCGATTCGTAAGCAGGAAGGGGATGATGTCGATGGCACTGCCAGTGACCTCTTTGCACCTGGACGCAACCAAATTGCGGCTGGATACATCCTTTATGGACCCAGTACTATGCTTGTCTACACTATCGGTAGAGGAGTTCATTCGTTTACACTCGACCCCAGTTTAGGAGAATTTATCCTCACGGAAGAAAATATCAAAATTCCTAACCACGGTTCGGTTTACAGTGTCAACGAGGGTAATTTCTGGCAGTGGGACGAATCGATACGTGAGTACATTCGCTATGTCCATCGGACAGAGGGATATGTTGCCCGCTACAGTGGTGCGATGGTAAGTGATATTCATCGAGTATTACTACAAGGTGGCGTGTTCCTTTACCCTGGAACCCGACAAAACCCTGAAGGAAAACTGCGTTTGCTTTATGAAACTGCCCCATTAGCCTTTGTAATCGAACAAGCTGGTGGTCGTGCAACTACGGGAAATATAGAAATTTTAGACGTGGTGGCAAAAAAATTACATCAACGTACTCCTTTGATTATTGGTAGCACGCAGGATGTGGCAAAAGTAGAGTCGTTTATTCAAAACGGACATTAAACATTACTAGAGGCGCAATATATTGCGTCTCTGTATCAATCCTGAGAAGATTGACATTCTCCTGATTTTAGGTGGCTACAGTATATGTATTCACACTTGAAAAGCTAATGATTAAGATTCCTGGTACAGAATCTAGGCTGCCCGCAGTTAAGCAGATAATATCGAAAGGGATTAATGTCAACATGACATTATCATTTTCAGTACCAAAGTTGATGTTAATTGTCCTTAATCAGTATTGAGAAAATCTACCAACTAGTTGAAAGTCTTCAAGACCCGGATATAAAGATTAACATTAACACCGTTGTAGACAAACTCTTGTCCGACGGCATTGATTAAGTTCATCAAGCCCTTTGAGTCACTGATGAACTCTTTAGAAAACAAAGTTAAGCTATTGTCGCCTGTGTAGAAGTGGTTAATGGAAATGAGGTAATGGTTAATGGGTAATTCTTTAGTAGTAACAAGTTTTGACCAATAACTAATAACCACTCATTAACAACCATTAACCATTCAACAAATCTAAAATCTAAAATCTCCAATCTGAAAGTTATGGTCAGTCTGCTAGAAAATCCTTTGCGGGTTGGTCTGCAACAACAAGGGATGCCCGAACCCCAAATAATCATTATCTTCGGAGCCTCCGGAGACTTGACTTGGCGCAAACTCGTGCCATCGCTGTATAAACTGCGTAAAGAACGGCGCATTCCACCCGAAACAACCATAGTCGGTGTTGCTCGTCGTGAATGGACGCACGAATATTTCCGTGAACAAATGCGGAAAGGGATGGAAGAAGCTCACGGAGGCGTACACCCAGAGGAACTCTGGCAAGACTTTTCTCAAGGTTTGTTCTACTGTTCTGGTAATACCGATAACCCTGAAGATTACCAAAAACTTAACAAACTTTTAACCGAACTCGACAAAAAACGGGGAACACGTGGCAACCGTATGTTCTACCTCTCGCTGTCACCAAATCTTTTCCCCGAAGCTATTAAACAGCTTGGAACAGCGAAAATGCTTGAAGACCCCTACAAGCATCGTTTAGTAATTGAAAAACCCTTTGGTCGAGACTTAGCATCCGCAAAAAGCCTCAACCTTGTCGTCCAGAAATACTGCAAAGAAAACCAAGTCTATCGTATCGACCACTACTTAGGTAAAGATACTGTCCAGAACCTCTTGGTATTTCGTTTTGCTAATGCCATTTTTGAACCTCTCTGGAACCGTCGTTTTGTAGACCACGTACAAATAACTGTAGCTGAAACCGTTGGTGTTGAAGACCGTGCAGGTTACTACGAGTCTTCCGGTGCACTGCGAGATATGTTGCAAAACCACCTCATGCAACTTTACTGCATGACCGCAATGGAAGCACCCAACGCTATGGATGCTGAGAGTATCCGTACCGAAAAAGTGAAAGTGCTACAAGCGACTAGACTTGCAGATGTTAACAACTTGGATTTATCCGCTATTCGCGGTCAATACAGCGCTGGCTGGATGAAAGGTAAGCAAGTACCTGGGTATAGAGAAGAACCTGGGGTTAAAGCAGACTCAACGACTCCTACTTTTGTAGCGATGAAATTTGTCATTGATAACTGGCGTTGGCAAGGTGTACCTTTTTATCTACGGACAGGTAAGCGGATGCCGAAAAAAGTCAGCGAGATATCGATTCATTTCCGCGAAGTGCCTTCACGTATTTTCCAATCTGCCGCACAACAAGTAAATGCCAATGTTTTGGCAATGCGGATTCAACCCAATGAAGGGATTTCCTTAAGGTTTGAAGTGAAAATGCCTGGTGCTGATTTCCGTACACGTTCTGTGGATATGGATTTTAGTTACGGTTCGTTCGGTATTGAAGCTACCTCGGAAGCATACGATCGCCTATTCTTAGATTGCATGATGGGCGACCAAACTCTATTTACACGCGGGGACGAAGTAGAAGCTGCATGGCAGGTGGTCACACCCGCTTTGAGTGTATGGGATGCTCCTTCTGATCCAGCCTTAGTTCCCACCTATGAAGCTGGCACCTGGGAACCAATCGAAGCGGAGTTATTACTCAACCGCGATGGTCGTCGTTGGCGCAGACTTTAAAAGTACTGAGGAGAAAATGCTGAGGAAAAAGGAATGAGTGCTAACTATAAACATAGGGCTAGTTATACTCAGACTTCAGAACTCAGCACTCAAGACTCAATGCATTCTGCGAGAAGGCTAATACCTACAGTACTGTTTTAATATTCAAATAAAGTTATGGTTTCCCAAGCACCTACAGTTTATTCACTTCAAGCTCCCAAAGATGTTTCGATGACGGAAATCGAAGCAGAGCTTGGTCAAATTTGGCAAAGTTACGGCATCGCAGGTGATGATGGTACTTTGCCCGCAGCCACCCGTGCTGCTACTTTTACTTTGGTGGTTTACGAACCCGAACAAACGCAGCAACTTTTGGCAGCATTAGGGTTTTATCACGGTCCAATTGATGGGATTTTGGGACCACAAATGGAAGCTGCTTTACGTGACGCTCAAAAAGCTTACGGCATACCCGAAACGGGAACTCCAAACCCCGATACTATTACTGTACTACGGGGAGAAGTGGCTAAGGGTAGGGCTTCCGGCAAAATTGCTGATGCAGCATCTTCTACCTATGATTCCAAAAACCCTCGGATTGCTGACGAAATTGCGCTACGCAACCCTTGCCGAATTGTGACACTGTCCCCAGTCGCCGGGGATGATGAAGGTGTCAAAGCCCAGGTTGCAGCATATTGTCCCATCCAAAAACAATCTGCTAGTGCATTGGTTTGCTGCGAATACATTACCCTCACTGGTACTGCCGAGGCGTTGGAACGGATTGCCGGAATGATCCCAGCGTTGTTGATTGGCGGTTTACCGAAATTTTTATGGTGGAAGGCAACACCCGATCCCAACAATGGATTATTCAAGCGTTTGGCGGCAGTTTGCAACAACGTAATTGTAGATTCCTGTAACTTTAACGAGCCAGAAAAAGATTTGATCTGCTTGCAGGAATTAGTCGAAAATGGTATTCCTCTGGCGGATTTGAACTGGCGGAGGTTGGCGGGATGGCAGGAGTTAGCTGCTGAGGCTTACGATGCACCACAACGACGGGCTGCTTTGGGCGAAATCGATCGCGTTAATATTGATTACGAAAAAGGTAATCCAGTCCAAGCTCTACTATTTTTCGGTTGGTTGGCAAGTCGTTTGCAATGGAAGCCTGTTGCATACCAACATGAAAAAGGCGATTATGAAATTACCAAAATTAGATTAGTTGCCCAAGATCAACGTCAAATCGAAGCTGAGATTGTAGGGGTTCCCATTGGTGATGTTGGGGAAATCCCCGGTGATTTAGTGGCTTTGCGCTTGAGTTCAACTAATCCCCAAGCTAACTGTGGGACACTAATTTGTTCGGAAACTGGTGGTTGTATGCGGATGGAAACCCAAGGTGGGGCACAATCTACTGGTTTGTTCCAGCAAGTGAGTTCCCTTTCAGAACAACGAGCAGAAGCTTTGTTAAGTCAGCAAGTACAGCGCTGGGGACATGAGGCACTTTTGGAAGAAAGTCTGGCTTTGACGGCGCAAATTTTGAAGTTGGCTAAGAGTTAGGAGCAATTTATTACTTCTGCTCAATTATATTCAATTATGAATTTCTTGATATTTTGATTAATAGTCTCGTCTCATAAATGACGGGACTATTTCATTTATTGGTATTGCTGAGACGGGGAGACACGTCTCCCCAGTCTTGGTTCTCGACAAATCGATTGACTAGCAACCTTAATTGAACTGTATTGGCATATACATTGGAAATTGTGCGGTAGTGTAGCAATTATTTTTACTCAATAAACAATTACTGTATGCCTCTGATTGTCACTGCCCGTTGAATATCAGCCAAAGCGCGATTGTAATCCAAAATAGCCCGAATTCGATTACCTTCAGATTGTGTTAAATCATTTTCTGCGGCAATCACATCGGTTTGTGTGCCCACACCTGCTTGGAAACGCAAACGTGCTAACCGTAGTGCCTCTCTTGCTTGTTCGAGTGCCGTAGTTGCGGTTTGCACGTTCTCCAAATTAGAACGTAACTCTGAATATGCTTGCTCAACTTCAAAACGGATTGTGTTGCGCTGGTTAGCAAAATTTGTTTCGGCAATCTGAACATTTTTACTTGCTTGTGCCGCCCTTGCCCTGGAAGCACCGCCATCATATAAGTTTAAACTTGCCTGTACCCCCACCGAATAACCATCAGTAATAGAAATTTGGTCGTTAAATTGATCGAGTAAATTGTAACTAGCAACTAGGTTTATTTGTGGCCCTAATTGTGATAGTGCTTGTCGCCGTTGTTGTTCACTAATATTGCGTTGAGCTAGTTGTTGTTGTAGTTCTGGTCGATTTTTGAGTGCTTGGATAATACTTTCTTCCAGGCTTTGATTCCACAAACCTGCCAGTCTTACAGGATCGGCAGCACTCAAGTTAACTGTTTGCGGTACGCTTAGGATTGACGCTAACCGTCGCCGTTCAATTTGTTGCTGCGATCGCGAATTAGTTAGGTTTTGTTGGGAGTTTGCCAAGTTAACTTGGAATCGCAAGACATCAAATCTAGTCCCCACACCAGCCCTTTCAAGTGCTAGTGCATCACGCAAACTTGCTTCGGCGTTAGTCACTGCTGACTGACTAATCCGTACTTGTTCGTCAGCTTGTTGCAAATTGTAATATTGCTTTGTTACAGTCTGGCGAATATCTTCCGATTGCTGCTCAACAGTGTATTCGCTTGCCCGTAACTGTTCTTCGGCTTGACGAATTGTTGCTTGTCGTTGTCCGGATGTATACAGGCTATAACTCAGTTGTGCCGTACTATTGAATACAGTAGTGGGGCTATCTCCCTGAATTTGATCTCGAAATTCTGGTGGTGTATTTTGGATTTCCCGTTCGACTCCGAGTTGCCCTTGGGCTGATTGTCCACGATTAATTGTGGCATTGACGCTCAAATTCGGCAATAATGAGGCTTGCGCTTCCCGCAATACAGCTTGGCTACGTTCCAGTTGTAACAATGCCACCTGTAGCTGTTTATTATTGCGTCGGGCGGCTTCTAATGCCTGATTTAATGTAATTGGCTGTGTTCCTTGAAGCCTTACTTCTTCGGCTTTGGTGGGAAATTGTAGCGGATTGGGATTGGAATTCAAATAGCTAGGAAGTTGTCCTGGAGTCGTTGGATTGGTAGTTGGTGACTGGGGTACTGGTTTTTGGTTTTGTGCCACTGGGGGCGTTTTTGGCAATACCCTGGTGAGAGTTGTTGCACTTTCTTCCGTCTTTTGTCCTCGAGTCGGAACCGGCGATACTATCGGTAATTGAGTCTGAGGTTTTAGTTGAGGTTGTTTTGTTTGCTGCTGCAAAGAGGCAGATAAAATTCCTGGAGAACTGTTAACAGAAGCCACTACACTAGACTTCACAACTGAAGCATTGCTAGCCATAGGTTCGGGGTTATATAGCTTCATCTCCGCCAAGCTATATTTTGCGTCACTATCAGCGAATTGCCCAAATGAAGTATTACTAGTATTAGGTAATAGCCGATCGCGACTGAAAGCAACAAAATTAATCGATGATGTTTTGGCGATCGGATTAACTACAGCACGAACCTCGTTCGAGTATCCAATCTGTAATTGCTGATTTATTAGTTCGGGAATATATCTACTTTTATAGACGATTTGCTGCGGCAAATTGGGCGTTTGAGCAACATAAATCGGATTTACAACATTAGTCAATACATGATTAGGGGAAACATTATTAGAGGAAATATCCAAATTTAAATCAACCCAATTAGGTTGACCTAACTCTAAATTGTTAGCCCAACTTGGTTGCACTGTTAGAACTGCTACAGTGACTCCGGGCAAGAAACCATAAAATAAATGCTGTGCTTTCACCGCGTTCCTCACACAAAAAATAAGCGGCTTAAAACCGTTATCCCACGCATAGAAATATAACACGATGCTATCTTTAAGCGTCGGGATTTTCTTTATCTTGGAAACTCCTGACTATACGGGATAGCTCCGTCTTTTCGTCAATGCTAACCCGAGTTGGGCCACCACTAACGATTCGCTCGTAATTTCGGAAGGAATCTTTAATTTGTGGGCCATCGGCTGTGATATCGTATTCTCTAATACCTTTATCATGCCAAGAACCACGCATTTTAAACACGTTAATGGCTCTTGCCATTTCACCACGAATCTCCACATATTGCAACATCAAAATTGTATCAGTGATGGTAGAAATATGAGAGTCAGTAATCGAATGTGACCCCATAAATTGGTCAGTTGTATTGGTAAAAAAGCCGGTAATTTCTTCTTGTTTTGCATAGCCGGTAACACCAATCACAAACTGGCGAAAAGCATTATTACTAATTCCACGCGCCAGGGCTGACAAAGAATCGATCGCAATTCTCCCAGGTTTAAATTCCGAAATCTCTGATTTAATGATTTGCAAATGGTCTTCTAAACCTGTTGATTCGGGATAGGTACAAATGATTTTTAATAAACCTTGACGTTCTAAATCCTCGAAGTTTATCCCCCAGGAAAAAGCATTTCGTGATAATTGCGCTCGCGATTCTTCGTAAGCAAATAATATTGCTCGCTCTCCTCTAGCACATCCTTCTTGTAAAAATTTACTCACCAACAGAGTCTTACCTGTACCAGTAGCACCTGTTGCTAAAATAATTGAGTCTTTGAAGAATCCACCTCCGCACATAGTATCTAGGGTTTCAACTCCTGAAGAAACGCGAATATTGGAAGAACGCTGCGTTAAACGCATTGCTCCTAACGGGAAGATATTTACGCCATCGTTAGTGATGGTAAAAGGGTACTCCCCTTTCATATGGGTTGTACCCCGCAGTTTGAGAATTTCGATTGTGCGTCGCCGTCGCTCTCCTTCCAAGACGTTGCGAACAATAACCACGTTATCTGACACAAATTCTTCTACCCCAAATGAGGCTACTGGGCCGTATTCTTGACTACGTTCGGTGGTAATTATAGTTGTAACATCGAGTTGTTTGAGTCTGGCGACGAGACGGAAAATTTCGCGACGCACAACTCCGACAGCTTCGTATTGTTGAAAGACTGCTGTAATTGAGTCAATTGAGACACGCTTCGCTTTGTATTTGCGAATGGCATATTGTAAACGCTCAATTAGTGCTGATAAATCAAAATTGCCAACAATATCTTGACCTTCCGGATCGGGAGAAGCATCAAGGATAAATAATTTGCCTTCTTCTATCAGACGCTGTAAATTCCACCCAAATATATGGGCATTTTTAATAATATCACTCGGTGATTCTTCAAAGGTGACAAATACTCCCGATTCACCGAAGTAATTAATCCCGTTATAGAGAAACTGTAGTGAAAATAATGTTTTGCCAGTTCCAGAGGTGCCGCTAACTAGGGTGGTTCTACCGCTTGGTAATCCACCATGACTAATGTCATCAAATCCCTCTATCATTGTACGAATTTTTTCAACACCCCCAATTATCGGTGTGCTATTTTGCCCTTGTAGGTCGTTTTCACTCATTGTTTACTACTTAAAAAAGGGTTTTACCCAGTTACTTAAAATTTTTTGTTAATGCTATGTATCTATTCTTATTGGTTATTTAGTAATCTATTATTAGTTGTTAGTCATTAGCTTTTAATTTTTATTTTATTTACAACCATCATCTCACATTTAATCTTTTGTCTCAAGTATGCTTGATTCCCAATGCTTTATTTATTATTGGTTGTCGCTGATTTATTCATGATTCATTGTCACTCATTCCCCTATTTAACTATTCCGAGAAAAAATCTTCTTCTGTCAATTCTTCATAAAGCAAATCTAATCCAATTAGTACTCTTTCTCTATCTGACAAATCACCAATAATTTTCCGAACTGGTGGAGGCAAAATCTTAGATAATGTTGGTGTTGCTAGTATTTTATCCTCTTCTGCCAATTGAGGATTCTTCAATACATCTATGACTTTTAGAGCGTATACACCTTGAAATTCCTG
This sequence comes from Calothrix sp. NIES-4101, assembly GCA_004296455.1. GTDB lineage: Bacteria > Cyanobacteriota > Cyanobacteriia > Cyanobacteriales > Nostocaceae > Brunnivagina. The sequence continues at coordinate 4,907,867 of AP018280.1, forward strand.
CTCTAATATGTTTTTAAGTGTTTTTAATGCCCTGACCGAATTAGGTGTATTCCCTGCTACATACAGCTTGAGGACATAAGTTTTTCTTACTGGATTCATATACAAAGTACAAGCAGTCTGTGAAGGTTAATGTAAGGTTAATGGTCTATAGAAAAGCTTGAAGCGAATTTTGAACTTCTTAAAAATAAGCTGGTTGCCCTTGTATATTGGAGTACATTACTACTTGACAATCTGGAAACCTTATAGTTTTGACTTTACCTTGGTAGCGATCGCCGATACAGTTCGCAAAGGTGAGCCAAAATATCAATTAGGGTCAAGCGGTAATCAAGCAATGTTTCATCACTGCGCCCTTCCAATTTGAGCTGTGTGGAAAACTCATCAATAAGTTCCATGTGCATTTCAATTATTTGGGGCACAGGAATACTAGCACAAAATAGCGCATTGATAAATTTATCGATTTTTTCTGGTGATGCTGTGTCTGGGATAAAGTAGCTAATGAGAATCTGGCGGTAGTCCAATTTGAGTTGCTGCAACAATGCCCGTTGGTCGGCTCTCGTCATTTGGGAAAAAAACAATTTGTATTTTTGCTTGTAACATTTAAGTGTACATGTTAGCTTTTTGCCGCCTGTTTTTTAGCAATAGATGCACTGTCTCCTATTTTCGGCTACTCGCTTCTTTTGCGATCAACATAAACGACAATAATTAGGCATGTTCAACGCTTTAGTTAGGCTCGAACGCTATCTGTTCAGACATTATGTAAGGGTATGGCATTACATATCATCTTCCCCAGGAGGTCAGCTACTCGCCAACAGTTAATTGTAAATCAAGGCAAGGACTAAGGAAAGGGGAATAAGAGGGAAGCGGTAGTTAATTTCAGTAGTTGGGCAGGTAGGTTTAATTGAATCTAAGACCTGATAGAACGTGAAGAAGTATGAGAATCAGCACTCAACTTCTTTTACTTGGTTTTGATTATGACTAAGTATAATTTAAGTATGTACCTTAATTTTGTACATATTTAGTAAGTATTTTTATGGAGATTAGGCTGAGAAAGGAGCCGAAGAGTAATTTTGTATTTGTTTGTTTTGTATATAGGGTTTCACAATTAACAGGCGATAGAACTTTTCAATCAAGAGTCGTAAACCCAAGCGCTGATTTATTATTTATTCTCTCTGCGGAATTTTTATTGTTTATAATAATTAATCAAATTTATTGATATTGTTGTAGCAACTACCTTTAGATATAGTTTAGAAAACGAAAGAAGTCATAAAGATTTTGAAAATCAATGATTATTTTTTCACCGTTGACTGCAATTTTAGCTTGACAAAATAATTATAGTGAGAATCACTGATTTTAATCTTGCTGTGACTAATTTGTTGAATCTGTGGAGATGATTAAAATTTGTGTATCTACTCAAATCTATATTTTCTAATTGTGTTATTTGATTAAGATACTTGAACAAGAATAACAAAGCATATCATTCCAAATCATTATAATTCCTAAAGGTTCAATAGCTATACTTTAGAGCCATAATTGTGATAGCTATCGTTTTCTATAAAGTGTTTCGATACCAACATAATGCTGGTATAAGCTTCAACAAGCTCTCATGCACCTCTCAAGTAGTTTGGACGGTTTGAGCAACTTGTATTGCGATCGCCATTTGGTAAAGCTCTCAAGCGATTATGGTGTAGGAAACCTTTATAATGTCGCGATTGATTACGGTCAAATTGATGTAAATGATGTTTGTGATTTTGGGATAGCCAGGGAATAATCGTAGTTCGGACAATTTTGTCACTAGCAAAAAACTTGTTCGTTTACGCTTAACCAATACTAAAGTGTTGAAGTCGCACTGATTAAATCAAAATTAAATTTCAACCTTCACAGAGGGTATTGCTTTTGAAAAACACTATGAGTTTTAGCAACAAGTAGTGGTTTGATTTGATTTCAACCTCAAGAAGACCGACAAGAGTACTAGAGATGTCAATGCTACATTATCGGGTTGATGATTTTATTTCAACGGTGCCAAGCTGCTTGCAAACTACTACTTTGGCGGCTTTGTTAGATATGTTTGAGGTTGAGAATTGCGATCGCTTAGTAGTATTGAACGAGCAAAAATATCCCCTAGGATTGCTGTACTCCGCAGGTGTAATCAGCCAATTACTGATTTTGGCAGCAAAAAACCAAGGTTCGGAATTAACAAACTATTTACAACAGCAATTTTTCAGTTGGAATTTGAGTTTGGATAATAGTCTTCTTCAACCGATAAAGACTGTGTTGGCAACAGAAAGTATAGAAAAATTTAGAAAACTCTTAAACCCTCGGCAATCTTCTGTCAAGACAAATAAACAGGCTCCTGTTGCTGATTGGGTGGTGATTGATAGTCATCAAAAATATTTGGGTTTGCTTAATAATGCTCGTTTATTAAAGCATTTAACAAAGTCAACGGAAATTAGTCACAGCACCAGTAGTACAAAACCACGATCCAACGATGGTTTAAATACAGATATGGAACCTCAGAACATGAATCAAAATGCCATCGGGAATAGCAAACAGGCATCAAAAACAAGTCAAACTAGACAGCGCCGGAAAACGAATCGAGTCACAACAGTAACAGCTAAAGCAATTCCTCCAACTTCCATTCCCCAAACCCAATCAGAACAAAAGCCTTCCCAATCCCAATATCAATCATTAGTACAATTACTCGAACGTTTGCCTTGGCCCCTGATGCTACAAACAGGTGGTGGCGAAGTTGTCACCCAAAATCCAGCTTGGTGGCAACAATTGGGTATGTTAAAAAACCCCGAAGGAATTCGCCAGCAAGTGGAGGCAATTTTGTCCCCAAAAGCCTTTGGAGAAGAGCGTTCATCTGGGCGTAGTATCTCCACAGGAATGGATGAATCCTACGAAGCAACCGTGAAAGTTAGTCCAATTAGTGGCGAAATCGACGATATTTCCCCCTTGATTTCCGCTTCTAGTTCAACTCACAACTTTGCTGCCGGCAATTTTGGCTCGGAACTACCAGAAGAAAAAAGCACAGCAAATATGGGAGGGCGCTGCTTTTTGAATAGCCAATTAGGTACTTGTACCTGTGTGGTTGAAGTTCAAAGTGGTCAGGAACGGGTTTGGCAGTTTGCGAAAATTCCCTTGGATAGTCCGGAGTGGAAAGTAATTAATGACATGTGGTTAATGTTAGCAACTGATGTTACCGAACAGCAGCAACTCAGTAAAGAATTAGCCGCCAAAAATGCCGACCTCATCCAATTAAATCGCCTCAAAGACGAATTTTTAGCTTGTATTAGCCACGAATTAAAAACACCACTCACTGCAGTATTGGGATTATCACGCTTACTAGTTGACCAGCAACTAGGAGAATTAAATGAACGTCAAGCCCGATATGCCGGACTTATCCATCAAAGTGGTAGACATTTAATGAGTGTCGTCAACGATATTTTGGATTTGACGCGGATGGAAACTGGACAGATGGAACTGTCGGTAAGTCCAGTCAAGATTCAAGCAGTTTGCGATCGCGCTATTGTTGATGCGAAAGCTGTTTATATTCAAAATAACAAAGTTGCCACTACGCAGGAAAATCATCAGTTTAGTCTAGTAATTGAACCTGGACTCAACGAAATTATTGCTGACGAACTACGATTACGACAAATGCTGGTACATTTACTGTCCAATGCCTTCAAATTTACCGAAGGTGGTGGCAAAATTGGTTTGCGCGTTAACCATTGGGAAGGTTGGATTGCATTTACCGTTTGGGATACAGGCATTGGTATACCTGAACATCAACAGCATTTAATTTTCCAGAAATTTCAACAACTTGAAAATCCCCTCACCCGTCAATTTGAGGGCACTGGATTGGGACTAGTGCTGACTCGTGCCTTAGCACGACTGCATGGGGGAGATGTGAGCTTTTTATCACGAGAAGGCAAGGGGAGTCAGTTTACCTTACTTTTACCTCCCAGCCCACCCAAAAGTGCATTTAGCGAAACCTTAAGTCATCCGCACACTAGTCGTCGGGAACTCGGTTCCGGCATGTTTCCCCAAGCAAAATATGGGATTTCTCCAGGTAGTCAAGCCGGACGCTTAGACGAGGAAGCTACAGTCAACGACGATGTGGCATCAACACCTTTGACAGGATTACATACGAATCCCTCACAAAGATTAATCTTAGTCGTGGAAGCTGTGGGAAGATATATTGAAGAACTCACAGAACAGTTAACTGGCTTAGGTTATCGAGTGGCGATCGCTCGTTCGGGGTGCGAAGCGATTGAAAAAGCCCGCAGATTGCAGCCAAAAGCCATATTCCTGAATCCCGTATTACCCCTATTATCGGGATGGGATGTACTTACTCTGTTGAAATCAGAAGAAGCAACCCGTCGCATTCCCGCAATTGTCACAGCTACGGGTGCGGAAAAAGAGCAAGCCTTTACCAACCGTGCGGATGGATTTTTACGCTTACCCATCCAGCACCAAATGCTGGCACCATTACTCGATAGCTTGTGCATTAAACCCAAAGAAAAAAAGCACGAAAAAGGTCATGAAGAAGCGATCGTTAATACTCCACTTCGCATTTTACGCTTAGTTAATCCTGATATCGAAAATAACATTCAGCCATCACTTCTTGATCATCGAGTTATTGAAGTTGACGATCTTGAACAAGCAGAATTACTATCACGAGTTTGGCAATTTGATGTTGTCCTGTTGGACACCAAAATGCAAATGGCGCAATCCTATCTCGAAAGACTTAGCAAGCACCCCCGCCTCTCAGTTTTACCACTTGTCACATGCGACGTTGAAGTCTCGCAAGCAGCCTCTCAAGTTCCAGGTTTATCAGTTTTTCCTTGCTTGACAACCCAAGGACAAAAAGGGAAAACAGAAGCATTACTTTCAGTATTACAAATTGCGGCGGGAATATGTTGCCCCCCCAGTACCTTGATTGTGGATTTAATGATGTTGCCTGATTTGCCAGAGGCAAAAAATAATCATTTACGCAACTCTAGAGTTAGTCAAGTTAGCGATCATGAACAAACTAGAGTAGGGGAAAATCGGCATGAGAAAAACATTACAAAACAAACAGAAAATACATCTTTGCCTAGCTTAGAAACCACCAATGTTTATCGTGCTTCCGAATGGTTTCAAGCCTTAATTCAGTATTTACAAACAGGGGGGTTAAAAGCTTCAACGGCTCGTTCTTGGGCAGAAATGTTACAGCAAATTCGTCACCATAGCGTGGACTTATTGCTAATTTGCTTGGACAAATCAGCCCCTAAAAAAGAAGTCATGTTAGCGTTAAAAGCATTAGAAAAACTACCATTTCATTTACCTCCAGTATTAATTATTGACCAGAGATTCAATAAAAATGAAACAGGTGAAAAGACTAATGAAAAAACGAGTGACAAAACAATAGTTTCGCCAATTGTGGGAGCAAAAGTTTTGCCGCGTTCAATTTCAATGGAGGACTTATTGGGTGAAATTCATTTAGCTTTAAAGGGGTTGTAATGTATGTGGCAACAATGAAAAAGTCTCTTCAGATTTGATCAAGTTTCATATTTAATTAAACCCACTTATTTTAGAGGAAGAATTGGGGAATTCTTAATAGTCGCTACCCTGTGAGTAGGCAAAGTATCCATCAAACTCCCCACTGAGAAATTATTTTAAAGGAACTCGAATTACTTGATATGCACCGCGATCGCCTAAAATTTTGTAATCAGTGGCTTGTAAACCCATTTCGGCGAATTTTTTTGGCTGTGCAAACACAATGAGAGATTGTTGAGTTGTCTTGGCTGCTTGATTTTGAATATATTCCCCAGCAGTTTCGCTGCTTCTGATGTAGTTAATTGGACGCTGAGTGTAAAAAGCAATTGATGGCTTTTTGAAACCAACCATCATTAATTCTTCGTTTGGTCTTTGATTTTGGACTGCGATCGCTGATAATTTTCGCAATGGCATTTGTCTTTCACTGTCCATAATATACTGGGCAGGAGTCAGCACGAAAAATAAAAATAGACAAAAAGCCACAAGATTAACGCCAAATAGGGATAACCACATCTTTCTCATCAGTAAAATTGCTAAGATGACGGCGGCAGCGAGCCAAATTATACCGCCTATTTCAGTTAAATTTGATTGCTGTAAAAGTTGTTTAAAATTTGGTGCCGCCGAATCTTCACCAAACAGCCGGGGAACGTAGAAAGAGGTAAACCCGATAGCTGCAACAAAAATGACATTTACCCAAGCACTAAGGCGAAAACCAGGCACAATGGAGATGCGATAGCTTTTGTCTTGAGCAATTAAATCATTAAATAACAATGCAATCAAAATGCCAACAGCAGGCATTAAGGGCAAAACATAGCTGGGTAATTTTGTCACCGCAATAGTAAAAAAGCCAAAAACACCAAAAAACCAAGCGAGAATAAATAAGCTAAATTGCTGAATCCGAGATTGAGATATCCAATATTTTCGTTGCCAAAAACTGATGTTTAGGTTTGTTTTGGAATCGCGATTTTTACGCAGGATGGCACTAGGCAAATACACTGCATAAGGAGCAAAACCCAGTAAGACAACTAAAAAATAAAAATACCAGGGTGCCGAATGACGATTAACTACGGCAGTAAAACGCTCGACATTATGATAACCAAAAAAATCATTAATAAAATTCCACCCATTGCGCCAAGTCACCAACACATACCAAGGTAGCGAGACAAGCGCAATAATTAATAAACCAATAAATAATCGTATTTCCTGCAATACCTGCTTAAATTTGCCCACATAAAGCAAAAAAATACCAATAATTAAGCCAGGAAGTACAATCCCCACAGGGCCTTTCGTTAAAATTGCCCCACCAATTAATATATAAAATGCTGTGTACCACTTTGAAGGGAAAATGCCCGGAGATAGCCAGAGGGGGGGATGAGGAAGATTAGAAATATTATTATTAGATATTTCTCGACTTCGACACCTCTCTTCCTCATTTACATATCCGAGGAAGAAACACAACAGAGCCGAAACCATACAGAAACTTAACAGCATATCGGACACACCAGCACGTGCCCAAACAATCATTTCCGGGCTGAGAGCAATTAATGCAGCACCCAAACTAGCCACCATCCAGCGCCGACTCGAATGTGAAAACGCCCCTGTTTGATTGTGATTGCCATCTTGATGAATATTTTGCTTGGCGACATACCACTGCAAAACATAAAAACAAAAACCTACCACAGCAGTTGCAGCTAAAGCACTCGGAAGCCGCACAGCCCATTCATTGACACCAAAAATTTGATAAGCGATCGCTTGACACCAATATATCAACGCCGGCTTATCAAATCGCGTTTCATTATTAAAAAATGGTGTAATCCAGTCTCCACGCACTAACATTTGCCGAGAAGCTTCAGCAAAAAGAGGCTCGGTTTCATCAATTAAACCAATACTCCCCAAATGCCAAAAAAAACCAATCCCAGAAACTAAAGCAACCAACAGCACAGAGGATATTATCGCCAGAACTGGACGCTTCTCAATATCCTGACACCATTTATCAAAAGCATGATTAATCATTGAATCAAAAGTCGGTAGTCAATAATCAATGGTTTACACACAGAAATCATAAGTCAATAGTTTTGACTACATTTAAGCAGCTTTTGTTCTTAATTCTGGGAAAGAAGTGCGGAGTCAGAAGGAGTTAAGAGTACTCCAAGTAAAAAAATACCCAATTGTCATTGCAAGCGCAACGAAGTGAAGCGTGGCAATCCCAATACCTTGCGATTGCTACCCTGCGGGAACGCTACGCGAACATTTCGCTAGCCTTCGGCAAGCCACTTCGTGTCTACGCTACATTCGCAATGACGCATTTTGGATCATTTATTTGTTGGAACACTCTAAGAATTACTTTTCATACTCCATCCCTTAATTATTCAAAATCAATTGCCACTCCTTCCCTTCTGAATTCCAAGCAGGTAAGGGAGTTTCGCCCACTACATATGGACCCCAATATTTACGGGAACCATCTTGAGCAAATGCAACCAATACATCTCCCTTTGCCAACTTCAAATTACCATTAGGCAACGATAATACCAACCCCTTGTCATTCCCTTCTTGGGGTGCAAAATCCCAATGTGCCGGGACATCTGCCGCATTTCCTCCCCCACTTTTGACTTCACCACGCCGTGCTAATAGGGCAAGACGTACTGGTTGAGTGGTTTGATTACTCATCCGCAAACTACCGATACCCGTACCTTTGTTTTCAGTGCTGGGGTGGTAAGAAAGTAATTTCACATCAGCATTTTCTGAAGTGATTTGTGAAATTTGCCCAGATGATTCATGGGTTTGTTCGCTGGCTAACTGGTTAATTGGCACTGATGATGTTGAAGCGACTTCTGTTGCTGTTGGTTCAAAAGAGATACTGACTTGGTAGCATCCAGCAAATATTCCGAGTATACCCAAACAACCAATAGCGATAATCGCATGACGATACTTTGGCAATTTCATATCGATGTCAATATTGAGAAAAAAATAAATTTAGACAGAAACAATACCAATTCTTCAAAATTCAGTAACATATTTAAAACTAGGAAACTCAGATTATTATCTGAATTTCTTAATTACAAATAACGAATTGGTATAAGTATTTAGTTTGGTAATCGAAAAATAATAGGAAATCTGGATTTACTGTATCCCCAGTATCAACTTGGGAAAGCTCAGTCTAACTTTTGAGGCAAAGTTATTGCCTAAATTCTAGCCGATTTCTAATTAATCAAGGAGTCAGTAATTATAATTATGAATCCTGAATTTTGATTTACAACTTTTAGTTTAGCCACAACCAATAACCCACCTTGAAAATCTCAAAGCTTCTTTGTAGCTGTAACCTTATTTATATTCGAGCAAGGATTATATCTTACTCGTCAATAAATGTACTGGGGGGAGTTACCCCTTATAGGCTAGAGAATACTGGAGGATAAATGTATTAAGATTTACAGATTGGGCAAAAGTTTTACTCTCGCTCATTTTTGGTGATCAAACTGGAGACGAAAAACTTGCAGCATAACTACAAGACCCCCACAATACTATTTATAGCTAGTTAACCTAGACACGATATCCTCAAATTGGGATATTTCATCATAAATAATAATCTGATTTTCTCCCAAATCACCAGAGAATGCAAAATACTCGTTTGAATGATTTGTTTGACGCGATCGCACGCAGGTCAGGGCAATGGCTGAGTAACCCTTGGCGACGTTGGTCTTTGCTGATTATAAGCTTTTTGCTGGGAATTTTCCTAGGGACGGCAATTTCCACAACCGCAGGACAACAAGCTAGACTCGATATTGTGATCGCCGCAATTTTGGTTTTGATGACGGAATTCACAAGTCAGATATATTACCGTCGTCGTTTTGCCGTTGGTTCAATTTGGCTAGAATCCCTGAATATCCTCAAAATAGGTTTTATTTACAGTTTATTTATCGAAGCATTCAAGTTGGGTTCTTAGCTACAGGCAAAGAAAAATCAGCAAGTATTAGTATCAGCCCTTAGCACTCATAAAAATGACAATCTACCAACAATTAGCCTTGCAAATGGCTGAACAGCACCAAAATCTCGGTCGTCCTTTGATTCAGGGAATATTAGGAGGGCAAGGAACAGGTAAAACCACATTAGCCAGAGGAGTTTCCTCGATTTTGGGGGAAATGGGATATCATGCAGCTTGTTTATCACTGGATGACCTATACAAAACTTATCGCGATCGCATGTTCCTGCAACAACAAGACCCGCGTTTAATTTGGCGTGGCCCTCCAGGAACCCATGATATCAACTTAGGTTTAAATGTCCTCGACCAAATTCGTAATTCTCAGGCAAATTCTCAAACTCCTGTGAGCATTCCTCGCTTCGATAAATCCCTTCACAATGGAGCCGGAGATAGAACTAAGCCCGAAACTATTCCCCACGTAGATATTCTCTTATTTGAAGGCTGGTTTGTTGGTGTCCGTCCCATTGAGGATGCAGCATTTAATCACCTACCTCCCCCCATTATCACAGCCCTAGATAAAGCTTTTGCCTGTGATATGAACCAGCAACTAAATGAATATCTACCATTGTGGGAACGTCTCGACCATCTAATTTTGTTGTACCCCCAAGATTACCGTTACTCAGTCCAATGGCGCAAACAAGCCGAACACGATATGAAAGCTAGCGGGAAACGGGGAATGACAGATATGCAAATTGAAGAGTTTGTCAATTACTTTTGGCGGGCTTTACATCCGGAATTATTCCTCAAACCGTTAGTAAATTCGTCAACATATGTCAACTTAGTCATAGAAATTAATGCCGACCATTCCTTTGGTAAAATTTACCAACCGGGAAAATCATCATCAGTTTGACCAAATATTACCAGAGGATTAACAATCCCAAAATCATGCGATCGCATGATGTTTCCTCACTGCTAAAAATTATATATTGAAGGTAATACTCTAACTATCATCATTTCAGAAAAGTCTGGGGGTTGATGAAAATGAAAAAAATTATCCCAGTCACTTTGTTTATCATCATTACAGTCATCGCATTTTTGCTGAACCATCAACCAGCTAGTGGGAGAGAACGCGATCGCGTCTACAATCGCAGACATAATCACGGTTTGTTTAATCGCTATTACGAAGGCTATGGCGGTAACGGTTACTATCGCGGTTACTATAACCGTCGTTATCGGGTCTATCCGAGAAGATACTGTTATCCTGTCACCCAATGGTTGTTAGACCAAGACCCTGGATATCATCCACGGGCTTACTCTGACGGCTATCGGCAGGGCAGGGAGAGTGCGAAAAAAGGGAATGCCTACAAGCCCCGGACTGCGGGCGGGGAATTTGGACGTGGTTTTGATGATGGTTATTATGGCAGAGAATTTAGCGGTCAAAAACAAATTGTGGCAAATGCATACCTACCGTTTACAACCAGCGAATGTAACTATTTTTAATCAACTTTAATTTTCTGGAATCTCCCCATATCCCTGAATTTTACCAAAAACCAGGGATATTATTCTGGTTTACTTCTAAATTACTTGAATTTCCTGGATCAAATCATTAAAATCTGTCCAATCATCAGCTTGAGCGATCGGTTCCCAAACTGATTCAATCACAGGTCTAATCACAACTGTTTTGGGGTTATATTGATTCAGAGTTTGACCGACTTTTTCGATTTCCGCAACTGTTAAGTTAGTTAAAATACGATGATATATCCCTGCCCAATTTAAAAATAATTCCGATGCCCCGAGCGATCGCCCAATTTCGGAATCATTTAAAATACAACTAGCATCATCACGCCATTTACTCGAAAAAGTAATTGCCAGGTCAGCAAAGAAATGATGGTAACTCACGGGATAATTATTTAAAAACCTTAATGTAGCTCGTAATAGTTCTTCAGTTTCTTGATTATCTAACTTTTCAAAACCGAGTTTTCTCAACATAAAACGACGATATTCAGCATCATAATAATCTTCAAAACTAGATAAACCAGTTTCCATCTCATTAGTCCGAATTGTCGCCGCTAATGGACGTTGTAATAACTCTAGATTTAACTTGCAAATACCTGCTTGATTTCCGTAACTGTAGCGTCCCGAATGGTCAAAATAAGCCGCAGTAAATTGCGGATCAAAGTTGGGAATAAAAGCATAAGGGCCATAATCAAAACTTTCACCCGTAATGGACATATTGTCAGTATTTAATACAGCATGACAAAAGCCAGATGCCATCCACTGGGCAACAAGCTCTGCAACTCTTTGCACTAATTCCGCATAAAATAAGGCATATTTTTCTGGTTCCTGATTCAGATGTGAATAGTAGGTATCAATAACATGATTTAATAGTTGCTTGATTAAATCTGGACGTTGAAAATAATTTAACCTCTCAAATGTACCGAAACGAATATGGGATTTACTCATTCTAATCATCACCGAAGAACGAGTAGGAGAAGGTTCGTCTCCTCTCCACAAACCTAAGCCCGTTTCCACCACACTCAGACAGCGTGAAGTGCGTACACCCATTCTATGCAGCATTTCTGCCGCTAATACCTCGCGTACGCCTCCTTTGAGAGTCAGCATTCCATCACCGCCCCGTGAGTAGGGTGTGCGTCCCGAACCTTTCGTGCCAAAATCATATAGTTCGCCATCAGTACCACGAACTTGTCCGTATAGAAAACCTCTACCATCACCTAAATGAGGGTTATACTCACCAAATTGATAGCCGTGATAACGTAATGCTAACAGTGGTTTTCTTCCCTCAAACTTACCAAATGCTTGACAAAAATGTTCATCAGTCACGTGAGCAGGATTTAATCCTAAGAGGGGTAACAGTGCATTGTTGCGCCATCTTAATATGTGTTGGGGATATTCTGCGGCGCTGACTTCGTCATAGTAATCATCACCGAGTGATTCTAAAGCTGGTTCGTAGTTTAGGGAAAGGAGCGGATTGTGAGATGATGCGTTATTGGAAGTTTCAGGCAGGATCATTACCAGTACAGCTTAATTGAGTTCTGTTTTCATCCTACATCTGGAATTAGGTTGAAGGATAGCATTTTTTTGAGTCTGAGATTTAGTTGTAACTGTTTTAACTTTTGTTGATAATTTCAAGTAGGCTATACAATAGGCATGAATATTAATTTCTCGAAATTAAAAAATAAATTATCTCGGCTAGTAGATTTAGATACAAATTTTGAGGTTTTTGGCTCAGAATCACATCAATATATCCTGAATCCTTGTTTAAGTGAGAGGGAATTGCAAGAGTTTGAATTAAATTTTCAGGTGAATTTACCGGAAGATTTTCGTAATTTTTTGTTGAAGATTGGGAATGGAGGTGCTGGACCTGGCTATGGTTTTTTGGGTTTAAATATTGAGAATTTTCAGAATGAGCAGTTATTTCCACCTGGTTTTTTAGCTCAAGATTTTGCTTTAAAAAATGAGTGGAATGATTTAGATTTACTCCAGCAAATGAATGGTAGTCAAGTCAGTGTTTACTTTGATCAAAAGTTTGTTCAAGGCTCAATCGCTGTTGCCGAATATGGCTGTGGCATCCAAGCTAGATTAGTAGTAACAGGGGAAGAACGGGGTAATATTTGGATTGACGATCGCACAAATGAAGCAGGTATATATCCTTTGACAAGTCATTGTGCAGCATTTTTTCATGATGATCCAAATATGGATACATATATGTATGAATCTGTTGAGGAAAGTAACGAAGCTTTGACTTTTTATGAATGGTATGAAAATTGGTTGAATTTGGCAATTAATCAAGTGCTTGAGTTTGGTTAATTAGGAACTTGGAAATTCATAATTGCCTCAGTTGTTGCACAATTAACCCTGAAACTGTAACCATTGTGAATTAACCAAACTTGTCAAAATATGATCTTCCCATTTACCGTTAATCATTAAATAATCTCTGGCATATCCTTCAACTACAAATCCTAAGCGTTTGAGTAAGTTACCGCTACGCCGGTTGTGAGGCATGTAATTTGCAGAAATACGGTGCATTTTCACTTCTTGAAACATATATTGTATTGCCCCTTGCAGGGCGGCTGTCATGTAACCTTTGCCTTGTTCATTTTCTGCCAAACTATAGCCAACGTTACAGTATTGGGCGACTCCCCGAACAAAATTATTAAAGTTGAGAGTACCAATTATTTGATTAGGGTTATCTTGGAGGAAAATAAATAATCTTAAGGAGCGATCGCTGTTAAACTCTTGGTAGTTCACATCTATTTGTAATTTCCAGTATTCTTCTGTAAAGAACTCATCGTACCAAGCTGGGTAATAGGGTGTGAGGTAGGTTTTGTTTTGAATAAAATAATTGAGGATTTGGGGTATATCTTCACTATTTGCCATTCGCAAGATGATGCGATCGCATATAATCCAAGGTGTTTGCAAGTTCATATAATAATAGATGAAATATAGCTGAAAGTATCTTAGATTTTAGATTTTCCCACAGATTCATATCATGTTCGGCTAATCCTTACAATTAAAATTTCTCCGCCTCCCCGCCTCTCTAACTCTCCGTGTCAGCCTTAATAATCAGTATTCAACGGACATGATATCACTCATACCTACGGGGAGTATAAACCCAAATTCCCCCATCTGGTTTTTCAATTACTCGCGTTTTACTGGAACCAATAATAATAACCGTTCGCATATCTGCAAATTCTGGTGATAGTTCTGCTAATGTACATACTTTGATTGATTCTCCATCTCTACCAATATTACGGGCAAGTACTACAGTTGTATGCGGGGAACGATAATTTAAAAGTATCTTTTTTGTCTCGGAAAGTTGCCAAGTACGTTGCTGAGATATGGGATTATATAAGGCGATGACAAAATCACCTTGGGCAGCAGCAGTAATTCTTTGTTCGATAATTGACCAAGGTTTCAAAATATCCGAGAGGGAAATCGCACAAAAATCATGACCGAGTGGCGCACCTATTTTGGCTGCTGCGGCTTGCATTGCAGAAATACCTGGGGCGACGTGAATATCAATTCCTTGCCATGCGGGTTTTTGTTCCTTTTCCCAAGCTTCAAAGACTGCTGCTGCCATTGCATAGATACCTGGGTCTCCGGAAGAGACAACAGCCACAAACCGCCCCTCAGCAGCTAAATCTAACGCTAGAGAAGCCCGGGCGATTTCTTCACGGTTATCAGACTCATGCAGGTGTTTACCTGGGGTAACAGCAGCAATCAGCTTTAAGTATGTAGAATAACCCACCAAATCAGTGGCATTACGTAATATGTCTTTCACCTCCGGTGACATCCAATCGCTTCTCCCTGGCCCAGTACCAATGATTGCCAAGCGTCCGCGTGTTTTACCTGTGGTCTTGATATCGATAGGTAAATCAGAAATCGCGATAGCGCAAGTAATATTTAACACTTGTCGCTGCATGATTATTTGTCCCTGGGATGCAGCCAAAGCCACCGCAACGGCGACATCAGATGTCTGGTGTCGTGACATGACTTTGCTCAGTTCATCTGGAGCCAAAAAACGCACTGCAACATTGAGTGCATCAGCAATTACTTGTATTTCTGGCTGTGCAGCATCAACTTGACTCGCAAAAACTCCAGCAATCGATGCTGGCGATAATTCGGCATCGGCGAGTATTTGTTGAATTAGGGGAATAGGGGATTCCGAAAAATCTCTTTGCTCATGTATGCTAACACCAATTGCGATCGCCTGTGGGTGATAAATTAGGTGAGTAGGAGTGGAAGCTACATTTTTTTCGGTAATTTGGATGACTCTTTCGGCATTTGAGTCAATTGGCAATGAACTACTTTTTAACCAATTTAACCATAGGGGATTCCCTTCTAACCTCACAGAATTTCCCGCCAACAAGTCTGACATAAAGGCTTTGGCATCTGAGGGATTAGACAAATGATAGCCTGGAGGTGGGTCTTCTAAAGCAATGCCAAACCGAATCTCACCTGTAGTTGTAATTGCGGCTTTGATATTGAAAACAGTAGCAATTTGCCGCGCTAAATTGTTCACTCCATTCAATCCACCTAATAGCGGTACAATGGCGCTACCATCTTCCGCCACCGCCAAAACAGGAGGCTCCTGTCGTTTATTTGTTAGTAACGGGGCGAGAGTCCGAATTAAAATACCTGTAGCACAAATTCCAATAATCGGGGTGCCATCAGCAAATAACTCCCGTAATGTCGTGCCAAAATCAGTAAAATTGACATCTACATCCGTATTATTAGTGCGCTCTGCCAAACCATATAATTTTGCTCCGGGGATAACACTAATAATCTTTTTAGCGACGGGAATGCTGTTATTACCGAGAACAACGACAACAGGAGATAGTTTTGTCATAGACGCAGAAGATGAAATAAGCGAATTGATGCTAGTGCATTCTTTTTTATAATTGACTTTGAGAAGGGACTAAAATCATTGAGAAATAAGGCACATCATCAGGTTCCACTTCATCTAAAGAAACTACTTTTTGACTTGCCATTGTGCCTCGCTCAATGTAATTTGCCCGCGATGCTAATCCGACTTTGTGCAACACATCCCGAACTTTGGCAAAATGCCGCCTGAGCTTAATAATTGCCACCGCATCAGCATTTCGTAATTGTGCTTCCAAGGTATCTGCGGGTAATGTTGCCGGGAGGACACTAAAAACATCATTACGGTAAGTTAGAGGTACTCCTAAAGCCGAGGCGCAACCCATTGGGCAGGAAATTCCCGGCACAACCTCAGTTTCATACTGTTCAGATAGTCGCGTAAAAACATACATAAAAGAACCGTAAAATAACGGGTCTCCCTCACACAACACAACAACGTCTCGCCCCTGCGACAAATGGTCGGCAATCGGTATCACAACTTGGTCATATATTGGTTGTGCGGCTTCAGCATCAAGGGCACGTGGCAAATGATACAACAATTCAATGCGATCGCTGGGAATATATTCAGCAACAATACTCCGAGCCACGCTTTCCTTACCTTCTGCCGATTGGTAAGCAACTACAGGGCAGCTTTGTAATAAGCGAAAAGCCTTTAATGTTAATAATTCTGGATCGCCTGGGCCGACACCGACACCGTAAAGGCGACCTTTCTGTGTGTTTATGTTTAGATTTGTGTGGATATTTTGATTCATATTTTGATTTATATCTTGGTTTATATCTTGATTCATATTTCCGACTCCATAGCTAAAGCGTTAACTGCGGCAGATGCGATCGCGCTTCCTCCCCTACGCCCGTATAATGTCATGAAGGGTATTTGCCGATTATCTGCGGCTAAGGCTGCTTTTGACTCTGCTGCACCGACAAAGCCAACGGGAAAGCCAAGAATTAGGGCGGGTTTTGGTGCGCCTGCGTCTAACATTTCTAATAACCTAAATAGGGCAGTGGGCGCATTCCCAATTGCAACTACAGCCCCTTCTAAATAGGGTTGCCATAATTCTAAAGCCGCAGCCGAGCGAGTATTACCGATTTTTGTGGCAAGGTTGGGTACATCAGGATGGTTGAGGGTACAGATTACTTGATTGTTGGCTGGTAGTCGCTTGCGAGTCACCCCATTCGCTACCATCTGACAATCGCACAAAATAGTTGCTCCGTTTGCTAATGCTGTACGTCCAGATGTAACTGCTGTTGGTGAAAATCCGATACTATCGACAATATCAATCATGCCGCAAGCATGGATAAGACGGACTGCAACCTTTGCCACATCATCTGGAAGTTGGGAGAGGTTTGCTTCTGAGCGAATTGTAGCAAAAGACTTTTCATATATTTTATTTCCGTCGCGAATATAATCAATTGTCATTTTTATGGAGATATTTATTTAGATATTAGTTATTCGTGAGTAATCACTTAGTGACTATTGATTCATTTTGTATTTGAGCTTCTTGATAGTCCATTATGCTGACTATATATTCCTCTAAATGATTAACAGTTATTATTTATCAGTTATTGAAACATGCTTTGTAATTGTTCTAGACTATATCTATTAACAAAATCTGTAAAAGATTCATTGCAATATGCAACTTGGGCAATGTATATTAATAAAATTTTTTCTAATAAGCCAGGAATCTCCATAAAGGGCAAAAAATCATAAATCATCCTTCCAAATCTGTTTTCTCCTTTCCCTAAATAAACTTGATATCCTCCTTCTTGTTCCCGAATCATCCCCAGGAGAGTGATATCGCCTTTTGTCGGCTGGGCACAAGACTTGGGGCAACCTGTAAAATGGATATTAACAGGAGTAGGTAAAGTAATTCTCCTATTGAGATATTCAGCTAATAAAACAGCGTGACTTTTGGTGTCAGTTGCCGAAGATGCACATCCCACATTCCCCGTACAGGCGACTAAAGCACTATAAATATTATTTACAGAATAATCTAATTTCAAATGCCTAATTTTGTTACTAACTTCCTGAATATACTGTATGGAAATATCAGAAATTATTAAGTTTTGCCAAGGTGTTAATCTTAAAGTTCCGCTAGCATATGTTTGGGCAATATTCGCTAATTCATGCATTTGATTAGCTTCTAATTTACCCAATGCTGTCATAATCCCAATATAAAAAAAACCTGCTTGTTTTTGGGGATGAATATCAAGATGTAAATAGTGATTTTGAACAGGTTGCGAATCTTGATTATTCTCCATAGAAATTCGTCTCAGTTTTCGATTTAAATAGAATTCAACTTCTTGGATAAATTGTGCCACTCCCAACTCATCTAAAATATCCCGCAAACGGGGTTGATGAGATTTTCGATATGGATTTACTAAAATAGATGATTGGTTTTGAGATTTATTTTTAAGCAAATGCTGTAAATAAACCTTTGCCAATGCGACTACTACGGAAACAGATTCCTCCGGCTTTAATACCACTCCTGTATCAAAGAATGGGCTATAAACACCCATATCTGCATTCACACTTAACTTCAACTGAAAATAAACCTCTCCAGCAATTAAGACAGCAATCAACGTAATATCATTAACTTGAGTAGCAACAGACACAGAGCCACCACCATCAAAGCAAACGCTAAATTTTGGGGAAAGTTCGACTAAATCTGCATGAGTCGTCATCTGATGTTCTAAGTCGCGAATCAGAGGACGAGTATCAATTATTTCTCTAGAGTCAATTCCCGCAGTCGGGCTTCCCATAATATTACGGAGGTGATCGAGTTCTGTAACCCTGGCAGCAAGACCAATCTCCTGTAATAAAGCCAAAACATCAGTCGGAATGTCCTTAGTAATTTCCCGTAATTGAATATTCGCTCGATTAGTAATATTGATACTACCATTACCAAATTCATCAGCTAAATTAGCGATCGCTCGCAACTGCTGACTAGTAATTATCCCCCCAGGTATACGAATCCGCGACAATATACCATCTCGCGCCGAAGTGGGATAAAAAAGACCTGGACAACTGACAAAATTAGATGGTAGTGACAATGACATTGATGCAACCCCTTCCCTGTGCAACGCAGGGAGCAGATAATGATTGTGTCTGTTTGACACTCCTGGAGTTGGCATTCTGACTTTAAGTAACCAGTGATTGGGGATCAAGGATGATCTCAATCTCAAATCTGATGATTACATTACAGTTGCGGCACAGTGTTGGAATTTCGCCAAACTTTCCCGACTCCAAGCTTGCGTATTTTATCACGACCTGAATTACCAATCTGCGAATCTAATGTTTTCTTTTGTTGAGAAACGGAAATGCAGGAGAATTAGTAAGAAGTCGTAATATCATGTCCGGTTGAATACTTGTTATGAAAACTGACACGGAGACTTAGAGACGCAAAGACGCGGAGAAATCGTGATTGTAAGTGATTAAACAAACATAATAAGAAGTAGGCTGAAGAATGTGCGATCGCGCTAGCGATGCTACTGTATGTAATTGAATCTCAAAAAAATAATCCAAAATGAAAGAACGCAACTTTCGTAATATCAACACAAACGGGGTGACACTGAGGACAGTTGTTGAAGGTGAAGGACCTCTGGTAATTTTACTCCACGGCTGGCCTCAATGCTGGTATCTATGGCGACATCAAATAGACCCACTTGTGGAAGCCGGTTTTCAGGTGGCTGTTCCCGATCAACGAGGTTATGGTGGTAGCGATGCTCCAGAGGAAATCGAAGCCTATGACATTATCCATTTAACTGGAGATGTTGTTGGCATTGCTGATGCCCTTGGACATGCAACTTTCACTGTTGTTGGACATGACTGGGGTTCTCTTGTCGCTTGGAATACAGCTTTGCTACATGAAGAACGAGTCAATGCTGTTGTCGGTATGAGTATCCCCTACATACGTTATCCGGTGGGAGCATTAACAAAGCAAGAGAATTATGGGGATAACTTTTGGTATACGGTTTATTTCCAGCAGCCTGGGGTAGCAGAAGCTGAGTTTGAAGCTAATATTCGGCGATCGTTACGGACAATTTATGCTAGCGTTAGTGGCTCTGCTCCTGAAGGAATTTTTTTCAACCCCAAATCATCAAGCTCCGGTTTTCTGGATGGATTAATCGATTCCGAACAGCAGGTATTAGGATTAACAGAAGCAGACCTAGATTATTATGTCGAACAGTACCAACGTAGTGGCTTTCGTGGTGGATTAAACTGGTATCGAAATTTTGACCGAAATATGGAAATTACTCAGCAACTGCAAGATAAAAAGATATTGCCACCTGCTTTTTTCATTGCTGGCGACAAAGATATTGTCCTCCAATTTCCGGGAATAAATCTGGAGACAATGACTCAGTTAGTTCCTAACTTGAAAGGACAAGTTATGATCGAAGGCGCTGGTCATTGGGTTAGCGTTGAGTATCCCCAAGCAGTGAATGAAGCTTTGCTAGGCTTTCTCAAGGACTTTGCCTCTCCATACTAATGACAAACAGTAAAAAATGGTTAGCGGTGGTAGGTATTGGTGAAGATGGATTATCAGGATTAAGTGCGATCGCACTTTCTTTGGTCAAAAATGCCAAAATTATCGTTGGTGGTAAACGTCATTGCGCCATGCTACCAGCAGATGATCCCCGTCCAAAAATTATCTGGTCTTCACCCATATCTACATCTCTAGAAGCAATTGTCCATCATCGCGGTGAATCTGTCTGTGTCTTAGCCAGTGGAGACCCCATGTGTTTTGGTATTGGTGTCACCCTCACTAGCAAAATACCCATTGATGAGATGACAATTATACCCGCACCATCAGCTTTTAGCCTCGCTTGTGCCAGACTGGGATGGTCGCTAACTGACGTTGAGACACTCAGTTTATGTAGTCGTCCCCCCGCACTGATACAAACAGCAATTTATCCCGGTGCGCAAATTTTAGTGTTGAGCGAGAATCGGCATACCCCAGGAATTGTCGCCGACATCTTGACAAAAAGAGGATATAGTGGCAGCAAAATTATTATTTTAGAACGGATGGGTGGTTCCCAGGAAAGGATAGTCGAGGGAACAGCAGGCTCATGGATGCATGGAGAAATCGCCGACTTAAATGCGATCGCGATTGAATGTATTGCTGATACTGGGGTAGTTCCCTTATCTCGGTTAGCAGGATTACCAGATAACGCCTATCACCACGACGGACAACTTACCAAACGCGAAGTCCGAGCCATCACCCTTGCTAATTTAGCGCCAATTCCCGGACAACTATTATGGGATGTGGGTGCAGGCTGCGGTTCCATTGGCATCGAATGGATGCGAAGCCATCGCCAATGTCGAGCGATCGCGATCGAGCAAAATCCGCGTCGAATACAATATATAGCTGATAATGCTACTGCTTTGGGTACACCAGGATTGCAAATTGTTGCTGGCAAAGCACCAGATGCACTCCAAGATTTACCACAACCCCATAGGATTTTTATCGGTGGAGGCATAACATCGCCAGGAATATTAGAGATGTGTTGGCAAGCATTACCCCTAGGAGGGCGTTTGGTGGCAAATACCGTCACAATTGAAAGTGAGTCTAAATTATTGCAATTCCATCAACAAGTAGGTGGAGAATTAATTCGCATCGCAGTACAGCGAACAGAACCAATTGGCGGCTTTTTGGGGTGGAAAGCAATGGCGCAGGTAACGCAGTTAGTTGCAGTAAAAGAATCGCGTTAATTTAAATGCCATTTTTCCGCAACCACTCCAACGCACCCTCAATATCACTCACCTTTTCCACATCCGGAGTTGGGGGACGTTGCACCATGACAACCTTAATCCCCAGTTCTCGCGCCGCAATTATTTTCCCGTATGTAGCATTCCCGCCACTATTTTTACTAACCAACGTATCTATTCCGTATTCCCGCAGGATTTTGCGCTCATCAACCAAATGAAAAGGCCCTCTGGCAGATAATATTTCCCCTGGGGGAAGCAAAGCATCAGGGGCAGGTGGGTCTATTAACCGCATCAAAAACCAAATATGATCTAAATTTGCAAAAGCTGCAAGTTGCTGCCTCCCAACCGTGAGGAATACCCGCTTGGCAAATTCAGACAATACCATTGCTGCGGTTTCCACGCGATCGACCCCAATCCAATCATCTCCAGGTAGCTTTTCCCATACCGGACGCACAAACATTAAATGGGGAATGTGACAAATCTGTGTAGCCGCAGCCGCATTCTCAGATATCTGTGCAGCATAGGGGTGAGTCGCATCAATAAGTACATTTATTTTTTCATCACGTAAGTATTGTACTAAACCTTCGACACCACCAAAGCCACCAATTCGCACTATTCCATCTGGGGATAGAGGATTTTTCGTCCGACCAGCAAGTGAGGTAATAACTTCTATACCAGAAAGACACGATACTTGTGCAGTTAATGCTGATGCATCGCCCGTACCACCAAGAATAAGAATACGTTTCTTCATTGGAGATGAATCCTCGTTCTATCTAAATACCAATGGTAAAACTGATGGGAGATGGGGAGATGGGAGAAAAACTAATGATAATTGGTTAGCCAGACTTGATACTGTATCAGTTAGCCTTCATCTTTGAAAAGCGAGACAGTTTAAATAAAAGGTGAAAGGCAAAAAAGTAAACGCTAATCTTTTGCCTTTCGGACCACTTTGGCGAAACGGAGAAAGCAATTTGCTTACATTTGCTTCCCCGATCGCACCTGATGCTTATTTAATATTAGCCTTTGCATCTCGTACAGCTGCAAAAAAAGATAATAGAGTTAGAGGAATGCTCAAACCCAGGATGATCGAAGTAGTTTGCATCCCCAAATCGGGTTCGCCAGACGTAATTTCAAAAACAGAACCAACACCTGCGATCGCGGTAATGCAGGAGATAGCCAGAAACAAACCGCTTTTTGGAGTTAAATACACTTTGACTAATCCACCTTATACAATTGGTTTAACAGCTTTCTGGGAGAAACCATGTTTAGATAGTTCTTGCCCCAGAGCCAGGGAATTTTCTACACGGTCTACAAATACCACACCATTGAGGTGATCCATTTCGTGGAGAATACAACGGGCGAGTAAATCATTCGCTTTGAGGGTTTGCGGACGACCATGTTCATCTCTGTAGGCAATTTCTACAGTCTCCGGGCGCTTCACATCCAGGCAAACACCAGGAATACTCAAACAACCTTCTTGAGCAACGCTGGTTTGCTGACTAGTTTGTTTGATGATGGGATTAATCAAAACTAGCGGTGGATTTTCGGGGTTATCGGGTTCCAAATCAATGACAATCAACTGCTTGTGAATGCCAACTTGGGGTGCAGCTAAACCAATGCCATCACTGCTGTACATTGTTTGCAGCATTTTTCGCGCTAAATCGCGGATTTCATCATCGATTTTACTAACGCGCTTGGCTGGTTGGCGCAAAACGCGATCGCCCAAATAATGCAACTGCAAAGGTGGATTTTTTAACTTTTTTTTCTCAACAGCAATTTCAGACAGCATGGGAAATCTTACTCGCTCTTTTCGGCTAGGTTTTACACAGTGCTAGTTTTTTTATCTTAACAAAAGGGGTAATAGATATTTTGATATTGGCATGGCAGATCAAGTGATTTCTTGCCAGAATGGTATCTTTTTCCTTTTTCTTGGAGCTATTGCTGGCTCTGTTCTCATTTTTTTGACAATTTTTCGGGAATTCAATTAGTTAATGTGTATCCATCAATATCAACTCACAGTCAACTAAACATCAATTCTAATAAATAAGGAACACACACTATGTTGCATCTCAAAAAAAGATTTCTTAGCCTTGTTTTATTGCCTGTTGCTAGCCTTACTCTTCTAGCTGGTGCGGCAAATGCAGAAACATTAAAAACTAAAAATTTTAAAGTTACTATTACAAGAAATTGCCCTGAAGGATATGTCGTTTGTAATAATGTCACCTATGTGGGCAGGAATTTAAAAACAGGTCAATCAATTCGTTTGACTGGAAGAACAATACATACAGTGGGTGCAGATGGTGTCACACCAAGTCGTTTTCTCGGCTATCAATTCCGTAATGGACAATATATTTATCAAGTGACCGCAGATAATAGATTACTTGTTTACAATGGCAAAAAGCTTATACTTCAAGAACAAGGAGTTTTGATCAATTAGGGAGTGTAGTAGTTATTAGGGTAATTAAGATAATTCTAAATACTCAAATAATTATGAGTTGAGAATGTGGAATTGTTTACAAGTATTTTTATCTGAAGACACAACATTCACTCAAAGTCTAAAAACTTATAATTCATAATCAATAATTAATATTTTTGTCAACCCAACTATAAACAGTTGGGTTTTTGGTTTTTAAATTTTGATGAATACATAATGAATAGATATTAGTAGAATTACAATAAAAAACCTCGGAGAAACCAGCCGAGGTTGATAAAACTTTGACGATGAGTTTTGATACATTTAATTTAAAATCTATTTAAAAATCCATTTAAAATTTATTGAAAATCTATCATATTAACTAACCGCAAATGCAACTAAGACTAACGTGGTGACTAGTAAAGTTGCAAACGCACCCTGTAATGCATATTGACGCTGCTCATATTGACTTGGGTATTGAGATTGATACATCTGGGGTTCAGTGGCGTAATTATTCAAAATACCTTCTTCATTAATGGTGGTATACATAGTTTTTCCTCAACTTTTGTTTTTCGGTGCTTTGTTTGCTTATGTAAATAAATATAACAATATTGTTACAAACTGTCAACACAACTTGACAAGCAAAATTGGATACGTGTAATAGGACAGGCTTATCTAGATTTTTTCATTTCCAAATGCAGCATATTTAAGTGATTAGCCGAACATGATATGAAATAGCACGTGGGAGTCAACGCACAGATAGTCATAGCGAGAATGGCAAAAGTCATATCAAGCCCAGCTAATGGTTATGATTCATTTTTCTTTGTGTCTCCCATCTGCCCATCTCCGCGTCAGTTGTATCACCATTAATTTCAGCGCACTCGATATCAAAATCACTCTTCCCTTCCCTTTCCCCACTTGCCAAGGCTATAACGGTAACTTGATGTGATTGCGTGAATATTGGGTTCGAGTCAGTAGTGGTGTGGAGATTTCTATGAAAATATTTACCAAGCTAGATTATTTACTAAA
Source organism: Calothrix sp. NIES-4101 (assembly GCA_004296455.1). GTDB lineage: Bacteria > Cyanobacteriota > Cyanobacteriia > Cyanobacteriales > Nostocaceae > Brunnivagina. Next base: position 4,932,875 of record AP018280.1, read on the forward strand.
AGAGACATTTCTGGGATTAAAACGCGGTGGCTGGATGAACTGGGCAGCAATTAGCACCGTCACCGTATTGCTATTTTTGTTTGGGATGAGTTTACAAACATCTTGGCAATTAGAAAAACTGCTTAACCAATTTGGTAGTCAATTAGAAGTATCAGTATATTTAGATGCACAAGCAGGAGTAGATACTGTTGCCCCATTAGTATCGAAAATTCCCGAAGTCGTCAACGTTGAAAAAATTACCAAAGACGAAGCATGGACAAAACTAGTCAAAGAGTTAGGAGTATCGGATATTGAAGGTGCAACTCAACAACTTGGTAGCAATCCTTTGGTGGATGAGTTGAAAGTTAAAGCCCGCAGTTCGGAAGCAGTACCAAATTTAGCCACACAACTGGCAAAAATAAAAGGTGTAGAGACAGTCCAATATGTTGATGAAGCAGTGGTACGTATTACCCAACTACATCGCGGCTTAAATTGGATGAGTTTAGCGATCGCAATTACTTTAACTCTAACTGCTGTTGCTGTCACTAATATCACCATTCGCCTAATTGTTTTGGCACGTCGTCGCGAAATCGAAGTTATGCAACTTGTGGGTGCAACTTCTGCATGGATATATTTGCCATTTATCTTTCAAGGTATTGCGTTTGGTGTATTAGGTGGTGGCATTGCTTGGAGTTTGATTAACTTGACTCAGCAATTTATCAACCAACTCTTGTTAAAGCAGGCTGATTTTATTCAAGTCCTGGCTACTGGTTTAAAATTAACCACTACACAAACATTAATTTTACCCATAATTCTCTTAGGGTTTGGTGCCACGGTGGGATTAATGGGCAGTTTATTTGCAGTGAGACGATTTGCCAAGGGATAATATCGGGTTCGCTTGCATAATTTATGATAAAACCGATGGGGGAGATGGGGGAAAATAAATAGTAAATGAATTAGCCGGACTTGCACATAAAGGAGGAAAATTTTAATTAGTCAGGAAAAAACAGAGAAACGAGGTTTCTGATACCCACAAAGACTTAAGATTTAATTGATCCAGTGACAACTCTCCAAAATCAGTCATGCTTTCTCAATGGGAATCTTTTCTGCAAAATCTCGGTATCTGGGTAGGCTCATTTACTCAATTCTCTTTTACAGGTGAAGAACTGGAAAATATTCCCAGTCGTCTACATCTTGAAGGCTCGAACAATAATCAATCGGCAAGGCTGACACTTCAGCGTCAAGGTGTGCAAGATTTAGTTTTAGAATTGAGTACGTTATCGCGAAGTTTGCTTTTTTTTGAAAATGGGGCATTTAGCCAAGGTACAATTCAATTTTCGCCATTTTCAGAATTTGGTGCCGAATTTGGTTTGATTCATCACAATCGACGTTTGCGTCTGGTTCAGTTATTTGATACTAATAACAACCTGCAAAAGTTAACTTTAATTCGAGAATACCGCGAAGGAACTCAATTAAACGAACGTCCAAGATTAACAATTGATGCATTACTGGGAGAATGGGAAGGTGAAGCTATCACAATCTACCCCGACTGGCGAGAACCCAGCAATTTCCCGACAAAAATGCAGCTAGCAGTGGATTCTAGCGGTAGATTAGTACAAAATAATAGCTTTGGGAACAATCCAACATTAACATCGAGTGCAACTATTAACGGTTACATTCTCAATTTTGATCAAAATCCTCAAAATCCAATTCAAGTCTTAATGTTACCCGACGGTGCATCTGCCACCTTTCCCATCAAAGCACAATTAAATCAGCCGTTATTTTTAGAAGTGGGTTGGTTATTAGAAACAAATCTGCGACAAAGAATGATTCGTATGTATAACGAGAAGGGTGAGTGGGTGAGTTTAACTTTGGTGACGGAAAGAAAAGTTAATTAATTAATTTAAACTGAATGCTGCAAATTCGGTAGGATAGGGTAGCCGATCAAATATTTATAGTTACAGTTATTTTCATGTGCAGCTAATCTGCTCCACACATATAGTTTGAGTTCATGACACCTACTTCTAACTTTCTCAGCCATCTCAACCCCAGTCAACGCCGTGCTGTCGAGCATTTTTGTGGTCCCTTGCTCGTTGTTGCGGGTGCTGGTTCCGGTAAAACAAGAGCGCTGACTTTTCGGATTGCGAATTTAATTCTCGAACATCGGGTTGATCCCGAAAATATTTTAGCAGTAACTTTCACAAATAAAGCTGCACGGGAGATGAAGGAACGCATCCAGAAACTTTTTGCTGAACAGATGGCAATACAGGAATATGGAGAGAAGTATGATTTATTACCCGAATACGACCAAGTAAAATTGCGATCGCGTGTCTATAGAACGGTAATCAAGGACATGTGGTGTGGTACTTTCCATAGTTTGTTTTCCCGCATTCTCAGACTCGATATCGATAAGTATCAGGATGAAAATGGACGGAAGTGGGATAAGAATTTTTCGATTTTTGATGATTCGGATGCACATTCTTTAGTTAAGGAGATTGTGACCAAGCAATTGAATCTTGATGATAAAAAGTTTGAGCCGAAGTCTGTCCGTTATGCAATTGGTAATGCCAAAAACCAAGGTTTTACCCCAAAGGAGTTTGCGATCGAACAGCCTAATTACCGAGGTAAGATAATTGCTCAAGTCTATAGTATTTATCAAGATAAATTAGCAGAAAATAATGCCCTGGATTTTGATGATTTAATTTTAATTCCCACGAGATTATTCCAACAAAATGAGATAGTATTAGATTATTGGCATCGTAAGTTTAAGCATATTTTAGTTGATGAATATCAAGATACTAATCGCACCCAATATGAATTAATTCGCTTACTATCGACGAATGGTGAAACCAAGAAAAATAAATGGAGTTGGGATAATCGTTCGACTTTTGTAGTCGGGGATGCAGACCAATCGATTTATTCCTTTAGGCAGGCAGATTTCACGATTCTCTTGGGATTCCAAGACGATTTTGGTGATGGGATGGAGGACGATAATACCCAAACAATGGTGAAATTGGAAGAGAATTATCGTTCTTGTGAAAATATCCTCGAAGCCGCCAATCAACTAATTGAAAATAACACGCAACGTATCGACAAAATTCTCAAACCAACCCGTTCGGCTGGCGAAGAAATTTGTTTATTTAAGGCAGATGATGAGGTTGTGGAAGCTGACTTTGTCATCAATCAAATTCGCCAATTAGAAGAAGACAATCCTGATTTAAATTGGGGTTGCTTTGCAATTCTTTACCGTACTAACGCTCAATCTCGACCATTTGAAGATTTACTAGTTAAATATCAAATTCCTTACACTGTTGTCGGCGGATTTAGATTTTACGATCGCAAAGAAATCAAGGATATTTTAGCTTATTTAAAAGCCGTGCAAAACCCCGCCGATGCCGTTAATATCCAACGAATTATTAACACTCCCCGGCGTGGGATTGGCAAATCAACAGTTGACACCTTAGTTCGCGCTGCTCAAGAACTCGGCACCAATCTGTGGGAAATACTGAGTGATGAGACATCAGTTAATACCTTAGCTGGACGTGCTGCCAAGTCAGTAAATCACTTTGCCGGTATTATTAAAAAGTGGCAAGCAGAAATCGAAACAATGCCTGTAACCGAACTCGTGGCGGGAATAATTGAAGATTCGGGTTACGTCCAAGACTTACATAATCAGGGAACCGACGAAGCCGAAGACAGAATCCAAAACATCCAAGCACTGTATAATGCTGTTTCCGAATTTCAAGAGGAGAACGAAGAAAACGAAGAAAGCGTTACCCTGCAAAAATTCCTCGAAAAAACTTCCCTCAGTTCCGACTTAGATAATTTGAAGGAAGGAGACGCGGCAGTTTCCTTAATGACATTACACGCATCGAAAGGTTTAGAATTTCCCGTTGTCTTTTTAGTTGGCTTAGAGCAAGGATTATTCCCCAATTATCGCTCAATGCAAGACCCCGCATCATTGGAAGAGGAACGGAGATTATGTTACGTGGGCATAACACGCGCCCAGGAACGATTATTTATTAGCCATGCTAGAGAGCGAAGACTGTATGGTAGCAGAGAACCCGCCCTGCGATCGCAATTCCTGGATGAGTTACCTACAGAGCTAGTTGCTCATTATCACCCTAGCCGCAAAGGATATGTAAAAACTGCTGCTGGTAGTAGTCCCCAGCGCGCAAGATATAAAACCAGTTTGGATGATGGTATCGACAATAGTAATCAAAATTGGCAAGTAGGCGATCGGGTGCTGCATAAAACATTTGGAGAAGGTGAAATTACTCATGTATTTGATGCTGCCAGTAAAACCTCTGTAGCGATTAAATTTTTTAACTTGGGAAGTACGAAAATTATTGATCCCAGAGTTGCACAATTACAGAAGATGGATTAATTATGATTATCTAGATTTATTTTGTGTTTATCTGCGGTTCAAGATACCAACAAACCGAAGTATGTGTAAAAGCTACTTATAGATTAAATTAACCGCAGACAAGTACGGATAAATACGGCTAGATTCATGTTCCCGTGTATCTTCTTTGCATTTATGGCATCTACCAAAAAACTACTAACAGACCCTTTTTTACAACTCCCAACCTCAAACTCTATCTGTGTAGTATGGTTCACTGAGTTTTTGGGGATACAACATACCGTTAGCTATGGCAAAAATCTCCAAAATACAGTCATCGCCAATACTAGCAAACTCACTCGTATTCGTGAAGACCAAAAATCGCGAGTTGGTAGTCAAACTCAAGACGGAGAGTTGTATCAACAACCAGTCATGCGTGATGTTTGGAGACACGAAGCCAAAGTGACGGGCTTAACTCCAGGTGTGCGGGTTAATTATTGTGTGACTAGCCTCACCGAAGACAATCAAAGTATCAGCAGTGATGTATTTAGCCTGGCACCCACACCAAATCCCGGTATCCCCCTAAAGATTTTACTTACATCCGACCATCAAATCAAACCGATGGTTGCGGCAAATCTCCAAAAAGTCGTGGAAACAGTAGGAAAAGTTGATGCTGTCTGGTTTGCAGGCGATTTGGTAAATATTTCCGACAGAGGAAGCGAATGGTTTGATGATAATCGGGGGAATGCATTTTTTCCATGCTTGCAAGGAAAAGCTAATTATCAGATGGAGAGAGATGGGGAAACAATAACTTATGTAGGTGGACAAATTATTCAAAATGCCCCCATGTTTACCTGTATTGGCAATCACGAAATCATGGGCAGGTTTGCACGAAAGGATAGTTTAAATGGTGAATTTGACGATACAATTCCTCGTGATATTGCTCAGAAAATATATGGCAATGAAAATATTCAAAATAATTCCTTTAATACTAATACCTATGAAGAAATTTTTACGCTACCCGAAAGTCGAGAGGGTGGAAAAACTTATTATGCAGTAACTTTTGGTGACGTAAGACTAGTAGTACTTTATGCTACTAATATGTGGCGATTTCCGACTACCGAAAATGGACGTAAGGGTAAATATGGAGAACTCAAAAATGATTTACAGAATCCCGAAAATTGGGGTTATGGACAAATTATTTACGAACCAATTCATCAAGGTAGTACACAATACAACTGGTTGCAACAAGAATTAAATAGCGTTGAATTTCAACAGGCAAAATACAAAGTTGTCATGTTACATCATCCAATTCATACCCTTGGTGACAACATTATTCCAGCTTACACCGATCCAGTGCAAATTTGCGATCGCAATCAGGAAGGTGATATTCAAGCTGTTTATTATCAATATCCCAAGGATAAAGATTATTTGACTCGTGATGTAATGCCATTGTTAGAAGCTGCAAAGGTGCAACTAGTATTTTTTGGACATTCCCATCTGTGGAATCGATTTACTAGTGATTCTGGTATGCATTTTCTGGAAACTTCCAATGTGGGAAACTCCTATGGTGCAGCATATGGAAGTCGGAAACGCCAGAATATACCAGCAGCAAATAATATCATTCATCACGAAGATTATATCGTAACTGGTGACCCCAATGGATTGAAACCAGTAACCCCAACAATCGCCCCTATTTTTAATGAAGATGGGGAAGCTATACCTTATATTTCCAGCAATGAAATCACAGTTTTTAGTATTTTTGATACGGGCACAGGAACAATTAGTAGTTATAAGTTTGATACTCGGAAATTTGCAGGTAAAGTGATTAAATTTGATGAATTTAGATTGATTTAAGTTGAGGCTATCTATACAGTAAACCTTAAGACTAAAGAAACCCGATTTCTTGGATTTAAGTATCGAGCATCATCTAAACTTTTGATGATAAACCATGTTTTTCCCTGCGCGACTATCCTTAATATTGATAGCGATTCAAAAAATTTTGGCAACACATCCAGAATATGAGACGCAAAGACGCGGAGAAATTTTAATTGTCAGTGATTAGCCGAACATAATATTCAGAGGACAAGATTTTTCAATTTCATCCCTCAATTCAAGAATACCGAAATTAGAAATGCCGAAATTAGAACATTGTCGCAATTATCATATCCCATTCATCTTGGCTTAATGTTTTCACCTCAAATTCAACATCAAAACAACTTTGAGCGGCGGTAACTAAAACATCAATCAGAGTCTGAAAATTCAGGTTTTTAAAGACATCTGTCGAATAAAACCCTTCGCCAAAAACTTGAGAAAATAATTCCAAATCCGATCGCAATCGCATCGAACCATGTTGTAAAATTACATTACCCTTGCGTAACTGTGCGCTACCAATTAACTTATGTCCTTCATTGGTAACTAAATCTGCACTTGTCGCTGTCCCAAAACAATTGGGATTATGAATATAACCACGCCCTGCCATTCCATAATCTAAATCTATCCCTAATTGTTTCCATCCCACAATTAAAAATTCACAAATATCCCGATATGCTTGCATCCGATTCTTACTGAGGGTATTTGTTACCACCATATAAGTTAAATCACCCTGGTGTAGAACAGCCCTACCACCAGTCGGACGCTTAACTAAATCGACTTTTTGTCCTTGCCAATAAAGATTATTCCAGCTATCGGGATATTTATTTTGATGAAATCCCAGAGAAATTGCTGCTGGCATCCATGTATAAAATCTTAGGGATGGGGGATGTTTCCCCGCCAAATGTTGTGCGAGTAACCATTTATCGATCGCCATCTGCATATTACCAGATGTTTCGAGTAAAGGTATTAGTCTCCAAGTTGCTATCAATGGAATTGAGGATATGGGGAATATGGAGTCTGAAATTTTAGCTGGCACCGAATTGCGATCGCAACTCATCATCATTATTATCTGCGATCGTTGCCACAATCGTAATTAGTCGGGAAACTTCTCCGGGAGATAATTCGGCTAAAGTACGAGTAGCAATGACAACAACTTGATTTTCGATAATCCCAAAACGAGACTCTAAGGTACTAGAACAGTTCATTTCTAGTAGTTTCCGCATCAATTGGGATTCGTCTTTTACAGGTAATTTGAGTACGGTAGCCCAAACTGTGAGGGTATCTTCATCGGTAGTACCCGTTAATTGCACGAATACTTCGACGCTACCATATTTAAATTTCCATAAATAACCACCCTCCGCAGGATGGCTAATCATGGCGCTGTCATCTTGTTCGAGAGAGTCAATAACGTTTTCAATTACTTCTATATGGTTAATGGTGGTGCTATTGGCAATTAATTCGTCAACAGATTCGCCATTCGGGATGGTATCAAAGCTTACCTGGGAAGTTGTCATGATGCTTACACCTTATATTTACATTTCTACTACACCTACTTTATAGCTTGATTTTAAATATGGCTGCGAAACTCCGATACTTTTTTTCGCCAATTCAACCTACCTGCTTACCAAGTTTTGCCACGCTAGTAAGGTGCATTAGATAGAAGCTCGTAACGCAGCAAATATTTACGAATGCTGTGTTTCGCTATTACTAACAACACCCTACACATATCTTGTCTTATTCTCAACAAGACTGAGAAAACCGAGTTTCTTGAGAATAATTTATGATCAAAAATCTCAATCTGAATTTTTGGTTGAGAATGGGAAATCAAGGTGCTAACTTGCTTTTGCAACGCTATTGCAACTGACAGAGAAATAAACCAAACCAGTTATTTACGTCAGTCCAAACTTTTTTAGTCACTAAATTGTGGGATTTTAATTCTTCTTGAAGTACTTCAATATTAAATTTTCGGGAGATTTCCGTCATGATGGTTTCTCCAGCAGCAAAATCAACCTGAAGATTGAGAGCATGTAATTCTACAGTTTGCTGTTTTAAAGAGCGTAAATGCATTTCAATCTGATTTTCGGTTTCGTTATAAAATGCCCAATGCTCAAATTGTGTAGTGTCAAAATTACCATCATACAATCGATTCAGATGCTCTAACATATTCAGATTAAATTCTGCTGTCACACCCTGACTATCATTATAAGCAGCTTCTAAAATATGTTTTGATTTTTGCAAATCTACCCCTAATAAAAAGTATTCTCCAGGTTGTAATGCTTCAGTTATTTGTGAGAAAAATATTTGACATTCTTGCGGATTTAAATTACCTAAACTACTACCAATAAATGCGATCGCTCGTGTTGCTAATTGCTTGGCTGGCAGTTGTTGTAATGCGAATTCATAAGTACCAGCAAGTGCATAAATTCCCAGGCTTGGATAATCTATTAATAGCTGTTTTGCAGTATTTTCTAACATCCCGCCACTCACATCCACAGGTAAGTACCGTAATGGCAAATTTTGCTGCTGATAAGCATCAAGTAAAATTCGGGTTTTTGTCGAGCTACCACTACCCAACTCCACAAGTTCACATTCACCCGTGATTTTCACTATTTCCGTCGCACATTCCTGCAAAATGCTAGTCTCAGTACGAGTCACATAATATTCGGGTAACTCGCAAATCTGCTCAAATAACTCCGAACCGCGATCGCTATAAAAATAACGTGGAGGTAAAGTTTTGTCAATTTGGGACAATCCTTTCACCACATCACTTCCAGCCACAGCCAGAATCGAAGCCACTTCATGCAAATGTTTAATCGTTAAACGTTGCAAGTTATTTGTAGTTTGGCTATCTGTCTTGCTATTAGTTTTAAAAACAGTCATTTCATCTCCAAATATTGATTATATTTTTACGTTCAAAACACATTACTCAGAAGAAATTTTCAGGGTAAATAATCAGACAATTAAACATAAAGCCATATCCTCAAGCATCATGCTATGGCTAGATTGACTTCAATAATCTTCAGTGATATTTACACCAAATTCGCCTAATTTTTCATATAATTGGGCTTCAGGCGACAATTCGGATAATATCAAGTCAGGCAAATTTCAGTCATCATTAATTTTTCTCCCATCTTTGAACCAGTTTTATCGTTAGTATTTAGACAAACCTAATATAAAACCTTTATCTCTCATCACTGACACATCGAAAACCAGCAAAAATTTGGCGAACATGGGGATGATACCAATTGCGAAAACTACCACGCATTGCCCAAACACGAGTGGCAAAACTACCACCCTTCAAAACGCGGTGTTTACCATCAAAATATACTTGAGAGTAACCAGTATAGGGATAATATGTAAAACCGGGATAGCCATCAAACCAAGAACTAGTCCATTCCCAAACGTTTCCTAAAGCATCGTACATTCCATATGCACTTTTTCCTTGGGGATAAGCATTAACTGGAGTTGTTTGAAATTGGAATTGAGATTGAGATTCAAAAATACTGACAGCACAATTACAATATTCTGCTGTTGGTTCTTCATTTCCCCAAGGATACTTGCGTTGATGGTAGACTTTCCCACCCAATTCTCCATTTACTTCTCCTCTGACTGCTTTTTCCCATTCCGCTTCTGTTGGTAATCGCTTACCGACAAACTTGGCGTAGGCTTCTGCTTCGTAATAGCTAACACCGCAAACGGGATGATTATCCCAAGCTGCATCATCATGCCAATATAGAGGCTGTTTTAAAGGTTGTTTCACTTGTTCTGACTGCAACCATCTCCAACCAGCATCAGACCAATACTGAGCATTTTCATAACCACCAGCTTGCATAAATTCGCGATATTGCTGGCAAGTAACTGGGTAGCGGTCAATAAAGTAAGTATCTAAATACACTTTATGAGCAAAGCTTTCATTATCAAGTGCATCGATGTCATTACTTCCCATCTCAAATTCTCCCGCAGGAATTTGAATCATGTCATTAGCTAAAGCTAGTGATGTAGTTCCAGAAGAGACGGAAGGAGAACGAGAAAGAGAGGGAGAAGGAGAATTTTGAATCTTGCTAAATTCCCAGACGAATGAAATGGTTTCGCAGTGCTGACTTTCATGCTGAAGCAGAAAAAACCAAATTTTTGCGTCTGCTGCTATGTCTGCAACTTCCAAATAATCTACAACTTTTTCCCGAACCGCATCCAAATAATCACGAGTTTCATCAATGCTAGGTAATTCAACTCTTGCCGACTTTGGCAAGCCATCCGCAGCATATAACTGACGATATTGGGGAAACATGCATTTTCCTCCCGCGTTACGTTCTAACAACCACAAGGATTCTGTAAATGCAATATGTCCAAAGTGCCAGCCAAGCGGACTAAAATCGGGATGGACTTGACTGCAAAAACTACCTGCGTCGATTTGCTCTAATAAAGCTAATGTTTGTTGACGACAATCCTGAAAGGCTGCAAGTATAGTAGACTTTGCGATCGCGTTATTTTCTCTAAAATCTGTTAGCTTGGAACTAGATTTGTTCAATTCTAATCTCACAGTCTTCCCCCACACTAATAATGCTATTCTCTGGACATGCATTCCAATCGCCATTAAATAGCGGTTCAGAAGCTATAATTACGGAATTTGGCAAATTCTCAGCGTTTTTCAACCAATACAAAGATGGTGCTGGCAATTTCGTTGCATATCGCGAAGCAATAATGCTTTTGCCATCGCTGATGACTAAATTTGCCAAAGCATAGGTTTGAAATTTTTGTGCTAACTGATTGAGTTCAATTAATGCTAGATGTAAAGCCTGTTCGATGCTTTTTCCAGGATTTGCCAACAAGTAATTTAGCACCATTGCAAACATATGTTCGGAATCAGTATTTCCACGAATCCAATTGTAAATTTCATCGCTTAATATACTCCGAATTGGTCTATATAAAGTCTGTCGAAACTGATCAATTCGACCATTGTGAATGAATAGTAAGTTATCATATTGAAACGGTTGGGAATTACTCAAATCTAAAGCCTGACCGGCTGTAGCACTACGAACATAAGCTAAAATATTATCCGATTCCACATAGCGGCTAAGACTTGGTAAATTAACATCATTCCAAATGGGCAAAGTATTTTTATAAATAAAAGGATTATTATCCTTGATTAAATTATACCAACCCACACCAAAGCCATCGGCATTCACTACCCCAGACAACATTTCACGCGGTTGATAACTTTGAACAACAAGCGAATGTTCTGGCTCGGAAATAAGTGTTTCTAGGGAAACGCTTGAGCCGATGTAAGCTAGTAAACGACACATTTTTAAGGTTTTTGCTCCTCATTGCTTTATAAATTAATGCTGATATCTGAGACTTGATTTAGGGCTACATAAGTTTTTGCTGAAAGATAGATAATCTACTTTATATAAGTTAATATTTTACGGGTTTTATGGATACGCGATCGCAATTGCAACCCAAAAATTACCAATTTTCGTTTAAAACCTGATGATTTAAGAATTAGCATCAATTTATGATAAATGTGAATAGCAAATGCGATTAGAGCAATTTGTGGAATAATATCCGCTCTTGTTTGCAAAATTAGAGGAGATTCATATCAAGCCGAGATAGTCAGCTATGATTACGTTGTTTTTCGTGCCCCTGCCTCTGATACTTTTCGCATCAACTTAAATAATAAGTCTGGAAACTGACTTAATATAATTAGCCTTTAGATAGACAAATCTCCAACCCATAACCATATCTTGGATAGAGGAAAATAGCCCTTCATTAATCTTATTATCAAGACAACAAGTACATAACTGAAGGTTGAAATTTAGCCATGACTCAAGAAAAAAATAATAAAAACCAACAGAAGAAAGATGACACCAATGCTTCTGGTGGATATCAAACTACCATTGACGAAGAAACCCGTAAAACAGGCGTAGCATCTGCCAGTGATGCGAAAACAACCGCTACACCCGAAGCGCCAGAAAATGACACAGTTCCCGGTAGCCCCAACCAAGGAACAGAATCACGTTAAATAAATGGGAATAGTGAGTTTCTGCAATAGTAATCCTAAATCAGACTCTTTTGTATACTTCCAATTTATGCCACTCTCTTTGGCTTTCGTTGATTACGAGAGCTTTTTTTTGTTTTATTATTTTATGATTTTTATCACTTAGTTTCAGATGTGCGATCGCACGCATAGCACAGTACTGTATAGAATAGGAAAATACATTTACTAATCGTACTCTCAAACCAACAGGTGCAGGAAACTGTCGCCAACCTATGCATAATTGCTAACCCAAACAGTGATCGCATTCCCAAATCCTCACGACACAAAGCGCGATCGCACAATTCAAACTAGTACATAAGCCAAATAGCGATCGCACTTGAAGAATTGGGTGTTATTCCCTTCAAAGATATAATTTATATTATTGAAATTTAAGATAAAACCTATGGTAGAGAAAATATCGACGCTCCAGCAAGCAATTGATGTTGTGGAAGCACTCGAACCAGAAGAACAAGCAATGTTACTTGATATTATTAGCAAGCGTTTAAGTCAACAACGTCGCGATGAACTAATAATAGATGTCGTACAAGCGAGAGATGATTACCAAAAAGGTAATACGAAACGTGGCTCTGTTGCCGATTTAATGACGGAGTTGGATGAGTGAAAAGTTTGGTTTGGAGTGCGGGATTTGTACGTAAATTCAAGTTGAAAAAACATTGGGCTTACTGACAGAAGACCCTTTTAATTCTAGTCTGCGAACTCATAAATTAAAGGGTGATTTAGATGGGGTCTGCTCTTGTTCGGTAGATTACGATAATAAGATTTTATTTGAATTTGTAGTCAATTCAGATTCGGGAGAGGAAGAGATATTTTTGTTAACTCTCGGTTCTCATGATGAAGTTTATTAATTACTTTTATGGGTATTTATATAAGGTTAATAAAAATAGCGATCGCATTCTCAAATTAACCTAACAAAAAGCGCGATCGCACAAGCTTCCTATTCTCAACTCTAGCATCAGTATCAAGCAACTAGAAGTGTAGAAGGTTCCGGTATGGTTTCACCTTCTGTTTCCCAAGCTTCCAAATACATTTCGATTACTTCTTCTCCATTATTAATTGCTTCTTCACGAGTTTTACCATGAGTACAAGGCATAACTACGCGATCGCTAAATTCTGGAATGGTGACTAGAAAAAGCTCATCTTCATCACTCCACTGAAGAATCATACTATAGCGACTCATAAATCTGTATCCTCCTGTACTTCTTTAAGTTCGACTAATAATTTTTCTAACTTTTTCTCTAAATAGCGTGGCACATCATCCCATCTTTGCCTGGAATTGTTAATGCTTTTCTCAATAAAGGATGTCTCCAATGCTCGTGACTACCTTTTCCACGCTTTGGTAGATAAACAAATCCTTCCCTTTGTATTTCAGCTTTAAATTCTCGAATTTTTCTCGGCATCAGTGTTTGTAACTCCTAGCCTATTTTCTCATAACGTGAACTGAATAAGTCAGCGCAAGTTTCGCACTCCCAAAACAACCCTTACCAAATAGCGAACGACTTACGTCGCGCAAGCTTCGCATTCTCAAACCAATTTTAATAAAATCGCACTTCAAGCCAACCTTAATAAAATCGCATTCTCAAACCAACCCTCACTCAAACAGCGATTCTCAAAGCAATCCTTACAAAATCGCATTCCCAAATCCTCACGGCACAAAACGCGATCGCATCTCCAAAACAATTTAAACTAAAACTACGCAAGTATCTAGTAAGTAGCCCATCATTAAAACTCTATTTCGTTAGGTGGTAGCAACTCATCTCGATAGGACTCAAAAATGATACTTTCTGCTACACCTTTATATTGCATAATCATTTCTGACCAAGTAGTGCTTTTTGTCTCTAAGAAAGTTACAAATACTCGACTTTCAGTAATTCCTTGCGGAGTCTCGGCGAGTTCTATCTTGCCGTTTTTATAAATTCCTTCAATAGTTTTTAGCATTTGTATATGCCTCCGACCGAAATCATAGTATTTTTGAAGTTTGGGGTAAATTGTGTCAATTGATTGTAGGTTGTGTTCTGTAAAGCCTTCACCCAAACTAAAGATTACTGCACTAGAAATCTTAAAAGTTGGGTTTAACTTCGTTTCACCCAATCTACCCAGGATTGCGATCTCACTTGTAAAAACTTACGTAAAATCACTCATTTTTATTGTCAATTTTTTCGTGTATAAACATGTATAAAGATATTACTTCCTAGTCAAAACGATTAGATAGAAAAAATATTTTCAGTAATTAATCATTATAAATTAATATGTTTTTCGATGCACTATTTTCTATTGGTACAACTGTTATTACAGAGTTTGTAAGATGTGCTGCTGTAGAAGTTGTTCGTCAGATTCATCATCATTGGTCTAAATCTCGCTATAAACAAGATTCTTCAGATAAATCCACTAGTAGCTCATATAGTAATAAAGTCGCCAAAGATGTTACCGAAGAACTTGAGGTTATTGATGTAGAGATTGTTGAACTGGAGAAAAAAGAAAAACGTGACGGTTATTGTTCCCAGCAAGACCAAGAACATAAGCAAGAATTAGAACGATTACGTGATGATAAATTTGAAGAATTGCAAAAACGTAAATCGACAGAAATTATCGAAGAACAGCGTGCAAATCCCGAAAACTATGAAATCTCAAATTTAGGAGGTGACAACGTTCACATACCACAATTTCACATGGGTCAAGCTGTACTAGGAAAAAAATGTAGTTGCGGAAAACCTATGATTTTGCAGTCTAGACAGCGTCTTGATGGTAGCTTGTACCAATTGAATGACTTTTTCTGGGCTTGTACTGGTTTCTACAATAATCAACCTTTACAATGTAGACGAACACAAAGCTTTGCAGCTAAGGATGTAGCCTTTCTTCATAAATCTGATATTTTTGAATTGCAAGTTTCTCACCAAGAACTCTCTACAATATTTAATGATCCTTCTGTTAGTAAAGCAACAGTTTCTCGAATAAAATCTCATTTGAAAGAAAAAGATGATGATATATTATGTCCAATTCATCATGTGCCTATGACCTTACGAGAAAAACGTGACCATTCAGGTGTTGCTCTGGATATCTTTTTTCTCGCATGTCCTCATATTGGATGTCAACAAATTGTTAAGCTAAAATCACCTGCACAATTGGCTGCTTACTTGAAACGTAGGGAAGGACGTGGAATTATATAGAATACAATCTAATGCAAATTATAAGAGCGATATTTGGCATTGTATAAATACAGGATTAATCTTAATTTGAAGCTCTTGAAAATTCTCTGCAAAATGATGAAAAATCATCCTATTATTCAAGAAAAGCTGATATTTAATAAAAAAGGATGAGCGAACGCCCATCCCAAAAATCATAAAATTTAGTTAACCTATTTATAACTAACTGCTGACATTACGATCAAGCCAAGTCACTAAATCGGAAACATTTGAAAAATCTAACAGAGCTTCAGCCAATAAATCTAATCTATCTATAGATAAACTTTTAATTCTTTCGAGTAATACCAAATCTATTTCACCCAAACGCCGATTGAGTAGACGTATAATTACACGTTCTTCACCTTGTTTATTTCCTTTCTGCAAAATATCCTGGTAAATAACTGATTCTTGCATAATATCCTCACTCAATAACTGACGAATTAAACCCTTTTCAAACCGCAAACCTGCTAGAATTTCAGTATAAGCTGCCGTATTTTGTCTTGTTTCTCTATCTGCGATTGTAGCGATTTCCTGGGCAACTTGCGATAATAACTCCTGTGGAGAATCGGTTCGGCATAAAGAAGCTAACGGCAATAAAGCCGAATTGTCCAAAAATAAACTCGAATCCTGCTCCCACATTCTCACAGCACGATACCTGTGAACGGTAGATTCCTCACGATATTCTTCGGCAAAAGCAATTTCATCATCTGTTTCCTGCAAAAAAATGACAGATTGTGTCACAGAAGACCTGTATAAACGTTTGAGCCTGACGTAATAATCTAGCATTCGGAAAGGAATCACAGGATTAGACTTTGTTAAAGTCTGAAATTCAATATGTAAAATTCGATTACCAGCCTGTATAAAAATCACCGAATCAGCACGGATTGGTTCCAAGCTTAACTCAGTTTTTAACACAGTAATATCGGTAGATTCTTCCCCAATTAACCATCTGACAAAATCTGCTGGATACTTTTCTGCTAGTATTTTACAAATATTATCAAAACTCACTCAATTTATCCCTGATTAATATTAGGAATATCATAGGACATAATTGATCACAGATCACACTCCTAAACCAACACTAACAGAAACAGCGATCGCATACTCAAACCGACAGCTACCAAAACAGCGATCGCACTCTCAAACTGACAACTACCAAAACAGCGATCGCACTTCCAAATCAACCTTCACAAAACAGTATTCACTCAATAAGGTCTAGTTTGAAGACAAATTAAGCATGGTACAAACACGATTTTTGAACTCTTGAAAACCACCGTTACTATCCCAATATGTTTTAAAAGTAGGCAACGTTTCTAATTCCATCACATTACCACCTTCATAGCTAAGAACTTCAGGGTATCCAAAGACAATATCAGCTTTTGCAGAAATTAGCGGATGATGACAATTTATTGCCCAGATTGTTTCAACAATTCGATAGATATTGTAATCTCCTTCCCAAGGATATTTTTCATGCTTGTAATCTAATACTTTGACAAGATGAGTTACATAACCTTTTTGCCTTAGCAAAATTAAATCATCTTTATCAGGTTTGTCCGCATTACTTGTATTATCCTTCCAACTAAGTTTGAATAAGTCCCCAGTATTTACATTTGGGTAAGCCCATAATTTACTATCTGGATGCTTTACGTTTTTAGTCCACTTTAGATTTATTAAGTCCATAATTATCAAACCCTAAATATCAAAGCGATAACGAATAGCCCCTGTATGCGATTCATTACTAATTTCTGCATAACCAGCTTTTTCAGCTTCTTGGAGAAGTTGTTTAACTTCTTCAGCCTCAAGCTCTGTATACATAGCAGCCTGAGCAATTGAAAGTTGACCACCATGCTCTTTCGCAGCCTTCAATAATTTCTGCATTGAACTGCTACCAGATGATTTTGAGGCTTGTAATTCTTGTAACTGTTTAAGTTGAGGTATTTCGCCAATGTTCAATGTGACAGACTGATTAATATTGGGTGTTCCACCATGTAGTCCTCTAAGATAGGTATTGCGTTTTTCAACCATACCGGGAATAAGTGCTAGGTCTATTAGTTGACCAATACCAAACAGTCCAAAAGTGAAAAGGTACACTATCCCTGATTTGTCACTCTGGGAAACTAAAAATCGAACGCAATTTTTAAACTTCATACAGGAAGCAAATTTGAGCGTTTATTTCCTAACAGAAACTAAAAACCATGAGTTTTTGAGTAAAAAGCTTATATGGCAAGGCTTTACGATTATTCTCTGGAGATAGTGATAAAAGAGGGCTATTCCACCTGCAAAATTACCTGTGTAAAATCTCTGACCACCACAAATACCAAAAAATACTAAACACCAGGTTAGGTATGCGGTTCCCGAATTGAGCGGTTGCACGACTGTATCCTCAACTATTAATCGAATATGGTTATCTTTATTTATGATTCCCAAATTCAGAGATACAACTAACAAAGGATTTGAAAAATATAAAAATTGTGAAAATGGTTGTTTAATTTTATAGCGGCTACCTTGAAAGTTAAATGCAAGCTCCACTAGACACAACAAAAAAAGATGAGCGATCACACTCATCCTCAAAGCCTATATTTTCAACGAAACTAATTCGTTACTAACTAACTCTTATGTTCCCGAAGTCCAGGAATTGCCGTAATCAATTTGATCCTGTGTCAAGGTATCAACAGTAATACCCATCGCTTGCAACTTCAAACGGGCAATTTCCTTATCTACATCCGCAGGAATCGAGTGAATACCAGCAGCTAATTTACCTTTGTTTTTAACTAGGTATTCTGCGCCCATCGCTTGGTTCGCAAAGCTCATATCCATAACTGCGCTGGGGTGTCCTTCCGCAGCCGCAAGGTTGATCAAACGACCTTCACCGAGTACAACTACTGACTTACCACTCTTGAGTTTGTACTCTTGGGTGAAAGGACGAACGTCTTTCACTTCTGAGGCTTTGTTCGCAAGGGTCTTGAGGTCAATTTCAATATCGAAGTGACCGGAGTTACAAACCATTGCCCCATCTTTCATCACGTCGAAGTGTTCGCCACGGATAACATGTTTGTTTCCAGTAACGGTGATGAAGAGGTCGCCTAAAGGTGCTGCTTCTGCCATTGGCAATACACGGAAACCGTCCATAACAGCTTCGATCGCCTTAATGGGGTCAATTTCGGTGACAATTACATTCGCACCCAATCCGCGCGATCGCATGGCTGTACCTTTACCGCACCAACCGTAACCAGCGACGACTACGGTTTTACCTGCTAGGAGGACGTTGGTAGCACGGATAACACCATCAAGGGTGGATTGTCCTGTACCGTAACGGTTATCGAAGAAATGCTTTGTGTCTGCGTCGTTGACGTTCATTGCGGGGAAAGTCAACACACCATCTTTTAACATCGCTTGTAAGCGCACAATACCTGTGGTGGTTTCTTCAGTTGTACCAATCAGGTCAGCGATTTGATGGGGACGCTGTTGAATTAATGTGGCGACTACGTCACAACCGTCGTCAACAATAATATTGGGGCGATGGTCTAAAGCAACTTGGACGTGGCGGCTGTAGGTAGCTTCGTCTTCACCCTTGATGGCGAAAACGGGAATACCGTAGTCAACTACTAAACTTGCGGCTACGTCGTCCTGGGTGGAAAGGGGATTACTGGCAATCAAAATCGCATCTGCACCGCCAGCTTTCAGAGCGATCGCCAAATGCGCGGTTTCAGTAGTAACGTGGCAACAAGCAGAAATACGGATACCAGCAAAAGGCTTTTCTTTTTCAAAGCGATCGCGTATTTGTTTGAGAACTGGCATTTCGCGTCCAGCCCACTCGATGCGTTGTCTTCCCAAGGGAGCGAGAGCGAGGTCTTTAACCTCGTGCTTTAATCGGGGAGATGTTGCAGTCATTCAACTATTCCTCTGTTAATTAAGTTTTATGGCGTAATTACTTACGCACTCTACTAGGGTAGACCACGACTGCCAAAATGACACAAATTTTGCTCATTTCTTAGTTGGCGATCGCGAATCCTGAACTAGCTTCACTTTTTCTTCAGTGTTATGTCAATGACGTTCTCCGTTTTTTTGCGGTATCTTTAGGCTTACTGTGACTCAAACCGGCAATAACTTTATCAAAAACTTAAAATACAGTACTTTCTAACTACAAGAACTACTGTCTTTATAAAAGAAGAAACCCGCTTTCCCGTCAAAAAGTTAGATGATGCTCGATACTTAAAATCCAAGAAACCGGACTTCTTTGGTCTTCAGCTTTAGTTTATACATATTTATACATAGCCTCTTAGCCTGGATACATTTGCCCTCAAGCCTTTTGACTAGGGAACAGCAAGAGCAAGCTATTCAGCAGTGATTATTATTTAAATTCTCAAATTTCTACACATTTGAGTACTAATGTACTATAATAAGAGAAGAGTATCTGACAGCCCGGTGAAGCGGAACAGCCCCATAAAAATCTCTTGGAAGAGCCATACGAGGGTAAGTACAATGATGAAACACTACATTCTCAGTTTAAATCCCACAGCTAAACATGAATGGGATAGATGTATATTACGCGACCCATTAACTGCAAAGCGTCCTGAGATTGCCAAGATGGTGGCGGATGCAGTTGGCGCGGATGCTGGTAGCTATTTGGTGAGTGTGAATATTGAAATTCAGGTATTAGAGAAAGCTCCTGCGCCTCAGGTGGAACAATTAACTCTCAATATTACAGATGTAAACGAGAAGCAACACTTGCGGGAAGCTGCTTAGAAGATATCTTGAGGCTGTAGCAATTGCGAACGCGAAAAACTTTTCGATTCTTGATCGCAACTAATTATTTCATTAATCAATACAGAGAAACATTATCTAGTTACTTGGTTTATATACCTATGATGCAACTCAGTCATTACCCGTCTGTGATATTTCAAGCTGCCCAAAGGGTAAACGAAATTGACTCGCAATTGATGGCAGTGCAACAACAAGTTCATCGATTTGAAGGCAATGCAGATAAAATTGCTGCCTTTGAAATGGATTTAAAAAACGATGCCCAGCGTAAAGCACGACGGTTTGAAGTGCTGCTGGTGGATAGGGATTATCAGAAAGCCGTGGATACTCAAGTACAATTAATTACTGAGAAAGCAAATGCGATCGCACATTTAGAGTATTTGCGGAATCAGTTTAGTGTGGCTAAGTTGGAAGCACGGTTAAATATAGCCCAACAGCTAACTGATTTTGAATCGCGGGAATTAGTTGGTTTGTAATCTCTGGGTTTCGTTTTTAACTGTCATTTGTAACTTTCGTTTTACCGATAGAGCTTACTCCTACATCACATTTGATGTGGAAGTAATTTTCGGTTAATTAAATACCTCTTTCCTACATGGGAAGGGGTAAAATTTAATGATAAATAATGATAAATTATGCATCTTGGTAAATATTTGTGGTTTATAATTAATTAATAATTTTACAATTACTAATTTTACTATTGGCAAGCGTAGGAATGGGGAAAAATCTATGACCATCGCCCAAGAGCAGCGCTATTATTCGCCCGGAGAGTATTTAGAAATCGAGGTAAATTCTCAAGAACGCAATGAATATGTAGATGGTAAAATTACTCCCATGACAGGTGGCACTCTAAATCACAACCAAATTGCTGGTAATTTTTATGCAGGGCTTAATTTCGCCCTCAAGGGTAAACCTTTTCGTGTATTTGTCACAGACCAAAGATTGTGGATTCCCGACAAGAAAATTTACACATATCCTGATGTCATGGTGGTGAGAAAACCCATCGAATTACAAGAAGGACGTAGAGATACAATTGTTAATCCGGTGATGCTTGCTAAGGTATTATCAAATTCAACTAAAAGTAATGATCGGGATGAAAAATTTGCTGCTTATAGGACTATTTCCACTTTTGAAGAATATATTTTAATCGACCAATATACAATGCATGTGGAGCAATATTCCAAAACTGATAATAAGTGGATTTTTTCAGAATACGCAGATGAGAATGAAAAGATTTCGCTAACATCGGTTCCATTTGAAATTTCGTTAGCTGATATTTACGACAATGTTGATTTTGGAATTGGAGATTAGATATCTAAGTTTAAACCTGTAGCAAATTACGTAAAAATCCAGCAATGTTTTGATTAATTACCTCCACATCAAAACGTGCGATCGCACTTTCTCGAGCCTTATTTGCTAATGTTTGAGTTTTTTCAATTTCTTGCATACATTGATTAATTACTATTGCTAATTCTTGGGGTTGATTTGGTACCACTAAAAAACCATTTACGCCATTTTCTACTATTTCCATTGCACCACCTGCTTTAGCTGCAATCACAGGTTTTCCACATAACATTCCTTCCACTATCACTCTACCGAATGGTTCGGCTGCG
Organism: Calothrix sp. NIES-4101; assembly: GCA_004296455.1. Classification (GTDB taxonomy): domain Bacteria; phylum Cyanobacteriota; class Cyanobacteriia; order Cyanobacteriales; family Nostocaceae; genus Brunnivagina. The sequence continues at coordinate 4,954,676 of AP018280.1, forward strand.
GTAGAAGTGTGGGCAATCAAATCGCAAGCTGACATGAGTTGGGGGATATCATTGCGAAAACCGAGAAATTTAACACGATTTCCTAATCCTAAGTTTGTAACTTGTAGATGTAATTTTTTGACATATTCTTGTTCACCAAATAATGCATCACCAACTAATATAACTACAGCATTCTCAGGACATTTTGCTAGTGCTTCAATGAGGATATGTTGTCCTTTCCAGGGAGAAAGACGACTAAAATGTCCGATGATAAACTTGTTTTCTAGCCCTAATTCTTGACGAAGTTTTTTGATTTCATCATTACTAATTTGATATAAATTTGAGTCAAAACCGTTGTAAGCAATTTCGATAATATTTTCCTTACCACCAGCTTCAATAAAAGCCTGTTTACTAGCTTGAGAATTAGCAATAATTAGTTTCGCAAAGCGGTTAGCGAGGCTAACAGCAATAGTTCGATTAGTTTTACTGAAATGTTCAGGTGAAAGAATATCGTGAAGATGGTAAACTAAGGGGCGGCGACTAATAAAACTTGCGATCGCACCTACAACTAAAGCCTTTTGTGTATTGGCGTAAATTAGATCATATTCACGGGCAATTGTTGCTACTTTATTAATGAGAGGTAACAGTTGAGTTAAACTTGCTAATCCTTGACTGAGACTGCTTTCTTTACGAACTTGAATTTCTCGATTCGTGAGAATCTCCACAGGAATTTCGTTTTGTTCCAGTAAGCTTTTAAAGGAACCATCAGCAAATAAACCGACTAAGCAATGATGACGGTACGGTTTGGCAATATCAATTAAACATAATTCTGCACCGCCCGGTTTACCACTTTGATCTAAAAACAGAATTTTCATAATTTAGAGATATTTATTTAAATATTTTTGCACTCCCATATCATGTTCGGATAATCACTTAGAATTAAAATTTATTCGCGTTCCCGCGCTTCTAAACCTCCGTGTCATCCTTAATAAGTATTCAACCGGACATGATATTACTCATATTCCGTAGACTGGGTGTAAGTGCCGAAAAATATGTAATTAATTAACACATCAATCAAATAGGTGCTACTGTCTCACACCTAATCACCTAATCATGAGGTTTATTTTAGGTTTTGCAGAACAGCCACCTTTACCACAAATTAATATTATTATCTGCTTAATCAATACTCCGCTCGACATCAACCGGTATAAACATTTGCCTATTTATTCACTTCCAATAAGCGTGAATTTGCCAATCTATCCAACCATTTCTGGAAGTAAACTATATTTGCAGTTTTCTCACTTGGTTCTTGTGTATCTGCTGGATGGGGCATTAATCCCAAAATTGTTGCACTGGTAACGCAAAACATCGATTTTTGAAAACTTATACAAATTTGTACGAGTAAATCATCTTCACCTCTAAGGCTTTTGCGATAAATTTCATGCAAATATTCAGGTAGAAAATGTCGCATATCTTGCATAAGTAAAGTTGGCGGAATACCAGCACCACCAATTGGTAATGGATCAGCATATAATGCTCCATATTGAAACCTCGCTTGATCAGCTGGTATTTGATATGCTTGAGCATTGTAGGAAACCGTTCCTGGGAAAGGTGTTCCTCTAAAAAAAACAGCTTCAACGTAAGGAATTGCCGTGTCTGGTAAGAAGGTTAAACCTAAAGATTTTGGCAGAATATCATAGACTTTTTCTTGAATTTTTACGGCATAAGTAATGGGTTTACCAGCATCAGCAACCAAGCCATTTTTTATATAGTCTATAACTTGGGGAATTGATGTAATTTTACCTGCATCATAAAGGTCTGACATGGTGAGGAAAATATCAGCCATGACGCGCCAAAATTGACCTAAACCACTATAGTAACTGGAGACACGCAGTTGTTCCAGGAGAAAGTCAGGAAATAATTGATTGAGTCCTAAAACAAAAGGATTATTTTTGAATTTGGCGAGAATAACTGCTTTGGCACGTTCTTGAAATTCTGGTGTATCTAAATAGGTATCAAGTCCACCACCACCATGCCAATACATAGCTTTCATACAATATTCGGCATATTCAAAATTTATTCTGTCATGCCACCAATGGCGCAATAATTTATTACTGGAAACTTCACCATTAAAGTATTTAAAAAATGGGAAAAATATCAAGAACTGATTTTCGGCGATGTAAATGAGATTTTGGGAATATGCATCTAAAACTATGCCATAACTTTTGAGAATACCAACTACCTCCATGACATTTTGGGAAGTATCTGGAAGTAAACCTTCGGCACTTTGTAGTTTTTTAACGTACTCAGCTAATGGGTAATTTTGCAGTTTCTTTTTAGTTATGACCATAGTATTTATTCAGGAAAGGAAACAGAGGAAAATAAATAGAGAAAAGAGAAACGGAGGAGGAGGAAAAGTATACTCCTGACTCCAAATCCTCAATCCTTATTCACTAATAGATATATGTGCCACTACATTCTGAGTATTCACCATTGCTGTAGTGGTTGGTTCTATCCAGCGCATCAACCATGCTGGTTGGATACCAAAAATGATAATTAGTACTGCTAGCACAAAAGCAGGAATGCGATCGCTCCAGTATACTCTTGGTAAGTTCGTTACTTGTTCTGATAATCGTCCAAAGAAAGCCCGATTCATCAAAATCAAAAAATAAACTGCTGTTAAGCCGGTTCCAATCATTGATAATAAGGTTTGCACAGGAAATACTGTGAAGCTACCACGAAAGACAATAAATTCGGAGATAAATCCCACCATTCCCGGTATTCCAGCACTTGCCATGACTCCGGCTACCAGTAACGTACCAATTAATGGCATTCCCCGTTCTGGGTTGAATAAGCCATGTAAAACATCTAGGTTACGGGTACCTGCTTTTTTATACACGACACCGACAAGCAAAAAGAGTAAAGCGGAAATTAAACCGTGACTAATCATTTGTAAAACCGTACCCAATAAGCTTAATGGGGTAGCGGCGGCGGCAGCCAGTAAGATATAACCCATATGTCCAATCGAACTATATGCCACCATTTTCTTCATATCTTTTTGAGCGATCGCACAGGAAGAACCGTACAATACACTAATGACAGCCCAAGTGGCTAACCAGGGTGCGAGATATGTCCAAGCTTCAGGTAGTAGGTTCATCCCAAATCGTAGCATCCCATAGGTTCCTAACTTGAGGAGTACACCAGCTAGCAACACGGATATTGGTGTCGAAGCTTCAACGTGTGCATCGGGTAGCCATGTGTGAAAGGGAACCAAGGGAAATTTAATCCCAAAACCAATTAAAATTCCCACTAAGAGTAAGGTTTGTGTCGCTAATGGTAGCGATGATGTATTCAAACCTTCTAAGGCAAATGTGGAAGCACCACTTAACCAAACCATCCCTAGGAAACTCGCTAAAATCAGGATTCCCGAAAATGCTGTGTAAATCAAAAATTTTGTGGCTGCATAACCACGTTTTTCTCCACCCCAGATAGCAATCAGTAGATAAAGAGGAATTAATTCGAGTTCATAAAACAGGAAAAACAGGAGTAAATCCTGGGCTAAAAATGCTCCTGTTACGCCGATATTAAGAACTAATAGCAGCGAATAATACAATCGTGGACGGTTAATAGATATGTCGCTACTATAAACTGCAATGCAAGTTAATAGTCCGTTCAATACTAACAACGGCAAAGATAAACCATCGATACCAAGGTGATAATTCAAACCCAAAGTATCAATCCAAGGCAAGAATTCTGCAAACTGTTGGGTGATATCTTTGGGGTTAAACAAGATTGCTAAAACTAGCGTCCATGCGAAGGCAATGCCAGCAAATACAAAAGCCACCTGACGAGATATTTTTGGATTCATCTCAACAGGCAAAAACCCGATAATTATAGCCCCAATTAAGGGCAATAAAATTAGAGTAGTGAGCATAATGAACTAGAGAGAGGGCAGGGGAAGTGGGAGATTTGGGAGGGTGGGGGAGTGAGAGAGTGGGAGAGGGAGGGAGTGAGAGAATTAATAAAAGAAGCATCTTTCTTTTTTGTCTCCCCATCCCCGCATTCCCTCGTCTTCCTAATTTTTAAAATGGCAAATTATCCAAAAGACCTAAAGACCAACTAATGAAAAAACCTAGTATGCTAACACCAATCAAAATGGTGAGCATATATCCTTGCGATTGTCCAGAAATACTATATTTCAAACTTTGTCCGCCGAATATCGCCGCGAATCCAACTAAGTTAACTAAGCCATCAACCAGATAGCGATCGCTCCATGCTGATATTCTAGATAACATGGCTACAAGGGCAACAACTGTCGTTTTATACAGACGGTCTATGTAAAAGTCATAGCCCAATAAATCCTGAATGAACCGCCATAAAAATACTGTGGAACGCGACCAGGCTTTATGTAGGTGAATTGTTGAGCCAATAATTAAACCCAGGGATGTGGAGGATACCAATAGAATCAATACGTACCAATTTACACTTTCCCACGCTGGTAATAAATACCATTGTTGCAGCATTAAGGGCACTAACAAATTCGCCACCGTCAGCGATACCATCGGTACAGCCATTTGCCAACCGACTTCGGGAGCGCGACGGGTTTTTTGCTGTGGTTTGCCCCAAAATACAAGTCGGAATATCCTGGTCAAATTTAATGCTGTTAAACCATTGACTAATACTAAAATCCCAATTACCCAAGGGGAAATAGTGGCTAACCCATCAGCCCAAGCCAACATTGCCCAAAAACTACCCAAAGGCAGCATTGTCACCATTCCCGCCGCGCCAACCACAAATGCAGTCGTTGTAGCTGGCATCCGCGACCACAAACCGCCCATTTCAGTTAAATCTTGGCTGCTGGTGGTATAGATGATGGAGCCAGAACTCATAAATAATAGAGCTTTGGCGATCGCATGGGTAAATAGCAGCATCAAGGCAACCCCACCCTGTTCTAAACCCACTGCTAAAAACACCAAACCCATGTAAGCACTGGTAGAATGCGACAGCGCCCGTTTGATATCAATCTGGGCAATGGAAACTAAGGTTGCTCCTACTGCCGTCATCACCCCCATAACCACTAACGCATTTAGGGCTACTGGTGACAGTGTTAAAATTGGCTGAAGTTTGTAGAGAACGTAAGCACCACCTGCTACCACCATCGAATTTCGCAATACCGATGCCGGATTTGGCCCTTCCATTGCCTCATCCAACCACAAATGCAGAGGAAACTGAGCGCATTTACCCGCAGGGCCAGCAATCAATGCTAATCCTAATAAAGTCGATACTACAGGGCTTAACTGGGCGGTTTGTGCCCATTCGTACAAATCCGAAAAATTCAAACTCCCGGCAATACTTGAAAGTGCCACAACTCCCATCAACAGCAACAAATCACCAACCCGCTTTGTCCAAAAAGCATCCCTCGCTGCTGTCACCACGAGTGGTTGGGCGTACCAAAAGCCAACCAACAAGTATGTCGATAAAGTTAAGACTTCCAATAGAGCATAGCTGAGAAACAGGGAATCACTAATCGCCAAGCCGCTTAGTGCCGCCTCAAAAAAGCCCATCAACGCAAAAAACCGTGCCAAAGACCAGTCTTTTTCCATGTAGCCAAGGGCATAAATTTGTGCTAGCACACTCAACCCGGTAATCAAAACCGTTGCCCCAATACTGACAGGCGAAATTTCTAACGCAACTGATAAATCAAATCCCGCAGCACTAAACCAAGTAATAACTGGGTTTTGCTGGTCGCGATTCCAGATATCTTTGAAAACAAGTAGGCTGTGGACAAAACCAATTATCGTTGTCAACAAATTAAAATAAGCAGCTGGTCTGGGTCCTGTACGACGAACTAACCCTACTGCCCAAGGTAGGGTAAAAAGCGCCCCTACTAAGCCGTAAAAAGGAATCCAGCCACTTGTTAAGAATAAAAATTGATTCATTTAAGTTTCCTTGCGTTTGTACAAAATGTACAAATTTGACTAGCAGCTATAAACCTATATTGTGGGAATATTTGAATTGATGATGTTCTTTAAACAGCTTTGTCTTTCTGATTTTCCAGGAAAACATGAGAGCAAGACTACAGTACTTTTCATAAATAAATATTTCTATCTCTTTACAAAACGGTAATTTTCAGTTGCTTTTGCTAATATCAAGACTCCACTTAATAGATTATATAATTTTTTCTTATATAATCCTTGATTTGTGTATAGTTTGATTACCTGATGTTTGAGTTCACAGTAAAGTTGGCAGCAAAAAAACTGGGACACTGCTACTGCACTCCCATCAAGTTAGGTAGTTATTCCCCACCAAGATTTTCAACCCTTGTAAATCGGATTGAAAAAACAATATAAAAAAATTATAAATCAGAAGCGATCGCTCTAGAAAGCCTTAAATATCAATAGTGGGCAAAGAACCCCAGTTTCGATTAAAAGCCTTTTTCTGGAAGGCGTTAAGATTTTTAAAACTATTTCATTATAAACTATTATAGTAATTTATATTGCCAGGGGTGCAATCGTTTTCTATGCTTAATTTTAGAGTTCTTTTGAACTTCCAAAATCGGCACCCCCGTCAAAATTTTTCAAAAATTACTGAAATTGCACTAAATTTTTTAGGAGTCCTGCGATGCCAATTGCGGTTGGAATGATTGAAACAAAAGGTTTTCCAGCAGTTGTAGAAGCTGCTGATGCGATGGTGAAAGCCGCTCGTGTAACTTTGGTAGGATATGAAAAAATCGGTAGCGCTCGCGTTACAGTAATTGTGCGTGGCGACGTATCGGAAGTGCAAGCTTCGGTTGCTGCTGGAATTGAGGCTGCTCGTCGCGTCAATGGCGGTGAAGTGGTTTCCACACACATTATTGCTCGTCCTCACGAAAACTTGGAATACGTTCTGCCAATTCGCTACACCGAAGCGGTAGAGCAATTCCGAACTTAGAGTTTCGGGATTTAAGTTTTGGGACTTAAGTTTCGGGATTTTAGATTTATGATTTTGCCAAAAGTTGAGCCTTGATGGTGAGCAGTTGTCGCTACTTGTAACATCTGGTATTACCGGGAGGGTTTCTCTCCATTGCCAACTTTTGCAAATGGATTTTAGATTTAGCTGTTAGTGAATCACTTAAGCGAAGTCAAACATGGAAGATGTACTTTTATTTTTAAGTAAAGTCCCAATCCAAAATCCACAATCTAAAATCTAAAATCTAAAATCCCCAATCACTCAGGGCATTGCCCATCTTGTCAATGAAATAGTTTTACTGGTTTTCAGTTTTTAGCTCGCTGGTTAAGGATTTAAAATAATGTCAATTGCAGTAGGAATGGTTGAGACTCTGGGTTTCCCAGCAGTTGTAGAAGCGGCTGATGCGATGGTAAAAGCTGCACGTGTTACTTTGGTTGGATACGAAAAAATTGGTAGTGGTCGCGTTACAGTAATCGTACGTGGTGACGTATCGGAAGTACAAGCTTCGGTAGCAGCCGGAGTTGATAATGTCAAGCGCGTTAGTGGTGGACAAGTTTTATCCACCCACATCATTGCTCGTCCCCACGAAAACTTGGAATATGTTCTCCCAATTCGTTATACCGAAGATGTCGAACAATTCCGCGAAAATGTGAATGCTATTCGTCCTTTCGGTAATAGAAGACCGTAATTGAGTAATGCAAATTGCTAAAGTTCGCGGTACGGTAGTTAGCACTCAAAAAGAACCAACTCTCAGAGGTGTGAAACTACTGTTGTTGCAATTAGTCGATGAAGAAGGACAACTCCTGCAAAAATATGAAGTGGCTGCTGATAGCGTCGGTGCGGGAGTTGATGAGTGGGTACTCGTAAGTCGTGGTAGTGCCGCTCGTCAAATTCAGGGAAACGAACAACGTCCCTTAGACGCAGCAGTTGTAGCGATAATTGATACGATTCACGTTGAAGATCGCCTGCTTTACAGTAAAAAAGACCAATATCGATAAGTTATTAGTTATTTAGTCATTGGGTCATTAGTCGCTAGTCATTGGGTCATTAGTCATTCGTCATTGGTAATTGGTCACTCGTAAAGACAAATCACAAAAGGCAAAAGACAAAGCACAAATAACAAAGGGCAACGGACAAATGACAGTGCTTTTTCAGGAGGAATCTAGTAATGGCAGTCCGCAGCACGGCGGAGGCGGCACCCCCAACCCCGTGGTCAAGAGATTTAGCTGAACCGAGTATTCATGCAACCGCTTTTGTACATTCGTTTTCCCACATTATTGGGGACGTAGAGATTGGTGCAAACGTAATTATTGCTCCCGGTACTTCGATTCGAGCTGATGAAGGTGCGCCGTTTTATATCGGTGAAAATACCAATATCCAAGATGGTGTGGTTATACACGGCTTGGAACAAGGTCGCGTCATTGGCGACAATAAACAAGAATACTCAGTATGGGTAGGAAAAAATACTTGCCTTACCCACATGGCGCTGATTCACGGCCCTTGCTATGTGGGAGATAACTGTTTTATCGGCTTTCGCTCAACTGTGTTTAATGCCAAAATTGGTGCTGGCTGCATCGTTATGATGCACGCATTAATCCAAGATGTGGAAATTCCACCGGGTAAATACGTAGGTTCTGGAGTCGTAATTACTAGCCAGCAACAGGCCGATCGCCTACCGGATGTGCAGGCAGAAGACAAGGAATTTGCCCATCACGTAGTTGGTATAAATCAAGCATTGAGGGCTGGTTATCTTTGTGCTGCGGACAATAAATGCATTGCGCCGATTCGGAATGAATTAGCGAAATCTTATACAGATACAAGTAACGGTTTTAGTTTTGCATTTGAAAGGAGCGATGAGGTGTCGAGTAATCGGTTGGGTGCCCAAACAGTAGAGCAACTGCGCTATTTGTTGGAACAGGGATTTAAGATTGGCACGGAACATGTAGACCAAAGACGTTTCCGTACAGGTTCGTGGAATAGCTGTAAACCGATTGAAGTCCGATCGCTCAACGATGCGATCGCATCACTAGAATCGTGTTTGGCAGATCATAGCGGTGAGTATGTGCGTCTGTTTGGAATTGACAATGGCAAGCGCCGCGTTTTGGAAACTATTATTCAGCGTCCGGATGGAACTGTAGACGCTCCTGCATCAACTAGCTTTAAAGCCCCTACTAGCAGCAGTAGCTACAATAATGGTAACGGTTCTAGTAACGGCTACAGCAATGGCAGCGCTAAAATTAGCAGCGACACAATCGAAAAAATTCGCCAATTGCTATCAGGTGGTTACAGAATTGGTACAGAACATGTTGACGAGCGCCGTTTCCGTACAGGTTCTTGGCAAAGTTGTCAACCCATCGAATCAAGTTCCGCCAACGATGTCATCGCCGCTTTGGAAGAGTGCATGATTCAACATCAAGGCGAGTATGTCCGCTTGATTGGCATCGACACCAAAGCTAAGCGTCGCGTCCTCGAAAGCATTATCCAACGCCCCAATGGTGTAGTCACAACTGCGAGCAGCAGTTCCAGCCAATCTTTTACCCCAGCAACGAGCGCATCGAGCAGTTCCAGCAGCTACTCCGGTAGTACAGCAACTACAACCCGTCTGGCTTCGGAAGTCATCGATCATTTACGTCAACTCCTGGCTGGTGGGTATAAAATCAGTGCTGAACACGTAGATCAACGTCGCTTCCGTACAGGTTCCTGGCAAAGTTGTGGGCAAATCGAAGCGCGTTCAGATCGTGATGCCGCAGCCGCACTCGAATCCTTCCTTTCTGAATATCAAGGTGAATATGTGCGCTTAATTGGCATTGATCCCAAAGCTAAACGTCGTGTTCTGGAATTGATTATTCAACGTCCGTAATTTGACGTAGTTAAAGAATAGGGGGACATGGGGTGCGGGGACGCGGAGAAATGAGGACGTGGGGACGCGGGGACAATAAAGACATACTAGAAATGGAAAATTTTTATTTGTGTCTCCCCCTCTCCCCCTCTCCGTATTCCCAACTTCCACTTACCCCACTCGCCCTCCATTGCCCCAATTTAGGTATCAATTTCTTATGTCTGTGCCGCCACTGCGTCTAGGCAGTAGCTTTGAATCATACATCAGTGGCGAGGTGATAATTCACAAGAGTGCTGTAATCGCGCCAGGAGTTATTATTCAAGCGGCTCCAAATAGCAAAATTATTATTGGTGCTGGGGTATGTATTGGCATGGGTTCAATTATCCAAGCTGATACAGGGACTCTAGAAATCGAGGCAGGAGCCAGCTTAGGAGCCGGATTTTTGATGGTTGGGGAAGGTAAAATTGGAGCTAATGCTTGTATTGGTGCAGCCAGCACTGTTTTTAGGTGTTCTGTCGCCTCAGGACAGGTAATTCAACCAGGTTCAATTTTGGCATATTGCGATCGCCATAGTCGCCAGATGATTGAGGCAACTACAGAAAATCCAATAGAAAAGCAAAATCAAATACCTGCAAGTCATCCAACAACAGGCAATATTCCAGAGCCGCAAGAGATTAGTGATATTAATCACGATATTAATGATGATTTATGGGGATTACCCGATTCATCGTCAACAAATCCTCAAACAACTTCTCAAACAGATAACGGCAGTAAACCTTCGCCATCTCAATCACCAGCTAGTAATATTACCCCTGTTGCCAATCAAAATCACTCATCTGAAGATTCAACACAACCTCAAACAACCACTGAAACCAGCGAAACTGTTGAATCATCAATTACATCAACTGACACACTTGGTAATCATGTTTACGGACAAAGTAGCGTACAACGTCTTTTAATTACTTTATTCCCCCATCGGCAGTCATTAAATAAACCTTCGCCAGAGGACGATTAATCTGAATAAGTGTTAATTCTTAAGTATGTCGGTAAAAATAGAATTAATTGTCAGGTATTAGTTATTAATTCTTCTTTGTTCTTGGTTAGCAGCTAGGTTTAATTCCAGAAAAAACCCTCTGAGAAGTGAATATACTCTCTTAATTGGTTTCGATTGTAACTACGTACTGAATTACCAATAACGAACAACTAGTAACCAATACCCATCAATCCTTACCCATTAACTCTTAAGTTGATTATCCTGGAGAACTGAACATGGGGGAATATGAACGACGCTTGATGAGCACACAACGACAACAACCTCGTCACAATAACTTCAGCGATACTGCCCTGGGTATGGTTTCAACCCGCAGTTTCCCGGCAATTGTTGGGACTGCGGATATGATGCTGAAATCAGCTGGTGTACATCTAATTGGTTATGAGAAAATTGGCGATGGTCATTGTACTGCGATCGTCAGAGGTGGAATTGCGGATGTACGTTTGGCTGTTCAAGCTGGTGAAGATACGGCAAAACAATTTGATGAGTTTGTTTCCAGTTTGGTAATCCCCCGTCCTTACCCCAACTTGGAAATTATTCTTCCTATCACTAGCCGTTTGAGTGAACTCGCCGAAGGCGGTTCTTACAGTCGTTTGAGTAATCAAGCGATCGGATTGATTGAAACTAGGGGTTTCCCCGCAATGGTAGGAGCCGCAGACGCAATGCTCAAATCTGCCGATGTCCAATTGGCAGCATATGAAAAAATTGGTGCTGGTTTGTGTACGGCAATTATTCGCGGTTCGGTGGCAAATGTTGCTGTGGCAGTAGAAGCTGGAATGAATGAAGCTGAACGCATTGGCGAACTCAATGCAGTGATGGTAATTCCTCGACCACTTGATGAACTCGAACAAACCCTTCCAGTTGCTAGCTGTTGGATTGAAAAACATCAACCGTTAGATGAGCCATTAAGTCAGCCACTAAACTTGCCAATTAATATTAAGGAACCAATTGTCGAAGTTGAGGTTGTGCAATTACCCGATTTAGCCAAACTTCCCATGAAGATTATAGAAGAACCGTAAACATTATTTATACGGTAATTTTTAGATATTTAAATTGAAAAATCATCATTTTTTTGGTGTTAGCCTCTAAATACACCTTAATCTGAGATATTCTTTAGTCCTTTTTAGACATCCATCCTTTTAGTTAGGGACGTGGATTAAATCAACTACAAAATTCAGGTGTATTATCCCGTTTCACTATGATTCTGATACATTTGGCAATCAGGGAGATAAAGGAGAGGATTTGTATGCCATCTTTTTTCCCATATTTTTGAAATTAAATTGTATGGCTGTAAGCAACTAATATACCCGACTATACCCGACAAAATTTTGGATAATTCAATTCATATTCCTGAAAACATCTATCCATAAACATCGATCCCACAAATTTACTTTTGTTTATAATCGAAAAAACTTATAGATATTTATATCGACATAACTATACTAAATGTTAGTGTTCTGTGATACTAGTGATATGTGTGATGTGATTTGAGGTGTAAGATTGCTCATTTTAGTCAAAAATGCCTAGCCTTTGTTAGCTGAGATGATTATTTGTCATGATTGGGATTTGTTGTTTGTAGAAATAACAAAATCAGAAACTATGTGGCATTAATCTGTGCCGTAAGTGAGTACAAAACATAATCATTAGTAAGCAACAAAGAATCAACTACTCAATCTCAACAAAAGCGATCGCATAATCGCGCCAATTGAATCAAGCCAAGGCACTGAGATTAATTACTGTATATATGAACTGCTACTAGAGGAGAAACACTGTTGAATCAAGCGACCCTACACCAGTTGAAGGTGTTCGAGGCGGCAGCACGTCACGGAAGTTTTACTCGCGCTGCCGAGGAACTATTTCTAACCCAACCCACAGTTTCGATGCAAATTAAGCAACTGACAAAATCAGTGGGATTACCTCTGTTTGAACAAGTTGGGAAACGCCTATACTTGACGGAAGCCGGAAGAGAATTGTTTGCGACTTGTCGTCAAATTTTTGAGACAATAGCTCAATTTGAAATGAAAGTAGCAGATTTGAAAGGACTAAAACAAGGACAATTACGCTTGGCTGTAATTACAACAGCCAAATATTTTATTCCCCGTTTATTAGGGCGATTTTGTCAACTATATCCAGGTATAGATATTTCCTTACAAGTTACCAATCATGAAGGTATTCTTGATCGGATGAGTGGGAATATGGATGACTTGTACATTATGAGCCAAGTTCCCGACCATTTAGATGTAAATTTTCAGCCATTTCTCGCAAATCCTCTAGTTGTTCTAGCACCAATTAATCATCCGCTAGTCAAAGAAAAAAATATTTCTATTCAAAGACTCGCAGATGAGCCTTTTATTATGCGAGAACCAGGTTCGGGAACTCGTCGTGCAATCCAGAAGTTATTTGATGAAAATGGTGTTGCTGTCAAAGTGAAGTTGGAATTGGGAAGTAACGAAGCAATAAAACAGGCTATTGCTGGAGGTTTGGGAATATCAGTTTTATCGCGTCATACTTTGATCCCAGAAATGGGGGATTTAGCTATTTTGGATGTGGAGCATTTCCCAATCAAGCGCAATTGGTATATGGTTTACCCAAACGGTAAGCAGCTATCGATTGTAGCGCGAACTTATTGTGATTATCTTTTGGAAGCCGCCAAAGAGTTTGTTGATAACAATGCTGGACTTTACGCAGAAGCCCAAAGCTGAAGCCCACAGTTAAAACTAGTTCAGATATCAAGGTGTCACATCGCACCATTTAACTTGTTGTCAATAGCAGGAGAATTCAGAATTAAGAATCATAGCAGTTACCAGGGTAATTAGGACAAACTTAAATAATCAGAGACTTATGCAGATAAGACTTTGAAAAAGCTGACTCCTGACTACGCTGAAAATCAAAAATAGCCAAAAATATCTTGCCAGCCATGCTGAAAATCAAAAATAGCCAAAAATAGCAAGTAAAAACAAGGAAAACTGGTAGTGGTTAATTCAGAAGTTTCATCTACAAGTAAAACTGTAGAAACCAAAATTACAGTCGTCACAGTTTACACCGACCAAGCCTTAGTGACACGTCGGGGTATTATTGAACTAACAGGTGAAGAACAGAAATTAGTGATAAACCATCTACCAGCAACCTTAAACACAGACTCGGTGCGTGTCGGTGGTAGTGGTAGGATGGCAGTGGGTGTATTGGGAGTAAGCGCAGAGCGGATTTACACCAGTGAGCCAGTCGCAGCAAAAGTTTCCCAGATTACGCAACACATTGAGCAGTTAGAATCAGAAATGAACTATTTGCAAGCACAACTTGATGGTTTGGCTTTGCAGTCTAGGTTTATTGAAGGTTTGCGAGAAAAAACCGAAGAGCCATTTGCTCAAAGTATTTCTCGGAAAAATCTTAGTCTCAGTGAGACTTTGGATTTTGTCAATTTTTTAGGTAGTCAATTTACCGAATATGGAATTGCAACGAGAGATTACAGCAACCGTAAACAGGAAATCGAAAAAGAACTCAAATTGCTGCAAAAACAGTTGCAAGATGTCCAAAATCCACACCCCCAAGAGAGTTTTCGACTAGTTATAGATGTCGAAACTAGTGGAATTGGAGAGTTTGAGCTTGAGGTTTCCTATGTGGTGAATTATGCCAGTTGGGTACCGCTTTATGATGTCCGAGTCAATAGTACCAACAGTATCGTCAATTTGAGTTATTTGGCAGAGGTAACACAAAATACGGGGGAAGATTGGGAAGATGTGTTGCTAACACTGTCTACTGCTAAACCGGGCTTAGGGACATTACCTCCAAAACCAGAGCCTTGGTATTTGAATATACGAACAGTCATGCCGTTTGCAGGTGCAGTACCAGCATCAGCATCATTAGACACACCAGACTTTGTGCAAAGAAAGCGTACATTATTATCTCAGTCTGCAATGGCAGAACATGATTCAGACGAAACACTTATCGAAGCCGAAACAATCAATGCGGAAATATTCCGAGAAGGTAGTGTAGTATCCTTCAAATTAAATAGTAGTGGGAATATTCCGAGCGATCGCACACCGCATAAAGTAACTATTTTTAATGATAATTTTGATTGCAATTTTGCCTATGTGGCAATGCCGCGTTTGGTAAGTTTTGCTTATTTGCAAACGACGGTGAAAAATCCTGCTAATGGTGCAACGTTATTACCTGGGAAAGCGAATATTTTCCGTGACAATATGTTTGTGGGGACGACACAGTTAGACAATATTGCACCGGGACAGGAATTTAAGGTGAATTTGGGTATTGATGAAGGTTTAAAGATTGAACGGGAATTGGTTGAACGTCAAGTTGATAAAAAATTAATTGGTAGTAATCTAAAAATTACTTTTGGCTATCGGTTAGTAATTACTAATTTACTCAGCCAAGAAGCTAAATTAGCATTGACTGAGCAGATACCAAAGAGTCGTCATGAACAAATCAAGGTGAGTTTAAATCGCAGCAATCCGCAAATTCAACTTGGGGAAATGGGGATATTGGAATGGTTATTAAATCTAGCACCCCAGGGGAAGCAGGAAGTTTACTACCAGTTTACAGTTGAGCATCCACCGCAGTTAAATATAGTTGGCTTGGATATTTAATTAGCGCTTTTTTATTACTCTCGCAGGAGTATAATAAGCCTATTGTTACTTTAACTTTGTAAGGGTGTTAGATTGTTTCCAAGACAAGCTACCGCAACCATCACCGTAGTAGACCAATACTGCGATGAATATAAGGACTTATTCCCAGAAGTGAGGACATTCGAGAATTTCAAATATCTTCACGTAGGAATTTTGTCTGAGATTAAACGTAAATCCTTACCAGAAATAGCAAAGGCTGTAGGTTTACATGATGCACAACCACTACAAAATTTTCTGACAAATTCACCTTGGTCAATAGTGGATTTAAGAAATAGAAGATTAGAACTGACATTAAAAATGTTAAATGGACGTGCATTTAAGTTGGTAATCGATGAAACCGGAGATAAAAAGAAAGGAAACCATACAGACTATGTGGCAAGACAATATATTGGGAACTTAGGTAAAGTTGATAATGGGATGGTTTCAGTTAATGCTTATGGAGTCTTAGGAGACTTAACGTTTCCTTTAATATTTCTAGTCTTTAAACCAAGAAAAACACTTAAAGAAGGAGAAGCATATAAAACTAAACCTCAGTTGGCTGTAGAAATAATTGAAACACTCATTGAATTAGGATTTAACTTTGATTTGGTTTTAGCAGATAGTCTTTATGGTGAAAGTCCAACATTTGTCTCAACCTTATCAAAATATAACAAGCACTATCTACTAGCGATTAGAAGTAATAATAGAGAATTAGCATCACCTCTGCAAACAGCCATATATAGTGATTGGCAGGAATTTGAACGTGTATTTAGTGATGGAAAATCCGAAAAAAGATATATACAACAAATAATTTTTAGCGAATCCAAACCAGAAACATATTGGCGGATTACCAGCGACCCAGAAAAGTTGCAAAAAAATCAGACTTGGTATGTTAAAACAGATTCAAAAGGCGAGGTAGCAGAACAATTAGGAAATTTATATGGATTTCGCAATTGGGTAGAATATGCTTTTAAACAAGGTAAAAATGAACTGGGTTGGGCAGATTTTAGACTTACACAATACCACCAAATAGATAAATGGTGGGAAATTGTTATGAGCGTTTATTTTTTTGTAAGTTTACAGGCGCAAGCAAGAAATGAATCATATGATAAGCAATCACCCGAGGGAAATGCCCCAGAGCCATCAGATTTTAGTAAGCACAAGTGGTGGGATTATAAAAGAGGGTGGAAATCAACATTAAACAATTTAAGATTAATTGTTCAGCCATATATTTTCTGGAATTTAATTCAGCCTTGGTTAGCAGTCTTTATTAATAAAAACTTGCTTTTAGGATTTCAGAAAATTCTAGAAATCATGAACCTATTTCAAGGTTATATACCTGTGGATTCTGGATAAAAACAAGCCTGTGTTTAAATCACAAATTTTCAGTCATTCACTATTGATGTGTGTCGAATACAACGCACGCTACCAATTCAGTCTACAAATATTCACGTAGGCTTTTTCTGCTTTACAGATTAAGTGATAAATCATGTCACCTGTAATACCAATTCACAATTCGCAATTCGCAATTCGCAATTAATAAATCCTGATTTTACAAGGGTTTCAGAATTTGGATATGTTTCACGATTTTAGTGAAATGGTATAAGGCTATTCTATGTATCTTTTTATAATATATATTGACTCTCTGTGCCTCAAAAAGCGCTCTGAAAGGTATATTTTCTTTAAAAACTGAAATAATTTTAAAAATCTATATATTTTTCTCCCGCCAGAGACATAAAAGAGCGTTAGTCAAATTTTTGGTGGTTAAAGAAGATAGAACTGTACACTATCGATTGATCAAATCAAAGACTTGCCTGTACTATCCCCTGCCCTTTTTTAGTTTCGTCTAACTCACGTTATGATTATGTAAACCACTTTACGCAAGTCTATGGAGCCGGATAATTTGCCAACCGAGGTGATTTTAACGCATCCACTTCAATCTCTTGGTAGCATCAAACTTGATTGGATGCCACAACCAGGAAATTATCTCGATTTCCAAGGAAAAACCTATGCTGTTTTAGAACGTCGCCACAGATATCAATTAAAGTCTGGACGATACCACTTACAGACAATTGCGCTTTACGTTCAGTCAGCAAAACGTCCCGTCGAAAAAACTTTAGTAAAAGGACGCTGGGTTATCGGCGATGCCACATGTCGCTACAATGCGAGTTCTGAACTGGTTCGCTGTGCAGTTAACCCAGATGGTCCCTGTGAATCTTGTTGCTATTATGAAAGTGTTGAATGCTAAGAAAAAACTTCTCCAAGATTTAACCGCATTCCATTCACAAAGTCCCATCCTGATTGAGGACGTTTGCCTGCTGGTTGCACCTCGTGGAGTAGCAATAAGCCACTTCCTGTTTTTACCAGTGCTCCCATCCCTTTAATAATACTGACAATTTCTCCAGCTTTGAATGAAGAAATTGAGACATCTGTTAATTTTGGCTGTAATTCCTGAAATTGTTGCGGTAATTCGATGGAATTATCGTTACTAATAGGAACAGAAGCTGTAATTTTCAAGGTTTGTTCGCGAAAATTAGCAATACAATGGGGATAAAAGCCACGGATTTGATTATGCAAATCAATTGCAGTTTTTGACCAGTCTAATTTATAATCTTCTTTTTTGATTAACGGTGCGTAAGTTGCCAAATTGTGATCTTGGGGAATTGCTCGGATTTCTCTGGTTTCGAGTTTAAGTAAAGTTTTTATTAATAAATCTGCACCTAAAATAGACAGTCTGTCTGCTAAAGTATTGGCATTATCCAGTAAATCGATTGATGTTGTCGCCTTGAGTAACATCGCCCCAGTATCCATACCCGCATCCATGAGCATAGTAGTAATACCTGTTTCTGTTTTACCCTGATACAAACACCATTGAATCGGGGCTGCACCTCGATATTCAGGCAAAATCGAACCATGTACATTGATACTACCAAGTTTGGGTATGTCAAGAATTTCTTGGGATAAGATTTGTCCGTAGGCAACAACTACAAATGCGTCTGCACCACATTGTTTGAGTTCATTTAAGGTTTCCGCATCTTTTTTGATTCTTAAAGGTTGCCAAATTGGCAAGTTATGGGTTAGAGCTAGATGTTTAATCGGTGAAGGTGTTAATTTGTTACCACGTTCACGTCGTTTATCCGGTTGAGTAACTACAGCCAAAACTTCAAAACTAGGATGATTAAGTAGTTTTTCTAGGGTAGGAACAGCAAATTGTGGTGTACCAAAAAATACTATTTTCATAATTACGAATTTTCTCCGATCGCTGATTTAATCACAATTAAAAGATCATCCTGGAAATTACACAAAATTATTGATCAAGCAATTCGTATATTTTGCTACAAAATTAGATATTTTGAGATTGTACTTTGGTTGAGCGATCGCAATTCCTAGCAGAGAATTTATGACATCGATTCTAAGAAGTGATCATAAACAAAATTTTTGGTGGGATAGGTGACGTAATGCTACCAAGTGAGACTATAATGTAGTTGGATACAAGATTTAATCACATCTACCACACTCGCTTTTACTAATTTCTGCTCTCCAGAATGTTTTTAAGAATAGTTCATAATAAGTCCCTTTCTAAGAATCTACTTTATCAATTCGCCAAAGCTAAGACTTCAGAACTAAAACTTGGACACAGCCGTTAGTAATTGATTGCTTGAAACTTAACTAGTAATTCCGATTCTTTCAATCTTAATATTTATTTGTTTCTGAAAAGCAAAAAAGGCTTGGCTTGTATATTTTATATTTGGCTAATCCTGTCTTAAAATTATGCTGTGATTGCAGCAGACAACGCCAGAATTGAGAAAATCAGAATCGAGATATGTAATAACCCGGAAATATTAACCAGGTTTTACAAAAAATCTACGAGTCTCAAAAGCTCTAATTTTGTCATTTTTTGCTTACACATCTATATACTAATTATTTTGTAGATGTATTTTATACTTTTTGTTTTCAGTGTAACTAGGTGAGTATAGATTACGGAAAATACCGTTTGTTTTCAGGAATTACTGGATACCAAACTGTATGTATAGTTAGTTAGTTTCAAGAGGTGCATCCGTGATACATATTGTTTTTATGTAAAACAATGCAAAAATTTTGTTCAAATCTAAAGTTTCCTGTTATACCTGTAATAGGTTTGTCTTGATTTAGCTGTCTCGGCATTTCTCTTCACACAGCAACACCCCCTTCTAGAGAGTCAACAGATGCTGAAAACCCTTTTGTTGTCAGGATGGTTTCGCGTACAACCATTTTTTAAGTATGTTGTCGTCGTCATGCTCGTTGCGCCTTTCTTGGCAGCTAGCAGTCACGCCACATCACTCACGCAGTCAGAAGTAGCAACGAGTGATTCTGCTTCTGTCACCAAAAATACTGACTCTACGATGGTAGAAACAGGAGGTGTTGGTGACTCTGCAATGAACCAAATATTACAACCTAATCAAAATAAAGATAATTTATCGGCAGAGATAATGGGGCCAATGCCGATGGAAATGGCTGCTGTTGTCGAACCACATCTGTTAGGAACTAGGGCTAGTTCTGGGTTGGAAGCGGGGAACAAGCTAGAGAAAGACCCATTTGCAACTGTTGAATTAGCTCCGCCAGCCAATAATTCCGAACTGCGATTAAGTGAGAAGACGAGCCAAAGTGATTTGATTCAAAGATTAAGAGCAGCTAAGAGTTTTGCAAACGAAAATCAGACTTCATTGTACGCAGCAAAAATTGACCCAATTATTCGCGAATCCGGCTCCAATATTGCCGAAATTACAGCACCAGGTCAAGCTGATGTAGCTGAACAAAAGCAATCGGAAGATCCATTAGGCAGTGCTTATCCCATACCGATGAAATGGATTTCCCAAACCCAAGAATCTATGGGGCCTAAGGGTGGTGGTGTTGGTTATTACCGGAGTGTTCCTGTAATTTCCCCTGACGGTCGTTATGCAGTATACAGTCGTGTGCAACTTGAAGTTAATCCAGAATTGCACAACAGTCGCGTCAGTAGTGTTTTGTTTATTGAAGACCGACAAACTAAGCAATTGCGGGTTGTGACCTCAACTTCGCGTAACCGTGATGTATTAATTAATGTCAAATCTGCACCTGATGCTAACGGAGAAGGAACAATCGGTGTATTAGTTCCTATTAGTTGGTCAGAAAAAGGCGATCGCTTCTTAGCAAGACGATTTGAAGGGATCATGAATACATCTGATGTATCCGACTATGCAGTAATTTGGCATCGTGAAAAAGGCCGGACAAATATTGTTGGACCTGCCCAGGAAAAGGACGAACACGAAAAAATTTCGATTCTCTTAGGCTGGAGCAAGTCACAACCCAACCATGTATTATTCCGCACAGGCGAACTTGGTGAAGAAGACTGGTCATTACTTAGCGTTGCTGACAACGGTAAGACCGCAAATGCGATTGAGAGAGACCAACCTGTTACTTTTGGCAAGCAAGCAGCACAAGTTTGGGCAGGCCCACAAGTAGCATATCGATAAGCCAGAAAGTTGCAAATTCCAAATTAGAAGAACCCCGTTTTTGTTACTAGCAAAAACGGGGTTCTTTGATTTAAAAATATTCAATTTCTTATGACTTGATAACCTGAAAATAATTTTGAGATTTTTAATTTCATCTTCACCAATAGATAATAACTATATAACTAATAAAATATGAATTACTCAGTTATTAACTACTAGCTCTAGAGCCGCTTTCTTTCAAGGAGATGCATTCGATTGCTCTTAATCATTAACTTCTTTGTTCATCAACACGACTCGGCGTTGATTGGGATCAAAACGATATCCCTGCTGCTGCATAATACTTTGAGTCTGTCGCGGGTCAAAGTTACGGCTAAACTCAGCCTGTAGGATATCGACACGAGCTTCCATTTGGTTGACTTCAGTGCGAACAGCGCGTAACTTTTCTTGCTGAGTCCAATGATCAGGTAATATTTGTACCAAAGCTGATATGGCCGCAGTTGAGATGGCAATATTCACACCAATTTTGACAGATGTTTCCAGTGCCATAACTCGGTAGGAGCGCTGGCGAAGATGCCGATGTGGTCTGGGAGTTACCCGATTTTTTTGTTTTGGCTGTTGTAGTGGAGGGCTGGAAGATTGGATGGCATTCATAATTGTTAAGAAGAGGAACCTCGCTCTCGAAAAAGGTTACACCGCAAGCAAAATTTATTTTAACGAATGCGGTTTAGTTTTGCTGTCATATTACTTTATTTTTTGGATTTTGCTACGGTAATTTCACTGTGAACAAGCAAACCTGGCAGTATTAGTCAGTATTTTCACTAGAATTAACAAAAATTCCCAGAAATTACTAGCTTTTCTGCCAGGTGGCTATACATTTGCTCTAATAGCAAGTGTTAGCAAATTTTAGTTTTTGTACAATTCAGTTGCTAAACGCCAAGCCAGTAAGCCTGGGATCAGAGCAACAACAAGAGCAATGTAGACTTGGGTATCTGATAATGACATCGCGTGAGTCCTCCTAGATTTACCAACTTATTTTAAAGAATTCATTTACTACTTTTCCTTGTTTTGCCAAAATTGGGGAATAGCTTGTTACAAGATGCAACATAATTTAGTTATTTGTTAATAGTTAATGCTTATTTGTTCAATTTAAACATTTAGCATTTGTCAAGTTTTTTTATTAAAAATTAAAATACTTTCCAAGAATATGAGTTTGTATTTGGGCATTGATTTTGGAACTTCTGGTGCCAGGTGTGCAGTAATTGATGGGGAAGCCAAAATCCAGGTAGAGGGGCGTTATCCCTTGAATATGGCACAGGAATCAGATTTACCTAGTTGCTGGCATAAAGCATTATTGGCACTATTAGGGGAAATTCCTCTGGATTTGAGGCGAGAAATCCAAGCGATCGCAATTAATGGAACTTCTGCTACCGTGATGGTGTGCGATGGCTTGGGAAAGCCTTTAGGAACTCCCTTACTCTACAGCGATGCACGGGGAGCTAGTTTGTTAGAGCAACTGCAAAAAATAGCGCCGGCAAATAACACTGTATTGAGCGCAACTTCTAGCTTAGTGAAGTTACTATGGTTTTCGCAGTTAGAGTTTTTTTCACAAGCCAAGTATTTCCTGCATCAAGCCGATTGGCTAGGGTTTTTGTTGCATGGACAGTTAGGTATTAGTGATTATCATAATGCTTTAAAGTTGGGGTACGACGTAGAAAAGTTAAAATATCCAGATTGGTTAGCACAGTTAGATATCGCGATTCTATTGCCGAAAATTGTAGCACCGGGAGATGCGATCGCGACCATTACTCCCGAAATAGCTGCTCGCTTTCATTTACCTCCAGATTGCCTTATTTGCGCCGGCACAACCGACAGTATCGCCGCTTTTTTTGCTAGTGGTGCGACATCCCCTGGAGAAGCCGTCACATCCCTTGGTTCTACCCTCGCTGTGAAATTACTTAGTCGTCACCGGATTGAGAATTCAAGATACGGGATTTACAGCCACCGTTTTCCAGATTTTAGGAAACTCGGAACACAAGAAGATTTATGGTTAGTTGGAGGTGCTTCCAATACGGGTGGGGCAGTATTGCGTCATTTCTTCACCAACCTTGAATTAGATAACCTGAGTCGGGAAATTAATACGGAAAGAAGCAGTAAATTCGATTATTACCCATTACTGCAACCTGGAGAACGTTTTCCAATTAACGATGCAAATTTACAGCCACGATTAGAACCTCGTCCGAAAAATGATGTGGAATTTTTACATGGATTATTGTCAAGTATTGCTCGTATCGAAGCCAAGGGCTATGAATTATTACAGGAATTAGGTGCAGATAAATTAAGTCGTGTTTATACAGCAGGTGGAGGTGCTGCAAATGACAAATGGACAAAAATTCGCCAGCGATACTTACAAGTACCCATATTATCCTCAGTCAATAATGAAGCTGCATATGGCAGTGCATTATTGGCGATGTGGGGTACGAACCGCTAAATATTTTAGGTAAATATTTTAAACATTCTATATATTTCCAGCACAATTTAACGCTGCTAGGTTACAGGAAAAAAGGCTGGAAAATCTATATGATTGTAAGATGATTGAAAGTTAATTTCCCCGATGGATTCTCTGATATATAACTTCTCTCAGAGTATTGGCATATTGATTTGTAATTGAACCATGCAAACTACGTAATGTGATACGTACCAGCAAATTTTTCTGATTTCGTTGCATACCCAAGCGTTGAATTGCTTGTGGGGGAAGTTGATGATAGTGGGTTTCACTAAGTATGTCGACTGCTTCCAGTAGGTCTACTTCATTACCCAATACCTTTACAATTTCTTCGCAAATATCCTCTATTTCAGTATCTACACCAGTGACAATCGACAAATCTCGGCAGATACTGGGTTTGTTAGACACTGGGCGTAATGGTTCCAGGTTAATCATCTGGGCAGCTATTTGGGGATGGGTGCTTCGCAATAAGCGAATATCATCTATCCCTTTAACTAACATTGCTAGTCTATCAATTCCCCAACCAGAAGCATAGCCAGCATAACCAGTTTTGAGTAAGTCGGGATGCGCTTCGCCACATTCACCAACTTCAATCCATTTACCATCCACCAAAACTTCGATTTCTAAACCGTTGCGGGTATATGGGTGACAGGTTTGATTAAGTCGGTAAGTTATACCAGGAAGGACACTGTAGAGGATAGTTTCAATCAGCTTCACCAATTCCTTTGTGTGATAAATTATATCTTTGCCTACCCACCACACATCCATTTGATGTGGTTCACCAACATGATGTTTATCGACAACATCACGACGGTAACAGATACCAGGATGCATAATTAGATGTTCTCCCGATAGATAGGGAAGTATTTCCGGTATGATGCCAGTAGTATGAGTCCTCAGGACTCTACCATCATTGAGATAGCGTGTATATTTGGGCGATCGCGATAAACTATCTAAAGGAATATAAAGTTTGTCGAAGTTATTGGCGACAGTGGTAATTGGCGATGAACGCCAAATAGTTGGTTCAGGATATCCGGACTTGGATAGTACCTCAGCAATTTGATAGACAATAAGATTAATGACGTGGATGCCATTTGCCGGGTTTGTCAAGTCCGGTTTGAGAAGTCCCGATGGTTCATTTTTTGCCTCACTTAATGCAATTGAGAATTTGAGGATGAGGATTTTAAATCCTTATAAGTAGTTAAACAAAATTAATTACACAATAGTAAGGCATGAAACCCCTGTCCAGACTAGATACTGGTGTGTAAATAATTCTGCGCGATTACTTATTTTAATTGCGACTACACTCACCATGTGGCAATTTCCGGAAATATTTGCACCTGAGTTCAATCTCAGTAATTTCAATAATTGTTAAAACATTAACCGTATCTTTATCAACTGACGGTGAAAACTGAACTAATATTGCTTATCAATTTTGAGTTTCTATTCATTGCTTGATATGAAACAGCAGCTATTATCTAAATTAAAAAATACCAACACTATACTGAAATCATTCTCCAACAAAATTCGGAAAATTCGGATTGTTGGGAATCAGCGAACAATGAGTTTTTTCATTTTTATGGTTGCTGGGTTACTGGCTTCATTGCTATTAGCAATGTATTTAGCAAATAGCGCAGTACCAGTAAAGAATCAACTAGCTAAAGCTCCACCAGCTAAAACTCACAAAACATCCTGGATTGGGAATACATTTGGAAATAACGAAAAGTGGGTGCAAATTCAGATTAATGGAATGTATGTGACACCCGATGGCACTGTTTATACCAATAGCTATTGGGATGAGGCAGGTAGGGAAGCAGGAATTTATAAAAATGGAAATGCGATCGCAAAACTTGAAGATTTGCATGGTTGGGGTAGACTAGGTGGTATTGCTGTGACAGTTGATCGCAAGTATATATACTTAACTATGCAACAAGAGCATAGTGGCAATCCCGGAGAAGATTATCCACCTGATAAAACTAATTGGTACTGCGTGCGACGCTATGATTTGTCCGGTAAACCTGCACCATTTCCTGGTGGACGTGGCTGGGATAAAAGTATGTTAATCGTCAGTACAAAAAGTGAATTGACAGGACTGGCAACTGTAGGTGATAAGTTATACGTCAGTGATAAAGGTGCAAATCAAGTTCATATTTACGATCAGAACAATCTGAACAAAATCCAAAGTTTTGCTGTTAAAAATCCCGGACAAATAGCTGTTGATAAACAAGGGACACTATGGGTAATTCAGTCGAAAGATAATACCCAACCGGGCAAAATTCTTCACTATTCCCCAGCAGGCAAAGAATTATCGGGGATCATTGCAGATATAGAAAACCCCAATGCGATCGCAGTTGATAATCAAGGTCGCTTATTAGTCGCCGAGAACGGTAAGAGCCAGCAAATACTTATCTACAATATCAGTAATCAACCCAAACAAGTCGGTACATTTGGTGTTAGAGGTGGAGTCTATGCAGGGGTTCCGGGTGAAATCCAAAATCTCAAATTTTACGGGATTCACGGGGTTGGTAGTGATAGTAGCGGTAATATCTACGTTGCTAATGATGGGTTTAACCGTTCTGGAGTCGATTTACGCAAACTATCCCCAAACGGGAAGTTGCAATGGCAATTATTAGGCTTACATTTTCTTGATAATGCCGATGTCGATCCAGCAAGTGATGGTGCGGTGGTCTTTGCAAAGCAAGAACGTTTTCTGATGGACTACAGCAAGCCTGCTGGAAAACAATGGGTTTTCAAAGGTCATACATTAAATCCCTTTAAATATCCCCAAGACCCTCGCCTGCACACAGTCCCCGATGCAACAGTGATGCGCCGTATACAAGGCAAACTGTTTATGTTCCTCATGGATATGTATGGTGGTACTATCCAAATTTATCGTTTTAACAAAGCTACTGACGGTGAAATTGCTATTCCTGCGGGAATGTTTGTTGGTAGTCGAGATGGAGATGGAGGAGCAGCATTTGACGGAAAATGGCCTCCCTTTCAACCTCAAAGTGGAGAATGGATTTGGCGCGATAAAAACGGTAATGGTAAATTTGAAGCAGATGAATACGATCGCAGTCAAGATCATCCTTATATTGGTGGATGGTGGATTGATAGCAAAGGCGATATTTGGAAAGCTTTACGAACTCAAGACGGAATTGGCATTCGCCATTATCCATTCCAAGGGCTTGATACCCATGGAAATCCCATATATAGCTATAAATCGATGCAAAAGCGATCGCATCCCAAGTTTATCGGCGATTTACGGCGGATTGAATATCACCCCGATACGGACACAATGTATTTATCAGGATATACAAACGAGCATCCTGCCATTAACGGAGATTATGCCAAGTTGATTGGTTCGGAGATTGTCCGCATCGATAATTGGAGTAAAGGGAATCTCAAACCTCGCTGGCGAATTGTCCTACCTACAGATAAAAGCGCCCCTCCCGAAGTTTTGACACCGACTTCAATGAGTATTGCTGGAGATTACATATTTGTCACCACCGTCAAAACCTGGGAAACCCATGTATACAGTACATCTACAGGAAAACTCGTCCGCACCTTAAAGCCAGGGGCAGAAGTTTCTGGTGAATTGGGATGGGTGGATATTGCCTATGGTGTTCGCGCTTTTCGACGTAAAAATGGCGAGTATCTAGTATTTTTGGAAGAGGATTTTAAAGGCAAAGTGATAATGTATCAAATACCAAAATAGGCATAATCAATAACAGCAAAATATATTGTAGATAAATGTAGATAGAGGTAAATAGAGACTTTTATGAAAAGTCTCTCCTTAGTTAACCTGAGTTCGGGTTAAGAGTTTTGTTTCCATTTGAATTAAGAAACCTTGCAATTAGTCGATTGCAAAAACTTTTGTCTTTCTTATTTGGAGGGGGCTTGGGGGACGCAACCGTCCGTAGCTTGCTTCCCGAAGGGTAGTTTTGTGGAAGGAAACCTTCCCCACAAACTTCACCCGATAGGGGGTTTGGGGGAGAATCCCCACCGAAGTTTGGGGGAAGAAAATCTCCCCCCAACTTCTCCCAATTCTTGGTATTAGCTGTAATAACAGAAAAATATCAGTTGGATTCAAGGAATTGTGCTGAAATTGGAACAAAGTAACATCACAACCATTATCTCAGCTTATCCCAAACTCAGGTTAGTTATTATTTGGTAGCAATTTAAACTCGATTAATTAGTTGATGTTGAGAATACTTATGTCCAGCAAATGCGATCGCCAAAAAAGACCACATAATCATTCCGGAATTGCCGAGCATAATGCTGAATATTGGGACTCCAATCACGCATCCGAAACCAATAGCACGGGCAGCAGCCAAGAACGTATCGTATTGTAATTCCACAGCTTGTAACAGTTTGAGGAGTAACAAAACTAGCCCTCCTACATAAAGAACTGCTCCAAACCAGCCAAGGGTAATAAAAGTTTCGAGAATTCCACTGTCAACTACTATTGACTCTAACTTACCTTCCTTGTTGACAATAAAAGTGTTCCCAATACCGTTACCAAGAACATTGCTCAAAGCATTATTCAAACCATCTTCGTAAATTTTCTGTCGAACTTGGGTACTATTATCTTTTTCTAAATTACTAAAAGTTTGCAAGCGATCATTAATTGCGTCTGCAAATGGCTCCATAGTGCTCAAAGGGACAACGCAAAGCGCCATGATTAGCATTGTAATAATAAGACGCATTTGCAGCTTTGGTCGAATCGATGTAAACATCGCTAACAATCCCACTACCCAGCATCCCCACATAACTCGCACCATCGAGAGTAAAAACGCCAGATATCCTGCCCCTGCTGCTGGAAAATTTAATAATCCTTTGCCATTGAGTAATAATAATAAACCTGCCATCATCATCACAGCAAATGGCCCTGGAGAATGCATCGTACTCCAAACCCGAATTTGGAAGGGCGCAGGCTCTCCCATACTGGTTAGTTTTGTGCTGATGAGCCAAAATTTATCCCATTCTGGGGCAACAATATATTGGTATATGCCATATATACCCGTCACCAATACACCCCAAACAAAAGTTGTCTGGATCACTTGACGATATCGGGGGTAGTCACGCCAATTAATAAATAAATAGAACGCAAAACTAATTGGTGTTAACCAATCCAGCATCGCTCGCGCAGCAGTAAACGCTGAAGTGTTTATCATTCCCATCAAAAAACCATAACCAACACCAATAAGAGCCAAAACAAATGGCAGCCCACCCTCACGATAAGATCGAGGTAAGTTTTTTAAACAACCATATAAAGTTATCAGCGTAACCAGATATGGGGCAACCAATAACAAACGACTTTCATCGAAAGCCGTGCGAAAATCGATCACGCGGGAGACAAATGGCGTGATAAACCACATCCACCAAGTAAAACCCAAGTAAAAAGTGGGGTATCGTGCGTACAGAAAAACACCGACAGCAAATGATAGCAGGATGTAGGCAGGACGAAATATCGAGCCGATACCGGCAATCAAGCATAATGCTGTAAACAACACCAGCGCTGAAATTGCCAACCAAGCCAGAATGGGCTGCTGTTCTGTATCGATATTACCAATGTGGGGATTTCCGGGAATTGACTGCCTGTAAGTCATATCGATTTGAGATTTTGGATGGGGATAAAAAAACTATTTTGTGGTAGCAACTTCTTTTGGTGTTGTGACATTTCTATAAGTTAACCAACTTTGCCACCCTTTAATTCGACCGTCCACAGATGCGAGCCATTTCTGCAAAGTCAAACTACTACCACTAGGTAGTAATCGTAACAATTGTACCAAACCCAATGCTTCCCGTGTCCCAATTAAAAATGCCCAGATCATAAAGATTGTTCGTTGCAATGGGGGAAAATGTTCGAGTAACACAAGGGTTTCATTATGTACCGCATTTGACCAAGCAATACTGTTGAATTGGTCACGTTTATCTTCATCAAAGCGTACTGCTGGGTAATGATCAACTGCAACTAAGGGGTCAAAAATTATTTTCCAACCCCTACGTCGTAAAGCAAGATTAAACGCTAATTCAAAATGAACTTGGGCACCAGTTCCCAGCATCCGTTCATCAAAACGCATTCCTTGAATGGCACTCCGGCGAAAGCCCATATTTACGCCCTTGAGGACATCAACTTCACGAGCTTTCCCCACGCCAAAGTGATGATTGCCAATTACTCTGCCAAACCATTGCAAACGTCCCACATCTTCGCTCTCGCCTTCTTCCTTAATCCGGGTACCGACATACTGCCAGTCTCGTCCTCCAACTGCGCCAATTTTCGCATCTGCTTGGAAATGTGCTTCCATGCATTCCAACCAATCAGGGTGGGGTGCAGCATCATCATCGGTAAAGGCAATAATATCTCCACTGGCAACGCTCAAACCTTGATTCATGGCAGCGACAACACCAGGAACTGTAACTGTCACTGTTTGTAATGGCAAGGTGATTTCGCGGTTATGGCTTGCTAAAAATTGCCAAGTATCGGTATCAATATCGCGGACAGTGACAATGACTTGATTGACTGGACGAGTTTGATGTTTAAGCGCCTCTAAGCACCGTGCTAGGTCTTGTGGACGGCGATAAGTCGGTACTATTACGGTGATGCTTGTCATTAACTATTCCCTCAAACAAATCCATGTAGAGTTGGGCTTTGCTAACCCAAGTATTGCGTTCAGCTACGGAACGAGATGCTTGTCCCATGCGAATTCTAAGTTGGCGATCGCCTGCTAAAGTCTTTAAGGCAGTTGCTAATCCCTCAACATCGTCGGAATTTTCTAAAACAAACCCGCATTCGGATGTTACCAATTCTGCACCTCCAGCACTCGTGGCTGTAATCGCAGGTAATCCCGATGCCATCGCTTCAAGTAAGACCAAAGTACAGGCTTCGTAACGGGAAGGAAAGACGAACATATCCGCAGCCTGCATAATTTTGGCTATATCGCGGCGGAAACCAAGAAAATGGACGCGATCACTTAATCCCAAAGTCGCTGCCATTGACGGATATGGGCTACCCTCAGTACTACCCACCACAACTAAATGCAAATCTGATACTTTGGCCAAAGCGTGCAAGACTGTATCCAAGTTCTTGCGATTAGTCCGAATATCACCAGCAAATAATGCTAGATTTACACCCTCCGCTAAACCAAGTTCCGTGCGTTTGGCATTTCCTAGGGTAAACTCTTCAACATCAACGCCATTATGAATAACTTGAATGCGTGAGTCTTCAATTCCTAGGTCGTCAATTAACTCCTGCTTGATTTTATCTGATACGGCAACTGCTACCTTCGCTTGCTGGAATGCTTGTTTTTCCCAATGGGAATTTAAAGCACTATAAGCCCAGTGATAAATTCCGTAGATATTTTTGTGAATACGTGCGGTATGTACAGGTGACTGCTGCCAAGAGGTATGTACAAATTGTGATGTATTGACATCTCCAGGAGCCGAAGTTACAGCACCATAAACCTGCACCAAGTCAAATTCATGGCGATGCTTTTGCAACCATCTATTACTCCGGCTCGAAAATACCATTTCTTTAATTAATGCGGTGGGATATTTTTCTACATCAAAGTGAACCCACTTAACTAAAGGATGTTCCTGAAGTTCAGGAGCAACTTTTCTAGCGACTAAGGTGATTTGATGACCACGACGAATCGCTTCCCAAACAATTTCATAATTCGCTCGACCTTGACCATCACCTTTAATGACATAGGGTGTAACAATACAAAATTTCATAACCAATCCTGCTGAAGATATCAATCGGAATAACTATCAAGTCATTATTAATAAAGTTTTAAATACTTAAAGAAGGCTGTTGCCATAACTTATGAATGCGAGAACGGCGTACAATTTCTGGCAAAGCTTGAATAGTTCTGCGTCTAAATAAATAAACAGTCATATGCACAAAATACGTAATTAGGAAAATAATTAATTTGAATGGACTAGGAAATAAGTCTTTATAACGTTTAATCCCAACGTAAAGTCTAGCAGCTTCAATTGATATTTCGTAATTTGTTAAAGTACCCATATCTGGTATGTCTAAAACACTTACGCCATTTTCTCCAGGGTGAATAACCTTTAATTCTGGACAGTGTTTAATCTTGTAACCGCGTTGCAATGCCCGTAAACTTAGTTCCGCATCTTCGTAACCAAAAAAAATATTTTCATCCCACTGCTCTTGCTCAAAAAATACACGTGGGAATAAAGTCGCATGAATCGCTACAGTTTGCGGAGAATTTTCAGTAACACGAAAATATCCTCGAAAATTAAGTTCTCCCGCCACCATTTCTTCTTTCCCTTGAGGATTTCGACTAACACCAGAAAGAATTGTGTGCTGTTGTTCTTCAACAGACATTTTTTGATATATCTCTCTAGCTTGTGTTAAGAAGTTGGGTTCAACACAAATATCATCATCAACAAAAGCAACAAAATCAGTTTCAGAAGATGGAATCGCATTAACTGCATTATTGCGATTTCCACATACCCCAATCCGAGGTCCCAGAATATATTTTGTCCCTGGATACTTACTAACTATGCCTGAATTAATTTGTTGAATTTCCTCAATTAGTGAATCATCAGAAACAATAACCAGATTAGGCTTAGTAGTTGAATCCCATAAAGCTTTGAGGCAAGCGTCAAGAGCTTCGGGACGATTCCTGGTGGTGATACAAACTGATATTCGCATTATTCTTTCCCTCAATTAGAATACAAATTTTCCAATATCTAAAATATGAATAAATATTTGCCAGTTGACTTTACTGTTTAAAATTTGGCAGCTACTTTTGCAGATGTAAAACTCAATAATAATCCGGCAATTGTTCGCAAACTAAAACTATGATTGAGCGATCGCCAAAAATAAGGACGGGCTTCCTGGGGTAACTTAGCCCGTAGTAAACCAATTCCTAAAGTTGTGTTGATATGTCCCCAACGTTGTTGAAAATGCGATCGCAATTCCTGCAAGTTTTCATCTGCCATAAATTGCTCATAACAGAATATATCAGCTTTGGCTTTACGGATTTTTGCTTGATAATTAGCACTCCCACTCTGATTAGTATCTGTATTTTCGTGAGCGCGATAGCGTGTGAGTTTACCAGGGTAATAATAAGCACCAGCACCCGAACGACAGCAGAGGTAATTCAGATATATATCCCAAGAACCTCCTACTTCTAAGGGAATGCTTTCCCAAGCGATCGTATCACGACGAATTACAGCCGCAGTTGCAGATGATACTGCATTATCAACTAGTGCTAGTCGATAAAATGGCTGATAAACACCTTCTGGTAAATCAGAACGTTTGTAAACGCTGGAATATTCTTGTGTAGCTTTGTCATCAATTGCACCTTGAGCGTCAATAATGTAATGGTCGCAAAAAGCAATACTCAAATCAGGATTAGCTTCAAGGGGAGGAATCA
The DNA here is from genome assembly GCA_004296455.1 of Calothrix sp. NIES-4101. Classification (GTDB taxonomy): domain Bacteria; phylum Cyanobacteriota; class Cyanobacteriia; order Cyanobacteriales; family Nostocaceae; genus Brunnivagina. Next base: position 4,987,499 of record AP018280.1, read on the forward strand.
GTTTTTCTAAAAAGTTAGGTTCCCACACATCATCATCAAGTAAAGCCGCTACATATTTTCCCTGTGCCATTTGGAAGGCTTTGAAAGTATTGGCAAACATACCAATATTTGTTTCGTTGCGAGAAAAGCGAATGCGTGAATCTGCAAATGACTCAACTAATGCTTGGGGATTTTCTGGACTGCAATTGTCAGAAACAATGATTTCGATATTACGGTAAGTTTGTTTAACTGCGCTGGAAAGAGCTTCTTTTAAATAGTCTGGGCGATTATACGTAGGTGTAATAATACTTACTAGAGGTTGTTGCAAATTTATCTCATCTTTTATGGCCATAAAGTTGTAATATCTAGACTCTTGTCATAGTGATTGCAATGTCTTTTCAAGTTTATGCGCTTTTGAGTAGATTGATTAGTCGTGAGTACGCACTTAAACAATAGCTTCATATATACAAAATTTTTGTGAGGAAACGAATTAGAAAAGACAACTATACTGATATCCCTGTAAATTTAATTACTGATTATTTGCTTAACTATTTATTTAACATAGTATTCTTGGGACTACTAGCCGTTAGTTTGTTATGTTTGCTGCTAGTTTAGTATTGTGACAAGCTAACGACTAATAGCTATCTAAGTGTTTTTAACCTGTTTGAAGAATAACTTTAATCGCGGATATGAGAACAGGGGAAGATGTGCTGTACTTAAATCCTTGGAGAAGCATTACTATTGCGAGAGCTAGTTCTCCCTTCCTCATCAAACTTTTGGCAGAACCGAGCGCTAGAAATGCACAATTTTGTTTGAGTTTTTTCGCCAGTTTCTGGCGTGAGTCATCCGGTAGATAGGATAATATTGCTTTGATCGTATTGAAATTTTCTTGAATAAAGGTACTTTTGTAAGCATGAGTTGAGTTAGTTGAGTTAGAGTGTCTCCTCCACATTGCCAATGGTTGAGCCTCAAACCACATTGGGTAGTTCGCAAAAACTCGCACCCAAAATTCCCAATCACCGCTCATACCGCATCGGGAATCATATCCACCTAATTTTTCATAAACCTCACGTCGCACAACAGCAAGTGAAGGTACTGGGATACGGCACAGTTCAGCAATTTTTTCAATCCAGCTTGGCGGTAATATACCACTTTGAAGCAATTCTAAACAGGAAAAACCTTCCCAATTTAATTTTTCATCAACAAATATACTTCGACAAAATGCAGCTCCCAAGTCAGGATTTTCAATGAAAGGCTTTGCCAGTTTTTCATAAAAACCCTGACATAACAAATCATCGCTATGCAACAAATGAATTAGCTGTCCGCGAGATAGTTCCAAACAGGTTTGAAAGTTTTTCACGCTGCCTACATTTTCTGACTGACGAAAAAACTCTACCCGACCTTTTCCAAGTTCTTGAACAACTGCTTCAGGATCATCTTTAGTTGAGTGATTGTCAACTACCATAATTTGCATCACATCAACTCCTGGGTCTTGCATCAAGACAGTAGTCAATGTTTCCCGCAAAAGTTCCGCACAGTTATAAGTTGGAATCATTACTGACCACAAAGGGCGTTCGACTCCTGCGGGAACAGGTTTCAGGGTTAGACAGTGAGGATTTCTTTGACTCATAAGATTGCTATTCATAAAGCTAGCTGATAAGCGATCGCGTGACATTTAAGCAACAAGATGCGGCAGAATCAAGTATTCAAAAACCTCGCTCATCGTTGGTTTTGTATTTACATTCCAACAAAGCGAGGCATTGAGTTTACTTCTGTAAACTTCAAATAGCTGAATTAATCTGCAAAGACTTTTTTGGGGTTTTTGCCACTATTTCCAGAACGAAGAATAAACTGAGTATTTTTCATTACAAATCTTGCAAAATAGTAAAGCCTTTCTGACCAAGTGTAAAATTCCCAACCTAAAATCAACCTGGAAATTTTCCAGGCTTGTTGGAAATTCCAAACACCCTTTAAATAATACTTATTTCGCTGATACTGAAGATTACGTGATATATCAACTCGTCGAGGATAATTAATTTTTTCCAAAAACTGATTAATGTATTCGTTGGTCATCTCAATTCCTGAGAGGGCACTTTCTTCGCAGACAGAGTTGGTCTCCACATTGATGTGATTGTTTGCCCCATGAATACGGTAGCCAGCTAAAGGTTCATCAATGGTTTTAATCTTTCCGAGAAAAGCAGTGGTATAAATTATACAACCATCAGCCCAGAGTCGCCATTTAACGCTATCAATGGGAAATACTTTTTCTAAAATACTACGACGATATGTCAATCCTGATGTCGGTGGATATCCCCAGGCATTACCTGTATTTATTATTACTTTTGCGAGGTCTTCACCCAAGTGATATATATTGGCACTATCACTTTCTAGCTTATTGCCACTAGCATCAATGGTATCGAGTGGGTGCATTACTCCTACAATCTCCGGCCTTTTAAATTCTTCGACAACCCGTTCTAATTTATTCGGTAGCCAAATGTCATCCGCATCTAAAAAAGCAATAATTTCACCACTGGCAGTTGCAAAACCAGTATTAAAAGCTTCACCTTGACCTTGGTTTGCTTGAAAAATTGCCTTGATGCGATCAGGATATTGCTCCTGGAATTTGGAGATAACTTCATGACTATTGTCTTTAGAACCATCATCAACGATGATTATCTCGAAGTTTTGATAGCTTTGGTTTAGAACTGAATCAATAGCATCTGTTAAATATCGAGCGTAATTATAATTAGAAATGATGACAGATATTTTCATTGGTGTTAACAATAAATAAAGTTTAGGATTTTTTGCTATTGCAAAACCAAGTTGTAATACATAATAATATTTGCTTGGAAGCTATTCCAGCAAAGACTGAGGCTCCAAACAATAGTAATCTCTAATTACGTTCACACAAATAATTTTGGTGACAGAATAAGTTAGAAGAGATGCACTAACTCTGATTGCAAATAGGTCTAATAACTATTAGAAAAGATTAGAAAAGATTAGATTTTTCTTAACGATACCAACTTGTGGAAGTATATTTGCAAGCGGTACGTGACGAGAAAACTGATTCATCTCTTCAAAGGTTGTCAGAAAAGATTGGTGTCAAACCACACTCTTGATTTATTCTGATATCTGTGTTATCGATTCTCTTTTGTTTCCACCAAATTGCAATATTTAATGTTTTGATACAGGATTGTTGTCAGTATATTCTCTCTTATAAAGATTGGCTAGTATAAATACAGATATTAAATATCAACTTTATATATATAAGCTTTTTGTGAAGAATTCAAAACTCAGCCCAGAAATTTGATTTTTTAAAACTCCGGAATGTAGAATTTTCGATTCCGAAGTTTTGGTATTACACCTGAGAAATTAAACTTTGGAAAAAGGAAAATTACCCTTTCAAACCAGACTCTTGCTGGAGCTGATAATATTTCCAGAATTTGCCACGTAATTCTAACAAATCGGCATGTTTCCCTTGTTCGACAATATATCCATTCTCCAAGACAACGACTTTATCTGCCTTGGCAATTGTGGAAAGTCGATGAGCGATCGCAATTACAGTTCTACCAAGAGATATATTTTCAATTGATTCTTGAATCAACCTTTCGGAAACCGTATCTAAAGCTGCGGTAGCTTCATCAAGAATCAAAATTTCTGGGTTACGAATCAAAGCACGAGCAATAGCAATACGCTGTCTTTGTCCTCCCGACAAATTCACTCCGCGTTCACCGAGTATAGTATCTAGTCCCTCCGGCATACCTTGGATGAATTCGAGTGCATTAGCCAATCTTGCAGCTTCTTGAATTTCTGCATCTGTAGCATCTAGCTTCCCATAAGCAATATTATTTCGGATTGAAGTATTGAAGATAAAAGTATCTTGACTAACGACAGCAATTTTTTCTCGATAGGACTTAATATCGAGCATTCGCAAGTCAATTCCATCAACAAATATCTGTCCCTCAATTGGATCGTAAAAACGAGCGATTAAATCAGCTAAAGTACTTTTACCTGAACCTGACTGACCTACTAATGCAGTCATTTTGCCACGTTCGATTGATAGCTTAATATTATGCAGAACCAAGTGATTGGGATCGTAACCAAAATCGACCGATACTAAATCTATAGAACGCTTAAAACCAGGAAAATGAATTTCGCCATTTTCAAAGTAGGTTTTATTATCAGTACTCAAAAATGCTTTTACATTTTCTAATGAACCTGCCAGAGTACTTAAATAAGCTAGTGTGCCGTTCATGTCTTGAATACTGGGTGTGACTCGAACTAGCACAAAGAAAAATGTCAATAGTGCGGAAACTGGAATAGTTAATTTAGTAAAAGATACAATAATTAGGCAGATCATGGCTGTCATGATAATACACTCAGCAATCGGTTTTACGAATGTCCAAGCGTATACAACCTTAATTGAAGCATTTAGTAATTTATTGCTAGTTTTGTAAAAGCGATCGCGCTCAAAATCTTGAGTTCCAAATATCTGAACTGTACGAATGCCGTTGACAAGCTCAAGGGTATTAGTATTAAATAAGCCGTTGGCTTCAGAAATCCCAAAACTTGCCTCTCTAACTCGACGATTCAGGGTTGTGAGTCCAACTGCTAAGAGAGAAAAAACTAATATAGAAATAACTGTCATCTGCCAAGATATATAAAAAAGACAGATAAAGTAAACTATAATTACAAGCACTCGTGTAATGATAAAACTAATGCCACCAAATACTTGTTTTAGTCGCTCAATTTCCGTCGTCATGGTATTTACAATTTCGCCGGAACGAGATTCTGTAAAGTAACCCAGTGACAATGCTTGCAATTGTTCAAACATTTGCTTTCGCAGACAATCCGCAAGAATTAACTGAGATTTTTCTGTATATATTCCGGAAAAATAATTGAATACTGCACGAATCCAAGTACTTAGTAAAATCAGAGCAGATATTAAATAAAGGCGACTATTTGGGGATGCATCAGCACCTAAAATCAAAATAGAAACTTTACCAATAATTCCAGTTTGTTCAGCAGGAGCATTAGGAGTAGTTAAACTTTGTAAGAAGGCAAGTAAAAAACTAATACTGACCCCTTCAAAAACGGCGGCAAATAATGTGAATATTACTGAAAGTACTGTAATTTTGCGAAAATTTCTAAATTCTCTAAGAATTAAATAATTTTCTTGCCAAAATGTGGAAGCCTTGAGAATATTACGAACAGAATGCGGAAGTTTGAGATGCGTTAACATTTCTAAAACCGATGATAAAAAGGCAAACTAACTATAGAAAAATATTTGTAAAGTCAATTATAAAAATTACTTTACATACAAGGTCGAATAGATTTGCTTAGGGCTGGCATCTAGTATAACGGGCATCAATAAAATTTGGAAATATTTTTTACCAAGTATACTGATAAGTCCGGTAATTTATAGGTTGCCTAGAGATTGTTTAGAGTCTACAGATATACTCAAAATTGCGATCGCAAGAATTGGAAAGCGAGAGAAGTAGTATGAGTTATGAAGTTCTCCATAATCTATCTACATACTCTCCGCAATCCTTAGCCTTACATGGTTTGACTATCCAAATGCAAGATATTGGTTTCTGTTTCTGTTTCGATTTGCCACAGAGATGCAATACCAGGAATTTGATTCAGTTGTTTTTGTTCTGTTGTGCTGAGTCTGAGTGTATCTTCTAATTTCCAGTTGCGTCGTCCAGTTAAATTCATCTCCCCACGTAAAACATTAAATAGCAGGGGCAAATGATCTAAACCAGACTTACGCATCCAGCGAGCGATGACTTTAGAAGAAGGAGCATTAGTGTTTTCAGCAAATGCGGTACGAAACTTAATAGCTCGAAATAATCTACCTCTTTCTCCCACATACCATTCACGCGAAAACAAGGACTCTGATGAATACATACGAATTATCGCCATTAATCCCAGCAGAATCGGGCTGGCTGCAAGTAAAACAATAAATGCAACAATCGAGTTTAAGACAAACCTCAACCACTTGGCTAACACAAGATTCTGTTTGGATAAACTATGGTTATTTGAGATAGTCAGAAATAAGGGCTTCTGTGCCTCTTCGCAAGCATTTGCCCATAATCTGAGTTTCGCCTCGCCTAGTTTAGTATCAATACGGACTAAGTGTACAGAAGAATGTTTGAGACATTCAACTAAAGATTCATGTGTATCTAGTGTCGCTAAGTACGGTTGTTTGTTTTGCCCAATAGATTGAACAATAAGTTGTCCTCGTCGCCATTTTAAAGTGCAGTAAGAAGAAGAATTGTTCGGTTCTTGCTGGGCAGATGCATAGTAATTCTGCAAATTGGCGATTATTGTGCTTGTCATAAATTTATTCAGACTTATAGTGATGTAGATAATTCGTATAATGCCGCTAGGCTTCAAATCAAAGATTTGCAGCTATATTTCGTTTGCCGAGAAGGCTTATGGATAACCAGAGTACACAAGTAATAGACTTGCTATAGTCAAATTTTGATATGTTTGTTGCTAGCTTTCAAAAGCCAAGAACTGAAAGCTAGCAACAAATTGTGTCTTTGCAAAAACTATCTGGTGTTAGTATTTACCAGTATTTTTAGCAATTGTGCTCTGAGAGCTTTTTTACTTAATTCGGTTGACTAATCTAGTTTTACTTTTTAGAAAAATACACAAAAGGAAAAATAACATTTTCAGATTTATCTAAAAAATATTTACTCTCTGGTTTCTGGAGAAGTAGATTTAATAACTAGGATATAAGAACGTGTAGTAATAAGCATTCGCTAGCTAGCTTCTTTATTTAGTCTTTAAACAAAAACTCTCTTTTAACTGAAATTATTAAGTTATGATGAATCATTGACTAGTGCAAGTACGTAACGTTTCTCCTCAAAGATGGAAGCTATTTTTTAATAGCCATATAGCATTTATGAAGTATTGGTGAAAGTCAATATTTTTGGTTATTTCAATAATTAGTTAGATAGACATATCAGACATAAATTGCATCATTACAAAACAATATTAATTATTAAAATAAACTATAATTATACTAATTTTAATAGTTGAAATTAATTTATTTTCAAATCATAATGAGTTTTATTTTAGTGTTATTGAAAGATAAAAAATATCAATTCGTAAAACTAAAAATGCTATTTTTTTTGGTAAAAATACCAGTAATATCATTTATTTTGTACTGCTTTATTTGTAGTTATTTTTTATACAGGTATATATTGCGGCATCCGCTCATAATATATTTGCAACCAAAGCTTGTGCTTGAAATTGTCTGCTTTAGCTGTATCTCTAAGTATCTAGGTGAACCGAAAGAATGATTTATGGTAATCCTAAATTATTTTCCTATCCTTGCAAAACAAGCCAGCAAAGGCTTTTTCTTAGCTGAGACTAAAACAAATATCTTGAACCCCAACTTATGTAACCATAGATATTATTTTTGTCAGATGATAAAGTTTGTTCAATAATTAAAGAGAACATTTCTATAGACATTCTGTATAAATACAAAATTACACGATTTCGTCAGATTAACGATAATGCATATATAGAAATTATGTTTAATATAATACTTTAAACTACGGAAACATTAACACTACTTTTTATTTGTATCAAAACTATGACTCCCTTTCTTCGTTCGGTGGATTAGGAGTGGGGTTTGCTTGAATAGTCAAAAATTGTCATGATTTCTGGAAAAGTTAAGACTAAAAATCACTATAATTTTGAATATTTTGATACCTAAGCGATCGCGCGGAAATTCACCTGACGAAATTTCAGTTTAATTTTGTCATGGCAGGAACTTCCGCGTCTTAGTGATAATTAATACTATCGCATTTTATTTCTCCACTGCTTCTTGGAGAGCAAATCTATCTTGTCTGGGGTAGGGAATGTAAGTACTAGAGGCATTTGAGACTCCATTGGCAACAACCCCAATTAAGTTCAACTTACTTAGCATTGCTGTTGCTTGGGATAATTGGGTGCGGGTGACACGACCTATACTTGCTACCATCACCGTACTACGACACGCGGAGCCAGCGAGTAAAGCATCAACTAGCCCCAAGATCGGAGGTGCATCAATGAGTACCAAATCATAGTTCTCTTCAAACGCAGCCATCAGCTGTTTCATTCGAGGGGAACTGAGAAGGTTGGCAGGATCGGCAGGTGTTGGCCCAGCAGTAAGAATATCAATGAATGACGAACCTGATGATTGCAGATTAATTTGGTTGGATAAATCGGTATCACTTGCCAATAGACTGGAAAGCCCTTGTTCGTTAGGCAAGTTTAGTTGTTTGTGCAAAGTTGGTTCACGTAGGTTTGCGTCAATCAAGAGTACACGCTTGTGTAAGCGTGCTGCACTCATTGCTAGTCCCAAAGCCAGGGCTGATTTCCCCTCATCGGCTAAAGCCGAAGTAATCATCATTGACTTGATCGTCGCCACAGTATTTACAAGTTCAATATTCTTGTAAATTAAATCTAAAGACTCCCAACGAGGTGGTGATTGCAGGACTTGAATTGTCCAAGGTGATGCTGCTTCTGGTTTTCCAAAAGGTAATTTAATTATGGATTCTCTGGTTTTGGCGGGTGGTAATTTAGGGGTTGTACCCAACAATGGTAAAGCCATTTGTTTTTCTAACTCAGCTGTTGTGTGAACTGAGTCGTCAGAAGCTTCGCGCATAGCTGCGGCGATTCCACCTAAAATTAATCCAACTACTCCACCTAACATCAAGTTTTGTTGGAGGTTTGGACCCACAAAATAGCCTAGCGTAGGCTTTTCAACTACTTTCCAGTCAAATTGTCCTTTATCAAGTTCTTGGCGTAATTGCTGTTCAGTTCTCAGCAACTGCTCATAACGCTGGCGGGTAAGTTCAGCCGCAGGTTTCAGACGATTATATTCAGCTAGTAGGGCGGGAAAGCGTTTCAGGCTGTTGCGTAACTGCTCCTGTTTTTCTCCCAGGCTTTGGTAGCGTGCCCGCAAACCCAATATATTAGTTTGATTTTCCACAAGTTGAGCGGCAAGGGTGAGGTCGATTTGACTATCGTTACCTTGACTGCCAATGCTTTGTGCTGTGGCGACTGCTACATTTGGATTTTGCCCTAAAGTTGCACCAGCTTCTTGTTGCAAGAGTAATTGCTGTCTTTGTCTTTGTTCGACGAGTTTTCTAACGCTGGGGGCTTCTTCGGTGAAGCGGAGGCGTTCTTTTTCCAGTTCTAAGTCAGTTTTCTGAATTTCGTTGAGTAAGGATTGATAGCGGGTGGATTGGCTTAAACGTGCCGAAACAAGGGCATTTTGCGGGGTTCGTTTGAGTTGGTTTTGTAACGAATCATAACGAGCGATCGCTTCTTGGTATTGAGCGCTGACGTTGCGTTGGTCTTGCTCAACTCCTGTTAAGGATTGTTCTAAGGTTTTTGCTTCGGTTTCTGGGTCAGTTAAATTTTGGGTTTTACGGAACCGCAATAATCTGGATTCGGAGTCAGTTAATTCTTTGCGAACTTTATCTAGCTGCTCGTTAATAACTTTCAAACCCCGTCTTAAGCGCTCATTCTGCTGTTCTTTGTTGTAGTCCAGATAAATTTTTTGTAGGGCTTCGAGTAAGCGCTGGGTTTTGACTGGATCATCAGCAGTAATCTCTGCTAGGAGAATTTTTGTGGCGAGATTATCTTCTTTTTCCTTAATTTGGGATAGCGCTAAGGAGCGTTTAACTCCAGCTACCGTCAAGTCGGGATATTCACCCTTGAGTACATCAACGGCTTTTTCGATATGTTCGCTATTCCGCATCAGGTTGAGTTGAGTTGCCGTATCTACCTGAAAACTGGGGTCGATCGCTTGGTTTGCCTGGTTTTGAGCACCATCGCCCTGAGCTTTACCTTGGTAGTTGGGTTCAACTAACAGCTGCATTGAGCTTTTGTAGGTTGGTGGTGTTTTTTTGCTAATCATACCTGCGATCGCGATCGACGACAGGAAGACTGCTAAGAACCAAGGAAATCTGCGTATTAAAACTGCTAACAACTGCCCATATCCAGGGTCGTTGTCAGCAGATGAATGTAAGGCTGGATTGACTGTGGTTTGAATCACGTTTGCTATCCCTCAGCGAACAAAGTCAATTTAATAATTGATAAGATTTACAAGCTTGGTCGATAACTTGTTCGACCTTGCTAAAAAATGCTTGCTCCGAAAAATTCATTACCGCATGATTGCGGATATTTTCGTAGTCCCAATAGATTTCCCTGGATTCAAGTAAGGCTGTTTGTAAGGATTCTGGGGTTTGCCGCTTAAAAAATACACCTGTTTTTCCGGGTATTTGAGTGTCTAATACTCCACCCGCTCCAAATGCAATCACGGGTGTTCCACTAGCATTTGCTTCAACTGGAACTAACCCATAATCCTCCAATGCTGCCACAATTACCGATTTCGCGTTAGCAAATAGCTGAGTGCGCTGTGCATCAGTTACATGCCCGACAAATTCGATATTTTTTAATGCTTTCGCTTGTAAGCGATCGCGCTCCGGCCCATTCCCTGATATCAACAGTCGCCATCCCAGCCAGTTAAAAGCTTCGACTATTATATCAAGGCGTTTGTAGCTAATCATCCGCGCCGAAGCCAGATAGTATTCTTCTTTGTGGTCTGAAAATAGAAACTTGCTGGTATCTATCGGGTAGTTAATGACTATTGCTTCTTTTTTGTAAATATCTTTAATTCTTCGAGCGACTACGCTGGAATTAGCAATATAAAGGTCTGGTTCTTGTGCGTATGTCATGTCAACATTACGCATCATCTGAAATACCTGTTCGATTAAAGGAGCAAAGTAGCGATAGTCTCCGTATTCCCGCAAATAGGTTTCTGTATCCCACAAAAACCGAGTGACGTTGTGGCAAAAGCAAATATGTCGGGCTGTTGGTTTTTTGCGTACTGCTTTCGCAAAACTAGTGCTACTGCTAATAATTAAATCGTAATCTTGTAAATTTAGAGCACGAAATGCAGGAAAATATAGAGGTGCCATTAAGCGAAAATATTTAGCCGCCCCTGGTACTTTTTGTAAAAAAGTAGTGTTGACAATTCTGTCTCCCAGGTCAATTGTTTGCTCGGCATCGTAAACGGATGTAAATATATCAGCTTCAGGATAGCGCTTACATAGTAATTCAAATACGCGCTCTGCCCCACCACGCTGGGTTAAGTAATCATGGACGAGAGCAATTTTCATAAAACTTCCCTAATCAAATTTAGTTTAAATGTTATTTTAATTTCAGTAACTAAGTGCTTTAATATACCGTTACCTATTGATTATCAAAGTTCCTATGTACATGGAGAATCAATATATAGTTTTTAAATACAAATCAGCACTTATAGGGAAATAGCATATTAATGCAGCTATCTAAATCAAGCGTGTAGACTTGCAGTAGTCAGCTTTCTATACATCATATGGTTACTTGAAGTGTTTGAAGCGGAACAATGCCCGATTTTTACAGAGATTTCAAACTTCCATAGTCAAATATAAATAATTCGCTACTACTGCATAACACGCGATCGCTCGCTAGCCAGCTGCTACCATTGTTTTTTGAGTCGCAAAATAAGCATCTTGCTCTGCCCTTAGTTTGTCACAAAGCCTACCCTGTGGTAATTCTACGTCATCATAGGTCAGAACTTGGTCTTTGGGAATATCGCGTTTGAGACGGCATCCTTCAGCTAATCCCATTGGCAGCAATTTTTGCTGGAGTGTAATTGCGGAAGTCTCACACTGTCCGTAGGTCATGTAATAACCGATACCATCTAATGTTTCCCCTGCCTTGAGATCGATTTTGGCAGTGGTGACAACATCAACTAATGGTTTTCCTAAAGGAGCCAATATGTAGTCTTGGAAGAGGACAACACGGGCAACTGAGAGGGGAACTTCAAAGTGACAGAGATGGTAGGGTGTATAGAAGCTGTAAAGTGGCCCTTCACCAAGCTTATAGAGATTCAAATAATGTTGTTGTTTGGGATCATCATGGGTCGCAAACACAAACACACCTGGACCAGGTTTTGCCCCAACCACATAATCAACAATGCCACCTAAATTTTTGAGTTGCTCAACATCATACATACTGGTCATTTCATCCACATGACCTCTAAAGTCATATCCCAGCATTCCTCGTTTTGCCACTGTCATCCCTGTGGCATTGGCAACGATCGCCTGCTCAAAAGATATTTTGGTACCATCGGCAAAGCTTGTCACCATACTCGGCTTTTGTCCCCACTGTTTAGCAAAGCCTGCTTGAGTTGTGGGGTTACGATATGGGTCTTGTAAGCCTTTGATGTTGCCACATAGCAATGGGGTCAAACCAATGCTTTTAACAAAACGATATAAATTGAGTTGGACTCCGGGTTGATCACCGTCACAGCCAGTGAGAATGACTCCAGCTTTGTCTGCATAAACCTTGAGGATGGCTCCGATAGTGCCATCGAGTTCTGCATTCATCATCACCACATGTTTGTGGTGAGCGATCGCTTCCATGACTACATGGGTGCCAAATTCGACTGCACCTGTAACTTCAATTAGGGCATCAATTCCTTCAGCACGGCAGAGCAGCATTGCATCTTCGGTAACTGCATACTGTTTTTGGGCGATCGCGTTTTCTAAATCGGCGACTGTGCTAATAGTTTTAAATGCTGTAATCCCTGCTTCTGTGTAAGCTCGCTTGGCGGCATCAAGATTGCGGTTGGAGATGGCAACCAACTCCATACCAGGAACTGAATTAGCAATTTGATTGGCAATTCCTCGTCCCATAAATCCAGCACCAATCATCCCAACGCGCACAGGTTTCCCGGCTTCTTGGCGAGCTTTTAAGGCATTATCAACAATAATCATGAGTTATGTGGCTCCATAAAAATTACTTTCGTATAGGTCTTTGACGATAACTGCTTACCAACATCCAGGAAATAGTGACTGGTTGAGATTTTTGCCTCCGCAATTATCTTTTTTAATCTATTGCGATCAATTTGTGCAAATTAAATTGCTTGGCGGTATGCAGAATTTTGACAAAACAAGTCGATGAGGCATTGACTTGTCTTGAAATTATGATTAGCTGATCTGGGATAATTCACCACCTACTGACATCATCCGCAGCAGAGGCCAATTTGTATCCTTCTCAGAAATTTCTGTGACTTCGAGGGGCCATTGGATATTAAAGAATGGGTCATCGTAACGCAAACCACGCTCATAACCAGGAGTATAAAATTCGCCGACTTGATAGACAACTTCGGCTTCATCTGTCAGGGCTTGATAACCATGAGCAAACATTTCGGGAATGTATAATGCGCGATGATTATCGGCTGTGAGTTCGACACCAAAGTGTTGTAAAAATGTGGGGGAATCAGGGCGCATATCGATGATTACGTCGTAGATTGCACCTTTAGTACAGCGCACGAGTTTTGTTTCTCCTGCTGGGGGGATTTGGTAATGCATTCCCCGTAATGTTCCTTTTTTGTAGTTAAAGGATAAATTACATTGAGCAACAACTGGTTTTAAACCATGTTGTTCAAATTCCTTAGCACAAAATGTCCGAGCAAAAAAACCACGGTGATCGTGTTTTTCTTCTAGATCAATAGTAAATGCACCTTTGAGTTCTATTTCTGCAAAAATCATGGGAATAAACCTCGACAGTAGTGAATATTAAATGCTAAAACACGCCTATATTCAAGATAAATGCGTCTCTTTTATTAGGATAGAATGCTTTATCTTAGATAATATAAAAATACAAACAAGTTACCCTTTGTCTATGCAAACTTATATTTTTGTTGCTCTAACAAAGGAAAAACAAGACAAATCTATCAATAGAAGATGACGGATAAATTATCCTTTCAAAATTTGGGAACATCTTGTCTCAAAGAAAATATTTATTGCAATCCTTGGTTTAATTAGTATAGTTTTCGTTCCTGATAAATATGTTTCTCAGACTTGAAGATGTAAATTTGTAGTCAGCACTCTTTGAGCACAACTTTAGCACTGACTACAAAATGACTATTTCACCCAGAAGAAGTCTCTATCGATTTGTTGGGTACGAATTAGGTATTCAAGTTGCTTCAAGCGAGTAAAACCTCTGGAAGTAAAAGTTTCTTCAGTCATGTCAATTTGCTTGAAGACATCATATAGCTGTTGTGCACCACGTTGAGCATTCCAATCGCATTTGAAACCTGGTAAAACGGTGTTGATTTTCTCAAAAGACACTCGATAGCTACGGTTATCTGCGCCATTTTCGCCAAAGCTGAGTTGGCAACCTGTGAAAATATCAGCGACAGTTTCGGCAATTTCCTTAACGCGGTAATTATTGGAGGTGTCACCAACATTAAATATTTGATTGTGAACGATGTCACGAGGTGCTTCTAAAGCGCAAACAATCGCTTTGCAGATATCCAAAGCATGAACCAAAGGTCGCCAAGGTGTACCATCACTAGTCATTTTAATTTCTTTGGTTGTCCATGCCAATCCTGCCAAGTTATTTAAGACAATATCAAAGCGCATCCGGGGTGAAGCACCGAAGGCTGTGGCATTACGCATGAAAGTAGGGGAAAAGTCGTCATCAGCAAGGGGTTGGACATCACGCTCAACTAAAGTCTTACATTCTGCATAAGCAGTTTGGGGATTAACTGGAGATTCTTCGGTGACATCGCCTTCCGTGGCAACACCGTAGACACTACAGGAAGACATATATACGAAGCGGCGTACTCCTGATTCTTTTGCCAGTTTGGCAAGACGTACAGAACCTTTATGGTTAATATCGTATGTAATGTTAGGTGAAAGTTGACCTGTGGGATCGTTTGATAGCTCTGCCATGTGAACGATCGCTTCTACCCCTGCTAAGTCCTCGCTGGTAATATGGCGAATATCTTTATTTAATGTTTTTGCGGTAATGTCAGTGCCGTTGTATAACCAACCGACTTTGTAGAAACCGGTATCCACACCGATAACTTCATGTCCGCGTTCGATTAACAAAGTTGGGAGTAGGGAACCTAAATAACCTTCAGTGCCAGTGACAAGTACTTTCATTTTCTGTTAATTCCTTAATTTATTAGTTTCTATGCGCCAATGGCAGTTGCTAAATGGGATTGTTCGGGAATTGCTGCCACAATTGCTTTACCGATTTCGATAGATGATGTGGCTGCTGGAGATGGTGCATTGCATACATGGACGCAATTTTGACCGTGAATAATCAAAAAGTCGTCTACTAATTTCCCGTCGTCCATCAATGCTTGAGCGCGAACTCCTGCATGACAGGGTACTAAGTCTTCTGCTTGAACTTCGGGAATAAGTTTTTGCAAACTGCGGACAAAGGCGGCTTTACTGAAGGAACGAATGATTTCTTGGATACCTTCATCAGCGTGTTTTGCTGCTAGTTTCCAGAATCCTGGGTATGTAATCACCTCTGCAAAATCCCGTAAATCAAAGTCGGTTTTCTTATAGCCCTCCCGTTTCAGGCTCAGTACAGCATTTGGTCCTGCGTGGACACTGTTATCAATCATACGTGTAAAGTGTACACCCAAAAAAGGAAAATCTGGATTGGGAACGGGATATATTAGGGTTTTGACAAGATAACGCTTTTCTGGTGTAAGTTCGTAATATTCACCACGGAATGGTACAATTTTTGCTTTCGGGTCAACTCCACTTTTTTTGGCGATGCGATCGCTGTGTAATCCAGCACAATTAATGAGATAGCGAGTCTCAAATGTACCATTGTTGGTTTCGAGCACTTGCTTGTCACCACTAGGAACTATCCGCAAAACTTTGGTGTTCAGCCGCAAATCGCCACCTTGATTTTGGATGAGTTCGGCATATTTAAAACATACTTGTTTATAGTTAGCGATACCTGTTGAGTAAACGCGGATGCCAGCAACGCAACTCACATGCGGTTCTATTTCTTTAACTTCTTCGGGAGATATACGTTTGACTTCAATCCCATTTTCTAAACCTCGATTGTAGAGGTTTTCTAGGCGGGGAATTTCTTCTTCATTGGTGGCGACAATGACTTTACCACAAACTTCATGGTTGATATTATTTTCCTCGCAAAACTGAACCATTGAAGTTGCACCATCACGGCAAAATTTCGCTTTGAAACTCCCTGGTTTGTAGTAAACCCCGGAGTGAATCACACCACTATTATTTCCGGTTTGATGAAATGCCCAATTACTCTCTTTTTCTAGTACCAAAATTCGAGCATTAGGATAGCGTTTTCCTAGTGCCATACCCGTGGAAAGACCGACAATACCCCCACCTATTATGGCAAAATCATACATTGGCTTACTAGCTCCCTGAAATGATGACTGAATCTATAAATTAGAAGTAAAACGTTGAATTTAACTACATTTGACGAGAACCCAACGTTTTATTGGACAATTACCAAAAATTGATTGTAAAATTCTCTCTAAAGAGAATTTGTACAAAAATCCAGAATTAAGACATTACGGAATTGAAGTATAAAATTAATACAGATATCTCAAAAATCTACACTCTCAGATTCCGCTACTCTAAACAAAAGAAATTCATACCTGGATTTAAATAAGACTTAACAAATTAGTGCCAAAAGATCAATATTTTGAATTGAACAATTCTGACTCACTAATTGCATCTCTTCATAATTACCAAACTTTCCAAGGTGCTTTATCTTTTTGCCACAAGCTATCAAGATAATTCTTATCGCGTAAAGTATCCATCGGTTGCCAAAAACCATGATGTTTAAATGCCGACAACTGTTCTTTTTCGGCTAATTTTTCCAATGGCTCCTGTTCCCAAACAGTGGAATCATTATCAATTAAATCAATAACTTCGGGTTCTAAAACAAAGTAACCACCATTAATCCAAGCTCCATCACCTTCGGGTTTCTCACGGAAGCTAGAAATTTTGGTTTGTTCCTGTCCTAAAATAATTGCACCAAAACGCCCTGGTGGTTGAACGGCTGTTAATGTTCCTAGAGTTTTTTGCTCTTTGTGGAATTGAATTAACTCCGTAATATTAACGTTGCAGACACCATCGCCATAGGTAAAGCAGAAGGTTTCATTCCCAATATGTTCACGCACTCGCTTCAGTCTTCCACCTGTCATGGTATTGTCACCAGTATTTACTAAGGTGACACGCCAAGGTTCGGCATTCCCAGCATGTACGTTCATCTGGTTAAATCGCATATCAAAGGTAACATCTGACATGTGCAAGAAGTAGTTAGCAAAATACTCCTTGATTACATAACCTTTGTAGCCACAACAAATAATAAAGTCGTTAATGCCATGAGCAGAATAGGTTTTCATAATATGCCATAAAATTGGCTTACCTCCTATTTCCACCATTGGCTTTGGTTTCACGCTAGTTTCCTCACTCAGACGTGTACCAAGTCCCCCAGCCAAAATCACTACTTTCATGAGAATGCCTCTGAATTTCTAGGTAGATGAATCTGAATATTCCGCCCGCACAATAAGAAATGCCATCTCAATAGAGAACAATTGATTTTAACAATTACCAAAAATTGAGTTTTGAGTAGTTAACCTTGACTCCGGCAACTTTTGGATGGAAATATATCACCGTTATTTGCTATTGATAACAGCTACAACATTGAATTTCTCAGTATATAATCTAACCGTATTTCTACAGCTATGTGTAAAGGCAAGGTAAATAAAATTGTTTTATCTATGAAAAAATTGAAAAGCTTTATTGCTTATCAGATATCAAATAATTACGGCTCTTCGGCAAGTTTTATGGAGCTTGAGGTTTTTTTGCAGTAAAACCCTTACAAAACAATGATTACAAGCAACTATGATACTTTTTGAGGCTAAATTCCTATGTAATAAGGCTTTCAAGGATTTTTAGCTAAGTTTTCCATAAAAAGAACTGAAGAGCCATAATTACTTAATAGTTAACAAATAATTAAGCTGATTTTACCCAGGGTAATTTAAATATTATCTAGTATAAATTAGTAATTTGTGTACGGAATCCCTTTCAGAAATCATGTATACCCAACTACAGGTAGAGATTTGCAAACAGTTGGCTACTTTTAGATCATGATTGAAAGCGTGGATTATAGAGATGTAAAGCTGCTACATCTCTACAAGATCAAGAATATTGTGAATCATTGAGGCACAAACTTACTAATGAGTTTTATTGACAAAATTACTATTTTGGAAAAATGAATCACATTTATTTTCGATAACAACACAAATACTACTCAAGGCTTGTTGATAATTTTCCATATCTTCTTGCTCAAGGGAGATTTTGGCAGCCCTTTGTAAGTCAGCAACAGCTTGCATATGGTAATCGCGGGATTGTTTGCCTCCATATTGTGCTAACTCATAACGTACAATTCCCCGTCTTAGATAGACTTTGGCTAGTTGCGAATTGATTCGCAAAGCTTGGTTAAAATCATTAATTGCTCGTCGATATTCTTGTTCAAATTCGCTGCTATACTGGGCAATCTGATACCACACCTGTCCGCGTTGAAAGTAAGCCTCAGCACGTGATGGGCTGAGATTCAGGGCTTGATTAAAGTCTTGAATTGCTTTTTGGTAATCACCTTGGGATTCGCCACTATATTTAGCGATTTGGGCGCGAACAACTCCTCGACGAATTAATGCTTCGACTTCGCCCGGATTGAGGCGAACTGCATTGTTGAAATCTTCAATCGCTTCTTTGTAATCTTTGTCGGGATCACTACTATATTCGGCTAGGATGAGACGAGTATTACCGCGACTCACATAAGCTTTGGTTTCATTGGGGTTGATTTTGACGGCTTGGTTGTAGTCGGATAGGGCGGCATCGTACTGTTTGAGGTTGTAGTGGGCATTGCCTCGATTTACATAAGCCTTAGCATAGGTGGGAAATTTCCGGATTGCTTGGGTAAATTTCTCGATCGCCTGTTCGTAATTTTTAATTTTGTAAGATGCGTGTCCTTGTTTGTAATATTCTTCAAAACTGAGCTTTTCGTCATCTTGCTGGGAATTAATCAGGGTTTGCGAATAAGTATTTTGAATCGTAAAAGTACGACTAGTAAACTTAATCATGAAATCCATATAGCCCAAAATCCCAAAACCTAGCAGGCAAAATAAAACCGGGAGATATTGAATTTTTTTGACGCGGGGAGGTTTGTAATAGGGAATATTTAAAGGACTGCTGGCTCGTCGGTAATTGATGCGGTTGAAGGGTAGGTTCGGTTGGGGTATCCGAGGGCTGTGATTCTGCCGTCGGCGCTGAGGTATTTGTGTGTAAAGATGTTCTTTGGCAGCGATCGCTTGTTGGGAAGGAAATGGATCTCTTCCGCCCAAACGCAATTTCCGCTCGCACCAAGGGCAACTTTGAAGGTGATTGCTATGGCGGTGTTGGGGATTTGCTGTACAGGTAATTAAGGATTCTTCTGCTTCCGTCAGTGTCAGGAGCCAAGTGGCTGCACTGGGACGCATCAAGGGGTTGTTATTACCTTCCTCAAAACAGCGTAAAAATAATTCCTGCAAACCTGGGTGTAATGCTTCCCAAGGTGGAGCAATGGGGGTGGGAATATAGGGTACGCGATGCTTTTTACTGTAGGTAAAGTGTCCGGCAGCGATGCGGGCTTCATAGGGTGGCGGTTCTCCTGCCCCTTGATAGATGCCAGAAAAGGGATGAGTACCTTCCATTAATAGTTGGAAAATCAAGACTGACATCCCAAATAAATCGTGGGCGATGGCGCGATCGCATTCCGCAAATGTTTTATTTTGAAGTTCGGGGGGTGTAAATTCTGGCTTGCCAACGGGACAACGATAAACAAAACCCATTTCCGGATCACGAACTTGGAATGAGTCGGTGTCTACCAATGTCACTAGGGCTGTGTCACTGACTAAAATGTTCGATTCATTGACATCACCAACGCAGTAACCCCGTGCATGTAAGGCTGCAAAAGCAGCTGCGAGGTTGCGGGCTGTACGTAGTAAGTATTGATAGCTGAATAGGGGACAGTGTTGGCGGCGAGTTCTCGGATTGTAAAAATCAATGATGGGACGCATTCCCCGAATCCGGGGCATCAAAAAACCAACGGCGCGATCGCTACCATCGCTAGCACGTAATATCTCCTGGGGCCAAGCAATGGAAATATGATCTAAGGCGGCTGTAGGGTTTTCTGGCGGATGTGCCAGCATAACTTTTAGTTTCCGGGCTTGTTCCTCTGTTGGTTTATGATAGATTTTTGCTACCAAATTTGTATCCGTAGGAACTGTATAAACACAGGCTTCACCACCGCGCCCTAAGCTGACGGTGAGGCTGACTGTGAGATTTTGCTGGTTGGGAAGACAACGTAGTACCTGCATGTAAAGGTTATCTTTAAGAAAAATAAAATTGGTTATTTTTTGGTAGTTTTGTCAAAATTCAACTGCGGTGAATATTGGCAACTAGTCATGCAGTACAGCTAAGACGAGGGTTAAGTCATCATCGGTTCGTTGGGTAATT
Organism: Calothrix sp. NIES-4101; assembly: GCA_004296455.1. GTDB lineage: Bacteria > Cyanobacteriota > Cyanobacteriia > Cyanobacteriales > Nostocaceae > Brunnivagina. The sequence continues at coordinate 5,007,895 of AP018280.1, forward strand.
CGCTCCGATTTTAAAAATTTCACTAACTGTTCTTTAGCTACTGATTTGTCTTCGGCATCGGCAACAAAATCAAATAGGGGTAGAAAAAACGGTTTGTGAGGAGCACCAACTGCCATATTTATCGCCAACATTTGTAACCCATCTGTCAGCAAGCCAATATTAACTATTGGTTGTCGCCATAGCCGTAACTGCGCTGTATCAATCGCGTCGTCGGAAGTGAGAAACGTGGTTTCGTTAATGTATTCGCCACTATCGGGCATGGTAAGTGCAATTAAGTTCCCCTGAAAATCCTTGGCGACTGCCACTCCATCGCCAATCTGCGCGACTGCTGCACCTTCAGGTGTCGCCACCATAATAATTAAAGTGGTTGCTAAATCAGTCAGTTGTCTACCACAAGCAACGGCTTCTTCCTCAACCGCTTTTTTGGCAGCTACCATTGCTGCTGTCAAAAGCGATCGCACAAAATCATCATCCGCTAGCCCATGTTTAGTCACATCCTGCATCGAGATATTTTCGATCGCAGTTTCTGTGGCTATCATCGCCCCCACTTTTCCTAAACTTGCTGAACCCGCACCATCAGCAACCGCAGCAACTAATATGTTATCCGGCAATACCTGCCAGTGATGGGCATCTTGACACAGTTGCTCGTTTTTGACATGGCTGGTACCACATACAGAAGCAGCGACAACCCGCCAATGAAGCAATTGTTTTGAGGTATTCATACAACTATTCACTCACTGCTATGTAAGCATAAAATCGCTCTCTGGGAAACGACGACTGCGACAGAATTCCCAGCAAAAGCGATCACATTCCATCCAATATTTAGGCTCAAACAGTTCCCCAACCAATGGGGGGTAGTGCTACTTGTTCGTCAACCTTGGAATGTGAAACGGCTGACATACTCGCGGATAACCACACAAACATCTCGACAAAATTTAAACCCTGAAGCTTTAGAGGTGTACGTACCGCTATTTGACTCAACCGAGTCATATTAGCATTTTCCACGCCGACTGTAAAAAAAGCAACACGTTTGTTGGCCTCATCTGTTTGTAACCGCGATGATGCCTGTTCGACAACATCTTCAAATTCTCCTTGGGGTTCACCATCGGTAATCATAAAAACCCAAGGACGGTAGTAAGCAATCCCATTCGTGCGATATTGTGTCTTGCGATCGGCGATTAAATCCAGTGCTTTGTGAATACCCGCACCCATATTTGTCAAGCCTTGGGCTGATAATACTGGTGGATTAAATTGGTCTGCCGTCACAAAATCTTGCACCACATTTATGCTACTATCAAAAGTAACAATCGCAACTTCAACTCGTCTCGCTGCCAGTGTATTTTTCACTAATTCTTCTTTGAAACTTAGCAACCCCTCATTGAGAGCATTGATTGGCATACCTTGCATTGAACCAGAAGTATCAAGTAATAGTACGCAAGGACAACGGGGTTCTGGGTTCTCCGCAAACTCCACAACTTCATCAAGTCTTAATGTATCGGGCATAACTTGTTGTGTTATATTAACGTCCAAAGTTCTCTTTTCCTTTCTCTAAAAGTATATATTTCAAAGCAGCGACGAGACTCTTAAAGATGATGTTTTGCTGTAGATTATTTATTTATGCATTAATACCTACATTTTGAATAAAATCTCAACCAATAGGGTATTTCGTAAACAGGAATTTATCAGAGATTTGCATTATTTGTTGTAATCTACTTGGCAAAAGTACGAATAGCAAATCTACAATACAATAATATCTAAGCATTTGCCGCTCTTACTTTTTAAATTTTTCATGTAGAAGACTTATATCTTTTATGAAAGGACAAAATCAGTTTGCCCTACTTAATTATTATATTCTGCGGTTGTAAATATTGAAAATTGATATCTTGACTATTGTCCGAGTCGATGAAATGTTGCTACGTAAAATGTAGCAACAAACCCACCATGTAGTTTTTATTGCCTGTAACATATATGCATGTCATTCTCTGAGATTGTCTTGGAGAATGATGTTAAAAATAGTAATTATGCCATATCGCTGATAGATGGAAATTACTGAGATTCGGCTTAGTTAACGGGAAAAACTCTAAAGAAATGAATATTTTTGGCACATTTACCAGATTGCGTCCCCTGAGTTTATTACGACACTTATCTAGCTGTAGCGATCGCACATGCTTGCATGTCTCAAATAATTCAGTGTCTTGGCTAATATACTTAGAACAGGGGAAAATCACCTACGCTACCCATTCAGTAGAGGCGTTTGACCGATTAGAGAGACATTTGCGTTGTCGCAGCCATCAGTTACCCACTTTAAGCACCGATACACGTGTTCAGTTACGCTTAATGTTTGAGGCTGATGCTCCCAATTTATCGACTTTTCCCGAACAACCACCAGAATATCAAGCAATTTGCTGGTTAGTGAGTCAACGCCACATCAATCCCACTCAAGCAGCAATATTAATTCAGGAAATGGTTAAGGAAGTATTGGAATCATTTCTTTTAATTAATACAGGAAGTTACGAATTAATAAATATTGTAAATAAATTACCAGTTATTTGTCGGATTGATACAGAAAAAATATTAGAAATGAGTGTAGAGCAATTACGAAGTTGGCAATCACTAGCGCCACATATTTCTTCTCCTTACCAACGCCCGTATCTGCGAGTACAAACCAAAGCAAATCAACAGGGACTTGCAGAAATCCACCCAAATTTCGCAGGATGGATGAAAGGTTTTAGTATCCGCCATCTAGCAGCAATTGTGAATCGAGATGAAGTAAAAATAGCGCGTAGCCTCTGTCAGTATATTTTAAATGGAGAAATTGTCCTCCATGAACCCGACCCACCATTTGACCAATTACCTAAAACTGCTAACGAATTTACTGATAATGCCAATAGTCTAATCAACTACGCAAAGAGTCAATTTGCCCGCCCATTAGTCACAGCAGTTACGTCAAATGTCACTGAAAATGTCGCTGTTGCACGTAGTAACACTGGCATCGGAGTAGTCGAAGATTTTGTTGGCAGTCGTAGCAATCCCACACCAGCCCCAGTCGCCTATCGTCAAACCGAAAGCGATTTACAAACAACTTCTCAAACCCGCACCGAAACTGTAATCAATCCGCCTCCCACAACATCAAACATAGTAAGCGATCGCAAAACCTATAAAGTAGTTTCAGTTGATGATAGTCCTACTGTACTTAAGGAAATTAGTCGCTTCTTAGAACAGGAAAATTTTGCAGTTGTGGCAATTAATGATCCAGTCAAAGCAGTAATGTCAATAATTCGTAACAAACCCGACTTAATTTTACTGGACTTAAACATGGATGGTATCGATGGTTATGATTTGTGTAAAATTATTCGTAATAATTCCATGTTTAAGAAGACACCGATCATCATGGTGACAGGGAATAGAGGCTTAATCGACAAGGTAAAAGCTAGGTTGGTTGGGGCTTCTGGGTATCTAACTAAACCATTTACCCAAGCAGATTTACTGAAAATGGTGTTTATGCATTTAACTTAAAATTTACAATTGGGGAATCATCCTGCAATTATGTAACGAACAATAAAGTTTGAGATTGCTTTGTTTATTGGCACTGACTTACTTTCAGTATTGTTAGCTGATATTATTTTCTGAGAAAAATTTACTTTTTATGATGTCGAATCGTGAGTACGATTTATTGGTGCGTCGTGGCAAATTACTGGGACAGGTTGATGGCAAGTTAGTAGATATTGGCATCAAAAATAGACGCATTACGAAAATAGCTGATGAAATAGCCGATAATGCGGATGTGGAACTAGATGCAGAAGGTCGATTAGTTTCACCGCCATTTGTCGAATCCCACATACATTTAGATTCAGCCTTAACTGCGGGAGAACCACGTTGGAACCAAAGTGGGACATTATTTGAGGGGATTGAAATTTGGCGCGATCGCAAGCAAAATATTTCTATAGAAGATGTGAAAAAGCGAGCGAGCGCAACTCTCAAACAGCAAGCAGAACAAGGGATATTATTTGTACGTTCCCATGCTGATGTTAGTGAATTGCAGTTAATAGCATTACAAGCTCTGCTAGAAGTGCGCGAAGAAGTCAAAAATTGGATGACACTGCAAGTTGTTGCCTTTCCCCAAGATGGAATTTACTCGCAACCGGGAAATTTAGCGCTTCTTGAACGAGCATTACAAATGGGTGCAGATGCAGTTGGAGGTATCCCCCACTATGAACTTACCCGCGAACATGGCGTAAATTCAGTTGAGCGCATCTTTGAATTAGCTGCACAGTATCACAAATTGATTGATATTCACTGTGACGAAATTGACGACGAGCAATCCCGATTCCTCGAAGTTGTCGCCGCTTGTGCAATCGCGACAGGAATGGGTGCGAAAACCACAGCTAGTCATACAACAGCTTTTGCTTCTTATAATAATGCCTATGCTTTTAAATTAATGGGATTCTTGCAACGCGCCCAAATCAACTTTATTGCTAATCCCTTAATTAATATTACTCTGCAAGGACGAGCCGATACCTATCCCAAACGTCGGGGTGTAACGCGAGTCAAAGAACTGTGGCAAAACGGCTTGAATGTAAGTTTTGGTCACGATTGCATCCAAGACCCCTGGTATAGTTTGGGTAGTGGCAATATGCTTGATGTTGCTCATATGGGAGTACATGTTTGCCAAATGACAGGATTACCAGAAATAAATGCTTGTTATGAGATGGTGACAATTAATGCTGCGAAAACACTGCATCTTCATGATTACGGTGTGGAAGTAGGGAATACAGCATCGTTGTTGGTACTAGAGGAAAATAGTTGTTATGATGCAATCCGTCTACGTCGCAAACCCCGTTATGTAATTGCTCAAGGTAAACTATTAACTCATACGCAACCCGAAGTTACCGAATGGCTAGAGAAAACGTAGATAGATAACAGAGGAAATTCATCATTACTAACAGAGACTTGGCAGGGCAGCACCTTGCACTTCTCACTTCTCCTATGCAAGCTACTATATATAGAATTGTCCGCGTTTGGGAAATAGAAATATGAGAATTTGGTTTGCTTGTTTTTTATTACTATTTGTGTTGGCAGAATTATTCGATTGGGTAAAAGATTTTACTTTGCCTTTACCGATATATATTTTGGGTGGTGCATTTTTAGCAGTTGTATCAAATTATGATAAATTAGTTGGCTCCTACCTCCATGATTCGTCTAATGTGATTTGTGATACCTTGCCCGAACAAGCACAATTAGATTCTTCGTTCTCTACTCATCAACAAGCCACCTTTTCAACATCACGTACACCAGAAAGCACTTTACCGCAAGTTAATCATCAAAATTAATCAATAAAAATTAACCATACTTCAATCATTTATGTGTAAAAGTAGGGTGCTGTTAGCCTAACCCACCATTCCCACTTCAATCGGGAACAGGCTATTAAATTCTCATTCCTATGGATAACGTCAAAATTTAATCAATCTCTGGATGCCACAAGTATTTACGAAGATTGATTTTACCTTCAGTATTGAATTCTATACCCTCTTGCTCAAGCAGAACTTTTTGCGTATAGTCTCCTCCCTGACGTAAAGGGGAATAGGAAATCTCACCTTTGGCATTAATGACTCGATGCCAAGGTACATCAGAACTAATATCTACACGATATAAAGCATACCCAACTAAACGTGCTTTTCCACTCAGATTTGCTTGTGTCGCAACTTGTCCGTAAGTTGCGACTGTACCAGCAGGTATTTGGCGCACAATCGCGTAGATGTTCTCGTAAGTAGACATTTAGAGAGTGTTGAGTAAGTTGATTTAAGTTAAGTAAGAAGCATGAAGAAAGTTAAGATACTGACATTTTCGCTACGGTGAAGGCGTAACTGTAGGAGTAGGTGCTGTTACTACTTCCGTAGCAGCTTTGTTAATTTCGTCCTTGTAGCGTGCGGGGGCAAGAGCCGCAGCATTAGCAAATAGAGGTTTCGCTTCATCGATTTTACCTTGCTCTTTGAGAACTAGTGCTTTTGCCAAAATTGGGCGAAAGTCCTTTGGATCAGTTTTACTGGCTTTTTCGTATAATTCAAAAGCCTTTCCATAGCGTTTTTGGTTAGCATGGATATTACCTAATAAAACCTGAACATCAATAGTATCGACACTACCAGGTTCAATTTTATTTGCCTGGGGCGCTTTCGCCAGGGTGTCTTCGAGTAAACCGATCGCAGCTTCTGGGCGTTTTTGGTTCATTAATAGTGATACCATTGCTTGTATAGCCTTCGTATCCCCAGGTCGAGTTTCTAAGACAGTACGCAAATTCTGTGCTGCACCTTCGCGATCGCCGATCGATTCTTTTAACTGTGCTAGTAAAACGGCTTGTTCCGTATCTTGAGGATTTAGTTTAACCAGGCGTTCAAGTGGCTCGAGTACAGGTTTAAAATCATCAGCTACAAGTTTGGTTTCGTTTCGTTTTAAAGCCAATAAATTTAGTCTTGCCTTTACTAAACCTTTAAGTATGTTTTGATTATCAGAGTCTTTCTGTAAAACTTGTTCGTAACCTCTTACTTCGTCTTCCAGTTTCGCCTTGATTTCATTAGGATTTGACGAATCGCGTCCACCAGAACTATTGGGGTTATTGGTGACAGAACGACCAGTATTATTACTTAATGCTTGCATGATAATGGGAGCAGCAGAAACTCCTACAAGTAAAAGAGCCGCCAGCACTAATATGACTCTTACAATCCAGCGATTTCCCGATTCAGACACAAGACCTTCCTTTAGTATTAACAAGTTAATGAGACTATGTTGACAAACAATCGAAAAAATTAAAAATTTGAAAAACTTTGCGGAATGCTACAAAATCACCGTGAACTGTATAACAAATACAAACATACCCTGTAAAAATGAATGACAACTTTAGGAGGAACCGTCAGAATTGTAACTGTGGTATGCTTCCGAAACCAGTCTCAAGGCGATAAATTACACATTTTAGTGTAAGTGCGCCAAATCTAAGCTAGTATCGCATGTGGGTTTAACCCCATTTAAGATACTCATATCGCGTCTTCAGTATCACATGGGGTACGCTGGAATGGTGCTTGGGAAAGAATTATACTTTCACCAATCGCACAAACGCTCTTTCCAGTTTCCTTTATTAAATCCCACAATGGGATGTGTCTCCGCCGCAAGGAGTTGTTATGAATTCCGACCTGATGCCGTCGTCTGAACCTTCTAAACCAAGTAGATCGAACAAAGATAAAATTAAAGACCAAACTAGCATTGAAACTCCCAAGGAAGAAGTTCTTACCGAAGAGCTAACTTCTGAGGAAGAACATTCGCTCGACATCGACAGCGACAACGCTGAAGATGAACATCTCGTGAATCGACAGCAGCCGATTCCGCCTCCGAGCGAACCGATGCAGTACCGAGCCATTGGCTTAGTTAGAGGTCGTTATGTAGCCAGTGCCGAACAATTTACCCAAGGCTCGCTGATTACCGTCGATGGTATCGAACTCAGTTCTGTCCTTCTGGGAAGGATTATGAGTTTGGTTAAAAATCATCTTGATTTGGAACAGGAGCATTTGTGGGTTGTTTATCCGCGTACTCGACAAGAAAACGACGAATTACACTTACAAATCGTTGGCGTTTGGGAGCCAGAAAAGCTCGCCAAAGTCTCAACATCTGAAGAGGAAGAAGATTCTACAGAATCAGAAGACTCCGTATCAACAGAAACTTTAGAACCAGAAGTCCTGACACCTTCATCCGAAATCCCTGATGGGGGCTTCTCTGTTCGTGGTGAGGTTGTTTATCAAACCCAAGATTGCAACAGCTTAGTTATCAAAATTAAGCAGGCTCCCCGCAAAAAGGACGATAAACCCAAATATTTCAAACTCAAAATCAAAGGCAAGCTCGATGCTCGAGCCGTCGGCAAGTTTTGGGATTTGCAAGTTAAACGCGAGGGTGATTCACTTACCATCGAAAAGGGTGAAGCCATTGCTGACTTGCCTAAGAAACGCCGACCTCCGTTTAAACCGGGCGCTGGTGGCGGTGGTAGAAGACCCTTTAAGGGTGGTGGCGCTGTTGGCAGTAGAAAGCCTTTCCGCAGACCTCCTGGGGGCGAAACTCCACGTCCAATTAAAAAAGGTAGCGCTGACCCCAGCACGGCTCCTAAACCTTTGCCCAATCCCAGCCGTCCAACTCCTAAACCAATTAAAAAACCGAAATCGGAAGGGGAATAAGCAAGTAAAGATTACAAGAGGCGGGGACGCGAGGAAATAGGTAAATGGAGATACATATCTTTAGTTTTTCACCTTTTCCACTCTTCCCATCCCACGTACCTGATCTTCTTTTCAACCTCTCTAAAACTCCGTCCAACGGTCTTGTGGCAAAAACGATCGCTCCATTGGGATTGGGGAAACAGGTTCAGTCAGGGTAAAAGTACCTGCTTCAATCCACTGTTTCAATTCTATGGCTACTTGTCTGGAGAGAAACATACTTGCCAGTGGGGCGCTTCGGACGCTTTTTCCTTCTATAGTGATACGTCCCGATTTTAATTGGGCGTAACTCACTAACCCAAATGTCGGACGCACACGCCGGGGGATGGAAAAATCTACAATTGGTGCAACTAGTTCTTGATCTTGAACTGCACAACGGGCTACTACTTCTTCGTTTAATACTGGGTAGGGTATGCCGACACCTAACATCATTGATGGTCCGTAGTTTTTAAAATAACAACCACGTATCCAACGAGAATCCATTTGTTTAGCATCACCAATTAATGCTAACGTCGCTGCTGGGCCAATTGGTGTCCGATTCGGTAAACGTTTTTGTAGTGGAAAATGCTGGGTTCCTTCCCACGAAACGTAACCAATGCCACCTCCTAAAAAAATTCTTGTACCAATACCAACTAGCTGTAAATCTGGATCATTGAGAAGCGGCGAAATTGCACCGGGGTTTGAATAAACAGCATTTCCCAAACGAGGTTGCAGGGGGCCAAGATAGGTGAACAGAGTTCTGTCACCCCCATTCACACCAACTATAAAATTTTGATAAAGATTTCTAGGGTTAAATAAATAAAACTGATTAATTGTCTCGCGGGAAATTGTCGTTTCAAATGTGGCTCGTGGGTAGCAATCAGTAACTTGTCCTTCAGCGCGGAGATGTACTGCTTTACCAGCAACTAAGTCTTCAATAACATGACCTCCACCGCGTAATATTTTCGGTGTGGCTTTGCGGGAGCGGGCTTCTTCACCATCTTTTGTCTCCACGGCACAGCTAGCACCCAAGTATAAATCGACAGCACCAAAACCAGAATATACTGGTACTCCATCGAGCCAAGCGCGACGAATTTTGATTGGTGGGTCTGTATGTCCTAAATTAATAATTGCGCCGCTTGATTCCATTGGCTCAAATGTGCCAGTAGTAATAACATCAACTTTTTTCGCCACCTCAGTCACACCAAGTTCGACAACTTGAGCTTTGACTTCATCGACTGTGAGGACAGTTACTTTTTTTTGAATAATTTTTTCATTGATTTCAGCAAGCGATCGCATAAAATTTTCCCTACCCATAACCGTAATTTTATTAACGCACGAAGCTAGGTAAAGAGGGAAAAAGAAAGGAAGACAGTTTGAATAATAACTTCAAAATTGTTCTGCCTCAGAACTAATTTAGTTACAGCATGTCCTATTCTGGGAAAGCTCAACACAGAGTTCAGTTATCAGGCGGATACTCTACAGAAAGTTGCAAACCAATGAATATATCTAACTCAGAACAGGATTTATAAGCTCAATTATACAAATCTCCAACATACTGATTTGAGCGGTGTGGACTTGAGTGAAATCCATCTCAATGAAATTAATTTGAGTAGAGCAAATTTAAGCTGGGCAACTTTACTTAAGACAAAACTAACTCATGTTGATATGAGCTATGCCTATTTAAATCGAGCCGATTTAATTGATGCCAATCTTGAAAGTGTTAATTTAACTTAACTCTATAACTGAACATTATTTAAATTACTACGGGGATTATAGGAACGAATACTGCGGAGTTTTTCGTATAATTCCCGTTCTTGCGGGGTAATATCTTTGGGAGTAGCGATCGCAATCTTCACCATCAGATCCCCACGACGACTGTTACCTAATACCCAACCTTTCCCCCGTAGTCGCAATGTTTGTCCAGAACGAATTCCCGGCGGAATATTAACTTTAGCTGTCGTGTTTTCAGGTGTGGGAACCTCTACAGATGTACCTAATACTGCTTCATCCGGCGTAATTGGCACTTCACAAATTAAATTATCACCTTCCAATTGAAAAAATACATGGGGTTTTAATTCTACTTTCAGATATAAATCACCACGTTGTTGATTGAAAGGGTTAACTGGCCCTTTTCCGCGTACCCGCAATTTACTACCAGTTTTCGCACCCGCAGGAATACGAACTTTAATAATTTCATTACCCAAACTTAGCTGTTTTTCGACACCATGAAATGCCTCTGCAAAACCTAAAGAAATTATCGCTTCGCTATCCTGAGTCTTTCCCCCATCCGGAGTTTGAAAACCATAATCGTTAAAGCCAGTTGGGCCACCAGTTTTAGTGGAAGTACGGTAAGAATAACTTTGCGAACTACCACGTGCGCCACCAGGAGCAGCACCGCCAAAACGACCTAACAATTCATTGATAAAATCATCGAAGCTACCATATTGACTGAAGTCGAAACCTCCCACATCAACACCAACGCCACCAGCGCCATTGGGAAAGCCTTCTCCAGCTTGCTTCCAATACTGACCAAATTGGTCATATTTTTTACGTTTGTCGGAGTCGGATAAAACTTCGTAGGCTTCGCTAACTTCTTTAAATTTTGCCTCTGCTTGCTTGTTATTGGGGTTTACATCTGGGTGATATTTACGCGCTAGTTTGCGAAAAGCTTGTTTAATTTCATCTTGACTAGCAGTCTTGCTGACTCCTAAGACAGAATAATAGTCTTTAAAATCAGTTGCAGCCATCTAGCAGCCTCCTGTAAATATTACTAATAAGTATTGTTAGATTTATACAGTTAATCTAATTACTAGTTATGACTGGTTAAATTCCAGTTCAACAGCTTTATTCTCCTGGTTGCTATGCAGAAGTTCCCAGGAAATATGATTCCAATCTTTAAATTAACAAAGTTTAAATAAAAAGAAGTGTGGTTCCTGCTCAATGACAAAGGGAAATTCCCGAACAAAAATAAGTGCTGAGTGCTAAATAAAGTCAACTATCGCCCTGAATTTTGAAAGCGACAAAAAAGTAAGTCTTTGCGTAGGCGAAGCCAGCCCTGTGGATATCTACACTACCTTGAGATTCCCGAAGAGGTATATGCATTCCTGGGGATAAGCAAGCTACGCAATGACATCAACCCTCAGCCCTTGCTTAATTACTAAGCATCGAAACTGAATCATCTATCGAGGATTTGACACACAAAAATACTTAACACTCAGGACTAAATTATCATCCCATTGGGAATTAAAGCATTTTTCAAGATAACTACAATACCACTGCGTATGTAAAAACCCTGGTTTTCGCGGTTTGCTTCCTGCACATTATCTTTATTGATAATCTTCACATCGTGACCAATACGAGCGTTTTTATCAATAATGGCACGGCGAACGATTGTATCTGTTCCAATCCCAACAGGAACATCACCATGTTCGACGTTACACTGACGTTCTGCAAAGGCTTGATAATAATCAGCACCCATGAGCATTGAATCTTCGATAATGCAACCCGATTCTACACGCGATCGCACACCCAAAACCGAGTGTTCGATACGGCAATTTTTGAGAATACAGCCTTCGCCAATAATTGATTGGGTAATCTGACAATCGAGCAATTTGCTGGGAGGCAGGTAGCGAGGACGGGTGTAAATTGGTGCTTCTTCGTCGTAAAAACTAAATGGCGGCAGTGGTTGTTGTGTTAAAGCCAAATTCGCATTATAAAAGGCTTCAATCGTTCCAATGTCTTCCCAATAACCATCAAATAAGTAAGCTTGAACATTGTAATCTTTAGCTGCATCTGGAATAATCTCTTTCCCAAAATCTGTTCGTTCTAAAGATTCATTCAACAGTTTAATCAAAACTTCTTTTTTAAAGACGTAAATCCCCATCGAAGCAATGTAAGGCTGAATTTCGGCTTGTTGTGGGGTTAAACCAAGTACAGTTGTATCAACCTGCATTTGCTTTAATGCATCACCCTTCGGTTTCTCGCTGAAATCAATTACCCTACCAGAATCATTAATCTTCATCAAACCGAAATCCGAAGCACGACGTTCATCCATCGGAATTACCGACAGGGTAATATCTGCACCAGTTTGACGGTGACGTTCTACAAACAAGCGATAATCCATCCGATACAAATGGTCACCCGAAAGGATCACAAGCTCATCTACTTTCCACTCTTCCAACAACCACAAGTACTTACGTACTGCATCCGCCGTTCCTTGGAACCAACTCGGATTTTCTGGGGTTTGCTGCGCTGCTAAAACTTCTACAAATCCCTCACTAAAGCCTGCAAAGCTATATGTGCGGGCAATATGGCGGTTTAAAGATGCAGAGTTGAATTGCGTCAGGACGTAGATTTTAAAAATTTCCGAATTTATACAGTTACTAACAGGGATATCGATTAGGCGGTATTTCCCTGCAACTGGTACGGCTGGTTTCGCACGTAATTTTGTTAATGGGTAGAGGCGGGTTCCTGCACCACCGCCGAGAATAATTGCTAATACGTTTTTCACTCTTATTTCTCCCGACTGCCGTTCAACTGTTCAACTCCACCTTCAGTTTAGGATGCTCTGTAGCCACTGGTAAGGGGGATCGAAGATTGGATTACGTTAAGTTTTTGCTTGTTTTATGTAATAAATACAACTACACAATGACACTTATGTCAAACTACAGTAACTTTAGACACGCATTCTATATGTGTTTGTACTTGAAAAATATTTTTGAACTTAAACAAATAGCTTTATAATGTTGAAAAATAAATTCTTTATGGCAATATACGGGCATTACGATGAGACAAAATCAAATTTGCAAACAAGCCTCTAATATAAAGTTACTCACTTAATTAACGTATATTTACTGAGTAGAATGAATCAAGCTTACTCTTGAAAATTTAATCTTTAATCGATGGTGTGTAAAAACAAAACGAGTGGAATGCAAGACAAAATGCAAAAAATGAGACTTCAGCCAGCTATCGATTCATAAGGCGCAATTTCTGCGAAAGTCTGAGATATTTTACCCAAGGCTGCTGAGATAATTCGGAAATTGCCTTTGGTGAAAGAGTCGCAGTGACAATATCCTTGCCTTCTGTGAATCCACTCAGATGCAAAGAATCGAGGAATGCAAATGCATTTGCGTCTAATGGTTGATTAGTATGGACAAATACCACCAAACTCGCTTCATCTGAATTTTCTACCTCATTAAGTGCCATTACCAAACTTGCATCCAACTTTTGATAGTTCATATGGTTACTTCCAATTCAACATGGCAGGTTTAATTACCTGTTTAATTCCAAACTATCAAATTTAGGGAAACACTGTGCCTACCAGAATGCAGAATATTAACCTCACACCATGGAATAAGTATTTGTCAAAAAGATTTCTTGACAAACATATAAATATAGGCATTGACTGCATGATGTAGTTCCGTAAAAGCACAACCTAGAGTAATTTTTTCTTCAATCCAAGCTGAATCTTTAGTAAATAAGGCAGAACAGCAGGCTATCTTTATGTTTTACCTATTGCCCTGATGATGGATAAATCATGATTAATAATGATTCCCATTGACAATAATTTTTATAGTAACTTATAGTTATCTCATTCTCACAGCCCTTCAGGCTCTGATATCTTTCTCCTACTTATTCACCAGGCTACTGTTTACGTAGCTGACGGGGTATAAATCTTATTGCCAAACCCAGATAAAATCAACTTGTCTTGTCCAGGTAGAAATAGATATAAATCAAATTCATTCTCAGGTTAATAATTGTTTGGTATAATTAAGAAATGTTAAGCGAAAGTTGCTAATGTATATAGGAGTAGATTTGTTAAAGATAATCAGTTCGCGACAAATTATCTGACAATAAACCTGCCCTTATTAGGTTATTAGTGAATTGCTGGTAGACTCCGATTGTTTCTTATAGTAACTATCGAAAAATAGCAATTAACTATTGACGGTTGACAACTAACAGCTAACAGTCAACAATCCACAGAATTGGAAATATGACTTTATCGATTAGTCCTGAACTAACATCTGCTGAACAGGTTTTATCATCTTTAGCGACTCAAGCAAAGCCTAAAGTAACCGATGCGGAGATGATGCAGGCTGTGCGTACTTTGCTAATTGGGTTAGGAGAAGACCCAGACCGGGAAGGGTTAAAAGATACTCCAAAAAGGGTGATGAAAGCTTTACAATTTCTCACCAAGGGATATCATGAATCTTTAGATGAATTGCTAAATGGAGCAGTATTCACTGAAGATGCAAATGAAATGGTTTTAGTTCGGGATATTGATATTTTTAGTTCTTGTGAACACCATATTTTGCCCATAATTGGTCGCGCTCATGTCGCCTATATTCCAAATGGTAAAGTCATTGGATTATCTAAAGTTGCCCGTATTTGTGAAATGTACGCACGTCGTTTGCAAGTACAAGAAAGGCTAACATTTCAAATAGCCGACGCATTACAAAGATTGCTCAAACCGCAAGGTGTTGCAGTCGTAATTGAAGCAACCCATATGTGTATGGTAATGCGTGGTGTTCAGAAGCCAGGCTCTTGGACTGTTACCAGCGCCATGCGAGGTGTATTTGCTGACGACGCACGTACTCGCGAAGAATTCATGAATTTAATTCGTCACAAACCAAGTTTTAGTTAATTTTGAATGGTTAGTAGTTCGTAGTTAGTAGTTAATGGTTAAGAGTTAGTAGTTGGTAGTTAATTCTTTGTAGTTCGTGAATATCTATTAACTACTTACTAATTACCAATTAACCATTTACTAATGAGCTAATGAACTATTCGTACTAACTACCACCAGCCCAAGTTACCCACTTGTGAGATAAACCTGTATAAATTTTTTCCCTACTCATTTCTTCTTCAGTGATAATGGCCCCAGTTAAATCCGCACCAGTAATTTCTGCTTCATACAAATTGGCTGCACTAAAATCTGCATGAAATAGATTTGCTCCACTGAAATTTGTACCGCTTAATTCCGCCTCACTTAAATTAGCACGAGCTAGATTTGCTAAAACTAAACTAGCACTTCGTAGGTCAGCACGCTTCAGATTACTGGCTTCCAAATTAACATGAACCATATCTGCACCAATCAAATTGGTTTCACTTAAATTTGCACCCGAAAGATTTGCACCATTCAGGTCTGCATCAGTAAGATTGGCACAACTTAGGTCACATCCCATCAAATTTGCACGATTAAGGTCTGCACCACTCAGGTCTGCACCACTCAGGTTTGCGCCACTCAGATTTACGTCTCGGAGATTGGCTTGATGCAGAATTACTCCATGAAAATCTCGTTCTCCTGCTGCATATCGACTCAGAATCGTATTCTTGTCCATATTGCCCTCACTATAATTGACAGGTTAACTTTCTTGATTGCACTTTAATTTGTTAGGAGTTAATTTTCCCCTCACGCCAGACTCTAACAACTATTGTGTGAAAAGAAGTTTTGCGAAAACTGTATTTCTCAATTGTGCTTGAATTTATTATTTTTGGAGCGATCGCTTAACGTAAAATAATAATCAAATTATTCAAAATTTATTATTAGGTAATAAGACTTAAATTTTCCATGAAAGTCTTAATATATCTCAACATTTTTATAATTCAAATCCAGTTTATATGCTCAATTTTGGAAAAAAATCGGGGATATTGATTTTTAAGAATGGTCGTTATTTATTGTTTATGACCATTTCCAAGAATGATTTATTTTCATCTATCTGTAGTTATATTAATCAAAGATTAGATTATTTTGATGATGTTGTTATTTTATTTGAGATTCCCGACTTTGGGAACAGTCGGGAGTAGTAGGTTTGTTTTGGTTGCAGTGAGCGATCGCACTCACTCAATTTAGGCATGTAAACCCAACACTCTCAGAGCAGGGGAAACCTGCCCATGTGATTGTACTTACTATACCCAATGTCCAATTCTCAAATTACAGATTACAAATTCTCAGTATTAATCAACCCAAAACCCCATTTCGGGTCAAATGTACCTGTTGGTTGTCCAGGAATCGCACTATTATTCTTCAACAATTCCTTCACTTTATCGGGCGTTAAACTTGCGTCTCGCTGCAACAACAATGCAACTAGCCCCGACACAAATGGACAAGCCATACTTGTACCAGCCATAACGACAAACTTAGAGTTAATCATCATCGATTTATCAAAGCCAGCAGCTGATGACATAGCCGAAACAATCATAGCTCCAGGTGCAGCAACATCAGGCTTTTGCAAACCGTTGCGTAATGGCCCTTCGCTGCTAAAGTCGGAAATATTATCCAACTTCAAGCCAACTTCGCGGTCTTGGTTATCAATGTCTTTAAACTTACTTCTTGTTGTATAAGCAGCAACTGTAACTGCACTCTTCGACGCACCAGGGGAACCAATTTTCATCGTATCTTGAGCACTTTTACCTGTGAAAAAGACAGAACCAGTATTATCAATTGTCCAAACATCCACACAAGTGTCCTTTGCCGAATTGTTTCGCAGACGTAATTGCCAAACTCCACCTGTTACAGGCGAAGTTCCTATCCCCCGAATTTGGACGAAGAAATTATAGTCCCCGTTAGCAACATCTTTCCCTGGTGTGACCACTTGAATCTTGGCATCGGTTAAGGTGTAATCTCTTGATGGGTTACCGTCGGTAATAATTTTTTGCCAAGGAGTAACGAAATCGCTAGGACTTCGTAACTGTACTTCTAATTCCTCATTGCCTGAGTACCAGCCATTTAGCCAAACAATTCCAACTTGTGTCATTGGTACGCGGAAACGCATTGAGTGCATCGAATTAGCTGCTACTATACCCTGCCCGTGGATATTGTCGTTACCTTCATTTCCCGCCGCACAGCAAACAATTCGACCAGGCCCTGATTCGGCATCGATAATTTGAGATAGGGAGTCACTACCATCATGTGCATCAGCATGTCCGCCTAAACTTAAGTTGACAACTGCGGGTTTACCCAATTCCTGGGCAATGCGAAAAACATAACGAATCCCATCAGCAATGTGGGCATCTTGTAAATCACTTCTAACTACAACTAATTCCGCTTCGGGCGCGACACCACCATATGTTGCATCTGCACCGGAAGCGATACCAGCTACGTGAGTACCATGCCCATCTTCATCTGGGGAAATAGTTAATTGTTCGCCTTTAAATTCCGCACCGTAGCTACCTTCTGGAACTCCAGGCCCAGACATGGTTTGATCCCAAATACTTAAAATTCGTCCTGCAAAGGCTGGGTGTTTAGCATCAATTCCGCTATCTACAATCCCAATAATTACATCTTTTCCGGTTAATCCAGTTTTGTTTCTGAACTCTGGTAATTTTACTTTCCCCGGAGCCACGTCCATCGACAGTTTCATCTTCCGTGATGGTTTGATGCGAACAACAGCATCCTCTTCCGAAAGGGGATCTAAGCCATCGATAGGCAAAAATGCGGTTCGTACACTTCCTGTATTCTGGTTCAGGTGAATGCCGTATTGTTCCAAATGGCTGAGGTTGGCTTGTTCGTCACAGTAGACAAACACAACACTTTTAGTCGGTTTGACGCTACTTTTTGCTGTCACGATACCCAAAGAGCGTTTGTGCGGTGTTAAAGCTGCTTCGCCTTCGTGTTTATAGTCTTCGTATGCTACCAATAAACCAGCAGAAAGTTTTTCGTGTCTCATTTTTACCTCAAGTTAATTTCATTTGCTGCAAGATTTTAGCAGGTATAATTCCTCTAGCCTCGAACTAATGCTAAGTATTTTTTATTGCATCAATTACTAAGCGGGTTTATGGCTATATATTTGCTATTTACTTTGGTTGATAGGGATGCGATGTATTGTGTGTTTACTTCTTTAATTACAGGATTTTTTTGTTTGATTGACTTGGGATAAATGTATTTTAATACTTGTAAAAGCTTTGCTAGTTAAGTATTTCCGGTCAATTAAGTCAATTAACAAAATTTTGTGTTCCTAAATCATAATTGAGTAATACAACTTCGGTTTGAGGATTTACAGAAAAAATTACAATATTCTTCAAAAATAAAGATTACGCAATTAAATAATTAATTTACGTGTAAAAATAAAATTATCACTGAGTATAACTTTGATACAAATAATACAACAAGATGATTTTCATTTTACATGCGCCATGCTTGGTGGTGCAGAAAACTTTTCTGAGTCTCATGACGGACTGCGTAGATGGTCAAAATAGCGCCTGAAAGCTATTATCCTCGTTCCATTTTTTGAGAAACGCTAAAATATCCGTCTCGTCGAAAATCCTTTATTTATAAGGATTCCAGGACTTTTCTGCACCACTAAGTGCGCCATGTAAAATATCTACAAATTTAACAATTGCTATGCCATAAAAACAACTCAGTATTAAACTGTCTAGTTGCTACGTGATGGCGTGTTACGACTAAAGATAGATTCCAGATTTAGCCTAAAATATTTCTGGTGTCATCACCGTAATGAATGTAACTGGGTATATTTAACTAATATCCAGTTGAATTTCAGAACCTAATCTTTTGGGTAAAGAAATTTTATAAACATCACCTTGATTCATTTCTCCAGGTGCTGTCATGGCACTTAAAGCTGCAACAACTTCATCAGAATTTGCCGTGAGAATGACAACAGGAGTATCGCAAGCAATGGGAAAATCATGCCAAGTTCCGAGATGTAGCAATAAACCATGTCCGGCAGGAAAACGAAATGCTTTAACTTGGTTTAAATCAGGTAAATCTTCATTTTGCTCATGATTTGGTGCTGCTAAGACCATAATAAATGGAGATTGTCCTAAAGCGATAAACATTTGTGTCATGTGCATATGACGTTCAAGCCAGATAATATTAGGATATCCCGGCATGATTTTCGCGGTTCTAAAAGTTGCAGTTCCCCGATAGGTAAAGTCAATATTTTCGCCTTCAATGACTCTTTCTTGATAAAAAGGGATTCCCAGTCCAGGTTTGCTAACATCATCTCCGAGTAAATATCCGTAAGGCTTGATATTTTCTGAAGTAGCATCAATGACGGGAATCTTTAAAGTTTTAGTTTGTGATTTTGTCATATATATTCAGTCCAGTAAAGAATGATAGTGAATTTTATTTTTAGAATTTTAGTTGATAAACTATTTGATAATAATTATTAATTATTGCGGACTATCAAATCATAAATTTTTTCACCTGTCGTTAGCCAAGTATCATGTTTATTTTTAATATGCAATAAACATTTTTTCAGATACTTCATTCGTAATGGCTGACCAACAATAAATGGATGTAGACCGATCGCCATGACTCTGGGGTTTGATTGTCCATCTAACCAGAGTTGGTCAAATTGGTCTTCTATCGCTTGGGCAAATTCGGCTCCTGAGAAGCGATTACTCAAACATAAACTAATATCATTAGCTTCAATGGTGTAAGGAATTGCTAACATTTTTTCCCCATTACTGAGGGGATACCAATATGGTTGGTCGTCGTTTACCCAGTCGGCAGTATAGGTTATTCCGGCGTTATGAAGTAGTTCAAATGTTGATTCTGTAATTGAAAAACCTGGGGTTAACCATCCTTTGGGTAACTCACCTGTAGCTTGTTTGAGTAAATTTAGAGTTTGATTAATTGTCGCAATTTCGGTATCTTTGTCCATGCCGCTATGTCCTGTGGAATTATTAATTCCATGTGCCATAACTTCCCAACTATAATCTTGGATTGCCTCGATTATTTCTGGATATAACGAACAAATCTCACCATTTACTGCTGCTGTAACAGGTATTTCTAATTCCGCAAATAGTTCAAATAATCGCCAAATTCCAACGCGGTTCCCATAGTCACGCCAAGCATAATTAGCTATTTCTGGCTGACTATTTAAATGTGGTTGGATTGCTGTTCCCAATTTACCAAAGGTGAAATGTTCGACATTCATCACCACCCACACGGCAACGCGATCGCTATTGGGTAATTTCAGGAGCGGACGTTTACTGATTGGTTGAAAAGATGGTGGATGCATAGTCATTTTAGGTTTTGGGTTTTGGCTTTGGGCTTTAGGTTTGAATATTGCAACCTTATATTTTGTACTCGATACAAATCGGTTTGTCGAATTGGCAAAATTTGCTGAAAGGAGTGAAATATTCTACTTGAGGAAAATACGAGTTTGTTTTTGAGAAGTGAGAACTAATACAATAATAGTAGCGAGATAGGGTAATGAAGAAAGCAAATAGGGAGAAATATCTACACCTAAACCCTGTAAAATTAACTGGATGGCGTTAATACCGCCAAATAAATAAGCTCCCAATAAAAGGCGCTTGGGTTGCCAGTTCGCAAACACGACTAGGGCGATCGCAATCCATCCTCGTCCGGCTGTCATATTTTCCGCCCATAATGGCGTATATGCTAAGGATAGGTAAGCGCCTGCGAAACCAGCCATTGCGCCACCAAATAAAACTGCTAGATATTGCATTCGTTTGACGCTTAAACCTAATGCGTTTGCAGATTCAGGAGATTCTCCGATACTTCGTAAAACTAATCCTGCCCTTGTCTTCTGCAAAAACCAACCGACTAATATAGTTAAGATAATTGCGAAATATACCAAAATATCTTGTTGAAAGAATGCTTCTCCAATTAGAGGAATAGTGTTGAGAAAGGGAATTCCTGGACGTTGTAATCCAGTAATGGTTTTACCTACATATTCTGTACCAATAAATCCACTCAAGCCAGAACCAAAAATTGTTATGGCTAATCCGGTTGCGATTTGATTGGCGTTAATCGTAATAGTTAAAATTGCATGAATTAAAGCAATTAACATCCCTGCGAAAAGTGCAATAACAAATCCTAAATAGATGTTGTCAGTATTTGATGTCACCATAAAAGCGCTGACTGCACCAATTAACATCATTCCTTCCACACCCAGGTTTAAAATGCCTGATTTTTCGGCAATTAATTCTCCTAAACCAGCAAATATTAGTGGCGTTGCTGCACGTAATGTATCTGCAATAACGTTTGTGAAAATTGTCATAGATTAATATTTAGTATTATTACAGTGTCAATTAGAAACTCAGACTGAAAATTCAATCTTACTCAGCTTACAGATACCAGAATAAAATTATTTTGATATACTATGAACTACGAATATTTATCCGATGATTAACTAATAACTCAGTTGCCAGAATAAAGAAAAATAAGATACCTTGAAAAACCCCAGCGATCGCTAAAGGTATTCGCTGTTGAATTTGCAATAATTCGCTACCTACATATAAAATTGCCATGAATAAACTCGAAAAAATTGCACCCAGGGGATTGAGTCTGGCGATAAATACTGTAATGATTGCTGTATAACCATATCCAGGAGAAATTGTCGAACGTAATTGTCCAATTGCTCCTAACACTTCACATGCTCCTGCTAATCCAGCTAAACCACCACTGAGCAGCAAACTCAAAATAATAATTTTATTACTATTTATCCCTGCATAGTCTGCCGCACCTTGACTTGAACCAACAACTTTGATGCTAAAGCCGAAAAATGTCAGCTTTAAGATTCCCCAGATAATGATTGCGGCAATGAGTGCAAATATAATCCCGAAATGTAAGCGAGTTCCCACAATTAATCTGGGTAAAGTGGCAAATTCTGAAAATAGCGCTGATTCGGGAAAATTTAATCCATTTGGGTCTTTTAATAAGTCTTGTAATAAGTAATTAAATAATGAAATTGCGACATAATTTAACATTAAGCTGGTGAGAATTTCATTCGCATTAAATCTTACTTTTAATATTGCTGGAATTGCAGACCAAATTACCCCTCCAGCTATCCCAGCTAATAAGCTAAATATTAATAAAATATAATTATTGAAACTTAAACTTAAATTTGGCAAAATCAAAGCTACAGCACTTGCAGAAATCGCCCCAATAGTCAACTGTCCTTCTGCACCAATATTCCATACTTTAGCTTGAAAGCAAACAGCTAAACCGACGCTAATTAATAAAATAGGTGCTGCTTTTACTCCTAGTTCAGTCAATCCATATAAACTTAGCCAGGGTGAAATGAGTACTGTTTGTAAGGCGGCAATTGGTGGTTTTCCTAAACTACTAAATAAAACACATCCAGTTATTAACGTTAATATTAATGCTAATAGAGGAGATAAGATTTGCCACAATCTTGATGGAGTATGACGTGGTTCTATTTTTAGATGTATCATTATTGAATTTTTTGACTAACGAATTTTAAAATTCTCCAAATCTGGTATAACTAACCAGATAAGGAAAAGCGTTACGCCAAAAATATAATACAGCTTTATTCAATAAATACGTATGTATTAATATCCCCAACTTTTACAAAAAGTCAGGGATGGGGAGATAGAGATTTATTTAATTGAATTGCGATCGCGTAATTATTCACTTTTTGATTCACTTTTGTTACCAGACTGGAAATATTCCATAATTCGCCTGACTTTAATGGGCTTGAGTTTGCTGTCTCTCCCACTTCTCACTTCCCAAAATTAGATAAATTCACTTGCGTCAAGTATCTAAGTGGGGAAGATGAGTAAGGTAATAATGGGAGCCATAATTTAGCATTTGAGTTAATTGAATAAAATCACGGATGAAATTGTCGATAATAGGGATTTATGTTACTGGTATCAGCTTTGAATAGATATGATGCCTAATTTAAAGAGGACATATAATTTCAGATTAACTGATTTGTGCTTCCGCATGACCGTTACGAATTGACCATGCCATTTCTAATAGTTGAGTCCAACGTTTTTGGAGTTGTTTGGGGGTGCATTTTACTGTTTTCGCAATAATTTGGTCGCTTTGTTGTGCTGATTTGAGTTGCAAAATTTGGCGTTCCTGTTCATTCAGTTGGTTAACAAAATGTTCCCACTGCTGAGAAGATAATCCTAATTTTTGCTCTAAACCTGCACCTAACCATTGATGTACTAATTGCCAATTGTGGGTACGGGCAAACTTTTCTACATGGTATTTAAAGCGTTGTTGGAGGTAGTCGCGCTGACGGCTAGTTAAACCCAAAATTTGGTCAATTTCAGGGGCAGGCAAATCTTGAAGTTTGAGGGTGAGATAGTTAACACAATCTTGCTGTCCTTGCGCTTCCAGATATTGAATTAATTCACAAATAACCCGATCGCGTTCTGAATCTTCAGCGACATCAAAGTTTGTTTGTGCCACCATTTGCGATCGCAGTTGTTGGACTGTGGAATTGCGTTGGTATGCTTCGGCATCCTCACCACGAGATGATTCCAGTGCTGCTTCAAAATCAACAGTGGTTTCTTGAGGTTGACGACGGCTGTAGCTTTGGGCACGTAAAATGATTAATTGTTGGTTGCAGCCACCAGGCAAATTAATGCGGCGTTTTGCGTATTGTTCTGTAAATGCCATGTATTCTGCTAATTGCATCTGTGTACGTGGCGAATAATCTTCAGCTAATTCAGTCTCACGACGAAAAGCCTTAATAGCTTCAATATAAAATGCTTGGAGAAAATCTTCAATCAAATTATAGCGTCCCTCAAAACCCAACTGAGTATTGGGAGTTGAAATATGACGGTATACCATAGCACCTAAAGCGCTGTGAAGCTCAATCCGTCCTCGACGTGAACCAAGTTGATAGTAACGAAGACATTTTTGAATCCGGTGACGAGCCAATGTCAGCAACCAAGAATTGATTTCTCCTGACGTTTGGATACGAGAACTTTTATCGCAAATGCGTTCGACTTCTTTGGCAATACGTTCAACAACGGCTTTAACACAGCTAGGGGAAGCTTTAACTTGTGGCTGCAATTCCTGGTAAAGCAAATTAGCTAAAGCATTGTCGTTTGTATTGGCAGTTTTAATTTCGGTTAACTGTGCAGTGGTAGGGATTCTGTTGGTAGCAGCAGAGATATTGGCGAAATTTGCTTTCATGATTTTTGTTCCTGGGAGATAGCACCGTAACTAGTAGTGCAAGCGTACTGGGGGGGGGAAGCATCGGAGAATCTGGGTTCGTTCCTCGCGATTGCCTCAAGCACCGCTCACATTTATGACTGTAGAGAATCTAAAAAAGTTACGGGTATCTCTCTGTGTCGCTTTTTCGACACGCACCACATGATGACTGGCACAATGATGTCAGTTTCCACCTCCAATTGGCTAAAAGGTTTATAAATAAAGCCTTCAGACAGTTTTAATCAGTGGCTATTTGCAGCCACACGAGTATGACACTTTTAAAAGTGGTGCGATCGCCTTTTTTGCTTTTGTAGCCAAAAAAACAATCTGCATAGGCATTTTGGAGATTAGATTTAAAATTGGGGATTTGGGATTTTATTGTGACAGTCAAATTTCCAATCTCAAACTTCAAATCTTTCGGTTCAAATCTAAAACTTCAAATCTCCGATACCTTGACGTACAACAACAGCCTCGTCTCCTGTTAAGTCGAGGATGGTGGATACTTCGTTATTGGGTTCCTCGCCAGTATCGACGATAATATCGACCAAATCATCCAAGCGATCGAATAATTCCGCCTGGGTAATTCCTGTTTCATATTCCGTATCAACTTCGCCATCATCGTCTTCATCGGGTGGCAAATGTGCTGAAGTTGAGATAATCGGATTTCCTAAGGCTTCTAACAATGCCAAACAGGGTTTATGGTTGGGCACTCTAATTCCAGTAGTTTTACGTTTGGGACTTTGCACCAGTTTGGGAACTAATTTAGTTGCAGGTAGCAAAAATGTGTAAGGGCCAGGAATGAGACGTTTCATCGTTCGGTAAGCATTATCGCTAACATAGGCATAAGTTGCTATATCCGAAAGCGAAGAACATAAAAAGGTCAGTGGTTTGTCGTTTGCTAACTGCTTAATTTTTCGCACTCGTTCAATCGCCGATTTGGCATTAAGGTCGCAACCGATCGCATAAACTGTATCGGTAGGGTAAAGCATCACTGCACCGCGACGCAGTTCTGTCTGTATTTCTTCTATTCTGCGAGTTTGAGGATTTTCAGGATGGATTGAAAATATTTTTGCCATAAATTTTTAAAAATGGTTAAGGGCTATTAATGGTTAATCGTTAATCATTAAGGGTGAATGCTTGGCATACAAACTGCTAACCACCTAACTACTAACCACTAACCACCAACCACTAACAATTAACCATTAACCACTACCTCTTTACAAATCCATGAGTAAAATCCTTTATTTTCAATGCCCTACGGGTATTTCTGGCGATATGTGTTTGGGTGCTTTAGTTAATCTCGGTGTCCCTATCGAGTATTTAACGGAAAAACTTAATGCTTTAGGGATTGAGAATGAATATTGCTTAAGAACGGAGTTGGTGCATCGCAATGGGCAAGAGGCGATGAAGCTGCATGTGGATTTGATTGAACACCATCACCATGATCATAAACATAAGCATGATCACAAAAATGATCACGACAATCACCAGAAACACCATCATGGAAGACATTTACCAGAAATTGTAGCCATGATTTTACAGGCGAAATTGCCAGAAAAAGCAGAAAAATGGAGTTTGGCAGTATTTCAACAATTAGCGGTAGCTGAGGGTGCAGTTCACGGAATCGCCCCGGAACAGGTACATTTTCATGAAGTGGGGGCGGTAGATGCGATAGTCGATATTGTGGGCACCTGTTTGTGTTTGGATTGGTTAGATATTAGTAGCAATGAATTTGGTTTGCCGTTGCTATATTGTTCACCATTGCCGACAGGTGGGGGAACGGTAAAGGCTGCCCATGGTTTAATGGCTGTTCCAGTTCCGGCGGTATTAAAGTTGTGGGAAATGCGCGGTTGCCCAGTTTACAGTAATGGGATTGATAAAGAATTAGTAACACCAACTGGTGCTGCGATCGCAACTACCCTTGTGCAGCAATTTGGTTCTCCTCCAGCTATGGTGATTAAACAAATTGGACTTGGTGCAGGCAATTTAAATTTAACTTTGCCAAATATTTTACAGGCTTGGTTGGGTTTGGTTCCAGACTCAAATCAAGTTGAGCAGACAAGTATAAAGCTACCTCAGATTAATACAAATAAATTCAATTCCCCACAAACGAGTCCTTATCTCGAACAAGTTTTAGTTCTGGAAACTCAAATTGATGATTTAAATCCTCAAGCAATTGGTTACTTGTATGAGGCATTATTTGAGGTTGGCGCATTGGATGTATTTACAGAAGCAATCGGCATGAAGAAATGTCGTCCAGGAATTTTACTCACAGTTATTTGTCAAATAGAAAATTGCGATCGCATTCAGGAAATTATATTCCGGGAAACCACCACTTTAGGAATACGTACATCAATCCAGGAACGAATTACTCTCAAACGCGAGATTCAATCGATAGAAACTGAATTTGGTACGGTGCGCGTGAAAATTGCTTGGCAAGGGGAAGATATCAACAAGAAAATAATTAATATTCAACCTGAATATGAAGATTGTGCCACATTAGCAAGAAAAACTCAGATTCCTTGGCGACAAATTCAACAACATATCCTGCAAGTATGGCATCAACAAAATAATTTCTAAAATATAGGAGTCCGATTTGATTATTGAAAATATACGTAGTGAATTGACATGACTAAAATGTTGCAATAGATATTTGATGAAGTTGATATAAATCAAAGCTTTCTCGTTTTTTCTAATACACAAATTTAGTTGTGTCAGTCCAGTAGGGTGCGTTACTACAATACGAGATTTTGTAAGTGCAAAGCACAGGCTACGCCAACAACAATCAAACATGATTCCTATATATCAATACGGTTCAGTTAAGGTGATCAGTCAATCGATTTGTTGAGAACCAAGATTTGGGGGATTCTCCCCCAAACCCCCAAGCCCCCTCCAAAAAAGTTGATCTGTTTTATTCGCAGTAATTGATTTTATTCTTAACTGAACTGTATTGTCCTATATATTTATGGTAAGTAGTTGTGCAAAATTAATTAAACATTCCGAAAACCTGAGAATCTTGCGATTGCTACCCTCCGGCAAGTCTCCATCTAGGTTCCTTGCAATAACAATGACAATATATAATTAATTTTGCCTATGCATTTATATCTATGAACTCTCTGAAAATTCTGAGATATTATTTTTGTTCACAGATTGTTGATGAGGCAGGTTGAACAAACTATAAAACCCGAAGTACACTCTCTTCGGGTTTTGATGTCAGCTTAAGAATTTCTGAGTCGAATTTTAATCAGCGTCTCTTAAAGTCCGGTTGACGGAATTAGCGGCATTTTCAACACCTTGCTTAATATTTTCTATTGGATTGCCAACAGTGTGTTCGCCGACTTTACCGGCATAATCAGGGGCAGATTGAGCATTATTCTTGATATTTTGTAAACCTTGCTTGGTGCTGTCAGCAAAACTTTCAGTTTCGGCTCCGAATTTATCCTTGATAGAATCAGCCTGACTCTGGACATTTTTGCCTAATTTGTCGCTATCGTTGGCAACACGACGAACATTCTCCACTATATTACCAGACTGTTTTTGAGTATTCTGCTCGGCTTGCTGCTTGAGTGCTTTGGCTTCAGCATTGGCTCTAGCTTCTGCTTTGTGAGAACGAGCGTCTAAATCGCTAAAATTATTCATCCCACCTTCATATTTATTGAGAGCATTTTTGTCTCTACTGAGAGCATTTCCTTCTTTAGAGGTGTAATATTCGGAGTTGTTGAAAGCATTTGGTCTTGCGGCGGCGGCTACTGCATTAGCAGCTTGTGAGAATATCAAAGACAAGCTCAGAAATGCTACAGCGATGAATTTCAAAGGACGAATATTGTTTACAAAAGCAACTAGTCGATTCATTTTCTTATTCCTCTGGATTTTTTTCTAATTTCAATTCAGTTAGTTGTTGTATGATTATTGTCAAGCGATCGCTCAACTATAACCAGTTCCAAATTGCTGCTGGCAATTGCTGATTTAATCTTGATTTAGGCTGCAAAGATGGGGGAACAATTACTAATAATAAAGAGACTAAACTGGTATTTTCCTCTAGCCAAAGTCACATTAATTTGAGTAATAAGAAATCACTATTATCTGACTGAAGATGGATATATAAAAATCTGATAAGTAGGGAGGCAGAATTATTTGTAAGCTCAAAGTTACTACTTGATAAGCATCTGCTTGGCTTTAGTTCCACCCAGCTACTTCTGATTTTGATTGGCGTAGTCTGCATTTGTGCTTCATAAATATGTATTAGACAATGCAAAGCACCATACTAATAACAATTCATATCCCAATTTCGTCATACCCTCCCCCCAAAATTTGCCAACAGACAAATCTCTGCGTCTCTCCATCTCCGTTTCACTACATCATCATCTGTTACTTTCTTTTGGAGAATTAATATAAATGTGAACTAATTCAGAAATTTACAAAAAATAAATTTCTGGCTACTGGGAAAAGCCAGGAATCTGAGTCTCTAACTTGAAATCCAGGCTCATACCAATTCACTATTCGCAATTCGCAATACTCGCTCCGCGAGAAGCAAGCTACGCAATTAAAAAACTGATATGCAGCAAAGCTTTCAGGATTTACATTTGTATCAGATTTTTCGTGAAATGGTATCAGCTATTCCAAAATCAACGGTAAACTAACTGTAAAAGTTGTACCAATATCTAATTCACTCCAAACTGATATTTCACCACGGTGGGCTTCAACACATTTTTTGACTATAGCTAAACCTAAACCTGTACCGGGGATTTTCCCCACATTATTGGCACGATGGAAAGGTTGAAAAATATATGACAAATCTTCTTCTTCAATCCCAATACCTGAATCTTGAATTTGGAAAATAACGCGATTTTCTTGATTAATCAAATCAAAGCGAATAGTACTATTTTCTGGTGAATATTTAATTGCATTATTCAGTAAATTACATAAAATATGTCTGAGTAAAACCTCATCCCATAATGCAACTTTACAGAAATCTCCAGAAGTTGTAAAAATAAGATTTTTTTTACTTTCATTAGCTGCAAGTTGAGCTTCCTCAGCCACTTGAGAGCAAAATTTCTCTAAATCAAGTTCAATCAAATCATAGACGAGTCTACCAGTATCCGCTTGTCCGATAAACGAAACTTCATCGAGTAGCTGCGACATACTTTTGACGGCGGAACGTATTAATTGAAAGTGCGATGTTTTCTTCTCTTGAGATAATTTATGGTCATTATTTTGTAACAATCCCGCAGCCAGTAAAATTGTATTCAAGGGATTGCGGATATCGTGCGATAACATCGAGACAAATTCTGATTTAAACTGATTTATTTCCTGCGCTTTGACTAACTCCGCAGTTCGCTCTTCGACACGAATTTCCAAATTTTGATTAACTGCGCGAAGAGTTTCTAAAGCCTGCTTTCTTTCTATAGCATATCGTAGCGATCGCAATAGCACTTTATCGCTTACCTGTCGTTTGATGAGGTAATCCTGCGCTCCTTGTCTGACTGCTTCCACAGCTAATTCATCATCATTCGTATTAGTTAAAACTACGATTGGTAAACTGGGGGCAAGAGCAATTAAAGGCGAAAGTGAAGCTAAACCATCGCTATCTGGTAAGGTCAAATCAAGTAAAATTGCATCATAGGGACATAATTTATCAGTTGTTACTTGATATTGGCTTAACTCTTTCAAACCATCTTGTAAACGTTTTACATGTATTAAAGTAAACGCAGTAGATTGCGATCGCGTATCGGCTTCTGTGGAGTTTCGCGTCAGTAACTCTTGTAACAACCTAGCTTCCGCCAAGTTGTCTTCGATTAACAAGATTTTGACTGCGCTAACCATAAATATACAGATATAGTTCTGAGGGCTAAGTTGTGAGTAATGAGTGCTGAGTTTGGGGAAATATCTAAGTCATCAATTCTTTTCTTGATTATTTCTTTCTTCCTTGACTCAGCACTTTGTCGATTACTCGACAGGTAAAGTAACTATCGATAACCAAAAGTCTTCGATTCCTTTGACTATTTGAAATAATTCGCTCAGGTTCCGAGATTTGGTGATGTAGCAGTTGACATGCAAATCGTAGCTATGAAAAATATCTTCTTCATTCCTTGATGTTGTCAATACCACCACCGGTATACGTCTAAGGTTAGGGTCAGCTTTTATCTCTGCTAGCACTTCGCGACCATCTTTTTTTGGTAAATTTAAATCTAGCAAAATTAAATCGGGACGAAGTGCATTTTCATACTCCCCTTCTTGACGCAGGTAAGACATGGCATCCATTCCATCGCGAACTGTGATGACTTGATGGGGAAACGAACTATGTTTTAATGCTTCTTGAATCAGACGAATATCAGCTTTATTGTCCTCTACCAAAAAGATTATTTTGTGCTTTACGTCCGTTTCTGCGTTCACGATCGCGTCCTCCAACTGGAAGTGTAAAGTAGAAGGTAGCACCTTCACCGACTTGGGATTCAACCCAAATACGTCCCCGATGACATTCGATGATTTTTTTGCAGATTGCTAAACCCATTCCTGTGCCTTGGTATTCATCACGGGTATGCAAACGTTGGAAAATAACAAAGATGCGATCGCTAAATTTGGGATCGATACCAATCCCGTTATCGGTAACTGAGAATAACCATTCATCTTCTAGTCGCGTTGCGGCAATATGAATTTTTGGTGGTTGGTGACTACGGAATTTAATGGCGTTACCAATCAGATTGAGAAACAGTTGCATTAATTGCGTACTGTCTGCCATTAATGTTGGTAATTCATCATGGGTAATTGTTGCTTTTGTCTCTGCAATGCGCTGACGTAAATTTGTTAATGCCCGTTCTAATGGGGTGTTGGCATCTATTAGTTGAAATTCGGCTGCCTGCATATCAACTTTAGAATATGCTAAGACATCATCAATGAGAGTTTGCATTAAACTTACACCTTCAACGGCATAATTAATAAACTCACTGGCATCTTCATCAAGTGCCTGACTGTAACGCATTTCTAACAATTGCACATAGTTGGCAACCTGATTTAATGGTTCTTGTAAGTCATGGGAGGCGACGTAGGCAAACTTTTTTAATTCGGCGTTAGAAAGTTCCAAATCATGTGCTAATTGTGCGAGTTCATCGGCTTGCCGCAGCACAATATTCACAATTGCTTTGCGTAATTCTAAGGCTGCTTTGATTTCAACAGATTGCCAAGGTAAAGAGGTGAGACGAACTGTTTCTTTCCACAATTCAAATGATTTACGTGGACGCAAACGTAAATTCTTTAAATTACTTTGGCTGGAGTCCTGTTTGGCATCATAAGTGAATTCAAATGCATTATTTGGATCACCGCCCCAATTAACTGTTTGAATTACTTCCTGGCGGAACCATAATACATAATTCCGTTTAGAAATGGGAATAGCTAATAAACCACTGGCAATATTTTTGTATTTTTCGGCATCTGGATAAAGACTTGGCAAGCAATTGGTATAAAATACCTCTTCATCAACATTATTTTTTAGCCATTGCACTAAAAAATTCAAATCTTCTTCTTTAGGTGTTTCCCCAATTAATGTGTAACTTCCTCCAAAACAAACTGCTGCACCTTGTGCGTTAGCCAAGTCGAGTAAATTGGGTTGATTTTTAACTAAACCATCAATAAAGTTTTCTTCCTGTGACATATATTCAACCAGTCTCGATTGAATATGATTCAATTGCATTCGATAGTCAAAATCTTCAGTTTCTTCACGGGCACTAATTTCTGAAAAGATGACTCTACCTAAAAATTCACAGGCTTTTCGTAACTCGTAGGAAATATATTTTGGTGTTTGATGGTGACAAGCGATTAATCCCCAAAGTTTACCTTCTTTGATGAGTGAAATTGTTAACGAAGCACCTACGCCCATATTATGTAAATATTCAATATGACAGGGTGAAGGACTTCTGAGAATAGAATTAGTTAGATTTGCTGGGGAATTACTGAGAGGATTTTCGGCGGGAATGATTTCCACCGCTTCGGCATGGGTATTAGGAATTAAGCGAATCCAGTTTGATGCAAATAATTTTCGGGCTGGTTTGGGAATATCTGATTCGGGATAATGTAAACCTAAATATGGCTCTAAATCAGCGAGTTTTTCTTCAGCGACGACAGAACCATGTCCATCATGATCAAATTTGTAGAGCATCACGCGATCGAATCCGGTGATTTTTCTGACTTCTTGGACAATGATTTTACAAAAATCTCGAAGATTTGTAGTTGATTCCAGTTGATTAATTGAAGTGCGCGCTAGATGGTAAAAGCTCAAAAATGCAATATTTTCTTGAGATATTGCCGGTTCTAGTTCAAGAACTAAAAATCCTTCTGAGTTCCGGTGAAAAATAGCATCAAAAACTGCATAATCATCACCTTTTTTTCGCACCCAAATTTTAGTCGGGTTGATGTAATCTAAGCTTTCAGCATTGAGTCCTAATCTAATTTGCTCGAGTTGAAAGCTGTCAATGACATCATCGAGTGTTCCTTGAAGTAATGTTTCCGCAGTAACACCAAATTGGGTATATACATTACTACTAACTTGCAGTATTTTTAATTCCGGTTCTTGTAAAACAAACAGAACCCCATGTGGTTGAATTTGGCTAAAAGTATGAATTGGTGCTTCTTTGAGTTGGATGACCTGTGTATTTTCGTTTATATTTTCTAATGGTAATTCACGGTGTAATTCACGAACCATTACTATCCCCTTAATTTTTTAGGATTTTCAATCATCAAATTTCAAAAGTTAAAAGTCGGAAATATCAAAAAGTAAGACTATAATTGACGCAGAAAATATAAAGTACACAAGTGTAGTGATTAATAAAAAAATAACTTGATTGTTGTCTTTATTTTTACTGCCGTTTATTCAATATCCTCTTCAAAGAAGAATAATCAATAAAATATCAAAATTTAATCAACAACTCGAAGAGAAGCCATCAAAATCCGACTTGATAACTAAAAAATCATCTACAATTCAGAATTCACTAGTCAGAACCATAAAGATAAAGATAAAGGCTAATTTACCTGTCTTGAAATTCAGCCAGCGAGATTTTACTTACCTAACATTTTACTTTGTGCTTTTAAAGTCTAACAGTCTGTTCCAGTGATAGCAGATAAGAAATGTGAAAAAAATATTAAGGCGCTGTGTTAGTTATTAAGTAATATTTTGTTATTTATCAATATTTGAACTTAGTCATGCAAATATTAAGTATATTAGCTTCTGGCAATAACAATCTAGTTTAAGATCAAGCGATCGCACTTGTTTGTAATCGTTAAATAAAAGACTTCAATTGCTGATTTAATGCAATGGAGTCATCTTTAATTACTATCAGGGTAGAAAATCAATGTCTTGTTGGGGCGATTATTATTCTAACAACAAAGTAAAAAAAGATACTTTAAACAAGAACTGATGACCAAGCCATAAGTTGGACATTTTATGCTAAATTTGCCTATTATTGCTGAATATGGCAGATTTTTTTGATATCTCCGAATGTTATTGCTGAGTAAACAGATGAAAATTAATTAACTCAGTAGGCAAAACATCTATTTATGATTAAAATTTATGCTATGCGTCAGTGAGCAAATTATTCTACGTAGGAGATTGGCTATAAAAAAGTGTAATATTTTACTTACATAAGTACATGTATTTCATTGATAGCAAATGCATGATAGAGTTAACATAATTTGGCAAATAAGCTGTTCTGTGCATAATCTTAAGCTCTTATGCTGTAAGTCACAGTTGAGAGGTAATTCCTAAGTGAAAGTGCTAATTTTGCATTTTCCTGTTTGTGTCTTTGAAGATATATAAGTATATTGTGTTGATGCCTATTAAGAAATGTAAGAATAAAGCACTTCTTGCTTTTTCTTTAATATCGCTATTGCAGATTTCTAGATGTTGATTATCTTAAGTCGTGGCAGTAGTTTATTCTTATGTTTACTTAGGAATTCTTTTCATGACATAAATAGTTAGTTCCTCATAAGTTGCTAATAAAGTATATGCACCAGTAACTTGTTTAATCCTCTGTAGAGTGAATGCGATAATGAGTGTTATTTTTAAAGTCAAATGAAGCCAAATACTCAAACTGATAGTAAAGATGCTGTTAATAAATCTAAAAACTTAGTCACAATAAGTCTCCAAGAGAAAACAAGTCGCATATTTGTTTCATCTGCTCGGACTTTGTGGAATCTAAGATTAGCAATTTTAATTGTATTATTAATTATTTTGACTCCTAAAAATCTTTTAGACAAGTCAACTAAGTTGCCATATTTGCATCGCATATCTTCACTTTCTTCTCTAAAGCTTCCTGTCAAAAAATTAAAAGCATCTGGGCAAAAAATTAATCAACCCCTTCCTGAATGGGCAAAATCTTTACCCATTCCCTCGCGCCAAGCAGGAAAATCAGAAGTGGAAGTTGTTTATAACCTCAAAACCCCACCTAAGTTTAAACAGAGTCAAGAATTACAAGTGATTGTTAATGATGTTGTTAATCTTTCCTCCAAAAATAATCTATCTAAATCTCCTTTATCAATTACTTTAATCGATGCAAAAACGAGTGAAATTGCCGGATATCAACAAGATATACCAAGGTATCCAGCCAGTGTAGTTAAAATGTTTTGGATGGTAGCTTTGTTTGCTCAAATAGAGAGTGATATTTGGGAAAGTGAAGATAGTTTTACTCCTTATATCACTAAAATGATCAAGGAATCAGATAACGAAGCCGCAAGTTTTATACTTGATCAATTTACAGATACAAAATCAAGCTCACAATTAAATAGTGAAGAATTTCGATCTTTTAGATATAAGCGTCAACAAATTAATCGTTTTTTTAAAAATGCCAATTATCGTAATATTAACATTAGTCAGAAAACTTTTCCTATTGACTACTTGAATTTATCAGAACCTCAGGGTAGTGAATTACAAATGCTAGGGAATCCTATTTGGGATTGGAATAAGATTACAACTAAACAAGCGGCTAGATTAATATACGAAGTTTGTTACACTGGGCAAGCTATTTCTCAAAAAGTTAGTCAAAAAATGTGTGAATTTCTGAAAAGGGATTTAAATCCAAATATTTGGCAAAAATACACATTTGCATTTAATCCAGTACAAGGCTTTTTGGGAGAGTCATTATCTAACAAGAATATTCGTTTCTATTCTAAGGCGGGATTAACTTCTTTAGCTAGAGGAGAAGCAGCAATGATTACAACAGAAAATGACGAGAAGACATATATATTAGCAATTTTTGCTCAGGATACTGAATATGCAAGTAATTCACAAATTTTTCCACGTATATCTAGTCTCGTTTATCAACGAATGAATGCTCGTAGAGGAAAATAATAATTTAATTTCAATGTTTTTTGGAATTTATCTGAATAAATAAACCTCAAACATATCACAATCAAATGACTTCAGAACAGCAACAAAATCCTCGAAATATTAGCTTATTGACAGCTACTTGCATTGTAGTAGCGAATATGATTGGCACTGGTGTATTTACCAGTTTAGGCTTTCAAGTTGTAGATATAAAATCTGGCTTTGCACTTTTATTTTTGTGGTTTTTAGGAGGAGTTTTAGCTTTGTGT
Source organism: Calothrix sp. NIES-4101 (assembly GCA_004296455.1). Lineage (GTDB taxonomy): Bacteria > Cyanobacteriota > Cyanobacteriia > Cyanobacteriales > Nostocaceae > Brunnivagina. The sequence continues at coordinate 5,043,601 of AP018280.1, forward strand.
GGAGCTTTAGCTTATGGAGAGTTAGGAGCATCAATGCCATATAATGGCGGCGAATACTATTATTTATCTCGTATTTATCATCCTGCAATTGGTTTTTTATCTGGCTGGGTATCAGTAACAGTAGGTTTTGCGGCTCCAATAGCTGCTGCTGCTATGGCATTAGCCAAGTATTTAACACAAGTATTTCCTTTTCTGCATTCTACTTCAATTGCTTTAGTGGTTGTGGCTGGTGTTTCTTTAGTACATACAAATAATTTGCGAATTGGTAGCTATTTCCAGCAATTTTTTACTTTTTTAAAGGTATTACTAATAGTTGTATTAATTGTTTGTGGTTTATACTTAGCTGAACCCCAACAACTAAGTTTTTTACCTTCTATTGCTGATAAAACGACAATCTTTAGTTCCACCTTTGCGGTTGCTTTAGTTTATGTAATTTATTCTTATTCAGGTTGGAATGCGGCAATTTATTTGGCAAGTGAAGTCAAAAACCCTGAAAAGAATTTACCCCGTGCTTTAATCATGGGAACTCTAATTGTTGTCGTATTATATTTACTGCTCAATTTTATATTTTTGTATTCTACACCTTTAGATAAATTAGCTGGACAGCTTGAGGTTGGTTATATAGCTGCTGACCAAATTTTTGGAAGTAGAGGTTCCAAAATAATGGGTATATTAATTTCTCTGGGGCTGATTTCTTCGATAAGTTCAATGGTGTTAGCCGGACCAAGAGTAACTGAAGTCATTGGTAAAGATATTCCTTTATTTAAATTATTGGCTCGAAAAAATGCCCAAGGTATTCCCACCTACGCAATTTTTTTACAATTACTTTTGGTGACAATTTTATTAGTTACTGCTAGCTTTGAAGCAATTATTACTTATTTAGGATTTACCCTAACTTTATCTTCCTTTTTAACCGCATTAGGAGTTTTTGTGGCTAGGTTTAAATATCCTGATTTAGCTCGACCATATCGGACTTGGGGTCATCCCGCCACAACTATTATCTTTTTAGCTATTAATTTATGGATTTTAGTATTTATTTTTCGTGATAAACCAGCAGAATCTTTAGCAGGGCTGGCAACTTTACTTGTAGGTTTGTTTGTCTACTTTATCTCAGCTAAAGATCAACTCAAAGTTCCATAGCAGCATGACGATGGATTTTACAACTCAATCAATGGTTATCTGAATTGTAAAATTCATCATTTTTGAACAACAAATGACTCAATAAAAATACAACAGTCAACTTCATCAAAGTAGGAAATTAGAAAATAAAATGAGAACTAACGCAATTTTGCCAATTGGTATTACCGCGCTGCTTTGCCTTACTTCTTGCAATGCAACTAATTCTACTAATCAAACTGATAATCAAGTCAATGCTAAACCCAGTAATCAGGCACAGACTTCATCATCACCAAATTCACAGTCATTAGTAAAAACAACAGTTGATAGTAGCAAAGCGGAAAAGTTTACAGATACAGCTAAATATTTAGCAGGCATCAAATTAAATAATAATAGTCCTTTAGCTCAATCACAAAAAAGTAGTATTTGGCTCAAACAACAACAATATTTTGAGAATAATTGGTCAAAATTAGAGACACAACAATTGACGAAAGTGACACAGTGGTCAAAGCAAGAACTTCAACAAGTAAATAATCTCTCTCCATCGGTATTCTATCCCTTCAGTGGTCCGGATTTTCTCTATGCTTATTCATTTTTTCCCAAAGGAAAAGAATATATTTTGATGGGTTTAGAACCAGCAGGAAAAGTTCTAGATTTAACTGCTGCCTCCGAAAACGATCGCGCTCGTAAATTAGAGGAAGTGAGGAGTTCTTTGTTTGCAATTTTGCAACTTAGTTTTTTCCGTACTAATGATATGAAAGTTGATTTAGAAAAGCAAGGAGTTCTACCAATTTTATATGTATTTTTAGCACGGACTCAAAATCGGATTCTAGATGTACAAAATGTGGGTATTGATAAACAAGGGAAGATTCAACCGTTTGTCAAAGGAATGATTTCGGGAGTGAAAATCTCGTTTGTTCCGGAAGGAGAGTCTCAAGCAAGAAATTTATATTATTTTTCGGCTGATTTATCTAATGATGGACTCAAGAAACGACCTGAATTGAATCAATTTATCAGTGGAGTCAACAAGGAAGTTACCTATTTAAAAGCCGCATCTTATTTGATGTATAATGACAGCTTTGCAGAAATTAAGAAAAACATTATCCAGCAAAGTAAGTATGTTTTACAAGATGATTCTGGGATGCCTATGAAAGCTTTTGATAATTCAAAATGGAATTTAAAGTTTTACGGTAATTATACAAATCCGATTAGTTTATTTTCAGGAAGCTATCAGGCAAATTTGCGAAAAATATATTCGACTCAAAAAGATATTAAACCTTTGAATTTTGGCATTGGTTATAAAATGACAGCTTCAGAATCCAATTTGATGTTGGCAGAATCGAAGAATATTTCTACCAGCAAAAACCCCTAATTTTTTCTCATCACAAGTTTACAGCTAATCTGTAAAAGTATTTAGCTGGTAAGTAATGAATAACTTTTGGTTATTCATTACTGATGATAGACAAATTAATACTCAATCATCCGCCAATTAAAAAGAGAATGTTTACCACTCACGACTTGCGACACAATTTGTGGGCTGATTTTTAATCCATTTTGGCTATTCGTTAAAATTACAATTCCCGTCGCAGACTTTCTCGAAGCCAGAGTAAAACACTTAAATGTATTCAAATCTCCCCAATGCCAGAAGAAATTTTCATTAGCCATTTTTTCTAATCCCCAACCTAAACCCCAATCTAAAGACTGATTGATTTTGATTTGCGATCGCAGCATTTCATCCAAACTGCTTTCCCCAAGTTGAGGGCTATCACTACTACCCGATTGCATCATTGCCAGCAAAAATTTAGCATAATCAATCGCAGTTGTACGCAAACTTCCAGCAGCACTGGCTCGTTTCGGTTTTCCCATTGGTGTTGGTTTCCCCTGGCGATCATGTCCGTAACTAGCGGTAGATTGATAGTCTGGTAACCAGATATAACTACTACTAGACATTCCTAAGGGCGTTAATATTGTATTACGTAAATACTCATGCAACGATTGTTGGGTAATTTCTTCTACTACTTTTTGCAAGTATAGATAACCTTCTCCCGAATAACTAAATTTTGTGCCTGGAGTGAAATCAATCGTTAACGGCTTATCACCACTCCAATTTGGAAAACCTGTAGTATGGGATAGCACCATACGCGCAGTAATGAGTTTGATTCTGGGGTCAGTAATGTAAGGTTTTGCTGTATAATTTGTTAGCGGAGTATCTAAATCAAGTTGTCCTCTTTCTACCATTTTCAAGACTGCGTAAGCAAATAATGGTTTGCTCAATGAAGCAGCAGCAAATATAGTGTCGTTATTTACAGGTGTTCGAGTAGATTTGTTTTTGACCCCAAAAGCTTTGCTCCATAATAGTTGTCCATCATGAATAATTGCCAGTTCTAAACCGGGAACTAGCTTGGTTCGCATTAATGTGGGGATTTGCGTTTCGAGATTGGTAATTACCCTATCTGTTGCTGCTAAAGAACGATTACGGTATAAACTTAGCAAACTAAATGTAGATAGACCAATTAGGGATTTTATACCGCTATCAATTAATTGTCTACGAGATATTTCTGTCATACTTAAGTCAAATGTTACTCGCAATAATACTAGTACAGTATGGCGTAAATGCGTAAATAAGTAGACTATTGTAACTCAGTCAAAGACTTTGTCGTTAACCTGGATTTATTTCCAGAAACTTCTTGTACTGTCGGGGTAGCGGTGATATTACAACCCAGTTTTTGAGCAGATATTTTCAGGTTATTAATCATACGTTGCTTATGCTTCTATTCAGAGCAATTTGACCGCAGCATTTCTCCAAGATGAACACAAAAACAAGCTTAAATCCAGGAGTTAAACCACATCCGTAAAGGTCTATAACCTTCATTTGTTAGGGGTAAACCTAAATAAATTGGTAACCACCAAATTAAACCACCAATAATCAGAAAGGTAGCGGAGACACCAGTAGCACGGAATGACAACCGATAACTATGCAAACATTGGTCAACAACCCAGGCGATCGCCATAAAAGCAAATACCACTCCAGTCATGTAATGATAAATAAATAGACATCGTGTGACTTTAATCCACGGTAATAAGTTCGCTGCGTAATTTAGGATTAAATAAATTGCAATCCAGGTTTCTGGGGTGATTTTATCGGGGAAAACAAACCGCTTTATATTAATACTCGGAATCATCAAAGTCGATACCAGCATTCCGAATAAAATTACGAGGGCAGCGACACCTAACCACCACAAAAATGGGTTTCCCATGGCGTGAACATCATAAATTACTTTTCCTGCACCTGGTGGCAGTGGAGGCCCCATAACTGGTAATGGTTCTTGAAAAGTTTGGGCTGTTTGGTAATAATATGCCATTGGTCTAATCATCAAAGGCCATTTGTACCAAGCTGCACAATAGGGGTGAACACTAACATTATTTCCACCCATGCGTTCGTGAAATCCAAAAATTTGTTTGTGGACTTCAATGAAGTTATATTTTGTGTCGAGTCTGAGGTGAGGTATCCAAATAATGCTGTAGATAATCATGGGCATAATTGCCAGAAAGACAATTATTTGGAAGATATTTATTTGAGTGAGATTTTCTAGAGGTGAAGGTTTGTTGTCATTTACTCCCTCATGTCTTTGTTTATTTTTCCACATGAAAATTAATTGTGGCCGAGTTAGAGGTGTATCAGCAACAAGAACTTCGTTGGGGAATGACAAGTTTGTTTCGGGAACAGCAAATTTAGAATTTTGTAATCCTCGAATTAACCAAGCAACAATCCACAGCCCATATGCACCAGCAAGGTAAAATACACCATTCCATTTAGTACCGATTGAAGCACCAAAACTGACTCCTGCTAATGCTAAACACAAATTACGTTGTTGTTTGTGATTGAGGGCGATAAGTAACAACAAGTGAGCGAGCAAACCAAAGATGACTATGTATTGGTTAATGAGGGCATACCGGGCTTCAACAATGAAAATACCATCACAAGCAGCAAACAACCCAGCAATTAGAGCAAAAGTACGACGGTGACTGAGTTGATAAGCAATTCCGGCAATCAGTAGGGGAATAAACGCGCCAGAAAAGGCATTAATCCAACGGTAAGCCAGGGGTGACATAAGAGTACCCGTCAATCCATTTACCGTATCGTCCCACCAAGGTACATGCTTACCAATCCAAATTCCCACAGCAATAATTAATTTACCAAGTGGTGGATGACCATCAAAAAAGGGTACACCAGTGAGATAGTTATTACCAAACTTCGCATAATATACCTCATCGAAGACAAGAGTATTAAACCTCTCCAGTCCCCAAAAACGTAAAGCGAGTGCTAGTAAAAACACACCCACCAAGCCGATTTGAAACCACTTTTTTGTCATTAGTAAATTAGTTATGGGTTAATGGTTAGTGGTTAGTAGTTAATAGTTAGGAATATAGGCAAATAATTATTCTTTTTTACTTGCCCACCCCAGCAGTCCCGATTAACTATTAACTATTACCTATTTACCTATTACCATTAACCATTTTCATTTTCCACTGTAGCGATCGCAAGTATTGTTTTCAATACAGAGTCGGGATTCAAACTGATGGAATCAATGCCTTCCGCGACTAAAAATTGGGCAAATTCGGGATAATCGCTGGGGGCTTGTCCGCAAATACCAACTTTGCGATTTTTCTGCTTCGCTGCTTGAATTGCCATTTTCACCATCCGCTTGACACCCTGACTACGCTCGTCAAATAATTTTGCCACTAAAGCTGAGTCTCTATCAATCCCCAATGTTAATTGTGTCAGGTCGTTGGAACCAATCGAGAAACCGTCAAAAATTTCGGCGAATTCCTCCGCCATAATCACATTATTGGGTAATTCGCACATTACATACACCTGCAAGCCCTGTTCACCCTGCTTTAATCCATTTTTTGCCATTTCTGCCAAAACTAAACGTCCTTCTTCAGGTGTACGACAGAAGGGAATCATGGGGATGACGTTAACTAAACCCATTTGCTCGCGCACTCGTTTGATGGCTTCACATTCTAGGGCAAAAGCTTGGCGATAACCTGCATCGTAATATCTTGCTGCCCCTCGCCAACCTAACATCGGGTTTTCTTCATCGGGTTCAAATTGTCTGCCACCCAATAAATTTGCGTATTCGTTACTTTTGAAATCCGACATGCGGACAATTACAGGTTTAGGATAAAAGGCGGCGGCGATTCTCGCAATCCCTTGGGACAGTTGCTCGATAAAATATTGGGGTTTATCGGCATACATTGCCGTCATCTCGGCAATTTTTGCTTTGGCAACTTCATCCTCTAACTCATGAAAGCGCAACAAAGCCATGGGATGGGTTTGAATTTGATTGGCAATGATAAATTCTGTGCGGGCTAAGCCCACACCATCATTAGGAATTGCTGCTAATTTAAATGCTTCCTGGGGATTCCCGACATTCATCAAGATTTGGGTATGGGTGCGGGGTACATTGTCAAGGGGTACTTCTGTGACGGCAAACGGTAATATCCCTTGATAAACCTGTCCTTCTTCACCTTCGGCACAGGAAACTGTCACATCTTGACCATTTTCTAAGATTTCTGTGGCATTTCCACAGCCAACAATTGCTGGAACACCCAATTCCCGCGCAATGATGGCTGCATGACAAGTTCTGCCCCCAGAATTAGTGACAATGGCACTAGCCTTCTTCATTATCGGTTCCCAATCGGGGTCTGTGCGATCGGTGACTAGCACTTCACCGGGCTGAAATTCGCTAATTTTCTCGGCATCGACGATAATTCGTACTTTTCCTTGACTGATAGCTTCTCCAACTGCACGTCCTTTAATTAGGGTAGTGCGGGAGAGTGGGAGACGCGGAGTATCAGATTTGCTGTCTGTTTCTACAAACTCATAAGTCCGTAATATATTGCCGACTTTCTGCGACTGTACCGTTTCGGGACGTGCTTGCACAATAAAAAGCTCATTTGTGATCCCATCTTTTGCCCATTCAATATCCATTGGGGTAAAAGCACCGTTCTCATGGGAGTAATGATTTTCGATTAAACATGCCCAATTTGCTAATTGTAAAATTTCATCATCACTCAGAGCAAACTTATGGCGATCGCTCATTTCTACTGCTACATTTTTAGTGCTAATAGCACCTGCTTCGTAAACCATTTTTAAGGCTTTACTACCCAATTTGCGATCGATAATTGGTCGAAATCCTGTTTTTAATGTCGGTTTAAATACATAATATTCATCGGGATTTACCGTACCTTGAACAACATTTTCCCCCAATCCATAAGCAGCATTAATTAAGACGACATTTGGGAATCCACTTTCAGTTTCAATCGAGAACATCACCCCCGATGTCGCTAAATCGGAACGTACCATTTTTTGAATTCCCACAGTCAAAGCTATATCAAAATGGTCAAAACCTTTGATTTCGCGGTAAGATATGGCGCGGTCTGTAAATAGGGAAGCAAAGCAGCGATGAGTTGCATTTAAAACCGCTTCAACTCCCGTAATATTTAGGTAAGTTTCTTGCTGTCCTGCAAAACTAGCATCCGGCAAATCTTCAGCAGTTGCCGAGGAACGCACAGCAACATCAGTATCCTGATTATACTGCTGGCAAAGTTGTTCGTAAGCATAAGCGATCGCATCTTCTAATTCTTGGGGAAAGGGAGTATTTATAACTAACTCTCTGGCTTGTTCTCCACGTTTCTTTAAGTTATTCACATCTTCCACATTTAAGTCGTAGAAGAGTTTACGGAGCTTCTCTTCCAGACTAGCTGATGCAATAAAATGTCGATAGGCAAAGGCTGTTGTTGCAAAACCCAATGGGACATTTATACCCTGTGGTTTGAGTTTTTGTAACATTTCACCCAATGAGGCATTTTTACCACCCACCAAATGTATATCTTTGATACCAACATCATCAAACCAGAGGATAAAAGATTGTTCTTGGGAGGATTGAGATAGAATATTTCGCGCGATCGTTACCATTTTGCACGTACCTCCTAAATATACACTCTGGTGAGAGGAATTGGATTCCTTATATGTTGTGTATATCACATAGAAACGGATTTTGCCCTACGTCTGATTCAGGATTTATAGCGGGATTTGCAATTATTAATTTTTATCTAAATCTACTGATTTCGCTAACTCCTCTAGAAAAGGATATTCTGAGCCTATTTATTTCCAATTTGTCTGCGATCGCTAATATTCCTGACTTCTTCACAAATCTAATAGAAGCCTGACATTAACCAAATTGATTATCGCCCATTTTGCATCTAAAGTTACTTTTTCTCAGTTTATGCACGATTAATTATGATTTAATTTCTTTTATTAATTAATGTTAATTGTTACATTTTCATCACAAAACAAATTATAACCAGCAGTAATCCCCTAATCCGGAATATATAAGACTTTGCCTTGGGATTAAGTACATTTATTATCCGCATTTATTCTGTAATTTTACAGATGGGTAAATTTGGTATCAATTATTTCCTGCGTACATTTGCAGTTTCATATATTTTATTTATCTCAGATTTACTATCTCTAAAATCAGTACAAAAAATAGTATAAAAGTTGACTCTTTCTCTTGACTTTTATCTTCATTAAATTTAAAAAAGACCTACTTGCAAACAAAAGTCAAATCATTAAATAAAAATAATTAATTAATTCACTAAGTAAATTTAGGGAGGTTTATGTTCGATGATTTCAGTCAAGAAGCAAATCAAGCAATCCTTGTGGCACAGCAGGAAGCTCGCATTTTAAATCATCATTTTGTTGGTATCGAAAATATTCTTTTAGGATTAGTAGAAATAGAGTTAGGGATTGCCAGCAAAATCTTAAAATCAATGGGTGTTGATGCTAACAAAATTCGTCTAGAAGCAGATCAAATCATTGGTAGAGGTTCTGGAATAGTTGGGAAAGAAATACCTTTTACGCCCTGTAGTAAGAGAATTTTCCTCAAAGCTCGTCAAGAAGCTTACCAATTGGGAGAAGCAAAAATTAATACTGAGCATTTACTACTAGCTTTAATTAGAGACTTTGTTAATGAAAGTACTATAAATTCTACTCGCCCAAGTATATCAATCCGCATCTTACGAAATTTAGCAGTTGATTTAGATAGACTTTACCAACAAATTATTGATTATATAAAAACTGTGAAAACACACAATCATCAACTAGAGAAAACACGGCTGATTGCAGAAGATACAGAGAATATGGGAGTGGAAAGCCAACAAAACCAAGTAAGTTATCTGGATAAATCTGTAGAAGATAATCTCTTGATTACTTCTCCTCTAGTCGAAGAGAAAGTTAAACATTTAGCGATGATGCTTACAGGAGCAAAACAGCTAATCGCTGAAATTGAAACTCATGTGAATCCGCTCCAATCCCTATCAGCCTCGGATGTACTTGATGCTATCCATCAGTCACACAACATATCCGAAAACAACCAAAATTTAAAAGATTTATTAATTAGACTACATGCATTAGTCGAAGCAGAGACAAAATTAACAACTGAAGATATCAGCGAAGCTAGAAATCAAATATTTATTCTCGCCTTTGCTAGTAAAAAGGTTGGTGAAGATAGTTGGAAAAGAAAAGCCAATACCGCCATCAAAATTTTAATTGGTACAATTGTCCAACGTCCCCTTGAAAGTCATCAACTAGCCGAATATCGAACTATATTACCTACCATATCTAAATTACTAACATTGAGATAAATAGCTTGGAACCCAACCCCAGCCCTGACTGACATAGTTTGCTACTCCCAGAAGTCGCTATCGTGTCTACCGCAGGCAGGGAAGGGGCTAAAAACTACATTTTAATCCCTTTAATTACCAAATGCGATCGCCGTTTTCGTCAACTCGTGCCTGTCGAATCACATCCGATATCTCTTCGGCATCCTTGACGTGATGTAAAGCTTTTGTCTCCCCATCAGGGTATTCTGCCACAAAATAAGTAGGTACTTTTATCCAATCACCTGTAATATCAGGAACATCAACAGCTACTTGTTGCGATTTTTCTTCAACCGATTGTGCTTCTTCGGCAATTCTATCACCTGGATTAGCTGTGAGATTTTGTTCTTTGACATTAGGTTCATCAGGTGTGGGGTGATTATTGTCTACTGGTTGTTCAATAGGTTTTTGAGGTTCGGTATTCATAAAATTCTGGAAACATTTTTTAGAGTTCATCTCTAAAATTTAAAAAAATTAACTAAAAATTTTCTCCTTCATAGGAGAGAGTTTGCCTCTTAACTAAAGTGTTATTTTTATGGTTGGGACTTCTGCTGGAAGCTAATAAATAAGCTCCATATCCGTATTTAGATTTAGGAAGATTTAGGAAGATTTAGAAAGATTTAGAAAAATTTCACCTAAGTAACGACGATAAATATGTTGATTAAAGTGTTTCTGAAAGACTTCATCCTTGGTTTAAAAATTTGTGCGAATAAAAATGCACATCGCCAGCCCAAAAACTGCTATTTAAATCCTGTTTGCGGTTGTGTAAATCCGGGCAAAGCAATTGAGTGCGAAAACTGTGAATATTTAGAATCTTGCTTATCACGTTGTTATAATTCTCGGCATCCTGGCTAGGGCTACGCCTCACAAAACCAAATCCAGCGTTTTCAATTGACAATATATTGCATTTGTGTTATGAACGACTTTGGATAACCAAATCAAGTTTAAATTTAAAGACGTGAATATACCTTCATCTCCTAAAAAACCGTATGTCGTGTCATGGCAGGCGGTTTTCTCATTCCTAATGTTTATTTTTATGTACTTGCCAATTGGGGTACTGGCTTTTTATAGCTTTAACAAATCCCCTTATAGCGCTGGGTGGGAAGGGTTCACTTTTAACTGGTATGAGAAATTGTTTAGTGACGATCGCATTTTGCTGGCTTTGAAAAATAGCTTAGTAGTCGGTGTCTGCGCGGTGGGAATTTCTGCTGTCTTTGGAACTTTAATGGCGGTTGGTTTGGCACGTTATGGTTTTCCTGGCAAATCTTTATACCAAGGAGTTGCTTATTTACCCTTAATTGTTCCGGATATTGCGATCGCAGTGGCTACACTTGTGTTTCTGGCCGCCTTTGCTGTTCCTCTAAGTATATCGACAATTATCGCAGCACATATAGTTTTTTGTATTGCCTATATTGGTTTGGTGGTATCTTCTCGTTTGACGAATCTCGATCCACATTTAGAAGAAGCAGCACTTGATTTAGGTGCAAACCCAGTTCAAGCTTTTATACTAGTGTTATTACCGCAGTTAGCACCTGCAATTCTCGCTGGCTGTTTGCTGGCTTTTGTTCTCAGTTTAGATGACTTTCTGATTGCTAGCTTTACTGCTGGTAGTGGTTCAAATACCCTGCCAATGGAGATTTTCAGCCGTATTCGCACCGGAGTCAAACCAGACATCAATGCTTTAAGCGTTATTCTCATTGCTGTATCCGCATTTATTGCTGGAATTGCAGAATTAATTAGAGTTAAAGGAGAACAGCGTTAGCGGAATGAAGCAAAGGCTAGGTAATAGCTTGGTGGTGCAGAAAACTTTTCTGAGTCTCATGACGGACTGCGTAGATGGTCAAAATAGCGCCTGAAAGCTATTATCCTCGTTCCATTTTTTGAGAAACGCTAAAATATCCGTCTCGTCGAAAATCCTTTAATTTATAAGGATTCCAGGACTTTTCTGCACCACTAAGAGGTAATAGAGAGAGATGATATTGCTTTGCCAAATTCACGTTACATTTATCTGCACTAAATACTTTATAGATAAGTAGGTTAATTTGATTAAAACCAAAACTGGAAAAGATGATACTGTCCTGCCTGGGTTCGTTTTAATTATCAGCACATCGTTAGCATCATTTCTAGTTAGTTTCTGATTATGAGTATTTTGTATTATTAAATTAGCAATGTGCCACTTTTATAATTGGCATGTGTAAATAATATCTAGGGAATGGCTATATTCCTTCCAGTGCTGATATTCTAAAGGTTAGTATTAGTTTAATATTTGCATAAATACTCGGAAGTTAGGTTTTTATGCCGCTAATAAAGAATAAATTTGCATTTAGATACCTACATCTGGGAACAGCCTTATCGATCATATTGTGTTCCTTCTATATATGGACAATACCAAGTCTGGCAACAAGAGTCGTTTTTAAGCCACCAGGCGATCGCGTACCCAGAACTTCTGCTGGGGGTGCATCGCGTGGGCCAACTTGTGAAATTAATAGTAGTAACAGCAGCCAGGAAAATGTTACACCCATATTACCAAGGAGCAATATTGGTCTAACTGTGGCAGAACATCCAACAATATTTATTTATATTCCCAAAACGAAGGCAAAAACTGCATTTTTTAGCTTTGAAGATGCTAATGGGAATAATATTTATCAGGGTCACTTCAATTTGCCGCAACAAACAGGTATCATGCAAATTAAGTTACCAAGCTCCGTTCCCCAACTCAAAGCCGAGCAAAAATATAAATGGTCATTAGCGATGATTTGTACAGCAGACTTGGAGCCAGACAGTCCATTTATTAGTGGATGGATTCGCCGAGTTAGTGTTAGTCACAATTCCCAAACTCTGCATACAAATTTGGATTCTGTCGCTAATTTAGCGGCTTCAAGTTTGTGGTACGATGCCATCTCCACACTTGCACAATTACGCCAATCACAACCAAATAACCCAGCATTAGTGACAGTATGGCAAGATTTACTCAATTCTGTTGGCTTAAATGCGATCGCAAATGAACCCCTGATAAATTAACCCAACATCTGATGTGGTCTAGATTCAAAAAACTCGTTTGGCAATGGCGTATTCTCTTAATTACCTCGCCCAGTGTAGCCATCTGTATAATTGTTGCCAGTATGCTGGGATTCTTTCAACTGCTCGAATGGTCTACCTTAGAGCAGTTTTTTGCAATTCGTCCCCAAAAACCAATTGACAAACGCATATTAATAGTTACTGTTGATGAACAAGACCTAACTGCAAGTGGTAAAGCTGTAATTCCTGACGGAGTTCTGGCTGATGCAATCACAAAAATTAGCATTCATAAGCCTACTGTCATTGGTATGGATTTTTATCGGGACTTACCTGTAGAACCTGGACATCAAAAATTAGTTGAGGTGATGAAAAATACAACTAATTTGATTGGGATTCAGAAATTTGCAGGTGATAAAGTTCCTCCTCCTCCAACTTTGGCAAAAAGCGCTCGCGTTGCACTTTCTGATTTGCTCTACGACAGTGATGGTAAAGTCAGGCGAAGTTTGTTAAGTACTGAAGATGATAATGGCAATGTCTATGAAGGTTTAGCGATTCACTTAAGTCGTATATATCTTGAATCCAAAGGAATCCAACTAGAGTCTGTCAACGGTAGTCAAAGCATTTTGCGATTGGGAAAAGCTATATTTATACCCTTGCAAAAAAAACAAGAATTTAATTATGGTGCGGTTGATATGGGGGGATATCAAATCTTCCTAGATTTTCAAGGATTCTCAGAAAGATTTGAAACCGTAACCCTGCGAGATGTACGTAACGGGAAAGTATCAGCAGCAAAAATACGCGATCGTATTGTTTTTATTGGTTCGATTGCAGCAAGTAGTAATGATTTTCATCTAGTAGGATTTCGCCGTAATTGGCAATCTGAAAACGATAAGATGGCAGGTGTAATAGTTCATGCTAATATCGCTAGTCAAATTTTGAATGCAGCTATCGATGGTAAACCATTATTGCGTGGTTGGAGTACATTCAATGCATGGCTTTGGATTTTATTTTGGTCAATAATTGGTAGTTGTGTGAGTTGGTATTTATTGGAGGTAAAAGCTTCACGAAAAACTATTCCCGGATTGGTTGTAATTGGGATTATATGCACCATGATGACAATTGTGGCTTGCAGTTATGGAGCTTTTCTTTTCGGGTGGTGGATTCCTTCGGTATCACCAATTTTAGCTTTATTATTATCAGCGATCGCAACTACAATTTTTTACAAACAGACGCAACTCGAACTGGTAAATTGCCAATTGCAAGAATATTTGCTAACCCTAGAACAAAAAGTTAGCGAACGAACCCAAGAATTAGCCTCAGCGAAAATCGTCGCCGATGTTGCCAACCAAGCCAAAAGCGAATTTCTTGCCAACATGAGTCATGAATTGCGTACACCTCTCAATGGTATATTAGGATACGCACAAATTTTACAGCGTTCTTCAACCATGAACGCCACTGAACGTAACGGAATTAGCGTCATCTATGAGTGCGGTTCCCATCTCCTTACCCTAATTAACGATATTTTAGATTTATCAAAAATTGAAGCGCGTAAGTTAGAACTAGATAGCAGTAATTTTCATTTGCATTCTTTTTTGACAGGGATTGTGGAAATATGTCGTATCCGCGCGGAGGCAAAAGGAATTTCTTTTTTCGTTGAGTTAGATTCACAGTTACCAATCGCTATCTATGCTGACGAGAAAAGATTGCGACAAATTCTCCTGAATCTAATTGGTAATGCGATTAAATTTACAGATATTGGCAAAGTCTTATTTAAAGTGACAATTATTGATTCTCAGTCAGAAAATCAAAAATTTAGATTTGAAATTATTGATACTGGGGTGGGAATGAATCAGAAACAACAAAGCCAAATATTCTTACCCTTTGAACAAGTTGGGGAAAGAAATAAACAAGGACAAGGAACTGGTTTAGGCTTGGCAATTAGTTCCAAAATTGCGGAACTTATGGGTAGTCAAATTCAATTAGAAAGTGAATTAGGAAAGGGTAGTCGGTTTTGGTTAGATTTAGATTTAACGATTTCCCAAGAATGGTTTAAACCAACTCAATCATCTCCAATCGAAAATATTATTGGTATTCGTAGTCAAACAAATAAAATACTGATTGTCGATGATCAATTAGAAAATCGCTCTCTAATAGTTAACTTCCTAGTGCCGATTGGTTTTCATTGCTATGAAGCTAGTAATGGTGAAGATGCTTTAATTCAAGCTGAACAATTTAAACCAGATTTAATTATCTCCGATTTAGCAATGCCACGGATGAATGGCTTTGAATTCACACGCGCTCTGAAAAATCATCCTACTTTAAATCAAACAAAAATAATTATTTCTTCTGCTAGTGTTTTTGAAAGCGATCGCCATAATAGTTTTGCGGCTGGAGGTGATGATTTTTTACCAAAACCAGTCCAACTAAATGATTTATTAAAATTACTAAAAAAACATTTACAAGTTGTATTTGTGTATGGCCATGATTTCCAAAAATCTGAAGTATTTCAAACAGAAAATACTCAATTTAACAATTTAGGTACAAATTCAGAAATCATTTATCCACCAGCAGTAGACATTAATCAAATGTTAGATTTATCAATGCGTGGCAACATCAAAGGTATTCATTTAATTCTAGATAAGATAGAGCAGGAAGATGAAAAATATATGCATTTTACTAGCCTCATTCGCCAATTAGCTAATAAATTTGAAATCAAAAAAATTAGACATCATATAAAAAGTATTCAAAATATTCAAAACAATAAGGTTGAAATAAATGAGTGAATTGGTTTTTGAAAAAACTACTCTTTTAATAGTAGATGACAATCAAAATAATCTCAAAGTATTATGCGATGCTATAGCTGATTTCGGTTGGGAAATTTTAGTAGCAACTGATGGAGAAAGTGCGATTGAACAGGCAGAATATGCTCAACCAGACTTGATATTATTGGATGTGATGATGCCGGGAATGGATGGATTTGAAACTTGCGAAAAACTCAAATCAAATCCGATAACTGACAAAATACCTATAATTTTTATGACTGCACTTTCCGACTCCTTTGATAAAGTCAAAGGCTTTTCAATTGGTGCTGTTGATTATATAACAAAACCTTTTTACACTGAAGAGGTTATAGCCAGAATTAATGTACATCTGAAAATAATTTCTTTAACTAAACAGTTGGAACAACAAAAAATATATTTAGAGCAGCATTGCACTACCCGAACTAGCGAATTAACCGAAACATTTCAGCATTTAAATCAATCACAAATTCAAATAGCTCCGATTCATAAAAGCGCAACTTTAAGAAAATTAGTTACTAGCAATGCCCATGAAGTGAATAATCCTGCTAATTTACTCACAGGTAATTTATCTAATTTAGCCGACTATACCTCAAAAGTCATTAATCACCTTCAGATTTATCGTCGAGTATATCCTGAAAATAAAGCAGAAATTGATATCAATGCTCAACAGATTGACTTAGATGCTTTAATCCGGAAAATACCAGAAATTATATTTTTAATTTCCGAAGAAATTGAACAAATTAATAATATTACTAATCAGTTAAAGAATAGTTAAAATTACGTGAAAATAGTTATTTTCTTTTTGACTCTTTAGCCCAGTTTCTGTGATTAGGAACAATCTTCAGACAATTATTTATTAATATTTTTTCCAATGTAATTTATCAAAAAGCAGAATCAAAGTAATCTTCACCTTACTCAGAAGCCTTCACTTCGTAAAAAAATAATATGAGTAAATATTTAGATTTATTCTTTTTAGGACTAGTATTTTCTTTTGCCACGACATCACTCAATGCCGCTTATGCTTGGGACAAATACCCAATTTCACTACAAAATTATCATCATCTCTTTCTAATCACTCAAACATCGGAAAACACGACATTTTTACTGGAGCAAGGTAAGCTTAGATTTGAAAATAGGCAGTTTTTAGAAGCTGCAAATCTTTGGCAAAAAGCATCTATTTCTTTTGAACATCAAGGAGATAAACTAAATCAAGCATTGAGTTTAACTTATCTATCTTTGGCTTATCAACATTTGGGAGAGTGGCAAAAAGCACGGACTACAATTAATCATAGTCTCAAGCTTTTACAGCATCCCCGCACAAAAGCTAATTATACGGTATTAGCAGTTTCTTTAAATACCCAGGGAAAATTGCAACTATCGACTGGGCAAGCAGAAGCAGCATTAAAAAGTTGGCAGGAAGCTGAACGTGTGTATAGAACCACAGGTGACAACCTTGGTGCAATTGGTAGTAAAGTTAACCAAGCACAAGCACTACAAGTAATGGGTTTGTACCGTCGTGCTAAACATGTATTGATAGATATTAATCAGCAGTTACAACAGCAACAGGATTCACCATTAAAACTCAAAGCTTTACGTAGTTTAGGAGTTACATTACAGGTAGTTGGTGATTTTAATCAATCAGAAACAGCTTTGGAAGAGAGTTTAAAAATAAGTCAGAAGCTGAATTTGAGAGAGGAAAGCAGCGAAATTCTCATGAGTTTGGGTAATACTCAACGTAGTCTGCAAAATATTCCCACAGCATTAAATTATTATCAACAAGCTGTCGCTAATAGCATTAATTTACAAGTCAAAATCGAAGCTTTACTCAACCAACTGAGTCTGTATACAGAAATGTCAAAAAATGACTATGCTGAATCCTTAATACCATCAATAGAAACACAATTAACAAGTCTTCCTCCTAGTAGAAGTTCAATTTATGCATCGATTAATTTTGCTAAGAGTATTTCCGAATTAGCAGAAAAAGAAAAAGATAATTTGGGCAAACATCAAAAATATCAAAAAGCAGAGAATATTTTAGAAAAGGCGCGAAATCAAGCTGAACACTTGGGAGATTTGCGTGCCAAAGCCTATGTATTAAATGAGTTAAGTAAACTATATTCACTATCCCAGAAATATCATCTGGCTTTAGAATTAAGTCAAAAATCCCTAAAGCTTGCCCAAGAAATAAATGCTGCTGATATTTTCTACCAAGCAGCTTGGCAAATTGGACGTATTTCCAAGCATTTAGGCGACAATAATACTGCATCTTCTGCCTACAAATCTTCAGTAGAAACTCTGAAGTCATTACGAAGTGATTTAGTCGCAATCAACTCTGACGTTCAGTTTTCGTTTCAGAAAAGTGTCGAGCCAGTTTACCGTGAATATGTATCATTGCTGTTAGAAGAAAGCAACCCCGGAGAAGAAAAACTGCAAGAAGCCAGGAAAGTGATTGAAGCATTACAACTGGCAGAACTGGATAATTTTTTCCGTGAAGTTTGTATAGATACCAAGCCAGAAAACATTGACAAAATCGACCAAACCGCTGCGGTGATTTATCCAATCATTTTACCAGATCGCTTAGAAGTAATTCTGTCAGTTCCGGGAAAAGCATCGCTTTCAAAATATCGAATCGCTTTACCTGAAGCCAAAATTGAACAAACAATTGGATTAATGCGGCAATCCCTAAACCCGGTCTTTTCCAGTCAAGTACGATCGCAAGTTTCTCAGCAATTATATAATTGGTTAATTCGTCCCGCCGAAGTTGAGTTGTCGCGTCGCAATATCAAAACATTAGTATTTGTCCTGGATGGCTCGCTGCGTAATCTGCCAATGTCAGGATTACATGATGGCAAACAGTATCTGATTGAAAAGTATAATATCGCCCTATCACCAGGATTGCAACTCATGCCGCAACCCAATCAAGAGAAGCATTTTAAAGTCATTGCTGCCGGTTTAAGCGAAGCCCGGCAAGATTTCAAACCTCTACCAGGAGTCAAATTAGAAATCGCAGAAATTCAAGCCAATTTATCAACAAAAACACTATTAAACAAGAATTTTACCAACTCAAATCTCAAAAGTACGATTAAATCAACACCTTTTACTATTCTACATTTAGCCACTCATGGACAATTTAGCAGCAAGTCGGAAGAAACTTTTATTGTGACTTGGGATGGGAAAATAAAGGTTAAACAACTCGATGAATTATTAGAAACACGTACTGACAATGAATCCAGTCCAATTGAATTAATGGTTCTCAGCGCTTGTCAAACTGCAAAAGGAGATAATCGCGCCATATTGGGCTTGGCAGGTGTGGCTGTGCGTTCCGGTGCCCGCAGCACTATGGGAACATTATGGGCTGTCAAAGATGAATCAACAGCTAAATTTATGAGTGAATTTTATAAGCAATTGCATAAACCAGGTATGTCTAAAGCTGAAGCTTTACGTAATACTCAAATATCTTTTTTAAAAGACACAAATCAGGATTTTCAACATCCTTTTTATTGGGCGGGATTTGTCTTAATCGGTAACTGGCTGTAGTGATACCAATTCTCCAAAAGAAAGTAACAGATGATGACGCGGAGATTTATTTTATGTGTTGTCATATTTTAGAAACACGATATTATTTTCTGGTATTTTTGATGATGACATTTATGCCGAGTTATGCCCCCAAAATCAATTCCAGAAAGTTAATCTAATAAAAAAGGAAAAGGGGCAAAGGGAATAAAAAATAAACTTATTTTTTCCCCTTAACTTGACCCCTTTCTCTTGTTAATTACGCATCATTCAAAGCTGCAATTCCAGGTAATACTTTACCTTCGAGTAATTCCAAACTAGCACCACCACCAGTAGAAATATGGCTCATTTGGTCAGCTAAACCAACTTTTTCCACAGCAGCAACTGAGTCACCACCACCAATAATGGTGATAGCACCTGTTTTGCTGATTTCGGCAAGAGTATGTGCTACAGCTTCAGTCCCAACGGCGAATTTATCAAATTCAAATACACCCATAGGACCATTCCAAATAACGGTTTTACAGTCTGCAAGGGCATCTTGGAATACTTTGATGGAGTCGGGACCAATATCTAAGCCCATCCAACCATCAGGGATATTATCGATACTGACAGTTTGGGAATTAGCATCAGGTGCGAAGTTATCAGCAACGACAACATCAGTAGGAAGTAGGAACTCAACACCTTTTTCTTTGGCTTTTGCTTCCAAAGATTTGGCTAACTCCAACTTATCTTCCTCCACCAAAGACTTACCCACACTCAATCCACGGGCTTTGTAGAATGTGAAAATCATTCCCCCACCAATGATGAGTTTGTCGCATTTTTCCAGCAGAGTCTCAATTACACCGATTTTACTAGATACTTTGGAACCACCAATGATCGCAACTAGAGGACGCTGAGGATTGGCGATCGCATTTTCTAGATATTGCAATTCCTTCTCAATCAAGTAACCAGCAACCGAGGGGCTGAGATACTTCGTTACACCCTCTGTAGAAGCATGGGCGCGGTGTGCAGTACCAAATGCATCATTGACAAATAAATCGGCGTTTGCAGCTAATTTTTTGGCAAATTCAGAGTCATTCTTCTCTTCCTCTGCATAGAAGCGGACGTTTTCCAACATCGCCACTTGCCCATTGCTCATGGCGCTGATTTTGGCAGCCACGCCATCACCAATGCAATCATCGCAAATAACTACTTCCTGCCCCAATAATTCCGAAAGACGTTTCGCAGCCGGAGTTAAACGCATTTTTTCATTGACTTGCCCTTTGGGACGACCAAAATGGCTAGCCAAAATAACCTTTGCCCCTTTTTTGCTTAAATCTTGAATAGTAGGCAGTGCCGCACGGATGCGTGTATCATCCGTAATATTTCCCGCATCATCTAGTGGTACGTTGAAATCTACCCGCACAAACGCACGCTTGCCAGATAAGTCCGATGCAGATAAATTTGCTAAAGTTTTCTTTGACACGGCACAACCTCCGATTGCCTTTTGCTATGTTTTGAATAAATACAACCATCCAGATTGTACCGAGTCACGGGGGCGAAGTTGAATTAATGTTTAAAACTGTTTTGTTTCCTATCGATCAAAGTCGCGAAACACGCGAAGCTGCTGAAGCTGTTGTCAATATCGTTCAAACCTACGGAAGCCGCTTAGTGCTGCTATCGGTGGTTGAAGAAGCAAATCCGGAAGCGCCGACGGCAGACCCGATGAAGTCAGTTGAAGCTGTCGCTAAGTTACTGGAAACTGCGAAGAATTTATTCCAACAGCAAGGGATTCAAACCGAAACCATCGAGCGTGAGGGTAAACCAGCCTTCACTATTTGCGATGTCGCTGACGAAATTGGGGCAAATTTAATTATCATGGGATGTCGTGGCATGGGGTTAACCGAAGAAGGTTTAACCGATAGTGTCACGAATCGCGTCATTAATTTATCACCTTGTCCGGTGTTGATTGTGCCTTAGTTGGGAAAAGGGGATAAGAGAAACCTCTTATTCCTTTATTCCCCGCCTGTTAACCTAAAAAATTAATTGCTGGGTGTGGCGTTAAGGAAGAGGAATTTAATAACTTGCAATTTTAATCGCATATAAATATGGTGCGGTGCGTTACGCGGCGCTAACGGCAGCCTACTTTTGTAATTTATGAATCCACATCCCTAAGTCAAATCAGTGAAATTTTTGATTTTCTGTAAGTGTTGCCCTTCCCCAGGTATCCTAATCAAAACCATAGTTCCATGACAACTCCATTATGCTGAAACTGATTGATGTTTTTTGGGCTTACATTCTGATTGGGATATTGATTTTGGTGGGACGGTTTATTCGGCAAAGAATTTGGGTGGTGCGATCGCTCTATATTCCTAGTTCGGTTGTGGCTGGTATTATTGCCCTATTACTAGGCTCAGGTGCTTTCGGAACAATAGTCAAAGTATTAATCCCACATCTCCTTTAGTGAATGGAATTTTTGCACCAGCAATTGTTGATGTCTGGAAGCAGTCTCCAAGTATTTTTATTAATGTTGTATTTGCAACTATTTTTATTGGTCAGACAATTCCCAATTTGAAAATGATTTGGCGTAAGGTGGCACCCCAAGCTGCATTTGGTCAAATTTTAGGCTGGGGTCAATACGTCGTTGGTTTAATACTGGCAATGACAGTATTAGTACCTGTTTTTAATTTACCAGTCATATCTGGCTGTTTAATTGAGGTGGCGTTTGAAGGCGGACATGGTACTGCTGCGGGAATGGCAAAGACCTTTGAAAAATTAGGATTTCCCGCCGGTGCCGATTTATCATTAGCGTTAGCGACAGTGGGATTAATATCCGGTGTAGTGGCGGGGACAGTGATTATTAACTGGGGATATCGTACTGGAAAGTTGCAAATCATTAAGGCATCTGCACATTCTGAGACTACAGAGAAAACATCGACTGCTGAACCCCAGGAAATTCAAATAGCCCGCAGAAATTTGTTTCGCGATTTATTAATTGATCCATTATCGTTTAATTTTGGTTTTGTCGGATTAGCGATCGCTTTTGGTTGGTTAATTTTAGAAGCACTGCGGACTTTGGAAGCAGTTACTTGGGGAGCCAGTGGTTTGAAGTTGATGCCTTATGTACCACTTTTCCCAATGGCATTAATTGGTGGGGCAATTGTGCAAATTATAGTTGAACGTACTGGACGTAGATATTTGATTAGTCGCGCTTTAATTGAAAATATCGGTGGAGTGGCATTAGATGTGACTATTATTACCGCCCTTGCCACAATTTCCTTAGCAGTAATTGGTAATAATCTAGTTCCATTTTTGCTGCTTTCATGCGCTGGAATTGTTTGGAATATTTGTGCATTTCTTTTCTTGGCACCCCGGATTTTCCCCACATTTTGGCTTGAACGTGGTATTGGTGATATGGGACAGTCAATGGGGGTTACAGCCACTGGTATATTGTTGATGCGAATGGCTGATCCGGATAATCATTCTGGGGCATTTGAAGGCTTTGCTTACAAACAGTTATTTTTTGAGCCAATCCTGGGTGGAGGTTTATTTACTGCTGCGGCTCCACCATTAATTGTCGAATTTGGCGCTTTCCCCATTTTATTACTGTCATTTGTAATTATGATATTTTGGTTGATTTTTGGGTTGATCAACTGTAAGCGCATTCAATTAGCTGCAAAAAGCGCCTGAACTATCACAGCCAATCCAGCAACTTTCGATTTGATTGGGAATGGTGCGTTACGCTCCGCTAATAGCACCCTACTTTTGTACTTGATTTAATCCACATCCCTAACCAATCAGATTAATTTTTCTCCCCATCCCCCCATCTTCCCATCCCTTGATCATAAATTTAGGCAAACCTGACAGAACCAAGGAATAGATGGGGGATAAGAGAAAGCTCTTATTCCTTTATTCCCCACTATTAAACCTGAAAAATTAATTGCTGGGTGCAGGACTGCTTAAATTAGCAGGAATTTTCTCAGGAATAGTCCAATAATAGACTGTTTTCCCATTGACATTGAGAGTCTTTTCTGGCTTCCAATCTCCCATATCAAAAGCGTGGGAAACAATGCGAGTACCCGGTTTAAGTTGCTTGAACAATTGCGATCGCAACTTGACATTCAGTTCTGGCAGTAAGTACAGTGTGACAACTGTAGCTTTGCTAAAGTCAGTTTTAAATAAATCTTGTTGCAAAAACTTGACTTTATCGGTGACACCTTCTTTGACGGCATTGGCATTTGCTTCTTTAATCCGTTCTGGGTCAATATCGATACCAACTCCTTGCGTACCAAATCTCTTCGCCGCAGTAATGGGAATTCTTCCGTCACCACTGCCTAAATCATACAAAATGTCATTTTTACCAACTTTGGCAACTTCCAGCATCTTATCAACCACTTCCTGCGGTGTCGGCACATAGACAACATCAGGTGTCCGTTCCTGTGGCTGAGTTGCAGGTGTTGTTTCTTGTACAACGGGTGCCGTCTCTTGTACCTGTACTGCTGAAGATGGTGTTGCGTTGCTCTCTGGGACAGTACTAACTTGTTCAGCGCAACCAGTTAGTAATAAACCACTCAAACTTGCTGTTGCCAAGAAAACTTTCAAAAACATTGGTTGTAATGTCATGAGAACTCCGTTGGTAATAAGATAAAAAGTATTTGGGGACACGGCTAGAAGAGAAATATAAGTTTTTAACTTTCACCCTCACCGTATCTTCGACAAATTGCTATTTCCGACTGAAGATCAGTACGGGAACACCTGTAAGTAGAACTATGACCCCAATGCTGCCACCGATACCCGTATAGTTAATGCTGGAATACAGTAAATAGACGCAGGTGGCACAAAATAGTAAAGGGATGACAGGATAAAAAGGCACTTTGAAAGGACGGGTAATATTTGGTTCTCGGTAGCGCAAAACGAGCAAAGCAATACCCGATAACAGGAAAAAGAACCAGAAGACAGGGGCTGTATAATCCACCATCGTTTCAAAGCCTTTCCGCCTAATAGCACCGATTATTACTAGTGCAAATGTAATCCCAGCCTGTACAATCAGAGCATTAGCTGGGCTACTGCGATCGCTCCAACGTCCGAGAAATGCAAATTTGGAAAAATCACGTCCCAGGGCATAATTTGTTCTTGCGCCAGTAAATATGGTGGCGTTAGCTGCACCTAATGCAGATAAGGCAATGAGGACACTAACAATCTTTGAGCCATTTTCACCTAACACAAGGCGCATCAACTCAGCCGCAGGAGCTTCAGATTTTGCCATTCCTGCCAAGCCGAATCCATGCAGATACGCAAGGTTAATTAGGAGATATATTGCAGTAATGATGACAATACTACCTAATAACACCTTTACCATGTTCCGCCCAGAATCACTTACTTCTGCGGATAGATATGCAGCTTCATTCCAGCCACCATAAGTGAGTAATACAAATACCATTGCCAAGCCAAAGGTACCGGTTTGGGTGGCTGGTGTGGTGGTGCTAATTGTAGGTTGTGAAGCAGCTAGGAAAATCCCAACAGCAATCACAAGTAGCAACCCCAATATCTTCGCCACAGTTAATAAATTCTGTGTCCACTTACCCTGCTCAATGCCGATAACATTTAGGATAGTTAAGAGCGCGATCGCGATACTAGCGTAGATAGCCGAAGAATATTCCCCTAAGCGCCACAATTGGGAAGCATAATCTCCAAACACAAATGCCAATAACGCGATAGAACCCGTTTGAATTACCGTCATTCGCGCCCAAGCAAATAAAAACGCTAAGTTTCTCCCAAAGGCTCGTTGTAAATAGTAATAAACCCCTCCAGCATCTGGGTAAGCTGTAGCTAATTCGGCATAGCAAAGCGCACCGATAAATGAGATAACTCCACCCAAAAACCATGCAAACATTGCCACCTGTGCGTTAGCCACGTTGGCAGCAACTAATGCTGGGGTTTCAAAAATACCCACACCAACAACCATGCCGATAATTAGAGCGCCAGCATCAATGGTAGAAAGCGTTGGCTTGGGTCTAAACTGTACTTGCTTAGGTGGTGTAATTTTTATTGCCATAAAATTAGCCTAGTAGAGTAGATTTCCCCAAGTGTCAAAATTAAAGGATTGAGAATGTACTTTTATTCGATGGACTTTGAACGTTGCGATCGCTATTTCAAAGCGGTAATTTTTCCGATAACAAAAGTATTTTTTTGAACATCCCTTACTCATTCAGACAGTTGGTAATCCTTCTATCTGCGTCCATCCACAACTTTGCAGGAAGGAGTAAATTCTGCGTTAAGTATTTTCTGTTTACATCTGCAATTTTTATCTATTATTTAGGAATTGCCTAATTAATGTAGCAAAAGAGGAACTTATATTAAATTCGACTTGAGTCAGAAGAGTAAAACCAGTAAATGTGATATTGGGATGACTACAAGGGGAAATACATAAACTCATTAATTCGCCCGTGGTTATTAAATATGACACTGCAATATTGAGATTCAGTATCCTATGACTCTTGTATCAATTTTTACTAAACTTACACAGTACAATCTCAGTCTTTTGATGATGGGAGGATTCATTTTTATGACTCCTGTGGATATCAAAAGATTAGTTCAGGCTCAATCTTCTTCGA
The DNA here is from genome assembly GCA_004296455.1 of Calothrix sp. NIES-4101. Lineage (GTDB taxonomy): Bacteria > Cyanobacteriota > Cyanobacteriia > Cyanobacteriales > Nostocaceae > Brunnivagina. The sequence goes on from AP018280.1 coordinate 5,069,369, forward strand.
CATCTACTGTTAGTGGGCAGGAAGACATTATTGTCAAAGAAGAATTATATTTTGGTTTATCCAAACCAGGAGGGAAAATAGTATCTGAATTGGAATGGCAACAGTTTTTAAATAATGTGATTACGCCTCGGTTTCGAGAAGGTTTTACTGTGATGAATGCAAACGGACAATATCTTAGCCGGAATGGGAAACTAATTCGAGAAAATACAAAGTTAGTGATTTTAATTTATCAAAAGCACTCCCATAAAAATGTACAGATTCAAGAAGCGATCGCAAAATACAAACAAATGTTTCAACAAGAATCTGTTTTGCGAGTAACGAGTAATGTGAAATTATCTTTTTAGCTCTATAACTGATAAATTAAATGACCGATAATTCTTTAATAGTACAAGCCCCTAAATTAATTTATGGACAGATATATTTAAACATTGCTTGGTACTCCTGCGAAGAAGCAAGCTACAAGCTCCCGGATTTATCCGTGGACATTAATTGCGAATTTTACTGACGAATTATCCCTGATTTTCTATTGATTGACGTTGAAAAATAATCATTTCATCTCCAACAACAGGATTACGCGCAACCAATCTATTTTGAGAATCAAATATTTCTAAATGGCTAAAATCTAAATCTCTGGAACGTTGAAAGATGTCAGCAGCTAATTTATCCTGCTCTGATTTTTTCAAGCTATACCAATCATCATTAATCATGACGATTAAGCTACTACTACGAAAATTTGCTTGGATTGATTTTACTAATCCAGATGTGACACCTTTACTCACCTCTGTAACTCGATGTTCTATTGCTGCAATTAAAGTTTGTTCTGGAGTTAAAGGGAAAAATTCTGGTGTTGGTTCGGGTTTTACTGGTTCTACAACAGTTTGAGTTTTTTCTGGTGTAATTTCTTCCGTTAGTGGTTTCTCCTCAGTTTTCTTGGCTATAGAAGGTTTTACTTCTTCTTTTACTTCTGATTCTATTTTCTCTTTCACTTCCTCTTCCACTGCTTCTACAGATGGAGTGGCGAATACCTCAGGTTTACTTGGTGTCGTTACTGCCACAGAAGGTGCTTCTGGTGACGGCGGAATGGTGGCAACTTCAGAAGGTTTACTTGCAAATAACGACGATGTGCCCCAAACAGCTACTATCGCCATCACAACAATTGTTCCACTTAAGACTGTATCTGAGATTTGCGACGAAATCTGTGTCGGTAACACAGCACGAATACTAATTAAAATTGCACCCCACCATCCCTGCTGTCTAACCTCAGTATCCTGTGGTTCAGTTTCCAGCTTATCAACCGTCGCTTCTAAAATTCCTATAGTTCCTCGCAAAAATTCGATAATTTTTGCCTTCCAAAATGGGAGAGATGACTGGTAACGTGTTTGACTGCTTTGCATTGCATCTTCTTGCCGACGACGATTGCGTCTCGGCTCCGGGGAAGAAGGGGGTTGAGAATTGGGGTTATCTTGAGACATGGAACTTTCAGCAGAGATAGCTAATCAATGACAAGTGGCTTTAGAGAATGTATCACTACATTGGGGTTGAGTTTAGATAAGCTATCTACATATTCACAAGAGGAAACATGAATCTCAAGCGACGTAAATTTTTATTTTTAAGTAGCTCTACTACTATTGGTGTGCTAATTTTGGGATTTACACAAGTACTTCAAGCTACTCAGAGTGTTACTAAGCAAGTTAATAAAAAACCGGTTCCCACAGCCAAAAAAAGTCAACTACTACTAAGATTTGTTTCTGTTGCTGATACTGGTACAGGCGCGAAAGGACAGTATGCAGTTGCTAATGCAATGATAAATTACCATAGTAAAAATCCTTATAATTTAGTAGTTCTAGCTGGAGATAATATTTACAATAATGGTGAAATTGAGAAAATTAATGCAGTTTTTGAGCGTCCTTATGCTGCATTACTGAAAAAAAAGGTAAAGTTCTATGCATGTTTGGGTAACCATGATATTCGCACAAATAACGGCGACCAGCAAGTAAAGTATGCTGGCTTTAATATGAAGGGTAGGTATTACACATACACTCGTAAGCAAGTACAGTTTTTCGTTTTGGATACGAATAGTAATACTGATATGAAAACACAGTTAACTTGGTTAGAAACAGAATTAAGTAAGTCTCAAGCACCTTGGAAGATAGTCTATGGACATCACCCCATTTATGCATCGGGGGCTTATGGAAACAATCCAGAATTTATCAAAACTTTCACACCAATTTTTCAAAAGCATAATGTTCAACTTTATATTAATGGACATGAACACCATTACGAACGAACAAAGTCTATTAATGGTACGACATATTTAATCTGTGGAGCCGGCGCAGGAACCCGTCCTGTGGGCAAAAATGCATGGACTGCATATTCGGCAGAAAAATTGAGTTTTGCAGCCTATGAAGTCTACACAGATAGAATTGAAATCAAGGCTATTGGTACTGATAACCAAGTTTTTGATCGGGGTATTATTCCACTTAAATAAATATCATTTAACGCGAATTAAAACTCGGCGATCGCAAAATTATGGGGATACAAATACTTGTATCCCCACATTTTGTATATGACATCAAACTCCCTATTTTGATTTTTGTTTCAATGCGTAAGTCCTAGCTTCTTTTATATTGAACTGGTTGCGGTGGAGTAGTTAATCTCCAAATTGCAGAAGCAACTAAGCCCAGATAGGGCATGATAGTTTTGAGCGCAAACTTAGGATGTCTTCTTAATGCACCGAGAAATACCCGCCAATTATTTTTCAAGAAGTGCCTAATCAACAACCCTAAACAGTAACTGCTCGGATAACCCAGTTCCATGATTTTGATATAGATTTCTGGCAGGTCAGTATACTGAATTGTCAGTAATAATTTGGGATCGCGCATCCAGTGGCTCACTCCAAAGGCATTTTCAACGTAATTCTCTTTTGAAGTTAATATACTTCCTTGCAATGCACAGTAAGCTGTCCAATATACTTGTGCTTCTTTGTTAGTTAAGCCAGAATCCCAACTGTGTAGCGCTGCTTGTATGGCTTTAGTTCTGTAAACCTGTGCTGTCATAAAGCCAACGCTAGAGTTATTTGTTTTGAAGTTATACTCAAAAATGGTTTTACCATCTTTCCGCAACTCATCTTGTTCAAGATTGTAGCAGCGCTCGTACAGAACTTCTCCTGTGGGAATATAACGGCAAGAAAAATTTAAAAATATTAATGATATTTCTGGGTGTTTTGTAATATTTTCAATAATATATGCGATCGCATCCAACCGAATTGGATCATCATCACCAATTACCCATACATATTTACCAATAGCGTTGTCAAAACAATAAGCTATATTGAACATTACGCCGAGGTTTTTGTTTTGGCGTTTATATGTAAATTGAATATTGGTGAAGTTACCGTGAATTATCAGTACTGTTATTTTAAGTATTGTTGAAGAAGAATTAGTACCGCTCGGCATAAATACATCTAAATCTTACAAGAGTTCTAAACCTCAGAGTTATGAACAGTCGAATGGAAGGTTAACTTGTGCTGTAGTGTACTAGTTAAATAAGTTACAGAATATTTCCATCACTCTTTCCAATATATTGATAAATAGGTGGTAGAAAATAATACTTTTTTATGAGAGAAAAACAAAGAGATTACATATTACGAATAGAAGCAATGCTTTTACCAAAAATCTTCGTTGCCAAATCCCGAAATTCTATTATTGACCTAAGCACAGGACAAAAATTGTATAACATCAATAAATTTGCTGATTTTAGAGCCAAAATTGAGAACATATAGAACGAAGGTAGTCAAAATCATAACGGAAAATACTTTTATTTCGACGACCATGCTTTTTAAGTTTTAAAGTTTTTAACTCTTCAGAATAAATAACAATTCCTTTTTCATAATTGCCTTCAAATCCCATGTTCTAATGTTTTTTATTTGTCATAATTGTGTTGGTTAATAACAATTTCATTGATCAAAAATGATGCTGGAGAACTTCTCATATTAGTATTTTTCAACACTTTTTTAGTAAATTCAAGCAAAGTATATTAATTTCAGAATTGTCTTTCACACAGCAAAGTTATACTAAATTTAGATTTGGTAAGCTCTTGCTTATCTATAAACTACTAAAAATAGGATAATTTAGAATGGATCGAATCATATAATCACCTATGCTATGAAATTGACAATGCTACCGCACACTTTATTACTTCCATCACTAGTAATATTACTAGGATTAATTGAAGTAGGATGCGGTACAAAACAGGAACAAATCAATACAGAAAAATTAAGTATTGGTGTCGTTAGCTACGGAGAAGGCACTGTATCGTTAGAAAAGTACGATCGCTTTAAAAACTATATTGCCGAGCAAACAAAATCGATTGTCGAACTTGAGCCTGCCTACAATGAATTACAGGCAGTTGAACAGGTACAACGCCAAAATTGGGAAATCGTTTTTGCACCCCCCGGACTAGCTGCCATTGCTATTGGTAAATCACAATATCTGCCTTTATTTTCGATGGAGGGTGTTACGAGTACCCAACGCTCTTTACTGCTGGTTCGTGACGATAAACCAATCCAGAAAATTGGCGATTTACAGAACAAAATTGTGGCATTGGGGGAAACTGGTTCTGCTGCGGGTTTTTATGTCCCCCTATATGACCTATATGGGTTAACTTTAAAACAAATACAACAAGTACCAACACCTAAAGTCGCACTTACTAGACTTAATGATGGAACTGTTGATGCAGCAGCAATGTCAGAACGCGATTTTGAAATCTATAAACGTGATTTTCCAGCAACTAAGTTTCGAGTGTTACACACCAGTCGTTGGATTCCTGCTGGAGTGGTACTATTAGGGCCAAAAGTCGAAAGAAACCGCCAACAGCAGATCGAAAAAGCTATGCGCGAAGCCTCTCCTGATGTTGCGGCGGATGCTGGGTATATCACTGCCGCGAAAGTACCTAACTACGATCAGTTTATTCAACTAATAGAAAAAGTGAGACCACTTGAAGATAAAGTCAGGCAAGTTCCCGTAGTTTTGGTTCACCAACAACTAAATAATCAAGGAACTCCTAGCACCCAAAAAACTAAAGTTGAAAAAACTCAATAACTTGTATCGGCAAAATTTAATTTTTCTCTGCGTTATTAAGTATTGTTAAGCCAGATAACTAATCGGCTAGAGATTTTTTTGATCTACTTAGCAGTTTAGTAATTTAAATTTGTGTGACTTAGCTATAAGTTATTAGTTATAGCTAGATTAGAGATGGAATTGCACCTGACGGTTAGCATTGTCTCTAATAGCGGCTCCTAAATTCTCAATTCTGAATTCTAACTTCTAAAACTCAGCATTTTGGATGGCTGCTAATCGTTAACAGAACCAGTTATTTACCTGAAATAGCGGAGTTCAATGCTATGTCTCAGTTTCCCTTGGCAGGCTCAGAAATCGCATCTGGAACCTTGATTGATAATCGCTACATAATTCAAAAACTACTTGGACAGGGTGGGCTGGGAAGAACTTATTTAGCTTTTGATACCCGTCGCTTTAACGAACCCTGTGTCCTCAAGGAATTCGCGCCTCTGGGTACGGGTGAAAATGGCTTAGAAAGATGCCGCAATCTCTTTAAACGCGAAGCCAGAATTTTACATCAACTAGAACACCCGCAAATACCGCGTTTTTTGGCATGTTTTGAGGGAGAAGGTAGATTATTTTTGGTACAGGAATATGTTGATGGTAAAACCTATTCTGCCTTATTGCGCGATCGCCAACTCCAAAACCAAGCATTTTTGGAAGCTGAAGTCATAGATTGGCTACAAAAACTGCTACCAATACTTACTTATATTCACGAGCATAATATTATTCATCGTGATATTTCCCCAGATAATATCATGCTGCCATCTGGGAAAGATTTACCAGTATTAATTGATTTTGGTGTTGGTAAACAAATTGCTGATTTAAATGAACATGCCAATCAACAAGTAACTTTTGTTGGCAAAATGTCATTAGTGGGAAAAGTCGGATATGCACCCCGCGAACAAATTAGTCTTGGCTTATGTTCTCCTAGCAGTGACTTATATGCATTGGGTGTCACCGCAGTGGTATTATTAACAGGTCGTGACCCTTCATTTTTGATGGATTTATATTCCTTAGAATGGAAATGGCGACTGTATACAAATGTGAGCGATCGCTTTGCTGAAATCCTTGATAAAATGCTGGCTGACATCCCCAAAAATCGCTATCAAACATCACAAGAAGTGATGAATCATTTAGAAGAATTATCAGCACAATTAATCACACAGAAAACCATTTCTGAAGTTACCATTTCCGAAATAGCAGTAATAGAAGAAGTAGACGAGCTTGCACCTACTATTTATACTAATCAACCTGACCCTTGGGAAGTTACATCAGAATTTTATTTACCACCGATAGAAAATATATTTGGTAATACCACTGGTGATGAAATTTATCAGACTAGCAATAATAGTCTAAATATCAATAGCAAAACAAGAAATTATAACTCAACTCAATCAACTCAATTCCCATCGTTAGAACCACAATTTCTCCAATCCTGTCAGCAATATTTAGCCTATTATATTGGCCCAATGGCAAGCATAATTATAGAAGAAACGCTAGTAGAAAACCCTAGAGTTTCCCAATATGAATTTGTACAAATTCTCGCGCAAGAAATTCATGACTCCCATGATGCGAGTGAATTTGCTCGCAAGTTGTTGGCTTAACGTAATTTCCATATGCCTAAATCCAACCCCTTCCCTGCAAAAGGAAGGGGCTAAAATCTACTCAATGAGAAAAAATTAAGCTTTTTCAAACTTTCCCACTGGCAATAAAAGACTTAAGAGTAGGAAATAGAAAAACTACCTGAAATATTTAAAGTTTCGTATTCCGGTGTAACCCGTGACTTTTGCTAATTCGTCTAAATTTTGTACACCGCTATATTGCTTCCCATTAATAATCCACGTCGGAAAGCCTTTTATCCCTGCGGCTTGACAATCTTGAGGTTTGCCTTTTGGACTTTGAGCAGCACATTCGACTTTTGCCTTATTGTCATCAAGAATTTTCTGAGCTTCCTTACCAAAAAGTAATTTTTGCTCGTGACAATGGGGACACCAAAAAGCACTGTACTGTTTAGCACCAACTTTGACTAAATGCTGTGCCAATTGAATTTCTGCTTCACCGGATGTGGTTGTAACTTCCCAACCAAATTCAGGGCTGGGTTCTCCCACTTTTCCGGGACTAGCATCGAATAATAATTTACCACCTTGTCCACCACCGGATTCGACGATGCGGACTGCTTCTGGGGAAACTTGACCAATCTGGAGTTTAGCACCTTTGCCAATACTCCCATAAACACCCAAGGTACCAATTAGTGTCACCATCCCCACAATAATTCCGGTGAAAAATATTTGTCCCAAATCTTCCCAAGAACGACCGATAATAGTGAGAACTAAAAAGGATAGCGAAAATGTAGCTGAAGCAATACAGTAGGGACAAAGTGCTTGGATGCGAAATGCCATTACATACATCAGATAGCCACTAAAAACGGTCATTGCAAATGCACCAACCAATAATAGTAACCATGTGACATTTTCGATCTTTTTGCGCTGGTCTTTATTTTCTTCTGGCTTAATTGCTAAGGGTGATAGGGCAAATATCAACATGCTCAAGTATGCCAAAAGTCCATAAATTGGTAATGGGATACCCGAACCAACGGGAATTTCTGCCCAAGGACTAGAAAGAACATCATTACAGCCGGCTTTCCCAGCAGTTTCAGCTACGCAAGCAACAGTACCTCCACTGAGTTTCTCATAGGTAAGATAAGCAGTAGTTAAGGCACCGATTCCTGCGATTGCAGCTATGATAATGCGCGAATAGCGATGAATCCAAGGAGTAGAACGTCGGCGAATCATAATCGTTAAGAGTTGTTGGTTAATGGTTAATGGTTAGTAGTTAGTAGCTGATGGCAGTTGGTAATTATGGGGAAGTTAGCAAGCGAGAAAAAACTGGATCATAAAATCACCCATTTTTTACTATCTATAATCAACTATCATCCCTTAACCATTAACCATTACCCATTTTCAATTTTACGAATGTAACTTGACAGAAGGAATTGATTTGTTACCTTCCTGAAAAGAGCGACTTTGGCGGGCTGCTTCGACAAATTGACTGACGCGGTTAGGATCAATTGGTTGCTCAATCTTTCCTTGCCGCTTCAGCGAACTCGAAACAATTGCCCCATCCGCAGCCTGCATCAGTGTAGCAATATTGTCCAAACTTGCCCCACTACCAATAAATACAGGAGTACCATTTGCCGCATCTGTTGCTAGTTCCAAGTCTTGCAAATCGGGAGGACTGCCCGTTGCCCATCCAGATAAAATCACGGCATCGGCAAGTCCCCGTTCAATGGTATCTTGGACGGCAACTGTCAGGTTAGGAGAACTTAAAGGACGGGCATGTTTGACTAGTACATCGGCAAAAATTTTGACATCACTACCTAATTCCCGTCGATATCGTAATAGTTCATGTGCTTCCCCTTCAATTAGTCCTTGATCGGTTGCCATGACTCCGGTAAGTACGTTGACGCGGATAAATTGTGCCCGCACACAACTCGCGATCGCGATCGCACTCCTACCATCGTTCCGCAGCACGTTTAAGCCGACTGGCTGGGTAACTAAATTCTGGATGCGTTGCACGACGACAGTCATGGCGCTCACTATTGCCGGATCGACTTGATTTTTGGTAAAGGGCGCATCGAAAAAATTTTCGACAATAATCCCATCCACACCCCCACTAGCGAGGGCTGCTGCTTCTTGTTCCGCACGGTCAATCACCGCTTTGAGGTTTCCTCCCCAACGGGGTGAGGTTGGCAGTGGCAACAGGTGAACCACGCCAATAATCGGTGTTCGGGTTTTAAATAACTGATATAAGTCCACGTCTTTAAATTAAACTGCTTTGCAGAGTCCATAGGAGCTTGTCACCATTCGGGTTTTGTATAATGGGACTAGCGTTCCAAAATCACACTACTTCGACTGGACGGAAATCGACACTGCCGAATAGCTCATTCTGTCACCTAAACTTAAATTATGAGTTGGTTTGATTAGAACTAGTTAGGGTTTTGTTAACTGTTGCCAACCCTTAATCCCGAACTCGGAGCGATCGCAAAAATTAGTAAAAATTTATTTTACTATTGACTCGCTTTGTGCCTCCCTCTTAAGGAGGAATTTAGCGTGAAATCTTCCATAAGATATGTTAAGATGAAATCTGGCTACAAGAGGAGCTTGCCACTCGCTAGACGCAAATTTAGTGCTAGACATGGAACTATTGCATCCTGTGTGATATGTTCTAACAGGATAGCAACGTCATTAAAAGAGTTGGTTGCCAGCAGCCCGCAGTTTCATGCTTTACCTAAGCAAAGGTTGCATTACCGCTCGCGCAGTTAAAAGCGCTGGCGATTTCCCCAGGGTTGCGACATCCTTTTGAATACGCCACAGACATCTATAAATTTGCTTTAACGGCGATTTTATTGATGTCATCCAGAGGGCGACTTCCCGACGGGTAGATTTACAACGCAGTAGCTGCGGTAATGTAAAATACCAAAAGCTAGTTTTTTTTGAAGAAAAGTGACGAGCGAATCAATTTACCCTGAGATTCTTTAGTTTTTCCTCTGGAAAGCAGTAAGTTACGCATATCATAGCATGTTCTCAAAGCTGTTTTAGACATGACTAAGGCAAGCATTTGTCAGGGAAATTTTGCTTTTCATTTGTTTTCAAGTGTTTAAGGATAATCCGTATAGAGCAATGCTGAACTGTTTGACAAATAAGAAAAAACCGGAAGATGTTTTCAATATATGGGTGATAAGCCAACAATAGCAATTTCACATTTAGGCTGCGAAAAAAATAGAATAGATACAGAGCATATGCTGGGGCTGCTTGTAGAAGCAGGTTACGGCGTAGATAGTAATGAAGATTTAGCAGATTACGTTATTGTCAACACCTGTAGTTTTATCCAGGCAGCGCGGGAAGAATCCGTTAAAACCCTAGTCGAATTAGCGGAAGCCAACAAGAAAATCGTCATTACTGGTTGTATGGCGCAACATTTCCAAAGTCAGTTATTGGATGAGTTGCCTGAAGCAGTTGCTGTAGTTGGTACAGGCGATTATCACAAGATAGTCGATGTTATTCAGCGTGCTGAAGGTGGTGAACGAGTCCAAGAAGTTAGCGCCGAACCAACGTATATTGCCGATGAGTTTACACCGCGCTATCGCACAACTACCGAAGGTGTAGCTTATTTAAGAGTTGCCGAAGGATGCGATTATCGCTGTGCATTTTGTATTATTCCCCATCTCCGGGGTAATCAGCGATCGCGTACGATTGAATCAATTGTGGCAGAGGCAAAGCAACTAGCCAGCCAAGGGGTGCAAGAAATCATCTTGATTTCCCAAATCACCACCAACTACGGTTTAGACATATATGGCAAGCCGCAATTAGCCGAATTACTTCGAGCCTTAGGGAAAGTTGACATACCGTGGATTCGGATGCATTATGCTTATCCGACAGGACTTACCCCCGACGTGATTGAGGCAATTCAACAAACACCGAATGTTTTGCCCTACTTAGACTTACCCCTACAACACTCACACCCAGAGGTTCTCCGCGCGATGAACCGTCCCTGGCAAGGACGGGTTAACGATGCGATTATTGAGAGCATTAAGGAAGCACTGCCGGAAGCGGTACTGCGGACAACATTTATTGTCGGCTTCCCAGGAGAAACCGACACTCACTTTGACCACTTAATGGAATTTGTCCAACGTCATCAATTTGACCATGTTGGAGTATTTACATTTTCGCCAGAGGAAGGAACAAAAGCTGCCACGTTACCTAACCAAATCACACAAAAAGTAATGGACGAACGGCGCGATGCTTTAATGGCGCTTCAGCAACCGATTTCACTCCAAAGAAACCAACAGCAAATCAACAGAGTCGTAGATGTCCTGATTGAGCAGGAAAATCCGGCAACAGGAGAATTAGTCGGTCGTTCTAGCCGTTTTGCCCCAGAAGTCGATGGACTTGTGTATGTTCAAGGGACTGCTAAATTAGGAACCATTGTCCCAGTTGCGATCAAAAATGCAGATGCATATGACCTTTATGGTCAAATAGTCAATTAATAATTTGTTGTTTATGGTTTAGTGGTTTAGTGACTTCAGCGATTAACTCAGACCCAATCATAATTAATTCCAATTGACTAATATTCAATACCCCATTACCAAACAAAAACATTAGGAGAATTAATGAATCCTTCCTTTTCAGAATTAGGACTATCAGAAGAGCGCGTTCAACAATTAGAAAAACTTGGTTTTACTGAGCCAACCAATATTCAGGCACAAGCGATTCCCCATTTATTAAGTGGGCGTGATATGGTCGGTCAATCGCAAACAGGAACCGGTAAAACTGCTGCATTTTCCTTACCAATATTAGATCGGCTAGATGTTAGACACCGCGCCGTCCAAGCATTAGTATTAGCACCCACCCGTGAACTGGCAATTCAGGTTCATGATGCAGTAGCAACTTTCGTCGGTGAAACTGGACTGCGTACTTTAGCAATATATGGCGGACAATCGATTGAGCGGCAAATTATGCAGCTTAAACGTGGTGTTCATATAGTTGTAGGTACACCCGGACGTGTAATTGACTTGCTAGATCGTGGTAGCCTCAAGCTTGATGCCGTACGCTGGTTTGTTTTGGATGAAGCTGACGAAATGTTGAGCATGGGCTTTATTGATGATGTGGAAAGAATCCTCTCTCAAGCTCCAACCGAACGCCAAACAGCTTTGTTCTCAGCAACAATGCCACCTTCCATCCGTCAGTTGGTCAACAAATTCCTCAATGATCCTGTAACGGTTACCGTTCAACAACCCAAAGCCGCACCCACCAAAATCAACCAAGTTGCCTACGTTGTGCCCCGTAATTGGAGCAAAGCGAGAGCCTTGCAACCCATTTTGGAAATGGAAGACCCCGAATCGGCATTGATTTTCGTCCGTACTCGGAGAACAGCAGCCGAACTCACCAACCAATTGCAATCGGCTGGTCATAGTGTCGATGAATACCACGGTGACTTATCACAACAAGCCAGAGAACGTTTACTAGGTCGTTTCCGCAATCGCCAAGTACGTTGGGTGGTAGCAACTGATATTGCGGCTCGTGGTTTAGATGTTGACCAGTTATCCCACGTAATTAATTTTGATTTACCCGATAGTGTCGAAACCTACGTTCACCGGATTGGTAGAACTGGACGTGCAGGGGCAGAAGGGACAGCAATTTCCTTGGTACAACCATTTGAACGTCGCAAACAGCAAGCTTTCGAGCGTCACGTCCGTCAATCTTGGCAAGTTGTTGCCATTCCTACAAGGGCACAAATTGAAGCGCGACATATTCAAAAATTACAGGAGCAAGTACGCGAAGCCTTAACAGGAGAACGTTTAGCTTCATTTTTACCAATTGTGCGTGAATTGAGCGAACAATATGATGCCCATGCGATCGCAGCCGCAGCATTACAATTAGCCTACGATCAAACCCGTCCGGCTTGGTTATCAACTGAAGCGGATATCGAAGAAGACCTTTCGACTCCCAAGCCCAAACTACGTGGTGGTGGTTCCTCCCGTCGCGATCGCGATTATGGCGATCGTAATTCCCGTCGTTCTTGGGATTCTGAACGTGGCGAAGGTGGACGCGGTGGTTCTGCTAAACCGAAATTGCGTGGTGGCTCTTCCCGTCGCGAATCTTCAGGTACACCAGTGAAAAAGTATGGTTCAGCTAGTGCTGCTCACGAATAACTAGGCTCAATGCTACTTTTTAAATAAGTGTTATTAGTGAAGTAGCATTAGGAACTAACTAGTCTCAAGGGTGTGCAAAAGTGCAAATTCAGAAGGTGACTCGCCAATAAATATAAGTTACCATCAAGGATAGAGTGATGTATTTGACACAGACTATAAATTGTCAGAATATTGTCAGAGAATTTCTTCTATCCTCACCTGTTGCTGTCATGTTGCCTTCACACCCTTAATCTGTTTGAGTGAAGATATTTTTAATTAAAAATTTCCGAATTTAGTACTCAGAATTTAGCACTTAATATTTGCAATTCTGTATTCAGGAAATACAGGATATCAAACAACAAGATACTTTTCCCTACAGTTCAGATAATTAATTAAAAAGACAATTAATTAACAAGAAAAGTTTAATAATTTAGCCATACCGCTTCTCTACAATATGGCAACACATCCCTATTTCTGATCCTTTGTAGCGTTTTGCGAGAAAACTTGCATCATTCAGACAAGGGGAAAATTTGTAGTGTCAACTTCCCCATACTTAAACCCTCACTTCTATCTTTGCATACTGCGAGGGTCGAGTGCGTCACGCAATCCATCCCCCAGCAAGTTAAAAGCTAACACAGTCAAAATAATTAACGATGCCGGAGGTATGATCAACCAAGGCTGTAGCACCAAGATGGAAGCATTAGTTGCGATCGATAACATGTTACCCCAGGATGGGTCTGGTTGTTGAATCCCAAGACCCAGCAAACTGAGTACTGATTCTGCTTCGATAAAACCGGGAATCGAGAGAGTTGCTGTAATGATAATGTAGGTTGCTGTTTGCGGGAGAACGTGGCGAATAATTATATACAACGGTTTTCCCCCCATTGCCCTAGCAGCTTGAACAAATTCACGCTCTTTAATCGATAACACTTGTCCGCGAATAACCCGCGCCAAACCAGCCCAACGGATAAAGGAAGTAATGACTACGATGAGTAAAAAGCGCTCAGTACTGCTGAGATTGGGCGGTAATACGGCAGCTAGTGCCAACAATAGGTAAATGCTGGGAATTGTCATTAACACTTCCACAAGTCGCATAATCGCGCTATCTGTCCAGCCAGCAAAATAGCCAGAGATTCCCCCAATAATCATACCCAGAGGGAAGGAAATGGCAACACCAATAATGCCGATAAACAAGCTGATGCGACCACCGTATAATAAACGACTAAATTGGTCTCGTCCTTGGTCGTCTGTACCGAGAATATTGATTTTCCCTTCGCCGATGGTGCCAAAAAGATGTAATTTTAGAGGAATTCCGGAGAATATCTCAGTTTCTTCCCATTTTGGTGGTAGTGGAGCCTTGAGTTCAAACAGGCGATATTCTGCACCCTGAACAAATAGCCTGATGGGTGAAGGTTGTTGATCATCTATGATTATTTCGCGATCGCCCGTTTCCAAATCTGTTTTTCCCTGTGTTGTCGGATACACATAGGGACCAATAAATTTACCAGATTTGTCTATCCAACGTATCTTTGTTGGTGGAAGTAGGGAACCATTCGTTTGAGCAGTATAAGGATTGTAAGGGGCAACAAAATCAGCCCCAATTACTGCTATGTAGAAAACTAATAACAATAGTGCCCCAAATTTTGCTAAGGGGTTTTTCTTTAATCGATGCCACCAATTCATAATTGTTGAATAGCCAATTGTCAATAGCTAATAGTTATAAGTTAATAGTTAATAGTTAATAGTTAACGCTTGGTGGCAAATTGTCAATCATTAATAAAATTCTTTACCTAGTCGCCAGAGTCAGAATGGGGAATATTCTTTTGGGCAAACAAGCTTAGGACTTACGCACTCTTAATACAAACAAAATCAGAGTTGTGATTATCCTCCGGTAAGGACTAGCCTACGGCGACTGCACAGCTAGCTTTTATTATGCTCAACAGTGAAACCTTGTTATTTTTTGATCACATGGTTTGTGCGTAAGTCTAAAAGCAAAAAAGAATATTTACTCAGTCATGAATCAACTAAGCGTGGAGCCGTTCAACTAAATACAGCTTTTCCTCCATTTGACGTTCGTGTTCAACCACAAACACGTTTGAGTATAAATTCGCCATAATTTGTTTACCTTGCTGTGTTAGGGATAAATAGCGCAATCCGTCCTGAATGTATGGAAATACACCATTCCAGTAGAATTTCGCGTAGTTTTTCCGCAAGTCCGCAGGTGTTTTATATCCTAGGACTTTGTTCATTCCAGTTTCTTCAAACTCGTAGAACAAAGAAGTAATTTTTTTGAGATAACGAGGATCACTTAATTGTCCGATTAAATCTGCGGCACGTACTAAGGCTGCAAAACTCTGGGTTCCTTGATGATCTTCTGCGGCAGGTACAGGAAAGCGAGTTAGTTCTATATTCGTTTTGATGACCTCTGCATCAATGAGGTTATGTCCGCCAAATCTCTCGTCGATAAATAATTTTGCCCGATCAACATGATAGGGTGTCATACTTGCATCTGATGCTCCTGGTGCCAAGGAAATCATTTTTCCTTCTTTACCTGTGGAGTACAATCCCTCTATTTCTAAGTCTTGACGACAAACACCTTTGACATAACCAATATCATGGCAGACTAAGGAAATAATAAAGTGCAACCAGTCTTCACTGGATACACCACCTTCACGGATGTGCTTACCGCGCAGAATTTCCTGTCCTACGAGAGTAACTAATATTGAATGTTCGACATTGTGATACAGGGCATCGCTATTGGCAATATTTTCTAAAGCCATACTACCTGCCCAAGCAATAATATCTTGATAATCTGTTTTCAAACATCCATAGGTACGTCTATACCCTTCCCGAATCTGACCCACAAAAGCATCAATTAAAATTTCTGTTGTATTGAACATACTGCTTACTTCTTAATCGTCAGTTATTTATGGCTTCTTTCAAATTTGCTTCATTAAGCTGCAACTCAATGAGTTTGAAGGATGATGCAGATTTATCCTTACAAGTTATCCTAGAAAGTCTAAGCTTTCTTGACACTTTTACGATTCACTGCATTGACAAGGAAAATATTTCTGTCTCTATCACAGGATATGCGATGCTTCATATAAGATGCAAAGTTTCCAGACAAATAAGTGTTTATACGTACAAAAATAATTTAAACTTGAAGTTTTTGATTACACCTAGTATCTGAATAAAGCAAAGACTAAAGACGATATAAACCAATTTTATTTGGAGTATTGAGGAGGAACACAGCAGGATAAATTATGTTGTATATTTTACATAAATTTTCTTGACTACGGTGTTAGCACAAGTATAACTGGTTGCGGTTAAAAAGAATGTCTAATTGGGTGGGCATCGTCACCATATTTAGAAGAAATGAGTCATATTTAATATACGGTAATAATTGTCAATCTTTCTTAAACAAAGCTTGTTGGTCATGCTGAAGTGAAACTGGAGGCAGTGCTGTGGGAGAGGAAAGTTTTTCGGAGATCGAGGTGCAAGATTCGGTATCAGCAGTTGAAGATGCTGGGATTGAACAAAAAAAAGTCAAGGGACGGGCATGGTTAACACCATTGTTACTGGGCTTGGGTTTGGGAATCACGATCGCAATTGCTGGGACAAAGTTGATTAGCCAGCGATCGCAGTTACAGAAAACTCCATCTACAAGCCAAGTAGCAACATCGGTGCCTCCAGCAATGACGGTGACTGCAATACCAGCCCAAGCGACTAGCATTAGTCGTGTTTTGAACGTGACTGGAACTGTTGCCGCCCGGGATTTGACTCCGGTTTTACCACAGGCAAACGGTTTGCAAGTCAAGCAAGTGTTGGTGAATGTGGGGGATACGGTTCAAGCTGGAGAAGTAATGGCAATACTCGATAATTCTCTCCTCCAAGACCAAATTCGCCAAGCGAGGGCTGATGTAGAGTCCAAGCAAGCTGACGTATTATCAAAACGAGCTGATTTAGTCTCGAAGCAAGCAGCACTGGTATCGAGTCAAGCAGCCGTAGCAGCAAATCAAGCAGTGGTGCAGCAACGAGAAGCTGACTTAGCCCAGGCAAAAGCGAGATTGGTAGATGCCCAGCGTAGTTTTCGCCGCAACCAAGAACTTTTTGCCCAGGGGGCAATTAGTCGCCAAGTATTAGATACTGGCGAGACTAATTTAGCGACTGCGAGGGAAGCAGTCAGGCAAGCAGAAGCCAATATTCGTACTGCTAAAGCGAATGTTGAGAGTGCCAAAGCAAATATTGGTAGTGCCCAAGCTAGCATTCGGATTGCCGAGGCTGGGATAAATGGTGCTCAAGCTACAGTTAAGAGTAATAATGCCAGGGTTGAACAATTAAAAACTCAACTCGGACAAACTGTAGTTCGCGCTCCAGTCTCAGGTATTGTTGCTGAAAAACTTGCTCGTGTGGGTGATATTACGGGTGTACCCCCACAGACGCAGGTGGTGACGGTTGTCGGAGGCTCGCAAAAATTATTTTCGATTATTCAGGATGGGCAATTGCAGTTACAAGCACAGGTGCCGGAAAACCAGCTAGCACAAATCAGTATTGGTGCGAGTGTCCAGGTAAAATCCGATCAAGATAGTCGCGTACAGTTGCAGGGGAAAGTTCGAGATATAGAGCCAATTGTCAACCAGCAACGACGGGAAGCAACGGTGAAAATTGATTTACCAGCAAAGAGTGCACTCAAGCCAGGGATGTTTGCCAGTGCTGCAATTACAACCACCACACAAACAGGTGTAGCTGTACCTCAGAAAGCCGTGCAATCGCAAGCGAATGGTGACACCGTTGTATTCATCCTATTGGGTGAAGACGCGGGTAATACGGGTTCCGTTAAGGTAGACAAGGTGAAAGCCCAAAAAGTCGAACTGGGAGAGATTCTGAATGGTGACAGAGTTGAGATTAAAAACGGATTACAAGTAGGCGATCGCATTGTCATTGATGGTGCTGGCTATGTCAAGGATGGCGACACAGTGCGAGTGAGTCAGTAGTCAGTCAGGAGTTACATCATTTATTGGGAATTATAAATAAGCACCCAATACCTAATCCCCCATTCCCAAAATATATATGTCTTTCAATCTCTCTGCGTGGTCGATTAAAAAGCCTGTTCCCACGATACTCTTATTTTTAATTCTGACATTAATCGGTTGGTATTCCTTTATCACTTTAGGAATTGATACAAGCCCGAATATTGATTTACCTACGGTTTCGGTGACGGTGACGCAACCGGGTGCAGGACCAGCAGAACTGGAAACCCAGGTGACAAAAAAGATTGAAGATGCGGTTGCGGGTTTAGGTAATATTGATGAGTTGCGTTCAACTGTGAGTGATGGAATTTCTACCTCGGTAATTACATTTGATTTGGGGATAAATACAGACCGCGCCACCAATGACGTGCGAAATGCGATCGCTCAAATTCGTCAAAATTTACCGCAGGATATTAATGACCCGATTGTGCAAAGATTGGAATTTTCAGGTGGGCCAATCCTAACTTATGTGGTCAAATCTCAGACACTTTCAGTTGAACAGTTAAGTAATATTGTTGACCAAACTATTAGTCGGCGTTTGCTTGGTGTGAAGGGTGTTGCCCAAGTGAAACGTGTTGGTGGAGTCAATCGGGAGGTTCGTGTGAATTTAAATCCCGAACGCCTGCAATCTTTAAATATTACTGCCACTCAAGTTAATGATCAGTTGCGGGCATTTAATATTAACCTTCCCGGTGGACGCGCAGAATTAGGTGGTAGCGAACAAAGTATTCGTACCCTTGGTAGTGCCCAAACTGTTAAACAATTGAGCGAGTATGAAATAGTCCTCCCCAATGGTGGCTCTGTGCCCTTATCGAGCTTGGGAACTGTGGAAGATAGCTTTGGCGATGTGCGTCAATCTGCCCAACTCAATAACAATCCTGTAGTTGCATTCCAAATTCTGCGGAGTACGGGTAGTGTCACCGCCACTGTGGAAGAAGGTGTCCAAAAAGCTGTTGCCGAACTCAATCAAACACTTAAAAATCAAAACGTTAGTATTGAATTAATTTTTACTCGCGCTGCATTTGTTCGTGATTCCTATCAAAGTACAATCGAGGAATTAATTCAAGCTTCCATCCTCGCCGTCATTATTATCATGTTGTTTTTACGTGACTGGCGAGCCACATTAATTACTGCTGTAGCCTTACCTTTGTCGATGTTACCGACGTTCTTTGTGCAGCAAGCACTCGGTTACACTCTGAATAATATGACTTTGCTGGGTTTAGCCCTAGCAGTCGGTAACTTAGTTGATGATGCCGTTGTCGAAATCGAAAACATGGAGCGGCATATGGCAATGGGTAAATCTCCACGTCAGGCAGCATTTGACTCATCAGATGAGGTGGGTTTGGCTGTAATTGCTTCTGCGGCTACTATTATCGCTGTATTTCTCCCTGTTGCCTTTATGGGTGGGATTCCGGGTCAATTTTTTCAGCCTTTTGGCGTTACAGTCGCCGTGTCAACATTTTTCTCAACTTTAGTAGCCCGTATGGTGACACCAATGATGGGCGCTTATTTACTCAAGGATAAGCAACAGGGGCAAAAGGCAAAAGGCAAAAAGCAAAAGAAATTTTTCTTACTCCCCTTATCCTCCTCTTCCTCCCGTCGTTTTCAACCCTATAAATCGCTGCTCAAATGGTCATTAAATCATCGCATCACCACAATGATGATTGCAGTAGCATTTTTTATTGGTAGTGTCATGATGATTCCTTTGATTCCCAAAGGATTGGTTGATGGTAGTGATATTGGTATTTCGACTATTGCTGTCGATTTACCTCCAGGTTCTACTTTGACGGATACCAATAAAGCAGTAACGCAATTAACGAATATAGTCCGTAAAAGCCCTGTAGTTGAAAGCGTATTGGCAACCCAGGAAATTAATTCTGCAACCCTCACAGTCAAACTCAAATCGAAAGAAGAACGGAAAATTTCCCAGTTAGAATTTGAACAGCAAATACGTCCCGATTTTGCTCAAGTTCCGGGGGCAAGAATCAGTTTCCAAAGTGCGAGTGCTGTCGGTGGTAGAAAAGATTTAACGGTGGTTTTACAAAGCGAAAATCCTCAAGAATTGCTGCAAGTTGCCGACAATCTGGAAAGAGAAATGCGAAATGTAGCAGGTTTGATTGAGGTGACATCAAGTGCTAGCTTGGTGAAGCCAGAAATTTTAGTGATTCCCAATCCCCAACGCGCCGCAGATTTAGGTGTCACCGTCCAAGCGATCGCACGTACAGCTTCACTAGCTACAATTGGTGATAATGAGGCAAGTTTAGCAAAATTCAACCTTCCCGACCGGCAAATTCCCATCCGTGTGCAAATTGATCCAAAAGCACGTCAAGATATTGAGACAATCAAGAATTTACAAGTTCCTCGTACTGGTGGTGGAATTGTACCTCTGAATTCCGTTGCTGATATTCGTTTTGGTAGTGGCCCTGCAACCATAAACCGTTTTGACAGACAACGACAAGTGTCGGTGGAAGCAAATTTAGAAGGCATTTCCTTAGGTAATGCCTTGATTGCTGTCGATAAACTCCCAACATTGCAAAAATTACCTCTGGGTGTGACGCGACGTTCCGCAGGTGATGCCAAAATCATGGCAGATATTTTTGGCAAATTTGGATTGGCATTGGCTGTGGCTGTAATGATGATTTATGGGATTCTCGTACTGCTATACAACAATTTCCTCTATCCAATCGCAATTATGGCGGCATTACCTTTCTGCTTAGGCGGTACATTAGTTGCTTTGTTGCTAGCACAAAAAGCTTTGGGACTTTACGCTTTGATTGGTGTAGTCTTGCTTTTGGGAATTGTCACCAAAAACTCAATTTTATTAGTGGACTATACATTAATTAATCTTGCCGAAGGTGAATCCCTACGTCATTCCTTATTGGATGCGGGTGTATCGCGTTTACGTCCAATTTTGATGACTTCATTTGCAACAATCGCAGGCACAATTCCCCTAGCATTAGGCATTGGTGCAGGTTCAGAAGTGCGTCAACCGATGGGTGTGGCAATTTTAGGCGGATTTACAACTTCGACATTGTTGACATTAGTAGTCGTACCAGTCCTATTCAGCTATATTCATAACTTTGAGAATGCCATTGTAGACTTTGTAAGATATGGTTTTAGAGGCAAGAAAACCAAGAGAGTTAGCCCTGAGATTGTAAAACTTCCCCCAAAAGCAGAAAAATCGCGATCGCAATCATAAAGTAATCATAAAGTGAGGATGTGAGAAACAAGAGATCAACAATTTTCTCCGCATCTTCGCGTTTTCTCTACCGCACTTTCCCCCTTTCCCTAGTTACACTAGATCAGAAACAATTATTTTCAACTTGCTACAATATCAAGCTTAAAAGCTGTAGCGTTCACAACAGCAGCTGCACAAAGGTCAATTAATATGGAAAAATTCGAGTCAAATATCAAGCAAAATAATTTATTAATCAAAAAAAAGCCAAGTAAACGTCTGGCACTAACTGGGATGCTGGCTGCTAGTTTAATCATGTTGCCAGGAATGCTGGGTGTGTCTCCAGCAACGGCACAGCAAAAAAACGATCGCGAATTGAGCTACAGTGAATTAATTAAAAAAGCCCAAAATGGCGAAATTAAAAAAGTTGAACTTGATGAAACTGAGGAGATTGCCAGAGTCTTTCTCAAGAATCAAAAGCCAGATGCACAACCCCTACAGGTGCGACTTTTAAATCAAAATAGCGAGTTAATTGGCAAACTGAGACAAAGTAAAGTTGATATCGAGCCAGTTTCCTCCGCTAACAGTCGCGCCGCATTTGGATTGTTAATTAATTTAATGTGGATTTTGCCCCTCGTGGCATTAATGTTATTGTTCCTGCGACGCTCCTCAAATGCTTCCAGCCAAGCAATGAATTTTGGTAAAACCCGTGCCCGTTTCCAAATTGAGGCGAAAACCGGAATCAAATTCGATGATGTGGCGGGTATTGAAGAAGCCAAAGAAGAACTGCAAGAAGTTGTGACTTTTCTTAAACAGCCAGAAAAATTTACTGCTGTTGGTGCACGTATTCCCAAAGGCGTGCTCTTAGTAGGTCCTCCCGGTACTGGTAAAACTTTACTTGCAAAAGCGATCGCCGGGGAAGCTGCTGTTCCTTTCTTCAGTATTTCCGGTTCGGAATTTGTCGAAATGTTTGTTGGTGTCGGTGCTTCCCGTGTCCGCGATTTATTCAAAAAAGCTAAAGATAATGCTCCCTGTTTAATCTTTATTGATGAGATTGATGCAGTCGGTAGACAACGCGGTGCCGGCATTGGTGGAGGAAATGACGAACGGGAACAAACCCTCAACCAATTACTGACGGAGATGGATGGTTTCGAGGGTAACAACGGCATCATTATTATTGCGGCAACCAACCGTCCCGATGTGCTTGATGCCGCCCTATTACGCCCCGGACGTTTTGACCGTCAGGTAATAGTTGATGCACCCGATCGCAAAGGTCGTTTAGCGATTCTTGAAGTTCATGCCCGCAACAAAAAAATTGACCCCTCTGTATCCTTGGAAGTCATCGCCCGTCGCACTCCTGGCTTTACAGGTGCAGATTTAGCCAACCTCCTCAACGAAGCCGCTATCTTAACTGCCCGTCGTCGCAAAGAGTCTATTACTCCAATCGAAGTTGATGATGCGATCGATCGTTTGACAATTGGTTTAACTCTAAATCCTCTGATGGACAGCAAGAAAAAACGCTTGATTGCCTATCATGAGGTCGGACATGCTCTACTGGCGACATTGTTACCCCATTCCGACCCCTTGAATAAAGTGACAATTATTCCCCGCTCTGGTGGTATTGGCGGCTTCTCCCAACAAATTTTAAACGAAGAAGTCATTGATAGTGGACTCTATACCCGTGCTTGGATGAAAGATAACATCACCATGACTTTAGGTGGTAAAGCTTCAGAAGTTGAAGTCTTTGGAGAGGCGGAAGTTACAGGTGGGGCGAGTGGCGATTTGAAAATGGTGACAAATATCGCCCGAAAAATGGTGACAATGTACGGTATGACAGACTTAGGCTTAGTCGCCTTAGAAAACCAAAATCATGATGTATTTTTAGGTCGTGATTGGGTGACACGCAACGAATATTCCGAAGAAGTGGCAATTAAAATCGATCGCAAAGTTCGAGAAATCGCCAACGAATGTTACGAAATTGCCCGGAATATTATCCGTGAAAACCGTAATCTCGTTGACCGTTTGGTTGATTTATTAATCGAACAGGAAACAATAGAAGGTGAACAATTCCGGCAGATTGTTGCTGAATATACACCACTTCCAGAAAAGGAATTGGCAAAATCAAGTTAGTTAAATAATATGGAATCAGAAGATGCGATCGCTCAATCAATCAGAATTGGGCGATCGTATTTTTTCATATTTTGGATGATGCAATCAATCCTCATCTCAGCTTTGTCTCAATGATTAGGAAAAAATCGACACGGAGTTATTCGCAATGAAGACTCGCGAATAATATTTATGTCTTTATTTTTGCAAAATTGGGTTTCTCCCGTTATAAAAGTCTCATATCCTTATATTTATCAAATATTTTCTTCCTGGTTGATATCTGTTTTAAGATGCCTGTTTTAATATTTTTTTCTTAGTTCAATACTATGTTAAATTATTCAATTTTTATTGCTTTTATTGTCACCTTCATTACTCTTGTACCATTTCACGAAAAGCCTGATACAAATAACGCCTCTAAAATAAAATCCCATCCAGCGATAGATTTAATTTGAGAAGTAGTCAATTTATTTAGCTGTTTCCAAACTGCTTCTTTTAACTCATCTAATGTCTGAAAGTATTCCCATTTTAAACCTTTCTTAATCTCTTTCCAAAGCCTCTCAATTGGATTAACTTCTGGTGTGTATGGAGGTTGAAATAAGAGAATTATATTCTCTGGTACTTGGAGATATTTACTAAAATGAAATGCGCCATTATCTACTTGAATTACATGTATGTCTTCCGGGTATAATTGAGCTAAATTTTCTAGAAATATTCCAAAACACAGAGTATCTAAATGCGAAAATTCAAGAGCGAAGTTCTCTCCTGTTAATGGTTCTACTACTCCGTATATATAAAAATTATCTCGTTTCCATTGAGTATAACCTACTGGCTTTACACCTGTAATTGTAATTAACCTTCCTGTTACAGTTTGCAGTCCAAATCTGCTTTCATCACCACACCAATAACGTATCTGACGATGCTGCTCACACGGCGGTATTAAATACTTCTTTATCACTTTTAACAATGAAGGAAGTTTTTTTTAAACTCTTCTTCCGCTCCTTTATTTTGCTTGACGCTGCGTGGACGTGGTGCTTTTAATTTTGCTTTCAATTTATAGCGCACAACTTCATGCACAACTTTATATGATGCTTCGACTCCAAATTCAGCTAAAAGCCAAGTGCGGACTTCCTCGTAGCTTTTAAACCCTGACGAGTATGAGAGTTCCTTTTGGATTTGCGATCGCACATCCAGTGGTATCTTTTTTGGTCGTCCTGAACTCTTACGCGCACACAGCAGGTTGCTTAAACCCCCTTCTCTGTAGAGTTTTAACCATCTTTGTATCGTTATACGTCCTCGACCCAATATGACAGCTAGGTGTTGTACTGTTTCTACCTGACCTGTTTTCAGCAAGTACAACGCTTGAACTCGTTCCTTACCTGACCCTGTTTTCTGTTCTCTCAACAGTTCCTGGAGTTCTGCTTGTGTTTCATTTATCTCCAGTTTGATAACTCGACACATTTTTCTAAATCAGTAATTTCTCTCCTATTAAATGTATCATTATTTTAGTGAAATGGTATTGGAGCTTGGATAATGTGGCTATCCATTCTCAAGACTCAAAAAATTATTAAATTATTCACGACAAAAACAGAAAAATTGAATTGGCAAATCATTTTTTCATTAATGATTTTTTTTCTAAGCGGTTATTTATTATGCATCTATTTAACAATTGCCAGGTTAATTGAATGGATACCGTTACTCACGGGCATGGTTTTCTTCTTTGGAGCATTATTCGTCTTTTTGAGCGTTACTATCTACCTCCAAACATTGCAAAGACTATTGATAGTACAGGAAAAATACCGCACGGCAAAAGAAAATGCAGAGTCAGCTTTATTTCAATTACAAGAAACTCAGCAAGCTCAAATGCAATTAATCCAACGTGAAACTATGTTAGGTTTGGGAACAATGGTTGCTGGGGTTGCCCATGAAATTAACAATCCAGTCAGTTTTATTCATGGCAATTTAGAATATCTTTATCAGTATACCCATGAATTACTGAGTCTTCTGGCAACTTATGCAGCTGTATACCCCAATCCAGATATCAAAATTGTTAAGGCTCTGACTAAGAGCGATTTCAAGTTTATTCAGAAAGACTTACCAAAACTACTAAAATCAATAGAAGTTGGCGCAAATCGGATTAGTGAGATTGTCGAATCGCTCTCAAATTTCTCCCGTTTGAATGAAGCCGACTACAAAAAAGCCGATATTCATCAAGGTATTGATAATACACTCACTATTTTGCAGCATCGCCTCAATACCAGTACTAGCAAACCTATTTTAGTGGTTAAAGAGTACGATAAAATTCCGCAAATTTTTTGTAATCCTCGCTTTTTAAATCAAGTTTTTCTAAATTTAATTAATAATGCGATCGATGCATTGATTAAAAAAGTAGCGACTGTTGGTCAAACTACAGATGAAGCACCAACTATCTGGATTCGTACATTTCATTCTCCAGACAATCACATCAATATCTCAATCGCTGATAATGGTTGTGGTATCAGTGAAGAGATTAGCCGGAGCATTTTTCAACCTTTTTTTACTACTAAGCCTGTAGGTCAAGGAACTGGTTTAGGTTTGTCTATTAGCCATCAAATTATTGTTGAGCAACATGGTGGCTCAATCAAATGTACTTCCAGCGCCAAGCAGGGAACTAAAATCGAGATTAAACTACCAATTAAACAATTAACATTATCAGAATAATCAAAAATTACCATTCAAACTAAATAGTGGGAAGTGGAGGTTAGCCGGAATTAATATTAAGCCTAATATTTAGCTAATATCTCGAATCTAAAATCATCTGGAACCAGTTCTCAAATCTCAAACCTAATGCTTCCAGCGAAAATTCAGTTTCCGCTTGTTGACGGCAAGCTTGACGGTTAATCGTATCTAATTTTGTCACCGCATCAATTAACCCAGTAACGCTATCGGGTTCTACTAAAAATCCAGTTTTCCCATCCTGAATAATTTCCGCAGGGCCACCACGACTGTAAGATATCACAGGTACGCCACAAGCCAAGGCTTCAATCGCAACATTGCCAAACGCTTCTACCCAACGGGGTGTCATCAGTAAAGCTTGACATTCCCGCACCACCGATTGCATTTTGTCGGTTGATAAAAATCCCAAATATTCAATTGGCGCATGGGGATAGTCGTGGCAAATTTTTTGCCAGTATTTTTCATCTTGGATTTTCCCCATAATTTTGAGAGGAATGTTAGTTTTGACAGCAACTTCGACTGCATCTTCCAAAGCTTTTTCAGGAGAAATTCGTCCCAGCCATGCGAGTTGTTGCCGAGGCTCACCACAAAATTGATACAAGGATAAATCCAATCCACTACTCAAATAATGGCAAGGTGTAGTTAAATTTGCAAAGGTTGCACCCTGGGAAGGTGTGTAAAAACCGATGGTATGGGGAAATGATTTTGATACTTGGGTAATAATTTGGTCGATCGCATCCGAAAGTGAACCCATACTGACAAAATGGGCGATCGGTGTTTGAAAAAATGGTGTCAGGTAAAAAGGCAACCAATCGTAAGCAAAATTGACAATTAAGTCATATTCAGTTTGTACCTGCCTCGCATATGCCCACATGTTTGCCAACAGCGAGTTACTGGGCATAGTAATTGGATCATTGCGTTCTTGGCTTTGGGCAATAACTTGTAAATTACCAGGAATTTGAGTGATCGCAAATTCATTCCACAATGAACCAGTAGGAGCAACTATCTGGAGCGTATGACCTCGCCGCAACATTTCTTTGGCAATATTATACAAACTTAATTCGACTCCACCACCAAGCCCAGTACCGAGTCCTCCAACAGGAGTGGAAACAAAGAGTAATTTTAATGCCTGCGGTGATGATACATTATTTTGCATGGGAGTCACTTAACTTGGTCGGCTAACATAAAATTAGGGGTTAGGAATTAATCTTATGACGAAACGATTCCGAGTCAGCTTATTATTGTTGCCATTACTCGCAACTGTAGTCGGAAGTTTTTTCTTCTCTGGGAACTCCCAAGCAAATTTGAGGGGAAATCTCAACGTTGAAGTTGATGCTTTGAGAAGTAAGCAAGGAGAAGTTTGTGCAAACCTATTTGCCAGTAGTAAAGGATTTCCCCAAGAAGATAAACGCGCTATCCAAAAGCAATGCGTCACAATTACAGAAACACCACTGGTAATCAAATTTAATAATTTGCCAGCAGGTAGTTATGCAGTAGTCGTCATGCACGACGAAAACAACGATAAAAAATTCAACCGTAATGACTTAGGAATGCCATTAGAAGGCTTTGGATTTTCACAAAACCCCGAAATTAGCGATCGCGCCCCGAAATTCAGTGAAACAGCCTTTTTTGTGGCAGGTGCCTCAACTGATATCAAAATCGAGTTGCAGTATATGGCTTTGTTTTAAAGAATTGGGCAAAAGAAAATGGTCGAACAGATTACGAATTATCCGTATCTTGTCCCGATAATGTCCGAATCCGATTCATCTGCGATAAAGCATATTTGGCTGTTGCCTGTACTTGGGGATTTTCATCTTGGCTGGCATGAACCAACATCTGACTAACCTGTGCCATTAAATCATAAACACGAGTTAAATCACGAATCGCATTTTGTCGTACTTCTGGACTTTCGTCTTGTAATGACATTGCTAAAGCTCGATTCATCGGTTTGAGCGTGCGAACACTAATTTCTGACACAGCCGCTAAGATTAAACTACGTTGTTGGGAATCGGCATCCATCATCAAATCAACTAAAGGTTGGATTGCTCGCGAATCACCTTGTTGTCCTAAATCCCAGATGGCTTTGCGTCGCTTAGTTATATCAGCGCTACGTAAATCCCTAACTAATTCATCGACAATGTTGACTTTAGCCAGACGCGAAGTTTTTTCGGGGGGGAGTAGTTCGCTTGTAGATGTATTGGCAGTATGGGAATTTGAACTGTGGGAATTGGGATTGTAAGAATTTGAATTATGGGCATCTTGGAAAGATGGATTGTGAAAATCTGATTCGTTACTTATTGTCTCAAATTCCTGGATGACAGTTTTTTCGTGTTCTGGATACTCATTGATAACTTGGGCATCGGGAATAAATCTTTCAAATTGTTGGATAACGGTTTCTTCGTGCGTTGGATATTGAGTAATTACATTTGGTTCTGTTTCCTTGATAACTTCTGCATTAATAACTTGAAAACCCGTTTTCTGAGATTTTGACTTACCGAACTCACGCATCAAAAATGCCAACGCACCTAGAGTTCCCAATATACCGATAGCAATCAACACCCACCAAAAAATATCACGTTCCCCAGCAGATTTAGAGGATTTAGTTGAAGTAGGGCTAGGAGTTGGTGCTAATTTCTGCTGGATTGCAGCTTCGATTTTTTCTTGAGTTGTATTTTTAAAAATTCCATCTGCATCTAAACCATTCACAGATTGGAACTTAGTCACAGCAGCACGAGTACCCGCACCATAACCACCATCAATTTCACCGTTATAAAAACCCAATTGTTTCAGTTGAGTTTGTAGTTCTTTGACTTTATCACCAGAATTCCCCGGTCTTAGTATTATTTTCTCCTGACTGGCTGGACTAGCTATTGGAGTTGAGGGATTTGTAATCTCAGCACTGGGAGTAGTGGTATCAGTAGTTTGGTTACTCGATTCAGTCGAATTGTTGATTTGTAAAAATACCTGTACTAATTTGCTACTCGCAGGTGTAGAATAACCATACGCTACAGCATTTGCCCTACTTGGATTCAGACCCAGAAAGACAAAAAAACTAATAATTAACGAGGAAGGACGGCATAGCCACATATCAAAGAATTTTAGCCAAAACGTAAAGAATGCAAGTTATTGATACCACGATAACTTCATGGTGCTTAAAATGTTAACTTTTATCTTGACAAAAATATTACATTCCTACCCGGAAGGTCAAAAAATTCTCATGTTTGGAAAATCGACAGTAGATATATGGTGTCGATGAAACACAGAGCATGAGAGCAGAGAAAAGGAGCGGAAGAAGATTTCTCATATTTTTAAAAGATTCCGCCTCGCCTTCCCATCTTCCCTCTAAGGTTGCTTGCGCCGTCTAGTTAAAATTTCCCAGGTTTCTCCACCTGCTACCCCATCAGCAGCAATACCAAAGCGTTGTTGAAGAGCTTTAACTGCGGTTTCCGTGACTACACCAAAGTCACCATCAGGATCATTTTTAAGATATCCAAAACTTTTTAATCTTCTTTGCAATTCGTATACTTCTTCACCACGCATTCCTAAGCGTAGGATTGGAAATCCAACTGCGGTATATTGGATACCGGGTTTTTGTTGTTCTTGGCTGACTCTAGGACTGCGGGTAGTTGTCGTCGATGTTGATGACATTGTAGTGCGTCCGTAGCGGTTGGTGTTTGTTGCAGTACGGTTATTGGTTGATGTCGATGTGGTGTTACCTCCAGAACGACTAGTTGTGGTGGTACGGGTACGGGCACTTGCCGTCGAAGATGAATTTTGTGCTGGTGTCGAACGATTACTTTGCTGACGGCTATTTGCAGTATTGGAGCGAGTAACAGAGGTTGTTCTTACTGTTTCTAACTGTTGAGTCTTGGCTGTATTGCTACGATTATTTGGTTTTGGCTCGGAATTTGCAACTACTACTGGTTTTGGTAAATTAGCAGCAGTATTGGCATTCGTTTGACTAGGAACAGGAAATTTACTACTTGTAATGTTGGTGGTGGTTGTTGTGTTAATTCGATTTGTCGCGCTTGTTGTTGGCGCTGGGAGTGATGCAGAGGTAATTGTTGACATGTTATCTTGACTAGGAAATAGTCTTTGCCAAGTTGCTGTATCAACTACACCATCTGGGGTTAAACCCGCAGCTTGCTTAAAACTGGCAACAGCAGCCACTGTTGTATCCCCATATTTCCCATCGACTGCACCGTTGTAAAAGCCAAGTAACTTTAATGCTGCTTGTAATTCTGTGACTGCTTCCCCTTGACTACCAGATTTAAGGCTAGGGCGATTAATCATAGCTGCGGGAGAAGCCTGTACAATTTCTTGAGCAACTGTAATTGATGCTACTGATGGAGAAGCGACAAGTAGAGGTACGGAAGAACACAAAAGTAAAGCGAAAAGCTGGTTCTCATGAAAGAAGCTAAATGGAATGAATGACTTCAGGTAATTAAATATACTTAACTTATCTTTGTCTTTCATGGATTTTGCCCCCGGAATTTCTCTTGCTAATAGTACGATCGCGAATGTGCTACACACAACCGTGAAAGGAATAGTGCTGAGTCAGGAGTCAGAAATTAAGAATTAAGAATCAGGATTCAGCACTCTTCTAATCGCTTCCTCTTGACCTACTAGCGATATGTAAGGTTCCCGTAAATATTTACACGCAGCTGCTTCTGCTGCTTCTGCTGTGACTGCGGCGATCGCATCTTGAAAGTCTTGATCAAAGGCGATTCCTAACCCTAAAGTTTCGTACCAGCCATATACCTGTGCTAGTTGAGCGTTTGTTTGTTTACCAAGGGCGTATTGGCCTAATATCTTGTTTTTTGCTGCTTGGATGGCATCAGGGGTTAATTTGCTGCTGCTAAGTAAATCGACTTCAGTTCGCAATCCTGTCAGCGCAGTTTCAGTATTTTCGGGTGCGGTTCCCATGTAAACAATAAAGGAAGAGGAAAATAATCTGGTGGGGTAAAGTGCGGAAACTTCGTAGGCTAAACCACGTTTTTCCCGCAATTCCACAAACAAACGACTGGAAAGT
This sequence comes from Calothrix sp. NIES-4101, assembly GCA_004296455.1. GTDB lineage: Bacteria > Cyanobacteriota > Cyanobacteriia > Cyanobacteriales > Nostocaceae > Brunnivagina. The sequence continues at coordinate 5,100,234 of AP018280.1, forward strand.
CCATTACCAAGATATGTAGATAGTAATTTGAGGGCTGCATAATCGGGGGAATGTACCGATGGTGCGAGATAACCCAACATGAGAATTGATTGTTGGGTATTTTGATGTGTGGCGACTTGTTGGGGTGCGATCGCAATTTCGGGTAAGGTTAATTTTTCTGGGGGTTGATTGGTTGGGGGTTGCCAATCGCCAAAGATATCTTCGATTAATTTTACTGCATAATCAACATCAATCCGACCAGCAATACTAATCACTAAGGTATCGGGACGAAAATAAGTTTGATGGAATTCAACTAAATCGTCGCGAGTTAAGTTGCTAATTGTGTCTTCATCGCCTAATGCTGACATAGCATAGGGATGATTTTGGTAGATAATTTTCCGTAACTGCTCGAATGCAATACTAAAAGGCTGTTCTTTTTGCGATCGTAAGTCTTGTAGCGCCAATTTGCGTTCGAGTTCTACTTCAAGTTCGGGGAAAGTCGGAAACCGCATAATATTTCCCGCCAATGCCAAAATTTCTGGGAAATCAGCCGTTACTGTCTTTACCGACACTACAAAATAATCGCTTGTACTATCCGTACTCAAACTAGCACCAACAGATTCCACCGCTTCCGCTATTTCCATGCTGGAAAGTGTTGTTTGGCTGTATCCACTTCCATTTGTCTTACACCCTTTTGTCATGACAGCAGAAAGCAAATGTGCTAAACCAGCTTTTTCTTCTCGTTCATAACAACTTCCCGCACCTAAAAACATTCGTGCAGCCACAATATCCGCAGCAGGATTTTCTGTCACCAAAACCACAATGCCATTATTCAATACTGTACGCTTAACTTGAGATTGATTTATAGAGTTTGTCATCGATTTTTACTTGGGTGATGAAAAATAGAAAATGGGAAATTAGTCAGTAAATTTAGGAACTAAATTGAACTCTTTTTTGGACGAAGTGAAAATATCTATTTTTTATAATCACAATATCAATGATAAATATAAAGATAAAATATAGAATTGATACAGTTCCACTCCAAGCCTCTATATTGGCGGAGCAAGAGTATCAAAATTAAGAAAATAGTTACTATTTATAGTGAATTAATTCTGACTGCTGAATTTGAAACAATAGTTTATTTATTTATTAATTAAATAGATAAGGATTATTACATATCTGCTTCTAATCTGAGCAAATGTTTTAGTACCTTAATCCTCTGTAATGAATTTTATTTAGCTACTTAAAATCATCGATAATAACCATTGATTATCCAGGTTTTAGTACTGTTACTGCATATTGATGAGGAGAAAGATAATCTTGCGCTAGTTTTTGCAGTTTTTGCACATCAAATGACAAAATCTTTTGTGGATATACAACTGCTAACTCGGCTTTGGCGACTGTATTGTAATAACCATAAAGCCCAGCTATTTGATTAGGCGTTTCGGTGGAAAAAGCATAATCATTACACAACAGTCTTTGACAACGCCCTAGTTCTTGTTCCGTGACACCATATTCAATTAACTCTTGCAGATATAAGCAAATTAACGATTCAACTCTGGCTAAATTTTCTGGTTCCAACCAGGCAGTAATTGTAAATAAACTCGATTCTTTTTGTAATGAGAAATTACAACAAATACCCTGTACTAATTGCAGTTCTTCACGTAAACTGCGTACTAAACGTGAGGTTCTTCCTTCTGCTAGCAATACCGATAGCAAATCCAAACCATAAGCAGTAGTTAATTGTTCGATTCCTGGTGTTGTCCATGCCATGATTAACCGGGCTGTTTCTAATCGCGGTAAGGCAATCTCTTGACGACGAACACCTGCAATTAATGGTTCTACCGATGGTTCTCGCAGAGGACAAATATATTGCTCATTTTGAGTATTACTTTGAGTATTAACTGGAGCATCATTATTTAATGATAATTGGGAAAATTTAAAGTGTTTTTCAACTAATTTCAACGCACTTTCTTGATTAATTCCACCAACAATTACTACCGTCATATTTTCCGGTTGGTAATAACTGCGATGAAAGCAACGCATCGCTTCGGGTGAATGTTGTAAAATATCGCTTTCGCTGCCTAAAATCGATCGCCCATAGGGATGTTGCGGGTAAATACTAGTAATTAAATACTGATATCCTAACCAGTCTGGATCATCATAACAAGACCGAATTTCCTCTAATACAACATCCCGCTCCCGCACAAACTCATCATCTGGGATTGCTGCATTTAACAGCATATCTGCTAGCTGTGCTAGAGTCTCTTCTAAGTATGAAGCAGCAGCAGTTAGGGAATAATGTGCGTAATCATAACTAGTCGCAGCATTACTCACTCCACCACGATTTTCAACATTTTGGTCAAACACACCAGGTGCTAACTTGGCGGTTCCTTTAAATATCATGTGTTCGAGAAAGTGAGCCATCCCAAACCAAGATTTTGGCTCTTCGATAGTTCCAGCTCGCACCCAGATATCCGCCACAACGACGGGTGTTGTAGTTATTTCTTGATGAATGAAGGTCAAACCGCCATCTAGTTTGATTATGGAGGCTGGAAACACTGTATTATTCTCTGTGCGTAACAATTTTTTGTAATTGTGACTACAAATTAACTAAATTTTTATGATTTTAGCTTTTAATTGCACTTATTTTCGATGCAAGTTATACAAATTAACCTGAAGTGGAGTCAAAGCCTGTGCAGAGTTTGTTTATTTCAACTGCTATGAAGTGTTTAGCCGATCGCAGTATAGTTAGTAGTTAATGGTTAATTGTAAATTGGTCATAAACCAAAATAAATATTCAAATAATTAAGGAGGACTTTTCGTGGAGTCAGAGTGGCGGATGCGGGCACTTCGAGGTGCGACGACGGTATCTGAAAATTCAGTCGCAGCTATGGAAGAAGCAGTGATGGAACTTTTAGACGAACTCGAAGAACGTAATCAACTACATCCAACTGATATTATCAGTGTCACTTTTTCAGTGACACGGGATTTAGACGCAATTTTCCCAGCTGCCATCGCTCGTCAGCGTCATGGATGGGATGGTGTACCAATGTTGGATGTACAGCAAATGTATGTTGCAGGCAGTTTAGAGCGCTGTGTCCGGTTTCTTATTCATGCATATTTACCTGCATCTGTCCCCGTTTATCACACCTACTTGCGAAAAGCCGCGAATCTGCGTCCTGATTGGAGTTTACCTCAATCTTTACAACCATCACAGTCTGTTATGGGGTCTACTGTCTAGCATTTCCCCAAGCTAAAATTGACGAGTTGAGATTGACTTGGATATTTTTATTCCCGCAAAGTTGCTTTGGTAGACTCATAGAAAACATGGAGATAAGCCCAGAGGGAGATAAAAACTGAACTATATTCATACTAAGTTGCACTCAAATATAGTACCCGGTCATTGCGACGTAGGAAGTAATCTCATTGACTCAAAGTACTACGACATAACGCAACTTGGTATCAAAACACAGTTTCTCCCTCCAGCAAAAAACCCAAAATTTCGCTTAAATTTTCACATCTTGAAGAAAAGGTTCAAATACAGAAATCAACTCCGGACGACTCACTGCCAAAGTCGGGAAAGAAATATTGCTGTAATCCACTCCCGGAGATACGGGAAAAGGTTGCATTTTTAAGGATTTCCAACAACCTCCAGCCGCTTGGAGAATTACCCAAGCTGCGGCGATATCCCAAATTTTCGGTGTAGCTTCAATAGTCCCCAAAACAGAGCCATTGGCAACGGTTAAAAAATTGTAGCTAGCTACCCCTAACATCCTAATTTTGCAGGGAAAATCTTTTTGAATCGCCGATGTACTGCGGGAACAAACATTGAAAAAATGGTTGCTAGTCAGTGTATCGTTACTGGCAAAAATAGGGTGATTGTTACGGAATGCACCAGTCGGAGCGGCTAAACCCGAACTACCTTCCCAATAACCATGAAAAGATTCATTTAATGTTGGTAAATAAATAAAACCAAATACTGGTATTTTTTTATATAGCAAGCCTAGGGAAATTGACCAGATAGGAATACCGCGAGTGAAATTGGTAGTACCATCAAGCGGATCAATTACCCAGCACCAATCTTGCTCGGGAAATACTTTGTTACCTTCTTCACTGAGGATGCCATAGCCTTGGAAATTGGCTGTAATTGCATCGCGGATGGCTTGATCTGCCCATTTATCAGCTTGAGTGACGAGGCTGCCATCAGCTTTTTCGTCGGCTTGTACCTGTCCGAAATGTTCAATCAGTTGTTTGCCAATCTCCGCAGAGGTTGCTTGAGAAAATTCGAGAATGGTAGTCCAGAAATCTGTCATTTTTTGAGGGGAAAGGGGAAATAAGCGGGGAAAGGGGAACCGGGCAAGGTTGATATTGAGACTTGAAAACGATCAAAATTAGTCTTCAAAATTGATCATCCAAACCTCATACCCCATAACCAATTAATCTAATTCGCTTTCTAAAATAGATGCGATCGCATTTTTAGTATCTTGTTCAAACTCTTTAATATTGACACGTCGCAGTAACATTACAGCCACAATCATGCCTACAGCTTGTAATCCAAACACTGTTCCATAGGCAAGCACTGGATTCCCAAATACCAATTTGCCAAAATTTAAGACTGCACCACCTAATACCGTTGCTAAGCCTCGTGCCATTGCTTGTGCTAAGCCCCAAGCACCAACAAAAGTTCCGGCTGTTTCTGCGGCAGTTAAATCGAGCATCAAACTTGTAGCACCAGCAGTAATTGCTCCTGAAGATAAACCAAAAAATAACAGGCTAGCCATTAACAAACCCACATTGGCGCTAAAACCAGCCATCACCATCAAACCAAAACTCACCGCCGCCGCAATACAACCCAACTTGGTTGTGTTTTTCTTACCCAAACGGGGAACTAACAAAAAGCCAGTGGCACTAATGCCAATGAGTGTGCCAATCCCAAAAGGAATATTCAATCGAGTAGTCTGAGCAATACAAAGTCCAAATACCTCACCTCCATAGGGTTCGAGGATGGCATCTTGCATAAAAATACTGAGGGTTAGCACCAGTAAAAAACCAAAGAATACACCAGTTTGCCGACTGGCTGTTAATACTCGCAATGCCTTACCCAGGGAAATTTGGTCTTCGCGATCGCTTTTAATCACACGGCTGCTAAAACGCGAATATTTACTCTCGACTCCAAATGTCGCCAGCAACGATAAACCAAAGACAATCGTCGGCATAATCATAAATACCGGATTCACTGATGCTTGCAATTGAGCAATATTAACTACTTTGGCTGTTGCCGTCGGATTGTAGGATAAAATTGCTGCGCCACAGATTTCTGGACGTTCCAACAACCGCGAACTCACTATTGCACCAACAACAATTCCTACCATCAACATCGACCAAACCACTCCAATCAGCTTAGAACGGTTGTCTTCATCAGTAATATCCACTAGTAAGGCTGTAAAAGGAGTGGAGCTAATACTTAAAGCTAATCCATACAGGGCAAATAATAACCCCAATACTGCTGTCCATCCGTAGGTTATGAGGCTCCAACCGGAGTTTTGTAAACTCAGACCCAATTGCCAGACAGTTTGTAGAGCAATAAAAGATATTAATGTAAATGCTGCTGCCCCCAGCCAAACATAGCCGGTACGATGGTAGCCAAATAGAGTTTTAGAATCAGATAGTTGTCCAAACCAGATTCGCACGGGAGCAACAAACTGATGCATAGCGATCGCAGTTGCTGCAATAAAGGGTAAAACCTTGAGTTCATCAATCATGACTCGATTGAGTACACCCAGAGTCAGTAGGGACATGATACCCAACCCCATCTGAAATAAACCCAACCGAAACATTGTAAATAAATTGAGCTTGGGTAGACTTGGGTTATCTACTCCCGGATTCGATAAATTGCCACTTGCCATCTGGTATCTAAAGGTAACTAATAGTATTTTTTTATCTGTTTTTAAGCATAAACTTCTCTAGCATCATCGCGATATTGAGTAATGGACTTTTTGCGATCAATATTTATGCTTCGGGAATTTCAGCATTAACAAATTAACTATTACAATAGATTAGTAAAGAAATGTAAATCTATCATTAAAACTAACGTGGAAACCATCAGACTGGGGCAAAATGGTGTAGCAGTAACACCCCTCTGCATTGGTACTTGGGCATGGGGTGACAAACTATTTTGGAATTACGGTAATAATTACGGTGCTGAGGAGTTAGAAAATGCATTTAAAGCAGCTTTGGATGCAGGCGTAACTTTCTTTGATACCGCAGAGGTTTATGGTACGGGGCTATCAGAAAAATATCTTGGTGAATTCCTCAAGCAAGCAAATAAACCCGTACAAATAGCGACTAAGTATGCACCTCTACCTTGGCGAGTCACAGGAACAGCCGTTAAGGATGCTTTAACAGCCAGTCTTCATCGCCTGCGAGTTGAACAAGTTGACTTATATCAGGTGCATTGGAGTTTTGCATTTTTAATGAGCCAACATACCCTGATGAATGCCCTTGCCGATGAGGTACAATCCGGCAGAATTAGAGCAGTTGGGGTGAGTAATTATACAGCAGAGCAGATGCGTGAGGCTCAGCAAATCTTAGCTCGACGTGGTGTTCCTCTAGCTGTAAATCAGGTACGCTACTCTTTACTTTCTCGCCAAGTCGAATCCAAAGGAATTATTGAGACTGCCCGCGAATTAGGTGTGACAATTTTGGCTTATAGTCCTCTTGCCCAGGGCTTACTCACAGGCAAATATGCAGCTAATAACAACACAATACCCACAGGTGCGAGAAAAGTTGACCCTAGATTTAGACCAGAAGGTTTGCGAAAAATCGAACCAGTCATATCTTTATTAAGACAAATCGGTGACAAATATGGGCGCACTCCCGCACAAGTCGCACTGAATTGGTTAATTTGTCAGGGTAATGTCATTCCCATTGCTGGAGTCAAGACAGCCCAACAGGTGGTACAAAATGTAGGTGCATTGGGTTGGCGACTGAGTCATGAGGAAGTTACAGAGTTGGAATTAGCTACCCGCGATTGGTTGAATTAGAGTATTGGGAAGTGAGAATTGGGCATTAAAATTAATAATTATTCGTCCTTCCCTTTCCCTCAATCCCTTAAGTAGAAGCACCAAAATCCTGCGCCCAGTAGTAATTATAGTTAACGTTACCAGTATCGTTGGCTACATAGTAATAGCCAAGACCCATTTCTTGATAATTAGCATTCATAATATTGGCACGGTGTCCGGGGCTGCTCATCCATGCTTGCACAACTTCTTCGGGTGTAATGTAGCCTGCCGCAATATTTTCACCAAAACACGAGAATTTATATCCAGCGCTTGTTGCTCTGTCTCCTGCACTGGAACCATTTGCTCCTGTATGACTAAAGTAATCTTGTCGCGCCATATCTTCACTATGATTCTGTGCTGATTGATTCAATTTCTGATTCAGTCGGAGTGGCTGCAATCCACCTTGTATACGTTCTTTATTTGTCAAATCCAAAACTTGCTGGATGAAATTATTGGTAGTAGTAGTGGATGTTGTTGGTGCTGGAGGTGCAATTTCTGGAGTGCCCGTGTCAACTGAATCGGATATCAGCTTACTGGAGAAAGTCAAGTTATAGTTGGAGTTTTGGTTTTCACTTGCTTGGTAAACACGTAGGTAGTAAGTACCATTCGTCAAATTGTTTAAACTGAATGATTCGCTGACGTTACCAGAGTTTGTTACAGAGGTAATTAAATTTCCCCTGGAGTTTAGCAATTGCAAATCTAGATTTCCACTCAATCCATTCAAGGTGATATACAAACTTGTATCTTGTGAATCCAAGTCAAATTTGTAAATATCGATTTGGTCATTACTAGCGATCGCATCTCGATATGTAACTGGTGTTGGAGTCACGGCTATTTCTCTGGCAGTCCTGAAGTTATTACCCGCAAAATCAGCAGTGATATACTCACTCGCATTCCGACCTTCCCTCAAGCCATAATTTGTAAAATGCTCGAATAGCTGCTCATTACTAAATGCTGATAAGTCAGAATTATTAGCACGATAAAAGTTAAGGTCGAAAACTTGGGAAAATTTTCGACCTTCGGCTATTCCATAATTTGCTAAATGCTCAAAAAGCTGCTGATTACTGAACCCACTTAAGTCGCTATTACTAGCGCGATAGAAAGATAAATCAACAAACGGCGAAAATTGCAGGTTTCTGTTTAAACCAACTGTTTGAAAATTAACTAATGCTCCTGCTCCATCAAGACCACGCAAGTCAGAATTAGCACTACGATAAAAGTTTGCGTCGAATAAATTTACGGGCATAGGTATGTTTCCAGATTAACTGGATAGGGGTTGTGCAATTGGTAGTTCCCTATGCCATGAGGCATCGAGCCATATATAATGGCTGCGCGACAAATATAAAGAAAATATAAAGCGGGAACACACGTAGAGATTATATCAAAAGAAATACACAGATTTCTGTAAAGTGGATTAAACACATTACGTAACCGTGAAATAATTGATGCTTATATGTATCTAAGCAATATTGACAAGGAATTGAGAAAGCTTCCAGAACTCATAAATTTCATAACTGATGCGAAATAATTAACAAATTGTGATCATTTCTCAAAGCCAATATTTATTTTTAGAGAGTAAAAACCCCAGAAGCGATCGCGATATTTTGGCGATTTTCAATCTCAACGCTTAATATTACTCATTTTTTTGAGCAAATCCGGCAAAATCATCTCTTTTTGTGCGGTGATAATTTGAAAATTCTCTTGCTTGTCCAAGTAGAAAGTGGATGTTATGGTTTTCAAAGTGAGAATTAAGTCCGAGTCTGCACATCAAGTAGCAGTAAAATTTCTGAGTTTGAAAACTAATCTAGAATGGCTAAATCAATTCTGTTAATTGGTAGTAATGGACAAGTTGGCAAAGAACTGGAAAAAATTCTCAATACCCAAGGGAATTTGGTAGCAATTGCGCGTCCAGAAATTGACCTTACCAACAGGGATAGTATAGTCAATGCAATCACCAACTCTTTTGGGAACCAAAACAACCCGCAGATTATTATTAATGCTGCGGCATATACTGCGGTAGACAAAGCCGAAAGCGAAGTTGAACTAGCAACAATGATTAATGCCACGGCACCCGCAATCATGTCAGAAGTTGCTGAAAAAATAGGTGCTGCTCTCATCCACATCTCTACGGATTACGTATTTGATGGTAATAACAGCCAACCCTATTTGGAAACATATCCGACTAACCCTGTAAGTGTTTACGGCAAAACCAAACTTGTAGGAGAAGAAGCAATTAAGAAAATTTCTAGTAATTATTTAATTTTGCGTACTGCTTGGGTATACGGATGTTTTGGTAAAAGTAACTTTGTCAAAACAATGCTACGTTTAGGCGGCGAACGTGAAGAAATCCGAGTAGTTGCCGATCAAATTGGCACTCCCACATGGGCAAAAGATATTGCCAGTGCGATTTCATCGGTTATAGAAACGAGCGATATTAAAAGTATCCAGGGTATTTACAACTATACAAATAGTGGTGTTGCGAGTTGGTATGACTTTGCAGTTGCCATTTTTGAAGAAGCCCAAAATATTGGTTTTCCCCTCCAAGTGAAGCGAGTAATACCAATTACTACAGCCGAATATCCGACACCTGCAACTCGTCCGGCTTATTCTGTACTGTCTGGTGCAAAAATATCGGCAATATTGGGAACCTTTGCTCCTCATTGGCGACAAAGTTTAAGAAACATGTTAAAAGATTTAATTGTTAATAGGTAATGGGTTCTTAGAAATACATATTAAGTCATTATTCACCAATAAAAGAGCAAATCTTAAGTCTTGTTTAGTACGAACAATCCAACACGCAGAAGAATTAATCATCAACTGCTCTGCCAGAATTAATATGATTTCTCTTCTACCTATTTTGTATTTGTTGGGATATTTTTCTGTCATTAATCATTAACTAATAACTAAAAGTGATTTATTTTGTAACGGTAAACTATTATTCGGGATTACTAATTAGTCAATTAATTAATTCTCTACTTTCAAAAAGTAATGAAAACCAGTATAAGTTTATTATTGTCAATAACTCACCTGACGATAAATCAATTGAAAATTTAGCTAGCGAAACTGTTTTCATACTTGATATTGGTAGTAATATTGGCTTCGGCAGTGCTTGTAATTTTGCAATTAAATGGATTTACGATCGCGATAGCCAAGCAATTATTTGGTTAATTAATCCTGATGCCTATTTTGTCGATGATTCTGCCGTAAAGCTGCCATATTTTTTAAAAAATTACCCAGAGATTTCCATCCTCGGTACTATTATCCGCACACCGAGAAATGATATTTGGTTTGCTGGTGGTAGTTTTGTCCCATTCACAGGAACAATTTCGGCTGTTGATTTATTAAGTAATAGTGATGCTGATTATGTTGATTGCGATTGGGTTTCTGGTTGTAGCTTGATTATTAACCTACGCAATTTTAGTGAATGTCCACTATTTGACACAAATTATTTCCTATATTACGAAGATTTTGACTTTTGTAGACGCTATGCGATCGCTGGTTACAAAATAGCGGTGACTAAGCAATTAAATATTGTCCATCAACCTTCTTCAATTACTAATAGATATATCAAACAAAAAATTCAACATAGTACCTATAGCTATTTATTAACTTTAGAACATTATACAAGTAATTTAGTGTTTTCTATTCGTTTTGTTCGGCTTTTGCTTTTTGCTACGGTTTTAATTTTTATTAAACCTCAAATAGCTTGGGGAAAATTCCACGCAATATATCTATATTGGCGAGATAGAATTCAAGCCAGTCATGAATATTAGAGTTATATTATCACGCTCAAATAGTTCTCATTCGACTAGTGTTGGAGCGATTAAGAATTTTCCATGCAAATTATAGATTGGCAATATAAAAATGAGTCAACTACTAGTTAATTTGTCAGTTATATTTTCTCAGCCAACGGGAATAAGTAATTATGCGCTAAATCTATTTCCATATTTAAAAAAATTAAATCCAACCTTATTAGCATCTCAAAAATACCCTAATTTTGAATGCTATTCAATTCCAGATAATTTAACACCCGCTCAAGGTTCTCAAGGACATCTACGACGCTTAATTTGGACACAATTTAAATTACCAGCAATATATCGAGAACTGATGGCAAAGTTGATTTTTTCCCCTTTACCAGAAGCACCTCTTTATCGCAACTGTCGTTATATTGTCCAAGTCCATGATTTAATTCCCTTACGATTTCCCAATCTCAAATCACCCCTGACAAATTATTTTCGTTACATTGTTCCGCAAGTGCTTACCCAAGCACAACATATTATTTGTAATTCTGAATCTACGGCGGCTGATATTGTTGATTTTTATGGAATACCAGCAAGTAAAATTACACCGATTTTACTCGCATATGATGCCAATCATTTTCAACCTCATTTAAATTCTGATGAGCCTGAAAAAAATAAGCAGGAGAAACCATATTTTCTCTATTTAGGAAGACAAGATAAATATAAAAATGTTGGCGGAGTGATCCAAGCATTTGCAGATTTAGCAAACAATAAAAATTATGAATTATGGTTAGTGGGGCCTAGTGACAAACGCTTTGTACCAACTTTAAAAATGCAAATATCTGCATTAGGAATCACAGAACAAGTTAAATTTTTAAACTACGTACCCTACAGCAAACTACCAAATATTATTCGTCATGCCATAGCCTTAGTATTTCCCAGTTTTTGGGAAGGATTTGGGTTTCCGGTACTAGAAGCGATCGCTTGTGGAACTCCTGTAATTACTTCTAATCTATCCTCACTACCGGAAGTTACAGGTGATGCCGCAATCTTAATTAACCCATATAACACCGCCGAAATTACCACAGCCATGCAGCAAATGGTCAATGATCAAGAAATGCGATCGCAACTCTCAAAACTGGGATTGGAGAGAGCAAAAAAGTTTAGCTGGGAAAAAACCGGACTAGCGACAGTGGAAGTATTAACAAGGTTTATTTAAGAGGAACAGACACAGGAACGTTCTGAATCGCAACAATTCTTGCACGCAATCTCTCAACTCCTGCGTCTGCGCTTCTCCTCCCTATCTCCCTCTACTACGGTGTGCTGCCGACTATTCCTCCCACTGCTCCCGAATAAACTAAACCACGCTGCATATCCATTGTTAAAATTGCCCCATCGCGAATCACTTGCGTTGCTTCTTTGACACCGACTATCACAGGAACGCCCAATCGCGAAGCAATCACGGCTGCGTGACTTGTAAGACTTGCATCTTCAGTAATAATACCTGCGGCTTTGCGTATTGCCTCAACAAAGTCAGCCGTTGTATGGGATGCTACTAATATATCGCCGTAATTAAAGTTACCAACATCAATGCCACTATGGGCTACTCTTGCCCGACCGCTAACGGAGCCTTGTCCAAGTCCAATACCGTGACCGAGTACCGATGTCACAACTTCGACTTTAATTAAATCAGTGGAGCCAGAAACCCCTTGTAAAGTGCCTGCTGTCATCACGACCAAATCGCCTTCAGAGACCATTTTATTTTCTAAGGCAACATTGATTGCTGCTTGGAAAGTTTGACCAGTGGAGGGTAACTCCAGCACTAGCAATGGTTTAACTCCCCATACCATCTGTAACTGTCGGGCGACGTTGACATGGGGTGTAACGGCTAAAATTGGCGTTTGTGGGCGGAATTTAGAAACGTTACGGGCTGTTGCGCCTGTTTGCGTCAATGACATAATCGCTGCGGCATCTAACTGCTCGGCAATTTGACTGACTGCTTGGCTAATGGCATTGGGAATTGAAGGTCGGGTGCGTCCCTGACGGGCGTTATTATTTTCTGCGGCTTCTTGTTCCATACGTTCGGCAATCCTTGCCATTGTCGCCACAGCTTCAACTGGAAATTTACCAACAGCAGTTTCGTTAGAGAGCATTACTGCGTCTGTACCGTCCAAAATGGCATTTGCTACGTCTGAGACTTCAGCACGGGTTGGACGGGGATTATTGACCATGCTATCGAGCATTTGAGTCGCGGTGATGATGGGGATGCCGAGACGATTGGCGGTGGCAATGAGGCGTTTTTGTAAGACTGGAACATCTTCGGCGGGTAATTCCACACCTAAGTCACCCCGGGCTACCATGACACCGTCGCACAAAGCTAATACCGCTTCCATTTGTTCGATCGCTTCATGTTTCTCGATTTTGGCGACAACTGGTACTTGCTTACCTGTGCTGGAAATTAATTCTTTAATTTCAATAATATCTTGGGGGTTGCGAACAAAGGACAAGGCTACCCAATCCACACCTTGATCAAGACCAAACATCAAGTCTTCGCGGTCTTTGTCAGTCATGGCTTTGATGGACAAATACACGCCAGGGAAGTTAACACCCTTATTATTAGAAAGCGTACCACCCACAGTCACACGACAGTGTAAATCGCCTTTGTTACGGTCTACTTCTTCAACTACCATTTCCACGCGCCCATCATCGAGCATAATACGTGCCCCTGTCGGCACTTCATCGGCTAAATAATCGTAGGTGACACAGCTAATCTCTTGCTGACCAACAACTGGACGATTTGTTAAGGTAAAGCGATCGCCTTTAGCGACAACTATCGACCCATTTTCAAATTTTCCTAAACGAATTTTTGGACCCTGTAAGTCCTGTAGAATGCCTACAGGTTGATTAAGCTCAAATGCAGTTTGGCGAATTAACCTGATATTACGTTGATGATCGGCATGGGAACCGTGGGAAAAATTTAACCGTAGTGTCGTTGCACCCGCTTCAATAATCGCCTTCAGCATTTCTGGGCTGCTAGTGGCAGGACCAATTGTAGCGACAATTTTGGTGCGACGAATCAAATCTCTTAATTGCATAGGGAGGTGGTTATAGGGAGCTATCTGGGAATAATCGTAAAATCGAATGGTAGTCGCTGTCTGTTCCTACCGATAGTTTGAGAATCGGGAATGGGCATTGGGGACAGGTAGAAAGGGCAACATGGGTATGAGAAGACTGAAGATAAGTATTAATAAGTATTAATAATTATTATTCTTGCTTCCCCTATCTCCCCTCTCCTCTCTCTTTGCCTCTTTATCCCATGCCCATCGTCCAATTCCATATCTACTCGATTGGAATCATATCGTTAATTCAGCTACCGATGTACCGGGAAATAAATTAATCTTGAGTACATAAAACTTTATTATTCGACAGTTTCTGTCGTATATTCGTAATATTTGATTTCGCGATTTAATTGCGTGAAGGTTAAGGAGTTTAGAATGCTGACGGCGGAGGCACCAAAGCCATTGACAACTCTCCCCCCAAGGGAACTATTAGCGCCTCCGGGTGGTTTGAATCCTACGTTGCTAATGTTTCTTGCGGCGGTAGGAATTGTTATCTTATCTTGTTTCGGTTACTGGGTTTGGGGATGGAATGACTGGGCGTGCTTTTGCCTAAATGTCCTTGCCTTACACATTTCGGGGACAGTTATTCACGATGCTTGTCACCAGTCTGCCCATAGTAACCGTATTTTGAATGCCATATTGGGGCATAGCAGTGCCTTAATGCTGGCTTTTGCATTTCCAGTGTTTACCAGGGTACATTTGCAGCATCATGGTCATGTCAATGATCCAGAAAATGATCCAGACCATTATGTTTCGACTGGCGGGCCATTGTGGTTAATTGCAGTACGCTTTTTCTATCACGAAATATTTTTCTTTAAGCGACGGTTGTGGCGTAAGTATGAATTATTAGAATGGTTCCTCAGCCGCCTGTTTGTCGCATCTATTGTCTATATTTCAGTCCAATATCACTTTTTGGGCTTTGTATTAAATTTTTGGTTTGTTCCCTCATTAGTAGTTGGGATTACACTGGGGCTATTTTTCGATTATTTACCCCATCGTCCATTCGAGGAACGTAACCGATGGAAAAATGCCCGTGTCTACGCCAGTCCTATCCTAAATATTTTAATCTTGGGGCAAAATTATCATCTTATTCATCACTTGTGGCCTTCAATACCTTGGTATAAATACCAACCTACTTATTATTTGATGAAACCAACACTTGATGAAAAAGGTTCGCCACAATCTTTAGGGTTGTTGACAAAGAAAGATTTCCTGGGATTTTTGTACGATATTTTTCTCGGTATTCGCTTCCATCATTCCCACAAGGAAGATGCTAAGAAAAATTAGCAAATAATGCCAAATATAATATCAATTGGACATTCCCGGTTTTTAGATGAAAACCGGGTTTATTTTTGGCTTGCTAGTTGTAGTTTGTCCGCAGAACTTGATATAGACAAAAGGTTATCAACTTCAAGTACTATTTTCCCCAGATATAATCAGCGATTTTTTTATTTTGAGGTAAATTATTATCTTCTGGTGGACTTAATAATACAGAACGCTGAGTAAAATTCCTCATATTTGTTTTACCCTGTAAGCGACGTTGTACACGACTGGGAATCCCATAATCATAAACAATATGTCCTTGCCCAGCTAAAACAACCACTTGATAATCGGGATTTTTTTGGACAAAACTAGCAATGCTTTCTGCCATTGTTTCATCCCATAGAACTTGCGCTAAAAAAAATCTTTCGGAATTTTTACTATTACCATGTCCGCTGTTTTGATGTCCGTCAAAAGCTGCCAACACTAACTTACGGTATTCATCGGGAGCAGTACGAATTTCCGAAAATGGTGGAATTAATTTACGTTCTTCAGGTGTGAGACTTTCCAAACCTTGGCGAGAAACTTTGCGAGTAATTTCAGTGGGAGTATTTGTGGCAATTAGGGGTATATTGTTCGCTTTCGCAAAACGGATAATTGGTGCATATAATTCCCAAGGAAAACCCCAACGCTGTTCGTATTCTGTTTGTTTCACTAATTCTGCTTCTGTGATTTTTCCCGCCAGATATTGATTGAGAACATCTTGGTAAGGGCGCTGAAACATTTCCAGAGCGATCGCGATTTTTTGATTATTATTTACTTTACGGTTAGATAATGCTTGAATAATCTGTAACTGAAGTGCATGGTCTTTAGCACTGTCGTGGGTTTCTCCAAGATATATTACCCTTGCTTTTGATATTTCTCCGGCAAGTTGGGTGACATTATTAACGCATTTACTACTAGCAAAGCGAGTTTCGCAAGGCTTTGCGGCTTGTGTTTGGGCACAAGCTGGTAAGGTGCAAAATACCAAAAATCCCAACGATAGAGCAAATAATCGCATCAGTTTAATTAGGTTGTGACAAAGGGAATGGGAAATAGAATAATTATACGGATAACAAAAACTAACAATAACAAATACTCTCCCCTTCTCCAAATTTTATGAAAGGAATCTGGTTAGAAAACCAACAATTACAACTTCGTACTGATATTCCTGTTCCCGAAGTTCCCGCAGGTGAAGCGTTAATCAGGGTATTATCGGCGGGTATCTGTAATACTGATTTGGAATTAAAACGCGGTTACTATCCCTATACAGGAATTTTAGGGCACGAATTTGTTGGTGTTGTCGAACAGGGTGACGAAAATTTAATCAACAAGCGGGTTGTCGGTGAAATCAATGCTGCTTGCGGTTATTGTCGCTTTTGTCTCCAAAAACAACCAACTCACTGCGAAAACCGTACTGTTTTAGGTATTGTCAATCGCCATGGTGCCTTTGCTGATTATTTATCTTTACCTGTGAAAAATCTTCATGTTGTCCCCGATAGGATTACGACTGAAGTTGCCACATTCACAGAACCGGTAGCAGCAGCTTTAGAAATCCAACAACAAATTCAAATTCATCCGAGCGATCGCGTATTAGTTGTTGGTGATGGTAAATTAGGACAATTAGTAGCGCAAACTTTGGCTTTGACGGGCTGTGATTTGTTGGCAATTGGCAGGCATCAGTCAAAATTGGCAAATTTAGAAGCAAAAGGCATCAAAGTGGGCTTTGTTGATGATGTGAAAGAGCGTAGTTTTGATATTGCCGTTGAATGTACTGGCAATGATATCGGCTTTGATATTGCCCGTCGAGCTTTACGTCCTCGCGGCACATTAGTATTAAAAAGCACTTATGCCGGAAAGCTGAGTATAGATGCTTCTGCTTTAGTTGTTGATGAGATTACTTTGATTGGTTCGCGTTGCGGTGCTTTTGCTCCAGCGCTGGAATTATTAGCACAAGGGAAAGTAGATGTAATTCCACTTATTCATTCACGTTTTCCACTTACAGATGGGTTGGCTGCATTTGAGGTTGCTCAAACGAAGGGTGTCATGAAAGTTTTGTTGGCAATCAATGATTAAAATGTAATCCTGACTTTTTCTTTCCTCGAACAATAAATCACTATCTGAATTCACAGTTGAGCAAAATTAATACAACATCGGATTTGTTTTTGCTGAATAATCAGTGCAATTAATCGCTTCTTCTGTATTGGCAATGGATGGATGGACTGTACATTTGAGACGGTAGTCTGCTGTGAAAAATTGACAGTTGCAGCAGGGGATTTGGTGCATTTGTTTAGCGATGGTGACGCTATGACTTGCGGCTGAATATAGGCTGGAGATAACGATAAATATTAAGCCCCAAGCAGTAAGAAAACAAATGGGTACTAGTAATGGTTGAATCGCATTAATTAAGCTTGTAAGTATTGTTAACACGGTACTTTTTCTCTAACTACAATTATTAATTGGTTAGGGGAGAATGCTGATAACAAATGTAAATCAATGGGGCGTTACGGCTAGCTAATGGCTACTGTTGCCCTAATTTTGCATACAAAAAATGAGCATAAGCTCAAATTTTTGCATCACCGTAACACTACCTAACTAATCTGTGTGTGAGTCCTATCTATTAATTTTTGCAGTTTATGGCAATTTTTTTGAATTTACATTTCTTAAAGATTGGCATGACCGATCGCTAAACCAACAATCAGCATTCCTAATACAAGAAATGGTTGGGCGCTAGCTTGGTATTTTACGTCATTAGTTAGCGGGTCACGCAAAAAGTACATATCTTGGAACACCATTTGGGGAATAACCATTAGTAACAAAATAGCTGCGTAGAGTTGCTGATGAATAAAAATTAAATATCCAGCGATCGCAATTTGAAATACGTCTATCATTGTCACGCATATCCAAGCCGCAGTTTTCACCCCAAACATTACAGGTAAAGATTTTAAGCCCAGTTTGCGATCGCCTTCAATACTCTTAAAGTCATTGACAATAGCAATACCTAAACCCGCAAAGCTATACACCACAGTCATGACAACGACTTTCCAGTCCAGTTCCCCAAACAAAGCATGACCAGTACACCAAGGTAAAGCAATGTAACTGGAGCCCAAAGCGTAAGTACCCAACCAACCATTTTGTTTGAGCTTGAGTGGTGGTGCGGAGTAAATATAGGCAATGAACACGCCAAATATTGCCATTACCGTAATTGTGGGAAATTCATGACCAGACCAAACATCTAAGCCATAAGCCAAGGCGACACCACTTAACATTAACACCCAAGCTTGCGTAATCACTTGGGGCAGGGAAATTGCACCGGAAGGAATGGGACGATAGGGTTCATTAATGGCATCAATGTCGCGATCATAAAATTCGTTAATAGTTTGCGTATATCCCGTCAGTAAGGGGCCTGAAAGTAACATACAAGCCGCAGACTTGAGGAAATTTTCCCACGTCCAGATATATTCGCCGGAAGAAGCTGCGCCACAAACGACACCCCAAATTAAGGGAATCCACGTAATCGGCTTCATTAATTGCAAACGAATTTTCCAAATCGAAGTATCGCCAGTTGTGGCACCTTTCATCCCTAGTAGTTGTCGGGTTTTGGCAGTGCGTTCCTCTGCGAGATTGATTTCTTCGCTGGGATTTGGGGTAGTGGGTGTTGATTCTGTCATATTTTGTTTAATTGAATGGACATGGGTAAGAGCAGATTGAGGAAGAGAATCTAGGTGTCAAGAGAAAAGTTTTCCATATCTCTCGAATCCCTGTAGCCTCTGTCCTCACCCTCCTTAAAATGAGATTATCAAATAACCATTCTGAAACTTCGCCCCAGTGACTTGCTTACCGCTTAAAGTTGGGGGCAGTAAAATATTTCGTCGTTGATCACCAGCTTCAATAGTGACTTCGGGGCCATATTGAGTAAGCTTGACTTGTTTTTTGTCAAATCCAGGTAAAAACAAGCGCACCTGACGGGCATTAGTATCTATTTCAATCGGGCGTGGTGCTTGAGTTGCTTGGGCGACAAAATTGGGCAAATTGTCGATAATTTGCGGAAATTCTGAGGAATTTGTGCCAACAACCGTACTCACAGGTAACGGTGCAAACTGCTCGCTGAAATTTTCCGAAGCGATCGCATCTGCTAGAATTACGCCACCTATGGTTAATCCGACTTGTTGGGCACTACCCCAGAGATAGCGAGCGGTGGCAATTTCGATTTCGTCATCTTTTGTCACCAAAAATGCTGCAACTCGATGGGGGCTAGCGAGAGCTTCTTTACCCCGATCAAGCATATTATTGGCCATATTGGTGGGTTGGGAAAAATTATCTGCCATCCAGTTAACATTAAAAAATGTACTGATTAGTGGCTGAATTAGGGGCGATTCGGAAATACCTTTACCTAAATCCGAGTTGATAAACAGTTGGCGAAAACGGCGCACGTACCAACTTAGGGATTCCGGCATTCCCAACATTCGTAATGTATTAGTATCACCAGTGCCATCATAAATAATGGCATCATATTTACCGCTTTCTTCATATTGACGGATGGCATTTAGTGCCAATGCCGTATCCATTCCCGGCAACACTGATAATTCTTGACCGTAAACATCCTTAAGAGTAGGTGTTTTCAGATACTGTGCCTCTAATTTTTTCACCTCATCCCAACTACGTTCGAGTAGGACTGCGGTTTGAAATTGTACAGCATGTAAATTAGCAGAAATTTCCTGTGGATCAGAACCAAGAGTAGTATTTAACAGGATTTGCATTGCTGGCTCAGCATTTCCCGCCAACAGTACCCGTTGCCCTTCGCTAGCTAGTTTCATCGCTGAGGCGATCGCAATTTTGCTGCGAGTAGTCCCGTCTTTCCCTAAAAATGTTAATATCAACGCCATTATTAAAAGTTCCTAATATTTGTCTAAATAGAGTTTGTCTGAATATTACTGAGTTAAAAGTCTTGTAGTTAGCTACACAAGAAAATGTACTGAGTAATAATAATTGGGAATTGAGAATAAATTTGTTTCATCCTCAATAATTTATTTCCCAATCTCTATTCTGCCACTCAGCACCCAGTACAATCTTGCAAAGAATGCGGAGAACCCAAGAATGATAAATCTGAGGATGCAAATTAGGAAGTGATTTCTTCGTCTCCCTAACTAAAGTCGGGGCTTTTAATCATTTCCGAACGGAATATGAAGTTTATTCTCCATGTCTTTGCGTCCCCTTTCCACATTCCCCTCTCCGCGTCTTTTTTAGCAACTTCTACACAGCTTTGATTTCATCCTCAAAAAACCAAGTAGCAAAATTGTCATCAAACAAAACCACAAAACCATAACCACCACCATCAGTCATTTTGTAACCTTGGATGATGCCAGTTTGCCCCAACCTTTTTGCAATAGCCGCAGAAACGCGATCGCGCAAACGAAATACTTTTACTCTCTGTCCGATTTCCATGCCAACTTAAAATAACGCAACAAACCAAGATTCAGTTTAGCCGAATCCGGGACTATACCGTAATTCCTTTAAATGTTTCTTAGAGCCTATAGATACCTAATGTTTGTCACAGTGCAACAGTTAGAACAACAAATGCCCGATGCGACTCGGTTGTTAAGTGATGAGCCAGAAATGGAAACTTCGTTGCACTACATGCAGCTATTACTATTGGTGACTTCTTTAGAATGGCTGTGGCAAGATAAAAATGATTTCTTTATTGGGGTAAACCTGACAATCTATAATTTAGTTCCAGAAGGGGAGTTAGTCCCAACACCAGAAGACGCACGCAAGGTTAGCTCAAGAACAGCAAAACGATACAGCAAGAGGCACAAAACAAGTACACAAGGCGCAACAACAGGCACAAACGAGAGCCGAACAAGCCGAATTGCGATCGCATCGCTTAGAGTCAGAATTGCGTTCTCGTGAAATTAACCCAGATAGTGTAACCTAATAACGTAAATTAATAGCAAAGAAACTTTTTGAAGTTGCTAACTTCATTAAGCTCATGAAAGTGTGTAGGTAGTGAGTGAAGGCGAGGAAAATTAAATTGTTGAATGCATTCAAGGGAACTGCGAAAAAAGCGGTCAGACTAAAACGCTTTCTGCCAATCAGCGACAAAACCTGGGCAAAATTTGATTTATTGAGAACTCTCGTACGACGGGACTTAGAAGCGCGTTACAAAGGTTCTGTCTTAGGAAATCTTTGGCCTCTACTCAATCAATTAGCCCAACTACTAATTTATACTTACGTTTTTTCGGTTGTACTCAAAGTAAAGTTATCCCTAAAAGGTTTGCCTGAAAATAACTTTACCTTTGGCTTATGGTTATTTGCTGGACTTCTACCTTGGATTGCATTCAGTAATGGTTTAATTCAATCATCCACCTCAATCGTTGGACAGCCCAACTTAGTTAAAAAAGTAGTCTTTCCTCTAGGGCTACTGCCACTTGTTCCAATTCTCTCAGCCTTTATCGAAAGTGCCTTTGGCTTAATCGTATTAATTATTTTTGTTGCCTTTACTTCCCACACCCTACACCCAACCTTGGCACTTTTACCCCTAATTTGGCTACCGCAACTACTATTAACCGCAGGATTAGGTTACCTGGCAGCAGGATTTACTGTTTTTCTCCGGGATATCCCCCAAACAATTAGTGTATTATTAAATATTTGGATGTATGCTACCCCAATAATTTATCCAGCCTCAGCTATCCCCGAAGGGTGGCGAGATTGGGTATTCTGGTTAAATCCCTTAACTGCGATCGTTGAAGTCTACCGCGACTTAGTTATCAATGGAGAGGTAACGCACTGGGGTGAATGGGGTGTCAGTTCCTTAATCGCCTTGGTAATTTTCTGTATTGGTTTGTGGTGTTATCGTCGTTTGCGCCCAGCTTTTGCAGATGTTCTGTAGTTTTGCAATACTCACAAAAACAAGGTGTTGAGATATGTAGCTTGGTTTAAGGAGATAATTCAGTTAAAAATCAGATGCTATATTTGATAATTATATTTAGTATATTCAGTTTTTTCTAGAGATAGTATTGTAGACTTTGTGTTTTAAAGTGTGTGAGAGTTTGAGGATTGATGGCGAAGGTATGGGAGAAGAAATAGCAATTTCACTCAAGAATGTATCAAAATGCTTTAAGCGTTATAACCATCCAGTAGATAGGCTTCAGGAAATATTATTACCTGGTAAAAATAGAAGCGAGGAATTTTGGGCACTACGAGATATCGAGCTTGAGATTCCGCGAGGAGAAACAGTTGGAATTGTTGGACGTAATGGTTCGGGGAAAAGCACATTACTACAAATTATAGCAGGAACACTGACACCTACTACCGGGGAAGTAAAAGTAAATGGTCGAGTTTCAGCTTTATTAGAATTAGGCAGTGGTTTTAACCCAGAGTTTACTGGGCGGCAAAATGTATTTTTTAATGGGCGACTGTTAGGATTAAGTCAAAAAGAGATAGAAGACAAATTTGATGAAATCGCTTCATTTGCTGATATTGGTGACTTTATTGATGAGCCTGTTAAGACATATTCAAGCGGCATGTTTGTACGTTTAGCTTTTGCTGTCGCTATTAATGTTGATCCAGAAATTCTGATAGTTGATGAAGCTTTATCCGTTGGTGATGGCGTTTTTGTACATCGCTGTATGGCAAAAATCAAAGATTTTCAAGATTCTAACGGTACAATTTTATTTGTTTCCCATGATCTTGGTTCGGTAAATCGCCTTTGTTCGAGTTGCTATTGGTTAAACAATTCTCGAATCGTCGAAAAAGGTAGTCCAGTAGATGTTAGTAAATCATATCAAGCATGGGTGTATGAAAAGATAAATGAAGGAATGAAAAAAAAATCAGATGCTGCCTGTAATTTTGTGATTAATGCAGAAAATCTCACAACTTCACAATTAGAAGACAATTCCCAAAATAAAACATCAGAAGATTTAGGAATAAGTATAAATCCTTTTAATAACCAAAAATACCTTTATTTCCCTAGTACAAAAAGATTTGGCACCGGACGCTGTGAAATTCTAAGTTTAGAAATCCAGAATAATGAAGGAAAAAACACTGGGTTTGTTATGCCTGATGACACCTTAACAATCAAAACAAAAATTCTCAGTCATGATCAAGTTAAAAATCCACTCTTTGGCATTATGTTATATGACCGATTGAGAACTGCGATCGCCGGATGGAATACGACTCAATACAAGCATAAATTATCTCAGTTTGAAAAAGGAGAAATTATTTGCGTGACTTTTGAAATCAAATGGCCACATATTAAAAGTGATACTTATTCACTAGAGCCAGCGATCGCAGATGGAAGCCAAGACAGCCACGAAATGATTGATTGGGTACAAGCATCTATTGCCCTACAATCAGGAGTGACAGATTTAACCTTTGGTTTTATTAGGTTTACTGATGTAACAGTTTCACATAGCGTTAATGTACCGGTACTGAACGAAGTATTAAGTAATACTTTATCAACATGATGATTTGTAATTGTTGCGGTTCCACTCATTTTCAACATCAAGATGTTCTTTGGGAAGAATTGATAGTTGAATGGAGGATATCAAATTATGAAGTTGACTATATTAATCAACAACAAGGTTACCATTGTCAAAATTGCCACTCGAATTTGCGTTCAAACGTATTAGCTTTGTCAATTATGAGAAGCTACAGTTATCAAGGATTATTTCAAGATTTTGTAAAAGAGAAAAAAAAACAAGATTTACAAGTATTAGAAGTTAACGAGGCTGGCAGCTTAACACAATTTTTGAGGCAAATGCCAGGTCATCAGTTAAAGATGTACCCGGAAGTAGATATGATGAATATGAGTTTTGCAGATATGACTTTTGATTTAGTTGTTCATTCAGATGTTTTAGAACATATAAAGTATCCAATTAGAGCGTTATCCGAGTGTTACAGAATTTTGAAGCCAGGAGGATATTGTGCTTTTACAGTGCCAATGATTATTGAACGATTAACAAACTCAAGGCAAGGTATGCCGCCTAGCTATCATGGTTCGGGAGATAACAAAGAGGATTACTTAGTTTATACAGAATATGGTAGTGATGCTTGGAAGCAAGTAATACAAGCAGGATTTCAAGAATGCCGAATTTTTTCGATTAATTATCCTGCGGCTCAGGCATTAGTAGCAGTAAAGTAATATCAACAAACCATCTTGGAAAGTATGGAATTTACAGGCGAAAGATATATCCCTTCAGTTGGCGGGAAAATCAAGTACGAACATTTACACCGTTATGCGATATGTTTAGACTTTGTTAGTCAGAAAGCTGTATTAGATATAGCTTCAGGTGAAGGGTACGGTTCCGCTTTGTTAGCCAATGTTGCCGCATCAGTTATTGGGGTTGATATTGATAGTGAATCCATTGACTATGCGAAAGCACAATATGCTAATCATCATAATTTACAATTTCTCGTTGGCTCTTGTGAATCCATTCCATTGCCAGATAAGTCAGTAGATGTAGTTACATCTTTTGAGACACTGGAGCATCATAATCATCACGAAGAAATGATGCAAGAAATTAAAAGAGTCTTAAAACCTGATGGAATATTAATTATTTCTTCTCCAAATAAATTAGCTTATTCTGATGAAGCAAATTATTCCAATCCATTTCATGTCAAAGAATTATATTACGAAGAATTAGTTGACTTGTTAAGCAGATATTTTAATCATAATAAGTTTTATGGCCAAAAAATGACATCTAGCTCATTTTTGCTGCCATTAATAAAAACAGAAGCAATAAGTCTTACAGCGTTTACAGGAAGTGACAATTATGTGGAAAAAAGAATTTGTAGCTCTCAATCACCAGACTATTTTATTGTTGTATGTTCTGATGTAGCTGATGCAGTAAAGCCTTGTCTTACTTCTTTATATGTAGATGATTCCGAAGATTTATTCAAAACTTTTGAAATGGGCTGGATTCATGAAGGAGAAAAGTCACGGAATTATCTATTACAGCAACAGAAAACTCAGCTTGAATTAGAAAAAAAAGAGCAGCAACTGCATGATACTTTAGCGGAGTCTCAGAAAAAAACTTATCAATATCAGAAAGAGTTGGGATATTTAAGAGAAAAAATAGTAGAGATGGAGAATAGCAAATTTTGGAAGTTAAGAGAAATCTGGTTTTCATTTCAGAGAATAATGAAAAAATAGTGGAATATAAATAATTTATCAAAAGTACATTTCAATAATTACCTTATCAGTAATAATTTTGCATATTTTAGGAGAAAAGCTAGGAATATTGGAATGCAAAGTATCACACATGTAAGATTATTTATCACAAATTTAGGCAATCATTTTATGATTGAGATTGCTAATATATTTGCTGAGGGCTTTATAAATAACTCTATTTCAGTAGAAATTTTAGCTGATGAATTGCCATCTGATTGTTGTGAAGAAAATATCATCCAGATTATTGTAGCTCCTCATGAATTTTATCCTTTGTTCCTAGAAAAAAAATGTTCATCATCAGATGAAATATTAAAATTTACTACACAATGTTATTTATTAAATGTTGAACAACCTGGTAGCCCTTGGTTTGAAATTGCATTTGCATACTCTCAATATGCTAAAGGTGTGTTTGATATTAACCAACAAGGTATAGATGAATTTAATCAGCGTAATATTAATGCTATCCACCTACCCTTAGGTTACGCCTCTTTTCTTGAGACAAAGGAAAGCTTGGAAAAACAATCAAAAAAAGTAGATATTTTATTTTTAGGAACAAATTCCCCAAAGCGAGACTTGTTTTTATCAAAAAACTCAGATTTTTTAAATAAATATAATTGCCGACTCATTATTGTCAGACTTGATCAGCCAAGATTGTTGACAACGCCTGGATTTTATGCTGATGAAGAACGTAATTCTTTAATAAGTTCTAGTAAAATTATACTTAATATTCATTTTGCTGATAGAACATATTTTGAATGGCATAGGGCATTAATAGCAATGGCAAATCATTGTTTATTTATTTCTGAAAACAGCGATTATATTTACCCCTTGACTAACCGAGAACATATGGTAGTCACTGATCTAAATAATATAATATTTGAATGCGAGTATTATCTTCAGCATGAAACAGAAAGAAGAAAAATAGTTCAGCAAGCTTATGAGTTTGTCACAAAAAATTGGAATTCTAAAATCATTTGCAAATTACTTTTAGATAAACTTAAAGTAAACTAAATTAATACATTTTTGGAGAGAAGAGATTGTAACCTGATGGAAGATTTTGACTTTGTTGTGAAAAAAAATTTCATGCTCACCAAATTAGAAATGTCAAAAATGTGTGAGCATTTAGGTAAACAAGCATGGGAAATAGTTCCTAATTCTGCATATGAAAGATGTTTTAATTCAAGCATCTCTATTATTATTTCTCTTTATAATTACTCCAGATATATATATGAATGCCTAGATAGTGTTTGCGCCTCTCAAATCAATAATATCCCTGGAGGTATTGAAATTATCGTTGTTGATGATTGCTCTAATGATAGTTCTTTTAATTTAGTTTATGAGTATCTTAAAGAAAAATCTAATATCCCCATCTGTTTGGTTAAAAAAGTTTTTAATACAGGTTTGGCAGATACAAGAAATGTTGGTCTGAACATTGCACGTTCACCTTATATATTTATTTTGGATGCGGATAATTGGATATATCCAAATTGCTTATCTATTCTTTTTGAAGAAATAAATTCGTCATCTTATGCATCTGTTTATGGCATTATCAATAAATTCGACAACCAAACAAAAGAATATATAGGGTTGATTTCTCAATGGGAATGGGATGTAAGTGAGCTAGTTCGAGGTCCCTATATTGATGCAATGGCGATGTTCAATAGGGATGCGGTTATAAAGGTTGGTGGTTATTCAACAGAATTAATGGCTATTGGTTGGAGTGGTTGGGAAGATTATGATCTATGGTTAAAGCTAGCACAAGCTAATTACTCGTGTAAGTTGGTTCCTCAAATTTTAAGTGCTTACAGAGTTCATTCCCAGTCAATGATAAATATTACAAACCAGTATGTAGTACCATTAGCAAAGCACTTTACTAAAAAGTTCTCGAGTCTGCTTAATAAATATTCTGATCTTGATACCGTTTTTGGATTATCTCGTAGTGGCTTGCTTCACATAAATAATCAACCTATCCCTACTCACCAATCTACTGATTTAGTTGAGAAAGTTCAGCTAAATCAAACTCAAGCAGAATTAGCGCAAACCCACTCACAATTACAGCAAACTCAAGCAGAATTAGCGCAAACCCACTCACAATTACAGCAAACTCAATCCAAAATTGTGGCGATTGAAAACAGTAAATTATGGAAAATTAGAAAAGTTTTGGTCTTTATAGAGACAAATCTTCGGATTGGAAAAATTTAGTCACTTAAAGTTGAGTGTGTAAATTTAAGTTATTATAAGCAATGATGCTTTACTGTAAGACTAATTCCCGCCTATGTCATATAAAGGTATATTTAGATGAATGCACAAATAAATCAAATATTACAACTTGTAAAAACGAAATTTTTTAAGCCTATTAAAAATCAAATTAAATCAATTTTGTTCAAGACTAATAGATATACAATTAATACTACTTCAGATAGTATTAACTTAAAGTCTAGTATACCTGTTACAAAACCCACAAAAAAAGTGATGATGCTGTTGTGGCCTTTCATTGCAGTAGGTGGAGCAGAAAATCTCACTTTAAGTATACTTAAAGAACCTCGAATTCTGAGCAAGTTCGATTACATCAATGTTTGCTTACTAGAACCATCAGATTCTCTTGGAGATTTATCACCAGCTTTTGAAGAGATATCTTGCGCTTTTTACAAAGCTGAGAACTTTCAAGATACAAGATATATTAACGCTTATATTGAATATCTCTTAGAATATTACAAAGTAGATGTTCTTTTTATCCCTAATGGCACTACAGTCTTCTACGATTCAGTCCAAGTAATTAAGGAGAAGTTTCCATCATTGAGGATTGTCAATCAAGTCTATGACCATGAAGAAGGATGGATAAGACACTACGATATCTCAAAAGCAGCCGCCATCGACTTTCATGTTGCTCCCAATTTGCAGATTCGGGAAAAATATATGAGCTATCAAGTTCCTAGTAACAGAGCGCCTTTAATATATCATGGCATTGATTTAGAAGTCTACAACCCCGATAAATTATTATCGGCAAATTTAACAGCTATAAAACACAAATTAGAACTGCCAGAAAACAAAATAATTATTACTTTTGCTGCTAGAATTCATCCACAAAAGAGACCAATGGATTTTGTGGAAATAGCCAAACAGTTTTCTCCTGATAGTAGATTTCATTTTCTAATGGTAGGAGATGGTGAGATGGCTGCAAAAGTGCAATTAGAAATTGACTCCATGAAAATTTCTAACATCACTAAATTAGGTTTTTATAAACCTATTCAAGATATTTATCTATGTACAGACATTTTAGTAGTCACATCAGAGTATGAAGGGCTTCCATTAGTTGTACTTCAATCATCATCTATGGGAATTCCAATTGTTTCAACTTCTGTTGGTGCAATTCCTGATGTTATTAAAAATAATGAAAATGGGTTTCTCGTAAATCAAATTGGAGACTTAGATTTATTTAATTACTACATCCAAAAATTAGCTAATAATCTTGAAGACTTTAAGTCTAGAAGTAAAAGTAACTATATAGAATTGTCTCATCGTTTTAGTTTAGAGAAAATGTGCGAGAGTTATTTAGAAGTATTTGAAGGTAAACTATGAATCCAAAAGTTTCAATTATTATTCCTTCATACAACCACAGTAAATATATTATACAAACACTTAATAGCGTTTGTAATCAAACATATGAAAACCTAGAAATAATAGTTATAGATGACGGTTCTTCCGATGATTCTGCCAAGCTTATCTCTGAATTTTCAGACCCCAGACTATTGTTCATACAACAAAATAATCAGGGGGCACATGCAACTATTAATCGCGGATTATCAATGGCATCTGGTGACTATATCGCCATATTAAATTCTGATGATCTGTATATGAAAAATAGAATACAGACATGTTTAAATATAGCTACAAACATAAATAAAGATTCAATGATTACTTCCTATATAGAAGTTGTTGATTCTAACGGACAAGCATTAGGGATAAAAGAAGGGTACAAGAATATGTTTCCCTATCAACCTCTTTATCCAGAGAAAACTTTTATTACAACTGATGATCCAATTAAGAATTTATTAATGTTTAACTATATAGCAACAACCTCTAACTTTTTTTGTCACAAGTCAATAATAGATAAAATAGGTGAGTTTTCTCCTTTAAGATATGTTCATGATTGGGATTATTTCTTACGTATTGCTGAATATTTTCCTATACATATTATTAATCAACCATTATTACAATATAGAGTTCATCAAAACAACACAATAAGTGAAAATAAGTCAAGAATGATATTAGAAATATGCTGGACAATTGCAAGAAATCATCAAAATATAGTTAAGAGTTTGACTAGCAATATGGAATCTGAGCAAGAACAGTTTGATTTTTTCTATCAACTTTTCTATTCTCTTGAGGCTTTCAATTGTGAGAAACTTCTTCTTACCTTGATATTTATGTTTAATTCTAGCCAGTCATTATCATTCGCAATGGATGATATGTTAGATCCTCAACATCCACTTCATTATCAATTTTCTATGGAGATTGAAAATCAAGTAATGCAAAAAGAAAATGGTAAATTTAAATCAAGTAATACAGGTAATATAAATGATAAATTTAATCTTTTAGTTTCTTTGATGAAGAAACTAAAAATTTTCAAACAAGGAACGAATAATTAATTTCATTATCAAGTCTGAATTTTATTTTAGAACATTTGTCTCTCTCATTACTCAATAAAGTATGAATCCTCTGTTTTCAGTAATTATACCCACATACAATAGGTTATCTATCTTGAAAGAGACCTTGCACATGTATGAGATGCAAGAGAATTTGGATTTTGAATTTGAAATTATTTTAGTAGATGATGGCTCGACTGATGATACATACAAATTTTTATCAGAATATAAATCATCGTTCTTTCCTTTATTTGTTTATCATCAATCGAATCAAGGACCAGCACAAGCCAGAAATTTAGGCATTTCTCAGGCTAAAGGAAAATATTTACTTATCACTGGAGACGATATTGTACCTAGTACCAACTTTTTAGCTGAACATTATAAAGCTCACCAAGATAGTTCATCAAATGACGTTGCAGTATTAGGTAAAACTGTTTGGCATCCGAACTTAAATATTAACTCTGTAATGAAACATATAGATGGAATAGGAGCACAACAATTTAGCTATTACTATTTGAAAAATAGAATGAAGCTTGACTTTCGTCATTTTTATACATCAAACATCTCTATCTTACGTTCTGAATTGACAAAAATTGATAAATTATTCGACACAGATTTTTATTATGCAGCATATGAGGATGTTGAATTTTCTTATCGTTTAATGGGAACTAAGAGTAATATTATTTATTATGAAGATATTATTGCTTATCACCATCACGAGTACAACCTACATAGTTTTTGTCAAAGACAGCGCCGTGCGGGTAGAATGGCTTGTGTTTTCAAAAATAAACATCCTGAAATTGCTGAAAAAATAGGCTTTGCAGATTTAAACCGTTTACTTGAATGTACTAATACAAAATCGACCCCTCTTTCCACACATTTATTGGAAGAATGGGAAAGTTTTATTGTTCAGTTATTTGAGAAATATACTTACCATTCCCATGAATGGCTTGATGATGTGTATCTAGGGATTTTTAGATATTTTTATTTTAAAGGCATTATTGAAGATACTTATAACGAACAGAAAGCTAATTGTTTATTACCTAATTTAATTTTTGCTTGTCTTTCTCAGGTTATCCAAAAATTGATTAGTAATGAGAGTACTAGTTTCTCTTCAAATGACTTACTCTTTCTTAATCAAATATTACATGATTCTTCCAAATATTCAAATGCCTTTCAAGTAGCCAAATATACTAAAATTAAGTCGGGCTTAAAATTTATTAAACAAATAATTAAATCTGTATACTTTAAGTTGTTATACTCTAAATAGTTCAAGAAGTATTAAAGTTGTAAAATTGTCGCCTCTGTTGTCAACAAAACATTATTAATTATTGTTGCTTCATTAAATATTCACTTAGCTACGGTTATATAAAGTGGTACTTCGAGTTTTGATAGTTGGAGGAAGTGGTTTTATTGGTTCGCAACTTGCTAATTTTTTAAGTGCCCAAGGGCAGTCTGTTAAAATTTACAGTCGAACTTGTAAGACATGTACTGATAAATTAAGTGGTATTGAATACTTATATGGGGATTTTTCAAATCAATATCTATTAAAAAAAGCTTTAAAGAATATTGATGTTGTATATCAAATGGTTAGTACAACTATACCTAGCACATCTAATCAAAATCCTGTGGAGGATGTTGCAGATAATGTCATTAACATGATTAGCTTCTTACAATATTGTGTTGATGCATCAGTAAAAAAGGTCATTTTTCCATCATCTGGTGGTACTATTTACGGTATTCCTCAACATATACCTATTCCTGAAACCCATCCAACAGAACCTATTTCTTCTTATGGTATTACTAAACTTACTATAGAAAAATATTTGTTTCTATTTCATCATCTTTATGGTCTTGATTATACTATTTTGCGTATTGCTAATCCATATGGTTACGGTCAAAATCCAACCAGAAAAGTAGGAGCCATTACTATATTTCTTGACTTAATCATGAGGAATTTACCAATCAGAATTTGGGGTAATGGGGAAATAATTAGAGATTATGTTTATATTTCTGATGTTTCTCGGGCACTATATGCTGCTCAAGCAACAGATATAGAACAAAAAATATTTAATATTGGTAGTGGAGTAGGTACATCACTCATTGAATTAATAGAGTATTTTAAAGAATACATACCTCAGAAAAGCTTTGAAGTTCAATATATTGATAGTCGTACATTTGACGTACCTATTAATATTCTTGATATTAGTAACGCAAATCAAGTATTAAACTGGCAACCAACTATTTCACTTCAAAAGGGCATCAAACTAACATGGGAGTGGTTAAAATTATGGCATTCTCAAAATCAAAAATAAGAATTAGAACTAGCTATTGGATTAAACTTAAATTAAACTATAAACTTAATAACTTTGACTTTAACTTATGTATACAGTTATAGTTAAGAAAATTTTTATCTTTACGTGAGCATTATTAAGATATTGCTTAATATGTCATTCTATTCATTCAATTCAAAGATTATTTTGTTAATTTATGACAATTGGGATTATTCATCACTAAATCAAATATAAAAATTAATAATAATCCTAGGAAAATCAATGAATGTGAATCCGAGCTTAATTTCAGATGTATTATTGATCGAACCCCAAATCTTCCAAGACGATCGCGGTTTTTTCTTTGAATCTTATAATCAGCAGAAATTTATCGAAAAAACTGCTTTAAATCTCAATTTTGTCCAAGATAATCAATCACTATCTAAGCAAAATGTGCTGCGGGGACTCCATTACCAAATTATTCAACCCCAGGGGAAATTAGTACGTGCGGTATCTGGGAATATCTTCGATGTCGCAGTTGATATTCGTCAAAGTTCCCCAACTTTTGGGCAATGGGTAGGTTACGAACTCAGTGCTGAAAACAAGCGCCAACTTTGGATACCAGCAGGTTTTGCCCACGGTTTTGTTGTCCTTTCAGAAGTCGCCGAAGTTCTCTACAAAACTACAGATTATTATGCACCATCAGGCGATCGCACTATCCTTTGGAATGACACAGACTTGGCTATCGATTGGCAATTAACTACAGACCCAATTTTATCACCAAAAGATCAAGCTGGAAAAGCTTTTAAAGATGCCGATTTGTTTCCATAATTATTCTACCTTAAACATTTATCGCATCTTCATAAATATCTGCCATTGTCAAGCTTAAGCCAATAGAATTTAAGGATAATTCATCATCTTTGCCTAAGATTTCCAATAACCAATTCCCTTGAGTATCTCGATGATAAACCTCTACTTTGATTTCCTCTTGGGAAACTAATACATATTCCTGCAAACTTTCAATACTTTGATAATTGATACGTTTTTCGCGTTTATCTGTATTTTTAGTAGAATTGGATAAAACCTCCACAATTAAAGTTGGACGAGTTTTAAAGTATTTTTCTTTATCATTTGGGTCACAGGTGACTAAAAGATCGGGATAATAGAATATATCGGCTTTTTGCACCTTGATTTTAACTTTCATATCGGAAACGAAAGCACGACAAGGAGTCCCACGTAGATGAGGACGTAGCAAAGCGATGATATTAATAGCTATCAAGTTATGTTCCTCACTCGCACCAGCCATTGCGAAGATTTCTCCATCTACATATTCGTGACGGATATCGCTCTCTAGCTCGAATTTCAGGTATTCTTCAATGGTAAGAAAATGGACTGGCGAGCGCATAGCTTTTCTCAGTTATGGATGAACAGGATAAGCTTGGGGAAGGTCAATCTTGCATTTACTCCAAAAAAGATATTCGGCGACATTAATTTAGTTAACGACGACAAATAATCTTTAGTTAATCTCAATAAAAATCGGGATGACTGGATTCGAACCAGCGGCCCCTTCGTCCCGAACGAAGTGCGCTACCAAGCTGCGCTACATCCCGACACAGTTTTACAAATTTAATTGAGATTATACCATAAAACAAGGTTTTTTAGTTTCCTGAAGAATGCCACAAGATGTTCAGCTAAGTAATAACCAATAACCAACAAACTTGCTACTATAACTCTGTATATCTAGATCAACGGTAAATCAAAACTGTGGTAGTAAAACCGGACTGGCTGCGGGTTAAGGCACCTCAATGGGAGCGTGTTGGTAGCGTTAAGGAGATTTTACGGGATTTAAACCTGAATACAGTTTGTGAGGAAGCTTCTTGTCCGAATATTGGTGAGTGCTTTAATGCAGGGACAGCAACGTTTCTAATTATGGGTCCTGCTTGTACTCGTGCCTGTCCTTATTGCGATATTGATTTTGAGAAGAAACCCCAAGCGCTTGATCCAACGGAACCAAGCAGGTTAGCGGAAGCGGTGCGACGAATGAACCTCAATCATGTAGTCATTACTTCGGTGAATCGGGATGATTTAGCTGATGGGGGTGCTTCACAGTTTGTCCGTTGCATTGAAGCAACCCGTGCTGTTTCTCCCCAGACAACTATTGAGGTATTAATCCCTGACTTGTGTGGCAACTGGGAAGCTTTGGAAATGATTTTAGAAGCACAGCCTGAAGTTCTCAACCACAACACTGAAACTGTTCCTCGCTTGTATCGTCGCACTCGTCCCCAAGGTAATTACGATCGCACTCTCGAATTATTAAAACGCTGTCGGCAAACATCGCCTTGGGTTTACACAAAATCTGGCATCATGGTGGGCTTGGGAGAAACCGATGAGGAAATTCGCCAAGTAATGCAGGATTTGCGGGCTGTTGATTGCGATATTTTGACAATTGGACAATATTTGCAGCCTTCTGCCAAACATTTGTCAGTTAATGACTTTGTGACTCCAGAACAATTTGCAGCTTGGCAAACTTTTGCCGAGGAAATTGGTTTTTTACAAGTTGTGTCTTCACCCTTGACTAGAAGTTCGTATCATGCAGAACAAGTTAGGGAATTGATGCAACGATATCCACGAGTCAGAAGTAGTGATTGATCAGTTGAGGAATTGTTCAGCTGTGTTGTGCTGTCTAGGACTTCAATAATCGCCGCCAGAAACATGTCCAGGAACTATTAAACTGGTGTTTTGTATGTTCAGAGAAATAGTGCTAAACCGAACCACACTTTTGCTGACAAGGATACAGATATACTGCAAGCGTTTGTTCACAAAAAATATTGATGCCAGCAAACTCGAAAAACTCCGACTTGAGTTGCTAGAAGAGTCGAAGCTGAGCCGCAGCTATGTAATTTTAATACTTGGTTCCTGTATCATTGCGACACTGGGCTTAATTTCTAACAGTGCGGCTGTCATCATTGGAGCGATGATTGTTGCTCCTTTAATGTTACCAATCCGAGCTTTAGCCTTTGGCGCTCTCGAAGGAGATGTCATACTATTTCGACGCGGGTTAATTGCAGTCACAGTCGGCACAATATTAGCTATCACCCTCGCTTGGTTGTTAGCTTCCTTGGCAGCAATTTCCATGTTTGGTAGTGAAATTTTAGCTCGAACAAAGCCAACTTTAATTGACCTGGGCATTGCGATCGCAGCTGGTGGTATTAGTGGTTATGCGAAAATACAACCGAAAATTTCTGGTAGTTTAGCCGGAACAGCAATTGCCGTCGCTCTCATGCCCCCAATTTGCGTAATTGGTATTGGGTTAGCTAATGGGAATTGGTCTTTGAGCATGGGAGCCACATTACTTTACCTAACTAACTTGCTGGGGATTACACTATCCTGCATGGCGGCTTTCTTAGTCACAGGTTACGTGAAATTAGCTCAGGCACGTAAGGCATTGATATGGGCGATCGCTTTGACAGGTATACTCCTGATTCCCTTGAGTTTAAGTTTTATTGATTTGGTTAAGCAAACCCGCCTGGAAACAAGTTTGAAACAGGCATTATTGAAACGAACAATTACGTTTCAACGAGTAGATTTGATCAAAACAGAGACAAACTGGTTGGTAAATCCGCCAGAAGTACGATTGACTGTTCGTAGTCAGGAAACAGTAACCCCAAAACAGGTGCAACTTCTGGAAGAATTTGTAGAAAGAGCTATGGGGCAGCCCTTCCGATTAATCTTTGATGTTAGTCAAGTTGAGGAGGTGAGCGGGAACCAGACTACAAAACCCCGTCAATAATCAACTGGATATTAAGTCTCTAAGGGAATAAATGAGACAACAATACATGAGTATTACAATAATAATTTATTGATTTAGCGAAAATTTTGGGTTGAAAACGCTGTACAAGGAATATGTACTACAGGTTACTCAACCTGAGTTCGGGATAAGCTGAGATAGTGGTCGTGATGTTACTTTTTTCAAATTTCAGCACAATTCCTTGAATCCAACTGATATTTTTCTGTTATTACAGCTAAAACCAAGAATTGGGGGATTCTCCCCCAAACCCCCGATTGGGGGACGGTTGCGTCCCCCAAGCCCCCTCCAAATAAGAAAGGCACAAATTTTTGGGATCGATGAATTGCAAGGCTTCTTAATTCAAATTAAAACAAAACTCTTAACCCGAACTCAGGTTACTCAACAACAACAACAAGGCAACAGCCAAAACTTTCAACTGGTCAAGCAAAAATTATAGGGTCTGTTAGTGACAGCATTACGTACCAATCATTGGGAATAGTACATTACACTCTGCTAACAGACCCGAGGGCGTGTATTTTATTTAATCCACGTTCCCAATTTTGCAATCAAACTAAAAACTAACCAATCAAACCTTGGAACAGGTCTAAATTACTGGTTAGGAAGTAAGCGGTGATTGCACCGCCAATACCACCAATCAAAAAGGCGCTAGCGAAGTTATTCCAACCCTCTTTTGAGCTAAAAGCATCAGGTGGATTTGGTACGGTAACGCTAGCAAGCGCTTTTGGAGGGTTGCTGTTTGCGTACATCGACAGACAAGCGGTCAAGATGACGATTAAACCGATGCTTGACAGTAAACCTGCAAGGTTAGCGTTGGCTGCGTTCCGCAACGGACCCAATTTATCAAAGGGTCCAAAGATAAAATAACCATGTGCCATGCCAACTTCTAACCCACGACGGAAAGGAGTTAGACCCGGACGATAGGCTGGTAAATTATTGATGAACCATTTGGTTAATGGAGAAGAATTGATTGGGGTTTCCAAGTTGCCTTGCTGTGGGTCGCGACCTGCGGGAAAAACAACTTCGCGGTTTCTGGGGTCGCTGGCAAGATTTTTTGATGCGTCAACTGCTTGCGCCATATTTTATGTTTGCCTCTAAATAATCGATAAATTTGGCAAGATTTTATCTTCATGATAATTGAAGCTGACTACGCTTCTGTCTGTTCTGTTTAAAAAACTTAATTTAATAGTGAATTTGTTAATTAAAACAATCACAATTACGTATTTTCTGATATCCAAGCTTGCCAGCGTCAAAATTAGTGGTAAATAAAAACTTGCTCAAATCAACTTATTTCCATAATACAATTTACAGAAAATTAGCAGAAAATTATTTTAATTAATTAAAGATTAATCAAATACTAATGAAAAAAACAAGATGGCACTTAGGAGTTAAAAAATAAAATTTCAACTCCCAAGCACCAAAGCTTTTCAATCAAAAGTTATGACTAATTTTCACATACCAGGATTAGGGCAGGGGATGGAAAAGTAGGTCAGGGAAAAAGCGGTTAAATTCAATCAAAAGTCCGGCTGTGAAAATCAGTAAAGCAAATAGCAATACTGGTGCAATTGATAAGTATCTAACGAAATGATTTTGTGACACTGTTTATAGCTCCCAAAAATGGTTTTGCGGAAAATTCAAGTTTGGAAAAATTCAGGTTCTTCCATATTTTCGGAAGGTATTCCCGCGCAACTTACCAAATAAAATTGGTGTTAGCCGATCTCAATTTTCCAAAACGGATTTACAATCTTGCGATCGCAATTTACCCCACTAATCTCAAAATAATGAAATCGGAGGATAAACACTAACGTGGGGAGATGGTGATTTCTGTATCTTTTGCTGTTAACTCACCTGTAGTCAACTCTTTGAGAGCTGCTGCGGGCCAAGCAAAGCCAGTGAGCATGATTTGAAATGCCAAAGGTACATCGATCACGATTTCCTTAATTTCTGGGTTATCGCCCTTACGGATAGCAATGAGGTAAGCACGACCAACCCAACCAATCCAGCCGGCAATGTAAAGGAACAGCAAGCTAGGAATGAGGAAATCTCCCGCACGGTCGAGGCGACCGTCAACGATTAGGTGAGGTAAACCCTCAGGACCGCAGAGCGCTTGCGAATAACGTTCAAAACGCTTTGCACCAGAACTGGGGTCAGAAGTGGTGTTACGAGCGTTTTCAGCCCGTTGCTGGAACGCTGGGGAGTCTTTACAGGGTACTAAGTTAGCTCCGAGTGCCATCGAAGGCGGGGTGAAGCTAAACCAAAGACAGAAGGCTAATATCAGAGCAAACAAACGTCGCATGGAATTGTTTCCTTTTATTACGAAACAAAAAATTTCTTGTACAAAACGAGGCGGCTTGTACAATCTTTATTTGCATAACTAGCATGTCATCATAATCCTTGCTCGTGAACCGAGTAAAGTTGAAGTAAATAAAAGTTAAAGCTTCTCAACGAAAATTATGGGAGTGAGGCAGAGTCAGAAAAAGGGGGAAAAATTTTTCTACATCTCTTGATTCCAGCTTATTCTGACTTCCTTGCCTGCTCACGTCCCTGCGTCCCCATTCCTGTTTACTACCATGCCAACCGTATTAGCCATAGAAACTAGCTGTGATGAAACTGCCGTTGCAATTGTTAACA
The DNA here is from genome assembly GCA_004296455.1 of Calothrix sp. NIES-4101. GTDB lineage: Bacteria > Cyanobacteriota > Cyanobacteriia > Cyanobacteriales > Nostocaceae > Brunnivagina. The sequence goes on from AP018280.1 coordinate 5,138,958, forward strand.
ATCGCGAAGTGAAGAGTAGTATTATTTCTTCACAAATTCCTGTGCATCGGCAATATGGGGGAGTTGTGCCGGAGGTTGCTTCCCGATCGCACCTGGAAACAATTAATCATACAATTTCCCAAGCCTTTGATGAGTCAGGGCTATCCTGGGAACACATTGATGGGATTGCCGCAACCACTGCACCGGGACTAGTGGGAGCGTTGCTAGTGGGGTTAACGGCGGCAAAAACCTTGGCAATACTGCATGAAAAACCTTTTTTGGGAGTTCATCACCTGGAAGGGCATATTTACGCCACTTACCTGAGTGAGCCGTCATTAAAACCCCCTTTCCTGAGTTTATTGGTTTCCGGTGGACATACGAGCTTAATCCACGTTCAAGAATGTGGTGTCTACGACACATTAGGGGGAACTCGTGATGATGCAGCAGGTGAGGCATTCGATAAAGTTGCCCGACTGTTAAAACTTGGTTATCCTGGGGGCCCAATCATTGACAAAATTGCCAAAGAAGGCGACCCCCTCGCTTTTCCTTTACCTGAAGGCAGGGTTTCGCTACCAAATAACGCTGGATTTCACCGTTATGATGCTAGTTTTAGCGGCTTAAAAACGGCTGTATTGCGTCTCGTACAGAATATTGAAGCTGGAGGTCATGAAGTGCCAGTTAGGGACGTTGCAGCCAGTTTCCAGTACACTGTAGCCCGTGCTTTAACTAAGCGGACTATTGCCTGTGCCCTGGATTATGGTCTGACTACCATAGCTGTTGGGGGTGGTGTTGCTGCCAATAGTGCCTTGCGATCGCATTTAAGTGCTGCTTGTGCTGAAAATAACCTGCGGGTCTTATTTCCGCCCTTAAAATACTGTACCGATAATGCTGCCATGATTGGCTGTGCAGCCTGTGAACACCTGGCTCTTGGTCATACCTCGCCGTTGACATTGGGTGTTCATTCTCGGCTAGCGCTGACTCAAGTTATGAGTTTATATAAGTAATTGTGAATCAAGTCCAGAGTAATATTATTTACATTATTCTTAATTATTTACTCAGCAAACTTTACAAGACGGTAAATTACAAAAAGGCAAATTACCGACATCAGCCAAAACTAAGAATGCTGCGTCACGAGTCTACGGATTTCATCGGCAACAGCATGAGGTTGTTCCAACATTGCTAAATGTCCGCAATTAGGTATTTCTGTCACATTTTCACCGCTATATTGAAACGAAGGGTGGAAACTGGCTAAATGACGGACATATTTTGGTTCCATAACTTTATCTTCGGCACCAGCTAGGAAGTAAACTGGCTGTTTGATTTCGGCGACTAACTGGGGTAGACGATTAACTTCTTCTTCAGTTGTCGAATCAAGTAATGATCCTAGTGCGGCTTCGGGATCAGCAACAATAAAATCTATAACTCTTTGCCTTGCCCATTGTCGTTCTAAGGGACGTACAACACTTGCTCGTGTAAATAATAAATCAATTAGTGGTACTTGAGTCAGCCATCGCGGACGTACTTGTAAAAACTTTTGTCCTGCTGTCCGAAATTGCTCGAATGCTTCTTTTAAGTAAATACCACCACCAGCATTAACACAAATCACTCCTTTGACCACATGAGATAATTGCACAGCAGCCCAGAGTGCGATCGTACCTCCTAATGAGTGACCAACTAACCAAGCACTTTGAATATTCAGGTTTTGTAACAAAATTGCTAAATCCTGAGCATATGTTGTTGGCGCGTAAAGAGAATCAAAGGGATTTGTATCATTACCACTATAATCTGGTGAAAATGTCAAATCTTTGGTGTCGCGATTGTTATCTACTTTGGTTTGTGACTCGCCAAAACCTCTAAGATCGTAAGATAAGCACTGGAAATCGTCTTTGAGAAGAGAAATCACAGGTTGCCAGTATCCACGACTATTTAGCCAACCGTGGACAAAAACTAAAGTATCTGGGTTTGATGTCGGGTTTGTGAGCTCGTACGCGTGTGGAACGCCCAAGATTTCGATAGTTGCCATATTTCTATCGTACCCTTAAGGATGGCTGCGACTGAATTCATTTGGAAAAGATAACCAAAGAAAGTGGAAGTTAAAAGTAAAAATAACAGATTTTTTGCTGATCTTTATTTTCCTTTTGCTATTTTTTTGTGAAAAAATAAAACTGTTTATCTATCCGTTGATGCTGCTATCCGCTCATTACCTGCCTAGTAACCTCTGTCGTACCCCTTCTGCAATTTTATGCCCTAGATATTCTGGGATTAAACTTTCGTTTGGTCCGAGTAGGTAAAGTATGAGTCGGGTACGTCCACGCCAAACTAATAAATTGGCATTGACAACCAAAAGGTCTTCTTGCCAGATTGCGTACATAACTTTGTAGAATAAACCCGGTTGGTTATCGGCTTCAATTACCAATGCTGGTAAGTGGAAAACTGGATCGACGTAAAATTCGGTTTGAACCTGTTCTAAACCAGCATCTAAATTAAATTCAACAGCTAGCATTTCTTCGACTTCAAATCTGCCACCAAGGGCTTCGCGAATTGCACGACAGACGTTTTCGGCGGTTTTGTCGGTCAGGGATTTACTACCACGGGATATGATGAGCTTGATAAATACCAGCATCGGCGGTTTTATTTGCCCGTAAAGACTTAGCGAATGGATTGTGAGTCCATAAGCCGCCAAAACACCGAAGATATCACTGAGTAGGAAAGATTGGTTGCGGTAGGCAAAATGCAGGGCACTTTTGCTACCTTCGGGTTTGAGTTCGATGACTGCGCGTCTAGTTTTGTATAGACGGTAGGCAAGACGTAAATTTTGCAGTTGAATTTCGCTACTAACAAATTGCTCATAAAACTGGGGAAAAGCTCTATTAAAGCGTTTGAGAAGTTCGAGGGTAGAAGTTTTTAAACCAGAAGCCATCATGCTTTGTATTCTTGGTTATTGGTTAGTTAGTTGATTAGGAATTGGAAATTGGGAATTGAGTTGTGGTTGTTAAATTAACCAGGATAAATCACTTGAGTATAAAACTACTTAGGGTTTATGAATTATAAGTTACACAGGACAAGTAACTAAAAGTATCAACAAAAATGATAATTGTTTCTAAAATCAGGACAAATCCTCTGGGTTAGGTTAAATATTCTCCTAGCCTTTGCAACAAAGTGTTAAAGTTGAGATTGATTAGTGTAAAACACGCTCATTACTGGCTAACGTCAACTGCAAAATCGACTAATGCTTACATAAGTTTAAGTGCGAGATGTCATAGATGTGTTAGAAAGTCGATTGTGTATTCACACTATTTCAATCGAAGCCAATTCTGTTATACTCCCGAACCACCTGGCATGGGTTTTTGGAAAACTTGGTTTAGTACCTCCGATACTGCGACAACCCGCACAACTCCATTTGAAGAGTATGTGGAAACCCCTGGTAATTCCACCACTGGTAGCGATCGCGAATCCTCCCTTAAAGAAGTTCGTATTGTTTTTAGTACCGAGCGCGACATTGATTTGTACGAACTCGAAGAACTTTGCGATGCTGTGGGTTGGTCCCGTCGTCCCTTACGAAAAGTCAAAAAAGCGATCGAACATAGTTTTCTCGTTGCGTCGATGTGGCAAGTACGAGGAAATCAACGTCGGTTAATCGGCTTTGCCCGTGCGACTTCAGATCATGCATTCAATGCCACAATCTGGGATGTGGTTGTTCATCCAGATTTTCAAGGCAAAGGTCTAGGTAAAGCCTTAATGAAATACGTACTCAAAAAGCTCAGAAGCGAGGAAATTAGCAATGTCACCCTCTTTGCCGATCCTCATGTAGTCGATTTTTATCGTGGCTTGGGCTTTATGTGCGACCCTGAAGGCATTAAGGGTATGTTTTGGTATCCGCAATGAGGGGATGAGAAGAATGTGAGAGTCAAGAGTCAGGATGAATAAACATTGTCTTTTTTTCTGTACAATTACAATCGGATATGCTATTGTTAGTTATAAGTGAAATTCCGTGTCCTAAAGTTTTAATTCTTAATGATATGGGACTAAATTATATTCCGGGATGTAGCGCAGCTTGGTAGCGCGCCTGCTTTGGGAGCAGGATGCCGCAGGTTCGAATCCTGTCATCCCGATGTTTGACTAAAAGTCAAAAATACTTTTTCAGACCCAAAATGTAGTCACCTACTTGGGTCTTTTTATTTTTCCTTTGGGTGGGAACGTCAATACAAAACTTAACAAAAATTTTATCTATTTTTCTCTCATCAAAACTACGGGTTTTCCGAGTCATGTAGTATGTATTTTAGTCACAAATTATGATGTTACGCAATTATTTGTAAATACAAGGAATATACCTTGTCACTATGCTGTGAGTGAATTTTAACTGCGAGCAACAAATCCTCAGTACAGTAAAAACTTGTAGATTTAATCACACTTTGGTCAAATTGGGGTGGAACGATCGCAATCAGAGAGCGTCGATTATAACTGACAAAGGCAATAAAATAGCATTTGTCACTATGCGTAAACAAGGAACTTTCGCCATCAGAAGACGACAGACAGTCATACAACATGTAAACAATTTCGCAATAACTAACCAAAAAGCAAACACGAAATTGATCAACAACCGCATAGGCAATTAGTTACGGATAGTTTCGACAGCTAAAACTATTTATTGCCAAGCTAAGTCAAACATCTGTCTGATTTGATTTAAAGTTTTAATGTTAGGAGAAGTCATGAAATCATTGGTTCGCTGGGGCACAACATTCGGTTTGGTGGGGAGTACTCTGTTGGCAACAGTTGTTAGCGGAATTGCCCCAGTGTTTGCATTACCAGAACAGCAAATTAAAGAAAAGTTGGATTCTGTTCCTGTTTGGTTAATTACTAACCCTCAAGGTTTACCACTTAGTCGGCAATTACCCGATCCTCAAAACGCTCAAAAATCCAAAGGTTCGGTGACTGGGGTTTACATGAGCCGCCAAGATGCACAAGCTTTTATTAAAGAACTGCAAGCAGTCAAAAATCCTGATCCAAAAATGGCAGAAATGTTGAAAAGCTTGCAAGCAACTGCTGTACCTTTGGGAAGTATTTACCAGCAGTTACAACAAAGCAAAAATAAACCTGACAGCTTGAAATTCGCCTTTAAACCAAATGATCAAGATGTGAAAGGAGCTGTTGAATTACTCAAAGCTAGCGGTCAGAAGGTTGAACAATTTAGAAGTGTACCTGTATTTATGGTAAGATTTGCTCCTGATAAGGGATATGTACCCATTCAACTAGGTACAGACAAGAAAGAGTATATCCCGATGTTCACCAGCAAGCAGGATGCAGTCGCTTTACTTGGTCAGGTTAAACCAAAATTTGCTAAAGCTGACATTCAAGTTGTGGATGTCGATGGTGTAATTAAAACCCTGCAAGATAAAAACGACGAATGGCTCAAACAGGTAGTATTTTTCCCATCACCAGAAGCACGAGAATACATTCGTACCTTGGCAAATAATAAGCCACAACAACCTGGGGCAAAACCAGCCACTCAACCAGCTGCTCCCAAAAAGTAAGATAAAGATTGGCATATGGGCATAAGTTAATGGTAGACAAGGAAGACAAGGAAAATTTAGGAACAGGGGGATGCGGTGACGAAGGTAGGAAGAAACAGGAAGAATCATCTCCCTCCCCATCTTCAGATTCTCCTATTTTCCTGTCTCCTTCACTGCCCAATGCCCAATTCCCCAACTTAGTATCCGGTGAAGAACTTTGGCTATGGCGAAATGCAGCAATTTCCAGTGCGATCGCTCATAATGTTCAAACAAGGGAAGTGGATTGGTTATTGCGGGAAATAGCTGGTTTGGATAGTTTAAATTTGCGCTTGGAGTTGTATCGAGAGCAACCAGAAATCAAGATGTCCCTACCTCTGGCAGATTTAGATGGGCTGTGGCAAAGGAGATTACATGAACGTTTGCCAGTACAATACATTGCCGGAGTCACTAATTGGCGACAGTTTCAACTTCAAGTCACACCAGCAGTTTTAATTCCCAGGCAAGAAACTGAGCTGCTAATTGATTTGGCTTTGGCGGCGACTGAGAATAATCAAAGCTTGCGAAATGGTAATTGGGCAGATTTAGGAACTGGCAGTGGAGCGATTGCGATTGGGTTGGCTGATATTTTTCCCAATGCTGTAATTCATGCAGTTGATTTGAGTATGGCAGCGTTGGAGATAGCGCAAAGAAATGCAGAGAATTTAAGTTTTCTAGAAAGAATCAAATTTTATCAAGGTACTTGGTGGGAACCGCTTGTACATTTCCAAGGCAAATTTAGCGGTATGGTATCCAATCCACCGTATATTCCCAGAGAAACAGTGTTAACTTTAGACCCAGAAGTTGCTAATCATGAGCCACATTTAGCTCTGGATGGTGGGGTTGATGGCTTAGATTACATTCGTCATTTGATCCAGGTTTCTCCAGAATATTTGCAGTCTGGCGGTGTGTGGTTAATTGAAATGATGGCTGGGCAAACTGTGCTAGTCCGCGAGATGTTGGAAAGTAATGGTAATTATTGCAACATTGAAATTCATGCTGATTTAGCTGGGATTGAAAGGTTTGCGATATGCCAGAGGCATTAAGCTTTGGTTATGGTATTGCAAGGACAATAAGTTATATAGTTATTAATCTATCAAGTAAGTAGTGAGATTACATGTAACATTTCTACGCATGTGAAATAGAAAATTCCGTTATACTCATAGTCATAATCATGTGTGGTTGAGTATTTATTATTAAGACTGACACGGGGATTTGGAGACGCGGAGAAGTGTAGAAGCTTTAATTGTAAGTGATTAGCCGAACATGATATTAAGCGCTAAACATCAACTCCAGTATTAATTTTGTCTATGGAATGGTTAGCTTTGTGGGGTATTCAAACTGCGGTGGGGTTTCTGTTTACTCCTGTGATGCAGAAGTTTGCAGAGGATTTGGGTAAGGATTTACTCAAAGATGTGCTTAAGGATGTACTCAAGGGTTTACCGGGGAATATTCTGCAATCTTTAAAAAAAGAGGAAATTGATATTGCGGTTGGGAAAGCAATAAAAGAGTTTTTAGAAATTCTTCAGCAGGAATTAATTAATAGTGATTGCAGTGATGATGAAGTTAAAAAATTTAATTCGTCTTTAACTAAATTTCTCCGAATTGAGCAAGTACAAGAGATATTAGGTAGTGCTTTTAATCCTGAATGTATAAGTATTGATACTCAAATTTTAGAAAGAATTTGGTATGACCAAAATTTATTGGCATTACCAGAAGATTTTGCTTGGAAACGGTTAAATAAACCCTACCTCAACAAAGTTAAAGCTATTATTCGCGAGTCGGATAAACTAAGAAATGCGTTTGATTCTTATCAGTTAGAAAAAACGGCTGATAATACTCAAGAGCTAGTTGGAGTCTCTCCTGATTTCGATTTACGACGCTATCAAGAAGGTATTCGTCAAAAGTATGGCTATCTGAAGTTAGATTCTCTCGATAGTAGTGGTTCTGCATATAATGAGTTGAGATTGCAACAGGTTTTTATTGCTCAGAATGTGCGTGAATGTGTGAAGATTTTACCTCATGTGTTTGAGCGCAGTAAGGAATATCAAAAATATCTCAACGAAACGGGTAAAGATGCAGAAATTAAGGATATAAATGAGTTGGAACGCTATCAGAAAAGTTATATTGAAGCGCCAATTCGTTCTGTTATTGATATTATTAACGAAAAGAAAAATCGTAACTATTTAGTTATATTAGGTGACCCAGGTGCGGGGAAATCAACTTTATTACAATTTTTAGCTTTAAATTGGGCAGAATCAAAATTAACTAATTACTTTAATCAGCCAATTCCAATCTTGATTGAATTGCGAACCTATGCACGGCAATTTAATGAGAAACATTGTAAAAACTGGCTCTTCAGTTCTTTTTATGGAAAACTTAGCTAAAAATCCTTGAAAGCCTTATTACATAGGAATTTAGCCTCAAAAAGTATCATAGTTGCTTGTAATCATTGTTTTGTAAGGGTTTTACTGCAAAAAAACCTCAAGCTCCATAAAACTTGCCGAAGAGCCTAAAAACTTTCTTGAATATTTACATAATGCACCAGGGGCAATTTGCCATTTAAATCAATTGGGATTACATGAGCAATTACAAAAAGGTAATGCTTTGGTGATGTTTGATGGGTTGGATGAAGTATTTGAGCCAGCCCAAAGGGAAGATATTATCAACGATATTATTCGCTTTACTGATGAATATCCCGACGTGCAAGTAATTGTCACTTCTCGCGTGATTGGTTATAAAGATGAACGCTTTCGGAATAGCGAATTTCGTCACTTGATGTTACAGGATTTTGATGATGGACAAATCCAGGATTTTATCAACAGATGGCATCAATTAACTTTTAATGATAAAGCCGATGCAGAAGATAAAAAAGCACGCTTAGAAAGGGGAATAGCACGCAGTAAAGCGATTAAAGAATTGTAGTTTTTCACTTTCCCCCCTAAAACAAGAGTTTGCAGTGTAGGTAAAACTAGGGGTGTAGTTCATATGGTAATGTAAAAAATCATTGTGCAATGCAAACCAAAAGCTCATGAACCGACTGAGTAAAGAAGACTTAGCACAAATGAACCGGGACTACTTCCAATCTCTGGACAAGCAGAAATTGGTGGAAGTTGCGGGAAATCTTCATAAACTAGCAGTCGAGCAACTAGAAAAATTAGAGCAAAATTCGAGCAATAGTTCCTTACCCCCATCATCAGACCAATTCAAAAGTAAGGAAAAATCAGGGTTACACCAAGAAGAACAAACACCGCACTCAGAATCACAAACAGAACCAAAGCAAGAAGATAAGGTTGTTTCCGAATCCAGGGAAAAACCAAAAAGTAAGGGATTCGCTCTAAAAAAGCCGGGAAAACAACCAGGGGCTAAGGGGATATGGCGGACAGCACCCTTAGTGCCAAACCAAACCATATCCCATTACCCAAAAACTTGTGCATCGTGTAACAGTGGATTAGAAATAGACCAACAAGCAAAACCCCACATGGGCTATTACGTATTGGAACTGGAAAAATTAGAGTCTGGAATTGAGGTAAAGTGTACGCTTCATCATTACTATCAGGCGACTTGCACCTGTGGACACCAAACAAAAGAAAAGCCTTTAGTCGGGTATGTTTCGGTAGTTGAAGGAAGAAGCAGAGATTTAAGCTTGCAGGAGTATGGACTTGTCGGTCCGATGCTGGCAACGTTTATTGCTTCTGTTGCAATACGATACCGTATGTCCCGACCGAAAATAAGAGAGTTATTGAACGATTGGGTAGGTGTATCGCTGTCAGTCGGAACAATCGACAGATGTATTCGAGAGGTAGGAATAGCTTGTTCCCCAGTCGTTGAGGAATTAATTGAACAATTGCAATCGTCAGAAATAATCCACCTTGATGAAACACCCTGGTATGAGAAAGGGAAATATCGGTGGTTATGGGTAGCGATTACGAAAACAATTGCCGTTTACCACATCGGTAGTCGTCGTCAAGAAGAATTACTGCGGTTGATCAGTGATGCATTTGTGGGATGGTTAGTAACTGATGGGTATGGAGCCTACAGTCATTACCCAAAACGCCAACATTGTTTAGCTCATCTGATTCGTAAAGCGATCGCTTTGACCGAAGCAGTAGATAAAGAAGTGGCGGATTTAGGGCAGTGGCTTTTAGAGGAACTGAGGGAACTAATACATACACTTGCTATCGGCGACGGGGATACAGATGAAAAAGACTCACACCCCGCTCGCCTATACAGAGTCTGCCGATTAGCTACGCTTGCAGAGCATAGTAAGTTAAAGGCTCTAGCAAAAGAAATTTTAGCTGATTGGGACGCTGTGGTTGCGTGTTTTTATCATCCGCAATTACCAGCAACCAATAATGAGGCTGAACGGGCTTTACGACATGCCGTTATTGCTCGACGTATTAGCTATGGTACTCGCACTACTGAAGGCAGTTTAGCTTACTGCTCTGTTTTGAGTGTCATTGAAACTTGTCGTCTCAGAAAAGTTGATCCTTGGGGTTATATTGCAATGGTTCTTACTCAGGCTCGTAAAGGTATAAAACATCCCCCCATTCCTGTTGCTTCTTAATCCTTTTTTGATGCAGGAGAGTGAAAAACTACAAAGAATTAGCTGGAAACCCTTTATTATTAACAATGATGGCGATACTCAACCGTCATCGAGAATTGCCCCGCGATCGAAGTACGTTATATGAGAAAGCATCGGAAGTATTGCTACAACAATGGGATGCAGAAAGACATTTAACTGATGTGAGAATGTCTCGGTTTGCGATTGATTTAAGTGACAAACAAGCAATGTTGCGGCAAGTTGCTTATCAGATGCAGGCAAATGAAAAAGGGTTGACGGGGAATTTAATTAATGGCAACGATTTACAGCATATTTTTCAAGGGTATTTAGAAACCATTGGAAATACAAAGCTTGATGCCAGGGAAGCTGCTAAAGTTTTGATTGAACAGTTACGTCAACGTAATTTTATCTTGTGTCATGCTGGTGATAATTATTATTCCTTTGTACATCGGACATTTTTAGAATATTTTTGTGCTGAAGCTTTTCGTTGGCAATTTGAAAAAGAACAAAAGTTGACTCTAGATAAACTTCAAACTGAAGTTTTTGGTAAGCATTGGCATGATGAAAGTTGGCATGAGGTTTTAAGATTAATTGCTGGAGTCATTAACGCTAGTCATGTCGCGAAGATTATTGAATATTTGATGGGGATTGATGGGGAAGCAAATAAGTTTAGCAATTTATTTCTAGCTGCGGGATGTTTGGCTGAAGTTAGAGAAAGGAAAAATCGGGATATTTATGCTCAAGATAGGAGGTTATTTGAAGTTATTAATAACTTGATTGGCTATGGGTTTTATCGTGTGAAAACATTTTTCCACAGCGAGTATATACGAGCGGATAACCAAAACGTTACAGAAATTCGGACTTTGGCAGTAGCAACCATAGTTACGACATGGAACGATGATCCCGATACCCTACCCTGGTTGAAACAACGCGCTCAAAATGATGATGACTCGTCTGTACGACGTGCTGCGGTACAGGAATTAGCCCGCAATTTCAAAGATGACCCCGATACCCTACCCTGGTTAAAACAACTTGCTCAAACTGATGATGACTCGTCTGTACGACGTGCTGCGGTACAGGAATTAGCACGCAATTTCAAAGATGACCCCGATACCCTACCCATCTTGAAACAACGCGCTCAAAATGATGATAACTCGTCTGTGCGACGTACTGCGATACAGGAATTAGCCCGCAATTTCAAAGATGACCCCGATACCCTACCCATCTTGAAACAACACGCTCTAACTGATGATCATTGGAATGTACGACGTGCTGCGGTAGAGGACTTAGCCCGCAATTTCAAAGATGAAACAGGAATTTTTGAATTATTTTGCGATGTAGCAGTTAACGACCCATTTCAAGTTAGTGAGGATGAATATAGTCAGTTTGAAACTAATCCTCGTCAAGCTGCACTGGAGGTAATTCTTAAACATTACCCGAGTCATTCTGACACCTTAGCACTGTTACGCGATCGCTCTACCAATGACACCGATGAAAAGTTGCGGGGATGGGCGAAGAAACAGTTACAGAAATTGGAGCCAACCAATTAACCCTAATATCCCCGATTTCTGGTTCTTAAATTTTTGGCTGATCTGAAACTTTATTGAACCATAAATAAGAGTTAGTAAATTAAGAGCGATAAAGTCTAATTATAAATTTTGTCTGTAATTTACCTAAATTCATGAGAATTTTGCCGAAGCTGGAAATGTTAAGAAATAAAGTAATGACCATAGATAATTTTTGGCTAAAAAAGCACTTTTTTGACACTTTTTGATTTATTAAAAGATTTTTTGGTTATTTGAAACTACTAGTCAACATACAAAATAATTACTCCCGCATCTAAATTGAGTACTTAGGCGACCAAAGCTTCTTGTTTTACAATGATCCCCTGGATAGATGAAGTGAAAACATTAGTGACTGTAATATTAGGTATGTTGTTGCTTAATCGTATAACTTGGCTGCCTGTACTTAGTCGCTGTTAACTTGTCAAGCACGGTCAAATGGAATATTGCTATTCCGATCGCCGACTTGATTGATGTAAACTTCAGATGGATGAGTATATTTGCTCTACCAATTCAAATCTGTTTAAATCTGAATTTTAAGTCCAGATATACAGGGCTTTTCACCTGCTGAACCAAAACAAGTTATGAAAATCGCTCAAGTCGCCCCCTTATGGGAACGGGTTCCGCCCCCAACTTATGGAGGAATCGAACTGGTGGTGAGTCACCTTGCCGACGAACTGGTACGTCGAGGTCATGATGTGACATTGTTCGCATCTGGAGACTCGCAAACATTAGCGAAGTTGGAAGCTATATGTCCCCGTGCATTACGTTTAGACCCAGAATTTAGGGAATATTCAGTGTACGAAACGCTCGAACTCAGCCAAGTGTACCAACGTGCTGCGGAATTCGATATTATTCACTCTCATGTAGGGGTTACGGCATTAGCTTTAGCAAATTTTGTACCGACTCCAACGGTGCATACATTACATGGTAGCTTCAACAGTGAAAACAAAAACGTATACAGCCACCATCGCCAGCAGCCATTTATTAGTATTAGCAACGCCCAACGCCAAGTAGATTTAAATTACATTGATACAGTCTACAACGGTATTAACCTCGGCAGTTACCGATTTTTTGCTCAGCCTCAAGACCCGCCTTATTTAGCATTTTTAGGCAGATTTTCCCCAGAAAAAGGTCCACACCATGCGATCGCGATCGCCAAAAAAACAGGTTGGCGGTTAAAAATGGCAGGAAAAATTGATTTAGTTGATGCAGAGTTCTTTGAACGCGAAATAGCACCCCACATAGACGGTAAGCAAATCGAATATCTGGGCGAAATTAATAACGCAGAGAAATCAGAACTTCTCGGTAACGCATCTGTGGCACTCTTCCCTATTACCTGGCACGAACCGTTTGGCTTGGTAATGATTGAATCAATGGCAGCTGGTACGCCAGTGATTGCAATAGGCATGGGTTCCGTACCAGAAGTTATTGCCCACGGTGAAACAGGTTTTGTTTGTCAGAACTACGAGGAAATGACAGCAATGATTCCTCAAGCATTGGAACTCAACCGTTACCAATGTCGGAAACATGTAGAGGATAACTTTAGCGTTGCCCAAATGGTTAATGGGTACGAGCAAGTTTACCAACAGATAATTCAACAACGAATTAGTCAAAATGGACATCTTCACGCTGCCAAAATCCACTTTTAATTAACTGTTTTCAACAGATTCTAATTTGATAAATCTTTAATTTCCGAAGTCACAGGAAATTAATTAGCTACACAGAAAGAAACACACACAAGGAGAACAATGGTATGAGTATGAGAGCCAGCAGTTGCCCCTGTTGCGGTAGTTCCATGCTGTTGCGTCATGTCCGCCACGGTCAAATTTATTGGTTCTGCCAATCTTGCCGCCAAGAGGTGTCTTTATTGATTGTAAATCGGGTTGCTGGAACTGGCTCTATGAATGCAGGAGTATCTGCTCAAGCAGCAGTTACATCTTAATAATTTGACATAAACATAACCATAAGGCCAACTAGTCTGCAATAAGTTTTCGACTTCTAGAAACTTCAAACTAATTCACTTTTAATAATTTCCCCTGCTCTGCCTGATAAAATCAGGTGGAGCTAATTTATCTTTAGTAATTAGTAATTAGATAAGTAATTAGCAAGTGCCGAATGTGGAATGTGGTGATGCGGGAATGTGGGGATAAAAAATAAAATAATATGTTCAATATGTTCAAGAGACAAAATATTAAGCAATTTAGAAAATAGGAGATTAAAAGTTGCTCGCTGCTGTACTTTACGATCGCGAAGATTTACGTCTCGAACAAGTCCCAGACCCAACTCCGGCAGTGGGTGAGGTGGTAATTCGAGTTGGTGCAGCTACGACTTGCGGAACAGATTTGAAAGTATGGCGACGTGGTGGACATGCGAAAATGCTGAAACCACCGACTTTGTTTGGACATGAGTCTGCTGGGGAAATAGTGGCGCTGGGGAAAGGTGTAACTAATTGGCAAATAGGCGATCGCGTTGTTGCCAATAATTCTGCACCATGCATGAAGTGTTTTTTTTGTCAACGGCAACAATATTCGCTTTGTCCGCATTTAACTTGGAATAATGGTACTTTTGCCCAATATCTAAAAATTCCGGCACCGATTGTCGAACATAATTTATTGTCACTTCCCGATGATTTGCCTGACGAATTAGCGGCGATGACTGAACCTTTGGCTTGTGTGTTACATGGGGTAGCGCGTTCTGATGTCAAGGCTGGGGATCGGGTAGTTTTATTAGGTGATGGTGCGATCGGGTTAATGTTTGTGGCGAAATTAGCAATTGATTGTAATGTAGAAGTATTTGTTTTTGGAGGTAGCGATCGCAGATTAGAAATCGCCAAGAAACTCGGTGCTAGTCAGACTTTCAATTATCACCAAATTCCTGATATTCCTAGTGTTGTTAAAGAATTAACCGATGGATTGGGTGCAGATATTGCGATCGAAGCAACTGGTGTACCTAGTGTTTGGGAAACAGCAATTAATTGTGTTCGTCCCGGCGCTACCGTCAATTTATTCGGTGGCTGCCCCAAAAATACATCAATTAATCTCAATACTGAGCAATTACATTACAGCGAACTCACAGTTAAAGGTGTATTTCATAACACTCCATATTTTGTCCGTCAAGCGCTAGAACTCATCGCCAGTCGCAAAATCCCCTTTGAATTATTAATTAGCGAACAGCGTCCATTGACAGATTTAGAACAAGTATTCGTGGATATGCGAGAGCGGAAAGTAATTAAAGTTGCAATTAATCCTTTTTATTAAGTTTTTATTTGCAGTTGTTATTTTTGTTAATTTTTCTGTCATCCTAGTTCTACTCATTGGTTTTAAAAATTAACCTAACTTTTAGGTATCCTATGAAACCCAAATGATTACTTATCAATAAATTCTTGCCGCATCTCCAGTTCTCGAATTTCTGACCAAGCACGATAAGTACTCAAAAACTAATTAAATCATGCCTCGTACCAAAACAGTCCCCAATAAACGCGCTACCGCGACAACTCTTGCACCTTCCGAACTGCATCTACGAATGGAAGGACTAGAAGTAGAACATCAAAAACTACTGAAACAGATTAAGAAAAAACGTAAGGAACTTGATAATTTTATCGAGCAAATGCGTTCTATTGCTACAGAAATATTTGGTCGCGCCACACCAAATTATCAAAAGATGGCACAACTTGACCAAGAAATTCATAGTTTATTTCGAGAAATTTTAGAAAAGAAGAAACTTGGCAAACAAAGTAAAAGGAAAATAGAAGAAATTTATCGTAGTTTGCAACATGCGGGAATTATTAGTCATAAATCCTTTCAAATCTTTGACGATCAAGATTTAGAAGAAGAGTTAGAAAATTTAGAAGAGGAATTTGGAGTCGATTCCGAAGAGTTTAAGTCGCAGCGATCGCAACATCATTATTATTATCATCGACCCGACTCGGAAGTTGAATCTCCCTCAGCAACTAGAAGTGAATCTTCTAAAAAGATACGCCATATATTTTTAAGATTAGCAGAAATATTTCATCCAGATCGAGCTAAAGATAATGAGACCCAGAAGCGTCACACCGAGATAATGCAAGAAATTAATAAGGCTTATCAAGAAGGTGATTTAGCGAGACTTTTGGAAATTGAACAGCAATATGAAGTCGGAGAAGAAATTGATAGTAATAGCCAAGATGATTTGAGTCGAAAATGTTCTCGTTTAGAGCAGAACAATAAAATTTTGAAAACTCAATATGAAACTCTCAAAAAAGAACTGCGAGAGGTGAAAAAGACTCCCGAAGGTGAGATGCTTTCTGATTGTAAGAAAGCTAAAAAACATGGAGTTGATCCCGTTGATGAAATTTTAGGTCAATTAGAATCGCAAATTGAAATTGTTTCCGGAATACGTGATTATGTCAAGGATTTTCAAGAAAAAAAATTGACCATCAAGGAATTCCTGGAAGGCCCAGAAATTTTACGTTCTCTGCAACGGGATATGATGGAAGAACTATTGGAAGAGATGTTAGAAGAATTTGGCGGCGCAATTAGGTTTTGATCTTTCAGATTATCTGAGGTTGAGTGGCGCGATCGCATGTACTAAAGTTAGGAGAATGAGGAGACGATGCGATCGCCTGTCTGATAGCTCGTATTACGTCTGGCTCCACATGACATAGATCAAGTTTAAGTACCTGGTTTTAATCAAAAGCAACGGAGAGAGGTAATACCAATTCACAATACTCGCTGTCGCGTAGGCGCAAGCCTTCTCGAAGAGTGTACGCCGTTAGGCGTTGTCGAAGACTAGCAAGCTACACAATTAAAAAAATTAGACGCAGCAAAGCTTTCAGGATTTACATCTGTATCAGATTTTTCGTGAAATGGTATCACTATAGTCCTCTGGGGGTTGATATTTAATTAAACCCGCCTGCTGAACATGCCCGAAATCAGCGCTCCGATTCAAAATTCTCCGTGTGGATTTTATCGCATGTATTTAGGCGAACCGAATATAATGTATAATTTCCCTTGTCACTAATCGATGCTTATCAATAAATCTACGGAGATAGTAAATAACTCATAATAATAATTTGAGCAACCTAACTTTGGGAAAGATTGCTCAAATGTGTTTCGGTATATAGTTTCGGTTTATCAGGTTGCAAATATATTTACTTTATAAAATATAAATCCTTTAAAAAGCTTCAGTGTAAATACTAAATAATCCCATTTGATGATTACCTGATCCGAAAAATTGCGGTTGAGACAGGTAGAAAATACTGACAAATACGTAGAATGAAGCGAATTCAGGGTATTTTGCATATGACAACGAGAAACAGCAAACAGCAGCACTACCTCAAAACTATACTCAGTACTGTAAGTAGCAGCATTTTTTCCATACTAGCTAGCGCTACTCCCGGATTAAGTGCAAATCGTATTGCTTTTTATTATCCTCCCCTGGGAGAATTTACAATTTCCGCAGATGATATTGAACTTTTTGCGAAGGAAGGGAAGATTACCGAAGATTTGGCATTTTACATTAACCGTATTCCTAAAGCCCAAAGAAGCCAATTTCGCGAGCTACTAAATACTCGCTTTCAAGTTAATGCGACTTTAGTTTCACAGTTCACATATTCTCAATTAGGAAGCAAGGTAGTTGAGAGGTTAGGTACACTGTTACAAACAGAATCACGAGCCGGCAATTTCTTTGCTTTGCGTTCCGCTTTGATTTTATCGGCAAATGACCCACAAGGTTTAAATATTGTTAATGTCATTCGTCGTTATCCTTCTAATACGGTTCGCTTGAATTTTAGCGAAATTCAGGGAATTACTAATGAATTGAACAGTTTGCTAAATAAACGTGATGTTGTCGTTGCTGAACTCAAAGAATTAACAGCGACTGAAGCCAGAAATCAGCTAAATACGAAGGCAAACATCGATTTTGCTCAACTGCAAGATTTACGGATGCCTGGTGGTTTCAGTTGGCGAAAACAGCCAATAGTAATGAATGACTTGTTCCGTAAACGTGTGTTTGCAGTTGATATGTACATACCGCAAACACAGATACAAAGAGGTGAAATTGGACAAAAAATAAAACCACCGCTTCCATTAATTGTAATTTCTCATGGCGTTGCTGAAGACCGCGAAACTTTTGCTTATACTGCCCAACATCTTGCTAGTTACGGTTTTGCTGTTGCAGTTCTCGAACATCCGGGTAGTGATGCCACTAAGATTCAGCAATATTTTTCCGGTTTGTCGAGTCCTCCCGAAGCACAGGAGTTGATTAATCGTCCTCTGGATATTAAGTTTTTACTGGATGAGTTACAAAGCAATAAGAAGTCTTACGCTAGTTGGAAAGGATTATTGAATCTCAGTGAAGTAGGTATAATTGGACATTCCTATGGAGGATATACGAGTCTAGCTTTAGCTGGCGCAAACTTAGATTATACGGGTATTATCAAGAGTTGCAACCCGAATAAATCATTAAATTTATCAGTATTTTTACAGTGCCGCGCCAATGAATTATTACAAGAAAGAGTTGAGCTTCCTAATTTACAGGATTCACGAATTAAAGCAGTAATGGCGATTAATCCTTTAAATAGTGTTGTTTTAGGAAAGCAAGGATTAAGTAAAATTCAAATTCCGGTAATGTTGATGGGAGGTAGCCAGGATATCATTACACCTTTAGTCCCCGAACAGGTAATTCCCTTTACTTGGTTGCAAACGAAGAATAAATACTTAGCGACTATTGAAAATGCAACCCATTTTTCGACTGCGGAAAAATTGGACAATTCTAAAGGTGTTTTACCTGTTCCGCCACAGTTAATTGGCCCTGATCCAGCGATCGCCCAAACCTATGTTAAATCACTTAGCATCGCTTTTTTCCAAACCCATTTACTTAAGCAACAACAGTATCAACCATACTTAAGTGCAACTTACAGTCAATATATTAGCCAAGCACCACTCAATTTAAGCTTTGTTCAGTCATTAACAGCAGAAGAGTTGCAAAAGATGATTGATGGGGAGTCGGGAAAACAGGACATTCGCAATTTACTCATACCTTAACTAAACGCCCTGATTACATATCTTCTATCTCTAATCTGGCGGCAGTGATGGCATCAAAGGCAAACGCCACAATAATCGGCATCGGACATTTGAATAAGTAAGTTGAAATCACTGCTGCGATCGTACCTACTATCGCCGAAATTGACCAGAATCTCTCCTCAAATGTCATACCCTTTTCGGTTTTAATAAATCTTAAAACTTGTTGAGGAATCGGTTCGGGCATAACTGCACCAGGTGGGAATGCCCAGTAATTATTGCACCGCTCAATATACAAATCCGTCCAGCCATTTTCTTGGCACCAATCCTCAATCCATTGCTCGTGATAATGCTTCATCGCTGTGCGGGGTTTTAGGCTTCGCATGATTGTTGTTAATGAATGAATATAAATGTTTCAATAGCTTTCTGACAAGTCAATTAAGAACGCTGGTTAACAATAATTTTGAATTACATTTTTCAAGCATTGTTAACTTATATTAAGCATTCTTTCAAAACCTGAGAGTCATTTCAGACGGGGTTTGACCAATCCTTGAATATCACCAGACTAACAGCAAATAAGCTTTGCTTATCTGAAAAGAAAATAAACTTTACCTTGGAATTTTCATCTCAATATTTTGCAACATTCTTTCCAGTAATAGCTAAAAAAATATAAATTAATTATGTATTTACTTGATTTATTAATAATCCTCCTAGAGGAATAATGAAGAAAAATAATAATTTAGCAATCATGAGAATAATTATAAGAAATAATACCTAAAAAGATGTTTGTAAATCAAGTGGAATCAAGACCATTTATAAAGTAAATATTAAGCTGAATCTTATAGGCAAAAGCCTAGTGATTTGCCAAGCTAATATTGACGAGTTGAAATTGAGCCAGGGCATTTTATCCCGACAAATTTGCTTTGTTGGACTACTAGTTTCTCAACAACCAAGTACGATTCTGCTAGATACTTAAATCCCAGCACCTAAGTTTATTGAGTCTTCAGTTTGAGTTTAGAAATAGCCGATTAAGCAAGGATGAAGAGGAAATAACTTCAACGCCAGCAATTTTTCAATAACACTAAAAATACCTATAGAAATAAGATTTTTCGGGCTGCCAATACATGCATGTGATTCGTATTGATACAGGCTGTTCCCAGAATTGCAAATCCCTGTCTATCCTGCGACTCTGAGACTTGATATTGTCTTCGCCTCCATATCTGCGGAGACTAAAATTAGGCTGAAATCAAAAATACATTACATAATACTTCCGAAATCACATCTAGATTGCGACATCACCCACAATGGTGAGTAATATCACTCCTTTACGATAAGCTTAAAAAATAGATTGAAACATCAAACCCTCACATGGCGACTTGATATGTTTTTGAGGCTACTAGCAGCATTGATTTTGGTAATTTTAGTTAATATAGTTTCTTTCATTTGTCCAACTGTCACCGCATATGCAGATTGGACACATCCTTTATCATTTAGTAATGCAGAATTAACAAGAAAAGACTTTTCGGGGCAGGAATTACAAGCATCTGAGTTTTCTAATGCCAATATGGAGTTTACCAACTTTCAAGATGCTGACTTGCGGGGTGCTGTCATGAGCGCTTCGGTAATGACAAAAGCGAACTTACATGGAGCCAATCTATCGAATGCGATGGTAGATCGGGTAAACTTAACAGGGGCGGATTTAAGTGACGCAATTTTCCAAGAAACGCTATTGCTGTATGCGACTCTCGCAGATGTAAATATCGAAGGTGCTGATTTTACTGATGCAATATTGGATGGATTGCAGGTAAAAGAATTGTGCGTCAAAGCAAGTGGTGTGAATTCGCAAACAGGTGTTCAAACTCGTGATTCACTAGGGTGCAGATGAAACGTGTTGGTGTAATTGGTGGTGGACAATTAGCTTGGATGATGGGAAGTGCAGCGAAAAAGCTAGGTATCGAACTAGTTGTACAAACTCCAAGTGCAGACGATCCCGCAGTGATTTTAGCAAAACAACAACATCCTCTTGATTCCACAATATTGAGTAGCATGTCCAGTTTCTTTGTGCAAGCGCGTGTAGATGATGCGATCGCAACTGGAGAACTGGCGAAAAAGAGCGATGTGATTACGTTTGAAAATGAATTTGTCGATTTAGAAGCATTATCCGGTTTAGCAGAACGGGGAGTGTGTTTTCGTCCTCGTTTGGAAGCGCTTGCGCCACTATTAGATAAGTATCATCAGCGTTGCTACCTGCGGGATATTGGTATCCCAGTTCCCAAATTTGTGGCTTTAGATTTACCAAAAGATGCTAGTGACGAATATAAGTTCGGCAAATTTGGTTTTCCTGTTGTCCTCAAAGCCCGTCGCCACGCTTACGATGGACAAGGGACTTACATAATTAAAGATATTCAACACCTACAAGCAACTCTCAAAGAAATTGACAGTGGACGCTTCAAAACCAGCCATGTGGAATTTTTGCTCGAAGAATTTATCCCATTTACCCGTGAACTCGCAGTCATTGCTGCACGTTCGGTAAATGGTGAAGTTGTCAACTATCCAGTGGTAGAAACTCAACAAAAAGAACAAGTTTGTCGTCGAGCGATCGCACCTGCTGATATTTCACCCCAAGTCACAGCCAGCATCGAGAATATTTCCCGAACTTTACTCAACAGCCTCGATGTTGTGGGCGTATTTGGGATAGAACTCTTCCTAACGGCAGATGACAAGGTGCTCGTGAATGAAATTGCTCCCCGTACCCATAACTCCGGGCATTTTTCCCTTGATGCTTGTCAAACTTCGCAATTTGAACAGCAGTTACGGGCAGTCTGTGGGCTACCCCTGGGAAACCCAGCCTTGATTTGTCCGGGTGCAGTGATGGTAAATCTTCTAGGATACGAACAAGGAACCAGCGACTACCAAGAAAAACGCCAGCGTATCGCAGCCCTCAAAAACGCCCGTCTCCACTGGTACGGTAAATCCGAATCACGTCCCGGTCGCAAATTGGGACATGTCACGATACTATTAGATAACTCCAATCGTAATCATGCGATCGAAGTAGCACAGCAAGTAGAATCAATCTGGTATCCAAATCAAACCTGAAAAAATTCTCTCCTTGAAACTGCCAACATAATTTTTGAAGGTTATAATGTGTTTATTGCGCTGCAACGTTGGTGACTGCCATCAAGTTTTTTGATCTATGTCTTTAAGAAAATGGGAGTTAATTGTACTTTGTGGCAGTATACCGGGCTTAGTACTCGGAAACTTTAAACGAAGCGAAAGATTCCCACCCTGGTTTATCCAGGTCAAAAACTTAGGTAAAACGGCGTTGCGGTCATAAAAATAATCTAACTAGATATCCCCGATTTGTTGAATCAGTCGGGGATATTTAGCTTTTGCTAGTCTCATCAAGCATTTTATAGAGTCAATAACGTGAGTTGAAGAATCGGAATCAATCGGGTGAATAGTTAGTTCCCACCACTTTGCCATCCTTGAAATAAACAGTCACCCATTCAGCATCGTAATCACCATTAGTTAGGTCAAGAATATAATGTAAATTCTGGTCAGGTGTAGCTAAAAACTTCTTCCTGTTAAGTCTATGAAGTTCTGCATCATTAGCGTCCTCATTTCTTAGTCTCCATTCCGGTTGACGGAACCTTCCCCCTTTTGGAAAACGCTTGTTAAATAAGCCTTGAACCTCCTCAATTGTCATACCATTTTTAATATCCAGATAAAACTTGGTGAAAGGTTTTACAGGAGTGAGAGTTAAAAAGTGCAGAGCTAATAGACTGATATTGAAACCGAAGAAAAGCCACAATTCTTGTTTCCGCCGATATTGTACGTATACTGGCAAGAGTAAGATTAAGGCTAAAACAGCCATAAATAAGTAAAATTGCCAGGTCAAGGAAGCAGCCAATTCATAGTCCAGGAAAAATCCCAACAAAAATAAGGCTACTAAAAAAACAACCTCGACAATGAGTTCGATCGCTTTTGAATGACGCTGGATATATTTCATTTCACAGTATCTTGTGTTTTCTGAGTGGAAATAATACCTCAGTATATGGCAACATCAGCAGCAAAACGATACCGGCAAGTAGTAAGTGTTTTATTTGGCATACATTTGACATATATTTTTGAGATAGTCATTCACTGCACTCCATTACTGCTTACCTGCGTCACAAAGTTTTGTCAATCAGTGTTACTAAGGTTTTGTGTGTGCGATCGCTTTCTCGAACTCAACGTTAAAAGACGACACATCAATCTCCGCATTCGCCCCTATGAATCAATAGCTTCTTTTTGATAATTGCTATAACTCTCTCCCTGTGTAAAAATATGTCTCCCGGAATAACTGACTATGATGACGTAAAGTTGGATAATTCCTTTTTGTATGCTTACGCAGTTGTTTCTGGAGTCTAGTTGATGGGGATAACATTTTTCGCGAGTGAACTTTCACACCACTTAATGCAAACGACTGGTAGCGTCACTGCAAGCGAACCAAGTTTGATTGTCAAAGTTTTCCAAGGCTTTATTTTGGGTATAGTCCAGGGGATTACGGAGTTTTTACCCATTAGCAGCACGGCACATCTAATTATATTTCGGGATATTTTACATTGGGATGCATGGAAGAAGGAAGCTGTTGATGGGATTCAGCTTGGTAGTGTATTTGCGGTATTAATGTATTTTTGGAGCGATATTCGTAACATTTTGGAAGGTGCTTTCTTAGCCTTTCAACGCCAAGAATGGCAACGATACGAATGGAAAATGTTTCTGGGGATTGCGATTGGGGCATTACCTGCGCTCTTAGGTGGTTTAGTATTAAAAATTTTCAAAGTCGAGTTAGAAAGTCCGTTGATGATAGCTAGTATGTCAATTGTGATGGCGACGCTGTTGGGCTTGGCTGAAAAATTTGGTTCCCGCAAGCGGGGATTTGAAGAAGTAGATATTAAAGATGGAATTATTGTTGGTTTGGGACAGATGATAGCACTGCTACCGGGTGCTTCCCGTTCTGGTTCGACGCTGACAACTGGTTTATTTATTGGTTTACAAAGACAGACGGCGGCAAGATTTTCGTTTTTGTTGGGTTTACCGACATTGGCTATTGCGACTTTGGTACAAGCTAAAGATGTTCTCAATGTTGAGGGGATGTTTTTACCTCTGACAATTGGCATTTTGTCAACGTTTATATTTTCTTATTTATCAATTGCTTGGTTACTCAAATTCTTGCAAAGACACAGTAATTGGGTATTTGTCTGGTATCGTCTGGCATTTGGGATGGCAATTTTAATTGCGATTTCACAAAGAGCATTTAATTAATCGCTGATTGAAGATAGGGCATGGGTCATGGAGCAATAGATACTAACATAGTAGTTGGTTGGTAATTGGTAGTTAGCCAGCATCTCAGTAGCTTCTTCCCTTTACCTTTTACTCTTTACCCTGCATCCGTTCTATGTCTATCCTTCCTGCCCGTATCACAAAAGTATTATCTGATTCGATAGCTGCCGAAATTGGGTTTGATGTTGGTGATGCGATCGTGAGTATCAATGGTAGTCAACCCCGTGATTTAATTGATTATAGATTTTTATGTGCAGATGAATTTTTGGAACTAGAAGTTTTAGATACATCGGGGAAGACACATCACGTCGAAATTGAAAAAGACTACGATGAGGATTTAGGGCTGGAGTTTGAAACCGCACTTTTCGATAATTTAATTCAATGTAATAACAAATGCCCTTTTTGTTTTATCGATCAACAACCACCTGGTAAACGCGACAGTTTATATTTTAAAGATGACGATTACCGTCTCAGCTTTCTTTACGGTTCCTATCTCACTCTCACTAACTTGACTGCACGAGAATGGCAGCGTATTGAAGCAATGCGACTATCTCCTCTTTACGTCTCAGTACATGCCACGGAACCTGATGTCAGAATTAGATTGCTCAAAAATCAACGCGCTGGGGAAATATTAGAGCAAATTAAATGGTTTCAGGAGCGAAGGCTACAAATACACGCACAAGTAGTGTTGTGCCCTGGGATAAATGACGGCAAACATTTGGAACAAACAATTAGAGACCTAGCCTCATTTTATACTGAAGAATTGCCGACTGTGACATCCGTAGCGGTGGTTCCCGTTGGTTTAACGCGATTCCGCCCCAAAGAAGATGAGTTAATACCCGTTACTCCGGAGAAAGCAAAAGAAGTAATTATCCAGGTACAGCATCTACAGCAGGAATTTCGTCAAAAATTCGGTTATCCGGTTGTTTGGTTAGCAGATGAATGGTTTTTAATTGCTGGTGAAGAATTGCCATGTGAAGCTGACTATGGAGATTATCCGCAAATTGATAATGGTGTTGGCTCAATTCGCTTGTTCCTCAAAGAATTTGAAGCGATCGCAGATCAATTATTACCATCAAAATTACCCGCAAAAGTACCAGGTCGAAAGTTTACTTGGGTAGTGGGAAATGCTGTAGAACTGGCATTTCAACCAATTTTGCAGCGTTTAAACTCAGTTGCCGGATTGGCTGTGGAGATGCGGGCATTGTCAAGCGACTATTGGGGACAAAATATTAGTGTGACTGGATTATTAACAGGACATGATTTGTTATTGAAATTGCCGGGGCAAGATTTTGGTGATGGCATTTTATTACCAAGTGTAATGCTCAAACACGGTGAATTGCTGTTTTTGGATGACTTGAGCGTTGAGGAAGTCGCAACTCGATTGGGTACAAAAATTATTCCAGTAGCGGGTGTAGAAGAGTTAATCAACACCTGTATTCGTGAAGATGGTTAGATATTGAGTATAGATATTTAGTAATTGGCGATTTCTGGAAAACTTTCATGAATTTCTTGATTATTACCGATGATTGCCATTTTTAAAATTTATACTTTGTTGACATATTTCAGTAAATATACAGCACTTTGTACTCAGTAAATTCAGTAAAATATATGGGTTGGAAAACATTTATATAAAATCTTTTTACTTCTGTAGATTGCTGTTATAGATAAGTATAAACATTCACTCAGTTTAAGCCTTATAGCAACCTCAAGTAGAAGAAATGCATCTACTGTATTGTAGTTTATTCTGATTTTTTGTATTTTCGGTTCTTCAATACTGTCAAATTCTGACACATTGCTGTATTCTTAAGTTCAGGATGCAGATGATAATTTTTGATAATTTTATGTGGTTGATTACTAGTAATTAGTCACTAGTAAGTCATGGCTAATAAATAATAAAGAACAAATCAAAAAGAAATAATTAGTATTTATCACTAGCGACTATTCGCACAAGGAGGAAAGGCTTGAAAAGTCAACAAAAAAATCAAAAAAAATCAAAAGTCAAGATAAAAATAACTAACTTATTTTTCTTTTATTTACAATTTCTTACTTTTAGTATCTTTAATATTTTACCTGCTACCGCTCAAACAGCCAGCACCAATTCCGATGTAAATTTAACCATTGTTTACAGTCCAGAAAATGCTAACCAATGGGCAGGCATCGCTAACCGCTTGCAGGCTACGGGTGTAAAATATTGCTTAGTATCTTTAGATGCAATCCAATCAGCAAATGATTGGGGCGATCGCAAAGTCTTATTTTTACCCAATATCGAAACCATAACACCTGCCCAGGCGATCGCTTTAGAAGAATGGATGAGTCGGGGTGGTAGATTAGTTGCGAGTGGTCCTGTAGCCAGTTTATCTGCACCCGGAGTCAGGCAATTAATGAAAGCTTTACTCGGTGGATATTGGGGTTTTAGTTGGAATGAAATGCAAAAATTACAACCATCCCCACAAAAAATTACCCAAGATTGGGTCAAAGAAGGCGGCATATTTGGTAAAGTGCGCGGTGGTGCGGTGATAGCCGATAGCGCCGTCGGACAAACTGCGGCGACTTGGGATGCAAAAGATAGTCCGACAGCAGTTTTAACAACCGAGCGATCGACATTTTTCGGTTGGCGTTGGGGTGTAGATACTGCTGCTGCTAGCGAATTAGATGTCGGTTGGTTACGTGCAGCTATTACTCGCCATATGAAGTTAGCGCCAGGTGCTTCGACTAAGGTAAACGGAGCGAAAAGCTGTATGACATCGATCGCAGAATTCCCAAAACCTGCATCTTTCAGTCAAAATTCTCGTCAAAATTCTCAGCCAACACCACCAAGACAAGCAATCAGAATTAACCCGAATATTTTTTCTACATCCACAAATTCTATTAATCCAACTCAAACTGCAACATCTGCCAGATTTCCTAGTAATACCCCCAGAAGTGATGAGGCGATCGATCAACTCGAACAAACTGTACGTTTGGATGTTGTCCCCAATTCCCAACAACCTATTAGTAGCAGAGAAGCGATCGCCCTACAACAAGAATTAAAAAATCTCATTGGACGTGTAGAAAGTGCCCAATTATCAGCATCTGCGATCGCTGGTAAACCTTCCTCAACAAAAGCACAACAAGCTCAATACACATCCCTCCGCCCTAGAGCTTTAATTCCCAACCCCGAACAAGCCCGTCAAATCGCTAATAACCTACCTAGTTTAGTTGCTCAAAAGCAATATACCCAAGCTCGCCAGCAATGGCTATCAGCCAGAAGCTCACTCTGGAAGCAATTCCCCACAAATCAAAGGTTCGCACAACCAGAAATTCGTTCAATTTGGCTCGATCGCGGCACAATTGTCAAAGCGGGGAATGAAAAAGCCCTGGCACAAATTTTTGATCGCATCGCCCAAGCGGGAATAAATACTATATTTTTTGAAACTCTCAATGCCAGCTATCCCATCTATCCCAGTCAAGTCGCACCCCAACAAAACCCCCTCATTCGCGGTTGGGACCCCCTCGCATCAGCCGTCAAACTCGCCAAGGCTAGAGGTATTGAATTACACGCTTGGGTTTGGGTATTTGCCGCCGGGAACCGCCGCCACAACGAACTTCTCGGCATTAACCCCAATTATCCGGGGCCAGTATTAGCCGCACACCCCGATTGGGCAGGCTACGATAATCAAGGACAGATGATTCCTCCTGGACAAGGCAAGCATTTTTTTGACCCAGCGAACCCACAACTACGGCAGTATTTACTCAATCTCTACGAAGAAATTATTACCCGTTACGATGTTGACGGCTTGCAATTAGATTATATTCGCTATCCTTTCCAAGACCCTGCGGCAGGGCGTAGTTACGGTTATGGCAAAGCCGCCAGAATCCAATTTCAACAACAGTACGGTGTAGACCCCAAAACCATCAACCCCAGCCAGGGCGATTTATGGCAGAAATGGACAGCATTTCGGACTGAAAAAGTCAATAGTTTTGTTGCCGAAGTTTCCCAGAGATTACGCCAAAAACGACCAAATTTAGCTTTATCAGTGGCGGTGTTTCCTCTGCCTGAGCAGGAAAGGATTCAGAAACTGCAACAACATTGGGAAGTTTGGGCAAAACGGGGTGACATTGACCTGATTGTGCCTATGACTTATGCACTGGATACAGCACGTTTTGAACGTTTGGCGCAACCTTGGATTAATTCAACTCAGTTTGGACAACTGGGTTCAGCCTTATTAGTGCCGGGAATTCGTTTGCTAAATTTACCCACTCCCGGAGCCTTCGACCAAATTCAAGCAATTCGCGATTTACCAGCGATTGGTTATGCCTTATTTGCTGCGGAAAATCTGACGGGAGATTTGGAAAAAGTATTTAATAATACTCAGGGAAACTCCCTTGGGAATCTTCAAAATAATGATAAAGAACCAATTCCCCACCGTCAGCCCTTTGAAAGTGCTGTTGCACGTTACACTGCATTGCAAGCAGAATGGCAGTGGATTGAACAAAACAATCAATTACGTTTAACTCCGACAGCCTTGGCAAGTTTTAAAGAGCAAGCAAGTGTGTTGGAGAGCGCCTTAAAACAACTGGCTGAGAAACCAAATGCTAGTAAATTAGTGACAGCCAGGTCATCACTAGTACGCTTCCAATCGTTATTCCGAGGATGGATGCGCCAGCAGTCTGTAGATAATTATTATCAAGTGCGAGTCTGGGAAAATCGTTTAGCGGCAATTGAAAGACTGTTGAGATATGGGGAAAGGATGAAATTTAGCTAGTACGTGAAGGCAGAAGTAAGAAGGCAGGAGGCAGAAGGAATAAAGCCCATAAAATAAGCTTTTTGTCTATTTGCAATGCAATGGTTGGTTTATTTCCGCCGACCTGTACTAGGGAATTGAGTATGAGTAAATATGCTGATTTCAATGCTTAATTAACTCAATGACAAATTGAAAAGCTTTGCTCTGATTGCTGGCAATATTTAGTGAATGTAGAAAAACCTAAATTGAATTACTCAAGTTTCGTAAAGTTATTGAGTTTAATAGCGATGCAGTATGTATAACAGATGCAAGTAGTTCAGCCAATTATCTTGACCCAGTGTTTAAATAATGACTGGGTTATGGCGATCACAGAATTCAATATATCTGGAGAATCCAGAGAATTTCTACTTTATTAGAGAAAAATCTCTAATTTTCGCTATTATTCAAGCTGGGTTATGATGACAAGGATAAATATTAGTATTTACTGACTATCCACTGACAAAGTCCGCAATTTACCCTTTATATTTTGCACAGATGTAGTGCAAGACCCCCTAGCGAAGTTTATCATTAATCCTCAGCTTGGGAAAATAATATATTTATCTAGTTCACTCCAATTACTCATTATTTGACTTATTATTTTTATGACCTTTTTCTTCATACCTTAGAAACTCAAAAAATAGTAATCATGACAAAAATATTGGTGATTGAGGACGAACTATTTGTTCGTGAAAACTTATTAGAACTGCTAGAAGCTGAAAATTTTGAAGCAGTTGCAGCTGAAAATGGCAAAATAGGTATAGAAAAAGCAGTCAGCGAAATCCCTGATTTAATTCTGTGTGATGTAATGATGCCGGAAATGGATGGTTATAGTGTACTGACAAGTATACGCTCTCAACCAGCGACTGCTGCAATTCCATTTATCTTCCTAACTGCAAAATCTGCAAAATCTGACTTTCGTCAAGGTATGGATTTAGGTGCAGATGACTATATTACGAAGCCATTTACCCGTGCAGAATTAATCAGTGCAATTATGAGTCGCTTATCAAAACAAGCGCTACTTCGGCAATATTTAACTGCTAAAAAGGACATTCAGACTCTTGCTCCAGAAATTCAAATAATTGAGGCCAGTTTGCGTCGAGCTTTAGCAGAAGAAAGTTCGGAATTAGAACTTTGCTACCAACCAATTTTTGCAGTTAGTTCTGGTGAAATTATCGCTGCTGAAGCTTTTATCTCCTGGAATAGTTCTGAAGCCGGAACATTTAAACCCTCAGAATTAATTCCATTAGCTGAATCTACAGATTTGATTTTGCCACTTGCAGATTGTTTACTCAAATATGTTTGTCAGCAAATTCAAGCATGGAATAAATTAGGAGTTTCCACAATACCAATTACAGTGAATTTAGCAGTACAGCAATTTCAGCAAGACGATATAGTCTCGAAAATCAGTAGTATTCTTGCGAAATATCATCTAGAGGTCAAGAATTTACAAATCGAAATTAGTGAAAATGCGATTATGAGTGATTTAAATCGTGCGATCGCTATTATTGATGAATTAAAATCTGTAGGTATCCAGAGTGCAATTGATGATTTTGGAACGGGTAACTCGTCTTTAATTCATCTGAAACAATTACCAATTGACACTCTCAAAATAGACCCCTATTTTATTCATAATGTAGCTCACGACCTCCAAAAATCTGCAATTACTACTGCACTTATCCAAATGGGGCATAACCTCAACTTGAAAATAATTGCTCAAGGAGTCAGCAACGATTCAGAATTAGACTATATTCGTCAGAAAAACTGCTATGCTATGCAAGGTTCGCTATTTAGCAATGCACTTTCATCAGTTGAACTTGAAAAAACCTTGCTTAATGGTGCTTTAAAGTAAATAATTGTATATGTGCCTGTTCTGATGTCTGGCAAAACATGCCAAATTGGGTTGAGCTTTTGCCCATGCTAAGGTCAAAAATATTTAATCTGTTTTCTCTTTAGCTTGAAACACGCTGAATATTTCGAGTGATGACACCTTTATCTACAAACTAGATGGCTGGAAAAGTTGTCTTGCTATAAATTATTTGAATTTGTAGCTATATTGCTATTCGTATTTATTTTATTATCTAGTAATTATCTAATTTTATGGCTAAAAGATCGCTGCAAGCTTCTGTTGAGGGGATGAGAAAAGCCAGGCTAGCTTTCAAACGTAAAGGCTGGACACAAGAATTTTTAGCTGGAGAAGTTGGTTTAGAAACTCGTCAACCAATCTGGAAATTTTTCACAGGTAAACCAGTAGATAGACAGGTTTTTCAAGAAATATGTAAGCTTTTAGAAATAAATATCCAAGAAATAGTCGAAAGTAGCGAAGTTAGTTCTATTGCTTCTTCTTCATCCTTTCAGATTACTCAATTTACCCGTGAAAATTCCACTTCTTCCCAGGATATTGTTACAAATTCTAGATTGATACTTCATGACAAAATTCAACATCAGTGTGGCACATTAAGACTTTTGGATATTGCACGCCCCTTAGCATTAGAAGATGTCTATGTCGATATTAAAATCATGGAAGAGATTTCCAGCCAAAGATGGTTAGAAATACAGGATTTGCAAAAATTAAGAACAAATAGTTTGGACTATTTTGGCTTAAGTAAAATATCTCCAAAACCTGTACCTGGAATAGATATAGTCGTTAAATATTCTAAATTAGTAGTATTAGGAAAACCTGGTTCTGGGAAGACGACGTTTTTACAAGCAGTTGCAATTAGTTGTAGTCAAGGTAAGATTTTTGGAGATGCAGTACCAATTTTTATTAGTTTAAAAAGCTTTGCCGAGTACTATCAAAGTTATAGCCATGCGAGTTTATTTACATATATTTATCAAGAGATATTTAATTGTCAAATACTAGAGTCAGAATTAGGAAAGCTTCTACAATCTGGGAAATCATTGATATTATTTGATAGTTTGGATGAAATTCCCGAAGGAAATAACGATAAAATTATTGCAGAAATAAATAACTTTACGAATAAATTCTATAACAATCGTATTATTATTACTTGTAGAATAGGAGCCAACACTTACAAGTTTAAGGAATTTACAGAAGTTGAAATTGCCGATTTGAATAAGCAGCAAATTACTGCCTTTGCCTATCAATGGTTTTTAGCTGCTGCCAAAACTTCATTTTTAGAAGGGAAATATTTATCAGAACAATTTATTCATAAACTAGAGTTACCGGAGAATTTATACATTTGCGAATTAGCAAAAACTCCCCTGCTGCTGAGCATTATTTGTTTAGTATTTTATGGTCTTGGAGACTTTTCCAAGTTACGTTTGGAATTGTACAAAAAAGGTTTGGAATTACTCTTAGTACGTTGGGATGAGAGTAGAGGTATTAAGCGTGACGAATTATATCGTAATTTATCATTGCTCAACAAAATTAAATTACTGAGTCATATTGCATCTGCCTCTTTCTGTGAAGGTAATTACTTTTTCACGGAAACAAAAATTCAGCAATTAATCGTCAACTACTTACAATATCTGCCTCAATCCCCTCCAGATATTGATGCTTTATTACTCGACAGCCATGCAATTTTAAAAGCAATTGAAGCACAGCATGGACTTTTAGTAGAAAGAGCACGAGGTATTTATTCTTTTTCGCATCTAACATTTCAAGAATATTTAACAGCAAGCGATATTGTTGCTCACGTAGATTCCCATAGTCTGGAAAACTTGGCGAGTCACATACATGAAAAACGCTGGAGTGAAGTATTTGTATTAACAACAGGAATGTTGCGATCGCCTGTGATTCTGCTAGAGTTAATGAAGCAGGAATTAGATAAAATCATCGTCGCCAATTCCCATTTGCAAGAATATTTCCATTGGATTTTTGAGAAAGCTGCAAAAGTAAGTACCTCGCAATATCCGCCTGCTGTGCGAGTCTTCTACTTCACACTTGCCTTACCTTATCAGCACCCTCTGACTGGAAACCAAAGTCTAGCCTTACGTTTAGATCAAACTTTAGCAGTGAATTTAGTGCCCCAAATGAGTTTAGACATGGCTTTGACTCATGCTTTGGCAGTAGCTTCCACAATAACTGCTAACATTTTTCCTCAACGCTTAAATACAATGCACCTTGCAATTGAGCTAGAGCATTTATTACTCAACAATGAACAGTTAAAGAAGAAATTACACAACTTGTCTAGACAATTGCCTGATGCCAAACAAGATCAAACAATTTTAAAAGGATGGTGGGAAACTAACGGGAATAGTTGGACTGAGGAATTACGGGAAGCGACTATCAAATATTCGCAAATTGGCAAAAACTGGAAGTTTAACCAACAGGAATGTAAATTACTAGAACAATATTGGGAGGGAAATCAATTAATCATGGATTGTTTAGATGTGGAAGCAAACATTACTAGCAAAATGCGTCAATCTATTGAGGATAGATTATTTATGTGAAGGTGCAGAAGGTATGATATCAGTTTTTCTCATCAATCTTGAACTTAAAACCATCCTTCTTGTTCGAGGGTTTCAATCATTTGTAGTCCGCGTGTATCGCCAACACCTAAAATTGCCGCTTTGGCATCTTCACGCACGCCTAAATCTGTATCTTCTGCAAAGGTTTGAATTAAAGCGTCAATAGCAGTAGCATAGACTACATTTGAGGGTAATTCGCGGCAAAGTTGGCCGATAGACCAAGCGCAATTACTACGCACTGCGGCTACGGAATCTTGTACCAAAGCTGAGATTAATGGTGGAATTGCACCAACAACCGATTCATAACTAACATCTACCATTTGTGCCAATGCCGTTGCAGCCCATAAGCGCACTGCCGGAATATCAGTTTTGAGAGCATCCGCAAGGGGAAGTAAACTTCTTTTATCGCGACAATTGCCTAACGCCCAAACTACACCTTTGCGGACATAGCCATTCCAGTCATTATTTAATCTGGAAACCAGTGGTTCTACGGCATCTGCACTGGGATTACGCCCAATTCCGTAAGCTGCACTAACCCTGACGAGAGGGCAAGTATCAGTTAATAAGTTGATTAAATGGGGAATTGCTCGCGCATCTTCAATGTCACAAAAAGCACGTGCCGCCAGCATTCGTTGCTGTGGCAAAGGATTTACGAGCAGGGCTAGCATCTCATCTGGGTCGGGTTTCGGAACCTCTGATTCATTGGTCAAAGGCTCAATCTTGTCCAGGGGGCTTTCTAGCTCGGCTTCGGCATCAAGTAGGCTGAGATCATCTTCGTCATACATAAAACCAAATTACCATTACAAACCGTCATCTTGCCAACAATTTTTGATTTTATATTAGATGTGGACATGAAAAATAATGTAGAGACTAGGTCTTCCCAAATCTCTACAAGAGCTAGTCATAGTTTGAGTTTGTGAAGAGAAACTCAATTCTCTGGGTCACAATCTGGTACACCTTCTTGAAATACACGACTTGCTAAAATATCTTCTGCTTCAATAGTGATCAAATCTTGCCTTGTGATTGGTCTTGTACGTATCATCAACAATCGATTTGCCTGACGCAATCTCGCTCTATCTATTGCATTGCGGACACTACGAGCATTTGCAAAATGCGGCATTACTTTCCGTCTAATGAGATACTCTCGAAAGGCAATCTCGGCTTCAGCGCTAAAGCTATAATTTTGTTCTGTGACAATAGATTGAGCAATTATCATCAAATCATCTACTGAGTAATCGTTAAACTCAATATGCAATCCAATACGCGAATTCATACCGGGATTGCTATGGAAAAAATGTTCCATTTGCTGTTTGTAACCTGCCAAAATGACAACTAAATCATCGCGCTGGTTTTCCATTACCTGCATAAGAATTTCTATTGCTTCCAAGCCAAAATCACCGGGATGAGTGGGACGAAATAAGGTGTATGCTTCATCAATTAAAAGAACTCCACCCATAGCATTATTCAAAACTTCCCTTGTTTTTGGCGCGGTTTGTCCAATACCTTGACCAACTAGATCATCACGGGTGACGAGCATTACATTTTGCCGACGAATGTACCCAAGACGATACAAAATTTCCGCCATCCGCATGGCAACTGTAGTTTTACCCATGCCAGGATTGCCCAAGAAAGTCATATGTAGAGTCACGGCACCCGCAGTTAAACCCAAACTTTTGCGAATTCGATCAACTAGTAATAAAGCCGCCATTTCCCTGATTTTGTTCTTTACTGACAGCAAGCCAACTAATTCTTGATCAAGCTGTTCTAGAATTTCCTGCACTTGGGATTCTTTAAATGCTGCGGCTAAATCGATTGTACTATCGCTCCCAACTGTGGCAATGACCTCTTTTTCCTGTAGTTGTTTGTTCATGGCGATCGCTCCTGAGTGGATGCTTTTGATAATAGCTGTCATTCGCCAAATATAAAAGAATGTAATTCTAATGCGACTGATATATTTTATTTAATTATCTATTTCTGGGGTAAGTCATAGAGACAACATTATTCAATCAACTAAAGTGACTATTCTAGTAAAGGAGAGAGGCGGGGAAGGTAAAGGAGATAAAAGGGCAGGGATGCAGAGATGAAGAAGAATTTTCTCCGTGTTTTGTCCTCTCCCACTCTGCATGTCTTCCAAGTCCCCATTCTCCATCTTTTTCTATCTCTCCCTACTTCTTCACATGTAGGCTTCACTAATAGGACTGAATTGATATGGCTGCTAAATTCAAAAAATCATTGATAAAAATGGTGATGTCTGCTTTGCTGCATTCCCTGCAAATTGTAATTGTCATTGTTGTCGTCACTCTCCTAACGATTATATTGGTGACTCCAGGTATGGCGATCGCTTTTCCTACAAGAGTAAATCTGAACCAGTTCCATATTCAGCAAACGGCAATAATTGCTGTTTCCCACCCTAGCCATATATTTATCGAAGAAAAACTTACTCCCCAGGAACGCCAAGAACTACAAGCAGTACGTCAGGGACGTAACCGTGAGATCGTCCAAGTGCTAACTAAATCCCAAAGTCGCCAACTCGAACATTTCCTTCGTTCCGGTAACAGTCTGGAAAAGTCAATCGAAGCTTTGGATTTAGAACGCGATCAGTGGGATACAATTCAAGCGGTTATGGAATTGAGCGAATTAAAAATCAAAGGTATTTTATATCGCCATTCTCTACCAATGGAACCAGCTTAATTTTGAGATGTTGAGATTAACTGATTACCAACTATAACCCTTGCTCCCCAGGGTTACAGCTAATTTTTTTGACTGTAGCTAATTTGATGTCCTCTCAATTCAACTCCATATCAGGGCTCGAGTTGGAGTGCAGAGATATAGACATACAGTCCTCCACGGGCATATTTGCCAATTTTACTGCGATCGCATCTGGTTTTGATTTTAATTACTCAGCATTCTTAACTATTTACTTACTATTTTTTGTTGCCAATTCAATTAAATCTTCAACTTTCTTGACATTGAGATCGCCAGCTAAATAACCAATTCCACGATGTAAATGTAGTATTAATTGTTCTGCTAAAACATCTTTTTCAGTACCTAAACCATCGTTATAACAACGTTGTTTTAGTGCAATTAATAACATATCGGAGATATCCCCACCAAATACACGCCAATTCATTTCCACATTACTATCCAGCTTAATCGGAACAGGTGAAGGTGGTGCTAATTCAGAGAGAGAACGACATAATGCCCAACGACATAATATATTCCACTGGTCAATTTTTGTAATGCGTTTAAGTTTAATCAATTGGTCTTTAGCAGTTTGTGATAATTTAATTCTGTCTATTGGCGCTTCCATAAATGATGATATTTGTGATGTTTGTTGATGGAGATGTAAAAAATTACAAATTACCAAAAATATTTATGTTCGATTACTGTTGTTTGCCGTTTGGCTGAGTCATATTGGAGTAAATGATTTTGAGCGATCGCTCCTAAATCTCGTAGTGTTTCGACTTCTTTTTTACCAATTTCTGTATCGGTGGATAATAATATTACTTGATGGCTGGCGGAGGGAAAATAACGTTCGATGAGATTACCTCGGTGTGACGAATCTAACCTGCCTAATGGGGTATCAATCGCGATTGGTAATCTGCGTCCCGTAATTCGTGCTAGCCCCCAAAGAAAAGCAATAGCTAGCAGTTGTTTTTCTCCTGCCGAAAGGCGATGTTTGGGAACTATTTTCCCTTGCAAATTGTAAAGTGATAGGCTAAATGTATTCGTATCAATGGCAACGCGATGTACTAAGTCTGATTTGTGGAGTAAATAACGAAAACATTCGGTCACTTTGACTTCGAGTTTATTTAACTTTTTTAATGTTAATTTTTCGCGAAATAATTTGAGTGTTTCCTGCACTTTTGCGGATGCATTAATAATATGTTCGGTACTTTTACGATCAATAGTTTGGGTAGTAAATGTTCTCAGTTCTTTCTTTAATTCTTCAATTTCAGTATCTAATTCAGACAAATGACGCTTTGTGTTTTCATAATTTGCTTTAGTTTCTATAACTTGATTCTGTGCTTTTTCCAATGCACCTAGTAGAGTGTTATATTCTTCTGGTGATGCGGCTGTTTGTAATTGTCGTTCTAAAGCAACGATTTCATCTTCTTTATTTTTGAGAATTTTTAATTGTTGTTTGGCAAGATTACGAGAATTTTGCAAGTAATATAGAACATTACCTAATTCGCTTAAAGTCTCGGCATCAGCTAACATCCACATTTTCTCTGGTTGCAGTAGATTTGCATTCAAAGTCGCCACATCTGCCTCGAGAAAGTCTTTAATTTGATCGACTTGTGTCGTTTCCATTTTGAGTTTCTGCATCCATTCTAGCAAACGGCGATCACGTTCAAATAAAATATCTCTTGCAATCTGTGCTTGTTGAATGCGAAATTCTTTTTCCGCTTGAGTTTGCCCTTGAATTAGCAAAGACTCAATTAAACCCAAGGGTAAAACACTGGCAGCAAGTTCACACATACCCAGACGTGCTTCTTCAACTTCTGCTACTTTTTGATGAAGTTGTTTTTCTAACTGATTACGTTCTGCGGCTATTTTTCCACCTTCAGAAACAAATTTATCAAATGCTTCTTTTTGTTCTTTTTCTAATTTTTGGATCAATTCTAATTCTGAATCGGCTAATTCTTTTACTGTTCGATATTCTGCTTGTAACTCTGTCAGCTTCTCTTCGAGTTCTTCTAAATTGTTTAAATCTTGACTGTCGGCAATTTCTTTACGCTTACGATTTGCCAATATTTCGATATCTAATGCTAAACGCTCGGCTAATTCTAAACCTAAAAGAGCGCGGATTGCGTCAATTACAGTCTCTGGTGGTACTTCCTGTTCAGCTAATTCCTTAACTTGTTCACCATCAAATAGAAATAAGCTTGAAATTCCTAGTGGTAATAAATTTTCAATATAATCATCCCAAGTATTCACTAAATCTTCTAATTTCCAAGTATCATCTTTTATATTAAAAATTCCTAAAGTATCTTTTCCTTCCTTCAAATTTCGATCCCAAGTGCGGACAATCCGATATTTGATGGGCTTATCATTTTCCAGATGTTCAAAAACTAATTCAACTCGTGTATCATCAGCTTGGGTGTGGCTGTTAATACATTGAACTAAAAAATCACCATAGCTCAAATTCCCCCTTGTGGAACATTCAGCCCTATGTCCATACAAAGCTAAACGAATTGCATCCATAAGAGTCGTCTTTCCCCCACCATTCATCCCCCCTAAGAGAATAATAGGATGGGAATTTTCCTCATCAAAATTAGGGTTAAGATTTATGACTTGACGGCCATAGTAAGGTCCAAAATTTTGTAATACTAATTCTATAAATTTCATGCTTTGTTAAAGACTAATAATTTCAAGCTTAATAACTAATATTTGACTTGTTGGGCTAGAGCAAAAATTATTTATATCTCCGCAATATTCAGGGAGTCAATATACTCTACTGAATAGAGGTTGATACCCATATTATTTAATGTTATTTATTTGTCATGTAATCCACTGACATAATAATTAGCCATTAACATTCTTAATTTTGGTTTTTATTTTTTTTGTATTTCATTCCCGCAAAGTTTTGTTTTTGGGGTTCTGCTTCTTGTTGATTGGATTCGTTTTTAATATTATTTTCTTCTGTCAAAGCTGATTTATCCGGTTTTTTTTCCGAAATATTCACAGATAAATTATCTTCTTGAGAATTATTAATTGAAGATAGCGCATCACCTAAAGTTAATTGCTTTACCTTAGCAATATTACCTTCACTGACTGCTTCACGTAAATCTCTTTTTAAGTGTGCATTTTTGATGGCTTCATCTTGCGATCGCGAACTAGTATCAAAGCACTTTTCTAAGGCATCAAAGATTCCCACTCGACGAGATCGCTTGCGAAATTGGTACTCAGTATCTAATAATTTTGCCATTAATTCCAGGTGCATAGCATCCCCTTCACAAATTTCTTCGAGTACTGCCCACTCGTCACTACCCAGTAAACTGTAACCAGCACCAGGACGGGGATCAATAAAGTTTTCTCCAGTCACTTCTTTATATATGCGAGGTAAAGTATCATCAAATTCGTGTTTATCTTCCAGCCAAATCCGGCGAATTTCACTCAATTCTTCGGCAGTAATTAAAGTAATATCACGCATATTTTCTGGTGCTGTGCAGCGAATTGTGGTTTGGGCTGTCAGCAACTTTCTTAACCAATATTCGCGCCAATATTTAGTATAAGGGCCTGGAATTGGTTCGACGGTAGTTTCTTTCTCTTTATTATTTTTATTCCGCTCAAAAAGTTGTACATCTCCCCAAATGCGGCGGAAATCTCGTTTTTCTCGATCATCTTTCATATCTAATTCATTGCGGATATCTAATAGAGGCTGCATCCATTCTTTTTCTTCATCATTTTGAATCATTGCCTCCATTGACTTATCTTGATTAACGATTGTGCACACCCAACAACCAAAACGAGAATCGCCACAGCTAGGTGTTGATGTGTCAATCACCAAAGGACATTCATTATCTACCGTTGCGCCGCGATACATCACAAATAAATCTTTATTATTACCGCCCCAAGGATTCTGCCACTGCATTAAGTAAAGCCAAACCTCATCATTTCGCCAATCCTCTATAGGACTGTAAATCAAAGAATTAGGTAAACTGGCATTAGGACTAAGGCGCTCGCGTACTCTTCGGACTTGGTGTTTTCTCATTGTTGCGGCACGTTTACTACTCTCTGCCTTCCGAGTACCAAGCACAATAATTGTTTCACCACTGGCACGAACTATCTCCCGAATAAATTGATTGGCGGGATTAATTTTCAACCGAGGAGTACACCAGCGAAATTGATTACGAGGTGCTGGATACCCTTTGCCAATTAGGTTTACCCAAAATGTATCTTGAACAACAGGTTGCAGTAAATGAGCTTCAATTGGCATCCCTTGGTGTACTGCGGCTGTCTTCAATTGCTGAATCGATTGACGAACCCAAGCGGCAACGATGGGATTTTCAACTTGAGTATCTGTTGTAATTACATGAATTGTTTTAGTTCTTTGTTCAGGTGGAAGTTCTGCGATCGCATTCCACACTAGCTGCAATATTGTACTCGAATCTTTGCCCCAAGATACACCTATAATCCAAGGAATCGCATCTAAGCAGTACAATTCCTGTATTTCCTGGGTGAGCATTTGAATATCTTCAACAAACTCAGCAACAGTCCGTTGGTTTTGATTTTTGCTATCTGGCTGTTGTGTTGTAGTCATTGTTTATCTACCTATTCAACCGCCTGTGTTGATGAGAATTTACCAAAAGTCACCTGCACTTGTTACAAATTCTTACTTGAGACTTAACTTCAACAAAAATATTTTTCAAGGCATGTATTTACACAAGGGCAAATTTAGTATTACATAATTTGGCACAATTTCAGGTTTTTAAAAACTTAACTTTTTCACAAACACTTTTGTATATAGTTAATCTATTGCAAAATTTTGTGTTTTTTTAAGTAGTATGAGTCACAGTGTATCTGAACCCTTTGCTGCGATCGCGAGTCAGTATATTGAGGAAAACAAGCATAAAGAGTTACTAACTTTATTACTAGATAAGTATCTATCTAATCAAGAACAGCTTCCAGTACAGAAAACAGAAATGGGAGGTACTGAAGCCTATGTTGGTTCAGTCACATTGGAATGGTTTGCAAGTCGGGTAAATTTCGCTTCATGTTTGCCCATGCTTCAGAACAAGTATAATTCTGACACAGATAATGTGGAAATTGACGCTGATAGCATTGATGAAATTCAGCAACGCCCCCTCGATTGGACACGCCAAGCAGCTTTAGTCCAGTATTTGGCATCACGGAAGCACCATAAATTTCCACCTGTGCTGGTTGTCATCAATCAACCCTGGGTAGATAATTTACAAGCACCGGAATGGGATAGTGAAGGGAAAGCCATCAAATCCTCAAGTAATTTCACAGTGATCGATACAAATGGAACAATCGGTTTTCTCGATATTTCTCATGAAAATATAACTATTTATGCATTAGATGGACAACACCGTTTAATGGGCATTCAAGGTTTAATTGAATTATTAAATTTTGGTAAAATTCAGCGCTATAAAAAAGATAAAACTCCGGCTGAAGCTACAATCACAGTAGATGATTTAATCGATCAATATCAAGTATCGTCCGCTTATTTACAAAAATTAACTCAAGAAAAAATCGGTATTGAATTTATTTCGGCTGTCGCTGCTGGTGAAACTCGTGAAGAAGCCAGACGTAGAGTTAGGTCTATATTTGTTCATGTAAATTTAATGGCTGTTGCTTTAACTAAAGGTCAGTTGGCACAGTTAGATGAAGATGATGGATTTTCTATAATCGCCAGAAAAATAGCTGTCACCCATCCTCTATTTGCCCAAAAACAAAATTGCAAACCCCGTATTAATTGGAATAGCGCCACAGTTACTAATAAATCTACGGTTTTGACGACATTACAAGCTTTGAAGGAAATGTCGGAACGTTATTTGGGTCAAAAATTCCTACATTGGAAACAGGAGAAAGGTTTAATTTCCATGCGTCCAGAAAATGAGGAGTTAGCAGAGGGAATTGCAGAGTTTCAGAAGCTGTTTGATTATTTAGCCAATTTACCTAGTTACCAAATTTTAGAAGATGAAGGTACACCAGCATTACGACGTTTTAGTTTTGAAAAAGATGGTGGTGAAGGAAACATGCTTTTTCGTCCCGTTGGTCAAGTGGCTTTAGTACAGGCTTTAGGTATTTTAGTATTTAGAAAGGGGATATCTCTCGACAAAATTTTTAAAAAACTTCGCAAGTTTGATAAGCAAGGTGGTTTTAGTAATATAGAGTTGCCAAACTCAATTTTCTATGGGGTTTTATATGATCCAAATCGGAAAAGAATCTTAGTTGCAGGAAAGGATTTAGCAGCAAAGTTAGTTATTTATATTTTGGGTGGAATTAAAGATTCAATGGAAATAGCTGAATTAAGAAAAGATTTAGCAAAAGTGAGAACATTTGAGAACAGAACAATTGATTTTCAAGGAAATTTAGTCCAACCAAATGAAGTCGGACTTCCTGCCATCCTTTAAGTAAAAGTTAATATCTATCCTGAACTACTATAGGAGTCCAATTTGATGATTGAAAATATAGGTAAGCTACATTAGCGACAGCTTAACGTACCATTCGTGGGGATTTCGTACGTTACGAACTTTTTATCTGTAGCAGTAAATCAAGACAGGAATTTGCTTAAATCAAATTCCTCTTGCTGCTCTTTTTTATTATTACGCTCATAACTCAGTAACAACAAAATTCTTTCTGTATAGTCTACCGCTCCCCTTAACTCATTTTGTAAGATTTCTAAACCCCCATTTGCATATTCTTCAAAAACAGAATTTCTCTGGGTTTCAAACTCCTGTTCAAAAGGAGATATTACTTTAATATCTTGAGTTGCTGTCACACCTAGTAATTTAATTACCCAATCATGTCCCATTGATACAAAATGCTCTACTCTAATCGGTGCAGGTTCCCGTTTAGATATTTCTCCCAATGCAACCCGTTTTTTATGTTTTACACCCAGAGTAGCGGCAAACACAATTACATCTGCAAAAGTTTGAAAAGGACCTGTTCTACCCTCTGCGGATGTTAATGCTTTCACTAATTCGGCTTTGTCTTTTGCAACCCTGATTCTACCTGTTTCCGCCATATTAATTTAATTAATTAAATTATAAAGTTGATAATTTATAATTCATGTATCTGCTAACCATCTCTATCTACCTCAATAATCTCGGTATACTCAAATTCATTTGGACTTTGCCGAATTAAAGGATATCTCTCGCCTCGCAATTCAATAAAATCTTGTTCACAATCAGGTTTAGAAGAATAATAAGTTAATACATATTCCCTACCAACTCTATTACTAACTTCTTCTGCAACTTCACCTCTCCATTGGGTTTTTGTCACTAAAATCACTAGTTGATTAGCTAGTTGAGGGACAATTTGTGCAACATGTCGTCGAGAATTTTCATCCAAACTACCAAATGGAGAATCCATGACTATTGGAAATGTGCTACTTTCCGGTAACATTAACATTTTTTTCTTGTCACTCCATTCCCTTACTTTATCAATGATGCTGCTAATAAAAGATAAACTCAGAATCTGATTTTCGCCTGTCGAAGCGGCAACAGGCATTTCTACTCCTAAAGTATTTTCTACTAGTGTTAGTTCGTATTTTTCGCTGATTTTGGGAATATAAGGAGCAGGAGAAATAGCACTAAATATTTCTTGAACACGCTTTTCTAATTGCAGACGAAAATGATTTTCTTGGCGAATTTTTACTTCTGTTAATCTTGCGATCGCATCTTGTGTAGCTGTTATTCTTCGTTGTGCCAAGGATTGTCTTTCTTCATGAAATTTCTGCTTGGTAATTTTTTTATTTAATTCATCTAATTCTGATGTCAAATTGTCAATTTGCTGCTGATTTCTACCTTGCTCAAAAATTAGTTCAGCAATTTTACCTTCAATTGCATCAAGGCGTTTTTGTAAGCTACGAATTTCTTCACTAGGGTCTTTTCTTAGTCTTTCGTGGATATTATCTAATTCTGATTCTATTTGAGAGATATCTTGTCTTAAATCACTAATCCCTAACTGTTCTCTATCAATATCTTCCCAAAAAGTAATAGCCTGTTTATCAATCTCATCTACCTGCGCCACCAGTCTAATTGTTGTTTCTTCAACCGTTGAAGAACCAGCTTTATCTAACCAATGCTTGACATGTTCATGGGGCTGACTCCCATCTTTTAAATCAGCACCACAAATACATTTATTTCTAATGAGTAAATCATGAATAAATTCTCGCGAAATCCCAGATTTTAATTCTCCTCGCTGTTGTAAATTGTCAATCAGAGTACGAAATTTAAATGTGGTTTCTGATAGTAGCACTGTATAAGCACGTGTAGAAATAATACGTTTGATATTCTCACGCGATTTGTGTAATTGTTCCTGTAAAGAAGCTTTTTGACTATCCAGATTTTGCCTTCTTTCTTGTAATTCTTTGGCAGCGCTAAGTTCCCGTAAACGAGTATTAGTTTCCTGCTTAAACGTATCTTGATATTCTATTTCTTGGTTAATTTCTTGCTGTCTATTTTTAATTTTTTCTATTTCGATTTCGATTTTTGCTTGCTGTTTTAACAACTGCTTAACTTCTGAATCCCCAATCGCTTTTAATTCTGTCTCTAAAGTACGTTTTGCTTCTCCTAAATGTTTGATTGAACGATTGATGACTTCAACGCCTAACAGCATTTTGGTTGCTTCTGCTATTTCTGCTTTTTTATCGCTACGAACTATTTGTTCAATACGTTCGCCATCAAAAAAGAAATATTGATGTAGGCTACTAGGTAAAATCTGATTAATGATTTCTTCTGGCTGCTGAGGTGGTAGATACCAACGTCCATCATCACCTGCAACTTGCATGTAAAGTTCAGTTTTTCCCGTATCAAAGTTACT
Source organism: Calothrix sp. NIES-4101 (assembly GCA_004296455.1). GTDB lineage: Bacteria > Cyanobacteriota > Cyanobacteriia > Cyanobacteriales > Nostocaceae > Brunnivagina. The sequence continues at coordinate 5,183,649 of AP018280.1, forward strand.
TTCAGTTTTGTAAGCGCGACACTGGCGTTTGAGGCGGTAGCGTTTGCTATCATGTTCCCATGCAATTTCTACCCAACAATCAACTTGCTGTCCGATTTCAGCTTCAGCGATTGCCCGTTTATTGACTAACTGTTCAGTTGATGCAAATGCAGCACTAAATTTTTCATAAAGTACCCAGGTAAATGCATTTAACCAACTCGTTTTTCCGCTACCGTTGTTACCATGAATAACTGTCGTGTTAACAACTTCATTACCAGCTAGAATAATTTCTGGTGTCTTGCCGTAAAACGAGCGAAAGTTACAAAGCTTTATTGATATCAGCTTCATCTTACAGATTCTTTAATTATCATCAAAATATCATCATTAATATGGCTAAAGCTTTTTTTATCCAGTCGGCTTTTTTCTAATTGCCATACTCTCTCTATAATTTGTTTGACTTCTGGTGGTGCATTATTGATTGGTTCTTGTACGTCATCTATGTTTTGTTCTTTTTTCATTTGATATTTTTTATTATTTTTTTTTGAACAGCTTTAATACCTATATGTTTTATTTTAAACTGTAAATAACCATTAAATAATGCAGCATTATTAAATTCTCTTAAATTTATGATGTTCAAATTCAATAAAACTTTATTTTTAGCGAAATTAAAAATATATTACTTTAGCATTGTGGATGATTTATAGAGACGATAGTATCTAATTTAATATTTTAATTTTCATTTATTTCCATATTATATTTTGCTGCATTATCACCTTAAAGCAGCCGAATAAATGATGATTACCGTGAATTATATGAATCTGAAACCAAACTATTTTCTATTAGAAAAGGGGCTAATATTCCGCTAATAAAAACGAAAAATTAGGTTTTAAGCCTCCCAACTTGCACATAATTTATTAGTTTATTCATCCAATTCATGTATGTTTAAAAATATTTTTTCACAAACTTTTCATCTCCACCCTGCTTTTTAGCCAAATCCCAGATATTAATTCAAATATCCATTAAGCCGTATCTTTTCTGCAAATCAAATAATGTCATTCTAGCTTCACCAGAGTTGTCAGCTAAATCGGCAAACTCAACAAACCTACGTAATTCTTTTTTTAATAAATTTCTCTCCAGTTCTAGTGTTTTTCTATCCAAATCTGGAGGTAAAACAATCATATCAAATATTGTGGCTCTTTCTTTTCCAGGATGAGGACGTAAAACTCTTCCGCGACGTTGGATAAATTGGCGAGGATTACTGGAACTTGCAAGAATTACAGCAGTTTGAATTGCGGGAATATCGACACCTTCATCAAGACAACGAATTGCGACTAAACCTTGTAATTCTCCACGTTCAACTTGTTGGCGCAAAATTTCTCTTTCTGATAATGGTGTTTGGGCGGTGTAGGTACTAACTCGATAATTTAATTCATTACCTAAAATACGAGCAACTTCTTTTAATTGATGTAGGTTAGATTGGTTTTGGTGAGAGTATACACCTGATTCAATGGAACCATCGCTGCAATAAAATAAAGTATGATTCGTATCACGGCGGTTTTTCATCAGTTCGCGTAGGGCATGTAATTTATTTGCTGCTGTTCCGATTAATCTTGCTCTTTGCATGAGAAGATATGTAATATCTTCTGCCTTTTCCAAATTATCAAAATCAAGTTCTTCTCTTTCTCTATATAATAATGCTTTGCCAATTTTATGAGTTATTTTTGAGTACGCTATGGTTTCAGCTTCTGTCAATTCTACCAGGATTGGATAATATAAATAATGAACTAAAGCACCTTGATTAATTGCATCTTTGAGGGTGAATTCTGGTTGTAATACTGCACCAAAGTAATCAAAAATTGATCGCGTGCCATTATCATCAAAATAGCGTTCGGGTGTTGCTGATAATCCCAATCGTAAACCAACACCGCGAGGTAAACTTTCTTCAAGTTTGGGCGCACCTAAATTATGTGCTTCATCACCTATAATTAAAGTACGTTCTGGTAAATATTTCAGTTGCGATCGCAAACTTTCACTAGTTAGTGTAGAATTTGTTGTAATAATGGTGAGGAATTTCGGTGATACTCTCGAAAAGCTGAGATTTTGCGAGTTTGAATTAATATTATACAGTTGTGTTGATAGTTCATTTTGCCAATTGCGCGCATTCTCAAAAGCCAAAATTGGTTTGAGATTGAATTTTTCACATTCACGCTGCCATTGTGTAACTAAGTGACGGTAAGGACATACTATTAGTAATACTTGCAGATTAATTTGTTGATAGAGTTCGCACGCAATTGCTAGAGCAGTAATCGTTTTACCACTGCCTGTTGCCATTTTTAAAGTTCCTCTACCGTTGTTGGCAAACCAGTTGGTAATGGCTTGACGTTGGTAATTACGCAATTGCAACAATTTTGGCATTTGCGGACAGCCAAATAATTGCAAATTGGTTTGATAGTTATTTTGAGATTCCCTAACAATGGCAGTGATATTGTGAGGTTTATCCCCAAATATTGATAACTTGGTAGAAAGTCGAAATGTTACTGCTGTTTCTGGTATTTGCTTTAACCTGGTTTGCGTTTGATACATAAAAAAGTAGGGAAAAGGGGGAAAGAAAAAGGGGAAGAGGGTGAAATAAATACTGCTCGGTTAAGTAAAAAAGATTTAGAATTAGAAAATCAAAATCCTTGTATCATGAGCATTTTTCAGCTTTGTCCCTTTTCCCTTTAACCGAGAAGTATTGGTGATGAGCTTGATGTTAGCTTAGTTGTAACCACGCCACACAGCTACAAGTGAACCTTGTACTTGGACGCTGACTGCACTCACCTCAATCGGTGTATACTTGCGATTAGCTGGTTGGAGTGTAACGCGATCGCCATTACGATAAAATCTCTTTAAGGTAGTTCCATACCCATCGACACGGGCTGCAACTATAGTTCCATTTTTCAACATTTCAGGTTCTGGAACTGGACGCAAAAAGACTAAGTCTCCATCAGCAATTAAATCCTCAATCATACTGTCACCCGCCACCCGCAAAGCATAGGTTTGCGCTGGTAAGGACATATTCATAAAGTCAACATGCTCGACAGCATCAGTAAAAGGTTCGATTAAACCACCCGCAGCAATGGTTCCTAAAACTGGTACTCCTTGCTTTTTATTTTTTAATACGCGAATGGTTCGAGCTTTTCCCTCGTTCCATTCAATATACCCTTTCGTGCGTAAATGCTCTAGACGGCTTTGAATTGGCGCAGGTGACTTCAAGTTCATTGCGTACATCATTTGCCTGATTGAAGGCGAATGTTGGTGGATACGGATGTATTCAGCCAACCATTCATACAATTCTTGTTGAGCTTCAGTAAGTCGTTCCATAAAATTTATTGGAGAAGAAAATACCCATGTTCTCAGAACATTAGTACTATAAAAATAACTTAAGCACGATACTTTTTCAAATTTATTTTGGAATTTTCCAGATTCAATTTTCCAGATTTAATTTGAGGCGTAGTTCAGATTTGGATTTGGCAGCGAGAAACTCTGCGTTAGTTTGTAACAGGGGGTGGGGATAAATGTATTTAAGCTTTCAATTTGATTTACTCAGTTTGGGCTTAGTTTTTGGCGAATTTGTGCGGCTGAACAACAAAGATAATAAAAAAGAGTTCAATTTCCCTTTTAACTATCAGGAGTTTCCCTCATCCCCATTTCCCACTCCCCAATTTTTATTCTGCTCCTAAAATACTCGCCAGTAACGCTTTTTGAGCGTGCATTCGATTTTCGGCTTGTTCCCAAATTCGGGATTGAGCACCTTCCATAACCGCATCGGTAATCTCTTCATCTCGATGGGCTGGTAAACAGTGTAAAACAATTGCATTTGCGTCAGCAATGCTCAACAAATTTTCATTGATTTGATAAGGTTGAAAAATTGGCATTCTGTCATCTGCCTCTTCTTCCTGTCCCATACTTGCCCAGACATCAGTATAAAGTACATTGACGTTCTTGACTGCGGCTTCTGGATCATTAGTAATAATCACCTGAGTTTTATTATTAGCGATCGCCCGTGCTTGTTCAACAACTTTCGGATTTGGTTCATATCCCGCAGGCGTGGCAATACGCACATTCATTCCTACCAAAGCACAACCTAACATTAGCGAATTGGCGACATTATTCCCATCACCAACGTAAGTCAAAGTTAAACCCGCTAAATCGCCAAAACTTTCCTGAATTGTCATTAAATCGGCTAAAACTTGACAAGGATGCTCTAAATCAGTCAGCGCATTAATCACAGGGATTTTGGCATAACTCGCAAAAGTTTCCAACTCCTGCTGTGCAAAAGTACGAATTGCTAAAACATCCAAATATCGATCGAGTACTCTCGCTGTATCTTGTACAGGTTCTCCACGACTTACCTGAGTCACATTTGGGTTTAAATCAATTACTTGCCCACCTAATTGATACATCGCGACGGTAAAACTAACCCGCGTGCGAGTCGAAGCCTTCGAGAATAAAAGTCCCAATACTTTGTGACACTGCAACTTTACCTTTTGTGATTTGAGTTGGGTTGCCAATGTCAGAAGTTCTTGCACTTCCTGATTTGTAAAATCCGCCAAACTTAATAAATCTCGTCCAATCAACGCTGCCATGCTTTTAACACTGAAAAATTGTACTTTTACTCTCATACCCAGTCCCTTGAAGAAATCACACCTTCAAGTTCGACTGGGTATTACTTTGGTCTAACCAAGATTTTATGATGCTGTCAACGACTAGTTGAAATTCTTTGATATTTTAAATAAATTTAGCTCTATCAAGAATAACCATATTTCCAGACCTCAAGGAATCACTCTCCAGACAGAGAATTTATGATTGGGTATTGGCAAAACCTCAAATAATAGCTATTGCTAGCTATTACCCAAATATTTTTGAGATATGGTATTTACATTTAGCAGAACGATGATATAATCATTAATCGTGAGCAAAATTAAGACTCACAGCATCACATAACTGCTCTCGCCGGCATAGCACAGTGGTAGTGCATCCGACTTGTAATCGGAAGGTCGTTGGTTCAAATCCTACTGCCGGCTTTTATTGAATCCAATAATAGTCATGAGGTAATAACTGCACGTCTTCAAGCGCCTTTATTGCTGCCCACAGGCAATTGTGGAAGAGCAAAAACGCTAACTACAGCATCCCAATTAGCTAAAATTGACGCTACTAACTTTTATTCAATAATAATTCTAATTCCGATTGTAAGGAATTTATATCTGCTACCCTAGCAACAATTAAATTATCTTTACCAGCATCTCTGAGACGAGACTGCCAGTAGCGAACACTATCAGAATTTTTGATCCAAAAATCAATTACTGTTGCCACTACTTCATCCATGTTCCAAGCGCTTTTTGGTGGCACTGATTCAACTGTCGAGATGAATGCATCAAGTGTACACAAATGTGTGCCTAAGTATTCTACGCCGAAATTTTCCTGAGTTTTGTCGCTTTGTATCTGGCGATTAAAAAAAGATAAAACTGGAGATATGCCTACAATATCAAATGTGTATTTCATCTCAGTGCTCCTATTAGTTAATCAGGTTAGATATGAGATTTTTTTCAAACATTTTTCTTGATTTTATCAAATCTGCTTACCTGATAAATAGTAATCAAATTCATAGATGATCATAACAAACACACAAAATAATAACTGCTGAACAGCCACTTAAAAATTAGCAGTTAATCGCCACGAGTGCTAAGTTTACGGATATTAAATTAGCAGTTAATCGCTGCGAGTGCTAATATTTAATTGCGTTGTTATCTGATATTTCTTAGATTATTAAATATTTCCAAAAAGTGCAAATACATGTATATTACTTTTAATAATTAATTTATATTTTTGTAATTAAGTGACAAACTTTGAAGGTGAAATTGCGGCTCTAGTGGCTGCAATTTTATGGTCCATATCGTCAGTGGTTTACGGACGTGTAGGGGCGCATATCCCGCCATTACACCTGAATTTGATTAAGGGAATAGTTGCGATCGCTTTTCTGGTAGTGACAATTGTGATTACAGGAGACTTCTCCCCTCTACTACCTCCAATTCCCTTATGTTTGCTGTTGTTAAGTGGATTAATTGGAGTTGGATTAGGAGATACAGCATTTTTGGCAGCTATTAATAGTATGGGGGCGCGACGGGTACTATTACTGGAAACCCTTGCACCACCAATTACTGCTGTATTGGCTTGGATATTTTTGCGAGAAGGACTAAATATCAATGCTTGGTGCGGTATTTTGTTGACGATTCTGGGGGTTGCTTGGGTAATTAGCGAACGTACTCTGGAGATTGATGGGGATAGGGGAGAAAAGAAAAAACAAAAAAAGTTCCCACATCTGCATTTACCCCCCCAATGGCAGGGAATTGCTTTTGGTTTAATTGCTGCGATTGCAAATGCTGCGGGTGCTGTGTTGTCACGGGCAGCGCTAGCGGATACCAATATTAATATCAACCCATTATGGGCAGCTTTGCTGAGGTTAGGTGCTGCTATATTCGTATTAATACCTGGGATTGTGTGGCGACAGCAATCGAGAACAAGTCCTATTTTTCCTTATTGGCAATCAAAAAAAGTTATTTTCGCAACCTGCTTTGCGGCTTTCTGCGGAACTTATTTAGGTATTTGGTTACAACAAATAGCAATTAAATTTACTGCCGTGGGAGTTGCTTCGACTTTATTACAAACGAGTCCAGTATTTGTCTTACCATTATCGATGTTGATGGGAGATAAGGTAAGCTTAAGAGCGATCGCAGGAGTTTTAGTTGCGATCGCGGGGATTGCATTACTGTTTTATCTTAAATAGTCCGTAAGTGTCAGCTGCTAGCCTGAGAATTTATTTGAACTTGATTATTTTCATCGTTCGTCAGCCTGAAAGCACACCTAAATCATCAATATAATCAATCAAGACAAAGATAAAAGCAAAAATTAAACAAGATTGGACACAGAATTCCAGCAGCAAATTCTATTCAGGCTATGTATAAAAGGCATGTTCTTGCCATAACAAGCTTTGACGTTGGGATTCAGAAACTCGACTAGAAAGCAAAAGTAAATTTTCTTTTGTCATTGAATACTGATTTAAAAACGAGTATTTTGGCAAGCGCGATGTGTAATCAAAAAATAATGCAAATCTATCTGATGCGATAGGTACTTTACCCCGGTGGAAGACGCTACCAGTCGCTGCAATTATGACTGTTCCGGCTTTACCTGTACAAGACTGGTAATGGGAATCTGATAAAACCTGTTGCATCTTTTGACTTTTGACATAGCCATTCCTATATTTCAGCTTTTTCGCGACTTGATGGCTTAAAGACAAAGGAATATACTCAAATGGACCATTATCTTCATTCACATCTTGTAAATAAATAATCACTTTTAGCACTTTCAAATCTTCAATGTCGATATGCCATAACCTAGACCTTCTCTCAATTTGATTGGCAAGATCACGACGAAAATAAGCTCCTTGAAAAGCAACAGGCAAGCCAAAGTAATTTTCAGAAATGTTGAGTATGCGTTGTTCTAACCCCCATAGGGGAATCTCAGAGTTCTCCATCATTTGCTGAGAACTAGCATGAACCACATATTCATTTTTTTTACCAGGAATATTTCTTGGTATCTGTGGGATCAAGTTCTGTGAAGCCTGGAACATTCTCGTTGATGAGGGAATCGACAAGTTGTCTAATGAAGTTATTGCTACCCCTTCACGTCGCACTGTCTCTACTAAATTTAAATCTTCGCGAGAAAGCTTCGGTAAATGTTCAACATATTCCTTGGCAGCTTTGTCATAATCTAACTCCGCCTGTTTTTTTAGAGGCGGTATCCTATAGATACGTTTTAGTATCTTTTGATTGATTTGTTTAACCAGATTTACCATTTTTTTGAGATAAAATCCTTACTTAAATTTATTTATTAATTGTAAGTACTTTTATCGATTACAGTCGAATTCTTAAGCTTGTATCTACGTAGAAATTCTTACAATCTTTATAAAAGCTATACGTTTGCTTGGTGAATTTTACACAATTAAGACAATTCAGGTAGGATTACGACAGCCACCTTGGTAGTAGGAAAAATTATTTCTTATTTCGATAATCTGGAATAAACGGCAAATATCAAGCTGAATAATTTAAGATTTGATTACCAATTATTTCTCTAAAAAACTTCTGGATGGGAACTTAAATACAAGAATTAAATGTAATCAACAATACAAAATTTAGATATGTGATGCGAAGAGTTGCAGAGCAGAGCAAATGAGTATGTTCATTATTTTGCTGCGCTCAAAAATCAAGACTTAAGTATTGTTAAACGCAAACGCCAGAAAGTAACTATTAAACCGATTGTCACTTCCTTTTCCCGAAAAGCAGGTAGGAAATACTTAATTTTCCTTTCCAGTATGGCGAGCTTAACTTGTTACCAATGTCTTGATACTGAATTATTCAAATTATAAGCGCAGCAAAAACCTGACTCCGACCTGCGGTAGAGAAAAGGTAATCTTTGCAAAAAGTTACATCAAGAAATGCAAATAATCTGGTAATAATACTATTGTTAGTATTTCTCATTAATAAAAGAAAAAACTAACAAGCTGAAGAACTAGCAAACCATAGGTACCTCTGTAGGTTGTCTATGGGGAGTGACTTTTGGGAAATGTTTATCTAATAAAGCGGGTACGTCTTGCGCCTGAATCCGACTGTAGCGGGTTTTATCTGGCATGACTAAATTTGGTGCACCTTTGCAGTTTTTCATGCAGCCAGTCGGTTTGATACTAACGTGATCTAAATTACGATCGCCTAATTCAGTTTCTAAAGCTTGACACAGTGCTTTGCCTCCCCGTTTCATACAGTCTGACTTTTGACACATCAAAATCACTGCTTTCTTTTCAGGTTTTGGATGGCTGGGCTCTATCAAAGTTATGGGTTGTATAACTGGAGTTGGATTCATTTCCTGATCGCCAGTAGCAGCCATAATGCGATCGGCTTTGAGTTTCACCTTACCTGTTTGAGTACAGTACTTTTTAGTACCTAGAATTTGCAAAAAAGTACCAGGAGGTAATCTTAAGTCAAAGGCAAACCTCAGATGCTTTGCCAATTTAACGTAACATTCACCTTCTGAAGTCATGATCATCAGACCCTTGAGCTTATAGCCATCTTTAATCACAAAATCAAGAAAACGACCCTCAAAGCAGAATTGAGTGATTTCTGTATTCTGGTATTTATTCATTGGCTTGACCTCCTGTTGGCAAATAGTAGAACTAAGAAATGAACTGAAGAAATGAACTACAAAACTAAAAAGTAACTACGTGCCCTGATGCCAGCATCGCTCCAAAGCCCAAATCAATTGCTGACGCGAAGAAGTCACTTGACGTATCACACTCCAAACTTGAATAGCTGCGATCGCACTTTCAACTTCCACAATCAAAGGCTGATTTGCCTCACACCAACAGTTGATATCTAATTCCTGCAAGCGATGAAATACTTGCCAGCGATCACACGAATCAACTGCGATCCTTTGTTTTATGACTGTTTGTCTCAAAACTAATCCTCACAAAATGCAATAAGCTGGCAGCAAAACTGTCGAAATTTAATTTCGACAATTGATAAATAATAAAATTAGCCCTTGCACTAAGCATAGCTCAAGTGCAAACTTTTCTCATTTAGTTTGAAAAAAAATATTTAATCGGGGGATTGCATAATTTCGGGATGTTTTTGGATTTAGCATCAAAAATAACTTCTTCATCTCCGTGTTATTCCATTTCCAAAACTCCTGTAAACGAATCGTCTCTTTTGTCAACCCCATTTGCAAAATGTATCAGAAATTATATTTATACGGGGATTCAGGAACAGCAATGTATATCTAGCTGGAAGAAATGGTAGGTAATGTATTAGCCTGCAAGTAGTAGGAGAGAAGCTAGCTTGGTATAAGTTACTAACTGTAACACTGGTAGTCCAAGATTTTGTGCGATCGCGTTAAAGTAGGAAACTGTATGTATTGATATTATTCCTGATTATTCTTGAAATCATTGCTGCGATTACATTATTCTTGCTGCGCCAAGAATCCGAACTTAGCGAAATTAGTAATTAATTTCATATCCTATGATTTTATTTGAGATTTACCCCCATTTACTCACCATTACAACTCAATATCAACAAGTCATACATAAACCAGTAATTGTCAATGGGCAAAACAAGCAGCCAATTGTCCTACAGATGGCAAAAAATGCCAAACCAAACCCGGCACAGAAAAACGCCAGCACGTCACAGCCTGGGGAAATCAGCGATGATTCGCAATTACACTTATTAAAGCGGCAATTATTTAACCAGATTAATCCAATTTGGAGCGATCGTAAAAATCTGACACAAGATTTAGTTTATCGAGTTGCAGTCGCCACAAATGGCAATATCATTGCTTATCAACCACTGGATAAAACAGCAAACAGGCAAGTTACAAAAACACCTTTACCCGCATTTGTCAGTCAAACATCTACAATTCCAGGTTCGGTACATCAAACCTTTGCCAGTTTTCGGGTTGTTTTCCGCAAATCGGGTGTATTAGAAATAAGTCCTTGGTGGGGTTTTAGTAAAAGACCTGATGTTGTTGGCGATAAAATTACTGAATCCAGGATTTTAAATAGACTACAGCGACAATTAACCGCAAATTTAAAGCAATATTGGAATGGTAAAACTAGTTCTAAACAAGACTTAAAGTATCGTGTCGCCGTCAATAAAAACGGTATTATTACCGACTACGAACCCATAAACCAAGTGGCTTACGATCATTTCCGCGACACGCCTCTACCATTTATGTTTCAAGAACTTCACGGTTCTAATGTTGCCATTACTAATGAGAAACAACCACTAGCACATTTTCGTGTTGTGTTCAAGCGCAATGGCTTGTTAGAGATTACTCCCTGGAAGTTGTACTTGTTTCGGTAATCATTTTTGACATTTTGGACTAGAGTTAGTCATTGATGAATGGGTTAATTCAAACAACCAATTAATCAATTAAATGTAATTTCTCACCCCTAATTGCATAATCTAATAATTCCATTGGATGCATAACAGCAACATCCTTTCCTTGTAATTTCAAATGTTTACTTATTTGCAATGCACAGCCAGGATTTGGTGATGCGATTAACTCTGCACCAGTATTCAACAAATTTTGTACTTTCTGCTGTCCTAATTCTTCAGCAACTTCCGGTTGCAACATATTATAAACACCTGCACTTCCACAACATAAAGCTGCATCTAAAGGCTCTTTTAATTTAATATTCGGAATTTGTTGTAATAGCTGACGTGGTTGGACACTTATTTTTTGTCCATGCAATAAATGGCAAGCATCTTGATAAACCATAGTTAAAGGTTTATCAGTAAGTGGTGATAATTTTGTTGTTAACCCAATGCTAACTAAAAACTCCTGTGCATCCTTGACTTTCGCAGCAAATTCTTGAGCTTTTTGACTATATTTGGGGTCATCTTCTAGGATGTGAGCGTATTCTTTCAAAGTATGACCACAACCAGCTGCGTTGATAATCACATAATCAACATCAGTATCAGCAAAACTATCAATCATTTGCCTTGCTAAAGCTTTTGCTTGTTCCGTTTGCCCTTGGTGTTCGGGTAATGCAGCACAACAGCCCTGGGATTTCGGAATCACAACTTCGCAACCATTGGCAGTGAGAACACGCACAGTTGCTTCATTAATGGGAGAGAAAAATAATCTTTGAACGCAACCTAAAATTACACCAACACGATAGCGTTTTTCATTCTGTGCGGGAATAATTGTTGGCAATTTATCTTGGAAGGCTTTGAAACTAATTTCTGGCAAGATTGAATCCATTGCGGCTAATCGAGGTGAAATTAATTTGAGGATTCCAGTTGCACGCACCAGCTTTTGTAAGCCTAATTTTTGATATAAAAATAACGGGATTAGAAAAATCCGTAAAAGTTGGGGATAAGGGAATAGGGAGAAGATTAATTTACGAAATAATTTATCGATCCAACTGCGGGGGTAATTACGTTCTACTTGATGACGGGTTGCAGAAATTAACTTGTCATATTGTACGCCGGACGGACAAGTCGTAACACAAGCAAGACAACCCAAGCAAGAGTCAAAATGTTGGACTGTAGAGTCATTTAAGGCAATTTCGCCTTCATTAATTGCATCCATTAAATAGATACGCCCTCGTGGTGAATCCATTTCTTTACCCAGAACTCTGTAACTGGGACAAGTCGAGAGACAAAAACCACAATGCACGCAGCTATCAATTAATTTGGGGTCTGGTGGATGGTTGACATCAAAGCCTTTTAAATTTTTAATTTCCGCAGTATTTTCAGCAGTCTGATGAGAATTATCTGAGATTTGCATACAATTTGGAAGTGTTGAGTTAGCCCTGATATTTACAAAGTTGAAAAACAGTGGTCAACAACTGCCAATGCATATTACGCAAATAATTCCAGCAGTTTTAAATCTGACCCCAACTAATATAAATTGTATACTAGAACAATTCAAAAATGTCAGTTTACATATATAAGATTTATCTTTTGGTTCCTATCATAATTTTTGATGGTATTCCAGCTAATTTATTTGTTGATAACTGTGTAATTTATTATTTATTATTGTAATTTTAAAAATCTACATCTCCCTGAAATCCGAGAATTTTACGAGTAGATGAATTACAGTTTTTGAGGGAAGAAAGTCAGATTCTCACACATCTAGCAGTTATATTAGCTGCGCCTCAGAAATTGCGATAAACCAGGCACGGATAAAAATTAATGATAACTAAAAATTAGGCACACTTGATATCATTTGGCAGCCATTCTTGATAAAAAATAAAAACTACTACATAGCAGATTTTTACTCATTTTTGTGTTTCGAGAGTTTGTCATTGTAAGTTTTGCTGAACCAAAAGATGCTACCAACAGTCATAATATCAAAGGAAAAAGGCTTGTCATGATTAAATACCTAACACCCAAACCAGAATCCAAAAGCAGATGACTCCAATAGATATTCTTATTCTCTCAAATGGTCCCGGTGAAGTTACAACTTGGGTGCGCCCTGTTGTCAAAGCTTTACGGGAAATTTTAGGTAATGACAGCGAAAAAATTCGCATATCGGTTGTGCTGTCACCTTGTCCGAATGCTAGTGGTAAAGAAGCCAATATCGCTATTTCTTATCCAGAAGTAAATCGAGTCCAAAGTGCCGAATATTTCTGGTCATTTTTACTGTGGGGAAAGACTGTTGAAAATTGGGATTGGAGAAAAAATGGCGTAATTATATTCTTAGGTGGCGATCAATTTTTCCCAGTAGTCATTGGTAAAAGACTGGGATATAAAACCGTAGTTTATGCGGAATGGGATGCACGCTGGCATAATTTAATCGATCGCTTTGGGATTATGAAAGCCGAAGTTGCCGCGAAAGTATCACCCCAGTATCAAGATAAATTTGTAGTTGTGGGTGATTTAATGGCAGAAGCAAATTTGGGGGAAAGCATTGAGGGGAAAGGAGAAAGGGAAATTATTGGCATTTTACCGGGTTCCAAAGCTGCTAAATTGGCGCAGGGCGTACCCTTGACAATTGCGATCGCTGAATACATTTCTGTAAAATATCCGCAAACGCGCTTTGTTATTCCTGTTGCACCTACTTTAGATTTACCGACTTTGGAAAGTTTTGCGAACCCCGCAACCAATCCTGTTGCTAATTATTTTGATTTTCAAGGTGGTTCGTTAGTTCAAGAAAATGACACTCAAATTCTGCAAACAGTCAAGGGGTTACGTGTAGAACTATACCAAAAACATCCTGCCCATGATTTACTATCACAATGCAGTATCTGCTTAACGACCGTCGGTGCAAATACTGCTGAACTGGGTTCCCTTGGGGTGCCGATGGTTGTTTTATTACCAACACAGCAACTTGATGCCATGCGATCGTGGGACGGTTATCTCGGTATTTTGGCAAATTTACCAGGTGTTGGTTCTAGCTTTGCGAAATTAATTAATTGGTGGTTTTTACGCAAAAAAGGTTTATTAGCATGGCCTAATATTTGGGCACAGGCAGAGATAGTACCGGAATTAGTGGGAAAACTCAAACCGCAGGAAGTTGCAGATTTAGTTTTAGATTATTTAGACAATCCCGCCAAATTAGCACAAGTACGGGATAACTTACGCCAAGTGCGCGGGGAAACTGGGGCAGCCACTAAATTGGCAAATATTGTCAAAGAAGAGGTGATGAAAATGGCGTAATATCAACTTCTGTCTCCCCATGTTCGCGTCGCTGTAATCGTAATTATTTAGGCAAACCTAATATCATTTATTCTTCCTCAGATTGTGCAGTTCTTCTTCCTAATTCATATACTCCACAACCCATACAGGCAAGAATTCCCGTACTAATTCCCCAGCTACCCCCTAAACCTAAATCGAGTAGCCAGTTTACCAATGCGCCCACAGCCAAAAACGGCACAATACTAAAAACTGAAGCGTAAAAAGCATTTTGTGACTCTCTAGCTTTGCGGGTTTTTTCAAATTCCTCTTTGCTGACGTAGAGAAACCCTTCGGCGAAATTAAACCAACGGTTCAATAACTCTATAATCTTTTCGCTGAGACTGGAAAGACCAAGATATAGTGCCAAAGACCATAACGTTGCACCTGCGATCGCAATCTTATCTATCTCGAAGCTAAAAGGGAATATCTCCGTCAGCATGGCTTTATTTTCATCAAAGGATTTTAAAATACTCAAGTCAAAAAGCTTTATTCAAAAAGCTTAATCAAGTGTAAAGCGAAATGCACATCAATTTTAACAATTTTGAAACATTATGCTTTTGTTTTCGTCTCATCAGAATGGTGACTAATTTTCAAGCCTAGTTGATGTATTAAATACATAGTATTTGCTGTATAAATACTAATAAGCTTGATTATAGATACTCATAACATTAATATCGAAGATGTAATTAATACATTCTTCATAGTGAAGATAGTATTAATACAGATAAAAGTCAGACAGCACCTAATTGTTTTAAGGAATTATTAAGGATGAGTAAGCGGCGACAAAAATTAGCGAAAAATGTAGCCAACTTATTTATATTCGGTTTAAGTCTGACAATACTGATTGGTTTTGTCTTTCAACCAGCAATGGCGAAAGGACGACAGGCGAAAACCCAGCAAGTCGCCACAAGTATTGCTTGGCAATC
Organism: Calothrix sp. NIES-4101; assembly: GCA_004296455.1. Classification (GTDB taxonomy): domain Bacteria; phylum Cyanobacteriota; class Cyanobacteriia; order Cyanobacteriales; family Nostocaceae; genus Brunnivagina. Next base: position 5,198,824 of record AP018280.1, read on the forward strand.
AGCTTCATTTCCTGTCGAAAATTTTCAGGCATACACATCTGGCTTTGGCTACCGTCCTTCAGCAACAGGTGGAAACGGTTGGGAATTCCATAGTGGTTTGGATATTGCAGCCCCAAGAGGTAGTTATATTCGGAATTGGTGGGAAGGAGTTGTCACCAAAGTCGCTGATGGCGGTGCGTGCGGTACACAAGTCACAATTCAGTCGGGAAAATGGCAGCATACCTACTGTCACATGGAAGGAAATATGGCAACAGCCAATGGTATACGTTATCTAATTGATCGTGGGGGGGCAATTCAACTTGTTGAGGGTCAAAAAATCCCCGCCGGAGTCAGGATTGGGCGCGTGGGGATGAGCGGACGAACTACGGGGCCACACTTACATTGGGGTTTAAAATATAATGGCAATTATGTCGATCCGGCATATGTATTAAGGGCAATGTTCGCGCAACAGCCAGCCGTCAGACAATCTTCATCGCAAATCAAGAGACAGCAAACCCAAATCAAAATTGAAGAGTCTAAATTTATTCGTGATTCGGGATATTAATTAATGGTTTCACAGTTTTGCTATGGGTAGAGGAGTGCTATGGGTAGAGGAGAAAGGGGAAAAGGAAGCGTTAGAATGCTTATTATTTTTCACTTGTAACTTTTTAACTTTAGCTCGGCAATTAATTTCATGCGATCGCAAACCCAAATTTCCCAATCCCAAGTTATTGTTCCCCCGCCACTGCAACCAGGGGATTTATTGCGAGTCATTGCCCCCAGTGGCACTTTACGGGAATTAGAACCCTTTCAACAGGGAATCAAAATTTGGCGCGATCGAGGTTATCGAGTTGAAGTCATCCCAGAGATAGATGACAGATGGGGATATTTAGCGGGAAAAGACCAAGATAGACGCGATCGCTTAAAGTTTGCATGGCAAGATGCAGAATGCAAAGGTATTTTATGCGCCCGTGGCGGCTTTGGTAGTACTCGGATTCTCGAAAATTGGAGTTGGGATTGGGAAGAGGAGAGACAGGAAGGGTGCGGGGACGCGGGGACGAGGGGAAATAAAATACCCAATAATTTTTCCCCATCTTCCTTACAACCCAAATGGTTGATTGGATTTTCTGATATCACTGCTTTGCTGTGGAGTCTTTACAAAGTCGGAATTTCCGGAGTTCATGCGCCAGTTTTAACTACCTTAGCAGCAGAGCCGGAATGGTCAATCCAAAGGCTTTTTGATTGGGTTGAAGGACGTTCTCTGCCTGAACTTCAGGGTAAAGGTTGGGGAGGTGGTACTGTGAGTGGTACTTTATTACCTGCGAATTTGACGGTGGCAACCCATCTTCTCGGTACACCCTATCAACCGGAATTTGCAAACGTGATTTTGGCGATTGAAGATGTAGGCGAAGCACCCTATCGGATTGACAGAATGCTGACACAATGGCGAATGAGTGGGTGTTTAGCAAAGGTGCGGGGTATTGCAGTAGGTAGATTTAGTCAATGTGAAGCACCTGCAAATATCCCTAGTTTTACAATTGCAGAAGTCTTGCGGGAAGGCTTGGGTAATTTAAATATTCCCATAGTTTCAGACTTGGCTTTTGGGCATGATGGTTGTAACGCCGCTTTACCTGTGGGAATCAAAGCCACATTGGATGGGGATAAAGGTTTATTAATACTGAATTGAACTTGAATTTATCGCTACAAAATTAAAATAGGTCGTCGGGGACAGTAAGTTATATTCTGTTCGCCTAAATAACGACGGTAAAATCCAATACAGTTCAGTTAATAATCAAATCAATTACTGCGAATAAAACAGATCAACTTTTTTGGAGGGGGCTTGGGGGACGCAACCTAGGCTGTTGACTTTGTTGAAAATTGGGCGATTTTTGGTACTTTTGTTCGTGTCGTTTAATTTCTCGTTAAAACCCCACCAAAAACAAGGTTTCATCCACCGTGACTATCCACGTTTTTTGCATGAACGAAATTCCAAAAAAGGTACAGAGTCAACAGCCTAGACGCAACCGTCCCCCAATTGGGGGTTTGGGGGAGAATCCCCCAAATCTTGGTTCTAAACAAATCGATTGACTGATTTAACTGAACCGTATTGCGGTAAAATCGACGCGGAGACGGGGAGATAAGGGACGGGGAGAAAAATTAATGATCACTAATTAGCCGGACTTGATATTCATTAATTCTTGGATAAATAATCCACACTCAACTTAGGCATAAAAAGTAAGTATCTTAAAATTAGCTCATATTCCCAGCTTGCGGAAAGTCGGGAATATTGCGTTGATTCATTAATTTTATTAATCAATAAATTAAATATTAAGCATCGACCAATATAGGGTATCTGTTTAAGAGTGGGTATTTTACACCTTGGTTTCAGAATTATCCGCCAACAGGCTAAAACATAAAACGAAACGCGATCGCTTTTTTACTACCTTTTGATTACCCTATGAACATCCGTACCGTTGCGACAACTCCTTTTAGTGACCAAAAACCAGGTACTTCTGGTTTACGTAAATCAGTCACAGCTTTTCAAAAGCCCCATTATCTAGAAAACTTTGTCCAATCCATCTTTGACTCGCTGGAAAATTGCCAGGGACAAACCTTAGTTGTCGGTGGTGATGGTCGTTACTACAACCGTCAGGCAATTCAAATTATCCTGAAGATGGCTGCTGCTAACGGCTTTGTCCGGGTTAAAGTCGGACATCGTGGTATTTTGTCCACTCCTGCCGCTTCCTGCGTCATCCGCAAATACAAAACATTGGGTGGTATTATTCTTTCTGCCAGCCATAACCCCGGTGGACCAAATGGGGATTTTGGGATTAAGTACAATATTAGTAATGGTGGGCCTGCACCAGAAAAGGTGACAGAAGCTATCTACGCTCGTAGTAAAGTCATTGATAGTTACAAAATTTTAGAAGCAAACGATGTCAATCTCGATGCATTAGGCGAGAGCAAAATCGGCAATATGGTAGTCGAGGTAATCGATTCGGTACAGGATTACCAAGACTTAATGGAGTCTCTATTTGACTTCGATCGCATCCACCAATTACTAACAGGTGGTAAGTTCAAAATGTGTATTGACTCCATGCACGCTGTCACAGGTCCCTATGCGAAGGGCATTTTTGAGCAGCGTCTCGGTGCTGGTGTCGGCTGCGTACAAAATGGCTTACCTTTAGAAGACTTTGGTGGCGGACATCCCGACCCCAATTTAGTCTATGCCCATGATTTGGTCGAAATTCTGTTTGGGGAATATGCGCCAGATTTCGGTGCTGCCTCTGATGGAGATGGCGATCGCAATATGATTTTAGGTCGCAAGTTTTTTGTGACTCCCAGCGATAGTTTAGCAATATTGGCGGCGAATGCAAAACTTGTTCCTGGTTATGCTCAAGGACTTAGTGGAATTGCGCGATCGATGCCCACTAGCCAAGCCGCAGATCGAGTGGCAGCAAAATTGGGAATTGATTGCTACGAAACACCCACCGGCTGGAAATTCTTTGGTAATTTGTTGGATGCAGACAAAGCAACTCTCTGTGGTGAAGAAAGTTTTGGTACAGGTTCCAATCACATCCGCGAAAAAGATGGACTTTGGGCTGTATTATTTTGGTTAAATGTCTTGGCAGCACGCCAACAATCTGTAGAAGAAATTGTCAAAGAACATTGGCAAATCTATGGTCGTAATTATTACTCGCGCCACGACTACGAAGAGGTTGATTCGGAACGGGCAAATACACTTGTAAAGCATGTCCAAGAAGCAATGCCCAGCCTCAAAGGAAAGAAATTTGGCAGTTACGAAGTTGCATATAGTGATAACTTTAGCTACACAGACCCCGTAGATGGTAGTGTGAGTACAAATCAAGGCATTCGCATTGGTTTTACTGATGGTTCACGGATAGTTTTCCGACTGTCGGGTACAGGTACTCAAGGTGCAACATTGCGGCTTTATTTAGAAAGTTTTGAAGCCGATGTAGCGAAGCAAAATGTAGACACACAGGTAGCATTGGGGGATTTGATTCGCATTGCCGATGAAATTGCCCAAATTCGCGAAAATACAGGGATGGATAAACCCACTGTGATTACATGATGGGTTTATAACTCAACCTTTAATCAGGACTTACGCCTGTAGCATGAGCCGGATTTATTGGCGTAAGTCCAAAAGAATGTAGGAGATGATAGGAAACAAAGACATGGGGATTGCAGTATCGGATTATGGCTGACTGCAATAATCATTTAACCCGCTAACAGAATTATCAAATTCCTTAGCTGCACCTGCTGCGGTTTCCAGGGCTGAGTCTATGTTTTCCCGTGCTTTTTTGATGCGTTCGCGTCCATCAGTCGAAGCCTGGGCTGTTTTTGCAGAACCAAGCGCTTTACCAGCTTTATCAATATTTTGACTGAGCGTACCAAAAACCTTGACAATACGGCTTTGATACTCCTTGAGTTTTTCATCTCCTAGATTCAAATCACGAACTGTTTTCGTAACTTCCTCTAAATCTTTCGCTAATTTTAGGCTAGTTGACACCTGTGCACCTTTACTGTTTTCCAAAAGTGCCGTGCCTGCTTTGACTTCTTTAATCAATCGTTCGCATTGAGAGACTTTGCTTTCGCTACAACTAGCTAGCAACAAAGCCATACTTAAACTTACTGGAATAATAATATACTTACTTGATACCAACATTACTAACCCATCACCACTAAATCTCAAATAATAGTATCCGTTGATTTAGGTATTTGGTTGATTGTTTCAATAAGATATAAGTTTGCCTAATTACCTAGACCTTATTTATAAAGTGAATAGAGAGATATGATTGGTAATATCTGCGTAAATCTGATTTTGCTTTGGCAACACTTCAAGACACTTTACACAACCGATCGCCTTTTGGAGGATGTGCTATTAGTTCTACGTGATCGCAGATTGGGTAAACGGGATTTACAAGCACTCAAACCACAGCCTCTTTCGGTGTTGATAACTCTCAATCCTGACTCTCCAAGTTGATAAATTTCCTGGCTCTTCAGTTCTTTTTATGGAAAACTTAGCTAAAAATCCTTGAAAGCCTTATTACATAGGAATTTAGCCTCAAAAAGTATCATAGTTGCTTGTAATCATTGTTTTGTAAGGGTTTTACTGCAAAAAAACCTCAAGCTCCATAAAACTTGCCGAAGAGCCAATTTCCTTTAGTGATTTTTAGATTTGACTATCGTGAATAATATCCATTAGATAACGTCCGTAACTGCTTTTAATTAATGGTTTTGCCAATCGATGTAGCTGTTCGGCATTGATATATCCTTGACGATAGGCGATTTCTTCCACACAAGCGATTTTAAAACCTTGTCGCTGTTCTAATGTCTGAATAAAGCTCGCTGCTTGGTGCAAAGATTCATGGGTTCCCGTATCCAACCAAGCGTAACCTCGACCTAAAAGTTCAACTTTCAGTTGTCCTCGCTGCAAGTAAACTCGACTTAAGTCAGTGATTTCCAGTTCATTACGGGCTGAAGGTTGCAATTGTAAGGCAATTTCGACAACTTGGGAGTCATAAAAATAAATTCCTGGCACTGCATAGTTAGATTTAGGAATTGCGGGCTTTTCTTCTAAACTAATCACTGTTCCAGTTTCATCGAACTCAACCACTCCATAGTGTTCTGGTTCCGCCACTCGATAGCCAAAGATTAACGCGCCATCTTCTAGCTTTGATGCATGATTCAACACATCAACTAAACCATGTCCGTAGAAAAGGTTATCTCCTAAAATCAAACATACAGGCTCATTAGCAATAAATTCTTTACCTAAAATAAAAGCCTGCGCTAAACCATCCGGTTGGGGTTGTTCAACATAGCTAAACTCTAAACCCCACTGACTACCATCACCCAAAAGTTGCTGAAATAGCGGTAAATGGTCAGGTGTAGAGATGATCAGGATTTCGCGAATCCCTGCTAACATCAGGGTTGACAGGGGATAATAAATCATTGGTTTATCGTAAACAGGCATTAACTGTTTGCTGACAACTTGGGTAAGTGGGTACAGTCTGGTACCGGAACCTCCAGCTAAAATAATGCCCTTCATTGTTCACTCCTCATGAGATTTTAGATTGTGGATTTTGGAAAAAGAAGTGGAGAGTCGAATTATCCATCAGAACTTGCCAATTCTGACTCCTTCTAACTCCTGACTATTTCCCGATCGCTATAATTTTTTTCAATCCAGTGACGATAACTGCCCGATAATACTTGCTCAACCCAAACAGGGTTATCCAAATACCATTGAATTGTTTTGAGTAAACCACTTTCAAAGTTTTCTTTTGGTTCCCAGCCCAAATCGCGTTTAATCTTACTACAATCGATGGCATAGCGGCGATCGTGACCCGGACGATCTTTCACAAAAGTCAGTAGCGAGGAACGAGACAAACCAGCTTGAGGTGCTAACTGGTCGAGAATTTCACAAATTTTGCCAACTACAGTTAAATTATTCTGTTCGTTATTGCCACCAATATTGTAAGTTTCACCTAGCTGGCTTTGTTGTAAAACCAAATAAATCGCATCGCAGTGATCTTCAACATACAACCAATCGCGAACGTTTTGCCCATCCCCGTAAATTGGTAAAGGCTTACCATTTAAGGCATTGAGAATCATTAGGGGAATCAACTTTTCGGGAAACTGACGCGGGCCATAATTATTTGAGCAATTAGTCGTGAGGACGGGAAAACCGTAGGTATGGTAATAAGCGCGAACTAAATGGTCAGAGCCAGCTTTTGAGGCAGCATAGGGGCTATTGGGTGCGTAGGGTGTATCTTCCCGGAATGCAGGTTCGGAGGGGCTGAGGGAACCGTAGACTTCATCTGTTGATACATGTAGAAAGCGAAAGTGATCGCGCTTTGCGGGAGATAATTTTTCCCAGTGGGTTTTGCTAGTTTCCAAAAGTTGAAACGTACCCACTACATTTGTTTGCACAAAATCAAGCGGGCTGAGAATCGAGCGATCGACATGACTTTCCGCCGCAAAGTTAATCACTGCATCGGGTTGGTACTGCTCTAAAAGCTGGCTGACTAATGCTGTATCTGCAATATCTCCACGAACAAACGTATATCCCGGATCATTTTCTAATTCTGCTAGCGTCTGGGGGTTGCTGGCATAGGTCAATTTATCAAGATTGATAATATTAGCCCAATTTTCCTTTCTGGCTTTGAGAATGAAATTGGAACCGATAAAACCAATTCCACCTGTGACTAAAAATGTTTGCACTGTACCTTCCCCGATTAGTTGCTAAGTAGTTTTTATCTCAGAAGTACGGAACAATTCAACCCCAATGCCAAATTTGAGGCTTTCGGAAATCGAGATAAAAAATACTTGACAAAAACCAGGGACTCGCTGTTATATTAATTAATGTCAGTGCGATGAGGCGTCGCCAAGTGGTAAGGCATCGGGTTTTGGTCCCGACATCCCTAGGTTCGAATCCTAGCGCCTCAGTAATTAAAAGGTAGTCTTTAGAGGCTACCTTTTTTGGTTTTATTTTAGGGATTTTGAGTTGGGAATTTTGACAGATACGAAACTCAGACAGTAAACACTGAATTCCCAATCCCCAATTATTTCTCAGCAGAATTGAGGGCTTTATCCAGGACTTGACGAGCCTGCTCTGCTTTAGAACGTGCTTCTTGATAGCGGAGATTAGCTTGAGCGAAATTTTTGAGAACCTTAAAACCTTCCTTGAGGCGGGAAATTTCTTCCTCACTTACAGATTGGTCGGTAAACAGGATATCAACTGCTTTGCGGATTGCTAAAGCTTCAGCACGCGATTCTTGAACCTTTAACTTCAGAGTGGCAAGATTACTCAGAATTTGGACAGCTTGAGTAATACCATCTTCGTCGCTAGCACTCTCAATATTTGTTTCTTTCACTTCAATTAACTGTTGAGAACCAAATCCTTCTTCGAGTTCCGTTGGTAACTTGCCTGAATCCATGAGTTCCATCAACTGATCCATTGCTTTCTCACGGGCTTTGGCGGAATCTTTACCAGGAACAGTAAGGATAATTTCTGGACTTTGAGCGAGTGTATACTGAACCATAGTAGAGGCAAAAAAAATCCAGCTTGAAAGCTGAGGTATTTAATTTTAGCGTAAAACGCCACGCCAAATGTTAATGGTCAATAGTTTTGCGATCGCTTGATGAATTTTGACCAAATTCTGGCTTGTCAAGCTGTTTTCGCCGCTCTCAGCTATTCGCAACTAAGTATAGATACTTATCTAATTAGTCAAGATATGTAAACTTTTCGCCAGAGGGGGCTTTAATAACTTAAGATTCTCTTAAGATTTGCAGAAGCGGTACCATGCTAGAAACCAAAACAAAACCAACATTTCCTAAAAGTCGCGACTCAAGCGTAACACGTGCATCTTCTCTGAGTTCTTCATTAATGCGTCAACTTTGGTCAATAGTTGAAGAGACTCAGACAAATATCCTTCTTAGTTTTAGCGACGCAGAACTCGTACATCAATTGCTCAGACAGCTTGAGTTTAAGGGGATGTTGGATACAGAAGAAACGAATATGGCAAGTTCATATCTTTACTCGCGCTTGCTTTTAATTCGCGATTTGGCAAAAGCACGTTTGGCATAAGGTTTACAGAAATATTTACAGATTGGAACCTGAAAGTCGGGGGTATTGTTCCGTCGTTAGAAAATGTATTTGTTACAAATTAATAGTTATGTTACCAAGACACTCAGTAGTTAAAATGCATCTCTACTGGGTTTCTTATTGCGTGGAAGCAAATTCCACTTGAGAAATCAGGGGGAAGATGGGTATCAACTATTTTGTGAAATCTTCTTAGTTGACAGAGAGACTTGGAGACTTGGAGACGCGGAGACTTGGAGACGCGAAGAAATTTTAATTGTCAGAAAACCTAAACTCCAAAATCAATGGAATTCAAGACATTCATTCCCGCTTCCGCAAACCTGTTGTAAGCCGCATCTGCCGCATCACTATAATCTACAACCCCAGGTACAACTACAGGCGAAGTACAATCTTCTAATAAATAAACTTTTTTCGCCAAACTAGCATCCACTTGTTGAATATCTGTTAACAAATCATCCACAGTCCAGGCAACACAATGACTTTTGGCTTGTCCAGCAATTACTACTGCATCATATTCTAAAAGTTGTTGAATCAATCGTGAATTTTTTTGAGCAATTAACTGATTATTAAATCCCTCCATCACCTCTGGACGTAATACAGAATAATTCTCTGTTAAGGGATTATCACCTTTCATTTCAAATTGTGTTTGGCTATTGCGGGCGATGCAATGGAAAAATATAGCCTCCTCCACAGCCGAAACTAAAGCATGTCCAATACCACCTAACATTGAATGATAAGACCAGACAGTCAGGGGATATTTGCCATTTTGTGTGAGTTTTTGCACATAATGGTAGGCATGTTTTTCTAAAAACTCATAACTATAATTTAAACTAAATGCGATCGCAGGATTAACTTGCCAAATCCCTTGTTCAATATCATTTGGTGTAATATTTGTGGCTGCGGGTATTGGGTGTTCTCCATTTTGATTAATCCAGAAAATCGGATGGAATATTTGCATTGCCGTATGGGTATCCATCGTTGGTACAATTGTTGTAATTGTGCCTAAATTCCTGTAGATAAACTCACACAACCTTATATTATCTGCGATCGCACCTTTTCCAGACTTGCCGCCGACAAATAATTCAAAATCAGGAATGCAAAAGGTATTTTGTACATCAATTAAGAGTAAACAAATACGCCTTTTGTCTGCGGATGCGGCTTGAAGATGATAATTTTTTGCCCATGCTCGTGCCTCAGTCGCACGTTGTTGGTAAGGTACACGCCAAACTTGACCAACTATATCCGGGTTAAAATGCGGGGGAATGGGCAAGTGAATTTGATTTTGAGTCGCCATAATCGCAATAAAGTTTTTCCTTCGCTTTTTCTTTTTGTTCCTTTATCATGGCTCACAAAAAATATTTATACCAACATTCAGATACCAAAATTCAGTAATCATCTAAATCTCTTGGGGTTGATTGCAATCGACTGATAAGTAGGAAGGCAGAATTATTTGTTTTCAGCATTTCGACACTTCGTCAAGCTCAGGGCATCGCAGTACATCGCTACACTCAACCCAGCATCTAATTTACTTTAATTCCACCCATCTCCCCATCTCCCCATCTCCGCGTCACCGCGTCACCAGCTGTTACTTGCTTTTGGAGAATTGCTATTAGTCACCATTGAGTAAAATGAATCCAACAAGCTCTAAGCCACAAACTCTAATACATGATGGAATTAGAGAAACAAATATTAAGTGATATATATGAGTGACATACATTTAATTGCTGAACAAGCCCTGGTAGAAAGACAAAAATTACCGCAGACTTTCGGCGTGGAAATGTATAAACCCAGTTACGACGGCTTGGGTTTGGCAAATATTGCAGCTTTGGCGGTAGACTTTTTGTGTCCAGAAGCACCAGTGCTAAGCAAGCAGAATCCTGTACCGACCTTCAGACCGGAATTACTAGGTGTTAAATCGGTTACAGATGCTTGGAACAGTTGGCGATCGCAAGCACCGATTAAACATGTGGTGTTGTTAATCTTGGATGCTTTAGGCTACGACCAGTTAATCACATTGATGAATGCAGGAGATACACCGAGATTAGCTGAAGCTTGCAGGAAAGAGCAAGCTTTTTTTATGCCTGCAACTTCCGTATTTCCCACGACGACAGTCACCGCTTTAACCTCGGCTGCCACTGCTTATGCACCTGCTCAACACGGATTAATTGGAACTCACGTTTATTTTCAAGAAATTGGTGGTGCAGTAAATTTAATTGGCTTTCGCCCTAGTGTTTCTCCAACTTCCACACCCTACTTGGATACCCAACTCAATCCCGATAATTTAATACCAGTGCCGAATATATATCTGCGTATGGAAAAAGCTGGGGTAAATGTGGAAATTATTAATTACTACCAGTTTAAAAATTCTAGTATTAGCCGGTTTACAAGTGCTGAAAGTAGTGCTGGTAAAGACAATTTTGTGGGATATTTGACACCAGCAGATGCTTTGAGTCAATTGCGATCGCGATGTGAATCTTTAGTATCCCATAATCCCAGTTTCACGTACCTTTATATTCCCAATATTGATACTTTAGCCCACCGCTATCAACCGTTAAGCCCTAATTACCGGGCAGAAGTAGCAGCAATTGATTTTTCCCTACATCGGGAATTATTCGCACCATTAGCAGGACGTAGTGATACTGTATTGTTATTAGTCGCAGACCACGGACAAATACCAGTTTACCCAGAAAACATAATTTGGCTGGAGAAACACCCCACTTTAACGGAAAACCTGCTCATACAAACTGGGGGTTCTCGCTATCAATATTTGCATATTCGTAAGGGAAAAGAGGTAAAAGTTGCTGATTACATAGGAGAAAATTTAGCAGACAAAATGCTATTTTTGTGGAAAGAACAAGCGATCGCTCTGGGTTTGTTGGGATTAACTGGGGAAAATTTGAGCGATATCAATGACGAGCGTATTGGCGATGCAATAATTCTTCCCAAAGATGGCTATGTTTGTTTTGATGATGCCACAAAAAAACATCCCGTTGGCATTCATGGTGGTTTGAGTCGAGCAGAGATGTTAATTCCGTTTTTGGCTTATCGATTTTAGATATTTTGATGTGGTTTGTCTAAGGAATTTTAAAGTTTAATTTTAAAGTTTCTTAATCATCTTCGAGAATGTAGAGCGGCATCACCCGCCCTACAAAATTAAACATCGTCAGAATTAACCTTTACACAGTAATACCATTTCACTAAAATCGTGAAACATATCCAAATTCTGAAACCCTTGTAAAATCAGGATTTCTTAATTGCGTAGCTTGCTAGTCTTCGACAACGCCTAACGGCGTACACTCTTCGAGAAGGCTTGCGCCTACGCAACAGCGAGTATTGCGAATTGCGAATTGTGAATTGTGAATTGGTATAACCAGCATACTTGGTCAAATTCCTTCTTTTGCTGCCATCGATAACATCAAGTCAATTACCCGATTAGAGTAACCCCACTCATTGTCATACCAAGATACAGCTTTAAAAAAGTTGGGATTTAACTCAATGCCTGCGCCCGCATCAAAGATACTAGAACGAACATCGCCCTGGAAATCAGTGGAAACCACTTCATCCCCTGTATATCCCAAAATCCCTTTGAGATCGCCTTCCGCAGCCGCTTTCATTGCCGCACAAATATCTTTGTAACTAGTGGATTTACTAGTTTTAAAAGTTAAATCCACTACAGAGACATCCGGAGTCGGAACACGGAAAGCCATTCCCGTTAATTTCCCTTTTAATTCCGGCAACACCAGTGCAACAGCTTTAGCTGCACCTGTGGAAGAAGGGATAATATTTTGTGCCGCTCCACGACCACCGCGCCAGTCCTTTTTACTAGGACCATCGACAGTGGGTTGAGTTGCGGTCATAGCGTGGACTGTGGTCATTAAACCTTCAGCCAAGCCAAAGTTATCTTGAATTACCTTGGCGATCGGAGCCAGACAATTCGTAGTACAGCTAGCATTCGAGACAATCGTATGTTTAGCTGGGTCGAATAAGTGATGATTTACACCAACTACAAAAGTTTGCACATGTTCCGGGTCTTTAGTAGGTGCCGAGATAACTACCCTTTTTGCGCCTGCTTTGAGGTGATTTGAGGCTCCGGCAAAATCGGTAAACAAACCAGTAGATTCCACTACATAATCAGCACCAAGCTTACCCCAAGGTAACTCAGCCGGGTTACGAACCGACATGCAAGGAATAAAGCGACCATCAACTTCAATCCCATCAGCTTTGGCTTCGACAGTACCTTTGTAGGAGCCGTGGGTAGAGTCGTATTTTAACAAATAGGCGAGGTTATCGGGGGGTACGAGGTCATTGATACCTACGAACTCGATATTGGGATTGTTCATACCTGCACGGAACACCAAACGTCCAATGCGACCAAATCCATTAATGCCTACTTTCAACTTAGCCAAGTTAAATCCTCCTTTTAATCCCTGCCTCAAGTCAGGGTATTTGTGTTTGCTAGCGTTGAGGTGCAGCTAGAATAGTTTTTTGTTGCAGACGCGATCGCGAGTCTGACTTAATTCATCCTGACAGTAGCATTTTCTAAAAGCCGATTTAGTTGGCTTATTTTAAGATTTGTGAGGAATGGGGTGTGGGGAAAAATCTAGAAGTAGGGGGATTAAACTTTCTGAGACGATTAAACGTCTATGATTGTGTGTAACTAATGTGTAACTAATTTAGCCGCAGTTTATCTATATAATACAGCGATCAATAACGATAATATCAAGCATAGTTAATGGCTGCTAGTTATTTGTGAGGCTCTACCCATGAATAATTAAATGATTGCTTATTCTCCACCGCCCATTAACCACTATCCTTTACCTATTAACGACTAATTCAATACTCGCAATTAAAATGACAGAGCCAATTATCGAATTAAAAGGTGTTTCTAAGACGTTTGGTAATAATAAAGTTTTAGATAATATCGATTTAAGTATTTATAGAGGGGATGCATTAGGAATAATTGGTCCTTCGGGAACTGGGAAATCAACGGTTTTACGAGTGATTGCGGGGTTAACAGCACCCGATTCTGGGGAAGTTTATATACAAGGAAGGCGACGACAGGGTTTAATCGAAGATGGTGATGACCCAGTGGGAATTGGGATGGTATTTCAGCAAGCAGCTTTGTTTGATTCGTTGACGGTGGAGGAAAATGTCGGATTTTTGCTGTATCAGCATTCCAAGTTGTCCAAACAAAGGATTCGCGATTTGGTGAATCAGAGGTTAGAAATGGTTGGTTTGGGGGGAATTGGAGATAGATATCCGTCGGAATTATCAGGAGGGATGCGGAAACGGGTGAGTTTTGCACGGGCAATTATTTCCAATCCCGATCGCCCTCAAGATTCGGCAGAAGTTTTATTATACGATGAACCGACAGCTGGACTTGATCCGATTGCGTCAACTGTGATCGAAGATTTGATTCGCGAATTAGGTACGATTTCCGGAGGTTGTAGCACCTATGCGATTGTCACCCACCAGGATAGTACGATTCGCCGTACAGCTGATAGACTTGTGTTTCTGTACCAGGGTAAAGTGCAATGGCAAGGAAATGTGAATGAAGTTGATACTACAGATCATCCTTTGATTAGACAATTTATGAGTGGTAGTGTCAGAGGACCAATTCAAGTAGCGGGATAAGAACGGTTAGAAGTTAGGAGTTAAACATGCGATCGCTGCGGACAGTACGAGAGGGTTCAGTCGGGTTATTATTCCTAGTTGGGTTAGGTGTGTTTGGGTTAATTTTCCTATGGTTAAACCGCTTTACAGCCTCCCAAAATTCCTATAAGGCTTTTGTTGAGTTTGCGAATGCTGGGGGGATGCAAAAAGGAGCGCCAGTCCGCTTTCGTGGTGTGAAGGTGGGCAGAATTGCGTCGATTAAGCCGGGACCGAATAATGTTGAAGTCGAAATCGAAATTAACCAACCTAACTTGATTATCCCTCGTGATGTGGTTGTGGAAGCTAACCAAAGCGGTTTAATTGCTGAAAGTTTAATTGATATTTTTCCCAAATCATCGATTCCTGAAGGTGCTATTGCTGGAAAGCCTCTAGAAAAAGACTGCGATGAACAACAAATTGTTTGTAATGGAACCCGTCTTCAAGGTAAGATTGGTATTAGTATTGATGAAGTTTTGCGCTCAACCAATGATCTGGCTGTCGTTTACAGCGACCCTAAATTTTACAGTAATCTGAATAAAGTATTAGAACAAGGTGCGATCGCGGCAGCAAATGTCGCCGAATTAAGTAAAAATCTCAGTGTTCTCAGCAAAAGCTCTCAATCTCAATTTAATAACGTTTCCGGTCTGACAACATCATTACAACGCACTGCTAATCAAGTTAGTGTTTCCACCGCAAAACTAAGTGTAACTGCTGATCGCACCCTCAACCAATTTGGGACAACAGCCAACCAATTCAACGCCACCGCCACACAATTACGTTCTACCAGTAGCGATGCTAGCAGGTTGTTAAATAACCTCGATAGCCTTGTCACCAGTAATCGTTCTTCGCTAGTTTCCACCCTCAATAATATCTCCGAAAGCAGCAACCAACTACGCGCAACAGTTAACAGCCTTTCACCATCTCTTAACCGCTTAACACAAGGGGAACTGATCAAAAATCTGGAAACCCTTTCAGCTAATGCCGCACAAGCATCAGCAAACCTCCGGGATGCCACTAAAACCCTTAACGACCCCAAAAACGCTGTAGTATTACAACAAACTCTAGATTCCGCCAGGGTGACATTTGAAAATACCCAAAAAATTACCTCAGATTTAGATGAATTAACAGGTGATCCTAAATTTCGTACTAATTTAAGACAGCTTGTCAATGGTTTAAGCGGTTTAGTTTCCTCAACCCAACAAATTGAACAGCAAGTACAAGTAGCTCAAACCTTGGATTTGATGAAAGCTGATCATGTTTCAACGCCGACATCAACTGTTGGTACTTCCACAGAGAATCAACCCAGCAATCAAATCTTTCCTACTGCCGAATTTTCACAATTATCAAAAACTCAAGCACCCCAGCAACGTAAACAAGCAGTCAATCGTTTACTAAGAGTTCTGAAAAAAAATAGCGAAGCTGCAAAACTTGTACCTCAAAATTCTCAAGGTAAAGTCGTTAATTATAGTAATCAGAAAGAACAACAAACAGATATGCAAAAATAAAGTATGTTCTCATTTGGTTAAATAAAACCAATTGCATGAAAAGCATGAATCTCAGAAAAATAAATTTATTAAATTTATATTTTATTAAATTCTCTAACTAATCCCCCAATATTTAGAGCAACACGTCATGCTAAAGTCTAAATTGCCAAAATACCTACCATCCGCCGAAGAACTGCCCGATTCAGACGAACAACCTGTGGATAACGAACTTCAAGAATTATTGCCAGGGTTACTCAAAGCAATACTGCTAATATTATGGGCAGAAAGAATGGATTGGTTGTTTGGTGTAGATATGGGTATTTATTATCACCCAGACCAACCACCAATAGTACCAGACGGCTTTCTAAGCTTGGGGGTTGAACGTTTTTACGATGAAGAACTGCGTCCCAGCTACGTATTATGGGATGAAAATGTTGTTCCGATTTTCGCTTTGGAAGTCGTTTCCCAAAATTATCGAAAAGAATACACCGATAAAAAAGATGATTATGCAGATTTAGGGATACTTTACTATGTTGTCTATTCCTCCCGTCGCCGTCACAAGCCTCGCTTAGAAGTCTATAAATTAATAGATGGGGAATATGTGTTGCAGGAAGGAAACCCCATTTGGATGCCAGAAATTGGCTTGGGAATCGGCTGCCAAAGGGGTAACTATTCTGGAGTCACACGCGAATGGTTGTACTGGTATGACGAAGAAGGAAGACGCTACCCCACCCCCCAAGAATGGATTCAACAAGAATCAATACGTGTAATAGAAGCGCAAAAACAAGCTCAACAAGCCCAGGTACAGGCTCAACAAGCGCAAGAACGTGCTGAACGCCTAGCAGCAAAGTTACGCGAACTAAATATCGATCCCGATCGCATTTAATCCGCGTTCAAGCTTAAATTTATTTAATTTGTTTTTTCAGGTTATTTAAACCTTTAACTACCCTAGCAGATTGGATGCGATCGCCCTGTTTAATTTTATCTACTACATCCATCCCCTTAGTAACATAACCAAATACGGCGTATTTACCATCCAAAAAATCTAGTTCATCTAAAGCAAAATAAAATTGTGATGATGCTGAATTTGCTTCGTTAGCACGAGCCATTGCCACAGCACCGCGTTTATGTCGCAACACTGGAATTTGACGACTTTCCAGAACCTTTCCGTAGGTAGGCTGTTTAGCTCCTCTGGGCTTAATTTCTAGAGGTACATAACGAGTTTTTCCAGTTGCGGGATTAATCCAACCACCTGTTCCCCATTGCTCAACAGGGATTTTTGGGTTTTTACTCTGAGGATCGCCACCTTGAACGACAAATGGCTGCGGCTCGCGGACAACACGATGGAATACTAGACCATCATAAGCTTGTTTTTGTACCAAATCAACAAAATTACCCGCACTAATTGGGGCATTTGTCCCGTCAACTTCAATGGTAATAGGTGCTTTATTTACTGTAATTACAACGGTTGCCTTACCTACGAGTCGTGGTATTGTTTTTATTTGTGCATTAATATCTGAATTAATATCCGAAGGAGCAGGTTGTTGAGCAATATGAGTGATTTTACCTGCGGAAACGGGTTGTTGTAAGCTATGAGCCGCAGTTGCGATCGCCAGTAAGGTGACAGTGCTGAGAATGCCGATATTGTAATTATTTTTGTGGGGATGCTGTAACATTAATTTTTCTGCGTAAAATTACTACGGTCTTACTGTATCTATTTTTGTCGATAATGTCGCCTAAAGTTTTCGCTTCTGGATAATTTTCGTATTTCCTGGTTATTTTATTGATGCTAATTTTTTATTTTCCAGGAATTATGACCTTTAATAATACCATTGGGCACCGAAAGAGAGTAAAAAGCGTCACAAATTACTAAATGATTTATTGATTGGCTTTTAGCTGTAATGCTAATAAAAAAATGACACTTAGAGGAGATGAACGTGAACAAATTAACTCAAACACTATTGGCATCAGCAAGTTTATTAGCATTGTTTGCCCCATTCCCAGCTTCCGCCCAACTTGCCCCCCAACCTTGGGTATCCGTTGGCAGCAAAGATGGTGATATTACTTACTCAGCAGGTGCTAGGGCACTGAATCTGGGTGCAGAGATTGGTGTTGGACCTGATGGGGCTACTGGTATCGATGTACTCAAGTTTTTATCTTTACCTTATCTTTCTCCGTATGTAGGTTTGGGATACTATTCCAATGACAAAGGCGTGGCTGTTTCTGGTGGTGTTCAAGTTGGAGCAACCAAAAATGTCTTTGTAGGTGCTGGTTACAATTCTGTACGCGGTTTTAATGGGCAGTTAGGAATCCGCTTCTAGTGGTTTGCCAAGCGAAAATGGATGGGTTGAGATTGACTCGGAGAGACGGAGACAAGAAGGTGCGGACTTCTTAGAGGTTTGCTAGTCCACCAGGTGGCTCATATCGTTTCTCCAAAATCCGGCAACACATAAATATAGATATCCGTGTCTCTCCATCTGTTACTTTCTTTTGGAGAATTGGTATTAGCCATACGTCTGGCTAGACTCATAATTTTATTCCTGCAAAGTTGCTTTGGTAGACTACTAGCTACGAGCATAAAGAGTAGTTGCGAGAAACTAGTTTGCCCCAGCTAGTAGTCTAGAGGCATTCGTGACATATAAAGATAAAATTACTTTTGTCAATTAGAATTTATGTTGATTTTTTAGGGATAATCTATGTATTAAAATCAGCTTTGTACTGAGGAAACGACACAAAAATAAATGGTGAACCCAAAAATTAGGCGATCGCGAACCAAAAAACAGTGTTTTCTATCGCGGTTTTTGGTAAATTTTTCATCCTATAGATAGATTGACAAATGCATCACAATCTTAACCTGTCACCAATCGTCTAGAGGTAGAGATGATGCTTTGAAAATTTTATCACTAGCTTTCGAGGTATGCTAAAAATAAGCTACTCGAAAATATTAGAATTAGCTTGTCTGGGTCAAACTCAGATAAAAAGCAGCAAAAGTGAAGGTTATAGCAAAGAAGATTAAACAAAAATAATCGCACTTTGAAGCGATAGATTCAACAGGACACTCCTTATGGAGCAAGGAATAAGAGTATTAATTCAGCTTGTACTAGAGTTTGCACCAGTTGTTGCAAATCTGGTACAAAGACGAAATGAAGCAAGCGGGATACTTGCTGAGTATCAACCTCCCAAAGAAATTAAAGAATTTCTTGAAGTTGTCGATAATTCACTGACAAGTAGTAATTTAGAAAAATCTTCGTTTTTTGAGTTAGAACGCGAAAAAATCTTACAGCAGCAATTAGCCGTTTACAATCGACAAACTCAATTAAAAATAGCTCAACAAGAGCGAGAAGCCACACTAAAATTACCAGAGGTAAATCAGATTCTTGATAGTTGGCCTCTACGATTATACCCGTCACAAATACTAGAATCTCAAGTAGATATAGCTAGGGTTCCTCTGAAGATTTTTGTGGCACCACCCAAAATTTTATTTGATAAATTCGATAGTCGTGAAGAGGATATTGCTGATATTGAATTGATGTTAGCGGAGGGATTAAGAAATTTTCTCAATTGCTATTACTCACTACATGATCAAACTCGTCCGACTGAGTTTTTAGCGGGGGCTTGGTATAGTAAGAGGTTTCACAGTGAGTCGAGTATTAAGGCTCTATTTGGAATGTTGAAATCGGAGCCAATCCTAATTTTAGAGTCGGAGACTGATGGTGAATATATTAATTTTCGCATTGGTTATTGGGGACTAGGACAGGACAATTATTATTACAAAACTATTTCGCGGATACCCTATAAACAAATTATTTACCAATCTGCTAAAAATCGTGCTTTACAATGGAAAAAAGTGCGTGATGAATTGATTTTATTAGGGGAAAATTTAGAAGAGATTAATGCAATTGGTGGAGATAATGCACTTAACTTAGAAATGTGGGAAAGGGAGGAAAAGTGGCAGCAAAAAGGTATTGATACTAGTCAAATATCACTAAAATATCGGGTTAATCGCCAAGATTTTGAGCAACTAAGTCAGGTATTAGTCAATTGTCATTGTCTAGTTGCTAGCTGGATTGCAGATGTATATCACTTAGTGCACCACGATGTCTCACCGTTACTACCGGATTTATTGCCGAGATTTATTGAAGACGGTGTTGATTTTGACTCAATCAGTGCGATCGCATCTGGATATAAACAAGTTTATCAAGCTTTGGTAAGTGAACGCAATTATTGGATTCCCGAATTAGCTTTGCAATTAGCACAGAGTTTATCAAGTTTAAGCGATAGTGCCAAGACTCAAATATCAGTGCAGACTTTGGCACAGGAACAAGTAGACTATTCGGTGAATGCCTGGTTACAGATGCGAAATTTGGTACACTTCCCTGCTGATTCAGGCAATAATCAGGTTCATCATCCATTACAAGTAATGCAGTCAGCAGTGAGAATCGAAGATGAAGAATACATTGAGAAGCTGAAAGCCTATTTTGCTAGCATTGATGATTTCCAAAATCTGACTTTGACAGAAGAGTTATTAAATAATATTGCCGAGTTAAAAATGCTACGTTCTTCAGAATACGCATACTTAACTAATACTCTGACTGGACATTCCGAAAAAGTTACATCCGTCGTCATTAGTCCCGATGGTAAAAGCATTATCAGTGGTGGAGCTGATAAAACAGTGAAAGTATGGAACATCCATACAGGTAAGATATTAAGAACAATTAACGGACATACGGGAGAAATATCCTCAGTTGCTGTTAGTCCCGACGGTAACTTTTTAGCAGTGGGAATCAGTGACACCCCCCGCAGCAACGTCAAAGTTTGGGAATTAAACACAGGTAAATTAGTTCATACACTGCTTGGACACAATAAACCTGTGAATGTAGTTAGCATTAGTCCCGACGGGCAAATTCTCGCTAGCGGTAGCAACAAAATCAAAATTTGGAACCTGACTAAAGGTGACAGAGTATGCACACTCTGGCATTCCTCAGCAGTTAATGCCACTGCGATTACCCCTGATGGCAGCATTTTAGTTAGTGGTACAAGTGATAACAAAATTAAACTTTGGAATCCCCAAAGTGGTGAACCTTTACGCACTTTTATGGGACATTCTGGGGGCGTAAAAGCCTTAGCACTGCATCCCAATGGACAGATATTGATTAGTGGTAGCACTGATAACACAATTAAAGTCTGGGATTTAAGTGCAGGTAAAATACTACATAATTTTGTTGGACATATAGGCGAAGTCAAGACTGTGGCAATCAGTCACGATGGACAAGTGTTACTTAGCGGTAGCAGTGATAAAACTATTAAAATCTGGCATTTACCATCGGGAGAACTATTACAAACCCTCACGGGGCATTTGGGTGCTGTTAATTCTGTGGCAATTAGCCCTGACAACTGTATGATTGCTAGTGCTAGTAGTGATAAAACTATCAAAATTTGGCAATTAGCACGAAATTGATAGTGACAGTTTCTAAAGCCATTTGCTTGTGTGAGTGATTTTTGGGTTGCGGGCAAAAATCATTCATAATGGCAACTAATGATCACAATATCAAATCCTTTACTTTTTATTTATGATATCTGATTTGATTCTGTAGCGATCGCAGCAAATGATTAACTCTCGTTAAGATATTGTTTTAGAGAACTGCTAGCAAACTAACTCAAAAATATCCAGATTCATTCCTATATGTAGTGTTTGATTTACCTTGATTGTATAATCACAAACAATATATTGACTGAGTTCAAATCAAAATCTTAATTTGCTGTTAGTAAGAGTCGTAAGTGGCGAATTTTAGAAGAATAAAAATATACTGGTAAAGCCAAAATTTAAAGAAAAGGTAGATGATTGCCTGGTATCTAAAGTTAGAGTCTTCTTGTGATTCTTTTTAAATCTACCACAACTAATGGCATTTACTACAACAGCAAAATAATCAAGATTTTATAGATATTGTTTGAAGTTATTGTAAGAAGACCTATTCGGTGATTACTGAGTAGGTATTTTTATTCTGCAATCTTTAATTCTAGATACAGAAATTTCTAATCCTGTGAACGGGAATCGCGACATTTTAAGTAGACACTGCCAATTATCTGCGATCGCGTATCCCTCGCACAACTCAACTTACTTTAGTTTCATTTTGCAGAGACGCGTTCGCGTAGCGTGTCGCTTTGCGACTCAGTTCCTCTGTTCGCTCTTAGCGTTCCCGAAGGGTAAGAGGCTATATCGCGTCTCTGATTCTGGATGTATTGCAAACATTTTTTGAATCGGTATAATTTCTTATTTCTCCATCAAAAAGCGCTAGAAACAAAAGTTTTCAGTTGACAAAGTTTAAGTTCAAAATTGTGACATCAAAAGTTTTACATCATAAAAGATGATCAAGACTTTCGGAGAAAATGAGATGGAGAAATTTGTTTGCGAATATCTAATGAGTCAGCAAGTGATTCTCCACGAGAATTAAAAGATTGATTGTGCTGAGGTGGTAAGATTGTCACCATCGATTTTGCTGTTCGCGGCTTGGGAGACAATTGTCTCTTCATTGGAGGTGTCACAAAAATCGGGGGATTTTTGAGTACACGAGGTTCTGAAAGCCCGCGAGGCTGTACAAATATATTTGATTCTGGTTGTTGCTGACGTTTTAAAAGACGTGCTTGATAACGATTTACTTGTTTTTGATTTTTGACTGTAATCGGCGGACGATTTAACCAACGAAAAATAACGAGACAACCACCTGCACAACTCATAGCAATACCGATTACCATCCAAAATGGCAATGGATTTGTATTTTCTAATGGCGGACTAGGAATTGGTTCCACCATTTCCGCTTCGCGTTCGGCTTGTTCGGTTATCGATACTTTTGGTTCTTCTATATTTTCGACATGTCCCAAACTACGAATCGCTAAATAGGCGCTACCTGCGAAGGTGACTAGTAAACCCACGACCAAAAGCCAAGGATAATGTGCGATTAAGCGTAGGCAAAAATCTAACCCTGGACTATGCTTCCTCTTTGCGGTAGTTGAATTAGACGCTGGAGTAGCAGTTTTTGGTGACTCATGCTGGACTCTCTGACTGTTTTCCATGATGATATGCAGCTTTATACCCCTCTAGAAGGCTAATTGTACTGGAGGAGTTCACCCTGAAGTATCCGTAGGAAAATATGGGATTTAAGTAGTCTTTTTGTGACATTTAGAATACATAAACCCATTAAATGAGGAATTTAATTGTAATTTTTATTACTATTCTCAGAAGAAATGTATAAAATTCAGTTCTACTATTTTAATTGGGAGTGGAATGTCGTTCGATCGCAAACTGGACTAGTTGATCAACTAATTGCGGGAAGGAAACACCTGTATGTGACCAAAGTTGAGGATACATGCTTGTAGCTGTAAACCCTGGTAAGGTGTTGATTTCGTTAATAAAAATTTCTCCAGTGGCTTCGACGTAGAAAAAATCGACTCGCGATAAGCCAGAAGCATTGATCGCGATAAATGCCTTTAATGCCAACTCTTGGATTTGGGAAACTATGGCTTCGGGGAGTGGCGCTGGCATCAGTAAATCTGCTTTACCTTCTGTATATTTAGTTTCGTAATCGTAAAAGTCGCTACTGTAAGTAATTTCACCGACAATGGAAGCTTTAGGACTGTCGTTTCCTAACACAGCGCATTCAACTTCTCGCGCCACAACACCAGCTTCAATAATAATTCGGCGATCGTAACTAGCAGCATTATCGAGTGCTGTTTCTAATTCTCGGCGATCGCGAACTTTGGCAATACCAACTGAAGAACCTAAATTTGCGGGTTTGACAAAGCAAGGATATCCTAAATTAGTTTCGATTTCATCGCAGAGTTTGGGAAAAATACAAGCATTTGACCAGATTTGGCTGCGAGTTACCGCCATGTATTTAACTTGGGGGATGCCAGCTTGGGCAAATACATCTTTCATGGCAATTTTATCCATACCCGCAGCCGAACCGAGAACCCCAGAACCAACATATGGAACTTGCATGAGGGTCAGTAAGCCTTGAATTGTACCATCTTCACCATTAGGGCCATGAAGAATGGGGAACCAAACGTCGATTTCTGCGGCTTGTGGGGGCAGTTGCCAAAGATTGGGAGAGGCGGCAAGATTTTGTAACGCTTGACCTGAGGTGATAACTTGTTGAGCGATTTCGCCCGCCTGCCAAGCACCGTCTTTTTGAATATAGAAAGGAACGACATCATATTTACTGGCATTTTCTTCAGCTGCGAAGGCGCTGAAAATTGCCTTTGCAGACTTGATTGATACTTCATGCTCGCCTGATCGCCCGCCAAAAAGCAAACCTACCCGCAGCTTTGTCATGACAAGTTCTCCCTCACACCTCAAATCTTGATTAGCCTATCACAAGATGGCGTTTTTGCTACATTTTCTCGGTGACAAATTTTGAGGTTGGTTTTGATATCGTTTCTCCAAAAATCTGGCAACACATAAAATAAATCTCTGTGTCAGCTTCGTAAAATTCAGCCTTATTGCCAATTTCCCACTAGAACGTAAGGTGCCCAATAGTAAGGATGAGGTGGTAAATTCTGCAACTCTTGAAAGGGTGGATTCTGCTTTAAGGATGCCAACAGCGATATTTGGGCATTCCTGAGAGCACCTGCTTGGTTTCCCCCTGGCTTTTTCAAGTCTTGGTAAAATTCGCCCATAAATTTAGCAGTAGAAGCATCTCCTACAGGCCAAAGTGTCGCCAATGTACTACGTGCCCCGGAACGCACAGCCACTCCTGCCAAACCTAAAACTGCTCTTTCATCGCCAGTGGCAGTTTCGCAAGCACTCAACACCAATAGTTCGATAGTTGTGCCTGGTTCGCGGAGCAAAGCACTCAACTCATGAATATTAATACTTTTACCATCCCCTGTAATAATAAAATTCTTCTGGGGATTAGAACTAAATAGCCCATGAGTTGCTAGGTGGATAACAGGAAAATTTGATTTCAACTGTTTCTGAATAGTTTTGACGGTAAAATCTTGATTGAGTAGCTTTTTGGAAGCGGGAAATGTTTGTTTAATTTGCTCTAATTCCTTGGGCACATTCACAAGTGCAGCAAAAAATTGTTCTTGTACTTTCATTTGCTCGCTCACTCCCGCAGCTAAAACTTTCAGTTTTTGGCTTGCCAATCGTTGTGGAGTCAGCAATTGTAGGCTTGGAGCCAGCGCCACACTATATTTTTCAATTAAGTAATTTTGCCCATCATAAAGCGCAGCTATTGGTACTCTCTGTAATCTGCCATTGAGGACAAATACTAAATTTTTAATTTGCTTACTATCTAGCTGTGTCTCAAAAGGTTTAATCAGCCAGTTATAAACTTCTTGGAAAATTGGTAAAAGTGTTTGTAGATTTTCCTTTAATTCTTGCGGGTTTGGGTTAGAAGTTGAGAGGATATTACGTGTAGAGTTATTAATGCTGAGGTTGTCCAAATTATCGTAAAGCCGATCTAGGGTCTCGTTAACTTTCTTTTCACTAATCGGAATATTTACTTCCTGTAAAGGTTTTCCTGATACAGAAAAGATAACTTCTAAGCGATCGGGCAACACAATTGGATAGATTACAGCCGCATTGACATCAATTTTATCAATCTGTATTGCCACATTTGCAGCCTCTGAACAGGGGTCTTGAAAAAAGTTATCTAATTCTGCTAATTGTAGAGACTCGATAATTTGGCGAGCTATTTCTAAACGTTTTTGAGACTTTTGATTTGCAGACTTTTCTTGTTTGATTCGAGGATTGGAGACTATGAGGGAATTTAATTCCTCATCTCCCAGATTTGACTTCAACAACAAATCTACTAATTCTAAATAGACAGGTTTAACTTCTTGAAGAAAATCAAACTGGACATCTTGATTATTGGCATTTAAATCACTACGTAGGGATTGGAGAGTATTAAAAGCGGCGGTGTAAGCTGCGATCGCACCTTTGGCATCTCCTTGTTTTCGTAGTAAACTTCCTAACTGAGATTGCCAAAGATACGTAATTTCTCTAGCATCACCATTAATATTTTGTTCCTGGGCTAATATCAGGGCTTGCTGTGTGAGTTTGGTTGCCTGAGTTAATTGCCCTTGTTGATGGTAGAGTTTCCCTAAGTAGCCGAGGGCGTAGGTTTCGGCTCGTCTATCCCTTAAGGTACGTGCCTGTTGTAATGCCTTTTCTAATATGGGTTCCACCTTGTTGATTTGTGCGCTTTGGAGCAAAGATTCAGCAAAGTTAATCTGAGCATAGATGGCAGCACGGCTAGGAGTAAGATTACCCAGATTAGATGTAATTTGAGCTTGCAAAGTTTGTGCATTTTGACTCATTTGCAACTCTAACTGAGAAATAAAAGCTTTTGCCCGTTGAATTAATGTGGAATTAATTTTAGAGTCAGGAAATCTCGACCAGGAAGCGATACGGCGATTGCTTTGGTTACGCCACCATTTTTGAGTTTCTAGTAGTAGCTGGAAGTGATTAAGTTGCGCCTGAATTTGCGGCATTGCTGGCGCTGATGGGTTATTTGCAGCTTGATTGTAGTAATTAATCGCTTGTTGGTATGGTGCGACTGCATCAGCGAGAGATTGGCGATCAATAATGTCCGTCACGACATTATAGTCCCAGCGATCGCGAATTTGGTTGCCTAATGCGCGTTCGGTGTTACCTAAACTCAGTAGCACAGCACTTTTTGCTGGCGATTCCCCAATTGATGACAAGCTTAATTGCAATATTTTTTGTGACTCTGGCAATAAACCCTGTCTGCGAAGGACATCACCGAGACTTTGCAAAGCAATCCCTTGAGTTAGAGAAAGGGAATCTTTTTGTGTAAGGGTTTTGTGGAGTTGCTCGATTTGGCTGGGGCTACAGTTCGGGTTTTTGAGTTCTAAAGCTTGGAGTAAAGTTTGGCAAGCTTTGGGATACAATCCTAAATCTTGTAAAGCTTGGGATTTATTGATCAGACTCTTAGTAATACCCTGGCGATCGCCTATTTTTTGATAAGCTTCAGCTGCTGTTTGCCATAACTTGATGGCTGCTGCTAATTCTCCAGCGTTGTAACGTTGTTCAGCTTCCCTAACTAGTTCTAGGGCATTAGAATTATTGACTTGTAGACTGGGAGAATTTGACCAAACTGGGATAGTAAAACTAGATAACAGCCCCAATAGAGATGAAAGGATGAAAATTAATAGACGACGGTATTTTTTATAAATCATTTTTGCTACTTGTCATTTTTTATTGGTTATTTCCTATTTCCCACATCCCCACGTCCCCCATCTCCCCCATCTCCCCGCGTCCCCGCGTCCCCGCGTCCCCGCGTCCCTCACATCCCCCATCTCCCCATCTCCCATCTGGCATCAAAACCCTTTATACTCCATTTGCAAATACACACCATTGTCTTGCCAGGTACGCTTACTCGTATCTATATTTACCAAAGGAATACCCCAATCAACGCGGGCTGTGAAGCGATCGCCCATCTGCCATAACAAACCGAATCCTGTGCCGGCGAGGGTACTAGACTGGGGATTTTCTCTACCTGTATTCCAGACTGTACCCAAATCAATAAATGGTGCCACCTGCAAAGTTCCTTGTACCTCTGGGAAACGGGCGATGGGTAATCGCAATTCGGCGGAGGCAAAAATGCCATTATCACTCAGTACAGTATCTTGGCGATAGCCCCGCACTGTTCCTTGACCTCCTAAACTAAACTGCTCCAGGGAAAGCAGAGAGTTACTAGCCAATTGCACATTAGAACGCAACAACATGGTAGGAGCGATAGCTGTTTGTTTTTTGGGCTGACTCAGGAGCCGTAAATAAATCAGTTGTCCCCGCCAAAGTAAATAGCGGCTATCTGGTTCGCTGTTATTCACCGTGGCGTTAAAGGCTCCAACCCCCAGATTAAACTCAGAACGAGCTGCTACGACCTGCTTACGACTTCGTTGTAACCATTCTTGGGCAAAACTTAACTCAGATATCCGTGTTTTTCCTTGATCATCAGCTCCAGGGAACAGGGGAAACTGCACACCTTTAATGGAAGAATTACTTTCCCTTCTAGCTGCCGTGAAACTCAAGCTCAGTTCTTGACTGAATTCTGGGGTAGCTCTTTGGATCACTGGCTGACGAAAGGATAATTCAAACTCACGAGAATCAACTCCGATATCCAAGTCCTTAAAAGCAGGTTCAATAATCTTGTTGTTGGTGAGGCGATAGTTAAAACCAATACTGCCATTGCGGGGATTGACTGGTAAGGTATAGCCACCCTCAAAACTGTTGCTGCCATCGGTATTTTTGTAGTCAACACTCAAGCGATCGCCTACTCCCAATAGGTTCGCTTCGGATACTGTAATACCGCGTTCAAAACTACCAACACTGGGGTTACGGTTATTATTCAGACTGAGTTGGGTATTAAAAGTTTTCGCTCCCTTGACTGTCACAACCAGGGAATTTACACCCGGCTTAGTACCAGCAGTCAATTCAGCATCTAAACTGGCAATTAAAGGGTTGAGTTGTAGCAGTTGCAAAGCTTCCTGTAGGCGATTGATATTCAGTGGCGCACGGGTAGCGATCGCAATTCGCCGGCGAACATAATTGGAATTTAGTCGTCCTTTGGTGACATTGACTTGAATATCTTCTAAACTGCCTTCCACTACCTGAACTTTGATGACACCGGAACGAAATTCTTGGGCTGGAATATAGGCTCCAGAGGTGATATATCCTTTTTGCACATACAGTTCGCTGATTTGATTTGCAGCTTTGAGCAGTTCGGCAAAAGTAATTGGTTTACCTGTAAAATCTGCGATCGTCGAGTTTAACTGCCCTTGGCTAAAGGCAGTGTTGCCAACAAACTCAAACCTTTGCACAGTGATACTCCCGGGAATATCTAGGGCCTCTTCCGGGGTGGGAGGTGCTAAAGGTGGTATCTGAATGGGTACATTTGTCGGTGGTAAGGGTTTTGGTGGGGTTTGTTCTGGCGGTTTGGGGGTGACAGGATTAATCGATTGAGCCTGAGCAACATTTATGTCATACAGCAGAAATATTAAGCTAAAACCAGGACATAAAACGATTCTCCGTCGCCAAACACCAGACTGAACAGCAATTTTTAGACTATGATTTTGCATTCTCCTCAGCACCTCTGCGTAACGCCAGTCACTCACGGGGAAACCGCGCCCTGCTCTGGCTCCTCTGCGTGATCTAAAAAAGATTTATTTCATTGACAATTAGACGGAGTTAAACCAGAACCATAGGGACTCGGAGTCGGGACTTGACTGGCAAGAACTACCACACCTTGAGCATTCCGATACCAACCCCTGGCTGGTAATGGCAATGGA
This sequence comes from Calothrix sp. NIES-4101, assembly GCA_004296455.1. Lineage (GTDB taxonomy): Bacteria > Cyanobacteriota > Cyanobacteriia > Cyanobacteriales > Nostocaceae > Brunnivagina. Next base: position 5,227,876 of record AP018280.1, read on the forward strand.
GAGCTTTTCTTCTGCACCTCTGTAGCAGATGTAGGAGAACTCACACTCGCAGGCTCAAAACCGATCAAAGCCCCGCTACTTAATTGTTCTGTTGGTCGAGGTGGCAATCCTCCGCGTCCCGTGATAGTAAATTCGCTTTGATTCTCTCTTCTAGATGCTCGACAAGCTTGAGCTACCACTTGTTCAGGTTGCGCTATTTCTGTCGGTAAATCAATCACTTCAAAGTTGCTTTCCGCCTCTGTTGTAATAATGCTGATCTGTCCAGCGACTCCCAATTGCGAACTAGCAGTAATTTGACAAGTCTGACAGACAAAGAATCCTCTGGTATTGACGCTGATATTGCCTCCCTGTCCCTGGAAAGCATCGGCGGTAATCTTACTCCCTTCTAGCAGTGCCACGAAGTTAGTGGGACTAAAGCCAGTAATGTTAATGTTACCACCGTTCCCAGTACCACCAGCAGTCGCAGATATCTGACTGTTATGGCGCAGGAGCAAAGACTGGGTTTGCAAGGAGATGTTACCACCTTCACCGGATGCAGTAGCAGCAGATATGCTTCCTTGATTATTGAGCAGGATTGATTTGGCTATGACTTGGAGATTACCGGCATTTCCCGATCCCAAGCTTTGCACATCAATTTTTGCACCATCCCGAACAATCAGTTTGTTTGTAAAAACTTTGATGTCACCAGAAGCACCCGTTGCCTTCAGTTCTGGCAAGTTAGCACGTCCAGCCGCAGCCGATAAGCCGCCTAGAGTTAGGTTGCCGACGGAGGTGCCACTTAGTTCTATAGACTCAGAAGCATTGACAGTTAAGGTTCCTCCCTCCCCAGCACCTAAAGTTGCAGTTGATGCATCTGCCCCGTCGCGGAGAATTAGCTTCTTAGTCGAAATCGTTAAGTCTCCAGAGCGAGATGGGCTAAAACCCGTAGTACCCAAACCACTAGGAAACCTGAGATCAGGTAGAATACCTGCTATTTCTACAGAATCGCGGGCATTAACGATAACATTTCCCCCTGGCCCCCCAAAGGGAATTACGCCTGTTGGTAGGGAAGACCCTGTATTACTGCCAATCACACCATCTTGTACAGATAGTTTACCTGTATCAATTCGCAGGTCACCTCCCTTCCCTGTACCGAAGGTAGTATTCGTGTAAATGCCTGTTAAAAGGGCTGCTCCCAGTGGCGTTCTCTGTATTTGGATGCTATCTGTCGCGTTAATTTCTACATTTCCACCCACTCCGTTACCTAAGGTGGCACTCACGAAGGTGCCGCCATCTTGCAATCTCAACTGCTTGGTATCAACTTTGATATTACCTGCTGTACCAGTACTGCCCCGGACATTTCCGGTTTGGATGGCAGAGCCACTTATTTCTACCAAATCAGAGGCACGAATGTTTAAATTACCTCCGATCCCCTGAGTAAATGTCGGGCTAAAGATGATTGCTCCATTACCCATGATGAGAGAGGAAGTTTGCAGATTGAGATTACCGGAAGTGCCAGCGCCCTCAGTACCAACGAAAATACCAGTTCCCCTGTCAGTGGGGCTGAGTGTCCCCAGGAGTGCTCCTACTTGAAAAGTCCTTTGAAACTCCTCAAACCCAGTCCCCAATATCTCGACTGAGTTGGCAGATTTGATATTAATATTTCCTCCTTGACCATCACCAAAAGTAGCTGAGGAGATGAATGCGCGATCGCCGATAATTAACTTATCTGTGGCGATCGTCAGGTTCCCACCTGCACCCACACCAAAATTGTCACTAGATATCTGACTACCACCGGACATCTGCAAAGCATTCTGGACTTGCAAATCAAGGTTGCCGCCTTTGCCTCCTCTGGTAACTGCTGTGATCCCACCTTGGTTATCCAGGAAAATAGAGCCAGCATTCACCCGCAACGTTCCTGCATCCCCTGTGCCATCATTTCTTACCGTCACTTGCGCCCCATCTCGAATAGTCAATTTTCCAGTGTTAATGGTCACATCTCCCGAAGTTCCATTGGGTACGGGAGGTAGTCTTAATAACTGTTGTAAGGATGGATCAACGATGTTGGCGGAGGAAATAATCAGACTGGGATTGACGGAGCCAGGGACTTTCCCGCTAACTTCGACAGAATCTTCAGCGTTAATATTGACGCTACCAGCAGTACCGCTAGCTAAGGTGGAAGCATCAACTCTGCCGCCATCTTTAATGAGCAAACGCTGAGTATTAATGGTGACGCTACCAGCTTTACCTTGACCACCCGTACCAGCTGTTACTTGGCTGGGGGTGAAAACAATTGGTGTGACACCTACCAGTTCTACCAACTTCGAGGCATTCACAGTCACATTGCCACCGGAGCCGGCTCCGGCAGTTACAGAGGCAATATTACCGCCGGAAAGGGCAGTCAACTGCTGTGTAGCCAATGTCAGAGTTCCGGCATCCCCAGCCCCAAAAGTTGCCGCCGTAATATTGCTGAATCGGCTGAGGTTCGCTGGTGAGAATCCCAACACTTGCACAGAATCTGCCGCTTGAATATCAATATTGCCACCAGGAGCCGCAGTATAAGTAGCCGCAGATATGGCTGCTCCATCTTGTAGCAGTAACCGGGGCGTGACAATGCTAATATTCCCACTTTTGCCACCGCCGATGGTTTCTGTAAATATGTTGCTGGAAATCTGCCCGTCTGTTGTAGTCCCTACCAAAGCCAAAGAATCAGAGGCATTGACTTTAATGCCTCCTGCTGACTGTGTTCCCTGGTTTTGAATTAACACGACTGAGCCATCGCGGATGGCAATATTTTTTCCTTGTAACTGGATGGCACCACTACCCACACCACTCGTATCTGCTAATGCCTTTTGCGATAGGAAAATATCCTGAAAATTTGTTACCCCTTGATAAGCTAAATTCCAGCCTTGAGGACTAGGATTGAGACTCACCAAGCCTTCGGCTACACTACCTAAATCAATACGTCCACCCTCGGCTGTGAGTGTGCCACCTTCTGAGATAATTCCTCCTCCCACCAAGGCTAAGGTATTACCGGGTTGTACCTTGAGTCCGGCGGTGCTTCCTCTAGTGAAGGGTGAGAATATCGGACTTTGCAAGCTAATGTTGTGTCCCTGTCCTTGGATACGAATTGCTTGGGGATTTTGCCCAAATTGCAAGCCAACGGGCACACTAATCGTTAGTCGCGGGGAAGCGGCATCGGTAGCACTACCCCTGTTAAGGTGTACTCCTCAAAATGGTACATTTAGGTCTGTAAAGGTTGCAGGATGGGAGTTTCAACCAGGTTAGAAGTTTGTTGTTCTACTCTAGACTGCTTGCAGTCGCGTTGTTTCTCAGCCAGAAGTCGAGCAGTGGAGACGTGAGGACGGTTAGGTTCTCTTTCTCTTTTTGGTTGGGGCTTTTTTTCGGCTTTAGGACTGGAAGCAAAGCGTTTGAGGTCAACTGTCGCAGCCCATTGTTTTAATAACTCGGCAAAAGCAGGTAAACTCAGATGGTTTAAAAATTTCCATTCAACGTCGGGAATCGCAATCATCATACCCGTGTAGGTACTTTGAATTTCCTCAACTAAATAGTAATTAGAAACACCTGCATCAATTTTTCCTTGCCCATGGACGCTACGCAATGCTGATTTAATCACAGATAAAATATTGTAGGCAACTAGTGCCATGCAAAAGCTGAATAAAGCGGCTCTGGGATAACCTAAAGTCTTAATTTCGCATTCTAGAGTATCGCTAACGACTTGAAATAAACCCTCAACACTCCAACGTTTAAGGTAAATATTTGAGATTACAATGGGAGAAGCATTTTCTTTTCTGAGGTTGCAAAAAACTGCCACTTCAGTATCTCCATCGCGAGTTGGCTCATTTAAACGAACAACAACACGACGAGATTTTATCGATTCTCCTTCATATTCAATCATCACATCCTGCTCGAAAACTTTGCCTGTTGCACTATCACATATTTCCTTTAATTCTCCTAATTCTTTATAAGGCATCGATGCATGTTGGCGAATCACAAAGTAAGCTTTTCTCTTTGCAATTTCAACTAGAAACATACAGGTACAAAAATTTCTATCTCCCACCCAAACATCATTCTTTTCCACAGTTTCTAATACTTGGCTAAATAATGCTCTTTCCTGGGTATAAGCATCCTCACATGGGAATTGATCGATTGCCAGCATTAATATTGGGTCAAGCACAACTAGAGATTTTCCTGGTAATGGTCCACCATTCACTGAGCGTAAAACCGAAAGCCTATGCTCTGTTGCTGCCAGGTTATTTCCATCAATTATCTTGATTCGATAACCAGGTAAAATTGCTGGCTGTTCTCCTCCTAACTCCGATATAATCGGTGCCAATTCTTTACTGCTATAACGTACTAAAGCTTGAGAAACTGAGGGTTCGATACCGTTAATTTTACTGTAGAAAGCAACACGGGAAACTCCTATTTGCTTAGAAAATGCCTTGTACGCTGCGCTAATTGATGGCCGGATGTTACATACGACTAAACTCATTATTCCCACTACTGTCGAAAACAATAATTCCTGTGTATATTGCTTTTCTCGCGTTGCTTCAAATAATTCATCTAATTTTTCGGCGCTGAAAATTCTTTCTAATGTTGCTCTCAGCATTACCGTTACCGGAGATACTTCAATAAAACGCTCGAAAATTGAACTCAGCATGACACAGCACCCATCAATTATCGTTACCTTCTCAACCTATAATCTCATGTTTGACCTTCTATGAATTGTTGGTTATTTTTTGCTGTTCTTTGATTAATATTGGTATATTTTCTTGTACCACAATGGTTTCAGCCTTTTACTGGTTCATTTTTTAGTACACCTTAACAGGGGTAATCGGTAGCACTAAATTCTGCTCCATCGGCAAATTTGAGGCTATTGGCTGTACTTGCCAAAAACGAGCCACCAATGCTGAGTTGGGCATTTGCACCAAAGTTAATGCCACTAGGATTAATGAGGATGACATTGGCACCGTAGTTTTCTTTGATTAAGCCGTCAATATTGGAAATTGAACCACCTGTTACCCGATTGATGATGTTAGTAATATTATTTAAATTTGCGGTGTTTTTGAAAAAAGCCTCGCCACCGGTGGGAACAGAAAATTCTCGAAAGCTGTGGAAAAGGTTGCTACCAAATTGTGAACCTCCAGTAATTTCGTAAATTATGTTACCAGCAGAACCAGATGGATTTACCTGAGTGCCAACTGTGTTATCTGAAGATATTTGTGCTAGGACAGGGCAGCTAGCAAATAAATAGCCAATAGAAACACTGCTATTGATCAAAATTTGGCGACGGACTTGTTTCATTTTGCACAGTTAAAAATCAAACCCACGGTGAAATTACTTAAATGTTATGTTTTTTAGATGAATTTCAGTAAATTTAACTAAAAAATAATAATACTATTGAATTTATATTCAAACTTAAATTTTGCTCAAGAAAAGGAGTTAAGTAATATGAACAAGCGGCAGTCTTGGATAATTAGGGGAATGGTGCCAATACTAGCTCTGGGTGCGCTCGCTGGATTTTCTCAACCTAGCACTGCTAGTCAGGTGCAAGTTTCCTGCAAGAGTGACAACAGTACACCAAAAGTAATTATTAGTCTAAGTAAAGAAGGCACTACTAGAGATTACACTGTCTTCAATTTTCTGCCACAGTATTTCTCTGCCACAGATGTTGTGCAAAATTGCCAAAAGATAGCAAAGGATTTGCAGACTCTCTATGAGACAGATAATTTTCAGTATTTGACTGCTGACAAGCTGAATAATCAATCTGTTGTCTGTGCTGTAGAACGCAGAGGTATCGGTTGTAATCATTACAACGCTAAGGTTTTATTTAGTTTTCGAGGCGATGACAATCCTTCTCAAGGATTATACGAAATATTAGGTAGCGGTTTTAAACAAGCACAGCCTCCCGATGCCCGGACTATTAGCCGTACCTATACAGCTACTAAACCTGGTTGGTGGCCATTTTAAAACTACTTAGGGATTATGGCGAGGGAATTATTGCGGGCAAGCCATTTTCCCTTGTGCTGCGGCTTGGTAATCTGGTTTGAACTTCAATGCTCGATCAAAAGCCGCGATCGCTTTTTCAGTTTGGTGAAATTTACACAGGCTCAAACCCGAGTAATACCAGATTTCGGCTTTTTGAGGGTTCGTTAGCTGGTGATGTTCGAGAACGAAATAAAATTGTGCGATCGCTTGATCATCTCTGTTTAAGGATTGTAGGGTAATCCCTTTACCACGCAAAGCCACGAAGTACTGGGGATTGTATTTTAACGCTTGCTCGTAGGCTGTGAGGGCTGCTTCATATTCTTGTTTTTGCGCTAACACCTGAGCTTGAGTGGTAAAAGCGATCGCTAACTCTTTCGCTTTTGCATCTTTATGTTCAACTTTCAAAATCTGCTTTGAAAGCTCAATCGCTTGATTGGCAGTAGTTAGCGCTTTATCTGTTTGATTGAGTGCTAGTAGGACTATGGATTTATTAATCCAGAATACAGGGTCTTTGGGATCAAGGGAAATGGCTTGATCAAAAGCCGCCATCGCTTGATCGTATTGTTTTAGATTATACAGTGCCTCACCTCGGCAATTCCAGCCAAAAACCGCTTCTGGGTTGATAATAGTTGCGGTAGTACATGATTCGAGCATCTGGTTGTAGTCTTTGAGTCCAGCGAGTGCATAGCCTCGGTTAGTCCAAGATTCGTAATAATTGCTATCAAGCTTTAAAAGTTGGTTGTATTTGTCAAGCGCTTGTTGATAGTCTCCTCGGTGCAATAACCGATTACTGCTTTTAAATATCGTTTCTACTTGCGACCATCTAAACAGGCTGAAACCTAAGAAAATTAAACCAGAACCACAAAGCATCAAGCCAGCTATTGCTAGTAAAATCCAAACTCGTTTTTTGATCTTGGGTTCAGGGCGAGTTTTAGTAGTAGTAGTTACACTCAAGGTATTATCTGCTGAGTTGGGGTTATATATAGTTGTATTTGCCAAGGAAGAGTGTAGTATCTCCTCCAATTCTTGCTCTACCCAATGGTGATCAAAAACTGATTGGTAAATACGATTGCTAATTTTCAGTTTATCTTGTTGTTGTACTAACAATCTTAAGCGCAATAATTCTGTCTGTTCTGGACTGTTGTCAGCTAGAGTTTCTCCTTCACGCAAAATTTCCTGGTACAGTTCCAATAGTAACAAAGGATCACATTGCTGATTATGAACAATAGTGTCACGAATTCCTTGCAAATGTTCACCTGCCAATTGAGTTTCCCAATTCTGAAGCAAATAGGTTTGTACTAGCTGTTGTACTGTTGTGGCTTCGGTACCTGCGGCGATAAATTCCTGTGATTCCGCCAGCAATTGACACAGTTTCTGGGTGAGAAGCGGTTGCTTATTTGTCCATGACAAGACTTCTGTCATCAAAACTTCGGGACAACTGGCTTTTTCTGCTAATTTGCATAGTTCGAGTGTAAATCCACTTAACAATCTTAACTTTGCTAATTCCTGTTCAACCCAATTGCGATCGAAAACTGATTGATAAATACGATTGCCAACTTTCAGTTTGTCTTGTTCTTGTCCTACCAATCTTAACCGTAATAATTCTGCCTGTTCTGGGCTGTTGTTAGCTGCAAGTTCGCCTTCATCCAAAATTGCCTGGTATAGTTCCAATAGTAATAAAGGTTCACATTGCTGATTGTGGATCAGAGTTTCACAAATCCCTTGCAAATGTTCACCTGCCAATTGAGTTTCCCAATTCTGAAGCAAATGGGTTTGTACTAGCTTTTGTACTGCTGCGGTTTCGGTACCTGGGGCGATAAATTCCTGTGATTCTGCCAGCAATTGACAAAGTTTCTGGGTAAGAAGTGGTTGCTTATTTGTCCATGACAAGACTTCTGTCATCAAAACTTCGGGACAGCTGGCTTTTTCTGCTAATTTGAATAATCTGATCGTACAACGGCTAAATAATTGGAACTGTTGCGATTCTTTTGTGATTAGATGATCGCGATTGCCAATTGATTCCTCAATGGATGTCGAGTCTATCAAATTTTCCTGCTGTGGTACAGGCAATTCCTGAAACTGTTCTGCAGGTGCTGAAATTTCAAGCATTGAGGTTCTCCATCCGTTATCGATTCTTCTAAAGCAAAATGCTCCAGGAAAAAGTTGATTATAGTCGCTTTTAAGCTGCTCTTGAGTACAGTGAATTCACCGAAGCACGGTTTATTTTGTGTATGTTTGCTAGGATAATGTTAATTTTTTGTTCATTTAACAGTCCAGCTTCTTCTAAATATTCACCAATGGCTGTTTTGGTTTCTGTTCTCATCAAATTTTCCACTGTTGATAACAAAATCAACTGTTTATTATTTGAGCCATCCGTGCAAGGCTAAAATTTCACCAAGTCGCAATCCATAAAATTGGGTTTGTTCCTTCAGAGGCATTTCCACATGTTCGGGTGAAATGAGGTCAGACTGTTGTAAAACTTTACCAAGCAGCTTCATAAAACAAAGGATATTTAAGCTATGAACCAAAAGAGCCAGATAAATCCATTATTAGTGCAATATTTAAGGGTTTATTCTACCATTTCTGTAACAGTTGTGGTGATGATGAATAATTAAGTAATCGCTATTTTTAATGAGCTAAGGGCTGAAAAACTGATTTGGAGCTTAGTGGAAGCCATGTTTACTCCCAAAACGCAGTAGAATCAAGTGTTACAGGTAATGGGGCTACAGAAAAGCTAGAGCGTAGTTTTTGATTATTTCATGCCAATTTATACATGTAGAGTATGTATTCAGAACGCACTCCAATATTTCCTTATATAATTCTGAGTCCAAACTCCCGTATTCCTGCTAATTATATTTATTAACCAAAACCTAAAATTGCCTGTGTCTAAATCAATTGATATTCGTAACCCTCGTTCTGGTAAATATGATTACGTAGTCATACCCCCACCGCATAAACTTTTATTACAGCAATTTCAGCGATTGCGGAGGGCACAATTACGCTGGCTGACTCTAGGTTTAGAAGGGCGAATTGAAGCGCTACAAATTTGGAAACAGTCAATTATTAAGCTACGTGAGAAATTAACGGAAGCATTGATTGCTGATACTGGGCGATTATCAATGTCCATTTTTGAAGTTGATTCATTAATTACTAATATTGACAGATGGTGTATTTTAGCACCAAGATTACTGCGAGAAAACGAATTTGATACCCCAATTAGCCATATAAAATTTCAACAAACAGCAGTTCCATATCAATTAGTGGGTGTAATTACTCCTTGGGATTTTCCCTTACTCCAAGTTGCGATCGATACGGTGCCAGCATTAATATCAGGTTGTGCTGTAGTCGTGAAACCCAGCGAAATTACTCCTCGGTTTATCGCTCCCTTAATGACAACATTTGCGAATGTCCCCTACTTAAGAGATGTATTAGCCTTTGTAGAAGGTGATGCTGATACTGAAGTGACTGTGGTTGAATCTGTTGATTTTATTTGCTTTACAGGTAATCTGGAAACAGGGAGAGCAGTGGCAGAAATTGCTGCTCAACAATTCATCCCAGCCTGTGTCGAATTAGGGGGTAAAAACCCAGCAATAGTATTAGAGTCAGCCAATATAGATTTAGCAACATCGGCTATTTTATGGGGTGCGGTAGTAAATAGCGGGCAATCAGCGCACGCAATAGAGAGAATTTACGTTGCAGAATCAATTTTTGAAGATTTTTACCATCAATTAGTAGCGAAAGCACACCGCTTACAAATAGCATATCCTACATTAGAAAGTGGAGAATTAGGCCCCATTATCTCAGTGTCACAAGCTGCAATTATTAGCGAACAATTGCAACAAGCAAAAGACAATGGAGCAGTTGTGCATTGTGGCGGCGAAGTGGAAAATATTAATGGTGGTTGGTGGTGTCGCCCGACTGTATTAACCGCAGTAGACAACTCAATGTCAATCATGACTGAAAGAACTCTAGCACCAATTATGCCTGTAATGGCTGTTGCCAACTCAGAAGAAGCGGTAAACTTAGCAAATGATTCGATTTATGGGCTAAGTGCAGCTATATTTACAGAATCAGAAGCAGAAGCAGAAACAGTTGCAGAAAAAGTACAGGCAAGTAATATTAGCATTAATGACGCAAGCCTTGCTATCCTGCAAATTGGAGCATCTCAAGGAACAATAACCCTTCCCGAAGGCGAACAAAATGCGTTCCAATTTTCTGGTATCGGCAATTCGCGTACCGGAACATCTGCACTAACTCGTTTCCTCCGAAAAAAAACTCTCTACAAAAAAACCAAACCGATTCCAGACTCTTGGTGGTTTAATAGTTAATTGGACATTCGGGAAATGGGAATGAAAAGATGGGGAGATGCGGGGACACCAAAACACAGAGATTAAGGAATGTGGATTAAATAAAGTATAACAGTAGGGTGCTGTTAGCGGAGCGTAACACACCATTCCCAAGCAAATCGAGAGTGGTAGTTTATTTAAATTTTCATTCCTAAGTAGAACGGCGTAAACAAACCGTAGACGTGTAGCGGCTACTCTGTAAAGTAGTATGTAAGGGAAAGTAAAGTTGCCCAAAAATCTCTGCCCTTCTGCCCTCTAGCTTGAAAGAGTCATTAGTCATTTGTTATTCTCCTCGTCCCCGTCTCTCCGTGTCTGCCTTTCATGCTTGGCGATGAAAAAATTTCATCGGGGCTGCCTCCTGTCTTGTCATAACGACAATTTTCAACACCAACTCACGTTAATCTATTCAAAATATGGCAAAAACAGACAAAGTAAATTTTTCTACTCCAAGCGGTTTTCCCGAATTTCTCCCTACAGAAAAACGTCTCGAAGTATATTTACTTGATATTATTCGCCAAGTCTATGAAAGCTATGGATTTACACCAATTGAAACACCTGCGATCGAACGTTTAGAGGTTTTACAAGCTAAGGGCAATCAAGGTGATAATATTATCTACGGCATTAGTCCAATTTTGCCACCAAATCGTCAAGCTGAAAAAGATAAAGCTGATAAAAGTAGCGATAATGGTTCGGAAGCAAGAGCTTTAAAATTTGATCAAACTGTTCCTCTAGCGGCATATATTGCCCGTCACCTGAATGATTTAAATTTCCCCTTCGCCCGCTATCAAATGGATATGGTGTTTCGCGGAGAACGGGCAAAAGATGGACGTTTTCGTCAGTTTCGTCAATGTGATATTGATGTCATTGGTAGACGGGAATTAAGTTTGCTATATGACGCACAAATGCCAGCAATTATTACCGAAATATTTGAGAAAATTAATATTGGTGAATTTCGGATTCGGATTAATAATCGGAAAATTCTCACAGGTTTTTTCCAGTCTGTAGGTGTTGCCGCCAATCAAATTAAATCTTGTATTGGGATTATTGATAATCTCGAAAAAATTGGCGAAACTAAAGTTAAACAAGAATTAGAAAAAGAAGGAATTTCCATTGAAGGAATAGATAAAATTATTCAATTTATTCATATTAAAGGCTCAGTTGAAGAGATGTTAGATAAACTCAAACATCTAAGTGAATCAATGCCAGAAGCCGAAATGTTTAACTTAGGTGTTAGAGAATTAGATATAGTTATTGCTGGTGTACGTAATCTTGGAGTCGCCGAAAATAGATATTGTATTGATTTAGCGATCGCACGGGGACTCGATTACTATACGGGTACAGTTTATGAGACAACATTACTCGGACATGAGGCTTTAGGTAGTATTTGTTCTGGTGGTAGATATGAAGAATTAGTGGGTGTATTTCTCGGTGAAAAAATGCCCGGAGTTGGTATTTCTATTGGTTTAACTCGTTTAATTAGTCGTTTGCTCAAAGCTGGTATTCTTCATCCTTTAGCGGCAACTCCAGCACAGGTAATGGTATTAAATATGCAAAATGATTTAATGCCAGTTTATTTAAATGTATCGCAAAAATTACGAAAAGCTGGAATTAATGTTATTACTAGTTTTGATGCCCGACAATTAAGCAAGCAATTTCAACTAGCAGAAAAACAAGGAATTCAATTTTGTGTGATTATTGGCGCAGCCGAAGCCGCATCGCAAAAAGCTGCATTAAAAGACTTAAAAACACGTGAACAAATTGAAGTTTCCCTCGATGATTTAGCTACGGAAATTCAAAAGCGATTATAATCACCCCAAAGAAAGCAAAGAATTATCCGCGTTAAGATGGATTCAGAACCTTCTGTGTCATTTTTATTGACTATGAAAGCACTAACTTCTGACTTCATCCAAAAAGCGGAATTTGCCTTAATAGTATTACTTTTTGCCGGGTGTGCATCATTGGTTTCCCAAAGTCCCGCCAAAAATAACCTAACAGAAACAGCATCCGCCGAAATCAAGCCCGTCAGTGATGTTCCCCCTGCTGAAAATTTCCGACAGGTGACAGTTGTGACAGGGTTAGAAAATCCTTGGGGTATGGCTTGGCTTCCTAATGGGGAAATACTAATTACCGAACGTCCAGGCAGGTTACGGATTGTTCGTAATGGTAAACTTGATCCCACCCCGATTACAGGTGTGCCCCCAGTCTTAGCGGTTAGTCAAGGGGGATTACTAGACATATCACTACACCCCAACTTTGCCAAAAATCGCCTGATTTATCTTACCTATGCTCACGGAACAGAAAGGGCTAACAAAACAAGGGTAGCCAGGGCAACTTTTGATGGTAAAGCACTCAAAAATTTACAGGTAATTTTCGAGGTTTCTCAAGCCAAGCCAGGGGGACAACATTTTGGTTCACGGATGACTTGGCTACCGGACAATAAAATGCTCGTATCGATTGGTGATGGTGGCAACCCGCCAACTCAATTAAATGGAGAGTTAATCCGCAAGCAAGCGCAAAACTTGAAAAGCCATCTGGGTAAAATTGTGCGGTTGAACGATGACGGCACCATACCCAAAGATAATCCATTTGTAACCAACAAAAATGCTGAACCTGCGGTGTGGAGCTACGGACATCGTAACATTCAAGGACTGACTTTCGATCCAATTTCCCAAAAAGTATGGTCAAGCGAACATGGTTCCCGTGGTGGGGATGAAATCAACCAAATCCAGCCAGGTAAAAATTATGGTTGGGCAGTTGTCACCTACAGTCAGGAGTATACAGGAGGCAAAATTTCTTCAGAACGTAGCCGTGCGGGAATAGTAGATCCCAAAGTTATTTGGACTCCTTCAATCGCACCTTCAGGACTATCCGTGTACAACGGCGATAAGTTTCCGCAGTACAAGGGCGATTTATTTGCGGGTGGATTGGTTTCCCAAGATGTACGTCACATCGATGTAGATGCTAATGGTAATATTATCAGTCAGCGATCGCTTAATATTGGGCAACGGGTGCGAGATATCCGCCAAGGTGCAGATGGTTTTCTCTATGTCCTAACTGATGAACAAGAGGGACAATTAATTCGTTTGGAACCTAGTAAAAGCTGATTAAGTAGAACGGTGCAAAAAAACAGAAGTATGTAACGAAAAGTGAATTTGCCCAAAACTGTCTTCCCTCCTGCCTTCTGCCTTTTCATAACGATAAATTTTCAACACAGACCTACTTAATTATGCTTGGGGTGGTTAGCTAATAGGTATTGGCAAAGTCTAATCACCCGCAGTTATAGATGATGAAATCGCATCACAAATTTTATATAAACATGCAGATGCGATCGCTTCTATATTTTTTCACAATTGCTACGCCAAAACTAGGCAACCAATCGACTGAGTACTAACATATCCTCTTCATCCAATTCAACAGGTGTACCACTACGAATTAACTCAGAAAAATCTTCATTGGGAACCATAATTGTCAAAGTATATAAACGCGAAGAACCTGTATTTTTAATCATATGGGTTCCCGTGGGTGGCACTAGCAAACTATCACCCGTCTTGATAGGAACAGTTTTACCATCGCACATTGCCACACCTTCACCTTTAATGACAAAAAACATTTCTACAGCCCACTGGTGGCGATTTGGTGGAGTTTTACCACCAACATCAAATATTTCCACGCAACAAGTCAAAGATGTATTTGCACTAGCAGTATCAAATACAATCGCTAACCGATTACTATCATTAGGACTAATGCGATAGGTTTGATAATCTTTGGGAGATTTAACAACAGGAATTACACAGCTTGTGAGGCGCATTTGATTGTCTCCTGGTTAATTGGAAATTGTTAATGGTTAATCTGGCAATTCGTAATACTCAAACTAAATCTTAATTACTCACTCTTCATTCAGAACTTTTTTAATGACTTGCGAATTGGTCACAAAACCAAAACATTGATTGATATTATATATAGTTGCTTGCCAGCAATATTCCGGCGAAGTTGTAGCAGTACAATCTTCCACTAAAATACAGTCATAGCCCAAGAAATTAGCATCTTGTAATGTTGTCATGACGCATTGATCTGCATTTACACCCGCAAACAGTAAAGTTGTCCTTCCCAGGTTACGGAGGATACTGTCTAGAGGAGTATCCCAAAACCCACTCATTCGATACTTGCTCACCTTGATATCCTGGGGTAACTGTTCAAGTTCATCAACTACCGCAGCCGCCCAGCTACCCTCCATGAGAACCTCTGCACCATTTTTCGGCAGGCGATCGCCTAAACCAACACCTTCGCCAGTAGGATTATATACATGTAATACATTGGCGCTAATATTCATCAAGTCGGGACGATTTCCCCAATTTAGCCAGATTACTGGGATATTTACTTGACGAAGGGCAGGTAATAAATTTTGCAAAGGCTTAATTGGTTGCCTAGCTGGGGTAACATCAACACCAATATGTGCTAGCCAACCATGGGGATGACAAAAATCATTTTGCATATCGATGACGAGGATAGCAGTTTTTGCTAAATCGACGCGCACCTGTTTGGTAGCAGTTGCTAAGATAACGGGTTGTGGAGTCTCAGGGGGACGGGTAATATCTGCAATTTCATGATTCACTGTCCAAGCATTTGGCGCTATTCCTAGTTTCCGAAGGGGTAGATTCATAATAATTAGGGAATGTGGAAAGAGAAATTGGGCTTTGGGTGTAGGCTATTGTGTAACTAAAATTACAATTAATTTAAATTAACTATTACCCATAAACCATTTCCCTAATATTCTTTTTAACTCGAAAATCTGTTATTGCGTTTAGTTACTTAACTAAGGTTAAAATCGTGGACTTTACTATTCAGAATGCTTTAATTGCTACACAAGATGATTACATCACTCAATCTGTAAGGTTTATAGATGGGGAAATTCGCGCTATCTCTAAGGAATTTGACCAAGAGGATGTCTCAGTTAGTACATTAATCAATGCTGAAAATCAGCTTTTACTGCCAGGTTTTATCAATGCCCATACACATTCTTCGGAAATGTGGCAACGGGGAATTATGTCAATGTTTCCTCTGGAATTATGGCTAGCAGAACTCTATGATTTTGCGCCATTGGACATAGAAAAAGTTTATTTGAGTGCATTGGGTACTGCTGTGGAAACACTACTTTCTGGTGGTACTAGTGTGGTTGATCATTTGGTTTTGATTCCTGGTAAGGAGTTGGAAACTATTGCGACTGCGGTACGTGCTTACCAAGAGGTGGGAATTCGTGCTTTTATTGCGCCATTAATTCAAGATGAATCTTTAGCTGCGGGGATTCCTGCTGGGGATACAAAGCAAAATTATGAACCCTATTTTCGTTCGACTCAAGCAACATTAGATATTATCGAAGAGGCGACAAAAAAGTTTCATAATCCTGATGCAGGTGTGAATATTGCAGTGGCACCAACAGGGATTCAATTATGTACTGATGCTTTATTTCAAGGCTGTACAGAACTTAGTAATAAATATAATCTTTGCCGACATTCGCATTTATTGGAAACGAAAGCGCAAGAGAAATTAGCCCAAGAAAAATACGGCTGTACCGCAGTTGAACACTTACAGCGTCTTGGCTATTTAGATGCTCGTACATCATTAGCGCATTGCGTTCACCTTACTGATACAGATATTGAAATTCTGGCGGCAACTAAATCAACTGTCGTCCATAATCCCCTGAGTAATTTACGTTTGGGTAGCGGGATTGCACCGATTTTAAAATATCGTCAAGCTGGGGTGAATGTTTCTTTTGGTTGTGATGGTGCTTCCAGTAATGATTCACAAGATTTACTAGAAGCGATTAAGATTGGTTCAATTTTGCATAATGTGACCGATTTTGATTATCAGCATTGGATTACACCTCGCCAATCTGTGGAAATGGCTGCTTTAGGCGGTGCAATTGGCTTGAATATGGGTGATAAGTTAGGTTCTGTGGATATTGGTAAAAAAGCTGATTTAGTGCTTTATGATTTGACTAGTTTATCATTATTACCACGTACTGACCCAATTGGTTTGTTAGTTCTCGGTCGTCCTAGTAATATAGTTAATAGTGCTTGGGTTAATGGCAAACAAGTTGTTGCCAATGGGCAAGTAATAACGATTGATGTCGATAATTTACGCCAAGAATTATTTAAACATAGTCAATGGCAAACTAAACGCAAGTCTAAAAGTGTGGCTGATTTAGAAGCACATTATCGTTTAGTTATGGGTTTGTAAGTATTAGTAAAGAAATCTGTGGGTGTATTGGCAATTATTTATCTAGTTTAGTTGAGTAAACTTTAGTTCAGGAAAAATTAGATATTTAGGGACGTATATGTAGCGTCTCTAAATATATTTGGATTTCATCTGGTTTCATGAGAATTCTTTTTCCCTAACTTCTCTAAATCAGAAAGAATTAATTCTTCAATTTTCGTTGCTAAGACATCAATATTTGCATCAGCACTATTAAATAAACCATGTTGAATCAACATTTTAATTGCCGATTGAGCAGCTAACTTAGCCGCATGATGATGATTTTGAGAAATGCGATCGCATTTTTTTTCGACAAGATTATCACCGGATTTATCTTCTTGATTTTCTTTTTGTCTTTCTGATGCTTTCTCTGTTTTTAGAGAAGATTTATTAATAATTTCTTGTGCTTTTTCTAATGTACATAGGTAAGTTCCTTCACCTAAAGCACCCACTTGTTGTCCCAATTTGTTATAGCGAATTCCTGACTTTAAGGTTACAGTCCCATTCACAGAAATATCTTCAATTTCATCAATTACAGCTTTACTCCCACGCCAGTCATCGTAGAAAAATACACCTATTCTCTCTCCAATTTTGAGTTGAAAACTATCCATAACTCCTTACTGTTGATTTCGGTAAATAAAATCATACTATTTTCTGTAGCAATCTGAATTTTATTAGGGAAAAATAGTTTTTCCTATTCCTTAATTCATGAAAATCAGAGAAAATTATCAAGTGCGATCGCGATTTTTAGCATCCAAAAATTTTAATTGCTGATATAGACAATTAATTAAAGGAAATTTCTGCGATACATGCACATCAAATGTACTCATAATTCTCAAAGGATTCCCAAAAATTGCTTCCACTTCCAAAGGACGAAACTCATCAAAATCTATCTTCATACTCGGTCGATATGCTGGCATTTTAGCAGTATTTGCCAACATTAACTGTACAAAACTATGAGGAATTTCTCGCTCACAAACTTTTGCCGCTAATACAACTTCATTCATAATGTTTTCTACCAGTTCACGAGTATACATATCTGCCATTAACTCAGCAGTTGATGCATTCAAAATGACGGATAACCCATTATAAGGAATATTCCAAACCAACTTTTTCCAACGTGCGAGCAATAAATCTGTTGTTAATTCTATCGGAATCCCTGCATTCTCAAAATCCCTGGCAATTTGCTGCATCCGAGTATTAATTTCCACTAGTTGATAATTTGCAGCAAACCCACCCAAAATAATATTTTTATAGCTCAGATGGCGAATATATCCCGGTGCAATTTTATTTGCTGTCAAAAAAGATAATCCACCAACCACCCTCTCGTTACCAACTATTTTTGCAACTTCGGTTTCCATACCCAAACCATTTTGTAGCACTAATACCACCCCATCATCTTTAACTAGACTGGTTAATATTTGGGGTAGTTGGTAATTTTGTGTTGTCTTCATCGCAATGATTACCACATCGCAACGCGGCATTTTCTTGTCCACATCTGTATAAGCATTGATTTTTGGGAGCGTAAAATTGCCATCTATAGACTCAATAATCAAGCCATGCTCAACTATATGTTGGTAATCACTAAGAACCAAAAAATGTACTGGTAAACCAGATTTTTGCAACTTTGCACCATAAAAACCACCTAAAGCACCCGTCCCCAAAATCCCGTACGTCAAATTAACCATATTCACAATCAATCACAATCATCGAAAAATACTAATACAAAACTCATTTGCAATATTTTAAAATCTATGTCACACATATATTTCCCTAAAACATGGCTGACATTGTTGATATTGCTGTTGGTGCAGGTTCATTTTCGACACTCGTTACTGCTGTTCAAGCTGCGAATTTGGTCGAAACCTTAAAAAGTCCAGGTCCTTTTACAGTTTTTGCACCTAATGATGATGCTTTTGCCAAACTACCACCTGGCACAATTACAACCTTAGTACAAAATATTCCCCAGTTAACTCGGATTCTTTGTTATCATGTCGTACCGGGAAAATTGACAAAAGCAGAGCTTGCTGAGTTAGGAACAGTTACATCTGTTGAGGGTTCAACAATTAATATTAATTGTGTGGATGGCTTTGAAGTCAAAAACGCAACAGTTTTAGCTGCCGATATCGAAGCAGATAATGGGATTATTCACGTCATTGATACAGTGATTCTCATGGGTTAATTAAGCTTTGTTTCCTTCAGGGCGACGAAAATGTCCATAAAGTAGACTCAACAAATGCTGCGTTACCCTGTTGCTACATATATATTTTGTATTTCTACTGCTGGGTAAGCTCTACAAAATGAGAGTTTTCGTTACAATTCTTTATATGTAGGTATAAACATCAGTTCACAAATCAAACGCTCCCATGTCTGACATCTTGACAAAGTTGACCTATCAAACCTTCCAGCAGGGTAAAAATTACTTTGGTATAGCACACAGAACCCTAAGTGGCAGGCTCAAAGAAATGATATCTCCGAGCGATCGCCAAATCAAACCTGTCTCTGGAGAATTAATATTCAAACTGCAACAAAGGCAAAATAATCTCAATGAGATTGATTGGCAGGATGCAGAACGGGGAATATATCCCGTTAGCTTGCTGTTCGACAATCCTTGGGAAGATTTTTTTAAATACTATCCGATAGTATGGTTGGATTTACCGCAAATTTGGGAACGCAACAAGCAAAAAAACTACCAAGATTTTTCTGCCGAAATTAATACACAAGGTTACCCAAGTTACTACGTACAAAACTTTCACCATCAAACAGATGGTTATTTGAGTGACCTATCGGCAAATTTATACGATTTACAAGTCGAGGTTCTATTTGGTGGTTCTGCGGATGCCATGCGGAGGAGAATATTGGCTCCTTTGAAGGAGAAACTGAAGGTATTCACAGATGTGTCTTTCAACCAACTGCGGGTGTTGGATATTGCTTGCGGAACGGGACGGACTTTAAAAATGATTCGCAATGCCTTACCGCAGGCATCCCTATTCGGTACGGACTTATCACCAGCTTATTTACGGAAAGCAAACCAGCTTCTTTCTCAAATCCCTGGAGAATTACCCCAATTATTGCAGGCAAATAGTGAAGAGTTGCCTTATTTGGATAATTATTTTCATGGGTTAACATCGGTGTTCCTATTTCACGAATTGCCGCCAGTAGCACGCCAGAATGTGATTAATGAAGCTTTCCGGGTGATAAAACCGGGTGGAGTTTTTGTGATTTGCGATTCAATTCAACTTAGCGATTCTCCCGATTTGGAATATATGATGCATGGCTTTTATGAAACTTTCCATGAACCCTATTATCGTCATTACATGACGGATAATTTCGAGGAAAGATTGCAGCAAGCAGGATTTGTAGATATTGAAATGCAAGTGCATTTTATGAGCAAATATTTTATTGCCCGCAAGCCAAATTAAGATAGGTAATTTGTTGACAGGAATCAACTCTTGTAAAATTAATTAGCCTAGTATTCTTGAGAATACTGGGCTGTAATGTACAGGACAAATGGGCTAATCCCACTAAGATGAACCATGTAGTATTCCTAGTGCAAATCAGAAAGATAGTATTATTTTTGAATTCTCACTACTGAATTCTACCTAATCGGTAATACTGAATTTTTAGGAGTTATCTACAGAATGATTTAATATTAATTTCTATGAATATAGTGTAAGTTTTATGAGTATTGATTTGCACCTATACTTGATAAGTTTAAGAATTAATAGAAAAACTATAATAGATATAAACAGTCGTAAAACTAATGCTCGATTTCAACATTTTAGCAGAATTTTCCCGGACACATTGTATCGGAATTTGCGCGTTTTTGGTGCCAGCCAATTTACTGACGACATTGGTAACAGTGGTTTTGGCATTTCAACAACGGGGGAGACAACAAGTGCAGCAAGCGGCGGCGATCGCTAGTATGTTCGCAGTGGTAATGATATTACATGTTTATACGTGGTTTCAAGTTGGTATTGTCATGGCAGCAACTTACATTTTGCTATCACTGGCAGTTAGTTGTTTAATAGCTAATTGGGGCACAGTTTTGTTACATCGCCGCTTGGCGGTTCAAAGTCAAGTGTAAAAATTATGCCGATTTATGAACCTTTTAGCAGCTACAGTCACAGCCTCATCACAATTTTTTTCGGCTCGCTGATCATCATATTCGGGCTGATGCCAAAACTAGAAGTCGATGTTATGAAGTAGTTTACTTCACCGCAGGAATACGTAAATCCTCAAAATAGTCAAGTTTTAATCGCTACAAGACTTGATGATTAATCCTTTTAGCGAATAATAACCCTGCCGCTCGCGGGCAGGGTTAGGAAAAATTATTTAATTAAAGCAAATATTTTTGGAATCACTATTATTAGAATATCAGAGTGCCCATCTCTGAATTACATCATAGAGGTATTTCCCATTTCTACTTTTTAATTGCTTTTTTGATTAACTGAGGAATCAAAGATGGTTTTGCGGCAATTGGAATTTCCGCTTCCGAAAAAGCAATTAACTTGTTTTTGGCGGAGCCAAAATCAGGATCACGTCCTATAACTGCTGCTAGGGTTCCGGTTTGCCGCCAATGTTTGCCCCTTGGAGCCTGAGTGCCAGCAATATAGCCAATTACGGGTTTGTCTATAGCTTCGGCAATATACCTCGCTGCGGCTTCTTCGCTGCCTCCTCCTGGTTGTCCGACGAGAACGATTGCTTCAGTGCTTTCGTCTTCATCAAGGATTTGTAGCCATTGGATGAATGATGAACCCACAATTGCATCACTACCAATACTGACACTAATAGATTGTCCTAATCCAGCTTTGGTCAATTCCCTCGCAATTTCATAGGTGAGGGTTGTACTTCTACTCAGTATTCCTATGGAGCCAGGTGTATAAAATTCTCCAGGCTGTGTCCCCAAAAGGATTTTCCCAGGTACAATAATACCGGGGCTGTTGGGGCCAATTACAATAGTGTCGGTTGCTTCGGCTTTACGGAGAAGCTGTACCATATCCAAAGAGGGTACACCGGGAGAGATAATGATAATTTGACGAATATTAGATGCGATCGCTTCTAATGCTGCATCCAATACCTGATAGGGATGTACGCAAATAATAGTAGTATCAATTATTCCATGTTCATTAACTACTTCTTCAACTAAATCAAAGACATACAAGTTATGTATTTGCTGCCCTCCACATCCAGGATTTACCCCAGCGATTAAGTTGGTTCCATATGCTTTCATCTGCGCGATATGCGTTGATGAAATAAATTCACTAAAGCCTTGGATAATAACTTTGCTGTTTGGCGTTAAATTCATAAAAGAACACGACAACTACGTCTACTCACCTGATTTTTGGGATTGAGAAAGGACTGAGAATCTAAATGTGAAAAAGTGGTATTCTCTCCATTCCTTATTAACTCACATATTGCACCAATAAAATTTGATGGATTTTCAGCACTCAGTATTCAGCCTCAAGTCTTTGATTGAGCGATAACAGCCATAAAAATCATGTCACTTTATCGTTTTTATTTTTACTTAGTCGGAGTATATACGTAGAGGTGCAAAATATAAGTTAATGAAAAAAACAAAAATATATATAGCAGTCAGTTATCAGCAGTAAGTTTTTTTCAAACTTTGATTTAATAAAAATATCTGAGTATTTAAGCTTGTTCTAATTACTTTGGTAACGAGAGCATTTTGCTCCTTTCAGATAACACGGGCAAGGTTGCTGACATGAAAAAACTAAACATTGGGGATACTTCTCTGCTAACTGCGATACTTCCTCCGCAGACAGCACCAATAAATACAATATCTTTGTTTAATTTTTGACTCCTGAATTTATGGGGATTATTTTGAGCAATAATAACTAAGTCCTGACTCATTACTGCTTAATCCCACATCAATATCTACTTTTTAGACGCAACTGCTTTCACAAAACGAACTGCTTCGCTAACTGCTTCATCTAAGTTGTCTATCATTTCGATAGGAAGATCGTTATGAGCTTTTAACTCCGCTAATTGTTTTTTGGCAATGTCAAAATCAGCACCAGCTAACCTAACCACCAAACGCGGATAGACGCTATCGCGCCGGTTTTTGTTGCCATGAGAACGTGATGTCGGGATTTTAGATTCGCTTTTTTGTTGCTGAATAAAATCAATAATGACTTCTCCAACTTCCGTAGCTTGGGGGATACTACCCAATAGATTAATTAGTATCACTTGGATACTTTTGTCAGCAGCCATAATTCTCAAAGCCTTTTCGAGGCGACTACGAAAGGTTGTTGGGGAAGTATCTATCGAGGAAGCATGGCGTAAATTGAGACAAACACCCGGTTTTCCTCCGGCATTGCAGACTAAATCCATTGTTGCCAATACTGAACCGGCACCATTTCCTAATATACCGATTTTGCCGTTGAGTTCGACTCCATCCCAGTCGCTAAGATGGATATTTCTCCCGTTCCCATTGTGGCGATGCACCATTTTTGTTGCCATCAGAGCGATATCGGGGTGTCTGGCAATTGCTCGTTCGTTGACACATACAGTACCATTCAATGCCATTACTTGTCCGCTAGAGTTGATCCCTAGGGGGTTTATTTCCACTAAATCTAGGTCTTTTTCGACAAATAAATGATACATTTTTTCAATTACACTGCTGACAGCTTGCATTAAAGCGCCTTGCAATCCCATTTTTAATGCCAACCTGCGGGCATAAAATGGTGAAAACTCTTGCTCAACGATGACATGCTGCATTTTTTCGCCAACAGATTCCCAATCGATATCGGCTTCCAGACAACCTAAAAGGACAGGACGACAAACAGCAGTATCGAGCACAACTGCTAGATATAGTTCCTGTTCGACATCATATTTGGCTTCCGCCAGCAAAACTTCTGGTAAATTGCCCATTATCGGTAGGTTAAAGATATTTTGGGCAGCTGCGATCGCATCAATTGTAGTTTCCACAAAGCGCACTCCACCAGCTTTTAACCTTGCACCACTATGTACTTGGGATTTGAGTACAACCGGATAAGGAATTTTTAACCGTTTTAAATCTGTTGGATGATCAATTCGTTGCGAGGGTAATACGGGAATGCCAATTTGTCCAAACCATTCTTTCACCTGATACTCTAATAAATCCATACCGTGCACCTGTCATCGCCACTTTAAGTATCAGTTCTACCGCTTCTAGCAATTTGCCTTAGGCAGCATCTCATACATTTATTCGGCTTTGATTCGCTATAAAAAGTTTTTTTACTGATTTCAATTCTATCCAATTCAGTAGACTTGGTAAATTACGAATGATTGTTTTTTTCTGATAGCAAAATATATCTTGATGATTTATATCAGTAATATTGCTTGTATCAAAATATAGGAGACATCTTTGTTACAAGCTGGGCGAGAATTCCGCAGAATCTAGGAATAATTAGTTAAAAGTCTAAATTCCAAGCGGTATCACATAATCTATTTTAGTAGAGGCAGTATTCCTCGTTAACTCTCCTATTATGAAAGTTCATCTGAGGATAACAGAACATCTACCTAAATTAATACTGAGTAAGGGAGGATGGTTCAGGTGATAATTTGACAAAAAATTATGACAGTTTGACAATTTATTCTCAGAGAAGAGATATGACAAATTCCTATACATTTAACCCAAATTAATTTGATTCAGGGATGAGCAACAGATATTATTGGCAGCCAAAATATTTATTATTCCCATTTTCGTGGAAAAAATTAGCATGTAAATATTAATCCGAACTGAAAAACTCTGACTGCTGATAGCTAGCTACTATATTTCTAAATTCAGACTTAGAAATTTTTAATCATTGCCAAAATATCTTTTTACTTTTACTGAAAAATATTAAATTGTGTTAGAACGTTTGGCGGTTATGTGTGAAAACTATGATTAGTCAAACTGTGTCTTTAAATTCAACAAATGCAAGTATCTCATCACCAGGATATACGGGCATGAAGGCTACTGCCCAACTTGAAGACTTGGAATTTTTATCGCAGATTTTACAACAGCACTTGTGTCAAAATATTTCATCTGGAGAAATATTTGCTGTTAAGTGTGCTGTTAAAAATGACCAGTTAATGATTTTAACTCAGCATCCAAAAAGTGTCACGACAGATACCCAAGAAGTATTTGGACTATTAAGAGAAGTATTGGAATCATTATCTGTATATCAGACGCAAAAGGTGCAGTTATACCTGCGTCAAACTGGTGAAAAACTTCCTTATGCTAAAAAAGATTTGATAATTCATGCTCAGTCGCCGGAAAAAAATCAAAATTCCCTCGCCATCGCAGAAGACTTGGATATCCCAAAATCTACTCAGACATCAGCAATGTTTGATTCTTCCTCGTCACTATTAAATATTACTGGGGATACAGTTGCCGAAAAATTTGATCCTTTCACGGAAATACCCAATTTTCGTGACAGTCAAGCATCAAAATTTATTTTTGAATTTAAAAATAACTTGAATCTGGCAATTTTCTTACTGATGGGACTGCTGGCTGCTGGTATTTTCGGCGGTATCGGTTATTTGCTCATGAGTCCTTGTGTCTTCACGACTTGTCAAGAATTACAAACAGCAAAATCTCTAGAGGGAAGATTACAAGAGCTAGCAGGTGATATAAATTCAGAGGTTTATTTACAACAATTACAGAAACAGCTTGATCAAAATGTGGCATCTTTGCAAAAACTACCAACTTGGTCACTACATCAGCAAGAAATCTCACAAGTTAAAGCCAATTTAATCAGTGAATCAGAGCAAATTACGCAGATTAATCAAGCTTTAGCAGCAGCTACAACCGCAGTCAAACAATCGCGGAGTTTGACAACTAATATTGAAGAATTAAAGGTCAGACAACAGTTGTGGAGAAAAGCGATCGCACCATTAGAAACAACTCGCCCCGATAGTAAATTATACAACTTTGCCCAGTCCAAGTTATCAATCTATCGTAGTGGTTTACGAGCCGTAAACGTGCAATTACTAGCACAAGGCAAATGGCAACAAAAAATTAATGATTCCCAAGCAGTTGCCAAAACCGCAATGCAACGTGAATCCACAGCCAAAACATTGCCAGAATTGCAACAAGCACAAGCAACCTGGCAAGTAGTCATCAATGCCTTAACAGGGATTCCCCAAACTAGCCCTGCTTACTCAGAAGCTCAAAAATTGTTAGCAGAATATCGACCTAAACTGACAGCAATTCGCGATCGCACTGTTAAACTGGAGCGATCGACGAAAAATTTCGCCCAAGCAGTCACAGCAGCAAAACTTGCCGAACAATACCAACAACAAAACCAATGGCAGCAAGCAGCAAATAACTGGCAACAGGCATTAAATGCAGTTCGCCAAGTACCCGTAGAAAGCCCCTTTTATAACCAGGCATTGCCCCTAGCAGAAGCCTATTCTGTCGCTCTTAAAGAAGCAGAAACTAAATCTCAAACTAATATAGGCATCAATGTTGATACAACCCGTACAGACTTAGAAAAAACCTGTATGGGAATGATTAGAGTTTGCAATTTTACAGTTGATAGCCGATTTATTAATGTTCGTATCACCCCCGAATATGAGCAAACCTTACAAAGTAATGTCACTGATGCCAGTCAAGGAGAACAAAATGATTTGACAGATGTGACAAAACATTTAGAAACTTTACAAAATGCATTAGAAGTAATCGGTGATAATGCGAATTTAGCTGTTTTAGTATTTGACGCTCAAGGACAGCAAATTTTTACCCATATACCCAGAAGAAGTTAAGAGATTGGGGAATATATCCCGGGTGGGATTACCACCCTCCATGACGTTACGCCACAATGACAACTGCTATATTTAGACCAGTCTTCGCAAACCTCATTTGCTCTTTGTAAATTTATTGTAAACATGAAGGAACAAAGAACGCTTGGGTTCCCGTCTAAACTTGCATCAAACAGAGAAATTTCAGAGAAGCAAAGCTACTTTAAGTTTTCATCCTGAAAGTTTCTAGTATCAGATGAAACATATTTAGTAATTTATCATTGTTTACTTGTTAGTTATTTAGGGATGATGTTTTTCCCAAAAACTAAGGAGCGATGTATAAAGTAAGCCTTAAGACTAAAGAAACTAGGTTGCTTGGATTTTAACTATCGAGCATCATTTTATCTTTTTGATGAGAAACTGGGTTTCTCCCTGCATGACTATGCTTAATATTTACTTTATCAATAGTCTCTAATATTTCCCAACAACTAATATTTAATGCTTAATTCCCAATAACTATATTCTATTGCAAAGCTATGAAAATAAATTTTATCAATCATTCCATTACTCAACAAAGTAGAGTCTTTACTGCCTTAATATTAAGCGGTCTATTATCCGTTAGCAGCAGTATGACTTTGATTAAAAGTGCCACTGCTTTACCCATTAATTCTAGACTATCTTTGCCGACAGAGAATACTAAATCTCAAAATTTACCCAGTTCTGTAAAGAATGCAATATTTAGAGATTTATCGAAAAAACAAGGCATTTTAATTAGTAATATTGATGTTATTCAATACCAAGAAAAGACTTGGAATAATGGTTGTTTAGGATTAGCTAAACCAGGTGAACTATGTACCCAAGCTTTAGTTCCTGGTTGGCAGGTTACAGTTGGGGATGGTAAGCAAAACTGGATATATCATACTAATAAAAATGGCAGATTGTTTCGTATCTCTGACCAAAAGATTCCCAATAATGTAGTCAAAGTACCAGAAAAAATCCGCAATGCTGTTCTCAGGCGTGCTGCTATTTTATTAAAATTACCTATCTCACAATTAACAATAATTCAATCAGAGAAACGTGACTGGAAAAATAGTTGTTTAGAATTAGCAGAAGCAGGTCGTGTTTGCAGCCAAATAATTGTACCGGGATGGAAAATTGTTGTTGGTAGCAAAGAACAAGTTCTTGTTTACCATACAAATGAACAGGGTTCAGTGATTCGTTTAAATCGAAAAGAAAGCGAAATTAAGGATAAGCAATTACCAGTCAATGTTCGCAATAATATCTTGAAAGCTGCTGCGGAATATAGTAATGTACCAGTATCAGAGTTGCGAATTCTAGATATAGAAGAAATTACTGTTGATGGTTGTTTGAGTTTACCAAAACCAGGTGAAATTTGTACAAAAATTGCTCAGCCGGCATGGAAAGTAACTGTACAAGCAAGAAAACAAAAGTTAGTATACCACGCACAAAAAGATGGTTCACAAGTAAGATTAAACTTATTTGCTAGTAATCTTCAACTACCACAAAATATTGAAGATATAGTATTATCCCAGGCTTCACAACAGTCAAAACTACCCATTTCCAGTTTAAAAATTATTGCTTTTGAACGCAAGCAATGGTCAGATTCTTGTCTGGGTATTCCTAATGCTCAAACAATTTGTGCTCAAGTTATTGTTCCAGGTTGGCAAGTTACAGTTAGTGATGGTAATAAAAATTGGATTTACAGAATTGGTGAATCGGTTACCGTGAGTTATGACAAAAATGCTAGTGAAATTAGCGATCGCACTAATATAAATACTGTACCTATCCCCACTAGCGAATTACCACCACCTTTAGAAAGTGGAGTGGTATTTAGACAAGTTACTAGTGGTGGTTTTTTCGCGAGAAATTACCAAACTATTTTGTTAGATGATGGGCGTTTGATTCGTACTCGCATAGGTGATGCAAATGATTCAGAACGCAGTATATATCGTATTTCTCAACAGCAACTTCAAAATTTTCAAGAACTGTTAGAACAGCAGGAAAAAGGCTTCCAAAATGTTAAATATCCAGCAACATTGGGCGCGGCTGATTATCTGACTTATACAATCACTTCTTCCAATGGAACTGTTCAATTCAATGATATTTCCCAAAATAATTTACCCGAATCTTTAAAAGTGGTAGTGAAAGCTTGGAATGATTTGAATAGTAATAATATTCGATAGAGGGCGAGGCAGCACATTGCGCGATTATCGGAGTTTCTTGAGAATAGATAATTATCAAAATCTGAATTGTTGCTTGAGAAACCCGGTAAAACTACTTGATCTCGATTTGCTGTGTCTCTACGTGAGAGAAATTTATACTTAGATTTAGTGATACTTGTGATAAACTAAATTCAGTAGTTAATGTATAAAATAAAATAGATGGGAAATTTGGGAGAGCGCTGTCTTAGGCAACAGCAAGCTTAAACCTGAAAATAAAACAGGTATGATTAAGAATTTCGGGAATTACTTGAGAGGCTGTTTCTGTATTGTACAGATGTTCCCCACAACTTATTTTGCGACTCAATTACATAGATTCTGGAAAATTATTACTGGAAACAATATCGTCTAAATAGTGAAAACTTACTTGTATACTAAATACATCTTTACTCACCAAGTTCAATTAGTTTATTGTGACCAATATGTGCCAAATCGGCATTAATATTTGATCTAAATTTGGTATTTTTAAACCTACATAATTTTCCCAAAAATTAAATTTAAACTCAAGTATGTACTCTTGCCCTTAAAAGGTATTTTTCACTGATTATTTTTGACAACAGCCAGCAGTTAAGTTCGATATAAAACTTTCAGAGAGGTGATATCTTTGACAATGTAGTCAATATATAACAACATATAAATTGCTCAACAGAATTTATAAAATGAATCTATGCAATAAGCTCTTGACAAAATACAAAAAATGTCATTTGATATTCAGTTATTTAGCAAATGAAAGTATCTAAAAACCCAGAAAGGATTGACTTTAAACTAACTTCATTAAAAATTTAAATTCATGCATACTCTAACTCCTGAAAATTAAACTTATTCCAGAAGATGGTAATGATAGGGAACTTGGATACTTACGTATAGTCAAGATTACAATGTTTGGAGCTAAAAATACTTATCTTAGCCGCAGGTAAAATCAGGTAAATATGGTTAATACAAAAACTTTGAAACTATTGTCCCACCCAATACTAGCAATCATGCTGCTAACCAGTATCAGTGCGGCATTTTCAAGCGCTAGTTACGCCCAAGCTCAAAGACGGCAGCAAGCACCACGGACGGCTCCAACCCGTGTATTTCCAACCACTTCTACTTATGCGCCTTCTGGCGTGTTGGATACCAATTATACTTTGGGTGGTGGTGACCTCATCAAAGTCAACGTATTTGAAGTACCAGAATATACAGGGGAATATCAAATTCCGCCAGGTGGAGCCATAAACTTACCTTTGATTGGTAGTGTTCCTGTTTTGGGATTAACAACCGAACAAGCAGCCGATGAAATTGCCCGTCGATATGCACGATATCTAAAACGTCCCATCATCTCTGTTAACTTGTTATCACCACGTCCAATTAACGTACTAGTCTCTGGAGAAGTGACTCGTCCTGGAGCCTACAGTTTGAGCTTACAGGGTGGTGCTGGTAACAACCCTGGCGTACAGTATCCGACTATTATCGCAGCGATTACCAACGCTCAAGGTTATACCCTCAGTGCAGATATCACCCAGGTTCAAGTTCGTCGCCGGATAGGACGCAGTGGCGAACAGCTTGTGAGTCTAAACTTACAAGAATTATTGCGAACTGGTAAGCTCCCTCAGGATATTACTCTTCGCGATGGCGACACAATTTTTGTTCCTAGAACTACTAACTTTAACTTAGCGAGCGCACGTAATCAGGCAGCTTCTAGCTTTGCGGCTGATCCAACTAGACCCCGTACTGTTGCCGTAATTGGTGAGGTTTTACGTCCGGGTTCCTACTTAGTAACTTCTGGTGCTAACGAAGGTGGTGACAACAACAATAACCCATCGAACCTACCCAACATAACAGGGCAGCCAACGGTGATGCGAGCAATACAATTAGCTGGGGGAATTGGCCCCCGTGCTGACGTGCGAAATGTAGTTTTGCGCCGTCAAACCCGTACTGGCGAGCCTCAGAATATCAATATCAACCTATGGCAGTTGTTACAGGGCGATATAGACCAAGATACAATTCTCCAAGATGGAGATACGTTGTTTATTGCGACAGCGACGGATGTTAACCGCTCTGAATTAACACAGCTAGCCACCACGACTCTGTCGCCAAGCAGAATTCAAGTGGGTGTGGTTGGGGAAGTTAAAAGACCTGGACCTGTCGATGTTCAGCCTAATAGTACTTTAAACCAAGCCTTGTTAGCAGCAGGTGGGTTTAACGATGCTCGTGCTAGTCGGCAAACAGTTGATTTAGTGCGTCTCAATCCGGACGGTTCTGTGACTAAGCGCGAGGTAAAAGTTGATTTGGCTGCGGGTTTAAACGAGCAAACTAACCCAGTGCTAATGAATAATGATGTAGTTATCGTCAACCGTAACGGTTTAACCAAGACTGGGGATACAGTTGGTACCATAATTAACCCATTAGGGGGTGTTTTGGGTATTTTCCGGGCTTTATTTGGATTTTAGGATTGATTTGGTTTAATTTTTATATTGAGACACCTAGCTTCTTTTTGGGAAGGCTAGGTTTTTTGTTTTGAGTGAATGACAATTCTCCAAACCCCAAAATATATAAATTAATCTAAATTAATCGGCAGTATGGATCAATACTATTGACTATTGAGTATATACACAGAAATTCCACAGAAATTGCGATCGCATCGAGGTTCAAGGTTATAGCTTGTTGTCTCACTCGTGTTTTACGACTGTACTCAAGTTATCTCCTACACGAATAATACAAGTGATATCATGTTCGGCTAATTACTTACAATTAAAATTTCTCCGCGTCCCCGCGTCTCTAAGTCTTTGTGTCAGTCTTAATAATAATTCAACCGGACATGGTATGAGATACTGTCTTAATATTCTGGACGAAAAAACGTTAAACTATGTATCGTACATAATTTTGATGATAGTTGATTGTGTTTTAGAAATTAATCTAACCTAGGTAAAAATCAATCGAACTATACTTTCTTTACTAAACCACTATGAATAAATAACTATAGAACTTCTAGTATTTCTTCAATTCCCATTGCCACTTGTCAATTTTAACTAATTATTATGAGTCTTGTCACCCTCCAGTCAGTAAAAAAAGATTTTGGTATCAAAGAAATTTTAATCGATGCCAGTTTGAGCTTAGATGCTAATGATAAAGTTGGTTTAATTGGTACTAATGGTTCGGGTAAATCAACCTTGCTGAAAATGATTGCGGGTATTGAACCAATTGATGGCGGGCAAATTTTAACTAACTCCGGTTCAAAAGTAATTTATTTACCCCAACAGCCAGATGTTGATGAAAATCACACTGTTTTGGAACAGGTTTTTGCTGATAGTGGGGAACAAATGTCTTTGGTGCGGGAGTATGAGGAAATATCTGATAAGTTAGCTCATTATCCGGAAGATAATCAGTTAATGTCGCGCTTGTCTGCTGTGATGCAGCGTATGGATACAACTGGAGCTTGGGAGTTGGAAACGAATGCTAAAGTGATTCTTTCCAAGTTAGGAATTACTGATTTTAATGCGAAGGTGGGTACTTTATCTGGTGGTTATCGTAAACGCATTGCTTTAGCAACTGCTTTACTATCAGAGCCTGATTTATTATTAATGGATGAGCCCACAAACCATCTAGATGCTTTGTCTGTGGAGTGGTTACAAAGCTATTTGAATAGATATCGGGGCGCTTTATTATTAATTACTCACGATCGCTATTTCCTGGATAAGGTGACTAACCGCATTATTGAGATTGATAGAGGTGATATTTACAGTTTTGCTGGTAACTATTCCTATTATTTGGAAAAGAAAGCATTAGCGGAAGAATCAGTTGCTAGTAGTCAGCGTAAGTTTCAAGGTGTATTGCGCCGAGAATTAGAATGGTTAAAACGTGGTCCTAAAGCTCGAAGTACAAAGCAAAAAGCGAGGATTCAGCGTATTGAATCCATGCGGGAAACTGAGTTTAAACAGGGATTGGGTAAAGTTGAGATTTCGACTGTCACAAGACGTATTGGCAAAAAAGTAATTGAACTAGAGAATATTTCTAAGTCTTATGATGGACGTACTTTAATTGAAAATTTTAGTTATGAATTTAGTCCCGAAGATAGAATTGGGATAATTGGCGGGAATGGTGCTGGTAAATCAACTTTGATGAATATTATTACTGGCAAGGTGGAGCCAGATAGAGGTAAAGTAGATATTGGCGCAACTATTTACATTGGTTATTTTGACCAACACTCTGATGATTTATTGGCGGCTTTAAATGAGAATCAGCGAGTGATTGATTACATTAAAGAAGAGGGTGAATTTGTCAAAATTTCCGATGGAACGCAAATAACAGCTTCACAAATGTTAGAGCGGTTTTTATTTCCTGGAAATCAGCAATATGCACCAATCAGTAAACTTTCTGGTGGAGAAAAACGGCGTTTATTTTTGTTGCGAATTTTGATGAGTGCGCCCAATGTTTTAATTTTGGACGAACCAACTAATGATTTGGATGTACAAACGCTAGCAATATTAGAGGAATATTTAGAAGACTTTGCTGGGTGCGTAATCGTAGTTTCGCACGATCGCTATTTTCTTGATAGAACTATTGATACAGTTTTTTCCCTCGAAGCTGGTGGAAATATTCGCCAATATCCTGGTAATTATTCTGTGTATCTTGACTATAAAAAAGCGGAAGAAGAAAAGGCACAGCAAACAGTAGAGGCAAAGGAAAAACCGAAAAATATTGAGGCTGAAAAATCAGATTCCTCACTGAAAAAGACGGATTCTAAAAAGAAAAGTAAATTATCAAATTGGGAAAAACGTGAATTTAGCGAACTTGAAGTTAAAATTGCCCAACTTGAAACCGAAAAAGCCGATACTGAAAGAGCAATGGCTAATGCTCCATCAGGAAATTACACTCAGGTTCAAAAACTTTACGAAAAAGTTGAGGAACTTAAGCAAGCTATCGATGCAGCCACCGAACGATGGATGGAATTGGCAGAAATTGAGTCTTAGAGGCTATTTATCAAATAAAGCTTAATTTTTTGAACCTTGGGTATTGGGTATTGGGTATGATAATTCTTAAATTGACCTCCAATTGCCGATTTGAATTGATTGAATTGTCATAGTAGTTAACTACCCTGCTGTCAATGTTTCATCCAACAGGGTGAATGCATTTGTTGACTTTTAAATTTAATCTAAAAGAATCGGGATTAGGGATGAGGGGGAAAGGGAAAATGGGAAATGGGAAATGGGCTAGTTTTAGTCTATT
Organism: Calothrix sp. NIES-4101; assembly: GCA_004296455.1. GTDB lineage: Bacteria > Cyanobacteriota > Cyanobacteriia > Cyanobacteriales > Nostocaceae > Brunnivagina. The sequence continues at coordinate 5,261,639 of AP018280.1, forward strand.
GCTGTCCTCGACTCTCCAAATGCCCAATGCCCAATGCCCAAATAATGTCCAATACCCAATGCCCAATTTAAATTTTTCGTTATTGGAAAAAATTGCTGCTAGTTTACCAGGAGTAATTTTTCAAGTTCTGCAAAAACAAAATAATTTCTTTGTTTTGTTCGTCAGTTCACGTTGTCAAGAATTATGTGAACTCGAACCAGAAGCTATACAAAATAATTTTCAAATTTTACTGAATCTTCTCCAACCGCAAGATATTCAAAGTTTTTCAGACTTATTCATCACATCAAATACTACCAATACTGCAAATATTACTATTGCCCCCTGGTGTTGGGAAGGTAAAATTATCACGCCTAGTGGCAAAATCAAATGGGTACAAATCTCTGTGCATCCAGAAAAACAAGCTAATGGGGATATTCTTTGGGAGGGTTTAGTAATAGACATTACAGCCCGCAAATTGACAGAAGAAAATTTACGCGCCACTGAAGGACGGTATAAGGCATTAGCGGAAAAATTTTCTAAGGCATTTCGTTGTAGTCCCGATCCCATTACAATTAGTACTTTAGCAGAAGGACGCTACATTGAAGTTAACGATAGCTTTGTGCGCTTGACAGGAATTACACGCGATGAAGCCGTGGGAAAAACATCATTCGAGTTAGATATTTGGGTAAATCCCAGCGATCGCACTCAATTATTACACGAATTAAAAACCAAAGGCGCGGTGAATAACCTCGAATTTGAATTTCGTTGTCAATCTGGGCAAATAATCATCACTCAACTATCGGCAGAGATAATTGATTGGGAAGGGGAAAAATGTATTCTGGCAATCAATAAAGATATTACTAAACGTAAACAAGCGGAATTAGAACTATATCAATTAAATATCAATTTGGAACGGCAAGTCGAAGAAAGAACCGCACAACTACAGCAAAAAATGCAGGAAATTCAAGAACTCAGCCGCATCAAAGATGTCATGCTACATACTGTTTCCCATGATTTGCGAACCTCTGTCATCGGTAATTTGATGGTATTAAATAATTTAATTGAAGGGAAAAAGGCGGTACCAGTTGGAGATTGCCCCACTTCCCTAGCAATTCCTCACTCAATCGTCCAACGGATGATACAGGGAAACGAACGACAACTGGGAATGATTGATTCATTACTAGAAATTAATGCCGGTGATACTAAGGCATTAATTATGCATCAAGAGGAAGTAAAATTTAATACTTTAATCACAGCAATAATTAAAGATATTGCCTCACTTTTAGATAAATATCAAGCCAAATTAAAGAACTTCATCGGGGATAACTTACCAATAGTTAAAGCCGACCAAGAATTATTACGTAAAACATTTGTTGCTTTATTAACCTATAGTTGTCAAAATAACCCGCCAGGACTCAACATTACCCTGAAAGCAAAAATCGCAGATGGGAAAATTCACTGTACCATTCAAGATGACGGTATTGGCATTAGCAAACAAGAATGCGATCGCTTTTTTGATTTACATATCCGCAATCCCCAAAGCCGTTCATCCACGAGCACTTGTTTAAAATTATATATGTGTCGCCAAATAATTAAGGCACATGGCGGCGAGATTTCCGTCATCCATAACCGCAAGCGAGGATTAACCTTTTTGTTTACATTACCCATTGTCGCTGGTTAATGGTAATTGGTTATTCAGCATGACGACTTTTTCCTTTTTTTCCCTATACACATGACTGGGTTATTCAGAAGCGCAAAACGGAGATGGAAACAAGCAGTTTCTACATACATCACACCAACAACAAATGTGATCAATGTTAAATATGAAACATGGCAGCGAAAGTTTTTGTGGCAGCGCTTGCGGTTATGGTCTTGGCTAGCACTCATTTGTGTGATTAGCTTCGTCGTTCGCGATATCTATAATTTTTTCTCTCCTCTCCGGGAATTCGCTGACCTACCAAAAGAATTAATGCAATATACATTACTCTTAAATGGCGCAATCCTTTTAAGTATAATTATTGCCATATTCCTACATCGGACTCGATTTGGTCGTCGTTACCCAGGAGGATTATTTCTCGGTTTATCTTGGTCAATCAGTCTGGGACAACAAATCTTTAGCACCCTCAAAGGCTTTGCACTTCCAGACTTGTTAACTTGGTCGTTACTATTTCTCGGTCAAGCTACCTTCATGCCTGTGCGTTGGACACTACATCTAATCTCGCAAATAGTATTACTAATTTACTATTTTGGCGTGAATTTTGCACTAGGTTTTAAAGTCCCCACTCCCAACAGCCAAGAACCAATTTACAACGTTACATTCATCCTCTATATTTTTTGGCTTTGTGCTATTTGTGACCTGAGTGTTTATTTATACGATCGCCTCCAATCCCGTGAATTTCAAGCTCGCAAAGAACTGGAAATTACCAATACCAAGCTCCAAATCACCGAAGCAAAGTACCGCAGTATCTTTGAAAATGCTGTTGAAGGTATTTTTCAAAGTACCCCTGATGGACGCTACATTACTGCAAATCCAGCACTGGCAAGAATTTTTGGTTTCTCTACACCCGAAGAATTAATTAATTATTTTACCGATATTGGTAGTCAACTTTACGTCAATCCTCAACGTCGCCTCGATTTTGTTCGTTTGATTGAGGAATTTGGTAGTGTCTCAGAGTTCGAGTCACAGATATATCGACATAACCCCAACCGAGACAACTTTCTCCCCGAAAATCGCAGCATTGTTTGGATATCCGAAAAAGCCTATACTGTTTGCGATGCCAGAGGTAATATTCTTTACTACGAAGGAATTATTGAAGATATTACCCAACGTAAACGTGCCGAAGAAGCATTACGAGTCTTTTTTCACGCCGTTTCCCACGACTTGCGGAACCCGGTTTTAGGTACTTTAATGGTGTTGCGGAATTTGTTAAGTACACCTGGACAAGAGGGAGATGTAGATAAAGGAAAGTCTTCACTATCATCCATTCCCGTTTCTCGTTTGATTTTAGAACGGATGTTACAGAGTGGAGAAAGACAGTTAAATTTAATTAACACCTTGATGGAAGCTCATGTCAGCGAAGTTCGGGGTATCTCATTACAACTACAACCAGTTAGTTTACACCAAGTCGCCGAAGATGCGATCGCCGACCTAAAACCAACTTTAACTGAAAATCAAGCCACCCTCACCAACCTCATCGCTACAGATTTACCCGCAGTCGAGGGTGATTCTTTTCAATTGTGGCGAGTATTTAACAATCTCATTGGCAATTCCCTCAAGCATAATCCCCCTGGATTGACTATTACTGTTGATGCCAAAATTGTAGATCATATGATTTATTGCACAGTCAGCGATAATGGGGTGGGAATGACACAACAACAATGCGAAAGATTATTTGACCTTTATTTTCGGGGTGAGAATGTCCGCAATTCCCTGAGTTTAGGACTAGGATTATATCTGTGCAAACAAATTATCAAAGCACACAAGGGGGAAATTAATGTCAAAAGTTCTCCCAATCAAGGTGCAATATTTTGGTTCACTTTACCCCTCATGGGAACGGTATAATTATTCATCGGCTTGATTTTGGCGGCGTGATATCATGTGCGGTTGAATACTTATTATTAAGAGTGACACGGGGACTTAGAGACGCAAAGACACGGAGAAATTTTAATTGTAAGTGATTAGGCGAAGATGAATATGAAGGGGGGAATTGGGGTATGCAGACATCTAAATATATCCTGGCACTCGATTTAGGCACAACCGGAAACCGGGCATTTATCTTTGATGCTGAAGGTAAAATAGTTGGTAATGCCTACAAAGAACTCAGCCAATATTACCCACAACCGGGTTGGTTGGAACATAACCCAGAGGAGATTTGGCATGATACCTGTTGGGTAATTCAAACTGCTATCGCCAACGCTAACTTCCCAATCACGCCTGTACAAATTGCCGCTATTGGCATCTCAGTTCAACGTGAAACCTGTTTACTCTGGGATAAAACCACAGGAAAACCTCTACATCATGCTATTGTTTGGCAAGATCGGCGTACTGCTGCTTCCTGCTACGAATTGCAAGCCCAGGGATATGCTTCAGAAGTCTATAACCGTACTGGTTTAGTTATTGATGCTTATTTCTCTGCCACTAAACTCAAATGGCTATTAGATTATGTCAAAAATCATATTCCTCATCTTGACTTCAATAATATCTTAGCTGGCACAATTGATACTTGGATATTGTGGAAATTGACAGGTGGAAGAATTCACGCTACCGACCACAGTAACGCCAGCAGAACAATGTTGATGAATTTAACAACTGCTACATGGGATGAATCAATGTTAGATTTATTTCAAATCCCAGTGCAAATATTACCGAAAATTCAGCCCTGTTTAAGTTACTTTGGTGTCACCGATGCAGATATTTTTGGCGTTGAAATCCCGATTACGGCAATGTTAGGCGACCAACAAGCGGCATTATTCGGTCATGGTTGTTCAAAACCTGGTTTGGTTAAATGTACTTACGGGACAGGTAGTTTTTTAGTCGCGAATACAGGCTCAGAAATTGTTCGCACCTCCCAAAAACTAATCTCCACCATCGCCTGGACACAGACTAATTCTAGTAATTCCCTCGATATATCTTATGCACTCGAAGGTAGTATGTTTACGAGTGGTGCTTGTATTCAATGGTTACGGGATAGTTTGCAATTAATCAAAACCGCCAGCGAAACAGAAACAATGGCAGATCAAGTCACAGATAACGGTGGTGTATATTTTGTTCCGGCATTAAGTGGATTGGGCGCACCTCATTGGGATATGAACGCCAGAGGTGCATTTTTGGGGATTACAGGTGGAACCCAACCTGCACATATAGTTCGTGCCGTCCTCGAAGCGATCGCCTATCAAGTCCAAGAAGTGGTCACTGCTATTAATGTATCATCTGCTACTCCTGTTCAGCGTTTAGTTGTTGATGGTGGCGCATGTGAAAATAACTTTTTAATGCAATTTCAAGCCGATATCTTGGGAATTCCTGTAGAGCGTCCAGTTGTACGTGATATTACTGTACAAGGTGCAGCATTTGCTGCGGGCTTAACTGTGGGTTTATGGCATAGTTACGCAGAATTGGTAAAAACACGGCAAATAGAACGCATATTTGAGCCAAAAGGGGAAATATCGAGTGCTAACTTTAGTACATGGCAAAAAGCTGTGGAAAGAGCGAAGAATTGGCTAGATAGTTAATAAATATTTACCCCTAACTATTATTTACAACTTGAATACTTATAGACTCGAAATGGGAATACTAACTATAAGGAATTGGATTTAATATTCAAAAAATTCAATCTGACTCACACCTTCAAAATAGCAGTCTGCCATGTCTTCAAGGTATCGTCTTACCTCCATCCGCATTCAGTTGTTAGCTAATCTTGCGATCGCCTTGATGTATTATGGTATGGCAGAACTTTCACGCTACATCGCTTTGACACCAAATGTTGTCACTCCAGTTTGGATTGCCGATGGGTTAGCTGTTGCCGCTACCTGGTTATTTGGGAATCAGATATTACCGGGGGTATACTTTGGTTCTTTGTTAGCAAATATTTTTGCTTTCGGAAATGACAGCAGTGGCTTATCCAATTTGATGGCTGGCTTCTGTATGCTTGGCATCGCTGCTGGTACTACCTTGGGGACTTGGCTGGGTGTCTTTTATTTACGTAGAACTGTTCGCCAAGGATATCCTCTCAAACTTGTCTCTGATAGTGTAAAATTTCTGTTTTGCGGTGGATTAATTACTCCTATAATTAATGCCACTATTGGCACTACAATGGTGATTGTATCGCCACAAATGCTTGGGTTTAACTATCAAAGTATGTGGTTAAATTGGTGGATATCTGATACCACAGGAATTTTGATTTTGACTCCACTTTTGCTAAGTTGGAACTACTACTTGCAATTAAATTATATTCGTTATTATCACCAAAAATCGAGATTTGCACAAATTAGAAATAGAATATTTTCATCGAAGCTGACAATCATCAAGTTGTCATTATTAACTGGGTTTATTGGTACAGTTTCTTATATTATCTTTTGGGCAAACTACCCTATCACTTATATCCTCATTCCCTTATTAGCTCGGATTACTTTTTGTTGTGGTCATCCAGGTGTCACTTTAGCAACATTTATAATGAGTATAATCGCGACTTCGGGAACCGTGAGGGGGTTAAGTGGATTTGCGATCGCAGGAACTCACCAATCTCTATTTTATCTGCAAATTTTTATTATTGTTGTCGTCTTTACAACGATAATGTTAGCAGCAGTTTTATCAGAACGTCGAGAAGCTGAAATCAACCTCAAAATTGCATTTTCTGATTTACAAATTATCCACCAAGAACTGAGAATACGCACCCAAGAAGTGGATGCAAAAAATCATCAGCTTCAGCAAACATTAGAAGAACTCAAAGTTACCCAGGCGCAGATGATTCAAAGTGAAAAGATGTCAGCTTTGGGTAATTTAGTTGCAGGAGTGGCACATGAAATCCATAATCCTGTGGGTTTTCTTCAAGGGAATCTGCAACCGGCGCTCCTATATGTCCAAGATTTATTTGACTTAATTGATATTTACCAGCAAGAACATTCTCCCATTAGCGATACAGTCAAAAAGAAAATCAAAGCCATCGATTTAGAATTTATCAGAGAAGATTTACCCAAACTTTTAAATTCGATGAATGATGGTATAGATAGAATTGAAAATATCAGTAATAGCCTGCGGACATTTTCCCGCACCGATGCGAGTCTACCAATTGAATTTAGCCTACATGATGGTCTTGATAGTACCTTATTAATTCTCAAACATCGCTTAAAAGCAAATAAAAAAAGACCAGTCATTGAGGTAATTAAAAATTATGACAACCTCCCATTAGTTAAGTGTTACGCAGGGCAAATTAACCAAGTATTCATGAATGTTATCTCCAATGCTATTGACGCAATTGAAGAAAAAATAGAGGTGGAGAAGGAACAAAATAGTCTTCCCTCTTCCCATATATCCACCTCATCTGGTACGATTACAATCTCAACATCTGTAATTGACAATCAATGGGTAAAGATTGCGATCGCAGATAATGGTACTGGTATTCCTGAAGAAATTAAACAATACATTTTCGATCCATTTTTCACAACCAAACCAGTGGGCAAAGGTACAGGAATGGGAATGTCAATTAGCTATCAAATCATTACCGAGAAACATGACGGCAAATTAGAATGCTTCTCAAAACCCGGTGCAGGCACAGAGTTTATTATTCAAATCCCTCTGCAAAAATAGAGGATATTAGGCATTGGATAATCATACCCAATGCCGAAATTATGGTTACTTCGTCAACAAGTGAATTGCCGCACCCGCAGCAGCACCTGTCAAAGCATTATTACCAGTATGCCTGCGGTTGGTGATTGCACCTGATACCACACCCGCACCAGCACCAACACCAATATCTTGAACAACGTTACGATTTTTTCTGCCTCTGATGCTTGTACGTCGAATCCCATTGGCTCCATTCACCGCAGCACCAGCAGCAGCTCCATTAACTGCATTAGTTAGCACCGAACCTTTACCAGTAATAACACCAGTTACGGCTCCAGCTGCAGCTCCAATGCCAGTATCACGCAGAACATTCTCATCTGCGGCAGCTGGTTTGGCTGGTAACAAAGTCGCACCAAACAAGCTTGTTGCCATTAAGCTGGGTAACAATGTGCGTTTTAGAAATAAATTCATAATGCACCTATTGGGGTTAACTACAATTAGGGGTTGATATTTGCTTTTGTTTATTTGTACCTATCTCTAGTCTAGACATGATTACTGAAGTCGAAACCACTATGTATAAGTTACTTAAGTGTCACATGGCTGAAAGAGGAAAGCTAGAAAAGTTCAAAATCCTGATTCTATCTGATTTCTAGCTGATTACTGAGCTACCAATGAAAACTGAAGATTTTACTAAGATAAATGAAGCTAATTTAAGATTTAAGTGTTTTTATATTGTAAGTATACGGGGATTGGTATTGTTATATCATCCTCGATAAGTTTATGGTACAAGTCATATGAACACTTCAAAAACCCCAAATCAACTAGGTATATCCATTGCGATGGGAATTGCGGTTCTGCTGATGAGCGTCAGTATTATCGTGATTATGAGTATGTTCTAGTTTCTGTACCAGAGATATTTGAATAAAAAATTTATCAAGTCTCTTTCGTTTATGAGAGAGACTTTTACATTTTGTAATCTATTCCCATCACCCTGATTTCTTGGAGAAGTCGGGGTGAATGAGTGTGATAAATAATTTCGAGTGGCGTAATTTCGGCATTTTGGCAAAACATTGGCTATGAGAGTGGGCTAATATATTTGCAACAGGCAAACATGGTGATGTGTCAGGGTGTATATATCACCAATAATCAAATTTCCCATACAGTATTTCCCAGAGAAGAGCCGCAGCAAAACTATCATCATTAACAACATCATCACAAACAAGAATTTACAAAATGCGGATATATTCAAATCAATCTCGCTTATTTTGTCTTGATTTTCTCAAAGCTGTGAGTATTCTTGCAATTGTTTCCTATAATTCGATATTTTTTCCAGTCTCTACATACCAACGTCACGCAGATTTTCTAGAAATTTTATTTACACCTTTTAGATTTTGTATCCCCGTATTTTTTACAATTACATTTTTCTTTTTGGTGCGACAGTTAGAACAACCAGGAAATACTCATAAATTAACATTATTATTTCAGCAATTACGGGGGATTTTGATTCCTACTATATTTTGGTTTGCAATTGCTGCGATTTTAAAAGTTGTCGGTGGTGCTTCCATGATTGAAATTTATCGTGCAATCTATCAAGGAAAAATTTTCCCTGACTCTTATTATTTATTAGTGATTTTACAATTATTACCTATTTACTATTTACTGCGACGATGGCTGAATTCAAGTTACAGCTTGATTATTTTAGTTGTACTACAATGGGTAATATTTTTGTCGCTGTATACAATCTTAACAAGTACTTCTACACAAGGAATCACGGAGCAATTAAAAAATCTGAATCGTCCTTTAATTATTTACTGGCTGGTGTATGTAGGGCTGGGTTTATTACTATACAGGAAATTTAATGCCATCGAATCCATCTCAACCTGGACTACATTATCAAGTAAAGTATTTTTATTATGTTTGATGTCGATTATTTTTATGTTTGACTATCAGTGGTTGCTGCAAATTACAAATGGCATACTTCAACCCTTTGATTACGCGACTATATCTTGTCTTATCAGTGTATTAGTAATGTTCTTATGTTTTTCATCTATACAAGAGACTCAATTTTCGGTACCAATAGAATTTTTAATTAAGTTAATATCAAAATATAGCCTGGGAATATTTTGCATAAATGGCATATTCTCGCAACTATTTTCCTCTGTTGGCAGAAAATTATTTGAAGGGTTAAGCTTTAGTTTAATTGAAATATTACTCATCAAAATCATAACTTGGATATTATTGCTGATGCTATCCCTTGGTGTGTCAGTTTTATTAGCACGATTTGGTTTGAAAAGGATGGTTTGTGAATAGGGAAAATGCGGGTATGTATAGTATGCAAACCCATCACTTCTACCCCCCTCCCACAATAGTGACAACCTCCAACCTATCTCCCTCTTGAACTTGAGTAGATTCCCAAAATTGACGGTGTAAAATTTCGCCATTATATTCCACCGCCACAAGACGGGGATTAAAACCTAACTGCTGGAGTAATTCAGGTAAAGGAGTTTGCGCCGCACAATTGCGGGTTTCGCCATTTACCTGAAGATGAATTTGACTAAACATGGGAATGATTAATTTCGGGTTGAATGCGATGTAACTGAGAAATTAAATATTGTGTCACCAAAGTGGGTTGCTCTGCCTGCATTAAACTTCGCACTACAGCGACACGACTTGCACCAGCATCAATGACATCATTGATATTACTGGTATCAATGCCACCAATTGCAAACCAGGGTACTGAACTATTTTGACTGGCGTAACTAACGTATTCCAATCCAGCAGCAGCTTTCCCTTCTTTAGTCGGAGTCTCATATACTGGCCCAACACCGATATAATCGGCACCTTCGGTAATTGCCCGTTGCATCTCCTCAGAATTTGTGGTAGAACAACCTATCAAGCGCTGTGGCCCAAGTAGCTGTCTGGCTGTCGCAATCGGCATATCTTGCTGTCCTAAATGCACGCCATCAGCATCCACTGCTAATGCTAAATCGACGCGATCGTTAATTATCAATAATGCCCCATAGCGGTGACAAAGTTCGCGCAGTTGTTTAGCATTTTCAAGACGCAAGCTATCATCAGCGTTTTTGTCGCGATACTGAACTAGAGTGAGTCCACCTTTGAGTGCAGATTCCACAATTGCCAGTAGATTTTCGGCGGGGGAGGTGACAAGATAGAGATGCGATCGCAATAGTAGTTGATGACGCTCATAACCCATTAAATTGCTTTCCAGGGTATAAACGCGATAGCGCATCTGTTTGCAGGCTTTTCCCATATCTGGGTTATAAAGTTTGCTATATTCCTCCAATACTCGTAAAGCTTCTTGAACACGGCAAAAATTCGCCAACAGTAGGGCTTTAATTCCTGAACGCTGTTCCTCATTTGGATGGGAAAGTTCGGTTCCAGTATCCCCTTGGGTATCGCGTGCAGCACGCAAGTCCGCAGAATGCCAAGTTGCTATATCCTGTCGCAATTGTTTACATTCATTCGCCATGGGCGCGTTATTTAAACCAAAGCGACACCATTCTTCCAAGATTCGCAAGCCTTCACGCGCACGGTCTAAATTTGCATCTAAAATGCGGTAAACAACTTGCTGGATTTGCTCTTTTTGGCTGTATGGGTTCACCATTACAACAATCCCATTAGTGCTTCTATCGTACCAGCCCGTCTGTTTCATATTGGCAGTATATTTTGCATTAGTTTTGACTAAATTTGCTCGGTAAGATTAACAACATCGATTTTTCTCTGTTAAGATTTTTCTCTATGTTCGCTTACCCACTTTGTATTAAAAATAGCCGATAGGTAAATATTGCGATCGGTTAATATCGACATATCCGCGAGAAAGGTATAAAAAAGTCTTGTTGCCTTCAGGAGTGCAGATAAATTGAATTACCCCTATTTTGTTCTTAATATGTATCGGACAGACGTAAAATCAGCCCATCCGGTGATAAAAAGTCACCATTCATACCGTTTCCTCAAGATTAAATTTTTAAAATCGTTTTGCCATTTTTCCGTATTATTACTGAGTTTTAGCATTGGTGTCATTGGGACGACGTTTGTACACGCTTCCCTAGAATCAGCCATGGCTCAAACACCCGATCGCATACCAAAATTGCCAATGCAAGTGGATGGGGGTGAAAAAACAATCTCTCAGGTTAATGTCCTGTTTGTCAACCCAAGTGTCGGAGATGACAAAGCAGGAAATGGCAGCGATGGTGCTCCTTTTCGGACAATTAGTCGAGCAATTGAGGCTGCTGTTCCAAATAGCACGATAATTCTGGCTAAAGGTACTTATAGTGACGCTACAGGTGAAGTATTTCCCTTGATACTCAAACCGGGAGTCACAATTCAGGGAGATGTGGCAAGCAAGGGACGCGGTACTGTGATTCAAGGTGGCGATGATTACCTAAGTCGCAGTTTTGGTAAACAAAATACCGCGATTGTGGCGGTGAATGACTCGAAGGTGACGGGTGTAACGGTGACAAACCCGAATCGACGTGGTTACGGAATATTAATTGAATCGGCAAATGCCATTATTAGTGAAAATATACTTGCTGGTTGTACTCAAGATGGCATTTCCATCACGGGTGATGGAACAGCAACAATTAGCAAAAATTATTTTTATCAGAATAAAGCTAATGGTTTGACGGTTTCTGGGAATGCACGCCCGGAAATTAGAGAAAATATTTTTCAACAAACGGGATTTGGCATCAATATTACTCAAAATGCCGAACCAGTAGTCATTGGGAATCAAATTCAATACAATCGAACTGGAATTGTTGTGCAGGCAAATGCCCGTCCCAAATTACGCAACAACCAAATCTTGGGTAGTCGTGAAGATGGATTGGTAGTTATCGCCCAAGCGATGCCTGATTTGGGCAATGCTGCCGAGAAGGGTGAAAACGAATTCCGCAATAATGCCCGTTATGATATCAATGCCAATGCTGCCAAACAGTTATTCTCGGTTTTTGGTAATAACATTGCCAGCAACCGGATTGCAGGTAAAGTTGATTTGAGTGGTAATACCAGCGCTGTTGCTCCCAGCTTGCTAGCATCGCCACCACAACCACAAACCACCCAAGTCACCACATTACCTAACGAGATTACTTTTACTGCCCCCAATGCCCCAGCAGAGGCTAATAGTAACCCTTCTCGCATTAACCGCAGGAATCTTTTGCCTCTTCCCAAATCACCAGTATTGGCAAATCCTAGTGTGAATGGTGTGAATAGTCAATTAATGCCCTTACAAGCTGCGAGTTCGATGTTAAATACAGCGACATCTACATCTACATCGATTCGTACACCTGAAAGCCGCGTTAATTTACAAAACTCCCTCCCTACTTCTTCGAGTTTGTCTGCATTCCCACAACCCACAGGCAATCAAAGAGCCACATCAGATACTGCCCAAATTAACTATGTGCGGATTAACCCAGGAACTATAGAGTTTTCAGCACCGGAAGCAGGAATGAATCAAGTTGCATCGGCAACAACACAATCCCTGCAAACCATCCAGACAATACCTGCCGCACCAATGCCATATAGCCAATCCTCCCCAGTGGCTGCCGCCCCTACAGGGTTACGATATCGAGTTATAGTACCCGTAACTGGGGAGAGAGACGAAGAAGTCGTGCGCTTCCTCGCTCCTGGTGCATTCCGTATCAACAGACAAGGGCAAGCATTAATTCAAGTGGGAGTATTCAGTAATACTTTCAATGCGGAACAAATGTTAAGAGTTTTGAATAACAATGGTTTGAGAGGGGCGATCGAACCGTTAAATTAATTAAATTTAATTAAAGCATTGGGCATTATTTCCCTAATGTCCAATTTGCTTAACCTGAGTTCGGGATAAGCTGAGATAGAGGTTGTGATGCTAATTTTTTTTTGCAAACAAATAACTCATATGAAGTTCGGCTAACTTTAGTTTAGTTATCATTAATTTTTTCCCCGTCCCCCCATCTCTTTAGGCAAAGCTGATATCACTCTCTTCTACTTCCACGATCGCTTTCATTTTAGATGCAAATAACTCATCAGTGCGATCGCTCTTTTCGGGACTAAATTGTTCGATTGGGGTATGATGGCTTGCTGGCGGTAAAGCTGCTGGTAAAAACTTGACCATTTGCGTTGCCACATGAGATTGATTGTCTGCATCCACCACTTGTAGATTCGGGATTGGAGGTTTGCGAATTACCGCCCATTCCGGCATGATTTCTTGTTGTTCCTCTTTATACTTGTTTTCAATATAGCTATCAATAGTTCTCGCAGTATGATTCGATGCTGGGGTTGAGCTAGATACTGGGATTAATTGAGGATTATCTAAATTACTGGAATTATTTCCATGATTACTAGTTGGGGAAACAGATGGTAATACTGGCATCGCACTCAAACTTTCGGGGAATTTGCTGCAAATCAAGCGTTCAAATTCCATATTGAAGTGAAATGTCGCCTGTTCCCGTCGCTGCCAAATTGTGAGAATTTGTTGGACAGAAAAGGCTTTGTATCTACCCTGATACAATGCTTCGACAACGGCTAAATGCAGCCAATTGACAGGAAATTGGCTTTCCCAATGCAGAACTAAATCACTGGCTTGATAGCCACTGAGGTCGAAACTATAATGTGTTAGTAAGGCGATCGCTAAGTCGATGTAGGTGTCCGAGGTTGGTGCGAACACTTGATTTTCGACTTGAGGTAGTAAACAGAGATTTGGCTCCCGTCGCATATAGCTTATTGTGCTTTTTGCTACAGTTGTATATACCAAGTGTTTCTTTATCTAAAAAAGAAGTGTTCTTAATTCTACTGGTAAGGAGCCATTTAGGAAACGATATATGGTGAATTTCTTTTTGGCACTCGTCCAATTGCGACTAATGCTTGATACACCATAGCTGCGACTTCGCCGCGTGTGGCATCCCGGCTCGGTTGAATTTGCTGAATATCTGGATAATTAACGATGATATTTTGAATTGTAGCTGAGATAACTGCTGCCCGCGCTGACTGGGGAATTAAGTTGAAATCGCTATATTTTTCTAAGTTATTAGGTTTAGTTTTGGCTACAGATAATCCGAGTCCACTCACTAAGGAAACTATTACCTGCAATCGTTGTACATTTTGATGGGGGCGAAAAGTGCGATCGCTAAATCCGCCGACAAATCCGCCACTAGCTGCTAGTCTGACTGCTTGATATGTTGGAGATTCCGGGGGAATATCCACAAAGTCGGCAATCCCGCGTTTGGCTGCTGGATGAAATGCTGCTGCAACTAATTCTGCATATTCTGCCCTTGTCATCGGTTGATTGGGTTGATAGGAACTATCCGCAAAACCGTTACTTAAGTTGAGGCTTGCTAGAGAACGAATGAAAATTTCTGCCCAGTGCCCTGCCACATCTGTGAATGAAACTATATCCGCAGGCGGAGTCACAATGTAGGGCGAAATTATTGGTTTTAAAATTCCTTGTGTCACCAAACCTTGATAAATCAGGGTTGCGACTTCGGCACAGGTAATATCTCTTAATGGTTCGAGTTGTTCTTTCTGGGGGTGATTGACAACTAATAGATTTTGTGTAGCAATAGCGATCGCCTGAATTGTATCCTTGGGAATTTGGGCGCGATCGCTGTAAATTGAAATTACATCGGGATTATTGCCGCGTAATTTCAACCCATTAGCGATGGCAGATATGGCTTGACACTTAGTTACATTTAGATTGGGGCGAAAAGTCTCATCAGGGAAACCATTGAGGAAACCCGCGCTTACAGTCGCAGCGATGGCAGGTGCAGCCCAAAAGTCTTTGGCAATATCACGAAAATTCGGAATTTGATTTTTTGTCTGTACCTGAAAAGCCTGGGCAATCACAGTCGCAAATTGGGCGCGATTAATGGGTGCATTCGGGGCAAATGTCCCATCCTCTAAACCAGTCATCCAACCTTTTTTGACTAAGGTTTCGGTAAATTCAGCCGCCCAATGTCCATTAATATCCGGAAAAATCCGGCTGTTTTCGACTTTCTCATCAGCAGTCGCAACAAATTCAATTAAACCTCTCACCCGAACCGGATTCACCAAGTTACCTGCGGAGAGCAACTTATTGGTAGTAATATTTTGAATATCAAAATCGCCATTATCTCGAAAGGTATTCCCCGCCGGATGTTGGGAGTTACCTAAATCGGGAATCGCATTGCCGTTGATTAATAAACCACCCAGAGGATTGTTTTCGACAAGATTATTTCGTAGGATCGGACGAGTCTCGCGAGATAATGCGATCGCAATTTGATTATGATTAAGTTGATTATTTGCGACTAATGGGGCTGCGGTATCGCTGATAGCCAAGCCCAAGCCATTTTTTTGAAAAGTATTTCGTAAAATTTCGCCCTTGCTATTCCGGGAAAATACAATTCCACCAGCATTATTTTGGATAATGAGATTATCGATAATTGCCGGTTTCGCATTCCCGCTTACAAACAAGCCTTCTCTACCACAATTAGTAAAAGTATTATTTGCCAAAGTTGGATTCGTAGACTCAATCCAAACCCCAGTGCCTTTAACAATGCTATTTATCACCGTCGTTCCCAACAAACTGGTATCTTCGAGCAGCAACAAAGTAATATTTTGCCAGCCAAAAGTGGGACTGTTATATTCGCCACTTCCAGAAATAACAATTTCTTGCCCCTGATTTGACTCATTTCCCACCAAACTTACCCCCTGGGGAATAATCAACGGGAATTTTTCGCCACTCGCAGCACTATAAGTACCAGGTGCAAGTTGAATTGTTGCTGGATGCTTTGATTTTACACCTTGAACAGCACGAGTAATCGTTTTCAAGGGCGCTAACCGTGACCCAGCATTGGCATCATTTCCAGTCACGGGATTGACGTAGATTGTGGCAACGAGGGAGTTCATAAGGAATGGGGGCAGGGGAAACAGGGAAACAATTTAAAGATTCACAGGAAAGGATACAGGTACAAGGATAAATTATAAATACTAAAAAAGTTGATGTTTATACTTCCCAAAAGTACTAGCCCATAAAAAAATGCTTAAGTATATTAAGTGATATTAATAATCACTTGAGTGGTCAGTCAGCCTCATCCATGTACTCTGTTGTGTGATAGTTTCATGATGTGGGCATTTGTCATCTCGTTATAAATTAGCGATATTCCGTTGATTTACCCATGAATAAATTGGTTTTAGCCGAAGAAGCTTTTTTCTTTGAAGGGATGCTGGATTTGCTTTCAGTCATTGGTTTGGATGGCTACTTTAAGCGGATCAATCCGGCGTTTACTCAAACTCTTGGCTACTCAGAAGCAGAATACTTAGCTAGTCATTTTTTAGACTTCGTACATCCAGACGACCACTCTGCCACATTAGCAGAAATGGAGAAGTTAAAGGCAGGCGCACCTCTCGTCACATTCGATAACCGTTATCGAACTCTTGCTGGTGGCTATCGATGGCTAGAATGGAGAGCATCATCGCAGATTGATAGGGTAGTGATATACTGCGTCGCTCGCGATATGACTCAGCACAAAGATACAGAAGCCGCCCTAAAACGTGCTAACGAGGAGCTAGAACGACACACTGTTCAGTTAGAGCAGGTAAATGCATCACTGCAAGAAAGCGAAGAACGCAACCAGTTGGCAATGAAAATTGCCCGGATGTATACCTTTGCATGGGATGTAGCCACCGATTATGTCAAGCGATCGCCCCATTGTGCTGACATTTTGGGTTTAAATTTGCCATCAGCAAAACGGGAAAAGTCTACCACTTTTTTTCAACGCATCCATCCTGATGATCGCGATCGCTTTATCGCAGAATTACAAGCACTCACACCAGAAAACAACACTTACAGAACTACCTATCGAGTTGTACGCCCAGATGGACAGCTAATCATATTAGAGGAAATTGGCAGCGCCCTGTTTAACCAGCAAGGACAGTTAACTCGACTAATTGGTATAACTGCCGATCTGACAGAACGTCAGCGACTGGAAGTTGAATTAGAAGAAAACCGGGCAATTTTACACAGACAATTAGCCGAAATTGAAACTATTTACCAGTCGGCTCCCATCGGCTTGAGTTTTCTGAATCAAGAACTGCGTTTTCTGCGGATTAACCAGCGTTTAGCAGAAATAAATGGATTTTCCGTAGAGGAACACATTGGACGCACAATTCGGGAACTACTACCTGAACTCGCGGATACAGCCGAATCCTTGTTGTTGCCAATCTTAGAAACGGGACAACCGCTATTAAATGTGGAAATTCGGGGTGAAACTCCCGCGCAACCAGGAGTTGAGCGGACATGGTTAGAGAACTTTTTGCCCTTGAAAGATGGCGATCGCGTCATTGGCATTAACACCGTTTGTCAAGAAATCACCGAGCGCAAACAGGCAGAAGCTCAACTAGAAAATTTACTCCAGCAAGAGCAAGCAGCACGGGAAGCGGCAGAACGTGCCAACCGGACGAAAGATGAATTTCTGGCTATGCTCTCCCATGAACTGCGAACACCGCTTAACCCAATTTTAGGCTGGACAAAGATACTGCAATCACCACAAATCAGTGCCGACAAGCTCCAGGTGGGGTTAAGCACAATCGAACGTAACGTCAAACAGCAGGCGCAACTGATCGAGGATCTCCTTGATATCTCTCAAATTATTCATGGCAAACTCTCCCTTCACTTTACAACTATCAATTTAGCTGAGCAGATGATGTCGGCTCTGGAAACTGTTCGTTTAGCAGCGCAAGCAAAAGCTATTGAGATTGAAGTCATACTTGACCCTTCTGTGGAACATGTCAGGGGGGACGCTGTTAGATTGCAACAGGTGGTTTGGAATTTACTGTCGAATGCGATTAAATTCACCCCTAAAGGGGGACAAGTGACGGTGCAGCTCACCTATGTTGATGACCATGCTCAAATTCAGGTAAGTGATACCGGACAAGGTATTCAACCTGAATTTTTACCCCATGTGTTTGAGTTATTCCAACAACAGGATAGTTCTAGCACTCGCTTTTTTGGTGGATTGGGCTTAGGGCTGGCAATCACTCGTCAGCTAGTCGAAGCACATGGGGGTACTATCACTGTCGCTAGTGCTGGAGAAGGTCAGGGGTCTAAATTTACGGTACAGTTACCGTTGATACCTGCATCAAATCCTCATACTCCTGATGCTTGCAACAATCAAACAGTGAATTTAAAGAATCTAAGGGTGATTGTAGTCGATGATCACATAGATTCCCTAGAACTGATTAAGCTTTTACTGGAACAGGAAGGCGCAGTGGTTCAAGTCGCCTCTTCTGCTATCGAAGCCCTACCGATGCTGCTCCAAGCTGAATTCGATTTGCTCATCAGTGATATTGGGATGCCCGAAATGGACGGCTATACCTTTATGCGTCAGATTTGCGCTCTGCCACCTCAATTCAATGGCGAGATTTTGGCGATCGCTCTGACTGCCTATGCCGGGGAGATTAATCAACGTCAAACCTTTGCTGCTGGATTTCAAGTGCATCTAGCCAAACCAATTGAACTCCAGCCCCTGCTAGATGCGATCGCCAAAATTATTAACCGATAACTTTTTTACTTACTATTCAAGCTAAATCTCTTGGTGCAACTGTATTTTTTTGTGCGGCGATGAAAGCGAAATATACCAACGTGCCGACTCCAGCAGTGAGGCGCTTTTTTGTCAATTTTGTAATAACGATGGTAACTTAATATGTCAGGCAGTCTCACAAACTAGCAAATTTACTAGCAAAATCACCCAAGCTGATGATTGAAGTCGAGCATTTAAGTAAAATATACGGCTCTACCGCAGCCATTACCGACGTGACATTTAACGTCGAGGAAGGCGAAATCTTGGGATTTTTAGGCCCCAATGGTGCGGGTAAAACCACAACTATGCGGATTTTATCTGGATACCTACCAGCTACACATGGTACAGCTAAGATTGCTGGTTTTGATGTCCATGAAAATTCTCTCTCAGTACGTCAACGTATTGGTTATTTACCAGAAAACCCTCCTTTATATCCCGAAATGACCATAGAAGGGTTTTTGTATTTCGTCGCCAGAATCAAAGGAGTTCCCGCAGGCGATCGCGCAGAAAAAGTTAAAATAGCTCTGGAAAAGTGTAATTTGAGCGATCGTCGTCACACAATTATTCGCAAACTTTCCAAAGGCTACAAACAACGAGTCGGTATCGCCCAAGCGATCGTTCATGATCCCCCAGCTATCATTCTCGATGAACCCACCGTCGGACTTGATCCCCGACAAATCATCGATGTGCGGAATTTAATCAAAAGTTTAGCCGGAAGCCACACAATCGTACTTTCGACGCATATTTTGCCGGAAGTCAGTATGACTTGCAACCGTATTGCCATTATTAACAAAGGTAAAGTCGTCGCCACAAACACTCCCGAAAACCTGATGAACCAACTCACGGGAGGTTCTGGGTACGAATTAGAAATTAGTGGAGAGGCAAATTTAGCCAAACAGGTATTGCAGCAATTGGTGGACGTGATTTTGGTAGAATCAATTCCGACTGTGGGAGCCAACGGAATACCACTGCCGCAAAATCGCACTTGTTTGCGAGTCATCACACAACCGGGAAGTGAACCTGGAAGTGATATTGCAGCTATATTATTGCAAGCAGGTTTTCAGTTATATGAAATGCGGCGTGTTAGCGCTACCCTGGAAGATGTGTTTTTGCAGCTAACGACTGAAGAGAAAACTCTAGAAACCAGAGAATCAGAAGAATCTCCAGTCGAATCAACCGAAACCGAAGAAGGAGAAGTCGAATAAATGGGTATCATATTCAGTAATATTATTGCCATTTATCGGCGGGAATTACAAAGCTACTTTGTGTCACCATTAGCATATGCGATCGCGGGAATTTTTTGGTTTTTGGCGGGTTTATTTTTTGTCATTATTCTCCAAGATATCCTTCAGTTTGTAAATAAGTTGGATATCCAAGGACAGCAATTTCCTGGCTCGGTTCCTCCATTGGATGTCCCTTACGAATTTTTGCGAGCATTCCTTGACAGAATGGGTTGGTTACTGTTGTTTATATTGCCAGTTTTATCAATGGGTTTATATGCTGAAGAGCGCAAACGCGGAACCCTAGAATTACTGGCGACATCACCAATCACGAATTGGGCTGTTGCTGTTGGTAAGTTATTGGGAGTGTTAACGTTTTTCATTGCGATGGTAGTACCAATGATGATATTTGAAGCTATTGTTTTGAGTGCAGCTACTCCGTCAATATCACCGGGAATAATTTTTCTGGGTCATTTAGCGTTAATTTTGCTAGCAGGAGCAATTCTATCTATCGGGATGTTTATTTCTTCTTTGACTGATAGTACAATCCTTTCGGCAGTTTTGACTTTTGCAGTGATTTTATTACTATTATTTGTCGATTTAATTGCCACAAACCTCAGTGGATTTGTAGGAGATGCCCTCGGTTATTTATCCCTATTGAAGCATTACAATAATCTCATTCAAGGTATCTTCGATACGAGTAGTTTAATCTTATTTTTCAGCTATATTATTTTAGGAATTTTTCTCACAGCACAATCAATAGATGCCTTACGTTTCCAAAGACAATAATTATTTTTTGAAATTTTTGGCGTTTGGTAACTAAAAAATAGGCATTAGTAGGTATTGATTTGCCATTAATAATAAATAAAATACCTATATACCTATGATTATCCTTTCTTTAATAACTCAATAAATAGTAACGAATCAACATAGCTCAATAATGAAACAAATAAGACCTAAAAAAACTTGGAAACTATTATTTTTACTCGGCCCCTTCCTAGTAAGCACGGGTTTAGTTGTCGGTTTAATTGGTGGGCAATGGGGAATTATTCCACTGTTATTCTTAATACCTGGAATTGTAATTATCATTACTTGGTTTATCTGGCAAAGTCAGACCACTAAGTGGTGGGCAAAACGTTCTACCCAAGCGGGAACAAACGCATTATTAGCAACACTAGCCGTATTAGCAATATTAGGATTAATTAATTTTTTGGGAAGTCGCTACCACTTCCGCACAGATTTAACCGAAGCAAAATTATTTAGCCTCGCTCCACAAACCCTTGAACTAGTCAAAACATTATCTCAACCAGTCAAAGTATCCATATTTGATGCTACTCAAAATCCTCAAGACCGCGACTTACTCGAAAACTACCGTCGCCAAAATGATAAATTTCAATTTGAGTATATTGATCCTCAAGCAAGACCTGTTCTCGCCCGCCAATTTGGTGTTAAACAACCAGGTGAAGTTTATCTAGAGGGTAATCAAAAACGTAAACTAGTACAAGTAGTTAATCAAAGCGATCGCCTTTCGGAAATTCTCCTGACTAACCGCTTAGAACAGGTTATCTCCGGTAAAGTCAACAAAGCTTACTTTCTCCAAGGACATGGAGAATATCAACTGACACCGGGCGAAAATGGCATTTCCTTTGCAGTTCAAGCTCTAAACAATAAAAACTTCATCACCGAGCCGCTAAATCTAGCAGAACAAGGTAAAGTTCCCGAAGATGCCAACGTCATTATTATTGCAGGTACAAAACGTGCCCTCTTCGACAACGAAGCCCAAGCAATACAAGAATACCTCAAGCGTGGTGGTAACGTCTTTCTGATGATTGACCCCGATGCTAACCCCAAACTCGACCCCTTACTGAATGAATGGGGCATAAAACTGGATAATCGCTTGGCGGTACAACCCGCAAGTGATTATGGCCCAGTCGTTATCATTGTCACCCAATACGGCAACCATCCGATCACCAAAGACTTTGGTAACAACATCTCTTACTATGATTTGGCCCGCCCGATCGCCACAACCCCCGTCAACGGAGTCCAAAGCACTCCCTTACTACTGACAAAATCCTTCCCCGATAGCTGGGCTGAAAGTGACCAAAAAAGCGAAAAACTAGAATTTAACGAAGGTAAAGATATTAAGGGGCCACTTAATTTAGGTATCGCTTTGACTAGAAAAGTCAGTAATGCACCCACACCTAATCAAGAATCCCGTCTAGTCGTAATCGGCAACTCCAACTTTGTGACTGATCGTTTATTTGAGAAACAAATCAATGGAGATGTATTCCTCAACTCTGTCACTTGGCTAAGTCAACAAGACCAACAACCCCTTTCGATTCGACCAAAAGAAGCCAAAAACCGGCGCATTAATTTATCCACAGCACAGGCAATACTTCTGCAACTCTCATCATTATTAGTTCTACCTTTTCTGGGTTTTCTCAGCGCAGGTTTATTGTGGTGGCAAAGAAGGTAATTTCGCGGAGATGGGGAGATGGGGGAGAGAGAAATAGTACAAGCTACGTAACTTTATAGCTTGTGTTTACTAATTGATTAAACATCTAATTAAATACCCATTAACTATTCATGAAACTACAACGAACAACTTTAATATTGCTATTGCTGGCGTTGGGTTTGGGTAGCGTTGTCTACTTTTTGGAAAGTCAAGGGTTGACACAACGCCAGGAGTCACAAGAAAACAAACAGCAGATTTTTACCTTTACTGCTGATGATGTGCGATCGCTAAATATCAATCAAAATAATCTCAATATTACTATTGAACGCAGCACCAGCCCCAATCCTCCAAAATGGATTTTGAAATCGCCGGTATCTTCACCAGCAAGCGATGCATCCGTATCTTTTTTAATGAATCTGTTAGTCCAAGGCAAAGTTGAGCGTGTGATTAATGCTGAGAGTAACCAATTAAAAGAATTTGGTTTAGATCAGCCCATGGCAACTATTGCAATTAACCTCAGAAACCAGCAAAATTATCAATTAATTTTGGGTAAGTCTGATTTTAACGACCGTTTTTTATATGCTCAAACCAAAAATAGCAATCAACCCGATGGCAAAATAAATGTATTATTAGTTTCCAAAGATTTCAGTAATGCTGTAAATCGGCAATTATCAGAATGGCAACAAACAGGCAATACTCCAGCCAATAATCAAATCCAAGATTCTACACCTTTACCTAATTCCACACCTTTACCTGTACCGACTTTCACACCATCACCCTAAAAAATCAACAACTTTAAATTCTGGCATTGCTGAATCAGGGAATGATATCGTGTCCGGTTGAATACTTATTATTAAGACTGACACGGAGACTTAGAGACGCAGGGACGCGGAGAAATTTTAATTGTAAGTGATGAGCCGAACATGATATGAAATTTGATGTATTGAAATCTCAAACTCTTTATCCTCTCTGCCCCTCTGTGTGAAAGAAATTATCCCGCGTTTATACAAGCCTAAATTCTTAATTTCGGTTCTCATCACAGTTTGTAAGTCAATACAGCACTTGAATGACTCATGGACTGTCAAAAAATAGGAATGTAAATTTTAAGATTCAGTTATCTTTTCTTGAAAATACCTATGATTCTCAATGATTTTTGCATTAGGTAAAGAGATCAGCAAGTCGATGATAGGTTTATGTTTTTTGTGGAACTTCAATAATTCTAAATAAGCAAGCGGCACAATCAGAGGCCAGAAAATAGTTGCGATCGCCAATATCACACCAGAAATGTAGCGCGTTTTTACACTCATCTCTGGATCATTTATAAAAAAAAAGAACCATTCCTTAAAGAATAAGGCAGCTAACAAAGTATAAAAACCTAACAACAGATACATCATAATTCACAATACTGCAATAATTAAACTGTGGCAGAAGCAGCACCTATTGAGTTACTCATCTACTGGTATCCAATCTTTAAACCCCAAACCTCAAGTAGCTGAAAAACAAACTCGGTTTACGTATCAAAATCTTATTGTGATGTTGCGAACAACCCGTTGGTCGAGCATAAGCTTTTATTCCTCTCCCAAGCACTCAGCAAAATAAGTTACATATTATACAAAATTTTAATCAGAACATTTTGATTTAGTTGTTGTCTCAATTGTAAACCTATTTTTCAAAATTAACATGAGATTATCTACGTAAAGATGTTACATTGCTGTCACAATATATCTAGTTAAAACAATTACTTTTACCAAGTTTTATTGAGCTTTTGATCATGGTTTAATTCTTTTTTCAGTAAAAATAACTACATAAGCAGTATTAATGATGTTGTATTTTTGCCTGGAAGTGTAAATTTGTAAAAGTGATACTTTTTACTGGTATGTAAATATATGGAATAAATTGCATTCAAGAAATGTTGTGCAAACAGCTTATATAGTAGAGAAATTAGGCAAATAATCGGCAAATAAATGTAATTTGATGACAATTCCAACAGCTACTCTATTAATTTCCTGTCCTGATCACAAAGGGCTAGTTGCGAAAATCGCCAATTTTATTTATGCAAATGGAGGTAATATAATTCACGCCGATCAACATACAGATTTTGCGGCTGGATTGTTCTTAACTCGCTTGGAATGGCAATTAGAGGGATTTAACTTACCCCGTGATTTGATTGCATCTGCATTTAATGAGTTCGCGAAGCATCACGAAGTGTTCGCTCAACCGTTAAAAGCTAAATGGGAACTGCATTTTTCTGATACTGTCCCCCGAATTGCCATCTGGGTGAGTAAACAAGACCATTGTCTCTACGATTTAATTTGGCGACATCGGGCACGAGAGTTTGCGGCGGAAATACCTCTAATTATCAGCAATCATCCGAATTTAAAATTTGTGGCAGACCAATTTGGAATTGATTACCATCATATTCCCGTCACAAAAGAGAACAAAGTCGAACAAGAAGTCCAACAACTCGAAGTATTGCGGCAATACAACATCGACTTAGTCATATTGGCAAAGTACATGCAGATTTTAAGTGCAGATTTCGTGGCTAAGTTCCCCCAAGTAATTAATATCCATCATTCATTTTTACCCGCTTTTGTCGGTGCAAACCCTTACCATAAAGCCTTTGAACGTGGTGTCAAAATTATTGGGGCGACAGCACATTATGTCACATCCGATTTGGATGCTGGGCCAATTATTGAGCAAGATGTGGTGCGGGTTAGCCATCGTGACGAAGTTGCAGATTTGATTCGCAAAGGTAAGGATTTGGAACGAATTGTCTTGGCAAGGGCTGTGCGATCGCATTTGCAAAATCGTGTCTTAGTATATGGTAATCGCACAGTAGTATTTGAGTAGAGTCAGAAAACCTGAACTGAATGCATAATTAAGAAAGATTAAGACACACTCATAAATTCCCAATCTCAGACATCAATGAGTCAAACAGCTTTAAATTTAGTTGCTATATCTATTTTCTTAATGACCGTATCCACTCTACTCGGACCATTAATCAACTTATCACCAGCAGTCCCAGCCGTTGCCACTTTTACCATTCTAGGTATTGCCACCCTCGATAGTTTTGCACTTCAAGGTAAAGGTGGAAATGTATTTATTGATTGGGTTGCGGGATTTTCACCAGCACATCGAGAACGTATTGCCCATCATGAAGCGGGGCATTTTTTGGTAGCTTACAAGTTAGGCATTCCCATTACTGGCTACACTCTCAGCGCTTGGGAAGCTTTAAAACAAGGACAAACTGGACAAGGCGGTGTGAGTTTTAATGATGCTGAGTTAGCAACACAACTTCAGCAGGGAAAAATTACCGCCCAAATGTTGGATCGATATTGTACGGTATGGATGGCAGGTATTGCCGCAGAAACAATAGTTTATAGTAATGCCGAAGGGGGTAAGGATGATAAAACCAAGCTGGCAGGAGTCTTGAAGAGTTTAGGTTTTGTGGAATCTACTTGCGAGCAAAAACAAAGATTTTCTGCCCTGCAAGCAAAAACTATCATCGAAGAAAATTGGTTAGCCTATCAAAACTTAGTCACAAGTATGCAGCAACGTGCATCGGTTGAGGAATGTATGAGTTTATTGAGTGCTGAATCATAATCTTGATCTCAATATCTTTTCTCCAATTCCCATGACTTTAAGATGAAACAGCTCGCAAATGCGATCGATGGGATACATGGGCATCACAACCGATAACGCGATCGCGTCCTGATGCTTTTGCTTCTAATAAATACTCGTCAGCACGGTGCAACAAACTAATACCTTTGGCATCGTCGTCATCGCACAAACAAACTGTTCCCAAGCTGATGGTGACTTTAATTGCCAGGGTATTATTGATCGCAAATGGCTGTTCACTAACGATACGGTTTAGGCGCTTGGCGACCACTAGTGCTTCTTTACAAGTTGTATTATCTAAAATAATGACAAATTCCTCTCCCCCATAGCGGAAAGGTGTTTCATGAAAGCGCAAATTTTTCTTCAACCGCATACACAACAGTTGTAGTAGCCTGTCACCAACTAAATGTCCGTAGGTATCATTAACCTTTTTAAAGTAATCTACGTCAAGAATAATTAAACTCAAAGGTGAATTTTGAGTCCGTGCTTTGTTAATTTGCCTGGGTAAATCCCATTCCAAAGCACGACGATTATTTAGTTCTGTCAGCGCATCTGATAAGGCGATGGCGCTTAATAAATCGTTTGTGCGAATCAGATCGCGATATTTGTGTGCTTTTCGTAAGCCTACCGTCAATTGAGCAAGCAGTAAGTTTCCTCTAGCAGTGGATTCTACCAACGAATCGCTATTTGCATGTTCTGGAAGCCACCATATATAAGCATCAGCACCTTGACGTAATGCTGCGGAAACCATTTCGGATTCCCAGGAATAACCACGATGACTACGTTCTGCTAGTACATGGCTGCGATCTTCTAGAAGGATGCAATGGATCCACGATAGCTTTGTCTGTTCTTTGAGCCAACAGCACAATCCCATGCTGCCATCCAAGCTAGCTTGCACAATGATGACATCAGGTGGCGCATTTTGAATGCGAGCTACAGCCTGATTCAAATTGGCGATAATTTCAATGTTAAAAGCGCTATGATCGCGACTCCGATCCGGAAGTGTTGCGAAAAAGCGATCGCTTCCAAAGACCAGAATGGATATGTTCATGCTTTGCTTTCTACCCTGTTTCTACTTAATCAGAATAAACACTGTCAAATCTACTAGTACTCCTTGTAATTACTGAATACAAACGGGTTTTTGCTGAGGGGTAATACCCCATATTCTCAGTTATTACCGCTAGTACCCTGAGCTATTTTCAATTGTTGTCACCTGTTTATAATCTAATATCTCCTCTAACTATCGGGGTTAATTCTTATGCTACCTACTGTCGGCTTTTACTTATTTTTTTTAAACAGTAAAAATACTGAATAATCTTACAAAGTATAAATATACTACTGTATTTTCCTTGTAATACTCATTCTTACTTAATCAGCACGTAAATAATATCTTGGACAAACACAATAGACAATTCAAAGATGTTTTCAAAAATTGTAGTTTAGATAACTATTGCTCAACATCTATTGCTCACCATCTATGGTATAACCAGCTGCAACAATTGCCTGTCTAATCGACTCTGCCGATGCTGACGATTCTACAGTCACAATTTTTGCATTCACATCTATATTTATCTTCGCATTCGGCTCTACAACCTGAATTGATTCAGTAATTGTCTCAGCACAATGGTTGCAAGAAATATCGGGAACATTTAATTTTAGTGCCATAAAAGAAAACAACCTCAGTAAAAATTTGGGTAAAAATTTAAGTAAATGCAACCAGTCTACGGGTAATTGCGGAAATAGAAATATAAATCTACTAGTTATGTGCTCAGCGATCGCTAAGTAATG
Organism: Calothrix sp. NIES-4101; assembly: GCA_004296455.1. Lineage (GTDB taxonomy): Bacteria > Cyanobacteriota > Cyanobacteriia > Cyanobacteriales > Nostocaceae > Brunnivagina. The sequence continues at coordinate 5,289,530 of AP018280.1, forward strand.
ACTCAGAACTGTATTATCTTAATGAAGCTAACGTAACCGCTACATCACCCGAAAGTGGGAAGACTGTGCAACTTCCTTAGTGTCACAATACCCTTGATTATTGACACATATATGGTTACAACTTCCCTAAAAATGTCAAGATATAGCAAAGTCCCGATAAAATCACCGAGTCGGCAAATGACTAGAAAATAATTTTATTGATTTTATGGCATCAAGAGGCTTCTCTACGGCATACTTTGTCATAAATTAGGATATTGGGAATAGGACATGGGTGTAGTTTTTCCATCGGAGATAACTAAACGATATTAGTCTCGGAGTCAATTAACTATTCCATGCCCAATCACGGTAGTTGTCATAACCGACTCCCTTCCCAATGCTTAATGCCCATTCCCTAGTTAATAAAAGTCCCATGTCTTCCAACTCACAGTACCTAAGTGGTAGCGACATTCGCCAAAAATTCCTTGACTTCTTTGCACAACGCGGACACCAAGTGCTACCAAGTGCCTCTCTCGTGCCAGAAGACCCCACGGTACTGCTGACGATCGCGGGGATGCTACCATTTAAACCAATATTCTTAGGACAGCGCACTCCGGAATTTAAACGCGCGACGACTTCGCAAAAATGCATCCGCACCAACGATATTGAAAATGTTGGTGTGACTAAGCGTCACCACACATTTTTTGAAATGTTGGGTAACTTTAGTTTTGGTGATTATTTTAAAGAACAAGCGATCGCTTGGGGTTGGGAAATTTCTACGCAAGTATTTGGTTTACCTAAAGAACGTTTGGTAGTCAGCGTTTTTGAAGAAGACGACGAAGCTTTTGCAATTTGGCGCGATCAAATAGGTGTCACTGAAAAGCGGATTCAACGCATGGGCAAAAAAGATAACTTTTGGGAATCTGGCCCCACTGGCCCCTGCGGTCCTTGTTCTGAGATATACTACGACTTTCATCCCGAACTTGGCGACGACAATATCGACTTAGAAGACGACACCCGGTTTATCGAGTTTTATAACCTGGTGTTCATGCAATATAACAAAGATGCAGCCGGAAATTTAACCCCACTTACCAATAAGAATATAGATACGGGGATGGGTTTAGAGAGAATGGCACAAATTCTCCAACAAGTCCCCAACAACTACGAAACTGATTTAATATTCCCCATCATCAAAACTGCGGCGGATATTGCCGGGATTGAATACACCAAAGCTGACGAGAAAACCAAAATATCATTAAAAGTCATCGGCGACCATATTCGCTCAGTTGTCCACATGATAGCTGATGAAATCCGCGCCTCCAATACGGGACGGGGTTATATTTTACGCCGTTTGATTCGCCGTGTCGTTCGTCACGGTAGATTAATTGGCATTTCCGGGGAATTTACTACCCAAGTTGCCGAAACCGCTATTCAACTTTCCGAATCTGCTTATCCTGGAGTCAGGAAGCGGGAAAATGCCATCAAAGCAGAATTACAACGGGAAGAAAGCAACTTTCTCAAAACCTTGGAACGGGGTGAAAAATTACTCGAAGACATCATTAATAAGGCCAAGCAGGAAAATCAAACCACAATTAGCGGCGTTGATGTCTTCAAACTCTACGACACCTACGGTTTTCCCCAAGAACTTACCGCCGAAATTGCGACAGAAAATGGTTTTGCGATCGATGAAACTGGCTTTGTTGAGGAGATGGAAAAACAAAAACAAATGGGACGAGATGCCCATGAAACCATTGATTTAACCGTCCAGGGAACCCTCGACAAATTAGCTGAACATATTACAGTCACTGATTTTGTTGGCTATACTCAACCCGTCGCCACTTCCAAAGTTGAAGCCATTTTAATCAATGGAGTTGCCGAAGAAGAAGCCGAAGCCGGAACCGAAATCCAAATTCTCCTTGACAAAACCCCCTTCTACGCAGAATCAGGGGGACAAATCGGGGACAGAGGTTACATTTCCGGTGACGGAATCGTTATCCGCATCGAAGATGTGAAAAAAGAATCCGACTTTTTTGTGCATTTTGGACGAGTGGAACGGGGAACAATCCGAATTGGAGACACTGTAACGGCTCAAATCGATCGCGCCTGTCGTCGTCGTGCCCAAGCAAACCATACCGCAACGCACCTATTACAAGCAGCATTGAAGAAAATTGTCGATGACGGCATTTCTCAAGCGGGTTCATTGGTAAATTTCGATCGCTTGCGATTTGACTTTAATTGTCCTCGCGCACTTACACTCGAAGAAGTCCAGCAAGTCGAAGAACAAGTAAACACCTGGATTGCCGAGGCATATCCCGCCAAAATAGAAGTCTTACCCCTAGCAGAAGCAAAAGCAAAAGGCGCTACCGCCATGTTTGGGGAAAAATACGGCGATGAAGTCCGGGTAATAGATTTTGCAGGCGTTTCCATGGAATTGTGTGGAGGAACCCACGTCAGTAATACTGCGGAGATTGGTGTATTTAAAATTATCTCAGAAACCGGAATTTCCTCCGGTGTTCGTCGAATTGAAGCGGTTTCCGGTAGTGCAATTTTAGATTACCTAAATGTCCGGGATAAAGTTGTTAAAGATTTGAGCGATCGCTTTAAAGTCAAACCCGAAGAAATTTCCGAAAGAATCACCGGATTGCAAAACGAAGTTCGCAATTTGCAAAAAGAAGTTGGTAGCTTGAAAGGAGAACTTGCGATCGCCAAATCCGACAGTTTGTTAGCAAATGCGGAAACCATCGGCGCATTTAAAATACTTGTAGCCCGCATAGATAACGTTGACGCAGCATCATTACAAACCGCAGGGGAAAGATTGCAACAAAAACTCGGTACAAATGCTGCTGTCATTCTCGGTTCAGTTCCGGAAGAAGGAAAAGTTAGCTTAGTTGCTGCCTTCGGTGCAGATGTGAATAAAAAAGGACTTCTTGCAGGTAAATTTATTGGGGGAATTGCCAAAATTTGCGGTGGTGGAGGTGGTGGAAAACCAAATTTAGCCCAAGCAGGGGGACGAGATGCCAGTAAATTGGATAGTGCGATCGCACAAGCTAAGAATGATTTGATTTCTGGATTGGGTTAGTTTTTGTAGTGCGGGCAAGTATCGCATCAGCTTGCTAAATATTAAAAAATTGTTTAGTGGATTAAGTGTAGGCTTAATCCATTTATTATGTATACAACAATTCAGTACATTAGAACTACAATTCCAAGATATGTGGATTTCCGAAATTAAATTGAACAATTTTAGAAGTTATTCAGACGCAGAAATTCTGCTATCCAAAAATATGAATTTGATAGTAGGTTCTAATAATTCTGGAAAATCAACATTATTGAAATCTGTATTATGGCTTCAACAAGGATTTGATTTAGCAATTAAAGATTTACGAATATTTCAAGATATTGGATATGTTCAACTAGAAATAAATGATTTAAATCAGAAGATTTTGGGCGTTTATGTAGGAGAAAAATCTAGTGTGTTAATATCTATCAGAAGAAAAGATGGTCCTTCGATACAGATATCCGATATCGGTATCGGTAGTATAAGAACTTCTCAATCATTGGGTGGTAATTATAGCTGTCAGATTCCTAGTCAAGAGCCTGATAATTTTATATATCCTTATCTCTCGAAGCGAAAAGTAAGTAGCTTTCAAGAAATAATCAATTCAAGCACGGCTCAATCTGTAACAGGTAATTTAGTAAATCTTTATGCAAAAATTGACCGTATATCGAATACTAATATGCCAGCTAATGAGCAGTATGTTAAAGCCTGCCAAGACATACTAGGTTTTCCAATATCCGCAGTACCGTCAGCACATGGGAAGCAAGCGGCTTACATAGTTGGTAATTTTGATTATATACCACTAGATTCTATGGGGGAGGGAGTTGCTCATTTACTTGGGCTAATTGTAGATTTATGCATAGCAGAAAATAAAATATTTGTAATTGAAGAGCCAGAAAATGATGTACATCCAAAAGCATTGAAAAGCCTTCTTGCTCTTATTGCAGAAAAATCCAAAAATAATCAATTTATTATTACAACCCATTCAAATATAGTCACCAAATATTTAGGCGCACAAAGTGATGCTAAGATTTTTAATGTCACTATGGAGTTTCAGGATAGATTACCGAAATCACAAGTTGAGCCAATTGAAAATACAGCTAAAGCAAGACAGCGTATTCTTGAGGAATTAGGCTATGAGTTTTTCGACTTTGATTTGTGGTCTGCTTGGTTAATCCTTGAAGAATCTTCCGCAGAAAGAATTATTAGAGAGTATCTGATACCTTGGTTTGTTCCAGAACTGAAAGGTAGACTTCGTACTTTTTCAGCACGCTCATTAGATGAAGTAGAATCAAAATTTGAAGATTTTAATAATTTATTTGTGTTTTTACACCTACAACCCACCTATAAAAATAAAGCTTGGGTTGCAGTTGATGGAGGAGAGAGAGAACGCAAAATCGTTGAAAAACTGAAGACTCGTTATGTTCAAGCCGGATGGAATGAGGGCAATTTTATACAATTTACAGAGCATGATTTCGAGCAATATTATCCGTCGGTATTTAAAACACAAGTGGATTCCGTCTTAGAAATGTCTAGTGGAAAGCATAAACAACAGAAGAAAAAAGCTCTTCTTGAAGAATTAATAACCTGGATTACAGATAATAATGAAACAGCAAAACTTGAATTTGAAATATCTGCTTTGCAAGTAATTGAGATACTTCGACAGATAGAAACTGCTCTAAGGTAGGTAATTAATGTGTCGTTTTACCATAATTCTTCCATAGCTTGAGCGAAACAACATGAAATCTAACATTAAATCTTCTCACTAAGGATCGTGGATTAAATAAAGTGTAATTCTGGTTTAGCGGTGTAATTCCATTGGGGCAAAAATTCATCAAAAACAATCTTCATGTTTGATTTGAAATCTTCAGCCACTTTTCGACCCGTTTGATAGGTTTTATCGAGAATCGTTGTAAAAACTTTGAGTCCTGTGCGAGTGGTTGCCTTTGCCATTAAGTCTTTTACAGTCTGGATACTCTCAAAAATCATCCCCTGACAAACGCGAGAGATATGAGGAAACAAACGATGCTCAATCGGATTATACTTGGAGGTGTAGGGCGGATAATGAGCGATACGAATTTCGATGCCCAGTTCATTAACTAATGCCTGTAAGTCCTGTTTGAAGATGTAATAGCGAGAGCTATTGCTACCGCCACCATCACATAACAGCAAAATTGAATTTGCCAAAGAATAACGCGTCTTACCATAGGTGTTCCACCAGTAGCGAATTGAGTCACAGGCTAATTCACTGGTATCGTGGCTGATGCCAATCTGGATATAACCCACATTGTCTGTTATATCGTACAGCCCATGGGGAATGGCAACTCCAGTCGCAAGCGTTGGCCAATCATGGTCAAACACCTCTATCGTTTCTTGAGTGTATAGTTGTCCCTCCCGGTATAACTGCCCAATTAATTCTTTTTTTTGGTGTCCATACTCATGACCGGATTACCTGCCGTTTGATAAGAGTGCTTAAGTTGGTCAATCGTCTCAAATTGCTCGTTGCGATATTGATTCTCTCCTGTTGCCAGGGTCTTTACTGCTTTACGTTTACGAAAGTTATATTTCTCCAACAACTGGTCTACCACTGTCACACTCACTTCGATTCCTTCATTTCCCAGCAATCCTGCAATCTCATGACGCTTGAGATTGGTCCACTTGACACTTTCATCCATCGGCGAACCTGCTGTGTGCCTCTCCAACACTCGCAAAAACGCCTCGTCTAATCCAACAATTGTCTCGAAGGCTGATTTCCGTCCACCTCCGGGTTGGCGAATCCTCTCCTGCCCAAGCGCCGTTTCGTCCTCAAGTTCTCGCAAGCCTAATTGTAAGGTTTCGTGATGGCATCCCAGCAAGCGACGGATGTATGCCTGTCCCCCGTACCCTAATTTTACTGCTTCAATTGCTGCATATCGGCGGCAATCCTTCTCCGACAACGATTCATAATATCGTTGCATTTGAACTTCAATTTCACCAGGGTAAGGGTGCATCATTTACCAGTTCTCAATTTACCCTTCTAGTGTACTGATATTATTGGCAGTATTACACCTTATTTAATCCACGATCCTAACCCAAAATCTTGTGTTGGGTTACAAGGCAAAATAGATTATTCGTAAAAATTAAATCTTCTTCCTGCATCTGTACTCAACCTCAGTTAAGAAGAAATGTCTAGTCTCAGCCCAGACTACGTAAACTAATGAATATGGCGTTTATTAGAATTGAAGGAAGTGCGATCGCAAATCTAGCAATGTTCCCATAGCTATACCAGTAAATATTAGTCTTCACTTATCTTCACTTTATTTCATATAGATTTTTGTTTGATTAATGTCTGCTGGTATCTATTAATATGAAACAAGGTTGCACAGAAAATACTCTCCTAATTTAGATATTTTCCCTACACCTAGTTAACCAATTTTTCCAACTTGTCTAGTAGAAGCCAAACACGACTTACCCATCCTACAAATTTTAAATTTGAGGTGACTAAATGGCGGTAAAAACTTTAATAATCAATGACCAATTAATCAGCGCCCGTGAGGAAGAAACTATTCTCCAAGCAGCACAGGATGCAGGTATTCATATTCCAACACTTTGCCATTTAGAAGGTGTTTCTGATGTTGGTGCTTGTCGGTTATGCTTGGTAGAGATTGTAGGCAGTAATAAGCTTTCACCAGCTTGTGTGACGCAAGTGGCTGAAGGGATGGAAGTAAAAACCAATACAGAAAGATTGCAGAAATACCGACGCACAATTGTGGAAATGTTATTTGCAGAAGGAAATCACATTTGCTCAGTCTGTGTTGCCAATGGAAATTGTGAATTACAAGATTTAGCAATTGAAATGGGGATGAATCATGTCCGTTTAGAATACCAATTTCCTCAACGTCAGGTAGATATTTCTCACGATCGCTTTGGTGTTGACCATAACCGATGTGTACTTTGTACGCGCTGTGTACGTGTGTGTGATGAAATTGAAGGGGCACATACTTGGGATATGGCAGGCAGGGGGAAAAACTCCCACGTTATCACTGATGTCAACCAACCTTGGGGAACTTCCCTAAGTTGTACATCCTGCGGTAAATGCGTTAATGCTTGTCCAACAGGTGCGATTTTTGACAAAGGCTCTAGTGTCGGCGAAATGGTACATCAGCGCGATCGCATTCAATTTATTGTGACAGCAAGGGAGAAAAAACAGTGGTTTTCGTAAAATTAGCAATAGTTTCCCAATAGTATAGTTGTCATCTTCTCCAAAACTTCCGGAACGCATTCAAAAGACTATGGGGTAGTAAATAAAAATGCATGGAGGTAAAAATTATGGCAGCAGAAATTTCCGGTAGTTTCCCCACCTTAAAAATCGGTTCGGAGGGCGAAAAAGTCAAAGAACTACAAAAATTATTAAACCCCAGACTTCCAGGAGTCGATAGATTTCCGGTAAGTGGCATTTTTGGCTCGGAAACTGAACATGCAGTCGAAACTGTACAATATCAATTTTTTCTCAAACAAACTGGTATTGCCGATGAAATGGTTTGGAAGTCGCTCCATGCCAAAGCACCTGTAGGTAAACCTTTATTGCGTCGCGGTATTAAAAGCGAATTAGTCGCGATGGTTCAGGAAGTTCTCAAAGATGATGGTTTGTACGGTGGCGCGGTTGATGGGGATTTTGGCATCAATACAGAAAATGCAATTAAAAACATTCAACGCACCCGAAAGTTAGCAGTTGATGGAATAATTGGGAATCAAACTTGGAAAGTTTTATGTGATATTGCGACTTTTGTAACTGTTGATTAAGAGATTGCAATACAAAACTTGGGAGTTGAGGTATGTTCTTTTTGGGTAGGTAAATTTGGTAAATTATTGAGAGAATTACCGATTATGAGGATGAGATAATTGACGTTTACGGTTACTGCCCTTTTTTATTTACCCCTACTCTTTCTCTCTCTTCTCAAGGATTTTAATGCATCATTAAGCAATACCAAAACAAATTCTGTCGAATCAAAACTCTTTACCCGCAAAATATCACAAAAGGCAGTCAAGCCAGAGATAACTTGTTCTAGTTCCACAATAGATAATTTACTGGCTTTTTCTTGAATATTCAAAGCAATAATACCCAAGTTTAATGCTGCATTCACACAAACTTGATTATCCTCGCTCTCAAATACATCCATCAAAATACCCATACTCGCGGGAATTTTCAAACCCATTTTAATTAATGCTTTTGCAGTATTAATACGAACATAAACATTACTATCTTCTAAAGCAGAAACTAAAACACAAGCAGCAATTTTACCTTCCTCGCCAAAAGAACCTAAAGCATCAGCCACATCTGCACGCACCCGTGCATCTTGATCTGAAAAAAGAGCAACTAAAGCGGGAATTACTTCATTGGGTTTGCCAATATTTGCTAATGCTAAAGCAGCTTTACTCCGAACTCGGGGATAACTATCTTGTAAAGCAAGAATTAAAGCCGGAATCGCAATTTTGGCATCTTTAATTCGACTCAAAGCTTCAGCAGCATTTGTTCTAACCCAATCATCTCGATCCTGTAAAGTGAGAATTAGAGGCTCGACAGCAGCTTTCGCTTTTTGATGAAAACAACCCAACGCAAAAGCAGCACTAGCACGCACTTCTGGAGATGTATCCTCTAAAGCTAAAATTAATGAAGGAATTGTTTTTGTTAAACCAATCTTACAAAGTGATTCAATCACAGTGACACGAATAGTAACGCTTTCATCTTGCAAAGCATTTAGCAAAGCTGGAACAGAGGCTTCTGCTGCAATACCAATGTTTCCCAATGCAATCACAGCGCTGTAGCGTAATTCTGGTTCGTCCAAAGCAGCAATTAAAGCAGATACTGCATTTTGAGCTTCATTTTCCATTGGCAATAAAATAGTAACAGTATCCGAACTAAGATGTGAATCTTGGTCTTGTGAATTTTGGGCTTGTAAATCTTCATTTTGTGACTGTTTAATGCGTAATTTTCTGAAAAATAGCGATCGCAACGGTTGCACAATATTTTTCATCAAGTTTGTTGCTCCCTGACGCTTTAATTTTCATATTCCCGTATCTGGCTAAAACTAGTTCCAATTTCAAATTAATCTCACTAATTAATCACTAATAACGAAGATCGAGATTTTTTAGTTGAGTCTTTTCTGTTATAAGTCCTGTTTCTTTTGGTATGCAGCTTGTATCAAATTTAGAACACTTTTCTGGCAATAAATCTCAGTAAACAAGAATCAAGTAAGTATAAAAGCTCAGAAAATCGTGATTGCTTTCTACTAAGTAAAATTATCTCTGACGATAGAAAATAGAACCTTTGATAATAATACAGTTCCAAAATTTAAATTACGGAAAATTTCCTCAAAATAATCAAAAAATAATTGGTATTTTAAATACTTTTATATTCTGTAATCGTTAATACAATTTGATAAATATATGAGTATTTAAACCTGTCTATTAGAGGCTATTTATCAACTAAATCTGAAGTTCAAAAAAACCTGCTTTCTTTAATTTAAGCATTTAGCATAGTCCTAATTGTTTAGCGAGAAAGGCGAACTCCCTCAATGCCAATATATTTATAGTACATTTGTACTGCAGTGTCAAATTTGCTCAAGAAATCACTCTCAGGATGAAGACTCGGAGAAATGCGCTTGCTCCAAAGTTGTACTACTTATATGGACATACAGTACTTAGGAATTAGTTTTAAATTAGCCCTGTAGGTGATGTTTTTTTAAATCTGGCGAAACTATAGTTCTGGTGTTTGGAGGCGATCGCTGTCACAAAAAACTCACAAAAAAATAATCTCGGCTGAAATGAAGCATCCATTGCTCATCTTACCTAAAAGCCTTTCAGCCCAAGGATTAGTAATTCTGTGTTCTTGTACTAGCAATTCTCAGCAACAAATCTCAGTGATCAAATTTAAGCAAAAAGGTATCGTGATTGACAGCTTTTTTCTGGCGGTCTGTCACAATCCGTAAAAACTGTGATGTAAATTGTAACCGTTAATTGCGGTTATCAATATCAACTGTACAGTTATCCAATACAAAAGGAGAACAAGTTATGAACAACGAGACCCCTGGTCAAATGACATGGAAATTACCAGGTTCTAGCAACTGCGCCTTGCACCTCCGGCATAATTCATCAGAACCTTGGCGACCTTATCAAGAATTTCCAGAATATCTTATCCCAGACCCACCTGGATTTTCTCAGGGTTATGCAACTTTTACAGCTCTGTTGAAGAAAAACTGGCAGTCGATGTAAGTACACCTTCGAGACGTTAAATAGGTATTCCAACCATACATAGACTGCAAGTTCTAGTTAACAAAATATAGCTCCCACTAGTCGATTTTGAACAAACTAAACATTTTTTAATGTTAAGATTTGTAAGTATCTGAGTGAGGAGCTTGACTGAATCCAAGCTTCGTGAATGTGTCATAGTGAAAGAGGTACTAGACTTCATGACAACCCCCGTACAGATTGCACAGTACGACCTAGAATCGTTGGTAGAGAGTTTTTTTCGGGAAACAGAGGGTAATTGGCGTTCTGAGCGACGCTATTACACGCTCAAGAGTGGCGAGGTTGAAGAAGTAATTAGTGATATTGCGATCGCATTTTTAGAAAGAGGGAGCACAGAACTAGTTCAACTAGCGCAAAAGCATGAGTTAGCTGATACAAATGCTTTGGTTTGCGGTTCCCAAGTGAGTTGGGTAAGTAACTATTCTAAACCCGGTAGAAAACCTGCGACGGGCTCAACAGTATTTGGAATTCGGGAAAATATTTTGTTTCGAGATAGAGGGTTTGCAACCTCTAAACCCGTAGCTGCGGAATATTTTATGCGTGAATTAAAAACTATGCATTTGCATACCGAATATGGTGGTTCGACGTATGAGGAAGAGATTAAATTGATTGGTACGAATTACCGCACCCGTCAGACGATTATTTCCCGTGCAGGTGAAGAGATTATGATTGGACAGTATTTAGAAAGACGGGTGATGTCCCCATAGCAATATTGAACCCAAAATTATTTGACTCTTAATAGAGTTTGGAAGTTTGGATAAACAAGAAGATGGAAGAATATTCTCGGTTGTCAATATTCTTTTTACGTTTTTTCGCTGTTTACTTCAACTAAACTGTATTACCCCATACCCCAAACCCTTCTCGCAACTTGCGGGGAGGGTAATTTTTATTGCAAGTAGCTTATCTAAAAAAATCAGGGTATTTATTGATGTAGACATAGTAAATCACCTTACTATACTGAGGAAGTAATTAAGTGTAATTTCATGCATAAACTTTAAAAATACGTAGAAATTTGTCATGTAATATATACTTTTTATAAAGTAGTTGCCAGCAAAAAGCCGTATTCTTCGTGTAGCAAAATAAAGAAATAATGAATGGTTTTTATTCTTGAGACGAAATAATTTGGCTCTTCGGCAAGTTTTATGGAGCTTGAGGTTTTTTTGCAGTAAAACCCTTACAAAACAATGATTACAAGCAACTATGATACTTTTTGAGGCTAAATTCCTATGTAATAAGACTTTCAAGGATTTTTAGCTAAGTTTTCCATAAAAAGAACTGAAGAGCCATAATTTGAGAGAGATATAATTCGAATCAACGTAATAAATAACACCTTATTTTGGCTGTCATTTGAATTCGTGATGTCAGAATAATCTTCCATTTTGCTCAACACAATATATGAACAATCGACAGATTCAAGTATTAGGTAAGCCGATTAAAGCAAAAAATCGAATTGTTGCACATATTAATGCCTTACGCCCGCGCCAGTGGACGAAGAATTTAATTGTTTTCGCTGCACCTTTATTTGCTTTTAGCATTAATTTTTCATCTTTTGCTGGTAGTGCTTTTGCTTTTCTTGTCTTTTGTGCTGCATCAAGTGGATTTTATTTAATTAACGATATTGCAGATGTGGAATCTGATCGTCAGCATCCAGTCAAGTGTAAACGTCCAATTGCAGCAGGTTTAGTAAGTATTCCGATCGCGATTTTCATGGCTGTACTGTTATTGGGTGGTGCAGTTACTTGCAGTTGGATATCTTCTCCCACATTAGGTGCTGTCATTAGCGGCTATGCAATTTTACAAGTTGCCTATAACCTTTGTCTCAAGCGGATGGTGATCTTAGATATCTGTGCGATCGCAACTGGTTTTGTCTTACGTGCCAGTGCAGGAGCAGCAGCAACCCAAATCATAGTTTCACCTTGGTTTATATTATGTACGGCAATGCTAGCGCTATTTTTAGCAATTGAAAAACGTAAAGCAGAATTGCGATTAGCAAAACTCAAAGGTAGTAAACCCCGTGCCGTTCTCCAACAATATTCACTACCACTACTACAACGGATGGAAAGCATTGTTACTACCGGAGCCGTAGTTTCCTATGCACTATGGAGTTCTGGTCCTGTAGTACGTGGTGCATCAACTTCTTGGATGCTGGTGACTCTACCGTTTGTACTTTATGGGATTTTCCGCTACCAACTTTTGAGCGACCCTCAGGAAATTGAGAAAGATATTCATAATGAAATTGAACGAGGTGGACGTAGCGAACGACCAGAGGAAGTTTTACTTAAAGACTTACCAATTTTAATTACAGTTATGAGTTGGATTTTGACTTGCTTTGTAGTTCTATGGTTAAAACATCAAGGTTTAATTCAAACAGGGTTATAAAGGAAAATTTCTTGATGTTGTCATTTACAAAAAGCTTATCCCGGTTATTTTTCAAGAGATGCGATCGCAAACCCCAAAAACCATATCGCTATTCAGTAGAGATACTTGCTGATATTGATATCGATTGGTTAGTTCATTGTGGGTGTAAAGGCATTATTTTAGACTTAGATAACACAATTGTCTCTGAAGACGACAGATATTTATCTCCGGGTGCAGAAGAATGGATTAGTAAAGCTAAATTTGCAGGATTAGTATTTTTTATTCTCTCAAATGGCAAACGTCAACATCGCGTTCTCTATTGGTCAAAGCGTCTGGGTATTCCAGCATTAAGCCCTGCAAAAAAGCCTTTTCCAAAAGCATTGAGACATGCTATTTCTTATATGCGATCGTATCCTTCTCAAGTCTTCGTAATTGGCGATTCATTTCACACTGATGTGATGGGTGCAAAAATAACTGGGTGTCATTGCATTCAGGTTGCAACTCTTCCTCATCCTCCTCGGTGGTGGGAAATAATAGCAGGTAGATACTTACAAAAACCATATCCACAACAGCGTGAAATCTGGAATTTTCAAGAATAAAAGTAGAGATGAAAAGACTCTATTTAATCAGATTTATTTAGTCAAATAATCGTTTTATCGCTGAAAACAATACTTAACATATCATGCAACAACTTCTAATTGGGGGATTAATCATCCTCACTGTTATCTTAAATACGGGAGCGCAAACCCTACTCAAAATAGGTTCAGGTCAAACTCTACTAAATTTATACTTATTTGGTGGTATTTGTTTATATGGAATTAGCACCATTTTTTATATTTTAGTTCTAGGTAAATTTAATTTATCTGTAGCCTATCCACTAGTAATTGGCTTAACCATAGTTGCCACAACAATCGCTAGTAGTACTATTTTGCGAGAAAAAATAGTCACTTCTCAATGGATTGGTGTGGGATTACTAATTAGTGGAATTTGGGCGATTACAATCAATAAATCAGCTTCATGAAGTTAGTTTTGTATCTACTTATTTACAATTTTGCGATTTTCAAATTTGTTTTTTGTTGAAACTGATTCAAGTTTTCAAATTAGGAGGTTTATTAGCCAATGAATAAAATTTATAAAAGTATTAGTCATCTGTACAAAAAATATAGCTTATACCTTAGCGTTTTTATTTTTTTCTGGGCAATATTTGCATTGACAAACAGTGGTGTTGACTCCTCTGAAGGGTTATTTCATTACGAAGTGGCAGTCCAAATCGTCAAACATGGACAACTTGGATTTGCAACCCAACCAGAAGGAATTTTCCAAGTTGCACCCAATGGTAGATTTTATGCAGGGCATGAAATAGGGAATACTCTATTTATGCTACCTGTAGCATTTGTAAATGTCATGTTAGAAAATTTCGCATCAAAATTCGTCAGTTTAGAAACTATTGGAAAAGCTCAACAATTTCTCTTATCATTTCAAGCTGGCATCTACTCATCCATCACTGCAACTCTATTCTTTGCTTTATTGAGAGTGGGTTTTAATCAACCAGTTAAACTCAGCTTTATTGCCACAATACTTCTTACCCTCACAACCTTTTTCTGGACATATTCACGTAACCTATTTGATGGAGTTTTATGCACAACATTATTAACGTTTTCCTTCTTTTCTTTAGTTCGTTATCGTCAAACAAAAAAAGATGTATTTATTATTAGCTGCTTTCTCGCCTTAGGTTTTGCATTTATTACCCGCATCTCAATGATATTAGCGATTCTAGTCGCATTTACATACTTACTCATTTACCGTAGAGCCTCAATTGCTAAAAAACTCAGTGAATTTATGCTTGGAGGAATAACACTTATCCCATTTATTATCTGGCAACTGTGGTATAACTTCTTACGAACGGGAATTATCTATAAATCTCCTGTACAAACCAGCGTTTATGCGGGGAACAATGCCCTTGATGGTAATATCCTTATCGGTTTATCTGGTTTACTTTTTAGTCCTGGTAAAAGTATTTTTATTTACGCACCACTACTCCTAATTTCAATCTTTATATTTCATCGATTTTATCGTCAATATCCTAAAGAAGGCATTTATATTGCCGCATTAACAATAATTTGGTTTTTGCTTCATGCTCGTTTACGTAGTTGGTATGGTGCTGCTGGATGGGGACCACGACACTTAATTACAATTCTGCCAATTATGTTTATACCTTGTGGCGTTAGTCTGGGGTATATTTGGCAGCAGATTTCACTTAGAATTACAACTATTTGTCTTGCTGGATTTGGATTTATTTTAGGCTTGTGTTCAATAATTTCTAATTGGCACTTCCGAATGATGTACGCAGTTGAAAAAAATATTGCTGATGATAAGAATTTCATTTGGGAATTGTCTAACAGCCAAGCAATTGATATGTTACATGCTGGTGCAGAAAATATCATCAGAATGATAACGAAAGCACCTATTATCGTCATTAAAAATACCTACTCTGAAGCAAATGAATATGCTAGCAGTACCCTCAATCTCTGGTCTAATTCATTCATTTATGCTGGTATACCCTGGTTTGCAGTTGTAATTTTGTTAATTCCTCTATTTGTTCTAATATACTTATCTGCACGTAATATTTTGATTTTTTCAGAACAATCGAATACTTTTGAAGGAAGAAAAAGAGTAATTATCTAAAGCAATGACAAAGCGATCTCATTAAGCCTCTTCTATCACGTTTGTTAAGCTATCATCCTCGCAAGAAAATCAAATAGAGTTCTTAATGAAGCAAAAATATTGATTTCAGTCATTTTGTTCAACAATAAACGCTCAATCAAATTCGCGTTCTGTCTAAAAGTTGATTTCGAGAATTTTTAAGCATAGCGCGATCGCTATACGTAATTGATTTATGTTCCATCAAAAAAGCACAGCCACGATATCTGCGTGAAAGAGTCGAAAAACAGTATGGGCTATGTTCAAACGTTTCTATGGAAAAGAGTGGACTGAGGAATACATAACGTGATTGTCTGCTCGACTTAGAGCGGAAGTTAACGAACAGTTAAGTTGTTAACATTCTCTGGAAAGATGAGAACAGGCGTAAATATAAGCAATAATACTTATTTTTTTCTCCTGTTCCATACTCCTGAGACCAATTGTAAAGTTTTGTAAGCAATTGAAACTACGTCACAATAATTTTTAATAAAACGAAGGGCAAAGGTATTGTATAAACTTATTTTGGAAGGTAAAAACACAAATTGGGGTTGACCAAAGTGTTGCTTGCTCGGCTTTCCAGTATTTACAACTAAAGTTTAAGTTTTGTTAAAAACTTTTAATTTAGAACCCTGGATGCCATTAAACTGTATCGTAGATGTCTGTTTATACCTTTCATACTGCTGTTACAGCCTGACATCAGTAGAAAACTTTTTAGTTTTCATTTTGGAAGCAGAACAAATCTAAAATCAAGCAGATAGGAGATAAGACCGATGTTAGATGCGTTTGCCAAAGTAGTTTCCCAAGCAGATGCTCGTGGTGAATACCTCAGCACCGCTCAATTAGATGCTTTGTTGAACATGGTTCGTGATGGTAACAAGCGGATGGATGCAGTAAACCGGATTACCGGAAATGCATCTGCGATCGTTGCTAACGCAGCTCGTTCTTTGTTTGCAGAACAGTCCCAGTTGATTGCACCTGGTGGAAATGCTTACACCAACCGTCGTATGGCAGCTTGCTTGCGCGACATGGAAATCATTTTGCGCTATGTTACCTACGCAACCTTCTCTGGTGATGCTAGTGTTCTCGACGACCGTTGCTTAAACGGATTGCGTGAAACCTACTTGGCATTGGGAGTTCCTGGAGCATCCGTTGCTGTTGCAGTTCAAAAAATGAAAGAAGCTGCATTGGCTATTGCTGGCGACCCAAATGGTGTTACCAAAGGTGATTGCAGTGCTCTTATGTCTGAAATCGCTAGCTATTTTGATCGCGCAGCTGCTGCTGTTGCATAATTTCTCAAAATCAATTAGCTGACATTGAGTCAGTTACACAAAACCACTTTCAAACAAAATTTTGTAAAAGGGAGATACCGGATCAATGAAAACTCCTCTTACCGAAGCTGTAGCAGCTGCAGATTCACAAGGACGTTTCTTAAGCAGCACCGAAGTTCAAGTTGCTTTTGGTCGTTTTCGTCAAGCTAGCGCTAGCTTAGAAGCAGCTAAAACTTTAACTTCAAAAGCTCAAAGCTTAGCAGATGGAGCAGCAAACGCTGTATACCAAAAATTCCCCTACACAACCCAAATGCAAGGCAACAACTTTGCTTCTACCTCCACTGGTAAAGCTAAGTGTGCTCGTGACATCGGCTACTACTTGCGGATGATCACCTACTGCTTGGTTGTTGGTGGTACTGGTCCAATGGATGATTACCTCATCGCTGGTTTAGCTGAAATCAACAAGACCTTCGACTTGTCTCCTAGCTGGTATGTTGAAGCTTTGAAATATATCAAAGCTAATCACGGCTTGAGCGGCGACCCTGCTGTTGAAGCTAACTCCTACATCGATTACGCAATCAATACCCTAAGCTAATTTCGGGTTTTTGCCCGGAAAGTTGAGCGGCGAACTGGCAGATTAGCTAGAAGTTGTTTACCTTTCCGGGCATGTTTTATTTTAAGAAAATTGAGTTAATCAAGTAATACTGAATCCGCTTTCTAATTTCTCATAAGTTCTGTTGGCGAGAAATCGAAATCTAACTAAAATACTAACTCGCTATTTTCCTAGAAATCGGGTTTGTTAAGTTTGGGTTTGTTGAACGTGGGTCTGTTTTTCAAATTTCAATTCTGGTTTTCAAAAGTCGATTTCTTGGTATCGAGTTAAATAACTGAATTGGTGTTGTAGATATCGAAATAAACTTATAGAAATTATAGAAAGGAAAAAATGCCTGTAACAAATATCGATGATTAAATCGAGTGCGTTTTAGGCATGATTTGGTGTGAAAGTCGATAAAATAGCAGTTAGTCAATTGTTGATGGTTAACTGTTAGTCAAAACTCAGAATTTTCTCAACCGAGCTCATCTTCGTTGGAGAAAGTAATTAAATGGAAACTTTAGAACTACGCTCAGATCGGACAGATGAAGACATCGAAGTAGTGATTCGTGCAGTTTACCGTCAGATTTTGGGTAACTCTTACTTGATGGAATCGGAGCGGCTATCAAGTGCTGAATCTTTGTTACGCCAAGGAAAGCTTTCAGTTCGAGAATTTGTCAGAGCGATCGCACAATCTGAACTGTACCGTGAGAAATTCTTCCAAAATAACTCACAAGTTCGCTTCATCGAACTGAATTATAAGCACTTCCTAGGACGCGCCCCTGAAGACGAGTCAGAAATAGCATACCATGTAGACCTCTACAACAGCCAAGGTTATGATGCTGAGATCGACTCATACATCGACTCAGTTGAATACCAGCAGAATTTCGGCGAGAATATTGTTCCCAACTATCGTGGATTTACGAGCCAAGTTGGACAAAAGAACGTTGGTTATAGCCGCATATTCCAATTGTATCGAGGTCCTGCAAGTAGCGACATTAGCTCGGGATACAAACAAGGTAAGTTAACTTGGGAATTAGCCAAAAATGTCGCATCACCCATTCACGCAGCGTCGTCATCTGCTTTAGCAGGTGCAACAAGCGGAAATCGTGGTGACATCTACCGACTGCGGGTAATGCAAGCAGCTTCCTCGAAAACAGCAACAATACGTCGGATTACCACAGAAATCCTGGTACCGTTTGAGCAGCTTTCGAGTAAATTGCAACAATTAAACCGCAAAGGTAACAAGGTAATGAGCATTACTTTGGCGTAAAGATGGGAAAGGGAAAGGGAAAAGGAAAAACAGAGAAATGAATAATTTCCAATTTCTAATTCTCAACTTCCCATTCCCAATAAATATAAGGAGAACCACATAAATGGCAATTACAACAGCTTCATCGCGTCTGGGAACTGAGGCTTTTCTTAATGCATCTCCAGTTGAACTACGCAACCGGGCGACAAAGGAAGAAATTGCAATCGTGATTTCAGCTGTTTATCGTCAACTTTTGGGCAACGACTACTTAATGCAGTCAGAGCGTCTCATTAGTGCCGAATCGCTTTTACGTGACGGTAAAATTACAGTGCGCGATTTTGTTCGTCAAGTTGCTAAATCGGAACTGTACAAAAACAAGTTCTTTTATAACAGTTTCCAAACTCGCGTGATTGAACTCAATTACAAACATTTCCTAGGACGCGCCCCCTACGACGAGTCAGAAGTAATTTATCACCTCGACTTGTATCAAGAACAAGGTTACGAAGCAGATATTGACTCGTACATTGATTCTCCAGAGTACGAAGCAAACTTTGGTGAAAATATTGTTCCTTACTATCGTGGCTTCCAAACCCAGACTGGACAAAAAACAGTCGGATTTAGCCGTATGTTCCAACTTTATCGCGGTTATGCCAATAGCGATCGCGCTCAACTCAAAGGCACATCACCGCACCTCGCTGGCGAACTTGGACGTAATGGTGCATCTGCTGTAGTTTCTCCTTCTGGTGGTGGTGAAGGTTTTGCTTACCTTGCGCCCCAAAGAGGTGTCACCCCCAACAGTACTTTTGGTGGGGCAGCAACTTTCGGTAAAGAAGGTAGACTTTTCCGCGTTGAGGTAGCAGGAGTTTTTGGAGCAGGTTATCCTAGCACTCGCAAAGTTAACCAAGCTGTAGTAATTCCTTACGCAGAACTATCACCCTATATGCAAAGAGTGCAAAAACAAGGTGGTAGAATCGCTAGTATTACCCCTCTTTAGTGAATAGGTAGTCATTAAATAGGTAATGGTTGTGGGTTAATGGGTAATGGTTATGAGTGATTAGTTGATTGGTAAAAGGTAATTTTTATTTCTCACTCTACTCAATCACAACCTTATTTTTTAGCCCCCAACCACTAGCTATTAACTATCAACAATCACGAAATAACAACAAATATTAAATTGAAACTATGCTAGGTCAAATCGCAAATAATACCGCATCTACTAATCGCTATTTCCGCTATGAAGTTGTCGGATTGCGACAAAACGAAGAAACCGATAAGACAGATTATCAGCTGCGTTCGAGTGCGAGTACCTTTGTTACCGTTCCTTACAATCGAATGAATGCAGAAATGCAACGAATTACCCGTATGGGTGGCAAAATAGTAGGGATTGAGCCTTTGCACGCAGGGGCAACATCAGGTGATAACGCAGGCAATCCTTTTACTAATGAATTCGAGTAGTCCAGACAATTTGGAATCATTACCACCAACAGATGTACCTGTTGGTGGCGAATCTTTGACTGTAGCTCAAGCTATAGCAAACCTAGAAGGCGCAGATTTAGGACTGCGCTTTTATGCTGCTTGGTGGTTGGGAAGGTTTCGAGTCAACGAACCCCCAGCAGTAGCGCTGCTGATTCAAGCACTTGCTGATGAAGATGACAGAACTCCCGAAGGTGGTTATCCATTACGACGTAATGCGGCACGCGCACTTGGTAAATTAGCTGATATTAGTGCCGTACCCGGATTAATCACATGCTTGGAATGCAGCGACTATTATGTCCGTGAGGCTGCCGCCGAATCCTTGGGGATGTTGGGAGATGCAAGGGCAATTTCACCATTAAATAAGTTACTGTTAACAGGACTCGACGCTGGTGAAGTGATATCCCAGGAAGGCGATCGCAAAGAACCATATGATGCTATTTTAGAAGCTCTAGGCAGCTTAGATGCTCAAGATTCGATACCCTACATTCAACCCTTTTTAAAACATCCCATTGAATTAGTCCAATATTCCGCAGCACGAGCAATGTACCAACTTACTCAAGAAGCAATATATGGTGAAAGGTTGGTAAAAGCATTAGCAGGGGACAACTTACAATTGCGAAGGGCAGCATTGGGAGATTTAGGTGCTATTGGCTACTTACCAGCCGCAGATGCAATTGCCGAAACCCTAGCAGAAAATAGCTTGAAAATAATTTCTCTACGGGGATTACTAGAGCATGAGGTCAGGCAGATGACACCCCCCACCCCCAGTTTGTCAGACAGTGCTATAAAAGTCATGAAATTGATGGATTCGTTACTTTGAAATAGTTATGAGTTAGGAGTTAGGAATTAGGAATAACAACTAAAAGAGAAGAGGCGATTTATAAACTAAACCTTAAGACCAAAGAAACTTGCTTGCTTGGATTCAAACATCTAGGAGAATCCTATTTCTTGGGTACGAAGCTGGCTTCTCCGTGGGAGATTCAGCTTAATAATGACTTTATAAATAGTTCCTCAAGCTCAATATGAAAATGTCATTCAAGACTTCTTAATTTCAATTCCTAGCGATTATTAACTCTTAGTTATTAACTATTAACTCCTCACAAAAAAATTATGACTAATAATAGTGTTGCCCAACAATTAATTCGCGCTGTTGAAGAAGCCGATTCTTCTCCTAAATTACTCGAAGCTGTCCAAAATTTAGCCGCAGCAGGTTTAGAAGAAACAGTACCAACACTAGTTGCAGCTCTGGGTTATAACAATCCAGGGGCTGCCGTAGCTGCGGTTGACGGATTGATTCAAATTGGTGAGCCAGCAGTTCAACCATTACTGCAACTAATTGATAACTTTAACTATGGTGCCAGAGCTTGGGCAGTGCGAGCATTAGCTGGAATTGGAGATCCTCGAGGACTTGATACCTTACTTGATGCTGCCAAAAACGACTTTGCCCTCAGTGTGCGTAGGGCTGCTGCTCGTGGTTTAGGAACAGTACGCTGGCAAGAACTCCCTCCCGAAGAAGTGCAAACATCGCAACAGCAGGCATTAGCAGTTTTGATGCAAGTTTGCCAAGATACCGAATGGGTAGTGCGTTATGCAGCCGTAACTGGTTTAGAAGCGCTGGCTGTTGCAGTGAATAGCACCCAATCGGCGCTAATACCCTCAGTCACCCAGCAATTAGAACAGATGGCAAACATGGATTTAGAAGTGGCGATTCGTGCCCGTGCTTGGATGGCTTTACATCAATTGCAAGTTGAAGTCGGAAATTATCCAACTTTACAATCAACTTTGGAAGATGCAGAAGTGCCGAGTCGGGGTAGTGGTAGAAGGATTTAACTCCTTCCCCTTTCACTTGAGAGTATTGACTAGGCTGCTTGTAATTCAGTCAACCTAGCCAATACTTCTTGACTATGAATGTTCGGGTTAACTTTTACGAATGTCTCCCGTAGAGTTCCTTCGGGATCAATAATAAAAGTATGACGTGACGAGATAAAATTCATCCACGAACCGTAGGCTTTACTCACTGTTCCCTTTGTATCCGCAAGTAAGGGGAACTTCAAACCTTCCGAATCGCAAAATTCAGCATGTGAATCCACATCATCCGCACTCACACCGATAACTTGGGCATTTTTTTCGATGTATTGGGGTAAATCTTGTTGAAAACGCCGGGCTTCGATGGTGCATCCAGATGTAAAATCTTTGGGATAAAAATAAAGTACAACCCACTTTCCCCGGAAATCCGAAAGTGCAACTTCACCATCACCGATATTTGTCGGTAAACTAAATTCGGGCGCTGCTTGATTAATGGCAGGTAGTTTCCCACCTAATGCATAGGTAGGTAGTGCGCTGTTTAACCAAGCACAGAATGTTAAACAAAGGGTGAGGAATAGACATCTCCAAAATATAAATATTTTGTGGTAAAAGAATATAATAGGGTCTTTTTAGCACAAAAAAATGAGCGATATACTGAATTACATCGAAGAGCATCCTCAAGAGACAAAACGATTAATTGGTTTAAATTATACTGAACTAGAAAATCTGATTAAAAATGCAGAAATCTTGCATAACGAGAAACAAGTTTTACTAGAAAATAAAAAAGTGAGACTAATTGAAAAAGGTGGTGGAAGACAGCCAATATTATCGACTAAAGAACAAGTGATATTGACTTTAGTTTATCTCCGGCATCTGATGACGTTTCAAGTGATTGGTATTCAATTTGGAGTCAGCGAATCAACAGCAAATTCGACTTTTCACTATTGGTTGCCATTGTTAAGAGATTTATTACCTTCTAGTTTGCTTGAACAAGTAAAAAAAAATGATACTGACTACGAAACAGTTCAAGAAATTTTAACCGACTACGAATTAATTATAGATAGCTATGAGCAAGTCAGGGAAAGACCTGGACACAATAAAGAGCAGGAAAAATATTACTCTGGAAAGGCATGTAAACATACATTTAAAACTCAAATGGCTATCCTGCCAAATTCTCGTGATATTGTTGATGTCGTGGCTGGTGAGCCTGGACCGAAACATGACATAACTTTGTTTCGAGAAAATAGGGATAATTTCCATCCAAAGCAAAGATTTAAAGGTGACTTAGCTTATCAAGGAGAAGATTTAATTGACACTCCAATTAAAAAACCAAAAAATGGGAAGTTAACAGTTGAACAAAAACAACAAAATAAGAAATTTTCATCTAAAAGGGTATTGGTAGAACACCGAATCCGTTCGGTAAAGATATTCCGAGTTGTCCAAGAAAGATTTAGACTTAAACCTCAAAAATATGAGCAAGTAATTCTGACTGTTTGTGGATTAGTAAGATTGAGAATTAAAGCGCTGATATTACCAAATGTAATAAATCTTTCGGCATCTGGCTAAAATTCGTGCAGAATTTTACATATTTTTGCCCTATTACTATCATCAAA
The DNA here is from genome assembly GCA_004296455.1 of Calothrix sp. NIES-4101. Classification (GTDB taxonomy): domain Bacteria; phylum Cyanobacteriota; class Cyanobacteriia; order Cyanobacteriales; family Nostocaceae; genus Brunnivagina. The sequence continues at coordinate 5,312,913 of AP018280.1, forward strand.
TATATCAAATCCCTATTTTATCGTATCTAATTGCGAAAAAATCATAGTTGCATTTACAGACTGAAAGCTTTTGATAGCAGGGGTTTGGTATTTATTGGAGATGTCTAATACGCTAATAAAATTGCGACGAGAAATCATGGTTACAAATCCAGAATTACTTCTTCATATAAGTTTACAATTCTGGGGGTTAACAGTGATAAGTAGCCATTAAAGAATTGAACAATGGAAATTAAGAACTGATTTCAGATTCTGGGTTAGGTTCAACTGATTCAATATATTGACTATCGATGAGAAATGCACCTCGTGAGAAGCGGATGCCCCAATATCCGCCAGGGCGACGGTCAAGTACGATACCTTCTTCACCGATTTGGATAATATCAGGAGGTCGTAACATCGGCATCGGGTCTGCGGTTTTTACGTATGGTGGCAGGGAAACGACGCGAACTTTGCTACCAATAATAAATTCTTGGGACATTGTGATTAATCGGGTGACAAGGGAAAGGAGACAAAGAGAAGAGTAAGAACCAAGATTCGTAGCTTCTCCATAGAACATGCTAGTACAAGAACTCAAAATACAGATTATTCCTTTTCCAGAATTAACGATTCTTGTAATGATGCCTATACATAGACTATGGTGACAAAACCTGCGTGAAAGTTGAAAAACATGACTTTATCGGAAACAAAAAATCGTCCTTGGTGGCAAAAAATTCCCCTGACGGTACAAATATTGATAGCATTGACATTGGCGATCGCCTGTGGAATTGCATTAGGTGCGGGAACCCCTAGCCCTGCGAATGCTGCTCTGATCGAGAATTTAGCTAGACCTGCTGAATTAATTCTAAAAGCCCTCCGCACCCTCGCACCACCTTTGGTATTGGTGGCAGTTTTACATACTTTTATGACTGCGGAGATACCGGGGACGGCGGGACGGAAACTAGCAGTATTATTATTTACCAATACTAACGTTGCAATTTTGATTGGGCTGTTGGTAGCAAATACGGTACGCCCCGGTACTTGGGGGAAGTTAGCAGCCCCAGAGGGTACGGAAGGGACGACAACAAAATTTGATCCGTGGGGATTAGTTCAAGATGCAATTCCGAAAGCTATTCTCGAGCCTTTGGTCAATAATAACGTTATCCAGCTAATAGTAATTGCACTGTCGTTGGGAATTGTGCTGCGGGCAATCAAATCAGAGATGGTTGTACAGAACAAAAATGCGTATCAACCAATTGAAGATATCATTTCGATTTTGTTTGAAGCTGTAGTTCGCATCCTCAACTGGGTAATTGCTTTAGTCCCTTTGGCTGTATTCGGTATCGTTAGTAAAACTGTAGCCAAAGAAGGTTTTGCCCCATTTATCTCCCTAGGTGCATTTATTGTCGCCGTAATTTTGGCATTAATATTACAAGCTTGCTATTACCTATTTATGGTAAAGAGCTTTTCTTGGGTTCAGCCATTGAATTTTTTACGCGGTGGTACGGATGCGTTTTTGATGGCATTTTCGACATCTTCATCGGGTGCGACAATGCCCGTTACCTTTGAAGTCTTGCAAAAAAAAGTCGGTTTGCGGGAATCTTCGGCAGCTTTAGGGGCTTTGGTGGGAGCAAACTTCAATAACGACGGTACGGCACTTTATGAGGCAATGTCTGCATTATTTATTTCCCAAGTTTTGGGACAACACTTAAATTTAGGGCAGCAATTTGTCGTCATTCTCACCTCTATTTTCGCTTCTGTTGGTGCTGCTAATATTCCCAATGCTGGCTTGGTGACAATGACGCTTGTATTTCAATCAGTGGGTTTACCAACTCAGTATATTGCCGTTTTAGTGACTGTAGACTGGTTTTTAGACCGTTGTCGGACTGCTATTAATGTTATGGGTGATATGACAGTCAGCACAATACTTGATGGTAAACACCCTTCTACATTAGACATCTCCAAAAATTAATAGGCGTGATTGGAAACTTTGAGTTTATGACAAATGATTTATTTAATGATGTAAATGCGATCGCATTTACATCACTTTTTTGGCTTATACTCATAAAATGATATGTATTATTAGGAACTATTAGTATCTAGATGTAAATATAAAAATTACTCCAGACAAAATGACTGTAGTATATATTTTTCTACAACCACATAAATACTATTAAACCTGGATTTCTAGATTAAAGAGACCAAATAATTGTCAATATCCGTCTTTTGGTGGCTGTGATATTGAGTCGAATTAAACTTATATATAATTTCCAAACTTATTTAACTCATGTGCTTTTAAAAACTATTTACTAGTAATTAATACGTATAAAGTCAGGTGAAATTATGATTCTGACACCTGTAGCTTGCTTCTGAGTTTGATATATTTTGAATAAATGTAAAGCTATAATTACCAAACTGTTCTCTAAACCTGGCGATAAAGGATTGTGAGTGCCAAACGTCTACCCGAAACAACTGCCCATGTTAGGATTATCCGCCAATCCTGGCAGCACGGCTTACTCGAAGGCGAAGTCCGTGCAGGTGATTTTGAATGGCAGTTCCAATGGGATTTCCGCCAAGCAGAACTGACGGTTCAACCATCCCAGGGGCGCGCTTTAATCAAAGAACCGCTTGGACGTTTCTTGGAGCAAAAAGATTATCAACTCGAACCGGGTGGAGATTATGCATTTACGATTCGAGCAGAACTATAACGGTGCTGAGTCATAAGTTAGTAATTGCCAATTACAATTACAAATTAGCCAGCATCATTTGGTGAACTTAAAGCTGCAAAAAGTGACGAATAATCAGCCTGCGCTAACGACATTCGCATTGCTGTGTCGAGTATGGCTCGTACACCTTCGATGCTATTAACATTCAAACCAGCATTTTTTGCTTCATCGATGAATAAATCTGTATCTTTGAGTAAATGCTTTGTAGGGAAATTGGGATTGTCGTAATTATTATCGAGCATTCTTGGCAATTTCTTGTCGAATGTCGGCGCATACAAGACACTTTCCCGCAAAATTTGCATAAAGATATCAACATCAACACCTTGACGCTGGACAAACTTCAAACTAAGTGCGAATGATGTTGTCAACGAAGCAATTAATTGGTTCAGTGCTAATTTTAACCCTGATGCAGTTCCCACTTGTCCTATATAGACTGGTTCTGACCCAAAATACTTAAGTATTTCTAGATTCCTTTGATACTGCTCTCGATGTGCTCCCACCATCACCGTTAAATTTCCAGCTTGAGCTTCGGGAATGCTGCCTAAAACGGGGGCTTCGATGTATTCTCCACCCGCAGCAACCACAGCATTGCGAATTTCTTTGCTTTCAGTTGGGGTAATAGTTCCCATTTGGATAACAGTTCTCCCAGCAAGCGATCGCCACGAAGTATCGGATAATAAAACACTGTAAATAGCGGGAGCATTTGTCAACATCAAAACCACATAATCCGCAGCACGAATAGCGTGACGGGGATGAGCCGCAATTTCTGCTCCTGCGGCTTGAAGTGGTGCTAATTTCTCTGGGGTGCGGTTGTAGGCAATTAGCTGTACCTCAGCCTCCAACAACCTCTGCGCCATTGGCAGCCCCATTAATCCAGTCCCCAGAAATGCCACCTTCATGCTTTGCTTTCCTAATACTGATTCTTGCTGAATTTATATCTATCCTACCTAATTGGTTATTAATAATAGCTAAAATCGACATTTCATCGTGAATTAGTAATTCGTAAATAGTAAATATAGTCAATATACTGAGTAAAGCATCAAATATTTGATTTAACTGTTACCGCTAAACAATTCTTTTGGCGATCGCAGCGTTAAAAGTGCGATCGCATGTAATAAAATTAAAATTAACCTCCAGCTGCAAATGTACTTAAAATTAGTACCGAAAGCAGAATTCCAGGAGTGAGTAATCCAACTAACATTAATAAGTCGTGAGTAGTCATTGTTTTTACACCTTTACATCTTTTCTTTCTAGACTGTAATCATTACAACACCTAACTGACTAATATTTTAGCCAAGATTAATGATGTTTTAATTTTTGCTAGTTAATAATTAAGTACGTGATGATAGTCAAAACCAATCAGGAGAGTATGCTGCCTCCTGTCTGGGCATCAAATATACTATCTTTGGATATATAATCAAATCTACCTGCTGAGTGGTTAATAGTTAAGCTTTGTTGGGATGGGATGGATGAGAAGAACATGAATTATTCTGGTATCGCTAGTCCTTTTAATACTTGTGTTGCTTCTCTATTATTTAATCCTTTACTTTGTAACAGTACGCCAAAATTTCCCACCCCCAAAGGGTCTAATAATTGATGTAATGAGTCGCGACGACGTAACATCTCAAGTAGGGGAAGTTGAGAAGCTGAAAGGGAAGAAATTCTCTCACCTAATCCTAAAGCCATCAAAAATAATCCTTGCTGCGTAAATCCAACTTTATTTAAACCACAGCTTTCTCCCCATAGTTCCAAGGCAGTAAAATCAACGTGGGCTGTAATATCTTGTTGTCCGACTAAAATATAAGGATTATCGTGACGTTTGTGTTGGTAATAGCATTGCAACGTCCCCTGATTTCTTCGAGGATTATAGTAACGACTCGCTGAATAGCCATAATCAATTGTCAAAACATATCCTTTTTGTAGTTTTTCTCCTATTAAATTTAACCAATCAAGTGCAGCTAAATTGACTTCACTACGATATCCATCTGCATAATAACTAATATCAATTTTGTCTAATTCCAAATATTGACTTAGTTTCGGTGTTGACGGTTCATCAATAATTTCAATAAAATTCGGATATTCTCCTAATCCTACATAAATTTCCCTTAACTTTCCAGATTCCAAAGTAAACTGATGCACAGGAAAAGCATCAACCAATTCATTAGAAAAAAAGCAGCCGACGATTGAATTATTTTCTATATCCTCCCAATTACACCACTTAAGAGTAATTTCTTGTTCAAAATCTTGCAGCTTTTCTTTTTGTACTTTCCTTAATCCTGGAGATTTTTCAATAATAATATATTCCAAAACTGCAAATAAATCTGGATATTGTTGCTGACAATAGCTTAAAATATCTACTGCCAAATAACCTTGTCCAGCACCCATTTCCAGCAAAACAAAAGGTGTCGGTTTGCCTAAAATTTCCCAGATTTGAGCAAATTGTACAGCCAACATTTCGCCAAAATCAGTCCCAAGATGAACCGAAGTAAAAAAATCTCCTTCCCTACCAATATTCAATGCTTGGGTGGAATAATAACCATATGTAGGATGATATAGCACCATATCCATATACTCAGCAAAAGTAATACGCTGCTTGGTATTTGCTTTTATCTGCTCAACAATTGCGTCAATTAGGGATGAATTAGATTGCATTGATAGTGATAATTCCAGAGTTAATAATTTTAGGCATCAAGTAAAAATAAGTAGTGCGTTTTGAAGTATATTTTAAGTAAAAACTAACTTTAATAATGTCAGTATTAAAGCACATATCTAGCAAATAAGTAGGATTATACTATATGCTTAAAATACATTAAATCGTCTTTTTTTAGTTTTTAACTTTTGTTTACTGAGTATTTATAAACAAACTCTTATGATATTGAACAATTGGCTCGTCTATACATTATTATCAATATTTTTATACGGTGTCTGGGGATTTTTGAGCAAATTAGCGACAAATCATATAGAGCCAAAAACTGCTTTAGTCTATGACATAATTGGTAGCATTGTAGTTGCTCTAGTATTAGTCACCACTACGGAAATACAATGGCAAAGTGATATTCGTGGTATTTTTTACGCTACTTTGATTGGGATTGCAGGTGCTAGCGCCACATTATTTTTTTTAATAGCTGTCAGCAAAAGCTCTGTCGCGATTGTATTACCTTTAACTTCCTTATATCCAGGCGTAACAGTTATTTTAGCATTTTTAATACTACAAGAGCCAATTTCTTTACGTCAGGGATTTGGGATTTGTCTAGCGATCGCATCTCTCATATTACTCTGTGCTTAAAAATATTCCAAAATATTTACGAGTTGAAAATACAAGGTGCTGTGACTAAAGTATTTGCCGCCTGTTGCATCAATTCTACATGCGATCGCAACCAAACACGGGGTTCCTCACAATGATGGGCGACTAATAAACCCCATAATCCTTTGGGAATTAGAACAGGGACAACGAGATTAGCACGAACTCGCAAATCCCGGAGAAAATTTCGGTGACAATCTGTGATCGACTCCGTTTCAATATCGTTAATAGCTCGTACCCGTCCAGCTAAATATAGTCTCGCATACTCATCATTAAAACAATTATCTGCACCTGTAGAACCCAAAATCGAATACTCTGGCGAACTTAATGCCTCAAAGGTCACTTGTCCATGCCAGCGATCGTAAAAATAGTACAAAACTACACGATTTACTTGGAGCGAATCGCGCAAATCATTGACTGTTTTCCAAACGAAGCGATCGCGTTCGATTGTCCGATACAAGCGATAAAGCACCGATTGTAATCCGCTCTCGAAGTAATCTCTACTTGAATTAGAGTTATTAAATTCTGACGATGAATTTATTTGCACGACTCAAATAATGGATGCTGACAGACTATAAATTGGAAAATTACAATGTAAGCACATACTTGCTATTATCGCCACATTTATCTCATTTGGTGATTAATTTTACCTTAACTTTTTCACCATTCTCACAGTTATATTATTGGGAATGATTGGGCAATTTCGATATTCATCTAATTTACATTTGAATAATAGAAGCTGATGGAAATCATGAAATCAAAACTTGATTTTTTGATATTCGAGATAATTTTGCCCTAAAAAACAAGCATTTGCAACCATCAACTCCTTAATATTATTTAGTATTTTTTTGCAAAGTGAAACTTTTCTTTACTTAAGTCAAGGGTTAAGCTGCTGAGGCACTTTTCACTAGGTGTGTAGTTCCAATCACAACTCATCAAGATGGGCACTATAATCTTTTCGAGTTTTATTTTTTACTAAATCTCGCTAATATAACTAGCTTGAAAAAGCCAGAAACATAATTAAATTTTGATTTAATTTAAAATTATTTTTTATCTGTAAATAAATTAGAATTAATTCTTGGTCAAAATGTTTCTAGCTAACATTTTGCCAAATTCAATTGTTATTGATAAGTAACATTATTTCACCAATTTAATTTGGATTAAGGAAATATAAAGCTATAATCAAATAAATAGTTTTGCAATGTCATCTACTCATGGAGTTATTTACCATGACTTGCTCAACAAAGGTGATCGGATGACAAAAAGACTATATAGGTAGAAAAGACAAACAATTACAGTACTTTGCTATTAAATGAATTATAGTATCTAGCTTTGAAAGCCAAGCTATCAAGCATTTTTACTACTTAACTCTGACCCTGACTGTTAGTAACTGATAACTGTATTCTGCTATATCCAGGATAATTGACTCGGCGTTGCTATGAGCAATTGCTAAATTTGCGATGACAATAAATTTAAATAAATGCTCCACCAAAATATATCGCATCAATCAATACCAAAAAATCATAAAAGTTGCAATTTAAACTTTTTAAATTATCCAAGTCCTTAAAATTTGAAATAAGGAACTTGTAAAGTTTTATTTCCTTCAGGAGATGCACCCAGGAGAACACTATGCTTGAGCTGATTCCCAAGTTAAACGACCACAACTTACCATATCCAGATACCATCCATCCAATCGTGGTTCACTTTGTAATTGCGATGGTATTGTTTTCCTTTACCTGCGATGTTATTGGCTACTTTACCAAAAACGCGCGTTTATTTGAGGTAAGTTGGTGGAATATGTGTCTGGCGACAGTAGCGATTTTCGTCGCCATTATTTTTGGACAATTTGAAGCCGGATTAGCAAAACCCTATGATGTGGTGCAACCAATATTGAGTATGCACACACTAATTGGTTGGTCTTTGTCAGGAGTGATTGCAGCGATTACAGCTTGGCGTTATGTAATTCGCTTAAAAACCCCAAATGATCTACCGATTCCCTATCTTGGTTTAGGATTAGTGCTGGCTTGCTTAGTATTTTTGCAAGTTTATCTCGGTGACGAACTGGTTTGGGTATATGGCTTACATACAGTACCAGTAGTTGAAGCAGTCAAAGAAGGAGTACTGTAATGGAAACAGGATTAATTGAACAATTGCGATCGCAACTCGGTACAAACGGTCTTCCTTATGTTTTCCCAATTCATCCCAACTTAGTTCACCTAACACTGGGCTTATTCATCATTGGTATTACCTTTGATTTTGTTGGGGTACTTTTTCCGCTACAGCAACCCATCTTCAAATTTTTAGCCCTTCCAGCAGCACGTTCCAACTTTTTTGATGTTGGTTGGTATAACATGCTGGGTTCTGCAATCATCACATTTTTCACTTTAGCTGCTGGTTTCTACGAAATGATGCTGGCAGAACCCTCAGTAGAAGTGAAAAGTGCCTGGGGATTAAAAGCAATGGAAACAATGCTCTGGCACGGAGTTGGCGGAGTTTTCTTACTGGCTATCATCGTCGGCATGACAGTTTGGCGAGGTTTACAGCGCTTTGTTTGGCGTAAAGAAGAAGACCGTCAAGTGCAGTGGACTTATTTAATAGCAGGTATGGCTGTCATGTTTCTGCTGTATGTACATGGTACCTTAGGCGCACAACTGGCAGCAGAATTTGGAGTCCACAACACAGCCGATTATCTCCTCCGTGCAGGTGAAAATCCCAACGCATTTTTAAAGTAGTTATTGGTTAATAGTTATTGGTTAATTACCCAATATCCAATTCCCCATTCCCCACACCATGATGATCCGAAACATTTTTGTACTCATCGTCAGTGCGATCGCGATAACTGCGGCAAGTCTTTGGTTGGGACAACAATCCTATTCTTGGTTCCCAGTTCAAGCCGCAGCCGAATCACGTCTAATTGATGACTTATTCAGTTTTCTAGTCGTTATCGCATCGTTTATTTTCCTGGGTGTGACAGCCACCCTACTGTATTCAATTGCCTTTCACCGTGCAGCACCAAACGACACCAGCGATGGCCCCCCGATAGAAGGAAATATTGCTCTGGAAGTCGTTTGGACAGCAATACCCATTGTTCTAGTAATTTGGATTGCAACTTACAGTTACCAAGTCTATGAACAAATGGCAATTCGCGGGCCAATGGAAGTTATGCATTTGCATCTGCCTAAAGCAATAGAATCAGCATATGCATTCCCTTGGGATAAAAAACCAGCTGTCGAACCAGAATCTGAAGCGATCGGCAACGGAACCATTAATGTTATTGCCAAACAATGGGCTTGGGAATTTCATTATCCTTACAAGAATGTCTCCAGTACTGAATTACATTTACCTGTAAATCAGCGAGTTCATCTAGCATTACAGTCGGAAGATGTTCTTCACGGCTTTTATGTACCTGCATTCCGAGTCAAACAAGATATCATTCCCAAACACACAATAGACTTTGAATTTACTCCGACTCGCGAAGGTACATACCGTTTGATGGACTCGCAATTTAGCGGTACATATTTCGCCGCCATGGAAGCCAATGTTGTCGTCGATTCATCAGCAGACTACGAACATTGGTTACAGGAAGCAGCAAATAAAAAACCAGCCCCAGCCAAAAATCAAGCTGCCCAAGAATACGCAGTCAACCAATCAAAACCCTTCCAAAACGGTTGGAAAACAGTAGTACCCGCAGCACCTCCCATAGTCAATTATTCAGGCTGATATCTTAGTTACGAGTTATGAGTTATTAACACAGAACCAATAACCATTACCAATAACTAATAACTAATACCCCATAGCAATTAACCAAACATGACCAACACCAACGTTGAAAGAGTCTCCAGCGTTGTCTTAGAGAAACATCACCATCTACCCCCGACAACCTGGAAAACTTACTTTAGCTTTAGTCACGACCACAAGGTAATTGGTATTCAATATCTTGTGACTTCATTCTTTTTCCTTCTAGTTGGCGGTATCTTCGCCATGATTATGCGGGGTGAACTCCTGACCCCAGAAGCTGATTTAGTAGATAGAACCGTTTACAATGGCTTGTTCACCATGCATGGAACAGTCATGTTATTTGGTTGGACATTCCCTTCACTAGATGGTTATACAAGGGTCATATTTTGTGGTATCTTACCCTGTTAAGAATTCTAGGGGAATTATGAGGGTAGGGTATACAAGGGTCAGCAAATTTGAGCAAGAAGATGCACTGGTACAACAAACTGCAAGAATTGAAAAAGCAGGGTGTAGTTTGATTTTTAGCGATATCGAATCAGGTAGAAGCGATCGCCGTAAAAATTTTAATAAGATGCTGGCAATGTGTCGAGAAGGTGACATTACAGAAGTAGTTATTACCAGGATTGATAGACTCGCTCGATCTGTAATGACGATTGCGAAAACAGTATCTTTGTTGGAGAGTTTAAATATTAAACTTGTTATTTTGGATGCCCCAGTTGAAGACAGTTCTAGCCCGTTTGGCTGGTTTTCCCTTAATCAAATGGCAGGGTTAGCCGAGTTTGAATCCAGGTTGTTACAAAGTCGGGTTAATCATGGTTTGGCACATTTTCGCGATCAAAATAAAGCTTGTCAACCACCTTTTGGTTATGCGAAAGAAGACGGGAAATATATACCTGATACGTCTGTCCACGAAGGCAGTGGTAAAACCCATTGGTTGATCGCATCTGAAATTATTGATTATTTTTTAATTCCAAAAGCATCATTAAGGAATACTATTCAATTCTTTATTGAAAAATACAATATTAAATTCTCCCCTCCAGGACTACGTGCATGGTTGAGAAATCCTGTATTACAGGGTCATACTCGTTACAATGTTAAATTCAACCGGGTCAATCCTGACAAATGGGATATTAGAGAAAATACACATCAACCTTTAATATCAAAAGAAGTTTATCAACAAATTGAAACTAGATTATCTGAGAATAGGCGGTTATGGGGACGCAATTTTGATGGAGCCACATCAAATACTGTCGGCTTACATTTGTTGTCAGGTCAACTTATTTGCGGTTGCTGTGGAAGTAAATGTTATGTTCATGACAAGAAAAAAGCAATGGGGGTAAGGTGCAAGAAACGCAGAATATACGGTAACTCTGTGTGTACAAATAAAACAGCAGTACCTTTACTTAAAATAATTGATGCAGTTGATCAAGCGTTGTGTAAAAAGGCTTTTGAACTAAATAATTACGTTGTCACTAGTCAACCGGATAGAGAAGATACACCGGAAATTATTGAATTAAAATCACGACTTGACGTACTGCGATCGCTTCCCCAAGATTCGATCATTCTGGATGCTATTGAAAAAACAATACTCAAAATACAACAACTTCAACAGCAAAATACCCATGCTGCTAGTTTAGGTTTGCGGCTGCAAAAGGAACTTGTCAAGACCTTTGGGGACAGTGAATTTCTTCAAGTTGTCCCCGAAACAACCAAAAGAGAATTGTATAAGAAGTTTGTCAAGGAGGTGACTGTGTTAAATGGCGTGGTCGTCAATGTTTTGTTGGTCGATGTATTGCGGTAGCAATTCGGGGTTAGCCATTATTGATTTTTTAGTCTCTATATCTACATTTAGTGGTTTTACATGCTGGAATAACAAAGCTAGTCTTAGTAAAGCTTCTGGTAATGTTTCGTTCTTTTTTGCAATGTATCGGGTAATATCAAGCTCTTTCATCTGAGTCATAGTGAAGCGTCATTTTAAGGTTAGACAAAATTTGAGTTATTTCTGTTAGTGCGATCGCATTCTGATTAATCAATCATGGCGCGATCGCACTTTGATTAATCGTGATTAATCAGGGATATGGAATAAATCAATCGCCCTATTTACGTGATTGATTTGTTCCGTGGGGATTTTTCCCTCTGCAATAAGTTGACGGATTGCGTATATCTCACCCAATGTTGGGGCTGGGGATAATTCACCACGTTGTATCCGTTGCAGTAATTTGCTTTTGCAGAGGGGCATTAAATCAAATCTGCTGTTCTTTGGAGGGTAATAAGTCATTAGTTTATAACCTCCCGCAGGTTTCTGTGCGGAACCCATTTACTCCAATCATGCCCTGCGACCTGACAGTCACACCCAGCAACTTTCACCACCACTCCGACTTTGCCGTGGTATGAGAGCAAATTATCGTTAACCCTTACGTGATCGCCTATTTTGAATTCCTTCATCTTTCTTCCTTCTTTGACGTTTATTGATTCCCGGTTCGGGTGAACTGGGATGTGGTTTAAATGACTTGCAATTCCTGTGGTAAGTGGTGATGCGGCGTTTCTACACCTTCCCATTGGATTTTTAACGTAGCAACGTTAACGCTTAGAACATTTCCAATGACTACGCTAGAAGGGAAATCTTTCAATCGCTCTGGTTTGATGCGATCGCGATTCAAACTAACTCGTTGACCTTCTGTGAAGGCATCGATTGATAACGCTGGCTTTGAATTGCGGAAAATCTTCAAAAGTTGCCCAACCAAACGTTGATCATCCTGATTCATCAAGTTTTTAATTTGATTTATTTGATCTTCAGGGAGTGGTTTGAGGATTACATCAATTTTTTCACCTTGATCAAATCGCGATAACTTTTGATCAATTAATACTTGATTGATTTGTTGTGCGATCGCACTTAGGCTAGTTTTTTCAGTCTCACCCGCACCACTTTCAGGTTCACCCGCACCACTCCCGCACCACTCTTTTTTCTGGATGTCTTGTGTGGTAAGGGTTTCACAGCCACCCGCACCACACGCACCGTTTTCGGAGAACTTTATATATATTTCTTTTTGCGGGGGTAGTAATAAAGCGTTTTCTTCTGTTTTTGGTTTATTTTCTTCATTTTTTTCTTCCTTATATAAAGTGGTGCGGATGGTTCGGGTGGTGCGGGTATCGGCTCCCTGTAAGGGTTCTAGATTTTCAAGTGGTGCGGGTAGTGGTGCGGGTGGTTCGAAAAGTGGTGCGGGTGTTGGTTCAAAATTCGGTTGAACGACTTTGAGGTTGGATACAAAACCAATGCCCATTAGTACAGGAATACTCCTTTTTGCGATGGGATGATACTGTGTCGATTTTTTCGCTTTTGGGAATAGTTGATGTATTCGCTCGATGACTTGATTAATCCCTTTGACGTTCTTATCGCTCGGTCGGACTTGATCAACCCATGTCCGCAGTTCTTTACCACTATCCGATCGCTCGATGGTTAGCGTGCCATTGTTGCAATACCAATCCTCTAGAAGGCTCCATAATTCCTTATTTGTCATAAACCCGTCTGGCACGTATCCAAGACCGATATCCTCAATGAACTGGAATAAGTGGCTGTTTTGCTTCTGCACATCCTCTAAAGCTTCCTTAGTGCATGAAAAGTCAATCCCGTTCGCCATCAAGTCAACTAGTGAAGCTAATAGCTTATTGATAAAACTTGGCGCAACTTGATGAGTGATGAATACTGGATCGTAAGCAAATCGTGAATCTGCTTGCATTTCATCTGGATTTGATGGATCGGGGTTGTCCTTGAATGTTTTTGAAAACTTTAGGATTGCATATCTATCGGTGATAGCTTGCATCACACCCTTAACGATGGGAGTATCGTTTAGATTGAATAATTGAACAGCAACAGGATTGAATTCTTGATGGTCTTTACCTTTTTTCTCCGAGTGAAGTTTATTCCCTGTTATTGCCGACTTGAGCGATTGGATTTTGTCGAGTGCTGCTGTTTGGGGATTTTCACTCGCCCAATTAACTCTGGAAAATTGCAACGGTGCGACCGAGAATTTACGACCTTCATCGTATGAGGCGAAGTCCGCCAAACTTATGCTAGTTAAGCCCTCGTGTCCCAAGATGGTACTCACAACTTCTCTCAGGGTATCCTTACCATTGCTACCTTGCCCGCACAGTAAAAGGGCTTTTATCATCCGTCCCTTAAATTTGCGAACTGTTTGCAAGTCTAAGGAAGCTGCAATAGTTTTTAGAAAGATATCGCGCTGCGGCGCGTCCAAACAACCCAATAAGCGATCGCACTGTGTTGGGTCAGCGTCTGGGTCGTAGTTTACCAGTGGTTCGTAGATGTAAAAATGTTTGTCCGGGTCGTGAGTTTCAAAGGTGAATTTTGGCGTTGAACCTTCCCAGGATGTGGACAGAACACCGTTTTTGCAGTTTAGTCCACATGGGTTGACTTCATCAGGATCAATTAGTGTTTGCATCTGCACCCATTCCCACAATTCCCTAGCCTTTCTGGGATTAGCAAAAGGGTAATCTATCTCAATATCTCCATTGGGCAGTTCTTTTTGCCTTGCGTAAGTATTGCAGTATCTAGCTATCTTTCCTTTCTCTATAGCTTCCGGCTGTAATTTATAATGATTGGTCTCCCACTTATAAAGGATGCCGTTAACACTGATGAATTGTCCTTTTGATTGATATAGTTCATGGAAAGCAATCTGCAAGAATGTTTCCCGTGGGTTGCCATCCTCTAGCCGTTGTTCTTTTTTGGCTTGTTTTTCTTGCTGGGTAAGGATTTTATGGGCGGCTAAGAACTCATCAAAAGTCATATCCGAGACATGTTCCCGCCAATTCTCATTGTTGACGCATAGATCATCAATCCCTTTTCCAAGTGCTGCATCCCATATTTTGACAATAGGAATACAGCCACGATTACGCAGTTGAGTGCCTAGCTTCACCAACTGCGATCGCACGTTCCAGTTGGTTTTCCAGTCGGCATCATAATAAATACTGAATTTTCTACCCGGCTTGATTAGTTTCTCTAATGTTGGGTAAAGTTTGGGTTCATTTTCTGCTTCATGCCATCTATTCACGCCAAACAAGATAAGTGCCGGAACACTTTCTGTCTCTAACTTTGCGCCTTTTTTACTGCCCTCTGTGATTCCAACTTCTACAGTATGATCATCAACTATTCTTTGCCATTCTGCCTCACTCCGAACTGGTAGTATGGCGCAATCTTGCACCCCATTAGTTTGGGCGCTGGGAGTTAAATATTTTGAAGGTTTCTTACTAAGAACCTTTTTCTTATCCTTTTTGAATATCTTTTGATCGGCTTTGAATTGTCCAAAATTGGAAATGATCTTCCCTGCAAAATCACTCTGAAAACATATCCATCCTGATAAATCAGTTACTTCGCATCCATTCTCATCAAAGAATTTTTGCTTACCCAGCAACTTTATTATCGAGCTAAAATCAGACGTACTTTTTAAACACTTCCGCGCAATTTCCGGTGAAATTCCCGATTCTACAATCCACTCATCCCAATGTTTTTGGTCAATCCAGTCGGGACGCTTGAGGTTATCTACCAATCCATAGGGAGCATGATCGTCCCCGACGATTTGTAAAGGAGGATTCTGTGTAAATTCCGCAACCATCACCGCACCTCCTGAACGCCACCAGCAATCGAAACAAGAAACCAGACAAGCTCGCACTCATCACGATTCCATAATTGCTTGCGCTTCAAGTGCTTGGGAATCCTCACATTTATATACTCAGCGATGCCTCGAACGATATGAGTCAGGACGTGCAGACCAATAGGGCATTTCTTCCCCCTCAAAAGGTACATCTTTTCCCCATCCAGCGAAAAAGCATCACCAAGAAAATTAGGGCTTTCTGATTCAATTACTTGGTATTTTGGGTAGAGGCAGCTATTGCAGCGAACTATTTTGGAATGCTCATGTATCCACATGGCTTGTGCTTCGTGCCAACTGCCGCAAATTGGGCAAGGGTCTTCCCCTCGGTTAGGGGAACGTGATACACTATTACTCATATATGAATACCTCCTAGGTATTTGTACTCAAAAGCATATTTACTCTTTAAAAACTGATGATTGATTTCCCCGCTTGCCGAGCGGGTATTTTTATGGCTATTTTTTGACATATTTATCCTTTACCGTTTTGAGGATTAGTTTTGAGATTGTCGTTTTTTGCAAATACGCTTGCAGCCGTAAATGCTCATAAAGTTCTTCCGGCAGCCGGAAGGAAGCTGTCGCCAATTCTTTTTTCATTTTTGGAAAATGGTAAATCTTGGAGTTATCGAAATTTTCGATAAGGTATATTCACGCTGCTTTTGCAGGTATTAAATATACAATTTTAATTTTTTGGATAACATTAAATACTAATCTACAGGTAAAAAGCGATCGCACCCTTGCCTTATCGTTGCTGTGGTGCGATCGCTGTTAGCCTTTGTTGTCTTGATTTTTTGCCCATTCCAGCAGCAAGGCTCTCACCAGATGAGATATTGCTATATTCTGTTCTATCGCTAATCTCTTAATGTGTTCCTTCTCTTGTTCCAAGAGAAAAGCCCTTATTTCTGTTGCGTTTTTTTGGCGGGCGGTAACTTGGGGTAACTGTGCCATGTCTTTTGGTAATGTGTTTAACACATTTAAGGTAGCACAGTTTTCCTCGATGTCTAACACATGGTCAGAAATATTTTTGACTAAGTTTTGCGATCGCTCGTAATTTTCTGCTTTCCCAGTAGTCCCTCTTCGTTTGCTAAGTCTCTCACCAGTTTATTAAATATTGATGCCGCAAAGGTAGCGGTGGGTAAAGAATGCTTTTGTGCCAACTGTTTCACCAGTTCGGCTACATCTTCCTCTATCACCAGTGTTATCCTTGGTCGTGCATACTTTGGCATATTTTTTTTAACCTCTAAAACCCTTATGATAGCTGGTTTTGCCCGTTATTACCAGTAATATTCTCTGAGAAAAGCATGTAATTAATGGTATTACCTGTTGACAGTGCCATTAGTTACCAGTTATATTCATTGTGTAAGCAGACAGCAAACAAACTGAATGCAGACAGCTTACACAATGCAGACATTAATTTAATCTCACCCAGCGAGTGAGAGACATATCAACCCAATCCGTGAGAACCAATCCGAGGGCACGTTTGACGGGAGTTCGTGAAAGTCGAACAAAGCATTTTCTAGCCAATTGCGGCTAACTACAGTTATGCAAACTGAATGCAAATTGTATTCAATCTGTAAACAAGTTGTATAACTGCACTAGCTAAAATTATTTAGGTTGCGAAATGCTTCAAACACTTACAAATCAATGCGTCCGTCCAATTGTGGCGTGTGACGCTGGAAATAGATATATCAAATGGGTCAATCCTGCAAAGCAAGTAAAATCAATACTTTCATGTGTTGCGGAGTTAGATAAGTATGACTCTTACGACATGAATGCAAATTGCCCGCACACTGTCTACATCGAAACCGATAACGGAAAACGCTATCTAATCGGTAAGGATGCCAGTCAATTTGGTGGTCAGATGGTCTTTGATGGGGATAAGTGCGAACTAGCTGAAATCCTTGTCCTAGCTGCATTACAGCCGTTACAAGGGGAAACAAACTTAGTCGTTAATGATTTACGTTTATGTCTGCCTGATAGCCGTATTGATGCATCCAGGGAAGCTTTACAGCGACTCACCGGACAACGGGTTTTTACACGAAACAATCTACTGATTCATGTAGACGTTAAAAGTGTTCGAGCCATTGACGAAACCATTGGGTCTTTCCGTAGAGCAAAAACAGAGGGACTATTCAGTTATCCCGATGTACTGAATGGCATTATCTCACTTGGCGGCAAAGATGGAATCGCCCGTCTTTATACGGGCGATGGGCAAATTAATCGCAGTGCTGATGTGAAGATATCAGGTACTTTAGCACTGACAAACCTTGTAAATAAAGCCCTTGCGGTCGAACTGGGACGAACCATAAAGCCTCATATCATCATGAATGCGATTGAATCCGGCAATTACACTATCGCAGACTTTAACTTTTCAAAGATATTCTTTGATTGCCGTGAAAAATGGTGGTCTGAAATCCGTTCCGCAGTCGGCAAGCAATGGCAACCTTTTGCAGATGAAATTGGTGAAGTTTTAGTTGTTGGTGGGTCTGCCAATATAGTGCGATCGCACTTACCCAATGACCGTTATAAGGTTCCATCTGAACCACAATTTTTTGATTTACTCGGATTAATTTAGGGGAACAAACGAATGACTAAAAAGATAGAACGCTTATCAGTAATGATTCCTAGAGATTGTAAATCGGATATTGACTACATCATGTCGGCAACGGGCATCAAATCAAATGGTGAACTATTTAAATTGATGCTGGCAAGATATCGTGAAGATTTTATCCTTGCCTACAATCAATTTTTCACCCCCGCAACGACGCTGGAACAAACAGTAGAGGTTATTCCAACAGCTAACCAAACTAAGTCTACCTCTGCACCAAAACCATTAACTAGCGCAATGGATTTTTGAAAATGAGCAACAACCAACCGAACCCAACCCAGCCCTACCGCTACAGCGATCGCATGAAAGAACTTATTGGGCAAGCCTGCGATGCCTTGTACGAGGCACGACGCAGTAACCCAAAAGAATGGGAGCTTTTGCAAAAGCAATCTTTATTGTGGTGCGAAGATGGTGGGATTTTCGATGCAATCAGCATAGTTCGCGAGTGCTGCGACATTGTGAACACAGATAATTTAATGGATGACAACGATGATTAAATTTAGCCCGTATAACAATCTCAAACAATGCGATCGCCTTCTATTTGAGATTTACTTGCATGATGAGGAAGCATGGCATATGTACAACGAACACCTACAAAACCATTGCGATCACGGCACTCTAGCCGATGCGATCGCGATTTTGCAAACATTAATCAATGCAATTGACGAGGATACTAATGACTGATCACGAAATGATTGATTTACTTTTCAAATACGTTCTAGTTTGTGCTGAAAAAGAAAATATCGACCCCGATTTAGCTGAAAGATTATTAGCGGGGACAATTAACGCCGACATAGAGGAATGGACGGAAGTGCAATCCTGCAACTGGATTGAGGAAACACAAAAACTATTCCCGCAATATCAAATCTTTGAGATATTGCGATCGCACTCTAGAATTATCTGCTTTTTCAATAATTTCCTGCGAATTTCTGAATCTTGGGAGAGAAATTAATGATGCATCAAGATGATTTGATTCAATTGATGAATGATTATTTACACCCTTGCGGGTTAGGCGTGATTGATTTTGATTCATTGCAAGATGCTGCACGATTCATCAATCAAAATATTCCTTGGGCGCAAATGATTGATATTGATGGGGAGTTTGATTAATCATGCAAAATCAACAAATCAATCAAAAATCAATCAAAGCCGCACGAATTGTCTCAAAGATGATTGATTTATTTATTCAATTGCGGGCTGAATATCCTGATACATATCAGCAAATAAATCAATCAATGCAGATGATGGGTCAAAAGGATTTGACGCATTGCTGGAACTTACTACTGCTGGCTTTTACGTTGATCGAGGGAGGAAAAAGAGAATGAGTGATTTTGATTTAATCCAGCATCTAATGAGTATAAATACTCACTTGCAGATATTACAATCAGCCAGACCAAGCGATCGCATATTATTTGAGATTAGTCAACAAGTGCGATCGCGGCTACAGGAACTATTAAATGTGGGGGAAGTATGCCGGAAATAGCCAGAATTTACCAACCCGACCAACTTTCAAAGCATCGAATTTACGATTATCGAGGCACAAAATACAGGTTTATCTGTAAATGTCCTTATGCCCAACTAAATCATCCTCAATGGAATTTTGACCCATTACCGGGACAAAGAAGTAAGAAAAGTTTGAGGCTTAACCTCAACAAAATTCGATCTGGATGCTTAGTTGAGTTACCCGACGTTATTACCAAGCCTCAATCACAGGTTCCCGAAGCAGTACAACAAAGTTTATTTTAAGTGCGATCGCATAACCGATCAAAGCTAAACGCGATCGCACTGGGTGCAATCTACCACAAGTAAAAAATACACACCATACAAGGATTTTACCATGAGTAAGCCAATAGGATTTTGGGGAGTTAATTACAGCCTCGAATTAATCAAAGATATAGCTGAGTGCTGGGGCGATCACTTGCAATTACTCTCAGATTCGGATAGGTTCTGGCTTTTAGGACAAATAGCAGATGTAATTTGGCTAGAAAATGCCCCGGACAGTATGGAAACTTCCCCAGAATCAGAAGAATTAAAAATGAGATTACCAGAATTAGGGAAAGCTGGCATTGGATCATTTATCCAAGCTTTAGTGAATAAGAGCTACTGCCAGCCCCTAGAATACTGGGGTATGCCACACAATTGCTTGCTAACGGATGATATCCGCGAAAGTTGGGGCGATGATTTAAGCGGATTATCGGAGCTAGAAAGCTACTACTTGTTAGGTCGATGCGGTTTGCACATGTGGTTGAGGTACTGCGATTCTGCACCTAGCAATGAAGCTCAGGAAGTTTTTGACCGATTGGATGAGCTACCAACAAATCAGTGGATAGCGCTATGCCAAGCATTGGGGAATTAATTGTGAAAGTATTAATCACAGCAATCCTCATACTGTTAGCGACAGCAGAACCAGCGATAGCACAAAATCAATCATCAAATGACCCACCTCCACAACGTGGAGTAGGACGCAGGGAGTAATTAGTTAAGTAAATGCCTAGAGGAATCTAGGCATTTTTGTTCAACAAAAATGAAAAAAATAATTACCAGACAATACTCAGAAATCCGCCCAGACGGCACACATATCACAAAGAACGAAACTATCGAAGAAGAGTACAACAACGGATTAGCCGATATAGCGATCGCGTTTATTGTCTTCTTTGGTTTATTCCTTGGTAGTTGTTATTTCTTCAAATTGATATTTGTCCCATCGCCACAAAACCCCAATACATATATAGGAGAGAGAATATGATTTTTGGCAGAACTTCCGAAGTAGACAAAACTTTTGCACAAGTAGCCAAGTTACTGGCTTATGGAATGATTGCAAGTAATTGCTTCTTCACATTTGGATATCTACAAAGTAGGTTGGGAATTGGGAATAACGATTTACGATTCATTGCCAGTATTACCGTATCTGTACTAGTTTCAATCGTCGAGGCTGCGACCTTTAGCGCTATCTTCAATCCTGAATTACTACCAAAATTACTTGGACGTAGCGCCGAGACGATGAGACATCCAGATAAAGATGTCGTGGGAATCAGTCGATTAGCTCAGAATGCAGCCCTAGTAATGCTTTGCGCCATCAGTGTTCTAGCCTTTTGGTTTGATTTCAACGCCTCTATCAGCCAATTACGAGTACAAGATACGTTGGAAGCTCGGTTGATTGCTTGCATCTTTGTGATGGGAGGTGAGGTTCTTTTTGCCTGCGAAAATATATTTCTCCACAATAGTAAATCAAGTTCATCCTTCAAAGATTCGCACCAAAGCGATCGCACTAGCAATTTAGGCAGAGGCGATTTGAAATAGCGAAATAGCCCTTAATGGGCTATCTACCGTACTGGCACTACGGTACTGATGAGCTTGCCACATAAGGAAATTATGGATTTATTATTGTTCGCGGTTTTGGTTTTGGGTCTATTTATTCTCTTCAAAATTCGGATTGAGCAAAATAACGAACATCGGAGGAAGTAATGTTTCTATTTTTGTTAGTTACAAAAGCCAAATTAATCATTCGTTGGGGGAGTGCGATCGCTGTATTGGGCGTATTTGGCTCCCTTTTGCCGTTCATGATTTTTCAAAATTTACAAAATCATTCACTCAAGTATTACTGGAAGGAGATATATGGAGACGAGACACCAACAACCTTGGGAAATAATCATCGAACAAAAGCAGGAAATTCAAGCATTAAGGCGAAATCAAATATTCAAACTAATAAAACCAATCGCGATCGCATGGTGCGTCGGTTTTATTAGTCCCATGATTTTTCAATTTGCTGTAGTTTGGTTGCTACCAACGCCACTGAAACAGACCATTACGGTAGTTCACGGAGCTTGGAGCGATATAGCACTAGGCTTGCAATGCCGTGCAAGGAAGTAAATAAATTCCCCTTTAGTGCAACACACTAAGGGGAATAACTACAAAAAAAAATAATCATATACACATGCTACTACTTTCAACTTCACCGCCACCGCCACCAACACAACAGCCTCAAGGTCAACTTGGATTTGAGTTCCCTTTGGTAGTGGGCATTGGAATTGGTTTGATGATTGCATCATTACGAAATCAATCACAACAATTCCCACTACCAGAATTCAAAAATACTAATCGTGATTACGAATTAGTTCCTAGTGCGATCGCACCAACGAAAAATGCATCAATGATTAATCAATCAATCCTTGTGATTAATCAACAGTTCGATTGGGTAAAACCCTTTATCAAACTACCTTTTAGGGTAATTTCAGGGATGCAAGGTAGTGGGAAAAGTACATTGGAAAGATTCATCATATCTGAACTAATCAAAGATGGATGGCACGTTATTTGCATCAATCCCGAAACTAATCCCAATGTATGGGAAGGGGTCGAGGTTTTAGCCGATGTTGAATCAATTAATCAATTTTTTACAGATTTTCTTGAACTAGTGCGATCGCGCCAGCAAGAGGCTAGAGATATGGGAATTGATGAAGATGATTACCTAGATAAAGTAGTTCGGGGGCGATCGGGTAGAGATGGGATGATTGCTATTTTTCTGATGGAAACGAATACCTATGAGCCTCATGGAGTCGCCCCAGAAACTTGGGCTAATTTTCTCAAGCAATGTTTGACCAATATTAGAAAATGGGGCTTTACTGCGAGTTTAACCGCCCATTCTGAAAACCAAACTAGTATTGGGAGTAAGTTAGCTGGATTCAGCGATTTACTTAATTCTCAGCCGAGAATTGAGTGCATTGCAGTACCCAATCCATCCACGGGGGAAGCTACCAGTAGTGGGGAAGGATGGCTGAAAATGAAGGGCATTAAAGATAAAAATCCCATCAAAATTAAACTTCAGAATTATCCAAAAACTAAAAAATTTGGTGCAAGTAATGAGACATCTACCAATCAATCTAGTGATTCTATTTGCGCTAATGAATCTATCATTAGCGCCCCAATTATACCCCAAGAATCGCCATCAAATAATGATTCATCGAATGATATAACTAGATTAGCAGAGAGCATTTACAAGGCATTTAAAGGGGAATCGAATGTAAAAATCTACCAAATTCCCCGACAATCAAAACCAGTAAGAAACTGTTTAGAAAAACAGTTTCTTACTTGCAGCATGGACAACGATGATGTACTGCGATCGCTCCATATAATTCTAGGAATATTGGAGTATCAAGGGAAAGCTGAATTGATGGGGAAGAAGGATAGCCAAGGGCTGATTATTCCTTCTAGAGATACTGAGTTTACTATTATTAATTAACGTGCCCTTTTTAGCGTGCCCTTTAAGAAAACATGGCGTGACCTACGCAGTCACGCGGGTCACAGAGGTCACGTGCCCAAAAGGGCACGTTAAAGGGCACGTTAGATTTTGCAAAAGTTGGGTGAATTAAATCAATTAATTACCATTAAGAGAAAACAGAAATGAATGTAACAAACTTTCCTGCATACGACTGCAAGGTTATTGTTTATGCCTCAAGGAAAGACTTTGATTCGGGTAGCCACGAAACCTGCTACTATGCAGCATTCGGACGTATCCCTTGCATCAATGAGAGAATATTTTCCTCAAGCATGAATCGTGATTCTATTTCCGGCAAGGTCGTCGATGTTGCCCATTACCAATTTACAGATATTAATTTAAATGTAGATACCTCCATTAAGGCAATAATATCAATAGTTAAAAGCTAAAAGGAACCACCCAAACGACTAAGCTTGGGTGGTTCCTTTTTGTATTAAATTATAAAATATATGTATCCACATCAAAACTAAAATCATGAAATGTGTATTTTGCAATAAAAATTTACGCAATGTAAAAAGAAGCTTCCTAGGGCACTGCTACGAGTGTGAAATTAATCAAAAAAGAAGACTGCACTACACTTCTAAACAAATGCCCTCAAGCGCCACTAAAGAGCAGGTAGAAGCAAAAGCCGAGGAATTATTATTGATACGAAACGACATTCAAAATCAAGTTGCCGCAATGCAAAACAAGATAATTAAAGTGTTAGGCGATCGCACTTTGGATATTGATGTATCTGGAGTACAATAGTACTACTATCGATAGTGAAAAATTTTAATCATGGCAACAATCAATTCAGCCAAAACGAATGCCGCGCAAATACTGCTCCAGCTTTACCCACACTACTACTATGTAAATAAGAATGGGGAATTAGCTGTTAAGGAAAATGCAAGGTTTGATGATAAGAATGAAAAATTAAAACAGAAAATTCACCTGGCGATCGCTGAGAAAGAGCGCCAGGTTCCACACAATTCCCCTGATTATTATTTAGCAATTACTAAAAATAAAATCGATCAAAATCGACAGCACCTTGAAACAGTTGCGGATGCAATTCAACTGAAGTTGTACACTTACGATTTACCAGAGCGAAATAAGCAAGCGGGGGAAATCTATCGGATGTTTTCCCAACTAAAATATGATTCATTGCCCGCTTTGAAGAGATACTTGCAAAGTATGGATCAGCATCGCCATGAAATGCTTTGCAATTCAAGTACTTCAAGTGAGGCTAAGCAAAGCAATTTTGATCATGCTTACGAATCGTTCAAAATTTACGAGCAGAAATTTGATGAATTAATCTTGAATATGAGCCATTTGTGCAATAAGTATTAATACTTAATAGGATTTTACTCATACGAATCAAAACCCCATCCTGGTTAGGATGGGGTTTTTTATGGCAATGAAATATTCAACAGATATTGCATAAATGATTCATGTAATATCAACAAACTCAAACTTATGCGATCGCAGTCTCCCACCATTCTTGGTAGTGTGTTCGGGATTAGAGCAGTAGTATAATTGAGCGTTTTGGCGATTTATTCCCGCTTTGGCATGTCCCCCAACTTGCCCGCACCCCAAACACTTCAAATTTGATAAATCATCGATTGATGTACTGCGTGATTTATCAGTTGATTTATTTTGATTGATTAATCCATCAATTGATTGATTTTGATTGATTGATTTATTTGGGGTTGGGTGCGACCGTTCCAACATATCCAATCTTTCCTGGATTTGTGCGATCGCATGTTCGAGCTTTTCGATGGGGTCGTCTTTGGGTTGGTTGTTCGTTAGTTCGGCGATGTCGTTATCTATTCCATCACTCAAAATTCTGATGCAATAATCACTAATTCGATATCCTCGAAGGTTGCAATATTTTCTAATCTTCTCCAATAATTCAGGATTTTTGTCCAATGGAATGTTTAGTTGAGGGCGCATAGGTATTTCTATCTATTATTATCTATATAAAAATAATAACTTCATTTCTTAATTCTTCCTTGGCAAAATAATCAAAGTAAGAAACGAGTAAGAAATGGTGTTTCTTACTTTTGGGAAAAGTGTTGATTGATAAGGGATTTGAGAGCCTATGCTGGGCATACGTCTTGCGCTGTATCTGTTTCTTAATCGCTGTAACGCTTGCTATATAAGGATTGTAGCACTTTGAGCTACTTTTGAGCGAAAAGTAAGAAATAGGAAATTGTGTCCAATTTTTACACCTTTTTCTACGATGAAAGGTATAAGAAAAACTTGAAAAACAGAATTAACCCATACTCATTTCGGGTATGGGTTAATTGTATTAAATTGGTACGAATACGTAATAAATTACTACAGATAGTGACAATCTGTAGTATCGGAAATCATGCGATCGCACTTTGAATATTGATATTTCTGAAGTAGAATAAATGTACTATTAGTAGGTTCAAAATTAAAGTCATGACAGTATCAGCACGATATAGGGCTGCACAATTCCTAATAGCCCAATATCTACATTATTTTTATAAAAATGCTAACGACGAATTAAAGGTTAGGGAAGGAGCGAAGGGGAGCATCTCACCTTTGCAAAAATATTAGCTAGTAAGCTGCCATTGAGGTAAGCAGATCGAAGTTGAAGCATTCGAGACACGTTTTCCATTTTCCACTGTGCGCCAGAAATTTTTAAACGCTTACCAATCTGTTTAACAGCAGATTCAACTGCGCCAGAACCGATGGAGCATAAGCTTTCTTGGGAAAAATACTCGTAATTGACAATTCGTTCTGAATGCTTTTTGATGTAATTAATCAAGTTTTGGGCGGACTTTTTTTTCAAATCTGCATATTTTATTACACTGTGTACACACCCCATGCACGAATAGCTTCCTTTCTACCGCGATTTTTTGAGCGGATACCTTTTATCTACCTTGCTATGATCCGTATTATGGTGAGGCGATTGGCATAACATTTGACTTCTAAAACCTTTTCAAACACCCTCTAAGTGATTAGGATTTTTTGCTACTCTTTCAATTGCTCAAAGAAAAACTCTTTATGCTGAAATCCAGCAGGACATTCAGTTTTACCAGCAGCTAGAAAAGCGTATTTGCTCAACATGAATTTTGCATGTTCCATTCCTTGAGGGGAATGCTTGGTTACAATATTCAAGCTGTCCTTGGGCACAATAGCTCGATTAACAATCACAATTGGTGAATTTGCATTCACACGCGCAATTGACTGAAAACGAATTACACTGTCATTGTCGCGTACAATTAAAAAGCCATGCATTTCGTTCTTGGAATTGATACAAGAACCAATGTAAGCGTTACCAGTCCGTGGCAATTTTGAAGAAAAAGCTGGATATTCAATGTTAGCAACCTTGATACGTTGAGCATTAGCAGTTTTGACGGCTGTCAATAACAATACTCCAGCGAGCAAAACTGATGAAAGCAATTTACTTTTCATGAGAAAATAGTACCGTTAGATGTACTTAATTAGACTGAGAAACGCTACCAAATATCACTTACAATAAAAATGAAATTTATAAAACAAGAATAAACCTAAATACAGGTAATTTTACAGTTAACACAAAAACTTTAAAAAAACTATTTAGTATCTTTAAAAAATAACAATAAAATGTAAGTATCTACAAGCCTAAAAAATGGTTAGCATAGACAAACACAATAGTTTTAGAGTCAGTTAGTAAATATTAAATAAAGCTAAATAAATTAGCGCCTAAAGATACAGCAGACGCACGGGCGAACCAATTGCTTGGTGAGGGTAAGAGGTATCAGTTGCTTATTTATACAAAGACTTGACGACAATTCTGGATTGTTCTGATGTTCGAGATTACGAACGATTGACGTGACACCCATTTAGTACGAGTGTGTAGTGATTTGCTTCAAATAGTTACAGGTTGCAACTCAACTTAACTATCATAAACCCGAAACGAGTACGACTTTATGGAGATGTCTGCTAGGTAAAATTTTGTGTTTCAATTTTGAACATGTGATTTATTACAATTGCTTAGTATTTGTCTGATGTAGTCTGCTAATGTCGTTGTTTATTAATCGCGATTAGTATCTGAGTGGGATTGTGGGTGATTGAGTGCGGGAAAAGTTGGTGGCGACAAAACAGGACATTTTATAGATAATGACCGTTGTTAGTTCATCACTCGTCGGATTTGCTAACTATCTCGTACCCTTGATGATTGGGGCGAGAGATATGGCATTCCCTCGTCTCAACGCAGCTGCATTCTGGATGGTTCCAGTTTCCGGTGCGCTGCTGATGGCAAGCTTTTTGGTTCCCGGTGGACCTGCACAAGCTGGTTGGTGGTCATATCCCCCAGTTAGCATCCAAAATCCTACAGGTAACTTAATTAATGGTGAATTTATTTGGTTGCTAGCGGTGGCAGTTTCCGGTGTCTCCTCAATTATGGGAGCAGTCAACTTTGTCACCACTGTAGTGAAAATGCGTGCCCCGGGAATGGGCTTCTTTCGGATGCCTTTATTTGTTTGGGCAGTTTTCAGCGCTCAGATTATTCAGTTATTTGGATTACCTGCATTGACTGCGGGTGCAATTATGTTGTTGTTTGACTTGAGTGTTGGCACAGCATTTTTTAATCCAGCAAATGGAGGAAATCTTGTTTTATCACTATCCAGCATTTTAAGATGTAAAAATGGGATAGTTTCAACTCTTACATAATAAAACCGTAGAGCATGTTTACACAGGTATTGCAAGAGGCGCAGGGGCAAAGAAAAGTCAAAGTAAAGCAAGGGTGTGCTAGAAACACACCGAAAAAAGCCAAAAAACTTCTATTTTCCCCAGAGTCGCCAATTTAGAACGCATTCACCCTGGCGATGTGAAATAGGGAAGAGTTTTAATTTTGAGCGATCGCTTTATTTTTACTTCCAACTTTTTGACAATTTTCCTGCAAAAAAATATATTTTCTAGCTAATCCTAATCTAAAATTCAAGTTATTGATTACGTTTTTTAAGCATATTAACTATAAATACTAAGAAAAATAAAATCACAATCAGTATTATCAGAAATATCCCGTTAAACCCAAGATTAAATCCTTGAGTTGTATTTTGCCAACGCAGAATCCAGAAATAATTATTACCAATAATAAATGAAGGTACTTCTAATATTTTCAATAGTGGTATCAGCAAAAAACTAGAAATTAAAAGCAGACACACAGCCATCAAGCCGAGATTTAACAAAGATTTTACAACTGAACGAGGTCTACTTTTATTAACCCTATCAAAAGGAAGCTCTCGAAAAGTCACATTAGCAGGTGCATAAATTGCCACGCATTCTTCCCGATCTTCAACTCGAATTGACTGCGGACAACGTAATAATTGCAACACCATCCAAATATCTCCAATTGCACCTCCTGTATTGGATGCAATTACCCAAATTAACCAAGGTGCTTGGGGAAAAATTGCGATTAGTAGTAAACAAATAATATCAATCACTAATAATGGTGCGAGAGCAATTACAATAAAACTATTACGGCGGAAAAAATTACCAGGTGAAGTTGCATAAGCTAAAGGTAATAAATATTTAACTTTCCATCCATAACGTGGCGAACCACCAAAAGCGGCAAATGCAATTCCATGCACGAATTCATGAACAATGATAGTTCCAGAGGTAATCACGAACAAAACTACAAAGAAAGTAATTCCTGCCCAAACTCCACCTTCAGAACTATCAACACTAAAAATCAACATTTCTCCATGAATAATCGTGTAATACCAGCTTGCACCTGCGGCTGCTAGTATTAACAGTAATGAACCCAAAGTAGTCCAAATGAGTGATATTTTTGGAGTAAGCTCAAATACGTAAATCGGCTGATGGCGATTTCTTAGATTCATAATCATTGCTATTTGCTAGCCTTGCTTTCCAGGATAATCATTTCCCCTGGTTATTTCCTCACTCTCTGGTTTTATATGAGTGTAAAACTGTAAATTTTCCGTATTAATTAAGATTTTCTATTTGAAGGCTTGTTGTAGTTGCTGAGGATGCAGAGATTTAATTAAACTTAAGTGACTGGATGGTAGTTTTTCACTTTCCCCCCTAAAACAAGAGTTTGCAGTGTAGGTAAAACTAGGGGTGTAGTTCATATGGTAATGTAAAAAATCATTGTGCAATGCAAACCAAAAGCTCATGAACCGACTGAGTAAAGAAGACTTAGCACAAATGAACCGGGACTACTTCCAATCTCTGGACAAGCAGAAATTGGTGGAAGTTGCGGGAAATCTTCATAAACTAGCAGTCGAGCAACTAGAAAAATTAGAGCAAAATTCGAGCAATAGTTCCTTACCCCCATCATCAGACCAATTCAAAAGTAAGGAAAAATCAGGGTTACACCAAGAAGAACAAACACCGCACTCAGAATCACAAACAGAACCAAAGCAAGAAGATAAGGTTGTTTCCGAATCCAGGGAAAAACCAAAAAGTAAGGGATTCGCTCTAAAAAAGCCGGGAAAACAACCAGGGGCTAAGGGGATATGGCGGACAGCACCCTTAGTGCCAAACCAAACCATATCCCATTACCCAAAAACTTGTGCATCGTGTAACAGTGGATTAGAAATAGACCAACAAGCAAAACCCCACATGGGCTATTACGTATTGGAACTGGAAAAATTAGAGTCTGGAATTGAGGTAAAGTGTACGCTTCATCATTACTATCAGGCGACTTGCACCTGTGGACACCAAACAAAAGAAAAGCCTTTAGTCGGGTATGTTTCGGTAGTTGAAGGAAGAAGCAGAGATTTAAGCTTGCAGGAGTATGGACTTGTCGGTCCGATGCTGGCAACGTTTATTGCTTCTGTTGCAATACGATACCGTATGTCCCGACCGAAAATAAGAGAGTTATTGAACGATTGGGTAGGTGTATCGCTGTCAGTCGGAACAATCGACAGATGTATTCGAGAGGTAGGAATAGCTTGTTCCCCAGTCGTTGAGGAATTAATTGAACAATTGCAATCGTCAGAAATAATCCACCTTGATGAAACACCCTGGTATGAGAAAGGGAAATATCGGTGGTTATGGGTAGCGATTACGAAAACAATTGCCGTTTACCACATCGGTAGTCGTCGTCAAGAAGAATTACTGCGGTTGATCAGTGATGCATTTGTGGGATGGTTAGTAACTGATGGGTATGGAGCCTACAGTCATTACCCAAAACGCCAACATTGTTTAGCTCATCTGATTCGTAAAGCGATCGCTTTGACCGAAGCAGTAGATAAAGAAGTGGCGGATTTAGGGCAGTGGCTTTTAGAGGAACTGAGGGAACTAATACATACACTTGCTATCGGCGACGGGGATACAGATGAAAAAGACTCACACCCCGCTCGCCTATACAGAGTCTGCCGATTAGCTACGCTTGCAGAGCATAGTAAGTTAAAGGCTCTAGCAAAAGAAATTTTAGCTGATTGGGACGCTGTGGTTGCGTGTTTTTATCATCCGCAATTACCAGCAACCAATAATGAGGCTGAACGGGCTTTACGACATGCCGTTATTGCTCGACGTATTAGCTATGGTACTCGCACTACTGAAGGCAGTTTAGCTTACTGCTCTGTTTTGAGTGTCATTGAAACTTGTCGTCTCAGAAAAGTTGATCCTTGGGGTTATATTGCAATGGTTCTTACTCAGGCTCGTAAAGGTATAAAACATCCCCCCATTCCTGTTGCTTCTTAATCCTTTTTTGATGCAGGAGAGTGAAAAACTACACTGGCTGCCCTGGAAAAACTTGCACAGATTATGAATGTCACTTTCTCAAATAACTAGTTGCAAGCTCAATTACCACAAAATGGAAGAACAAAATTTACACAACATATCTCTATCTGAAGGAATATTTTTTATAAACTTGAATATTTATTTCTCCATGCTGAGAAAAGCATAGAACATCAACAAAATATTTTTTAAACAACTTCAATTTAGGAATTTCTCATACTCACGTCACAGCAACTTCAGCTTGACAACGTTAATTAAATTAAAATAAATTTTTACCAAGAAATCATTAATATAAATCAACTGTAAATTTTATCTCCAAGAAAATTGTTGTTTATTACTAAAGATAGGTTTTAAGTTTATTAGCGCTTGTTAGCCTATTAAGGTCTTGTAATTTTACCAATAATTCAGCTTAAAAGGTTAAGTCTCATGTTTTTCCATAAAAAAGAGCCAATTCATGCGGTCAAAATTGATGAAGCAAATCCACGTTTTGCTCAGTTGCTATTAGAACAATTTGGTGGAGCCACAGGTGAACTAACAGCAGCTTTACAGTATTGGGTACAGTCTTTTCACTGTGAAAATACAGCTATTAAAGACATGCTGCAAGATATTGCGATTGAAGAGTTTAGCCACTTAGAAATGGTAGGCAAACTCATCGAAGCTCACACAAATAATGTTGACCAAACACAAGCCTACAAAAGTACATTATTTGCGGTTCGCGGTATGGGACCACACTTCTTAGATAGTCAGGGTTCGGCATGGACAGCGAACTATATCAATGAAGGAGGTGATGTTGTCCGGGATTTACGAGCAAATATCGGTGCGGAAGCAGGAGCGCGTCAAACTTATGAAGAGCTAATTAAACTAGCGCCAGACGAAGGTACAAAGAATACATTAGTACACCTGCTAAGCCGTGAAATTTCCCATACTCAAATGTTTATGAAGGCACTTGAGTCATTAGGTAAACTGACTGATCCAATGTTTGGTAACATCAAGCCTGACGATACTGTAGATATTTACTACAACTTATCTACATACACCTCACAAGACCAGAATAACGTACAAGTTGAACAGCGTGGACCTTGGAATTCTGAACCAAATTTCAGGTACATTACTCCCAGCAATGTAAGTAATTCTTAAAATCAAAGTAAGAATAAGGTTAAAGGATAACTATTAAAAGCTCTTTTAACCTTTAAAGACATTAATATCTCTAGAAATTGGGATTAATAAGTACTATATTTTTAACTAAAATCATAATTGTTGATACATTATTAACCCCAATAATAGAGGGCGTAATTGATGCATCAACACTGATAATCCCTTGTTTCTGAAAACTTGTAATTGTGAATTCAACATAGACATAGCATTATTGCCCATTTGATAAGTATCTACAGGAGATATAAGATTTGGGAATAATTACCAACAAATTCAGTCATCTCTGCTAGATAACTTGGCTGGAGCATTAGGTGCGATCGCATGATTATGAAAGGGTAATAACCTTTATGCGATCGCCCATGTTACATAATTATGAGAACATCTAGAGTATGTGTAATAAGTTATTGAATTTAGTAAATGTCTAGCAAAATTGAGAAACGAATACAACCTCATATCAAAGAACTGGGTGGATTTCAAGCCAGACGACTTCTTCCCAACCAAAGTCAAGCGATGGTGGGGTCTTTCATCTTTTTTGACCATTTAGGTCCGGCAACATTTCCACCGGGTAAAGGTGTTGATGTGCGTCCGCATCCCCATATTAATTTGGCAACAGTTACTTACTTATTTGAAGGAGTCTTGTTGCACCGCGACAGCTTGGGTTTTGTCCAAGAAATTCGCCCTGGAGAAGTTAATTGGATGACAGCTGGAAGTGGAATTGTGCATTCAGAGAGGACTCCAGAAAATACCCGCACCCACGAAGCTACACTCCATGCAATTCAAACTTGGATCGCACTTCCCGAAGAATACGAAGAAGTGCCTCCTTCTTTTCATCATTATCCGGCAACCACCCTCCCGCAATGGAACTCCAATGGCTCATTTGTCACCTTAATTGCCGGAAAAGCTTGCGGGTACGAATCTCCCGTTAAAGTGTTCTCACCAATGTTGTATTTGGATGTAAAATTTGACTCCAATGCAAGTTTTATTCTCGATCCTGAATATAGCGATCGCGCGATATATACTGTTACTCCTGGAATTGTGATCGATGGGGAAGCGATCGAGCAACACTCTTTGATTATTTTAAAGCCAGGTGATTCTGTGGAAATTAGCTCGAATAGCGCAGCACGTTGTGTAATTATTGGTGGTGAACCAGTTGGTCAGCGTCAAAAATGGTGGAATTTCGTTTCCAGCAGTCGGGAGCGCATTGAGCAGGCTAAACTTGACTGGAAAGAAGGACGGTTTGATACAGTGCCAACGGAAACAGAGTTTATTCCCCTACCAGATGAGTCATTTTTAGAAGGATTTTGATACATTTGGGCATATAGTTTCCCAAAACCTGTTCGGGGATTAACTTTTTCTCATCTTAATTTTTGCTGGAAATGTGAATAATCGCCGTTCCAAACCTATTAAGGTTTTCCCTTCCAGCAGAATTTTTATGTTCGCAGTACAAAACTTAAATCATCAACCTGGCAACCATTTCCGCACGGGCAGAAACATCTAGCTTCGTTGGTGCTAGTAGCTGTTTGTACTATGGGATTATTGGACTTTTCTAGTGATTGCAAACCGCTCATCGCCACGGATATTCAAAAGACACTTCACAAGTGCTAACACAACTACATTTTGTACATTTTGTCTGACGATCGCATCAATTCATTGGGGAAAACTACACTAAAATGAAAAAATGCGATCGCTGCTAGTAAATTGATGATTTTAATTAAAGCTTTATAACAATTTGAGGAGTTTAGCAAATAATATCATGTCCGCCTACATACCCGTAAAAAAAAATCATGCAAAGATACTAATCAGCAAAAATTCTAAGATTATTTTATTATGGTTGTGCTACCGGACATGATATAAATTCTGATTCTGATTTGGCTACGGTAATTCCCTGCTATGGGTGTGCCTACATCTGTCGATATAAATTTTTTACTGCATTTGAATGGGAATCACGAAATATGCACTAAATGTGAATGTGCCAAATATGAACTTTCATATGTTGTTTTGCGATGGTGGAATGGAAATTTGCGGCGAAAAGTACAAAGAAAAGTACTAATCAATTTTGTTAACCGAGAACAGAAAAAGCTAGCCGCCAAATATATAAATTAACCATGAAAACAACAAACGAAACTATCGCACAATTGGTTACAAGGTTAGTTTTGGAATTTGAACAAATGAAAGCGGAAAAAGTTACCGCCGAAAAAACTAACGTAAAATCACCTCAACCAATGCCCCTTCAAAAACCCTAATTTCTCGAACTACTTGAGAAATTAACCGTTTTTTATCAGCAGGCAACTTGATGGATTCCCAAAAAGCTGAGTCAGAAAAGGAATTGACAACACGCTCTTGAGATATCAAAGTCTCTTTCCATCTATTTATCTCCCCGGCTTTTGTGTTGATTATTTGCGACTGTAAGTCTTCAATTGCTCGAATAATCGCAGAATTCGGGTTAGGTATTAACTCCAACTGGTGCATCTGCTTTCGCATTTCAATTACTTCTTTTGGTTCCTCGATTGGTAATTCTTCCCGTGCGATCGCACTTAATCTTTCGGCTTCTGCTACTAAATAAGGTATCAATTGTTTTTCGATCTTAGTATCAGTAATCATTTTTTTATTGGGGCATAGCTTTTCGTTTCGATATAAATTGCATTGGAACCAGGATTGTAATCGATTTTCCCTTTTCACAAATCGGCTTCCTTGAATTGAACAAGATGAACCACAGTTTGCACATCGGACTAGTCCACTGAAAACATTAGCAGCTTTTGGAGTGTCAGCAGCCCATCGATTACGGGCATTCTTTGCAAACATCTCCAAGATGCGATCGCGTTCCTGAATTGTCATAATTGCTTCATCAGGATGAGTGTCCCACTGAACACTAGCCAAGTTACGCGGTTTATAATTCTTTTTACCGGGATAGGTAACTCCTCTAGGAGTGCCACCAGCTAATACTGGATTTGTCAACCAATTCTGGAGTCCAGTGCTGGTTATTCCCAACCGATTTGAAAAAATGCGTTTCGTTTTTTTACTTTGTTCCCATAGCTCGTTACTAATCTCTTCTTCCTCAGTCACCATATAACTAGCTTTATCCTGAGAAGCAACCAAAGCGGCTCGTGTAAGACCGAAAATTTCATTTAATCGTTTGACTGCTGCTCGACAAGTTCCAGTCTCAAAAAAGACATCGACTCGCATCCTGGCGACTTCGGCAACCGACAATTCTCTTTTGCCATCAAGTAAGCAAACTAAGGGAGTATCATCTTTTTTGTAGCGATCATGGGTTTCGCCCACAATCTTATACCCAAAAGGTTGGAAAAAAGGTGGTTTTCCCGCCCTCTCTCTCATTTCCAAATCTTTGCGAACACGTAGCGAAATCATTTTTACTTCATGTTTGGCTAGGGCAACCCGAATATCGGCAGAGAACTCCCCGCCCACAGTTTCCACATCAAAGTTATCATCTAAGGCTTCAAGTAAAACTTGATGTCTGCGGCAAACCTCTAGCAATTGATAGAACAATACTGGAGATGCTGACAACCTATCCAGGCGAAGGAACAATAACTTGGCGATCGCACCTGGTGGACGAGACTCAATATAGGCGATCGCTTGGTTTATTCCTTCTCTCTTATCATTGGTGCGTTTGCCAATGTCATAAAATATTTTTGTTGCGCCAGCATCTCTCAGTCGTCGAAGTTGTTTAACCAATGCTCCTTCGTCATCGCTTTGTTCTTCGGTACTGACACGTCCATAACCAATTACTTCCATTGGATGTCACCAAATTAGTCATCCAAAATTATATCTTAATCATCGGATAGAGAGCATGGAGGAAACCCTGTTTTATTCCAGCACTTATTCTGGTTCTATTCCCACCCTGCCGTTTACGTAATTATTCTGCCAATCTTCGGGATTTTTTCGGAAATATTCCCTGTTTATTCCCGTAAACCCCTATTTGGCTATAAAGTCGTTGCCATTTCCTCGTTGATGATTGCGGGTGTGAGTGCATTAGTGTGGGTTCACCACATGTATGCTTCCGGCACACCTGGTTGGATGCGAATTATTTTCATGATTTCGACAATGTTCGTTTCCGTGCCCACAGGTATCAAAGTATTTGCTTGGGTGGCAACAATGTGGCGCGGTAAAATCCGCCTGACAACACCGATGCTGTTTGCGTTGGGTGGTTTGATAATGTTTGTGTTTGCTGGTGTCGTTGGCATTATGCTGGCTTCAGTTCCCATCGACATCCACGTCAACAATACCTATTTTGTCGTCGGACATTTCCACTATGTCCTTTACGGAACAGTGACGATGGGCTTATTTGCCGCTATCTATCACTGGTTTCCAAAAATGACCGGACATATGTATTACGAAGGGTTGGGTAAATTACACTTCTGGTTAGCATTCATTGGTACTAACTTGAACTTTTTCCCAATGCACCCATTAGGATTACATGGGATGCTACGTCGAGTCGCATCATATGATCCCGAATATACTTTCTGGAATGTAATCGCGAGTATTGGGGCATTCTTGCTGGGTATGTCTACACTACCATTCATCTTGAACATGATTAGTTCTTGGATTAACGGTGAAAAAGCACCAGATAATCCTTGGAGAGCGATTGGTTTGGAATGGTTAGTTTCTTCACCTCCACCCGTCGAGAACTTTGAAGAAATTCCCGTTGTTGTTTCTGGACCCTATGGTTACGGTACAAATGAGCCGTTGGTTGCAGGTTCCCATCATCAGGAGTAGCGGGAAAGGGTAAGGGGAAAACTCATAATTCTTTATCCCTAATACCCAATCCCTATTACCAATACCCATTAACCAATACCCAATAAATCAATGGAAAGTTCTGTTAATACACGTATACAGCATTCCGTAGAACATGCGATCGCCCATGAACATGATGAGGAAGGCAATAAACAGTATGGGTTTATAGTTTTCCTACTGTCGGAAAGTGTGATTTTCCTCAGCTTTTTTGCTGCTTATGCTGTCACTAAATTAACTACATCCGAGTGGTTGCCTGCGGGTGTCACTGGATTGGAAGTAAAAGAGCCGACAATTAACACTGTCATTCTGGTTTCGAGTAGTTTCGTCATTTACCTAGCGGAGAGGGCTTTACAAAAGCATAATCTCTGGGGATTTCGCATATTTTTGCTGCTAACAATGGCAATGGGCAGCTACTTTTTATACGGTCAAGCGGTGGAATGGGGCGGCTTAGAATTTGGCTTCACCACTGGCGTTTTTGGTGGGATGTTCTACCTCTTGACTGGGTTTCACGGATTACACGTGTTAACTGGTATTTTGTTGCAAACAATGATTTTGATTCGTTCT
Source organism: Calothrix sp. NIES-4101 (assembly GCA_004296455.1). Classification (GTDB taxonomy): domain Bacteria; phylum Cyanobacteriota; class Cyanobacteriia; order Cyanobacteriales; family Nostocaceae; genus Brunnivagina. Next base: position 5,350,356 of record AP018280.1, read on the forward strand.
TTCCTACCGGGAAATTACGATAATGGGCATTATGGTGTATTTGCCACTTCGTTATTTTGGCACTTCGTCGATGTAATTTGGATTATTCTGTTTATCTTAATTTACATTTGGCAGTAGTTACGCGATCGCAAATATCATATGCAAACATATTAGAGACGTTGAAGATAACGTCTCTTTTGTTTGTGGTAAATTTCGTACATCATTAAAACTACTGTGATCGCAATACTCAGCGAATCTATGAATTCCCAAAACAGTAAATATAATTATTCAACTATAAATTTACACATTTTTTGCCATTAAACTAGCTAAAGTAGAGACCATTTCTATTGTTTCCACGGGTTTGGGGATATGAACGGCAAACCCCATTTTAAATGCTCGTCCACGTTCCTCTGAATTGTTACCGGAAACGATTGCAATTATTGGTATCGATTTAGGGGTATTTTCCTGAATTTGTTTTATCTGAACAGTCAGTAAATCAGTATCATCGTTATTTATAAAAGCTAAATCTATCAACATCGCATCCGGTTTAACCAGATTAATTGCATCGAGCATGTCGTTGATGGTAATCAGAGCTATCGCTACTGCCTGACGTTCCTCAAGGTTGCGACAAAGTAATGTTGCGTCAGGTGATAGCACTAAAATCCTCATGTTTTCCAAGCGACAATAATTAAATTGATACTCTACTCGATGTTTTTTTCCCCATTCGCACATCATTTCGGTAATCGGGGTGAAGGTTTTACCGTGGGGGGTGAGAGCATATTCAACGCGAGGAGGGAACTCTGGAAATGATTCTCGATAGATTATACCCTCTTTTTCTAATTCCCTCAATTGTTGAGTCAGTACTTTCTGGGTAATATTGGAAATTAATAACTTTAACTCGCTAAAACGTCGAGCATCTCGTCTCAACCACCAAATTATAAGGCATTTCCATTTACCACCAATTGCTTCAATTGTCACTTCTACAGGGCAGGAATATTTTTTGATATTAGTATCCATTTGGTAACTATTAACCCTTGAATATTATAATTTAGGCGCTCTGGAAAGTAACCAGCATCATAATTACTGGTGTACATCTTCTGGTAACATACCTCAAAGGAAAATTAAGATATGCAAATTAGCGGTGCAGTTGTATTAATTACGGGAGCAAATGGTGGAATTGCTGCTCACTTTATCGAGCAATTACTGGGTTTAGATGTCGCAAAGATATATGTATGCGCTCGTAATGTGGCAAAACTCAATCCTCTACTAACACTTGATCGCGATACTGGCAAAAATCGCATTATTCCAGTTGAATTGGATGTCACAAATCCTCAATCCGTTTTAAACGCAGCATCCCAATGCCAGGATGTAACTCTGTTAATTAATAATGCCGGAACATCGCTCAATCAGGGACTAATTGCCGCATCAGATATCGATAGTGCTAGAAATGAAATGGAGGTCAACTACTTTGGGATGTTGTCTATGTGTCGTGCATTCGCACCTATTTTAAAACAACATGGAGGCGGTGCGATCATTAATATTCTCTCACTGTTAGGAAAAGTTAATCTACCCTTTAGTGGCTCTTACAGCGCTTCTAAAGCTGCTGCAATATCAATGACTCAAGGTGTGCGGGCAGAACTTACTGGACAAAATACCCTAGTTGTTGCAGTGATGCCGGGAACAGTGGATACTGAGTTAGCGAAGGAGTGGCCTAATCCCAAGGTAGCACCTGCGGAAGTCGCTTCTTCGGCTTTACAAGCGGTAATTGATGGTGTGGAGGATGTTTATCCTGGTGAGCAAGCTGCACAGGTTTCTGCACAATTACTTAGCGATCCCAAAGGGGTAGAGAAATATATGGCAAGTTTTCTACCTGGTATGATGCTAGCAGGGACAAATGCGTAGTATAGAAATACAGATATTGAAACAGTAGTTCTTTATCTACAAATCTTTCTATATCTTGACACTGTGCTGAATCGTGAAAAGCATGGTGTTTTTATTTACATTTGAGTAGATGGATGCGATCGCATTTATTTATCCTAAGTTTTAACTATTTCTTGAAGTTTTTTAGCAGCTTTTTCAATTGAGTCAATACTTCCAGGATTTACTAAACCATTATATTCAAAAACATAAACTTGATTAGTTTGTACTGCCTTTAGCTTGTGCCAAAATGCTTGTTTTTTAAATCCATTAATTACTTCGTCTCCGGAACCAGCTTGTGGAGAATTGACAACAATGATTTTATCTGGGTTTGCCTCTAAGATTTTTTCGGCTGAAAGGGTTAAATATCCTGGTATGGGACTTTTTCCTTGTAATTCTGCGGCAATATTGTTGATATTGAATTGCTCTAGCATATCTCCTGCCCAACTATTTTTATTGGGTGCCAAAATTGGCTGAAGACTTACTAAAACTAAAGTGGAAATATTGTTTTTTTGGGAATTAGATTGACTTGTCTTAGCTTTATTTGTTGATAAAAAAGATTGATACCGTTTTAAGAGTGGTTGCGGGTCTGTACCAATTTGCTGTGCTAAACTTTTTGTTAATTCTTCAAGAGCTTGCCAACTATTAGTCTTTGTCTCCAATGTCTTAATGTTTAATTGCTTTAAGCGTTGAGTTGTTGAGTCTGTAAAGCCTGATGCACCAATAACTAAATCAGGTTTGAGGGCAAGAATTTTTTCTAAGTTGGGCTGAGTTCTGCCTGCGGATACGCGGGGAATATCTTGGAAGCGAATATCACTATTAAGTAATTGTGTACCGGAAATACCAACAAGTTTTGTTTTATCTAGTTGGTAAATTATATCTGCCGCCAGTGATGTGAGGGCAACTACTCTATTGGCGGTATTTTGGGTGTTATTATTGACTGTGGCTTGTTGGGTGATTGATGGAGTACAAGCGACAAAAATGAGGCTGAAAAGAATAGCGAGAAATGATTGAACTAAGCGGTAATGCATGGGTACTTTGGTTCTTAAAGTTGATAATTAATCGATCGCATCACTACAAATGATGATTTATAAACACCCTGGAAAAGAAAATTTTCGCGAGGAAATATTTAATTAATTTGCTAACCACAAAGCCACATTCCGCACGTAAGCTTTGATATCATCTAATGCACGTGGTTCATTTTTCATCCCATTTCCTGGGGCTTCATCAACAAATGTTGGACAACCTTTTTCAATATCCCAATTGTAATCAACCAAGTGATGGAAACTAGAATTTGCCACTGCCCTACCTAACATATTTCCTTCTCTATCTCGGTGATGCTCAATTGCCACTACTAAATTAAAATCACGTCCAGTAATTAGACTTTTACTCAGTGCAATTACTCGTGTATTGGGATTATTGGGAACTGCGCCAATGCCACCTTCATGGGGATGTGCCGGGAAAAATTCAATTATTCCTGATGGTGAATGAGGATTTTTCAAAAGTTCATGAACTGGCTCAATAATGGTAACTTTTTGATAGTCTCCGTTAGCTCCAGAATGATAGTTAGGGTAATTAATATAGGTTGTATAGGGATCATCGCGATACCAACGGCTGTCGTCAGGATCGGGATTTTGGCTGTAAAAATAATGGGTATCGCCAATATCAGTAATACCACACATGGAACAGCCCATATCTTGATGATCACGGGTTGTCAGGATACCACCTCCGCGTTTGCGGAATGCATTTATACCGGCGATATCTTTCTCACTCAAACCATCACCAACATCTAGCGCAAATAACCAAAGTTCGTCAAAATCAGATTGATCTAGGGAACTAAGAATTGGATCATTACCTTCAATATCGGTAATTCTGTCTCGTCCAACCACGTGGTACAAGTTATTACCTGCTTCGTCCTGTAATGATGCTAAATAGTCATGTAGCATCGAAAAACGGGCAATACTCCAGTCGTCTGCGGTTGTGGGAATTGTGGTTTGTAGGAGGATGCGAATCGGTGTCACCATTGCTTGCACTCTTGAGCTTACACAATCATGTATGTGAACTATTTTGTCGCAATGCTGGGACTTTTTGACCAATTTCCACCCTAATTTTTAATAAATCAGGCAACTGAGATTGAATCTAAAAGCTATCAAAAATTCTAATTTCTAGTTATCCTGATTTACTGGCAATAATCTCTCCGTAAAAGAGTTATATCGTGTTCGGCAATCACTGACAATTAAAATTTCTCCGCGTCACCGCGTCTCTAAGTCTCCGTGTCAGTCTTAATAATAACTATTTAACTAGACATAATATCAGGCGATCGCATTGGATGTAAAATCGCTAAATGTAGTTGTTGACGTGTTTCCAATTGCAAATAACGTGTTTGTAAAGGTTGCCATTCTTGCCATAATTGCTGACGTTTTTCTGCTAGCAAATTAACAAATGTTGGTAGTTTTTCACTAAACTCTTTCCCAAAAATCTCCACAAACCACTCTTCTAAAACATCAACATCGTGAATTTCTCCCAATATGTCTTGTATTTTCTTGACTTCAGTTACATATCCTGTGTAGGTTTCGTCATAAAAGTCAACGAATAATTCCATTTGGTAACGCAGTCGTTTTGCTTGTTTTCGCAAGCTATGCAGAACTTCATTATTTCCTGCTAACAATTCTGATAATTTAGATGACTTGTCAGCTGAAGTATTTTGATTCCATGAACTTCCAAATTGCCAACCGGGATGCAGTAAAAATGCGCTGGCTTCCGGTAAAAGTAAATCTGGAAGCACTAGTTCAATTGCTAGTGTGGCTGATTCTTGATAACTTGGTTCTGCCAACCAGTCATTTAAAGAAGACTTGAGTGATTTATAGGCTACATCTTTTAATGTTTTGGTGACATTCACAGCTACATTTTCGCGCTGTTTGTGAAAGACTTCAAACACTTTTTGCAGATATTTCAGTTCCCGAGAAGGTAAACTCGCTTGAAAATTTGCTTCTATATTTTCCTTAAGTACGTCTAAATCCCTTAATTCGCCTAACTTACGAGCAATTTTACCAATATTGCGATCGCTTACAGATTTTGGCACACTTAAAACAAAGCTAAAACTACTTACCACAGTTCGCAATCGTCGCATACCCACACGCATTTGATGCAGAGCTTCTGGGTCTTCATCTTTCTTTACAGACTTTTCCCACTTCAAAATTTTTTTAAAGTGCTTTTGTATTGCTTGGTAAGTATAGTCACCTAAATTATTGCTCACAGGTGTTGTTGCTAAAGCCATAATGACACCAATATTTTGATAGATTTTGACGCTCTACTCAGTTTGAAAAAACTACAATTTGCTACTTATACATGTTTGTATAAATTTGGGATGAAAATTTCCCTTAACTACTAAAGAGAAAATTACAACAATAACAAATTTGACTTAAATCCCAGCTTATATGGCATACAGCATATACTAACTCTGTCTAACGTTATATGTATATATTAATAAATATAATATTGTGATACTTCTGCTATTTCTCTTCAGTAATCTTTTCTCTCAATAACATGATGTGATGAGTTCAAAAACGGTAAGGATTCAGGTCGCGGAGCAAGGAATGAGGGAAGGAAAAATAATTTGATTGTGTGTATGAGCTAGTATTGCATTCGCAAAAAAGCCAATTACAGAACGTCCCTGACTCCTACAAGTTTGCACAACAGTTAATAGATTTGCAGTATCTCCAAATCTTTCAAGCGAACGCGAACCACCACTAATTTTTCGTTTAGTGACAGCTAATCTCAAGTTACGTTCTGCGAGGTTATTATCGGGAGGAACTTCAGGATGGTCGAGACAATACCACCATTGGTCGTATTTATCTCGCAATTTAGTTAACAAATTCAACGCTGTTGCACCAGCTTGTGGTATCCATTCCTTGAAAGCTTTATTAATAGTGGATTTGAAGTCAAAAGCCCATTGTTTGTAGGCTTCAAGGGAGCCAGTAATTTGAAACTGCTGATAATTCTTGAACACATCATCGATTAATTCGATAAAACATAAAGCAATCTCATGATTATGTAATACCGGAGATTTGCTCAAATTCTTGAAATGCCGACGCATGTGCGCTAAACATTTTTGTTGTGCATTCGCAGCGTAGCCATTGTAAACACTAAAATCATCGCTGCTCAAAACCCCTGCATACTCGCTTCCTAATATCGATTCAAGTTCATCTCTTGAACGTGTATCTGCGGCTTTAAACAAGCAAAAACCTCTATTGGCAAACACCCATAGCCATTCTTTTACCCCTTTTACTGTCCAGGGTGTTTCGTCTACATGGATATTTGGCTGCTCACTTTTTACCCAATCTGACAATTCCTTTACTGGTTTTTCTATTGCTTGTGCAACTCTTTGATTGGTTGCTACTAACGTTCCTTCTCCAATATCTATCTGCCCTAATTCTTCTATTAACTCGCGAATTTTCTCATACGGCATGTGGGCATAATTTCCTAACCAACCGATTAATGCTTGTAAGCGCAAACCCAAATCTTGCCCCGGTACTATTGAGTCGCTCCAATCTGCGGCACTTACTGTTCCACAGTGACTGCATTGTTGATGAATTCGTTGGTATTCAACTATTTCTATTGGATTTGCTACAAATTGTGCCACAACTTGCTTTTCGATTTTATCTGCAAGTTCAAGAAAGTGAATTCCTCCACAGTACGGGCATTTTTCTGGACGTAGCATTTCGATTCTATCTACTCGTCCAAAACCTTTACGGGTTTTTCCTTCATGTCCTGGTTGCCCTCCTGGCTTTCTTTTTTCTCCTTCTTCTGAATCCTGTTGTTCTGATTTCTTTTTTTCTGATTTTTTGATTATGTCCTGTGATGGTGGCTTTGATGAGCTTTTACTGTCTTTATTTACTATTTCTTTGAGCCTTTCTAATTCTATTCTCAATGCCTGGATGATTTTTACCAATTCCTCTTTCGGCAATTGGTATAATTCTTCATCCCTTTGAATCGCTGGCATTTTCTGACTCATGCTGTCGATATTCTCGTACTACACCTACCCATGTCAACTACCCCACACCTGAATCCTTACCAAAAACGCACATTATAATTGTAGTGCGATACTTTCAACTTGTATGCAGATGTATAATTCTCAGCCCAATCAACAAATTCTTCTCAAATTCAATCAGAGTTTTCAAGAACACAGAGAAGACATATCAGCAGTATTACTATCTCCCGAACAGCACCTCTGGTTAGGTTCTGACGAAACCTCGACAATAGAACGTCTTAGTCTGATTGAACCCTATAATTTTGCCAAACACCAACAATATCAAGTAGCAGATTTCATCAGTCTACCAGCTCCAGCATCAGAAGAAATTGACATCGAAGGATTAGCATACGATGACTATTATCTTTGGTTTGTAGGTTCACATAGCTACAAACGTAAAAAGCCAAAATCCGAAAAAACCGATGCCAAAAATGTGCAGAGACTAGCAGAAATCGCCGCTGAGCCTAACCGTTACATCCTGGGACGTATTCCCCTTGTAGATGGAGAATTACTGAAATCATGTCCACATCCAAAAGATGCGACTCGGCAACTGAGTTCAGCAAAACTTGAAATCACGCCAATGGGAAATCTACTGATGGAAGCATTAGCAGATGATCCACATTTGGGTGCTTTTATTCAAGCAATGATTCCAGGTAAAGACAACGGATTTGATATTGAAGGTATTGAAGTTCAAGGCGATCGAATTTTTCTCGGTTTGCGTGGTCCAGTTTTGCGAGGTTGGGCTGTAATTCTAGAAATAAAATTAGCAGAAAGTAATTCTGGATTGTTAAAGTTATCTCCAATTGGTGAAGATGAAAAGCAGTATAAAAAGCATTTTATTTTCTTAAATGGTTTAGGTATTCGAGATTTATGTCATGAAGGTAACGATTTACTAATTTTAGCAGGCCCGACGATGGACTTAGATGGGCCAGTACAAGTATATAGGTTAAAAGAGAGTTGTAATTTACTAGCAGATATATTCCACAAACCCGAATTAGTCATGGAAATTCCCTATGGAAAGAGTGATGATCACGCAGAGGGAATAACTTTATTTACAGATATATTCGAGAAATCTTCGTTACTAGTAGTTTACGACTCACCATCAAAAACTAAAAGAGTTATTGGGGAAGATAGTATTTTGGCTGATGTGTTTAGTTTAGAAACTGGAAAATAGGAAAAGAGAGCATCGGGGATAGGGAAATAATGATGTACTATTAATATTCAGTACCTAATTCCCCATTCATTAAAGATTAATTAAAGCCTGATGAAAAAGAATCCATCTTTAGTGATTATGCTGTAATTTAAATAAGATTATTCATATTTACCGAATGTTATGTTGTTTTATTTGTTCTCATTTGTTGTTTACTCTTTAAGTCATATCCGTATTTGAGAACAATTTTTAAACTACTGCTGATAATTAAACCAGGGTAATCCATCAAGCATTAAGTCTAAATTTTTATGAGCGTGTGAGGATTACTGTAATGATGTATAAAAAAGCCGTATTTTTATCAGTTTTAGGATTATCTACTACAAGTTTCCTGATTAATTCTATTACTACCCAAGTAGTTGCTAGTGAAGGTGAAATTACTCAGAATATAGCGAATAATGATGAACAAATACACCATAAATATGGTCAAAATTTAGCTGAAAACTTGGACAATAACCAAAGATTGAATATTTCTGAACGAGCCGCAGACTTAGAATCACCAGAGAATGAGAGTCTCAATATTGAAATTACTAGTCAGCCTCTCGAATTAGAGTATTTTTGTCGGGATTTTCCAGATAATCCTTACTGTCAAAAATCATCACCGTCAGTCTTACAAACAGAAAAAAAGGCAAGCGAGATATCAAGCCAATCAACTCCTTCCCGCAGGAGTAGTTGGGCTGTAACTCCAGAATTAGGAACCCTTGGCTTTGGTGCTTCTGTAACTAAATTATTAACATCTAACTTCAATGCCAGAGTGGGCTTAAATGGTGCTGCAATTGGTCTTGGTGGATACCAAAAGCGAAAAGAAGAAGTTACCTACGATGCGACTTTAAATTTATTGAACCTGTCTGCTTTAGTTGATTATCATCCCTTCAAAAACTCTAGCTTTCGCGTTACGAGTGGTTTGGTATTTAATGATAGTAATGTTGAAGGAAAAGCGAGAATTAGAGATGGTGTAACTTTTGAGTATGATGGCAATCGTTATACCAATAAAGATATTGCTGCTGTCAAAGGTAAAGTCTCATTTCCTCATAACATTGCACCATATATTGGTATTGGTTGGGGCAATGCAGTGAAACCAGGAAAGCGTTGGGGCTTTTCAGCAAATTTAGGTGTGATTTTGACTGGTGCTCCACAAGTTAATTTGGATGCAAATATTATTAATGATAGTTTACGTGACCAAATTAATCGTGATTTGCGAGTTGAGAAAAAAGAACTTGAGGATGATTTGAAAGGGTTTAGTGTTTTTCCAGTACTCTCATTAGGTGTTTCTTATCAATTTTAATTAATAGCTTATTCTCAATTCCCAACTTATAAATTTGTGGAAATTGCTTGAACTGGGCAAGTGGGAATACACTGTTCACAGACAATGCAACGCGATCGCGTAAACGCAAGTTTGTATGTATCGGGGTTTAATGTCAATGCTTCTGTTGGACATACCCCCGTACACAAACCACAGTCAATACAGACATTTTCATCGATCGCAATTTCACCCAATGTCATCGAAACTGCTATATTCTGCGATCGCATCCACTCTATTGCTGCATCTAATTGGTCAATATCTCCTGAAAGTTCTACTACTAGTTTACCAATTTGATTGGGTGCTACCTGGGCACGAATAATATTTGCCGCAACGTTAAAATCCTTTGCTAACCTATAGGTTACTGGCATTTGTACTGCACGCTTGGGAAAAGTTAAAGTTATTCTTTTTTTCATATTTGATTACTACTGAATAGTTAATGGTAATCGAATTAAGATGTGATTACAATCAAAATGCATAAAGAGAGCATAATGTGCTCTCTTCTAATTTTAGATTCTATTAGATTTACCAGTTCCTTAGAAAAGAGTTATTTGTCTAACCCATTAATAGTTTAATTGCTGATATGAGCATCAGAATTTTGGAGAAAAGTTGTATAAGATGGCTATTTCCGTGGTATTATTTATTTTATAAACTTAAGTTTATCATAATGGGAATATTAGTAAAATTTTCAGAGATAACAACACTCCATTATATTAAAATCTAGTTAAATTATCCCATATTTCGACCTAATTTCCTCAATTAATCCGGAAAATTTTTACAAAAAAATACAAGAACAACTCCTTTCGAGTAATTATCGCTTTCCTATGCAACTAGAATAATTCAGAAACACCCAGCCTTCCTGATTGCTGAACAAGGTAAACTGAACAATAGTACTTAATAACTTTTAATAATTTTGTTATGGCTAACAATTCACAAATTAACTCCCCAGAAAAGCCAACATCGGGTGCAAGGCTCAGAAACTTCTTAATTGCGATAGTTGCGATCGCCTTGAGCGTAGCTCTAATTTTAGGGTTACGAACCGAGACAACAACAGTATCGCTAACAAAACTGGACGAACAATCGACACCATTAGAAGTCGCCTTAACCAACGGAAAACCATCGCTAGTTGAATTTTACGCAAATTGGTGTACAGTTTGTCAAAAAATGGCTCCTACTATTGCCGCACTGGAAACAGAATATGCAGATAAACTCAATGTTGTTATGTTGAATGTAGACAATAGCAAATGGTTGCCAGAAATGTTACGCTACCGAGTTGATGGTATTCCTCACTTTGTATTTCTGAATCAAAACGGAGAATCAGTCGCTCAGGCGATCGGCGATCAACCCCAGACAATCATGACAAGTAATATTGAAGCATTGGTTGCGAACTCTAGCCTACCCTATGCTCAAACAACTGGAGAAGTCTCTAAGTTTTCAGTACCAGTAACATCTACAAATAGTGGCAAAGATGATCCTCGCAGTCACGGTAGTCAAGTAGTTAATTAAATCATGGAAGATGTGGAGATGTGGAGACGCAAGGAAAAGAAAAATCGATATACCAAATGAATTCAGTCCTTCAACCCATCTCCGCCTTATTCCTACTTTCATTGTTCCATGATAGGAATAGATTATAGATATATATATTCCATCTGACTGCCAAATATTAGACTTTTGGCAGATAAATTATGTTGAATAAATTGCAAAAAATTAAATTATTACTGGCTTATAAAAACTCTGGCAACTTAGGAGATTTTGCCATCCTCAAATCCGATTTATTTGGTGCAAAAATTAATCAAGAAATAAACTCTCAACTGCAACAGGTCGTCGGATATCACCCTCCCATAAATTTAGAAATATTAAGCCAATATCCTCAAGGCTCATTTGGATATGAGTATGCCCAGCACATGCAAAAAAATCATCTCCAGCCAATTAATGTTAGTCCAGAACTAGAAGAAGTTGCCGCAAGCAATGTATTTGCTCTGCGATATGCTATCACTCACGATATTTTTCATCTTTTACTTGGTTTTGATACTAGCTATGCTGGAGAAATAGGAGTTCTTGCTTTTGCTGCGGAACAAAATTACAGTCAATCTTTAAAGATTAGTCTGTGGCTGGCTCAAATTCTTTATCCGATTCTCGCACCTCGACAAATCAAGGAAATTTTTACCAATGTTCAAAAAGGTAAAAAACTAGGTAAAAAAGTCGATTGCTTATTAGGCTACCGCTTTGAAGAACATTGGACAGAATCAATTCAGGAAGTGAGGAAAAATTTAGGATTTCTGTAGAACCCAGGCTCTTTTCTTTCTCCCTGTACTCATCTGGGAAATTAGGCTTATTCTTCGACATCGCCACCTTGCTGACATGCATTTAAAAGATCGCGATCGACATTACTAACAGTATTCAACCTGTAAAAATCACCCAATGCTAAGGAGTAAGCGTAGCTCACGGGTTCATCTTGGTACAGTCGCGGTACACTTTCATTGGATGCAACTTGAGATGGACTTACTTCTCCTGGGTAGCCATTGACTGTCATTGCCAATTCGCCAGATTTATCCAAAGTACCGTTAAAACAACTGTACTCGGAATCAGGCATGTACATCGCACCAGTTACTTTGCCATCGCGCTTTTCAAAGACTACATAGCCTTGTCCTAATTGTCCGGGCTTAGGAGATTGTCCGTAAAGGTAAACACCATCTGCCTGGGTAAATTGATTACCTTTTGCGGCGTTGTTTTTGATGATTGGTTGTTGTGACTCTGGCACAAGGGCAGTAATTATCGGCTGCTTGTCTAATTTTTTGGAAGAAGCAATTACTGCTGGAGCAGTTGTGATTTCTTGATTTTCTGATGCGGTGCTGTCTGAATCTTGTTCTCTCCAAGTCTCAAATACTGCTCCCGAATCTGGTAATGTAACTCGGTAGGAGTAAGGATCATTATCCATTTGATTGCTAAATACTGGCTGCGATCGATTAGCAACAACACCTAGTACAACGACTAAGCCGAGTAAAGGCAATCTCCACTGGCGGGAAGAAACTAAGCGACTAAAGAAATTTGTCGAGAAAATATTATATTTATGCACCCTGAATTCTCCTAAATTTTTTTTAGATAAATTAAATGATCGAAGCGAAATACTTAAAGGTTTTTGTTTCACTTCTACAATATAACTACGTTCTTATACGTAAAAACCTCGGTCAAAAGTTGGATATATTTTGAGGTTCTACATATATTCTCTGAAAAAACGTGAGTTTAGAAAATGAAGTTTTTATATATTTTTTGGTATAAATTTTTAGATGCCACGATCCAAGCGGTTTATAGCTATTTTTGTCACCCCTCCAAGCTTGGATTTCTTGATAAATATATACTGCTCTTCTAGCATCTCCCATCTAGATACTGACTTTTAACAACGATCTTTTGATCGTGATCACAATTAATATTAATTCTGTAATTTAATTCGGAAATATTCTGATTCAGGTATTCTGAATTTAGAGATATCTGCAAAAATCCATCTTTTGATAGTTGTCAGCTTGTAATAATTTAACAATTAGAAAAAAATCGCCTCCTTAATCTTAAGGAGGCGCGTCACTGTTGTAGATAAGGTTAGCGCCTGTTCAAGCACCACCTTAACTAGCAATATACTCTTTGACATTTGCCCGACGGCGACGTAGGTGAGCAAGAGCCTGATGCTCTAGCTGACGAACACGTTCGCGACTTAGGTTCAAGCGTTCGCCGACTTTTGCTAGTGATAGCTCATTACCATCTTCTAAGCCAAAACGGAGTGCTAAAACTTCACGCTGCTGGGCGGTAAGTTCAGAGAGTAGATTATTTAAGTCTTGACGGAGGAATTCTTGAGTAGTGTAGTACTCAGGAGATGGTCCTTCATCTTCCAGCATTTCTTGAAGTTCAGTGTCTTGGTTGTCACCAACTCGCACATCCAAGGAAACTGGCTGACGCGCCATATTCATGTACTCGCGGATTTGTGCTGGTTCCAGTTCGAGCTCTTGAGCGATTTCCGTCGGTGTTGGTGAACGACCTAATTTTTGTGCAAGTTCGCGCTGAACTTTTTTAATTTTGTTGAGTTTTTCGGTGATGTGAATTGGTAAGCGAATCGTTCGTCCTTGTTGAGCGATCGCACGAGTAATTGCTTGGCGAATCCACCAATAGGCATAGGTTGAGAATTTATAACCGCGTGTTGGGTCAAATTTTTCTACACCCCGCTCTAATCCCAAAGTTCCTTCCTGAATTAAATCCAGGAATTCCATATTGCGTTTTTGGTATTTTTTGGCGATGGCAACTACCAAGCGCAAGTTCGCCTCAATCATTTTTTGCTTGGCTCGCTTACCCTGAAATACAGTATGCTGAATATCAGTTTCTGCTTGTTTGACATACTCAGCCCATTCTTCCATGCTTGCTTGACGGCGCAATTTCTTTTCCAAAGCTTCTTTGGCTTCAATTAGCGTCATCATTTGCTGAACTTGTTTCCCGTAAACAATTTCTTGTTCACGAGTCAAAAGGGGTACACGTCCAATCTCCCGCAGATAGGTTCGCACCATATCAGCCGTGAATTTGGCGTTATTATTTTCGGTTGAAACGTTAATAGTAGGCATTGGTGCGCTGTCCTCTACTCCGTAGACACAATGAATCTTGAATCGTTAAGGCAATCGGAAAAGGCTGTCAATATTTCACGCAGTATCAGGAGCCACTTTAAACAATTAAGACAATTAATTTATACAAGTCTTCTGAAGACGAGAAGTTTTCCTGATAGGTTCCCCCTACCTTTCCCAAAATTTCAAATGAATTACTTAGAAGCACTCTTGGTTGTTATTTGAGAATTCTTTTATCTCTTGTCGTTGATGGCGACGAGGAAATACGAAGTCAGTATGAGTTCTGCTTATTTCATATTACGACAAATTTTGTCGTGAGTAAAGTGGCATAGATAAAACTTCCAATTATAATTTAAAATGGGGCAATTGCCAAAGAGATAATGAAAAATCCTCAAGTCACTACATCTATAGTGACGTGAAAACTACTCTTGCAGCGATTTATAACTAGCCGGATAACCGTACTGTTGGGGTTTGCTGATGGGGGGATGTCACGAAATATCTAAATTCCGAAATCACCAATTGCGGACTTGTAGTTGATAGGTTGTTACATGAAAACTGATCACAGATGTGAGTAACCAAAAAGACTTGGTATACAAGATTGTGATTGCGATCGCGCCAAAACACCTCTGCCTCAAGAATAGTATCAGGTAAAAATAGTTTCTACCAAAAGAGGCGATCGCATCAATAATTATGCCTCCATTGGAGACTGATGTTACCTGAGAAGCAAGACACAATTCTTGGCACAGTATGACAACAGCTAAAAGCGACGTTAGTTAGCTTCTATTTCCCCTGTGGCGATTGCCTGAAAGCATTTTATCTAACCAAATTAGTCGCTAATTGAATTTTGTTAGCTGCGAATGCTGTTGAGTTGAGGCATAAAGAGCTTCGAGCTTTGCCAGCAAAAGATTTCCAATGCGATCGCATTTTTGCCAGACAATGTCGGTAAGAAGTCGCAGAAACGAATTGTTGATATCGAAAATATCTTCATTCGTATATATAAAAATATCGAAATATGACCTATTCCACAACCGCGCATCCCGCTTAATTTTTCCGATTTCGCGCACAGCGATAAGTTGGTAGTTGCGATTTATCCCTGTTGGCTGGATCACAAGTATTGAAGTGAACTTGATCTCAAAAGTATAGAAAAATACACTATTTTCTTGATTAGAGATAAGAATAAAAACCCCAATAGATCATCTACTGGGGTTTAAATTTGAATCAGGGTGCATCTACTATCTCTATATCCATCACGATTTAGCTTCCCACCGGATAATTCAAAAATCTGTCGATTTTTCACTCAATTCCAGCTGGACGCACGACGAGGTGACGGTGTGGTTCTTTACCTCGACTAAAGGTTTCTAAATCACTTAAACTTTCCAAAAAGCTGTGTACTTGACGACGTTCAGCAGAACTCAATGACTTGATTTCTACTTCCTGTCCTGTCGCACGTACCTGTTGGGCTGCTGACTCAGCCAATGCTTGGATTTGCGCCTGTCGTTGAACGCGATAGCCATTCAACTCAATGGTGTATGAAGCCTGTCCTTCGGGTGGTTGATGGATATTAAGAATCGAATTAGCTAAATATTGCATGGCATCAAGTACTGAACCATCAACACCAATCAATATTGTCATTTGTTCAGGAGTCAGATTTTTTTCGTCAATGGTTAGCCAGTAGCCTTCACCATCAGCAAAAGTATTTTTTTCTGATTCCCCCTGAATTTCTACAGAAAGACCTGCTTTCTGTAGAAGTGTTTTTAACCAATCTTGACCTCTGGCGATCGAAGTATTAGCCATTATTAACCTGTAGTTTTCTTCTTGGAACTTTTCGGCTCAAAAGGTATGGATTTTTGTGCCGCTTGCGTTTCTTTTTCCTGAGTGTCAAGAATTTTTTGAACATCCTCAGGTAGGGGTTCGCGGGAGAGTATGTAGGTTTGTAGTGTTTGGAAAACGTTACCAATCACCATATACATTAATACCCCTGCTGGTAATGGGAAGAACAAAAACATCCCGGAAAAGATAACAGGGGTAATTTTATTGACAGTATCTTGGGAAGGATTAGCGTTAGTCGAATTTTGCCCAGAAAGCACTTGGCTGACATACAAGCTAATTCCAAAGAACACTACCATTGAGACAATGTCCCAGTGTATTGTGCCATCAGGATCGATCGCTCCAACTCGACCTAAAGCATCAATAAACAAAAATCCGCGATCGGCTGCTAAACCAGGAATTGTCCCTTGGATGGTAACATCACCAGCTTGCAGGGCTTCCACGTTACCTTGAGCATCAATTTTAACGCGGTCTTCGCCTTTAATTATTTTCCATTCAGGAATTAACTTGGTTTCGGGGTGTTCTGCCAAAACTTGTTGGAATGGCTTACCTTCGAGGGTTTGGTACTCGATTCTGGTTTTCTCTCCAACTGCCATTTTGCTACCACCAGGAAGGATGGCTGCAACCTTAATATGCTCGCCATCGCTCACATAAATATTTTGTGGTGATGTCGTAAAAGCTTGTGGTTGAATTCTTTCAATTTGTTCTGCTGGTAAAACCTGCAAGTTAACGCTGTAGTTTACTCCAGCAAATGGCGAACCCCGCAATGTGGCAAATAATGCTAGCAGTACGGGCATTTGTAACAGCAAGGGTAAACAACCCGCCAAGGGATTGCCAAACTCTTGCTGAGTTTTCATCATTTCTTCTTGCTGTTTTTTGGGATCGTCTTTATATTTTTCTTTAATTTCTGCCATCCGTTTTTGCATGACAGGTTGGACGATCCGCATTTTCCGCATATTGCGAATTTGCCCAGCACTCAGGGGATAGAGTGCCAAGCGAATGATTAACGTCAATGCTACAATTGCCAGTCCATAGCTGGGTACAATCGTATAGAACAAGTCTATAATCGGCAGCATTACGTTATTCGAGAGAAACCCGATACCAAAATCCATTATTCTGAATTCAACCTGAGGTACTTAATTTTTGCCTGAATCTAATTTATCGGAATCATCATTCCCTGAAACCAGGGTTTGACTACGGATAGCCGCACAATTGCCAAGAGGGGAATGGGGGATAAAGGATGAGGGTAGAAAGATATTTACCTTTCCTCCTCCCTCCTCTGTCGCGTCTTCTCCCTTGCACCTTGTTATTTTTGTACTCCTACCATGCCAGGATTTTTCGCAGCAATTTGTTCGTAAATGTAATCGTAAATCTCGCGGAACTTGGGAATTGCCCGCAACTCTAGACGGCTACCGTTTCTTAGGGTTACTACCATGTCCCCCCACATCCCCAGTCCGCGAGGCACTTTCACAACTTTAACTATTTCTGAGTAAATAATATCAGTGCGATCGCGTCCCATCCATCCGCCAATAACGGTAATGCGACGATCTGTAATCCGAAACCGTAACCACAATGCTCTGACAATTGCACCAACTGTCAAAGGTAGCCCCAATACTGTGAAACCTATTAGTATGTTTATTATCAAGTCCCCAACGTGAGGACCACCTTCAAAATATACTTCTTCACGGATACCCATTGAATACCTCGGCTAGTACCAACAACTGCTCTAATTCTTGCAGAAATTGTTGGGTTACGCACTCTTGTTGTGCAGCAGTTGGCTTCACAACAACAACCAACCGCCAACCTGGTGATAATTTCGGCAGCAACTTCTGCAAAGCTGCTGAAATTCTTCGTTTAATACGATTACGTACTACAGCACGTTTGCTGACTTTTGTACTGATCGAAATACCAATTCGTGCTGGTAAATTATCGTTCTTTTCATTTTTGCCAAGATTTGTTGTATTGATGGCAGCATCCTGAGAAGGTCGTAAAGCTCTTAAAGTCATGTAAGAGCCGTGCCGACGTGTCCCTTCCCGGAAAACTGCCTGAAAATCGTGACGGGATTTGAGTCTATATGCTGAAGGCAAAGCCACTGCTGAATGTAAATGCGGTTAGCGTTAATTATTTATTTTCGCCTATACGCTCAAGCGGTAGCGTCCTTTGCGGCGACGCGCTTTAATCACGTTGCGTCCATCGGGTGTCCGCATCCGAGCGCGAAAACCAGATGTTCTCTTTCTTTTACGGTTAGTTCCGCCCAGCGTTCTTTGCATGTTTTCGTCCTCTGAGGCAATTTTTTATATAAAAAGTCACAATCTATAATCTTACCATTATAATGCAAATCTGTAAATTGTGATTTGATGACTTGACGAGGGGGATTGAGGGCTGGGAATAGTGTGAGTTTTCTTGCTGTTTCAGGTAAAAATTCAGCATTGCCTTTGCTTAGCCTGCCTCTCGGAACTAAATACCTGGTTCCCCTGAACAAGGCTATCCGCAGTCAAAAAGCAAATTGTTCAACTTAAATATTTACAATTTTGATACGAATCTTTAGCGATGAGCACAAAGCTAATTGTCCAGACTAATTGTCGATCGCCAGCAGAATTTTTACTCTCGGTCTATACCCTTTGCCCCATACTAACTACCAATATTGACAATGGCGGTACCAATGTAACGCGAAATGGGTACATCTCCAGGAGACTGAATTGCCACATTGAAGTAGTACATTCCGCCGAAAGAAGGCATTCTCATGTTTGATAGGACGATTTCAACGTTGCTACCGGCGGGAATAGCTTCTTGAGGAAAGATACTAATTGCGTGACTATCCTTATCCCACTTTACTTCTTGTAGGGGTATGTTCTTGCCTTTGACTTTAACTTCAATTTTTTTGGGATCGAAAGAACCTTTATAGTATTCAGGGTAGGAAATTACGAGTTGGGCAACTGCGGTTTGGAGCTTTTTATTGGGAACCCTTAAGCGGAGTCGATCCCAACCGTTTGCTTGTCCGCCAAAATCGAAACGGTAATTTAACTGATTATCACCTTTAACACCACTCCAGAGGGTAAAACCAGACTGCGCCAAACTAACTCCAGAAAATCCTGTCAGCAAACAGCCAGTCATAGCTAAAGCAGATAAAAGTCCTAGGGAACGTCGCATATTTCTCACTCCTTCAATCATTATGCAATTAGGGTCGTAACTAAACTTTACTACTGACTCGCTAATATTGGGACGTTATGCGATCGCAAAAAGTGCCATTTTTGGGAATGGGGTATACATTTTTTAAGGCTTGAATATTTTTCCCTACTCTCCATGTATAAGTAAATGAAAAGAATTGGAATCTTTAGGTTTGACGAATGGTAAAAACGACGGAAACTAATCCTAGCGGGGTCATGTGGCTACAAGTGGGGGGATTAGCCGGAATGCAGGGGGCAATTACTCTGTGTTGGCTGATTTATAACTTGTATATTCCCCAGCTATTAGTCAGCATTGGCTTTCCGAAGGGTTTTGCAATTGGGTTATTAATTATTGAAAATGCCCTGGCTGTGATTATAGAACCCTTGATGGGTGGACTTTCTGATCAGGCTAAACGTTGGCTGACTAGTCGTTTTTCATTTATTTCTGCCGGGGTAATTTTCTCTTCAGCTTCGTTTATTTTAATACCTGCAATAGTCAGTTTTTCCGAGCCTTCCGACATCATACGCTGGATTTTCTTGTTTGTTATAGTTGGTTGGTCGATCGCTATGGCAGTTTTTCGTAGTCCGGCTATCGCTTTATTGGGAAAATATGCTCTGAATGTAGATTTACCATTAGCAGCAAGTTGGTTGACTTTAACGGGAGGTATTATTAACGCTTTTCGTCCCATCAGTACTAATTTGATTCTGAGTGTTGGGGCTGTTTTTACCTTTGCTCTTGGTTCATTGGTTTTACTTGCTGCTGCTTTTGTACTGCGATTTGTCAATCCACCAGAAACACCTATTCCTGAAATTGTAGAATTGACAGAGAAACAACATTTCCCAGAACAATTACCAAGAGTACTATTTTTACTATTAGGAACGGGTTTTGGAATTGCTTGGGGTTCTCGGTTATTGATGGATGTGATTGGAAAACTCCTCAAAATTGAGCTAAATACCAATGATGCTGGGGGTATGATGTTTATCCTGAGTCTGGCATTGGCTTTTGCAGCTTTACCAGCAGGTGCATTTGCTACCAAAATTGGCAACCGTAAAGCAGTCGTTTGGGCTAGCTGTACAATTTCAATATCAATGTTACTAATGTTATTTTTTGGTGCAAAACTACTTTTGCTGATCTTAATCATTTGTACATTTAGTTTAATCCTCAACGGTGCAATTCCTTTGGTTCTATCGTTAGTGTCCAGTCAGCGCGCAGGTTTAGCAACGGGAACGTATTTTGCTGGTAGCGGATTAGCAGGAGCTTTGCTAGCCGCTATATTTCCTCAATTAGCAACTATTTCACTTCTTCCAGAAATATTTTTGAGTGCCATAGCATTTTTAGCAGTCGGTATTTTTGTTACAGTTAGTCGTCCAATCCCGCAAATGGAATAGGGATTTAATTAGGGGTTGCTGAAGAAGAAAGAAAAACTTACGTTCTCTAGATTATCTAACCAAAGAAGTCTATTTAAGTGCAAGATAATACGGTAGGATAGCCCAAAATCCTTGCATCACCGCGACCATCAGTACAAAAATGTACTGTTTGTAACTATGTACCGAAAACAGGGACAAAATCCAATCTCACCAGAGAACTTTGAACTGAGCTTTGAAGGCAAATTATCATCAGATAACCGTTGGGTAGTTTTGGCATCTTTAATACCATGGGGAGAATTTGAAGAGGAATATTCTTACCTACAATACTTTATAGGGAGTAGTTTTTCACTCTCCTGCATCAAAAAAGGATTAAGAAGCAACAGGAATGGGGGGATGTTTTATACCTTTACGAGCCTGAGTAAGAACCATTGCAATATAACCCCAAGGATCAACTTTTCTGAGACGACAAGTTTCAATGACACTCAAAACAGAGCAGTAAGCTAAACTGCCTTCAGTAGTGCGAGTACCATAGCTAATACGTCGAGCAATAACGGCATGTCGTAAAGCCCGTTCAGCCTCATTATTGGTTGCTGGTAATTGCGGATGATAAAAACACGCAACCACAGCGTCCCAATCAGCTAAAATAACCACCGATATTTCCCTTTCTCATACCAGGGTGTTTCATCAAGGTGGATTATTTCTGACGATTGCAATTGTTCAATTAATTCCTCAACGACTGGGGAACAAGCTATTCCTACCTCTCGAATACATCTGTCGATTGTTCCGACTGACAGCGATACACCTACCCAATCGTTCAATAACTCTCTTATTTTCGGTCGGGACATACGGTATCGTATTGCAACAGAAGCAATAAACGTTGCCAGCATCGGACCGACAAGTCCATACTCCTGCAAGCTTAAATCTCTGCTTCTTCCTTCAACTACCGAAACATACCCGACTAAAGGCTTTTCTTTTGTTTGGTGTCCACAGGTGCAAGTCGCCTGATAGTAATGATGAAGCGTACACTTTACCTCAATTCCAGACTCTAATTTTTCCAGTTCCAATACGTAATAGCCCATGTGGGGTTTTGCTTGTTGGTCTATTTCTAATCCACTGTTACACGATGCACAAGTTTTTGGGTAATGGGATATGGTTTGGTTTGGCACTAAGGGTGCTGTCCGCCATATCCCCTTAGCCCCTGGTTGTTTTCCCGGCTTTTTTAGAGCGAATCCCTTACTTTTTGGTTTTTCCCTGGATTCGGAAACAACCTTATCTTCTTGCTTTGGTTCTGTTTGTGATTCTGAGTGCGGTGTTTGTTCTTCTTGGTGTAACCCTGATTTTTCCTTACTTTTGAATTGGTCTGATGATGGGGGTAAGGAACTATTGCTCGAATTTTGCTCTAATTTTTCTAGTTGCTCGACTGCTAGTTTATGAAGATTTCCCGCAACTTCCACCAATTTCTGCTTGTCCAGAGATTGGAAGTAGTCCCGGTTCATTTGTGCTAAGTCTTCTTTACTCAGTCGGTTCATGAGCTTTTGGTTTGCATTGCACAATGATTTTTTACATTACCATATGAACTACACCCCTAGTTTTACCTACACTGCAAACTCTTGTTTTAGGGGGGAAAGTGAAAAACTACTCTCAAACAGCAATTGCTATTACTTTTTTAGTTATGAATCTTTCTACTCACTTGTCACGGGTTTTTTATGCCTTTTTATGTCTATTTTTGAAAAATACACCTTTTTTAGAGATTGGCATAATTAAACTTTATTATTTTGCTGGCTACAGGCGACAAAAACTTATCTTTAACCAGGCTTAAATAACTAGTCAACCCAAAAGAATTGCTTTTTCTGACTTTTTCAGCAAGCCCTAATTAGGGCTTGATTGATTACTCATCACCACTTTTGAAGATGCCAAACACCGAAGTAAAGGCATGGAGAAAAGTGCTACCGCCCACAGGGCCAATTTCGCCACCGCAGAAAAATCCACTCAGGGGAATATTATGAAAATAGTGGTGGAATAGTTGTGAGTCAAAATTAGATTTCCCATACAGTCCTTCACCCCTTCCCATGCATGAGAACATTAATGCACCAATTGGTGAACTGGTTTGGGGATTTTGGTTTTGATAGCGTTGCAGAAGATATTCCAAGTCTTCTTTTGAAGTTTGTGCGTCGCGAATGTGGAATTGTAAGCGCTGTCCCGGACGTACTTTATCACCAATTGCGATCGCACCTGCGGATGGATCGACTCCTAAAATGCTGCGAATCAAAAAATCCCCTGGTTGTAATTCCTGTTTAAATTCATCCATGGCAACGCCAACAAACAACCAATTCTGAGCTAACACTCGTTCTTCATCGCTGAGACTGGCAATTAAATCACGTAAAACGATGAGGGGATTTTGTTCATTTAGTTCGAGAATAATATTGCGATCGCCTTTAGTAACTTGAAAGGGTTGACCAATTGGTCTACAACCTTGCGCCACAATCGTATCTAAAGTAATTTTGCCACTTAATGCAAGTCCCAGCACACCATCACGGTAAATGCGATTCTCCAAATTAGAATCTCCGCGAACATGGCAGAACAAAGCAATCCTACTACCAAAACCACCCCCAGAAGCTTGTCCTCCGACCGTTTTTGAGCCAGGATAAGCAAAGTCAATACCCTGTAATAAATCGTTAACGCCTGCGGAGAAAGAACCAGAAAAGAGAATGAATTGTGGTGTGGGATTGGGTGCAACTCCGATAAAATTAACCCAAGCATTGGGAGAGCCATCTAAATCTGGTAAATCATCGCCTTCCACATAAAAAGGTTGGACTTTAATCTCCGGCAAATGTGCTAAAGTCAAACTCAAAGCTGGCTCAGATTCCAATTCTTGAGTATCGCCGTATAAATTCGTACCAATCACACCACCTCCACAACAACCAACTAAAACGGGTAGCGATAACTTTTCTGTCAATAAGGGTAACACCCGCGAATACTCACTAGTAAAAGCAGACGAAATAAATACCAGTCCCAAATCAGCAGGTTTTGTCAATAACGAAGTTGCGCGATCGACCACTTCAGTAATAGCTGCTTCCAATGAAGGACGGGTTGATAGGGCATTTGCCCACTGCATTTGATCTGCCATATTTTTGTCAGTTCGTTAGCTTGCAAGGATACTAGGGTTTTGTGGTGCCAGAGATTTTATATTCAGAATCGTTCTATTCCTAGAAAGATAGAGCCTCTATCTCGATCATTACTACACTTGAAGCTATTTTATATTGCAATTCTGATGGTGAATATAACTAATAGAAATATTAAAAAAACTGAGGTATATTTACCTTCGATGCGTAAATTACTATATTTGTGGTGGAGTGTAGTGTAGCAAGCATATTCAGCAGCAACTCCCTAGATATATCCATTAGACCAAGCTCAAAGGCAATTTTCCTATTTTTTATATACTGGTACAATCAAGAATTATTTAGGCAATCATCATGAGTGATATTCAAGACAAAATCCAAAGCGAACTCGAACAAGCCCGTGCAGTTTGTGATATTACAGGCGCAAACTCTGCTGAATGTGCTGCGGCTTGGGATGCTGTTGAAGAACTTCAAGCTGAAGCTTCTCACCAGCGCCAACAAAAGCAAAAAAACTCTCTTGAACAATATTGCGATGACAACCCAGAGGCTGTCGAGTGCAGAGTTTACGAAGATTAGAATATTTAGCGCTTTGTCTTAGCGTTAGTTATTCTGCCATTAGGCATTCAGGCAAGCAACTAAGATTTGTGTACTAGTTATCTTATACCTGGGCTTCAACCTCGCATCAGCAAACATACATGTGAGTTGAGGTAGTTGAATCAAGTCAAAGTTTTGACAGAACCTCAACGAGCCAGAAAAATGTATAGGATAGACTTTGAATCTTAGAGTTGCTTGTCTTTTTATATCTTGGTTATATCTTTGTGTTTACTGGTTTATCCTAGCTACAGCAAGCCCTAAGTAGTTCAAATTCAGCTTGTCCCCCAGTCTTAATCATAAGTCTTTAAGTGGACGCGAGCCTCATATCCAAAACATCAAGAATTTTGGGCGATACTTTACTAAAAAACTGGCAAGTCTTGATGATGAAGTTAAATTGTTATGGTGTTAATACTTAAATTGAGTAAATTTTTGAGTAATTATGAAAGATGTTTGGTTTCGCTGGCTAGTCTGGCTTGATTTTCGACTAGCAATATTGTTTACCCTAGTCATACCTTTAGGTTTATTTATAGGGGCATTTTTGCAAAAAAATCAAACAATGCAGCACTTGTTGGCTATTTACTGGCGAGTGGCAAGTTTGTTCGCTATCACTCTCTACTTAGCGATCGCCCAATACCAAGTTAGCTTTATTTCGGGCTTGATGGCACGGATACTCATACCCCTCTCACTATGGTTTTGGGTAGACTTAAACGATGAAATTGAATATCAACCCAATAGCCTGATGAAGTTAGTTTTGAACTCTTGGCGATGGGCCACTACATTTTATTGTGCATTAAGTGCGATCGCATCGATTCCATTTGTCGGTTGTGCTTTCTCCGCGATTAACCTCAAATCAAATTATTGCCAAGTGTGGTTTGAAGCGCCCCTAGCTTTCAAGAATATTTTCCACCAAAATACCACAGCTGCTTTTCTGGGAATATTGGGAATTTTAGGTTTAATTCTTTACGTTATATTCTTGGGTTACTTTGTCATCTTTAAACTCGGCAAACAAGGGCGTACAGCAATAGAACAATAAAATAATTAGTGAATAGAGGCGGAGATGGGGATACAGGGAGACGCAAAGAAGAATTACAGATACATAATTTCCCGATTTAGCAATGTCGTCTTTTCTTCCCTTCCCTCTTTATTCTCTCTCCTGCTCCCACTCAATACTCAGCACTCCCAAATTTTTATGATTGGTAAACGGCTTGAACAGTACACAATCAAACATCCTCAGCAGGTTTTACTCGTCACAGTAGAAATTAACGACGAAGAAGATCAAATTGCAATATTTAAAGGCTTCTCTAGTTCTTTAGTACGTCCAACTAACTTTGATCCCGATGTTCCAGTTTTACCTGATGACGCTAAAGTCCTCAGTATTGATATAGTTGCAAGCCCCTATAATCCAGACGCACCTCGTTATCTGGAACAAAATTTATCTTGGGATATAATGCAAGTCCGGTTATCTAATTTAGGTATGTAACTAACTTAACTTACCAAGCATAAGAAAATTATCTCTGATTAAAAGTTACATAAATCACATTCTCATCACATAGAAGTGAGATTTAAAAAAGTGATATTTTCGATGAATTAACATCCTCTCAAAGATGAGATAAATGTAAAAGCTTCCCCGCAGAGACAATTGCGCCAGGTAAATGAGAACAATGGTTTACTAGAAAAATACAAGTATTAAAATACACAGTTTAATTTTGATATTTCAGGGAAAACTTGTACTCCACACGCAATATATCGCATCCCAAATATCGTGATGAAGGCGATCGCTTGTTAAACTTAATTCCCAGTGATTTTCCAGTTAAATCAAATACCTAGATTATGATAATAAAAATTTGCGTTGATAGCTTCTAATCCATTCCAAAGCTTGATATACAAGAGTTTGATAAGGCTATAACAATAATCAATTTGTCAGTAATTTCACATTTAATAAGTTTTTATATTAACTATGAAATTCCCAGAGGATATCAAGATATTGTAAAAAGACTAACTAGTTGTTCGCCAAACACAAATTTATGTTAACTTATTATGAATAATCATAAATAATCCCAATAAATATCTATTTCAGTAACCGCTCTTGGCTACTTTTTTTTATCTAATACCATCTATACTTTCCCGAATATTCCATTTTTTGGTGAGGCAAACTGAGACAAACGTAGTTAATCTGCATTTGTGAGGAGTTGACCATACGTTAAATGCCCATACGTATGAAAGATGGTATTAATATGAAGCATAGGGCAACGTTGACCGCGTTAAATTTACACACACTCCCCCCGTCATGAATACAGTGGTGACTCTACCAACAGAAGAAGCACATCAGACTTCTCAGTCTATAAGGCTTGTTAATCGTCAAATAATTGTTATCCTTGATTTCGGTTCGCAGTATTCAGAACTAATCGCTCGTCGCATTCGCGAGACACATGTATATTCAGAAGTCCTTTCTTATCGCACCACAGCCGAACAACTTCGTCAACTAAATCCCAAAGGAATTATTCTTTCGGGTGGCCCCAGTTCAGTTTACGATGACAATGCACCTAAATGCGATCCAGAAATTTGGGAATTGGGAATACCCATAATGGGCGTATGCTACGGGATGCAACTAATGGTGCAGCAACTAGGTGGGGAAGTGTCCCGTGCAACCCGTGGAGAATACGGTAAAGCGTCACTGTATATCGATGATCCAACAGATTTACTGACCAACGTTGAAGACGGCACAACAATGTGGATGAGCCACGGGGACTCAGTACAAAAAATGCCTTCAGGATTTGAGTTGTTAGCACATACAGAGAATACACCTTGTGCTGCGATCGCCAGTCATGAGCAAAAATTATATGGTGTACAGTTCCACCCTGAAGTCGTACATTCTCTCGGTGGATTGGCATTAATACGTAATTTTGTCTATCACATTTGTGACTGCGAACCAACCTGGACAACCGAAGCTTTCGTGGAAGAAGCAGTCCGAGAAATACGTGCTCGCGTTGGTAAAAAGCGGGTTTTATTAGCCCTATCTGGAGGAGTTGATTCCTCGACATTAGCATTTTTATTACACAAAGCTATTGGCGACCAACTCACCTGCATGTTCATCGATCAAGGCTTTATGCGGAAGTTGGAGCCAGAACGCTTAATGAAGTTGTTCAAAGAAGAGTTTCATATTCCCGTAGAGTATGTAAATGCACGCGATCGCTTTTTAAATGCCCTGACTGGTGTTAGTGACCCTGAAGAAAAACGTCGTATTATCGGGCACGAATTTATTAGGGTATTTGAGGAAGAGTCAAAACGGTTAGGGCCTTTTGATTATTTAGCACAGGGAACTCTATACCCCGACGTAATTGAGTCTGCTGACACGAACGTCGATCCCAAAACGGGCGAACGGGTAGCGGTAAAAATTAAAAGTCACCACAACGTTGGCGGATTACCCAAAGACCTACGGTTTAAACTCGTAGAACCCCTGCGAAAACTATTCAAAGACGAAGTTCGCAAAGTTGGACGTAATATCGGGCTACCAGAAGAAATCGTTAACCGCCATCCATTCCCTGGTCCCGGTTTAGCGATTCGTATCTTGGGGGAAGTCACCGCCGAAAAGTTAAATATTTTACGTGACGCTGATTTAATTGTCCGGCAAGAAATTAACCAAAACGGTTTGTATCATGATTACTGGCAGGCTTTTGCGGTATTGCTGCCGATTAAAAGTGTGGGTGTAATGGGTGACCAGAGAACTTATGCCTATCCCATCGTATTGCGAATTGTCACCAGCGAAGATGGCATGACAGCAGACTGGGCTAGGGTTCCCTATGATGTATTGGAAATGATTTCCAATCGTATAGTCAACGAGGTTAAGGGAGTCAATCGTGTAGTGTTAGATATTACCTCAAAACCACCTGGAACTATTGAGTGGGAATAGGTTAGAGAGCCAGGGGAAAGGCAACAAGTTATTGAGAAATCATTGCTCAATATATTTCTAGCAAATAGTTCTACCAATCCCCTGAGCAAACAAAACTTAGTTCAACTGAAAAACAGGGAAAAAGCAACTAGTAGTTAGCCAAGCGAAAATTAACGGGTTGGAATTGAATTGAAAACTTGCAGAGACGGGAAGTTGGAGATTTTTATTCCCGCAAATTTGCTATGGTTGACTACTAGATAGAATAATATAGCTACAACTCAGGCATAACAAAATTTGGCGTTGTGCGATCGCAACTTCTATTTTAGGAGGTTTTTATTTTTCGTTGTTGAGTACCTACAATGAAGCATTTGTTTGGGATTGCAGACATCCTTAATTTACAAAATCCTGCAATCAGATAACGCCATTTAGGCTTAAAGATTTAGTTCAAATTAGAGAGATTTAACGTTTTATGAACCGGCGTGATTTTATCACTTTATTTGGGATTGGTGGCATAGCCTCTTCTTTACCACTCGCGATCGCAGCTTGCAGTCCAGAAAAATCTACAACGACCATATCTAAAGATTGGCAAAATATTGGTACAGTAGCCGAATTGGATAAAGATGGTCAGTTACTTAATGAAAACTCACCTGTAGGTG
Source organism: Calothrix sp. NIES-4101 (assembly GCA_004296455.1). GTDB lineage: Bacteria > Cyanobacteriota > Cyanobacteriia > Cyanobacteriales > Nostocaceae > Brunnivagina. The sequence continues at coordinate 5,379,006 of AP018280.1, forward strand.
CAGTTTTGGTTGTGGGTACATCAAAAGCCAAGAATATAGTTGCAGTCAATCCTACCTGTACTCATAAAGGTTGTAAAGTTGATTGGAGGGCAACAGAAAATAAATTTTTGTGTCCCTGTCATCAATCGGCATTTGCAGGAGATGGCAAAGTGTTAGAGGGGCCAGCCACAAAACCTTTGGCAACTTACGCTGTTAAAATTGAGGGAGATGCTGTTTTAGCGAAGCCAGTTTAGCTAGTTTTTTCTCAATTACCAGCAATTAATCATCAGAAATTGGGAAAATATACGATCGCACTAGGAAATTCAGGAGCAGACTTTCATAATAGTATTTAAATAAGGAACTGATGAAACTAAATCCCAGTTCTATCTGCGATCGCCATGTTGAAAAAGTATCAAGTCACTTTGCTACGCATACCGGGATTGAAGCAGTTGCTCTCTTACCAGCGAGCATGGTTGTGTGGAGATGTGCTGGCGGGTGTAACCGTAGCAGCTTATTTAATACCCCAGTGCATGGCTTATGGGGAGTTGGCAGGAGTACAACCTGTAGTGGGGTTGTGGGCAATTCTCCCACCAATGATTATCTATACCCTGTTGGGATCATCACCTCAACTCTCAGTAGGGCCAGAATCAACGACGGCAGTAATGACAGCAGCTGCGATTGCTCCTTTAGTTGCAGTTAATGGTGGCAATTATGCCAGTCTCGCTTCTTTGCTGGCTTTACTGGTTGGCATTGTATGTATTATTGGTTACTTTACCAAATTGGGCTTTCTCGCAGATTTACTTTCCAAACCAATTTTAGTTGGTTATATGGCAGGGGTTGCTGTCATTATGATTACGGGACAACTGGGTAAAATTAGCGGCATTAGTCTGGAAGCAAATACTGTTTTTGGGGAAGTGGTTGAATTCTTCGGGAAATTGGAGCAAATTCATCAGCCAACCCTAATTTTAGGACTTATGGTCTTAGCGTTCTTATTTATCGTTCAGCGTCGCTTTCCCAATGCCCCTGCTCCTTTACTAGCAGTGCTACTAGCAACGGCTAGTGTAGCCTTATTCCATCTGGAGCGTCAGGGAGTAGCGGTAGTTGGAGAAATTCCGGCTGGCTTACCGCATTTGACTTTACCTCAATTATCCACTCAAGAAATATCAACACTCCTCGCCTCAGCCTTGGGAATTGCGATTGTTGGCTATTCCGATAATGTCTTAACAGCCAGAGCGTTTGCTACCCGCAATCACTACAAAATTGATTCTAACCAAGAATTGTTGGCGCTAGGAACTTCAAACCTGGGAAACGGATTGATGCAGGGATTTCCAGTTAGTAGTAGCGGAAGCCGTACTGCGATCGCAGATTCATTAGGAAGCAAGAGTCAGGTGTTTTCTCTGGTTGCCCTAGTTGTAGTTATCTTGGTATTGTTATTTTTGCGTCCTTTGCTGGCACAATTTCCCAAAGCGGCTTTGGGGGCAATAGTCATCTATGCAGCTACCAAACTGATTGAGATACCTGAATTTCTCCGATTGGCACGATTTCGACGCAGCGAGTTATTCGTGGCTCTGATGACAACGGTGGGAGTTTTATTCACAGATATTTTAGTTGGTGTTGGCATTGCAGTGGGTTTATCTGTCATTGATTTATTTGCCAGAGTCGCACGACCCCACGATGCAGTTTTAGGAGAAGTGCCTGGTTTACCAGGGTTACACGACATTGAAGACTGGGAAGGAGGCAAAACTTTCCCCGGATTGCTAATTTATCGGTATGATGCCCCCCTTTGCTTTGCCAATGTGGAGAACTTCAAACGTCGGGCATTGGCAGCAATTGAGTCAGAAACAACACCCGTAGAGTGGTTTGTACTAAATACAGAAGCAATTGCCGAAGTAGATATTACTGCGATCGACACATTAACAGAATTTCATAGCGAATTAACCGCTAGAGGCATCACCTTTGCCATGACACGTGTCAAACAAGACCTCTACAAACAACTCAAGCGATCGCATCTTTTAGAAAAAATTGGTTCTGAACACATTTATCTTACCTTGCATACCGCGATCGCTGCATTCCAAGCCCGCGAACAACATTTCCACTAAGTTGACAAAGTTATACCAATTTGAATCCTTCATATCATGTTTGCCTAATCACTTTTATTTGATTTTTGTGTTTCTTTCATCCGTTGCGGGAGCGTGCAATCGTGCCCCTTGGGCGCTTACAATTAAAATTTCTCCGCGTCCCCGCGTCTCTAAATCTCCGTGTCACTCTTAATGATAAGATTCAGCCGAATGTAATATCATGCCTTCCTCACAGTCTCCTCATATTTTTTCAATATCGTGAGAGATAGTTGATATTTCTGTCATTCACGAGGATAAAATCTATGAAATGGCAACAACTAATTTTGGCTTTTATAACTACAATTTGCTTAATATTTGCAGGCAATGCCCTGGCGCAGACTGATATCAATATCAACAATACCAACCTCATCCGCTTTGGTGGAAGCGTAACCGTACCAGAAAATCAAGTTGTCGAAAATGCTCTGGCTTTTGGTGGGAGTGTTACCGTATCCCCTAATGCTAGAGTTTTGGATACTGCGATCGCTTTTGGCGGAGATGTCATCCTGAAACAAGGAGCGCGGGTAGAAGCTGATGCTTATTCCTTTGGCGGCAAAATCCTACAGGAACCAGGTGCAACTATTGGTGGCGAGAAAGCAACATTTAGCGATCGACGTGGCATGATGTATGGTTCCAATCGGGGCAAAAGTAGCTTCTTCGCTCATTATTTCTTCAGTGCCATTTTTAGAATTAGTGCTGCCGTAGTCGCAGCTATTCTCGGACTGATTATTTTGCATACCAACCCACAGTTCCTGCAGAATTTGGCGACAAAATTGCATCAGCACCCCAGTTTGACTGCTCTATGGGGAATGGGGGCAATCATCTCCTTTGTCTTTGTCAGCGTGTTTCTGGCAATTACACTCATTGGTATCCCCCTGATTCCACTATTAACCCTGACTGCGATCATTACTTCTCTGGTAGGGTCATTAGGTGTAGCACTTTTTGTTGGTCAACGCCTAGTCAGTAATGATGATTCTCGTTCCGAGAGGCTACGCCAAAAGTCTTTACAGCAGCACTTCTTGGTGGGTTTGGCAATCCTGACAGTTTTGGCACTAATTCCATTTTTCGGGGGGTTAGTAGTTTTCCTAGTCAATCTGTTCGGCTTGGGTGTCATCTTGCTGTGGAAATTTGGTACAGAAAAACCCCAAATAGCTACTTAGTTAAATGTTCATAATTATTATCTACATCATCTCCATCTCGTTACATTGGAATTCTTTTTGGGGTAATTGATTTAGTATGAAATTAATGCAGTCGTTGGTAAGTAATCGCGCAGAATTATTTATACACCAGTATCTAGTCTGGACAAGGGTTTCATGCCTTACTATTGTGTAATTAATTTTGTTTAACTACTTATTTGAACTAGCCCTGTCTAGGTGACTGACATTAGTGGCAACTGTATCGAGGAGATGGGTTTAGAAGCCCTGAAAATCATTTTAGATCGTAGACAAGGAGGTTCGTCATGGATCTAGTCCAATTTGTGATAGTTCTCATCGTGGTTGGGGTTCTGTTGTGGCTCGTGAACAACTACATTCCCATGGATAGGAAAATCAAGCAAATCCTGAACATTGCAGTTGTCATCGCCGTCGTTTTGTGGGTGCTTAAGGTGTTCGGAGTGCTTGGTTCTCTCAGTGGAATTCGTATCGGTAAGTAATCAATTACAACAGTTATAGTTTCGATTATGCTGCATTGTAATCTAGGGTAGATTTAGATAATTACACTTTTGTCAAGAGATTGCAGCCTAAAACAATAAATCCATTTTGCCGATCGCTTTCCTGGGAAAATTTTGTGATTATGGAGATGTTTTGTTACTACCACTATCAAGACCCAAAACGCAAATTAAAAAGGGTTGGATTTTTGTCCAACCCTGTATTCTTGATGTATGTATGTATGTATGTATGTAACAAGTTATTTGAGGCGATTCAACTATCTTCAAACCCAATTTCTAATTTGCTCGGCTTTGAAGGGAAGTATTTTCTGACTATCCGGCAAAATTATGCAGTCTTTTGCTTTTTGCGACTACGGAGAAACATACCACTAACAGTAGCTAAACCGAAGACTACACCTGGTTCAGGAATGCTATAAGCACCTTTACCAACACGGAATGTGTGGTTATCAGTTTCAAAACCACCACCACCAACTTGAGAAAGGACGATTTTATCGAAGTTATCTAATTCACTGGTTGAGAATATCTCAAAGAAAGCATTTTTCTGCCCACCATGTTGCGTCGCGGAAACAGTTGCCAGAGAATTCATCATCTCATAAGTCAGCTGTTTGACTAAAGTACCTGCTTTAAAGAACTCGATTGTATTACCACCACTTAAAGCACCCGCATCAAAACCGAAGTAGTTGAAAACTTTACCACCTAAAGCTTCAATGATTGTATTGTTACCCTGAAAAACAGCTAAATATTTGGAATCATTAACCTCAGCCTTAACACCAGCAGGTGCCCACATATCTGAATATATACCTGTTTGTCCAGAATATGCAGTTGTTGAATAGCTACCATTGGAAAATGAATATTTGACTTTGTCGTTTCCAGGTACTGCACCATTGTTGAAATCGAAGGTTTCGTAACCTGTTTTATTTACTTCTGTAGAGAAAGCACCTTCATTTTTAATACTTGCATCGCGATAAGTACCCGAATTATAGGTCATACTCAGAGCCTGTGCAGAACCAGTGTAACTTACCGATGCGATCGCAGTTGCAGCAGTTGATATAAGAGCAAGAGATAAAGCTTTTTTTGCTAATAACATTTTCTAAATCCTTCTCGTTGATTTCTCGTTGATTGTTTTGCCTTCAATAACCTCATTCTGCTTTGTACTACTGGCTTTTAACACCAGAATAAATACTGTTTTTTAAATTTTGATTTTCTCAAATCAAAAATGAATTGTATTGCTATTCTTTTTTCATAAAAAAGAGCAAATCTACTGGCTATTTGGTTGATGATTTTGATTTTTGTGTATAGAAAGCACGAAGTAATCAGTGGAACATATTAAGCAAACTTTATTTATCCAAGCTACTAGTCTAGACTTTGCAATCAGTTTATATTACGAGGCTTGTGATTACAGAACAATATGAAGAATCATTCAAACGAAGTAAGACTAATGTAAAGTGACAAGAATAGTTAAGATAGTTCCAGAGTTCGATAGTTAGTAATTTCCAAATCAAATTAACAAATGACCAATAAGCAATTTGCGCCAGCCACCCAACGTAACCGGGAATACATATTAGAAGTACTTTTGCAAATACTACCTGCAAGCGGCACCATTTTAGAAATTGCCAGTGGCACAGGAGAACACGCAACATACTTTGCGCCGCTATTAAAACCTCGCAAGTGGTTACCTTCAGACCCAAACCCGATCGCCCGTGATAGTATTACTGCATGGTCGCAGGAAGTAGCATCCGACAATCTTTATCCACCGATTGAGCTTGATGCGAGTTTACCTGTGTGGAATGTCGAATCAATGGACTTGCAAGAACTTTCAATTTGTGCGATCGCTAATATTAATATGATTCACATTTCTCCCTGGGCTGCTTGTTTGGGACTCATGGCAGGTGCAGGAAGAATTTTACCTAGTGGCGGTATTCTATATATGTATGGCCCTTACAAGTTGGATGGTAAGCACACCGCACCCAGTAACGAGGCCTTTGATGCATCATTAAAATCCCAAAATCCAGAATGGGGAGTACGCAACTTAGATGATGTTATCGCCGCAGCCAAAGCACAAAAATTAAACTTACTCAAAACTGTGCAAATGCCTGCAAATAATTTATCGGTAATATTTCAACGAGATTAGTATTTAACCCCAACGGGGTCTGGCAAAAAATAGGCAAAGTGGATTAAATAAAGTACAAAAAATAAAAAAAGCCTGTATGGACAGGCTCAATAAAGGCTCAATAAGCAACTAAATAAAACAGCTAAGTATTATGATTTAATCAGAGGCGAATTATGCTTTCTTCATCTTTTGTTGGCGTTGAATTGTCGCGATACCGCCCAAGACGATGAAACCAATTACAGTAGAAGGTTCAGGCACATCTTTCACAGTCTTATTCCAAGAGTATATACCTGTATGAGATGTTGTGTCACTACTACTGCGATCGCCCGCGATTGCACCTGAATCAGTGGCGGAAAAGCTAAATGCATAGTCTATCTCGCCATTAAAGGTAATCTTGGCAATTTCACTGATTTGGAATCGTGCATTTGTCATGGCTGCCGTTTTTGCCAAGCTGAACAGCATTGCGTCAAAAATTGTATTTCCGGTTGAGTTGCGAGCGATATCCGATGATTTCCCAATGAGATAATTAGGGTTAGCAATTTGCTGACCTAATGTTGGATTTGGGAAATTATTTTTACCAAAATTGGGGTTGGGAATCTGCTGGTTGTAGGTTGGATTGGGAATTTGTTGGTTGTAAGTCGGGTTGGGAAAATTGTTTTTGCCAAAATTGGGGTTGGGAATCTGCTGGTTGTAAGTTGGATTGGAAATAGTCTTACCCCCTTGGCTAATTGTTTTCCTGGTATCTGTAATTGTTTGTCGCGTATCTATAATTGTTTTCTGGATATCTGTAATTGTTTGTCGCGTATCTATAATTGTTTGTCTGGGATCTGCAATTGTTTTCCGCGTATCTGCAACTGTTTTTCTAGTATCTACATATTTCCCTGCCATATCTAAGTGTCCCACTAAGTCAACTTGTAACTTATTGGTTTTTTGATCGAATGTTACATCCCCAATATTTGGGTCACCTGATGTATTGAATCCAGTAGTACGAAGATGATTGATAATCGCCCCATAGTTGCTATCAAAGTCCTGTAACATTGTAGAACCAGGAGTTGTGGGGATACTCGACATCAAAGTACCATAAGTATTACGAAAACCTGTTAACCATGAATTTGCTAATTTCCCATCAGCCCAATCTGCTTGGGTGACACTTTCTACTCTAACTGTGTTTTTTCCCAATTTAGCAGTAAAGCCTACATGGTCTACTATTGTTTCGCCTTTTGTGAATAGCTCAACGTTGGTAGCACTACTGTTATCTGTTAATGCAGAAATAGCTTTATTAATATTACCTGATGTGATGTCATTCAATTTTTGTCGGTTGACACCACCAATACCCGAATTATCATATTCCGCAGATTTTGTCGGATCAAAAGTCCAAGTACCGATATTTGGCGTATCAGTAGATTGGTGTTGAGTTTCGTTGGTAAAGAATTGTATATCAGTGGGTCTGGCAAGGCTGGTAGCAAAAGCCGGAGATGAGGCGATCGCACTTATAGTTGTAGCTAATGAAGCACCAATAAATAACTTTCTTTTAATATGGAGTAGCATCTTTTAGTTGTCCTGGCTATTTTTAATTACGTGTTTCTTATCAACAACTAATCTAATTTGCTTAGTAGTATATTGTGGTAAATTTCAAGTGAATTTATTTGTCTATTTTGATAATAAAAATTACTTTAAAGACTATAGTTGTTCAGTACATATACGTATTTAATGAGAATAATTAGGTATAAACCACAGTATTACAGCTATCGATAAAATAATTCACGACTTTTCAGGGTGCGTTAAAATGACATTCCCTATCAAGTGCGTACCAACGATAGAATAAGCAAGTGATTCAGCAAAAATCACTCTACTTAACGGTTGGTTAACCAAACAAACAATAACCAAGGAGGTAAATTATGGCAATTCTCAAAATGGAAAATGGCAGCACCTACACTGACTTAGAAGAGATTGTGCGGGAACTTGCGCCACTTCATATCACCCTCAACTACTGGTCTGTAGGTGATAATCAAGAGTTACAGGAGTTACTTGCCCAAGATAGCCTCACTGATACCGAAAAAGACACAGTATTACAAGGATTAGATAATTATTTTGAACAATTGAAACAATCGGCTGGCTATACTTCCCGCGATTTAATCGTCTTGCATCCAGAAATTCCCAACCTTGATATGATGCTGGCAAAATTTGAGAAAGTTCATACCCACGCAGATGATGAAGTACGTTATATAGTTGCTGGTGAGGGGATTTTCGGATTTGTGCGTCCAGATGGTAGCCAAGTTGAACTGACTGTTCAACCTCAAGAATATATTAACGTTCCCGCAGGTACGGAGCATTGGTTTTATCTCACACCTGGCAAACGCATCAAAGCAGTACGCTATTTTATTGGTACTGATGGCTGGGTTCCAGAATATACAGGGACGGAAATTCGCGTTCAAAACTAATGGTTCCCAAGCTAAAACTGATGGTTTGAGATTGACTCGGAGATATGGAGACGTGGTAACGCGAAGATTTATATCCCGCAAAGTTGCTTCTGTAGATTACTAGGGAGATAAGGGGGATGCGAAGAATTGTTTTCTGTGATTTTGATGGGACGATTACTGCCCAAGAAACATTTGTAGCTGTTTTGAAAGAGTTTGCACCAGAATTAGCAGCAGATTTAATCCCCCAAATGTATGCTCTCAAAATTACTTTACGGGAAGGTGTGCGGCGAATATTAGAATCAATTCCATCTTCGCGGTTGTCAGAAATTATCGAATTTACTCGCAATCAACCAATCCGAGAAGGATTTCCAGAATTACTGGATTTTCTCGATTCTCAGGATATACCGTTTGTGGTTGTTTCTGGTGGGTTGCGGGAAATGGTAGAAGCAGTGATGGGGGATTTAGTGCAGAGAGTCAAAGCAATTCATGCAATCGATATAGATACAAGCAACACCAATTTTCAAGTCATATCACCCTACGAAGGAGAGACAGAATTAGTAGATAAAGTCAAAGTGATGGAAATGTACCCCGCAGATGTGAAAATTGCTATTGGTGATTCCGTCACGGATTTGAATATGGCGCTTTCCACACCACTAGTTTTTGCTAGAGACAGATTAGCTCAATATCTGAGCGATCGCAACAAAGACTATATTGCTTGGAATGATTTTTTTGATGTGCTCCATGCGCTCAAATCTAAAATTTAAAAATCTAAAAATCTAAAACCTTCAAACCAAAAAACCCCAACTCTAAAGTTGTCGAAAAATGAGTCAGCAACAATTACTTGACAATCTTAGTATAGATTGTGACCCTCGATTAGAACTCTGCCAAGCTGCTAGCCACTTCTATAAACAGGGCTGGATGCTAGGAACAGCAGGTAATCTTTCCGCGAAATTAAATGATGGTAGTTTCTGGATTACTGCCAGTGGCAAGTCAAAAGGAGAACTAAAATCAGAAGATTTTGTACGTATATATCCAGATGGCACAGTGCTTGCAGTTACGCCCGAATTACAACTATCCGCTAAACCATCAGCCGAAACCTCAATTCACCAAGCAATTTACGAACTTTTCCCCGAAGCTAATGCTTGCTATCATGTTCACTCAGTTGAAGCAAATTTAGTCTCAAATTTTGTTGTTGGTGATGAATTACCTTTACCACCTTTAGAAATGCTCAAAGGATTGGGAATTTGGGAAGAAAATCCTAATTGTACGATGCCTTTATTTACAAATCATGCTCATGTTCCCCAAATAGCCGAAGATATTAGAAATTATTTCCACAGTCAGAAATCTCAACATCAATCAACCCAAGTTCCCGCATTACTCATCCGTAATCATGGCATCACAGTTTGGGCAAACTCACCCAAAACAGCATTTCACTACATCGAAGTCGCAGAATATATTTTTCGCTATCTTGTCGCCGCCAAAAAAGCAGGAATTTAATTGCTGTTGAATACTGAGTTGATATTTACAAATAATTACCCTTTTTCTTTTTCCTTATTGTCATATGACTATTCATGTTGTTGCTCGTGTGATTACATTACCAAACAAAATTGAAGAATTTAAAGCATTGGCATTAAATCTTGTGGAAGCAACTCGACAAGAAGCTGGATGTATTAAATATGAACTTTTACAAAATCAATCTGATGCAACTGATTTCACATTTGTAGAAGCATGGGAATCAGAAGCCGTATGGAATTTACATTTGAATACACCCCATTTTTTGGATGCAGTTTCACAACTTGATGGATTGGTTGCATCAGCACCAGATATTCGCAGCTACAAATTATTGAAATAATTGGCAAAATTGAGCTTTTTGTTTCAGAAAAGTCCTTTTTAACTGCGGTAGTTTAATGTATCTAGGGGATGCTATCTCCAGCAAATTGTAGACATTAAACCTCAACATGAAAAGAAACACTAATGGTAGGACGATACATCAAAGATATTAAACTGTTCTTATGGCGATCGCAATCACAAAAACGTTGGTTGTCACTAGCACTAGTATCTCTGTTGTTAGTCACTTTATTTTGGCAAGCGCCTACCATCAATCAAAGTCAAATTGCAAATAACGAGATACGTGGCGTTTGGATGACAAATTACGGAGCCGCATTGAGTTACTACACCAGTCGCCTCGATGAAGTCATAGCCAATATCGCCAAACGTCGCTTGAACACAATTTATCCGGCGGTGTGGAATCGTGGATATACTCTCCATCCTAGCCCCGTTGCCAAATCAGCAAGTGGCTACTCTCAAGATTACATGACTTCCTTGCCGTTATTCCCGTTTCAGGATGCACTTTCAGGATTAGTTGAACAAGCACATCGCCAAAAATTACGAATAATTCCTTGGTTTGAATATGGTTTGTTAATTCCCAAAAACCATTCCATAGTTAAACGACACCCTAATTGGTTAACAGCCAATCAACGCGGCGAAACCGTTTCCTCGGATGGGATGTCATGGTTAAACCCTTGCCATCCAGAAGTACAAAAATTTATCACCGATTTAATCGTAGATGTTGTCAAACGTTACCCAGTCGATGGGATTCAACTTGATGATCATTTTGCTTTACCTGTAGAATTTGGTTACGATGCCTATACTCGGAAACTATACCGCCAAGAGCATAATGGGAATTCACCCCCACAAAACCCGAAAAACCCAGAATGGATGGCTTGGAGGGCGGGAAAATTAACACAATTAATGGCGAAAATTAGCAAAGCTGTCAGAGAAGAAAATCATGATGTTATCATTTCTTTGTCTCCTAATTCACTGAACTTTGCCTATAATAAATATCTACAAGATTGGGGAAAATGGGTAGATAGAGGTTTATTAGATGAAGTAATAGTACAGATTTATCGTGAGGATTTAACCGCAATTAAACATGAACTTAATAAGAGTGAACTGTTAAATATCCGTAAGAAAGTACCAATTGCTATTGGTTTATATACAGGACCATTTTTATCACCAAAATCAATTAAAAATTTACAAAAAGAAATTGAAATAGTCCAAAACTATAATTATGATGGCGTATCTTTCTTTTGCTGGGAAACAACCCTTTGGTTTTTTAAAGGAGGTTCCGATACAGAATTAGAAAATAGCTTAAGGAAGGTTTTTACATAAAAATCAAGAGTGCTCAATTACAAATTCTCTTAATCTCCCTGGGGACATTCATCCCATAAGCTAGTAATTTCACGTAAACTTTGGTAACTACCATTACCTAAAATAATGTGATCAAGGAGAGGAATCCCTAAAAATTGTGCTCCTCCCAATAACTGCCGAGTTAATTCAATATCTTCACGACTAGGCTCGACATTCCCAGAGGGATGGTTATGCGCCACAATTAACCTGGTTGCCCCTTGTCTGAGGGCTTCTCGGAAAATTTCCCTTGGTGGAGCCAGGGTTTCCGTTGCTGTGCCAATAGTAATGATTTGCCGAGCCAGCATTTTATTTTTGACATCCAAAAGTATAATTGCGAACCTTTCCTGTAACTGCCACATTAAATCTTGACTGAGAACAGCGGCGGCAGCAGCAGGGCTATCAATCGGTGTGCGATCGCTCGGATTTGCTTGAAAAGTTCTTTTTCCCAACTCAACTGCTGCTAGAATACTTGTGGCTTTAGCTGGTCCAATTCCCTGAATATGCATTAATTCTGCCGGAGTCACATCCCGCAATACCGCTAAAGGATCGCGATCGTTTTTTCCTAATTCCCGTAAGATATATTGCCCCAAACCTACTGCCGATAGTTTTCCCGCACCTTGACCTGTCCCTAACAAAATCGCGATTAATTCTGCTGTGGATAATACTTTGGGGCCATTTGACAACAAACGCTCTCGTGGGCGTTCGCTTTCTGCCATATCGGCAATTCGTAGGCAATAGGTCATAGGTAAAATTTGGAAAGTATCAAAGGATAGATGTACCTATCTTTATTTATCTCCTGTTTGTGGGCGAAGATAGGCTCATTTGACAAAATCTTTAATTTTTCGCGACCAAAATAAAATCTTTGAGATTGGGGGATATTGAAGATGGCAATTAAGTTCCTTGTACTGTTGCTCTCAAATATTGCTCTCAAATTGTGACGACACATCAATCCCCGCGTCACCACGTCCTCATCTGTTTTTCTTTTTTGAGAATTGGTCTTTTTTATTTGCCAAGTCCCTCAGTCACCTGACTATCCGTGAACATTGTTGTAGAACTACTCGTCAGCTTCGTTAACAAGCTTCGCCATTGCTATTATTGAAGGAATTATCCGCGCTATCGGAACAGATAAATTAATATAAGTAAGAATTCACGGATGAGAATGCTCTCAAATCTAACTAGTACAACAAGTAAAAATTAAAAAGCGCAAAGTAGACGGTGTCGGTTTCCGTCCCCGCAGTCCCCTTAACGGGGCTGCTCTTTGTCTAACTTTGTAAGAAGGCAACAGAAAAAAGATTTTATATACTTTTCTGCCATTTTTATAGACGCAGAGCGGCTACCTTTGGAAGCCACTTCGTGTCTACCCGCAGGCTATAGTTGCTGTATTTCCACCATTGTGTACTAGCTGTACAAAGCATATCCTCATCCCTGACTTTAAAACTCTTGCCCAATATTTTTATAGCTTCGTCTAAGGTTAAACAGCCGATGTCGCCAAATTCACCTCCCCAACAGTCAGAACCAGCCGAAATTGTTGAAAAAGTCGAAAAAATGTATTTACCACGTACCAGCGAATCGGAAAATTTAAAGAAAATTCGCCACACCACATCCCATGTAATGGCGATGGCTGTACAAAAGCTGTTTCCCAAGGCGCAAGTGACAATTGGGCCTTGGATTGAAAATGGTTTCTATTACGACTTTGATAGCCCTGAACCGTTTACCGATAAGGATTTGAAAGCCATCTATAAGGAGATGGTGAAGATTATTAATCGCAAATTGCCAGTTATTCGCGAAGAAGTAAGCCGTGAAGAAGCCGAAAAACGAATTCAGGCAATTAAAGAACCCTACAAGCTAGAAATTTTAGGGGATATTAAAACAGAACCCATTACAATTTACCACTTGGGCGACCAATGGTGGGATTTATGTGCAGGCCCCCACGTTGAAAACACTGGAGATTTGAACCCAAAAGCGATCGCACTAGAAAGTCTTGCGGGTGCATATTGGCGTGGGGATGAAACTAAAGCACAGTTGCAACGTATCTATGGAACTGCATGGGAATCCCCCGAACAGTTAGCAGAATATCAGCGACGCAAAGAAGAAGCTCAACGTCGTGACCATCGTAAACTAGGTAAAGAACTGGGATTATTTATATTTTCCGATTTAGTCGGTCCTGGTTTACCTTTATGGACACCCAAAGGTACCTTATTACGGAGTCTGTTAGAGGATTTTCTCAAGCAGGAACAAGTTAAACGTGGTTATTTACCAGTTGTCACCCCTCACCTGGGTCGGGTAGATTTATTTAAAACATCGGGACATTGGCAGAAATATAAAGAAGACCTCTTCCCGATGATGGCAGAGAGTGAGGAAGCAAAAGAACAGGAACAGGGCTTTGTCCTCAAAGCGATGAATTGTCCCTTCCACATCCAGATATATAAAAGTGAACTCCGTTCCTATCGAGAATTACCGTTACGTTATGCCGAATTTGGGACAGTATATCGTTACGAACAGTCGGGAGAATTAGGTGGTTTAACAAGGGTGCGGGGTTTTACCCAAGATGACGCACATTTATTTGTGACACCAGAACAACTCGATGATGAGTTTTTGAAGGTAGTTGATTTAATCTTGTCGGTAATCAAGAGTTTGAAGCTTGATAGCAATTTTAAAGCCAGATTAAGTTTCCGTGACCCCAATAGCGACAAATACTTAGGTTCCGATGAGGCATGGAATCAAGCCGAAAATGCAATTCGTCGTGCCGTCGAAACCTTGGGAATGGATCATTTTGAGGGAATTGGTGAAGCCGCATTTTACGGGCCTAAGCTTGATTTTATTGTTAAAGACGCTTTGGAACGGGAATGGCAATTGGGGACTGTGCAGGTTGACTATAACTTGCCAGAACGCTTTGATTTAGAATATGTTGCGGAAGATGGAACTCGTCAGCGTCCAATCATGATACACCGCGCCCCCTTTGGTTCCCTAGAAAGACTGATTGGGATTTTGATTGAAGAGTATGCGGGTGATTTCCCCTTGTGGTTAGCACCAGTACAGGCAAAATTACTACCAGTTAGCGACCAATTTTTAGATTATGCCAAGGATGTGGTAGCGAAAATGCAAGCTGTAGGTATTCGTGCCGAAGTCGATACTAGCGGCGACAGACTTGGTAAACTCATTCGCAATGCGGAAAAAGAAAAAATACCCGTCATGGCTATAGTTGGTGCCAAGGAAGTGGAAACCAACACCTTGAGCATTCGTACCCGTGCGTCAGGGGAATTAGGAAGTATTGCGGTGGCTGAGGTAGTTGAGAAAATGAAGAGTGCGATCGCATCTTTTGATAATTTTTAGATATTAGTTCAGATAGTCAGAATTGCGATCGTAATTAAATTGTAATTTCAAAGTAGAGACGTTACACGTAACGTCTCTTTTATTTTGTGTACATCCATCATAAAGGATGCAATATCATTTCATCTGCCGCTCACCATATCAAGTCCAGCTAATCGTATTATATCCAGTTGAATACTTTTGATTAAGACTGACACGGAGACTTAGAGACGCGGGGACGCGGAGACAAAAAATCAAGAGGTTTCTTTTATTAATCTCCCCATCTCCCCATCTCCCCATCTCCCCATCTCCGCGTCGATTTTCTCATAAATTATTCCGGCAAACCTTTAGGTCTTACCCTCTTCCCACAATATTAGGGCACTACTTAGCTGCTGATTGCGTCAAAGAATCTACCTTAGTTAAATCTGCGTCAATTTATTTGATGCTTAATTCGATGCTTATTCGGCATTGAGTGAACCACAATCAACTGGCAGCTTTAGGCAGCATAAATACCTGTAAACTAATATGGCGAGTAAATTCCATCACAAAAACATGCGATGGCGTGCGTGGGTAACTAACAGATCATTCAAGCAGATGAAACTACGTACTCCTTTTCGATTTTGGCGACGTTCATTCAAGTCCTCTTTCGCAATACTATCTTTAATATCTTTCATCATGGTGATGATACTGGGTAACTTTGCCCCTGTTGTGGCACAAGAGTTCCCAGACACACAACCTTATCCAGGTGTACCCGAATTTCCGGCTCCCCAGCCATATCCTCAACCCCCACAATTTCCCCAAGCACAACCAGCACCCATCCCGATACCAGAACCAATACCACAACCAATACTTCAAGAACCGGAGTTTCCATCTTCTACGGAGTCAGTACCACAACCAGTACCCATTCCCCAGCGTCCCCGACAAGAGATTCGCGGGGTGTGGATGACTAATAATGACTTGAATGTGTTGCGCGATCGCTCGAAACTTAGCGAAGCTATGAGCCAGCTACGAAGGCTCCATTTTAATACGGTTTACCCTGTCATCTACAATTCGGGTTATGTCATGTATCCCAGTGCGGTGGCACAAGGCCGAAATATCCAGCCCTTTATCTATAAAGGTACAGAAGGGCAAGATATTATTGCGGATGTCATTAACCAGTCCCATCGTCAAGGTTTGCTAGCAATTCCCTGGTTTGAATTTGGCTTCATGGCTCCAGAAACCTCTGAGCTAGCTTTAAATCATCCTAACTGGCTCACCCAAAAACGTGACGGTACGAAAACGTCAATTAGTGCTGCGGGTGAGGTTGCATGGCTCAATCCATTCCACCCAGAAGTCCAAAAGTTTATCAGTGACTTAGTCTTAGAAGTCGTCACTAAATACGATGCTGATGGTATCCAATTTGACGACCATATGAGCTTGCCCCAGGATTTTGGCTTCGATCGCTACACCTTGGCGTTGTACACTCAAGAAACTGGCAGACCAGCCCCCACAAATCCCCAAGACCAAACTTGGATAAGTTGGCGTGCTGATAAAATTACAGCATTCATGGTGCAGTTAAACAAAGCTGTCAAGGCCAGAAAACCAAATGCGATTTTCTCTGTTTCCCCCAATTACTACGATTTCGCCTACAAATTTCAACTTCAAGATTGGTTGAACTGGGTACGTTTAGGAATTGTTGATGAGTTAGTCATGCAGGTATATCGTGACGACTTGCAAGCATTTAGTGCTAAGCTTACCCGTCCCGAAATTTTAGAGACACAACAATCAATACCTACAGGTATAGGTATTATGGCTGGATTGCGAACTCGGCGAGTTCCCATTCAACAAGTACAATCGCAGGTTAGAGCCGCACAACAACGTGGTTTAGGTGTTGCATTCTTCTACTATGAAAGTTTGTGGGATACTGGCCCCGAGGCTCCTAGCGATCGGCAAACGGGATTCCAAGCTATTTTCCCAAGTCCCGCACTTCGAGCCAGAGCAGAATTATAGTTTGACTCAAATCTCAATTTCTCCAGAATCTATTTCTCAATCTTTGATCCTGATTTTCTTGAACATCAGTAAGTCGGCACAAAGAAACCTAATTATGCAACGGATTGTAAACAACATTCAAAGCCTTCCTTTTGCTGACGTTTCACTTGCAATCACATACCTTGATTTTTTAACGCCGACTTACTTAGCTGCGATGACAAGGCGATCACGCAGACAGGAAGTTTGTCTAGAAAGGAGTTTGAGAAATGGGATGGAGAAGAATAGCTAAAGGTGATTTTGACTTCTAAATTCAGTATTGGATTTTCTACCTAATCTGGCTAGAATCAGATGTAGCAAATTTAAATCATAGAAGCACAAAATTTAAGACGGAATTAGCTCTACCTTCTCTTAATCGGTAAGGATAATCAAAGCTTTCCTCTTATCAAAGAGATTTGGCAAGGGGTTCGATATTTAACTGTGCTGACCTACTTACCCTAAATCTACTCTGCTTCTCCGGAAATCTTGTGACGTTTTTTGTTGGAGATGTCCCATTTTTGATTTTTCTGACGTAAAATAGTATATCTGTTCTAGTAATATCTCAGATTCTATACTCCCAGCAAATCGATAACTAATATATTTACAGGTGAGAAAGAGGCAAAAATGGCTGTAAACACCACAGATGGCAATGGTAAAAGAGAGGCAAAAATGGCTGCAAATACCGCCGATAATAATAATGCTGCCAAGCAAAAAGCCCTTGGTGTCGTACTCAACCAAATTGAGAAGACTTTTGGGAAAGGTACGATCATGCGCTTGGGTGATGCCAGCAGGATGAGGGTCGAAACCATTTCCAGTGGTGCCCTAACTCTAGATTTGGCATTGGGAGGTGGTTTGCCTAAAGGACGTGTGATTGAGATTTATGGGCCAGAGAGTTCCGGTAAAACAACAGTAGCCTTACATGCCGTTGCGGAAGTACAGAAGGAAGGTGGCATTGCCGCTTATGTGGATGCGGAACACGCATTAGACCCTGTGTATGCCGGTTGTTTGGGTGTTGATATCGAGAATTTACTTGTTTCTCAACCAGATACTGGGGAAGCGGCATTAGAAATTGTTGACCAATTGGTACGTTCTGCGGCAGTTGACATTGTCGTGATTGATTCGGTTGCAGCATTAGTTCCCCGTGCGGAAATCGAAGGGGAAATGGGCGATGCACACGTTGGTTTACAAGCGCGGTTAATGAGCCAAGCCCTACGTAAAATTACGGGTAACATTGGTAAATCTGGATGTACTGTAATTTTTATTAACCAGTTGCGTCAGAAAATTGGTGTCACCTATGGTAATCCAGAAACAACCACTGGTGGTAATGCTTTGAAGTATTATGCATCGGTTCGTTTAGATATTCGTCGTATTCAGACCTTGAAGAAAGGTACTGAAGAGTTTGGTAACAGAGTCAAAGTGAAAGTTGCCAAAAACAAAGTTGCACCGCCTTTTAGAATTGCCGAATTTGACATCATTTTTGGTAAAGGTATTTCGACTATTGGCTGTTTGGTGGATTTGGCGGAAGAAACAGGTATTTTGAGCCGTAAAGGTGCTTGGTATAGCTACAACGGTGAGAATATCTCTCAAGGGCGTGATAATGCCATTAAATACATGGAAGAAAAGCCTGATTTGATCGAAGAAATCAAGAAACTCGTCCGCGAAAAACTGGAAATGGGTGCAGTTGTCTCCGCCAATTCGGTACGTAAGACAGCCGAAGATGAGGAAGAAGAGGAAGACGAAGATTTGGAAGAGTAAAGAAGTTTTGAGTGGGAAAGTGGAAAAGGTAAAAAGATTATCTTTAAGTGTTTATCTTTAATTTTCTTTCCCCTTTTCCTCTTCAATCTTTACCCTTGTCCCCGCTCTAATTTACTGGAGCAGTCCACCAAGCTAGTGCATATGCTTGCTTAGGTTCATTGGCTTGTTGTTTGTATTGGACGCGGATTTTATATGAACCGCTTGCGGGGACAGGACAAAAGACATGTTCGATGCTATCAACTTCACTAATGGAAGCACAATTAGCAACCGTAGAACCATTTTCTTGGACTAGGTATAAATCGAGATTATTTAAACCGCGATCGCGAAAATTTTCCCCTTCTTCATACATCTGATTATTATTTTTATCTTCGAGTTCGACTAACCGATCCCAAGTTAATGTCACTGCAACGAAACTATTTGCTTTTAATGGTTTTGCTAATACATAATCAACAAATGCATTGGCTGTAACGGTGTTATAGTCCCAACCTAAAGCTGCTACAGCTTGATTAGGTTGCCATTGCCCAGCGCTAAATTGTTGTAAAGCCCGCGATGCATTCAAATGTCCCGCACCCATTTGGGCATGAAGGGGAATTTTCGGGTTTTGATAGGCATCGGATGCTAACCAATCTAAATTTTGCTTGTCAATAATTGTGCGTGTCATGCCTAACCGCAAACCATCACCCTTATCTTTCAATTTATCAGTCGAGTTCAACAAAATAGCCTTCATAACTTCATGACGACGAGAAGCACTACTCCAGTTATTTCTTTTGTTTTTTAATTCTCGATCACCAAATTCTTGCAATAAAGCTACCGTTCCCGTTAAATGTGGTGCGGCAAAACTAGTACCTGTAACTTTATTTACCTTCCCATCAGGATTCAACATTCTGATATTACTACCAGGAGAGAGAATATTCACTGAACGGCGCGCACCAAGGTTAATTTCTTTACCTGCTAATCGGGCTGCCGCACCTTCATTGGCAGCAGCTAAGTTAGAAACATCAACTTTGTTAAAAACTTGTTCACGGCGGGAAGAAAACGCCACATTCATCGCGTTGTAATTATCAGTGGGAATGGGAATACCACCCTTACCTTGATTACCTGCTATCGCATATAAAACATCATGTACCCGACTTGACCAATCAACACACATTGTTAGCAGAGCATTCCCATCTAACACAGCATCCGGTCGGGGATCACGGTTCAAAGGTTCGCCAAAACTAAAATTGATCGCCCGCACATCGCCGCCATTTTGCGTTGCAATATGCTGCGCGGTTAAACATTCTTCTGGTTGTCCTTGACTTTTAGTCGCACCTACCGCAGCAGAATATAAACGTGCATTCGGAGCTACTCCTGGGAATGCTTTATCTTTGCTCACCATCACACCCGCAACATTATGTGCATGTGGGTCAACACCGCTATTTGATTTTGCCGGAGTATTTCGTAAGAAGACTGCCACCAAAGACAACGCATGGTTATTAGAAACAGCTTTATCGACCCCAAATTTCCCTGGTCTGCCAATTTCTACCTGACCAATTGCAATTTTTCGTCCAGTCAAATTGTAAGGAGCTTTGTGCAACTTTAGAGCATCAATACCCCAACTATCAATTGAACTACTAAAAGTTAAAGCCAGCACGGGAGTAGTCAAACAAGCAGCACTCAACCCAAAAATGATCCAAGTTTGTTTTTTTGTCATGTTGTCAATAGGTTACTGGTTATTAGTTATTAATCATTGGTTATTTAGGTATTAAGAATTTAGAATAACTCTTTCCCCTTTTCCCTTTCCCCTTTCCCATGTAGGATGGAATTAGGATGAGATTTTCTCATAGTTTTGTTACAATGCATACAGAATTAAACCGCGTCTAGACCCACCAGCCATGACCTACACTCAATCAAAGAAACCCATTGTCATTTCTCCGTCAATTTTATCGGCGAACTTTAGCCGTTTAGGAGAAGAAGTTCGTGCCGTTGACGAAGCTGGTGCTGACTGGATTCACGTCGATGTAATGGACGGTCGCTTTGTTCCTAATATAACCATTGGTCCTTTGGTAGTGGATGCAATTCGTCCAGTGACGAAAAAGCCACTAGATGTCCACTTAATGATTGTGGAACCAGAAAAATACGTTGCAGATTTTGCGAAGGCTGGTGCTGATATTATCTCAGTCCATTGTGAGCATAATGCTTCACCACACTTACACCGCACACTTGGGTTAATTAAAGAGCTTGGGAAACAAGCGGGTGTTGTACTCAATCCTTCCACACCTTTGACTTTGATTGAGCATGTTCTCGACCTTTGTGATTTAGTTTTGATTATGAGTGTTAACCCTGGTTTTGGGGGACAAAGCTTTATTCCCACAATGGTGCCAAAAATTCAAAAGTTACGTCAAATGTGTGATGAACGGGGTTTAGACCCTTGGATTGAGGTTGATGGTGGTTTAAAGGCAAATAATACTTGGCAAGTATTAGAAGCTGGTGCAAATGCGATTGTGGCGGGTTCTGCGGTTTATAATGCACCCGACTATGCTGAAGCAATTAATGCAATTCGTAATAGTAAGCGTCCTGCGCCTGAGTTGGCTAAAGTTTAATGACATAGGCTAAAAATAAGGCTAATGAGTGAGTCGCGACTATACAATATGCGATCGCATTCATTAGTCTTGACGATTTTGATTCCAACCAGCAGAATTGTTGCTTGCATTAATAATCAACAGAATCAATATTAAACACCGCTTAAATATTAATCGGTGTCTTTTTCATGTTTTTTCATCTGATGACCGACTATTATACCCGCAACAACTAAAGTGCCCAAAATCATTGATGGTTCGGGAATTGAGCGATTGTCACCATGAGATTTCGTCATTAATACAAATGCACGTTCAACTGGTTCACTATATTCCCTCGACCAATTATGAGTATCCCCTTCATAGGCACTGATACCAGGCAGCCCAAAACCACCGCTTGTAGTCTCCCAATAAATCTGTTCTAGCTCGAAATTTGAGGATAAATGTAAACCTAACCAGTATTTATTATTTGCCAGTAAATTGACCGGAGTTGCTAAATCAAAACTATAAGCAAACTCATTGTAATAACCATATAAAGCCCGACCTGTAGATTGTTTGAAAATATCAACACCATAACCAGAAATAAAAGGTTGAGTATCTGGTGTGCCATCGCGATCGTAAAATAATGAATATTGAATAGTTCCATCCCAAATAGATTCGGGTGATTCTACTGTCCAAAATTTAATACTGTTTAAAATACTATCTTTCTTAATGACAAAATCTTCCGCTTGTATCCATACAGTGGCTTCTCTCCCAGAGATTAAATCAGGAAAGCCATTATTAAAAATTTCTTCGTCTTGAACTGGTTGTGAAGGAATTGCAGCAGTAGTTTGCATTGCATTTACTACTCTGGGATAAACAACTTCTACCGCAGTAAATAATATTCCCAAACTAATTGGGAGTAACAAACGTAAGCTAGTGAACAGAGTCATAAAATTTCTCAATAAATAGTAAACTTTGTAACCATATCTTTTCTACACTCTGACGAGAATACCCTT
Source organism: Calothrix sp. NIES-4101 (assembly GCA_004296455.1). Taxonomy (GTDB): domain Bacteria; phylum Cyanobacteriota; class Cyanobacteriia; order Cyanobacteriales; family Nostocaceae; genus Brunnivagina. Next base: position 5,401,105 of record AP018280.1, read on the forward strand.
TAATAAATACGTTGATTACTGAAGCCGACAGTGAAATTACGTAATTACGTGGTTACATATAAGTAATTAATAATTCTAATTTTTCTCTGATAAACTTATTTTAAGTATGTAAAATCACTTGTCTTAAACGTAATAAAAATAGTACTAGTGAAATTACTATAATATTCACAGCAAGAAACGGTTTATGTTGTGGTTAATACTTTGCTGAATTATAAGTACGCAAATAAGGCGCAGAATAAATGTATTAAATCACACTTAACTTCTGAAAATCACTGAGAATTATTTCATGGAACTTGAGTAGTAGAAATTGTTGCTATTAGTTAGGATGAAACTTGAGCACGAATCTCTTGGTATTTCTTCGTTGTCGCTTTGCAGACAATGGAGAGTATCAATTTTTCGATGGCTAGAGTGTTAGATATTAAGGAGCCGGACTCTGAAAAAGCTTGAAACGAAAGGAGTTGAAAAACTCATTGCGCCGCTAATCGCTCTACTTGGGTTTGTGTGCTTAATCCAGTGGCTAATAACAGGTGATTTGCGATGGTCTCAAACTAGGGAACCCATATTTAGTCAAAAACAACCACCTTTGGTGATGAAAGGGGGAGACCCTTATGTACGTGCATTGATGCGAACTATTTCCGCCAGTGAAGCCAATACTAACCGTCCCTATTCGGTTTTATATGGTGGAAAACATATCAATGATTTAAGTCGCCATCCTGAAGTTTGTGTCACCATTGTTAATGGTCCAAATAAAGGAAATTGTTCAACGGCAGCTGGAAGATATCAAGTTATTAATACGACTTGGAAACAGATTGCATCTCGCTATCACCCCAAACCCTCACAGTTTATGCTGTGGTCTTCTTATAGTTTTGAAGCTGAGTATCAAGATGTCGTAATTTATCGCTGGTTGAGTGACTCGCAGGTTTGGGGAACTGATATTACTCAATTATTGCGTCAAGGTAAGTTAAATAGTGTTTTAAAGTTACTTTCTCCGACTTGGACAAGTTTGGGATACGGAATTGAAACTAATTCTATGAGTCGTTATTTGCCAAGTATTTATCAGAAAATGTTGCAAGATGAGTTGAAAGCAACAAATAAGGTTAATAGTTGAGAAAATTGACGGGGAGATGATGAGAATAATTAATGATAACTGATTAGTCGTATTTAATATCAGGGATATAAGTTAGGTTTAATAAAGGAAATAAATTTAAATAAAGGAAATAATAGCTTGCATAAATTCGTCTGTGTTTTCTAAATGAGTATTATGGGCTGCTTTGGGAATGATTGTGAATTGGCAAAATCTACAAATATTCTGCATCTTTTCGTTAATATCTATAAATTTTGGATCGTCTTCACCAGCTAATAAAAGTGTAGGTATTTGATTTTGTCTCAGCTTTTCCCAAAGTGAAGGCTGACATCCGGTTCCCATGAAGCGTAAAGATTTTGCTAATTCTTGAGGATTGTTTTGTAGACGGTTGATGATTAATTGCTCAAATCCAGGATGGTTTTTGATGTTTCCAAAAATTGCTTGACTGTACCAGTTAACTAAAAAATTTGTAAAATCTTCCTGTGTATTTATTCGTTCTAATTTTCTCGCAATTCCAGTATCTTGCTTGATTCTTTCGTTTCTTTCTGTTTGACTTTCTAATCCAGGAGAGGCTGATTCCAAAATAAGTTTAGAAAATCTGTCAGGATAATATATGGCAAGATACAAAGCTAATCTTCCACCCATTGAATAGCCGAATAAGTCACATTTATTTATGTATAAATCATCCAATAAACTGATGATTCCTGCTGCTATGTTCGACATACTATAATATTCTTCACCACCCAAAACTTGAGTTTCGCCATGTCCAGGTATATCTATTATCAGGTAGGAATAATCTAGATTTATTGATGAAATAATAGGGTTGAATTCGTGGCGATCGCCCAAAAATCCATGTAAGAATAAAATTAATTTTTTGTCATTCTTTTTATGTAAACAATAGCTAAATTCATATTGATTTAATATCATCTCATCAAACCAAAAATAAGCTAATTATAAGAGGTCACTTTAAATACTTATAAAGTATATTATTAAATTTTTGTGTGTTTGACTTAAATTGCTAAATATTCTCTCTTCTTACAAAGAATAGGGTAGGTTTAGAATCAATTTATTGTTTAGTCATTTTTTGAAATGCTGCATATGACAACTCAGGGAAAATATCCCGACTTGTTGAATAACCTGAATCATCCCCAAAAACTGCAATTACATATTTAGCCTTACCATCGTGTGTCTCTATATAAGCAACTTCTCCCCTTGAATTTGTTGTCCAACCTGCCTTAGAGATAAACTTAACTTTATCTGCGGGCAAATGCTCACCAAGAAAATTCTTAACTGGGTGAAACTCTTCAGAATTTAATGGCTGGTTTTGCCAAACTTGCAAATCTCTAGATAATAAAGCCTTCATTATCTCACTAGATTGGGGTGAAACAGCTTGATTAGTAACTATTTCATACATCAATCTACTAGCGGCAAATGATGTGAGTTTATTACGTATTGGTTTCTTAGGATTCTCGCCACGAATTTGTAAATCACTTCCTTGAGGTTTGGGAATATTTTTACTGTAATGATGGGGGATAGGAAAGGTTTTTTGGTTAATATTAATCTTTTTGTATCCTGCTTTTGTGAAAAAAGTATTTAGTGAATCTCGTTTATCTTTCCAATCTTGATATTCTACTTTTGCTAATTTTTCTCGTGTTGGCGCGTTTGTAATACGGTCAATAATTTTACTTGTAGCATCATTATCTGATTGAGTAATCATTTGATTGCTCTCTAAATCTATTGCCGAATCTGGAGCAATAGAACCGCTTTGAATTTTCGCTTGTAAAATAACCAACCAAAATAACTTAGCGACACTGGCAGGAAAGCGAGGAGTTTCTTGTTGATAGCCAGCAATTGTATTTTGATTTAAATCTATGAGTGTAATCGATAAATTTTCAGTTGAAAGATGATGAGATTTTACTCGTTCAACTAAATCATCAATAATTGCTTTTAATTTTGAACTTTTTTGAAATTGCGGGGTTTCAAAAACGTTATAAATCAAGTCTGAATTAATACTTGTTAATACAGCCACAGGTTTTGAAATTAGGCGAGGATTCGCTGAAATTGTCACCGGAGTATTTGTAACTGGTAATCCTGGTTTGGGTAATGCTTGAGGAGTTGATAGTGGTATTGTAGCTGATGTATTTTTGGCAGAATTATTGGCTGGTTTTGTCGATTGGGAAGAGTTCTTATTTGTAATTAAATAACTAATTCCAAATATACCCACAATGATGCTGATAATTAAAATAACTAATCCGTAAAAATGCAGGTGTGGTAATTTATTTATGCGATGATTTTTCTGCTTATTAATTTGTGTTTTATTGTGTATGAGACTGGGCTGTAAATAATTATTTTGAGATTGTGATGGTCTAATTTTTTTTTGTTTCTGTGGGTTACTAACTATATTATGCTGTGGATTCTCATTTCCCTCTTGACTTGACTCTTGATTATAAAATTGTTTTTTTAAAGCTAAATTCTGTTGCTGTAAATTAGCTATAACTTGATTTGCTTGAGTTAATCTAATTTCGAGTTCTGCAAGTTTTTGGTCACGATTATCTGATGATTGTTGTTGTGATCGTTGTTCCATTTTTATCCTTTACAAAGGTAAATACAATACTAAAAACCAAAATATCAATGAGTTTGTGATATCCATCTAAACCCAAATTTAATTCAGAGTTTTGTAGTCAGATATTTTCACAAATCCATTTTCATACACCAAAGAATAACGTACTCTTGAAGTTTTAAATGCTGTATTATTGCGGTCGATTTTGCCATTTTTATACAATGTTCTCTCTTCAGTTACATCAACTTCAATGGTTGCATTCTCACCACTAGCAGAAAAATTTCTAATTTGTTCTATTTTCTGTACTCCATAGCTGTAATAAGCGTTATTCCTAATCAACCAATCAACTGAACTTAGGCAGTTGTCTTCGTGAATTCCCTGAGCTATACAAGCATCAGGATCATCTGTTTTACGGATATTATCTCGGAAGGCTTTTCCTGTTAGTAATTGCGTTCCCAATTCTGCATGATGTTCGGAACCAAATATATCTCTTTTGGCTGTTAACCAATTTCTGATTGCTTGTTCTGCTGAATTTTGAGAAATACTAGCTGGGTTAAGGGTAATAGGATTTTGATTCCTTATAGCCGGTGTTTGAGGAGGAATACTAGTAATAGGGGGAACAGGTGCTGCTGAAGTAATTATCGGAGTAGTGGGAGTTTGTGATGCAGTTGAAGTTGGCGTGAGATTGGCGTTGGGAGGATTAGGATTTATCTCAAGAGAATTACGGGCAAGTAGTTGCATTACCCATAAACCTGAAACAACGAAAAGTCCAATAACACCACCAATAATAATCGCTTGTTGCCAAGTGCCTAAACCTCTCGGCTGTAATTCTGCGGTTGGAGTAGATTGGGGGGCTGGTGGAGAAAGTACAGTTGGAGTATGTACCTGCGGTGGTGGTGAAGATGGAACTGTCGGTGCTGCTACTGGATATATTGGTGCAGTAAGTGGTAGAGGTGTTTGTGATGCTTGTAATGCCGATAGCATTTCCCGTGCATTCCAATAGCGATCGCGTCCAATTGGCTGTATGCTTTTATCTAGAATTCCGGCAAATGTGGGTGTTACTCCCAAGGCAAAATTTCGCCATACAATTTCACCTGTTACTGGATTTGTTGTAAATTCCTGGGGTATTTTTCCTGTGAGTAAATAAATAGCAGTTAACCCCAAACTATATATATCACTGGCAAATATTGGTCTACCTACCGACTGTTCCATCGGCATAAAACCAGGTGTACCAATCACAATCGATTGTGCAGAATTGCCAGAAGCGGTAACCGTTGTTCCCATTGTCTCTTTGACAGCACCAAAGTCAATTAGAACTGGTTTTCGGTCACAATTACGAATTAAAATATTGTCCGGTTTAATATCTCGATGTACTATGCCCTTGCTGTGAACATAATCTAGCACTGGCAAAATATTGATTAAAATTTCTTTGACACTACTTTCACTCAACAAACCCTGTTGTAATATTTGCGTGAGAGTTTGCCCCTCAATATATTCTTGGACTAAATAAAATTCTCCATCTTCGACAAAATAAGCATATAAAGTAGGGATTTGATTGCAGCCATTCCCCAACTCTTCTAAAATTGCAGCTTCTCGCCGAAAGCGTTCCTGTACTAACTGGTAAACTTGAGGATTGTTCACCACTGGTTTAAGTTGCTTGATGAGACACCTCCTACCCGATGGCATTTGTGTATCTTCAGCCAAAAAAGTTTCCCCAAATCCACCATCACCGAGTATACGTAAAACCCGATAGCGATTGTTCAAAAGTGTCGGCGTTAGCATACTCAATTACCCGGAGACTCTGTTTTTACTAATACAATGCTCCCTAGGGTAATTCCTGATACTTAGTAAATTATTTACATTTCTATGTCAAAACATCATGAATATTTGTAAATAATACTTACTTTATTGTTTTTGATTTTATTTTCTAAGGCAAAAATCTATCTAAAGCTGCCTTCAGTTGTTCAATTTCCGCTTCAATATTACCTTCTTGAGATGCTCTAGCAATACACTCAGTTAAATGTTCATCCAGGACAATTCGCGCCACTCGATCTAAAGCCCCACGTACCGCAGCAATCTGTAATAGCACATCAGGACAAGGACTACTTTGCTGTACCATCGTTTTGATGCCCCGTACATGTCCTTCAATCCGCGATAGTCGATTCACAATCCGCCGCAAAGACTCTTCACTATGAATGTGACCATGAACCGAATTATGATTCGGATGTGTGTGGTCTGTATGGTCGCTAATTATACCATCATTTAGTTCATTCTCCTCAGATTGAGGTGATGTTTGCTTTTTTAATTGGTTTGTTCCATTCATAAATGATGATTCACACTTCTAACTACCTTAAATCGTAGCCTACAGTCGTAGTTCTAGTTGGCGCGATCGCATCTACTTATGATCTTCTAGTCATGTCGCTAGGACAAATCAGCAGAAATTAGGTCATTTGCCCAGCCAAATTATTAAAAAATCCAAAAAATCTGTATCTCAAACAACAAATTAGTTAAGATAAACAAAATTTCTCGAAAAAATTAACATTGTTCAGGTATATTTGTCATGAAACCATGACAAAATGGAATTTTGAGGATTCTCTAGGAAAGAATTAGTCCCAGGTATTTAGTGCCTGGGCTTTTATTTTTAATGACATTCGGTTTTGGGTGAAACATTAAGCAAAGCTTAAACGTCTATTTTTTGAGAATTTTTAGCAATCTCTGGGGTTTTCTCACAAACCTGTAAAAATAAAAGTAGAAATACATATCGATTTCACTAACAATCAACTAAAAATTAATGGTTGCCGTTATGCGATTTTCCAAACTACCTCGGTCAATGCGACAATTTGGTACGCATGTGTTAGCTATTATTCTGGGTGTTGTTTTAACAGTCGGTACATTGCAAGTATCGCCATCTCAAGCAGAAGCAGCACCTAGCCCTATTGTCAATCCTGTTGTCAATAAGGATTCAGAACAATTAGTGGCTCAACGGCAGTCTCCCGCAGCTACAGCAATTGGGAACAGCAGTTTTGTGACTGCGGCAGTTAATCGTGTTGGGAATGCAGTTGTCAGAATAGATACAGAAAGAACAGTAGTGTCCCGTCGCATACCTGATCCATTTTTCGATGATCCATTTTTCCGGAGATTTTTTGGCGATAGTTTGCCGCAACAGATGCCATCTCAGCAACAACAACGCGGTCTAGGTTCCGGATTTATTATTGATAAAAGTGGGCTGGTTTTAACGAATGCTCACGTTGTTGATAAAGCCGACAGAGTAACAGTTCGTCTTAAAGATGGGCGCACAATTGAAGGCAAAGTCCAAGGAGTTGATGAAGTTACAGATTTAGCCGTAGTTAAAATCAATGCAGGTGGTAATTTACCTGTAGCAACTTTAGGTTCCTCATCAAATGTACAAGTCGGAGATTGGGCGATCGCTGTTGGTAATCCTTTAGGATTAGATAATACAGTTACTTTGGGTATTGTTAGTACTTTGCGCCGCACCAGTCGAGATGTAGGTATTGGTAACAAACGCTTGGAGTTTATTCAAACAGACGCAGCGATAAACCCTGGCAACTCTGGGGGACCGCTTTTAAACGCCCAAGGAGAAGTGATTGGTATTAATACAGCCATTCGTGGTGATGCAATGGGAATTGGCTTTGCAATTCCTATCGATAGGGCAAAATCAATTGCATCTCAACTTCAAAAAGGTGAAACAGTCGCCCATCCCTTTATCGGTATTGGGATGGAAGATTTAACGCCCGAACTGGCTAAACAAATTAATGCCAACCCCAATAATCCCATTCGTATACCTGAAATCAATGGTATTTTGGTAGCGCGAGTTATCCCCAATTCCCCAGCAGCAGATGCAGGTATCCGTGTCGGTGATGTAGTTGTACAAGTCGATGGGCAACGTATCAATAATGGCGAGCAATTGTTGAATATCGTCGAACAAAGCCGCATTGGTCAAACTTTACAACTAAAAGTCCAGCGTGGGAATCAAACACAGCAATTATCGATTCGCACTGCACAGCTACAAGATGCTTCGTAATTAACATAAACCCAAGCTATCCAGTATTGGATTTTCGTTGGTTTGGAGCAATGGCGAAAATAGTGTAGTTAATATCCCTGGCTTTTGGAAAAGTCGGGGATATTGATTTTTCTCCGCATCCCCTGTCTTTGTATCGTATGTACAAGGTGTATACAGTATTATATACTACTATTTAAGATGATTTTTCCTAAATAAATATACTGAGAAAGATGCTCAACTTAAAGTTGAGATTATTATTTTTTACTACCTAATGACTGATAGCTTGTCTAAGGCTAGGATAAGATTAGAACCCAAAGGCTTTAACGTTGGTAATCAAGCAGGAAAATAAAGAAATATTGAATTATTTCATTAATTATTTAAATTGAATTTCTTCTCCACCCTACCAAAACCTATGAAAAATCGTCGTTATGCATCTCCATACTTTCGCTACCTCAAAGCCAGACTGTGGAATTTAACGCGCCCAGGTTTTTGGGGTACTGCTATTTTTCTATCTGTGGTTGGCTTGGTAATCAGAGAATTCTGGGCACACCCAGATATGCTAACTCAGCAAAAATCTAATTCAACAGCACAACAGTCAGAATCAAACTCAACACTTTCTAATGAAGAAAGGGCAGTTTTTGCTGATATAGATAATTTACCTGTTTTGGCTTATGACTTTGAGCAGGGGGTGGAGTCAATACCTAACCCAGAAGTAATTGCTAAACCCAAAAAAAGTGATAAAAATCCTTTGGAAGCAGCACTTGGTAAGCAAAATACTGCAAAAGAAACTAAAGTAAATTCCTCGGCAACAAATTCGACTTCCTTGCCAAAATTCAATAATCCTTTTTTGAGTCAAGCCAATAATTTATTACAATTTACAAACGCTCAAAACAATAATAGATTTGCAAGTCTCAATCCTCTCAATCAGTCATCTAGTCGCGAGGATGAGACAGAATATGCATCAAATCAAAGACTCGGATATACAAGAAGAAATAGTTTATTGCAAAGGAATAATGAAAGAGGCTCTGAAAGTAATATTGGTATCTATTCTCTTCAAGCAGTAATTAACCAATCGTTCAATAGTCCAAATTCTGCATATTTAAATAATAGCAACCAAAATTTAAATTCATTAGCAATATCTGGGAATCAATCATTTAATTCGTATAACTCCTATAGTTACTACCAAAGTAATTTGACCAATTCGAGTTACAATAATGGCAATTATAATTATGGGAATAATTATACTAATAATTCTGTCAATACTTTTGGGCAACAAATAACGAATACTTTACCAAGTAATTTGCAAAGTTTGCCAAGCTCTTTACCAACTCAAGTGTATGTACAGCCTTCAACGTTAACTAATAATTTCACCAATAACACTATTCCCACAGGTGTTACACAACAAACTCTTACAACTCAACCATTACAAATATCAACTGATTACGCTAACTATAACAGCAATAATTTTAACAATACTACTGCCCCATTAACTAACACCAATCAATCAATACAGGTAATACCACCAGTTGCGGCACCTACACAAAGCTACACTACACCTTATTCAAATCTACCTGGCAATTCAAATATTAATAGTGATGCAGTGAAGCGAGGTTTGCAAAAATTTGATCCTTCTCTTTTTCCCAATCAAGTCCCAAATCAATAATTTGATTTTTCATTCGTTATGCGAACGCGCGCTATTTAGTCATCTTACAATATTGATATTAATAGACATCTCCAATAAATACCAAACCCCTGCTATCAAAAGCTTTCAGTCTGTAAATGCAACTATGATTTTTTCGCAATTAGATACGATAAAATAGGGATTTGATATATTTGATGATAGTAATAGGGCAAAAATATGTAAAATTCTGCACGAATTTTAGCCAGATGCCGAAAGATTTATTACATTTGGTAATATCAGCGCTTTAATTCTCAATCTTACTAATCCACAAACAGTCAGAATTACTTGCTCATATTTTTGAGGTTTAAGTCTAAATCTTTCTTGGACAACTCGGAATATCTTTACCGAACGGATTCGGTGTTCTACCAATACCCTTTTAGATGAAAATTTCTTATTTTGTTGTTTTTGTTCAACTGTTAACTTCCCATTTTTTGGTTTTTTAATTGGAGTGTCAATTAAATCTTCTCCTTGATAAGCTAAGTCACCTTTAAATCTTTGCTTTGGATGGAAATTATCCCTATTTTCTCGAAACAAAGTTATGTCATGTTTCGGTCCAGGCTCACCAGCCACGACATCAACAATATCACGAGAATTTGGCAGGATAGCCATTTGAGTTTTAAATGTATGTTTACATGCCTTTCCAGAGTAATATTTTTCCTGCTCTTTATTGTGTCCAGGTCTTTCCCTGACTTGCTCATAGCTATCTATAATTAATTCGTAGTCGGTTAAAATTTCTTGAACTGTTTCGTAGTCAGTATCATTTTTTTTTACTTGTTCAAGCAAACTAGAAGGTAATAAATCTCTTAACAATGGCAACCAATAGTGAAAAGTCGAATTTGCTGTTGATTCGCTGACTCCAAATTGAATACCAATCACTTGAAACGTCATCAGATGCCGGAGATAAACTAAAGTCAATATCACTTGTTCTTTAGTCGATAATATTGGCTGTCTTCCACCACCTTTTTCAATTAGTCTCACTTTTTTATTTTCTAGTAAAACTTGTTTCTCGTTATGCAAGATTTCTGCATTTTTAATCAGATTTTCTAGTTCAGTATAATTTAAACCAATTAATCGTTTTGTCTCTTGAGGATGCTCTTCGATGTAATTCAGTATATCGCTCATTTTTTTGTGCTAAAAAGACCCTATTATATTCTTTTACCACAAAATATTTATATTTTGGAGATGTCTAATTTCTCTTTAGTGATAACAATTTCTCTTAAACATCTCAAAATAAGCAGACTTACAGCATACAAGTTTTACTCAAGCTTTATGTAACACTTAAACTTATGCGACACTTAAACTAGAGAAAACAAAAGTTAACTATTCGCGAGAATACTTGACTTCCATTCTCTAAAAATATCTGCATTGAGATTAAGAGATGATGATAATTTTTTCGCGTCGAATTTTCCGCCTGATTGTAGTTTTAAGTATATTTTTCTTGTTTTCAGCATTTAATACTACATCTGTTTTAGCTCAAATTAATACCATCAATTACAACAACGCCAGTTTAGAAGGTCGAGACTTTTCTAACACTGATTTGAAAGGGGTCAATTTTGTTGCCGCAGAAATGCGCGGTACTAACTTCAAAAATGCAAATTTAACAAACGCGATGTTTACTAAAGGCGTGATGTTAAAAGCAAACTTAGAAGGAGCAAACCTAACAGGTGCTTTAGTCGATCGCGTAACATTAGACGAAGCCAACCTGAGAAATACCAATTTTACTGGTGCAACATTAACCCGGAGTCGTTTCTTCAATGCCGATATTAGCGGAGCCGATTTTACCGATGCAATTATTGATAGATATCAGGTATCCTTAATGTGCGATCGCGCGGATGGTGTGAATCCAGTGACAGGAGTATCAACTCGCGATAGCTTGGGATGTCGGGATTAGTAGACTGTCGCTTACTGCTACCTGGAAGGTAGTATGAAGAATTGCCCAATCAGAATTAGCCAATTCTCAAATTCATCGAAAATTAGCCTGACAGCGAGCAAGTTTTCAGGTTAAATGTTCAGAGGATATGTGCTGTCAGTAATTGTCGGATTACATACATTGTGACCAAAGAAGAATCAAAAGTAACTCGTTCCCTGGTAGGTATTGCAGGGATTGTCGCAGCAGCGACTTTAATTAGTAAAGTGATGGGATTAGTGCGGCAATCAGCGATGGGTGCTGCATTTAGTACCGGTGCAGTCGCCGAAGCTTATAATTTTGCCTACGTGATTCCGGGATTTTTGCTGATTTTACTTGGTGGAGTTAACGGTCCATTTTATAGTGCGATCGTTAGTGTTTTGTCAAAGCGGAAGAAGGAAGAAGCTGCTCCTTTGGTGGAGACAATGACAACACTTGTTGGTGGAGTACTGTTAATTGTTTCCATATTGCTCATATTTTTTGCGCCAACACTATTGGATTTAACCACACCAGGCTTAAACCAACGTGCTGATGGTGCAATAATTCGGCAAATTGCAGTACAACAGTTGCAAATCATGGCTCCAATGGCTCTATTTTCGGGGCTGATTGGGATTGGATTTGGTACTCTTAACGTCGCTAATCAATTTTGGCTACCTTCCATTAGTCCCTTGCTTTCGAGCATTACCGTTGTTATTGCTTTGGGATTCCTTTGGGTGCAGCTTGGTAGCAATATTTTTGCAGCTAATAACGCCATGTATTGTGGCGCTGTGTTGGCAGCAGGTACCTTGGCAGGTGCATTACTACAATGGATTGTGCAGGTAATTGCCCAGTCTCGCATTGGTATGGGTTCGTTTCGCTTACGCTTCAATTTTAACGATCCTGGAGTGCGGGAAATTATGAATATAATGCTGCCAGCCACTTTTTCTTCGGGAATGCTTTATATCAATTGGCAAGTGAACTCGATATTTGCTTCCTATATTGAAGGTGCAGCTCCAGCATTAAATTATGCAAACTTGCTCGTCCAAACTCCCTTGGGAGTAATTTCCAATATTGTTTTAGTTCCCCTGCTACCAATATTTTCCCAGCTTACCGAACCTGATAATTGGGGACAATTAAAACAACGTATCCGCCAAGGGTTAATTCTTTCTGCCTTTACAATGTTACCTCTGGGTGCATTTATGAGTGCTTTATCCCAACCTGTTGTGCAGATGGTGTACAAACGGGGAGCATTCGATCAAAAAGCTTCCGATTTAGTCGCCTCACTGCTAGTTGCCTACGGTGTGGGGATGTTTGTTTACCTCGCTCGCGATGTTCTGGTTCGGGTATTTTATGCTTTGGGTGATGGAGAGACTCCTTTCCGTGTCAGCTTGTTTAATATTTTCTTAAATATTATTCTCGATTGGATTTTTATTAAGTCTTTTGGCGCTCCCGGTTTAGTGTTAGCAACTGTGGGAGTTAATTTAAGTTCGACATTAATGTTAGTATTTATACTCAACAAACGGTTAAACGGACTACCAATGCTGGAGTGGAGTTTGCCGATTATGGGATTAACTGCCGCAAGTATTGCTGGGGGAATTTCTAGCTTTGCAGCCTTGCAAGTAGTCCAGGGATTTTTAGGGGAAGCAAAAAATCTATTAACTTTGTTGTTACAATTTTCAATTGCGGCATTTGTGGGATTAGTTGTGTTTGGCGCGATCGCATCTGTAATGAAGTTGCCGGAAGTGAATAGTTTTGTAATCAAAATGCGGCAGAAGTTTTTGAAGAAGTAGTTATTTGTTCTAAATGTGACGCTTAATAATAACTTTTCCAACTAATAGTAACTCAAACAACAATAAATTCCTTCCTCCAACTGGGTGAAATCATTTTCACCTGTTTGCATGACCTCAAGGCGTGAGGTGGAATATAAGGAAAAAAGCGATTCTAGAAATATACAAATGAATCGAAATAATCCTTTGAGGGTGCTATGAAAATCTTTAAATTAATTGCTTCTGCGGCACTTGCGATTACTCCTATTTTTCTTGCTCCTGGCATTGCATCAGCCCAAACATTACAAGAAAAAGGCATGACTAGTAGTTATGTGGGCGCTGGTGTTGCTGCTGGAGTAACTAATGGTGGTCAACAAAATGATGCCGCAACATTTGGGGGAAACGTCCAAGGGCGTTATGCAATTCCGAATTCGCAAGTATCAGTTCGTGGTTCCGCCTTATTTGGTGGTGATTCCACAGCATTGATCCCAACTGTCACCCTTGATGCTCCAGTTGCCAAGAATACTAACGTTTATGTTGGTGGTGGTTATGCTTTCCAAACTAATGAAGGATATGCAAGCCAATTAGGAAACAAAAATTCTCCAGTGCTTACCTTAGGTGCAGAATCCCAAGTCACTCAAAACGTAGTGGTTTACGGTGATGCTAAGTGGGGTATTGATGCTTATAAAAATAGCTCTGCCGACGCTATCAGCTTGCAAACTGGGGTTGGTTACAGCTTCTAATTTCCTCACCCAATAATCTCCTCACCCAATAGTGTCAGACAGAGACGTAATATATCAGAGACATGATATATTGCGTCTCTATATTTGTATTTTTAGACTGAAGAAATTGCACAAACTTGTAAACCTACAGGTGTTTCAATAATGACTGATTCCACACCAAAAACTTGTGCGATCGCCTCGTTTGTTAAAACTTGTTTGGGTGTACCAACATCCCATAATTGACCTTGTTTTAACAATGCGATCCGCGAACTATATCTTGCTGCTAAATTTAATTCATGCAATACAGTGACAATAGTTAAATTCTGCTGTTGATTAAGTTCTCGCAGTAATTCCAATAACTGTAATTGATAATTTATATCTAAATAAGTTGTTGGTTCATCTAATAATAATACCTTTGGTTCCTGTGCCAATGCTAGCGCTAAAAATGCACGCTGGCGTTCTCCTCCAGAAAGATTTTCCACACTGCGATCGCGTAATTTATCTAATCTAGTTTGCATAATTGCAGCTTCTACTTTTTCCCGATCTTGACTATTCAATTCCCATTGCCACCAAGGTTGGTGGGGTGTACGTCCTAAACTGACTAATTGACGCACTGTTAAGCCTGATGGAATGGTTTGTTGTTGGGGTAGTAGTGCCAATTTTTGTGCGATTAGCTGTGCGGGTTCTGTATGGATAACTTTACCGTCAAGTAGCACATATCCCTGTTGGGGTGTTAAAATGCGACTGAGCAATTTGAGTAATGTCGATTTACCAGAACCATTCGCCCCAACTAGACTTAACCATTCCCCAGTTTCCAGCGAAAGGTTAATATTTTCGACAATGGGTGTAATACTGTATCCACCCGTAAGGTTTTGTAAATCTAAGGGCATATAGTGAATACTTTGTTTGATAGTAGCTAAATTTAAATTTTTCTGGTATAAAAATCCTTCAGATATACATTGATAGATATACATCCATACTCATAGTTAGTAAAGCTTGCCAGTGAATTTAATTATGTTCTCATAATTAATCCTGGAGAACATATTTAATCCGATTTAATCGCCCTCATCTTCTAAATTGTGTGAATTTACCCATATTTTTCTCCAATATCTAAATGTTGAGGCTTGTATTGGGAATAATACCTCTAGGTGCAAAACTAATCACTGGGAGTGTCATAATGGAGCTAAAGGGTTATCAATTCCTCGAAGAAATTTATGCTGGCGCAAAAACACTTGTATATCGAGGAATTCAGGAGAAAAGTAACAAGCCAGTAGTAATCAAATTGCTGCGAAGTGAATATCCCACTTTTCAAGAACTACTTTTATTCCGTAACCAATATACCATTGCCAAAAATCTCAATTTTCCTGGTGTCATCAAAACCTATAGCTTAGAACCCTACCAAAATGGCTATGCATTGGTGATGGAAGATTTTGGGGGAATTTCATTACAGGAATATACCCACAGAGAAAAGTTCAATTTCCTCAGTGATTTTTTTCCCATCGCGTTACAAATCGTAACAATTCTAGATAGATTATATCGCGATCACGTCATTCACAAAGATATTAAACCTGCAAATATTCTGATTAATCCCACTACAAAAGAGATTAAACTAATTGACTTTAGTATTGCTTCTTTACTGCCAAGGGAAACGCAAACACCCAAGTCACTGAATGTATTGGAAGGGACTTTAGCTTATATTTCACCTGAACAAACTGGACGGATGAACCGATTGGTTGATTGGCGGAGTGATTTTTATTCTTTGGGTGTGACATTCTTTGAATTACTTACAGGAGAGCTACCTTTTACAAGTAATGATCCGATGGAATTAGTTTATTGTCACTTGGCAAAACAACCTCCTTCGGTTAGAAGTGTTAATCCAGCGATTCCAGAAGTTATTGCCAATATAGTTGCCAAACTAATGGCAAAAAATGCCGAAGAGCGCTATCAGAGTGCTTTAGGATTGAAACATGACCTCAAAAAAGCTTGGCAAAGTTATCAAGAAACTGGAGAAATTGCCAACTTTGATTTAGGACAAAGAGATATTTGCGATCGCTTTGCTATACCGGAAAAACTATACGGTCGCGAAACTGAAGTAAAATTACTTTTATCAGCCTTTGAACGCATTTCTAACCCCAGTAAAGAAGTAAATAAAGGGGTAGAATTGATGTTAGTAGCTGGTTTCTCAGGTATTGGTAAAACAGCCGTTGTTAACGAAGTTCATAAACCGATAGTGCGACAACGGGGTTACTTTATTAAAGGAAAATATGATCAATTCCAGCGTAACATTCCTTTCTCAGCATTTTTAGAAGCTTTCCGTGACTTAATCGAGCAAATACTCTGCGAAAGTGGCAACCAACTCCAGCAATGGAAAAGTAAGATATTAGCAGCATTGGGGGAACAGGGGAGAGTCATTACCGAGGTAATACCCGAACTGGAAAAAATTATTGGGGTACAACCAGCAGTTGCAGAACTTGCGGGTAGTGCAGCCACAAATCGCTTCAATTTACTATTCCAAAAATTTATCCAAGTTTTCACAGCTAAAGAACATCCGTTAGTTATTTTTATCGATGATTTACAATGGGCAGATTCTGCATCTTTAAATTTGATGCAAATGCTAGTTTGCGAAAAAGAAACCCAACATTTTCTGCTTATAGGAGCTTATCGAGATAATGAAGTCTCAGCAGTGCATCCATTAATACTGACATTAGATGCTATTTCTAAAGAAAATGTTGAAATCAATACTATTACTCTCAAACCTTTATCAGAAAATCAACTCACACATTTAGTCGCTGATACGCTTAACTGTTCCTCAGAAATCGCTAAACCTCTCACGAAATTGATTTACCGAAAAACACAGGGAAATCCTTTCTTTAGTACTCAATTTCTCAAATCATTATACCAAGAAGAACTGATTTACTATAACTTTGATGACGGATATTGGCAGTGCCATTTATCTCAAATTCAAGAGTTATCACTTTCAGATAATGTTGTTGAATTTATTGCAATTCAGCTTCAAAAGCTGAAAACAGCAACTCAGGAAATACTTAAACTATCGGCTTGTATAGGTAATCAATTTGACTTAGGTACACTAGCGGTTGTTAATAATAAGTCACAGGAAGAAACAGCGATTGATTTATGGGAAGCATTGCAAGAAGGACTTATTATTCCGACGAACGAAGTCTATAAGTTTTTTAAAGGAGATTCTGATGATTTATTATTCACAAAAGAGCAAGAAAGTCCAGTAAAAATAGCAATTAATCATCATCAGCTACCAACTTATAAATTTATTCACGATCGCATCCAACAAGCTGCATATTCTTTAATTCCCGAAGCGAAAAAGAAAGTTACACATTTCAATATTGGCAAACTGCTATTGAATAATATTCAGGAAGCAGAAAGGGAAGAAAAAATATTCAATATTGTTAATCAGTTAAATTATGGTGCGGAGCTAATTAGCAGCCAAGAAGAACTAAATAAATTAGCAGAATTAAATTTAATTGCTGGACGTAAAGCAAAAACTGCCACAGCTTATACAGCAGCAATGAACTATTTGAATCTAGGGTTGAAAATAATCAGCGCAGATAGCTGGCAAAATGACTATTCTTTCTGCTTAGAATTACACGAAGAAGCTTGTGAAGCTGCATATCTTTCTGGTAACTTTGAACGGATGGAGGAATTAGTAGAAAATGTTATCAGATGTGCTAGAAATATTTTAGATAAAATTAGAGTTTATAAAATTCAGATACAAGCCTATAGCGCTAAAAATCGTTTGATAGAGGCATTAGACATAGGATTTAACCTACTTCAATTAATTGGTATCGACTTTCCAAAAGCTCCAACAGAATTAGATATTCAACAAGCTTTTCAAGGTGTCGCTAAAAAATTAAGCAATCTCAAAATAGCAGATTTAATCGATCTGCCAGAAATGATTGATCCTAAAATTTTGGCAGCAATGAATATTTTGTCAAGTATTTTTACTACTGCTTACCTTGGGAAACCAGAATTTGTAACTTTATTATGCATGAAGATGGTTGAATTATCCATCGAGTATGGGAATACACCAATTTCTGCATTCGCCTATTGTAATTATGGTTTTCTTGTATGTGCTCTATTAGGTGATATTGATACAGGGAATGAACTTGGGCAGCTTTCTTTGAAAGTATTATCTAAAACAAAAATAAGTTCATTAAGAGCCAAAGTCTTACTTCCATATAATAGTTTAATTGGTCATTGGAAAAATCCAGCAAGAAATTTTTTAAAACCATTACAGGAAATACATAATATTGGAATAGAGACTGGCGATTTAGAATATGCTGGATATGCAATATGTAATTATTGCTTTATTTCTTATTTCACAGGTAAAGAATTAACAGAAATTTCAGGTGAGATGGAAGCTTATGAGAAAAATCTTCAGCAGTTTAATCAGACAACTAGCTTAAACTATATCAAAATTTGGCATCAAGCAATTTTAAATTTAAAGGATCCAACCCAAGAAGCATGTAATTTAATAGGTGAAGTTTATGATGAAAGAGAATTATTAGTAATTCATGAGAAAATGAATGATATTGGGGGCTTATGTACATTTTATATTAATAAATGTACCTTAAATTATTTATTCGGGAACTCATCACCAGCATTAAAATATTCCGAGAAGTCAGAAGCATATTTATCTTCAATGCTAGGTACATTTATTGTTCCAGTATTTTATTTCTATGATTCTCTGATTAGATTAGCCATATATCCTGATGTTACATCACTAGAACAAAATCAGTTTTTAGAAAAAGTAAATGCAAATCAAGGAAAAATGCAACATTGGGCAAATCATGCTCCAATGAATTTCCTGCATAAATACTACCTTGTGGAAGCAGAACGATATCGAGTTCTAGATGACAAAATGATGGCAATGGACTATTACGATAAAGCCATTTCTTTTGCCAAAGAGAATGAATATATTCAAGAAGAGGCGCTCGCAAACGAACTTGCTGCGAAATTCTACCTGTCATGGGGAAAACAAACGATCGCCCAAACATATTTAATCAATGCTTATTACTGCTATGCCCGTTGGGGAGCATTAGCCAAAGTAAAACATCTCGAAAAAAACTATCCTGATTTATTAAGTACAACAAAACAAAAAGAAATTAGTAGGCTAAATGCTAAAGAAACTATTTCTATTAGTAATAGTTACGGAAAAACAATTACTGGAAATAGTACAAAAATTATTGAAGCATTAGATTTTGTGAGTTTAATCAAAGCTTCTCATGCAATTAGTGGCGAAATTGAACTAGATAAATTACTAGTTAATCTTATGCAAGTCTTAATTGAAAACGCTGCTGCATCCAAAGCTGTACTGATTTTACCCAACTCTGATAAATTACTCATTGAAGCGATCGCATTATCTAATAATACAGTTATTCACGTTTTACAATCCATTCCTATTGAAGAAAGTCAAGATGTTCCTCTTAATTTGATAAATTATGTATCACGTAAGCAAGAACATGTAATTTTCAATTCAGGCAAACTAAAAACTTACGGTTCAAAGTCTCAAAATTTAAACCTTGCTGACACTTATATTACGCTAAATAAACCTCAGAGTCTGTTGTGTAATCCAATTCTCAAACAAGGCAGATTGATTGCTATTTTGTATCTAGAAAATAATCTTACTACTGGAGCATTTACAAACGATAGATTGCAGGTAATTAATTTACTTTGTTCCCAAGCTGCTATTTCCTTAGAAAATGCTCGTTTATATCAGCAATCTCAATACAATGCTCAACAGCTAAAAATTTCTATTGAAGAACTCAAACAAGCACAATTACAACTAGTACAAAGTGAGAAAATGTCTACCTTGGGCAATCTTGTATCAGGAATAGGACATGAAATCAATAATCCAATTAATTTCCTTTCTGGTAATTTACAGCCGGCACGCGACTACGTACGAGATTTATTAGCCTTCATTGATCTTTATCAAAAACATTATCCTCACCCGGTTGCCGAAATTACCCAGCAAATAGAAGCTAGAGACTTAAATTATGTAAGAGAAGACTTGCCTAAAGTCATTTCTTCCATGCAACAAGCTGTTGATCGTATTTATGATATTAGTATTAGTCTGCGTACTTTTTCGAGAGCAGATACCCAGAAGCGAATTCCTTTTAATATTCATGAGGGTATCGACAGCACTCTCATGATTCTCCAGCATCGTTTAAAAGCATCTGAATCTCGTCCCAAGATTGAAATCGTTAAAAACTATGCTGCTTTGCCTGAAGTGAAGTGTTTCCCCGGACAATTAAATCAAGTATTTATGAATCTTCTGGCAAATGCTATTGATGCTTTGGAGGAATCTAATATAGGAAGTAGTTTTCAAGAAATTGAACTAAATCCTAATTGCATTACTATTATCACTAGTTTAAGTGATAATCAAAAAATGGCTACGATTAGAATTCAAGATAATGGTCCAGGAATGACAGAGGAAATAAAAACTAAAATTTTCGACCATTTATTTACTACCAAACCGGTAGGTAAAGGAACAGGTTTAGGACTGGCGATCGCCCATCAAATTATAGTAGAAAAACATGGTGGAATTTTAGATGTTGATTCCATGCCAGGAGAAGGAGCCGCTTTTATAATATCTATTCCAATTGAGTAATCAGCTTCTAGCAAAAAATATTTTAGCTTTATTGATATTCCCGATTTTTTGTCAGGATTCGGGAAGATTCTCGAAAATTACTGCTTTCCTTGTAATCTATAGTTTTTGTTAATTACATGAAATCATGTGAATACTTCTAGCGACGACGAATAAAATATGACTTATCTCTAAATCTCTCTCTTTGTGGGAGAGAGACTTTGAAGCCTCAATTTTCAGTTTTATAATGAGTTTTTACTACCCCTATCCGATGAACTAAGAGGGATATTTTTTGCATAGCAAAGGTATGGAAAAGTCCCACATTAAAATCAGCAAAATTTTAAAATATCTGTATTTACTCTGATATATAACGCAAAGAACAAACTGTTATATTTGTAGTTATAAATTAAGTTTAAATACGTAGAAAAAATAAATTATCGTTGTCAATCTTTAGATTAAGTTTATTGTATGAGCTTGATTATTTAAAGTTAATTTACAAAATTCATAATATTTTTTTATATGATGTAAAGAGTTTAAAGTGATTGTACAAAACATTTTTTTCAAAAAAATCTACAAAAATATTAATAAGGAATCCTGATGCTAATTACCGATAAAAATATTTTAAATAAAACATCTACTCAAAAAAAATCTCTAACAAAAACTACAAATACACAATTAATAGAAACGACAGTCGCCGATAGTATCGTTAAAATACTGACAGAATTGGGAGTACGTCATGCTTTTGGAGTTGGAGGAGGCGCGATCGCACCAATATGGGAAGCTCTCGAAAAAAGCTCTATACAAGTAATACACTTTCGTCACGAGTCTGGGTCTGCCTTTGCCGCAACTGAAGCATATTTTACAGATAATCGTCCTGTAGCTGTATTTGCTACCACTGGTCCTGGTATGACGAACGTATTAACAGGAATTATGGCTGCACGTTGGGAAGGTGCAAAAGTAATTTTGCTTTCTGGTTCTACTTCATTAGCACTACAAGGAAAGTGGGCTTTGCAGGAAACTAGTTCTGACACAATGCCGGAAGATTTTTTCAAGGCTGGTACCATATTTCATTACGCAAAATCGATAACTTCAAACTTGGAACTAGATGAAATACAAAAGCAACTAATGCTAGAAATAGGAAGACCTGGTGGATTTGTTGCACATCTTAATATTCCAACCAATATCCAAACAAGCCCAAGTAATGCTTTAACTCCTCCAAAATTGAAAACACCATTATTTATCCCTGATGAAAACTTAATTACTCAAACAGTAAAGCTGCTTTCAGAATCATCGTTTGGAATCTGGGTAGGCTTTGGTGCGCGAGATGCTGCTGATGAGATTCGCCAACTAGCAGAACGTACTGGTGCAAAAGTGATGTGTTCATCACGAGGTAAAGGTATTTTTCCGGAAAATCATCCTCAATTTATTGGTGTAACAGGGTTTGCTGGACATGAATCAGTTATGGAGTATATGCAATCTACAGCACCTAATCGCATTCTTGTTTTAGGAACTCGTTTAGGAGAATTTACTTCATTTTGGAATCCAGAAATGATTCCAGCGAAGGGTTTCATTCATGTAGATATTGATCCGAAAGTTCCTGGTGCAGCCTATCCCACAGCAGATACATTTCCTATATGTGCTGATATTAAAACGTTCTTAAGTTTATTACTTCATCAATTACCTCAACAACAAAAACTTAATTGTTCATCTGTTAAGTTGGCAGTACACGAAAGTGAAATTACCACTGCAAAATTGCAACTTGAAAATGGGTTAGTAAGTCCCAGAGCGCTTATGCGTGCTATTCAAAAAGTAATAGTCGAAAATAGTGATGCAACTGTTATGGCTGAAGGAGGTAATTCCTTTGCTTGGGCAACTCATTATCTAAAATTTCATCAAACAAAACGTTGGCGATCGAGTACGGGTTTTGCTTCAATGGGACATGTAACTACGGGAGTTGTTGGAGCCGCAGTAAACGGCAAAAAAGCGGTAGCTATAGTTGGTGATGGCTCAATGCTTATGAACAATGAAATCAGCACAGCTGTTCAATACAATCTTCCTGCTGTTTGGATTGTTCTTAATGATGCTCGCTACAATATGTGCTATCAAGGAATGAAAAAACTAGGCTACGATCGCGCAATTACACATATTCCTCCTACAGACTTTGTTATGTTTGCGCGGAGTATGGGAGCAGATGGCATCTGTGTAGAGGACGAATCTCAACTGGAAATATCTCTGTCAAAAGCAATAAATTCCACAGTTCCATTTGTTGTTGATGTCAAAATTGACCCCGGTGAATTGGCTCCGATTGGTAAACGTATTACAAGTCTAGTTACGCAACGTACATAGAATAATTAGAAAAACAATATCTCTAACTTTTCTAAAAAGTTAGAGACATTTACTAAATAATTCTGCGAAATTAAATAATTAAATACACATTAGAAGATTGTTGGACTCCAAATCAGCCTAATGCTACATTCCCCCAGCGCATCACGCAAGCACTGGCACTACTTGATGCCCCGACAGCATACATCAAAATAAGGTCATTTTCACGAATTTTTCCCATTTTAGCTGCATGGTAAAGATTATTAATAGATAGTACTGGTCCAATATTTGCATAATAGGGATAAAGATTTATTGTGCGCTCTGGATTAATATTAAGTACGCGAACGCAAAAATCAGAGAACCAAGCCATAGGGGTACAAGAAACAAAAAAATCTATCTCATCCCAGCTAATACCAGCTTTTTCAACAGCACCGTCACAACATGTACGCAAATGCTCAGTTGCGGTTTCGCTCATTATCTTGTTTGCTCCTTCTGAAACTTGCATACGGAGTTGTGGATTGTTATATTCATCTGTCTTGATTTCAATAGGAAATTGGTCGCACAAAACACCAGTATTAATTATTTTGCTGCTGAGAATGCCCTGATTCATCTCCAGAGAACTCACTAAAAAAGCTCCTGCACCATCACCGAAAAACCATGAGAGCGTATCATTTTCATCAGTTAAACGGGAGTAAGTACAGGAAATAACAACCAGTACATTGCGGTATACCCCTGCTTGCACTAACGCTGAAGCTGTTTCTAATGCAATGGGCGCGCTAGCTGCATGTACATCCAAGTTCCAAGCGCCACATTTGAGTCCGAGTTCACGAGCCAAGAAGGCGGCATTTCCAAAACCTATTTGGTTTGGTAAAAATGACGAAACTATCAGCAAATCCACATCTTCAATAGAAAGTTTTGCTGCATTAAGTGTATCTATAGCAGCCTTATATTCTAAGGTGAGTGACGATTCCCCTGTACCAAGCACTCTTCTTTCTACAGTTCCACGAAACGGATCTTGCGAATAGGGTTGCATTGCCAACTCAAACTCGTTACTAGGTGTTGCGTAAGCGAGTGAGAATGCTCTTGCCAAGCCCATTTCTTCAGATTTTGCAACTAAATCGGGGTAATTTTCTTTGAAATAATCGTTTGTACGAATAACGCTAGGAAAACTAACAGCAAGCGATTTAATACCTACTGGAATATGCATTTTAAACAAATCTCCTGTAATTTTTTTTTAACCTATAAGTGATATTCCCCAATATTGAAATCTATATAGCTTTTGTCTAGAAAGGTTTGAAAAGATGCATTTTAAATTATTTTTCTAATAATCTACAACCCTGAATAATATAAATTTCCAGACAAAACTTGAGATAATTATTATCTGCAAAATCAATATTTGAAGGAATATGAAATTGGAAACTAAGCTTGCAAACAATAGCAAACAGAGCAGTTGATATGTAGTGGGTAGACTGCACTTTAGTTGACGCGATCGCTTATTGTTTGATGTACCTGATTTTGATTTCGCTCTTGCAATTATTGCTTACTCAAATATAACTCTAGTCTAATTACTAAAGCCTCACGGTATTTGCGGGAAATTACAAATTGATTGTTAAAAGATTTAAGTATAAATATCTAATATGCTAATTCAATATTGAGCAGGAAAAGTCAGTAATATATACTACACTATAATTGTTGTTGATTTGCACATAAAATAGCCCCTGTAGGCATCTCATTTTGATGCAGAAAGACTACAGGGAGGTTTCTAATTTTCAGCAAAGCCTATTGAGGATTAGTAATAATCGATTCTTCAGTATTTCCAATTCCCAAAATTTTCTTACTAATCCAGTAAGTAAGAATATGAGAAAGTAAACCCATTGGACCAGCAAATAAACATAAAGCGAGAGAGTGGAAAGTCCAAATTCCTGTTTTTACTCCTTCTAAATAAATATATCTACCAACAAATAAATCCATTACCAAGAAATGAATCCATCCAGTTGCAGCAGCTTTTTCATCAGCAAAAAATTTGGCTATATCTGCCAATTGGGGATTTGCTAAAGCTTGAGCATTTTCTGGTGTAATGCTAATCACAAATAAATAAATATAAGTTAAAGTAAGTGGCACAAAAGGCAAGTATGATTCCATTACTTTTTGTGTAATTTTCCATTTCGGCAGAAAAATCATTAATAGCCAAAAGGGAATCACGACAATATTGGCAAGATTAAATATTTGGGAAATAGTCATTGTTTAATTAATAATCAATGGTTAATAGTTAATTAGCGGTCTGAAGAACAAAGAAAGAATTGAGCAGTCCCGACTCTTTATTATCTACTCAGAGCTAATTCTATTTTCGATGCATCTAAATCGCGACCAATAAAAACTAGTTTAGTCTGTCTTTCTTCTTGGGTATTCCAGGGGCGATCGTAAAATTTTTCAAAGCGATTTCCCACACCCTGCATCACTAAACGCATCGCTTTATTGGGCACAGAAACAAATCCTTTAATCCGATAAATATCTTGCTGCTGTACCAACTCTTGCAATTGATTTTGTAGTCTTTCTGGGTCAAAACTACGATCAAAAATTAAGTGTGTAGAAGTAATTTCTTCATCATGTTCATGTTCTTCTTCACTATCATGATGGCTAGGACGACTATCTAAATTATCTTCCACCGCAGCTTCAAATCCTAATAATATTGATGGGTCAAGTTTACCCTGATTTGATTCGACTATTTTCACAATTCTAGGCAATTCTTGTTTAACTAATTCCTCAACTTTAACTTTTGAGAAATTATTCACTAAATCAGTTTTATTCAAAACCACTAAATCCGCACATGCAAGTTGATCTTCAAATAATTCTTGTAAGGGTGTTTCGTGTTCTAAACTATCATCAGCTTGACGTTGTACTTCCACTGCTTCGGGATTACTGGCAAATGTTCCTGCTGCAACTGCTGCACAATCAACTACTGTAATTACAGCATCTACTGTGGCTGCATTACGAATTTCTTGCCAGCGAAATGCTTTTATTAACGGTTTTGGTAACGCTAAACCAGAGGTTTCGATCAAAATATAGTCTATCTTGTCACGTCGCTTTAACAATTGCTGCATTGTCGGTAAAAATTCTTCCTGAACGGTACAGCATAAACAACCATTCGTTAATTCATAGATATTATTCTCATTATTCTCATTTTCGGTGCTTCCTTCATCTTCTGGACAAACCTGACAAGATTTTAGTAACTCTCCATCAATACCAAGTTCGCCAAATTCGTTGACTAATACAGCGATACGTCGCCCTTGATTATTTTGTAACAGATGACGAATGAGGGTAGTTTTGCCACTACCAAGGAAACCTGTGATAACTGTGACGGGTATTTTTGCTGCCATTTTTGCTTGATGTGTGGAGGTGCAAAGTCAAAATTAACTTCCTTTGCATTTTCCCATGCGATCGCCTACTTACTAGCAAATTAGCAACTTAATTTTTACAGATGACAAGGGGCACGCTCTTTGTGATTTTCCGCTTGCTGACGACTAACCCCAAAAAGAATGCCCCAATTAATTTTTTGTCAGTTTAGGCGAGAATCCTAACTGAATGATTACTCAGCAGTTGCTAGTTCCGTACTTCCACGGCTACGACGACGGGTTAAGGTGTTATAAAGCATTACACCAATCGCCTTAATCAAATTACCTTCTAACTCTTGGAACATTTTCATGTTTGCACCAAAAGCATCATTTGCTTCATTGACAATGCGATCGCATGTAGCTTCATCAAGTGGCATTTCATCTAAAGCTGCACGATATTTGACTTTGAAAGCTTTCTCGTCAGAAATATCCGCAAACTCATAAAAGGCTGTGCCACCATCATTCAGATTCATGGCAGTTTCGGCAATTCCTTTGAGAATTTGTCCGCCTGATAAATCCCCTAAGTAACGAGTGTAAGAATGGGCAATTAATAATTCGGGTTCCTGTTCGGAAATCTCGCGAATGCGCTTGACGTAAGCTTCTCCCGCAGAGGAAAGCTGAACCTGTTCCCGCCAGTTTGCTCCATAGTAGAAGGCTAAGTCTTGTTCTAAACTTTGCTTGCGATAAAGCTCGGTGAAGTTAATTTTAGAAACAATGGGGTGGTTGTGGTGCTTTGCTAGTTCCTCTTCCATCGCTGAGTAAATGAAGTAAAAATTCCCAACTAGTTTGCGGTAGGAATTTTTTTCCACTACACCTTTTAAAAAGCACTTGACAAAGCCTACGTTTTCCGCCATCGTGTGAGCTTTTTTTGTGCCTACACGCAATTTGGACGCTAAATTGCTGCTCATGCTAAATTTCTCTACATTAAAAGGTCAATTAAATTGAGATTTTGATTCTGGAAACTTCCAGACCCAAAATTCAGTGATACTCCCATAGGGGCGACTGTGCCGCCAGCACAAATCAACAGTCAAAAATTGAGCTACTAAAAGGCTAGATTAAGATAATTTGATAAGTATTTCTCTGAAAATGAATCAAATTGCAACAATTTGTAATTTTTGACACTTTTCTACATAGTCCCAAAGTTACTAATGTTATGTGATTAGATTTGGGATTGAACCTACAGATAAATCATTCTGTGATAAATTTTATCGATATCTTTAAGATATTGATTGCAGTTCGCAGGACTATAGCTTTCAAGGTGGATAACGACTAAGGTTAGAAACCAGGTTTCTTTGATTGAAAAATGAGAATTTTCTGAATTGGTTTGGAGAGAAAGCCGGTTTCTCACTTTCTCGAACGGTTGGTACGTCAAATCAAGGTTTTTCATCAGCACCTTGAAAAAGCTAGTTCTAATTCGATATGTTTGAAATTTAATTTTCTTGTTTAGGAAAATCCAAAAAATAAATTACTCAATTCTATTTTTGGAGATGATGGCGAGTTCAGGCTTACGCCTAAGATACCCTACAAAAATAGGATGTTAATTACTTGGAAGTCCCTGATTTATTGCGCCAATAGCCATTAACAAATAACAAAATTAAAATCCAGCGATGGGATCGATCGCTAATGGGTCTTCTGGTGTAGGCTGAGATTCGAGATATTTGCGGAAACTACGTAACTCATCGGGAGTCAGTGAGTGGCGAGATTTTTTGCGATAAGTTTGAAAAAGGTAATCTCTGCCCTGTTCGGTTGTCCAGTGTAAGCGTTGCATTTCGACACCAATTTTGGCGATGTCGTCGGAATTATCTTCGGGTTGGGTTTTCTTGTTGCGTTTACTGGTTGTGACAGGGTTTGCTTCTGGTGCGAGTGGATTTTCGATTTTTTCAGGTTCGACTGGTTCAGGTTCAATTTCTGTCGGAGGAATGTAGTTACGAGGAGTAAATTGCATCACATTACTCGTTGTGGTATTTGCTCCTGTTAAGCCGGCTAATGGTAATTGTTCGGGTGCAGGTTCAGGAGCAGCCAAAGATTCCAGAGGTATGTCTAATAATGTTTCTGGAAATGTTTCTGGAAATGTTTCTGGAAATGTTTCGGGGAGAGACTCTGGTAGATTTACTGGAAGAGTTTGATTTGTCTGTTGGTTTAAATCTTGACTTAAATCTTGACTTAAATCTTTATTTGAGTTTTTGCGATTTATATCTTTACTCGCCGCAGTCGTTTTACTTTTGCTTGAGGAGTTTGATTTTGCTGGTGCGGGAACTTCCTCCAGTTCGGATACAGAACTTAATTGTGGCACTAAGTTAGGCTGTAAATTGGGTTGTGAATCAGGTTCGGGTACGTCTATTTTCTGAGTTCCCTTGTCTTTTAAAATACTTGATTCAGTTTCCGTGGCAATAATTGGATTTGATTTTTCTAGATTTGGTTTTTCTAGATTTGGTGTTTCTAGACTCGCCTCCACAGGTGCGGAAATAGTGGAAATATTCAGGGTAATATCTGTGTTCGGAGTGCTATTTTTTGAAGGAGCGATCGCATTTGATGGTACTGCTGGCTCTTGTGTAACAGTCTCAACAGTTCCAAAAATAGCTAATGCTCTTTCCCTAGCACGATCTTCGGCTTCTTCAATAACTTCTGCTGCTGCCATCCCAGTCGTACGAATCACACCTTCAACTTGCAAGCTAGCTTTGACAACATACTTGCCGTTATAGATTTGAACTAACTCGCTGACTAGGCAGCCTGTGGGATATAACTTTTGAAACGAACCCAACATAAACTTTGTCACCAAAATCAAAATAACTGCTGTAAAAACACTGCTTCAGCTTGCCGATTTAACTCTAACCTGTGGTAATAATCGCGTTAAACGTGTCGCTTGCAACTTAGCGTTACCATAGCTAGCACCGACGCACAGTGTGTTGAGTGTTGTATCTAATTCCTTTTTGCCTGACTTTTTTCTAACATCTAGCGTCCCGATTGTAGCACGGTGTTGAAAACGATGATTTTTGGTTACAGTGGATTGGTTTAGGTTACATGTAGCGCAATGCTATACTAATTACCTGATTTGATATCCAGAAGTATTTTCTGGAAGTACGCTCTAAATCTACAATAATGAAGGTAAGGTTCGCCCTCACTCTTAGTCCAACTGTTATCCTCATTGTTACCGATTCTACATATAGGACAGTTGGGTTTACTGATAGTTTCTCCTAGTTAAAATTTGGAGATAAATGGCGTAAAACTACCTTCAATGCTTGACAATCTGACACCTGTGATTCCCGCCTTTCTTGGTGTATGAGTTGTTTTTAGAGAGTTCTCTAAATCAATCCTCTCTGAAAGAAAGTTACGTAATTACCGATTAAGGGGTATCACTATCGTCCGTGGATTGTGAGATTGGCTCATCAATTTAGGGGACATTGACGAACCGAACTCTCTCGCTTGTCGTGCAGTAGAAAGGAACGCGGATGCAAATCGACTTATTCGTTTGAGTGTAGTCGTTTTCGCTTCTTATCAAATTTTAATTGCTCTGAAATTTGGAGCCAGTTGAAATCTAGTGCGCCAGTTGTTAGGTGGTGAGTCCACTCGGCAGTGTCGGCGAGATAACCCTGTTGGGCAAAGCTGTTCCCCTTTACTGTTGCGGAACGCTTTCCGGAGGGTAGGGTTTCCCTCCGCAGGGATTCTCGAAGAGTGCCTTTAGGGTTTCTGTCTTGTCGTAGCTTGCGGCTTAACAAGATTAGTGGCAGCCCTGAAGGGTGAGGGTATATAGCAAAGAACCCGTTTCAACAACACAACAACAAATGATGTTTTGACCAAAGGTCGGTTCACTGCATGGAATTTTCAATCGCTACACTCCTTGCCAATTTCACCGATGATAAATTGGTAGCTCGTAAATTGCTGGAAAAGAAACTTGGCTGCGAAGACGAACTGAGCTTGCACAAGCTTCATATTGCTTTGGAGGTTCTAGAAAAAATCGGGATTTTGGCGAAAGAGCGGGGCAAATATCGCCGTGTAACCGAAGAAGGAATAATTGAAGCTAAACTGCGTTGTTCGAGTAAGGGCTTTTGCTTTGCCATCCAAGATGTCGAAGGGGCTGAAGACATCTACATTCGCGAAAGTCATTTAAGTAATGCGTGGAATGGCGATCGCGTTTTGGTTCGGGTGCTCAAAGAAGGCAGTCGCCGTCGTTCTCCGGAAGGCGAGGTCAAATTAATTTTAGAGCGTTCTAACCATACTTTATTGGCAAGGATTAAACAGGTGGAAAGTGGTTTTCGCGCCGTTCCTCTGGATGACCGCTTACTATTTGAGTTAAAGCTGCAAAACAATCTGACGGCTTTGGAAGAAGCTATCGACCATTTGGCACATGTGGAGGTATTACGATATCCTCTGGCGCAATATCCACCCTTAGGGCGAGTTGTGCAAATTCTTGGTAGTGACGCAGAAGCCGCAGCTGACATCGATTTGGTGACTTGTAAGCATGACTTGGCGCGGACTTTTTCCGATGCTGTATTGGATGCCGCATCAAAGTTACCCAAAAAATTGCTCAAAGCAGATTTAAAAAATCGCCTCGATTTACGCGATCGCTTTACCATTACGATTGGGGCTGGTGGTATAAATGGCGATTCCAAGTTTGTGGAAAATGCTTTCTCCTTGGAAACCACTGCCGATGGTAATTATTTGGTGGGTTTCCATATTAGCGATGCCACTCACTATATCCTCCCTGATGAAATCCTCGATCGCGAAGCCCTCAAACGCGGACGCTCGATTTATTTGGGCGAATTATTCCTACCCATGTTACCCGATGCGGTCATGGATAAATGTGCTTTGGTTGCTGGTAGCGATCGCTTGGCGCTGTCGTTTTTAATCACCCTAGAAGCAAAAACAGGTCAAGTCTTGGAGTGGGAAATTAATCCTAGTGTTGTCAAAGTTGACAAACACATGACCCAAGAGCAAGCCACAACAGTCCTGGAAGGAAAAGGCAGAAAAACCAAAGATTCTGCCGAAACCGTGGAAATGCTGCAAGTCCTGCAACGTTTAACTAATGCCCTGAAAAAAATTCGCCTGGGACGCGGAAGTTTGCAGTTAAATCTGCCTCCTAACCAAAATCCTTACTATGACGAAGGCATTTTGGGATGTGTAATCGCAACCAACTCCAGCATTAGGTCGATATTTACCGAGTTGGTATTACTGTGCAACCAGCTCATGGCAAGTCACTTAAATGCCATGGGTGTTCCCGCAATTTGGCGCGTTCAAGGGGCACCCGATGCCGAAGACGTGCAGGAAATGCTCAAATTAGCGATTAATTTGGGTGTGGAACTTTCGCTTCCCGAAGATGTCGATGTCCAACCCCTCGACTACCAACACCTAACTCAAGTCTTCGCCGAATCTGCATCGGAGCAGGTTTTAACCTATCTTCTCCAAGATACTTTGAAACCTTCTTTGTATACGACGAATAAAGCACCGCATTTTGGCTTATCCCTACCCGAATATACCCACTTTACGGCTCCGTTGCGGCGTTATCCCGATTTACTCATGCAACGGGTATATCATAGCCTCCTGGAACACGGACGCGATCGCCGTAATACTCGTGTGAAAGAACGAGTTAACCTCCGTTCTTCAGCTTCCCACGCCGAAATCAACTGGAATGTCCTTCCTCCCGAATTACAAAGCGAGTTACAAAGCGATTTAACACGGGTAATTACCCAACTCAACGATCGCGAGAAGGAAGTTCAAGAAGCCGAAGCGGATTTGGCTGGTTTGCAACGTGCTTCCCTGATGAAGCAACGCATCGGTGAAGTCTTTAGTGGTGTAATTACTGGTGTTCAATCATACGGATTCTTTGTAGAAATTGAAGTCCCCGCAACAGATGAAAACAGCCCCACACCTTTACGGGTAGAAGGTTTAGTACATGTTAGTTCTCTCAAAGATGACTGGTACGAGTATCGAGCGAGACAGCAAGCCCTATTCGGGCGCAAAAATAGAGCCTCCTATAGATTAGGCGATCGCGTGGCTGTCCAAGTCAAGAGCGTTGATTACTACCGTCAACAAATCGATTTAGTTACCGTTAGCAGCGATGGTACACCTATCGTTAGCAAAGATTACAACGTTAACGGCGATATGCCATTGTATATGGCAAACGACATCGACAACGACGATGACGACGACGAACTTGATGACTTTGAAGACGACGACGAATAAACAAGGAAAGGGTGAAGGATAAAGGTAAAGAAAAACAAAATCAAAATCAAATATAGAGTGAAATAGTTTTTCTTCCTTCCTCTTTTGCCCTTTTCCTCCTTCTGTTTCCCCTTCCCCTCGTATTGCTGTGTCAAAACCTATAATTATTGGCGTATCTGGAGCTTCTGGATTAATTTACGCCGTTCGTACTCTCAAATACTTGCTTGCTGCTGACTATACAATTGAGTTAGTGGCATCAAAATCAACTTACATGGTTTGGCAAGCCGAGCAAGAGATAAAAATGCCTGCGGAACCGTTCCAACAAGAACTTTTTTGGCGACAACAAGCCTTAGTGGAAACTGGAGGCAAACTTACTTGTCATCCTTGGGGTAATGTGGGAGCAAATATTGCTAGCGGCTCGTATCGGACTTTAGGAATGCTCATAATTCCTTGTAGTATGAGTACAGTTGCTAAGTTAGCGGGTGGTTTAAGTTCCGATTTATTAGAACGTGCAGCCGATGTACAACTTAAAGAAGGACGTAAATTAGTCTTAGTCCCCCGCGAAACACCCTTTAGTTTAATTCACCTGCGAAATTTGACTTCCCTGGCGGAAGCTGGTGTCAGGATAGTTCCGGCGATTCCTGCTTGGTATCACAATCCCCAAACAATTGAAGATTTGGTTGATTTTGTGGTTGCTCGTGCTTTAGATCAATTTGAAATTGATTGTATTCCCTTAAAAAGGTGGGAGGGAGCAGGAAAAGAGTAAAATTTTGAATTGCCGAAAATTGGAGATCATGGCGAAATTTATAACCAATAGTTATACTGCTTCTCCAAAATTCTCCAAAATATTATGACACATCAATTCCCACATCTACCTGTCATCGGGAGCGTTATTTGCGGAAATTAATATTAGCTTGTCTGCACAGTCGATGATATATATTTTATTCTTTAATATTTTTATCCTTTATTTTATTTAAATTGATATGGCTGTAATTCGCTTAATTTTATTATTCACAATTCTGGCAGGACTAACGTTACTGTTAGTGCAAAATTTTTCTCCAGCTTTATCGTTAACATTTTTGGGAATGCGATCGCAACCCCTACCCTTAGCAATATGGATTTTGTTAAGTGTTGTCGCCGGAAGTATCACATCACTATTGGTTAGCAGTTTGTACGAACTAGCAGATTCTTTGGGAACATCCTCCAAGCAAGCCCGTTCAACAGCAAAAGTTTCTTCCTCTTCATCTCGTGCCGCAACGAATCCCTCATCAAAACCAAAAAGCGAATCTAGCAGCGATGCTGAGGATGATTGGAACCTCGAAGCTAGTGAAGATTGGGACTTTGAGCAACAAACAAATGCAAATACCCGTTTTCAAGAAGAAGTAAGAGATAGGAAAGTTAGCGATTCTCGCAGAAATTCTCAAAGCGACTATGCAGAAAGTGATGATGAAAGGGGCTACCGCCAACAACAAGCGGAAAGTGCCAGGAAATCTGCTTCTTCTTATTCCTACAGCTACCGCGAACCGAAAAACTCTGGAGTTGGGAAAACGGAATCGGTTTACGATGCTGACTATCGAGTAATTGTTCCACCATATAAACCCCCATCTCCCGAAGCCTCGCAACCAACAGCACCCGCAGATTCCACGTCTTCCACATCAAAAATTAACGATATTAGCGATGATGATGACTGGAGCTTCTTTGATGAGAGTGATGGCGATTTGAGGGATGAACCACGTGATTCGCGTTAAGAAGGCTCCAAAGCATCCCAATTTCCCCATCTTCCTCCCAGCCTATTTAATCCCGCAACGTTCGCGAGCTTCCTGTTTTACTTCACCCATCATTGCCGCTTCTTGTAACTTCATAAATGCATTCAAGTCTTCCACATCGTAGCGAGTGGTTAACAGTTGTCGAAGTTTATTTTCTGCTTCAAGTGTTAGATAGCCAGTCGTTAATGCTTCTTGAACAACATCACGAATCCGAGTCATAGCAGGAACCTCTTTCATACCACACTTATTTATTCGGACCACACAGATAAAATATGCAATGATTTGGTGTCTCAACCGTAAAGAAGACTAAAGCTTTTTTTGCTTAACTGAATCACATTTGTTATGTTTAATACCCACCATTTTTAAGACTTATTGATTTTTATTGCCTAAGTCTTGTTTTGCGGTAATTATTGCGGTATCAGTAATGTTCTGATAGCAACATTGACTATGGGAAGTTATAATTATTAGCCATATAAATAATTTTTTTTCCTCTTTTTGCTAACAGACAGAATGTCAATAAAGTTTTGAACAAACTATTTGAAATTTCCATTAATTATTAAGATAGCGAAGTCAGAATTACCAAGTCACCTAACGAATGTTATTAAATTCGTTAGAAGTTTAATCCTAATTTATGCTCACTTCATATAAAAATCGCTAGTATATTGCCTAATTCAAGGGAAAAATAGCAAAATAATGACTGCCAGCGAACCGCACATAGTTGAAGAAGAATTTGTCGAAGCTAAGAATAATTGGGAGTTAGAAAAGTTATATATTGATTTAGCTTCTGCAAAAGGTAAAGCACTAACACCTGTTGAAAAAAAGTTTTTACGTGGGTTACTGTGTGGTTTTAGTCCGGCAGAAATAGCAAGTACTGTTTATAAAAGTAAAAGCAGTAGTACAGTTAGGGTTTACTTATCAAACGGGTTATATAAATATATAGAAGAGATGTTAAGTATTCAAGCGAGTACTAACATCAAAGTGAAAAACTGGAGTCGTGTCACACAGTTATTAGAGAAAGCAGGTTATAAAAAAACTTGGCTAAAACTCGAGGCAGTGAGTAATCCAGTCACAACAAATTATGTAAAAAAAGAAGCTGCGGAATTAGTCAATATGCAGACAGCCCAACAAGATTGGGGAGAAGCGACAGATGTCTCTGTTTTTTACGGTAGACAGAATGAAATCGCCCAAGCTCAAAATTGGATTATTCAAGAACGTTGTCGGTTAGTTGTTTTGTTGGGGATGGGGGGAATTGGGAAAACAACTCTTTCTATTAAGTTAGCGCAAAAACTGCATTCAGAGTTTGATTTTATTATTTGGCGTTCTTTACAATTAGCGCCACCATTAGAAGTTCTTCTCAATCAATTAATTCAGTTTTTATCAGTAAATCCTGATATGGAAATTGCAGATTCCCTAGAGGGAAGTATTTCTCAATTGATTGAGTATCTGCGCTCTGCACGCTGTTTAATAGTTTTGGATGCTGTTGATGCTGTTTTATCGGGTGATGCGGCAGAAAGCCAAGAAAGTGTTTATGCTCTTGCTCAAATCAAATATCTGCCCGGTTATGAGGATTATGGCGAGTTAATTCGCCGCTTAGGAGAGTCATCACATCAAAGTTGTGTCTTGCTCACAAGTCGAAAGCAACCGCAAGCCATCGCTGCACTTTCCGGTAACTCTTTACCAGTTAGAGTTCTCAAGTTGACAGGATTGGGTTACGGTGATGGTTTAGAAGTCCTCAAAGCCAAAGGATTTAGCAATATTAAGCAGGAAGAATACCAGTTTTTGATTGATTGGTATACAGGAAATCCTTTATTTTTAAAGTTGGTTGGGACAGCAATTCAAGATTTATTTGGTGGCAGTATATATGAATTCATTGAGCAGGGTACAGTAGTTTTTGGCGAAATTCGTGCTGTTTTAGACGAGCAGTTTCAGCATTTATCGCAGTTAGAAAAGCAGGTAATGTATTGGCTAGCGCTAAATCAAGATTTTTTATCCCTACGGAAATTGCAGAGAGACATTGTGCCGAGAGTCTCCCAAAGATTGATTTTAGAAGCAATTGAATTACTACAAAGAAAATCACTAATTGAACGACAAACAGCAAGTTTCTCTCAAACTCCTGTTTTAATGGAATATATAGCAGAATGTTTGATAGAAGAGAATATACGTTTGAGTGGAACACAAGCATCTTCACTGTTAATGAACCAAACTATTTTTGAAACGCAGTTGAAGAATTATATTCGCGAACTCAGGTTTAATGCTGATAATATTTAGTTGGAACAGAGCAATTTTCTTAGCTAATAATCAATAATGTATGACTAATGACTGATTCATTAAAGGGTATAAACGTTTACTTAATTGGCATGATGGGTGCTGGGAAGACAACTGTGGGACGTTTGCTAGCGCGGCACTTGCATTATGGTTTTTTAGATACTGACAATGTAATTACTCAAGCAGCAGGTAAAAGTATTAATGAGATATTTGCTACTGTTGGTGAAGCTGGATTTCGACAATTTGAAAGCGATATTTTAGGACAAGTTTGCGCTTATACTAAACTTGCGATCGCAACAGGCGGAGGTATTGTTATCCGTCGTGAAAATTGGGGGTATCTGCGTCATGGGTTAGTGGTTTGGTTGGATGTGCCCTTAGATTTGCTCTATAGTCGTTTAGCTAAAGATACCACTAGACCATTATTACAGGATAGTGATCCCCAAGGAAAGTTAAAGTCACTTCTCGAACAACGTACACCACTCTATTCTCAAGCTGATTTGCACATAACCATCAGCGAGTGTGACACTCCTGAAAATGTTGCACAGAGAATTATGGATGCAATTCCCAGCGTATTGAAAAAAGATAATTCCCAAAATTAATTGTTTGTATTTATTTAAAAGCGATCGCTAAAAAACTCCCTTTATATCCATGACACAATATTGTCTATCTTCTCTTATGACTTTTAGCTTTAATTTGAGATGCCCTTTTCTATGCGAGTTCATATTAAATTAGTAGAATTTATATTTATTTATTCAAGTCAAATTGCAACCAATCTGCTATTTCATCAATTAACCAATTTCTTTCTATAGTTGCTAGAGGAGTAGTAGTAAATTTTTGACCTTTAATTAGCTCAATAGTGATACCCATTGGTGCCAAAGCAGTTTTGGGGTTTTCCTTATAAATATGTTCAATCGCTATAATATTACCGCGTTTTCGCTTGTAACAAAATCCAAATATTTTCCATTGGATTTCAAACTTTTCGCGATCAAAATATAAATCTGTATGTCCAAATACTGGTAAGAGGATTGTCTTAAGAATTGCAGAACTCAAAAGTAAAATAATTATTATATAGAATAAAATATTACCATTGGCATTAATTGACCAATTAGTAAATTGGAAAATTTGCCAGATAAAAGGTGTAAATAAACCAATTAAATAAAAAGTTCGTAATGATTTTCTTCCCCGTTGAGGCAGCTTAATTTCCAGAGAATTAGCTGATTTTTGGAGTTGAATTTTACTCCCTGTTGGTTTCCTATTAGTAATAGGAGGACTGAGGTTATATTTGTTTTCCAGTACTGTAATGGCTTCCCTTGCCGTCGGAATGCGATCGCGAATATTTGGTTCGGTAAGTTTACTAATCCAATTCACTAATCCCAAATCAATACTAACTAAATGAGTAAATTTAATGCGATAATTTTCATAGGGTAAATCCGCAGGACTTGTTCCTGTAAGTAAATGAATTAATGTCGCCCCTAATGCATATAAATCAGATGCAGGTTCAGCACGTCCAGCAAATTGTTCCATCGGCACATAACCGTAAGTTCCGACTACTGTGAAAGTCACACCTTCGGCAACTGCTTTATCTTGTACAGCACCAAAATCAACTAAATAAACCCGTTCATCTGCTCCCAAAATCAAATTACTGGGTTTAATGTCGCGATGTAATAGAGGTGGGTTGAGTTCGTGTAAATAAACTAAAATACTTAATATCTCAATGGCAATTTTTTCGACTTGAGATTCCGAAAAACGTTGTCCTTGGTTGAGTGCTTCTTGTAGAGATATACCAGGAATATAGTTTTGGACTAGTACAAACCAGGAAAATTTGGAACCAGGTAAATTTTCGATAATGAAAGAATCACGATATTTGGGAATGCGGGAATGATTGAGATTTTGTAAAACTTGAGCTTCCCGTTCAAATAGTTTTTGTTCATCCCACTGAATTTGTGGGCTAAGGGTTAGTAATTTGAGAACCACTTGTTCTGTGTGTGATATTCCAGAAGTAAGGGTCTGTTGCGATCGCGAATCTAATAATGTTGCTAACCAGGTTTGACGACTGGTATCTTGCCCTAATTTTTTTTCTAATCTGTAGTGGTTTTGATTATTTTCTAATATCTGTCCTGATTCTAACATTTTATACCCTCTTTTTCATTATGAAAAAATCAAAAAATAATTGCACAATTAACCCGCAAATTAAAAAAAAATATTATTTATAGTCCTAACCAATCTCTAATTTCTGAAGCGATATAACGACTTTCTTCTAAGCTAAGATTATTTTTAACACTACCAAAATAGTATTCATTTACCCCCAATGATAAAATTATCTCATACAATTTTTTCATATCTGAATTACCAGTTTTGGAACTATAAACTTTATCAATATCTGAGACATTTCCACGTTGAGTTTTCACTGTAAATCCAAATAATTTCCATTTGATTTCAAAAGCGCGATTATCGAGACAAATATAACTCTCTACATGACTCGGTAATGTCCACCAGGCTGTAAATACAAACCCTAAGATTAACCAGATCAAAATCCAAATAACACGAGGGTTAAAAGGGAAATTCATGGTCAGAATCGGCAGCCAAAACAATACCCAGAGAGTTAATCCAACTCCTCCAATTACTAACCCAAATTTATTTTTATTTCCAGGGATATGAACGACTAATTTATTTGCTGATTTAGATACCAATATGGGAGTGTGGGGAATATCTTGACTCACACCAGTTGTACTAACTGCCGACTGATTTATTTCCAAAGCTTCCAAAGCTGCCGATGCATTTTGAAAGCGATATTCTAAATTCGGTTCCGTCATTTTCTGCAACCACCTCACAAACCCTGGATTGAGTTGGGCAAGATGGGAAAATTGCATTTTTGAATCTAACTGTGGCAAATCTGCGGGTGCAATTCCTGTGACTAAATTAACTAAAGTTGCTCCCAATGCATAGAGGTCGGATGCTGGTGTTGCACGTCCACCAAACTGTTCTAGGGGAGCATATCCGTAGGTGCCGACGACTGTAAATGTTGCACCTTCCGATGCTGCACGGTCTTGAACAGCACCAAAATCAACTAAGTATATTTTGTTTTTTTTTCCTTCTGATTCACTAATTAATAAATTACTTGGTTTAATATCGCGATGTAAAACTGGGGGACTGAGTTTGTGAAGATAAATCAAAATTTTCAGAAGCGCGATCGCAATTTTTCTCGCTTCAGTTTCGCTAAAAATTTTCCCCTCTAACAGCACTTCTTTTAGAGATTTTGCCGGGATGTATTCCTGAACTAAGGCAAAAGAGATAATTTCTTGATTCTTTTTAACCACAAAATCATCTCGATATTCAGGAATATAAGGATGGTCTAATTGTCTCAGTACCTTTGCTTCCCGTTCAAAAAGACGTAAATTATCCCATTGCAATTTGTCACTAGCTATCAGCAGTTTCACAACTACTTGCTCTCGATTTAGCAAATCCCTAGCTAACCAAGTCTGACGACTCACACTTTCACCTAGTACCCTTTGAAGTTGATACCGTTCTATTAAGATTTCTTGTGGTTGCAACATCGAACTGCGACTAAAAAATAATCACTTTTCATGGTAATTGCTTGTTACTGAATAAGTGGAGAAATATTTTTTACAAATTGTATACAATGTTGCGGTTTTTATGTGAGACATTGTTTTAGGTACAAAACTCCTTTAAATTGTCAAGAATAGTTTTACAATCTCACACACCTCATAATGGTTAACGATACAGAGTACATCAAACAAGCAGAAGCAACCCGCGTTCGAGTTCTCAGCGAAGCATTACCTTATATTCAACAG
Organism: Calothrix sp. NIES-4101; assembly: GCA_004296455.1. Taxonomy (GTDB): domain Bacteria; phylum Cyanobacteriota; class Cyanobacteriia; order Cyanobacteriales; family Nostocaceae; genus Brunnivagina. Next base: position 5,441,159 of record AP018280.1, read on the forward strand.
TTCGCAGGTCGGACTGTGGTGGTTAAATATGGTGGTGCAGCAATGAAAGATAGCCAACTCAAGGACACCGTGATTCGCGATATTGTCTTCCTTTCCTGTGTTGGCTTACGTCCAATTGTTGTCCACGGTGGGGGGCCAGAAATTAATAGCTGGTTGGATAAACTAGGTATCGAAGCGCAGTTTAAAAATGGTTTGCGGGTTACTGATGCACCAACAATGGATGTTGTCGAGATGGTGTTAGTTGGTCGCGTCAATAAGGAAATTGTCTCTTTAATTAGTCAAGCTGGGGGTAAGGCAGTTGGATTGTGCGGCAAAGATGGTAACTTGATTACAGCCCGACCCCAAGGACAGGAAGGAATCGGTTTTGTGGGGGATGTTAGCGGTATTGATGTAAATATTCTGAATACCCTGGCGGAAAATGGTTATATTCCTGTTGTTTCTAGCGTTGCTGCTGACGAAACAGGACAAGCCTACAATATCAATGCCGATACTGTCGCTGGGGAAATTGCTGCTGCTTTGGGTGCGGAAAAATTAATTTTACTCACCGATACAAGAGGGATTTTAAAAGATTATAAAAATCCAGGTACACTGATTCCCAAACTTGATATTCAAGAAGCCCGAGATTTAATTGCTACGGGTGTTGTGGCGGGAGGAATGATCCCCAAGGTCAATTGTTGTGTGCGATCGCTTGCTCAAGGTGTGAAAGCTGCCCATATTCTTGATGGTCGCATACCTCACTCGCTTTTGCTAGAAATTTTTACTGATGTTGGGATTGGGACAATGCTTGTTGGTTCTAATTTTATGCCGTGAGTAAGTGCTGAGATAAATACTTATACTAAGTAGCTGGGTGGAATTAAAGCGAATCAGATGACGGGTTTCGGCTACGCTCAACCCTCGTTCTCTAGTTGTTTTGAGCATTGAGCGTAGTCGAAATGCGTCTTACAAATAATTTCGCTTTCCTACTTAATTATTTCTAATCATGCGCTTAATAAAATCTCAACTTTCTATATCTCCGACTGAGTTTGAAAGGATTAATTATTAAGCGCAATTTCGTAGAGAAAGATTATTAACTGGGCATTAGCTCTGATTTCATTCTGCACTACTTCTAATATTGGAAAAAGATACCAGAATTACGCTGAACGGGATTGCCATAGTAATGACGATAGGGATTCAAATTCCTGGGGTTAATAATATTAGAGTTGCGAATGTTAGGAGTAAGGAAAATTGTATTTACCCCAGTGGAATTGTTGATATATTTTCTGGCACGAGGTTGTACGATTACCCTCTGTTGATAGTATGAACGAGGATAGAAATTATTGTGGTTTTGAATCACCTGTCTTTTGTAAGGATTAACTGGAAAAGGTGTATAAACAGGACTGCGGTAAATAAAGTTAGTGACTTGGGGCTGGCGATAATTTCGGTGGGTTTGATGACGTTTATAGATGATACGGGGTTGACGGTAATTATCGTAAGTTGTGGTGCGCTGATAGATAATTGTAGAACTTTGAGCCGATGCGGGAGGTGACATTGTCAATGTGGCGCTGGCTCCCAGTGCTAGCAAAATTATGTAGGAGGTACGCGAACTCAGTTTGCTTGAAAACAGACTTGAAAGCATACTTTTATTTTTCAACCCAGTGATTTTGGGATTTTTTATAGTTTTACTTTACTTATACCTGTTATTTTCTCGCAGAAAAACAGTACAGAGAAAGTTGTATAAAATACAAAGATATCAAGTTAGTTTGAGTCAAAAAAAACCAAGTTTTGAATAATTGTTATGAGGTTCTATCGAATTATTGTTGATCTGAATTTGTCTGGCTCATGAAAAAACCCGGTTTTCTGAGTAAACCGGGTGTCCTATTAGTATTTGAGATGTCGATTCAAAATCTAAATTCCTTTTGGCCCCATCCCAACTTTACCTGCATAAATTGCCTGTGCACCTAATTCATCTTCAATCCTTAACAGGCGATTATATTTAGCAACGCGTTCACTACGACATAAGGAGCCTGTTTTAATTTGTCCCGCACGAGTTGCAACTGCCAAATCGGCAATTGTTGTATCTTCTGTTTCTCCCGAACGGTGACTAATAATTGAGCGGAAACCATTACGAGTTGCTAAATCAATTGTTTCCAAAGTTTCCGTCAGCGAACCAATTTGATTTAACTTAATTAAAATCGAATTGCCCGCTTTTTGTTCAATCCCTTTTGCCAAACGGGTTGCATTTGTCACAAATAAATCATCGCCAACTAATTGCACTGTCGAACCAATTTTTGCTGTCAAAGCTTGCCAATTTTGCCAATCTTCTTCATGCAAACCATCTTCGATAGAAACGATTGGATACTGGCTTGTCAACTGTGCCAAATAATCAATAAATTCAGCAGGTGCATGGGGCTTACCATCATATACATACTGCCCCTCTTTATAAAATTCGCTAGCAGCAACATCCAACGCCAAAGCTACCTCTTGTCCGGGTTTATAACCAGCTTTTTCAATTGCCGCCACCAGCAATTCTAAAGCAACTTGGTTAGATTCTAAATTGGGGGCAAAACCACCTTCATCACCGACACCAGTCAGCAAACCTTTATCATCAAGGACTTTTGCGAGAGTTGCAAACACTTCCGCACCCCAGCGCAACGCCTCGCGAAACGAGGAAGCACCCACAGGAACAATCATAAATTCCTGAAAATCAATATTATTCGCAGCATGAGCGCCACCATTAATGACATTCATGAGTGGGACGGGTAACAAATTTGCCAAGGGGCCACCCAAATAGCGATATAGGGGAATCCCTAAAGACTCCGCACCCGCCTTTGCTCCAGCCAAGGAAACCGCTAAAATAGCATTCGCACCCAAATTTGCTTTATTCGCCGAACCATCCAAGCTAATCATGGTTTTATCGAGGAGTTCTTGATTGAGAACATCCATATTGATTAACTTTGGCGCGATCGCATCTCTAACATTTTGCACCGCTTTGAGTACACCCTTACCGCCATAACGATTTTTCTCACCATCGCGAAGTTCGTGGGCTTCAAAAGTACCCGTCGAAGCACCGCTAGGAACCTGCGCTAATCCAATTGCACCATTATATAAATGTACTTCAGCCTCAACGGTTGGTTTTCCCCGCGAGTCCAGAATTTCCCGTGCAATAATATTTGCGATCGCAGTATCAATCATCTGTTTTGTGTCCTTTGTCTTTAGTAAACAGTCCAAAGCAGCCCGACAATCTAGCATAGGATTTTGCGGGACTCTGTAAAAGCAAATTAAGCAAAATTTCCGGCAAATTAATCAAAATAGGGATTGTAGTCATGGTTATTTGTGATTTGGTAATAAGCAAAGAAAAATTACCTTTGATTTTTTTTCCTCACTCCAGCCTTCACAACATCCTCAAACTTTGGGATTAATCTGCAATATAGTAAAGTCACCACCTCATCAAAGGGTAAAGAGAGATAAAAATGACTCAACAAAAATTTAACCCATATCTTTCGCTGGTAGAAATTCCACCTGGTTACCTGAATATTATGGGTTATGTAGATGCATCGGAAGTAAATGGTCCTGGTTCCCGTGCTGTTGTTTGGGTACAGGGTTGTATGCGCGAATGCCCAGGTTGTTTTAATGAAGAATCCTGGAGTTTTGAAATTAACCAACTTATCTCCATTGACAACCTAGCCGAAAATATCCTTGCTGACAGCCGTAATCAAGGAGTAACATTTTCTGGAGGAGAACCCTTCTGGCAAGCACCAGCACTAGCACAACTTGCTCGTCAAGTTAAAGCCGCAGGACTAACTGTCATGTCATTTAGTGGCTTTACTTTAGAACAACTACAATCCGATTATGCCCCAGCTGGCGCAAAAGACTTGTTAGCAGAACTTGATATTTTAATTGATGGTGCTTATGTTGAGTCTCTAGCTATAAATACCCCTGATTCTCCCGTTTCTTCTAGTAACCAACGAGTACATATTTTTAATCCCGCTTTACAAGACCAAATTAACTGGGCTAGCGACCAAATCGAAGTTCACATATTCAAAGATGGTAGCCGCTTGATTACAGGCTATCGTGGGGGCTTGGAGTTAACAGTTGGGGAATAATAGGGAGGGAGTGTGGAGATGTGGGGATTTTTGGATGTGGGGATGTGGAGACAATGAGACGCGGGGACGTGGGGATGAAGATGTATATATGAAGGAAAATTTTATTTTTTCTCCCTATCTCCCCATACTTCTCTACTTTTCGCAAATTCCCCGATTTCGACTTACGATGTTGCGACTTGATTTAAATCTGCTGGTGTCAGATTTGAATGTACAACTTGTCCATCTCTAAACCAAACAATGCGTCTGGTTTGACGGGCGACTTCGGGTTCGTGTGTCACCATGATTACAGTGATGCCACTCGCGTTAAGTTCTGTAAAAATATCTAAGACTTCTTGGGTGGTGCGGGAGTCTAATGCTCCTGTAGGTTCGTCTGCGAGGATGAGTACGGGACGGTTGACAATCGATCGCGCGATCGCGACTCTTTGTTGTTGTCCTCCTGATAGTTGGTTAGGTTTGTTGTTGAGGCGATTTTCTAAGCCAACTTTGATTAATGCTTCGGTTGCTCTTTCTCGACGTTCACTGTTAGGAATACCTGCGTAAACCATTGGTAACATGACGTTTTCGAGAGCTGTTAGTTGTTGTAATAAATGAAATTGTTGGAAGACAAATCCAATTTTTTTGTTGCGGATATGTGCCAGTTCGTTATCTTCCATTTGGGCGACATCAAGGCTATCTAAATAGTAATGTCCCGAACTGGGTCGATCTAAACAGCCAATAATATTCATTGCTGTTGATTTGCCAGAACCTGATGGTCCCATAATTGAGCAATATTCACCTTCTTCAATGATTAAATTAACCTCACTGAGGGCGCGCACTTCAGTTTCTCCAACTCCATAGATTTTGAAGATATTTTCGAGACGAATAATTGTTTTTTGGGGAATTGGTGAGTGAGAATCACGGACTGGGGAAGATGCAATCATTGACTTTTCCATTATTACTTTAAGTTATTAAATTAAATTTATTGTTATCATTAGTTCGAGCAATTATGCTGATGATATTCTTATTCACAATCCTTCAGATAAAATCTGGATTTATTCATCAGCGATAAGCTGTTTTTGTTTTTGTTTTTGTTTTGAGCTACAGCTATTGCTAATATAACAACCTCAACAACCTTTAATTTGAAATTAGATACTTCTCAAGGCGACAATTGGGTCAAGTTTTGCTGCACGACGGGCAGGAAAGACACCAAAAAATAAACCGATACCACCAGAAATACCAACAGCAGACGCGATCGCAATTGGCGAAATTGCGGCTTCTAAGGGTGTTAATGCTCCCACTAATACAATTCCCGAAACACCAATGGCAGCACCCACTAAACCACCCGCAGCCGAAACAATGACAGCCTCAATTGTAAATTGCCAGAGAATATCTTGTTGAGTTGCCCCAATCGCTTTTCTTAAACCGATTTCATGGGTACGTTCGGTGACGGAAACTAGCATAATATTCATAATGCCAATACCACCCACAAATAGAGAAATTGCTGCGATCGCTGCTAACATGATTGTCAATGCACCAGTAATTTGTCCGACGGTACTTAATGCATCTTTTTGAGTGCGGAGAGTAAAGTCATCTTCGTTGGTAATTTTGTGGCGCAAACGCAATAAATTAGTAATTTGAAATACGGCGGCATCAACACTTTTGCCATCACGAGCGGAAGCCGAAATATAATCTAAAGCGATGCCATAGGGTGAGTTTTTCCCAACTAGACGATTGGCAGAAGTCGTCAGGGGAATTAATACTGCACTATCATAATCAGCGCCAACACTGGAGCCTTTTTCGGTGAGGACACCAATTACTTCAAATTTAGAATCTTTAATGCGGATTTGTTGCCCGATCGCATTATTTGTACCAAAAAATTTGTTAGCGAATTTACTACCCAAGACCACAACTTGGTTATTCCGCTTCATATCAATATCGCTAAAAAAGCGTCCTTTTGCTGTGGCAAAATCGCGCACTTTCAAAAAGCCTGGAGTTGTCCCAATCACGTTGACATCAGTGTTGCGACTTTTGAACGCAACTCTTTGCCTGCGGTTTAATTCTGGTGCTACTCCGGCTACTGTTGGGACTTGAGATGCGATCGCCTCTGCATCTGCCAAAACTAAATTCCTGGGAACTTCAAAAGAAATTCGCTGGGTTTCTTCGTTTCCTGGCAATACAAATAATACATTTGGCCCCAAGGATTCTAATTGCTTGGAAACATATTTTTGCCCAGCTTCACCAATCCCAATCATGGCAATTACTGACGCATTCCCAATCACAATTCCTAACATTGTCAGGGCACTACGTAAGCGATTTGAAAGCAGGGTTGTCCCCGCCATTTTCATACTTTCAATTATGTTCATAGTTTGCCACTCTCCCCATCTCTCAATCTCCTCCTGATTTATACCGTTTCTCTACAATCTGGCAAAAATCAATCTCCGTGTCTCCTAGTCCCCACATCTTCGCGTCCTTGTGGAGAATTGGTATTATTGATCTTTCTTCTCTTGTGCTTTCTGTTTTTGATATTCAGGAGGAGGATTTAAGAAAATGCGATCGCCTTGTTTGAGTCCTTCAACAACTTGAATTTGATCTTTGATTTGCGAACCAATGGTAATGGAACGGAATTGCGGTTGATTTTCAGCATTGGGGACTAATACCCCAGTATTTCCTTTCTCGGTGACAATGGCGACTGTAGGTACTAATAACGCATTGGCGACATCATCCCCTAAAAATGTCAAATCAACATTTAAACCCGATCGCAATTTATCTTCGCCTGTAACAATTTTGACTCTGACTTGAAATAACGTTACCCCTTCTTCCTTGACTGCCTCCGGTGCAATTAACCGCACTTGTCCTTTAAAAACTTGGTCAGGGTAGGCATCACTAACAATCTCAACCTCCTGTCCTGTCTTAATTCTGCCGATATCTGCTTCCGGAACACTCGCTAATATTTCTAAACCCTGCACCAAGGCAACTAGGGAACTTGAAGTTGCCGAAGCAGAAGCACTGGCGGAGGTTGTTGGTGTTACAAAAGCTCCAACATTGGCATATTTCTGAGTAATAATCCCAGAAAAGGGAGCGCGAATAATTGAATCTTCCAAAGTAACTAATTCTGCCTGAAGTTGAGCTTGGGCAGCAGCAACAGCAGCTTGACGCTGGGCTATTTCTTCAGGACGGGAACCGCTTTCCATGAGTTGAAAAGAAGCTCTCGCCTCCGCCACAGCAGCTTGACGCTGGGCTATTTCCTCCGAACGAGTACCACTTTGTTGTAAGGATAATCGCTTTTGAGCTTCCCGCAGACTGGCTTTGGCGGCATTATCTTCACTCAAAGCTTGATCGAGTAATTGTTTTCTTTCCGCGCCTTGATCAACTAAATAACGATAGCGCTTCACTTGTTCACTGGTGTAATTTGCCTTCGCGGCGGCAGCATCTACCTGCGCTTGTGCTTGGGCAATTTCCTGAGGACGATTCCCCGCACGGGCTGCTGCCAATTGTGCCTCAGCTTGTGCTAACCGCGATCGCGTTTGGGCAATTTCCTGGGGACGATTCCCCGCACGGGCTTGATTTAACTGGGCTTGTGCCTGGGCGAGATTTGCACGTGCTTGTTGCACACGCGCTTGAATATCATCGCTATTCATCCGGGCAATAATTTGTCCCTTTTCTACTCTGTCTCCCTGTTCGACATATAGCTGGGAAACAATACCAGAATTTTTGGGGCTAATATTTACACTCTGAATTGGTGAGACTTTACCGCTAGCTGTAATGCGTAAAGTGACATTTTGTGCTGCCACTGGAACCGTTTGCTGGGCGATATCCTCTTGACGCATCCCTTTATTGGTGAGAGTGTGGGTTGCGATCGCACCAGCCATAAATACACTAGCCGCAATTAACCCCAAAAGCCAACGTGATGGGGGTTTTATCTTTTTACTAATAACTGGAATGTCAATATATGTTGCCATAGACGCATCTAGATTCTGTATATTATTACTGATTAATGTTTCCCGGTTAGTAGTTAAGAGTGATTTGAGCAACAACTAACCATAATCTAAATTTATAAATATTTGCTTAATCTTTTTTAATACTACTCACTCAGTCTGCTACTGACTTCACCTAAGCGGGTGAGTTTTGTCATACCATAAGAGCCAGTCCCAGTATTCCCACTTTCCCCATCCTGCGATTCCCTATTCCTCGTATCATAGGAAATATAAGAAAAGTCGCGAAAACTTAACAGCATAATTCCAAGCATAATATGGGCAGTATTTGGGAACTCGATTTTTACTCGCGTCCGATTTTGGACGAAAATCAGAAAAAGGTTTGGGAAGTGGTGATTTGCGAAAGCCCCTCGGATGTAAGCACTAATCCTGATTCTCTGTTTCGCTTTACCAAGTACTGTCCCAGTACAGAGGTAAATTCGGTGTGGTTGCGAACAGCCATCGAAGAAGCGATCGCCAAAGTGGGGGAATCTCCCAGCCGTGTGCGCTTCTTTCGCCGGCAAATGAATAATATGATTACTAAAGCCTGCGAAGACGCAGGTATTGCCGCACAACCCAGTCGCCGAATTTTGGTACTGCATAATTGGCTCGGAGAACGGATGGAACAAGTGTATCCAAAAGAACCTGGTTATCAAGGTGGGACAAATCCATCTGTACGTCTGGATGCACCGATACCGCAGCGTTTACCCGATGCCTTAGAAAGTGAAAAATGGGGATTTGTCACTTTAAGTGCTAGTGATTTTACTGATATGCCGGAGTGGGATATTAGCTTTGGTGAAGGGTTTCCGTTAGAGATGATGGGAATTACTGGAGATATGCCAATACCAGGTGTGTTGTTGTTCTCATCTAGGGCATTACCTTTAGCAGCTTGGATATCGGGTTTGGAGTTAGCGAGTTTGAGATTTGATGAAAGTCAAGGTGGCAGACTGGTATTAGAAACTGGTGCAACTGAAAGCTGGATTTTGGCAAATATTCGTAATCCCAGCATGAAAAATGAAGCGATGGGATTTAACGAGGCAAAGCAAAAAGTAAACGGAGTACATTTTATTGGCATCCAGTCAAGTCCAGAATCAGAATCTTTTGCGGGATTTTGGCTTTTGCAAGATGTCATTCTGCCGTAAAGTTGTTTGGGGGAATAGGAAAAGGAATCAGGAGACATGGGGACTAAGAGACGCGGGGATTAAGAGACACGGGGATTGAGAGACATGGGGACTAAGAGACACGGGGATTAAGAGATACGGGGACTAAGAGACGAGATATAGAAAATCTTTCTCCCCTCTCTCCCCCCTCTCCCCATCCCCCCGTCCCCCCCTCTCCCCATCCTCTCCCCCTCTCCCTCTCCCCTCAGTTCAAGTCCACAGCCAGCTACTATCATGGGGTTTTATCAATCACCACTTTCATTGCTTGCCGAACAACTCTTAGAACTTGCCATCAAGTTTGGAGCGGAGGCGGCGGAAGTGTATCAGTCGCGATCGCATTCGCAACCTGTTTTTTTTGAAGCGAACCGACTCAAGCAAATCGAAACCAGTCAGGCAGAAGGTACAGTTCTACGATTGTGGCGCAATGGCTGTCCGGGACTTTCGGTAGCATATGGTTCAGTCGAACCACAGGCAATGGTGGAACGAGCATTGGCTTTAAGTCAACTCAATCCACCTGAAGCGATCGAACTCAGCAGTTCTCAAACCTCTGTTTATCCCGATGTCGGCAAACATGTCCCTTTAGAACAATTAGTGGCTTGGGGAAAAGGAGCGATCGCTCAAATTCGCAATGTTTATCCGGAAGCAATGTGTAATGGTGATTGGGAATGCGATGTGGAAACTACTCGCCTGATCAATACTAAGGGTTTGGATTGTCATTACACAGATACAACACTTAGTTGTTATCTAGCTGCGGAATGGGTACGCGGTGACGATTTTTTAAGCGTTGCTGATGGACAAACTCAACGTAATTACTTACAACCGGAAAAGCTTGCACAGCAAATTATACAGCGTTTGCATTGGGCGCAGGAAAATGTCATTCCTCCTAGCGGGCGCGTTCCAGTTTTATTTACTTCCAAAGCGGCGGATATGCTGTGGGGAACTGTACAAGCTGCATTGAATGGTAAGCGGATTCTGGAAAAAGCTTCACCTTGGGCAGAAAGAATTAATACACCCGTAATTTCATCTAGTTTGACTTTATATCAAGACCCGGTTCAGGGGCCATTTAGTTGTCCATTTGATGATGAAGGGACACCAACTAGGCAATTAGTTTTTATTCGAGATGGGATACTGGAAAATTTTTATTGCGATCGCGCTACCGGGCGTAGTTTAGGTCTATGTACTACAGGTAATGGTTTTCGCCCCGGTTTAAGTAGTTACCCAACCCCTGGATTATTTAATTTTCTGATTCAGCCAGGAAAAACACCGCTCAAATCTTTAATTTCTCAACTTGATGATGGTTTAATAGTTGACCAAATGTTAGGTGGTGGTAGCGGTATTTCGGGCGATTTTTCGATCAATATTGATTTGGGTTATCGGGTCAAAAATGGTGAGGTGCAAGGGCGAGTTAAAGATACGATGCTTGCTGGTAATGTTTATTCTGTTTTGAAACAATTAGTCGCCTTGGGGGATGATGCAGACTGGAATGGTTCCTGTTACACACCTTCGCTGATAGTTGAAGGGCTTTCTATTACTAGCAAACATTAACTCATGCTCCGACTGAGGCTGTCATAAAGGGGCGCTGTGATGGGGAGACAAGGGGACGCAAAGAAAAACTAATGAGCAATATTTAGCCGGACTTGATATGAGTTTATTTTCGGGGCACAAAACTCTGCGTCCTGAATGAATATCCTCAAGTTGCCATGTCAATCATTACTTTTGTGACTCAATCAGCTACCGACTTCCATCAGGCAAAAATAGTTCCAATATTTGTATCAGTTTCTTACTCTTTTCCAGCAGGTAACCATCAAATATTACGATTGACTAGCAAATCATAGTCCAGTCAAGCATTTTATTCCTTATGATTTGTAAGAAAGTCGGGTTTAGAGGCTGGTAGAGGCATAGCTTCTCCATAGCAGTAAAGATGTTTGTCAAGATTCAAAAGTCAAGACTCAAGATTAGGGTTGAACAAAACATTTGCCCTAATTTTGAGTTGCAATTTTTGTTAAATTAGCATTCTCAATTCTGACTTTTGCTTTCTGATTCCTGACTGAATAATTGCAAGTTTTATTCTTCATTCATTCAATATTCAATATATATGCCTTCCCCTGTTCTTGCTTATAGGTTCCGCAATTTGTGGCAACCAAGAAGAGGTTTAGCCATAGCAGAGGCTTCGGTAATTGGATTAGTCGCTGCTTTGTCTGCGGTGCTGTTGAAGTTTGGTTCGGGCGCGTTGGGAACTTGGCGAGTGCATTCATCGCATCTATTTCCAGCGTGGATTGTACTTCCCTTAGTTGGTATGGTGTTTGGGTTTTTAGCTGGTTTGCTGGTGGAAAGATTAGCACCAGAGGCTTCAGGTAGTGGTATTCCTCAAGTTAAGGCAACTCTGGCAAATGTGCCAATGAACTTGTCTTGGCGAGTCGCCTGTATTAAGTTACTGAGTGCCATTATTGCAATTGGCTCTGGTTTAACTTTAGGTCGCCAAGGGCCGACTGTACAGGTAGGTGCAGGACTTGCGGCGGGGATGAGTCGTTGGGTTCCCACTTCTCCTGATCATCGCCGGCAAATGATTGCAGCAGGGGCGGGTGCGGGTTTGGCTGCTGCCTTTAATGCACCAATTGCCGGAGTTTTGTTTATTGTTGAGGAATTGCTGCAAGATTTATCAGGTTTAACTCTAGGAACAGCTATTATTGCTTCATTTATTGGTGGTGTTGTTTCTCGCCTTTTGGGTGGTGGGAGTTTGTTACTCAACCTGCAACAAAACCAAATTTCTAGCAGTTTTGCAATTACGGAAATTCCCTTTTACCTATTATTAGGACTGTGTGCAGGTTTTTTGGCTGCTTTATTCAATCGTGGTTTAATTTATAGCATCAAGTTATACCGAAGACTACATGTGAGTTTAGCGATACGTGTAGCTTTAGCAGGATTAGTTTCCGGAATAATTGTATCTTTGTTGTCAAATTTATCCGGTGATAATACAAATTTATTTCGTGATAATACAGGACTACGGGAATTTGTGATCGCCACTTCCGCAAATACTTCTCTAGCCGCGATCGCATTTATTGTTCAATTTTTGTTAACATTAATCGCCTTTGGTTCGGGAGCTCCTGGGGGGTTATTTGCACCCAGTTTGATTTTAGGTTCTTGTTTAGGACATATTATTGGGGCTTTTCAGGAAAATCTGTTACATGCTGGTTCCCCGACAACTTATGCGTTAGCGGGAATGGGAGCCTTCTTTAGTGGTGTTTCTAAAGTACCAATTACAGCGATTGTCATCGTCTTTGAAATGACCACCGATTTTAATTTAGTCCTACCATTAATGATCGGTTCGGTAACGTCGTATCTCGTCGCTGACAAATTAGTACCTGGTTCACTGTACGATAAACTGCTGAAGTTAAAGGGTATTAACATTGAATACAAAACTTCCACAGAAGGCATCCTCACAAAATTAACTGCCAGGGAAGTTATGCAAAGTCGAGTCGAAAGTTTAGATGCAGAGATGTCAGTTGAAGAAGCAATGCAGGCTTTTTCGCGATCGCACCACCGTGGTTTCCCCGTAGTTGAAGACAGTAGATTAATTGGAATTGTCACACAAACAGACTTGCTCAAAGTTGGTGACAATCCCAGTCAAGAGTTTGATAAATCCATAATCATCAAGCAAACAATATTGCGGCAAATTATGACACCGGAACCTGTCACGGTGACACCCTACCACAATTTAAGTAATGTTCTATACTTGCTAGACAGATATAAAATCAGCCGCTTACCTGTTGTTGAAGGTAAAAGATTAATTGGCATAATTACCCGTGCTGATATTATCCGTACAGAAGCAGACCATCTCAACTGCGAAAACCCCGAAAAACCGCCAACAGAACCTTCATACGTTGTTTATCAAACCCGTTCCCCCAGCACTGGTAGAGGGAGATTATTGTTACCAATTGCCAATCCTGACACCGCCACTACTTTAATTAAAATGGCAGTTGCGATCGCTAGGGAACGACATTATGAAATTGAGTGCGTGCAAATTATCCTCGTACCTCGCTACAGTTCCCCCGCCGAAACCCAAGTCCGCACCACTAAAAGCCGACGATTATTGCGACAAACAGAAGTTTTAGGCAAAAAATGGCAAATTCCCATCCATACCCAAATTCGAGTCGCCCACGATGTCGCCCAAGCCATCTTAGAAACAATTAGCGATCGGCATATTGATATTTTGCTGATGGGATGGAAAGGGAGTACAGATACTCCCGGTCGTATATTTGGTAACGTTGTTGATACCGTGGTTCGTCAAGCGACCTGTGAGGTAATGCTAGTAAAACTCGGCACTCAGCACATTAGGCAAGAAGGTGAAATATCTACTAATCAACACCCAGCACTCAGCACCGAAGACTCAGAAATACAATTCAACAACTGGTTAATTCCCATGGCTGGGGGGCCAAATGCTTGGCTAGCGATAAAATTATTACCAGCATTAGTTACTTTAGGCAATGAACCGAAAATTCGTCTCACTAGAGTTTTTCACCCCAGCGAAGTCAAACCCGACATGAAGGTATTAGAAGACGCAACCCGGCAAATTATTCGTCGCCGCCAGCTTTACACTACGGTTATTGCTGAGGCAGTCAAAGCCGAATCAGTTAGCGAAGGGGTAATCAATCTAGTGAGCAAAGGACATTATGATGTAGTCGTTCTCGGAGCTTCTCGTGAAGGAATGTTACAACAAGCAATCAAAGGTAATATTCCGGAAGCGATCGCATCTGGAGTTGAAAGTACGGTAATTTTGGTAAGAGGTGCAATTAATGCAGAATAGAAAATCAATACAACTCTTTGCAAGTACATGAAGAAATGAACCGTCGTCAATTTATTACTACTGCTGGGATCACAACTTTAGCTACTCAGTTTTCATTATCAACAGTTCAAGCGGAAATTAAACCACAAACAATTATTAAACCACCTCGTTTGCAAATTGGTGATACCGTGGGATTGGTTGCACCAGCAGGTATTATTGAAGCAAAAGATATTGAAGATGCTACTAAAACTTTTGCAGAGCTAGGACTGAAAGTCAAATTAGGCAAATATATCTTAGAAAGATATGGATATTTAGCGGGAACAGATATTCAACGTGCCCATGATATTAATCGAATGTTTGCAGATAAATCAGTGAAAGCAATTATTGCTATGCGTGGTGGTTGGGGTTGCAATCGGATACTATCTTTACTTAACTATATAGACATTCGCAAACATCCAAAAATTATCCTGGGATATAGCGATATTACGTCATTACTATTAGCAATAAATGCTCGTAGTCGAATTGTGACATTTCACGGTGCAGTGGCAACATCAACTTGGAATCAATTTACTGTAAGCTATCTGAAGCCAATTCTTTTTGATGCTGGAATTGTAACTATGCAAAATCTCAATAATATAGAAGCAGGCAAAGTCGAAGTCATCAATCCGGGGAAAGCCAAGGGTAAGCTTGTTGGTGGTAATTTGTCAGTAATATCTTCAATGCTAGGTTCTCCATATTTACCTGGATGGAATCGGCGCATTTTTTTTGCGGAAGATATTGGTGAAGATGTGTATCGTATAGATAGAATGCTCGCTCAATTAAAAAATGCTGGCATTCTCAATCAATTTTCTGGATTTATTTTTGGACAATGCACTAATTGTAAACCAGGTGATGAACCGACATTTCAGTTAAAGCAAGTATTGCAAGACTATATTAAACCGTTAAATATTCCCGCTTTTTACGGTTCAATGATTGGTCATATTCAAGATAAATTTACTTTACCTTTAGGGGTAGATGTGGAAATAGATGCAGTTTCAGGAACAATCACAATGCTAGAATCGGCAGTTAGTTAGTTATCGATAGCTAGATTTTATCAGAGATAAGTTTTAGTTTCTCAGTTAAAACTTATAGTAAAAGACATAAGTATTAATCTTGATTGTGATTTTGGGTTAGGTAATTACTGAATATTATCAATTTATTTCCGATATATGCAAGATTATCCTTTTGACATTCAGAAAATTAAGCTTGAGCAACCAGCACTAGTAACCTCTAATATTGTTAGTTATTTAGTTAAAAGTAATGCCCCAATTAGCGTAGAAACTACTTATAAAGAAAGTAACAATACTCAAGCAGTTGATGATCAAAATAAGCCCCAAGAGACTGATGAGATAATTAAAGAAATTGCTAACTTTTTATTATTACATAAACATCAAGCAGAAATTGTTATTCATATTCATGGATATAACACAGGAGAAAAAGATTTTGAGGACTGGACAAGAAATATTTATCATTATATCCTCAATGATAAATTCATTAGTCAAAAAACTATTCTTTTTATTGGATATCGTTGGCCTTCAGAATCAATTGCTTTAAAAAGTGATGAAGATTCCGAGTCTTTTCTTAATAATGTTGGTAACGCAATTCAAAGTTTACCAATTTTTTTTAGAACAATCTTAGATTCTTCTCTGCGAGGGATTATTGCTTCGTTTACGTTACTACTAATTTTTTTAATCCCATTTACAGGTACAGCTTTATTATTAAATAACCCTGATTTTTTAGTCAGCTTATTAGTATTTGTCACAGCATTTTTTACTTTTTTGTTTGGGTTTGTATTTTCCGCAATTTTGCTAAGGTCTACGGTTTATTTTCGAGATTCCTATCGTGCTGTCAATTATGGTGTCCCAGATTTAGTAGAACTAATCAGACAAATTGATAATGCGATTGTCGAAGAATCTGATAAGTCTGAAGGAGTAACTAGAGCGCAGAAAAAAGAAAACTTATCACAGAGTTTAGCTACTAGTAATTCCAGAATCAAACTATCTTTTATCGGTCATAGTATGGGGGCATTTGTGACAACAAATGTAATTCGTATTCTTTCCGATGTATTTGATGAAAAATCGATCCAAACTCAGCATAGTCCTGAAAATCAACCATCTTTAAAACTTGGTACTGCCTTTTCTTTAGGTCGTTTAGTTCTAGCTTCACCTGATATCCCGATTGAGACTATTATGCCCGAACGGTCGAACGTTTTACGTTCTTCTATCCGGCGATTTGAAGAGTCTTATTTATTCAGTAATCAGGGAGACTTTATACTGCGAGTGGCTTCGACAGCCGCTAATTATTTAAGTTTTCCAGCGAATACTTATGATAGAGGCTTTAGATTGGGTAATGTTGTGGTTCGTGATTATGATGAAAGTTACGACAGTTATAACTTAAATTCAAAACTTTTAAAGCAAAAGACTGATGTTCCTAAAATAACTTTTGGGATTGCGAATCAAAATTCCAGAGATGGAAGTATTAATCAGAATCCCAATAGTGCGATGAAATGTATTTGTATAGTTTCTGATAATAGATATAAACCATTAGATGAACTATATTCTAAAAATACTCCCGTGACGCAAAAACTTGCAGTCGCCGGATTATTCACATACTTTGATTGTACTAATTATAGAGATGTTACTAATAATAATGATCAGGTAAAACCAATTTTAACGAGAGCCTTAGACAAAGAGGTATTAAGTTTTTGGGATAACTTGTTTTTGATATTTGATAATTTCTTCTCAGGCAGGAATGTGCATGGGGGTTATTTCGATGGTAAATTTAGTCAGAAAATATTATATAGGTTAGCTTTTTTGGGATTCAAAGACATGTTACTGTCTTTAGAAGATGAACCTGACTGTCAAGAACTGGTTAATAAGCTAGAAACTGAAATTAGCCCCAAATTAATCCAGGAATCTTTACAAAGCCAAACAGTTGAACCTGATGCAGAGAAGTTAACAAAATTGCTAAGTGTACTTTCCCAGAAGTGTAATAATTCTGGAATTAAGGCTTTTCTAGCACCAGAAAGATATCAAGTAGATATTCTTGGTAAAGAACGCGATCGCAAGGACTATTAATTCTGTTATTTTACAATCATCTAGAGGTGCGAAATCGTCATAAATATGCGGGAAGGGTAAAGCAGTTCCCGCTTTTAAAAATTACTCGCGGTGTCTAAAGTCGTTCAAAGTCTGTAAATATGCATCAGGAATACCAATATCAAAACAGGTTCCGGCAACTAAATAACCTGTCATCTTTTCACGCTGACGTAATACATCCAAGCAAGTTGTTAACTGAAACTCACCCTTAAGCCGCACATTCTGATTAATATCAACTTCCAAACAATCAAAAATTGTTGGTGTCAGTGCATATAAGCCAAAAATACTTAAAAACTCATCATCACCTAAACTTTCTACATGTAAATTATCGCGTGCATAATCGAGAGTAGGTTTTTCTGCAACTTGATTAATAGTCAGAATTGAATTTTGCTTTTGCCAATTTCCTGTGACGCAACCTACTTGATGCAACATTTCTGAATTAACTATATTTAATCCAATCACACTATGATTGACTTGTTGGTAAATTTCTAAAATTTGACGAGCGCAAGATTTCTGAATTTTTGAAGAGTAAATATGGTCACCTAACATTAATAAAAATGGCTCATTATCTACCCATTTTTTGGCACAATATACAGCATGACCATAGCCTTCTTGTTGGGCTTGCGTTATCACAGTAATTCTATCACCAATATCCACTAAATATTTGCTAAACTTTTGATTTTCAGGTGATAATTTCTCAAAGAGTTCGGCACTTGGTGGACGCTTAAATAGCTTTTTAAAAATAGCTTTATCATCCGGCTGGACGACAATCGCGATTTCTTCAATTCCAGCACTGATAGCCTCTTCAATAATTAATAAAATTACAGGTTTTGCTCTCCCATCCTTATCAATTACTGGAAATAGTTCCTTCTTGACAACCTTTGTAGTCGGAAACAAACGGGTTCCAAAACCTGCGGCGGTAATTACGGCTTTTTTAATTTTACTCACTGGTATTTTTGCTAGTTTTGTTACTAGGATAAATTATAAGTTTCAAACATTGCATCTGTGGAAAATCTCGCTCAATTATTTCTATAACTTGCTGCTGACTTTCCTGATTTTTCACTATAAACTGTGCTGTCCCATCACCCTGAGAACCAACACCTTTTCCACCCCAAATATAATCCTGAATTGGTTCATAATTTAGTAATTTATGTAGTACAGGGGCAGTCAATTCAACAGCACAAGCAGGGATTAAATAGCGATCAAATTCAGCTTGTACCTGTCGCATTAGTTGACCAATTTCCTTAGCATCTCCTGCTTGCAAAGCATTAATTGCAGCTTTGGTAAATTGGTAGCTAATTTTACCCAGATATTTCTGCACATTAGCTTGAATTTCATCTTTAGGAAAAGGATAGCACTGATTAAGTTGGCTCAAAATTTTTTGAGTATTTTTACCTGCACCCAAATCAACAATGACAAAATAGAGATTTTCCGGTACATGTAATTCAATAATATCAGTGCGATCGCCATCAAATATCATTGCAATTGGACGATTTCCATAGGCACAACCTTGATCCATACGTCCACATTGGGAAGGTGTGGTAATCTCTCCTAAATAGGCAAACTCCATTTCCCCGCGTAACGTCAACTTCAAGTCATAAACTTGATTAAACGCCCTGGCAACTAATACACAAATAGCCGCACTCGACGATAAACCCTTTTGAATCGGTAAATCTGTTAAATAATTGTCGATTTCCAATCCTCCAACTTGGAAATATGTGAGAAATTGGTAAGCTACACCCGCAGCATAACTAAAAAAACTACTTTTTTTAGCTTCCACTAACAAAGCCTGTTTTTCCATCGGTAATGCACAAATTTTCTCGCTACCATCATCCAACGTTGTACGCAAAATTAATTGCTGTGGATGCTGTTTCACCGATGCATAAATTCCTTGATTAGTCCCTGATAATAATGTGTAACCCACACCCAAATCTGGATTTTGGCGACGATAACATCCAGCCCAATCACTATGTTCTCCAAATAGACACAATCTTCCTGGTACAAAAATTTTCATCACTGAGTAATTAATAATTTGTAATAGCCGCAAAAGCTACATCATCTAATTTCTAATTCGTAATTAACAAATATGCAAACCTACAAATTTAAACGTTCATTTGCCCTAGATAGCACCCTGAGTCCACGCTTATTTAACCTGCTAGATAGTGCATTTCCCGGATTAGGAATCAATGAATTAGCCAAACAAGCTCGAAAACTCGGTGGAGTCTGGGAACATGTCTCCACACCCTTCGCACGCATAGACGACAACGGAACCCTAATAGCCCACATAGGTGTCTTGGAAATTCCCATGCGAATTATGGGAGCAGATGTCATTGTTGGCGGAATCCATGCTGTGTGTACCCATCCTGAATACCGTAGACGTGGATATTACCGTGAAGTGATGAAGGAAGTTTTAGATTACTGCGACAAACGCTATGACACTTTACTACTAACAACAGACCAACCAGGACTTTATCAACCTTTTGGCTTCCGTGTCATCCCAGAACATAGCTTTAAAGCTAAGTATAACTCCCTTGGTAGTGTAAATGGAATGCGATCGCTCGATATTAGCGATAGCGATGATGTGAAGCTAATTCATCGACTCCTAGAAACACGCACAACTGTATCCAATATTGTCGGGGTGTTTAGTCACAAGGCTTTATTCCTTGTCAATGAATGCACAAAACCTTTATATTACTTTCCCAACCTTGATACTTTAGCTTGCTTGGAAATCCACAATCAGCAGTTGAAGCTATTTGACTTAGTGACACCTGAACTAAATTTTACCCTACAAGCACTTCTAGAACAAATACCTCAAGCGATCGCAGAAGTCTTGATCTACTTTAGCCCGGATTGTCTCCAATTTGCGATGCAAGCAGTAGCAGAAATCTTTGAAGGTGATTCATTACTGATGGTTCGGGGTACATTCGCGGCAGAACATCAGCAATTTACGCTACCACGTTCAGCACGTTGCTAAATATCAACTGCACGATCAATACAATACCTTGAAGCCATCTCCGAAAACATCAGCTTTGTTATTTGTCTTACCTTACCATATTCGGGATTGTTCATTTTGAACTGTGAGTTTTTAACTAGTGTCAGTTAATAAAGTGTCACTCACCAGATTCCGCAAATAATTACACAAGCGATATTCTGTATTTGTGCAAGGAGTGATACCACTTCACCATAATGTTTGCCACAGGTTATATTCGCACTGCCCCTCAACTATAGAGGTAGTGCGAACCTCAAATGTTGCAGCAAACAAGTGAGTTGGTATAAAGTTATACGGGGAAGCGCTGGGAGTAGCAAAATCTCAGTCGCTTTTTTTGTAAGTAAGTGCAAGAAGATATAACAATGTTTATACCAAGCGATACTCAAGGGTATAGTTTTTAGCTCAATTTTAAAATTGGCATTAATCCAAGCCGGAGTATTCTTTTTCACACTTAGTTTGCTGAGATATTCCATATCAGTTTTAGCGCGATCGCGGAGTAAGTGTCACCGTACAATCTTTAAAAAATTTGTGATTATAATCACTGCACATAGTGTTTCTTTGTATTATTTTGCTGATTTTCTACTGCTAGCCAGTTACTAGCGATGGGCATTCGCCAGCCAGTACCAAAAGCGCGATCGGTTATTTTCAATCCTGGCGGGGCTTGTCGCCGTTTAAACTCAGCACGATTTACCAGTTGAATGACTCTAGCCACTACTGTAGACTCATGTCCGGCGGCGACGATTTGGGCAGCAGATTGATGATTGTGTATTAATCTTTGCAAAATATCATCGAGAATATCGTAGGGTGGCAGGGAATCTTGGTCAACTTGTCCGGGTTTTAATTCTGCGCTGGGGGCTTTGGTAATAATATTTTGAGGAATTGGGTTGATTATTTTCTCTGCATCTCCAAGTTCTGAGTCCCCTTGAGTTCCCCGATTATTCAGCCAGTTACAGAGGGAATAGACACGGGTTTTGGGTACATCCGCAATAACTGCCAGCCCTCCGTTCATATCACCGTACAGGGTGCAGTAACCGACAGCCATTTCCGATTTGTTGCCTGTGGAGAGCAGCAAATAGCCGAATTTATTGGCTACTGCCATCAATAAATTACCGCGAATGCGCGATTGGATATTTTCTTCAGCGAGTCCAAACTCCGTACCTGCAAACATCCCCGCCAAGGAAGTATCGAAGGATTTCATGAGTTCGCCAATAGGGATTGTTTGGGTTTTGATGCCGAGATTATGGCTGAGGGCGATCGCATCACTGATAGAATGGTCGGAACTGTAGGGAGATGGCATGAGAATACCCAGGACATTTTCTTTGCCTAGGGCAGCAGTAGCAATCGTCGCCACTAAGGCAGAGTCAATACCACCACTTAAACCGAGAACTGCTTTGGAAAAACGACATTTTTGGGCATAGTCACGCACACCTAAAACTAACGCTTGCCAGATTTCTGCATCTTCGTTGGCGGGAGTCGGAATCATGGAACTTGGTTGTAAGTCACGTTTTTCGGAGTCAAATTCTAAAAAGGCTAAATCAACATCAAAGCCACGGGCACGACAAACAAGTTCGCCTTTGCGGTTGAGGGCAAAACTGTTACCATCAAAGACTAAGTCATCATTGCCGCCAACTTGGTTGGTGTAAATCATTGGTTGTTGGAAGCGAATGACGCTGTGTTTGAGCATTCTTTCGCGAAAATTTGGTTTGCCAACACTGTAGGGTGAGGCAGATAGATTGATAATTAAATCAACACCAATAATTGCTAAATCTGCAATTGGATTAATTGCATAACTGCGTTTACCCCAAAAATCTTCATCATTCCAGAGGTCTTCACAAATTGTTACACCAATATCAATATCATCAAGGGTGAAGTAGTTAGCTTCCAAACCTGGTTCAAAGTAACGGTGTTCATCGAAGACATCGTAGGTTGGCAAAAGACGTTTATGAAAGATTTGTTTGACTTTACCGTTTTCAAGTAGAGCCATGCTGTTATAGAGACTTTTTCCACCATTGCTAGGGGCTTCCAAATATTCTTCGACTGTACCGACTAATACAGCTAAATTACTTGGTAAATCGCTTGCTAATTGTTGTAATGTTGTTCCCATTGCGGCAACAAAACTAGGATTTAATAATAAGTCCCTGGGTGGATATCCGCATAATGATAGTTCTGGAGTTAATAACAATCTGGTATCTGCGGTTGCAGCTTTTTGGGCAGCAGCGAGGATTTTTTGAGCATTGCCAGATAAGTCTCCAATAATAGGGTTTAGTTGTGCGATCGCAATTTTCATAATTTTTGGTTAATGGTTTGTGGTTATGAGTTAGTCTATTCTGATAGAAATAAGGAATTATGATTTTTCAGCCAATATTTAATTTCTTTGCTAATAAAATAATGAACCAAATTCCGATACATATTTTCTATCACATCAGCATTTAAATCTTCTATTTTCATCTAGAAAATACGATATTTTTGAAGTCTTGAATTCATGTGATTTTAACACCTAGTTCCAACCCATTATCCTACAAGGCAATGGGCTAGAAACTTAGTTGTTAGAAACGGGAAATTCCCCTTCTTGCCTCACTTCTGGAGAACCACTTATGTTCTCAGGTAGTGATTATCTACTATAATTCCCAATAGCTAAACCTAAATAAAAACTAAAGGTTTATCCTTAAAAGGTGCAAAAGCTTCCGCATCAAACCTATATAAACTTGCCGGACGACCTGCACCACGTGATACCTTAATTCCGGTATCGGACAAAAACCCTAATTTGAGTAGTCGGGCACGAAAATTGGAATAATCGGCAAAATTCTCACCTAAAACAGTCGTATATAACTGATATAAATCATTTAAAGTAAACATATCAGGTAATACTTCAAAAGCCACGGGACTATATTCCAATTTATTGCGTAAACGCCGATGTCCGTACGCTAAAATTTCATTGTGGTCGAATGCTAATTGTGGCACTTGCTGAACAGGATACCAGGCAATACCTGTAACTCCATCAGCAATTAATTCAGCTTCCTCAAATCTCACTAAAGCAAAATAACTTACCGATAAATACCGCACTCCATAACAATCAATTGATTCACGAGGGTCGCGTTTTGGACCGCCAAAAGTATACAATTGTTCCAAATAAAGATTTTTAACACGAATTTTCTCCGACATAATTCGATATGCCGCATCTTCCAAAGATTCACCTTGTCGGACTAAAGTACCAGGTAGACTCCAAGAATTAGGAAATGGTTCTTGCTGCCGCATCACTAATAAAACCATGAGCCGATTTTGGGCAGTATCTACAGAAAAAATCACATTATCAACTCCCACCTTAAAATCAGCTAAAGGTTGTTGATTTAATAAACGTGCAGGCTTGTTTGAATTGCGTCCTGGCATTTGTACAAATGCTGTTGATTAATATAGTCAATTACAAGTGGAGTGAGGGCATTAGAATCACCTTGTTCCCGGTAAGATGTGGAGGATACATCTAAACCAGTTAAAGATGCGATCGCAATTTTTGCTCCTAGTTGTTGCACTCCTCGTAAACTAGTTTCATCTATTGCATATCCTGGGCGTGGTATTACCAAAAGTTGGACTTGTCGCAACAAATCTTCAATTCGATACCACCGTGGCAACTGCATCAGCAAGTCGGAACCAACGACTACAGTATATTCAGCATTTCCCCATCGTTGCTTGGCTTTTTCCAGGGTTTCCAGAGTTCGCAAGCTGCTTAAGTCTTGCTCTAAAAATACATTACGACGGGAAGATTCCATGCCATCTATTAAGAGTCGCAGCATTCGCACGCGATGTTCCAATGAAGCTTTATGGGATTTAAACGGGTTTTCTGCTGCCCATACTGCTACTAAATCAAAACGGTACGATAACCATCTTAATATTTTTTCATGTCCGGCAGTTGGTGGATCAGCGCTAGTTCCAAATAAAGCAATTCGCATGATTTTATTTAGAGATAAAAGACGAAAAAAATAAAAAGGAAAAAAAGAAATTATTTGTCATCTTTAATCTTTACTTTTTATTCTCTATTACCTATTTCTTTATTTCTGGTTTTCTGAGTTAATTCTTCTAGCTGATTAGAAATGTTTACAGGCAGACTTATCGGGTCTTGAATTCTGCGTACTTCTTCCGGTAGACTTGCTACTGTTGTGAGTGTTCGCTTTTGAATTGTTTCTATATTTTCTGGCGATCGCAAAAGCTTTCCTTGTTCCATAAATATCTCTAATAAAGGCTGCTCATTGCTTGTATTTTCATCCATTAACCCTAATCTATCTGCTGTCACTTTACCATCTACCACAGTCCTAAATATCTGCTTGCGTCCGGGATGCGTAACTTTTCCACTTGATTGTTTCATCACGGGAATATCGTCAATCTCGACTAGTTTATAAACTCCATTCACAGGCGAACCCGTTACCAATTTTGTCCCTAATCCATAGCCATTGATTTCCGCACCCGCCGCCCTTAATCTCGCTATTTCCCATTCATCTAAATCGCCACTAGCAAAAATAGGCACATGAGGAAGATGCGATCGCACTTGTTTTGATAGCTCAACTAAATCGCCTGAATCTAACCTCACTCCAGCTAAGTGAGTCTCACCACTATTCACCTTCAAGCCTAGTCGTTCCGCCGCCGCAACTGTATCAAATGTATCAATTAGTAAGGGTGAACCAGGAAAATACTGATGAAAGGCGGCAAAAGCTTGATCTTCGCTTCCTTCCATTGCTGCCAGTGCCATAACTAAAGCATGTGCCATCGTGCCACTCGGTTTCATCCCCAGTTGCAATGCAGCTAATACATTCGATGTGGCATTAAAACCCGCAGCTAAAGCTGCCCTGGCAGCCCATACTGCACCCTGGGGGCTAAATGCCCGTCGTGTCCCAAATTCCAGCAGTGTCGCCGTCTCTCCAGCAACATCACGCATTCTTGCTGCTCTTGTAGCAATCAAACTTTGGTAATTAATCACATTTAGTAAATAAGTTTCTACTAACTGCGCTTGCCACAATGGTGCTTCGATTCGCAAAAATGGTTCGTTGGCAAATACTGCTTTTCCTTCCGGCACAGCCCAGACATCACCGGTAAATTTAGCTTCTAACAACAATTGCCAAAATCTTTCCGGTGCATGGGCAAAAATTCCCGTTTGCTGTAATGCTTCAACTTGTGCGGGTGTAAATCGCAGTTTCTCCAAATATTCCAACGCCTGCGCTAAACCCATCGCAATTAAATAACCAAAACCTTCTGGCAGACGTCGCGTAAATAGCTCAAAACTGGCACGTCGTTGTTCGATTCCTTCTCCTACATAACATGCAGCCATTGTCAATTGATAAAGGTCTGTCAGCAAGGATAAGTCATCTGTTGACTGTACCAGTAATGATGGCTGAATATTCGTCTCTAAATCATTTGCCTCTAAATAGCCCAAGCCCGAAAAAGTGGTCATTGGAAACCGCCCCTGGAGAATGCTTATAGTACTTATGGTAGTTTTCACCATAATAACTGTCAAGAGTTTGCCCAATAAACTTGTAAATTAGGTTGTTAGCGGCTTTATTGACTGATAAAAATATTATATTGATTTCTAAATTGATATTTTGTAATAGTATTTTCTCGATTAATTACTCCGAGACTATTTAAGTAACTGGACAAAAATATTTACAGTCATTGGGTTCGCGTAACCTGTCCGAAGGACTTAAGTAATGAAGCGAAGCAATCTCAACCCTTGTGATTGCTACCCTGCGGAAAGGCTAAAAGCCCACGCTCCACACCCCTTTGGGGATTTTCAGATGATAAGTTCGACGGATTTTAGGGGCTACAAAGCTTATACATCAATGGTTCTTGAAACTAAGGCTAAAAGCCTGTTTTCACCTTTAGTTGAGAATAGAGTTAATAATTGACAAATTCACCCGTCAATTTTAGGTTGGTTGATTTCCGCCGACCTGTGCGAGGTAGTGTAAACTAGATTCGCTATTGATTATGATGATTGAAGTTAGTTTATTTGCCTAATTCTTTTGATTTTACAAAAATAAATATTAGCGAAGTGAATATAGGTTTATATATTAAAAAATAAGATAAGAGTTAAACTAATATTTCAGCAAGTTGAAATATATTACAAAAATAAGCAAGAGAAAATATCAGGTTTAAATTATTAGATATCACCATGCAAGTGGTAGGACAAGAATAATAAGGGGTATGATGTTATGTCAGTTTCCAAACTTTTAGCTACAATTACTCAGTTTCTTACAGAAGCTGCAATGGAAATTTTCGCTCCCGATCATGATTCGTATCCAAATATTGGCGTACAACCATTTACAGGAGAACCTTATAAGGGTAATGCAGATAATTGGTAAATCATAGGTGCATAATTATAAATATTCCAGCAAAAATCTCATTTCTTTATCGTGTGTAAAAGATGGTATCCTCAACTTCTAAAATCAATTGAGGATATCATTTTTTTGCTTTTTGCAAACTACAAGTGATCCCATTCAAATTCTGCCAGGAGCAATAAGCAAGACACCATTAATGTACCTGTAGCTAGAAATTGCCATCCACTAAAATAAGGCAATAGAAAAATAGCGATCGCATGTAGAATTCCTGTACCAATAATAGTACGCGATCGCACTCCGAAACCAGTGCATAAATAGCCGAATGCACTCAAACCTAACCATAATGGACAAAGGTTTAACAGAACTTCTCCCCAACTAAATAGAATGCCTAAGTTGGTGACGATTACTCCTATCACCATCAAGAAAGCCCAACAGTAAAGTACCCATTCAACTTGCCGTCGCTTTACCCAATAGCTAGTCCAACTCATCATTATTCCAGTTCCCAGACAACTCAAAACAGACCATAATGCTGCTTGTAAACTCCAACTAATAGGCAAAAATTGTGCTGTCACAAACATAGGAATTAATAACAAACTCCACAAAATAAATGCTTGGTCAATACGAGTATAAAAAGTTGAATAAAGCTTGATTTGTCCAATCTGCCAGTTAACTTGCCACAACCCCTCTAAATCATGAATATCTAAAGTTGACCGTTTACGTCGTAACGGAGGTACAGAATCGTTAAAAAAACTCATATTATTTAGTTTATAGCTGTATTTTTAATTAAAATTTAACTTTGCTGGCTTAAAAGGCTTAAAAGTTAAGTAGATTCTCTTATATATTTTGTTTTAGCAATGTCTCACAATTAATCTATCTATAGCTGCGAACATAGTTATTTTATATTCTGTCTATGGTGGTAGATTCTGTGACTCTTTTTACAAAATACGCTCCGAATCAATTCACCTTATTTTTCAGTATTTAGGTCAGAGAATAGATAGAATCGGCTATAGGCTAGTCTGTGATTTAATATTTCGCGTCATATTGATCAAAATTTTGTTGTCAAAGTTTGTTAAATAATCCGTACAATTCCGGATGCGAGATTTTGCTGAGTATTTATTTGGGAATAATCACAAAAAGCATTTCTATTCATCGGAAAAATTAAAAATTGTTGTTTAAAATTCACAATTATTTGAGTTTCCTCTGTGAAGAAGAACTCATTTGCCAGAATTTAGCATCATCCCACTAGTTCAAAAGTAGAGTGATTTGATACTAGTGTAAGCTATTTTGAAGATTATGTTAAGTTTTGTAAAAATAAATAAAAAATAAAATTCTGGATGAATTTAGAGATGCGATCGCGAGTAACTATATTCAAAGTCAGGTTTATGATAATCATATTGTATAGATTCAAGCTTCTCTGCAAGCAAAAGCGAGAATCTAGTACAAAGTAAAGGGTTTGAAAAATAAAAGAAGTTATAGAAGTTCAGAATAGTCAAACAGCAAAAAAATCTGAGCTTCAAGTAGATGCTTCTTTTGGAGAATGGTTCTTTGAAATTCGCTGGTGGTGGCAAATCATCAGTGAAAATTTGCATCACCTTCCCAGCCAAGAATTAAATTAGGAGTAAAATAATGTTTTGGAAATTAGCAGTTAGTGCCTTGGTATTACCAGCATACTTGGGATTTGGGGCAGTAGAAGCGCAAGCTGCGATCGCATCTCAAAAGCTTGAAGCATCAGAAAAAGTGGAAGTATTAGAAAATACTAATACAATCCAAGAAGCTCAATACATCACCAGAAACTATAACGATTGCAACTATCGATATAGAAATAATTCTGGTGGCTATTATCGCCGCAGCAATAACTACTATCGTCCCAGCCATAACAGCAACTACTACCGTCCTCAATACCGTAACAACTCCTACAACCGTGGACACAATAACGGGTATTACGGTAACAGCTATAACCGTGGCAATAGATATAACAACCATCACAACAATTACAACAACGGATACCACGGAGGTGGTGGATATAACCACTAATGTTGGCGAAAGTTAAGGGGGAGAGTAGGAGAAGGGAAGACGCATAGAGAGAGGTATCATCATTTTTTCTCCATGTCTCTTCATCTCCTTTTCGCTGCTTCCTATTCCTTTACTATTTTCCTAAAACTTGATTCAACATAAAAGCTAGAGCGGCACTTCCTAGAGGAACCGTCAGATTATCAACTCCTAAGAAAGAGAATATCTCCAAACCAGTCGCAGCAATTGCTATCACCATTGACACAACCCAGGTTTGCCAGATATTTCCTTGGACGCTAAATAAAATTGAACTACTAATAACATAGCTGACGAGGGTCATTGCAAGTGAACCCTCCCAGCTTTTTTGTCCACCAAAAATTGTATATTTATGTTTACCAAAACGTTGTCCAATTAGGGCAGCGAGTCCATCACCCCAAGACATAATTAAAATACCCAATGCGGCATAATATGGTTGCTTTAAGTACCAAAAACAACCGACTAAAATTCCAATACTAACTGAATAGAAAAACGTTCCCAAACTTTTGCGTCCAACACTATTAATACCGGGCAGAATCGGAAAACGGTAAGATAGCAAAGTGACAGTACTTGCTAAAATTGAAGCTACAATTCCCAGAATTGCCGGAATATCAAGTAGCCATGCCAGTAAAATCACATTGCCCGTGCCTATGTGAACAATCTTCCGCACAATTTCCGATTTTTTTACAGAATCGTGATTGATGGAATGATTTGCTATCCAAGCGGCAGAAATAACTAAACCAAGCCAAACTGCAACAGTGGTGATTTGTAGCCACAGGGGATAATTGGAATCAAGACTAGTAAATATACTTATCAAAGAAGTAGTTATATCTCTAAATTTCCTAACAATTACTAATTTATAAGATTGGGTGACAAGAATGAAGCAATCAATGATTTTGTTAATCAAGGGATATCGAATGTTTATTTCCCCGTTATTTCCACCAACATGTCGTTTTCAGCCCACCTGTTCGATGTATGCTATCCAAGCTATAGAAAGATTTGGCGCAATCAAAGGCAGTTGGTTGGCTGTTTTACGTATTCTTCGCTGTCATCCCTTCCATCCTGGAGGTTATGATCCTATACCGGAAGTTATGGGGAGAAAGTCTTGTTCCTGTTGTGAGGAAAAGAAGGATTAGAGAGGAAAAATGCCAAAAAGACCTTATCATAATGTCCCTATCATTGAATCACAAGAAGCACTTATAGAAATTCCCCTCGAAAAATTTGCAGTTGAAACACCTCATCCTTATGAGAAACTGGGCGCACCTTATGGCAAACATTCACCTTATTTTTTACGTGAAGGTGTTGTAAATAGATTAATTGCAGCACAGGATTATTTACAACAAAAGTATGCTGGCTGGTATATTCAAGTATTTGATGCTTATCGTCCTGTGGAAGTGCAGCAATTCATGGTGGATTACAGCTTTCAGCAAGCCTTAGCAGCAAGAGGACTAACAGAATCTGAGTTGACAGATACACAGTCTGAATATATTTGGGAAGAAGTCTATAAAATTTGGGCTGCACCAAGTTTAGATATTGCGACTCCACCCCCCCATAGTACGGGTGCTGCAATTGATGTCACTTTAGTGGATAGTAATAATCAGATTGTGGATATGGGTTCACCGATTGATGAAATGTCCGATCGCTCAATGCCCAATTATTACATCAACACTTCTCACCCACAAGCACTTATTTATCATCGGAATAGGCAATTACTTGCGGATGTTATGGAAAAAGCTGGCTTTCATCGTAATCCCCGCGAATGGTGGCATTTTTCATTTGGGGATCAAATGTGGGCTTGGCAACATAATCAACTGAATCCAGATAATCTGATGACAGCAAGATATGGAAGGTTGTACTAATCCTCCAAAAGCAGGACACTGATGATACTAATTCGCAATAATTAAAATTTCTCCGCCTCTCCGCCTCTCCGCCTCTCCGCCTCTCCGCCTCTCCGCGTCTCTAAGTCTCCATGTCAGTTTCAAATTCTAGTTCCCAAATTTTGATACTTTTATCCTGACTAGCACTAATAATCAGTTGATGAGGTGATAAATCGCTGCGATAATTATATGCGATCGCAGTTATTGAATCTTCATGGCTGTAAAGATTCATAATTTCTTGCTGATTACTAACTCGCCAAATTTTAATTGTTTTATCTTTACTACTACTAATTAAAAATTTCCCACTTTTATCAAATATTAATCCAGTAACAGACCAAGAATGTCCTGATAGTGTGGCAATTTCTCTACCAGTTTTAATTTCCCATAATTTAATTGTATTATCATCACCACCCGTTGCCAAAATCTCTCCATTTGGACTAAATGCAACTGCTAGAACTGCCCATGTGTGCCCTGATAAAATACGCTCAGGATGATTCTGATTTTGTAGTTTGGTTGGGTATGGGGGTAATTTCCAAATGCAAGCTGTTCTATCGAAACTTCCACTGGCTATATATAATCCATCGGGACTAAAAGCAACGGCACTGACTTGTTGTTTATGTCCAGTTAAAGTGCAAATTTCTGTGGCTGTTTCCGCATCTGTAATATCCCAAATTTTAATGGTTTTATCCCAACTTCCACTAGCAAGATACTTCTGATTGGGACTAAAGGCAACTGATTTCACAGCCTTGGTATGTCCAAGAAGTGTAATTATTTCCTGATAATTTTGACTCTCCCACAATTTAATTGTTTTATCAGCGCTAGCCGATGCTAATATTTTTCCATCTTGGCTAAAAGCGAGAGATTCAATAGATTGTGAATGTCCAGAAATGGATTGTAAAAATTCTTGGCTCTGTAAATTCCAGATATAAATATTTTTATTCTGATGACCACTAACAAGGTTATGATTATTGGGGTGAATTGCCACTGTATTTACGTCTGATATCAGGCTTGTGCTAGATGTGAGAGTATACAAATTGGCTAATTTAGGAAATTCTTGACTTGTAACTTGAGATTTTAATTTTAAAGTTAATTTAGGGCTGATGGAAGCTATACCCATGACTTCCATAACATCTTTTGCAGTATGAAAACGCTGATTTATATCTTTATTAATTAATTTATCAAGAATATTAGCTAATCGTTCGCTAATTTTAGTTTGCAAATAATCACGCCAAACCCATTGATTATTTGCATGATCAAATAAATAAAATGGTGATATTTCAGTTAATGCATAAATACAAGTTACACCTAAGCTATACAAGTCACTACTAAATTCTGGATAGCTATCTAATTGTTCGGGAGCAAGATATTCCGGGCTACCTGCAATAATTTTGTTTGCAGAATCATGAATGTTATCAAAAATTTGAGTATTGGCAAAATCAACTAAAATAAATTGTTGCTGTCGAGAGTTTTTAGAATTAATAATATTAGTAGGTTTAATATTGCAATGAATCAAATTGTAATTATGTAATAATTCAAGCTCAGGTAAAATATCTGTTAAAATTTGCCAAATTTGGACTTCAGTCAGTTTACCATTGCCTGATAAAAATTGATTTATATTCTTACCTTCAATAAATTCAAAAATTAAGTAAATATAATTATCTTCATAATGGTAACCAAGGAATTTAGGGGATAATGAATATGTCTCTAATTGCTGCAATAAATTAATTTTTTCATCTATATTTTGATTTTGACAAAACTGCGATCGCCTAAATATTTTTTGAATCACACAAGCTGAAAAAGGATAATCTCGTTCATCCACAGCAATAAATGTTTGGGTAAATTCACTATTTCCAATTAACTTAATTAAGCGGTAAGCAGGTTCCAAAAACATGGGAAAAACTACTTCAGAATTTATTATTTGCATATTTTATAATTGAGATTGTTATTGGATTTCAAGTGAATTTCTCAAAAGCAGAACTTAGAAGCGAGAATAACCTGCAAATCGCAAAAGATAGAATACTCAAGTCGGATTCTGATTCCTAAATTCGATTGAGGGTAAATCACACTTGACTTTATAATATTCTCCTGCAAAATAAAAATTAATTGTAAAATCTTAGAAAAAATTGACATCGAAAAGTAGAGTTTTGTGAAATTTAGGTACAAAATTACAAATTTGTGAAACGTAAAAAATATAGAGACGCGATACTTCGCGTCTCCACAAAATAGCAAAAAAATTACTTCTCTGTTGGCAACTCAATATTTAAAGATACATTACCGTTATTTTTCGCAGTAGTGACAGGAACCCGTGGGTATATGGGTTGTGTCATCTCATTTTGCTTGGTACTGGTTTGATTCCATAAAATCATCGATAGCAACCCGTCAACTAAGCCATTAGCATTACCACCACTAGCACCACCGACTAAGATATCAGGTATCAGACGCACATTGCGATCGCCCACAATTTGCATCATTTGCATTGCAGTGTAACCATTTTCTCCCAAGGCTTGTACACCAGCACGGTAGGTTTCTGCCTTCGCATTACCCATGGCGCGGATACCTTCAGCTTCCCCAATCGCTTTTAACTTGATTGCTTCCGCTTCACCTGTCGCCTCTTGAATGCGAGAATTGGAATTCAACTCAGCAATTTTGACACCTTGTTCTGACTTCACCAACTCCTGTTGAATTTCAGCCAAAGCAGTTTCCCGCACCAATTGCTGACGCTGGGTTTGTGCCATTTGCTGTACTTCGTAGGTTTTTTTCTGCTCTTCTGCTATTTTCCGTTCAGTCAGGGTATGCATTAACTCCGGTGGTGGAGTAATTAAACCAATCAACGAATCTACAGCCTGCACATCATAAGCACGCAACGCAGATTTCACATATTCCGATGCTTCCACTTGGCGATCGCTTCTAGCGCTCAAAAAGTCTAGAATAGTATATTCCTGTGCTGAGTTGCGGAAATAGTTACCGACAATAGGACGCAAAACTTGATCTATCACATTTTGCATCGAACCCAAACGGGAAATCACCTTGGGTGCATCCAACGCTCCAATATGGATAATTTGAAAGATTTCTAAATCAAAGGTAAAACCATCAAACGATAGCAACTTCAAAGCTTCAAGTTTGCTATCATACCCATGTTGACCATTAATGCGATTGGTGAAATTTAAGACAATATTTGTCGTCGGTACTAACTCAACCTTCATCACCTCCGTATTGAGTGGGTGCTTACCTGGATACAAAGGTTCTACCCACACACCTTTATGTCCTTGATTCACCAAACTACCGTGAGTAAAAGATGCGCCACTGACATCTTCCTGCTCTTTACCCACAAACGAAATTACCACACCTACATAACCAATGGGAATTTCTGTCATTGGTACTTGTTGAACCTTGACTAACCAAGGGTTTAGGTTCCAAGAACCAGACAACAAAACTTGTTCTTGTAAACCCCTTTGTCCCCCAGCATCGAGGAATTTTTGACCATTTTGGAAATTGTCATGTCCCCCAGTTTTACGCCCTGCAATTTCACCCGCAGCAATAGGGGAACCATCCAAAGTCGTGATAATACCAACCTTATCCGCCGCAATTTGATGTACCTGCAACTGTTCATGAGTCATCCCATGCTGACTCGCATTAGCTGCTGTAATTACCTTAAACAAAGCTGTGTTAATACGGTAAGTACCTGCGGTGAGAAAACCAATTTGCCGTCCTTTTTCACCACCATGCGTCAAAAACTTTCGCGCATCTTGGAAGTTATCGCACTCAACAATCTTACCTAAAATTCGCTCTGGAGGAATTGAAGCACCATCCGCAGCCACAATTAAGGCGATTTCACCTTGAGGAACCATCACCACAGCTTCTTTTTTGACAGCAAACTGCCAAGGAAAATAACCCCAGTGCCAACCAGGAGCAAGGGTATCAGCTTGGAGTCCAGCTTCTCCGTTAAGAGCGATTAACCGACTTGCGGGTAAACCTTTGCCAGATAAAGCAAACTTTTTCACAACAATGCCAACTTCTCGTTCGCCAATTACCACCAACCCACCAAAAAATAGGGGAACGAAAATCACCAAACCACCGACTATAACAATGGGAATAATCCCCCAAGGTTGCATTTGTGCGGCAATATGGGTGGGTAATTGAGCAACAAGGGGTTTAGCAACATTGGAGTGTGTTTGCAAAACTTGAGCGGAACTTGTCAGATGAGTATAGTTAGTTTTGATGGGACTAGCATTCGCTGACTGCACGTTACCTGCTACTGCGATACTCGCTAAAACCGATGCTGCTAAAGTAAAAATTTTATTTGATAAGTTAGACGACTTCTGAGACTTGCGATGATTTGAAGGAACCTTGAAAGCTTCCATAGATTTTGCCTCTCCAGGCAATTATTTTTTAAGCCTAATCTAACCTATGACTTCATCCCCTCCCGGGAGGATTTCTGAAAATAGCTGTAATTTAATTTTTTCTACATATTTCTAGATATTCCTATTACTTCTGCCATGATATTCCTCTCTACTTTATGGTTGAGAGGTGGGAGAAAGTCATCTTATTTGTCGTCGTGTCATAGCTTATACTAATTCTCTAAAATTAGGCTAAGTAGTTAAGCAAAATTAAATATATACTGCGATTGCTTCGTTCCTCGCAATGACAGGAGCTTGAAGTTTTCGGAATGTATGATTAATTTTGCACTACAACTTACAGATGGAATCTACGGAACCATTGCTAAATCTAGATTTTTTAATTGCGTAGCTTTAGCTTCTCGCGACAGCGAGTATTGCGTAGCTTGCTT
The DNA here is from genome assembly GCA_004296455.1 of Calothrix sp. NIES-4101. Taxonomy (GTDB): domain Bacteria; phylum Cyanobacteriota; class Cyanobacteriia; order Cyanobacteriales; family Nostocaceae; genus Brunnivagina. The sequence continues at coordinate 5,476,283 of AP018280.1, forward strand.
CTCGCGACAGCGAGTATTGCGAATTGCGAATTGGTATTACTTCACTGGATGGGTATTCACGTCAAATTCAGCATCTCGACAATATCTAAATGATTCTCACGAAAAATCCTTTACAGAATCCTATTGAATCATCAGTGATTCGCAACACTTAATATTACACGCCAAGACTCAGCATATTTGTGGGGAAATTATTGTTCTTTTGTTGAGGATAGCTACGAGTAATGCTACCTTCAATTGTGTTGTGTGAGAAGTGACTGTAAAAGTTAATATGAATCATAGACGTAGATATATGGATAATTGGGTGCTGAATGGTACTGGAAAAACAGCAACCCATTTATCAATTGCCGTTGTCACATTGATATCCAATTTATTTGCCCCATTCGCCAGTATTGCTACACCTCCCCGCAATCCCGATAAGACTGTGAACTGCGATATTTTAGTAGCTGGGGGAGGACTTTCCGGGGCAGCAACAGCTTATGAAGGCTTACTTGCCGGCAAAACCATTTGTCTGACGGAAATCACTGATTGGCTGGGGGGACAAATTTCTGCCCAGGGAACATCCGCATTAGATGAACGCCCCACCCAACGAGCAAAACAATTTTACTCCCGTGGTTATCTCCAGTTACGCGATCGCATTGAAAAACGTTACAAAGGGAATTTAAACCCTGGTGATTGTTGGGTTAGCGATTCCTGCTTTTTACCTAAAGACGGACATGAAATTCTGCGGGATATTCTCAAAGACGCGGAAAAGCGTGGTAAAGGCAAATTAGAATGGTTTCCCAATACAGTCATTAAAGACTTACAAAAAAGTGCTGATGGTAAAATCATTGAAAGTGCTGTCGCCATCCAACATCAGCCCGCCAAAGGTGCTGCACCCATCAACAGCTTACCCCTATCACAAACCATTGAAGACGCTTTTAGCTACGAAAATTCTCAGCGCTTCAACAAAACCATTATTCGCCTCCTTCCCAAAGCAAATCAAAAAAATCCTAATACTCCAAAATGGTATATTGTTGATGCCAGCGAAACGGGAGAAATAGTTGCCCTTGCAGATGTACCCTATCGTTTGGGGATCGATCCACTTTCACATCTAGAACCCTCATCATCCAGTACAACCAACGATCAATACTGTACCCAAGGTTTTACATATACCTTGGCAATGGAGGCAACCAAAGATGCACAACCGCAGACAATGCCTCCATATTACATGCAATATTCGCCCTACTTCAGTTACGAACTGAAGCGGTTGGCAGATTTTGACTTAGTTTTCACATACCGTCGCATTTGGAGTCCCCAAAAAGGGCAACCGAAAACCTTTGGTGGTGTCAAATTTACTACTCCTACCCCTGGCGATATTTCCATGCAAAACTGGACTTGGGGGAATGATTACCGACCTGGAACTGCCCAAGATAATTTAGTTTATACCCAGCAGCAATTGCGATCGCTAGGACAACTCAACCCCGGTGGTTGGAAAGGCGGATTACGAACCGAGTCTTTACGCAAAGGCGAAGAAAAAGCCTTTTCCTATTATTACTGGCTAGTTGCGGGAACTACTGACTCACAACTTGGGAACGGTGTGAAAACACCACGCACAAATAACCGCTTTTTAACTGGATTTAACGCGCCAATGGGAACCGCCCACGGGTTATCAAAATATCCTTATATGCGTGAAGGCAGAAGAATTATCGGTCGTCCAAGTTGGGGACAACCGGGAGGATTTACTATTTGGGAAGTAGATATTTCCCGACGCGATTATAACGATGAATATTACCGTAATAACTTACCTGCTGATATGTATCGCCGCTTACGAGCGACACTTGCAGGGTTGGAAGCGGCATCCGTGATTTCCGGCAAAATTGACCCAAATAAAGCCCTACGTCGCACACGCTCTACTATTTTTCCGGACGCGATTGGTATTGGACATTACGCAATCGATTTTCATCCCTGCATGGAAAAAAGCCCTCCGGAAGCACCAGGAAATCGGGAACGCCCCGGAGAAAGACGAGGTGCCGGACAAGCTTATCCTTTCCAAATCGCCCTGCGGGCAATGATTCCCCAAAAAATCGATAATTTAATTGTTGGTGGTAAGAGTATTGCTACAAGTCATATTGCCGCCGCCGCCTATCGGGTACACTCATTTGAATGGTCAGCAGGTGCAGCAGCCGGAACCGTTGCCGCATTTAGCTTGAAAAATGCGATCGCTCCTTATCAACTAGTCGATGAGTTACCCAAAATCGAACCCCAATTAATCGCCTTGAAACAGCTTTTGGAAAAAAACGGCAATCCTACCGCTTTCCCAGATACATCAATATTTAACCAAAATTGGGAAGATTGGAAGTAACTTGGTGAGTGGTTGGTAGTTAGTAGTTAGACATTGTCGGGAATAAACTCCAGTTTTATCCCCACTAGCAATTACCATTAACCATTAACTACTAACCATGAACTAAACTAGTAACTTGTAGTGTAGTTCTGTAAATGCCAATTGGTTTAAATAGTATTATGATTACAAGACTTTCAGCAGCAGTTTACGGAATGGGTGCAGCACCGACTGTAACTCCTGAACGGTCTAGTCAAACGACCCGCAAGACTTACCCCAACTATAAAGTTATCGTTCTCAACGATGACTTTAATACATTTCAGCATGTAGCCGAATCTCTGGTAACATATATACCTAACATGACACCCGATCGCGCTTGGGAACTCACCAATCAAGTACATTTTGATGGGCAAGCGATAGTTTGGGTTGGCCCGCAGGAAATGGCTGAACTTTATCATCAGCAGTTGCGTCGTGCTGGTTTAACAATGGCACCACTCGAAGCTGCGTAATCCCCCAGTGTAATCTCACAATGGAAAAACCCTCCCCCGGCAGACTCGTTTGGAATCATTCTACCCATATTGCTGGACTTATCCCGATTTTAGAACGCCTGTGCAAACAAGATGGCATCCAAACAATTACTCCAGGTGTCATTGGACGTGCAAAGGGACATAGTCCAAGTCTGCAACTTCGTGTCTCGGTGCCAATCCGGGGAGGTTTCAAAATTATTGCCCGTCATGGAAAAACTGTACAAGAAGTATTCATTATCACACCATTAGACCAAGCAACATTGGAAACTGCAATTGCGATCGCTGTGAAAAAGTAGTTGTTATTAGTAACTAGCTATTTGGTGAATCTAGTTATTAATAATGAGGTAGAAAAACTTATATGCAAGTTGTCTAGCTTCCACTTGAATATAAACAATATGCTGATACCCAAAAGGAGCAATTTATCAGCATATCTACAAGGGGTAAGTATTAGAAATTAAAAATACAAATTAAAACTTACTCTTCAATTTCATGTACAGCAAACTTGTGTAGAGGCAAACAAAGAATACAAGAAAATGTGAGTAAATATGACAAAGTTGTAGTCAACCTCAATGTTCCCGTGACATTTTCCCAATCAGGAACAATCAGCTTTTGAATCCCAAAGGCAACGCAATAAACTAACCAGTAAGAAAAACTCATTTTCAGCAGAATAGACTCGGTTGCTTCTGTCTCATCGTCACTTGGTTTCCGACTCCATAACAACGCTAACCCAGCCATACAAGCGATCGCAGATATTGCCACAAAAACTTCGTGACAAAATACGTTTGTCAAACACATTTTTATATACCCCAGCAATTTCTCATTGCATATCAGTCTATAGGAATAGACTTTCAGATTCCAAAATATAGTTACAAACTGAAATAGAATGCGGGAAAATATATAAACAAATACAAAGAAAGCTAAATTAATATATAGTTAACATCTGAGAAGCAGTTTTTAGCTTGATAAAAATTATCACATCCAGATAATTATTCTCTGCCACTAGAACATTACATTATGACAACACCGCAACCAGGACAAAACGCACCAGTATTTTCTGCCCCTAACCAAAATGGTGAAACTATTAATCTGGAGGACTTTCAAGGTAAGTGGCTAATATTGTACTTTTATCCGAAAGATGATACCCCAGGTTGTACCACTGAAGCCAAAGACTTTAGTGCTTTTGTTGAAGAGTTTATGAAATTAGGAGCGCAAATATTAGGTGTTAGCACTGATTCAACAACAAAACACTGTAAATTTATTGATAAACACAATTTAAAAATTACATTATTAAGTGATCCTGAACATCAGGTAGCTGATGCTTATGGAGTATGGAAGCTGAAAAAATTTATGGGTAAAGAATATATGGGAATCGAACGCTCTACATTTGTAATTTCACCCGATAGCAAAATAGCTTATACTTGGTCAAAAGTCAAAGTCAAAGAACATGCTGCCGACGTTCTCAAGCAATTACAATTATTGATTAAGAATTAAAATTAATAATTAAAACAAAGCAATAATCCTAAAAATAATTAAGTTAAGTATTCGTACTGAAATAGACACAGAGATTCTAGGATAAATTGATAATTAGGTATAGGCGTAAAAATTATCTGGAGACGTAGTATTGCTACGCCTCTGTCGTAATTTTTATGAACGCATAATTAATTGATTGATGAACTCATCTCTACTCCTGTGTAGATTAGATACTGGCTAACTGCCACTACTAAAAATATGGATACGATCGCACTACCAAAAATCTACTTTCAATCAAAAATATCTCGTTATCAGGTAAATCCCCATAATTCACATCAAATCAACTCGAAAATCAAAATCCTGACAGTCAAAGAATGTAAATTAGCAAACTTTGGTCATATAGCGCTTGATGAGCCACAAACAGCAATCTTAGCATCAATGAACCGTCAAATGATTATTCTTTGTCGTTCATTACCCACTTCATTGCAAGATGCCGCAGTTGCCGCAATTCAGCGCTACTATACAGGGTTTGAAGTTGCCAATTTACTCACCTTTTTCACAAAATTTTATGCGCCTAGTTGGTCATTAATTCATTGGATGCAACAAGCTAATCCTGTTTTGCAAACATTAGATATTGAAAATGCTTTTTCTGGGCAAGCAATGGCATACTTTTTGCATATGCTTGATGACCACCTTGCTGATGGTAAAATACCCACCAGTCATTTATTTTTACATTTACACACATCTGCTTGGACAAAATTTCATCACGCAGCCAAAACCTTATCAAAGAATATTCATAGTGGCGCAGAGTTAGTTACAGAACTAATTGATAACTATTTTAGTAGCATCCAAGAAACTACAGAAATTAACAGCATCAATTCCTATTGCAATGTATTCCGCAAACAACTTAGTACCACCTTAATTATTCCTCTCCTCGTCGCTAAACATACTGGATTTGAGACTACACTAATTCGTCAAATATACGAATCATTTGGAGTCGCTTGGCGACTTTTAGATGATTTGCGGGACTGTAGTGATGATGCTTTTGCTGGCGAATTATCAGCGATTTATTATCTTCTCCCTTTAGAAGAACGTCAACTGTGGTTAAATTGTCAAGGGAAAGACGAACAATCAAATGATTGGCAAAAACTTCAATCCTACTTAGAACAACAAGGTATTTTGCGAAAATTAATTTCTCACATCTGTACTGCTCTCAAAGAAGCTCAAAAAAATGCAGATTTAGCTAAATTACCAGCTTATGCAACACAATTACGACAACTTGCCGCTCCATTGTGGGAAATGTAATTTTGTTGAGGATTTCGATGAGGCGATGAGAATATTTGAAAAAGGTGTCCTTGCTAAATTTACCCCATATTCGGACACCCTGGCATGTTATCTCCAAGTAGCAACCGTGCCAAACTGGGTAGAGCTTCACCATAGGTAGGATGGATGTGAACCGATCGCTCTAACAACTGCCAGGTTACTCCTGCTTCCATCAGGGATAAAAATACATGCACCAGTTCAGCAGTTTCATACCCCACCAGGGTTGCTCCCAGGATTTTGTCTGTGTCGCGGTCAATTACCAGGCGATAAAAACCGAGGTCATGCCCCCACTCGATGGCACGCGCAATTTGACTCATGGGTAAGGTGACGGCACAAGCGTTGATGCCTTGTTTCTGAGCCTGTTCTAAGGTCATACCCACTCGCCCCACCTGGGGTTCTGTGTAGACTGCATAGCCCAGGACGCGATCGCTCCTTGTCCGATTTTCTCCAGACAAAATTGCTTTTAAACGGCGATAGTCCTCCCACGATACATGGGTAAAGGCAGGCTGTTTGGCAACATCCCCAATAGCATAGACTCCAGAACAGGTGGTATGGAACTGGTCGTCAATTTTAATAAACCCGCGATCGTCTAGCTCAATTGCGCTCGCAGCTACATTTAAAGCACTGGTATTCGGTTTACGTCCAATCACAACCAGCAATGCTTCACCTTGGAGTTGTTCGCCATTGCTTAGATTCAGGCTAAACAGATTATTCTCATGAGCGACATGATTTACATTAACTCCAAAGTGCAGATGAATCCCATCCTGCTTTAATGCTTCTGCTAAAACCTCACTAACATCAGACTCTTCCTGTCCCAGGACGCGATCGCCCCGCACAATTAAGTGAGTTTGGCTACCCAAACGCGCTAGTCCTTGTCCCAATTCTAAGCCAATATAGCCGCCGCCAATCACCAATAAACGGGCTGGTAAGGTGTTCAATTCAAAGAAGTTGCGGTTGGTCAGGTAGGGAGTGCCGGCAAGTCCGGGAATGTCAGGAATCAGCGCTGATGTGCCTGTGTTAATGATTACTAAAGGAGCCTGAAGGGTAACATCTCCACCTTTGACCGTCCGTTCACCCACAAAAGCAGCTTCGGCACAGATAACTTTGACACCCGCAGTCTCCAATCGTTGCCGAATTCCCCGATTAAAGCTGCTGCGAATTCCCCGAACTCGCTCCATGACAGTAGGAAAATCCACTTCAACCTGTGTGTGGATGCCTAACTTATTGCTTTGGCGTGCCCGACCTGCTGCATGAGCCGCTGCTAAAAAGGCTTTGGACGGAGTGCAACCATAGTTGATGCAGCTGCCGCCTAAAGCATCCCGCTCAAACAAGACAACCCTACGTCCCTCATTGGCAAAATCAGCCGCCAGTGGAATGCCTCCTTGACCACTGCCAATCACAATGACATCTGCTGTTTCCATCAGCGCTCAACTCCTTGGAGATATTTTGCTTTTATCACAATCTCATACTCAAAGTTAAAAATTCTCTGCCCATTGAGGTAAGGTTTGAATTGAGTTAAGTAGCCATCATGAACTGACACACACCAGGACGGATGAAAATAGAAGGTAAATGTATCTATTTTGATAGCCATCGAACTTTTATTTTCAAGTCAGGTCGGTGGGAAAAAACAAAACTAAGTTAAGAAAGGTAAACAAAGCTATAATCCTTTTCCCTCCTGCCTTCTGCCATCTGCCTCCTGCCTGGTCATAACGATAATTTTTAACACTGAGCTACTTAGGGCATCTCAAGCTAGCGAAGCCCACCCGTGATATACAGCGTTTCGCCCGTAATCCAGGCGGAATCAGCGGAAGCAAGGAAGACAACGGCAGGGGCGATATCCTGTGGCTGTCCAATGCGACCTAGTGGTGTTTGCGCTTCAGCTTGTTTGCGATCTTCGCTCTCAGTAATTCCTGCTGTGTGCGTACCCTCTGTTTCCACCATACCAGGATTGATGGAGTTAACACGGATGTGGCGGGGGCCTAACTCTTTGGCTAGGGACTTCGTGATGGCATCAACAGCTGCTTTGGTAGCGCTATAGATTGAGGCATTCGGGGGTGTCAGGGTGCTGACAATCGAACTGATATTAATAATGCTGCCGCCTGCCGAGCCGAAGTGCTTTACAGCTTGCTGTGAGGTGAGGATCAATCCCAGAACATTTATATCAAATTGCTTATGGAAGTGCGCTTCTGTGATGTCTTCAAGTGGGGAATATTCATAAATTCCCGCATTGTTGACCAAAATATCAACCCTGCCGAATGCTTGCTGTGTCTCTGTAAACAGATGTTCAATCTCTGCCTTTTTGGCAACATTTGCCTGAACTGCGATCGCCTTACCGCCCTTGCTGACAATCTCGTCAACCACGCGATTGGCTCCTGCTTGGCTCGATGCGTAGTTGACGACAACACTTGCACCTTCGGCTGCCAGATGTTTGGCGATCGCAGCACCGATGCCTTTAGATGCACCTGTAACAACTGCGATTTTCCCCTCTAGTTTTGTCATGCTTGCGATCCCTGTGGTTATTGGGTTGAAAATATCTGTCCGAGACAGGTGCAAACTTACAAGAATGAACCAATTGAGATTTTTAATCCATGATCAGGATTTGATAAATTCCAGCAGATCGGCGTTGATCTGTTCCTTGTTCGTGTCGCCCAGAGCGTGCGCTCCCCCAGGATAGATTTTCAAAATCGAATTTTTGACGAGCTTCGCAGACAGGAGAGCAGAAGCACCAATCGGCACGATCTGATCGTCATCACCATGAATGATCAACGTCGGCACATCAAACTTCTTCAAATCCTCGGTGAAATCTGTTTCCGAAAACGCCTTAATGCAGTCATAGGTGTTTTTATGTCCGGCCATCATCCCCTGCATCCACCACGAATTAATCAGTCCTTGGGAGACTTTGGCACCAGGTCGATTGAAGCCAAAGAATGGGCCACTGGGTACATCGAGGAAGAACTGGGAGCGGTCAGCCAACAACGCCGCTCGAAAGCCATCAAATACCTCAATGGGTAGCCCACCGGGATTTGCCTCCGTCTTGAGCATAAGTGGCGGCACCGCGCCCACCAGTACTGCCTTGGAAACGCGCTTGGTGCCGTGCCTGCCAATGAAGCGCGCCACTTCACCGCCGCCGGTAGAGTGTCCAATCATCACCGCATCCTGAATATCCAGCGCCTCAAAAAGCTCCGCCAGATCGTCGGCGTAGGTATCCATATCATTACCGTGCCACGGTTGACTTGATCGGCCATGACCGCGACGATCATGTGCGATGCAGCGGTAACCGTGGGAGGCGAGAAAAAACATCTGCGATTCCCACGCATCCGCGCTCAGTGGCCAGCCGTGGCTGAAAACAATGGGCTGTCCTGTACCCCAGTCTTTATAATAGATTTGCGTACCATCTTTAGTCGTGATTGTACTCATGTGGCTCCTATATAAATTGTGAGCGTTTTCCAATCTGTATCTGCTTCCGACTGTAAAGATAACTGCATCCGCGATCGCTAATCGATCAAGTAGCAATTGATTCAGTTGATAAGTGGTAGTTGAAAATAAATGTTACATTTTGAAAATTCCAAACCATTGCAAATACTACACTCTGCCCATAATCGTTATGTGTAATTAATTTTCAATACCCACTTATATAACTGATTTCAGCAGTCTTATTTTGATCACCTGATGACTCGATCAGATAGCTTATTTAACTTTCAATCACTTATCTTTATTCTTAAACTTTGGTTAAACTGAGACTGCTGAAGTTCTTAATTTAAGATACCAGTTAACTGAGAAATTACACACTTCGTTATATCAACGGGTAACGATAAAGGCAGCCAGAGCGATCGCTACAACATCCTCAGTCAGGGCAGCAGGAACTGCACCAATCCTTTCAATGGCGGCTATCCGCACCGCCCGACCCCCATACGTACCTGCCAGCGCACCTACAACACCAAGGATCGCTCCAACGGGTGCAAAACTGCTGTTTGCTCCGGTGACTAGCCATCCCACAATGCCACCACTGAGAATCCGCGCAATCAACGCTGGGGGACTGGTGCGAGAGGGGATTTGCGGCAGCATGTCGCCAATCAACTCAGCCACTGCCAGTACAGCCAGAACGATCCCTATAATGCCGCCACGCGCCAGAAATAAAGCAGCAGGAGCTGTGAAGGCTCGCAGTCCCGCAACAAACCCAAGGACAAATGCAGAAATCAATGTCATGAACATAAATAGCCTTTTTAGTAGATTTGGTCTTTCAACTCAGCACTCTTCATTCTTGACCTAACAAAGGCAGAGAGTTGGCTGCTGTTCACTAAAAACTCTGCATCTCTGGATAATTGCCCCGTCGCTTGGGGTATGGGGATTACCAACTGAGCCTCCAGCAAGAATAGCATAGCTGCTTTCTGTAAATAAGTTTCCGTATCACTATTACCCCTAGGGCAAACGCATCTTAATGTGCTCCCAATCAAAATGGTTGACTACGTAATTTACGTATAGAAACCTCGATACCAAAAAGTATAGTTAATATCTAATTTTATAAAAAGATTAATAAATAAATTTAATAATTCAATAAAAATTGATAAAATTGCATACAAGAATGCCAGAGTCAAAATGATTAAAACATTCAACCCAATGAAAAAAGATTAATTAATGAAATCTATAATTTATTAACACCAGTTAAGATTTCCATCAAATATGTATCATTCCATCCAGCGAGATTTCGTTTCCTTTTTATACCTTTTTTGAGATGTTTTTATTGATTTAACAAATTCAGAGAAATAGGCAAACAGCTAATAAAATAACGAGTTTCTAATGTAGTTTTCCTATTACATTTACGCATGGAATTTATCATGCCTACGCTCTGAAGGGGCGACAAAACCGTCCAGAAAGCTTATTTGGCAAAGAATGTAGCAATTCATGGTAAGAAAAGATAGGTCTAGTTATGTCAAGAAGACCTACCTAATGATAATGTTGCCTGAATTGTACCAAAAACATTTAAAAAGTCAACTAAGTCTTGCCGATTACATCTTTCTTAAAATATTGATTGCTCTGCTGCAATCAATTAAAAAAGTTAGTTTAGAAACCTTAGCTACAGTTCTACCAATTCCAATTACATTTGAAAGTAGAAGGAAGAAAATACAGAGATTTTTATCATTACCAAACCTCTCAATTGAAAAAATTTGGTTCCCGATTATTACCGCATGGTTAGAGACAGAATTTACATCCGAAAAAATAATTCATGTAGTAATTGACCGTATAAATTGGGCTTGTGTAAATTTGTTTATGGTTAGTGTTGTTTGGGATAAAAGAGCCTTTCCAGTGTACTTTGAATTATTACCAAAGTTGGGTAGTAGCAATATTCATGAACAAACAGCAATTATTTCTAAGGTTTTACCACTTTTAAATAATTATACAATTTGCGTATTAGGAGACCGAGAATTTTGTTCAGTGAAACTCGCAAACTGGCTGAGAGAAAGAAATGTTTACTTTTGTCTTCGTATTAAAAAGAATCATTTCGTTGAAATCCAAACAGATATCTGGTTGGAATTAAATGAGTTAGGTTTATCTCCAGGTATATCTTTCTTTTTGAAAGGAGTAAAAGTTACAAAATTTCCAGGTTTTACAAGTTTTAATATTGCATGTAAGTGGAAGCGGAAAATATTGGGATTGGCACCTGAAGAAGGATGGTTTATTTTGACAAATCTGGATAGTTTAGAATCAGCAATATCTTACTCTAAAAAAAGATTTCACATTGAGGAAATGTTTCGAGATTTTAAGAGCGGTGGCTATAATTTAGAGGGAACTAATGTATCTGGTAAACGATTCATTACTTTAATTATATTGATAGCGTTCGCGAAGCGTGCCGGAGGCAATCTCGCTTACACTTCTGCAACAATTCAAGGACAAGAAATAAAACGTAAATGAATACAGAAATATGTTGGTCGTGTTAAAGAATATGGGCGTACTGAAAGGAGACATAGCAGTTTTTATATCGGCTTATATGGTAATAATTGGGTCAATTTTATGGAACCTTGTATAGAATTAGTAAGCGAATTAATGAAATTAAATCCTAATAAGCGGAAGTATTATCAACGAGGGTTGAGAGCTATGAGGCTTATTTTATCTGCATCCTAGCGACTTTCGTCGCCCCGCCAGCGATTTATTAGAAAATTAATAATGATATCGGCAAGAAATAATAGTTAAATAAACATCATCAACAGCATAAACCAAACGATTTGTATCATCAATTCGCCGCGACCAAAATCCGGCTAAATTTTCCTTGAGAGGCTCTGGCTTACCGATACCCTCAAAAGGCATCCGCATCGTCTCCTCAATCAGTTTATTGATTCTTTTGAGAGTCTTTTTATCTTGCCCTTGCCAGTAAATATAATTAGCCCAAGCCTCATCAGTCCACGCCAACATTCTAGTCATCTAGCAAATCTCGCTGCACCACTTTCCCCTGCTTAAATTGAGTAATGGAACGTTCTAAATGGGCTGCATTTGCCGGAGACTTCAATAAATGTACAGTCTCCATGAGACTATTAAAAAACTCCAGGGACATCACCACCGCATCATCAGCATCCCGTCTAGTGATAATTGTATAGTCGGCATCTTCCGTCACCTGATCTAAAACCGTTTTCAGACTATTTCTGGCCTCGCTAAAAGAGATAATTTTCATTTTGGGAGAACCTGTACTGTTTATTGTACAAGTATAGCGGTTTTGGGCAAATTCTACAATCCTTTTGTCTAACACTTAATTTACTCTCAAATTATTTAATTGAGCAATTAAAACGTCCAGATATTGCTATGCGTTCTGTGTAGTTTTTTAGGCGCTCGGTGCGCTTCGCGCACCATTGCTTGTGCCAGTTGCGTAAGTCTTGTTCAAGTCAAGCCAATAAAAAATATTCTCACTCATCAATACTGATGTATCACCATTTGGCGATCGCACTATGCCAATCGCACTATGCCAGTTGCGTAAGTCCTGTCCCATTCTTTTTGTTTATTCAGAAATTTTTTACTTGTATGAATTGATGCATTATCTATTACTAACACAGTTAGCTTATCTTGCTTTTTAGAAAAATCATCAATACAAGCTATCACAACATCACTATTAATATTACATTCAAATAAATAAGTTTCCAAATCATTTTTTCTATTTAACAATCCTAAAACATTTAAGCGCTGGTTTCTTTCGCATTCGACAACAACTTCATCTCCTTTCTCTTGCCATGCATAAGGAAAATCCGGATTCATCTACATACACTAAGTTTATTTCTCCTCTATCATCTTGTTCCTTTAGTGTTTCTAGTTCCGCCTTTTTATCCTTGTATTCCAAAGCATCTGGTTCTCCACCGACTCTTCTTGTTATGCGATGCCAACTCATCTTAAAAAATTTGATAATTCTCTTGACTTTTTATGGGTAGAAGCGACTAAAGTGACTCAGAAAGCTCTTTCCAACAGATTTTTAACATTACCAGCTATTTTTTTTGAAAAAGTATTTAAAGAATTACTACCTCAGCTACAAAAATAGTGGAATTATCGGCAAAAACGTCCTCTACCCGATGGTGTCAATTTTGCCCTTTCTCGTTTCAAAAAGATATGAATTGTACCCGCATTTCTCACAAGCAATAAAAAATTAATTTACATGCCCTCATGTAAGACATTTTTTTAATACATCATGAATTCAAATTTAAAATGTTTTGGTATCGATCGCCCTGCTGGTCGGGTCATCCTTTATAACTGCTGAAATACTTGGCACATATACATTTTAGCAGTTTTATCCCCCAGTTTTTTCAGAGTTTGTGAGAAATCCAGGCTAGGTATTGTTAAGCGTAAACGAAAACCCAATACAAAATTAATTATTGCCCCTTTCCCTGACCGACAAAGAGGACAAGAGAACTTTTTCTTCCAAAACCCCTTGACATCTTGCTCTTCTGCTTAAGTTCTCACCAATGGTGAAATGGTATCAGGCGAGAAATTTTGTTGAGCGATCGCATTTGTCATCAAAGCTCTTATAAGAAAGATGCTGAAAACCCTTCGGCTACTCTGCAAGAAGCAAGCTACAGCCAAGGTATGTATGCGCTTTCAAGCCGGGGAGTGTCAAATAAATAAGCTGAATTGCGAGTAATTGGCACATTCTTAATTACAATATTAGCTGTCTCGGCTTTTTTTCCCCACTTGCTATGAAAAACTCGATTGCTGTTCTACCTCCATTCATTGTTTTGGATCGATTGCTCCAAGATTGGTTATTAGAAGATATTGGCAGAGGCGATCGCACAACTCAAAGTTTGTTTACAATGGATTCGACGGAAGGACAAGCGGAATGGATTGTCAAAGCATCTGGGGTAGTAGTCGGTTTACCGATTGCTGCCAGAGTATTCCATCTTTTAAATGAGAAAATCAGTTTTGTACCCTTTGCAATTGAAGGACAATATTGTGATCGCGGTTTGGTTGTGGCGAGAATGCATGGTTCAATGGATGCACTGTTAATGGGGGAAAGAGTCGCTCTCAATTTGGTAATGCATTTAAGTGGTATTGCAACTTTAACTCGACAGTATGTAGAAAGAATTGCAGATTTACCCGTAAAATTAGTTGATACCCGCAAAACAACACCAGGACTTAGAATTCTGGAGAAATATGCAACTTTGTTAGGTGGTGCGGTTAATCACCGCATGGGTTTAGATGATGCAGTGATGCTCAAGGATAATCATATCGCGGCGGCGGGCGGAATTGGATATGCGATCGCGGCAGTTAGAAAACAAATTCCCTATCCTCTCAACATTGAGATTGAAACAGAATCTTTAGACCAAGTCAAAGAAGCATTATTACATAAAGCCGATATTATTATGTTGGATAATATGCCTTTGGAAATGATGCGAAAAGCAGTACAAATGATACGACAACAAGATGGTCGCGTCAAAATCGAAGCTTCCGGAAATATTACTTTAGACACAATTCGCACAGTTGCAGAAACAGGCGTTGATTATATTTCTAGCAGCGCTCCAATTACGCAATCAAAGTGGTTAGATTTAAGCATGAAAATGAAGTAATTTCCCTAGAATTCAGTCTTCAGACCTGAGCATAATCTTCCGAAAGTTGGGGAAAGGGAGCTTGTCTGTCTTCATTTTTCTTATATTTTCTTATATATTTATATATTTGAGATTTGAGTGAGGATTAGCCAATGTCACAGGAAGAAATTCAAGCCATTATCAATTCCTATTACATAAATATTGCTGCCATGAATGCTGAAGCAGTGTTAGCAAATTTTGCAGAGGATGCAATGAGTCACGATCCCGTTGGCGAACCTCCCACAAAAGTCCATGAAGGATTTCATGAATTTATAGGAAGATTACAGGCTGTATTTGAGAATTTGCAATCAACAATCGAATCAACTTTTATTACAGGTAATGAAGCGGCAGTTAAATGGAAAACTCAAGGAATTAGCAAAAGCGGTAAATCTATTACATTTGAAGGGATTACCATTTTTGAAATTAACAATCATGGGAAGATTCAAACAACCCGTGCTTATTGGTATCCAGCCGCAATGGTTGCTCAGTTGCGCGGATAAATCAAAATCATCTAAAAACACTTTAGCCCAGTCAGAGGTGACTAGGCTATTTAAACTTAAACTCGATCAAACTGCTTTTATCTTTTACTAATCGAACAGGTAAAAACTAAGGGTTTACATGCTTACGAACAAACTCAGCAATTATCTGTTTTTCCGCTTCGGGATTTGGCTCGCTATCCGTACATCATATTTCAATGTTGGAGCATTGCCACTTGCTTGACTCTGCTGAAATTTGCTTGGGCTTTGACCGGGGGCACCATTGTCTACGCCCTAACTTTTTGTTTTGTGCCTTTGTTTGGTGTCCTGAATATAATCTAACACCAATTCCACCATTGACAAGCTGCTTTTAACCTAAATTAACGAGCGTTAAAATTTCGCAATATAGAACTTAAAGATATTATCGTAAGCTCCCTCAGAGAGAGCATTACAGTCTATTAATTGGTTTTGATTTTGACCAATTCAAAACTCACAAAATTAAATCAAGACTCCAGCGATCGCAGATGTAATAAATCCTGCCAACAAACCACCAATCATCGATTTTACACCCATTCTGGCTAAATCGTGCTGACGGTGCGGTGCCATTCCAGAAATACCACCAATTGTGATTCCAATTGAACCAATATTGGCAAAGTTACATAAAGCATAGGTAGCAATAATAATCCCACGTTGGGAAATTTTATTTTGGGCAATTAGCTCTTTTAAATCTAAATAAGCGAGAAACTCATTTAAAATCGTCTTTTTACCTAACAATGTTCCCACCTGCATACAATCTTGCCACGGCACACCCATAAAAAATGCCACAGGAGCCATGACAAAAGATAAAATCCACTCCAAAGATAGCTGCGGTAAACCAATACGGGCACCAAACCAAGCAAATATGGCATTGACAACAGCCAGCAGCCCCAGGAAAGCAATAATCATCACTCCGACGTTTACCGCTAGCTTCACTCCATCAATTGCCCCCGTACTTGCCGCATCAACAGCATTAACATAGTTGCTTTTGACACCCATCTTCACATTACCCGCAGTATTGGGAATTTCGGTTTCTGGATATAACAATTTTGACACCACTAATGCGGTTGGTGCAGTCATAAAAAATGCGGCGACTAAATGTTCTGGAGGTGCACCAAATGACAAGTAAGCTCCGAGAACACCACCTGCAACTGTGGCAAATCCCCCAGTCATAACCGCAAATAACTCCGATTGCGTCATATGTGCAACATAAGGCTTGACTATTAATGGTGATTCAGTGGGACCCAAAAATATATTGCCAGCTGTCGAAAGGGACTCGGCACCCGATGTTTTCATCGTTTTCATCATCACCCATGCGAAGGCATTCACAACCACCTGCAAAATACCGTAGTGGTACATGACGCTGATGAAGGAAGAGAAAAAGATAATCGTCGGTAGTAGCTGGAAAGCAAAAAAGTGGTCTTTAAAGCTGTCACCAAAGACAAATTTTGCCCCAACATCTGAATATGACATGAAATTAGTCACAATATCACCCAGGGATTTAAATACCTTTAACCCCCACGGAGTTTTGAGAATGAGAATAGCAAAGGCAAATTCTAAACCCAACCCCCAGGCGATCGTTCGCCATTTAATTGCTCTACGGTTGACTGAAAGGGCGTAACATATACCAATAAAAACTAGTATCCCCAATGCAGATATTGCACGTTCCATAATGATTCCAAAAAATGCACCGCTAAAACTTTAAGCTAAAAAGGATACAATGGCGATAAAAGTTTTTGTTGTATCATTCATGTCTAAATTTATTTGCCAATCCTTGTTCTAACTATGAGTCTGTCGATGTTGCTGAGAAATAGGAATTTGGATCAAAAATTTTGTGCCTTTTCCAGGGGTGGAAATACATTCTAATTTCCCGTGATGTTTTTGGGTGATGATTTGATAGCTGATGGACATACCCATACCCGTACCTTTACCAACGGGTTTAGTTGTAAAAAATGGGTCAAAAATCTGCTTACGAACATCCTCTGACATGCCAATTCCATTATCTGCGATCGCAATTTCTACCCACTGGCAATTAATTACAGCAGTGCTAATAGTAATAGTAGGTTGTTCATTCGCACTTTGTGTGACACTAGTAGCAAATGACTCTTCTAAAGCATCAATTGCATTGACAATAACATTCATAAAAACTTGGTTTAGTTGCCCGGCATAGCATTCTAAACGGGGTAATTGCTCATAATTTTTGCTCAGATTGATAGTGGGAAAATGCGATTTATGCTTCAACCGATGTTGCAAAATTAGTAAAGTACTTTCGATTCCTTCATGAATATCAACTAATTTCATTTCCGCTTCATCTAAACGGGAGAAATTCCGCAATGAGAGAACGATTTCTCGAATACGTTCTGTACCTACTCTCATTGATGAGAGTATTTTGCCTAAATCTTCTTCAATAAATATTAAATCTATTTTTTTCAAATAATTTTCAATTAGTAAATTCGGTTGGGGATATTCGCTTTGGTAAAGTTGAACTAAATTGATTAAATCTTGAGTATAGTTATCTAAATAGTCAAGATTCCCATGAATAAAATTGACTGGATTATTGATTTCATGTGCTACCCCAGCAACCATTTGACCCAAGCTTGACATCTTTTCCGATTGAATCATCTGTGCCTGGGTTTGTTGTAATTCTTGGAGAGTATTTTGCAGTTCTGCGGTACGCTCTTCAACTCGATTTTCTAATTGGTTATTGGTTTCTGCTAAAGCAATAAACGACTCCTGTAATTGCTGTGACATACGATTAAAGGCGAGATTTAAAATATGTACTTCATTAATATTTGAAGATTTCAGATTGTAATTGAATTCTCCAGATGTCAGAGCTTCCGCAGCCTGGCTTAATTTTAAAATTGGTTGAGTAATCCGATGGGAAGTATAAATTCCTACAGAGGTCGCCATCACTAATGCTCCCAAACATAGGAGTATAGTTATACGAGTGTTAGCATGAATCTGTGCCATGAAATCTGATTCAGGTACAGCTACAACCACTAGCCAATCTAAACCGTATTTATCTCGCCAAGGTTTGACCTGGACAAAGTGTTTTTCTCCATTTAAGGAAATGTTGATCTTCTGTTCGTGATAAATATTTTCCAGGCGATGAAAGCGTTTTTTTAACTCAATCGCAACATTACGAATTAGAGGATTAGGGCTATCAGTCACGTTATAGCGTTGAACTTGCTTATTTACCTGATGCAGAATCGGATAGTTACTCGAACTACCCATTAATTGTCCATCCCGTTCAATAATAAATACTTGTCCAGAGGGACTAATTTGCAACTGACGCAGAAAATCGCTAATGCTAGTTAGCATTAAATCGATACTGGAAACACCAATCAATTGACGATTATTATTATAGATTGGTGCGGCAACAGAAATCGCCACATAATAGTCCAGTCCATTCCCACCACTGGGTATCTTCCCTTCTGCGACTAATGCTTTTCCAGTCTCAGTGAATTGTAGGTTCAAATCCTCACTAATTTCCACCTTACCCCAAATCAGCTTTTCTGTTTTAATCGCATCCTGATACCAAGATTCACTCTGAGCATTATAATTATATCTTTGTAAAACCTGAGTACGATTTCCCTTCTCATCAGGGATGTAATCAACAGCATTACCTTTTCCTCCCCGGTTTTCGTAGAGTACTACATCAATTCCCTTAACCCAACGTCCGGCTCCTGCTTCCCTACCATTATTTAAGGTATAACCAATGTAGGTAATATTTTTAAAAGCTTTAAGTTGTCTCCAAAAATAACGTCCGCTAGTAATTGGATTCTCAACATTTAACTCCTGATTGGCAATTGCATCTACATTGATTTGCGTTAATTGTATCGGTAGAGTTAAATATGACTCCAAATGATTATCAACCTGTTTACTAGCTCTATCAATAAGTTGATTTGCAAAGTCATGTACAGTCTGCTGTCCATTTTTCGCCGAAAGATATCCCACCAATCCCACAGCCGCAAAGATTTGTAACACAAAGGGGAAAATCAGAATTAGAGGTAAGCTCAGAGGTTTATCTGACTTTTTAGGGTGCTTTTTGAGAATCTTCAACAGCATAACTGAGGATATTTTGGCATTAGTGCCACAGATATTGATCAATCTATAATTCCCATCAGATGTTTCAAAACATCATTTATTACAATTGTTCAGGATGTTGCTGACACTCAAATCTTTGCTTCCCGTTCGTTATCTACCTTCTACACCGTAGGTAAACCAAGTAGGTAGGTTTAATAATCCAAAGAGAGCGCACTGCGCTCTCTTTACTAATTGGGAACTTGCTTCTGTTTTACTTTGTTGATGGTTCCGGTTTTTTCTGTTCGTTCTCTGGTTTTTTAACTTCAGGACATTTTTTTTCGTCTTCCCGACATTCTTTAGCTAGCTTTATTACTGCTTTTGCTTTTTCCCGCATTTCTTGATGCTTGGCAACCCCTTCATAAGCGTAACGATTATAACCTCCACTAGAAATCAAGTCTTCGAGATAACGAACTCGTTCATTTCCTCCTGGGTGTGATGATGCCCAAGTTGGGGGAGCATTTTTTTGTTGTTGTTTCAGTGTCACCATCAGGTTTCGTAACCCATCTGCTGCATAATCTGATGCTACAAGCAAGCGAGTTCCTAATACATCAGCTTGTCGCTCCATATCCCGACTGTAGCTTAATCCAAATAGTTGTCCAATTGTTCCACCCAAGGGTAAATACTGAGTGACATTAGAAATTAAGTTACCTTGAGTAACTAATTGGAACCCATGAGAGAGGACAACGTGGGATAATTCATGACCGATTAATCCAGCGAGTTCAGCTTCAGATTTAGCTTTAGCGATCGCACCTGCATTAATAAATATTTTGCCACCAGGTAAGGCAAATGCATTTAAATCAGCTTCGGGAATCACAAAAAACTCATATTTAAATTCATTTCGTCCGGCGACTTTGGCAAGTTTCTGTCCAATATCGTTAACATAGGCATTAACTTCTTCGTCTTTGACTAAGTCAAGTTGTTTCCTCGCTTGTTTAGCAACAGACTCACCGATTGATTCTTCTCCTTGGAGGAGTAATATAGTCGAATCTAATGCCGAAAATGGCCCCAAGAGACTACCTGTCACCGCATAACCCAAAGCACCCGTGATAATGTTAGCGATCGCATTACCGCGAATTTCCCCTCTGATATAGGATTTATAGCGTTTAATATTGGTTTCTGCTAATTTCGTAAACTCTGGTGCGAGGGGATCATTTTGGTTGAGCATTGCATATTGACGCGCAGCTAAGGCAGCCTCCATAAATTTTTTCTCATCTGCTAATGCCGCTACCCTCGACCTCACTAAATCTGGTTGATTTGGGTATAGTGTTGCAGCCCTTTCTAATACCTGTAAAGCCTCTTTTTTACGTTTGTAATTTGTTAAAGCTTCTGCATATTTAAGATGCCCCGGTATAAATTCTGGAACCTGTTTAACTAATAGTTCTAAAGGAACTAAAGTTCGAGTTTCTAATTTAGAAAGAATTCCCGCTTCTGCTTCGCGCCAGTATACTTTACCTGCTGGTGGTAATTGTGTGGCATCTGTAATTGCAGGTTGACGCTGTTCGGTATTACTATTTGTTAACTGTTTGAAAGGTTCTTTGACTTCGCGGTAAATTTTTTCAGATTCTGCAATATTTCCCGCCAAATATAATTTATCAGCCTCAATTAATTTTTGCTGGCGGGCAATTTCTTCGGGAGTTGGAGCCGGTTCTTCAGCTTTATCATCGGGGTTTTTCTTTTGGTTATCTTCTGTTTCCGGTTTTTTATGACTTTCTTCTTGATTGGGGGACTCAGGTTTTGTTGACTGCTCTGGTTTTTGATTATCTTCTTTTGTTTTTATTGTTGGTAAATCATCTAAACTAATTGATGTTTTTATATTTTGTTTATCTCGTTGATTGTTTGTCTCACTTTCATAAACGGAGGTAAAAGTATCTTGGGGACTCGTTTCTCGGAAAACGGGATGGAAAACTTCCTGGGATGTTTCGATATTGGCTACAGTGCTTTCGGGTGCAACAGTTTCTTGGGCGGGAGAGATTAAAGGCTCCGTCAGAATCACTAAAATAGATGTTCCCAACGAGAGTAAAAACCAGCTAGCACTTAAAAATATTGGTTTCCAGCGTCTTCTATTCATGCAGGTACTACCTATACACTCATGCTCTTTTTACACTTTAGGCGGAGAAAAGAAGCTTTGACCATTTCCTACCAAAAGTTCATATCAATGCTAGGGAAAACATTAATTTTCTGATTTAAATTCATAACTTATATGGATAGTCTCAAAAATTTAGGTTGCAAAAAATGTAACCAATCACAATCTCCACTTAGTGAATGTCAAAGTAAGAAGATAAGACAGATTAATGATTTAAGGCTAATTCAAAACAGTAAAGGCAGAAATTTTTTACTTGCTTTTACCAGATGATAGTGTATTGGATATATCTGATATGCTCAATACTTGCATTGGTGAGTAATGTGATTGCGGCTTAAGTTATTTTACAGTCTTGACTAAACCTAATTTTTTTGAATTGAGGAGTGAGATTCTATGAATAAGCTTGTTGTGTCGAGTTCTCAAATGATTAATACTGGTAAGATTCATGCTGGAAATGCTTGGAAAACTTTACCAATTGCCTTATTGCTATGTGTCAGTTTTGTCCAACCGAGTTGGGCACAAAAAAAAGAACGAATGTTTAAAACGTTAACTGTGAGTGGACGAGGCGTAGAGTCGATCCCCACAACGCGATCGCAAGTTAATGTAGGTGTAGAAGTACAAGGTAAAGATGTCAAAAATGTCCAAGAGGAAGCTGCACGTCGTTCATCTGCTGTCGTGGAGTTGTTGAAGTCACGTAATGTCGAAAAGTTACAAACAACTGGGATTAATTTAAATCCTGTTTATAGCTACACCAATAATGTCCAGAAAATCACTGGTTATAGTGCAACAAATACTGTTAGTTTCCGTGTTGCCACCGAAAAGACAGGTACTCTACTTGATGATGTCGTCAAAGCCGGAGCGACTCGCATAGATAGCATTAGTTTTGCTGCAACTGATGAAGCCATTTCACAAGCACAGAAACAAGCATTGCAAAAGGCAACCCAAGATGCCAAATCACAAGCTGATGCAGTGTTTGCGACTCTCGGCTTCAAAGCCAAAGAAATAGTTAGCATTCAACTAAATGGCGCAAACACCCCACCTCCTCGCCCGATGCTGGAAGCTCGTAGTGCTGATGCCTTTAAAAATTCTGCTTCAACCCCTGTCGTGGGCGGAGAACAGCAGGTTGAAGCATCAGTGACATTGCAGATTAGTTATTAGTTATCTAGCTATTTATTAAGAGGTAGCTGGTTATTACTTGTCTGTTAATAACGGCTACCTACTCAGATTTCATCATTCAAGACGAGTTCACAAATTAAAAATTGTCTGAGTTGTAATCGTCTATGCCGCCCTTATTATCCCCCTTAGAGCCAAGTAAATCGAGCTGCTCTACATTGATAATTGGTTTAGTACGATTTGTACCCGTATTGCGATCGCTCCAGGAATCAAATTTTAACGCCCCCTTAATGCCGATTAAACTGCCTCTTTTGACATAGTTCCCGGCAATTTCTGCGGTTTTGCCCCAAATTTCTAACTCAAACCAGTCAGGTTCATCGGTTTTCGACGACCTTTTTCTGACTGCTAAAGTCAATCGACATTTAACCTTACCCGAATCAAAATACTTCATTTCTGGGTCGCCACCCACACGACCCACCAACGTGACAACATTTATACTCATGTGCGTTACCTTTCAGTACAAGCGTACTCTGAATCGATAACCCCCATCATAGCGAATTATCAAGAAAGAATACACAATAGTTTTTGTATGAGTTATGAAGGGTTTAGCTGATTATTTCTAACTTCTATATTCTGTCGCTTAAAGTTCTGACTTTAATAATTGTAAAAACTGTGTTAAACCAATAACAAACCTATTGACATAGAAAAATTGGTAAAAATTACTCCCAGAATATACGAAATCCTTACGGATATACCGATAGAGATGGAGAATATCAAAATGTAGAGACTGGAACTAAGTAAAGATTGCCAAAAGTTCTATGAAAAATAGCCTGGTTTACTAGACTCAGAGTCAAAAAAGTAATAGAATCCAGCACGATTCACTCTTAACGGTCGCAGTCAAAAGTATCGCAAATGGGGGGCGTAGAAGCGCGTGGGTCTTTTTAATAAGTTTTCCTTGTCGCGGGATATGGGTATCGATTTAGGTACCGCGAACACCCTTGTTTACGTATCTGGTAAAGGCATTGTACTCCAAGAACCATCGGTCGTTGCTATCGACCAAAACGAAAAAGTGGCGCTGGCTGTTGGAGAAGATGCCAAAAAAATGCTCGGTCGGACACCTGGAAATGTGGTTGCCCTCCGCCCCTTGCGCGATGGCGTAATCGCTGACTTTGATACCGCCGAGCTGATGTTAAAACACTTCATCCAGCGCGTTAACGAAGGGAAAACATTGGTTTTGCCAAGAATTGTTATTGGCATTCCTAGTGGGGTAACTGGTGTTGAGCGTCGGGCTGTTATGGATGCAGCCACACAGGCAGGAGCCAGAGAGGTATACCTAATTGATGAACCAGTTGCAGCCGCGATCGGTGCGGGGTTACCCGTTGCCGATCCGACAGGCAATATGATTATCGACATTGGTGGTGGTACTACCGAAGTCGCAGTTTTGAGTCTTCAAGGTACCGTGCTGAGTGAATCGGTACGTATCGCAGGAGATGAATTAACTGAGTCAATCATTCAGTATTTGAAGAAAGTTCATAACTTAGTGATTGGCGAACGTACCGCTGAAGATATCAAGATTCGTATCGGTTCGGCTTATCCCACCGTCGATGACGAAGAAGCCATTATGGAAGTACGGGGTTTACATTTGTTGTCAGGTTTACCACGTACCGTGACAATCAAAGGCCCGGAGATTCGCGAAAGTATGTCAGAACCGCTATCGGTAATTATTGAAGCCGTGAAGCGGACTTTGGAACGTACACCTCCCGAACTCGCATCCGATATTATCGACAGAGGTATTATGTTGGCTGGTGGTGGTGCATTACTCAAAGGTATTGATACCTTAATCAGTCATGAAACTGGTATTGTTACGCATATTGCATCAGACCCTTTAAGTTGTGTTGTTCTCGGTACTGGTCGTGTACTCGAAAACTTCAAACAACATGAACGGGTATTCAGTGCTCGTTCTCGAAATATGTAGGACAAAATGCAGCTAAAGATATTGGATTCTACAAAGAATCCAATATCTTTACACTATCAATTTATAGTTTGTATAGTTGGTAAAAAGTTATATAAAAGGTATATATGTTTACAGCACGTTGGTGGGAGCGTAGAGGGTTGCAGATTGGTCTACTGTGTTTAGCTGCTGGTACTACCATTGTATTACGGCAAACTCAGGGTTCGCTATTAATGGAAGCATATGGGGTTATTACCCGTCCACTTCAGATGTTACAAACTGGGCCCACTAAAGAAGAACGACTGCGCGATGCTCGAATTTTAGAATTAAAAACTCAAATTGTAGAATTACAATTCCAAAATCAAAAACTCAAACAAATTGTATCTTATACAGAAAAAGCGGCAATTCAAGAACGTCCTGTAGTTGCTAGAGTCATTGGTCGTAGCGCTGATAATTGGTGGCAACAAGTTACCCTGAATCGTGGTAGTTCGTCAGGTGTTCAGGAAGGTTCGATTGTCAAAGCGGAAGGTGGCTTAGTTGGTCTAGTAGATCAAGTGACAGCTAATTCTAGTCGTGTTTTGTTAGTTAGCGACTTAAAAAGTCAGATCGGTGTAAATGTTAGCCAAAGTGGTGCTAAAGGGGTTTTGAAGGGTGACGGTTCCGCAGAAGCAGTGCTCGAATTTTATGAGAAAGTACCCAATGCCAAAATTGGGCATATGGTTGCCACATCAAATTACAGTCAAAAATTCCCAGCAGGCGTGGCGATCGGTAAAATCAAGTCTCTGGATTTAAAACGAGTACCAACATCGATCGCCAAAATTGAGCTTTCTCCACCGCTTCGTTCGCTAGATTGGGTAGAAATTTATCCCAAACCAGAAATTCAACAGGAAAAGACTGAGGTCAATAATTCTCCAGCCAAGTCTGAAGAACCTGCAAAATAGCTTCTCATAATTCCACCAAGACTATGAAAACCCTCGCATTTTTGGGCAAAAGACGCAGCAAAACGTCTAAACCCTATTCGTCTTCACCCCAGCGTAAATCAAAGCAACAACCGCGCAAATCGCGAACTACAGGGCTGTTTAAGATCAAAATTAAGCCGATCGCCAGGTGGAATCCTCGTACTCGTCAAATCGTGGATTACTCACTGATATTTTTCACCGTACTTTTGTGTTTGATACTGCTACCAAATCGTTTACCTGGTATGGAATTGCTAGGGATTGGTCCAAATTGGTTATTAATTTGGGTTGTGGTTTGGAGTGTGAAGCGAAATGCTTGGCAGGGGGCTGTTGCAGGAATAATTTTAGGCTTTCTTCAAGATGCAATGACATATAGT
The DNA here is from genome assembly GCA_004296455.1 of Calothrix sp. NIES-4101. GTDB lineage: Bacteria > Cyanobacteriota > Cyanobacteriia > Cyanobacteriales > Nostocaceae > Brunnivagina. Next base: position 5,502,048 of record AP018280.1, read on the forward strand.
GACCCGACTCACGCCTTAAGCTTGGGTTTGGTTGGGTTTTTGACTGGGTTAATGCAAAAACAGCGATTTATTCAAGAGGATTTTATTTCTATTGCTTTGATTGTTTTTGTCATGTCTGCTTTTGGAGAAGCTATTTTTGCCTCGCAGTTGGTAATGGCTGGCGATCGCAATCCGACTGATATCTGGGCATATTATCAAAGGGTTGCTCTCGCTTCAGCTATCCTCAGTAGTCTTTGGGCTCCTGTGGTTTATTATCCCCTCAATCGCTGGTGGCAAAAGTTAAAATTGGCGGAACAAAATTAAGTGATTTGTTAAGGAAAGTGAATTAAATCAAGTGCAAAAGTAAGGTGCTGTTAGCGCAGCGTAACGCACCATTTTATATTCCTTCATAATTGAGTGAAATTAATATCCCCGACTTTAACAAAGCCAGGGATATTAAATTTAATTCATGATTTATTTACTTAACAATTCCCAAAACTTGCGAAGTTTCTACTGTCGCAATTTTGGGTGTTAACAATCCATTGGCATAAATTCCTGGACTTGTTTCTGCTATTTGTGTGTAGGATTGGCGAACTTGAGCATTCACTGCAACTGTTTTCACATCATACATTTGCATTGTTAATTTGGGATACAAGCCGATGCCAATTATTAAGACGATAAAACTAGCTGCAATGAATATTTCTCGTGGACTAGCATCTCTATAAATAGCCTGGGTGGGAAGGATACAATCCGTACCAAAACAAACTGCTTCTTCATCTTCTGGATTTTGTACTACAACATCGCCAATATTACATGTGAGTTTTGATCCAGTTCCATAAAATACCTGTTTTAACATTGAGAGCAGGTAAATCGGGGTTAAAATAACTCCCACTGCGGCAAGAAACACTGTCACCGTACAAAATGTCGAACTGTAGATATCGCTAGTTGTTAAACCGACAAATACCGATATTTCACTGGCAAAACCGCTCATTCCAGGTAATGCTAGCGATGCCATTGCCCCAATTGTAAATAAGGCGAATACCTTTGGCATTACTTGACCAATCCCACCCATTTCATCCATTGCCATTGTGTGGGTGCGGTCATAGGTGACACCAGCAAGGAAGAATAATACTGATGCAATTAAACCATGGGAAATCATCTGCAACATTGCACCATTAATGCCAATGTCGGTAAAGGATGCAATTCCTAGCAGTACAAAACCCATATGGGATACTGAAGAGTAGGCAAGACGACGTTTCATATTTGTTTGGGCAAATGAATTCAACGCGCCGTAGATAATATTAACTACACCTAAAATTGCCAAAATTGGTGCAAAGTATATATGTGCATCAGATAGGAGTTCTAAATTTAGACGAATTAATCCGTATCCACCCATTTTTAAGAGTACGCCTGCCAACACCATCGATACAGGTGAGGATGCTTCACCGTGAGCATCAGGTAACCAAGTATGCATCGGAAAAATCGCCAGTTTAACACCAAAGGCAATCAACAATCCGGCATACAGGAATAGTTCTAAGGCAAGGGGATAATCTTTAATAGCAAGTTTGGCAATATCAAATGTGACATCTCCACCACCGTAGAGTCCCATTCCCAAGGCAGCTATGAGGATAAAAATAGAAGCAGCTGCGGTGTAAATAATAAATTTTGTGGCTGCGTAACGACGCTTTTGACCACCCCAAATATTAATAAGTAGATAAACGGGAACTAATTCGACTTCCCACATAATGAAAAATAGTAGCAAATCTTGGGCGACAAAAACTCCTATTTGCGCGGCATATAACATTAACATTAGCGCGTAGAAAAGTTTGGGTCTGCGGTCAACTTGCCAAGCAGAGAAAATAGCCAGTGTTGTCACAAATCCAGCTAAAAGCACTAGAGGTGCTGATAAACCATCGACAGAAACAGCCCAGTTCAAACCTAACTGAGGTACCCAAGCATAGTTTTCTGCGAGTTGAAAAGTAGCGCTGCTGGGATCGTAATTCTTCCAAAGGGCGTAGCACATCAAGATAAAATCTGCGATCGCCACACCTAATGCATACCATCGTACCCGTTTACCATCTTTGTCAGGTAATACTGGGATTAGTAAGGAAGCTACGGCAGGCAGCAGGATGATCGCAGTTAGCCAAGGAAATTGTTCTGCCATTGTTATTTCTGAGCAAAAATACTTATTTCTTTAATGAATCCATATTATCGCCTTTTCTCAACAATTGTTCATAATTATTTATTGGGGTTAACAATAAGGAAAAATACTCATTCTTATTTTCTTGGCTATCCATAGAGAAAATGAAAAAAGCCCCCGCTTTTAACGGAGGCTAAATTAACGATTATCAGTGATGAAAGAAATCTAGAAAAATTTCCGAACTAGTCAAGTTCATTCATGAACATTACTGGCTCATTCTCACGATCAATACCTCTCTCGAAACCACCAGCAGCCGCACGAGCGCGTCCTGCGTGCCACAAGTGACCAACGAGGAAGAAGAATCCGAGTACGAAGTGAGAAGTTGACAGCCACGCACGAGGTGATACGTAGTTGAAGGAGTTGATTTCAGTTGCCACACCACCTACAGAATTCAAAGAACCCAGAGGAGCATGAGTCATGTACTCAGCAGCACGACGTGCTTGCCAAGGCTGAATATCATTCTTGATTTTATCTAAGTCAAGACCGTTAGGCCCACGTAGTGGTTCTAACCAAGGACCTTTGAAGTCCCAGAAACGCATGGTTTCACCACCAAAGATGATTTCACCAGAAGGCGATCGCATCAAGTATTTACCCAAGCCAGTTGGGCCTTGTGCCGAACCGACGTTAGCACCTAAGCGTTGGTCACGGATTAAGAAGGTCAAAGCCTGTGCTTGTGAAGCTTCAGGACCAGTAGGGCCAAAGAATTCGCTAGGATATACGGTGTTATTGTACCAAACCATACAGGAAGCGATAAAGCCCATCAAGGACAAAGCGCCTAAGCTGTAGGAAAGATAAGCTTCACCAGACCAGATGAAGGCACGACGCGCCCAAGCAAAAGGCTTGGTAAGGATGTGCCAAATACCACCAGCGATACAGATGAGACCAACCCAAATGTGACCACCAACAACGTCTTCGAGGTTGTTAACGCTGACAATCCAACCTTCTCCACCGAAAGGAGATTTAGCTAAATAGCCAAAGATAATAGCAGGGTTCAATGTGGGGTTGGTAATAACGCGAACGTCGCCACCACCAGGTGCCCATGTATCATACAAACCACCGAAGAACATTGCTTTCAACACCAACAGCAGTGCCCCACAACCAAGAATAATCAGGTGGAAGCCGATGATGTTGGTCATCTTGTTCTTGTCTTTCCAGTCGTAACCAAAGAAAGAAGAGTATTCTTCTAAAGTTTCAGGACCACGAACGGCGTGATAAATTCCACCAAATCCGAGAACGGCAGACGAGATTAAATGCAGTACACCAACAACGAAGTAGGGGAAAGTGTCAAACACTTCACCACCAGAACCCACACCCCAACCAAGGGCAGCGAGGTGAGGTAGCAAGATTAAACCTTGCTCGTACATTGGTTTTTCGGGGACAAAGTGCGCCACCTCAAATAAGGTCATTGCACCAGCCCAGAAAACTATCAAGCCGGCATGGGCAACGTGTGCGCCCAAGAGTTTACCAGAAAGGTTGATTAAACGGGCGTTGCCAGACCACCATGCAAATCCGGTGGATTCTTGGTCGCGTCCACCCATTGATATAGAGCGATTAGAGAGCGTTACCACGTGGTAGTACCTCTTCAGGGAATACAAATTTTTCGTGAGGTTGGTCTTGAGGAGCCATCCAAGCGCGGATACCCTCGTTCAACAAAATGTTCTTGGTATAGAATGTTTCAAATTCTGGGTCTTCTGCGGCACGCAATTCCTGCGATACGAAGTCATAAGCCCGTAGGTTCAATGCCAAACCAACAATACCAACTGCACTCATCCATAACCCTGTTACGGGTACGAACAACATAAAGAAGTGCAACCAACGTTTGTTGGAGAATGCAATCCCGAATATCTGTGACCAGAAACGGTTTGCTGTCACCATTGAGTAGGTTTCTTCTGCTTGAGTTGGGTTGAAAGCACGGAAGGTATTCGATGCTTCTCCATCTTCAAACAGTGTATTTTCTACTGTTGCACCGTGGATGGCACAAAGTAATGCTCCACCGAGTACACCCGCTACTCCCATCATGTGGAAGGGGTTGAGTGTCCAGTTGTGGAAACCTTGCAAAAATAATAAGAAACGGAAGATTGCGGCGACTCCAAAGCTGGGTGCAAAAAACCAGCTGGATTGTCCCAAGGGGTACATCAGGAATACGCTGACGAAGACGGCAATCGGTGCGGAAAAGGCGATCGCATTGTAAGGACGAATCCCAACAAGACGGGCGACTTCAAATTGACGTAGCATGAAGCCAATCAATCCGAATGCGCCATGTAAAGCGATGAATGCCCATAAGCCGCCGAGTTGACACCAACGGGTGAAGTCTCCTTGAGCTTCGGGTCCCCACAATAACAATAACGAGTGTCCCATTGCGTCGGCGGGAGTCGATACTGCCACTGTTAAGAAGTTGCATCCTTCCAAATAAGAAGATGCGAGACCGTGGGTGTACCACGAACTGACGAAGGTGGTTCCGGTCATCCAGCCACCCAGTGCTAAGAATGCACAGGGGAACAGAAGGATTCCTGACCAGCCTACAAATACGAAGCGATCGCGCTTCAGCCAGTCGTCTAGTACGTCAAACCACCCACGCTGGGGGGCGCGTCCTACTGCGATGGTCATCGAACTATAATCCTCTTTTTTACTAAAATTTCAACGTTTTTCAGCAATTACACAAGAGTTAGTTTCCCAACTTTGGGCGATCGCCACGAGGAATTTACGTTTTTATTTTGACATTCTTTGTAGACACCAGTAAGGGTTAAATTTCACCCTATTGGTAAGTGTCGAGACACTCAGGCCTACTATTATGAGAGAAGTTTAACCAAAAGTTATTTCTCTCAGGGTTGAGTTGCAAGCAAAGCCGCCCACTGGAATAGTTTTCCGCGTGCAGTAGCTTAATTGTTCTTAACTTATCACACTTAGTTCGAGTTTGCTCGACCGTTTACCTTGGCAAACGGGTATAAAACACGAAGTTACCATTAATATTATGAATATCAGAATTTTTACAATTTGACACATGTTTTCTCAGAAAATTCATCCTGAGTTTTGATTTTTGAATTTTTTATTCAAGAGTCACTCTTCTGTATTCAGCGTTTTGTCAAGAAATTTGTTGCAGTCAACTTGCAATAAATCGTGAATAAATGGCAGACTTGATAGAGGGAGTTATGACACCCTCACTAGGATATTTAAATGACGGCTTCAACAAGCATAAACAAAGGCGAGTCGCCTAAGGGCGATAATTCAGTTTCGCCAGTTTTAAATCAAAAAGTTGTAGGTTCTCGGCGCTTCAGTAATTATTGGTGGGCAACCATCGTCTCAATGGGAGCGACGGGATTCTTCTTGGCAGGGTTATCAAGTTATCTGAAAGTAAACTTACTGATCGTTACTGACCCGACTCAACTCATATTCGTCCCCCAAGGGCTGGTTATGGGTCTTTATGGAACTGCTGGATTGTTACTTTCTTTTTACCTCTGGTTAGTAATTCTGTGGGATGTGGGTGGCGGTTACAACGAATTTAACCGAGCAACCAACAAGATTAAAATTTTTCGTTGGGGCTATCCAGGCAAAAATCGTAGGATTGAGATTGATCTCTCCACACAAGATGCACAATCAATTAGGGTGGAGTTAAAGGAAGGTTTAAATCCTCGTCGCGCTTTGTATTTACGTGTCAAAGGTCGGCGAGATATTCCCTTAACGCGAGTCGGTCAGCCTATATCTCTAAAAGAGTTAGAAGTTCAAGGTGCTGAATTAGCAAGGTTTTTAGGCGTGCCTTTGGAAGGACTTTAATTAATTACTATTTCTAATTAGTAATTTGAGTTCTCGTTCCACAGTTAAACTTTGGCAGCCGACTTGATACCAAGGCAATCTTGAGGCTGTAAAGAGGAGTCTCAAAGGCATTGCTAAATGATGGGATAATCTTGATTGACAGAGAGACACAGCGATTCTTTGTCATCAGAAACTTCTAGAATTATTCCGCAGTTGATGTCATGCCAGATTGAAAAATAGAAGGGATGAGGATGTCTTTGACAATTTATCTTCTCCTTTTTCCTTTCACCTTTTTTCCTTAGAGTATTAAGATACTCTGGTTGAGTCTGTAACTGGTAATGCGGTTGAAAATTCACAAGTTTTTAGTAGCGTTTGTAGTTGTAGGTGCCTTGATGTTGGCTGGGTGTTCGACACCACCAGTAAATCCTAGTAGTGGTTCGCCAACTTCGACAGCGACAGAAGCGAATACAGCCACAGAAGTGACTACAACAGCTACAAACGCAGAGGCAGCTACTCAGACTACCTCTGTAGCTCAAAATAACAGCGAGATTATTCCAGGAATGAACGATTTACCAAAACTCGAAGGAAAAGCAACGGTAGTCATGACCGTTAAAGGTTCACCCATCACAATTGAGGTTGATGGGACTAATGCACCAATTACTGCTGGAAATTTTGTCGATTTAGTACAACGAGGTGTCTATGATGGATTGTCTTTCCATCGGGTTGTACGTCAACCCAGCCCGTTTGTAGTTCAAGGTGGCGATCCCAAGGGTAATGGTACAGGTGGGTTTATTGATCAGGCTACGGGAACTGAGCGACGCATTCCTTTAGAAATCAAACCCCAAGATGCTGATGCACCAATTTACGGCAAAACTTTTAAAGAAGCTGGTGTAACTAAACCACCCGTACTTACCCACAAATTAGGGGCTGTGGCGATGGCGCGATCGCAATTACCAAACTCTGCCTCTTCACAGTTCTATTTTGCGTTGGCAAATATTGGTTTTCTTGATGGTGACTACGCTGTATTTGGGTATGTTACCGATGGAATGCCAATTGTAGACAAAATTCAACAAGGCGATAAAATTGAATCCGCAAAAGTGACTAGCGGTGCTGAAAATCTGAAGAATGGCGGTAAATAGGGAAAAGGGGAAAAAGAAAGAGGAAAAGGTAAATTCCCGATTCCTTCTCAACAATTTCTAATCCCCATTTCATACCACCTATTCTCTACTCCCCAAAATGGTTGTTGTTACTGGTATTGGTTTGGTCTCGGCACTGGGTGAAAACCTAGAGACAAGCTGGCAAAATTTAATTGCAGGCAAAACTGGAATTAAGCTACATCAACCTTTCTCAGAACTAGAAGCGCGTCCGCTAGCCATGATTTCTGATCAACCAGTTGAGTTACAAAAGCTAACTCGGCTGGTTGTTGATTTTGCCGTCCAAGATGCTGGTTTGATTTTGCCTTTACAAGATTGCGGTGTGGTAATTGGTTCAAGTCGTGGTTTTCAGTCTGTTTGGGAAGAAATAATCAAGGAGCAAGAACAACTCAAAACCGGAACCCATGCATACATAAGTAATCAATACTGTCAAGCACAATTAGGTACTTGGCTGGAAACTTTGCCCCATATGAATGCGATCGCCACAGCCCGACAGATAGGAGCAACGGGTATTGTTTTAGCTCCAATGGCTGCCTGTGCAACGGGTATTTGGGCGATCGCGCAAGCGGCAATGTTAATTCAAACTGGACAGTGCGATCGTGTGGTTGCGGGGGCTGTGGAAGCACCAATTACACCACTGACAATTACGGGTTTTCAGCAGATGGGGGCTTTGGCAAAAACCGGGGCGTATCCTTTTGATCAAAACCGTGAAGGATTGGTTTTGGGTGAAGGTGGTGCAGTATTTGTTTTAGAGTCGCTGGAATTAGCAAAGGCACGCCAAGCAAAGATTTATGGCGAAATTCTTGGTTTTGGTTTAACTGCTGATGCTTACCACCCAAATGCGCCCGAACCGGAAGGTAGAAGTGGGATAACTGCAATTAAACAATGTTTGCAACGGAGTCATTTAAAACCAAGGGATATTGATTATATTCATGCCCACGGAACTGGGACAATACGGAATGATGAAGTTGAAAGTCACGTTATCGAAAAAATAATGACACATCGTCCCTACGTGAGTTCAACAAAAGGTGCTACAGGACATACAATAGGCGCTTCGGGTGCTTTGGGTGTGGCATTTTCATTAATGGCTTTACGCAGTCAGCTTTTACCACCTGGGGTTGGTTTGCGAAAATCTGGTTTTGACTTAAATTTCGTCAAAGAATCAGCTGTTGATCAAATCAATCATGTAATGTGCTCAAGCCTAGGATTTGGTGGCATCAATGCAGTAATAGCATTAGGAAATTCATAAAATTAGAGACGCGACATGTCGCGTCTCTAATAAAGACTATTTACTTAACTTCAGTAAATACCAATTAACGCATCATTGTTTGCATTAATGGTTTATCTTGGTCTAACTTCCCATTAAGTAACCATTCTGCCATTTCCGCAGGCGCTTTAGCTGTATCCAATTTAGAACGCAGGTCGTTACCTTCTAAAACTTCGCGTTGTAACAATTCCTGTGCAGTTGTCTCCAATAATTCGCGGTTTTCTTGGAGAATTCTCAAAGCGATATGATGGGCATTATCCATAATCATCTTCACTTCGCGATCGATTTCTTCAGCAACTTTTGGACTAATTGATCTGCGAGGATTGCCATAACCTTCGATAAACTGCTGCTGTACCTTTTCAAATGCGACAGGACCAAGTTCGTCACTCATGCCGTACACAGTAATAAAGCGTTCGGCCAACTCAGTTGCTTTTTGGATGTCATCACTCGCACCAGTAGAGACCTTCCCAAAGATAGTTTCCTCAGCCGATCGCCCACCCAACAGGGTGGCAATTCTGCCGCGAATCTCATCTTCAACCATCAAGAAGCGGTCTTCTTCCGGCATTTGAATTGTGTAACCTAGGGCACCAACTCCACGAGGAACAATTGAGATTTTTTCAACCTTACCTGCCCCTGGCATTAACGCCCCAATAATGGCATGTCCGACTTCATGGTAAGCAACAGTCTTTTTCTCAGTTTCGTTTAAGACACGCGATCGCTTTTCTAGTCCAGCCACAACCCGTTCGATTGCTTCGTTAAAGTCAGCCATTTTCACTGCTTCGCGGTTGTTACGAGCCGCCATCAGGGCAGCTTCGTTAACTAAGTTGGCTAAGTCTGCTCCAGCAAAGCCAGGGGTTCTCGTACCAATAACTGCTAAATCAACATCTGCATCTAATTTGACATTACGAGCATGGACTCTCAGTATGGCTTCCCGACCGATTTTGTCGGGACGATCTACAACCACTTGTCTATCAAAGCGTCCAGGACGGCGTAAGGCTGGGTCAAGGACTTCAGGACGGTTAGTGGCAGCAATAATAATTACACCTGTATTGGCATCAAAACCATCCATTTCGGTAAGTAACTGGTTCAGGGTTTGTTCCCTTTCATCATTCCCACCATAAAAACCACCGCTACCTGCCCGGGATTTGCCTAAAGCATCCAACTCATCAATAAAGACAATACAGGGTGCTTGTTGTTTTGCCTGTTCAAATAAATCGCGAACTCTGGCAGCACCAACACCGACAAATAATTCAATAAATTCCGAACCAGAAATACTAAAGAAAGGAACACCAGCTTCACCAGCGATCGCTTTTGCCAGTAAAGTTTTACCAGTACCTGGAGGGCCAACTAACAAAGCACCTTTAGGGATTTTTGCACCCAAGCGTGTATATTTGTCGGCATTTTTTAGGAAGTCAACAACTTCTTCGAGCTCAACTTTTGCTTCTTCAATCCCGGCAACATCACTAAATTTGACTCCAGTGCTACCTTCAGAATAAATTCGCGCCTTGCTTTTGCCCACAGTTAAAGCCGCAGGTCCACCACCTTGACGGTTGAGGAAAAAGCCCCAAATACCGACAAAAATTAACGGTGGCACCACCCAACTAATCAAAGTCCCCAGCCAACCATTTTCATTGGGAGGAGGTGCTGCAAATTCGACTTTATTGTCCCGCAAAATCCTAGGTAAATCTAAATCAATGGCAACAGGTGTAGTTTGAAATACCTGTTCTACCTCTTGTCCTTCGGGAGTTTGGGTTTTGATCGAATATTGAATGCGATCGCTACCAACAATCGCTTTGTCAACTTTACCCGCTTGTACTTGCTGAATAAAGTCACTGTAAGGAATTTGCGCTAATTTGGCTCCAAAGAAGTTGGGAACTATGAGATTCAGAACCAACAGCAATGTCAATAGTATTAACAGGCTGCCACCGAATTGCCGAATCTTTGGAGGCTTGATTTTATTTTTATTATTAGTATCCACTGGCATTTATATAACCTCCTGATTTATTATTAGTTAGTAGCTAAGGGTGATTCTGAATAGTTAATATTGCTTCTCGCAATCAATGACCTATTAACTATTACTGATAATTAAATGACCAATTAACTATTAACTATGTAAGTAAAATTGCAAACAAACCACATAATGTAATACCATCAAACACACCCGCACCACCAATACTTAGAACTCCAGAACTCATACTTTGAATATCTCGTAAATGCAATAAATCTGCACCTATTAAGGTTCCCAGCACGCCACCAGCAAAGGCAACGGGTGCTGCATGAGGTGTAGCCAATAACATTGCCGATAGAGAAGCTGCTAAAGGAGCTAGTAAGGGGTTCATTTGGATACCAATACCAGGTACAACTCTGGCTGCGTAGTAACTCACAACTGTCACTATTAAAGTCACCAGCAAAATAGTGTCAAAATTACCTTGAGTAAATTGATACAGCGCAAGTAAAACGGGAATAACTCCTCCACCGACATTAATAGCTACTACTGTGGAACGTTTGACATGTCTTAACGGGATACCCCAAAATTCGCGCATCCACATATCTGCAAATCCATCGGTAACTTCAATTGCAGATTCGGTACGGTATAAAGGAATATTGATTGTGCTACCTAAAATAATTAAAGCTAGCAAAACCAAACCAATACCAGGGGCAAACCCTAATTTCGTAACAGCGATTTCTACCACATTTAAAGTTACTGCAAACCATAAAAAAGGTATGAGCAGCAATAACAATATAAATAGTAGTAACGAAACAGGAAGGTAGAACATGGGAATTTTTAGATAAATTCTATTAACATTCACCCAAATAAACCTGTAACTCGCATCGCCTTTCCGAGAGACAATATAAATTGTTTTGTTTTAGTGGTTAATAGATGGTGCTTGCCACAGACTTAGTAGCCATGTCAATAATAAACAACTAATTACCAGATAAATATGAGAGGTTTGTAACAGAATGTGAACTAAACCTATTCTAAAAAATAGATAGCGAAATTGAGTTTCGTGTCTACCCCCCATAAACAATGTGTATAGCCGTACTTTAGTCGCAGTGGATTTAGTGTATGAATAACCAGTTTGGATTTCTCGCCAAAGTTTTATTACTCTCAGTAGTTCTTTCCCTGTTTATCAAGTACGTTGCCCCCATCGTACCTATCCCAGAAAGCGACATTAATGCATTAATTCTAGTTTTATCTCCAACTGTAATTATGGCCGTTTTACTGGGTGTTCGGTTTCGGGCAGTAAGGAACTTGTAATTGCGTAGCTTTAGTTACTGGGGAATTACGAATTGCGAATTACAAATTACGAATTACAAATAAACTGCTAGCCTAGCTAAGTTACAGCAAAATTAAGCAAATAACTGTTCGCTAAGTTTCAGGAAGGGGTAAGGACTTGAATTTAGGTCAGTGGATTGGTTTGATAGCCATTGTTCTTTCTTTGTATATTCTGTGGCAAATTCGGGATGTGCTGTTGCTAATGTTTGCAGCAGTGGTAATTGCGACTACGCTCAATCGCTTGGCAAAGAGGTTTCAGCGTACTGGTATGAAGCGTGGGGTAGCTGTGCTGATTGCAGTCGGTCTCTTTTTTGGGGTAATTATCAGCTTTTTCTGGATAGTTGTACCGCCTTTTATCACCCAGTTTCACGAACTTACTTATCGAGTTCCCAAAGGATTACAGGTTTTTAATGCTTCCCTAGATAACCTGAAAGCTGGTGTTCCGCCGCAGTTGGCACCCTACATACCCGATATCGACGGTTTAATTAAACAAGCACAACCTTTGGTTAATAAGGCTCTAGGAAATTCACTAGCATTTTTATCCGGTTCCCTAGAAGCTGTTTTAAAGATTCTGCTGGTATTGGTACTGACGGGAATGTTTTTAGCCGATCCGCAAGCGTATCGTAAATTATTTATACGTCTGTTTCCGTCCTTTTACCGACGAAGGGTAGATGGCATTTTGGATAAATGCGAGCTTTCTCTGGAAGGATGGGTAAGTGGTGCTGCGATCGCCATGCTATATGTGGGAGTAACGAGCATGGTAGGTTTGCTTATTTTAGGCATACCTTCAGCTTTAGCTTTATCAGTGCTATCGGGTTTCATGAATTTGATTCCCAATCTGGGCCCAACAATTAGTTTAATCCCAGGACTGGCGATCGCATTATTAGATGCACCTTGGAAAGCTGCTGCTGTATTTGGCTTATATTTTCTGGTGCAGCAAACGGAGGGTAATTTCATCACGCCGATGATTATGGCACACCAAGTTTCGCTGCTACCTGCGGTCACATTAATTGCTCAATTATTCTTTTTAACATTTTTTGGTCCTCTCGGTTTACTACTAGCATTACCTCTAACTGTAGTTACTAAAATTTGGACACAGGAAGTATTAATTAAAGATGTTTTGGACGAATGGGGTAAAAAGTCAGAACGTGAAACTGAGTTTATAATTGTGCGCGATGATTTTTCGGAGCCATCTAATTTGAAAGCTGAAAAAATTGTCTCAGAAAATCATCCTAGTAGTGAAGATGAGCCACATATTGATAATATGCATCAGCAAGATTTAACAGACAATTAATTCATAATAATTGCAAGATATTTTCGTAAAAAAATCATCATATCCCCAACTTATTTTATCGGTTGGGGATATTGTTTTTGATAGATTCATTATTATTTATTTATTCATTCATTCATTATTATGCTGTATGTCTTCCTTGTAATTCTAAACCTTGTATACAAGCCATTAACCACAACAAACCAACAGCATAACCCACTATTACATCAGTCGCCCAATGTACTCCTAAATAAAGCCGACTAAAACCAATTGCTAAAATTAATAAGGCTGTTAAGGTAAAAATTTGTTTTTTATATTGTGGATATTGATTCGCTAAAACATAACCAATAAATCCATAAATAGCCAATGAAACCATTGCATGACCACTAGGAAAACTGTAATGCCCAACATCCACAATATGATTCCATAATGCTGGACGTGCCCTGGTAAAAACTTCTTTCAGAAGATAATTTAGACTAATTGCCCCGATTGCGACTAGCATCAAGTTAGTAACTAATGAACGGCGATGAACAGATGGTGTTATCTGGCTAAATCCTGAACACACTGCAACCAAAACTAATGGTTCACAAAAGGAAGTAATTGCAGTCATAATGTAGTTTAGCAATGGCGAATGTGTTCTTTTAACTGCTAATAAAATGACTTCATCTAGACCATATAAATGTATTAATGTACTAATACCTAAAAGAATGAAAATAGCTGTTGATGTTCCCTGAATATTTGTTTGTAGTTTATTAATGGATTTTTTTACTAAAATAAAAGGATGTAAAAAAATATTATTACTTGGGTTAATTAAGTTTATTTTTTGAGAATTGATGTGTTTTTGTCTGAGAATTTCTTCTAAATTATTAGCATTGTTATTCAGAAATATATTATTTAAATTATTCTTTAACTCTAGATAATCTGATAAAGAAACTATTTCTTGAGTGCTTCTGACTCCATGAACAAAACTAAGTATATTTGATACATTATATACATGATTAGATAATGGCTGAAATCTACCATTTTCTGAGTTTACACTGATATAATTTGACCTGATAAAAGCCCCGCGCTTCTGTTTTATGTAATCTAACAAACAAGTTTCAATCAAGTGAGCAATCAATTGCCAACTTTCATTTGGATGAAAAAAAACAAGTATATTTCCTGTTAACTCGTTAGCACTGACTTGAGATATAAATTCCGATTTTGATAATTTAAATTCTAAATTTTTTTTAATAGATTTATTTCCGTCCAGCCATTTTACCTTAAATCTTGCCCTCCCCTTTACAGATGTATGTATGGCTTGTACTAAAGAATTTTCTAAGTTGAGATGCTGATAATTGTTTGAAAGCATTATTGCATACCCCTACTGTCTATAAGTATTTCATAGGAGAACAGGTTTAAGTATAACGCTAACTTGAAAGCTCTGAGACTATTTGTCAACAAATCATTAATACCAAAAGCCAGTTTCTTGCATTTAAGCATCTAGCGTTATAGAACCAGCATAATTCTAGTTTTTTAGTGATAAAGCAAGCTTTCCCCTATAGGATTCAGAGTAAATCTTGAAAAACAAGTTATAAACCTTTCACTAGTTATTTGCAAAACTCACGAAACTTACAAGTACTAAAATATGTCAAGTAAGTAGTATAAATATCTAAAAGCCAGGGTAGTTTTATGAGTGCAACAGAGTCAAGTAAAACAGGTGCGAAAAAATCTAGATTCAACTCAGCTTTCAAAGATTTAATGTCCGTACATTGGTGGATGGCGGCTTGCTACTTGGTTATCTTTATAACTGGTTCGTATATGTCAAGCTTGGAGAGAGAAGTATCTTTCCGTTCTCAGCTATATGACTTCCATAAATCCATTGGTGTCTTAACAATGGGATTACTAACATGGCGGATATTAACTTTGCTGCGGGTATGGTGGCGCAAATACACTAAGCGCACTCCAAAACTGACAGGCGAATGGTGGCGAAACTTTGCATTGCACTTTAGCCTTTATCTGTTCATGTGGGCTGTGCCGATAACTGGTTTTTTGCTATCAAATTCATTTAAACAAAATAATGTTAAATTTTTTGGCATTGTCTTACCCGATATTTTTCCCCAAAATCAAGCAATGGTAGACATTGGGCGTAATTTGCATTTTTGGCTTGCTTATACGTTTTTAGCCTTTATCATTTTACATATGCTGGCAAATTGGAAAGTTGTACGCGCAAATTGGAAGAGATTCACTAGTTTCATGAATAAAAAGTTAGGCAATAAAAAAGCATCCGCATAACACGATGATGACATAGTTGTAGAGGTGCAAAGCCCTGCATCTCTACAGTCATATGCATTGACATCACCTCAAATGCAAATACTTTGAAAACTGTTTTGCAAAGTTTTTGAAATTACTTTTTGGCTAGATAAGTAGCTGGGTGGAATTAAAGTAAACCAGATGACGGGTTTCGGCTACGCTCAACCCTCGTTCTGTAGTTGTTTTGAGCATTGAGCGTAGTCGAAATGAGCGCAGTCGAAATGCATCTTACAAATAATTCCGCCTTCCTACTTATATCGAAAAATAAACTAGGCTTTTGGATGTTAATAGCTCTGTAACCAATTAATAATCTCTAAATTAACTTTATCTGGAACCTCATCATGGGGGCAATGTCCAGCACCAGGAATGGGAATTATTGTAATATCTTTGCCGGCTGTTGCAGCTTGTTCGTAAATTCTCGCGCCAGTTATTGGTGTCCAAGGATCATCTGCACCCCATAATACCAATAGGGGTGACTCAACTTGGGGCAATAACTCATTGGGACTGTCGCCAGGAGGTGCTGAAAGTATTGACGCAAATACTTTTTGTGCGCCCTCATCACAGGATGGTTCATACAATAAGTCTACCAACTCATCTGTGACAGCATTTCGATCGCGATATACTTGATACAGTGTGCGACGTATCTGATGTTTTTGGCGCACCCGATTAAATACAAATTTTCCTGTAACTGGATGATTCACCAATCGATTAAATGCTGACATGACAATCCGTAATGGTGGATTCAATTCATGGGGACGATGGTTTAAACCACCCGCACAATTGATTAACACTCCACTGGCAGCAATTTCTGGGTGTTTTGCTAGAACCGTCAGGCTAATCAACGCACCAATCGAATTTCCAATGAAAACCGCAGGCTCTTGAAGATATTCGCTACAAAAATCCTTGAGTAATTCTACCCAAACATCAATATTATAGGCGATCGCAGCTTTTTGGGAAGCACCAAAACCCAGTAAGTCAATGGCAAATACCTGGTATCCAGCATCAGCTAAAACTGGAATATTCTTGCGCCAATGTCCGATGGAAGCACCAAAACCGTGAACTAGTACGATGGGTTTGCCCATGCCTTGAACTGCATACTGAATTTTATAACCTTGCCAAGTCCAAAAGTATTTTTCAAACCTATGTTGTGCTGATAAATTATCGATAATCACGATGGATATGAAAATTCCTTAATTATTTCTATATTCATAATATCAGGTTATTCTTGATTGCTAACGAGAAAATATCAAACAATTCTCAATCCTAGGTTAGCAGTAATATCCCCAAATTATTATCAATTATGTGGGGATATTAAGCATAGTGAGTGATGAAGCTAATTAAGCGCTAGTTGGCAGAGTTTTAATACCTTCGGTTTTAAATCTTTTATGTAAAGCCTTAATGAAAAGATGTCGAGCGATGCGTTGATCAAAAAAATCATTGACTCGCATAAAAACAGTAAAATCAATGCTGGTTTCGCCAAATTTTTGAAAGCGAATAAAAGGTTCATGCACAACTAATTTTGGTGATACTTGCTGCATCACATCTTTCGCGACTTCGACTGTAATACGTTCGACATTTTCAAGGTCACTATCGTGATTTACTCCAACATTTACGGTTAAAGTACTCTCTTTTGCTAAAAGATGGAAATTTGTGAAGATTGCAGATGCTAGCTTAGAATTAGGAACAATAATTGCATTGTTAGAGACTTCACGAATTGTTGTATTTCGCCAAGTTATATCAGTCACATAACCTTCATGACCACCATCTAATTTGACATAATCTCCAGTACGAACTTGCTTAGAAAAAATTAAGTGAAATCCAGCAAATAAGTTTTCTAAAGTATCCTTCAATGCCAAACCAACAGCTAAACCACTAATCCCCAAGGTCGTGATGATGGGTGTAATTTTAACTCCCAAAGTTTGGAGAATAATTAATATACCCAATCCTAAAACAGAAGTTTTAGCAATATTAGAAAATAAAGAAGCAGAATTTCCTCCTGTTTTGCGAATAAACAAGTTGATAAAATTCGATGAGAGACGAGCTAAAACTAATGTGACCGAGTACAGAAAGATAGTAAAAAGAATCTTTTGCAGAACATCAAGATTAACCCCATGATTCACATTCGGATGAATTAAAACTGCGCTAAAACAACCAGCCAAAACAAACCAGAGAAATATCATCCGGTGAAGCGATCGCATGATAATTTCACTACCAGGTATTTTTTTACGGCTCGAAAAATTCTTTAATCTCTCGTAAATAACTTTTTCGCCAACTATTCCTGCCAGTAACCCCAGTAAAATAAACAATACTGGTAAAATCCATTGTATGTTTGTCATTGTCATCATTGTCAGGAACCTGATATCTGAACTCAAACTAATCTCACTTTTTCGAGAACCAAATTAGGATTGTAATACTAAATAGTAAAACACCGTGAAGACACATTTTTTCTAATTTTGGTGAATTTATTTAATTAATAAATCTTTTGATAAAAAATTATCTTAATTGCTAATCAGATAAATATGGACTTACCCATTATTTACCACCCCGATTATGTTGTCCCTTTACCAGAAGGACATCGTTTCCCCATGCCAAAATTTCGGATGTTATATGAGATGTTATTGGCTGACGGAGTAGCACAAATTGAACAATTTCATACACCAACACAACCCTTACAAGAATTAATCGAGCTAGTGCATACAACAGAATATGTTAATGCTTATTGCCAGGGGACTCTCGATACCAAAGCGCAGCGAAGAATCGGTTTACCTTGGAGTCCCGCTTTAGCACATCGTACCTGTGTGGCGGTTGGGGGAACTATTCTCACAGCCAAACTGGCGTTAGAATCTGGTTTGGCTTGTAATACTGCGGGTGGAACCCATCATGCATTTCCTAATTATGGTTCCGGTTTTTGTATTTTCCATGATTTAGCGATCGCATCTCGCGTTGTTCAACAATCTGGTTTAGTCAAAAAAATTCTTATTATCGATTTGGATGTGCATCAAGGTGATGGCACTGCTTTTATTTTCCAAGGTGATGACAGCGTTTTCACCTTTTCCATGCATTGCGAAGTTAACTTTCCCGGAACCAAACAACAAAGCGACTTAGATGTGGCTTTACCAATTGGGATGGAAGACGACGAATACCTGCAAACTTTAGCCAAATATCTACCAGACCTATTGACAGAAGTCAAACCCGATCTCATTTTTTATGATGCTGGAGTTGACCCCCACATTGACGATAAGCTGGGAAAATTAGCTTTAACCAACAGAGGAATATATGGCAGAGACATGCAAGTGCTCACAACTTGTACAAAAGCAGGTTATCCCGTCGCTTGTGTGATTGGTGGCGGCTACGCAGATGATTTAACGGCTTTAACCTACCGCCATTCCCTTTTACATCGTGCAGCTGGTGAAGTGTATCAGCAATGTCGATTATAGGAATTGAATTCCACCAAAATATATAGGCATAAAATCGTCTCATTCGATACAATTTTAAGTATATGGAGAGCCAAGGAGTAATTTTAAGTGGCGTTATCAAAGGGCTTTGAAGTTGAAATGTATACTGGCACGCCAAATGGTGATATCGTTGGTCTCTCCGACAAAATTACCGCTTCTTTGGACGGCTTTGTCCGTGAGCCAGATAGTCGTAACGTAGAATACACTACTTCTCCGTCTTCAAGTTACGATCAGCTACTATGCAGTCTTTTACTTCCGCGTCAACAGTTGCGGAACTATTTACATCAATTAGGTGATTATACTCTCATCCCCGGTAGTACTTTATCTTTGGGTGGCAGCGATCGCTTTGTTCGCTCTGACCCCAGTAATCCCTATCACGACTATATCGAACAAACCTACGGCACAAAAGTTGTCACCGCTAGCATTCACATTAATATTGGCATTAGCGACCCTGAAGTTTTGATGCGCGCCTGTCGGTTAATTCGGGTGGAAGCACCTTTGTTTTTGGCATTAAGCGCTTCATCTCCATTCATAGATGGTAAAGCTACCGGCTATCACTCGACTCGCTGGGGCATTTTCCCCCAAACCCCCAGTCGTGTGCCCTTGTTTGCTAGTCATGGGGAACATATTCAATGGGTGGAGGCACAACTAGCAGCAGGGACAATGCAAAACGTGCGCCATCTCTGGTCATCAGTACGTCCCAACGGCGATAAACGCCCCTATGACCTCAACCGCTTGGAATTGCGAATTTGCGATTTGGTCACAGACCCAATTGCATTGCTGGCAATTACTGCATTCCTGGAAGCCAGAATATTACAACTGATTGCCAATCCCAACCTCGACCCATTAATTGCGAGTAAATTTGCGGCAGATGAGTTAATTGACATCACTGCGGCCAACGAAATGGCAGCAGCAACCAATAGTTTGGATGCCACCTTGCAGCACTGGCAAGACGGTAGGACTATTCTTGCCCATGATTGGATTGCCGAAATTTACGATAGTGTCTGGATGACTGCAAAGGAAAATGGCTTTAGCTGTTTCCTATCACCACTGCAAAAAATTCTTCGAGAAGGTAATGAAGCTCAACAATGGCTACAACTTCATAAAGTTGGTGTGAGTACCCACTCGGTGATGACACAGGCAATTGCTAGCATTCGCGATCGCGAAATTGAACTCCAAGAAAAAATCTGTTCTTCTGCTGTGTCTTAACGAGAATTTTTCAGTGCCCGATCATAAAGCATTCAATAGCGATTCCTCAGATAGGCTCTACCTAGGCTGTTGACTCTGTGTCCTTTTTGGGATTTCGTTCATGCAAAAAACGTGGATAGTCACAATGGCTGAAACCTTTATTTTGCTTGGGTTTTAACGAGGGATTGAATGCTACGAACAAAAGTACCAAAAATCGCCTAATTTTCAACAAAGTCAACAGCCTAGGCTCTACCCCTCTCCAGGCATTTTTCTCTATTAAATTCTCATCAAAACTTAAAACTTAGATTAGAATTACTTATGAATGACAGAAAAATTCCCAAATCCAGGCAAAGAACATTAGTCAATGTATCGATTATGTCCAACTTAATCAAAAATTAATCTTCACTGAGATATGATTCTTAAGTACTTCCATCGGAGTTATGCTCCTTTGGGAGTATTTTTTGTGTTTTAAATTTCTAATCAATCGTTGTACATGATCTGATATTAATAAAAGCTATAAATGCCTCCTGCCTACAGGTTGATTTGACATCCACAACACATAGCCATATTTAATACCTAAGTAATTATCCTCAAATGCCACAAATAGTTTTAGTTAATCCCCTAATTCCCCCAAATACCGGTAATATTGCCCGTTCCTGTGCTGCTACAAACACTGAGTTACATTTAGTTGGTCCCTTAGGTTTTGAGTTGAGCGATCGATATTTAAAACGGGCAGGGTTGGATTACTGGGAATTTGTGAAGTTGCACTACCACAAAACCTTAGAGGATTTCAAACTGGCACATCAGCAACGCGGTGGTCGCTGCTTGGGGTTTACTGTAAGAGGTACTCACAACTACAGCAAATTTGAATTTCGAGATGATGATTGGTTATTATTTGGCAGTGAAACCAATGGTTTGCCATCCGACGCAATTCAAAAATGTGACGAAACCCTATACATACCAATGAGTCAGTCAGGTGTTAGGAGCTTAAACCTTTCTGTGAGCGTCGCTATCGGTTTATTTGAAGCCCGTCGCCAGCTAGGTTATTTACAATAAATCATTTAATCCCAGTAATTTCTGGGGAATAGCAGCTACACATGTTAAACATCGCCTTTAAGCTTACATCTCTGTTAAATCACTGATATCATGTCGAAACACCCCATCAATTTAATGAAACTTTTCAAAAATACAAGGAAATATAAGTATTTTTGCGAATAAAATCTATTTTCTAGCCGTATTTGCGAAAAACTGCATGGGGAATTACACTGATACGTCTAGGTAATCTTATATAAGAAATTTGTATATAAGAAACACTCAAAAAAGCAAAGAAAGATATAGTTTTTCATGAATTCATCCCCCGATAATATACGGAACAAAATAGCTGTAATTCTTTCATATCATTGGTTTAGAGACTTTTGTTTGCAAATAGCCAATTTGAAGAATGTAAAACTACCTGCGAGTAATTACGGTTGTTTTTTAGGGAATAATCAACGTAAATTCTCCTGTTGGGTGGGCGGATTTTCCGTTTAACCCATGAATATATCTACAGCAGGAAGTAAATTTCTTCCAAATGCTTAGGTACAAAGGCTTAAGGGTTGTACAATCAGACTTTTCACAATCTGTTAGTTTGATTACCCCAACAAGCTGCATATTGAACGATAAATGTAAAGAGTATGACACCATCTGTGGTGAGGTGTGATAAAACAAGTAAACGCTAAATTTAATTTTTTTTAAGCAATGCGAACTTGTTTAAAACAGAGAACCAGGTTAATCTTGCCTAAGTATCTCTGGTGAGTGTGATCTTGATCTATCGTTCGTAGTGATCTAAATCATTGACTAGTATCCGACTGAAAAAAATCGAGGTCAGTTAAGCGCTAGCGATCGTTAAGGAGGTCGTCTTTGAAACGAGCATTAAAAAAGAAAGTAAAGGCTGCACAAGAAAGTAACCCCAGTGAGGATGTTCCGGTGGATAATTTGAACGAACCAAACCTAAAAATCAATCGTCATAAACGAACCAGCGTGGCAATGATAGGTTTGGCAATCTCAATGGGTGCTACGAGCCTTTTGGTGACTCGGCAAAGCGACCAAGCCCTAGCAGCAGAACCTGTAGCCAACCAAAATACGGCTTCTACAACACCTGCTGATAATGCGGTGAAATTTGCTGCCACCATCAAGCTGGATACCAAAGCCACTTCAAATATGAGTGTGCCTGAGAATCCAGTGATCGTGGAACCGACAGCAATTTCGCAGATACCAGGGCTTGGAGCTAAATTGCAAGTTGCAGCAAGCGGAGCTAGTCTACAGGTTCCGACACCAACGGCGGTTACGAACAAAATTACAGCAGAAAGCAAGACTGTTACAGTACAAGACCAAGCTGCAAAAGCTCAACAGATTGCAGATGCAATAGCCAGAGTACAAGCGAATAAAAAACAAGCACAGACAGGCGGAGTTGCACAAGAACTATCTAGCAACCAGGCACCAGCAAATTCAACAGTTGTATTAGCTCAACAAGCACAAAACAACGAAGTCAACGAGCAATTACAAGCACAACAAGAGTTTGCGATTAATCGCTTACGGCAGAAATCGAACCGTTTAAAAGAAAGTCTGGCGGAGTTGCGGTCTGGGGAGACCAACGTATCATTACCACAGCAAAAAACAGCAGCAGAGATAACTAATCCAGAATCTAATTCAGTTGTCGATGCCAACGTCACGGCAGTGAAAACTGAAGAAGTTAAGTCTTATGAGGTTAAACCTGGTGATACTTTAGCAGCGATCGCCATTAAACATGGTATATCGGTAGCTGACATTGCTAAGGCTAATAGTATTGCCAATCCCAACCAACTCAAAATTAGCCAAAAGCTGAATATTCCTGTAGCGAAAACCTCAGCAAGTAAAAACAAAGCAACTATAGCAACTACAAACAGTGCTGCAACAGCAGCCAATGTGATTGCACCAGTTGCACCAGTCGCAGTACCAACAGCAATCCCAACCCCAGTTATAACTAGTAATACTAGTCAAACTGTCGCTTCCACAATTACCTCAGAATCAGCAGATATTCCTGCAAATGCGAATGGCGTGGGTGGTGAAACCCCTGTTCCCAAAGCATTTGCGGAAATGCAGCTAGCATCGCGCCATCATCGTAGCAAACAAGTTAAAGACGACCCAGGTCTCCGCAGTTTGCAAGCTGAAATTGAACGTCTGCGCGAACGATATCGCTCACAACAAGCTGGAAAGCGTAATTCTCAACAGAAACCCTACAATAATACTGTTGCGGTACCTATTCCTGTCTCCACAGAAAATACAGTTGCAGTACCAACAGTTCCAACACGCGATCGCCGTAATGTCGCGATACCTGTTCCCACTTACAGAGCGAATACAGTTGCAGTACCCATTCCGGTTCCCACACCAATGGCACCCAACTATAACGCTCAACCAATTAACCCTGAGTGGGCACGTAACGTACGCAATGGGGGAAGAATGTCAAATCCTCCCGTACCGACAACCACAAATGCATCGGAATCTCTCGGTAATATGCGCGGTACAGTTGTGACACCACAATTGCCACCTCTGGCAGCAGTCGATAGATATCTGCCCAGACCAGTTGATGAAAACACCAGACCAGCACCCGGAAACGCAGCATATATTTGGCCTGCTAAAGGTGTTCTCACATCTGGCTACGGTTGGCGCTGGGGGAGAATGCACAAAGGGATTGATGTTGCTAACTCAGTGGGTACTCCCATTTATGCATCAGCTCCTGGTGTTGTTGAAAAAGCTGGCTGGAATAACGGAGGCTACGGCTATTTAGTCGAGATTCGTCATCCTGATGGCAGCATGACCCGTTATGGTCATAACAGCAGAGTTTTAGTGTCACGGGGACAGCAAGTACAGCAAGGCGACACCATTGCGGCAATGGGAAGCACTGGCTTTAGCACTGGCCCACACACCCATTTTGAAATCCATCCTTCTGGGAAAGGCGCAGTGAACCCAATCGCCATGTTAGCTCCACGAGTTTAAATTGGCAGCAATCTGTCTCTAGATAAAGGAAAAAGCTGTTGGGGGAGTTACCTCCCTCTTTTGCTTTCTCTTTCATCTCCAAACTATTTCTTTATCCAAAATTAATTTCACAAAAGACTAGCTGCAACCAAAGTCTTATGCTAAAATTAGAAATTGTTGAACATAACTTCTAGACAAAACTTTTCTGGCTCAGTAGCTCAGTTGGTTAGAGTAGGGGACTCATAAGCCCTTGGTCGTGCGTTCGAGTCGCACCTGAGCCATAAATATACTAATAATTAAAAGCTCCCTAGATGGAGCTTTTAGTTTTTTATTAAAGAAAAACTCACGTCAAGACATACTATTGAATAATTTGCACATCTATTAACTATTTAATCCCCACAACGCGAATGCGGCGATAATCAGCACTCCAAACCCCATCTCGGTAAAGTGAGGGTCTTAAGCGCTGTTCTGTTGTGTGAATGACCTGCTTTTGTTGTTCGGGAGAAAGCATACACAAGAATCGACTCGCAAACATCAACAGCCAATTTTGCAAACCCGCATCACCATCAGATAATTTCGTCGGACGATTGAGTAAGACAGCATAAATAACATCAAATCCCTGCTTTTCTAAACGAG
Organism: Calothrix sp. NIES-4101; assembly: GCA_004296455.1. GTDB lineage: Bacteria > Cyanobacteriota > Cyanobacteriia > Cyanobacteriales > Nostocaceae > Brunnivagina. The sequence goes on from AP018280.1 coordinate 5,526,509, forward strand.
TCGCATAATCCCCAATACTAGGAAAATACCACAGAGAAGATACAGCTAATCCTTGCGAATCAAAATCAATCTCTTGTAATGAGCCTTTTAAGGCATCAATAATAGATTTAACATTACCTTGACCGCCAAATTCAGCCACGAAGCGGCCTCCGGGCTTTAGCGCTTGATAAATGCAAGTAATTACAGCATCGGCATCTGGTATCCAATGCAGTGCAGCATTCGAAAAAACCGCATCGAAATTTGTCTGAAATGCAAAAGAACGTGCATCAGCAACAGCAAAATTTAAGTCTAGATTTGGGTCTAAATAATTTGCTTTTGCCTTGGCAATCATAGCTGCATCAGCATCAATTCCTAATACTTTTGCTCCAGTTTCGGCGATTTTTGCCGTTAATTGTCCTGTACCACAACCTAAATCGAGAATACTTTCTTCTCGTTGTGGAGAAAGTAAATTGAGTAAATCTTCACCATATTTCCAGACAAAAGCATGTTTGTCTTCATAGAGAGTTGTATCCCAGTTATTAGTAATCATCGCATGTAATGGTTGAGTAATTTAATTAATAGGTAAACTGACAATAAATACACTTCCTTGTTCTAACTGAGAACTTACTGTGATGCTTCCTCCCATTGCTTCAACCAATGTTTTAACTATTGATAAACCTAAACCAGAACCACCGCTTGTACGATTACGTGCTTCATCAATACGGTAAAAACGTTCAAATATTCGCGATTGATTTTGTAGAGAAATACCATAGCCGCGATCGCACACTTGAATAATCGCTTTTTCTCCTTCCTGTTTTAATTTAACTACTATTGTTGTATTAGGCTCAGAATATTTGCTAGCGTTGTCAATCAAATTTAATAAAACTTGTCGGAGACGGTTAACATCAAATTTAGCGATAATTGGCTTATTCGCAGGATGAAACATAATGGTTCTAGAGTTTTTGTCATTAAACTTTTGTGCCATCTCAACAACTTCTAAAATTAAATTATCTAAAATATTGCTTTCAATATGTAAATGTAAATTACCATTATCCGCACGTGCTAGTTCCAGTAAATCTTGCAATAGACTAATTGTGCGCTCGGCCTCTTCTGTAGCTGTTTCTAAAGCTTCAATTTGTAATTCTGTTAAATTATTTTTTCGTCGTAAAACACTTTCTAAATATCCACGAACTATAGTTAAAGGAGTACGTAATTCGTGGGATACATTACTCACAAATTGCCGTTCTTGTTCCCATGCTTGCGAAAGTCGCGATAGCATCATATTAAAAGTTTGTGCTAGTTCTTTAACTTCACTTGGAGCATTTTTAATTGATACTTGTGCCTCTCCTAAGTCTTGAGGTGAAATAATAGATGTCATTTGACTAAGATGACGTAAAGGAATGAGAGAATGCTTAATATAGTATGCGATCGCAAATGCCATGATCGTAATTACAGCAAAACTGATAATACTTAGGTCTCGCATCATTTGTGCAAACATTTGCTGTTCTTCAGTAATATCTTGAGCAATAGAAATATTACCTAATAATTGACCTTTGACTTCTAATGTCTTACCACATAATACAAAATAACGACCATTCAATTCATATATTTGTGCCTTATTAGCCTGATTACTGAAGTTCATTAAATTAGTGGCTGTGGAATTTGGTAATAAATCCCAGGTAGTTGACTGCGCTAAAATCTGGTTATTTGGACTTCTGAACAACAAAAAAGTATTATGAGTAGTTAAATTGTTGATTACCTTTTGTAGGACAGTCTCTTGTAAAGACATTTCCATGTAAATCTTGATATCATGAGGCAAACGCGAAGATATTTGTTCGACATTACGCTTATGATTATCAATCATAATCTGCTGCATTTTCCAAGCCGTCCAAGTAGCGAGACTACCTAAACCCAACATGGAAAGTATAGCAACACCAAATGTTAGTCGAAGTCGTAAAGAAAATAAATCCAGTTTTTTGAATAACACGGTTTAGTAGGTAATAGGTTAAATTAATTGGTAATTTTCAATTGTAAATACCCAATCTATAGTAAAAATCTTTATAAAATGGTGTTTTTAATTAATGAGGAAAAACCCGTTTTCTCAACAAACAAGTAGGATTTGATTATCTAAATCGGGTTTTTATGAGGTTGAGTTTATAAATATCCTCAAATTCTTGATTGAATAAGTCACTAACTACTTAAAGTCGCATAACCAAAAGTTGAATTAAATTGGCGACACCAAATAGCTACTGATTTAAAATCAGCTAATGCAATATCTTCAGGAATAGCATAGCGTTGAGAGCCTGTAGTTTTTCGTAAAGCAGCAAGCCGGACATAATCTTTCTCTCTCACACCACTGTTAGGAACTGAAGAGTTACGATATAAAATCACAAATAAATCTGGACCATTGTCAGTTTTAAAATCTTGATCAAACTCGACAAAACTTCTACCATTTTCACTGACTATACGAGCATTACCCTCTATTGAATAATTCGCAGGTACGAAACGTCCAATTTTTGCTGTCGATGTTTGGCTTTTCGTTCTCACGCTAGTAGTTGAAGATGTATCGGTTTGTGGAGAATTTGAACTAACTTCTCTAGAACAGCTAACAATTGATAATAGTGCGATCGCCATCAGAGGAATAAGTTTCAATTTCATCATTTTTTAAGATTTATGAAGGCATGAACTGAACATAGATATATATAATTTAAAGCCTTTCAAGGCTAAAAAAATGAGTATAACCTGAGAATTTGTTTAAATTTTTTAGTACGGCTTTTCCGGCTGTTTTAATTCAAACTTAATTCATCTTGGTTTCTATCTACTGAGTTTTAAAAGAGAAGAGTATTTATCCACATATACAGGGTGCGATCGCAAACGATATTTAACTTCTACTTCTTCTCGCAAATCATTAGAGGGATTCAATATAAAGACTGTACTATTACGCCTGACAATTGTCGATAAAGACATGTCTTTTTGAATTAATTGAATTCTAACGTTGGTATCTAAAAGATAACTCAGGGAGAAAATATTGCCATAATTTACTCCAGAATCATCACTAATTAGAAGTGGAGCGGCAGCTTGATTAATCATTTGGGAAATTTCCGGATTACCATAGCTCACGCTTTTATTCCACCATGTTTTTGTTTCGGAGCTAACTGCAATCGAAATTAAGCCCATTGACATGACAAAAGTGACAATTATTTGCCAAGCTTGTCGCCGAGCTAAAATACCATTATTGAGATTATAAATACACAAATATGCGACTGCTATTTGTATTCCTAAGACCGAAGGAATAAAATCTCTGGCTGAAGTTGATGCTGTTGCTCCCGATAGTAAAGATGTCCATACTAATGGGAATCCGGGAATCACAATTAAAGTAATCATAAATAACCAAGTTTTTATATTAGTAGTTAAATATAAGAAATAAAGAGAATAAACTACTAAAGCACAAAAAAATATACCTAAAAAGTAATCAAAGATATTATCTAAATTACCATCAATGTCAAAAAAAATACTCTTCCCTTGTAACAACCAAGATTGAATTAAATCAACTAATTTTAAAGCGGTGTAATTTCCCGTATTTCTACCTTTTAGCGGATCAAAATTATTAATTAATATAACTATCCAGGGGCTAAAGAATAAAAAACTAACTAAGGAGGCCACAGTAAATGTCTCTACAGCTTTATTCCAGCGAAATTTATTAATAGTAGTTACATATATTACATGAGCTATAACTACAAAACCACTTAATAAAAATGTGTAGAGACTAAGTGCTAAAGTTAACGAATAAAGACCCCAATTAAAAACTGGAGACTCAACATATTGATACTTTGAATCAAGTCGAATCGCCCTTAGTAACGAAGCACTTGATACCAAGATAGTCACAGCCCATAGCATATATTCGCTGGCTTCCTGGGCATAAAGAAAATGAAGCGGTGAAGATGATAAGATTGCGATCGCAATCCAACATACACCCAATGGCACCTTAAATAATTCCCAGCATAGCCAATACATTGCTGTTATCGCCAATAGGCTCATCAGCACAGATAAACTTCTAATTGCTGTCACTGAATTAACAAATATTTGCCCAAATATCTGTACCCAAAAACGAGCAACAATATAATATAGTGGCGGATGTTGTGGGTCTTCCACTGCTAAAGACCTAATTGTGTCGCTCCAATCCCGTTCATTATTAATATTTTGATACCGAAAAAGATTATCTGGTGAAATAATTTGACCATTAAATAGTCGTTGTTTAACCTCATCCTTTGTATATCCAGACAAGCGTAACATTGTGTACGTTTCATCATGGCTAAAAACCTTGATATCTAGGTTTACACAGCGAAAAAATACACCCAGCACTAAAACCACAACAATAAAATACCGCAGCCAATTAGGAGCAATTCGTAGATGCCGCATATTAAAAAGGGAAAGAATAACAGAGGAAAAAGTATAGGGAAAAACTTAAGAACCTGATTTCTTCCCTATCTAAAATTCCAACTTAAGCACTATCAATTAAACAATTGATTTTATCTGCTAACAAGAATACTTTGCATATCTATCCCTATGTGCATCTGCGTCCATTTACATTTTTCTCTGATTATCTGTATTCAGATACTTCAGATACATTATTTCCCCCGTAGCATCCGGAATTAATTTGCATGATTCGTACTGCTATAACGAACCCTAGTTCCTGCCCACAATAACTTCTCACGCAATGTTTGATAATAGGAATTGTTCTCTCGCAGGATAATAAACTTAGCTCGGCACTCCGCCATCCGAATATCGACACGATGTCCAGGCCAAATCGAAGTCGCCAGAACTCCATCCATCCACAATTTTGTACTCAAATCGTAATCTCCCAGAGGCCAAATACTCACAACGGAACCAGGAGGTAAAACAATTGGACGACTCGAAAGACTCATGGGACAAATTGGAGTCACAGTCAGTGCTTCCATCCCATCGTGCATAATGGGACCATTTGCGGAAACAGTGTACCCTGTCGAACCCGTGGGTGTAGAAATTATTAGTCCGTCTCCAACATACTGGTCAATCACTTCCCCATCAATTTCCATTTCTAAAATTGACGTAATCATGCGGTCAGCCGAAGCGGGTTTGACACACATTTCATTTAACGCCAAATATCTTTCCGTCACAGGTTCTAAATTAGAGCCATGTCCTTCATATAAAGCCGCCTGCAACATCATCCGTCGTTGAATTGCATAGCGGTCTTCTAACAAGCGATCCCAAACGTTTTCTGTATCTTGAAATTCTTCTACCGATTCAGTCAAAAATCCTAAATGCCCGCCAACATTGACACCTAATATGGGAATACCAGCCGGAGATAAATGCCTGGCAGCAGTTAATACGGTACCGTCACCACCAAGCACCAATGCCAAGTCTATAGTCCCAGCCGCAGAAGCCAAAAAAACTGGATAGGGATTATCTTTTGGCCCGCTTGGTCCCATCAAGACTTGGCAATTGCGATTTTCCAGTTGCTTGGCACAAATCTCTGCCCAACGTTTGCTTTGAACATCTCGCGCCTTATAAGCAATAATTACCTGCTTTAGCTCCACACGAATACTACCATTTGAGGAGGTTGAACTGCTCCATATCGACAGTATCGCGATTGCGATAAATTGCCAATACAATAGCCAATCCTACCGCCGCTTCCGCCGCAGCTACAGTAATGACGAATACCGTAAATACTTGACCTTTTATTTCTGTGGGGTCAAGGTAGTTAGAAAATGCCATTAAGTTGAGATTAACAGCATTCAGCAGTAATTCAATTGACATCAGAACTCTGACAGCATTACGACTAGTAATTAGACCGTAAATTCCGATGCAAAACAAAGCGGCAGCAAGTAACAAAAAGTATTGAAGTTGCATTGATTTTTGATTTATTTGATTATTGGTTACTCAGTAATTTGTGATTGGGTATTAATTATCAGGTATTAGCTATGGGATATTTTGTGATTAAGTCAGTGGTTAGAATCAAAACCAACAGTACTGTCTTTGGGACTGAGATTTAATTAAGCCTACCTACTTAACTTTTAACTATTGCCGATTAACACCCAATAACAATTAACCATTATTCATTTTCACTACCTGAAGAAATTAATTCTCTCGGACGTTCAGGTAAAGTCAATAATGTTTGCGGAACACCAGAAGCATCAACTTCAGGTAAGTATTCGCGACGTGCCAGAATAATTGCACCAACCATTGCCATCAATAACAAAACTGAAGCAAGTTCAAAAGGCAGTAAGAAATCGCTGAAGAAATGTTCGCCAATCAAAATAATCGGGTTATCTACAGGAGTTGCAGTGGAATGTGACCAAGGAGTCGCTAGTACCATTGTGCTTAGAAGTGCAAATAATCCAAAGCTAACGACTGCTGTGAGGGCTTTACGTACCCAAGCATTGGGGAAAGGCGTAAAGTTTTGGCGTTTGTTTACTAACATGATGGCAAACAGAATTAATACGTTGATTGCACCAACGTAGATAAGTAATTGTGCTGCTGCTACAAAATCAGCATTTAGTAATAGATATAAGCCGGAAATGCTGAGAAATACGCCACCTAATAAAAAGGCAGAATGAACAATATTGTTTAACAAAACTACACCTAGCGCCGCTCCAATCATCATCAGCGCGAGGATAGCAAACGAAACCAGTTGTACGCCTTCGGCTAAATTCACTTTCACTTATCCTTTCTTGATCGCAAGTTATGACTTAGTTAATTGGTGATAGTTATTTGTTAATCAGTAATTCCCAAAAATTCTGCCAATCACAACTAACCGTTAACCATTAACTAATGATTATTTTTCTGTTTGTTCAACTAAGTCTTCGGGACGAGAACCTGCACGAGGTGCGTCAACAGGTAAATCGTGCGGATCCATGACACCTTTCGGGAGGTAGACGAACTCACGTAGTGGAGTCACCATTGGGTCGTTAGTCACCTTATAAGGTAAACGACCGAGGGCTACGCTATCGTAGTTTAATTCGTGGCGATCGTAAGTCGATAGTTCGTATTCTTCTGTCATCGATAAGCAATTTGTCGGGCAAAATTCTACGCAGTTACCACAGAAGATACAAACCCCAAAGTCAATACTGTAGTGCTTAAGTTTTTTCTTTTTAGTCGCTTTATCAAATTCCCAATCGACTACAGGTAGGTTGATGGGACATACCCGGACACAAACTTCGCAGGCAATACATTTATCAAATTCGTAGTGTATTCGACCACGAAAGCGTTCGCTAGGAATCAATTTTTCGTAAGGATATTGGACAGTGACAGGACGACGACGCATGTGATCGAAAGTCACAGAAAGCCCCTCGCCGATATATTTTCCGGCTTGCACTGCGTCCTTGGCGTAGTCTCCAACTTGTTTAAGGAATTTCAGCATAAATTTTCACACTCTCTCTTTAAAGTCAGGAGTCATGACACTTGATTTTCGTTCTGAAATCGAAAATCAAGCGCCAGAACATTACTCTTCTTATCCACCGAAAGCAACAGGGAAAACTAATTTTAATGCTGCTGTCAAGAGTAAATTTACTAAAGCTACAGGCAACAAAAATTTCCAACCTAAATCTAGTAGTTGGTCAATACGAACCCGTGGCACTGTCCAACGTAACAAAATTGCTAAGAAGACAAGGAAGTAAGCTTTGAGCAAAGTCATCGTGACACCCAATGATGCTGTAATCACTTGCAGCACTGGTTCAGTTTCGCTGACACCTAGCCAATTAGCAATGAGGCTAATGGGGAGGGGGAAATCCCATCCACCAAGGTAGAGTACAGATACAAGTAAAGCCGAGAGTACAAGGTTGATGTAGGAACTCAGGTAAAATAAAGCGAATTTCATCCCTGAATACTCGGTTTGATAACCCGCGACAATTTCTTCTTCGGCTTCTGGTAAGTCGAAAGGCATCCGTTCGCATTCTGCCAGGGCTGCAATCCAAAAGATAATAAAGCCAACAGGTTGCCGCCAAACGTTCCAGCCCAAAATTCCATAGCCAGATTGCTGGTTGACAATATCAACGGTGCTGAGGCTATTAGACATCATCGCGATCGCAAGTACAGCTAGTGCGAGTGGGATTTCATAGCTAATCGATTGCGCTGCTGCCCGTAATCCACCTAAAAGCGAATATTTATTATTGGATGCATAACCTGCCATTAACAATCCAATTGGTTGAATGCTAGACAGGGCAATCCACAAAAATACCCCCATCCCGACATCGGTAATTACCAAATTTTGTCCAAATGGCACAATCAGGTAGGACAAAAATACAGGTAATACAACAATGATGGGGCCAAGGGTAAAGAGTAAAGGATCAGCCTTTGCAGGCACAATATCTTCTTTGAATACCAGTTTCAACCCGTCCGCCACAGGTGCTAACAAACCTAAAGGACCGATATATTCAGGACCAATCCGTTGTTGAGCTGCTGCCGAAATTTTCCGCTCCAGCCAAACGCAAACCAGTACCCCAACTGTGGCACCAATCAGCATTAAAATCATCGGTAACGGCATCCAAATCGCTTTGGCTGTGCCTGCTGGCAGTCCCAATTCCTTTAGGGAATCAATAAATGTTCCTTGCAGATCAATTCCTGAGTTCATGTTTCCGCTCTATGAGTCAATGAAAGGTAGAAGTTAGAAGATAAAAAGCCAAAAACAAAACATATCTCCGGATCATTATCCTTATATATTCCCTTTTATCCTTTCCTCTCTTTCTCCATCCTTTCTTTATTTGTTAGTCCATGTTGATTGACAACAATGTAAACTTGTTCATAAATGTAAATCCAGCCATTAAATATCGCTATGGATAGTTAAAGTAGCTGAAGATTTTTTGCAATCCCATGCTTAGTATATCGTTGGATGGTTTTTGACTGATTTGAGTCAATGAGAAAATCTACTTATGATATGGATTGAGATTTACAAATTGGGAGAGCAGGAGATAGGGAGAGGCAAAAATTGTTTTTGTCACTATTTTCGTCCCCATATCTATCCCCCACTTCAGCACATCCCCTTTTCCCTATTTCTAGCGTTTCTCCACTGGTGTATAAACAACATCATGATTACCGTTGTAGACCTGTGTTGGTCGGAAAATGCGGTTTTCTTCGAGTTGCTCTTTCCAGTGTGCTAACCAACCTGCTACCCGTGCGATCGCAAAGATCGGTGTGAACAAATCAGTTGGGATTCCCATCTTTCTGTATACTAAACCGGAATAAAAGTCAACATTTGGATATATTCCTTTATGAGCAAGTTTTTCTTCGACTACTCGCTCCATTTCCTGGGCGATATCGTAGTATTTATCTTGCCCAAACTTAGCAAACAACTGTTCGGCTAAATTTTGTAAAATCGTCGCCCGTGGGTCTTTGACTTTGTAGACACGATGCCCAAAGCCCATAATTTTCGCTTTGCGCTGCATACAATCCTCAATGTAAGGACGTACATTTTCAACGGAGCCAATTTCCTCCAACATTTGGATTACTTCTTCATTTGCCCCACCATGCAAAGGTCCACCAAGAGTTCCAACAGCACTGGCAACTACAGCATAAGGGTCGGTTAAGGTGGATGCTGTCACCCTCGCACTAAAAGTAGATGCATTCATGGTATGTTCGGCGTGGAGAATCAAACATACATCAAATATCCGTGCTGCTAATGGGTCGGGAACCTTTTCGTTGAGCATGTACAAGAAGTTCCCAGAATAATCTAACTCATCTTTTGGACGTACTGGGTCATTTCCCTTACGCATCAACTGAAATGCCGCCACCATTGTCGGGATAGTTGCCAAAAGCCGAACTACGGCATCCCGAATATAAACAGGGTTATGCAAGTCACGACGCGAGTAAAACAAGCCTAAAGCGGCAGCAGAGGCTTGCAAAGCATCCATAGGGTGACCGCTTTCTGGAAATGACTTCATCATGTCACGGATGCGGTATTTAATGCGGCGATGCATCCGGATTTCTTCCTCAAAGGCTTGAAGTTCTTCTTTGGTTGGAAGTTGATTCCAAATCAAAAGGTAAGCAGTCTCCAGAAAACTACTTTTTTCCGCTAATTCTTCAATGCGGATGCCACGATATTCAAGTAATCCTTTTTGCCCATCTACAAAACTGATACTAGATTCGGCGGCAGGAATGCCTTCCAAACCGGGCTTATATTCGCACACCATCATGGCAACACCATCTGCTTTTTAAAAGATTGGATTGGGCTTCAAAGACCAGAAATACTTATCGCCATAAGAGTATCTGTTCTAACACAAAAATTCTGGCAAAAATATATTTTTTGTTAGAGCAAGTACTTGGGTGGTGTCAATAGGAACATATAACTACTACCCAAAGGAGTAGCCTTTTCTGGTACTTTTATCCCGATCGTACCAGCTTTTTTCAGGACTAGCCTTCCTTTTGCTTCTCCCCAGACCAAAAGTTCTGTCCAATAGCCTAAATCTGGTTCGTGTCCCACTAATGCTAGTTTAGCTTCCGAGGAAATTTTCGGGTTTTGGGTTTCTAACCAATTTACAATCCAAGCAGAGATGTCTCCACCGGGAGCAAGGTATGATGATTCTTCGACTTTTTTACCCAGTCCAGCTTTTAGAAGAATTTCTGCGGTTTGACGCGCTCTTACCAAGGGACTAGTGAGAATGAAATCAAATTTTAAATCGAGTTCTACTAATCTTTGAGCAACCTTCTCTGTTTTTTGTCGCCCTTCTTGAGTGAGCTTGCGTTCTTCATCTTGGAGATTTTCGCGTTTTTCTTCCGCTATACCGTGGCGAATTAAGTACAGTTCCACAATTTATGATATTTTTTCGATTTATAACCCGTTAATTATCTCAAGATTCACAAAAATTTTACTATGCAATTTGAATGAAATTTCAGTTGCAGACCGTAAATAATTATTGAGCCAATCAACAGGATTAGGTGATTATAAAGAACGCTAGATCGATGAATTTATCGCCTTGAAAGGGTATTAGGGTCGTAAAAAACTAAAAGCCATTCCTAACTGACAGGAACGGCTGAGAGAATTTGTTGATGTGTATAGGACTTACATAAATTCTAAAAGTCAATAGCTAACCGCTAATAGCGATTTTTGCTTAACCGAACCCTATTGGATGCTGACTGTTCCTGATGTATCTATTCTTGATGGATAGGATTATCTTTCGGATTTACCAATCGCAATAGTTTTTGTTTAATTTGGGAATCATAAACTTCCCATTTCATTTTGGCATAGGTTGAATTTTCATTCCCTCCCGATAAAAAGCCCATAGGAATTTCAAAACCACCGGCACTAGTTCGTCCTCCACCAAAAAAACGTCCTTGGCTATCTTGACCGAAGGCTTCTTTGATGAACTCATCTGGATCGAGGGTGAGTTTGGTTGTTCGCAAAGAACCAATAACTATTTCGAGTTCTTCGTCTTCGTCATGGACTATCCCATAAACCACTGCTGTATGGACGTTTTCTTCCGTGACAAGAAAATCTGCGGCTTGGGGGATTGCGTCGCGATCATCGTAGCGTAAATATCCCACTCCAGCGATGGAAAAGTTGTTTTGGACGATGCGATTTTTGAGCGATCGCTCAATTACGTCCATGACTCTTTTAGAGCGATTTGCCTGCAATACTGCATTGAGTAGTTGAGCATCACAAAAGCGGCTCAAATACGCAGCTGCCATAAAGTCTTCCTCCTGAGCCTGCATCAAGCGGTTTGTATCAGAACGCAAGCCATGCATTAAGGCGGTAGCACATTTGACATGCTGGCTAATGCTATTATCTAGCGATAATAAACCCGTTTGCAGATACTGAGTAAAAATTGTGGCTGTCGCTCTGACTGAAGGACGAATATCAACAAAATCTGATTTTAATTCACCTTGTAAACTATGATGGTCAATGACTGCTACTAGGGGTATTCCTGCCTGCTGTACCACCGATAATAGCTGTGAAGTAGTTCCTTGATTATCGATTAAGACAAAACCCTGATATTGAGATAAATCTTTGCTTTTTAAAGTGGGTAGCGCCCAACGTTGAGCAGGTAGTCCCGTCAGCTTCACTAATGCGATATTTTCTTGGTGACTGAGAGTGCCAGCATAAATAATTTCACATTTAATATCGTACTGCTGGGCAATGAGTTGGTAAGTCCAAGCTGATGATAGGGCATCTGGATCGGGAAAATCTTGCAAAACTATTAGATGCCGTTCGTGTCGATGTCCTAAAAGCGTATTTCTTAGCTCTTCTGATTTCTGATACGCCAAATAGTTATTATTACGTTGCCCTAAGAACGCGGTTGTTTCACCCGTTACTCCGTTAACGGGATGTTTGACAAGGGGAACGTCAACATCTATGTCAACTTCTTCAGAGGATGAATCTTTAATCAATGGAAAACTCTCAAGCTGAGAAAGGGGAGAATTTAATTGCATAGAGAAATGGTTTTACTTACGTGAGGCTCCTCAACAACTTCGACAAAGCTCCAAAACCATAAATAAATTTTCTGGTTTAGTTACACATTACGATCTTCGCAAAAATATTGACATATGACACACAAATTATGCCGAACAGCATAAATGCGATCGCCTATGGTAGTTAATTAGTTTTCACCAATATCTGACTAATAGTAGTTACTTGTGTGAAAAGTTACTAACTAAAGGTAAAAGGGAAAAATTTTAGCAAAAGAATTAAGGGGAAAGAGAAATGAATTCTCCAATTCATGTATCCACTGTATTTCCTCACTCAGCATCAGCTAACTTGTGATTGTAACTAGATAACCACAAAAAATATTGTACTATATTATACTAGCACTAATCAGTGCAATCTCAGTGCTTTTGAACAATAAAACATGATTTTAAGCATCGCTGCCTCAATGGACAGGATGCTTGTAAGATTTATATGGGTGGGCGACCAAAAAACATAGCAAATGCAAGCTGCCAAACACAGCATTCACTTTCGCAAAAAGACCAGAAGGACTTGAAATTAAGTCAATCTAAATCTCTCGTCAAAAAAATATTTACGGGCACAGTTGTCTATGACGAAATTCTTTGCTAAACTCTAAAGGTTCGTCGCTCAGATTTGTAAAAGACGAAGCGGTTGTGATTGCCCTCTCTCGCTTTACATTACTTAATGTTTTGCTAGAGAAATCAAAGACCGATAACGTACTTTTGCCATTCGTTGTGCGTTCCGCTTTTGAGATGCTTGCTGACCTCAAAATAGAGGCTACTGTAAGGTCGGCGAGGAGAGTGACGCAAAGGCATACGAGCTTCCTGTGGTGTTCGACTTCCTTTCTTGACGTTACATCGCACGCAAGCTGTGACAATGTTTTCCCAAGAGTCTCCACCACCACGTGATCGCGGTACAACATGGTCGAGTGTTAACTCGTCTCCCGTGTAACCACAGTATTGGCAAGTATGTCCATCACGATGGAGTAGATTCCGACGAGTAAGAGGGATTTCCTTATAAGGGACGCGAACATAGTGCCGCAACCTAATTACTGTGGGTAGCGGAAAGTCAGCGTAAAGGAATTTGCCGTTATGTTCTACCTGTTCTGCTTTGCCTTTAATTAGCAAAATAGCTGCACGTCGCCAACTAGTTATATTCAGTGGCTCGTAGGAGGCGTTTAGGACTAAAACCTTCCCCATTGATAAACGCTCAAGGTATTAGTTTTACATATATTAACACAAAGATAAGCTCCTCTGCTAGATTAGAATAATTTATACATTCAACTACATGATTCATAATATTGATTAAAGGAAGGATTCAGGTGTTAGTCTTCCGATGTCATTTTTCAGTATTTAAAAGCTAATATTGAGGCTTCGCAACTCAGAAGAGAGAGGAAAATTAGGTTTTGCGCTATTGCCTAATCCTGACTGAACAAGTTTTGGATTGCTGAGATAAATTTTTTGACATTAATAGCGGTTTGCTCTTGTCTCAATCCGGTGATCGAGGATAAACTTCCGGATTATTCCGAATAGTTTCCTTGGGGTTGAATATGTAAACACCTGGAGACTATGAGTGTGGTGTGATAGGAGCAAGTGAATATGTTGAGCAGCGAGCAAATGCAAAGTATTGTTACTTCCGAGCAGTGCGATACTTATGCTTGGTACTCCCAACGCGCTTGGGTAGAAATTGACTTGGCAGCACTTTCGCATAATGTGAAACAGTTGCGACAGTTATTGTCAACGAGAACACAATTAATGGCGGTTGTCAAAGCTGATGCTTATGGGCATGGTGCAGTCACCGTTGCCAAAACTGTACTAGAATCGGGAGCAAGTTGGTTGGGAGTTGCCACAGTTCCAGAGGGAATTCAGCTGCGCGAAGCTGGAGTAACGGCTCCTATTTTAATATTAGGAGCAACACAGACACGAGAACAAATTCATGCGATCGCTCATTGGCAACTTCAGCCGACCCTATGTAGCCCAAAGCAAGCTTTAGTATTTTCTAATACTCTCGAAGCCATGAATTTCGATGTCGCTTTACCAGTTCACATTAAACTTGATACTGGGATGTCACGCTTGGGGACGGACTGGCGACAAGCCGGAGAGTTTGTGCAGCTAGTAGAGCGACTACCACACTTGCGTATTGCCAGTATTTATTCGCACCTGGCTACCGCCGACAGTCCTGACCAAACTGTAATGAATCTCCAGCATCGGCACTTTGAAGAAGCTATTCAACAAGTTAAAATTTTGGGAATAGAGGCACCTTGCTTGCATTTTGCCAACACAGCAGGCACTTTGACAAATCCAGCCTTGCATTACGATATGGTGCGGGTAGGACTCGCGGTTTATGGATATTATCCTGCCGAACATTTACGTCACAGCATCAACCTCAAGCCCGTGATGCAAGTAAAAGCACGAGTTACTCAGGTGAAAAAGATTGCTGCCGGTACGGGTGTCAGCTATGGGTATAGATATGTCGCTCCTAATAATATTCGCCTTGCTGTTGTGGGGATTGGCTACGCAGACGGTATCCCGCGTCAACTGTCTAATAAAATGCAAGTATTGATACGTGGTAAGCGGATACCTCAGATTGGTACAATTACGATGGATCAAATTATGTTGGATGTTAGTAATATTCCTGACATCCAAGAGGGTGAAGTTGTCACTTTGTTAGGAATAGATCAAAGTGAACGCATTACCGCAGATGATTGGGCAAACGAATTAGGTACAATTCCCTGGGAAATTCTTTGCTCATTCAAGCATCGCTTGCCTCGTGTTGCCCTGGAATGATGACGACTGCTTAGAAACAGGAATTGAATAACAATTCTGAACGAATATGAAATGGTGCGTTACGCTGCGCTAACAGCACCCTACTTTTGCATTTTATTTAATTCACATTCCTTAACTTAGGCAAATTGAAATAGTAGCAGGAAATTTTTTCTAGAAATTTTTTTCTTGGGTTGGATGCTTCATCTCAATTTCCTTCTAAATTTGTAACTTTGTCTGCATTTGTACTCTTGACTTCCGGATAGAATCATCCTGAAGGAGTAGATAAACAGTAAGAGGTGCATCCAATGCAAGTAATCTCGCTTTGCCTGCCGTCACTTAGAGAGAGAAGCCATGTTAGAAAAATTTATACAAGCTACTATCATTACTTTTTTGCTCCACCTCATCCTTACAGTTAGCTCAAATAGTTCAATTCCGAGTAAAGGGTTACCATCTTTAGTCGAAAAACCTAATGCGATCGCTCAATTTGTGAAGGTTACGGATTAATTATATGTAACTCCAGAATCCATAATCTATATAATTGGACAGAAATTTTGATCGTAGGTGAAATTGAGTTGCGGTAGAAGGTTAGACTGAGCAGGAAGACTTAAACCTGCATCAAAAATTATGACTAATCGCTTAGAGTCAGCAAAAAGTCTCTATCTTCGCAAACACGCCGAAAATCCCATTGATTGGTGGTATTGGTGTGATGAAGCACTGGCTACTGCCAAGGTACAGAATAAACCAATATTTCTCTCCATCGGTTATTCAAGTTGCCATTGGTGTACTGTAATGGAAGGAGAGGCTTTTTCTGATCAAGCGATCGCTCAATATCTGAACGAAAATTTTCTCCCGATTAAAGTAGATCGTGAAGAACGCCCTGATATTGACAGCATCTACATGCAAGCGTTACAAATGATGACGGGTAGTGGCGGTTGGCCCCTAAATGTGTTTCTTTCTCCAGAAGATTTGGTTCCATTTTACGCGGGTACATACTTCCCAATTGAACCTAGATATGGGCGTGCGGGTTTTCTGCAAGTTTTACAAGCGCTACGAAATTACTACGATACAGAAAAAGAAGATTTACAAAAACGTAAAGGTGTAATTTTAGAAGCTTTACTATCTAATGCTGTATTAAATATAGAAGAAACAACAGAAGCAACAGATAAACAGTTATTACGGCAAGGTTGGAATACAGCGACAAAAATCATTACTCCCAATCCACAGGGTAACAGTTTTCCCATGATGCCCTATGGGGAGATAGCATTGCGGGGAATTCGATTTAATTTTGATTCTCAATTAGATGCCAAAGAAGTTTGTCAGCAACGCGGTTTAGATTTAGCCTTGGGTGGAATTTTTGATCATGTCGCCGGTGGCTTTCATCGGTATACAGTTGACCCAACTTGGACTGTACCGCATTTCGAGAAGATGCTCTACGATAATGGGCAAATTATCGAGTATTTAGCGAATTTGTGGAGTGCGGGAATTCAAGAGCCAGCCTTTGCACGGGGAATTTCCCTGACTGTTGACTGGTTACAACGGGAGATGACTGCACCGGAAGGTTATTTTTATGCTTCCCAAGATGCTGACAGTTTTCCAACACCCCAGGATAATGAACCCGAAGAAGGTGCTTTTTACGTTTGGAGTTACAGCGAACTTGAACAATTACTTGCTCCTGAAGAACTAACAGAATTACAACAGCAATTTACCGTCACCGCTAACGGAAATTTTGAGGGTAAAAACGTATTACAAAGACGAAAGGGTGGAAAACTCAGCGAAACACTGGAAAAAACCCTACAAAAACTCTTTGTCGGACGTTATGGTGCAGAACCCACAGCACTAGCGACTTTTCCACCAGCGCGAAATAACCACGAAGCGAAAACTATCAACTGGCAAGCACGTATCCCCGCAGTCACCGATACAAAAATGATTGTCGCTTGGAATAGCTTGATGATTTCGGGTTTAGCTAGAGCCTACACTGTATTCCGCCAAGATATTTATTTAGAACTGGCAATCAAAGCTGCAAATTTTATTCTCAATCATCAATATATAGATGGACGCTTCCAGCGATTAAATTATCAGGGTGAAGCAATACTAAGCGCCCAATCGGAAGATTATGCCTTTTTTATCAAAGCACTTTTAGACCTACATCAAGCAACATTAGTGGAGAGAAAACAGGAAGATGTAGAAATTAGTGCAAATGCCCATAGTCAGAACTTTATCGAAAATGCGATCGCACTGCAACAAGAATTCGACCAATATTTGTGGAGTGTTGAGTTAGGTGGATACTACAATGCAGCCATTGATAGCAGCCAGGACTTAATTATTCGCGAACGCAGTTATCAAGACAATGCTACACCCTCAGCAAACGGGATTGCGATCGCTAATCTTGTCCGTCTCTCCCTCCTCACTGATAATTTACACTATCTCGACTTAGCCGAACAAGGATTAAAAGCCTTTCGAGGCATCATGAAACAAGCACCTCAAGCTTGTCCCAGCATGTTTTCCGCCTTGGATTGGTATCGTAATTCAACTTTAATCCGTACCAATTTTCAACAAATTAATACTCTTGTCTCTGAGTTTTTACCCAGTGTCATGTTTGCAGAAATTTCCAAATTACCTGAAGGTAGCGTCGGCTTAGTTTGCCAGGGGTTAAAATGTTTACCGGCACCAGAGAATTTAGAGAAGCTATTGCAGCAAGTCCAGCAAAGCCAGACTAGAGGGTAATATCAGGTGTTTGTCAAGCACTAAATTGATGGCTTGAGATGACTCAGAGAGAAGGAACGCGGAGATTTGTATTGCGGCAAAGTTACTTAGGTGAACTAGTAGGAGCAAAGCGTTGGCGAAGCAATCCCTGAGTGAAGTTTCGCTCTGCTCGTAAAAGCTTATCCATATCTGCGTGCATCTGCGGTTTTATCTCTTTCAATGTGACTTCAACAAAACTCTCCTTCCCAAACAACCTTCCTATTCACGTCATACCTTTGTGTCTAAAATCGAGCAACACATAAATCTCCCCATTTCCACGTCGATTTTATCCTCATTATTGTAGATGAACTTCATATGACACATGAGAAATTAATCGCGATTGTCTTAGCGGGTGGCAAAAGTACTCGTATGGGACAAGACAAAGCTCTGCTCCCCATTCGTGGACTGCCACTGTTACAGCAAATTTGTAAAATTGCTGAATCCTGTGCCAATACAGTTTATGTTGTTACTCCCTGGCAGGAACGCTATCAAGATTTGTTACCGCATACTTGCAAATTTATCAGGGAAGTGTATTTAAGTGAAGAGATAGAACAGAAAACTTTGACACATGGGCCATTAATAGGTTTTGCCCAAGCACTAACATATCTACAAACACAAAACCAAACAGAATGGATTTTACTGTTAGCCTGCGACTTACCAAACCTAAGAGTAGAAATTTTACAAACATGGAGAGAACAATTAGTAGATGTGAGAAAAGATGCGATCGCACTCTTGGCACATAATCAAAAAGGCTGGGAACCCCTATGCGGCTTCTATCGGCAAAGTTGTTTACCGGGATTAAATGAATTTATTCATCAAGGCGGCAGATCATTTCAACAATGGTTAAACCAAAATACTGTAGAAGTTCTAGCTGCTCCCAATCCAGATATTTTCTACAACTGCAACACACCTGAAGATTTACTTTTCGACTAAATCCCATAAATCGCTACCCAGCTTAGTTTAAAATAATTATCTAATCTTTTGATTTTCTTGACTCAACAAGTGCAGTGCCGCCATCAGCTTCAGCCTGCATTTAAGATTTGATAAACTGCCCTAGCCTGAGTTGGCGAACAATGAAACATACCCTTTCCGTCCTTGTCGAAGATGAAGCGGGAGTTCTCTCTCGCATTGCTGGTTTATTTGCCCGCCGTGGTTTTAATATCGAAAGCCTTGCAGTCGGACCAGCCGAACAGTCAGGTGTTTCTCGAATTACGATGGTTGTTCCTGGAGACGATCGCGTAATCGAGCAACTCACGAAACAACTATATAAACTGATCAACGTCCTCAAAGTTCAGGATATCACCGAAACCCCTTGTGTCGAACGCGAATTAATGCTACTCAAAGTGAACGCAACCAGTAGCAACCGTTCGGAAATTGTCGAACTTTCACAAATATTCCGTGCCCGTGTTGTAGACGTAGCCGAAGATTCGCTGACACTCGAAGTTGTAGGTGATCCTGGCAAAATGGTAGCGATCGTCCAGGTATTGCAAAAATTCGGTCTCAGGGAAGTTGCTCGTACTGGTAAAATTGCTCTCACTCGCGAGTCGGGAGTAAATACTGAGTTGTTAAAGTCTCTGGAAGCAAAAATATAGTCGTAAATTTTCTGATGAAGATGTAATTTCCAACTCGATATCTGCATTGTATATCAGAATATTTGGTCAAAATGACTCATTTCTTCTAGTTAGCGGTAATTGTAGCTATTGTTACTTTTTCTATTGAAACCTGTTGCAATTGGTGTGATTGATACTTCTAATTGTGGATAAAGTTGTGCCAAATTGGCACAAATTCCATAATTAAAACTGCTACAAAAAGGATGAGCAATTATGGAAGCGAGAAAGGTTATTGAAGTAAATGCAAGCTTTTTTGCAATCATTAACCTTAGTTGTCAGCAGATAATGCTAGCAAGAATAGCCTGCCATAGTTTGAAATCATTTTCCAGTATCTATCTTTTGGAGTAGAAGATAGAGTTCGTGATCATAGATAATATAAAGTTTGAACATTCATGACTTAAGAGAAACTGTCGTATTTAGGGTGCATTCAAATATGTTTTTTCTATCTTCCTTACACACCAATACTAACAAAACGCCAGTGCAGTTAGATTCATCAGCACTAGGGTGTGTCTCAGTAATCTTAAGTCATTGGGTGTATGGCATCCTCTTATTCTATGAATGAGATGAGTTGCTCAGAGTAATTAAGTTAGCATTGGTGGTATTTAAAATTGCTGCCAGAGTCGATTGAGATTCAGAAACAATAATAATCATAGTTTAGCGTAAAAGTTGGAGATACATTTTGATTATCCGAATGCACTATTATTGATAAGTCTTTGGAATCAGAAATGTTCGGCAATAATAAATCTAAATCAAGTTGTATTACATGCACTAAATTGCATGTATTTAACTTGTCTAGCTTACTGTTTATTAAATTCATTCAGTGCCACAATCATGTTTTAGCTGCGTGTCTTTAGAGATGATTATTTATCTTGATAATTAGGCTGCATTCTCGCTCTTTTTAAGAAAGCCTGAATGAAAGAGCAATTCTGCGAACTGATAAGAATAAAGGCTCTTCAGTTCTTTTTATGGAAAACTTAGCTAAAAATCCTTGAAAGCCTTATTACATAGGAATTTAGCCTCAAAAAGTATCATAGTTGCTTGTAATCATTGTTTTGTAAGGGTTTTACTGCAAAAAAACCTCAAGCTCCATAAAACTTGCCGAAGAGCCAGAATAAATAAATATTGAGAATACTGAAATAGGAAGAAAAATCCATGACTCTTGCAGGTGAAGTTCGTTCCCCTGTCAATACTAGATTGCCAAATATCATTCGTAATCTGCCAGTATTGTTCTTTTTAGGGGATATTTGTGGATTATTTATTTGTTTAGCCATTGCCTTTTGGCTGCGTTCTCATCAAGCTCTGAATTGGCTCGACCCGTTGCCTTACGGATTTGTGGGCATCGTGCTTGCTGGATTTTACTTAGCGGATGCTTATAATCCAGATAGGCAAATTGCGGGTTTAAGAACACCTGCTCGAATTATTGTTTGTAACCTGGCGATCGCATTCTTGATTTCTGCGCTAATTTACTTGTCAGGTATTAGCCAAGAGAATCCAGTTTCATGGCGGAGTGTCTTGTTACCTAGCTTGGGAATGTTTACTATCTGGGCTGTGGTATTGCGTTTGGTAGCGGTGAAGTGGGTGCGATCGCAGTCCCAAAAAAGTCGCTGGTTGGTTTTAGGAGCAGGTGATAACGCCATCAAATTTTTACACAAATTGCTAGTGCTGAATCCTTTGGGAAAGTTGACTGTTCTCGCAGAGACTAACCAAGAAACTATTGACTTACCAGATACTAATCTCAGTTATTTGGGCAATTTGAGTGATTTGCCGGCATGGAGTCAGGAATCATGGTCTGCAATCATCGTTGCAACTCAAGTAGAATTTTCCGAGACCCAGGCACAACAGTTGATGCAGATACGATTACGAGGCATCCCGATTTATAGATTGCCGGATGCTTATGAAACGTTTTGGTTTAAACTGCCTTCCTCTTTGCTACAAGATAAATGGTTAGCTTTTAGTGAAGGATTTAACTTGATACCTGGTGATTTCAGCATGAAGCTCAAGCGAGTGATAGATATCATATTGATACTGTTTTTACTGGCACTAGTTGCACCACTTCTCTTGTTAGTCGCATTGCTAATCAGATTAGATAGTCCTGGTCCAATATTTTACAGTCAGCTACGAAGTGGCTTCTACGGTAAACCATTTAGGGTTTATAAATTCCGTTCGATGTATCAGGATGCAGAGAAGCGGGGAGCGCAGTGGGCAAGTCAACGTGATCCACGGATTACCAGAGTTGGATACTGGTTACGCTTGTTGAGAATTGACGAATTACCCCAAATATGGAATGTTCTACGAGGCGAAATGAGTTTGATTGGTCCGCGTCCAGAAAGACCCGAATTTGATGTCAAACTCAAAGAAGCGATTCCCTATTATGAAGTACGTTACTTGGTGAAGCCAGGAATTACAGGCTGGGCACAGGTGATGTATCCCTACGGTGCATCTATTGAGGATGCCTATGAAAAGCTTTCCTATGACCTCTATTACATCAAGAATTATTCCCTTTGGTTAGATTTGGCGATCGCCTTTAAAACAATTAGAGTTGTGTTGTTAGGTAAAGGTAGATAACAATACTGGCAAAATAATCAGGATTTAATTAACAAAATAATTTGTGTTTTCTTTCTGGGGGGTGAAAATATAGCTTCAAAGCTTTATGCAGCAAGGATTATAGAATAGCGATCGCCCTCAATATCAAACTAAATTCAGAACCAAGTTCAACGCAAAAATAAGGCTTTTGCCCGAAACTTATTAATCATAGAATCAATAAAGACAGAAAATGAAGTTTATCTTTGTTATGGCAGACGGGCTTAAAACTATTGCTACATCATAGTTTCAGAAGTTTTCGTTACCCCCCCATGTTTTCTTTATATCGGTTGCAGGTAGTAAGTTCCAACATAACACCTGAACCGAAAACATATGGAATTAGAATCAAAACGCTCCTTTGCAGAATTAAATTATTGAGAATTACAACTCTATTGATTATCCTAACTGCCCCTGTTTATGTACCCTGAAGAACTGGAGAGAGTAAAAAGCTAAAGCTCAAAATCCATTCAAATTAAAAATCATCAATAACAATAATGAAATATCTTCATTTCACCCAAAAGATAAATAGTTTTTTGAGTATATTAAGTGCCAATGTTATTAATAACTTTTGTTCATTTCTGATTACAATTTTTACGGCAAGATTTCTCGGTCCCATGGAATTTGCTAAGTTTGCTTTAGCTGTGGCTCTCACAACGAATTTAGCTTCTATATTAGACTTAGGTAGCAGTACAGCTTTAATTCGTTTATATAATGCCGCAAAAGATGATAATTATAAATCCATTTTAATCAATGTTATTAGTAATTTTAAACTTGGTTTATGTCTATTAATGATTGTCCTCAGTTATCCAGGAGGGCAACTCCTAATCCAAATTTTTCCTATTCTTAAAGATACAGGTTTTTTAGTTTATCTGGTCATTGTTTCTAGTGGATTACTTAGTATGTGGATGACCACAATAGCAGCAGAGCAATCTCAGAAACACTTCAGGTCTTTCCAACTATATACCCTGGCTTATGGAATTCTACGATTGATTGTAGCCGCAATATTTATAATCAAACAACAAATTTCACTTGCCACTATTTTTACATCACTTTATGCAATACCAATTTCAATATTAATGATTTATAAATATATTTCAAAATATATATTTTTAAAATCTGATAATAATAGTTATATTGAATATATTGAAGCTAATAATTTCAAAATATTGAAATCAATTTTTAATTACGGTGTTTGGGTTGGCATAGGTGGATTCTTATTTAGTTTACTTTATCAATTACCACAGTTTGTGTTAGCCCGTACAGCCAGTGGTAGTGAAGTAGGATTTTATGGTGCAGGGTTTACTTTTCTACCAGTCTTTATGTTAACTAATGATTCTATTCGTACAATTCTTTTACCAGAAGTATCAGCTATTCAAAGTCCAGAAGGTAGGCAAAATTTTCAAAAGCGTTTATGGCAGATATCTCCTATATTTTTTAGCCTGATGACAACAGTTTTAGTTGTTATGTCTTGTGTTCAATATTTTTTATTGGGTCAAAGATACCAGGATAGTATTTTAGTATTTTTAGCTATGGGTTCTAGCACTATTTTAGTGATGTTTCTAGGTTATTCCAATACACTCATCCATTCCCTCGGAATTCCCTATATAGATGTTATGGTAAATATGACCAGAGTCATTGGCTTTATACTCTTCAGTTTTTTTATACCAAAGACAGCTGTTTGGATGAGTTTATGCCTTGGAGGGATAATGATTATAGGAGAATTAATTATTTACTTTATCATCAAAAATAGAGTTTATAAAGTGTAATGTTATGACTTTAAAAGCTAAAAATCATAGATTAATAATATTAATTTTAGTTTTTTTGCTAGGTCTGGTTTTTATAGCAGCAACGTTGTTGATTTTTATATTAGACATAAATATAGAGCAGTCTTTAATTATAACCATAGCGTCAATAATTGTTGCAATTTTTTTGTTTTTTATTGTTTTTAAACAATTTCAAATAGGTTTTGCTATTTTAATGTTTATGTTGCCTTTTGAAGAACTCCTAGGGATAGATGGTGGTGGTAGTTTTACGAGATATTTAATTATTGTCAATTTAATAGGGATGTTATCGCAAAAAGTTTTTGTCAGACCTAATAAAATTAAATTTTATTCAAACCGGATTTTACAAGTTTTTTTGATTTTGATTATTTGGACATTTACAACTTCTTTTTGGAGTACTTACCCTGAAAGAAGCTTTGTCATCACAACAACTTCTATTGGTAACTTGATTTTGCTTTATTCAGTTTTTATTAGTAATATTAAATGGCTGTCAATTTATTGGATATCAATGATTTTAGGAAGTTTCGTCGCAGTTAATCTTACTCTCCTGCTACCTGGCTCCCAAGGATTAGAAAATGATGTTACTCGCTTTACAACGGGCGGACAAGACCCTAACGATCTTGCTGGTTTGTTATTAATTGCCATGGGGACAGGAATGTATGGAATTTATCCCAAAATTCAGTCTAAAATTGGCAAAATATTGTTAATTTTGATTCTATGTTGTCTACTTGTTGCTGTTGTATTTACCCAGTCTAGAACCGGATTAATTGCATTATTAATGCTTTTATTGATTCGTTTTAGTGACTCTAAGCAAAAAAATGTTTATGGTTATTATGTTTTGTTTGGAATTGTTGTATCGCTAATTTATGTTTTTGCTGGGGATACTATAAGTAATATAGTAAGCAATTATGCATCACAAATTTTTGCCAGATTTAATGAATTAGATGAGAATACTCTAGCGCAAGCTAGAGTAAATGTTTGGGAAGCAACAATAGAAGCGATTAAACAAAATTTTTTTCTAGGGGTTGGTGCAGGAAATATGCCCTATGTCATAGATAATTATTCAAACGAGATTTTGCCAAGAAGTAGTTATGATCCAAATCAGGGTCTTGTGGCTCATAACATCATTCTTGGAATATGGGGTGAAACAGGTTTAATAGGATTAATTATTTTTTTATTGATGTTTTTTATCACTTTCAAACAGGCATTTGTTCTTGCGAAAGATCACTATTTAGGTAAGTCAATGTTGATTGCACTTTTTGTAGTTTGCATCATGGGAATGAGTTTATCATGGGAAAATAAGAAAATAGTCTACATTATACTGGGAACTATATCAGCATTATGGAGATATCGAAATAATTCTTTAGGGCATTCAACTAATGTTAAAATCAACTGAAAAATTATCACTACAAAAGGCAAATAATTCAG
The DNA here is from genome assembly GCA_004296455.1 of Calothrix sp. NIES-4101. Classification (GTDB taxonomy): domain Bacteria; phylum Cyanobacteriota; class Cyanobacteriia; order Cyanobacteriales; family Nostocaceae; genus Brunnivagina. The sequence goes on from AP018280.1 coordinate 5,551,806, forward strand.
TATCTTCCAATATATCCGGAAGAATAGCTTTTTTTATTCGGAATTTAGAAGGAGGTGGAGCGCAAAAAATTTTACTCAATTTGCTTAAACCAATGGTCAAGCAAGGTATGCAAATAGACCTTGTTTTGTCTTTAGCTGATGGTCATTTTTTGGCACAAGTTCCAGAAGGAGTGCGAGTCATTGATTTAAAATCAAAACAGGTTATTCCATCTACATTGCCACTTTCTCGCTATTTGCAGCAAGAAAAACCCCAGGTTCTAGTAGCAAATATGAACAGCTGTAATGTGGCTGCTGTGATGGCGAGAATGCTCTCATCTGTCTCTACTCGCATAGTGTTAGTGGAACATAATACTTTTTCCTATCACAAAAGTAGCTTTCCCCTAAAAGCCAAGTTGTTTTTACCAACCTTGATGCGGTGGCTATATCCCCATGCTGATAGTATTATTGCTGTCTCTAACGGAGCCGCTCGCGATTTAGAATCACAAATAAATTTGAAAAAGAATCTAGTTAAAACAATTTACAACCCAATTATTGATAGGCACTTATTAGAAAAGGCAAAAGAACCGCTCGATCACCCTTGGTTTCAGCCTAATCAACCACCTGTAATTTTGACAGTTGGAAGACTTATCGCCCAGAAAGATCACGAGACTCTGATTAGAGCTTTTGCACTTCTGCGTCGTCAAAAACCCGCTAGATTGTTGATTTTAGGAGAAGGGGATTTACAAAACCGCTTACAAACTCTGGTGAAGGAATTAGGTATCGAGTCTGATGTTTCTTTACCGGGATTTATTGTTAATCCTTATGCTTATATGAGTCAAGCTAGTATGTTTGTTTTATCCTCAATTTATGAGGGATTACCCACGGTTATAGTTGAAGCAATGGCTTGTGGTTGCCCTGTAGTGTCAACCAATTGTCCTTCTGGACCAGAAGAAATTCTAGAGGATGAAAAGTATGGATTATTGGTTCCCGTAGGAGATACCGTTGCTTTAGCTCATGCAATGGAGCAAATGTTAGATAATCCAACTGATAAAACTTTACTCACACAAAAAGCTCAAAATTTTACTACCGATTGTGCAGTATTTCAGTATTTGTCAGTAATGGGTTTGAAGGAACAAGTTTCTAGATGAAAGTAATGATAATTACTAAGGAAAGTATGGTTAATTGGTATTTATATGAGGTAAATCTCCTTTTGATTTAACTACTCCTGTAAATGTAAAAAATCCTGTCATGACTCGTCGCCATATCTCAGACATAAGAGCAGGTTTTTTTGCTGATTCATTTATACTCAAATTAGAGTCCATCTACTTTATGTACTTTGAAGTGCTACTAGTCAGGATGTAATTAATTGGAAGTATCAACAGAAAAAATGCTAAATTCAACTATGGGCAACCTCAAATTTTCTCGAATCGACTACCAACAATTGACAGAGTTAGAGAGTTTTGGGACTCGTAATATTTTTCAAACAGTAAATTGGTTGAATTTTGTCAAGGAAACCCAAAATGCAGAACCTGTTGTTGCAGTCATTGAAAATGAAAATATCCCAGTAGGATACTTCACAGGGCTGATTATCAAAAAATTTGGATTGCGGATATTAGGCTCTCCCTTTCCAGGATGGACAACATCATACATGGGTTTCAATTTACATCCATCTGTACAGAATGTTGATGCATTAATTGCTCTAGAAAAATTTGCATTTTATGATTTAAAGTGTGTTCATCTGGAAATAATGAATCGACACTTAAATACAGATGATTTATTGAAAGCTGGATATAAATGTGATTTCTTCCCTAACTTTGAAATTGATTTAAGTCAAGATGAAGATCATATTTTTGCATCCATGTCCTCTTCTTGTCGTTGGAGTATCAGGAAAGCAAAAAAACTCGGTGTCACTATAGAAATTGCTGAAGATTTATCATTTGCCGATGATTATTATTCCCAGTTACAAGATGTGTTTGCTAAACAAAAGCTAGTACCAACTTATCCTAAGGAACGTGTAGAAAGCCTAATTAGGAATCTTTTGCCTACTTCTCAATTGCTGTTGCTCAGAGCTAAAGATGACAACAATAACTGCATTGCAACTGGAATTTTTCCTGCCTTAAATGACACAATGTTTTTTTGGGGAGGAGCGAGTTATCGCACCTATCAAGATCTTCGTCCAAATGAAGCACTAATATGGTTTGCCATGCGTTATTGGAAGTCAAGGGGTGTTTCTATTTTGGATATGGCGGGAGCAAGAGACTATAAGAGAAAATATGGAGTTGTATCTGAGATTGCAATTCCATGGGGACGAAAGTCAAAGTATCATACTCTGGAAAAACTGCGTAATTTTGGCAAATTTTTAGCTGATAAAAAGCAAAAATTAGCAGGACTAAAACTAAATAAGTCATAAAATCATAAAATCATAAAATCATAAAATCATAAAATCATAAAATCATAAAATCATAAATTATTACTTATTACTTAGCAGGAAATAGTTATGCCTTATAAACAAATAGAACCAGAAATTAATACTGCTAAACAGGAACAAAGTTTACATCATCAGAGTTTTATCAAGGATTCAAATATGAAAGTTTGGATTATCACTATGATATTTCCAGGTATATCAGAAACCTTCGCATCTAATGATGTTCATACCATGAGAAATGCTGGCTTAAAAGTTGCGATACATGGATTGCGTCCAACCCCTAAATTATTCTCGAAATTAGTGCTAGAGTGGGGTCTTTCAGACATATGGATTACACATAATTCTCTCATCTATTCTTTACAAGGATTATGGATTGGTTGCAAAAATCCACGAATATTAATTGACTTCATGGTGTGGATTTTTAAACATACTTGGAAAAGACCCATTAATTTATTCAAGAGCTTAATCTTTGTACCAAGAAGCTTACAAATATATGATTTAGCTCGACAAAATAATCCAGATATTGTCCATTTATATTGGTCTCATTTTCCGTCCTTAGTTGGTTACTTAATCCAAAAATACCTTCCAAAAATCGTTATGACAATATCTTTTGTTGCCCATGATGTTCATAATTTAGAATTTCAATCCCAAGATTCTTATACTGGTTGTGTGGCTCGTCATGCCGATCTAGTTCATACAATTACAGCAGATAATATCCCAGTAATTGAAAAGTATGGTATTCCCAAAGAACAAATATTATTGTCATATCATGGTATCGATTTTCGTAAAATTCCAGAGCAGAAAGCAAAAATAAAGCGACGTATTATTACTGCTGGAAGATTAATCCCAGAAAAAGGTTTTAGTGATACTCTCAAAGCTTTTAAACAAGTGTTAGAACGATATCCTGATGCATCACTTGTAGTCTTGGGAGATGGACCAGAAAGAAAAAATTTACAAGCTTTAGCTCAGTCTCTAAATATTAGTCATGCTGTTGATTTTCGAGGCTTTGTTACTCACAACGAAATTTTCGAGGAAATGGCTTTAGCAGAAATTTTTCTGTTTATGTCATTTTACAAAGCAGAAAGACTGCCCAATGTGGTGAAGGAAGCAATAGCCTGTCAATGTTTATGTATTATCAGTCATACACCGGGTATTGAAGAACTTATTAGTGATAAAATGCATGGTTATATTGTCCCACAACATGATACAGATGCTGCGGCAAAATTGATTCAACAAGCATTTTCAAATCCAGAGCAGATGAATCAGATTAATGAAGCGGCTTACCAGCATTTGAAAAATAACTTTGATATTGAACGAATTATTGCAGATTTGCAACAACGGTGGTTCAAGTTATTAACTGAGAAAAAATATTCTAATCTAGGTCTATAAATAGATAAAACTTCACTTTATTTGAGGTAATGATAAATGAACAACTATATTCCTATTTTAATGTATCATGGCATCAAAACAGACCTCCAATCAGTTCCCCAAGGTCGTGAAATTGGAGCGGACATTTATGATGTAACATTGAATAATTTTGTATCTCAAATGAATTGGCTCGCCCAACACCAATATCATGCGATCGCTATTGAAGAAATTGATAAATTGAGTTATCAAAAGCAGGTAATTCTGACATTTGATGATGGAGAAATGAATAACTTCATCCATGCATTACCTGTGTTGCAGCAATTAAAGTTTCAGGCATATTTTTTCGTGATTGTAGACAGAATTGGTAAACCCGGTTATATGGGGTGGGATGAACTGAATCAGATGCAAGAAGCTAGCATGATCATTGGTTCTCATAGTATGACTCATCCTATTCTTACTGACTTAACAGATGTTCAAGTGGAGGATGAGCTTTACAATTCTCTCAAAATTCTTGTAAATCATCTGGGAGATGGGGTTAACACATTGTCGATCCCACGGGGTTTTTGTAATGATAAAGTGATGCAAATTGCCTATGCATCTGGTTATCGTCACGTCTTTATTTCTGAGCGTCCAGAAAATTTAGAATCTGATTGTTGGGACAGAATTGCTGTGAAAGCATCTTGGAATCATCAGCGATTTGAGAAAGCAATCTATGGAATCAAGCCTATTAACGAGCAAATATCAGATCGAGTTAAAAAGACTATCAAAAAATCCTTAAACGGAGAAACTTACAACCGTTTGCGTAATACTCTCATCAGCATATCTAGTAAATAAAACTCAAAAGAATAATGCAATTGTTATTTTGGATATCAGCTTTCTTAATTCTTTACTGCTATTTCGGTTATCCAGTTTTAATTTACTTGCTTGCACGCTTCTTCCCAAAAAAAATTGATAAATTACCGATTGAACCAACAATTTCAATTATTATCTCTGCTTATAACGAAGAAGACTGTATCGCAGATAAAATTCAAAATCTATTGTCCTTAGATTATCCTAGTTCCAAAATGGAAATCATTATTGGTTCTGATGGCTCAACAGATAGAACAAATGAAATTGTTCAAAAGTTTTCAGTCCCAATTTTGGCTTTTTATGACTACTCGCAGCGCCGAGGTAAAATGGCGACAATTAATGACTTAGTAAAACAAGCTAAACATGAAATTATTGTTTTCACCGATGCACGTCAAAGTTTTGACAAAAATGCCATACGCCAACTGGTAGCTAATTTTCACGATCCATATACAGGTTGTGTGAGTGGTGAATTGCATTTCAAACCATTGACAGTAGTAGGGGGAACTGGGAAAGGAATCAGTTTATATTGGAAATATGAGAAATTCCTACGGGCTTGTGAAAGTAAATTCCAGTCAATGCTAGGTGCTACTGGGGCTATTTATGCAATTCGTCGTCATTTATTCACGCCAATTCCCCAGAATGTGATTCTCGATGATATGTTTGTTCCCTTAAAAATTATTCAAAAGGGATATCGTGCAGTTTTTGATGCCGATGCCAAAGCATATGATACTGTCGCTGATAATCCTCAAGAAGAATATCGACGTAAAGTACGTACTCTTTATGGGAATTATCAGATTTTTTGGCTTTTGAGCAAACTTTTTAACCCCTTTAGTAGCCGCATTGCTTTGCAATTATTTTCCCACAAGTTATTGCGAGTTATTGCGCCTTTTCTATTAATTGCAATGCTTATCATCAATTTGTATTTGGTGAATATATCATTATTATATTCAATTACCATTGTTAGCCAGGTCATCTTTTATACTTTAGCGATGGTCGGGATGATCACAAAACAGACTAAATATGGTTTTTTGAAAATAGTCTCCAAATTGTGCTATGTTCCGTACGTTTTTTGTCTGCTGAATTTCTCTGCATTAGTTGGCTTTCTCCGGTTTATAAAAAGTGAACAAAATGTAACTTGGGAAAAAGCTAGGGAACAGAGTTCGATTTGATATCTCTAAAATTTATTGAGGTTGTTGTTAATCAGTGTAGAGACTTACTTCAAGTCGCATTTCATAAATATTTTGAGTTCAGCTCTACTTCTTTCAGTTAAGTGGGAAGAGATACATTAGCTGATATTTATATTTGAAAAATATCAGTTTTATTTTATTTATTTTTGTAGCACTATATGGTGAAATCGAAAATTTTTTATTTATATTTTCTGATCACATTTACTATTTTAGTATTATCCTTATATTTATATCCATCTATAAGTAAATCGTCGTTTATTTCCTCATTACCCTTGATAGTCTGGACTAATTCCGCGATGGAGCGAATTGGAATTAGCGATCGCCCAGGGAACTCAAGTAATATTAAACTGTATGCTGCCCGTGGAGAATATGAACCATTTCAAATTGGTATTCAAGCACATCGCAGTAGTGTTAATAATGTTAATGTGAGGGTTTCTGATTTGAAAGGTGCAAATAATCAGATTATTTCCCGTCGTCATGTCACCCTTTATAAAGAACATTATGTTTATGTCACAAATCCTAGTCCCGATCGCCAAGGAAGCAATAAATCTTTAGGTACAGGCTGGTATGCTGATGGGTTGATTCCCTTTGGGGATAATTTAACCGGAAAATACCCAACGACTGGAAAGTTTGCTGCTGTTCCATTTAGCTTAGAGGCTGGTAAAAATCAGCCAATTTGGGTTGATATTTATGTGCCGCGTGATACTCTTCCAGGAGATTATAAGGGCACATTTACGGTGACTAGCGATCGCGGAACCAACAGTGGTGAGATTAGTTTGAGAGTATGGGACTTTGAACTACCTTTAAAGCCATCACTCAATTCCGCTTTTTTGTTTTGGGGAAATCAAACTCAACAAGCATCACAGGAAATTCTCAAACATAAGCTCAATCCCCAATTTAATTCTCGTCCTTTGCCAGAATTAGAGAGAGAATTAATTGATCGATGGGGTTTAAAGTCAGTAAATTTAGGTTTTTGGAGTGGGGCTGAACTTAAAAATTGTCGGATGTCCCCACCCCCATCTGTAGCTGAGATTAAAGCCGAAGCGGCACGCCATCAACCAGATTTATTTAAGTATGTTTATTCAGCAGATGAAATTGGTAATTGTAAAAATCTCTATGAACCAATGAAGCAATGGGGACGCGCTATTCATCAAGCGGGATATGCAAACTTGGTTGTCATGCCTCCTACCCCTGAATTATATGATGATGGTTCGGGAACGGGTCGTTCAGCCGTTGATGTCTGGGTTGTTTTGCCAATTGATTATGAAAAATCTACCCAGAGAATACAGCAAGTGTTGCGAAAGGGCGATCAGGTATGGTCATATAATGGTCTGGTACAAGATGGTTATTCCCCCAAATGGCAGATTGATTTTGCACCCATTAATTTCAGAATTCAACCTGGTTTCATTAGTCACAGTTTGGGACTGACAGGGTTACTATATTGGCGCATGGATTTGTGGACTAGTAATCCCTGGCGTGATGTGCGGACTTTTTTTGATAAATTTGATAATAATCGTCCTTACCCTGGTGATGGGATGTTAGTCTATCCCGGAGAACAAGTTGGGGTGAAAGGTATTGTTCCGTCTATGAGGCTGAAATGGCTGCGGGAGGGAGTTGAAGATTATGAATATGTGGAGATTCTCAAGGGTTTAGGTCAAGAGAAATCCGCATTACTAATGAGTCAATCCGTTGGGCGTGATTGGCGTAATTGGACACAAAAACCCCAAGTGTTGATGTCTATACGAAATCGATTAGGTAAAGAAATAAAGAGAATAAAAACTACAACAAAAAACTGACGAAATCTTCCCAGTTATAAAGATGGCTAGTTTAAACTGAAGTTCTCCCAAGAAAAATACAAGGAAATTAAAAAGATGGAAAATCAAGAATCATTTACATTGGATAAGTATTGGCATATTATTCAACGACGTTGGATACCAGCATTGAGTGTATTTTTGCCAATTTTTTTAATCTCACTAGTTGTTTCTTCGATGAAAAAGCCCTCCTATCAAGCAGAGGGAAAATTACAGTTTCAGCGCACAAATACAATTTCAACATTAACTGGTGTAGGTACGGAAGTTGCTAAGTTAGAGCCTCTTGTTCAAGACCAAAAAACAAATCCTTTAAATACCGAAGCAGAAGTTATACGTTCATTTCCAATTATCAGAAAAACTATTGATCGGCTAAATTTAAAAGATAATAAAGGCGAACCAATAAAAACTCGCGATTTCCTGAAAAGACTGAGTGTTAAAGATATTAGAGGAACTGATGTTTTACAAGTTTCTTATAATGATATTAATCCAAAAGTATCTGCTGATGTTGTCAACACGCTGATGACAGCGTATTTAGAGCATAATATTGCTTATAATCGCAGTGCTATTGGTTCTGCACGTAAATTCCTAGAAAAACAAGTACCAAGCGCAGAGTTAGTTGTTCGTAAAGCTGAAGCTGAATTACGTGATTTTAAGGAAAAAAATAAAATTGTATCTTTGCAAGAGGAAGCGACGAAGTCAGTGGAAATGCTAACTCAATTGCAAACACAAATAGGTGATACTAAATCAAAAATTTCTGATGTCAAGAGCCAGTCGAAATCGATTCGTAATCGCTTAGGAATGTCATCAGCACAAGCTGTAACGGTAACCTCACTGAGTCAATCTGATGACATTAAAGAACTTACTAAGCAAATTCAGCAGCTAGATTCAGAATTGGTGTCGAAACGTGAAATTTTTCGAGATTCACATCCAGAAATTATTAAATTAGAAAATAAAATTAATGGATTAAAAAATCTACTCAAAAATAAAGTGGCACAGGTTGCTAGTGGTCGAAAACTGAAAGCTAATACTAACTTACAAATTGGCGAACTTAAACAACAGCTTTCAGGAGATATTGTTAGATTAGAATCCCAAAGTTTAGGATTAGCAAGTCAATTAGCCACACTATCGGATTTAGAGACAAAATACCGACAAAGACTAGATAATTTACCTAGGTTAGAACAACGACAACGCGAGCTAGAACGTAAAGTTCAGGCTGCTCAATCAACTTATTCTTTGTTGTTGCAAAAACTCCAAGAAAGTCGCATTGCCGAGAATCAAAATTTGGGTAATGCCCAAATTATCAGCAAAGCCGAAATTCCTGATGTGCCACTTTCATCTCCCGCCATCAATTACCTGAGTGCTGGCTTATTGGGGTCATTGGCAGCGATCGCAACTATATACTTATTAGAAACTCGCGATAAGTATATTAAGAGTATCGATGAAGCCAAGGAAGTCATGGGATTCACCTTACTAGGTGTAATTCCTTCATTTAGCAAACCCAAATCGTCGTTTTTCCAGGGTAACGAGGAGATGGAACCATCTATTCCGAGACTTGTCGTTCGGGATATGCCCCGATCGCCTGCAAGTGAAGCTTATCGAATGCTGCGGGCAAACCTTAAATATGTCAGTGCCGATAAAGAACTTAAAGTTATTGTTGTCACAAGTTCAGTTCCTCAAGAAGGAAAATCAACCGTTGCTGCAAACTTAGCAATGGCGATCGCTCAAATGGAACGTCGTGTTTTACTAGTAGATGGTGATTTACATCATCCCGTTCAACATCAAATCTGGGATTTAGCAAATAACGAAGGCTTGAGTAATGTCATTGTCGGGCAATCGGATATGCGATCGGCTATTACCCAAGTTATGGATCATTTATACGTTCTCCCCTCTGGGCTAGTTCCCCCTAGTCCCGGCTCTCTACTCGATTCCAGACGTATGGGGACATTAATTGACTCATTTAGAGATATTTTCGATGTTATAATTCTCGACACTCCATCTCTCAGTGTCGGGGCTGACGCAGCTAGTCTTGGGCAAATGGCAGATGGTCTTTTATTTGTAGTTCGTCCGGGTGTTGCTGATGTTATTAACGCTGGATTTGCGAAAGAACTATTAGAAAAATCCGGTCAAAATGTTTTAGGACAAGTTGTGAATGGCATTATTCCCAAAAATGAACCCTACAGCAACTACTATTTTAATAATGAAGAGTATTATTCTCAAAATAGTGTCGATAAAGTAATAATTGAGGATTTAGATTTGGGAGTGAAGAGGTAGACAGTAGAAGTTTTGTAGAGGAGATAGACATAGAAACTGCCAGAAACAGGAAGTAAAGAGTCTACTCCTTTTAATTTGATTTGGATGTGCGATCGCTTTGGTGATTTTCTCTAGTATTATAGTCCCAAAAGCCTGATCTCAAAACTACTACCTTAGAGTTTTTTAAACTACACCACCACATTTGAAAACATCCTCCTAGAGGAATAAAATTTACCAACGTAATAATTTTTTCAATAAACTCAGCTTTCCTGCATAGGGAGCATATAATATGCTTGCATCCAAGAAAAATTTTCTGTTAACTACAGATTTATAATGGGAAAAAGTATCAAAACTAGCTTTTCCGTGATAGCTACCAATACCACTATCACCTACACCACCAAAAGCTAAAGTTGATGTGAACCATTGTTTCAGAACATCGTTAATGCACACGCCTCCAGAGGAGGTTTCAGACAATATTTTTTGCTGAAATTTCTTATTGTTCGAGAATATATATAAGGCTAATGGTTTAGGGAGCAAATTAATTTTATCTATCACCTCATTAATATCTATGTATTCAACTATAGATAGAATCGGAGCAAAAATTTCATCCTGCATAATTGTATCTTCCCAAGTAACGTTATCAATTACTGTTGGGGATATGTAGAGTTCATCAGCATTTATTTCACCGCCAATGCGAATATCACCTTGTAATAAATTAGCAGCTCTCGAAAATTGTCTTTGATTAATTATCCGAGCATAATCTGGGCTATTTTTGGGGTTGTCTCCATAAAATTCTTGAATACATTTTTCGATATTTTTTAAGAATTCTTCTTTAATATCTTTGTTAATTAAAATATAATCTGGAGCAATACAACTTTGTCCCGCATTATAAAATTTCCCCCAAGCAATTCGACGTGCTGTAACTTCTAAATTAATCTCTTTATCGACAATACAAGGACTTTTCCCGCCTAATTCTAAAGTCACAGGTGTTAAGTTTTTTGCGGCTGCTGCCATGATAATTTTACCTGTAGCTGTACTACCTGTAAAAAAGATATGATCAAATTTCTCTTGGAGTAATTGTTTGCTAATTTCAACATCTCCTTCAACTACTGATATATATTCTTGAGGAAAGTTTTTAGAAATGATTTCTGTGATTAAATGAGAGGTATGTGGAGCAAATTCAGACGGTTTGATTACTGCACAATTCCCAGATGCGATCGCACCAATTAATGGTGTTAAGATTAGTTGGAAAGGATAATTCCAAGGCCCAATAATTAAAGCAACTCCTAGAGGCTCGGGAATTATTTGTGCGGATGCAGGTAAGAGAATAAAAGGAATTGATGCTTTCTTAGCTTTTACCCAATTTTTAATATTTTTTATTGCATAATTAATTTCCTTAATTACAAAGGAGAATTCTGAAGCATAAGCTTCAAATTCCGGTTTGTTTAAATCAGCTTTTAATGCTTCAATAATTGCACTTTCATGCTCAATTACAACTTGTTTGAGAGTTTGAAGTTGGGCAATACGGTAATCAATATTTTTAGTTGTTCCTGTACGGAAATATTGACGCTGCTTACTAGGTAGGTCGCTAATGAATATTTGAGATAGCATGGTATTACTACATATTCTACAATTTTGATTATATTGAAATAATATGACAATAGGGAATCAAAATTTGGCATCAATGAATAAGAAAATTATTGAGACTGATATCATATTCAGTTAATCACTTACAATTAAAATTTCTCCACGTCCCCGCGTCTTTAAGTCTCCGTGTCAGTCTTAATAATAAGCATTCAACCGGACATGTTATGACTTGGAAAGGCAGAGACGCAGCAAAAACATGATGATTTGTATGCCAATTCCAAAATCATCCCGCAATTATACAATGCCCGAAACTTAGATTAAAAAGTTAAATTTGAGAACTTAAAATTCAAAAGCTAAATTTCAAAAATTTGGAAATGAAAATTTTACACTCATAATTCCAGCAATTAATTATTGCTTAACTGGTAAATCAATTATAAATTTACTCCCTTTACCAAACTCAGATTGCACTTGAATTTTACCCTGATGTGCTTCAACAATACGACGGGAAAGATATAACCCTAAACCACTTCCCTGACGCTTATGACTCCCTTGACGAAATCTTTCAAATAAATCAGCTTGTTCTTCGAGAGAAATACCCATGCCCGTATCTTCAATCTCTATCCTCACAAATTCATCGCTATTTTTTGTAGGAGTTATGTGAATAGTTACTGTACCTTTATCGGTAAATTTGATCGCATTACCAATTAAATTAGTAAATAGACGGTGAAGTTCCAAGCGATCGCAGTTTACCATACATGAATTTTTTTCCCCATGCAATTCTGAATGTATCGCTAGTCCTTTTGCCTGTGCTAAAGGAGTCAACTCTCCGGCGACTTCTTGCAATAGTTGGTAGAGATTCACAGGTTGAAAAGCTAAAGTTTTGCGTCCAGCTTCAAAACGGTAAACTTCTAATAGAGTATTTACCATTGCCAGCAGGTTTGTATTACTCCGCCCCATAATAGTAATAATCTCACTCATTTGCGGCGAAAGTTCCCCTAAAGCACCTTGTTGTAATAGTTCCAGCATCCTTTCTGCTGCGACTAATGGTGTGCGTAAGTCATGGGTAAGACGGGAGACAAAATCTTCACGCTGCTTGGCAATTTCATCGCGTTCATCAATACTATGCTTTAGACGTAGTAGAGAACGTACTCTTGCCATCAATTCATCAACTGTAACGGGCTTACGAATAAAGTCATCAGCACCCAAATCTAATCCCTGGGCAACATTAGGAGAATCGTGAGCAGTTATGAGCAGAATCGGCATAAACCGCAACTCCTTATTTTCACGCACACGACGAGTAACTTCATAACCATCCATCCCCGGCATCATCAAATCTAGCAAGACTAAATCAAAGCTAGATTCTGCAATTTTTGCTAAAGCTGTAGCACCATTTTCTGCGGTGCTAACTAGATAACCTTCTTCCTCTAGAATCGTTCTAATGAGAAAGACATTATCTGGAGAATCATCGACAACAAGTATTTTATCTGAGTGAGATGTCAGGGAATTCATTTAGTTAGGATGTATAGGTTTAAATCAAATTAATATAAATAAGTTTTATTTATATCACTATTTTGGTACAGTTTTGCAAATTACCCTCCTGCTACAGAGTGATTCTTTGCTTGGATACATGAATCTTGTTACTGTATATACGATATAACTGGCATTTGATAAAAATAATCACTGACAAATTAAATCATGGCGCGTAAACTAATCGAACTTGATACAGGAGATGGCAAAACTATTTTAGTTGCTGTGGAAGTACCTGACATGCCAATTGGGCGTGTATCTTCTCCTGGTGATATACCTATAGAAAAAGTTGATAGTAGTTTTGGTGCTGTTAAGGATTTGATTATACGTGGTTGCCGTCCAATTACTCAGGCTTTTCAAGCTTTGCAGAAGGAATCTCAACCAGCATTTGCGGAAGTTGAGTTTGGGGTGAATTTTACTGCTAAGGGTTCGGTTTATGTGGTGGAATCCACCGGGCAGGCTTCGCTAAAGGTGAAAATTACTTGGAATTTGGCTCCCCAGAATAACAGTTTATCGGTTCCGCAGGTTTCACAGGGAGAAGAACAAAGTTAAGGGAATCTTTTGCGTAAAGATGCAGAGAAGTAAAGATATCAAAGAATTTTCTTGGGAGAGTCTTTATTTTTGCAAAATCTAAAATCCAAAATCCAAAATCTAAAATCAAATGAGTTGGGATTTAGTTAAAGCTTGTACTGTGGCTATATCGACTCCTGATGGTGATGTTAGGGGTACGGGTTTTTTTGTGTCGCAGGAGGGATATTTATTAACTTGCGCTCATGTTGTTGAGGAGACTGGTGGCTGGGAAAATGTGCGGGTGAATGGGGAAAGTGTGGAATTAGTTTATTTGGGGAATCGAAATTGTGATGATTTTGCGGTTTTGAAGTTACCAAATTATCGAGGTGATGCAGTTCCTTTATCTGTGGAATTTCAACCCATGGATAGATTCTTGTCCATTGGTTATGGACGTTTAGATTTTCCCCAAGGTGCGTCGATTGATGGAACTATCACTGACATTAATCCTCAGTTGGAATTTAATAATTTACCAATGTTGCGGTTGCGAGTCAAAGCAAATTCGCAACAGGTTCAAGGAGGTTACAGTGGTTCACCTGTATTTGATGCCGAAACTCAGCAAGTCATTGGCGCGATCGCAGCTTACGATAATACACAGGGTGCATTAGCCGTCCCCCTATCGACTATTAGTAAACAATGGTCTAATTTTTCTCGGTTTATCAATATTGCGCCTGTTGTCCCACCACTTGCCAACAGCGAGATTAAAAGGGTTTTTATTAGTTATCGCAGTGAAGACCCTGATTTAAGTTTGGCACAGAATTTCTATGAAAGGATTAAAAATGCTGGACACCAAGTTTTTATGGCAGGGGAAAGTATTCGTTTGGGGGAAAATTGGGGACAACGTATAGATAGAGAATTGGAAAGTTGCGATTATTTTCTCTTACTTTTGTCGCCACAATCAGCAACTAGCGAAATGGTGACGGAAGAAGTGCGACGGGCAAAGCAATTACAAGATTTACGTCCCGAAAGGAAACCTGGGATTTTACCTATTCGCGTTAATTTTCCCCTAACTGCGCCATTAAATTACGATTTACGGGGTTATTTAAATCAAATTCAACAACGTGAATGGAAATCTTCTGCTGATACGAATAAGATTTTACAAGAAGTTTTGACACTGCTAGCTGAGGAAAGTCAGGATAGGATATATCTTGCTCCTACAGAAGAATCAATTGCAGCACAGCAAGTTGTCGAGAGCTTAGAGAATCCACCGTTACCCGTTGCCGAACCAGAATTACCAGAGGGGCAGGTTGATTTAGCTTCACCATTTTATGTCAATCGCGATCGCATTGAGGAACGCTGTTTTGAGGCAATTATAAAACCGGGTTCTTTGATTCGCATTAAAGCACCTCGACAAATGGGTAAAACCTCCCTGATGGCAAGGATTCTTTACCATGCTTCCAAAAATGGTTGTCTAACTGTTCCTTTGAGTTTTCAATTAGCTGATGGCAAGGTTTTTACAGATTTAGACCAATTTTTGCGGTGGTTTTCTGCCAGTATTGGACGCAGGTTGAGATTAAGCAATAAATTAGCAGATTATTGGGATGAGATTTTTGGTAGCAAAGATAATTGCACCGCTTATTTTGAAGAATATTTATTAACGGAAATCAATCAACCCCTAGTTTTAGGTTTGGATGAAGTCGATTTAGTCTTTCAACATCCCGAAATTGCGGCTGATTTTTTTGGATTGTTGCGTGCTTGGCATGAAGACGGCAAAAACCGGGATATTTGGAAAAAACTGCGGTTGGTAGTGGTACATTCCAGCGAAGTTTATATTCCCATGAATATCAATCAATCGCCATTTAATGTGGGTTTACCAATTGAATTACCAGAATTGAACCCAGAACAAGTACAGGATTTAGCACAACGACATGGACTTAACTGGAGTCATACCGAAGTTGAACAATTAATGGCAATGGTAGGAGGACATCCATTTTTAGTGAGGGTTGCCATGTATCGCATTGCTCGACGAGATAATACCCTCAAAGAAATTTTACAAACATCACCAACCGAAGCAGGACTTTACGGAGACCATTTGCGTCGTCATTTGTGGAACCTCGAACAGCGTCCAGATTTAGCCACTGCTTTTAGAAAAGTTGTGACAACGATAACACCAATCAGGTTGGATTCGATACAATGCTTTCAATTGCTGAGTATGGGTTTAGTACATCTCCAAGGTAACGATGTTACACCACGTTGCGATTTGTACCGTCAATATTTTCGCGATCGCTTATAGCATAGCGTCACTTATCCCATCAGCAAAGTCGTGTCATCTGGAGGTTAGGGAATGAATCCAGCAAACCCAGCTTATGAATATCAAGTTGGTGGAAGTTTACCTGTTGATGCTCCCAGTTATGTGAAGCGTCAAGCTGATGATGATTTGTATGCAGCCTTGAAAGCTGGGGATTTTTGTTATGTGTTGAATTCCCGACAGATGGGCAAATCGAGTTTGCGAGTACAGACAATGAAGCGATTGCAAGATGATGGTATTGCTTGTGCTGCGATCGATTTAACGAGTATTGGTAGTCAGCATCTGAGTCCAGAACAATGGTATGCGGGTATTGTGCGGAGTTTGGTAAGTCGTTTTGAGCTTGCAGGCAAGTTTAATTTACGCGGTTGGTGGAGGGAAAGAGATCATCTTTCTCCAGTGCAGCGATTGGGTGAATTTATAGAAGATATTTTACTAGTGGAAATTTCTCAACAAGTTATAATTTTTGTGGATGAAATTGATAGTGTTCTGAGTTTGAATTTTTCCAGTGATGATTTTTTTGCTTGGATTCGTTACTGCTATAACAAACGTTCTGATAAGCAAATATATAAGCGTCTTACTTTTGCATTATTGGGAGTTGCAACACCTTCAATTTTGATTAAAGATAAAAGTCGTACTCCTTTTAATATTGGTCGAGCAATTGAATTAAATGGTTTTCAAATGGATGAGATTGAGCCATTAATTCAAGGATTATCAGGAAAAGTTAGTAATCCAGAATCAGTATTAAAAGAGATTTTAGCTTGGACTGGTGGGCAACCATTTTTGACCCAGAAAATTTGTAGTTTAATTCCTGTGGGGATGGAAATTCAGGGGGTTGAAGAGTTAGTACAAAGATACGTTATTGATAATTGGGAGTCACAGGATGAACCCGAACATTTAAGAACAATTAAGGAAAGAATTATTCGCGATGAACAGCATATAAGTAGAATATTAGGACTCTATCAAAAAGTTTTACAAAAAATAGAAATATTTACAAATGAAAATTTAGATCAGCTTGAATTACGACTCTCTGGATTAGTAGTTACAATACGGGGTAAATTAATAATTTATAATAAAATATATGAGTATGTTTTTAATCAAACTTGGATAGATAAGTCACTCGCTAATTTAAGACCATATGCTGAGGCGATAACAGCTTGGTTAATATCAGATTGCAGAGATGAATCAAGACTTTTACGAGGGAAAGCTTTACAAGAAGCATTGGACTGGGCAACTGATAAAAGCTTAAGTAATATAGATGATCAGTTTTTAAGACATAGTCAAGAATGTGACAAACAAGAAATACAAAAGGCTTTAAAAGTAAAACAAGAAGAAAGCCAAATACTCTCTGAAGCTAACTCCACACTAACTGATGCTAGAAATCGAGCAAGAGTCAACATATTTATTGGTTCGTTTTTACTAATAGTTACATTAATCATATCAATAACAACAAGCGAAATAGCTGACAGAGTATTAAGTTACTCTGCTCGTCAATACACTGAAGAACTAGGGTTTAGGAAAAGAGATGAAATAAAAAACTTTATTAAAAGCTTACAGAATAAAATGATAATTGCCAGTGATAATGATGCCTTCAAAACAAAATATAGTAAACAAAAATCGAGAGATTATTTACAAAAACTATCGCAAAGATTACCAGGAAAAACTAAATGTATTCAATTAATTAAGATAGAATCATCTCATAAAAATTTAGAGAATAAATATAATGTTATTGCCAGTACATGCGAAAATAAAAAATTAGTGATACCAATAGAAAACTTATTAAGCACAAAACCCAAAAGTATAGCACCCGAACACTGCATTACTCAAGTTTATTCAGATAATAATATTAATCAAAGTAGTTTTATCAAGCAGTTTGATCTAGTTGTAAGTGTTCCTATTTATAATTTAGATTCTGTAAAGAATACTGAAATTCAACCTCTTCCTCAACTTCAGTATGTTTTGAGCATACAAACTGATTTATCTTCTTTATTAACACAAGATAATTCTACCAATTCATTTTCTACTTCTTCATTATTGATTGATGAGAACGGAATTATACTTACTCATCCAAACTATAAGCGAATAGGTCGTAGCATTGAGGAGGAGAATTATGGGAGTAAAATAAGAGCAATTTTTATAGCTTTCTTAAACAAACAAAATTATATTTTTACACCTTCTATATCAGACAAAGAAGTAGATGATCTGGTCGCAATATACACTACTGCTAGTCCCATTACCTTTATACCTGGTTTTAGTCATTTACCTGGTAACACTCGTCGTTGGGGAGTATTAATTATTTCTAGAAATAATGCATTACGAGAACTGAGAACAAATCAATCAATTTTAAAAATAGTTAACTTAGTATTATTATTACTTGTACCTTTAGTTATAGCTATTACAGAATTTCCTTTTATGTATCTTCCTCGAAGAAGCGTTAAAATTAAAAAAATGGATAACCAAAACTTATTGTAATTTTAAGAATAGTATCATATGCTTATTTTTCAAATTGCGATCGCTTTTTGTGGATTTGTGGAGTTATGCGATCGCGTGGCTTTCCACAGTCATCACATCTGTTATAAAGTTTTCACAGATTGAGTATTAATTTCTGTTAAATTAGTTAATTTAATATCAGTTGTAAACAAAATTGCATCTACAGATTGTGCAGTTGCAGCAATGATTGTATCAGGAAGTCTTAGTCTGTATTGTTTTCGCAGTGCGATCGTTAAATTTTTGATATTATTATCAATTCCAATGAGTGTAATACAATCTAAAAAATTAATAATTTGTCTTTCTTCCTCTGAACTGAGACCAGAATAAGATAGCAATTCAATCTCAGTAATTATTGAAGCAAAATATTGTCCTACTGGTAGAGGATTCGCTAACCTACCACCCAATAAATATAAAACTATATTTGTGTCGAGTAAAATCAAGACTGCTCAACTCCATTCATCCCTAATTTGTTGCTGATATTCTAAAGGGTCTTGAGTAAGATTGATTGTACCTGCAAATCTATTTAAATCAAGATTAGCTTGTTGATAGGTTTGTAATATTTCCTCAATCCTTTGCCAATCTTGATAATCAATCAAAACTGCAACTGGACGCATGGCTTCATCAGTTACAATTTTTTTGTTTATAGGCAGCATACTGTTGTGTTCAATTTAGGGTTTTACTCTTTTTATCTTAACTTTTTCCGATCGCATTTGGTTTGAGGGTTTTGTGAGATGCGATCGCACTTCGATTTTGAGGCTTTTAGGGAAGTGCGATCTTTGCAGCTTAACATTGGCAAAGCCACCTTGGATGAGCTAGTTATCGAATTTATTTTATAAGTTTTTTTGTGGAGTGGGTTAGCGTATGCATAGCATTGCCGCAGGCTAGCTCAACGAAGTTATCGCATTTCTAATTTTTCATAATTATATCAACTCAATAAATGATAATATTGTTAAGGTTTGTGGCGTTAATGGAAAATTTACATATAGCGTCTTGACTTGAGATTCACTCATCAATTCAGCAACGCCTAATTGCATAATTAAAACCTATCAAGAAGAAGCTTTGTACTAAATTTTGTCTGAATCACCAATCAGAATCAATATCAGCATCAATAAAAAATAACGGAAATCTCTCATGCAAACAGTTGAATATATTCAAGAAGAAGAATTTGACTCACTCTTGACACCTGACAGTGGAGTGCTTGTATTTGACTTTACAGCAACTTGGTGCGGTCCTTGTAAAATGATTGCTCCTTTAATGGATAAATTAGCTCAAGAATATTCAGGTAGTGCTAAAGTAGCAAAAGTAGACCTTGATCAAAGTAAAACCCTTGCTAAAAGGTTGGGTATCCGCAGTATTCCAGCAGTAATGATCTACAAAGATGGAACTTTGATGGAAACCATTGTTGGAGTAGCAACTTATGAAAAATTCTCCACAGCTGTAGCAAATCTACTTTAGATACTTTTCTAAAAAGATTTACACTCTGGCATGAAAACATTCAGACTTCGGGTTCAATGCCAGCAGCGCGTAATTGCTATGCTAATCTTTCCGCACATTGTCTTTAGGTTTCTAGGTTTCAGTGCGTTGACGCTCCGGTATTACGCTTCCGCACCCCAAAGCAATAATTCTCCATTTTACCTTATCAGCGTAGCTTTGAAAATTGCGATCAACTTTGTGTAGATTTCAAGTTGAGTTGACAGCAATTTATTTACGTATAAGCACTCAGGTTAATTATTCTTTTTCCGGAGTAAAAAGTAGATATTGATAAACCACATTGACGAAAAAACTTTTAAAACTTTGTAAATTCAAAACTTATAACCCATCATGAATCCTATCTCGAAACAAATCGCATTTTTTGGTACATTTCTAACTTTAGCAATCGCACCTGGATTATTTTTGCAAACACCATCTGCCAGCGCCACACCTATTTGTACTGTGACGGGGATTCAAACAGGACAGTTAGCATTGCGTTTTAGCCCTAATGGCAAATCGAGAGCGGGTTTAAATAATGGAAATCAAGTTGTTCCTATCCAAGCACGGGGAAATTGGTTTTATGTACGGGTTATATCTGGTCCAAATAATAGAGTTACTGGATTGAAAGGTTGGGTAAATTCTAATTATTTATACTGTTCTTAAGGTTTCCTAAAATTCATTAATACCCTCAAAAAAACTATGAAAAAAGCTCTTTTTCTCGTGACATTGGCTACTATTCCGACATTTTGCTTTTCCAGTGTTTCTTTAGCTTCCGTTTATATCAAATACTACAATAAAGATTCTCAAAAGCATGTCATGAAAGTCCAAATGGATGGCTCTGCCAAAGAAGTCATATTCAACGGTAGTACTACTGGAGCAGCAACTATACAAGGTAGTGGTAAAGTCGCTGTAATTGAGACATCTTGCGGAAAAATTGAAATCAAAGATGATTCCAAAATTGAAATCAAAGATGGTTGTATCAAGTTGCAGTAAGTAGATTTTTGCGGCACTGAATCATCGCGATCGCAATTTTCAGTATATTGTATTCGCATTACTGAAATTAACAAATTTTATAAGTATTTGTGCGATAATTTAGAGTCTGAATGTGCGTTACTATTTATCCTGCTAACGCACTTCAAAATCAAGAGATTCTAAATATAAATTTCCAAATATAAAATCTCTGATTAAGTAGACGAGATATACATATCCTCAAAATAAAAAGTACCTTTGCGCCATTGGCAAAATTGTCGCAGGTTCGCAAGTCAATAATTCCCCATCTGCACGTACTTCATAAGTCTCCGCATCAACTTCAATACGTGGCATCGCATCATTTAATTTCATATCTCGCTTACTCAATTTACGGATTCCGGACACAGCCACAGCTTGTTTTTTTAAACCCAATTTTTCCGGAATTTCCCGCTTTAAAGCAGCTTTGGAAACAAACGTCAGTGAAGTTGCATGTCTTGCACCTGCAAAACTACCAAACATCGATCGCATATGTACAGGTTGCGGTGTAGGTATACTTGCATTGGCATCACCCATTTGTGCCCAAGCAATAAAACCTCCTTTAATCACCATCTCTGGTTTTACGCCAAAAAAAGCAGGCTTCCACAAACACAAATCTGCTAGTTTTCCTTCTTCCACCGAACCTACATAATCAGCAATTCCATGGGCGATCGCTGGATTGATTGTATATTTAGCAACGTATCTTTGTGCCCGAAAATTATCTGCCCTGAGTTCTGCTCCCGAAATTACAGAGCTTGAGGACAGATTTCCCCGTTGGACTTTCATTTTATGGGCAGTCTGCCAAGTACGAATTATTACCTCTCCTACCCGTCCCATCGCCTGTGAGTCGGAGGAAATCATGCTAAACGCACCCAAATCATGCAAAATATCCTCAGCAGCAATGGTTTCCCGACGGATGCGCGACTCAGCAAAAGCCACATCTTCGGGGATATCTGCATCAAGATGATGACATACCATCAACATATCCAAGTGTTCATCAAGGGTATTTACTGTGTAAGGACGAGTGGGATTAGTTGATGATGGTAAAACATTTGCTTCTTGGCAAACTTTGATAATATCTGGTGCGTGTCCTCCCCCTGCACCTTCAGTATGGTAGGTATGAATCACACGATTTTTGAAGGCAGCAATGGTATCTTCAACAAATCCGGCTTCGTTGAGGGTGTCGGTATGTATGGCAACCTGGACATCGTAATCATCGGCAACACTTAAACAAGTATCAATTGTTGCTGGAGTCGTTCCCCAATCCTCATGCAGTTTTAGTCCTATTGCTCCGGAATGAATTTGTTCAATTAGACCCTGGGGCTGGCTGGTATTACCTTTACCTAAGAAGCCTAAATTCACAGGAAAAGCGTCAGCCGCTTGCAGCATTCGGTAAATATTCCAGGGGCCTGGTGTACATGTTGTTGCATTTGTTCCAGTCGCTGGCCCCGTACCCCCACCAATCATAGTTGTAATTCCTGATGCGATCGCTACTTCAATTTGCTGCGGACAGATAAAATGGATGTGGGAATCTATACCCCCAGCAGTGAGAATCATCCCTTCACCTGCGATCGCTTCGGTACCGGGTCCAATAATAATATCTATATTGTCCTGAATGTAGGGATTTCCAGCTTTGCCAATTTTAAATATTTTGCCGTCCTTTATCCCAATATCAGCCTTAACAACACCCCACCAATCAAGAATGACAGCATTGGTAATTACAGTATCCACAGCACCATCAGCATTGGAGATTGGGGATTGTCCCATGCCATCACGGATAACCTTACCACCACCGAATTTTACCTCATCGCCGTAAGTTGTAAAATCGCGATCGACTTCGATAAATAGTTCGGTGTCTGCGAGTCTAATTTTATCTCCGACTGTGGGGCCAAATGTTTCTGCGTAGGCACGACGGGACATTCTGTAAGGCATGATAGTACACTCTCTACGATGATGTGGAATCCTTCTCTAGAAATGAAGGAAGCAGTGGCTACCCACAGGATACTTTTTGTCCACGGGGGCAAAGACTTTGATTTCTCACCTTTCTCTTCAGTTAAGAAACTCTATAATCTACCCTTCATTAAAGCAGATGTCGTTAACAAACTCTAACTTCGACATCTTGCTTGATTAAAGTTGCTTTGGTGGACTACTAGGAATGATTAATTACTGAATTATACTTAGCGGTTGGGCTATTTAAAGTGTGAATTACGCACAGGCAATTTTATTGGCATCAAGATAACTAGGAGGAAACTTGAAAGGGACAATTCTGAGACGAGAGTGGTTTTTTAACACTCGGCAAGACATTATGGCTGGGGCAGTGGTAGGACTGGCTTTGATTCCAGAAGCGATCGCCTTCTCAATTATTGCTGGGGTTGACCCTAAAGTGGGACTATATACCTCTTTTATTATCGCTGTGATGACCGCATTTTTTGGGGGTAGACCGGGGGCAATTTCGGCTGCTACTGGTGCAATGGCTTTGTTGATGATTGATTTAGTGAAGCTGCATGGTTTGCAATACCTGCTTGCTGCTACTTTCCTCACGGGGATAATCCAGGTATTATTTGGTATCTTGAAACTGGGTCGGCAGATGAAATATGTCCCCAGAGCCGTAATGTTAGGATACATCAACGCTTTGGCTGTGTTGATTTTTCTGGCGCAGTTGCCCCAACTAATTGGCAAACCCCCCTTAGTATATATTTTAACTGCTATATCTTTGGCAATTATTTACATTCTGCCCCGGTTTACGAAAGCGGTTCCTTCCCCCTTAGTCACTTTAGCAGTTATGACGATCGCAGCGATCGCATTAAAATTAAAAGTCCCTACCGTTGGGGATATGGGGAAATTACCCACCGCACCCCCTGTATTTGCGTTACCACAAGTTCCCTTCACCTGGGAGACTTTACAGATTATTTTGCCCTATTCTTTGACCTTAGCGATTGTTGGTTTATTAGCTTCCTTCCTCACCGCTTCCTTGGTGGATGAACTCACCGATACCCCCAGTGATAAAAATCAAGAAGCTAAAGGTCAAGGTATCGCTAATATTGTCACCGCTTTTTTTGGCGGGATGGCTGGTTGCGGGATGATTGGACAATCGGTAATTAATGTGCAATCGGGGGGTCGAGGACGCTTATCAACCCTGTGTGCAGGAATTTTCTTGCTGTTTGCGATTTTAGCCTTGCAAGATTGGGTCAGACAAATGCCGATGGCTGCCCTCGTTGCCATTATGATTATGGTGTCCATTGGCACATTTCGCTGGTCATCCTTTAAAGATATTCCCCGGATTCCCCAAAGTGAAACCCTCGTCATGTTAACAACCATGTTTGTGACGATTTTTACACGCAATTTTGCCCTGGGTGTGGCAATGGGAATAGTTATGAGTACGGTGTTTTTTAGCCGAAAAATCGCCAAATTGGTGTTTGTGGATAAAGTATTAAGTGATGATGGCAGCCACCGTATCTATGAATCTATCCCACTAATAAAATTTTATTAATCCAGATATGAATTGTGGCAAGGGAGAGAAAAGCATTGAAACAAGCTCTAATTCGTTCCCATCGAACAACAAGACGGCGATATTTTCTTTGATACCAGGCGAAACAACGTTCTTGCTGAAAGCGCGGAACAGAAATTTTAATTGGTCTACCTCGATTTTTTCTATTCTTCCAAACACGCTTGGGCAATTGAGGTCTGATTCCACGTTTACGCAAGGCAGCGCGTTTGTCCTTGGAATCATAGCCTTTGTCAGCAGCAAGGACTTTAACTCGTTTACGAGGCCTACCGGGTTTATTCGTTTTGACTTTGACACTATCTAACAGTGGTATCACTTGATCTCTTTCACTACCGTTGGCTGGAGTTGTGCGATTAGCCAAGGGCATACCATTACCATCAGTCAAGGTATGTATTAAAATTCCCTTACCTTTATGACCGTACTTAACGCCTTCACCCCCACCTTTTCCAGGGGGAAAAAGACCCATCAACAGCACCGTAATCCCAGTTGATCAGTCCTCTTTCCTCTGCAATCCCTAGTATCCTTGCTTGCAAACTTTCCAAAGTTCCGTCGGTTTCCCAACGTTGTAACCATCTGTGCGCTGCACTTTTTGATGCCCAGATTTCTCCAGTAGGAGTATCGCACCAACGGCATCCTGTTATCAATATACACAATAACGTGTTAAGTACATGACGAAATGGTGCATGAGGCATTCCCCGTCCTCTCTTTTCTGGTTTCTTGGGGAATATATCTTCAAACAGCTTCCACTCCAGATCACTTAACCCTTCAAATCTCCCAGCCATACCCTGATACAATTTACCGTCATTAACAGCAGATTATCACATTGCTGATATTAGTGGGATAGGTTCATAAAGTGAGTGGACAAATTTTCTTTTTATCCAAGGAAGAATTTTTAGAATCCTTTGACTTTGGGGAAGTAGTCGATCG
Source organism: Calothrix sp. NIES-4101 (assembly GCA_004296455.1). Lineage (GTDB taxonomy): Bacteria > Cyanobacteriota > Cyanobacteriia > Cyanobacteriales > Nostocaceae > Brunnivagina. Next base: position 5,576,998 of record AP018280.1, read on the forward strand.
CGTCACGATTGATTTAAGCAATGCTCATTTGTGGGATCAAGGAGCAGTAGCCACACTAGATCGTATTGTCTGGAAATTCCGTCGTAATGGTGCAGATGTGAAATTGCTGGGACTAAATCAAGCCAGTGCCACATTAGTTGAGAAGTTAGGGATTCACAATCAATCTGGTTCCGAAAAATAGCATATTACCCACGAGAATCGCGTAAATTTGCTAAATTCTCACGCACAGCCACAGTATTAGGATGATTCGCCCCTAAAATTCGCTCCAAAATAGTCAAAGCTTGGAGATACAGGGGTTCGGCTTGGTCGTACTTTCCTTGGGAATTGTAGAGATATGCCAAGTTGTTGAAGCTGGTGGCGACAAGGAGATGATTATCTCCCAGCAGGCGTTGTCTGAGTTCTAAAGCTTGGAGATACAGAGGTTCGGCTTGGTCTAGGCTGTTGACTTTGTTGGTTTTAAGGCACCATTGCTTCATACAATAATAGTGTCGTTAATACTTAGCACATTCAAAGCCCATGCAGGAGTTTAAAAGCCCAGTTAGTAGATTAGCACGTTTGTTTCAGAAAGGTCGAGATAACTGGAAAGAAAAAGCACTATTAAAACAAAAAAAGATTAGAGCCTTAGAAATCAAGGTTAGAGATCTATTAGATTCAAGAGAAGAATGGAAAAATCGCGCGTTGATGGCAGAGTCAAAACTAAAAGAGTTAAACATTGAAGGAGATTTAGACGAAAAAAAGAGGAAATTCAAGTCGAAGCAGAAATCATAGAAGCTATGGAATTAAATGTGAAGGGTCATCATTATGATGCCAAAATAATTCAGCAAGCACTCTTACTTTTAATTGAATGTGGTATCAGTTTTAGAGGAGTAGAAAAAGTATTTGAGTTGTTTAATAATTATGAAGAGCAGGCAACTCCAAGTTTCAGTTGTGTGAGAAAGTGGTTGGCTCGGATTGGAATATATGAATTGACAAAAGAGAAAGAATATCGTGATGATTGGATATTTATTGTCGATTTGACATTAGAATTAGGGAAACAAAAAGCGTTGGTAATTTTAGGCGTTTCACAGCAGCATATTGAAGAAAATGTGATGAAGCAGAAAAGAGGGTTGGCGCATGAAGACGTGAAAATTTTCGGATTAGAAATTATGGATTCTACGAAAGGAGAGATTATAGAATCAAAACTAGAAAAAATCAGTCAAAAAGTCGGCGTACCAGTACAAATAGTAGCGGACAATGGTAGCGACCTAGCTCGTGGAATCAAGCTATACCAGCAAAATCACCCAGATATTATCTATACCCATGATGTGACTCATGCAATGGCTTTACTTTTAAAATACCAGCTAGATTCGGATGAGAGATATCAGTCATTTATTCAAAAATGTAATATCAGCAGACAAAAATTACAACAAACAGATTTATCATTTTTATCTCCTCCAACACAACGTTCTCAATGTCGTTTTTTTAATGTAGAAAGGTTGACAAATTGGGGGATTAAATTACTAAATTCTTCTCCAGACACTTTAATTAAATTAATGCCAGATTCTGACCCTTCGCTGATTACTCAGAAAATAGTAGATAAATTGGGATGGTTAGTTGACTACGAATCAGACCTAATTCAATGGAACCAAATGGTGTCACTCACACGAGGTGTTGAAACTCAACTCAAACAATCAGGAATTAGTCATAAAACTCTCGATTTTTTTGAACAAAATAAAGTTATATTTGATGATAATTCTCTCCAGAAACTTCAACAAAGTATTTTGGGTTATTTGTCTGTTCAATGCCGAAAAATTAAAAACCAATCTACTTTTTTAGCTACTTCTGATGTGATTGAGTCATTGTTTGGAAAATATAAGCAATTTTCCGCGCGCTGTCCATTTAAAGAAATGGGTCAGATGCTGCTAACCATCTGTTTATCTACTATGAATCTGACGACAGCTTTGATTAAAAACGCACTTGAAACAATTAGTTTTTCAGACGTTGAAGCATGGCTATCTGAAGTTTTTGGTCAATCCACACTATCAAAACGAAAAACGTTGTTTTCAGGGGATTGTGACGACATTAAAAGTGCATGAACTTTTACCATGTCAAAAGGCACAGAGTCAACAGCCTAGGCTTGGTCGTACTTTCCTTGGGAATTGTAGAGATATGCCAAGTTGTTGAGGCTGGTGGCGACTGAGGGATGATTGTCTCCCAGCAGGCGTTGTTTGAGTTCTAAAGCTTGGAGTAAAAGGGGTGCGGCTTGGTCGTACTTTCCTTGGTAAGTGTAGAGTAATGCCAAGTTGTTGAGGCTGGTGGCGACATCGGGATGATTGTCTCCCAGCAGGCGTTGTCTGAGTTCTAAAGCTTGGATACACAGGGGTGCGGCTTGGTCGTACTTTCCTTGGGATTCGTAGAGTCCAGCCAAGTTGTTAAGGCTAGTGGCGACTGAGGGATGATTGTCTCCCAGCAGGCGTTTATGGAGTTCTAAAGCTTGAAGATACAAGGGTTCTGCTTGGTCGTACTTTCCTTGAGAGTAGTAGAGATATGCCAAGTTGTTGAGGCTTTGGGCAACATCGAGATGATTGTCTCCCAGCAGGCGTTGTCTGAGTTCTAAAGCTTGGATACACAGGGGTTCGGCTTGGTCGTATTTTCCTTGGGAATAGTAGAGTAATGCCAAGTTGTTGAGGCTGGTGGCGACTGAGGGATGATTATCTCCCAAGCGGTTTTGTACTGTTGATAAACACTGTTGATTCCAAGGTTCGGCTTGGGTATATAACCCTACCCCTGTTAAGGTGAACATTTGTACTGACGATTTATAGGGGTTTCAGCACCGCATCCATTAAAAATTGAAGGCAAAAAATAATGCTTGCGTTAAAAATTTAGGTTCTGCGATTAGAGGTAGAACGTAAGAATGGGACTTCTGGCTAGTACATTATTGGTACACCTTAACAGGGGTAGTATATAACCCTTGTCCTTCATAAAATCTGCCTAAGCCGAGGAAATGCTTAATTAAATCTTCATCACTGACATATTCAATCAGATTATTTGCTACTTCAGCTATGTGTGGTATTGCAAGAGAAACAGCGTTAATTTTTTCAAGTGTAGGAGTCTCAGGAATTTCTTTAGCAACTGCTACCATTACCTGACAAAACGATCGCTTAAATTCCTCTACTTGCTCTAAACTTGTAAACTTAGATTGGAAAAATTCCCGCAGTAAGGGATGTAGTTGATAGATTCCCTCTTCTTTGCGCTGGAGTAAATGCAGATTCAATAATTTATCATCCCGAATGTCTTCTAACTCATCCTCATCTTTATCTGTGAAGCACTGTTCTACTAAGTTCCAGGGTATGGGTGCGGCGGCAAATAAACTGAGTATACAGCCTAATTGTTTGTCATCCTCTGCTAATTCCTGCCAACTCAACTCAAAGGCGGCTTGCACTCCCCTTTGTGCTGTCATATCTGCTTCTGGTTTTACAAGTGCAGGTTGTTCTAATCGCTTTTTCTCCAAACGCTGCATCATTTCCCATAGGGACAAATCCGGTTTCCGCGCCAGATATCGCCCCACCAACTCCAAACCTAAAGGCAAATACCCCAGCCATGCACACAACTGTTTTGCTACATCTAATTCTCTCTCAATTCGCCCTGGTGTTTCTGCTAGCAAAGACCGTAACAACTCCAAGGCTGCATCTGGTTGTAATACATCCAAAGATAATTGCTTGATAGCTACACCCAACTTTTTGCGGGTAGTCATCAACACTTTAAATCTGGAAGATGCGCCCTGTAGGTAAGGTCTGATTTGCTGGTAATCTGTAACATCATCCACCACCACCAGCACATTACCCTCACGCCAATTCCGCCAGCAGTATTGTACTTGTGCAGGTAAATCAAATTCTTCTGGTGGCTTTAAATCAAGCTGAGTTCTGGCAAACCGCACCACTTGAACGCCAAAATCCTCAACTTTCGCCTGTAACCAGCACAGTCCACCTTGGTAGTTTTCGCGCTGAGTCATGGCATATTGCAAGGCGAGTTCTGTTTTACCCAGTCCACCCATTCCCAAAATAGCCGCAATGGCTACTTGGTTGTTTTCCTGCAATAGTTTGTGGAGTTCTTCCAGTTCTTCATCACGTCCGACAAATTTGACTACCCCACTCAAGGGTAAATTTTGCGGTATTTCAGGCTTTGACTTTACCCGTTCCTGTTCGGGCGACTGTAGTCAGTTGTATGTGTTGTGCTGTTCCCGAATTGTGATTTGTTGGGCAACCATTGCCCCTTTTTCAGCTTGGATACTTTCTGCTAACTTGGCAAAGTTATTAACAATTGCTGGTTGCGCTTGAATTTCTGCGGCTAATTTTTGAATTTCCTCAGCCTTGGGGGATTCATCTTGATTAACTGTTGCTTCTACTTCCCACACTGATTGGGCAATTTCGGTATCTGTATCGGCTGCGGCTTTCAACTCCAACACCGCTTGACCATAATCTAACCGTTCCTGTGCGTTTTCCTGTGACGTATTCGCTAACAAGGGCAGTTTATTTTTCTGGCGTAGCTTTGCGATTAACTCGTTACTTTTTTCTAATGCTGCTTCCCCCAGCTTTTCGCCTGTTTTTTCTAAAGCCTTAGTTAAAACTATAGTCGCGATCGCAGTTCCTACCGCTGTTAGTGTTACTGGTTCCATAAATAAATAATAATATTACGAGATTATACTTATATTCCTCAGCATAACAGCTTCTCAATATAGAAAAAAGCACAAGTTATGAAGCCTACAGTGTATGCACAAGTTTAAACAACACTAATTTCTTTGGTGCGTTACGGTTGACACTTACAGGCATGAGAATTAGCATCTGCCGTGATTCAGTGATATCTTTTTATCATTAGCTGTAATTAGCTCCCAAGTATAGTAATGCCATTATTTTGACAAGACGCAGGCATACTTAAACACAAACCCAGAAAACTCTCGATAAAAAAGCAGTAGACTTTTCCATACTTGTAGAGAGCAAGCTGGGCAAGTAAATTATTTGTGATTAAAAATACTTAAATACCTATCATTGGACAGATGCGTTTCTATTGGTTGTTAATGTGATACTCTAGTAGGAGGGGAATCAACACCGAATGACGTTAGAGAAGCGGCTCTTTTTCCGCAATCCGGGATATTACAACTTAGTAGCCCGATTTGGATTATATAAGGTGTTTGATAGTCCCATAATTCCCTAGCTGTTAACCAAAAATTGAGGTAGTATCTCAGGAGCGGTCAGTTCAATGGATTATATAGATAAGGTGCTAGAAAAGCTGAAGGAATTGGGACGCAAGCTGATAGAAGCGTTGCTAGGTCCACAAGCAGAACCGGAGCCAGAATTAATTCCGATTCCTGTAAATGATAGATCGCGTCGTCGCTAAAGGATATATTAAGTACTGGACGTGGTAATTCATTCTCCTTTCAGCATTTTGGTACTGCATGGGCCAAACTTGAATTTGCTGGGACAACGCGAGCCAGGTATTTATGGCTGCCTGAGTTTAGCCGATATTAATCGGTTACTAACAGAAAAAGCAAATAAACTTGAGGTCAATATAGCTGTCACACAGTCAAATCATGAAGGTGTCCTGGTAGATGCAATTCATGCATCTGTAGCGCAACATCAAGGTCTTTTGATCAATGCTGGAGCTTATACTCATACCAGTGTAGCTTTGCGGGATGCGATCGCTGGTGTTAATTTGCCGACAGTAGAGGTTCACTTAAGCAATATTTACCGTCGTGAGGAATTCCGCCACCATTCATATATTGCACCCGTTGCGATCGGACAAATTAGTGGTTTTGGTGCTCAAAGTTATCTGCTAGGTTTACATGCATTGGTAAATTACCTCAGAGAGCAAAATTCCCAAAAGGGAATCCAGGCTAAACAAGCGTAGATTAAATAAATATCGAAGATACAATTAAGAATCTAAAATTTTAATTAGAGGGATATTCTCCCACCAATTAGAGTTGTTTTTATTTGTTCATGTATAAATATATATAGATAAAATGTATAAATAAAAATAGAAAAAATACATAGAACACCGTACATTATTTGGGAGACTAATTGCTGATGATTGTATTCTTGCTTGGTAAAATAATTTACAGCTAACAGGAGTGAGAATTTAAAAGTTGCGCTATTCGCTTATTAGTAGGTTCCGAGGAACTGTTGTTGGAGCTGTAATTGGAGAAACATTACCAATTAAGAATGCAAAGCAGGAAAAAGAGTTATCATTTCAGACCCAAACGGCTCTAAATGTGATGAACTTTGCCAGTACAAGTTTGATTACCCAAGGTAAATTAAATTTAGAAGATTGGTTGCGAATCAAGCCAGGTAATCACATCCTAAATCAATTAAACTCAAACAAATCAAGCAATTTAAATATCGACTTCAACGAGCAACCTTTACTAACAGCAATTTTTGCAACCCTACCCATAGCCCTGTTTTTTCATGAGAACTCTCTGAAACTGAAGCAAAACATAAGTGATGTAGTGCAGGCTTATAGTGATGATTTAGCTATACGAGATAGTACTCTTGCAGTCAGTTATGCAATTGCCAAATCACTGACTGAAAATCTCAAACCAGCTACGCTAATTCCCCAAATTGTAGATTTTTTAGGTAATACTCCAACTGATACTCCACAGCAGTTGTTAAAAATTCATCACTTATTAGAACAAGGCGCTAGTTTAGAACAAGTTAACATTGAATTAAGTAAAGCCGAGCAGCAGCAAAAAAACTCTTCTCATCAATATACCCCCAGTCAATTGGTAGCAGTCGCTTTTTACTGTTTTCTGGTAACACTTGAAGACTTTCGCCTATCTGTTTTGCTGGCACGTAGCGACACAGATTTCACAACCATAGGCACAATTACAGGAGCCTTATCGGGAGCTTACAATAGTACAGCAGGAATACCGATCGCTTGGCAAGTTCGATATTCGCAACAAAATAGGACAAACTTGCACTCAAACATAGGAATGCAAATGGTAGAATTAGCTGATGGGCTTTTGGCTGTGTGGTCGGGGGTGTACGATATTGAACAGCAGACAAACGCAACTAACAAAACAGGAAATTCAACATTGTCTAATCAGAGACTTCCTTTACTCGAAACTGATTCTCACTGGCAGGTTTCTGCATCTCCTCGCGTAATTAAATGCCGTTGATGCTTTCCACAGAAGTCAATATACAGCCCAAGTATCATTAGTTATTTAGTTATTGCAACATCAGCTAGCAATCTCAACATCTTTTGCTAATTAATCGCTCTTGGATTTACATACAACACTATTGACAAAATTACAATATCCTACGGTTCAGCAAAAATTTACAAACATCAGTAATATTTTATATAGTGTTGTCACTGCTACCTAATACTTGGGGCTAAGGGTAGTAATTGTGTAAAACTTGCTTCAGACATGCTTCCATGCAAAATTCCCTTATCTTAACTTTTAGACTCAGCTATTGCGGTTACAGGTGATGAAACAAGCGCCATTTTTTTTACATTCCTTGTCACAGAGGATGAACAAGCGGTGGCGACAGTACAAAAAACTACGCCGCGAGTTTTTATTCAGGCTCGGTAAAAAATGGCAAATAGGTTATAGTTGGCATGAAGTAGTAGCGAATTTGGTTAGCAATGTTACAGGTATTTATATAATGACACTAGAGAAAATACCTAAAAATTCGCTGGTGATTTTTGCGATCGCAGTTTTGACATTAACTGGGGTGATGGGGCAAAAATTATACAATCAGCCACAGATGAAAGCTGGAAGCAAAGCATTAGTGACAATTCAAGCGCCCCATACTGATACGATTGAAAACAAATACCAAACACAAGCAAAGCGTCAAGCTGCCAGCAGTAATTCTAGCTCCGTACCAATTTTGATGGTTGATGAGAACATTAATGGGCAGATTGGGCAAAAATTACAAGAAGACTTAGAGCAGGGAAACCAAATTCGCAGTATCGCCGGTTCATTCCCTTATTATGGCGATAGTTCGGTTTTATCGGTGGTATCGCAGCGTTATTTGCGTTCCGCCTCAAATAAAGAATGGCAAGTATTTCAAGAAGTCATCACTCGCAATAATTCTACTTTTGCGAGTATAAACAAATCTCGCGAATCACGTTTAGAGAAATTGCTATTACCCAAACAGACGGGAAAATGCCAGAATCCCTTTTGTGTGGAAACAGGAGCGAATCCTCAATCGAATCATCAGCATAATTTTCGCAGTATCACCACAGATACAGCAAAAACACTACCAAATTCAAAGCAGATATTACCAAAGCCAATACCAACAGACTTGGCTGAGATTACTAACAGTGATAATTTAGCTCAAGCGTTGACAGAAATTGAGACTTTACGGTTAACGACTTCCTCAGAACAGATATCTGCACTGGTTAAAGAAATATCGCGATCGCGCCAAAGATATACTCAAGCTAAAATGAAAATAGCCGAAATTGCTCGTCAAAATCCGAATTCGGCATCCAAAAATAGTCTAGTCTTAGATTTAACAGAAGATGACTGGACGAAAGCTCAAATTGCTATCCAACAAACAGCACAGCGTATTCTCGCCCAAGGTATTCCCCCCGGATTACCACCAAGCTTTTTAGAAGATGCAGTCAAGTTAAACTTGCAAGATGCGGGCATGAAAGAAGCCGAATCTTTCGCAACCCAGTTGTTGGTGGAAACACTACAACCGAATCTGAAGAAAGATGAAGCAAAAACACGAATCCAAGCTAAAAACGCGGCTAAGGGCATTAAGCCTGTCATGATTACAGTGCAGCAGGGTGAAGTAATTGTTCGTAAAGGCGACATTATTAGCGATTGGAATTTTCAGGTTCTTGAACATTACGGTTTAATTCGCCGAGAAGTTAAATGGTTGCGGTTAATTATCTTAGCTGGAATCATCGCGGTGGCGGTGGCAATTTTTGTTATTGTTGAAAAACGGGTAAAATATCGCAAGAGACAACGCGATCGCATTTTAATTTTATTACTTATTCTCAGTATTCCTTTAGTTTTAACAATGGGCACACCATTCACCACTTGGAGTGCTTCAGGTTTGCTTTTGGGTAGCCTTTATGGTAGTACCATCGGCGTGACGACAATCGGCTTATTGACATTACTATTACCGTGTAGCTTAGAAATCAGTAGGATTACACTTTTAGCAGGTGCAACAGGCTCATTGTTAGCCAGCTGTATCGCCCACAAATTGCGTTCCCGTGAAGAATTAGCTTTACTAGGAATTGCGGTTGCGATCGCCCAAGCTGGTGTATATTTACTTCTCAAGATTTGTATTGGTGGAGCCTTTGGCGGTAATTTATATCCAGTCTTGAAAGAATCATTTCTATTAGGTTGTTCTGGTTTAAGTTGGAGTATCGTTGCTCTCGGTTTAAGTCCCTATCTCGAACAGCTTTTCGATTTAGTCACCCCCATTCGTCTAGCCGAACTTGCAAATCCCAATCGCCCCCTGCTCAAACGTTTGGCAGCTGAAACTCCCGGTACTTTCCAACATACTTTATTCGTCTCCAGTCTGGCGGAAGCCGCAGCTCGCAGACTTGGATGTAACGTCGAACTCGTCAGAGCCGGGACTTTATACCACGATATCGGCAAAATGCATGACCCTGATGCATTTATCGAGAATCAAATGGGGGCACCTAACAAACATGATACGGAAATCAAAAACCCTTGGATAAGTGCCGAAATTATTAAGAGACACGTCAGTGAAGGCTTAATTATGGCACGGAAACACCGCTTACCAACAGCAATTCAAGCCTTTATCCCTGAACACCAAGGGACTATGCAGATTGCTTATTTTTACCACCAGGCACAGCAATTGGCAAAAACATGCGAATATATTCAAGTCGATGCTCGTGACTTTAGTTACGATGGTCCCATTCCCCAATCTAAAGAAACTGCGATCGTCATGCTAGCAGATTCCTGTGAAGCTGCCCTACGCAGCCTCAAGGACACAACACCAGAACAGGCTTTATCCATGCTCAATAATATTTTGCGTGCCCGTTGGCAAGATGAGCAACTTGTTGATTCTGGACTAACTCGCAATCAAATGTCAGAGATTGCTGAGATATTTGTAGAAGTTTGGCAACAGTTCCATCATAAACGCATTGCCTATCCAAAGTTAAAAGCTAATACAAAGGACAAGTAATATTATGCCTGGTGTACTTCCTATTCAAACTGACACGAAGACTTAGAGACGCGGAGAAATTTTAATTCTAAGTGATTAGCCGAACATGATGTAATGGTGAGTTTCGGAAAATTTGATTAACTATTGCGTTTAATTAAGCTCTACTACCAATTAAGTAATCTCAAGTCATAAGATATGATTCATGCTTTTCTGGAATATAAAGCAATGAATGTATCGATCCGCTTACTAAAATCCCATGAATTGGATGCAGCTGACCATATTTTTCGCCTAGCATTTGGTACTTTTGTGGGATTACCCGAACCAACTGAGTTTTATGGGGATGCAACTTACATTCCTCATCGTTGGAAAAGTGATCCGACTACAGTATTTGTGGCTGAGGCAGATGGTAAATTAATTGGATCGAACTTAGCGGTAAATTGGGGTAGTTTTGGTTTTTTTGGTCCTTTAAGTGTGCATCCTGACTATTGGAACCAAGGAATTGGACAAAAATTAGTGGAACCAGCGATCGCTTCTTTTGAACAATGGAATCATCGTTTGGATGGGTTGTTTACTTTTGCTCAAAGTTCCAAACACCATGCACTATATCAAAAGTTTGGCTTTCGGTTACAATTTCTCACTGCTATTATGGCAAAATCTGTGCAGCCAAATCAAGTTCCAACTCAACTTCAAGTTTTACCTGGGGAAACACAATATTCACAAATTAATCCAGAACAACGCTTAGAATGTCTCCGTGCTTGTCGAGAAGTCACAGAATCGGTATATGAAGGGCTAAATTTATCGCGGGAAATTCAAACTGTCCAAGCCCAGGGATTAGGAGATACATTGTTGTTATGGGATGAATCAAACTTAGCTGGTTTTGCAGTTTGTCATTGTGGCGCAGCAACAGAAGCTGGTAGTGATACTTGCTTTATTAAATTTGCTGCCGTGCGTTGTGGAAGTAATGCAGCCGAAAATTTTGAGAAGTTATTAGATTTGTGTGAAGCGTTGACTGTAGTGCGAGGAATGTCTAAGTTAGTAGCAGGGATAAATACAAGTCGTGATGACGCTTATTGTCGGATGTTAGCGCGTGGTTTTCGTCCGGAAATTATTGGTGTAGCAATGCAAAAACCTAACCAACAAGGCTACAATCGTCCTGATGTATTTGCGATCGATGATTGGCGGTAGAAGAAAGCATGGGATAGTAAATCTACAAAGAACTGATTAATAAATCTTAATCATTCTATGTCTTTGATTATGGTTTTTGTATTTTTGATATTCTTAGATAAAAATATCTTTAACTCACTAACTTTTTGCTTTAATTCATCTAAATCATTACTCACTTGATTGAGGTTTTTCTCAAACTCTGTGAGTGCTTTTTGGGTTAATTCACTATCAGCAATTCTTTGAGTAATTAAATTATTTTGCAAAGTTTTTAAATATGAAATTTGATAACTGATTGCCGCAAAATTACCGACAATCTCACCCATACTTTGACTTTGATAGATTTTGCTATCAATTTCATCTTGATAGGTTTGATTAACAGCTTCACCGTACTTTTCCATGAATCCTGCGACAGTATCCAAAGTATCTTGGAATGAACCCTGAAAAGAAACACTCTCAAATCCTTCGCTAGCCATTATTTTGATTCCTTATTACCGATTTCATCGTTAGCCAAATAATTGTTCAAGACGCTGCTAGTCGCGCAAGTGTTTCATTCCCACGGTCATATCACATGATATTAATATCAAATCCAGCGAATCAGTTATGATTAATTTTTCTTTGCGTCTCTTGTCTCCCCATACCCGCATCGATTTTATTGTCATTTTTTAGGCGCATCTGATATCATACGCCATCTTTTACAAATGTCGCATAGATACTGCATCTATTAAACCGCATATATACAGATAATTTCAAATGATGAAAAACTTATATAATAGTGGTGATTCGTTTAGCCACTTCAATGCGATCGCACTAATTATCACCGTATGGCAAACAGAATAAGCGGGTGAGGGGAATCGAACCCCTATCATTAGCTTGGAAGGCTAAGGTTTTACCACTAAACTACACCCGCAAAGATATTTTTTAATTTTTCAACTTATATAGAGTAACATAGCTAGCCAGCAAAATCAAGTACTCAATTAGTAATTTTCTCACTACTTGCGGCAGTTTGTATGATCAGGTCTACGAAAAGCCCACCGCTTGCTGGCACATTCCCCTTGTCTCGTCTGGGTATAAATTCGATATTTCCCTGATTTTGCTTAAAATACTCTTCGGCATATCTCTTACAGACATCTTTCTGGGCTGCATCATCAGCAATGCGAATTCCATTATTTTTAAAAATCTTACCGCTAGCATCAATAGATAGTAAAACACGACATGTGATGGGTTGTGTAATTAACTGCCGATCTTTTTCGTCGAGTAAAGGTGATCTATTTGGTATTGTCGTTTTTTGTTTCATTTGAGGAGGAGATTCGAGCGTACCTTCACCCGTGATTGAGTTGAGATCAATTTGTTCACTTTCAGATGCAGGAGACAAGCTTGCTGTCCAAAATCCCCCTGTTGTTTCTGTAGGAACTCTTCCTCCTGGGGGCGGTGGTGGATTTTTATTTACAGCAACTGTATCTGATGATTTTGGTATTTCCCCCCGTTGATTTCTTGCCACTTCATCTGCACGACGCTGTTGTTCGGCAATTCTTTGCTGACGCTGTTGCTCGGCTAATTCCTGTTGGCGTTGTTGCTCGGCAATTCTTCGCTGGCGTTGTTGTTCGGCTAATTCCTGTTGGCGCTGTTGCGCGGCAATTCTTCGCTGGCGTTGTTGTTCGGCTAATTTTTGCTGACGCTGTTGCTCGGCAAATGCTCGTCGAAGTTGTTGTTCGGCAATTCTTTGCTGGCGTTGTTGCTCGGCTAAATTTCTTTTAAATTGTTGTTCAGCAATTCTTTGCCGGCGTTGTTGCTCTGCCAACTCTCGTTGAAATTGTTGTTCGGCTTGATTTTGAAGTTGTGGTTTTGGTGGAGCTTTTTTCTCAACTTTTGGCTTTATGGCAGGTTTCGTTTTTGTGACAGCAGGATTAGTTAAAGCGATACCTTGAGAAAGCTTCGCAAACGTATCCTGTTGTGGAGTTACCGGAATTACTGGTGGGACTTTTTGAGGTAATATTTTTGGTGCTTGAGGCGATCGCGATTGATTTTTGCTTGATGGAGTTAATGGTTGTTGTATAGTTCTTATCCCTGGCTTGGTGGTGGATTTTCTTTCCCTAATCACATCAATAGGGATTATGGTAGATGTTTTTTGAGGAGCAAAGGAATCAAAATTGATCGCTCGTAATAACAAAAATGCCGATGCATGAAGCATTACCGAGCATGACAAAATCGCAATCCACAAACCGGGTGGATCGGTATGTCGCCAAACTGTTACAGATGGAGTTGGTGTTTTATCGGCAACCGATTCTGTCATTTATCTCTTGGAAATCGCGATAGAAACCATGAACCATTCTAGCGATTTGCAACCACTTCTGGTGTAACCATAAAAGTTAAAACTGTTTCATCAACTCCTTTTAATTCGAGCGGACTGCCTTTGATAATTTCCTCATCCTGGAGGTAATCGGCAACTGCTGCGGAGATAAGTATGCTACCAGGGGTGGCAGCTTGCTGCAATCGCGCGGCAATGTTGACACTGGGACCGATGGCTGTATAATCTGCACGTTCGGCACTGCCAAACATACCGACAACTGCTGTCCCTTGGTGAATACCACAACGGAATTGTAGCCCGTTGCGCCCATCGCTATCAAAAAGACCTTGCTCACGCCAACGTCGATTCAGTTCGTCAAGTCCCCGTAACATTGCCCTGGCAGTATTAATGGAACGTCGTACCTGTTCGTTAGGTGTTAGTTCTTCTGGCGCACCAAACAGCGCTAAAATTGCATCGCCCATAAATTTATCGACGGTACCACCATTATTAAATACTGCTCGCGTCATTGTTTCCAGATACTCATTGAGTAATTCGGCGACTTTGCGCGATCGCAATGTATTTGAGAGTTGGGTAAAACCAACGATGTCACTAAACAACACAGTAATTAAGCGTGGTTCCGGTCGCAAATCCAAGACTAAATCGCCACCTGCGGCTTTTTGTACCAAAGCTGGTGGTAAAAATCGCTGCAATACTGATTCTGTTAAATAAGTATTTAATTCCAGAACTCGGCGTTCATTCTCCTTGAGTGACAACAGGTTGCGGACTTCGGCTAATAATTCGCGATCGTTAAATGGTTTTGCTAAATAGGCATCAGCACCGAGTTCTGTTCCCGATATCCGAGTTTCTTCGTCGATTTTCGCAGTCAGCAAAACGATGGGTATTCCTTTTAATTTTGCCTCTTGGCGAATCATCCCAATCATTTCCAACCCTGTAACTAACGGCATCATTAAATCCGTCACAATCAAACTAGGTTGAACTTGTTGTGCAGTGCGGAAGCCTTCAGCGCCATTGCGTGCTGTATATACATGGTAGCCATTATCGCGGAGAATGCCGGAAACATAACCACGCAAATCGGGGTTATCGTCAACTACGAGAACAGTATGTCCTGTTTTAACTGCGACATCTTGGGTATTAAAATCAATAGAAAATTCGCCGTCATCTTCAGACTCAATTAGTTCTAAATCAGCAAGCTCGACACTAGCACGACTTTTATTTAACTCCACAGGAGCATCTTGCACGCATTCGGGAGCAAGGTGATTACTTCCTGGTGACAGCCAAATATTAAATGTAGTGCCTTTGCCGTATTCAGATTCAACAGTGACATTACCACCGTGAATTTCTACGAGTTCTTTGACTAAAGCTAAACCCAAACCCGTACCTTCGTAGGAGCGATTTTCGGAACCTTCAGCTTGACGAAAACGTTCAAAGAGGTGGGGAATTTGTTCTTTGAGAATTCCAATCCCTGTATCTTTGACTTGGAGAAGACACTTGTTGCCGATAGATTCGACAGTAATGCTAATTGTCCCACCCTCAGGAGTGAATTTCATGGCATTCGACAAGAGGTTATAAACAACCTTGTCAAATTTTTCCATGTCTAGATACACCGTTGGACATTCCTGGAGATTATCGATTAATTTCAATCCTTTCTTCTCGCAATAGGTACGGAAAGATTCGGAAATTTGACTGACAAAATCGACTAAATCACAAGGACGGAAAGTCGGTTGCATTCTCCCAGCATCAAGACGCTGTAAATCAAGTAATTGATTTACCAAACGCAACAAGCGTCGAGAGTTGCGTAAGGCGATGACACTTTGCGAATATGATAATCCTTCTTTGCTGGTAACTGCTGATTCTAAAGGCCCTTGAATTAGGGTAATTGGGGTACGAAACTCGTGGGAAATATTTTGAAAAAATTCTGTTTTTTGCTTGTCTAATTCCAGTAAACGTTCGGCTTGTTCCAGAGTTTTTTGATATAAACGCGATTGTTGTACAGCAATTGCCGCTTGTGCCGCAACCGATTTTGCTAGTTCTAGCTCAGATGTTTGCCATTTCCTAGCTTTGTCTTCTTCGCGCAAGGTAATACTGCCAATACTCTTTCCATCCGCCAATAATGGTACAACCATCAAAGAACGCGATCGCCCCCTGAGTGGTAAGTCAAAACCACTATATTCTGGAGGATAGTCATGAATATCGCTGATAATCACAGGTTCCTGTGTCTGCAACATCCTTTGCAGAATTGGATTTCCTTTGATTGGTGCAGATGAGTGGGGTAATTCTAAAGTTGAATGGTTAGTTTTAATAGTTAAGTTTTTTGAGTCCAATTTTCGTAAACTTAAATGTTCTTGATGGAAATTTCCAGAACCAGGATTTTCAGCTTTATCGTATAAACCGACACAGTGTACATAATCATCCTCTTCTGTCCACAGAGACAGTACACAGCCATCAACTTGTAGAGCTTGTCCGAGTTGGTAGGTAATCGCCGAAAAAATCTCTTCTTGGTTCAAGCTCGAACGAATCGCACTAGTAATAGTGTTAACTAATGCTTCGCGTTTAGCAAGCGATCGCACTTGTTCATAAGCATATGCCTGGGAAAGTGCCAAAGCCGCTTGATCTGCCACCATCATGACTAACTTAACTTCATCTTCGCCCCAAACCCGACTATCATGACACTGATGTAATGCCAAAACAGCCATTAATTCCTGGCGGAGAATTAAAGGAACTACCAAACTCGAATTAATATTTGCCGTCACAAAGGCATGGGAACGAGCTAATAGTTCTGATGTATTACCATGAATGCGATCGTCATTAGCGACATCGTTAATCACTTGTACATCACGGGTTTCCCATACTGTCTGGGCTAGCAGGGAAGAGGAAGGCAGGATTGAGAGGAATGGAGGGGCAGAGTTATAGTTATCTTCTTTTCCACCTCCTGGTGTCCCATCTTCTCCTTGTACTTCTTCAGTTTCTAATGGTTTTTGATAAATAAAACCTTCATCTGCCAACTGTCCATCCCAAAAAGGGCGTAACAGACAGACATCAACCTCCAACATATGACCGACAGTATCGACAATTGCTTGTAATATTTGTCGATAATCGAGGGCACTGCGAATAGTATTTGTAACCGTATTTAATAAAGACTCTTGACGCAACGTGCGCGTCAGTTCACGGGTTCTAGCTTTGAGGACATTGTGGGTATCCAAAGCTTGGCGTACCACAGCCTTTAATTCCTCGGCTTCCCAAGGCTTTGTAACGTATTTAAATACTTTACCTGCATTAATTGCTTCCACCAAGTCTTCGACATCAGTGTAGCCAGTTAAAATAATCCGAATTATATCTGGATATTGCGTAGCTGTTAGACTTAAAAATTCCGTACCGCTCATCATCGGCATTCGTTGATCGGAGATGATTACCGATACATCTCCTTCATCTGCCAATAAATCCAATGCGGCAGGACCAGAAGTTGCCCTCAACACCTTGTAGTCACGGTAAAAGGTGCGGTAAAGCAAGTCAAGATTGTCGGGTTCATCATCGACAACCAAAATTTTAGGCTTACTGTTTGCTTGGGATTTCATGCACCGCTTTCCTGCTGCAAAGGCAGTTGGATAAAGAATAAACTGCTGGGGTTGGGATGAAACTGAGTTTGGTGTAGGTGGTAGCAGAACATTTTGACTGAGAAGGCACATTGCCTACATAACTGCTGATTCCAAAAGCATTTTTTCACTTTAGTTTGCCTTGTCTTCGTCCTCGATAATTTTTGTTGGTGATGTACACCCCTATTTGATGGCTGCTTTGTTTGAGTTGTGCATCACGAAGGTTTGTGTCACAACTTTGCTTTACCTCCAGGCTAGAAATAGACGATCGCGTATAACATCAAGGGCAAATTGCTCTATAGAGTTGTATCCGCATATTAAGTTTTCCCGCTTCAGCCCTAACACTAACACTCGCAGGTAAATTTTATTAAACAAGGTCATTTGGGGGTCAGAAATATTACAACTATAAAAATATTTAAAGATAGAAGTATAGTATTACACAAACAGCCGTAACTAAATTGAAAACTATAACTATGCTAAAGGGAATGGCAGAGATTTTGGAAATGGTGGCAAAAGAGTCTGATACTGCATGGGCTAGAATAATCAATACTCATAGGGCTATTACCTCTAGATGGAGTTAATTTAAGTTAATGACTACTGTACTTAGCGATCGCGATCAATGTCATTAGGGAAACTAAGGAAACAGTCCAGCAGTCACAACTTATAACCTGTTGTTACCCCTTAACCTTTGGTGCTTCTGTTTTTCCCTTTTTTCTAGAAAAAGTTTTATGTTTAATGTCCATAGGGGTTTTCCAATAGGTAAACTGGTGTTCTAGGATATTTGAAAAGATTTCGTTGCGTTCACTACGCGAAACTAACCTTGAAACCCTGGTTTTTCCATCCCTCTCAACAACAGCCTCATAATTCCGCGAACTCTGGCGCATCCTGTCGATTCGAGGTTCGTGCGGCTACATCTGCGGATTTACAGAGTATTTCCCAAATAATTGCCGATAGCTTTCATTCCTCAAAAGGTTTTTGGGGCTGGGCTTTCCCACTATTACGCTTGGGTATTTATGAAGATTTGAGACATCGCTTGACATCTCCAGCCCCACACCATCTTTGTTTGGTTGCTGTTGATACTAGCTCAACAAATGACCATTTAGCAGGCACTGTGGAATTAGGAGTACGTTTTAATGACAGTTGGGCAAAGACAGCTAAAAGCTTCCCTTATTTGTCAAATTTAGCTGTACATCCGAATTATCGTCGGCAGGGTGCTGCTTCTGATTTGCTGGCGGGGTGTGAAAAACTTGCTCAAGAATGGGGTTTTCAAGATGTTTATCTCCATGTACTAGAAAATAATTATCAAGCGGGCCAATTGTACTTTAAGCATGGGTACCGTGTACATCAAGTTGAAAGTAATCTCAATACCCTGATTTTTAGACGCGATCGCCAAATTCTTTTACACAAACATCTCATTCCAGAGGCGCTCACCTAGAATCTATAGTTGAAGGGCATTCGGGAAATCTCCTCCAAGTTTGGCGATCGCGAAGTTATATTGCTAGTAGTGTTGAATATCGGCTTGCAGAAGACTTGCAGACACGATAGTTCAGCAATCCCATCTGCGAATTGAGAATTATTTAAACCAATATTTCTTCAGCAATGAATATAGATGATCATCTGAAATCACTAGCGAAAGATGAAGCAAGCACTTGATGAGGTCAATACTTAAAGACAACAAAGTTAATATTTAAGCAGTTCCAGAATTCCGAACTGAAACCAGGTAATCTTTTAACTTTTGTCTTTGACGCATATCAAAGCATTCACCCACTTGACATCAGTATAAATACGTGAAAAATGCTTTTAATATTCCTTACAGGAACTTCGTATTCTCAATACTGAGCTTTATGGAAACTTTAATCAAAAAACCCTACCATTAAAGACAAAAGTAATTAAATCCCATAGAATGATGTTACTCAATAATTTTTCCATTCCCAATATCAATTTCTTGCTTTTGCTAGTTTTATTTGAATTGTTTGCAAAGAATTGATAAACATATAAAAACGAATTTTATAATTTCTTAATATTTCTGCTTTAGTTTCAATCTTAAACTCACTCTAGTAACTAAAACATTCAAATTTCAAAACACATGGATAGCGTCACAAACTATCGCTATCAAAATACTATGGTATTCACTTACTACCCAGACACTAGTTTTCTCGAATATCTCGTCATGCCGGATGGAGCGGAACATTCCTATGGTTCCGATCTCATGGCAATGTTGAATGATGGAAAAGTTTTTGTAGTCAATAGTCGCAGGCGTAATGGCTTGATACTATTCAAGCGTTATCATGCTGAATTTGCTGGGCCTGGGGCTGCGGTTGGTGGTGATTACGATCGCGATTGTGTAGGGGCTTTAGCGATTGGAAGTCTATCATTATTGACTCCAGAAACTCACGATGAGCGCCAAAAATCTTATTTAATTAGAAGGCAATGGATTCGCCTAATTAAACAAATTACAGAGAATCCAATTGCCACTCAGCGAGTTCAAAAGATTTTGGATCAGTTTGAGCAATACTTCCCGCCAGAATTGGTAAGTCGTTTACCTGATGAGGCATTTGCACATCTAGTAGGGGTACTACCGCAAACAGCTGCGAACGTGCGTCGTTTGGGTAATCATGTAGATAGTAAATACAACTATTAAATATCTAAACCTCTTCAATTTTTCAGAAATATTCAAGAGTAATTAGTCAGAATTAAGCTGTGCTAAAACTGCCTGTATTCTCTTCAACGTGCGGGTGTTTTCCTCTGGACTACCCACGGTGATTCTTAAACCTCCACCAGTGTGGCGCACCAAAGTCCCATTTGCTTTTAGTTCTTCGGCCAGTTTACTTAAATAGACTTCAATTGAAATTGAGGTATTAATAATTCGTGGTCTTAAATAAATAAAGTTTGCGGCGCTATGCCATACTTTTAGTTGAGGTTGTTGGCTGAGAGTCGTTTGTAACTTGTTTCGTTCCTCTAGAGTTTGGGGTATGGTGTCTAATAAAAGTTGACGATTTTGGATGGCAAGTAATGCCGCAGCCAGCGAGAAACTGGGGAGATTGTAAGGTAAGCGAACTTTTTCCAGAACGGTGATTAATTCTGGATTAGCAATACAATAACCTACACGCATTGCCGCTAGTCTAAAAGCTTTAGAAAAAGTCCGCATGATTACCCAGTTTGGATGTTGCTGGATTTCGTCAACGAGGGTATTTTGGCTAAATTCAAAATAAGCTTCGTCAATAATGACTAAAATATGTTCTGGTAAGCTTTTTAACCAAGCAATTTCAGCATCCGTTAAAGCATTGGCGGTAGGTGAATTGGGATGAACAACAAAAATTGCTCGGATGGCGGGGTTTTGAGGACTTTCTAGGGCAGATTGGGCGGCTTTTAAATCAATGGCAAAGTTTTCTTCGCTTCTACCTACCGTAACTACATTAATTCCCAATGTTTGTGCCAAAATTGCGTACATTGAGAAAGTGGGAGATGCAACCAAAATCGAACCGTTACCGCCAAGACAGCTAGCAATTAGTAGGGAACGAATTAATTCATCGGAACCGTTACCAATAGAGATATGCTCAGAGGTGAAAATAGAGGATGTAATCTGTGCAGATTCGTTGACATAATCAGCGATCGCCTTTTTTAATTCTTCATGTCCGCCGTCAGGGTAACGATTGGTTTCGATGAGTTCTTGATACATCCAAGCTAGCTTTTGCTTTAACTCATGGGGTAAATCGTAAGGACTTTCATTTGTGTCTAATCTGTCGAACTGCTTGGCTACAGGGACATCTGAGTCATTACCTGGATGTGGTTTGTAGGCGCTAAATTGGGCTAAGTCTTGGCGAATATAGGGAAGCATGGAGGATTTTGGATTACTCTAGGAGAAGCCGCTTGCGCGTCTATGGATTTTGGATTGATTACTTGGTCATTATCATTAGTTTTTATAAGTAGAGAACCATAAACAAGCTATCAATGAATAACCAAGGATCGAATATTATACAGTTTTAGGGTATTTGACAAAAGCGTGAAATTGCTTGCTCTATTTCATTGATTACATTCCCTAATGCGTGGTCACTTTCTAATTCGACTAATTCCACCCACGGGCGCTGTTTGGCAAAATTGTGACTTGCGGACAGGGGAATGACTTCATCGTAGATTCCGTGCAGGATTAAAGTTGGAATTGGGCGCTGTAGTTTGTTTTCGGTGTATTGGGCTGCATCTGTAATGAAATTGTAATGTAGAGGTAATTCTGCTTGTTCCCGGTAGTGATAAACCATCAAGTATTCTTCTTGCTGCCATTGTTGAATTTTTTCATCACCTAGTTTGCTTAACCAATGGGATAAAAAACCAAATGCGGGTGCAAGGAGAACGAGGCGTTGTACTTGAGGGTAGTTTTCAGCTATGTGTGCTGATGTTAAACCGCCTAAGCTGGAACCAATCAATGTTACGGGGGTTTTATCTGGCTCATTGGGGGCGGGAATTTCGGCAATTACTTGATGATATTGGCGGGTAATTGTCAGGTGGGAAAAATCCCCGGCATTCAAATCGGGAATTGTGATATTGATTTGCCGTTGCTGGAAAAAAGATTGAATTTCTCTGGATTTGACAGAATTGGGACTGGAAGCAAAACCATGCAGGTAGATGTATTTCATAAGGAAAGGTGTGTAACGTAGAGAGACGGGGACATAGGGAGATAGAAAAACATATTATTGGAAACTCACCCTGTCCCTGCGTCTTCTGTTTACATATCAATTACCAACAATTTCATGTCATCGCATCGTCACAAATTCTTCGGCGGCGCTGGGATGAATACCAACAGTTGCATCGAAGTCTTTTTTGGTTGCACCCATTTTCACTGCGATCGCAATTCCTTGAATAATTTCGGCGGCGTTGTCTCCTACCATATGTGCCCCCAAGACTCTATCAGTGTTGCTATCAACTACCAATTTCATCATTGTTTTTTCTTCGACACCAGGTAGCACATAATACATGGGGCGGAATTTGGTTTTAAAGACTTTAATAGCATCCCCATATTTTTCTCGAGCTTCGGCTTCTGTTAAACCTACGGTTGCGGCTTCGGGTGAGGAGAAGATGGCGGTAGCTACGGTTTCGTGACTAAACAGGCGTTGGTTATTACCAAATTCACTGTCTGCAAAAGCCCTGCCTTCACCGATCGCTACTGGAGTCAGATTAATTCTATCCGTAACATCACCAACGGCATAGATATTTTCTTGACTAGTTTGGCTACGTTCATTAACTGCGATCGCTTTCATGCCAGTATAACCAGGCCCTTCAATGGAGCCGGAAACTAGCTCAACTCCGGCATTTTCTAAACCGAGTCCATCGACGTTGGGGGCGCGTCCTGTGGCGATTAGGAATGTATCGGCAATTAGTGGCTGTTGAGTTTCGTCGGATAAAGTTAATTTTAATCCTTCGGGTACTTTCTCTACTTGTTGAATGATATTGTGCTTAATAATATTGATGCCGTGGTTGTTCATTCCAGCTTCGATATTGTCGCGAATATCATCATCGAAGCCCTTTAAGATTTTGTCTCCACGGGTAATTTGGGTGACTTCGCTTCCCAACCCACGCATAATACAGGCAAACTCAGTCCCGATATAACCTGCGCCAATAATGACAATATGTTTAGGTTGTTCCTTGAGATGAAAGATTTCGTTGGAGGTAATACCATGTTCAAACCCTGGCATTTGGGGCTTGACAGGACGACCACCAACAGCAATTAAAATTTTATTGGCGGTATATTTCTTGTCTCCAACTTCAACAGTGTGGGGGTCTAATAATTTTCCTTTGCCAGAAATAAGTTCGACTCCAGCTTTTTCTAAAAAGCTAATATGCAACTGCGAGAGGCGGCGAACTTCGTTATCTATGGATGTAATAAAGTGTTCCCAATTTAATGTGGCTGCGCCAACTTGCCAACCGTAACCAGCCGCTTCCCGGAATAATGCTGGGAAATGGGAACCATAAACCATGAGTTTTTTGGGTACACAACCGCGAATTACACAGGTTCCACCCACTAAATCGTTTTCAGCGATCGCCACTTTTGCGCCGTAACTGGCAGCACGTTTAGAAGCTGCTAATCCTCCAGAACCCGCACCAATAACGAACAAATCATAATCGTATGTCATATTACAAGTTCCTGGGGATAGAAATATACTAGACCGAAAATAGATTCAAAAACTGACACCAAGACACTAAACATTTGCAAGTTGCATAAATGTTTAGATTGGCATCCTTATATTTATGTTAAACAAAAATCATCTGAAACAAAAAGCAACCGCCTGAGAGCGATCGCATTCATGCTGATGTATGTTGAATTTGTAATCATCAAAGTTGCAGTTACGAGTTATATCATGTCCGGTTGCATCTTCTTATTAAGACTGACATGGAGATTTAGAGACGCGGGGACGCGGAGAAATTTTAATTGTCAGCGATTAGCCGAACATGATATTAAAGACGCAGGGATGAAGTGGCAACGAAAATATTTTCCTTGGCGAAATTACACGGGTTGTGCTTTGCCTGCCCGGCAATAATTGTGGATACCCATTTTGAGGATATACAAAGCAACTGGAACCGCTAAAGATGCCGGAGGGGGTAAAAATCCCGCAACTAGATTTAATAAACCGAGAAAATCCTCGGCGGGTTTACTACAGACAGCATCGCGATATCTGTTGGCAAATTCTGCTAAATCAACTTGGCGGAATGTTGCTTCACCGCTTTGTGCCGATAATTCCGAGAAGGCAGCTTCCAGATTACCATCATATTTAGCGATCGCATCTAGCCCTACTTTCACATCTGCATCTGGGTAATTGACAAGTTGGCTCTGATATTCTTGCAGTTCTACTGGTGTAATTAAAGTCATATGCTGATTGTGGGGAATGAATAGAAATAGATATTTGAAAAAGGATGCAACACCTTGCACCCTCAAACAGAAATTTTCACTTAGTTGTTATTTGTTACACAAGTAGAATCTATCACTTTTTCAAAACAACGTTAAATGAATTTAAATACCCAGCAATACTTTTTGTTAAAAACTGTTTCTGTCTTTTAGTGGTGACAACCATTACCTGGTATAAACGTCCTTCAGCAAAATACATACGGTTCTTGGTAATTTTGCCGCCAGAATTAATGTATTCAATTTCCCGTCCTGGATGCCCATTAGAACTACGGATAGTTCTATGATTAAGCAGTTCACTTTGAGTTGTTTTTAATGCCATCTCTTGGGCATTTTTCAGTACTTCTTCTGGGTTCGCCATTTGCCCATAGCTATCCGGAAAATCATTAAAAGCGACAACGTAGGCAACATCTTGCTTAGGAGGTTGGGCAACAAATACCTGAAGATTAATTTCCCCCATAAATGTTTTTTGGGTTTGGGCTGTCACCTTTGGTTTTCCAGGCATCAAAACACTAAAACGCCCATCTGGGGCATTAAATAACTTCCATCGGTACTGTTCCATTAGTGCGGCATCGGCTTTGGCTCCTGGTTTGGTTTTCGGACGTGGCGAGCGAGCCTCTACATTGGCAAAATTAGCACATATGAGAACTGCGGTCAGTAACGGTAGATAACCACGAATATATTTTTGCGATCGAAGTTTGGTAAATGGTACTAGTGTCATATATTTGGCTTTTGGTGATGCGTATTTCACTTAGTTTGCCACTCCCTTCACTCTAACAGCAAAAAGACTGGCGACGACCACCTAATCTAACAAATCATTTGCAAAATGCCTGCACTAACTGCCGAAATTACTAGTTTACAGCCATTAGTACAGTTTGCGATCGCATTGTCTCTACGATTTTATACGCAGATACTTAAAGTATTTATAATTACTTTTTGTTTAATATGTGTAATTTTGCGGAGGTGCTTTTTTTTGCTCACTAATTCAGTTGATTAAGCGGGATTTTGAACGGTAGAAGGGGCGCTTAACTACTGTTGCCGGGTATTTTTTGCCGCGAATTTCTACCTCTAGTAGTTGTCCTGCGATCGCAATTTCTGTGGGCACATAGGCTAAGGCGACGGGATAGCCTAATGTGGGGGATAAGGAACCACTGGTAATTTCCCCAACTACTTTACCTCCATGCCATACTTGATAGCCATGTCGGGCTATATTTCGCCCTGGCATTTGCAAACCAATTAGTTTACGTTTGACACCTGCGGATTTTTGCTGTTCTAATACATTTCTGCCAATAAATTCCCCTTTATCAAGATGAACTAACCACCCCAAACCGGCTTCTAAAGGTGTTGTGGTATCATCAATATCTTGACCGTAGAGAGCCATCGCTGCTTCTAGCCGTAGGGTATCTCTAGCACCCAGTCCACAGGGTATAACATTAGCTTTGATCAGATTTTGCCATAGTTCTACACCCGTTGCGGGGTCAAGCATAATTTCGCAACCATCTTCACCTGTATAACCAGTCCTAGCAATAAAGGCGGTTTTTCCCAGTATTGTTGCTTCCATATGTCCAAAGGCTTTGATGGCGGATAAATCTTCACTCACAAATTTTTGCAGTATTTCGATTGCTTTAGGTCCTTGGAGAGCAATTAAAACTTTTTCTTGGGTAACATCTTGGAAGTTGATGCTGTTGGTGTCGAGATGTTCTAGTAACCAGGCTTTATCTTTGGTGCAGGTGGCGGCATTGACAATTAATATACCTTTTTCTGCCCCTGTACTGATTTCACCTTGATAGTAAAAAATAATGTCATCAATAATACCACCTTCAGGATTAAGCAAAACGCTGTATTGTGCTTGTCCTGGTTGCAGTCTACTCAAGTCTGAGGGGACAAGTTTTTGTAATTGAGCAACTAAATTCTTACCTTGGAGAGTAAATTTACCCATGTGGGAGATATCGAACATCCCGGCATTATTTCTGACGGCTTCATGTTCGGCGGTAATACCAGAAAATTGTACAGGCATGTCCCAACCGCCAAAGCCTGTAAATCTGGCTTTCAGTTGTTGAGCTAGGGGGTAGAGGGGGGTTTTCAGCAAAGTTTCGGTGTTTTCGGGATGGTTTGCCACGGATAGTTTTGATTGGGGTGTTATGTTGTTGTCAATAACTTTATACCGTATGGGAAGGGTAAAGAGAGCAAAAGGCTCGTTTACTCTCGCTCATACTTTAGATATATAAAACATTTAGACCAAGATATATCGATGGGGCGACGAGATATCAACAGATTTCTCATAATTTGGTAAATGTTAGTTTTGAAAATCTGTAAATTAATCCGAGAATTAATCTGTATAGTATTTCTAAAAATAGCTTCTCAGCTAAAAATACAATTTACTAGCATTTACAGTCATTAACTAGCAAATATAGTCAGAGTAAAATTTATATTTTTTCTCGGAAATTTTCAGACTAATACAAGTAGACTTTCCTTTGGTGTGTTGTCTGGAAAATGTATTTTATATATTTTAAACAGCAGCTTCAATTACTAAAAAAATATGCAAAAACTAAAATCAAAATATATTGTTGTTCATTATAAATTTTCATTCACAACTCAACTATTCACCTGGTAGATAAATTATGGCTTCCAACAATAATCACAAACTCAAAAAAGTAGCTATTCTCATAGAAAATGATGTAGAAGATGCAGAATTTCAAATCCCATATAACGGCTTAAAACAAGCAAAAATGGATGTAGTGGTTCTTGGTGCCCGCATGAATGAAACCTACAAAGGGAAACGCGGTAAAGTATCCATACAGCCCGATGGTACAACAACAGAAGCGATCGCAGCTGAATTTGACGCAGTTATCATTCCTGGGGGGATGGCACCTGATAAAATGCGTCGCAACGTGAATACAGTACGTTTTGTCAAAGAAGCGATCGCTCAAAATAAATTAGTTGCTGCCGTTTGTCATGGCCCTCAATTGCTCATTGAAGCTGATTTACTCAAAGATAGGAAAGCAACCGGGTTTATTGCCATTCGTCAAGACATGATTAATGCTGGTGCTAACTACACCGATGAACCTGTAGTTATTGATCAAAACTTGATTACCTCCCGTCAGCCCGGAGATTTAGCCCTGTTTACCACAGCGATTTTAAGTCGCTTAGGTTATGGTGGCAAAGATGCAGGATTGCCCGAAGAAAGCGATATCTTCCAACAACCACTAGGCGATCGCAATATAGAATGGTGGAAGCTAGCAGATGCTTGGGGTGGTTCCACCAAAGGTGACATTGTCAAAGGTTTGAATACTGCACTGGCTGGTGAAAAATATTCCCTGGAAGCACTGCAAAAATATACTGAAAAAGAGTCAGATAGCGAAATTAAAGTAGCTTTTCAAGAAATTATTGGCAACAAAGAACGCCATATCCAATCCTTGGAAATGCGACTCAATCAACTTGGTGAAAAACCCTCATTAACTGCCAATATTGCCAACCAATATGCCAAAGTCAAAGCTGCCCTCACAGGAAGCGATGATATCTTTCAGTTGCGTTCTGCTTTAGGTGATATACAAACAGGAATTGGTGACGTTGGTAACTTGATGGCAGCATTTACCGACCCCATCACAACGGCGATTTTCACTGATATCCACAAAGACTTAGTGATGTCCGAACAACGACTAGTCAATTTGTATAGGGCAAAGGTAGGAGATAAAGTAAAATCTGCTAATCCAACTACAGGAACATCTGTAAGTATGTAGTTTTTGAGAAACAAATCATAAGGCATAGAGATAACAAACAGCAGATAATCTATGCCTTTATTATTTAGCATTTCTTGCTCAGGGTTAAGTCTAGTTACAGAGTTCAGGAGATACAAATAATGACATCAGCATCAGAAGGTAAATCCAATACAAACCAAAACGAAGCTGGAGAAATTGAACGTTGGGCTTCGTTAATTAGTGGTAGTGCAATGATATTAATGGGTTTGAAACAGCGTTCCTTGCGTGGTGTTCTAACTGCTGTGGCTGGTGGAGGTTTAGTTTACCAAGGTGCAATGAAAAAAAGCATAATTCAGCAAGCACAAGAAACAATTGGTATTAGTAAAGATATAAAAGTAGAAAAGACTGTAACTATTAATGAACCTGCGGATAGACTATATCGTTATTGGCGTAACTTCGAGAATTTGCCTCAATTTATGCAGCATCTCAAGTATGTCAAAGTCTATGACAATAGACGCTCTCATTGGGTGACTAGCGCACCTTTAGGTACAAGTGTGGAGTGGGATACAGAGATTTTAGAAGACCGTGAAAACGAATTTATTTCTTGGACTTCAGTCGAAGGTGCTGATGTAGAAAACTCTGGTTTTATTAGGTTTAAAAAAGCACCTGAAAATCGGGGTACTGAAGTGAAAGTTGTTATAGAATATAGTCCTCCAGGAGGAGCATTGGCAGCTTTTTTTGCCAAACTTTTCGGTGAAGAACCAAAACAGCAGATAGGTGCGGATTTACATCGTTTCAAAATGTTAATGGAAACAGGTGAAATTGCCACAACTGAAGGACAATCACACGGTAGTTAATAGGTAGCCAGGCGGATGAAGATGATACGATTGCAAAATCAATTAAATCAGAAGTGGTTATAAATAATAGAGCTGTCTTTAAAATAAATTCCGTGAGAGAATAATCAGGACTAAGTAAAATTACGCATGCTACCAATGACAAGTCCTTTAGAGAGAATAGAGTCACACCCACAGGAAGCAAAGCGATTGATTGGGATTAGATATGAAGATTTTATTTCATTAGTAATGTTAGCAGAACAAAGGCACATAGAGAAACAAGCAGAAATTGAAAAAAACAAGATTCGTTTAATTGCTCCTGGAGGAGGAAGGAGCGCAGAAATGACAGTAAAACAAGGAATATGTCTTTGTTTAGTATATTTGAGACAAAAGCCGACATTTGAAATACTAGGATTACTATTCAGCGTCTCAAGAAGCAAAGCAAATAAGACATTTAATTATTGGGTGGAAATTCTCCCTTGAAATTTTACCTGCTTCTCAAATGGAAGAAGTAGAAAATGATAGTGAAAAATACCAAGCACTCTGTGAAAAATTATGCGAGTATGAATTAATAGTAGACAGTGCAGAGCAAGCAATAGAGAGACCTGGTGATTATCAAGAGCAAAAAAAGTATTACTCAGGGAAGAAAAAAATGCACACAATTAAAAATCAGTTTATAGTGATGCCAGGAGGTAAAGATATTGTTGATATTTGCATAGGGCATTTTGGCAAGATAAGTGATATTAAATTATTTAGAAATCATCGAGATAAACTAGATAAAAGACAAAGATTTTTAGGAGATAAAGCTTACATTGGAGAAGAACTGATTACAACACCTCATAAGAAACCAAAAAAGGCAGAGCTTTGCGAAGCAAAAAAAGAGGAAAATAAACAGTTATCCTCCTTACGAATTGGTGTTGAGCATCTGATTTGTCGAGTTAAAACTTTTCACGTTGCTAGTGACAGATTTCGCCTAGCTAGACATCGTTACAACCACGTAATAATGGCAGTATGCGGTTTAGTTAGATTACATCTAAATTCTTCTTTGATCTTAAGTGATAATCTTTGAGCTTTATCCATCCACATTTACTTGAAAATAGAGCTATGTTTTTCCCAACTTTTAATATTTTTGTTTTTAAACCCCAGAAACCTCATTTTTACGTTTGACACTCAAAACAGTACAAGTGTACCTTTGTATCTAAGAAGCTTTTACTGCAAGCACTTTATCTTTCGTAGATAAGTCTAATCATTTTATCACCTACAAGAATTTTTGCTATGTCACAACTGTAATTTTTTAAGATTAGCAACATTCAAGAGTATGGGGGAGATACCACGAATGTGCAAAGAATTTTTTCTCGATTTGATTGACTAGTTTATTAATTAGCACAATGTTGTAATTCACAACTGAAAATATCTAATTTATAGCAATTAACCTAAATAATTTGATTCCTCATCAATAAGGACTGATAATATGAAAGCAGTATGCTGGCATGGAGCAAATAAAGTACAAGTAGATACTGTCCCAGACCCAAAAATCTTAAATCCACGTGATGCCATAATTAAAATTACTTCAACGGCTATTTGTGGCTCAGACTTACACCTTTATAACGGATTCATTCCCACAATGGAAAAAGGTGACATTATGGGGCACGAATTTATGGGTGAAGTTGTTGATATTGGTAGTGCAATTAAAAATATTAAAATAGGCGATCGCGTTGTTGTTCCTTTCACCATTGCTTGCGGCAACTGCTTTTTTTGTCAGCGCGATTTCTGGTCACTGTGCGATAATTCCAACCCTAATGGATGGTTAGCTGAAAAGGTACTCGGTCACTCTCCTTCTGGTCTATTTGGTTACTCTCATCTATTTGGAGGTTACGCAGGTGGTCAAGCGGAATATGCCCGCGTTCCTTTTGCTGATATAGGTTTGTTTAAAATACCAGAAGGATTAACTGACGAGCAGGTATTATTTTTAACTGATATTTTCCCCACAGGCTACATGGCAGCTGAAAACTGCGATATAGAACCAGGTGATACTGTTGCAGTCTGGGGTTGTGGACCTGTTGGACAGTTTGCTATCAAAAGTGCCTATATGTTGGGTGCCGAACAAGTAATTGCAATTGATCGGATTCCCGAACGCCTGCAAATGGCTAAGGAGCAATGTCGTGCTGAAGTATTGAATTATGAAGAAATAGATGTTGGTGAAGCACTCAAAGAAATGACTGGAGGCAGAGGCCCCGACGCTGTGATTGATGCAGTCGGACTCGAAGCCCATGGAACAGACTTTATGGGTTTTTATGATCAAGTCAAACAAACAATCAAGCTAGAAACTGATCGTCCAACGGCACTTCGAGAAGCGATCGTTGCTTGTCGTAAGGGTGGTCACGTTTCAGTCCCAGGTGCTTACGGTGGTTTTATTGACAAAGTCCCAATGGGTGCAGCGATGAATAAGGGTTTGACATTCAAAATGGGACAAACTCACGTTCATAAGTACCTGCGTCCGTTGTTAGAACGGATTCAGAATGGTGATATTGACCCCACATTTGTGATTACACACACCCTACCTTTAGAACAAGCACCTCATGGTTACGAAATCTTTAAGCACAAGAAAGACAATTGCATCAAAATTGTGCTAAAACCATAGGTCTTTAAATATTTATCAGGCAGTTAATAATTATTTGGAGAAATACAACTGGGAGGTGTTCTCATCTAAATAATTTAATAATTTTGTGTTTGATATTTTGACTTTTGATAAATTTTGATAACTTTTTCCACCTGAGATTTAATTGTTTGCCTCAAAAGGTAATAGAATGCATGTCTTAATTAAGATGAATTTCAACAATTCTTCTATAACTCTAAAATCTCTCAATTATGCATGTATTGAAGCAGTTTACTCAGGTTAGCATCACCGCGATTTCCTTTAGCATATTTTTCTATAATCAAGTCACAAATCAAATTGCATCAGCTGCTTTTCCAGCACCTCTTTGTAGTAAACAGGGAATGGTGACATCTGCTCATCCTTTGGCAAGCGATGCAGGTTTACTAATGTTGAAAAAAGGTGGTAATGCAGTCGATGCAGCAGTAGCGACAACCTTTGCAATATCAGTGGTGGAACCATTTTCGGCAGGAATTGGTGGAGGTGGATTTTTGCTCATACACCAAGGAAAAAACGGGAAAATTGCAGCCCTAGATTTTCGTGAACGTGCGCCTATTAAAGCCAGTCGCAATATGTATTTAGATGCTCAAGGTAAAGTCCGTGGGAATTTGAGTACTAACGGACATCTAGCAGTGGGAACACCAGGAACAGTTGCGGGTTTATATGAAGTGCATCGACAGTACGGTAAACTACCTTGGAAAGAGGTTGTCCAACCTGCGATTGTTCTTGCCCAAAATGGTTTTATTTTGGCACCTAAAATTACCCCTCGCTCAATCACTGCACAAGAAGCGAGAAAAAAATTCATACTTGCCAATCCCGCAGCCAGAAAGATTTTTACCCGCAATGGTGATTTTTATCAACCTGGTGAAAAGTTAATTCAGCGCGACTTGGCAAAAACTTTAACGGAAATTTCCCAAAATCCCCAAAGTTTTTATACTGGGAGAATTGCCAAAGCCATTAGTGCAGATATGGCGAAGAATGGCGGCATAATTAATTTAGCGGATTTAAAAGCATATAAACCAATTTGGCGTAATCCTATTTGCGGTGATTTTCGTAATCATCAAGTGTGTTCAATGCCACCTCCATCATCTGGTGGAGTACATTTATTGCAGATATTAAATATTATTGGGAATACTGATTTAAAAGTATTAGGATGGCACCATCCAGACGCACTACATTTGCTGGTAGAAGCCATGAAAATTGCTTATGCAGATAGGGCTAAAGTTTTAGGCGACCCTGATTTTGTGAAAGTTCCCGTCACCCAATTAATTAGTCCAGCATATGCCAAAATACGACGGCAGCAAATCAACATGCAACGGGCAAAACCTTCCAGCGAGGTGATAATTTGGGGAGGGAAAGGGAAAGAGAAATGGAGTAATCCCAAATTTTACGAATCCCAGGAAACAAGTCACCTTAATGTTGTCGATGCTGAACGTAATGCCATTAGCTTAACATTTACAATCAATACGGGATTTGGCGCAGGAGTCGTCGCCGAGGGTACAGGAATACTGCTAAACAACGAAATGGACGATTTTGCCATAGCTCCAGGAGTACCCAATTCATTTGGCTTAATTGGTAACGAAGCAAATGCGATCGCACCTCGTAAAACCCCTCTTTCGAGCATGACACCCACCATTATCACCGAAAATGGCAAACTGCGGATGGTGACGGGAACTCCGGGAGGTAGCACTATTATTACTCAAGTATTACAAGTTGTTCTCAACGTTATCGAATACAAAATGGATGCGAGTATGGCAGTTTCTACACCTCGGATTCATCACCAATGGTTTCCCGACGAATTACGTGTCGAACCCTGGGGGCTTGATGCGATGACACTACAAGAGTTACGACGACGCGGACATAATATCGTGGAAAAGCCTGTTTGGGGTAATGCAAATATTATTTTAGCTAATCCTGATGGTTCCCTAGAAGCAGCAACAGATTCCCGTGGAGAAGGAGAAGCCAGAGGATTTTAAGTGCTTCAGAATTAATTATCTGCAACCTAAAAACTCGGAACTACTTCCCAACCTTCTTTTAACAACTTCTGAAATGTTGCTAAACCTTTAGAAGTTTCTGCCATTCGATAATCGGGTATTGCATACTGAGGAAACGCGGTATAAGGTTGCCAAGGTTCCTGTGGTGTAGTCTGCAAATGCAAAATTTTATTTCCCTTTTCTTCACCAGACTTCCGTAACCAACACATCCGTTTTTGCATGGCTAACTCCTAATATTGAGGTTGAAATGAGGAAATTGGTAAATTTGTATTTTTTTACACGATGAGTTGAAGTTAGATGCAGAATACAAATTACAATGCAATATATCGCTCTAACCAATGTCTAAATCTATTATTTAATATTCAATAAAATCAACAGATGTACAGTTACAAAAGCCACAAAATTGCCATTTAGATAATGTTATCTATGGCTGAAATAATTACAATAAAATAAACAGAGATAAGCTAATAATTAATGATGAGTTAGATTTGAACTAAAAAGGGCAAAATTTCCTTTGCCCATACCAAAAATTTGATTGGGAATATATGCAGAATATTTTGAGAATATTTACCTGATACTGCTGTACAAATTATTGCCCACAAGAGTACGGATATTCATGACCATATTGCTATATTCAGAATCAGATAAAACAGGTTGTGAATTTTGCAAATTGATATTTTTTTCTAGATCAATCCAAGATTTACAACCACCATATTTTCCCCTATAGGGAATCTCTTCTACATAACCGATTTTATACGTACGTAAAAGTAATATAAATAACGGTTGACTAGCTTTCCATTTCAAGCGATCGCAAATAAAATTATCGTTCCAAATATGAAACGGCAATAGCTGATTGACTACATCTTCATCGCTAATTGGCAAAATATCAGTAATTTGGGCAAAACTACTAATCTTAATAGTTTCTGGATGCCAGCCAGATGTGACAGGACATACCCGATTAGCATATTCTGGCTTCAATAAAAACGGTTGTTGATGCTCATAGGTGGGATACAACAAAACTTGCTCGTGGGCAACTTGAAAAACTCCTCCTCGCTCGTGAATACCACCTTTGCGGAGGAGCATAATTGTGTTTCCAGTTTCTAAAGCTTGAATTGCGATCGCCCATTCTTTGAGGGCATGACAGGTACTAGTCAATTCATCCATAAATATCTACTGTGACTCTGATTTTATTGAATATGGAGTTAGGTAGACTTAAACACTATCTAGAGCATTATCTAGGGAAAGAACATGGAAATAAATTTGGTAAAAATATGGAAAAACGACGTTTGGGGACATCGGACGTGCAAATTACACCCATCTTGATGGGAACTTGGCAAGCTGGTAAACGCATGTGGGTTGGTATCGACGATACAGAATCCATCAAAGCAATACGAACTGCCTACGAAGCAGGTATTACAACCATCGATACAGCAGAGGTTTATGGCGAAGGACATTCCGAACGGATTGTTGCCGCAGCCTTAGCCGATGTACGGGATAAAGTAGAATATGCTACCAAAGTTTTCGCTAACCATCTTAAGTACAATTTAGTCATTGAAGCTTGCGAGAATTCACTTAAAAACCTGCAAACTGATTACATCGATTTGTATCAAATTCACTGGCCTTCTGGTTCCTTCGGTTCGGAAATTGTCCCGATTGAGGAAACTATGCGGGCTTTAAATGACTTGAAAACCCAGGGAAAAATCCGCGCGATCGGTGTTTCTAATTTTTCTCGTACCCAACTCGAAGCAGCTAGTCAGTACGGACGGATTGACAGTTTACAACCGCCCTATTCTTTAT
The DNA here is from genome assembly GCA_004296455.1 of Calothrix sp. NIES-4101. Lineage (GTDB taxonomy): Bacteria > Cyanobacteriota > Cyanobacteriia > Cyanobacteriales > Nostocaceae > Brunnivagina. The sequence continues at coordinate 5,612,042 of AP018280.1, forward strand.
TTTGGCGCTACGTGGAAACCGATACCATGCCCTATTGTATCGAGCAGCAAATATCAATTTTAGCTTATTCACCCCTCGCACAAGGCTTACTAACAGGTAAATTTGCCCCCGGACACAAATTTGCAGCAGGTGATAACCGTACCGATAATAAATTATTTCAGGGAGACAATTTTGTACATGCCCATGAAGCTTTAGAAAAACTTCGTCCCATTGCCAAAAGTCATAATTGTACTCTGGCAGAAATTGCGATCGCCTGGCTCATATCTCAACCACAAACTAATGCCATTGTTGGAGCGCGTCATCCAGAACAAGCATTAACCAATGCTAAAGCTGCGAGCATCAAACTTTCCCCTCAGGAATTAGAACAAATTGATGCGATCGGGCGTATTGTTACTGATCATTTAGATAATAATCCCGTTATGTGGAACTGGAGTTAAATAGTCAACTACCTGCACTGTATACCAAGCATACAGTGTAAAAACAAACAATTAAAATCTTCTATGTTCCCTTTTTTGCTTTCCTGATTTTGTCTTCCGCCTCTCCATAGGATGACGCTTTGTTCATGACAGATTACACTGTGATAACGGGAGCTAAGGTTGCTAAAAACAACACCCGTATATATGAAATGGCATTTTTGAAGATCAGTCAGGATTCAGAAGTTCCTTACCGGGAAGTACGCTAACAAATTCACCCTGTGGGTAAGCTTTGCCTACATGTTAAAATTTGGCTCCTGAATACTGAATTCTTCCTTGTTAAACATTTCTTTAATCGAATCCTATATCAAAAGCTAATTATGTCTCTCGAACAAATTAGTTGTGGTGAAACTGCCAATTTAGTAATTGATGCTGAAAATCAGGGAAACCGCGACTTGCAGCCTCAAGCTGCACCAGTGGGTGCCCTTGCCAAACGGCAGGGAACTATTTCTACCTTTCTAGCTCCGCTCACTCAAGACACCTTTAAACAGGTGGTAACGGAAGTTGAGCAAAAGTTAATGATTGTGAATCAAACCCTATCGATGCTGGATTCGCAAGGGTTTGAAACAATTCTTCAAGAAATGTTGCATTCGATCACTCTCAAAACCGGAGAGTTATTGGGGGCTGACCGGACGACAATATTTTTGCTAGATGAGGAAAAGCAAGAACTCTGGTCAATAGTTGCTGAAGGAGAGGGTGACAAGTCTTTAGAAATTCGCATCCCTGCCAATAAGGGTATTGCTGGAGAAGTTGCCACAAATAAACAAGTTATTAATATACCTTTTGATTTTTATAACGATCCCCGTTCTGTTTTTGCCCAGGAGCAGGAAAAACGTACGGGATACCGTACCTACACAATGTTGGCATTACCACTACTCAACGACCAAGGACAGTTGGTTGCTGTAGTGCAGTTGCTAAATAAATTAAAATCTAACCATCACCCGAATGCACCGTTAGCAGACAGAATTGACATCAACGGATTTGCTGAGGCTGATGAGCAACTTTTTCAACAATTTGCCTTATCCATCCGGTTAATCTTAGAATCATCTCGCTCTTTCTATGTAGCAACGCAAAAGCAACGGGCGGCGGCGGCTTTAATGAAAGCGATTAAATCCCTGTCCCAAAGTAACCTCGACCTCGAAGATACCCTGAAACGGGTAATGGACGAAGCCAAAGAGTTAATGAATGCCGATCGCAGTACCCTGTGGTTGATAGACCGAGATAAAAATGAACTCTGGACGAAAATCACCCAAGATAACGGCTCAACTAGAGAACTGCGGGTACCCATGGGAAGAGGATTCGTCGGGCAAGTCGCTGCTTCTGGCAAAACCCTGAATATTCCCTTTGATTTATACAATCATCCTGACTCTGATACTGCCAAACAACTCGATCAGCAAAACGGCTATCGCACTTGTAGTTTACTCTGTATGCCAGTATTTAACGCTGATAAAGAGTTAATTGGTGTCACCCAGTTAGTAAATAAAAAGAAATCAGGGGATTTTGCTACCTATGATCCCAGACAATGGCCCAAAGCCCCGGAATGCTTCCAAGCTAGCTTTGATCGCAACGACGAAGATTTTATGGAAGCCTTTAACATCCAAGCTGGGGTAGCGTTACAGAATGCCAAATTGTTCGATACTGTCAAACAGCAAGAGCAAATGCAGCGCGATATTTTGCGAAGTCTTTCTAATGGGGTAATTTCCACCGATAAAGTGGGTAATATTATTGCTGCTAATGAAAGCGCCAAGCGGATGCTAGGCTTGGATAGTGAAGACCGACTGGAGGGTAAATCAATTACCGAATTGATTGCAATTAAAGAAGGTGATTTCAGCAAGTGGTGTCATGACGCTTTAAAGGCAGTTGATATCAAATACACCCAACAATATTACCCCGATCGCACATTGTTAATGGGTGGGCAAGAAGAGCATAGCATTAACCTATCGATTAACACGATTGCTGACGCGAGTGACAATCAACAAGTCCGTGGGGCGCTGGTGGTAATGGAAGACATCAGTGATGAAAAGCGTCTCAAGAGTACCATGTACCGCTATATGACGCAGGAATTGGCAGAGGAATTACTCAAACTTGATGATGCTAAATTGGGAGGCGATCGCAAAGAAGTTTCGATTTTGTTCTCGGATATTCGCGGTTACACAACTTTGACAGAAAATCTCGAAGCCGAAGAAGTTGTAAGTATGCTCAACGAATACTTCGAGTCAATGGTGGAAGCTGTATTTAAACACAAAGGTACTCTCGATAAATATATCGGAGATGCCATCATGGCGGTATTTGGTTCCCCCCTTCCCCTAGAACAACATGCTTGGATGGCGGTACAAACATCCCTGGAAATGCGCCAACGCTTGCGAGAATTTAACCACCGTCGTCACACCATCAACAAACCTCGAATTGATATTGGGATTGGCATTAACTCCGACACAGTAATTAGCGGTAATATTGGTTCTAGCAAGCGAATGGAATTTACGGCTATTGGAGACGGTGTTAACTTAGGTTCACGTTTGGAAAGCGTCACCAAACATTACAGTTGTGACATTATCATCAGTGATAATACGTTTAAACCTTGTCAAGATAATATTTGGGCGCGGGAACTCGACTATATCCGCGTTAAGGGTAGAAATGAACCTGTAGCGATATACGAACTAATTGGTTTGCGGACTGATCCGATAGATGGGAAAAAGCTGGACATCATTGAGCATTATCATAAAGGGCGGGAATATTATTTAAATCGCCAATTTACCTTTGCCAAAAACGAATTTAGCAAAGTTATAGATATCGATCCCCAGGATCATGCTGCAATGCTACATATGCGACGCTGTAAACATTGGCTACAAAGCCCCCCTTCTGATGCTGATTGGGATGAAGGTGTATGGACATTCAAAGATAAATAAATCAATAAACAATTTCATTGGGGGTACAATATATTGCACCCTCTTATTTTGATTTGATGGAATAGCGAGTTGCAATTGTGTGGTTTTTCTTCACATTGCCCATTGATATCATGTTCGGCTAATCACTTGTAACTAACACATTTCAAAACCCTTATAGAGCAAGGCTTTTAGCACAACAATAACAATGTGTTTGTTTCATTTGTTGCTAGCGGCGAAATCGGAGGCTTACAATTAAAGTTTCCCCGCGTCCCCGCGTCTCTAAGTCTCCGTGTCTCTCTATCTCCGCATCACCATCTGTTACTTGTTGTTGGAAAATGGTATAAATACTGTTTTTGGAGAGACGTTAATAGTTAAACAGGAATTGTAATTATAAATTCTGTACCTTCCCCTAATCTAGAGTTGACGGCGATATTTCCACCATGTTTTTCTTCAACAATTTGCCGGGCGATCGCCAATCCGAATCCTGTACCTTTACCTACTTCTTTGGTAGTAAATAAATGGTCAAATATCTTCTGTTTGACTTCTTCACTCATTCCCTTACCATTATCAGCAATGGTAATTTTGATTTGCTGATTCTTAACTGAGGTTTTAATAGTGATTTTGTTGGGATTTGCCTTGATTTCCTCAAAGTTACGCCCGATATTAAACTCATCCAAGGCATCAATGGCATTGGCGAGGATATTCATAAATACCTGATTTAATTGACCGGGAAAACACTCAACTTGTGGTAAATTTCCATACTCTTTCACTACTTCAATCGCTGGACGTAGTTCGTTAGCTTTGAGACGATGTTTGAGTATTAAGATGGTGCTATCAATACCTTCATGAAGGTTAAAAGATACTTTATAGTCTTTATCGGCACGGGAAAAAGTTCGTAAACTGGTGCTGATATTTTTTAACCTGTCACAGGCCATCACCATAGCATCGATCATTTTGGGCACATCTTCCAAGCAATAATCTAAGTCAATTTCTTCGGCATGTTCGAGAATTTCCTCTCCTGGGTTAGTTAGACTTGCTTGATATAACTTCAGGTGTTGAGTGATATCGGCAACAGTGGGTTTAGCTTGCTGGAGGCTAGCAGCAATAAAACCAAGAGGATTATTCATCTCGTGAGCGACACCTGCTACTAAGTTACCGAGTGCCGACATTTTCTCATTTTGTACTAACTGAAGTTGGGTTTCTTGGAGATTTTGCAGGGTTTCTTCTAGTTGAATTGCTTGTTGACGAGTTTCTAGAAGTAAATCAGTTTGTTGGAGTGCAACTCCCATTTGCGCAGCGATTTGTTTGGCAAATTCAATTTCCGAAGATTCCCACTCACGTGAGCGATCGCATTGATGAACGCAGAGTAAACCCCACAGTTCATGATTTTGCAGAATTGGTACAACTAAGGAGGCTCTGACATCAAATTGCTGCAAAATTGCCCGATGACAGTCTAGTACCTCGGCTGTTTGCACATCTGGCATTGCACATATACGTCCCTGTTTATAGAGATTTGCATAGTTCTCGCCGAAACAATGGTCTTGAATTTTCACAGCTAAAGCCGAAGTAAATTCTGGCAGCACATCTTCGGCGATAAATTCCCCGTAATTGTAATTTTCTCCCAAATGAAACTGATAAATGCCGACACGCGAGACATTGAGAATACGACGCATATTTTGAGTTACTGCTCGAAATATTGCACCTAAGTCTAAAGATTCTCGTATCTGAGTCACAACATTAAATAAAGTTTTTTGTTGCTTGAGGGACTGTTTCAGTTGTTGGGCTTTTTCTTGAGATTCTTGATAAAGACGGGCATTTTCGAGAGAGATGGCTGCTTGTACTGATAACATTTGGAGCACTTTGAGGCGATCGCTGGTAAATACCCCCGCAGTTAAATGATTTTCTAGGTAGATAATCCCCACCAAATGCCCTTGACTGATGATGGGTGTACACAATACACTCTTGGGCTGATTTTCGAGCATATATTTGCCAATGACACCAAGAATATCCGTTTGCAGATTATCAATAACTATTGTTTGTTGAGTATTTTTAACATAGTTAATAATTTTTACAGGGATATCTTGACAATCGTCTAATAATTGTGGTTCAAGAATAGTTTGAATTTGAGAGGGAGAATTATTTTGATCATTAATGAAGGTAATTGCTTTGACTTGCCAAGTATTTTTGTGGGGAATAATTAATGCAGATTTTTTCGCACCAGAGTTTTCCAGAATAATTTGCGTGAGACTAGTAACGAGTTGATCTAATTCGATGGTGCTAGAAATCATTTGAGCAGCTTTGAGAACAGAACTCAAATCCAAAGCCACCGAAATATTTGTGCTGCTAGCGGTGGAAGTGTAAGTGGATGATGAACTCGCCGGAAACGCCATAGTAGTCATGGTTTCGAGAGTATTGAGATTCAGTTGCCGTTGTTGCAGGATAGGTTGAAGAAGCCGGGGATAGTCTTTTTCTAAGTTCTCAGTTTTGGCTTGTGCTCCCCAACGGGCATAACAGTAATATGCTTCTTGCATATAAGCTTGGGCGATTTTTTCTTTACCCCATTCCAGATAAAATTTAGCTGCCAGTTCATTCCCAAGTGCTTCTTCACCAATGTATTCGTGTTTTTTAGCTGATTGAATTGCTATTTCATACAATTCCATTGCCTCTGTGTTGTGTTTGCAGATGCGATGTTTTTCAGCTTCCACCAGTTGCCATTTATGTAAGTAATTCATGGGTGCATAGTGTGCCCATTTTTGTAAAATGCCCTGATTCTCTTGTACTCGTTGCCAGTGATTGGCTGATTCTGAAGTAAATTCGTCAATTTCCGTAAGTGCAATCAAAGAATCGTAGAAGTAAAAAATAGGTTCGGCTGCACTTCCCACACATCCAGTTAAATATTGTCTGGCTTGGAATGCGTCTTTTTGCGATCGCTTTACGTCTGCCAGTACAAAATTTAGCCCCGCTCGATACATATAAAATTGAAATAAGCGCCATAAATCATTAGTTGCTAATGCTTCGCTGACAATTTTTTCGGCATAGCTATCTTGACGCAAAGATACTTCTTCGTCTGATTTTCCTAGTAGGGTGAGAGCAGCTTCCCAATAAATGAAACAATGGTTTGAACTTGTAATCAGGTTAAAGTCTTGTAATTGTTGGTAATAGGCACAAATTTGAGATTCATATTCAGGCAAGGATTTACTACTCCAGTAGGCATTCATGCCGAAGTTTTGCACGTTATAGCCAAAAAATTCTAAATTACCTGTTTCTAAACCTGCTTGACAACCTTCCCGCAAAATCGGCAATGTTTCTTGCAGATGGGCGGTACAGTGGTAGAAGTATCCACCCAAGACAATAAAAGTTGCGGCTCGAATATTTTTGGCTTCTGGTTCGGAAGCAAGTTGGTAAGCTAATTGTCCAAACTTTTGCGCTACACCCATATCTTGCCAAGTTATACTCAGTTGGAAAGCATAACTGACATAACTGTAGGCAGAAAATAAGCAGTTACCAAATTGAATCGAAAGTTTCACCTGAAGCGGCACAATCAGCAAATATAGTGGCGAACCCGTCATATAACAAGCGGGAATCAGACTGGTGGCAATTTGCATAATGGCAAATTTTTCCCCATCCACCATTTTCGGTAGATGAATAAGTTCCTCAACCGAGCGATCGCCAATTATAGCTGTTATTTCCTGTCTTGTTTGTTGAATATCTTCCTGGGTAGGATGTTCAGGTAAACTGACCCCCAAATTTTGTAAAATAAATTTACCTGTGGCGATCGCTTCTAAAAGTTGATTCTGGGAAGTTAAAGACTGGATTTTTACTTGATATACTTGCACTGTATCCAGAGGTATTTTAGCATGATTAATTACCGCTTCAATTAATTGATTCATCTGCTGTAAATCACCACACAATGAAGCAATTTCAGCAGCTAATTCATGTAGAAGCAAAGTTATTTGATATTGTCGCTGCCAAGCTTCTTTCCCCAGAATTTGCAAGCCAAATTTGGCATATTCACGAGCTGCTTGATATGCAGTTGCTGCCCTTGCTTTACGGCAAGCTGTGAGATTAAGTTGGGCTAATTCATCTAGTTGCGCTTGTTCAACTATTAAGTTAATTCCATAATTCAACTGATTGACTAACTCAAAAATCCTCTCTTCCCTGGCTTCTGGTGAAATTTGTTGCAGTAATAATTGCCCAATTTGATAATGGACATTTTGTTTTTGCTCATCAGGAATTAGGGAGTAAGCAGCTTGTTGAACTCTGTCATGCAGGAATTTATAGGTAAAAATTTCATTATTCTCTTGACTCACAGTTTGATATTCTGAGCCAACAAAAAACTTATAAATCTCACTTTGGGGTAAAATCAAACCTTCCTGTAACGCATTCCACAAACAAGCTGCTGTTTCTATCTGGGATTGTTCGGAAACAATTGCTAATGTTTCTAAATCAAACTGGTTGCCAATACAAGCAGCTAACTTCAACAAATCTTGAGTTGATTGAGGTAATCTTTGTAATTGCAATGTCATAAACTCAACAACATCATACGTCAGAGTTTGTTGCTGAATTTGGATGATATCACATTGCCAATAGCCCTCATCATAATTAAATACAAGTAACTTATCTTGATGTAATGCTTTCAGAAATTGCGTTGTAAAAAATGGATTACCGCCTGTTTGTTGATAGACTAAGTTAGCAAGAGGTAAAGCTAAATCCTCCGAACAACTTAGTGTATCAGCGACTAATTGGTGTAATTTCCAATTACTGAGTGCTGCCAAGGTAATTGTATTAACTATGGCTCCATTGCTCGGAATCTCATCTAACATCAACATCAACGGGTGAGCAGTCGATACTTCATTATCTCGATATGCTCCAATTAATAATAAATAACCCTGATTGACATCACTAAGTAATAACTGGATGAGCTTCAAGGAAGCCGAGTCTGCCCATTGCAAATCATCTAAAAATAAGACTAAAGGATGTTCTGGATGAGTAAATAATTTAATAAATCTTTGAAATAGTAAATTAAATCTATTTTGTGCTGCACTACCTGATAATTCTGGAGCAGGGGGTTGTTTTCCAATAATTCGTTCTAATTCCGGGATTACTTCAATAATTACCTGAGCATTATCTCCTAATGCTTCAATAATTTTATCTTTCCATTGTTGAAGTTGTTTATCACTTTCCGTTAACAATTGCCCCATTAAATCACGGCAAGCTTGTACAAATGCCGAAAAGGGAATATTACGATTAAACTGGTCAAATTTACCCTTAATAAAATAGCCACGTTGTTGAACAATTGGTTTATGAACTTCATTAATGACAGCAGTTTTACCAATCCCAGAGTAACCAGCAACCAACATTAACTCACTGTTACCCGCAGATACCCTAGCAAATGCTTCTAATAACTTCTCTACCTCCGTTTCTCGACCATATAACTTATCTGGGATAATAAAGCGATCGCAAATATCACGTTTAGCAATTTCAAAATCTGCAATTTTCCCTGTTTCTTGAAGCTGCACCAGGCATTTTTCTAAATCATACTTTAATCCCAAAGCGCTCTGATATCGATCCTCAGCATTTTTTGCCATTAATTTCATGACAATGTCAGAAATGACTGGGAAAATCCCGACTATATTTTCTAACGCTGGTGCTTGTTTAGCAATATGAGAATGCACCAACTCCATGGCATCATCTGATGGAAATGGCAATTTGCATGTCAGTAATTCGTAAAAAGTCACACCCAAAGAATAAAAATCGGTGCGGTAGTCTATCCCCCGGTTCATGCGTCCAGTTTGTTCGGGAGAAATGTAAGCAAGGGTTCCTTCTAATAAGTTAGGACTAATTATCGTTTGAGTTTCTCGAGGAAGCAGGGAAGCAATACTAAAGTCAACTAACTTTACTTGTTTTGTGTCAGGATTAATTAAAATATTGGCAGGTTTAATATCTTTATGAATAATCCGATGTTTATAAAGCATCTCTAAGATATTACAAAGAGATATAGCAGTCTGTAAAAATTCTTGGAGACATGTTACATCTTGTATCTGCCGTGAATCAAAATAATCTTTGATGGGAATTCCCCCAAAGTCTTCCATTACCAACATATAGCCATTTTCATATGCTTCGAGGCTATAGGTTTGGATAATTCCAGGAAAGTTAAGATTCTTGGTGATAGTGTACTGATTCCGAAATTGTACTAATTCACTAAAGTTGGGGTAAGTATTTTTCAGTAGTTTAATCACCACTGGTAATAAGTCAGTTTCTCGAAAAGCACGATAAACTAAGGTTCTGGAACCATGATAAATTTGTTCGCTGACTTGATATCCGGGAATACTAACCTGGGTGCTAACCATACTGCTACATTCTGACAACTTCTATGTCTAGTATTCCCAGATCAGTAAATAAATTTAATCTCCTTGTATTGATGATTAGTCTACAAAAAAAGTCAAATCTGAGGTTGATGTTCGAGCATATATTCCCCAATGACATAGTCGCAATCTTGATTTGTTATTTGCGGTAATTAAGGTAAATACAATAGATTGAGGATGCTTTCTGAGCATTGAGGTGATTGCTAAGACAAGGAACAGAATAAATCATAATTCCGCTCCCTCACTGAGTCGAATTGACTCAGTGGGAATAGTTATTACAGGAAAAAAGCAATATTCAGGAGATTTTCCTAGAAAAACACGCGACTGCGCCATTTATTGAGTTTTGCTTCTCCAATTGTTGCCAAGCGTCGTGCATCCGCGATTTGTTCTTCTAATGCCGAAATTTGGGCTGATTGAGAATCTGCTTGTTGCTGTAAGGATGCATACAAATCAATTGATGGCGCAGCACCCTGAGATTGCCAAGTAGAAATTTGTGCAGCGCCAATACTAGCAAAAGGACGAAGTTCTGCCAGTTGTTTTTGTAGTGTCTCAATCAACTTAGCTTGCTCGTTAATTTGTTCACTTAGAGGTTGATTCAAATCAAATAAGACGTATGGACTAGTTGGTGCAACAGTTTCTTCTGTTGTTTTTGGCTTGAATAAATCAGCTAACAGTGAACCAACATCGGTATATTTTTGAGTTCCAAAAGGGGTATTAGCAAGCACAGAACGAAGGAGTTGCGCCTTATTTCCCGAAGCCATATTTTTATCACTACTGGAATTACTGCGCTGTAATTGAAACATATTGGTAAATCCAATTATCTTTTTCCCATTTTGAGTTTGAAAACCTCTGGAGAAAGGTACTGTGTTTTCGCCAAAATTATCTAAATACTCATCGCAATCCAGATAGGAATCAATATCTGCATCAAACCCTTGCTCATCAAGGATTTGGCTGTGATACCTCATTTCGCTGTAATCGTCAGGCGCACGTCCGAGCAAATGCTTAAAGTTGAGTTCAATAGTTCGATAGCGATAGCAACTGTCAACAAATTTGGAACGATATAGATAGGATTTGGCAATACAGCGCACAAATTCGCGCACTGTCATATCACCTTGGCGAAGTTGCGATTCGGGAACTTTTAAGCGCTCACTTTCCATAATGTGGGCATTTCCCAGCACTTGCCGGTATGCAGCCCGAATCACAAGCTCGATTTCATCGGATGATGCACCTTGCCACAATTCAACTGGAGTCACATCTTCCATGACTCCAACATTAAATTCTGATATACGGCTGAGGGTAGAGTTGACAAAACTACTAGCCACTACAAAACCTCCAGTAATTAAAGAGTAATTAATTTTTTTGAGATTCTTTGTTAATAATAGAGACGTAACTAAATGCCGTCCCTCTTATCTAAAAGTGCTTGATAAGCATCATCTAAATTATCAAGCTTTGGTATTGTAGTTAGTTAATTTTTTTTACAAGTACGAGGTAGGTTTGAAGAGGACAGGGAGAAATAGGGATGTGGGGTACATCAAAGTATTAATACGTAGTCACAAGCTACAAGAGTTTGCTAATTGTAGATTATATCTGAGTATTGATGGTTATCTTCATCACCTTGATAACTGTCATAAAATAGCCTTCTCTCAGGTTATTGGCCACGAGGGAAGGCTATTTCAGTTTATGCTATTTTTTGTATAAAATAACACCAACAGTCGTTCTAAATACCTTTCTCTTGATTAACCTGCATTTGTCTCCAATAACTCAGCGATCGCTTGATGTTCGAGGGGAGTTTGTGACGGGGGTGCTTGCCGTGCATCAGTAATCAGCCAATCTAATGCTGCTTCTTGAACATCGATGGTTGCGCCAGTTTTATCCACACAGTAACGACCAAAGACCAGCTTATCAACCAATCGGACACCAGGCCCTAGACGCGACCATTCAAAGATAACGCTATTTTCCACAGTCGCACCACTACAAATCCAGCAGTTGGGGCCAATCATTGCTGGACCAACTATCTTGGCTCCATCCTCAATCTTGGTCATCCCACCAATGTAAACTGGGCCAGTAATCTCAACTTTGTCCCAATTAATTGCTACATTCAACCCTGTATAAATTCCAGGTGCTACTTCATGACCAGGAATTTGCACATTTTTGATTTCGCCTAACAAGACACCGCGAATAGCTCGCCAATAATCTGGGACTTTACCAATATCCACCCATTCAAAGTCCATCGGTTTGGCATAGAAGGGTGCACCCATTTCCACTAGTTTGGGGAATAATTCGCTACCAATATCATATTCAACACCGGAAGGGATATAGTTTAATACTTCTGGTTCAAAGATATAAATACCTGTGTTGATATTGGTGCTGAGTGCCTCTTCTACCGAAGGTTTTTCTTGGAAAGCCTGAATACGTCCTTCTTCGTCAGTGACAACGACACCGTAGCTAGGAACCTCTTCGCGAGGAACGGTTTTTGTGATGATAGTGGCGATCGAACCTTTAGAGCGATGCCATTTAACTGCTTCAGTTAAATCCAGGTCAATTAAAGCGTCACCACACAAAACGACAAAAGTGTCATCGAAGAACGGTGAGAAATCTTGGATGCGCTTCATCCCACCAGCAGAACCGACCGCTTCCCCGATTAAATTACCTTCAACAATCTTACCTTCAAAAGAATAAGCTATTTGTACGCCAAACTTCTGACCGTCGCGGAAATAGCTTTCGATTTCCTCAGCCAGATGACTAACATTGACCATAATTTGGTCAAATCCATGCTGACGTAACAGTTCCAGTAAAAATTCCATCACTGGCTTTTGCAGGATGGGAATCATTGGTTTGGGGGTCGTATAGGTAATAGGACGAACTCTCGTACCCTTACCTGCTGCCAGAATCATCGCCTTCATAATATATTTATTCCTCTTTATTCCTCAACCACAGCCAGTTTACTTTGATGTACGTGATACTTAATCATCGGTTTATTTCTACTTTAAGTCATCCTGAAAAGCACGGATTAAAGGATTTTTCACACCTACACAAGCACAAGCCATAATTACAGACGTTGTCATGATGATTTACTGTTCATCCTTCCAATTTACCTAGAATTTGGTATCTGCTGTACTAAAATTATGTAAATAGGCAGTATTAAGCTGGCGAATAGGAATTTGCAGAAGATGTGAAGAGGTCAGAATCATTATTTTTCCTGCCTTTCTGATTCAACTTGCCGACAAATCAGTTTTACTTGTATTTGCAGGATGTGCTAGCAAGCGAATTTTCAGTTCCTGATAAAAATCTTCTTGGTATAATTCGACTTTGGATTGTGCTGAGAGTAACAATAATGCCCAGAACACACCAACTTTATGGCTATTGGAGGATTCGCGATCGCCTGATAAGGTTTGTGTTGGCTTTTTGAACACCGTCCATAATTCTAACAATTGTTCTAAGTTCATCCATTCTTGTTCTAATGCAAACTCGCTGGCTGAACTATATAAAAGTTGTTCGAGTTCCCCGGCAACTTCGCTTAAATTTTCTTGATGCGACATTTCAATTGCTTGTCGCATTGTTCGCACATTGTCAACGTTACGAGTCCGAATTGGTTTAATTACTTCTTTTTGCTGAACTTTTTTGAGTTGATCAGCCATGACTTGCAACTGCTCAATCAGTTCGGCAAGGGTAACGCGACGCTTTGGCGGTGGCATTGCGGCTGCACGACGACGTAATGCTCTTTCTAGGGGAAGTCTGGCTGTTCGTAAAAATACATCTTCTTCCCCTTCCCCTAAAAACTCGTCCAGTAAGGCTTCTTGTGCATCTTCGGCAGCTTGCATTTGCATTAAGGTATTTGCCTTAAATAGAACCAGCATCGAAGCCGATAAAAAGGCTTGCCCTGATTGAAATAAATCATTTTCGTAACCCCGCCTATTTGTTTCTGGAGCCATTAGTTCCAGAAAACGGTCAATCACCTCGATTACCTTAACGTCCCAAGGATCGATATCTCCTTGTTCGGCTTGGTCAATAAGTTGCGTAATTGTTTCTAATAGTTCCGAAGCATCCATTAATTAGTACTAAACAATTTGGAACAAAATGACTGAATAATAGTAACGTGAGACTAGCGATCGCAATAACTGCTAATTTTAACTGTCTCATTGGGAACTCAAGATTAAGTAATTATTGTTTTACCTAAATATTCCCTATTGTTGAAAACTTACTTAAGTATCTTCAAAGTATTTAAAAGTATATTTATATGCTGAATTTATGCTGACAAAATCTTATTGATTAGATATTTAACCTATTAGTCTTGAGGTTTACAGGAGCAATATTATCGGAAAATAGCAAGACCATCAAGTATCTCATGATATTTTTATACTTATTTTTCAGTCAAAAACTATACCAAATATTCCTAATTACTTGATGAATTGGGGGAATTAGGAGTTAGATTAAGATTTGAGTGATAATTGGCGATCGCAACTGCGGCTCCAGTCATTCTGATTCCCTTTAGGATTGAGAAATTTCTTTGCTGACTTTGAGGGCATCATAAGTACCTTTAATCGTTCCGGCAATGGGGATAGCAACTAGCGTCCCTAATAATCCCGCAATCTCGAAACCCATTAAAATCGCCACAAAAATCCAAATCGGATTTAAGCCAATAAAATCGCCGAGTAATTTAGGTGCGAGCAGATTGTCTTTGATTTGCTGCATAATAATCGCTGCCGATGCCACTTTAACAGCTAACCACAAGTTTTGCAGCAGCACTAACAGTGTTACTAATCCAATTCCTAACGTGGCACCAATCAAGGGAATCAGTTGGGAAATCCCAATGATAATCGCGAACAGCAGAGCAAAGGGCACTTGGAGGACGAGGAAAATAGGAGTCAAACAGCCCGTCATAAATAGCGCCAGGAGAATTTGGCTGAGAAAAAAGTAATGAAAATTTAACCTGAGGGAATTTGTCAGGGGCAAACGAACATGTGACGGTAAGAGGTGTGTCAAACCAGACCAAACCTGTTTACCATACAGAAGCATGTAGAATGCGAGGACAATGACTAAAATAAAGTTGAGTATTCCCGATAATAGTGAACTAGCTAACCCAACTGCATTAGATGGTAATTGCTGCAATAAGTTTTTGATATATAACTCAATGTTGTCATTGACTTGTTTGCCAACAACAGTAAAATCTAGAGGCAAACGTCGTTGTCTAGCGATATTCTCAAATCTTTGAAGATTTGCTTGGCTTTCTGATAACCAGTTAGGTATTTTATTTAATAACTGCGTAGTTTGGTCAATTAATATTGGTACAAGTGTCACGCCCAAAACTACAAATAGCGTTAAAGTCACTAATAAAACGATAATTACCGCTTGGGTGCGGCTTAGGCGTGCCGTCTCAAAAAATTTCACCGGATAATTGAGTAAAAACGCAATCAGTGCAGCACTACTAAGAATAGTAATTGGGTTTTGGAAATAGCGAAATATGAGAGACAGTATCCACACATTGAGAGCAATGATAGGACCACTCAAACCGTAAAACAACAAATTTTGAACCAATGCTGAACGGCGCATAGATAAATAAGAATGGGGTTAGGGTAATTGGAGTTAGGGTAAAAAGATTACTTTCCCTAGCCCTAATTTGCTGGCTGTATTTATTTTTTTATAGTCTTTACTAGATGAGATTTGGCACTTTAAAATCTAATAGTTGGCTTTAGTTAATGCAAGTCAACCACTATAATAAGGAATTTTGAAGCAGAAGCAATCTCCAGCCAATAATCAGCAACCGTTCTCATTCATCTATAACTTTGCTGCCTCAGCCTGACACCATTTCACTAAAATCGTGAAACATATCCAAATTCTGAAACCCTTGTAAAATCAGGATTTCTTAATTGCGAATTGCGTAGCTTGCTTCTGCCCTTTGGGCAGAATTGTGAATTGGTATGACTCCCCATTCTCTAATCATCAACAGTAGATCAAAATGGATAAAGCGATCGCAGACCTACGCAAAGATTACACGCTCAAAGGTCTTTTGGAAACAGATATTGACCCAAATCCGTTTGTACAATTTCAACAATGGTTTGAACAAGCACGTGCTGCCGAACTTCCGGAACCCAACGCCATGACATTGGCGACTACCACACCAGAGGGTAAACCATCGGCGCGAATTGTCTTATTAAAGGATTTTGATAGTAAAGGTTTTGTTTTTTATACCAATTACAAGAGTCGCAAAGGGCAAGAGCTAACCAGCAATCCTCAAGCAAACCTCGTATTTTGGTGGGCAGAACTCGAACGCCAAGTGAGGATTTACGGAAATATTGAGAAGGTATCAGATCAGGAATCGGATGAGTATTTTTACAGTCGCCCCTTAAATAGTCGCCTTGGTGCTTGGACATCCAATCAAAGCGAAGTGATTACCAGTCGTGATGTGTTGGAAAAACGCTTTACAGAATTACAAAATCAATATCCAGATGGAGATATTCCCCGTCCCCAGTATTGGGGTGGATTCCGAGTCATCCCTAGCGAAATAGAATTTTGGCAAGGTCGCCCCAGTCGTTTGCACGATCGCCTGCGTTATACTCTTGTAGGGAGTAATCACAATAGTAGTTGGCAGATTGAACGGTTATCTCCTTAAGGATTTTTCGGTCAAAATCCGTCAAATATTCTTAAAATTATGACTTTTGCGTCTTGCTCGTCTAATGGTTCTCTGCTGTAGATGCACTGAATCCTCTTTAGAAGTATCGGTTAATACAAACTGCAAGTTTATTGAACGCAAACGCGAACCGCCTGGAATTCTACGTCTGGGTACACCTCGAGATGGTGGTTTGATTCTCAGAACACGAATAGGCATGATTTTATCTCCCTAAAAATTTTCGCAAAATTTCGTCAAGGCTTGTAATTACAAGTCTTGAATAATGGTTTATTTAAGTTTTGAAATTGAAGTTTGAAGACTTAAGGTTTGAATTTTCTCTATTAGTTATTACAGGAGTTATTGCTGCGACTCCGGAAATTACATATGATTCATTACGTCAAAATACTGAGTATGTAATATTTTTAAAGTAATAGTTTATTAGTACTACAAAACAAAAAGGGTAAACCAAACAGTAGTTCACCCCGAAAATTTTGTCTATTTGTCATCTAAAAAGTTAGTTTTGTGCTGCTGGCAAATATTGTTTCAGCAGTTAAAGCTAACTGAGAAAAAGCATTCTACGACTGTGCGATCGCAGATTTTTTGTCTTGAATGGTAGGATCGGGCATGAAGGTATATCGCAAATAAATTCCACCCCAAACTACTAAAATAATGATTAAAGTACCAATGCCCAAAGGACTGGGTAGCCAAAATGTGACTTCAATGTGATTGAGTTCTCCAGGCTGGAAATGCCAGATTAATTGTTTGCCGTGACGTTCTGGTGTAATTGCGCTGGGATTTTCTATGGCTGTGTTTTCGTCGATGGGTTGGTTCGTTTGGGGAATATTCTTTGCGCCCCAAGAAGCTTTCAGGCTAAATTCTAAGTCGAGAATTGAACCAGCGTTCGCTAAGACATTACCATTATTAGAGATGAGAGCGAGCGATCGCAAGTCTAAATCATATATCAAGTGATTGCGTACTAATAGCAAAAAGTTATTTTGGAATAACAGCAAATTCGATTCTATTTTGGGTAAGTCAGATGCGGATTCTGAAGCTTTTGCTTTTTGCTTGATGTTGGGATTAAAAAATTCGTTATATTTAGTTTGTAATTCCTGCCCATTACTGAAGGGAATTGATACAACTAATTCTTCTTTGGAAATTCGACGTGCTTTTCCTTCCAATTTACGGGCGCGGCGTTCAATACTATTGAGCCATTCATATACGGAATCACCGCTAAAACTGGTTAATTTTTCGCCTAAACGAATATGCTGTACCAACTCGCCGGAATTTGCATTGGCGAAGTTAACGCCAACATCGTATTTAACGCAACCCGACAATAGCAAGGATGCTAATACTACAAACCAAACAACCCTTGTGCGGCGAATTATTAATTTCATCATTCGTTTGAAATTTTCCCTCACAGCAAAAACCTCCGCAATACTTTAAGTGGTATGAATAATACAAGAACGTAGAATTGTAGAACTGTAAGACTTTCAGACAAAATAAATCATGGCTGCATCTACGCCATGCTGTTATCAGTGTTGTTTGACAGCCAAATAATTATTTTCTAATTCTGGTCTGTATTTATGTATTGACCTGACATTTCTTAAAAACTTAACCAAACTAAATATAAGACGGTGAAAGCAACAATAACCAAACCCACCCCAATAAAACTATTATCTTTGGTATTAACTTGGCTGAGGTCAATCTCTTCTGCTTCAGGTCGTTTTTTTGGTTCACCGGATGATTTATTAGTATTGACGACTAGCTTCGTTTTATTGTCATTATCCGAGATGCCGCTAAAGTCAGGGATTTCCGTCATCCATTCTTTGGGACGGTTGAGTTTGGGTGCTTTCCAGATATACTGTAAGCGTTTTGCTTGGATGCTGGTTTCTGCATGGGGATGGCGTTTGAGTTGCTCGCATAAATCAATAGCATCGTCAAGCCTGCCAGCAGCTTCATAAGCAGTTGCTAGCCAAATTTGTACCTCTCCACCCAAGCGAGTATTCCGCGATAGTAACGCACTGGCTTTTTCCAGAGTTTCCACAGCTTCCCGGTATTGTCCATTTTCAAATGCTGTTTGTCCTTGCTGGTAGAGGGTTTTTGCAATTTCAATACTGTCTGTACTCACTATTTTTACACCCAAAAGCACTTTTTTATATTGTGCCAATTTCGGTATTTTTTGGGCAAAATTGTGGGCAATGTTTTTTTCAGCTTGTCATGGTTGATTGTAGCCATTGATTTATGGCATCTGGTAATTCTCTTTTTTGTCTGGTTGCCACATCAATACATACATGCCGAGTCATGGCTTGACTGACTATAGAATCTGCGATCGCAATTTTGTAATTAATTGCAAATTTTTCACAGTTCAGTTTTTCTGAAGTTAACTTTACTACTAATTTATCACCACAAAAAATAGGTTTCCAAAAATCTACATTTGCATGAACAATTGGATAAGCAATTGCGGAGTTTTGAAAAAAGTTTTTGAGATTAATCCCAGATGCTGCTAGAGATTCTTCATAAGCTTCGTGGCAGATTTTTAAAACATTGGCGAAATAGACAACACCTGCGGCATCGGTATCTTGAAACCGAATGGTACGATGATACGTGAAAGACATTTTGCTGACAGTAATATTTGTGCATGAGTAAATATATATCAATCCTAAATCATTTGTGCTGCCATAGCTTTGGCAGAGAAGAATATCCCCAACTTCTCCAAGAAATCGGGGATATGACACATAAATAAAAATGGATTGCTAAATTTACATCAATCTAACTCAAAGGTAAGTAAATATCTTCAGAATTAGGATTCAAATAGGGGCGTTGTAAATCGATACCAAACCTGACAAAATAATCATGAATTGCTTCCATTTTTTCATCAGCAGAATTGCCATATTTTTGCCAAGTTTCAATTATTGCATTGGCAACTATCTGACAGCGATTCATCCCAAAACTTTCTTGAGCGACAAATTTTTGCTTTGGTTCTTCAGCTAACCCCAATCCTGGTGCTAAAAATTTTGTAAATAGGGGGATTTCGCTGTGGAAGTGAGATTGATGTTGTAAATAAATAACTTGTAAAACTTGACGAACAGTTAAATAGTCTTGCTTTTCAAAAGAAAGTACGCAAGCATCGTAACGTCCAAAAGCCGCAGGATGGCACAGAACTTGAAAGCTAAAGGGAATTTCCACCGCATTCAATTCTGATGTGATTGCATCCATTAATGCGATCGCACCAGATGATGTAGTGTTAAAGTATATTCTCCCTAATCCCAAATCCACATTACTCTGCTGTTTTTCTTGCCCAACATTACTAATGGCAATGTAAAATCCATTCTGCAAGCGATTTTTGGGCATTCTTACCGCAATGCGATCGCCTCTTTTGGCAATTGGGGCATCAGGTACAAGATGCTTATCACTCTCAGCATACATCGTTAAGCCACCTTTGACGACAGCCAGGCTCGCATCCGGTTCTCTTCGCAATACTTCCCAATCACCATCAAAATAACCTGTACCACAATTGCGATCGTCTAATTCTGTATAAAATTCTTTATCAATTCCCAATATCGAATTATTCTCCAAATTGTGGTGTAGCGAATAAACTTTGGAAACACGTAAAGGGGTATTTGTCAAGCTATTGCGTAGTGATGCGTTGAAATAAATGCCGTAAATAAAGTTTCGTAATAATAAAACGCGATATTTTTGTTGCAATTGCGGAGGATTACGCTCAAATCTTGCCACAACATCGGCAGGTAAAGCAAAAGGCTGATAATTCGGGTGACGAATACAAAAATTTGCCTCAATTTGAATGTCGCTAGTAATGTTTTGTAGCGTTTCCGTGAGTTTGTCAGTAGTCTCTAGCATCATGAGAACACAAATAGGGAGTAATGACTTTTAGGTGGGAGACGCGGAAAGGAAAAAGTGATACCAATTTGAAAAAAGAATGCGACAGATGAAGTTTGTAGAAGAGACACGTTAGCAAAACTCCTCTGTTCGCTCTTAGTGTTCCCGAAGGGTAAGAGCCTATATCGCGTCTCAGATTCTGGATGTGTTGCAAACATTTTTTGAATCGGTATGAGTGAGAGATATGGGAAAAATGAGAGAGGGAGAATAAATATTCCTTCTGCTTGCATATCTCCATCTATTTTTCCCCTCCCCACTTCTTTAACATCCCCGCAACCGAGGTTTTTCGTAATAAATCCGCAACAAATTTTGTTCGCGTGCGGTTTTGGGAACAGTCTGTAACTTTTGTAGTGGTTCGATAATTTCGCTTTCGGAAACACCAAATACGGTTTCTACCGATTGCTGCGGCATTGTTAACAATGTCTTGGCAACTTGTAATATATTGATGCCGACATTGTCAAAATGTTGACAGCACTTGAGGTTTTGTTCGATTTGGTTAATTAGCGCTAACCCAGCAAACTGAACTACGCGCAAAATAAAGTCTTGACGGTACTGCAAAATCATCGGAAATGCTTGCAAATAAGCGCGAGTTAATGCCAAAATCGCAGGCTGAAGTCTCTCCACGGGAATTACTGCTAACTGGAGGGATTCTTCCCATGTCAACGTGGAATCTATAACCATACTTTCGAGCCAAATCCGCAAATAATCCGCGATTAAGCTACCCAAATCAAATGCAGGCTCTCCCCAGGATGCTGCTTCCCAATCGATTAACCTCACCAAACAATTATCTAGATTTTGCCAACGCGAATGTACCAGAATATTCTCTAATTTCAAATCATTGTGCGTTAAGCAGCAAGGATTCCACTCATATGCTAAATCCGCGATGGCACTTTCTAAACTCTCATAGCACTGGTGGAAAATATAAAACTGTAAAGCTTCTGTGGGAATACTACCAAAAATTTCTGGCGAAACTGCACTAACCCCCTGTGCTGGATTGCAAAACTGATAGCGAATGACTCCAGTAGGAGAAGTCGCCATAAAATTGCGATATTCTCGGCGCGAGTAGGTTGTGCGATGCAATGTAGCCAAACTATTCCCGATTGCAGTGGCTATTGCTTCCGGGAAAATGCTGTTATCCCCATAAAAACTTTTTAATTCCTCATATTCACTGAGGTAATTACGCACCAGTATCGAATTTACCTCATCAAAATGCACTACTGATGTGCCAATTTCGGAAATATTTCCCAAAACTGGAAACTGTTGCACCAACTGATGTAACAGCCATTCATTAAAGAATTCGTGGGGTATCCCGTCAACTCCAAAACAGCGCTCCTGTTTCACCAGCAGCTTGCGATTTCCAGTCAGAGTCACAAGAAAATTACGATTCTTACTACTCTGAGGTAATTCAGAATCTGCCGACGCGCCATCTTCAGAGCTACACAGCCCTGCTTCTTGCAGGTACTGGATAACATTATGCGAAGACAGTGAAGAAACCATGTATTACTTCCTAGCTCGTATGCTTTTAAAACAGCTTTCTCGGTAAAGGTTCGGATTCAGTATTTTTAGTTAGACAGTAACTAGATAGAAATATTGATTCGCAATAGCCACTATCTAGTAATATCCGATTTGTGCAAGGAATACTTGCCAAAATGGCAATATAGACCTTCACCATCCCTTTAAATTATGCTTATCTAAACCTTTAAATCTTTAAATATCTTAGGGTATTTGCGTAGATATTTATGCTGATTAGCAGTTTAGAAATGTTCATGACAATCACATTTATAGCAAATAGTTTTTACTACCTCATTCGTAAACCTATCTATTAATTTCAGTCAACACATACAAAGTACATAAAAACTTGATGCAAGTCCGGATAAGTATGATGATTTTTATGCACTGAATTTCTTGTTGTTTAAAAGACTCCATAAGTATTCCAGTATAAGGTTTTGAGACACTAATAAAAATTTATATGTATGTAATTTTGACATCTTATTTTAATTGCAATTAAAGCTCATATCATTTTTCTGTAGCTTTAGCAACAATTTTCATATGATGGCAAAAAAATCATTATATCAATAATAATCTGCTAATTCTTTTTGCAAATATTTCTAATTATTGTGAAAAAATAGCAACTAAATTATGCATGATTAGTATAGCTGGATAATAACCTGCTACTTGGGGAATCAGCCTTATTTAAAAATATATAGGTAGGAGAATCAAAGCATTTAGTCTGCTGGCAAAGCCAAATAAAAAACCCGAACGCTTTGAAAGCACCAGGTTTTTTATTACTTATAGAGAGAATATTGCAGTTGCGATCGCACAATCAACCATTTGTATCAAATACACCCAGGATTATGGTACATTTGACCTAATAGTCAAGTGAATTGTTTTCACCCTACCTAGCGAACCAACAATCGACTTAAAATCAGTACCAGTGTCACCATTCCCAAACCCGTCATTAATCCTGCCGGCATCAACTTGCGTGTTTTTTTGAGTCTAATGGCAAAAATCACAACTAATACAGCAGTAATCACACTAGCAAAAACAAAGGCAAATTCTAGTCCTTGAACTTGCAAAAAGCCAGCAATAACGAGTAACGAACCGCTAATCGTACCACTAATTAACGAAATTTTACTTTGGGATTGAACGTAGCCAATAATGCCACCAATCATAGCCAGAATTCCGTAAGCGAAAGTAGCGACAATACTAAACATATTTAGTGACAACCTATGGAGAAAATAAGAAGGAGTGAGGAGTGAGGAGTGTTGAGTGTTGAATACTGAATGTTAATTTAAGAAAGTAGAGAATTATGGAAGCATTAAAAACAGAAAATATTCAACTCCCAATTTTCCCACTCAACACCCAGCACGATTAAACAGATGACGGATAGTCAAACAATTGCCCGGATACAATTTCTGCAACGCCAAGCCGCCTCCCTCTTACTCTATCAATCTGTCTTGAAAGGGCAAACAGGAAGCGCATTTTTGGGGCTGTTGCAAGCAATACGTTATAAAGATGCAGATGCCAGAGGTTGTTTGGAGGCTTACGGGAATTACTTCCAATCCCTAGCATCACAAAATCAAAATTGGGAAGAATATTTAGTTTTGCAAATTCTCCGGGATGACAATCCTTTTTCCCGTGCCGCCCAAAAATATGACTTTGCCGAATTGCCGCCAGCCCTAATTGCGGCGACTCAACACGATTTGCAAATTATGCGATCGCTTTATGAATGTAGTAGTGCATTATTAAGTGAATGGGTGCAGCATGTTGCCCATTTACCCGTATCGCCGATTGTGTGGTACATCGAGCCGCCAGAAATGTCTACTCTAGAAGCAGAATACATTGCTTCCCTACAACAATTAGAACATTGGACGGATGTGGTTGAGGATTTAGCGACTTACTATCGTCGGTGTGGTACAGGCTTATTTGCAGAATATAGGGCTTTGCGCTGGCAAGCGGGCAAGTTTATTGGTATTCCCCATCCCGATACAATTAGATTGGGGGAACTGGTGGGTTATGAGTCGCAAAAAGAGACTTTGCTCAAAAATACAGAATTTTTATTATCGGGACAAACAGCATTGAATGTATTGCTTTACGGTAGTCGTGGTGCTGGTAAATCGTCCTTGGTAAAAGCTTTATTGAATGAGAATTCTCATTCCGCCAATAGTAACTCTCCAGGAAACTCAAATAGTGAGAGTTTTGCTTCCCGTGGTTTGCGGTTAATTGAAGTTGCCAAATCAGAACTCAAAGACTTACCACTAATTGTTGAAAAACTCAGCGAATTGTCACCAAAATTCATTATTTTTGTGGATGACTTATCTTTTGAAGAAGATGACGACGCATTCAAAGCCTTGAAGGTTGTCCTAGAAGGTAGTTTAACATCGCGATCGCCCAATGTTGTCGTTTATGCAACATCAAATCGTCGCCACCTCATCCGCGAATTTTTTAGCGAGCGCCCTGCACCAAGAGATAATGATGAAGTGCAAGCTTGGGACACCATGCAAGAAAAACTGTCCTTTAGCGATCGCTTTGGTTTAACTTTAACATTTGCACCCGCAGACCAAAATACTTACCTAGAAATAGTTCGTCACCTTGCCAAGCAAGCAGAAATTGCGATCGACATAGAGGAGCTAGAGTATAAAGCTTTACAATGGGCAACTCGTCATAATGGGCGATCGGGAAGAACTGCACGACAATTTGTAGATTACCTAAAAGCTGATATAGCAGTATTTGGCTGGAAAAATTCAACCTCTAATCCTAGTGAGTTATCTGTGCAAAAAAAATAAGTATTTCATTTTTTGGCTACTTCCAGTAAAGTGTTATACGCATATACTTGTAGACAGCAAAATGGAGAAAATAAAAGGGGGAAAGGAAAAATCATAGATTGCCAGCTTCATAATCACTCAGTCTTCCCAGAAAAATTAAAATAAGGAAAGGGGCTACTACCATTAAGCAAACGTCAGCAGGCAAACGAAATAAAATATATTCTCTGAGCGTTTCTGGCGTACTTTACTAGAGCTACAACTCTGTAAAACCCCAAACTTAACATCTCAACTTTACAATCGAAAACATAAATAGCATCAACATACTGATTTTAAATATCTGAATTAATAATATTTAAGTTAATCAAGAAATTAAAGATGTTAAAGATGAAAAATTTTTGTTTGAGCAAAATTCTCATCCTCTCCGCTTTCCGCAAGCAGTATTGACACCTGACTAGGCTAAACATCAGCAATATGCAATCACCAACATTCAGCAATCGATTTATTTTAATAATAGTAGCTTTCGGGGTGAGTTTTGGTCTTAGCCTTGTCCTTCATTGGAATTTTAATCAAGCCTTCCTGACAGCTTTGATTACTGCGCCATCTACTTATTTAGCGGCTTTTTTTGTAGATAAACGCCATCGAAATTATGAGATGTTGGTGCTGGATTCTTTATACAAACGAATTCGTGAACTCGAAGGTGTAAAATCTCATGTTGTTAGCGAAATTAATCAACTAGAAAACCATCGTAATTCCCTATATTCTGAATCAAATCAACTCAAAAATCAAATAGGCGATCGACGTAGTCAACGTGATAGTCTCAATCGTGAACTTAGTAGCTATATCACAGAGCAAAGACAGCTAGAATTGATTATAGAGCAATTAAAAAATGAAATAAATAGTCTGGAAAAAAGTAAGATAGAACTCAATAACTCCTTCGTCGCCGAGAAACGCAAACAAGAGTTAAATGTTAGCGTTTCCCGCGCAGAAATTACTCAGTTACAAATACAAATTAACGAATTTAAAAAAGAAAAAGAAGAATTAGAAAATAATTTAACCTTACTCGATAGACTCAAACCCCAGCTAGAAGCAAAGCTGCACGAGTTACGCATACAAATGCAACAACTTGAAGAGCAAGAACAGCAGAAAAACGAACTCATATCTGCAAAAACCAGCGAACGTAAAAATCTAGAAACTAAAATTAAAAGCCTCCAAGATAAACTAAAATCTAAGCAAGAAGAATTAAAACATTTACAAGAGCAGATATCTTTATTACAAGATGAACGTAACTTGTTGCAAACCCAAGTATGGGAACTATTACAACAGATGGAAAACCTCAATCCCGAAGAGGTAGAAAATGAACATATAGATAATATTAGTCACGATATTTTAGAAGAAAATGTAGAATTATTTCCTTTCTCCGAATTAATTGAAAATCTAGATTCACACGCTAAAAATATAAACTATTTAGGTAACTCACATGTAAATAATCAATCAAGTGAAAACTTAGACAATGAATGGCATGAGTTTGTATATCAACTATCTAGTCACGAACTGCAAGTATTAAAAGCAATTTTAGAACAAGCAAATCCTAATCCGAACATTAAGCAAATAGCAGAGGCAAATATTACAATGCCGAATCTTCTCATTGACTCAATCAACGAAATTGCCAGCAATACAATCGGTGAACTAATTATCAATACCACTTCTGAATTTCCATCTTTTGAACAAGAACATATGGCCAATATTCAAAAAGTTATAGAAAGCTATGAACAAATAATTACTCAAAGGTCATCATCAAACTAAAATAACTTAAATTTTGAAAACAATTCAAGTAAATCTTTCAAAATATTGTAAAATATTTGTATTCATATTATATATAAAAGACATAAGTAAGTAGATAGGTTTCATTAAATATAAAACCCGAAGACAGTGTATTTAGCTTGCGGAGGGTATTGGTTTTGATCGTAACCACGTACTTGTATCAAACTATATATCAAACTATAAAAGATATAGATGCAAACCTCTACGGTTAAAATAAACTGAGGTTCACCAATATGGTAAAGGTTAAACTCTCCAAAAAAATATCTACTGCCTTAATTAATTCCCTTGGTGCTGGGGTAGTACCAAGAGAAGGTGTTGAACATATCGCAGTCGGAAGAGAAAAAGAACTAAAAAGCCTCATTCAAAATCTTGACGATATTGCGGAAGGAGTTGCGGCATTCCGCTTTATTATTGGTAATTACGGTTCAGGTAAAAGCTTTATGCTGCAACTAATTAGAAACCGAGCCATGGAAGAGGGTTTCGTCGTTGCAGATGCCGATTTATCATCAGAAAGACGATTAGCTGGAAGTAATAATGAAGGACTAGCCACTTATCGAGAATTAATGAGTCATCTCTCTACAAAAACTCGTCCCGATGGTGGCGCTTTAATTTCAATTTTAGAAGGTTGGATCAATAAAATTCAACAAGAAGTTGCCAAAGATACGGGAATGCGCCCTAATGATGAAGGTTTTGATGACAAAGTTGAAGCAAGAATACGCGAAGTTGTTCAATATATCGAAGACTTAGTGCATGGGTTTGATTTTGGCAATGTAATTAGTGCTTATTGGCGAGGGTATAGACAAGATGATGACAATTTGAAAAACGCTGCGCTTCGGTGGTTACGAGGTGAATTTAACACCAAAATTGAAGCAAAACAAGCTTTAGGTGTGCGCGTGATTATTGATGATGATAGTTGGTATGATTACATCAAAATCTTGGCAAAATTTGTGGCGGAAATTGGCTATAAAGGGTTGATAATTATGCTCGATGAAGCCGTAAATTTATATCAAATTCCTACTACTGTCACCCGTGAAAAAAACTATAATCGCCTACTCGGTATTTTCAATGACACCATGCAATGTAAAGCTGAAAATTTAGGCTTTTTAATTGGTGGTACAACTAAATTTTTAGAAGATCAGAATCGGGGACTTTTCTCAGATCAAGCATGGCGCAGACGTACTAAAGAAAGTCGTTTTGCGAGTCAAGCAGGAGTACAAGAATTTCATGGCCCTGTAATTCGGCTAAATCCATTAAGTGAGGAAGAAATTCTTTCTTTGTTGCAGAGATTAGCAGAAATTCATGCATCCAATTATGGTAACAAAGTTTTAGCAAATCGTGAATGTAAAGAATTTGTCCAAGAAATTGTGACTCGTTTGGGTGCAGATGCATTATTAACACCGGGTGAAATTGTCCGTGATTTCATTAGTGTTTTAAATATTATTCATCAAAATGCAAATATTAAATTTGGTGACATAATTCATGGAGATAAATTTAAACCTACTCTTGTGGGTAGTAATCCCGAAGTTAATACTGAAAATGATGTTGCCGAGTTTAGTTTATAGAAAAGGAAAATACCCAATTCGTAATTTGTAATTTGTAATTACCTAGCCCTTGCCTGAAGATTTCTGATTCATTGCGTTGAATCATATAACTTTCTGAGTATTGCTAAAATCCTTGTACCATAGTCTAGAGAGGCAGACCAACGCCCGGATAAATCGCCAACTAAAGGGGCAACACCTCGCGTCACAAAACGAAATCTGGGATCGACAACTTCTTCCTGCAAGGGTTCAGAACTTGCGTATGCTTTTAAATGTTGAATATGTGCCCTAACACCAATTCGGGCACTTTCAAAGGTTGCAGATTCGCTACCACCGCCAACTGTTCCCAAGCCCGCAAAATTATTTTGTTCAGCTTTGATATCACCACTAAAGCGTAAATAATCTGTTTCTAAACACATTTGGCTAAAGGCAATATCATAATTCACGCCTTCTTTATTAGCTTCATCGATATATAACTGCGTAATATCTGGAAATTGAATTAAAGCATTGTTATGATTATTTTTGAGGAATGACTCTAACTGCTCTTTTGTGGTTTTACCACTTGACATGATCTTATCAATTTGACCAGAGGCAAGATTGGAACGTAATTTTACCGTGCGTGTTGTTCCATCCCAACCAACTGAAACATTGAATCGCTGTAAATCTACTGCTTTGATATAAATAATTTGTTTGTAAGCAACCTGCCTAATATCTGGTGCTGTCGATAAATCTATATTTAAACTATTTAATAAACTGATAGGAATATAAGAATTCCCATTGATGAGAACACCTTTTTCATTAACATTTTTGCCATTAACATTAATATTAATAATGGGGTAATTGATTTCGGGGGGAATTGAACCTGGGTCGATAATACCAGCCCATGAAGCTAAACCATCCGCAATCCCCACAGCAAAGTCGCGACGACGATTTTGTAGTAAAGACCTATCATCAGGGCTGGTAAGAAATCCCACTTGCATTTGTAATGAGGCAATTGTTGTTTGTCGGCAAAAAATTAAACTACCGAACCCAGAATTAGTATCTGGTTTGACACCACGATTTGGTAATTGGGGAATTTTTCGCAGCAAAGCCAAAAGTAAAATTTCGGCATGTTTTCGCCGATCGCTATTATTGGCAATATAGTAAACAGTAGCACCGCGTACTGATGGGCTGGCAGCTGCATCTGTTTGAATCTCCAAAGCAACATCACGGGGACGAGAGCGGGAATTAATCCAAGTAATCGTACCTTGAGCGCTTAAATCATCAGGAACCGAGAGAACTTCCCAATTTCGTGATCGCAATTCAGTTACAATCAAATCTCGCAACAAAATCATTTCGCGGGCTTCTGTAGTTCCCCCAGCCACAGTACCTGGGTCAATTCTCCCACCTTCTCGCCCCCCATGGGCTGCGGAAATAAAAATACGTCCCATTTTCCGTAAATCCTCTGATAAAGTTTCGCTTTAGCGCTAAGTTATAACATTCTCGGTGAAAACTGCAAAGATTAAGGGAAAAGGGGAAAATAAAACTTCTAGTTTTATTGTACTAAGTTGTACTAATTCTTTGTCTTACAATGAAATCACCTCTTTCCCATTCCTAATTCCTAGCACCCAATATGCAAATCCCCCGCTTGCATCCCGACACAATCGAAGCTGTCAAAGAACGAGCCGATATATATGATGTCGTCTCAGAGCATGTGGTGTTACGCAGGCGTGGTAGAGATTATGTCGGTTTGTGCCCCTTCCACGATGAAAAAAGTCCCAGTTTTACTGTCAGCCAATCTAAGCAAATGTACTATTGTTTTGGCTGTCAAGCTGGTGGCAATTCGATTAAGTTCTTGATGGAGTTGCAAAAGCACTCTTTTTCGGAAGTAGTCCTAGATTTAGCACGACGGTATCAGGTTACAGTCAAAACCCTAGCACCAGAAGAAAGTAGGTCGTTACAGCATCAGATTTCTCTGCGGGAGCAACTATATCAAGTCTTAGCGACAACGGCACAATTTTACCAGCACGCGCTCAAAAATGTCGCCCATGGGGCACTGGAATATCTGCGGGATAAGCGACAATTGAGTGATGAAGTCATTGGACAGTTTGCTTTAGGTTATGCACCGGGGGGCTGGGACACCTTGTATCGGTATTTGGTGGAAGATAAACATTACCCCGTACAGTTGGTTGAGAAAGCTGGTTTAATTAAACCCCGTGAAGGAAGCGGTTATTACGATGTGTTTCGCGATCGCTTAATGATTCCCATTCGTGACGTGATGGGACGTGTGATTGCCTTCGGTGGCAGGACAATGAAGGAAGGGGTACAGCCGAAATATTTAAATTCGCCGGAAACTGAATTATTTAGCAAGGGTAGGACATTATTTGCCCTTGATGCTGCTAAAAATGGCATAGCACAGTTCGATCAAGCTATTGTAGTTGAAGGATATTTTGATGCGATCGCGCTTCATGCAGCAGGTATAAATAATGCAGTGGCATCCCTTGGCACTGCCTTAAGTCTGGAGCAAGTAAAATTAGCATTGCGTTACAGTGAATCAAAGCAGCTGGTGCTTAATTTTGATGCAGATAAAGCTGGCATCAATGCGGCAGAAAAGGCAATTGGGGCAATCGCAGATTTAGCTTATAAGGGTGAAGTAGCTTTAAGGATTCTCAATATTCCTAATGGTAAAGATGCTGATGAGTATTTAAAATCCTATTCTGCGGAAGCCTATCGACAACTATTAGCTAATGCGCCAATTTGGATTGATTGGCAAATTCAAGAAATTATTAAAAATAGAGATTTAAAACAGGCGACAGATTATCAGCAAGTCTCGCAACAAATAGTCAAATTACTCAAAAATATTGCCAATAAAGATACTTTAACTTACTATATTTCTCATTGTGCGGAAATTTTGAGTTTAGGGAATAGTCAATTAGTACCTTTGCGAGTTGAGAATTTACTCACACAAATTGCCCCTGAAAAACCAAATAATTCGGACAAACCACGTTTTTATCAAAGGTTAGAAAAGAGTAATTATGCCAGTTCAAATACTGGGCAATCAAAACTTACATCTCAACAAGCTACACTCGGGAAAACAGAAAATAGTTTATTAGCTAGAGCCGAAGCTTTATTATTAAGAATATATTTGCATTGTCCAGGACAACGAAATAATATTATCAAAGAGTTGGAAGAGCGTGATTTACAATTTAGCCTCTCCCATCATCGTTTTTTGTGGCAGAATATATTAGCAATAACTGATGAAATCCATGACACTATTAATAGTGAAATAGATTTAATTTCCAGATTACAGGACATTTGTTTAGAGTTTACTGAAGAATCTGAGTTAATTTCTCATCTATTTATTCTCACAGAAAAAGCGAAAACAGAAATCATGCGATCGCCTCAAGTTGTCCAAGCTACTATTGCGCGTATGGAGGAGGTATTGTGTGAAAAACGTATCCAGTATTTTGTCAAGCTCTTACAAGAATGCGATTCGCAAATCGAACCAGAACAATATGACTCTTATTACCAAGCATTTTATCGAGAAAAAATTAGGCAACAAGAATTAGAGCGTCAACGACAATTTACAATTATTGATTTATTGTGATTTCTATTCTATTGGTTTTTATTTCATGATTTAGTGCTTTATAGTTGGGAGATTTATTATTTGGAGAGAAACTCGGTTTCTGACTTAATTATGCTTGATGTGGGATTTTGGGGGAGAAACCGAGTTACTGAAATCCCTGATTGTTTCTTCGCCTATGGACACATTAAAGTTTCCCGGGTATCGCGTTTAGTAACTGGGTTTATACCTTTAGCGACTTGACATAATTTTTTTTGTTCATCATCACGCAGCAAAACATCAGTAAAATCAGCCCCATCGATAATCGCACCTTCAAACCGGGCACTGGCAGCAAATGCTCCTTCTAATACAGCATTGCTTAAATTAGCTTTAATTAATCTTGCCGAATCTAAAGTCGCATTGGTTAAATCTGCACCTGTGAAATCTACCGATTCTAGATTGGCAGCAAAAAAACTCACTCCCCGTAGATTCGATTTACTGAAGTTACT
This sequence comes from Calothrix sp. NIES-4101, assembly GCA_004296455.1. Taxonomy (GTDB): domain Bacteria; phylum Cyanobacteriota; class Cyanobacteriia; order Cyanobacteriales; family Nostocaceae; genus Brunnivagina. Next base: position 5,643,943 of record AP018280.1, read on the forward strand.
TTGCTTGAGGTTGGCTTTCGTGAAGCTGGAATCACTCAAATCACGTCCAGAAAAGTCAGCTTCTATGAGAATTTCTTTATTGTAATCAAGTGCAAAAGCTGCGGGAACAAAACCGAAAACAAGCGTAATGCTAATTACTCCGTAAAGGAATAAACTAAGTATGCCCGCACAAACTTGCTTGCTAAAGTTATAATCTCTAATTTGTCTAAAATTCATAGTAATTATACTAATGCCAAATCCATCTCCTTCTAATTATCCCGATATCGGTACATTAGGTGAAGACCTAGTTTCCCAGTGGCTAGAATCCTGCGGTTGGAAAATTCTACATCGTCGCTGGCGCTGTCGTTGGGGTGAGATTGATATTATTGCTGAATATTTAGGCAAAGAAGGTAAAGACAGCCAAGAAAGAGCGACACAAGGAGAAAGTGACATTTCCGTGTCTGCTGGGAATCGGCACTTGACTCTAGCATTTATCGAAGTCAAAACCCGCAGTGCAGGCAGTTGGGATACTGGGGGGAGAGATGCAATAACACCACGCAAACAGGAAAAGCTTGTTCGTGCAGCACAAATGTATTTAGCTAAGTATCCAGAAAAATCTGATTTCAATTGTCGCTTTGATGTGGCGATCGCATTTGCTCAAAAAGCCTCAGAATACAATAACACAAACAACTATTTTGAGAGTATTGCTTCTGTGTCAACACCTAATCATTTTTTGATGCTGCAAGAATACATTCCCGGCGCATTTGATTCTTTGATTGATAATTGGTAGTTGATGCTGCGGTGACAACCTCAACTCCCAATCACCATTAAATTAATCATCAGATTATTAGCCAATAAATTATTAGCCATGATTATTGCCTGCATTTGCTAGGCATGAAATAAAGTTTTCCGGCACAGAATTTAGCATTTTGATTTTTGATTTCACAATGCCATGAATTTATCCTGCCACAGAACTGCCAACAAGATTCACAAGAAGACGTAATCAGGGCAGTAATGATTAAGCTAAGGTTTCCGGGCAGTAGCCCAAACCTCGGACAAACTGCTGGCGGAATGCTTCTATCTCTTCCCTTTCTGGACTTCCATGGGAAACAATCGCCACTTGATAGCGACGCATAACATCAACAGGACATTGTCCAGCTTCTAAACTCCACAGTGCCATTTGTACCCGCATCGGTGGTTCGTATCTAATTCCCAGTTCATTCAAAAAGGCGCGGAAATCACCATCCTCATCGGCAGTAATTTGATTTGTGAGCTTAACTCGCACTACCCAACCATCAATTTGATGTATGACGGTGACAAATGAAACGGGTAATTGGGGTCGCGAGTGTAAGAATTGAACTACCCTCAAGGTTAGACTGGCATTTGCCAGGTAATATAAATATTCCATTTCGGTATTTGGGATCAAAGCCAACCCTACATTTCCATTATTGGTTCATAGACCCCCACATCCGGTAGGGTAAATGCCCCCGTTTTTTGATGGGGAGATTTACCCAATTTTCACATTAATATTTACGTGGTACTTAATGGTATTCATCATAAACTCTAAGGATAAAATTTACCCTTAATCCTTTAAAGTTCATTTGTGGAGGAAAGCTAAATTTAGCTTATGATAACTATCTTAACTTAATAATGTCGCAAGAATTGAAATCAGAAAACTTGGATTTAACCTCTATCCCAGGAGATACATTTTCCGACTTAGATCGTTCTGCTGCTGGGTATGATTACGAATTGCCGCCAGCATTAATTGCCCAAAATCCAGTAGTGCCGCGTGATAGCTCACGTTTGTTAGTGGTGGATTCAACTACAACAGGTGAAGTCAGCCCGCCTCTAAACCATATCTTCCGAGATTTACCGGAACTACTGCGACGTGGCGACTTATTAATCATGAATAACACTAAAGTTATTCCCGCACGACTATATGGGCGTAAATCTACGGGTGCTGATGTCGAAGTTTTGCTCCTGGAAGAACGACTGCATAATTGTTGGTTGGCTTTGGTGAAACCAGGAAAGCGGTTTAAGGTGGGTTCGCAGATTGTTTTTGCAGAAGTTGCTAGGGAAACGTGGAGATATGAGGATAGGGAAGAAACTTCACCGTTATCCTCCTCCCTAACTGCGACTGTCATGGCTATGGACGAAACAACTGGGGGACGAATATTAAAGTTTGATGTGCCAAATGGTAAGTCTTTGGTGCAGGTACTCGATCAATTTGGGGAGTTGCCTTTGCCACCCTATATTACTGATAGCCAAGCAGCAGACGAGCAATATCAAACGGTATATGCTCAGACTCCTGGAGCGGTAGCAGCACCAACGGCTGGGTTACATTTTACGCCAGAACTATTAGAGAAATTACAGAATCAAGGGATTAACCGAGCTTTTATTACTTTGCATGTGGGTGTAGGCACGTTTCGTCCGGTGGAAGTTGAGGATGTCACAACCCATATCATGCATGAAGAATGGATTGAGGTTCCACCTGAGACTATTGAGCAAATTCAGGCGACTCAAGCTGCTGGTGGCAGAATTATTGCTGTGGGCACGACGGCTGTGAGGGCTTTAGAGGGTGCGGCAGCAGCCAGTGGTGGAAAGTTGCAGCCTTTTTGTGGGAAAACGAATTTATTCATTTATCCCGGTTACAAATGGCAGGTAGTGGAGGGGTTAATTACTAATTTCCATTTACCACGTTCGAGTTTGTTGATGTTAGTGAGTGCTTTAATCGGCAGAGAACGGTTATTGAAGATATATGAAGAAGCGATCGCATCCCAATATCGTTTTTATTCCTTTGGTGATGCCATGTTAATCCTACCAGAAGCAGTCAGTCATGATTGAGAATTGGCGAAGATGGAAGAGGACACTCTATTCCTCTTTGTTCTCTTCTCAATTTTTTGGATACAGTGAAATTTCTTTGAGCATACTGGGAAACCTATAGCTATAAGTCTTTAGCAAAATTCAGGTCTGCCAGATATGTCTCAAAAATATCATTTTCATCAGTATTTACATCGTTATTCTCAAATTACACTGTTGACAACGTCTATTTTAATTACCCTTGCCATACCTGCATTTTCTGGTTTACCAGGAAGTAAGTTATTAGCCCAGACTGCTGCTACCCAAAATTTAGAAGCTGCTGGATTATACCAGCAGGGCGTAATTCGTTACAGTCGCGGTGATTTTCAAGGCGGGGAAATGTTGTTGCGCCAAGCTTTGCAAATTGACCCCAATTTAGCGGCAGCGCGGACATATCTTGGTAATATAATGTTGCGGCAAAATCGTTTGGAAGCTGCGGTACATGAATATTCGGAAGCTGTACGTATTGACCCGAATTTTGCGGAAGGTTATTTTAATTTAGGTCTCGGATTGCAAAAGTTAGGACAGCGTGAAGCTGCGGTGACTGCATATCGTCAGGCTTTAGTAGTGAATCCGACAATGACAGCAGCCCATTATAATATGGGTTTGGCGTTATATGAGATGGGAAAAATTGAAGAAGCGATCGCATCCTATCAAAAGAGTATTAATATCGATAGCAGCAATGCCAATGCTTACTATAACCTCGCACTTGCTTTGCAACAGCAGGGACAAGCACAGGAAGCCATGAATGCTTACCGTCAAGCCTTACAGATTAATCCCAGTAATGTTGCCGCCTATAATAACCTTGCTAGTTTAATGGTAAGTCAAGGACAGACCACAAATGCGATCGCAACTTACCAAGAAGCAATTCGTCGTGTTCCTAATAATCCTGATGCTTACTACAATTTGGGCATGGCTTGGTATAACCAAGGGGAGTATAAAAAAGCTAGTAGTGCCTTTAAACGCGCTCAAAAACAATATCGCGAACAGGGAAATTATGAACTAGCAGAAAAAATGGTGGGATTGATTCAACAAACCGCACAGGGCAGAAACAACTTAGCGACTCCGGGAGAAACTTCTGCTCAGACAAATACTCCTAGTGAAAATACTCCAAACATGCCCAATAATGTTGTTGAATTTGGAACACCAACTCCTGAACAATTGGAGAATCCAGATAGTCCGAATACGCCAGCAACAGAAGCACAACCAGCTTCTTTAGATAAATAACACAAATATCAGTCCAAAATAATTTTTTGGGGCGTTATTTCGCTAAGTATTGAGCAAAGGCTAAACTAGCTGAGGCTGAAACTAAATATCTTCGACTTTTTTAGAAGTCGGGGATATAAGTCATACATTTTTCATAAGTTAATCATCACCAAATATTCAGTTTCCATGTAGAGTGTGGAAACCAAGCAATATAAATTATGTCAATGGCAGCCTCCCCATCAGTCATGAAGAGTTGGTAATCGTCAGAATTGTTTAAATTGGTAAACGATTAATATCTTTATTACAACCAATTACTACCATGAGAGTGCCCTTTTCAAGTCGCTTATCAGCCTCAGGATTAATCAAAAATTTACCATCTCGACTCACAGCCAATAAATTCACACCATAGCGATTACGTAATTGTAACTCAGCAATTGTTTTGCCATGAAATTCATCTGGAACAATCACTTCCACAATACTATTATCTGGATCGAGATCAAATCTTTCCAGAATTGATGGTTTAGTTAAAGTTCGGGCTAAAGCTCTGCCAGCTTCATATTCTGGAAACACAACATGATCAGCACCAACACGTGTTAACAGCTTACAATGAACTTCAGTAGAAGCCTTGGCAACAATATGAGGAACACCACCCTCTTTAACATTTAAAGTCGTAATTATACTTTCTTGAATATAGTTACCAATCGCAATAATTACCGTATCAAATTCAAAAATTCCTGCTTCTTTGAGTGCCGCAGGCTCAGTAGAATCAAGTTGTAATGCATGTCCGACAATTTTTTCAGTTAATGCATCAGAAACACGTTTTTCATCAATATCGGTTGCCAGGACTTGATAGCCGAATTTGTGTAGTGTTGAACATACAGAACGTCCAAAACGTCCCAATCCAATCACGGCAAATTGATTATTATCTTTACGTAGACTGCGGAAAAACCCTAATGATGAAAGGTTCACAATTGTATTCCTTATTTAGGCTGTTTCAAAAATTAATAAGTGTTCTGGAAACTTATGAATATAAAATTCATAAGTCAGCTTCATTTTAGTTTATTTTAAACTTTATTTTAAACGATATTCCTACCATAAATATCATTTATTCTGACTCATGAATTCTTATATAATTACTTAACCAACAAGTAAGTTTTCTTCAGGATAATGAATGCGAGTTGGACGCGGGTCTCCTAAAATAGCAGACATTAATAGTAAAACTCCGACACGACCAATATACATAGTAGCAATGAGGATTAACTTAGCAGAAATAGTCACGCTACCAGTAATTCCCGTTGACAGTCCAACAGTTGCAAATGCAGAAACCACTTCAAATAAGATTTGAACAAAGGCAACTTCTGGATCAGTTAGGGAAATTAATACTGTTGAAGCAATCACCGTTGCTACCGAGCCAACTAAAACACCAACTGCTTTTAAAACGAGAGGATAGGCAATTTTTCGTTGATATAATAAAACCTCTTCCTTCCCTTGAAGAATTGCTTTTGTACAACTAGTTAAAACTCGTAAAGTCGTAGTTTTAATTCCTCCACCAGTACCACCAGGACTTGCACCAGCGAACATCAACGCAATAGTAATAAACAATCCAGCATTAGTCATTTTGCCAATATCTATCGTATTAAAGCCAGCCGTCCGGGGTGTTACCGACTGAAACCAAGCTAGTAATACTTGATTACCAAAACTGATATTACCAAATGTTTGTGGATTTCTTAATTCCACACCTAAAAAAGCAATTACGCCAACAATCAACAGAATTAGAGTCGTTGTGGTTGCCACTTTAAAATCCAACGAAAAAACGAGTTTTTCTTGTCGTTTATTGATGCGATCGCGCAACCACATATAACCTTCTAAAATTACTCCATAGCCAATTCCACCAAGAATAATCAAACTAGTCATTGTCAACACGACTAAGGGTGAAAACTGATAACCAATCAAGTTATCTTTAAATAAGCTAAAACCTGCATTATTCCAAGCATTAATACTATGAAAAATAGCAAACCATAAACCTTTGCTCCATCCATATTGAGGCACAAAAGCAGGTATGAGCAAAAGAATGCCCGTGATTTCAAAAATTAGCGTTGTGGCAATAATTGAACGAATAATTTGGGCACTGCCACTCATCCCAGGTCGGTCTAATGCTTGCTGAATCGCAATTTTTTGCCGCATATCAAACTTTTTGCCAATTAGCAAAATTAAAAAAGTGGTTGTTGTCATATAACCCAAACCACCAATTTGCGCTAACAAGGCAATAAATAATTCACCCCAGAAAGAAAAATATGTACCTGGGTCTACCACTGATAAACCCGTAACGCAGACTGCGGAAGTAGAGGTGAAAAGCGCTACAACTAGGTTATTCCACTCACCGCTACTAGTCGAAAAAGGCATCATCAATAAGATAGTTCCTACTGCGATAACCGCTAGAAAACCCAAGCAAATTGTTCGAGAAACGGTCATATTCTGGTCAAAAATAAAATTATCCCAGGTTATCTTGGCTGGGTTCACCATCCTGGGAGCGAAAAATACCCTAATTCAAATCAAAACACACATGGTAGCCTACGAATATGTGTATTTTATTTCTGCTTTTTCTTAACATTTCTTAACTCATGAACGCAACACTATACCAGCAAATTCAGCAGTTTTACGATGCTTCTTCTAGTTTATGGGAGGAGATTTGGGGTGAACATATGCACCACGGTTACTACGGTGCAGACGGTACTGAAAAGAAAGAACGTCGTCAAGCACAGATTGATTTGATTGAGGAAGTGTTGAAATTTGCTTTAGATGAGGAATTAGAGGGGGAGGAGGAAACACAGGGAGATATTTTCCCTACATCTTCCCGTCCCCTGGTTAGTGTTAACTCTGGTTCCTCCGATATTCTTGACGTTGGTTGCGGGATTGGTGGCAGTTCGCTGTATTTGGCGGGTAGATTTGGCGCTAAGGTGACAGGGATAACTTTGAGTCCGGTACAGGCAGAAAGAGCAAAGCAACGTGCTAGGGAGTTTGGCTTAGGTAATAGAACAAATTTCCAAGTTGCGGATGCTTTAAATATGCCGTTTGCAGATAATTCCTTTGATTTAATTTGGTCATTGGAAAGTGGCGAACATATGCCCGATAAAGTGAAGTTTTTACAGGAATGTCACCGTGTTTTAAAGCCAGGTGGAACAATGATTATTGTTACTTGGTGTCATCGTCCAATTGATAATTCCCCCTTAACTCCAGAGGAAAGAAAGCATTTAGAGGAGATTTATCGAGTTTATTGTTTACCTTACGTGATTTCATTACCGGAGTATGCAGAAATCGCCCGTCAACTACCTCTAAAAAATCTTCGCACAGCCGATTGGTCTAAAGCTGTAGCCCCTTTTTGGAATATGGTGATTGATTCTACATTTAGCTTACAAGCTCTTTGGGGGCTATTATTTTCCGGCTGGAGTACAATTCAAGGAGCTTTGTCGTTGGGGTTAATGCAGCGCGGTTATGAAAGCGGTTTGATTCGCTTTGGCTTGATTTGTGGGCAAAAAGAAAGTTAAGCAGGTGAGAATTCGCCAATCAAGTACCAGTTTTTTTGTATTTGTACTACTCTACTGAAAACTAGAGAATGAGTAATTTTTCACCAATTAGCGATCGCTGTAAATTTTTGTCAGAAAATTCACATATTTGTGTTTGTTTTGTCACATTTTTTATCAGCAAAACTAACGATATGATCATAATCTCTAGTTGAAGTGTGATAGTACAAACATCTACATTACATAAGTCAATATCAAAATCAAGGTGTCATACACCAGGGTGTTGATTTTGATGGAATTTCCCCGTTTTTAGTTCATGCAACTTTTGTGTTCTTGTCAACGTAAAGTCTATATAAAATCAGCTTTTACCCAAACATTAACCACATATTGAGCATGAATTTTACCCCTAAAAAAGTTGAAACTAAACAGCCCATTCAGGTACTCTACTGTTGTAAGCATGTCAGTTACGTAAGTTCTACTCAGATGAATCGCACTGTGATCAGAGCATGAACTCAACAAAGATTTTCAAGTATTTATTTAGTACTTGAAATCACTATTTATTACTTAAAAAATAGGTGTTTTTTGATAACTAGCAACTTTTGGTTAATATCCAGGTTTCTCCTCAAAGATAAGTTTTCTTACAGAATCTGTTTATACTATTTCATCAGGAGATAAATGCTAGTAAATACATAATTAAGTACTGTTTGCTATCGACCAAAATACTGAGATGTGGTAGTATCACCAGTTGAAATCCGTTCCCTATGATTGTTTGAAAATATACTACAGTAAAACAGTGCCAAAATTACCTAAATTTTTAACTGCTTGGTATTAAGTGTTGAAAATCATCAAACTGGGCTGAGTAATGTTGGGGTAACAAAGCTTGACTAGCTTATTGATGCTCACAATTAAGTGGGGTTTTGATTGCCAAGGATGGATGGAATGAAGCGATTAACTTGTGATGCTTTTTTATTACATGGTTGTATTTTGGGTGTCTCTAGCGCCATTGCCCTGACTATGGGGATGAGTGCTATGACAAAACCTGTTGTTGCCGATAATGGAGTGCCAGAGCAGAAGGTAGGGGAAACAGGTGGAAATAAAAAAAGGAGCGCTTTAAAACCCGGAGAAGTATGGGTTTTAGGCAAAAATAAACAGGTGCAGCCACAGGGGTTTGCCTGGGTGGTGGAAGATGTGAAAAAAGCCAGTCAGCAACCTTTTTTACAATTGGCGAAGACTCCAGATCAGAAAAAGCCCGAAAGTAGTAGCAAAAAGCCAGGTGAAAAAACCAAGCCACCAAAACGTGATGATTTGGAATCCTTTGATGAGGTGACTAAAGATACTCAACGTTTGTCTGGATTGTTTACGCTGTATCGAAATAAAGAAAAGAATAAAATCTATTTGGAAATTAAGCCGGAACAACTAAATAAAAACTTTTTAACTACAGCCACGTTAGAATCGGGCATTGGTGAAGGTGGTATTTACAGTGGGATGCCGTTACAGGACTTTTTATTTTACTTTCAACGGGTAAATAATAACCTTCAGTTTGTAGTTCGTAATGTCAATTTTCGTACCCGTGAAGGCGACCCCCAAGCGCGATCGCTCGCCCGTTCCTTTAGTGATTCAGTTCTATATAATATTTCCATTAAAAGTATTCATCCAGAACGCAAAACCCTATTGATAGATTTAGGTGACCTATTACTCACTGACTTGGCGGGATTATCCTCAAGTTTAGGAGTTGCGGCTGGTGCTGATGGGTCTTATTTTGGTAACGCTAAGACTTTCCCCCAAAACATTGAAATTGAGTCTGTGATGAATGTGACTGGTGCTGGAGGTAGCGGACCGTCTAAAAAACCAGGTTTACCCAATTTTGAAACTTTAGCAGATAGTCGTGGTTTTACCCTACGGATTCACTACAGCCTTTCCCAACTTCCAGACAATAATTATCGCCCTCGGTTAGCAGACGAGCGTGTCGGTTATTTCATTACCGCATACCAAGATTTATCTAACGATTCTCGTCGCGACCCATTTGTTAGGTATGTTAACCGTTGGAATCTGGAGAAAAAAGACCCGAATGCGGCAATTTCCGTACCGAAGAAACCCATAGTTTTCTGGATTGATAATGCTGTTCCCTTCGAGTACCGTGATGCCATCAAAGCAGGGGTGTTGATGTGGAACCAAGCCTTTGCCAAAATTGGCTTTAAAGACGCAATCCAAGTGCAGCAAATGCCTGATAATGCGGCATGGGACCCCGCAGACATTCGTTACAATACAATTCGTTGGATCAATACCGTCGATGGATTCTTTGCGATGGGGCCATCACGGGTAAATCCCCTGACTGGGGAAATTTTGGATGCTGATATTTTAGTGGATGCCAGCTTTGTTCGCGCCCTCAAGAGCGATTATCGTCAACTGGTACAACCGAGCCAAACCCAGAATCGAACATCGATTTCGGCATTGATGCAAAACCGCTTACTATGTGCCAATGGACTCGATCAGAAACTATTTTCCCAGGGACAAGAATCATCAAATCAACCGTCAAATCAGGGTGGATTTCTCCGGCAAATGTCCCAACTCGCAGGGGAATACGACCTTTGTTATGGCATTGAAGCCGCCAACCAATTTGCTGTGGGCAAAATGACAATGACGATGTTACCAGCAGTTCCAGCCACCAGCGAACAAATAAAAACCTACATTCATGAATATTTGCGCTTAATTATTGCCCATGAAGTCGGACATACATTAGGATTGCGGCACAATTTTCGTGGTAGTACAATGTTGAAGCCGGAAGAGATGAATAATCCAGGAATTAGTCATACCAGAGGGTTGACAGCATCGGTAATGGATTATATCCCCCCGAATATTGCCCCCAAAGGAACTACACAGGGTGATTATTTCCCCAGTATTGTGGGGCCCTACGATGATTGGGCAATTAAATACGGCTACGCACCTATACCAGCCACAACAACCAACGCAGAAAAGCCATTCCTAGATAAAATCGCCCAAGAGTCGGCCACAAAGTCAGAATTAAGCTATTCTACCGACGAAGATATGTTTGACCTTGATCCGACAGTAAACCCTTGGGATAATAGCGCCAACGTCCTCACTTATTCCCAATGGCAACTGGATAATTCTCGGCAGTTGTGGGATTTCATCAATAAGCGTTACCCCGTCAATAATGATGCTATCAACGATGTCAGTGAACAATTTGGGACAGTTTTGGGTAATTACTTCCAAAATATTTTCTTTACAACAAAATATATTGGTGGACAATCATTTTACCGAGTTCGTGGCAGCGATCGCAATGGACGTTTACCATTTGAGCCTGTACCTGTAGAAAAGCAACGGGAAGCTTTAGCAACACTACAAAAATATGTGTTTGCTGAAGATGCTTTCAATTTCCCACCAGAACTGTTAAATAAATTAGCGCCTTCTCGATGGCGACATTGGGGCACTAGACCGCAAATGGGACGCTTAGACTATCCAATTCACGATTTAGTATTATTTATCCAAAGTTCGGTTTTAGTCGATTTGCTATCCGGTGACAGGTTGTCGCGGATGAAAGACATCGAAATGAAAACAAAATCAGGGAAAGCACTAACTATTCCCGAACTATTTGATACTTTACAATCGGGAATTTGGACAGAGGTGATTAAAGCCAAACGTGAAAACATCAAAATATCCAGCCTACGACGAGGCTTACAACGAACTTATTTAGACCTTTTAACAGGTATGGTATTGCGTAAAGAAGAAGGTTCCAGGCGTATTCCCGATGACGCTCGTACATTAGCTTGGTATAAATTAAAACAGCTTGAAGAAAAATTGAAGTCAGTCAACTCGAATGACGAATACACCAAGGCACATATTTTGGAAACACGCGATCGCATTGATAAAATTTTGGATGCGAGGATTCAATCAAATTAACTCGTAAATTTCTGATTTTTGGCAGTTAGATAGTTAATCGAACTGCTTTTTTAATCGCATCCATTACTAAATCCCCAAAATTCCCATGTATGGCGAAGCTTTCCCGACGTAAATTTTTGGCTGCGACTGGTGCAACTGCGATTGCCTATAATATCGCCAATATTCAGCAATCTCAAAATTCCACTCTGGCGCGATTAAAACCTGGTGTCTATGCAGGTTACAGCGATACACCGGAAACAACTAAAGCCATTCTCGGTTTTGTCCCAGTAGTTAGTTGCTGTCCGCTAATTATTGCTAAAGCCAAAGGGATGTTTGCTAAGTATGGTGTACCAGATGTGATTGTCCAAAAGCAGCCATCCTGGGCAGTCACCCGCGATAAATTAATGTTGGGTTCGGCGGATGAAGGTTTAGATGGGGCACATTTGCTGTTTCCGATGGCTTATCTGATTGCCACGGGGGAGATTAGCTATAACCGCAAAATACCGATGTATATCCTGGCACGTTTAAATCTCAATGGTCAGGGTATTTCCATTGCTAATGCCTACAAAAACTTGAATCTGGGTTTGAATAGTGCTCCGATGAAAGTAGCATTGCAAACTAAAGCTAAATCTGGGGAGTCAATTCGCTTTGCCATACCCTTCCGGCGAGTGACAGGGGATTTCTTTATGCGCTGGTGGTTAGCTAATGGGGGAATCGATCCCGATTTAGATGCATCATTAATTGTGATTCCGCCGCCGCAAATGGTGGCAAATATGCGCGGTGGTTCGATGGAAGGATTTTGTGTTGTCGATCCTTGGCATCAGCGTTTAATTAAACAAAAGATTGGTTATTCGGCGGTGACAAGTGGGGAACTATGGAATAATCATCCCGAAAAAGCTTTTGTGATGCGTGGGCAATGGGTTGATAAATATCCCAAAGCTGCACAAGCTATTTTAGCAGCAATTATGGAAGCACAAATTTGGTGCGATCGTCCAGAAAATAAAGCTGAGTTATTCGAGATTGTTTCCCAAAAACAATGGATAGGTGTATCTAAAGATGTTATTAGTCAGCGTTTATTAGGTATTTTTGATTACGGGAATGGCAGAGTTGTCGAAAATAGTCCTCATGCTGTGAAATTTTGGGCAGATAATGCTTCTTATCCATATAAAAGTCATGATTTATGGTTTTTATTTGAAGATATGCGCTGGGGTAATCGTTCGCCAGATATGGAAACTAAACCATTAATTGATGCTGTTAATCGTGAAGATATTTGGCGAGAAGTTGCCAAAAAAATTGGTCAAGAGCAAGCAATTCCTGCAAGCAGTTCGCGAGGAGTTGAAAAATTTTTCAACGGTTTAGAATTTGACCCCGAAAATCCTCATATATATCTGCAAACGCCAAAAATAAATTATCAATAAATACTATATATTTGAGATTTGAGTCTGAGAAGTCGCCATAATTTTAATTATAAAAAATTAGATAAAGGATAATAATTAAAAATGCAGATACAACAAATAAATAATAAACTTATCCAAAGGAAAATTCTGCAAGTATTGCCTTCATTTGCTGGCATTTTTGTACTAGTAATTATTTGGCATTTATTAAGTCTGCGACCTGATACTTCCTTACCTTCCCCAATACAAGTTGTCACGGATACTTGGGAATTAATTAGTCATCCATTCTTCTATAAAGGAAATAATAATAAAGGTTTATTTTGGTTACTTTTAGCTAGTCTAAAACGGGTAGGAATGGGTTATTTTCTTGCCGCAGTAGTCGGAATTCCGATTGGTTTTCTGATTAGCCTAGTTCCCTTAATTAAACAAGCAGTTGAACCAGTAATTCAATTATTACGCCCTGTTGCACCCTTAGCTTGGCTGCCATTAGCCCAAGCTATATTTCTCAAACCAAATCCTTCAGCAATATTTGTGATTTTTATTACTGCAATTTGGCCGATTATTCTGAATACAGCTTTAGGTGTGCAATTAATTCCTCAAGATTATATTAATGTGAGTAGAATGCTGAAATTACCTATATTCAAGCATTTTTATAAGGTACTTTTGCCTGCTACTTTACCTTATATTTTTACAGGTTTACGAATTGCTTTAGGTTTATCTTGGTTGGCTGTTGTCGCTGCGGAGATGCTTTTATCTGATGATGGATTAGGATTTTTTATTGTTAATGCTTATAACAATTCTGATATTAGTGAGATTATTCTGGCAATATTTTATTTGGGCGGAGTCGGAATTATTCTTGATAAGTTAATGTCTTTAATTGTTACAGGTTGGGAGCGAAGAATTAAGCCAAATTCATGAATATTTTCAGTTTGACATTAAAAATAAACTATAAAACTTCATGCTCTAGAAGTAGAACATGGGAGTCACCCCATGTTCTCATCAATGAGAAATTACAGCAAATATCCAACTTCCATTCCAGCCAATAAAATAAATCCAATCCAAACATTTTGCCGGAACATTTCCCCATATACAGAATTTGGTAAATTCTGATTTTGGAGGCGAAAATATTGCCATACCCATCCCAAAGTAGCGATCGCCAAACTAATCCAAAAACCAAGATGCAGGTGAATCACAATACCCAACCCAGCCAGGAGAGCCACAGTACCCACATAGAAAAATGCGATCGCAATTTCCACATATTTACCAAAAAACAAAGCACTGGAGTTCACACCGATACGTTTGTCGTCTTCTCTGTCGGACATAGCATAAACGGTATCAAATCCTAACGTCCAAAGTACAGTAGCTCCCCACAACAACCAAGTCGGCAGGGAAAGACTCTTGGTGACAGCAGTCCAACTAATTAAAACCGCGAAACCCCAAGCAATCGATAACACCAATTGGGGAACCGGAAATACTCTTTTGGCTCCAGGATATAACAAAATAACTGGTACGGCGGCTACACACAACCAGAATGACAACAGGTTAAGATAAAAAGCCAGAATCGCTGCACAAGCCATTGCCACAATCGCCACAACGATACCAACCTTTACAGACAGCGTTCGGGATGCTATGGGACGACTCTTGGTACGTTCCACTTCTGGATCGATGTTTCGATCCCACAAATCGTTGACAACACAACCTGCGGCGCTAGTGGCAAGGGTTCCCAAGATAATTACCCCAACGAGAGGTAAAGGTGGTTTTCCTGCTGCGGCGAGGAATACAGCCCACAAAGCTGGAATCATTAAAATGAGTCTACCTTCGGGTTTGTGCCAGCGTAAAAGCCTGATGACACTTAACCATACAGGTTCGCCGTTGCTTTTGGTAGGATTTAACATAGAACCGAAAGTAGGGTTTTGAAACGAAAATTAACAATATTTACATCTATAGAATAACTTTATTTGTTATTTGTAAGTTATTTGTAAAAGCGATCGCAGGAAGTAGCGGGTTAAAACCCCTACTAAGTATTGTCCAAGCTGATATTATCCAAGCTGAATTCAGCAATTCTGCATTCTTCACGAGCTTTTTCAACAACAGAGAGAAAACACAAATGGTGGATTTGGTTTCGGCTAGCAGGGAGAGTATTCCGACATTTCCAACGGCAGAACAGCGAATTATTGCTGCCATTGACTTGGGAACAAATTCGTTACACATGGTAATTGTGCGGATCGAACCGACATTACCTGCGTTTAGCATTATTGCCAGAGAAAAAGAAACAGTTCGACTGGGCGATCGCGATTTGACAACGGGGAACCTCAAACCCGAAATTATGGAAAGGGCGATCGCGACATTGCGAAGGTTTCAAGAGGTTGCCAAAACTTTCAATGTCGAAACAACTATTGCTGTTGCCACTTCTGCTACCCGTGAAGCACCCAATGGCAAGGATTTTCTCCACGATATTGAAGTGCAGCTAGGGTTAAAAGTTGATTTAATTTCCGGACAAGAAGAAGCACGCCGGATTTATTTGGGTGTGCTATCGGGGATGGAATTTAATAACCAAGCTCATACAATTATTGATATTGGTGGTGGTTCCACAGAGATAATTTTGGGTGACAGTCATGAAGAACGCACATTGACTAGTACTAAAATTGGTGCAGTCCGTCTGACTAGCGAACTAATTACCACTGACCCGATTTCTACCCATGAATTTGAATACCTCCAAGCATATGTGAGGGGAATGCTAGAGCGATCGGTAGAGCAGGTTGTCGCCAATTACCAGTTTGGTGAGTCTCCCCGCTTAGTGGGAACATCGGGAACCATAGAAACAATTGCTGCAATCCACGCCCGCGAACATTTGGGATTTATCCCCTCTACCCTCAATGGCTATCAATTCCCTCTCCGGGATTTACGCGAATTAGTCAATCGCTTGCAACATAGAAATAATATTGAACGGGCAGCAATTCCGGGGATGCCAGAAAAACGTTCGGAAGTGATTTTAGCAGGCGCGGTAGTCCTACAAGAAGCAATGACCTTGCTCAACGCCGAATTTATCACTGTATGTGAGCGTTCTTTGCGAGAAGGTGTCATTGTCGATTGGATGCTGACTCACGGTTTGATTGAAGATCGTCTGCGTTACCAAGGCTCGGTGAGACAGCGCAGTGTCCTCAGAACCGCCAAGAAGTATCATAGCAATTTGCCACATAGCGACAGGGTTGCTAATTTTGCCCTGAGTATATTTGACCAAACCCAAGCAACTCTCCACAATTGGTATCCAGAATGTCGCCAATTACTTTGGGCAGCAGCAATTTTACATAACTGTGGTCACTATGTCAGTCATTCAGCACACCACAAACATTCCTACTATCTTGTCCGCAATAGCGAACTCCTAGGTTACACCGAAACAGAAATCGAAATTATCGCCAATATTGCCCGTTATCATCGCAAATCACCGCCGAAGAAAAAGCACGAAAACTATCGCAATTTAGTCAATAAAGAACACCGTTTAATGGTGAATCATTTGAGTGCTATCTTGCGTTTGGCAACAGCTTTAGACCGCCGGCAAATCGGTGCAATCTCCCGAATTCAATGCGATTACAATCCCCAGGAAAAGAGCTTTAAATTGCGTGTTTATCCTACCTATCCTAACGATGACTGCTCGTTAGAACTTTGGAGTTTAGACTATAGCAAAGAAGTCTTTGAAACCGAATTTAATATCAAAGTTTCTGTGATTTTAGAACCAACAATTGTAACCGTGAGTTAATGTTCTATGTTAATCGCCCAAAAATGAAAAGATTCTCCAGCTACTCTTGAATTGTCAACTCGTAGCAAACAATGTCATCTGTATGTTTACTACGAGTTCAGTAATCTTAAATAATTGTGCTAATTGACACAAGGAGATTATTCCTTCAGCAATAGATAATATAGTTGCCCATTGCCCCCAGTCACGCCCGCGCGATCGCCTGCTAACTTTCCGGTTCCCATGAAATAATCTACACGTCCAGGGCCTTTGATGGCGCTACCTGTATCTTGATCGAGAACGAAACGGCTGACTGCACGCCGTTCTAAACCACCACCAGGTTTAGGATAGGGAAAACTATTATAAATTAATGCCAATGCACCGGGAGGCATTAATGACTTATCAGTCGCAATTGAACGTTCGGCGGTTACAGGTACACCAATGCTACCTGTTGCCGGCCTACCACTGCTTTCTTTAAAGAAAATAAATCTTTCCCAAAGTGGCAAATATATATCTAAATCCCGAGGGTTCTTTTTGAAATGGGCAATCATGGCTGGCATGGTGGCATTTTGCGGGTCTAATTTACCATCTTTGATTAATGCCCTACCAATACTCGTCCAGGGGTAGTCAGTGGCACCAGCGTAGCCAATACTTGTTGATTTGCCATTAGTTAATTTGATTTGTGCTGAACCTTGGATATGAATCATATAAGCATCCAAGCGATCGCGGAACCAAAGCATTTCTAAACCGCGTAGTTGGCTCTTATTGCCTAACAACCCATCCGCACCTTCTAAATCAACTCGCTTTGGATGTGGCTTTGGCCATTTATCTAAATCGGCAGGAAGTCGATAAACTGGATATTTATACTGAGCAGTACGTGTGCGACTAGCGCTATAAACTGGTTCGTAATATGCCGTAAATTTGACAGTACCTTGACCATCATTGCCAACCGACTTATAAAATGCAAATTCTTTCCGAACTTTGGATTGCAATTCTGCTGGAGTTTTTGAGGCTACAACCAATTGCCGGAAGCGCTGCAAACTTTTACGTACCCGTTCTAAAGTAATTCCTTGGACTGGATAATTTTGATACCGATTGGCAGCTGTGGGGGTATTCAAATAGCGCAAACTATGGTCAATCGATTGCAATAGTGCCGTGCGATCGCCCTTTTTACCTCGATGCCAAAATAGCTGTTCGTCCCAACCCAGGCAACCATGGGCAGGTTTGCAATCAAGCCCTAGCTCCATCAATTTTAGGGGTGGAGTCAATTCTGGTTGTGGTGCTGGCGGTAACTCTGGTGGTAACGGTGGTGTTATCTGGGGGTTGCCCGGTGTCGGCAAGCTAGGCACCTGAGCAACAACAGATAAAAACGGTATGACAGTAGCGATACCTAGACTCAAGGAAAGTAAAGCAAACTTTTTTCTCATTGTTTACGTAAATCGTTCGACACTAGAGCTAAAAATTGGTTCAACACGAATTGCCACAACCTTAGAGGGTCGGACAACCATATATTCACCCTGAATATTCTTGATCGGCACGCTAATGAAATCATCAGAAGCAGCTTTAGGCATCAGTTCGCCACTATACCACTTCTGAAAATCCTGGATTGTGGGAAAGCGTATTTCTTCGCGGTGCCCGCTTTCCATCATCATATGTACTACGTATTCGCTAGCTGTTCTCGGCATAATAGTTGAATCATTTTAAACATGTCCAACCCATTTTTAACTTCATAACTCCAAAATTGGGAAGAGCAGAAGTATCTTTAAGTTGCACAGACAAGATAGTTAGCAAAATATCTCATACAGGTTTTCATTTCTCCCCATGACGTTCTTTTACCCAAATACGGTTCCTTGGCAAGTGAAAATAAGCTGAAATCCAGGAATATGAACACAGGAGAGGTATATTTGGTTTTGTGCCCCGTTTGCTTATTGCTGCTTCCCATTAAGTAAAACCAAGAAAGCTATACAGTTTTTACATCACCCTGTTAATTTGAGTAGGATTGCCTAAAATAAGCAGTTGAGGGACAAATTTCACTTAGTAGTGCGAGGTACAGACAGGGTGGATGACGATTTTCAAACTTATTTGAATCGATTGGCACGAATGACGCGACTAGAGGCTTATCAAATCCAAGTTCAAAATATTCAAGAGTCGTACAAGTATCAAAAACTACCTACAGGAGAACGACAAGCTGCACCGTTTCCTGGCTATACAATTATTACTCCACCCAGCGAGGAGGATGACAAGAATGCTGGTTTTTACAAGCAACTACAGGAGTACCAAGTACAACTATTAAATTTACCGATCGCTTCTCAATTATTAGTGCCTTTACCCACTGGCAGTTTTCATGTAACCTTGGCTGATTTAATTTGGGATAATGCTTATCGAGATGCTTGCGATCGCAATCCTAATTATGAATCAGATTTGCGATCGTGCTGCACGAGTATTTTCCACCAGTACCGACAAAATTCCCAGCCAGCGACTCCAATTCGTTTTTCCATACTTGGGATTATGTTAATGCCAAGAGCTATTGCTGTTTGTTTGGTTCCTCAAGAACGCAGTTCCTACGAACAAATTATTAGTTTCCGCCGCACTATTTACCAAAACTCGCAATTAATGCCTTTAGGAATTGAACAAAACTATCATTTAACAGCCCATGTAACCCTGGGGTATTTTGGTGAGATGAAACCAGATTTAGATCGACAAAAATTTGTAGAAGAACTCTCCGAGTTAAATGAAAAATGGCTGGGGAATTCCCCAGAATTTTTAGTGCATCGTGGTGAATTACGCAAATTTGATGATATGACACGTTACTACCGTGAACCTGATTGGGCTGCGATCGATTTTTAATTGAGTTGTCATTGAATTATATGTAAAGACGAGATCGCCTTCATGTTGGGAGAAACCCATTTGCTCGAGCCATTGATTGTCTCCACAAATCAAGTTTCTCCCTCACAAAAAATTGCCAATCAGCATTATCAACCATCGAACTCACGTTGCGTTGCATTCAATCAAGCCAAAACATGCGATCGCATGTTTTGGCGGTGAAATGGTATTACTGGTAATTTACAAAACGCTTGCTTCTGCATCTTGATTTGCATCAGTTTTGGCTTCAGTTTCCGTTATCCCTACTCCAACAGAGATATTGAATTTGGGACTACTTACAGACTTCGCAACATCTCGACAGAACCTTATTAAAAGCTCTTATTTGATATTTTTCTATCCAGGCATCTTGATATAAATTTCCAGGTGTATCAATCGGGATTATCTTTAGAATTGATACTCGAAGTATTGACTATTACAGTCAATAGTGATAAAAATATATCTCAATAAAGGATTACGTTATTGATTTTGCTAGGCATCTTGATGAAAAATTTATAAGTAAACAAATGGTAGCTTTTTTAAAATATTTTTACTGCTTTCCGTTTTAATTATAATTCTCATATCTCTGGCAACCGAGAAAAGGAGTTTGGGGAAAATTTTGTAGTCATTTATTGCATAAACTATTATTAAAACCGTATTTTTACTGAGTTGCAATATCCATAAGCTCTATAATAATCAAGAATAAAATAATTTTAATAAAATATTTAATAGTACTTTTAAATACCTAGTTTTACTAAGAGATACTGATAAACTTAAGTCAAAATGTTGCAAATAATTATTAAGAACTTTGGAGGAAAAGCAATTTGAAAAAATTATCACTGGTGAAGTTCTGCGCTGGTGCTTTAGCAGTTGTTGTTTTGGGAACGGGGTTAGCTGTCAACACTCAACAATCGAAGACTCTAACTATCTACTCTGGCAGAGAAGAAAAGTTAATTGATCCATTGATTGAGAAAGCCACGAAAGACCTAAAACTGAAGATTCAAGTTCGTTATGCTGATACCGCAGAATTAGCGATCGCTCTCTTTGAAGAAGGTAATAATAGTCGTGCAGATATGTTCTTGGCTAAAGATGCGGGCGCTTTAGGGACAAAATCAGCATCTGGGCAAATTCCCGTGAATAAATTAATTCTTCCTCGTGATTTGAGTCAATTGTCTGATTTACCGAGCACATTGAAAGTTTTACAACAAGCGGGAGTATTGTAAACAATGAAAGCGGCTCGTCCCCCACTTTTTCTGACTATCACAGCTGGGGTGGTGGCAGTTACCGTCACTCTACCTTTTTTATATTTGGTCATTCGCGCTGCAAGTATTGGTGGGGAGGGCTTGTGGGATTTAATTTCCAATTCTCGCTATTTGATAATTATGTTGAATAGTGCTGGGATGGCGACAATCGTGACTCTTTTATCAGCATTAATTGCCGTACCCTTGGCATTTTTGACAGTGCGAACAAACCTACCTGGAAGACGCTTTTGGTTGGTGGCAACAACCTTACCCTTAGCAGTGCCCAGCTATGTGGGGAGTTTTGCCCTGATTGCCACCTTTGCACCACGGGGTAGTCTGTTGCAGCTGCTACTGGAACCCTTGGGGGTGAAGGAATTACCATCCATATATGGCTGGCCTGGGGTAATTTTGTCAATGACCTTGTTTACCTACCCCTATATGCTTTTGAGTGTGCGTGCTGGCTTACAAGGAATTGACCCCTCCCTAGAAGAAGCCGGACGCAGCTTGGGTTATAGTAGTCAAGAAACCTTTTGGCGTGTGGTTTTACCCCAGTTGAAACCATCTTTGGTTGCTGGGGGACTATTGGTGGCATTATATAGTTTGCGTGACTTCGGGACACCCTCCCTGATGCAATTTGATGCTTTTACCAGGGCGATTTTTATTCAGTATAAAACCAGTTTTGATCGCAACACAGCAGCAGCTCTATCTTTAATGTTAGTCGCCTTAGTCATGGCAATTTTATGGGTTGAATATCGAGTTAGGAGCCGCGCAGCTTATTACACTCGCGGTTCTGCATCCTTGCGTCCTGCCAAAATCATTAAATTGGGAATTTGGAAGTGGATAGCCTTTGGCTTTTGCTTGGTAATTACTTTGTTGGGGGTAGCATTACCTGTGGGGGTAAGCTTATTTTGGTTGGTACGGGGAATGTTGAATAGCGATTATGCAATTCCCAACTTGTTTCCAGCAATTTTAAACTCAGTTTCCGCAGCTGGATTAGCAGGTTTAGCGACTACTATTTTTGCCCTCCCGATCGCAATTTTATCTGTGCGCTTCCCCAGTAAAATCACTGCCATAATTGAGCGTAGTTCTTACATTGCTTTTGGTTTGCCAGGAATTGTGGTTGCTTTAGCAGTCGTATTTTTTGGAGCAAATTACTTACCAGTACTATATCAAACCTTACCAATGCTGATATTTGCTTACTTGGTATTATTTGTTCCCCAATCAGTAGGTAACATTCGCAGTTCTCTATTACAAGTTAGTCCCCGATTGGAAGAATCCGCTCGCAGTTTGGGGAGGACTCCTTGGGAAACTTTAAGAGAAATCACCATTCCTTTAGTCAGTCCGGGTTTAGTCAGTGGTGCAGTGCTGGTATTTTTAACTGCAATCAAAGAACTACCTGCCACGATTATGCTAGCACCAATTGGCTTTAATACCCTTGCCGTCGAAATTTGGAAAGCAACAGAAAACGTTGATTTTGATGATGCGGCATCTGCTTCTTTAGCCATGTTATTTGTATCAATGATTTCAACATTTTTAGTGTTATCCCAGGAGAAAAGAGCTAAAACCTAAACCAATTTTGGATTGCAGATTTTGACTTGGAGATGTCTACTTAATTGAGTAAGAGTTTTATGAATCTATCTGTCAAGTATTTATTGTTCAAGCTACGGATAAATGGGAGCAACGCTTTCGTCCAGAACAAGGAAGTGATGACAAGTTTCTCAACAACAACAGATAATTAAATTTTTGGTCAAAATTGTTGATATATTTGAATATATATTTATAACTATGAAAGAATCAGTAATACTTAGCCTAGAAAACGTCACTAAACAATACTCTGAAGATAGTAAACCTGCTGTTAATCATGTATCTTTGAGTTTGCTGGAAGGAGATATATTAGGATTTCTTGGCCCCTCTGGTTGCGGTAAAACTACGCTCTTGCGATTAATTGGTGGTTTAGAGCGTCCTCAAACTGGAACAGTGGCGATTGGTGGAAAGGTGGTTTGCGATCGCACAAATTGGATACCGCCAGAAAATCGGGATATTGGCATTGTTTTTCAAGATTATGCCCTGTTTCCCCATTTAACAGTAGTGAAAAATGTCGCCTTTGGCTTAAAAAATCTCAGTAAACAACAAGTAGAGCAGCGTGTATCCGCAACCTTGAAACTTGTCCAACTTACAGGTTTAGAACAACGTTACCCCTACGAACTTTCTGGCGGACAACAGCAACGAGTTGCTTTAGCACGGGCTTTAGCACCCCAACCAAAATTACTCCTCCTCGATGAGCCTTTATCTAACTTAGACGTACAAGTTAGATTACAATTGCGGGAAGAAATGCGAGATATTATCAAAGCTGCGGGAACTTCGGCAGTTTTTGTTACCCATGACCAAGAAGAAGCCTTAGCAATGTGCGATATTGTGGGGGTAATGCAGCAGGGACACTTAGAACAAATCGGGACACCAGAGGAAATTTATACTCATCCAGCATCGCGGTTTGTCGCGGAATTCGTCACCCAAGCTAATTTTCTTCCTGCTCGTCGCCAAGGTCATTTTTGGTCAACAGAAATTGGTAAATTTGACGTAAAAACCAAAGATTCTCCAGAAACTGGGGAAATCATGATTCGTCAAGAAGACTGCATATTGCAACTATGTACTAATAGTCCCTTAGTGATTCGCAGTCGGCGGTTTTTAGGGAGAGAGTATCGTTATTGTTTACACACTCCTTCTGGTCAAGAAATTCATATTCGCACTGGGATTGATACGGCGATACCAGAAGGTGCAACTGTGCAAATATCTGTTGCTGATGATTTAGTACGAATATTCAGTGATTATACTCAAAAGGGGTAAAAACTGAACTTTCTAAATTGCTGCAATGTCCATGGTTAAGGCTAAATAGCTAACCGCTCAGAGTCTAATCAATATCTGCATCTTTAGTCTTAATTTATACTGCAATACTCATAACTTCTCAAACAGAAGCTATTCTGATTGCAGACATATTTATTAGGGGACAGGCTATTAGCGGAATTAATTAGCCTCACGCAGAGGCACAGACAGCAAGAGTTTTAAAAACCTGATTTTTGAATTTCGTACTTTGAATCAGCAACTACTATACAAAATAATTGCAATTTAGAACAAGCGAATATGCACTTATCTGGGGTGTCTCTTTAAATAAGAAAATAAAATTATGATATGATTGTTGAGAATTTTTCTTGAATCAAGAGGTTAGGGATGAAGCGTCGCAAGTTTGGATATTTAGCAGGATTAACAGTCGTTAGTGGATGCTTTGCGATCGCATGTAATAATGAGACTCCGACAATAACAAGTGAATCATCACCAACCACAACGAGTGAATCATCACCGCAAAGTACCCCAGTAGGCAGCACGACTACTAGTGGGACTTTGGAAAAAGAATTAGTCATTTATTCTGGGCGTAACGAAAAGCTAGTAGGGAAACTGATTCAGCAGTTTGAGCAAGAAACAGGAGCTAAACTTCAAGTTCGCTATGGAGATACCTCTGAGCTAGCTGCGGCGATTTTGGAAGAAGGAGCAAATAGTAAAGTAGACGTATTTTTTGCTCAAGATGGAGGAGCTTTAGGAGCTATTCAGCAAGCTGGTAGAACCATAGAATTACCAGCATCACTTCTGGATTTGGTTGATAGCAGCTACCGCTCACCAGAAGGAAAATGGTTAGGTATTACAGGTCGAGTGCGTACTGTAGATTACAATACCAACTTAGTCAAAGCAGCAGAATTACCATCGTCCATTTTCGGCTTTACTGAAGCAAAATGGAAAGGAAAAATTGGCTGGGCACCCACTAATGGTTCATTCCAATCTTTTGTGACTGCTTTGCGAGTTGCTGAAGGAGAAGAAAAAGCGAAGAAATGGCTAGAAGGAATTAAAGCGAATAATCCTAAAGTTTATTCCAACAACACATCAATAGTAGAAGCACTTTCCCGTGGTGAAATTAGCGTTGGATTTGTCAATCACTATTATTTAGAAAAGATTAAACAAACCAATCCAAAAGTACCAGTAGAACATCATTTTACCAATGATGTCGGTTCTTTAGTGAATGTTGCAGGTGTGGCAATTTTAAATACAGCAAAACATCCCAATATTGCCAAAAAATTTGTCGAGTTTATGCTGAGTAAGGATGCACAAAACTACTTTGCTAATGAGACTTTTGAGTATCCACTAGTATCGGGAATAGCTGCAAAAAGCAACTTAAAGTCTCTCAAAGAAGTGAAGAAACAAAATCAAAATATTGACTTGAGTAATCTCAAAGATTTAAAAGCAACATTACAACTTATGCAGCAAACACAAGTTCTTTAACTGAGACAATATTCAAGTATTTATAGCATCACCCTAGTACGTGAAGGCAAAAGTAAGAAGGCAGGAGGCAGAAGGAATAAAGCCTATAAAACAAGCTTTTTGTCTATTTGCAATGGTTGGTTTATTTCCGCCGACCTGTACTAGAGTTTTTCATGGGTAGACGCAGCCCGTCGCAGTCATCGTCTGAGTCTTCGGGTGCAAAGCACCCGAAATCACCTAAACCGCAATCAACCCATGAATTACTAACATGTCAATATGTTAGCGAATTCGCCCGTATTGCCTGGAACATACCGAAGCGACAAAGACCCGTACCAAATGCTAGGCGCATTAGTAGCAAAGTTGGTACTTCTCGCAGAGATTTAATCAAGCCAGATAGACCAAAACGCACCAGCCCGCTTGGTCGAACAACTCCTTGCCAGATAGAATCTAACCAAGAAGGAAGTGTTGCTGTTGTCCAGTCTGCTGTTACCACTTCTCCTTCTACTAATCCCGTCGCCGCCAAAAGTTCAGAAAATCCCTCAATGCTGGCAAAAGCTGGATGAGACCACTGATCGAGTAGCTGTTGCATGACAGGTTTTTCCCAAAAATTCAGAGGAATTTGGCGATCGTCTCTCTGATTCCAGTCAGCCACAACCAAGACTCCACCAGGTTTGAGTACCCGCATCAATTCTTGAGCAAAAACGGCTTTATCAGGCATATGGGGGCCAGCTTCAATCGACCAAACTACATCAAAACTGGCATCAGCGAAAGAAAGCGCCATCGCATCATCCACCTGAAACTTTAAATTCAGTCCATTTGGAGTTAACTCCTGAGCCCGTTGAACTTGTTGGGGACTGATGGTAATTCCTGTCACCGCAAAGCCATAATTATCAGCCAGAATGCGACTGCTACCGCCAATTCCACAGCCCACATCTAAAACAGTCGTACCTGGGGGTAATTTATCTAAACCACCCCAACGCACCATTTCATGTACAAAGTCTGATTTGGCAGCAAGGAAATCCTTCCGTTGCGGTGGCGAGCCGTAATGACCTAAATGAATGTGTTCACCCCAGTAAAATTCCAAAATCCCGTCTTCTGTCCATTGATCGTAGGAATTAGCGACAGTATTAGATGATTGATAACGGCGAGGAGTGAGTAAATATAATAATATAATTCCGACTATCAGTAGTGGAATAATAATTCCCGGCACAGAAAACAAAAAATTCATTGAAATTAAGCCTGATTATTTTTCATAATTTTATCTTATATCCCAACTCTAAATTGAGCAGTGACAATACATTTTTCATTGTTTAATGATGGAGTGATTCTGCATTTTTATTTACGCAATATAACCAGAAAACTCATGCCATCTTTGACGTACTTGTTGATAGCATTCCCGTGGTGTCATCACAGGTTTTTGGAGAATATCTATCTCAATTTGTGAGCCATCTTGGACTAATAAAATCATATCTATTTTGGGGTCGTAAGTATCAACTGCCTTTAATATTTTCGTAATTATCTCTGGTGAAAGTATCCATTCATGTAAATAAGCAGCTAGTTGCTTCTGGGGAAGAAAATGGGTACTGACTATTTCCTTTGCATAGTGATATTTAGCATGACAAATAGGAAAATCAAAACTGGACAAACCCACTTGTTTAAGATGACAAAAAACAGCCCCACGTCCGAACTGATAAAAACCTTTCCAAGCGGTATAACCAATTAAGATAAAATTGGTAAAATTTAATTCTTTTGGCACATTAATCCATCTCCGAAAGTATTTTAGCTATATATGAGGATATTTTGAATTGATGGAATCCCTATTTCCTCGACGACGAGTTTTAAATCAAAATGAGGATTTACCCAAATTTTAGTTAAGTGGGTAATACCAATTTTCCAAAAGAAAATAAAAGATGGAGAGAGAAGGAGATTTATTTGACTCTCCGTCCTTTAGAACCAATCTCAAGCCAGCAATTGTTTAGTTTGGCGAAGAATTAGTTACACAATTCCAATTTAATATTTTTCTTCTCTACGGGAATAAAAGCTGCTGGGATGCGAGCTAAGATGCCTTTCTTCAGGGGATCAGGACGTTCTGACCAAGGCAAGGAGCCTTCTGGATGTACGTAGTATTTATCTGCACAACTAAATACACCCTGAACCTCTGCGGAGGTTAATTCAGGTGAGATATCACCAAAAACATAAGTAGTTTTATCTGGTGCAGCGAAGGAAATGACACAGGAGCGACTACAAGCACTCATGCATTCAACTGGTTGAATAACAAATTCTCTGTTTAATTGCCAATTAGAATAATCTACTTGCAAGCGTTGGAGTAGCTTTTCACCACCACTCTCACCGATGCGCTTACCATTTTCCCACTTACTCGCACAAGTGGTACAAACAAAAATTGTATGTGCTCTCATCTATGCCTCGTAGATTGTAGCTAGGTTTTCATGAATTTGTCGGCGGGCATTCTGACTGACAAGGTGCAGTTTTTTCTGTGATTGTCCTTGATTACAGTTGCGGGACAGCGCCGGACTTACACCGAACTTTCCCCGTTACCTCTAGTGACTGATACCCACTAGAACCGAAGCATTGATAATATAACACGACTGGGGTTAATAGTGATGATATTTTTATCCGCGTTACCAGTAGCAATTATTTGATTGTTGGGATTATGGGGATTATGAGCGATCGCATAAATTGCTGCTGTGCGCCTCGCAAAATGATTGTATTTTCCCAACTTTTTATGGATATGTTGAAAACAAAGATTAAAAACAAGTCTTTGGATAGATGTATTATTGCATTTTTTATGGAATTTAAAATTAGAAGATCACAATCATTAGCTTCAACAATAAACCTGAAGACGTAACTCGATTTCTAAACTGTTACTATTCGTTAAATTAATCAAATAATTCTATAGAAAAGTGCTTTGCTGACTTCTTTATTAGTCGGGGACGTTGCAGTTTTTATTACCCTCGAATCCCATTTTTCCGGAAAGTATAAATTGATTCTTGAAGACAATATCGTTACATGTCGGCAAATAAAAGCAGATAGTAGAGATTTTAGAAATGAAAAAATAAATCAAACTTGTTTACTTCCAACTCTATCTGTCACGAAAGCTCTATCCACATCATATATAGATAACTAAGGCAAAAGTAAATCAAATGTCAACCAAAAACTAAATATACGAAGGCAATTAATTAATAAGCATTTGTCTATATCTGTACCTGTATCGATAGAATATTCCACAAAAGGAGCAAAAATGATTATTACAGGTTATGAAGCAGAGGGAACTCAACTTGTTTGTAATAATTTACAAAATTCACTAGCAAACTATCCATTGCTGGCAGAAAGTGAAGAAATTAGAAGTTATTTTCAAGCAGATGATTTTATGGATTGGCAAGTACTGGGCACAGCATTAACCCCCTTGCCAACTACATTCTTAATGACCACTTATCGAGGAGCAGAAATTCAGGTAAGTATAGCTTCTGGATCATTATTAAGAATTGAGCAAACTCCAGAGCTAGCTGCTAGTTTTGAAATTGGTGATGCACTATTATTTACAGGTTTTGGTAATCCTGGACCGCTAACTATTGTGTTTGACAAACCTGTGTTAGGAGCTTCAACACAAATGCAATCTGATACTGTTAAATATTCGGAATATTTAGTTTCGATTGAAGCTTTTGATCGTTTAGATAATAGTATTGGAAAAATTGATGTAGTTGCACGTAGTCACAGGGCTGGTGGTGGTATAGTTCCGGTGAGTTTATTTGATCGTAAAGGTCGTATTAAAAAGTTAGTTTTAAATGCAAAAGAAGAAGGTATTCATATGCCTTTTGCAATTAACTTGATGAAGTTAAAAACTAACTTCGCTTAGATGAATATCCCCGATTTATTCTAGTCGGGGATATTTTATCTTGCTATTTTTAATGTTTGTGATTAAAATATAAACGCTGAATGTAGCATCAGTGAACAATTAATTTAGACAAAAGAAAAGTAATCACAAATCACACCATGCAGCCAGTATCAACTACGATTTTTCTACTATTTTTTCCTGCTTGTATGGGAATATTAGGACAAGCAATTTGGGCTAAAGAATTAACTAGTCAAATAATTGCGATCGCGATGTTTTTTTTCTGTATTGAACAAGCAAGAATGGCTGTTAAGGATTTAAATCAAATAGCTGATGCAAAACAGTTAGTTAGTGATATACGTTTGGATAATTTTTACATTGTTACAGTGATTACAATTGCCATTGAACTTGTGGGCTTTTATGGATCGTCAGTATGGTTAGGATGGGGTGCAATTATAATTTTATTAAGTCAAGTTTGGTTTAACTTGCTAGCAAAAATTAAGATTCAAACTTCTGCAAAAAACATCATTGAGAATTGGAAAATTTCTGAACGCTTACCTGTATTAATAGCTGATATCGTCGGATTGATTTTAGTTTCTGTTTGGATGTTGAAGTTTGCTTCTTTTTGGATTTCCTTAATCTTGGGTGGAATGGTAGTAGTTTACTTGAGCATTAAATTGCTGACAAGTGTGACTAATTATTTTAAAAATCCTGTTTCTTGGGGTTAAGATTAGGTGATTTTCACTCACGGAACTTTACCATATTGGTTATTTGCATGATTTTTTCAAACTGAAAATTGCGGGCTAATTCATAGAAAAAGTCTTTAATTAATGTATTCTCTGATGAGATTTCTGCAAGTAAATCAAGAATTAAGTCGTCACTACATCTGGCAGCACAATCATGTAAATTTTTGACCAATTGTGGGGATAATTGCGATAGCATATCTACGACTTTATCATCAGACAAAAGTGGATTATTTTGGTTTTTCGTATCACTAATTACTGAATCTTCTGGTTCTTTATATAGATATTCAACTTTGAGATATTGCTGAATTTTTCCTAACAGAAATTCTTCACGAAATGGTTTATTAATAAAGTCATCGCATCCAGCTTCAATAATTGTTTTACGTTGTTCTTCAAATACATTTGCTGTCAGAGCAATAATTACTGTTGGAGATGATGGAGGAATATTCTGTTTTTGCTGTTGCTCCAGTCTTTTAATTTCTCGTGTCGCTTCGTAACCATCCATCATTGGCATTCGCATATCCATAAATATCAAATGTGGTTGCCAATTTGACCAAATAGAAATAGCCTCATTACCATTGGTAGCTTCATTAACTGCAAAACCGATTGTTGTTAGTAACTTAACTAGAAATTTTCGGCTGTCATCAGCATCATCAACGACTAAAATTCGATAATTTCGCTGTTCTGCTGCTAAACCAATTATTTGATTTTGCTTGGAAGTAGAAGAAATATCCGTTTCGGTTACGATATTAATTTGAATATTGAAAGCAAATATACTACCAACATCTACAGTAGAATTAACTGAAATATCTCCGCCCATTAACTGAACATATTTACGACTGATTGCTAAACCAAGTCCTGTTCCTTGTTGGGATTTTCTACCCGTTTCCGTTTGTCCAAATGCTTCAAAAAGTAAATTTATTTCTTCTGGTGCAATCCCAGAACCTGTATCTATTACCTCAAAGTGCAGGAATTGGGGATTTTGGGATTTGGGGACAGAAGAAGCTGGAAATTCTTGACTCTCAACATTGATATCTTCTTCTATTCCTACTTCATCTTTTGCCTCTTCCCAAGAAACCCGCAAGACAACACTACCGACTTTGGTAAATTTAATTGCATTACCTAAAAGATTGAGCAACACTTGACGTAGTTTGTTGGCATCGGCTTGGATATATTGAGGAATATTATGAGCGTATTCAAATACCAATGCCAAGTTTTTGGCTGTGGCACGAAATTGCAACATTTCTTTGAGAATTTCCAGGAGTTGAATCAAATCAAAATTGCTGAGGTTGAGAGTGCTTCTACCTGCTTCGATTTTGGACATTTCGAGAATGTCATTAATGAGGCTGAGTAGGTGTTCTCCAGCACGGTTGATGACAGCAAGATTTTGTTGAATCTCCCTATCCAAGCTCGTGTCGCGGCTCATCAGCTGCGTAAATCCCAGGATGGCATTTAGTGGTGTACGTAACTCGTGGCTCATACTGGCGAGAAATTCACTTTTGGCACGGTTCGCTGCATCTGCTGCCAGGGCTGCTTTTTCGAGCGCTTGTGATTGACGTTGTTTAACTGCCAGTAGTTCGGCTTGTTGTAGGGCGACACCCAGTTGATTGCCAATTTGGACGGCTATATTAATTTCGCCCGGTTTCCAATGTCGGGAACTACTATTTTGGTAGCTAGCGAGTAATCCCCAAAGTTGAGCGCCACAAAAAATAGGTACGGTGATATATGCTTTGGCTTGGAAACGTTCGAGAAGTTGAATATAACATTCATCTAACCCAGCCGCGTAGATATCGGAAACACAGAGGAAACTAGTTCCACAACTATAGCTTCCTCCTTGAGTATCTTGAAGATGGGTATCGACAACTTGGTTGGGGTTGCTGTTAATTGCTTGGAGAATACAATTCTCGTCTTCAAGCATTCCTGCGGTTAAGTCTGGTGTTTGTTTATGGGCTTCGATTAACGATATCCAATCATCACCTACAGATTCGGCAACAAATTCACCACTCCAATCGGAATGAAAACGATAAATGACAGCGCGATCGCATCCTAACACTTGCCGTAGTTCTTGGGTAGTAGCTGCAAATATTGTTTCTAAATCCAATGTTTGCCGCATTCTTTGGATGACTTGGGTAATTGCTCGTTCACGTTCAGCACTTTCCAGAAGGGCTAATTCAGCACGTTTTAGTTCCGTAATTTCTACTAATACTGAGCCAACACCGGAAGGAATACCATCTTCTCCGGGTATGGGAAAATAGGAAATTAAGAAATTCCGTAACCCATCTGGTTCCTCAGGAGATGGCATATTTAATGCTTGGTTGAGAATTGCTTCCCCCGTAGTTAATACACGCTGATAAGATGGTTCGATGAGAGAGGCTACTCGACATAAAACTTCATTGAGCTTCTTGCCAATATGTTCTTGAATGGGGATACCGTTAATTTCTGCTAGCAGTTGGTTAATCCGCACAAACCGGAGTTCTTTATCTAAGATGCATAAACCAATCGGAGCATTGTTAAAAAAGGCATTCAAACGTGCCTCTTTTAATGCCAATTCCCCCTCTAACAGTTTACGTTCGGTAATATCTTTGTGTGTCCCTGTCAAGCGTAGAGGTTTATTATACTCATTGCGATCGAATACTTTTCCACAAGATTCAATCCATTTCCATTCACCCGATTTTGCCCGCATCCGAAATTCGGCTCGGTAAATTGAATTCTCACCACGTAAGTATTTTCCCAAAGTTGCACTCACAGAAGCTAAATCTTCGGGATGTACTAATTCTCGAAACGCTTGCCGAGTATCGGAAATTTCGTTTTCCTCATACCCCAGCATTCGCTTCCAGCGCCAATCACGATATATTTTATTCCTGGTGAGGTTCCAATCCCACATTCCCAAATCGCTAGCTTCCAGTGCCAATTGCAAGCGTTCTTCACTTTGAAGGTGGGCTGCTTCGGCTTCTTTACGCTGAATTAAGACCCCTAACTGGGCTGCGACTGTGCTAACTAAATAGAGTAAGCGTCGATCTAAGGGTAATTTGATGCTTTTGAAAAAAACCAACACCACTAGCACTTTCTCTTTTGCCAAGATGGGAACAGCAAAACCTGTCTTTAATCCCGCATCACTAGCAATTGCACTTCTCAAAAATATAGTTTCTGTAGTTTTTGTGACATCCTCAATCCATTCTGGTTGCTGGTTTTGCCAAACTCGCCCTGGTAATCCGACACCACGGGCAAATGTCATATTCTGACTGCGATCGCAAAATTTTTTGAGGTTACTGGTTTCACCGTACCAACCCAGTTGGTATTCCAAAACCTTACCGGATGGGGAGGGAACCCAGGCTTCGGCAAAATCCCAGTGAATTGTATCGCAAATTAACTGCAATACTTGGGCGATGGCATTATTGACGTTTACTGCTCGACTAATGGCTTGTGTCGTCAAAAGTAGCAAACGACTTTCATTTTCGGCTTGCTTGCGTTCGCTAATATCCCTAGCTGTACCGAGTAAATATTTTTGTGCATCAATCTCAATTAATTCGGCACTGAAAAGCATGGTTCTAATTTCGCCGTTGGCGGTGCGAAGTTCCAATTCTTGATCGCGAATTGCTTGTGATTGCTTGAGTATCTGCATAATCTGTTGGCAATCGGCTAAATTTGCCCAAACTTTCACTTCTTCGGCTCGGCGATTAATGATTTCTTCACGCTTGTAACCAAAAACTCGACAAAAATTGTCGTTAACTTCGATATAACGGGTGTCGGGAAAGGTGGCAAGCGCAATGGGATCGGGTGATGAACGAAAAGCCGAAGCCAGTTTTGCTTCTGCACGTGTCGAGCGTCTTGCTTCTAAGGATAGGGAAATTAAATTGGCGAGCGATCGCGCAAAGTTAATATCTTCGAGCATCCATTGCTGGGGAACTGCCACTTGTTCTAAACACAATACCCCAGTTGTGACTCCTCCTAATTGCACAGGTACGTCAAGTACAGATGTAATTTGGTGGGGAATTAAATAGGTATCTTTTAACTCCTGGGTGCGCGCATCTGTCAAAGCATTTTCTGCGATCGCTAATTGGTTGGAGTCTAGAGCCTGAAAAAAAGCTGGATAATCGGATATGGGCAGTTGGATGTTGGGTTTACTGTGTCGATTCCGACTGAGTTCAAACAAATCGAGGCACTCAATCGTTTGCTGGTTTTGGCGATACAACCAAATACTGGCTCGTTCAACGCCAATATATCGCGCCCCTGCTGCTGTAATTTCCCGTAAAGCCTGCTCGAAATCCCCTGCATATAATACTTGCTTGCTGGCAATCTGAGTCAGAATCAAATTATGTTGACTTAATTTTTTGGCACTTTCGCGCAATTTTTGTTCGCTAGCTCGCAAAGCCGTTTCTGCTTGAGTGCGATCGTGAATTTCTTGTTGTAGGAGAATATTTGCTCGTTTTTCATTCTC
Organism: Calothrix sp. NIES-4101; assembly: GCA_004296455.1. Lineage (GTDB taxonomy): Bacteria > Cyanobacteriota > Cyanobacteriia > Cyanobacteriales > Nostocaceae > Brunnivagina. The sequence continues at coordinate 5,677,968 of AP018280.1, forward strand.
CAATAGCTGAGCTTGGGAAAAAGCAATCCCAAATTGGGTGGCAATTGATTCGAGTAATTCTATTTCTGCTGGAGTCCAATGACGCGGTTGATCACACTGGTGTAAGCAAATTAACCCATTTACATCACCTTTACAGGATGTTCGCACTACTAGTATCGATTTGATTTCAAATTGATCACAAATCTCAGTTATATTTTCCAATAGTGGTTCTTGATATACATTATTGGATGCTACAGCTTGATCCTGTGATAGGGTTTTTTGTAAGTGGGCATTACTTAATACGGGAATGTCAAAGTTGAGTAGTGATGCGTAACCCGGAACTAAGAATTCTGCTAAGATTGGGACTTTGGGGGTTTCTCCAGCTTCGTAACTATGAATCAAAACTCGACTAACATTTAATGCTTCACCAATTACGGCGGCGGCGGTAGCTAAAAGTTTTTTGGTATCGAGTTCCGAGCGAATTTGATCGGTGATTTTCTTAATTAAATAACTGCGTTCTAGTTGTCTTTGGAGAGCCTTTTCAGCATCTTCTCGTTCGTATGCTAATGCTAGTGAATTTGTCGCAGCTTGCAAAAAATCAATTTCCGCATCTTCCCATATCTTGGGTTCCAAGCAACTATCAAATCCCAGAAAACCAATAAATTCTCCCTTGGCAATAATTGGTAAAATTAAAATTGAAAGTATTCCCTGTGCTTCGAGAATGAGGCGTTCGGCATCGGGAAAATCTTGGACAATTCCATTGATAATGCCACCTTTTGCTAATATCTCTAACCAGCGAGGCAAGAAATCAGCCAAGGAAAAATTTTTGAATGTCTGATGATTAATATCATCATTCATTCCCGCAGCATACCATTCCGCCTTTTGGTTGATGAGCAAACTACCATCTGTAGCCTGACGGTTTTCAAAATAGTAAACCCGACTAGCTTGAGCCGCATTTCCTAAGATTTTAATAATTTCTTCATAGCAATTACTACAAGTATCAAAAGCTAATAACCGACATTTGATGTCTACCAATGCCGCTAAATAACGTTCGCGATCGCACTTTTTGCTATTATCTAAAACTGTGATGACTGCAAATGTTTCCCCATCTTCTTGTACAAATGCTCTCAATGTTGTGTCTGCATCAAAACGCGAGCCATTTTTGCGACTGAGAGTTAAATTTTGGCGGGTAAAGTGGATATTATGGTTGGTGTAATTCTGACGGGACGGAACACTCTGACGATATCCCTCAATTAATTCGGTTTGTTGAGCTTTGCTCAAATGGGAATAATGAAGAGTAAATAATTTACCAATAAGTTCATCTTTACTAAATCCAAACATTTGACAGTAAGCAGGATTTGCTTCCAGCACATATCCTTGCTTATCAAGCAAACCAATCCCTACCTGCGCCGTTTCTAAAATTAATTCGATTTGTTGGTTTCGATTTTGTAATTCCACCGTCAAATGCTGTTTCTTTTCTAATTCATAATTTAATTCTTGATTTTTTAATCTTAATTCATTTTGTAATTTCTGTATTTGTAATTGGTTGGCAACTCTAACTAAAACTTCCTCCGGTTGAAAAGGTTTTGTAATGTAGTCAGAACCACCTACTTTAAAGGCAGTAATTTTATCTTCAGCTTCCTGTGCTGCGCTCAGAAAAATAATTGGAATATGTTGAGTATGAGAATTCGCTTTTAAGTAGCTACATACTTCAAACCCATTAATATTAGGCATTTTGATGTCAAGCAAAATTAAATCTGGATTAAAATCTAGCGTTGTCGCCATTACTTTTGCTCCAGAATTAAGCTTGCCGACAATATAGCCTCTATCAATCAAAATATCGGATAGAAAATCTAAATTTGCTTGGTGATCGTCAATCAGTAAAATTTTTTGATTTTCTCTATCCATTGTTCAGAAAATTTACTTCAAATATATAATTTAGCAGTCATTACTCGCAATTATCAAACTTACATCAATCACAATCATGATTAATTTATCACCGTTGATGTGAATTTATAACAGGATTCCGCAGAAGTAAACAGGCTTTATTCCTAACAACCATAGTTTTCAAGTCATGTATCTACGATTAATTAACTCAAAAATCAGCAGTTAATCTCGATATTGGCATCAATGAAAATTATCGGAGATGTGAATTCTTCAGAAATCTCAACTAAAGCTCTTTTTCAGTCCATCTCCAATTCCTAAAAACGCCACCAAGTTTTTTGCACATAAGCAAGAATACCCATGAATATGGCGATGAGTAACAGTAGCCAAATCACTCCCCCTGGAATTGCAGCCAAAATCCCCACTCCAAAACCTCGTAGTACCCAAACCGCGATCGCAATTCCCAGAAACATTCCAAAAGCCTGGGTAAATATACGGCTGGACTTTGATGATTGTGACATACGATTTTATACTCCCATTCAAGTTTATTCCACAATAGCAGTCTTGAGTTAACTACCTAATTAAATATACATTTTTATCTATTTTCATCTATGACTGATTTGCAATGTTTTTGCTTCTGTTCTCTACCCTATTGAACTGCTAGAGTCTTCAATTCAGCAATTACCCCTAAATTCTCAGTTTTTGAGCAAATTTGCTGGCATTGTGAAAAATTCAACGGACTGAGAGACAAAATTGTTATCATGCTTTTGCTAATGATTGCTACTTCAGAAAACCCTTAATGATGATGTCATCGTTATTTTGTGATCCATTCCCATGGTTTTTGCGATACGAAATACTGCTGAAAAGATTAAAGATATGATAAAGCTGTCATCGCGACAACGTTTTAGTATTATTTTAAACTATAGTCATCAATACTTATTAACCTAAATAATGGCGCAATCAGGTGTTTGGCAGGAGTATTTTGGGATTTGTAATTGCCACAAGCTTTCTGGAGCAAACATGAGTTAAAAATCTCCTAGATGAGTAAACTGTTGAGATGATTATGGATATTAACTCAGTAGTAATCTAAATTTGATGTTTACTATGGGAATTACCTACTTAGTAGATTCACATAAACAAATAAAAAGTTATAAAAAAGACATAGTTTTAATGAATTTTTTGGGAAAAATCATCTAAGAAACAACTATTTCCGGAAAATTTATATATTGTACTGGAACTACAATTAATAGGTTACACTCGATTCGCATTGAGTTTTAACTTTCAAGACAGCAAAAGTAGTGATGAGGAGTGACTGAAATTTATGATGTCTGCATCTTATAACTCAGACTCGGTACCTATAGGTTCAGGGATGGCATGGAGTCCAGAACAACAAGCCAAAGTTATCGAAGGAGAAGTAATTCTCGAAACCCGATCGCATAATGCTTGGGGTGGCGCAGTCACAGCTTGGATGTACTTACCCATTAAGCGATCGCACGCATGGCAACAATTAACAGATTATCCTCGCTGGGTGCAATATTTCCCAGATGTCACAAAAAGCGAAGTAATTCAACGGGGAGAAGCCAAACGCTTGTATCAAGCAGCACAAAAAGCCTTCCTGTTTTTTACCGCACAAGTAGAAATTTATCTCCACGTCGCTGAAGAAATTGGACAACGCATCCAATTCCGTCTAGAGAAAGGAAGTTTCCACGATTTTACAGCTAATATTGAACTCCAAGACTTTGGCAACGGGACATTACTCAAATACGCGGTACAAGCTACTCCCACAATCCCAGTACCCTCAGTTTTGATTCAGCAAGCCATGAATTTTGAGTTACCTGCAAATATGCGTAAAATGCGACAAGTGTTGTGTAAGAGTTAATCAGGGTAATGTCACAGGTAGAGGAAATTCTCGACTTTTGGTTTGGTAGTCCAACTGAAACAGATTACGGTAAACCAAGAAATGTTTGGTTTTCCAAGCAAACGGAATTTGACAGTGAAATCCGTTCCCGCTTTCTTTTAGATTATGAGAAAGCTGCACAAGGTTTGCTAAATGAATGGAAAAACTCACCCGAAAGCTGTTTAGCACTAATATTGCTTCTCGATCAATTTCCGCGTAATTTGTTTCGCGATACTCCAAAAGCATTTGCCACAGACTGGGAAGCACTATCAACCGCAAAAAAGGCTGTCGCGCGGAATTTCGATCGCCAGTTACTACCTGTACAACGTTGGTTTATATATTTACCTTTTGAACATAGCGAAAATCTTGCCGAGCAACATCAAGCTGTTAATTTGTTCAAGTCACTTAGTCACCACCCCGACAGTGCTAACGCAATTACATATGCTATCCGCCACATGGAAGTAATTGAACAGTTTGGACGTTTTCCCCATCGTAATTCTATTTTAGGACGCACTTCGACAGGCGCAGAAACCGAGTTTCTAACGCAAGCTGGTTCTGTTTTTTAGCCACTCTAGATATGTTCACAAATCAATAACCACCAATGCTTAAATAGGGACACAGCAAGGCTGCATCCCTAAATGCTGGATATATAAGTGCAGCTAATCAATAGCTAATCAACGGCGAATTAAAATACCTTCCTTCAGTTACCCTGCCGGAAGTTGCACTATGATGCCAAGTCTCCGGGTTTTTAGCTCCCCATCTCCGCATTCAGGCGAATCTGAGATTAATAAGCTCCGATTCTGGCAAAAATCACGTAGATAGTTTTGAAAACAACTAACAAGTCATACATGGGGTACCACTTTTTTTGGTATTGCAAATCTAAATCAACAACACTCTCAAAATCTGTAATTTGCGATCGCCCGTTAACTTGCCATTCACCAGTCAATCCCGGCTTCACATCTAATCTTTGCCAATGACGTTGATTGTAATGCATTACCTCATCTTCAGTCGGCGGACGGGTTCCCACCAAACTCATTTCACCCACGAAAACATTCCAAAATTGCGGCAACTCATCTAAACTACTGCTTCGCAAAAAACGACCTATTTTTGTCACCCGAAAATCATCTTTACTCTTAAAAATTAGCCCTTCTGATTCATTTTTCACGAGAGTTTTTAGCTGTTCTGCATCCACTACCATGGAGCGAAATTTGCGAATCCGAAAAGTTTTTCCATACAATCCATAGCGTTCTTGGGTAAAGAAAATGGGGCCTGGATTATCTATTTTAATAGCGATCGCAATGGGAATAAACACAACAGCTAAAATCAGTAACCCAACTAAACTACCTATAATGTCTAAAGCTCGTTTGAATTTGGAATTAACAGAGGGGTGAGGTTGAATCTCATACAAATTATTGGTACTTGCACTCTGAAATATATTTAGAAATGGTATGTGGTACATCTCTGAATGAACTTGGGTCAAAACGTATAAATACGTATCTTTTATTCCACTATAGACTTGCCGTTCAAAAAGACAATTACCCTCAACCGTATATTCACTGAATCTTCATTGATCTTGACTGAGTCATGATATTTTATAAACTTAATATGAAGGTAATTTAGTATATCTTATGGTAGGTGAAAACTTTATTCCAATGTGTATATTTGAATCAGTTGTATTATCTTCTACTGGCAATTATGTACGATTGCGGAAATACTGAGCGAATGTTTCCACTTTTAAATAAGTAGTAAATAAAGCAAATTTAAGCTTGCCGACTAAATACTTATGTGGAAATATTTGCAGTGTTGACACACAAGTAGATAAATTATCAACTATTTAACTATTATTAACTATTAACCCCAAAAACTACGGTAAATTTAGCGAAACAATTTGGCTATTAAATACCAGTAGTTTCGCTAAAATAGTTTAACTCAAAATGTAAAATTTTATAAAGTATAAAAACTGACCGTGTAATTGGCAAATTATGTTTTAAGGAGTAGTAAGTCATATTGCTACTGCGGCGTAATTGGCTAATAGTTTTATTGAAATTTGTTCAGGGATAATCTTTGCTTTGTTAAAAACGAGGTGCTAGAGAAATGGTTGCAGTTGGATTTGAAGTTAAAGTAAATCGATTAGAGTCAATTGTCGAGCAAATTGGGGAAGCTGTATTAGCGACTACAGAAACAATTGATCGATTAGGCGATCGCATGGATAATCTGAGCGTGCAGATAGAGGAACAAGGTAAACAAATTCAGCAGCAGGGATACCAAATATTGGCATTATGCGACGCAGTACAAACACTTGCCGAAACTCAAGACGATTCGTTACAGAAGTTGTCCCAACTTACTCAAACATTAGATCGTTTGATGACGATTATTCAAGGTTCGGAAGAATAAGTAAGGGAAGGGGAAAGGTGAAGAGCATTGTAATTTGTAAATTAATAATTTGTCATTTGCCATTGTCAGTTCCCAGCTAAACCCTTAACTGTGTCACCGCAATGTTCCCAGAGAAGCAAACATCAACATCGCTACCCGGAGTGCGATCGCGTTTGCTATAATCTCCTTGATAATAAAAATCATTGCCTTCTATTCGATAATTCACGGGTAAAGGTTTATTGCAAGCTTGGCAAAAAATAATCTCTGGTTCTGGCTCTCCTGGCTGTAAATGAGGCAAATTTACATTCCAAAATGTTCCCACTTCCCAAGTTCGCGAGAGCAAATCCTCTAATACTTTTACTGCCATTTGTTTCGCAGCTTCCCAATTGTAATCAAGCTTGCCTTTGCGATAGTGAGAAATAGCAACTCCAGGTATCCCGAGCATTGCCGCTTCGCGAACTGCGGCGACAGTACCGGAAATATATGCATCAACTCCCAAATTTCCCCCAGCATTAATCCCAGATAAAACAAATTTAGGATTGGGATAAATATGAGTGAGTGCAATGCGAGTGCAATCGGCTGGTGTGCCTCCAATGGCGTATTCACGTTCAGAACGAGGGTAAAGGGGGATGGAGCGATTTGTAGTCACCTGATGTCCACAACCCGATTGGTGTTCATTAGGAGCAGCAATAATTGTTTGATAGCCTTTGACAGCCTCCAATAGTACCCGAATTCCTGGAGCATCAATACCATCGTCGTTAGTTAAGATTAAAGTCATTCAATTTTGAAGTTTAATTTTAGATTTTAGATTTTTCTGACTCAGCCCATTTCAGATACTAACCTTTGACAGCACTACCAGTATCAGTCGGGACAATATAACGTTGGAGAAACAAAAATAGTATCATCACTGGGGCGATTGACATGACTGAACCAGCAGCAATCAAACGCCAATCAGATGAAAATGTACCCGCTAATTTGGCAACGCCAAGGGGTAACGTATATAAATTCTCGTCTTGAATTACAATTAGAGGCCAAAGAAAGTCACTCCAAGCACCAATAAATACAAAAATTGCTAGGGTTACAAGTGCGGGTTGAATCGCAGGTAACATAATATTCCACCACAAACCGAACTCTGAGCAACCATCCATTCGTGCAGCTTCTTCCAATTCTTTAGGTACTCCCAAAAAGGCTTGTCGTAGTAGAAAAATACCGAATGCAGAAGCCAAACTTGGCAAAATCATACCTAAATAAGTATTTCGGAGTCCGATTTGCACTGTCAAAATATATAGAGGGATCATCACGATTTGAAATGGGATCATAATGGTAGTGACGATCGCAGTAAAAATCCAGTCGCGTCCTGGAAATGATAATCTCGCTAGGGGATAAGCAGCCAGGGCACAAAAGATGAGGTTGATGACAACAGTGAGTACGGCGACTAAAGTGCTGTTGAATATGTATTGTGCAAATGGGTTAGTTTGCCAGACAGTGACAAAGTTTTCCCAGGTTGGTTGTGCTGGTAATAATTGGGGTGGTGATTGAAAGATATTTTCTGTTTGGGATTTAAATGCAGTTCCCACTAACCATAGCAATGGGAAAAGAGTTAAAAGAGCAATGAGGCTTAATAAGCCATACATGAGGATGGTTTTGATTTGAGAATTTGTTTGATGATTTGGCGATCGCATTTTCGTATTTGGGAATGTAATTTGGTAATGTAATTTATAAATTTGTAATTAAGTGCGTGGTGACAATAAAAACTAAGCAAGAGAGTTCACTCAACTCTCTTCGGGTTTTATATTTAATTAAATCTAGTACAGATCGGCGGAAATAAACCAACCATTGCAAATAGACAAAAAGCTTGTTTTATGGGCTTTATTCCTTCTGCCTCCTGCCTTCTTACTTCTGCCTTCACGTACTAGTTAATTAAATGTAGCCACTGAATAGGTTGTTAACAATTAACCAATTATTCCATTTTCAGTACAAACACTTTGTAATGGTTTATCCCAGGTTGCAATTGGTAATTGTGGCAAATGGGCAAATGCAAAGACAATGCCGATAGTGGGCTGAAATTGCCATTCAGGAGAACTAAGCATTCTGTCATAATAGCCACCACCATACCCTAAACGAAAGTATTGGCGATCGCAAGCTACACTGGGGACAAGGATTAAATCAACATCACTCGGTTCAATAATTTGGCTATGGGGATGAGGTTCAGTAATTCCATAAGCGCCTGTTTGTAGAGTCGCAAAATTGCCAATTTCGACGGAATGCCAAAACATATTTTTGCCAACACAGCGAGGAAACCCCCAAGTTTTAGCAGTCTGAGTAAATAAACTACTCAAATCTGCTTCTTGGCGAAAGCTGAAATAAGCCAAGATCGTTTTTGCTTGAATAAATAAGGGTGATGTTTGTAAATGAGTGCAAATGCGATCGCTTTTTTCTCTCCATTCAGCGACACTCATTTGAGTACGTTGGTTGATTAGTGTTCGCCGTAACTCGATTTTCTGATCAACTGAATTTTCCATTTAATCAAACAATAAAAGTGCCTGACTAAAAATTTTCTCCTGACTGCGAGTTGCCAATATTGACTTGACTAAACTCATAAATTCTTGATCTACTTTTTCATCATTTTCAATTGTTTTGGTGGCTGCATAAAAACTAACGTCATCTAACTTTAACTCATTAGTTAAACCTGTTTGGATTTGACGGTGCTTACTATCCCAAGATAATGATTTGCCTCTAAAAGTAAACTGAAACCAAATAATATTGTCATCTTTTAAATCAAAAAAAATATCGAAGTATGGTTCTTCTCCTTGAAACCATATTCGCTTTAATCCTTCTTCGTCAGCCTGTTTCAAAAGCTTTTGCTCAATTTCCCGTAAGGAATCTCCGAGCAATTCAATTTCATCTTTAGTTAACAAATTATTATTTCTTGACATTTTGACTTCCCTGATTTTTGCTTTATTTTGAGTTTAATGATGATAGATAATTATGAATACAAATATGATAATTTTTCACTGAATCAATATCTGAGACAATCAAAAAAATAATAAAATACTAGCATTAAAAAACAGACGATTGCGAAGAAATTGCTCCAGCCTTAACAGCCAGAATTTGTGAAGAATTGAGCCATTGAGAATCAAAAGAACCCAAATGAGTTGTTGTAATTAACGTTTGAAAACGGTCTTGAATTGCATCAAGTAATTGATTTTGTCTGGAAGGATCGAGTTCCGCCAAAACATCATCAAGTAGTAGCAAAGGTGGTTCACCAACAACTTCTTCAATTAATTGCAATTCTGCCAACTTTAACGATAAAACTAAGGTTCTCTGTTGACCTTGCGAACCATATTGACGCGCAGGTGTTTGGTTAATAGTCAATTCTACTTCGTCGCGATGGGGACCGACAAGAGTTGTACCTTGATGCAACTCAGCAACAGCGCGCTGTTGAATTTTCTCTAAAAAAGCCTGCTGAACTTGTTCTGATTGGGTTTCCTCCAAAGGTACATTCGGAGTGTATTTTACCTGAAGAACTTCCGTGCTACCGCTAATACTAGCGTGCCATTTAGAAGCGATAGGAGCTAGACGTTGAATTGCGCGATCGCGTCTTCTAATCACTCGGGTTCCAGCATTTGCTAGTTGTGCATCCCATACGCTTAATTCGGATTGTAAAGCAGTTAAATTTAATGTCTCTAGATGACGTTTCAAAAAAGCATTACGTTGGCGCAAAACTTGCTGATATTGCTGCAAAATATAAGCATAAACTGGTTCAAGTTGCACTAGCAAAGTATCCAACCAATGACGGCGAACTTCAGGACTACCTCGCACTAAATCTAAATCCAGGCTTGAAAATTCTACAGCATTGAGAACCCCTAAAAAATCGGTTTGCCGTCGCAAATTCTCACCATTCAAATTTACTGTGCGCCGACCATTACGGCGTAATGTTAAAGTGAGGTCACTAATTCCCACTTCTCGCTGCAAACTCGCTTTAATTTGGGCAATTGCTTCGCTGTCTTGTACTAATTCCTTATCCCTTGCCATTCGGTGACTACGTAACGTCGCTAGTAACTCCACAGCCTCCAACAAGTTTGACTTTCCTTGAGCATTATTACCCAACAAAATGGTTTTAGGAGCAGTAAATTCAATGTACTGCTCCTGATAATTACGAAAGTGACGAAGTTGGAGAGATTGGAGAAACATAAATTATAATCACTAATTCTGAATTGATAATTCGCAATTTAAATACGAATTATCAATTATGAATTACTAGACGTTGCGTTTACCGATGATGCGGAAGAAGATTTTTTCAGCTTCAATCCAAATAAACATTAAGGCACTAAAACCGAAACAAACTAATAATTGGGTTTGATCAAGTATTTGCGTACCAAAAAATGCTCGTAGGGATGGCACATAAACCAGCATTAATTGCAAAATTGAAGTAATGACAACAGCCCCCAATACGTAGGGATTGGATAGCGGGTTCATTTGGATACTTAACTGGTTATTAGAACGAATTGCGATCGCATGTCCCATTTGCGCTAAACACAAAGTCGTAAATACCATTGTTTTCCAAGATTCTGGTTGAGGATATCCGGGCTGGTGGGTGTAATTATATGCCCATGCCATCATCGCGATCGTAATGATCGCAAAGACAATCCCAATCCGAATCATGTAAGAACCTAAACCGCGAGCAAATATGCTTTCACGGGGGCTAAAGGGGGGACGTTTCATTACGTCGGGTTCGGGTGGTTCGACTGCTAAGGCTAAGGCTGGTAAACCGTCGGTAACGAGGTTCATCCATAAAATTTGTAACGGACTCAAGGGTACACCACCCAAGCCAAGTAATGGGGCTGCTGCTACAGTCAGAACCTCACCGATATTGCTACCAAGAATATACTTAATGAATCTTCTGATATTGGTATAAACTACACGACCTTCTTTAGTAGCCGCCACAATCGTGGCAAAGTTGTCATCAAGCAAAATCATGTCGCTGGCTTCTTTACTCACATCGGTTCCAGTAATACCCATGGCAATCCCGATGTCAGCTTGTTTCAAAGCGGGTGCATCATTGACTCCATCTCCCGTCATGGCAACAAAACGCCCGCGCCGTTGCAAAGCCTGAACGATACGCAGTTTGTGCTCTGGGGCGACTCTAGCATAAATACTGACCAGGTCAACTTGCTGTTCAAGTTCCTGATCGCTCATTTTCTGCAATTCTTGCCCGATCAGGACACGGGCGTTGAAATCCTCAACAATACCTAAATCTTTGGCGATCGCTCGTGCTGTTAGTTGATGGTCACCTGTAATCATCACGGGGCGAATTCCGGCATCACGACATTCTTGCACGGCGGCACGCACTTCCGGACGAGGTGCGTCGAGCATTCCCACCAAACCCAACCAAACTAATTCTGTTTCAGAGGCTTCATCCGAACCTTCGGGGGGTACTTCTGTAAGTGGTTTGTAGGCAAATCCTAATACTCGCAAGCCGTTACTTGCCATGTTGTCGTTTTCGGCGAGAATTAGCTTGCGGATATCATCGTTTAAATGAATGAACTGTTTGCCATTGTCTATGTATTGACATCGAGCTAGCACCAATTCGGGCGAACCCTTAGTAAACATGAGATAGCGCTCATCTTTGACGCGGCTTTTCAGCATTGGGTCAAGATTTCCCAACAATGAGCCTGTATCAACTGGCTCGATTTTGGCAATAATACTCATCCGCTTGCGTTCGGAGGAGAAAGGAAATTCACTTACGCGGGGTAATTTGCTGTCCCACTGGTCTTTTTCAATTCCACCTTTAGCAGCTAATGTTACCAAAGCGCCTTCCGTGGGGTCACCTAAAATCGTCCACTGACCTTCTTTGTGTTGTAGCAAGGAGTCGTTACATGTGGCACAAGCTACCAGTAAAGCGGAGACTGTGGGGTGATCTTCCAAAGAAACCTGTGCACCGTCTAATCTAAATTCCCCTTGCGGTGCATAGCCGTCTCCAGTAACCTGAAAAGCTTGATTGTTGGTGAATAGTCTTTGCACCACCATTTTATTTTGGGTCAGGGTTCCAGTTTTATCCGAACAAATTGTTGTCACGGAACCTAATGTTTCCACCGCAGGTAATTTGCGAATGAGGGCATTACGCCTAACCATACGTTGGGTTCCCAGAGCCAGGGTGACGGTGATGACGGCAGGTAAGCCTTCCGGTACAACTGCTACAGCCATCGACAGGGAAACTTCCACAAGTTCTTGTAAGCGTTTCCACAAGTCGTTTCCGGTTAAACCAGTGAAGTAAGCGTGGAGCATCCCACCAATAATGACGATCGCCACTAAAATTAGGGAACCAGTCACCAAGACATTACCCAACTGCGTCATCCTCTGCTGAAGGGGAGTGGGTTCGCTTTCCACCGATTGCAGCATTTCGGCAATTTTTCCCAGTTCGGTTGTCATGCCTGTATTGGTGACAAGAACTTTACCGCGTCCCTGAACAACTTCAGTTCCTTGGAAAACCAAATTAATGCGATCGCCTAAAGCGGCATCTTCAGGTAAAGTTATTTCTGACTGCTTGTTAACCGCCTCAGCTTCACCAGTGAGGGCAGACTCGCGGATTTGGAGGTTGGATTGGTCAATTAAGCGTCCATCTGCTGCAACCTGCATACCAGCTTCTAGCAACATAATATCCCCCGGCACTAAATCCTTGCCTGCTATTTCTAGCTGTTTGCCGTTGCGAATTACTCGCACATTGGGAGAAGATAATTTTTTCAGAGCTGCCAGCGCTTGTTCAGCACGACTTTCTTGGACGTAGCCGAGAATACCATTCAGAATTACAATTGCTAGAATAGCGATCGTATCCTTAAAAGGGACTTCTCCGGGTTTTAATCCTCCACTTTGCCAACGCAGGAAATCCAGAAATCCAGAAATCAAGGCGACTGCAATCAGCATCAACAACATGACGTTCTTGAACTGATCCACCAAAATTTCCCAAGGGCTGCGACCATTAGATTCTTCTAACTCGTTTGTACCGTATTTTTGCAGCCTTTGTTGTACTTCTTCTTTCGTTAAACCCGTGTCTGCGCTAGTTGATAGCTGTTGTAGTGCTAACTTTGGTTCTAAACTATGCCACACGGCGTTATCAGGCAGGGAATGAGCAGACATCGTATTAATTTACAAGGATTTAGTTACAAATTTCAATCATAATTTAGTCAAGGTTGGAAAACCATCAACTAAAGTTACATTAGGTTGTCATAGATAGATATCTATGTTAAGTGCTATGTAGGTGCTATTGCTGACATCTCCCGATATTTAATTTTGGAGTCTTTAGATAATACTGACTCAGGTTAAAGTATTTCATGGCACATAATTAGCTACATAATGAATAAACAAAGTCTGAAAAATCATCATAATATAGGAATACTGGGAAGATTTTGGAAATATTTGAAATATACGTAGGTAGGTTTATGCCTGACGACATATCTGGCTTTTGCTGGGCTGTGCCCAACTTCCCTACAGAGACTTAAATTTTTGCAAAAACAATTTAGGATTCCTATAGGACATTACTTAATTAATGTGAGTTCGACGAATCAAATCTCACCCCTTGACCTAACCTGCTCCCATTCCCTAAGGATTAAAAGTCTATAGGGATAGACTGCGCGCAAAAATCCTTCCTTGGTGCTGACTGGCAGGCTTCTTCTCCACTGCAAGGAACCAGAGAAGTTGAACAACCGGATTTTATGGCTTTGTTTAGCCCCGCTTGGTGTCGGGGAAGCTTAGGTAGGGAGAGTTTCCTTCAAACTCACGTTTAATTATTTTCAGACTAGATTCAACCATTGATATAGATCGGTTTCGTATGAGTTCTGCACTACTAGATTTGACTGCTAACAAAATGTTTGGGCAAAGGATAATTCGACCATTATGTGCAAGCGCGATTTATGGCATTACCTTTATTAAGGATACACTCATCGCGATTGACCAAAGAAAGGGTTTTCTCCTGGAAATTGACCCGCTATCAAACAATACTAAAGTTTTGAATCCCCACCAAGTTCGCGAGTTTACAGATGTAACTGGCATATGCCTTTGGGAAGACACATTGTGGGTAACACGAGACAATAGTGTGTATTTATGCAAGCTCAATTCTTTGGGTTTGGAGCATTTTATCACTTTGCCTTACCCCGCAGATGGGATTGCAGTTTGGGAGTCAACAGTTTACGTTAGCTGCCAAAAACTAGGCGGAATCCTCATTTTTGATCGCCATACCCGCAAACAAATTACACAATTCTACGCCCCCGGAGTTGGAGTAGAAAATTTAGCAGTGAGCGAAGAAACACTTTGGGTTTGCGATCGCACCGAACAAACAGTTTATGCGATCGACCGTGCGACTGGAGAAATTCAATTTAATGTTCTCACTCCATTTGAGTCCCCTACAGGCATTGCTGTACATACAAACTCTGAAAGCGGCGAAAAAACCCTTTTCATTGCCTATGCATCGGAAGAAGCCTACGTTCGCGACAACCCGAATGCTGACCCCAGTCAAGAAATTGCCTACCGCGATAAAACGTTTATTCACCCCCTCAACTATTGCTACGATCCCCAAAAACGCTTTGCTCTTTCTAATGGCTACCGCATTGAAATGTCCTATGTTGAGGAAATAGCTCCCCTGGATGAGGTCTATGTTCCCAACCTGGAATGGCACATTGCTCTTCCTAGCGACACCGATCGCCAAAAAGTTGTTAGTGTTGAACCTATCGGCTTACCTTTTACTGAACAGGTAACTGATGGACAGCGAGTTGCGGTGTTTAAATTTGATGCCCTCACCCCTGGAGAACGGCATGTATTTGGCTGGAAAGCAATTTTAGAAGTGCGTGGCATCAAATACCGCATTACTCCTCGTGAAGTCGAAAACATCCCCGAATTACCGGAAGAGTTTCAAACCCGCTATCTCGTTGATAACGATGATTTAGCGATGGATACGGGTATAGTTATCCGTGCAGCGAGGGAAGCTGTTGGTACTGAAACGAACTTATTACGAAAAATGTATAACATCCGTAATTACGTATATGATCACCTTTCCTATGGCATTAAACCATACATTGATACGCCAGATGTTGTCCTCGAACGTGGAATTGGTTCCTGTGGTGAATATGTCGGTGTATTGCTGGCATTATGTCGTTTGAATGGTATTGCTTGTCGCACCGTCGGGCGTTACAAATGTCCCAATGTTGCTGACAGTCAAAATGTGCCCCTACAACCAGACTTTAATCACGTTTGGCTAGAATTTTACATCCCTGGTTTTGGTTGGCTACCAATGGAATCCAACCCTGACGATTTGGGATACTATAGCGCTCACCCAACCCGCTTTTTCATGGGTTTATGTTGGTATCACATCGAAATCGGCAAAGGTATCCCCTTTGAAAGCATGATTAGTCAAGGGGTAAGACTCAAAAAAGAAGATGTTGCGATCGGTGATTTAGCTATAAATCATATTCGCTTCACAATTCTTGACGAATTACCGCCACTTTAGGTAAGAATACAGGGTATGGGGTAAAGGGGTAATACTGATTAAATCCCATGCCCTCTGCCCTATTTATACAGAATTTAATCAATAATTTATCTTTGTTTGTCAAAGTTTAACTTCAACTTGATTCAACATGTTAGTTACATGGGTTAACTTGTGAAGTGTAATGAATATTCAGGAATTTTAATAGCTCTTATCACAAGAAACGATTAATTCAAGATGCTGTTGTCAATACCTAAGTGAATTTATTTACTTAATTTATCAATCGCTAATTCAGTTTTCCTTACGAAACAATTATTCAGCAGATAGGTTGAATTCAACATGAAACCCAAAGAAGGTGTAGAGATTCTTGACTCTCTCTATTCATTTTGAGCTTTACCACGTAACTCGTGAGTGGAACTTTTAGTAATTATTTATTGTCCTAGGTTTCAGGGAATAATGATTACATAAAATTCGTCATCCATTTAATTAAAGTCTAAAGATTAAAGTATAGATAAACATTCCCTGAAGATTTATCGGATAACTAAATTAACTTGAAGATGGTGTAAGCAAAGTGAGTAATTTGATAAATTCTTATTATCCAAATATTCTTCCTGAAGAACAGAAGATATATCAACATTTGCTTCATTTAGTACAAATCAAGTCTCCTCACGAAATGATAGAACATTTTCGTGCTTTATTTATTGAAGGAATTAATTATCCGGAACCGGAAATTATTGCAGTTCTGGATCAAATTACGGCATCTGCAACAGCCACACAAGAATTTAAGTTTTTTCTCAATCGCTGCTGTCATATATTAATTAACCGATGGCATATGCAGCCACAATTGCAACATGCGATTCCTGAACTAATCAGACTTTTTGAATCTCCACCATCTCGATATAAAATTACTAGTTTTCGTGAAAAAGCTATTCGTCGTTTACAGGTTTTAATTAAACAATTTATCGACAGCGAACAATATACAACATTACGACGATTAACTCAGATAATCGCCCAAAATGATTCGGCGCAACATGAACAAAAACAACTATTTACTTTGATGCGTCGCTACCCATACTTATATGAGCATTGTTTATTAACAGAAAATTCTACTTTTGAGCATCAATGGACTGTCAAAAAAATTAAAGCAGAGGTTCAGAAGAAATTTGAAATAGATTTATCCCGGTATGTGACTTACCAAGTACGGTGTCATCATTTCAATCAAAGTGATTTTACAACTACTCATAAAAGTCGGACAATTCAACCAGTAATTAATCCTACTTTACTATCAGAAACTAAGCTGAATGCAGCAATTAAACAATTTATTGGCAAAGTTGAAGGAGGCTATTCTTACCAAGAATATGCACAGCTATTTTTAAATTACAGTACTCAAGTTTCATGTTATGGTGCGTTCAAAGATGATTTATACGAGTACTTAATTTCAGGTATTGACTTAGACTACGGAAAAAGAAAATTTCAGCAGCACTTATACAGAAAATTACAAAATACTTTAGCAGATGCAGATGAATATAAACTTGATGAATTTTTATTAGTTAGAACCTGCTGTCATTTGCTTAACTTTTTAGTTGTCGAAAATCAAATTTCACCACAGCATTTTACATTTATTGATTTAATTGCCAATCAGGGAACTTTAACTACCACATCTTTATTACTCAAAATTGTGCTAATTTGCCGCAAGGTTAAACCATATTTGGCAAAGCGATTTGCAATTCTCTTTAATCATTATGAATCGGTAACAACTAACGGGATTATGTGGTTAGTGGAAACTCTGGAACACTTGAATATTGCCTATAGCATTCATTTTGGTAATACTGATTTATCATATTTTAAGCAGATGTTCTAGAGGCTATTGATAAACTTTTAATATTTAGTCTAATTCTATACTTCTGATTAGGTTTATAGAGATGTGATGAAATCACATCTCTACATCTAAATTCATGCCTATAAATAAATGTTTTGCTTAAAACATTTAGCGAATAGAAACATCAAGAAATTGAGGCTTGTAAGTACGGACAAAATTCAGCACTTGAGTTAATTCTTCACGGTTAGTGAGGCCAATACATCCAGATGTTCCATCTTCATTGTTCTTCAGATTAAATGATGGGTCGTAATGGATACCCAAATCTGTACGTCCTGTACGGAATGTTGGCTGTAATCCCAAAAAGCGATCGCCTGCTTCTGGAATAGTTCCACGAGTTACACTTTTGGCTATTTTGTATCTTCCGTCTGGTAATGGAGCTTCTGTCCCCGAACGATTTCGATCTCTGGTTTGGGTATGTGCCCTACCAGATACAGTCATGTAGGAAGCAACTTGCTGTCCGTTAGCAAACAAACGTAGTTCGTATAGGGGATTGCCTAACTGATTTATTTGTTCTGTGGGTATTAAAGTCATGTAACTTCTAATAGCTCCACCTGCTGCAACAGATATTTTCTTTGATTTAGCATTACCTTTACTCTCAAAAAAATTATTTGCATTAGCAGGACTGGATAAATTGCTATTGGTATCCAAGTCTGATATTTTTGAGTTAATAATTTTTGCCTGTTGATTTAAGGCTGGATTTGCTAACTTATCTTTAGGGATATTTAGATTTTGATCAGTTTGGGAACTGTTGATATCTGAGATAATTTTTTGTTGGGCATTTGCAGAGCATCCGGTAACTGCAAACCAACAGAAAGAAATTATAAATAATCGAAGTAGCATGTAAGAAAAGTATTTTTTGTCTTTTCGACTGTAAACGATGTTTTTATTTGCCAACATGGGAGATGATTCGGATTTTTCTCTGGCGGCAATTTATGTAAAAATACGAATTTTTAATTTATTTTCAATTGATTTTTAAATTTGTATTGCAAAAATTACCTAAATCGAAAACGACCTAGGTACATGAATTAATGGATTATAAGTCTGCTGATAATTTATTGTGTGTGATTGTTGGTGAGACAAAATATCTAAATTAACGACTGAGCAAGTAATTAATTCACTTTTTACTTTGCTTATTTGATAGGTATTGTGGTGAACTTCTCATGCAAGTCCAGAATTTGCCTTGAAAATAAAGGCTTACAGGCAGTTATCAACTGAAATTCTAATGATAATGAACCTTGTAAATACCCACTAAAGGTTTCAAGCTCATGAAGAAGCTCTATTTTTGATAATTAAAGTTTTGATGCAATTGAGCAAAAGTTATTTTGCTTCCTAACGTATGTACATGCACTTATATGTCAGTATTTATATATAGAATTGATAACTATAGAATCTCTAAAAATTTATGTTTTCACTATCTCCCGAATACGTACGTGGGTTTTACGAGTTTTTTAAGATTGTTCTGCATTATTTTGAATAACAATATGTTCTAGTTTTTCTAGTAATTCTTTGGCTAAGTCAAATAAGTTCATTGTATTATTCTCAATCAGATTTAACTTAGAACTTAAATGAGAAATTAATACATCTTTAGTCGCGAAAAGTCTTTCTGCTTCCTGTGAAGAAGCTGTTAAAGATTTTTCCAATTCAAGAGCAATTTCTGGAATTTTTGCCAATTGATTTGTATTTTCTGTATTAGAACTGATTAACTGTTCTCTGAATCTTTTTGCAACTTCATCATCACTTTCTAGGAACATTAAAATCGATTCTAAAATACTTTTATCCTCATTTTCATCCCAATTTTCTAGCCAACTACTATCAATATCTTGGTAATATAAATAAGCCGCATCAAACCCATGTGTCATGATATCGTCTTGTAATTTTTGAGCAGCTTCTACGGCATTTAAAAACTTTTCGATTCTGTGTTGGCGATCGCTGGTTTCTTCTACCATAATACCTGTGATTTGTAAATAAGTATTGTCAATAATATGACTATCAAACCCAATAGTGAAAATAACCAAGGATTATATTTTAAATGTTGGATGTTTAATTTCAGAGCTTCTAGACATTAAATTTTAAATAAATACCATTATGAAGATGATCACTGTTATGCAGGGAAATATTGACTATTCGATTCACAAAATCATCGACATTCGGGTTGTAACTTAAAAATAATCCTCTTTCTACCCCCCAAAAACGCAAACTCATTTTCCAATCATCTACTTTTTGCTGGGAATATTCATCTGCAAGACTGGTAAGTTGGATACATAAAGGCTTTTCTTGCTGGCTACTAATAATTATATCAGTTGCCATTGATAGGTCTGCAATATAGCGCTGCACAATTCCTGCATTACGCTGATTTATGTTATGAGCAATAGATTTGATTAAATTTTGATCTTGATGACTGAACTCTCCAGCCATGAGTTTTTGTTTCCAAATGTAAAATTTGGGGTCATGTTCGCTTAACCATTTGGGAAATAAATCGCTGTACCAATATCTAACAGTTGGGTTTAATGCATTAATTGCTGCTTGTTGTTCGTCTGCTGATGCTAAAGTTTTAAATTTGAGCCAAGCATCAGCATCAAGAATTATTTGTAATAAAAACAAACTGAGGAAAGGTTTTGCTGTTAGTAAACCTGGTTTGACGTTTTTGACCCAACGATTGATTTCCCCTAGTCTTTTCGCTAAGTTGGGGTCAATGATCGATGCTTCCTGTACGAGTGATTGAAGTCTCTGTTTTATCTCTTGTGCCTGCAAAATTACTATTCCTTAGAGAATTTGTTTCTCTTGAGGATTTTATCTGGAAACTGGGTTAACAACAAAAACCCAGTTTCTCAATTTTTTGGTTACCCTAATTTTTTAGAAATGATCAGAAATAGAATTATGCTTCTACTTCAGTTTTTTCTTCGGGTTTTTCGTCTGATTTTTCTGGCTTCAGTAATGGAAATGCGATCGCATCTCGAATGCTGGCACAATCGCAGAGTAACATTACCAATCTATCAATACCAATACCCAATCCTCCTGTGGGTGGCATTCCATATTCTAGGGCTGTTAAAAAGTCCTCATCAACACCCTGGGCTTCCAAATCACCCGCAGCTTTACGTTCTGCTTGGGCTTCCAAACGCTGGCGTTGATCGATTGGATCGGTTAACTCGGAGAAACTATTGGCTGTTTCCCTTCCCACAATAAATAACTCAAACCGCTCTACTAATCCTGGTTTGTGGCGATGGGGTTTTGCTAAAGGTGAATTTTCGACTGGGTAATCGATGACAAATGTTGGCTGAATTAAGGTCGTTTCTACTTTTTCTTCAAAAGCCAAAACTAATAACTTGCCTAGGGAATTACATTCATCAACGCCAGCAATACCAGCATTTTTACAGGCAGATATCGCTTCTTCCACAGTGCTAAATGTCGCAAAATCTAAACCTGTAGCCTCTTTCACCAAATCATGCATTGTCACCCTGCGCCAAGGTGGTGTTAAATTCACCTCTTCCCCTTGGTAAGTAATCTGCAATTCTCCAATCACATCCTTGGCAACGGTGGTAATAATCCCCTCCGTTAAATCCATCATATCGTGGTAATCGGCATATGCTTGGTAAACTTCGATTGATGTAAATTCAGGGTTGTGGCGAGTTGAAATGCCTTCATTCCGAAAAATACGCCCCATTTCAAATACTTTTTCAAATCCACCCACAATCAACCGCTTCAAGTGCAATTCCGTCGCAATACGTAAGTACAACTGAATATCTAATGTATTGTGAAAAGTAATAAAAGGACGTGCATCTGCACCACCAGCTTCCGATTGCAATACAGGTGTTTCAATCTCCAAAAAATCGCGTTCTTCTAAGTAACGTCGTATACCTGCTGTAATTTGGGCACGACGGCGAAACGTCTGCCGCACTTCTGGGTTAACAATTAAATCTACATAACGTTGACGGTAGCGTTTAGCGACATCAGTCAAACCATGCCACTTATCAGGTAATGGTAAAAGAGATTTCGTAAGAATAAAAAATTGTTTGACAAAAACAGATAATTCGCCTTTTTGAGTTCGTTTAATATTACCTTTTACACCAATAATATCACCGACATCTATGAGTTTTTCAATTGTTTTAAAGGCATTTTCCAATGTACCTGCCATGCCTTCTTCTATCGCTTTTTTTTCTAGATAAAGCTGAATTTTACCAGTTTCGTCTTCTAGGGTACAAAAAGCTAGCTTACCCATAAACCGTCTTGCCATTACTCGTCCGGCAACAGCAACGTTAATATCTACTTCTTCACCACTAGGCAAATCTGCAAATTTCTCTTGTAATTGTACGGTGTGATGGGTAGATTCCCAGTGGTAAGCATAAGGATTTATTCCTAGTTGTCTGAATTGTTCTGCTTTCTCTAGCCTCGTGGCACGGATATCGTCCGACATGGTTTTAATCAACTAAAGTTGGGGCAAAGATTAATTATAGGGTGAAGTGGAGGAGTCAGAAACGAGCGAGAAAAAGTCAAATATTCTTCTACACCTCTGCCATCGCCGATTTTGTGTTTGCTCCCAGTTTCTACAAATATTAAAATTAACCCCTTTAGGTGTTATATATTAAAGATGAAGTAAATCTTAAGACCAAAGAAACCCGGCTTCTGGGATTTAAGTATAAGTATCGAGCATCATCTGGCTTTTTGATGAGAAACCCGGTTTTCCCTGCGCGACTATCCTTAATATTTACTTTATAAATGCTCCCTTAGGGGCTATCTTATTACTTTAAAATCCTTTACAATCAGAAATATATCTAATTAGTCTTCTTCAGTATAACTACTAGTGACAGTATTACGTTCTGCAAGCTAGAAATTAGGGGAAATGAGTGCGTAAGTGTTTCTTTTATTCTTGCTTGTTCCTGGAAAATATTTAGGTAAAGCCAGAATTATTTGTCAAAAATAAAGTTAATTACTCTCATCTAGTAAGTATTAATACTACTGATTATTCCAAGTAATAGACTAATTTGGCTAAAGAAACCGTATCAAGACTAACAGTTCGCTAGAAGAAAGTGTGAAAAGTTAACTATAGGGAGGTTGTTGATTGTTAGTTCCTTGGTGTTAGTGGTTAATTTTTGATTTGTTGGTATTTTTGCTAACACTTAACTTATAGTTTGCTAATTGCCAATTATTCACAGCAAAGTTATCAATCTATAATTTTTAATCATTAACATTTTATTAATTTATCTTTACTTTTAGTCCAGCAACTTGACAATAAAGTTAAAGGGCAGTGAGATAAAGGTTAAGGAAAAACAATTTTCATTCTAAATTTTTAACTTTTGTTGTTTCCGCCTAACTATAAAAACCGGGTGAAGTCGGGAAATATACAAGTTTTAAGTGAGGATATCCCGGTCTATCGCGTGTATTTATTTAGTGAATTCATCTGGGTATATTGAACGCGATCGCTCTCAAAATTAGCGCCTAAATTAAGACGTTGTTTTGTGTACTTCATTTTAGAGGTACAACGTAATTTTATCTCTAGCCTCTCTCAGAATAAGTAATTGTTTCGGTGTTTCCTGTTCTGAATATAGTGGCAATCCGTGAATGACTGTTTAAAAAATCGCAATCTAACGTATTTCTAAGGGACTATGTTTTTACCATCACGCATATCAAATTCAACTTCTGCTGATTCCGCTTTATCTGCAAGCGTTGCCCAAGCGATCGCTGATTATCGAGTTTCTTTAGCGGAAGTTTCAGGTAAGGGCACATTATTAAGCTCATCTGTACAGCAATATTTAGACTACGCATCTGCTTTAAAATTAGTTAATATTCCTGTTGGTTCGGTAAATAAAAATACCTCATTTGCCAAGCCCGAAATTTGGGAATGCATTCATACTCTAACTAGAAATTCACAGGCATTAGCATTCAGTCCGGATGGAAAAATACTTGCTGTTGGCAGTATCTATATCAAATTGTTTGATTTAGAGACAGGGCAAGTAATTCGTACCCTCAGACGCGACTCTGGTGTTTTAAAAACACTTGCCTTTAGTCCAGATGGTAAAACCCTAATCAGTAGTGGTTTGAGTCAGCGTATTGAGATGTGGAATGTATCTACAGGTAAGCAAATTCGTGAATTTGTTCCCCACGCATACGCAGTCAATGCTCTAACTTTTGGTGCAGATAATAAAAACTTTATCAGTGCCGATCGCGGTAAAACAATCCAAATTTGGCATACTGAAGATACACAACCTACTGCAACTTTTGTTCAGCATCACGACTGGGTAAATAGTCTCGCTATTAGTCAGAATGGGTCGATTTTAGCAAGCGGTAGCTACGACGAAACTATCAAACTGTGGAACCTGCACTCGAAAACTGAAATTGCCACCATCAATGCCCATTCTCCAGTGTTTTCTGTAGCATTTAGTCCCGATGAAAGACTGCTAATCTGTAGTTGTGCTGATGGTAAAATTAAGTTGTGGAATTGGCAAACCGCAGAATTTATTGGAGTTATAGTTGGTCATGCAGATGAAGTCAATTGTGTGGCAATTAATCAAGACAGTACCATCCTCGCAAGTGCCAGCGCAGATAAGACAGTGAAACTCTGGAACCTGCAAACTGGAGAAGAAATTGCTACACTCTGCGGACATATATCAAGTGTGAAATACCTAACATTTAGTCCTGATGGTAATATGCTTGCGAGTGCAAGTGCCGAAGGCAATGTGAAAGTCTGGCGACGTGGATAAAATCCCGTTTATTTCATGCTAATAAAAATTCCTTTTTAGGGTGCAAATATATAGTTTGCACCCTTAATTTTGCCAATAATTTTGAGAAGAGAATATTTCTAAGTTTCATGGTTTCATGATCAAAAATTTGCAGTCACAGCTTTCATTTTCAGATAATATAGCTGGATAATTGCCTGAATCATTTCGCTTTCTTCGTCAGATAACTTCAGTTTATCAACGGCTTGGTTTAAACTATCTCCCCCACGCAATAACTTGATCAGCTTCTTTTGTTGCGATTCTTCTAAAACTTTACTAATAGCACGGTTACGCCCTTGATTTACTGCTTGCATCATCTGACGTTGACGTGGAGTTAGTTCCATAACTCTAGTATTATTTGCAGCAGTCATGATGTTGGGTTGTGATTGATTTGGTAGTGCATTGACAATATCTGGTAACAAAAATACAGTTCCAATAATTACTACCCACAAGAATAACCACTTTGTTAAGTAACGAAACATACTCCCAAACTCCTGTGATAACGCCACATAAATAAATTACCAGGAATAGGGAGTCATACCAATTCATAATTCGTAATTCGCTATTCGCAATTAAGAAATCCAGGTTTGACAAGGGTTTTAGAACTTGAATCTGTTTCAGTATTTTCGTGAAATTGTATCACTGACAGATTGTTGATAGTTTTAGGTTTTTTGCGATCGCCTTTATTGCTAAAAGCATAATATTTTTGGAATTAATAATTTTTATGAAAATAGCCTGATAATTGCTTGCAGAAGTTGCGAAAAAAAGCAACTACTTAGAGGTCAAGTTAAAACTAAAACCTTGAACCTTTTCTGAGCAATGCCTCACATAACACCATAACTATGGCAAGATAACTAAAATTTTTGGTATTTTTTTAGCCATCATTGAGGAGAAAACTAACATAGTGAAAGATATTCAAGCCTTGCGCCGGGCATTTCAAAGCCGCAAAATGGGCGCATTATTATTACTGGGATTTGCATCAGGATTGCCCTTATTTTTAACAACTCGGACATTACAACCGTGGTTGCAAGATGCAAAAGTTGACATTGCCCAAATTACATTATTTAGTTTACTTGGTTTACCATATTCCCTCAAATTTTTGTGGTCACCACTATTAGACAGGTTTACACCACCAGTTTTAGGATTAAGAAGGGGTTGGTTAGTAATTACCCAAATTGGCTTAGTAATTGCGATCGCTTCACTTGCTTTTCAACAACCATCGCAAGATAACTCAACTTTACAAGTCCTAGCAATCAGTTGTTTAGCAATTACATTTTTGAGCGCAACCCAAGATATTGTCGGGGATGCTTACCGTACTGATGTTCTTGAACCGGAAGAAGCTCAACCTGGTGCATCGGTGTGGGTTTTAGGCTATCGTCTGGCTTTATTTGTCGCACTCCCCCTGGCATTGTTTCTAGCTGCTAGAGGAGTTGGGTGGAACATAATTTATTTCCTGATGGCAGGATTAATGCTAGTAAGTGTATTCGTAACGGTTTGGGCACCAAGGGAACCTCAACTGCTTCAACCATTATCCAAACCTGCACCACTATCCGGCAAAGATGTGGTTTTTCTTGTTTCCATCACTGGATTAGTCACAGGTTCGCTGTGGAGTTTATTTGCCAAAAAAATCGAATTACCAGTTTTCAACTGTTTATTAGCAGCATTACTTGTCGCTTGGATTGTGACATCGCTGTTAATACCAGCAGAAGGATTAGAAAACCTTGCCAACCGTCCTCCGCAAAACTTACAAGAAGCCATATTCTTACCTTTTAAAGAATTTTTCCTGCGTGTCGGATTACCATTGGGCTGCACTATCCTCGCATTCATTTTCCTCTATAGACTGGGTGATTCCCTTGTTGGCATTACTAGCACTCCATTTTTGCTTCAAACTGGATTCACAAAAGATGACCTTGCGGGGATGTTTTTGGTGGGGTTAGTACCAACTACTTTTGGTGTGCTGACTGGTGGGATAGTAATGACAAAAGTAGGGGTGAATCGTAGTCTGTGGATATTTGGACTGCTGCAACTAATAAGCAACTTGGGATATTATGCCGTTGCCATCGCTGGAAGAAACCTTTCTGTTCTTTTTATTGCCATCAGCATTGAGAACTTTTGTGCTGGACTTGTGACAGTGGTAATGGTGGCATTTTTGATGAGCTTGTGTAATCATCGCTTTACGACCACGCAATTTGCTTTATTTTCGAGTTTAATGGCGATTAGTCGTGATGTACTTTCTGCACCGGCTGGTGAATGGGCAAAAGCAACAGGTTGGTCAACATTCTTTTTATTAACCATTGTCGCTGCTATTCCTGGACTATTACTACTACCAATTGTTGCCCCTTGGAATGCCCAAACAGTAAGAATACCCAGACCTGGGCTTGAAGATAAGGAAATTTAGTATATGGGGCAAAAAGTTGTTATTACAATTTCTACAATCATCCTTTTATTTACAGGAACTCTATTAGGTTACGTTCTCTCACAATTGGTTCGCGGAAATTTGGCGCTTAACCTCGTCACCTTTTTGGGAACATTTAGCTTGATTGTGATATTCGCTACCCTTTACTACGTATTATTTTGGGAATTTCGCAGACAGCAAAAACCAGCCCCCAGAGGACGTATCCAGTCTCCTAATGGATATAGCAGTATCAATAATGACGAACAGATTGCACCCAATACTCAACTAAAAAACCGACTCATAAATTTATTATCAGGAGATATTGAAGGAGCAAGTCGTCTCGTCGAACAAGCAAAGCGAACCTATCCCGATATGCCAGAAAATTGGTATTGGGAAAGAGTGATTGCTGATATTGAACGCGATCGCCGTTAATTTAGTTATGGTGAATAGGTATTGGTAATGGGTAGGAGTTTTTTGTCTGGGACAATTCCACAATGCCCAATACCAATTCCGCTAAAATAAATTCAGTGTAATTAACAAAAAGTCAACTTAATTGCGATCGCGCTACTTTCCCAAAACATAAATCATGGCTATTTTTCGTCAATATATTGCACCCTTGCTTGTTGTTATCATCTTTTTTATCGCTTTGGTCGCAACTAGTGCCCGCATTTTTTTACCTGCTGATATGGCAGCGCCCGCACCCGTTGAAAATGGTATCGGCTTGATTATGCCGTCTTCAATCCTGATACCCACTTCTTTGGCATCGTTTTAACGGCGTTGCAGCCCAATTTTGGGGAGAAGAATTTTAATATTTCATCAATCCTTGGGAAAATTTCCTGAAGGATATTCTTTGCAAGGATTTTATGCGAAGTTTGATATAGATGAGTTTCCCTAGACTATTTTGACTCTTTTAATACCTGGTTATCATATTGTTCAAGGTTCGACTTCAGATCGAGGTTTACTCTTCCAGTTTATGAAGAGAACCTATGAGGATATTTTTCCGAACCAAGATTTTTCCCATCTCTCGCAAACAGTTGAGCAATATTTATCTAAGGATACACCCCTGTGGTGGGTTGATTTTGTTGGAGAGAAGGAAAATAATTCTCCCTTATCTTCCCCTTTCCCCTCTCCAATTGCTTGTCTATGGATGGGAAATGCGATCGATCAAATCACAGGTTTGCGCCATGCCCATTTATTCTTACTCTACGTTCTTCCCGAACACCGCAGGCGAGGAGTCGGCAAAGCATTGATGCAATATGCCGAAACCTGGGCAAAAACACGCGGTGATCAACAAATTGGACTGCAAGTATTTACTAACAACCAACCCGCACTGAACTTGTATAATCAACTTGGTTTTCAAACACAATCATTATGGATGATCAAGCTAATAGATAAGTAATATCAGGTTACCTGAAATAATTGCCGATAAAATCGACGCAAAGAAAAATTGCATATAATTGACTACATGTTATTGCTGTTTAAAACCAGAATCTTTACCCGAATCCGGTGACGAGTATATCAAATATCAAAAATTATTACGTGGTTACTAAATAATTGCAATTCTTTCTATTGAGGTTCGCAGCAATGTGAGAAGATGAGATGCTGCGGTTTGCTTGAATCATGATGTTGACAAAACCCCAAAGATGCCAATACACCTGTAGTTATTGCTGCGCCGATTTGGCAGTAATAAATAATCGAGGGATGATACATAATCTCCCGACTAGGTGATAGAAATGGGCGATGACAATGAGTAAGCACCTGGATAAACAACTGAGGAGCATACTTTCGGGTATAAAGCAACCTCTGATTAAAGGAAAAAGGGAGTTGCTTGCATCTTTTGGGGTTGCTGGCTGTATTCTGGGATTGAGGTCGTTGGGTTTATTACAATCTTTTGAGTGGGCTGCTTTAGATCGTTTCTTTCAAATGCGCCCTTTAGAGCCAGTATCTGAACGGATTACAATTGTGGAGATTGATGAACCTTCTCTGAGAACTGTTGGTACTTGGCCTTTACCAGATGAGAAACTGGCTAATTTATTAACAAAATTAGATCAGTACCACCCTCGCGTCATTGGCTTAGATATTTATCGGGATTTAAAAGTTGGTAATGGGAAAGAAAATTTAGCTGCCGCTTTCCAAAAAACTAATGTTATCGGCACTGAAAGTTTATCGCAGAATGAAGAAAAGCGAGTTCCACCACCTGAAGATTTAGATAAAAATCGGGTTGGTTTTAATAATGTAGTCCTGGATGCCGATGGAAAAATCAGGCGCAATTTACTTTATTGGCACATAGATAATCAACTTTACGAAAGTTTTTCATTAAAATTAGCCAAGAAATATCTCAGTTTCTATAATATTGCTCCCCAGGCTGCTGCTCAAAATTTAAAATCTTTACAATTAGGAAAAGCAGTATTTCAACGCTTTGAACCTTCCGACGGCTCCTATATCGATGCTGATAATAAAGGCTATCAAATTGTAGCGAATTTTTCTAAAGCTGCTTGCGAAACTTGTAAACCTGAACCGTGGGGTTTCCGCAAAGTTTCATTACGTGATGTCTTAGCAGATAGGATACCGGAAAATTGGATTCGCGATCGCATTATTTTGATTGGTTCGACTGCGCCTTCCCTACGGGACTATGTCCAGACTCCCTTTTCCAGTCCCTTGATAGGTACAGCCAGGGTAATGGCAGGCGTAGAGTTACAGGCACATTTTACGAATGAGTTAATTACTGCTGCGATCGATGGTAGACCGTTAATCAAAGTTTGGTCAAATTCCCTAGAATGGCTGTGGATTATTGTATGTGCCTATTTGGGGGCAATTGCTAGGTGGCGAATTAAAAGCATTACTACCAGTTTCACCACAATTATCATTTTATGTGGCTTGTTTACTGTTTGCGCCTTTATTATTTTTCTCGATGGTTGGTGGATACCAATCATACCGGGACTAATGGCGATGTTAGGTTCGACAATCACAGCAACTTGTCAAATAGCTTACATCCAAGACGAATTTAAACGCTCAAAAGAATTTTTACATCAAGTTATTAACACAATTCCTGACCCTGTTTTTGTCAAGAATAATAAACATGAGTGGATTGTCCTAAACGAAGCTTATTGTGATTTTATTGGTTATCCCAAAGAAGTTTTATTAGAAAAGTCAGATTATAATTTTTTCCCAAAACATCAAGCGGATACTTTTCGGGCTTCCGATGAGCGAGTTTTACAAACGAAACAACCCCACGAAGTTGAAGAAGAGTTTACCGATGCTAGAGGTAATACTTACTCAATTGCCACAAAAAGGTCACTTCATAAAGATGCTGCGGGTAATTATTTTTTGGTGGGGATAATTCGCGATATTACGAAACGTAAGCAAATAGAAGAAGAACTAAAACGTGCGGCGGCGGAATTATTCCGCTCCAATAATGAACTTAAACAACAAGAAGACCGCCTGCGTTATTTAGCGTATCATGACCCCCTCACCGGTTTACCCAACCGCAAATTATTCGCCGAACAACTTGGTGAATCCCTTGTTTGGGCAAAAAGCAATGATTTGATGGTAGCCCTCTTATTTATTGACTTAGATGGTTTTAAACAAGTTAATGATACCTTGGGACATGAAATGGGCGATCGCTTATTAGTCACAATTGCCGCCCGACTAAATAATATCCTCCGCGTGAGCGATACCGTTGCTCGCCTTGGTGGTGACGAATTTACCATCATTCTCCGTGCAATCCCCAAGGAAGAAGTCGCGGCGAAAGTCGCGGAAAAAATCTTGTTAACAGTCACAGAACCCATTGTTTTAGAAAATAATGTCGCTAGAGTTTCAGCAAGTATCGGTATCAGTATTTACCCTTTTAATAGTCAAGATTCGGAAACATTAATTAAACAAGCTGATTCGGCGATGTATCGCGCCAAACACATGGGTAAAAATCGCTATGTCTTTGCTTAGAACGTGAGGAATAGACTTCGTCTCCAAAATATTCCCACTAAGCTGAATATCACGTACAATAAAAATGCCCTAGGGGGGGATTTTTGATAGTGGTAGCTTAAATAAGATAAAGTTAAGTAACAAATATTAAAATTAAAAATTTTACTTGATACCACCTTGGTGAATACATCCTTGTCTCCATACACAACTTCTACCTCAATCATCGGCACAACTAAAGAAGACATACAAGAATGTGAGACAGAACTTGCATTCATCCCTTTGTCTCCTTCCCTTGCTCCCCTCTTCCCTTCCACTTCTTTAACACCCCCTTTATCTCTGCTCATTTTTAGTGTTTCCGTGTTTTTAGTGACGGTGCCAGTTTTTATCGAGGCACCTTTAGTCAGAGCTATGCCTTGGGTAAGTGTTGGCTTGACTGGATTTTGGCTTTGGCTGAGTTTATTCTTAATGTCCCGTAACAAAACATATGTTTGGGGGGATTTACTGTTTGGTTTTAGCTGGAGTTGGTTAACGGGTTCGATTTATTGGGGTTGGTTGCGTTGGGAGCCTCTATGGCATTTGCCGGTAGAATCCATAGGATTGCCGTTTGCCCTATGGTGTTTGTGGCGAAACTGGGGCAAAGTGGGCAATTGGTTCTATTTAGGTTCTCTATTTGGTACAGTCTTAACTGATATTTACTTTTATTTAACAAACTTAATGCCCTATTGGCGGCAAATCATGAACGTCGAGG
Source organism: Calothrix sp. NIES-4101 (assembly GCA_004296455.1). Classification (GTDB taxonomy): domain Bacteria; phylum Cyanobacteriota; class Cyanobacteriia; order Cyanobacteriales; family Nostocaceae; genus Brunnivagina. The sequence continues at coordinate 5,709,229 of AP018280.1, forward strand.
TAGAAGTTGTACCATCGATTTTACAAGCGGCTCTGGTACAGGTGCAGACACCTTTAGGGCAGTTATGGGCACTAATTTTGGGAGTTTTACTGTTATCAGTGGGAATTTTACCTTTGGCTCGGCAGGAAAATCATTGGTATGCTTTTGGTGGCGCTGTTTTAAGTACGATTTTGGTTGATGCGTTATTTCTAATAGCTGCTATTTTTGCTTAAAATTATAGTTATTTTCATAACTCCATAATTTGACACAAATCCCATAAAACACGGCTAAATTGTGAGATTTAGTTAATTTTTTGTCACAAATATAGTCAAACCCGTAACCTGTAAGTGTTTTGGGTGTTAATTCGCTGTATATTAGTTTCTGATAACTGCTGTGTTTTTGATTGAACTATAGAAGTTTGTCACTCGTTATTTGTTCTTTGTTCGATGGAAAGAGGTGGAAACATCGTGAAACGATTGGCGCGTTTATTATCAATGCTGAGTTTGTTGGTAGCATCTTTGGGATGGTTGGGAACCGCTCAACCCGCTCAAGCTAGCACATTTGACCATTTTGCTTTGCAATCTGTACCCGTTCTCGCAGTTGAGGAAGTCAAAGAGTTGCGAAATCGCGCAGATGATGCGTTGGCGGAAGTTTATGGTAAAAAAATCGATTTAAATAATACCAATATTGCTTCTTTTCAGCGCTTTCCTGGACTTTATCCAACCCTTGCCAGCAAAATTGTCCAAAATGCTCCCTACGATCAAGTAGATGACATTTTGAACATCAAAGGATTGAGTGAACGACAAAAGCAAATTTTGCAAAATAACTTCGATAACTTTACCGTTACAGAAGTTAAGAGTGTCTTCACTGAAGGAGATGATCGTTATAACAACGGTATTTACCGATAAATTTTAAGGCATAGGGCATTAGGAACCGGGAATCGAGCATGGCATCAGGGAAGAGTGATTTGCTCACTAAAATTTCCCCATGCTATTGCCACCCCCTCCATTGCCCACTGCCCATAATGATTAACCATTGCCCCATCCCCTATTGCTCACCTTGTCTGAAAAAAATATTCCCGATCAATTTGATGTTTTAGTAGTTGGTGCAGGTGCGGCTGGACTCTATACCGCACTATGCTTACCCCCAAGCCTGCGAGTTGGCTTAATCACCAAAGAAACTGTTTCATTGTCTGCCAGTGATTGGGCGCAGGGTGGTATTGCTGCCGCCGTTTCTCCCGAAGATTCACCACAATTACATATTGAAGACACTTTACTGGCTGGTGCTGGTTTATGCGATCGCCAAGCTGTAGAATTCCTTGCTGAACATGCCCCCGCTTGTGTTCAATCTTTGGTCAATCTTGGTGTCGCTTTTGACCGTAGTGGGCAAAATTTAGCCCTGACCCTAGAAGCGGCTCATTCGCGTCATCGTGTACTTCATGCTGCCGATACAACTGGGCGTGAAGTCACAACCACCTTAACCACACAAGTTCTCAAACGCCCCAATATTCAAGTTATTCAACAAGCACTTGCTCTTTCATTGTGGTTACACCCAGCCACAGGACGCTGCCAAGGAATTAGCCTATTTTACCAAGGTCGCATTATTTGGGTAAAAGCAGCAGCCATTGTCCTGGCAACTGGAGGCGGTGGTCAGGTATTCGCGCAAACAACTAACCCTGCGGTAAGTACGGGGGATGGAGTGGCGATCGCTTGGCGACATGGAGGGGTTTTACGGGATTTAGAGTTTGTCCAATTCCACCCTACTGCCCTGACTAAACCTGGTGCTGACCGTTTTCTGATCAGTGAAGCGGTACGGGGTGAAGGCGCATATTTAGTTGACGATGCCGGGAAACGTTTTGCGTTTGACTACCATGAAGCTGGCGAATTAGCACCTCGTGATGTCGTCAGTCGAGCTATTTTCAATCACCTCCAAAAAACATCCCCAGACCCCGCAACGGCGAATGTTTGGTTGGATATGCGTCCTATCCCTGCTGACAAAATTCGTCATCGCTTTCCGAATATTGTCAAGGTTTGCCAGCGTTGGGGAATAGATGTGTTTTCCGAGCCGATTCCTGTCGCTCCCGCAGCACATTACTGGATGGGAGGGATTGTCACCGATTTGAACAACAGTACCAATATACCTGGACTTTATGCAGTCGGGGAAACAGCTAGCACGGGGGTACATGGAGCTAATCGACTAGCAAGTAATTCTTTGCTGGAATGTATTGTCTTTGGCGCGCAAATGGCAAATATTGAGCCGGAAGTATTGGCAATGCGTGAAGAGGTAATCGCACTTAAATCCTCTGCTCAAATATCAACTTTTGATATTTCCCCGGCGGAATATCTCAAAATGCAAACATATCTTGAAGACTTGCGTCTTAATATTCCTCGACTGATGTGGCAAAGTGCAGGTATTTGCAGAGAACAACAAATTATGGAAGATGCGATCGCGCAGACAGCGACTTGGCGGGATGAATTTGCGTCATTACCAATTACCCAGTTCATAAATACCCTGCTTCCAGGAAATTCTGCGACTTTCCCAGAGTCTAGTCAGATGGCTAATGTGGAAAAATATTTGCGATTATGGGCAGAAACTCAAAACCTTCTAGATATCGCCTATCTAATTCTCAAAAGTGCTGCCTTCAGAACTGAAAGTAGGGGCGGACATTTTCGACTTGATTTTCCCGAACCAGTAATGGAATGGCAGGCACACACATTAGTGGAAAACAATACTTGGTTTAAATCCTCTATGGAGAAGTAGGGAATTATAAATCACTTACACGTAAGAGTAATTTTTATCTACGTCGCCAGATATTACGAATCATACCCCATAGTCGCTACCTTGTCCCACTTCCATATTCGCTATCAGGGCCACCATAATTAGGTGGCTGGAACTCGCTCTGAAATTGACGCTGTAGAGGAACTAGCTGCTTATGCTTAAGTTGATAATTTACGTTGTTGACAGTGGAATTACTCGTTGCTGCGTAGTCGGATTTTGAGGCATCAGCAATTCTCGGCAAAAGAAAATGTGCGCCAATAAAAAAGATAATTCCAATTGTGATTCTTAAACTCATAACCATAAGCTCGGTAGCACCCCTTGTTTTATGGCTCATTTGTCTTAACAGGTGTATTAATTAGCTCTACTAAAAGAGTGTTGGAAAGTTGAGAATTTGATCAAATTTTGGTCTTTTTCTCAATTGGCTGTTTATTTTGAGACACTGCCGTAATCCTAACTACAACGGTAATCTCACATAGTAAATTGTGAAGGTTGTTATTTTTCTTCACAAAAGGAATACTACAGTATTAACTTCCTTCTTTACATCACCCTTGGGAGTGATTCATTCAATTACCAGAATTAACATACGGTTATACATAAGGGCGCTTTTCTTTCACTTTATCTTAACAATTATCAGTATAAACACGTAAGTTGCCTAATTACGTTATTTACGGAAAATTACGCTTGATGAAATTTTTTAAGGAAATATTCAAGATTTTGACATTATTAAAAATAGCGAAATTCCAGGATGACATGTTGCCATTTTGGCAATGATTAGGTATTTTAATTTTTGCAATAACTATTACTTATATTTAGCTTTGATTCTAATTCTGTATATACGTACGTGAAAACTCGTATAAATTTGTAATTGAACATGAATTAGGGAAGGGGTTATACCAATTCTCCAAAAGAAAGTAACAGATGGGGACGAGGAAATCGAGAGACACGGAGATTTATTTTATGTGTTGCCATACAGCAAAAAAATAAGGGTTTTATTTTTAACCAGTCTCAAAAGCTGAAGCTTTGCTTGGACAGGAACAAAAATAAAATCCCTTGGGATTAGGTAAATTAATTACATGGGAGAGGTAAAACGCAGATATAGACAGCTACATCTAGCGATCACTCTCAAATCAAATTAAGAATGTGATAAATTTAAGGACGGTACAACCACAAAGGTAAGCCGCTAGTTGACATTTCAAAGTCTAACCAATCCATACTGGTACTAATTAAACTTCGTCTAGCTTGGCTATTTCCAGAAAGGATGCGGTTAACTAGAGGTTTACGTTCTTCGATTGTAAAAGAAAGAGTTTTGTCAGGATCGAGTTCTACAAGCTCGCAAGCCCAACGACGAGCCTCTTCTTCAGTTCCTAAACGGTCTACAACACCTAATTCTAAGGCTTGCTGCCCAGTAAAAATTCGCCCATCAGCAAAACTTCTCACTGTTTCTGGTGGCAAATTTCTACCTTCGGCAACAGTAGTCACAAACTGGTGATAGCTTGTGTCGATGAGTTCTTGCAAAATATGTTCTTCGGCTTCAGTGAGTTCTCTGTCGAACGATAAAATATCTTTATAGGGGCCAGATTTAATCACCTTGAAAGAAACACCGATTTTATCTAATAATCTTTCTAAATTATTACCGCGTAAAATTACACCAATGCTTCCCGTAATTGTGCCAGGATTTGCCATAATGTAATGTGCGCCCATACCAATATAAACGCCACCAGAAGCCGATATATTTCCGAAACTAGCAATAATTTTTGTCTTTTCGCGCAACTTTTTCAGAGCACTATAAATTTCTTGGGAATCTCCAACGGTACCACCAGGACTATCAATTCGGAGCAAGAGGGCTGGGAATTTTTTCTCTTCAACAGTTTTGAGGGCTTCTAATACTCGCTTGCGTGTTCCACTAGCGATCGCACCTGTAATTTCAATTCTAGCAATCTGTTTACTAAACCTGGGTTTAAAGGGCCAAACCATGAGCAGTCAAAAAACCTCGTAACAAATTTAATCTCAGATGCCTAAAGCATCACTAAATGACTGTATAACGAATTAATAATTCTCAACAGACAAGCGTATTTAATGATTATGACTTAAATTGGATTTTCCTAAATCAATAAACCACTGTATTTATTATAGTCAGAATTTTCAGGTGTTTAGTTTGAGTGTATGACTATGCAATTTTTCAGAGAAAATAGAGAGAATTAAGCAAGGGTTTATTTGCTCACAAGATTCCCAAGATTATTCAAAATAATTAAAAATAATAAAAAATTAAACCAGAAAAACCCAGCCAAATAAATTCATGCAGAATCAAGGAGTGAGAAAACCTCTAATCAGCGCCACTTCCGAAGAATCTTGGTTGTCAACTCATCAGCAAAACCTGATATTCTTGCGGTTACGAGAATAGCAAATTTATTGTTTGCCCCTATCCTTAAAATTTAAGAATCCAAGCGCAAAATCTGATACCGATAATGGACATAGGTATCAAACAATACGCCAACAAAACTACAAGTTAATCCAATTGTGATAGTTCCTTCTAAAGAGCTACCACCGCCGAAAGTGGCGAGAAACTGTAAAATTAGATTGGCGATCGCGCCTGTAAGATTCTGCAAGCCGGGAACATAACTAATTACCGACAAAGCGACTAAAACCGCACCAATGAAAATCAGAGGGGCGACGAAACTAAAAATAATCGTCAAAGCGAGCGATCGAAGGAAATTAATGAGTATTGTCATTGCAGGCTAGGCTCCTTAGAAACAAAATAGCCGTTATCCTGGTTCGTCATTTACTAAGATAAGTTGGATTGTCCACTCTCAGTCAATTATTCAAAAATCTTAAATTTTAATTAAAATAGCTCAATACTTTTTCTTGAGATATTTACCCAAATAATTTAGGTGTAAAACAGATATAACCCTTATCAAGCAAAGCCTCCTGATGGTGTAGCCCCTCTTGTGGAAACTCGCACCCTTGCATTAAGAAGTTTAAAATTCTGAGAATAGCTTTAACTTAAATTAAGAATTGGGAGTGGAAGGAAGAAAGAAGTAGGGATAGGAGAAAGAATGATTTCAATACCCATAATATCTATCCATTAACCATAATCCATTAACTATTAACCACTCATAACCAGCAAAAAAGCTGTGGAAATTCGCTATTATGACGGCAGTTACCGAGTTAGCTTGTAAAAATCACATTGAGCGAGACAAAATCTAAATCTAGCTTAAAAGTATGGAGCCAGCGCTTGCTATCAGCGCTTTTTCTCACTGGGCAAGTGCTATTTCACCTTACCAAAGGAAAAATCCATCGACGTAACACGTTTGAACAAATGGCGGCAGTTGGCCCTGACTCGCTGTTTATTGCACTGTTAACTGCTGTATTTGTGGGAGCAGTATTCACAATTCAAGTAGCGCGGGAATTTATCGCCTTTGGAGCCGGTAATATTGTCGGTGGCGTATTAGCTTTAGCTTTAACGCGGGAATTAACACCAGTTTTAACTGCTGTTATTGTTGCGGGAAGAGTTGGTTCAGCATTTGCTGCAGAAATTGGCACGATGCGAGTCACGGAGCAAATCGATGCGCTCTTAATGTTAAAAACCGATCCCATTGACTATCTGGTGATTCCTCGCGTCATTGCCTGCGTAATCATGTTACCAATTTTAACGCTGCTGTCGTTAGTAACTGGAATGCTAGGGGGCTTAATCATTGCCACAAATGTATATAACCTTGCGGATTCAGTATTTTTAGATTCCGCCCGCAGTTTTTTAGATGTTTCGGATATTTTAAGTGCCATGCTCAAAGCCTGTTGTTTTGGCATTTTAATTGCCATAGTGGGCTGTAACTGGGGAATGACAACATCAGGAGGAGCCAAAGGAGTTGGGCAATCCACCACTGCTGCTGTGGTAACATCTTTACTACTTATTTTTGTTTTTAACTTTTTCCTATCAGCCGTAATGTTTCAAGGACAAGGTAGTGCATTGCAACAAGGATTTTAAAGAATAGGGAAAATAATTAAAGTTCATCAAGACAGAGATGGATATCCTGATTCCCTCCCCATTTTCCCTTTAACCTTAAAATAATGATGTTTGTCAATAACCAGGATTTAAAAACGTGACTACTTCCTTCACCCCCGATAAACTATCTACTGTTGAACTCAAACCGAGTTACAATATCCCTTTGGTTTTAGTGTTTGCTGGAATACCCCTATTGTTAGTCAATCCTTGGATTGGCGGCGTAGTCGCGATATTTGGCTTGTTTTTAATGTTTCAGTCTGTAATTATTCGGTTGATATTTACCGCTACAGATTTAGAGGTTTATCGCGGTGAAACACTAATTCGGAGTTTTCCTTACCGAGAGTGGGAAAATTGGCGAATATTTTGGAATCCGGTACCTATTTTGTTTTATTTTAAGGAAATCAAAAGTATTCACTTTTTACCAATCATTTTTGACCCCAAAACACTCAAAATTTGCCTAGAACAACGTTGTCCACAGAAATAATTAGTCTGGGATAGGTAATAGTGATTATTGAAGATTTTGCTTGGAGATGAAAAATTTAGGAGTAATTAAATAAAATAATTAAACATTTCCTATTGACAATTATTAATCGTTAACCATTTAAAATATTTATGAACGGAGACGAATCCCAAGCCTCAAAACCAACAGATGAATATTTAGGGCAAACTGAAACAGAAAACTCTATCAATGAGCAGCAAGAAAATAGTGCAGAGTCATTAATGCCATCTGAATCAGAATTATCTACACAAAATCAAGAAAATACTGGTGTTGAAACTGTTGTGCAATTGGAAAGTGATGCGGCGACAGATGTTACCAATTCCAATCCCGCAGCACAAGAAATATCTCAACGAATTGCGGAATTGCAACGTACAGAAATCGCCCTCAAAGAAGAAATTGCCAACTTACAATCGCAACTGAGTGAAACACAAACGACAATGGGAAAAGTTGTCCAAGAGGCGCTTTCCCAACTCGAACAACGCAAACAAGCATTACAACTTTCCATTGAACAACTCGAACGCCGCCAAGAGCGGATTCGCAATGAAATGCGAACTACGTTTGCTGGTGCTTCCCAAGATTTAGCAATTAGAGTTCAGGGTTTTAAAGATTATCTGACGGGTAGTTTACAAGATTTAGCGGCTGCTGCCGAACAACTTCAACTAGGAAGCGTCGCCAAACCAGAACCCGAACAACCTGCCAAACGAGAAATCCGCGAAACAAGAAACACAGAATCCGATTCTCTTGGTACTCCCATACAATTTGCCCAACAACAATTTCAAGACACCACCAAACAAATTCGCCGTTTAATCGACCAATATCGGACAAAACCAGATTACTATGGCCCTGTATGGCAATTGCGCCGCACCTTTGAACCCGTACATGCAGAAAGAATCTCCAATTGGTTTTTTACCCAAGGCGGAAGAGGTGCATTGCGGACGATGGGAAGTCGCCTGCAAAATATTTTGATTGCCTCAGCTGCTATCTCCATACTGCATAAACTTTACGGAGATCGCGTCCGCACCTTAGTATTAACAGGCACTCCCGAACGTCTCGGTGAATGGCGACGTGGTTTACAAGATTGTTTGGGGATAGGTCGTCCAGATTTTGCTCCTGATGGAGGTGTTGTCATATTTGAGACAGCAGAGGCAGTAGCCCAAAAAGCTGATCGACTGCTCAAAGCCAAGCAAATGCCTTTTATCATTATCGACGATTCCGAAGACCAAATCAGCCTTGCACTGCTACAATTCCCCCTGTGGTTAGCATTTGCACCTGATCCTCGCACAATACGCAATAGTTACGATGATGATTATTAATAATAATTAATAATCACTTATTTTTCCTTTTCCCTTTTTCGTTCTCCCTCTCTCTTTTAATATGCTTATTTGGTTAAGTTCCTGTGGAATAATTTTAGTTGCTGCCTATTTATTGGGTTCGATTCCTACCGGTTACACAGCAGCAAAATTATTAAAAGGTATTGATATCCGCGAAGTGGGTTCTGGCTCAACTGGTGCAACTAATGTTTTAAGAACACTAGGAAAAGGACCCGGTGCTGTTGTTTTATTAGTAGATTGTTTAAAAGGTGTATTTTCAGTCTTTTTGGTTTATTGGTTATTTGAATTTGCGCCAAATTATAACCTAATTCCCCAAACAATAAATATCGAAATTTGGCAACCTTGGATGGTGACAATGGCGGGAATATTTGCCGTCCTCGGACATAGTAAGTCAATATTTCTTGGCTTTACAGGAGGTAAATCCGTTGCCACAAGCTTAGGTATTTTATTAGCAATGAATTGGCAAGTTGGTTTAGCAACCTTTGGTGTTTTTGCTGTAGTTGTAGCAATCTCGCGGATTGTGTCCCTGAGTTCAATGTCTGGGGCTGTAGCCGTTTCCATATTTATGATTTTGCTGCATCAACCTTTAGCCTATATTTTGTTTGGTGTTGCCGGTGGATTATATGTAATTATTCGCCATCGTAGTAATCTTCAGCGATTAATTGCAGGGACAGAACCAAAATTAGGTGAGAATGTCGTAGTGATGACAACAGAAGGAGAAACCGCCAATTTATAAATTAAATATCAAGAAATTAAATATAAATTAATTTAATCTGGCGATTCATGCTCACGCAAAAATTTTATCGCGCGATCGCACCATGCTAACCATTCAGTCTCATGGCTAATCCCTTTTTGTAACGTCAGGTAGCGATATTTTGCAGCTAAAGATAAATTATTTGGTTCAGCAAAAAACTGATTTTCTATGGATAAATATGTATCTAAAGTTACCTTGTGTTGAATGTAATGATTCTCCAACTCCTTGATAATCGTGGCTTTAGGTACAAGTTCCCCTGCAAATATTTTTACCAGTAGCTCATCTTTGAATGGACTAACATCCAAAGGTTCCTGAATCCAGTTACGCAAATAATCCTTTCCTGTCTCCGTAATTGAAAGTACCTTTTTATCCGGTCTTCCTTCCTGGCGAATTACTTCTGCGCTCGCATATCCTTGCTCCTGTAACTTAGTTAATTCGCGGTAAATTTGCTGTTGGGTTGCGTGCCAGAAAAAACCCACTGAACCAGCAAATTGCTTTGATAAGTCATAACCACTACAGGATGACTCTAATAAAACTGCCAAAATTGCATGGGAAATTGCCATATATTTGCCATATGTATAAATCGAGAAATCGAGTCAAAACTAATTCAGCTACATATACTCAATTAATTGAATAATATACTATTTGTAGTGATTAAATAGTTCAAGAAATAGTACACATGATAGAGAAGTAAATATACTACTCTGGCATCTGCAATTTGATGATGTCCGTCCTTTTCAACTCGAACCTGTATTGACTCTCACTAAACAATTTGCCATAACCAGCGATTAATTAAAAATTTCAGGAACAAATCCCAGAAACTCAGATAATTTCGTTATCGTATTCCTGGAAGCCTGCAATGTGATAATGGTATGAGTAAAAAAATTGAGATTTTGCCAGATTTAGCTAGTTTGATTATGCGATCGCAGCAAATTATCCTCGCTAACATAGAGTCAGCAATCAAAGAAAGGGGTATGTTTACGATTGCCTTATCAGGAGGAAGCACCCCGAAACCATTGTATGAAGCGATCGCCACCCAAAACTTACCTTGGGACAAAATTCACATATTTTGGGGAGATGAACGCTATGTACCACCTAACCATCCAGACAGTAATGAAAAAATGGCGCGTCAGGCATGGTTAGATAAGGTAAACATTCCGGCAGCAAATATCCATGCCATGCCGACTTTAGATGGGAATCCAGCAGTTTCGGCAGCAAAACATGAACAAGAACTACAAGCATTTTTTCAGGTAAAACCGGGCGAGTTTCCCGCACTGGATGTAGTTTTACTAGGAATGGGGGACGATGCTCACACAGCTTCCCTATTTCCCCACACAGCCGCCCTCCAAGTCACAGATAAATTAGTGACAGTTGGCAACAAAGACGACAGTCAGCGTCTAACTTTCACATCCCCATTTATTAACGCCGCTCGGTGCGTTATGTTTGTAGTGGCAGGGGCAAATAAACGACCAGCGTTAGCGCAAGTCTTCGCACCTGTTGCCGACGACTTTACCTATCCATCGCGCTTGATTCAACCCCAAGGAGAACTTTGGTGGTTGCTAGATAGTTTAGCAGGTAGCGAATTACAACCATGAAGTACTGAGATTCGAGAGCTAAGTATTAATTTTTTGTTTGATGCATTAAATTTTAATACTTTGAACTACGCACTTCATCCATGCTGAGGGGAGACAGAAAAAATCTCAAAAAGCACGCCAAAAGGTTCTCCAATAAGCAAACTGGAATAACTCGTAATTTATAATATTCACTTACCATAGACGCGATCGCAACTTCACTCTCCTCTGAGAGAACGCTTCGCGAAGCTGTGAAACTGGTAAGTACAAACCTGTGGCTTCTCTGAGAATATCACCTAGCAAGACTGAAGCAAGCTACGCGATTCCTCTGAGTCCGGTGTGTAGTCGTATTTTCTGCGTGCATCTCTCTGGGAACAGGCAACTACGAACTCATAAGTTTACCGATCAAAGTTCCCAATTTCCTTTGGTGGAATACCAGTGAGACATCGACACATCAATCAATGCAGGGGTATGGAAATCAGGAATATTATCCACTTTTCTCTATCAATCAAATGGTGAGAGAACTGGCACGTTACTAAAGGACAATGTAGCTATTAATATATGAGGTTTTACCATATATTAATAGACTTTTAGAACATGCCAGCATAGCCACCCCATTAGGAGTAGTTGCTAAAATCGGAAGCTAGAGTAATATACCCTCTGCTTGATACCCAAAATCTTGAACTCTGACCTAGAAAAAGGTTTATTTCCATGATCGTCTGCCCAAACTGCAATCACCCTAACCCAGACGGAGCTGTCCAGTGTGAAGCTTGCTATACCCCCTTACCAGCTACTGTTAGCTGCCCAAGTTGTGGGGCATCCGTGCAGGCAGATGCATCCTTCTGCGGTCAATGTGGTTTTAACTTACGCACTGCTGCGACACCGACAGTTGCACCAACAGTTGCTGCTGCACCAACAGTTGCGCCAACAGTTGCTGCCGCCCCGACAGTTGCGCCTGATGTCCTCCCGGAAGTACCTCCTTTAGTTGCTCCAGAACCACTGGTACAAGTACAACCAATTGTGGTTACAGCACCTCCAGAGGTGGCAGCAGAAGTTGCTCCTTTGCCCCCTACCGCCGTTAGCGCTCCAGAACCACAGCCTGTTGTCGTTGCCGAACCTCCACCAATGGCTGTTCCCGCACCGATGACAACTTCTCCACCAATAGCTGCGCCACCACCAACCATTACACCGGAACCAGAACCTGTTGCTGTAGTACCAGAACCCGAACCCGAACCAGAACCCGAACCGGAGCCTGTTGTTGTACCCGAACCGGAACCAGAACCTGTTGCCGTAGTCCCTGAAACTGAGCCTGTTGTGGTTGCTGCATCTTCTCCGGCACGAACTCAGTTACAACAAATTACCGGACGCTTAGTTCATGTTCAGTCCGAACAAAATATAGAGTTACCACAAAATCTCCCCGTAATTCATATTGGTAAACCCAACGATCGCATCCCCCCAGATGTTGATGTGTCGGGATTTTCCAATTCGGAAATTGTCTCGCGGATTCATGCTGATATTCGCGTTGAGGGTGATGCATACTACATTGAAGATGTCGGTAGTTCTAACGGTACATACATCAACAATTTACCTTTGTTACCAGGGAATAGACACCGTTTGCGACCGGGCGATCGCATCGGACTTGGTAAAGGGGATTTAGTCACTTTTTTGTTCCAGACAGTTGAAATATAATACTTGGCTGTATAGTGATAAAACTTAGATTGCTACATCCACAGAAATCTCTCCCTCCTGAAAGCTGGACTTTTGAAAACAAATCTGTTGACATCATCCAACCCCCCCCACAAAATTCGCAAATACCCCAAAACACAGTCAAGTTTGGTTACGATAGACTCTAGTAGAACATCGTAGTATCCAAAAAGCATTAATTAAAAATTGTTTAAGGCTGGTGTATTGGTGGATGTAGTATGAGCGAACCTTGGAAAAATTCAGAACCTTTGCTCGCCAATGTAGCCCCTACGGTGAATAACCGCCTGGGGCTTAATTGGTTAATTGGGGCAGCTGTAGTCACAGCCTTGTTATGGCAGCTACCTGGTGGTGATTATATTCTTTATCCCTTCACGATTTTGGCGACTTGGTTCCATGAAATGGCACATGGCTTAATGGCGGCGCTACTGGGAGGAAATTTTCAAGAATTACAGATTTTCCCCAATGGTTCAGGTTTTGCTGCCTATCGATTTCCTGCATCCTGGGATCCTATTCGTCGTGCTTTAGTTGCTGCTGCGGGCCCAATGGGACCACCAATAGCAGGTGCAGCATTAATTATGGCATCACGTAGTTACAAAACTGCTTCTTTAAGCTTAAAAATTCTAGGGATTAGTTTATTAGTATCTACTTTAATTTGGGTTAGGTCTCTGTTTGGATTTATTTTTATCCCTTTATTGGGTATTGTTATTCTCTTTTTGGGGTTAAAAGTAACTCGTTCGGTACAAGCATTTGCGATTCAATTTTTGGGAGTCCAAGCCTGCGTTAGCACCTACCACCAACTAGATTACCTATTTAGCCAAACTGCTGGACGCTTAGGGGTTTCGGATACAGCCCAAATTCAACAACAATTGTTTCTTCCCTACTGGTTTTGGGGTGCTTTGATGGCAGTTGCATCTGTGGCAATTTTAATCCAAAGTTTACGTGTTGCTTATCGTGCAAATTAATTAAGTGACTTTGAGAACCCCTGCAAATATTAAATATTTCGGTTTATTTGTACTTACTTACCCATCACCTTTTTCTAATTTACCAGAAGTATTTTATAGGGTAGGGTTTCTCAAACTTTCCTGACAATTTGAAAAGCAGAATGGTAAGAACAAGTTATATTTCCCCCAAATTCTATATCTATTGCGGTTCGTAAATTTTCAAATAAATTATCTTTAGTTTGAGAATCTAGAGCTATGTAAGATGAAAGACTACTTAAAAGAGTTAGATAATCGTTAGTCTTATATGTGATTTCATGAGAGGTGATTTCATAAATTAATTCTTTGAATTTACCTGAATCAATAATTTTTTTTCCCAAATTAATAATACCATAATCAACACCTTCCGAGTATTCTTTCTGGGTTCTCTGCTCTTCAAATTCAGCTAAAGAGGGAGCATGAATTTGATAAATATTCTTGAATTTTTGATAGATTTCATATTGTGGCTGTGTAACCACATTCCATAACAAAATCAAAAATCCGCTTTCTTTTAATGCTTCTGCAACTTTCTGGTAGCGTACTTCTTCGGAAACCCAGTGAATCGAACTTGCTGCTAAAACAGCATCAAATTTTTCACTTTCTAACTCCCATTCTTCAAATGAAGTGTTAATAATTTCTACGTTTGGATAGGCAACACAATTTTCGCGGGCAAATTGACAAAATTCTGGGTTAGGTTCAACGCATACCATTGAAAAGCCAAACGGAGCAAAGTCTTTTGTCGCAATTCCAGGGCCACAACCAATTTCCAAAATTTTTGCATGTGAGGAAATTTGAGTAAGTTCAAGCACACGGTTAATGAGTTGCTGTGGATAATTAGGTCTGGCTTGATTGTAAGCTTCTGCTGCGGTTGAATACCAGACTTTTTTTTGCTCCAAGTCTTGCGATTGTATCAACTTAAAAAATGCACTGACAGCATCATCATTAGAATTTTTTTCATTCATAATCTACTCCTTTTTTCTATTTATTGCTATGTTTTTGTCTAATACTTTTAATCAGACTGATATACTTACCCCTGAATAATTAGGGTTAGAAAATATTCAGGGAATAATACACATACCAAAATTTGATAACTTAGTTCACTGTAATGGTTACACCCAGACTCTCATTAGCCATCCTATCCACTGCACATACCACATAAGTTCCCGGTTCGACGGTGGCAAAATTAGTGCCGCGAGATAGTACCCTTTGCAATGTCCAAGTATCTCCATTCTGACGATATAGTGTCCAAGAACGAATATCCTGGTTATTTGCTGCGGGCTGCCAGTTGAGACGACGGTTGCTGACTTGCAAACCAGTGGGTATTGATGGAGATGTGGCATTCCGCCATGACATAGTTGGGGCAAGGGCTGGTCTGTTATATATTGTTCCTTGGAAAGTATCGGCAATACCTTGACGATTCTCAATAATCGAACTCATGCTAAAAAAGATATTGCCCAAGGATAAATTATTCATGGGGTTACGACTAATTGTTATCTGCTTGGCAATTTCTTCGTTTTTCCAAGCCTTGCCATCTAGTTGTCCAATATTATTGCCCGCGTAAATATGTCGCTGTTTAGTATTTATCTCTGTCCACCATTTCAACAAAGCTTGATAGCTCTGTTTTGGTTGATCGGTGCGCCAGTATAATTGTGGGGCGATGTAATCAATCCAACCTTCTTCAAGCCATTTTTTAGAGTCGGCAAAAAGCACCTCAAAGGCATTTAAACCAACAATTCCAGGAGGTTGCCCAGGTCTGTAAATTCCGAATGGACTAATGCCAAATTTGACATGGGGTTTAGCTGCTTTGATGCCTTGGGAAAGACGTAATATCATTTGATTGACATTTTCCCGTCGCCAATCGCCCAAACTTAAAGTACCACCTGCATTACGATAGGCAGCATAGGTTTTACCGTCGGGGAAAGATTTTCCTTCGATGGGATAGGGATAAAAATAGTCATCTAAATGGATGCCATCAACATCGTAGCGCTGCAATACATCCATAATGACGCTATAAGCCCGATCTTGAACGACTTTGGCACCGGGATCCATCCATAGCTGATTACCCCCTGACGGGGCGACATCGGGGTTAGTGAGTCCAAGATGGGGACGGGCAAGAACTCCCTGTTTAATTGAGGTTTTGGCGCGGTAGGGATTAAACCAAGCGTGAACTTCAATATTACGCTTGCGGCATTCGGAAATTGCTAACTCCAAGGGATCGTAAAATGGTTCTGGTGGTTTACCTTGGGTTCCAGAAATCCACTGACTCCAAGGTTCTAGCTTTGATTGGTAAACAGCATCGCCTTCGGGGCGTACTTGGAAAATGAGGGCGTTGAAGTTGAGTTTTTGCAGTTGAGTGATAATTGCAGTCAGTTCAGCTTTTTGTTGTGCAGTCGAAAGTCCTGCTTTTGAGGGAAAGTCGTTATTCCAAACACAAGCTAGCCATGCACCGCGAAATTCCCGTGTGTGACTCATGCGTACCGTTGCGACTGGTGGTGTGTTGGGTTTAGCAGAGACAAGGAAGTTAGAGGGAATTTTGGGCACTTCAGCCAGATAGACTAAGGCTTGATAGATGAATGCCGCAACATCAGCACGAGTTGAGGCTAAAGTTGGGTTTAGGAGTTTGACATTGGGGTGACTTGTGACTAATTCCGCAGCAGTTGCGATCGCAATTTGGTTTAATGCATAGGTAGGGATTTGGCTGGCATCTTGGTAAATTTGCGATAGTACGTTTACTAATTCGGGTTTAATTTTGAGTCCAATATCTAAGCCGGATACCAGGGAAAGGATGGTTTCTAAACGAGAAATTCGATTTTCTGGACGAAAACGGTTATCTGGAAAACCATTGAGAAATCCTTTTTCTTGTACTGTTTTAATTGCCGATGCTGCCCAGTAATTTGACGGTACATCTAAAAATGGTGTGTATTGGCGTTTTTGGGGAATTTTAGCAAAGGCTTTGGAGAGAATTACCGCATATTCTGCCCGGGTGACAGAGTTATTTGGACGATAAGTGCCGTTGGGAAGTCCTGTGACGATGCTACGTTTCGCTAATGCTTCAATAAATCCCTGTGCCCAGTGATTTTGAATATCGGAGAATGATGTAGGTGCTGATACCATTTTCACCCCTGATAGAGTTATTGATGACAGGTCTCTGTTATTTTAGACACATCATGCTGGTTTTGGGGTTTAGTAAGCAGCGAAAATACATCTAAATTGTATGTTTCGGCAAGTCTGGGACTCTATCTAAAAGTGAAATGTGAAACTTATTTAAACTTTTGCAGTCAGGATAAATTGGATAGAGTCTAACAGTAAGTAGGATAATGCTAGATTTATAGATGATATTATTTGTAATATCCAATCTGGGATGGCGAGTGTGAATATTAAATTATAAGTTAGTGACAGGAATGCGATCGCTGCTTATTTCAAAATTGTTATAACTATAATTGAATGTAATGCACTGTAATTATTAGATTGGTGATTTTGAGAAGTGTTCAAAGTTAAATCGCATAAATACAAGTATCTTTATCTATTATTCACAATAACCCTAATTGCGATAATTGGGTATACATATTTATCTAAGCGATCACCTATTGTCGGTTGTTACGAAGACGGTTTTTCAAATAATACTCAAAAATATTATATTCATCCTGAAAAGATAGTCGTTAAACCTTGGCGCGGACAGCATCATGTCTTCAGTATTTTTATGATTCCGGGTGGGTACCTGAATGATAACTTGTTTAAGTTAGAAATTCCCGGAGAAAAGACCTATTGTGGTGTTCTTGCCTATGAAGGAACAGTCGAAGCTGAAGGTATTCGTGCCAAGCCTGGTTATTATTTGATGAAAGGATTGATCAATACTCGTACAGCTTTACGATTAATTTCTCAAGGGAAAGTTGAGGAATTGAAAAAAATAGATAATTGGAAACTTGGATACTCAAAAATTCAGTAGGAATTAATACTAATTCTCCAAAATAAAGTAACAGATGGTGACGCGGGGATGCCAAGATGGAGAGACAAGGAGATTTATTTTATATGTTGCCAGATTTTGGAGAAACGATATAAATAATGAGGATTGAGGAGTGAGGAGTGAGAACTTATAAATTTTCCCACTCCCTTTTGTCATTTCAATAAATGCTCCTGAATATACAGGACAGTAGCATAAAATTGAAAGTCAATATTTTTCTTTTTACTAAATCCATGTCCTTCATCTTTTGCCATCAAATACCACACAGGAATGTTATTTTTCTTCACGGTTGCAACTATTTGTTCTGCCTCATTTAATGGTACACGGGGGTCATTTTTCCCGTGAATAACAAATAAAGGCTTTTTGATTTTCTGAGCATTATTGAGTGGTGAAATCTTTAAGAGAAACTCACGCATTTTGCGATCGCGTTCATCTCCGTATTCGACACGTCGTAAATCACGCCTGTAACTTTCGGTTTTTTCGAGGAAAGTCACAAAGTTAGAGATACCCACAATGTTGATAGCTGAGCGGATTTTATCGGCATAATTTGTCGATACAGCTAAAGACATGTAACCACCATAACTTCCGCCCGTCACCATGATTCTATCTTTATCTAAATCAGGTTGTTGGGCAATCCAGTCTAATAATGTACCAATATCTTTGACTGAATCCTCGCGCTTGAAGCCATTATCGAGTTTGAGAAAGGTTTTTCCATAGCCACTTGAGCCCCGCACATTCGGAAAGAATAAAGCGACACCCAACTCATTCAAATAATAATTATTACGTCCTAAAAAACTGGGGCGAAATTGTGATTCGGGGCCTCCATGAATATCTATAATAACAGGACGTTTACCTTTGAATTTGGCGGGAGGACGGTAGAGAAACCCAGAAATAGTTTTACCATCGAAACTTTTCCAGCGAACTAATTGTGCGTCGGAGAAATTAGCTGTATTCAAGCCACCTGTTTCACTTTGTGTCCATCTTTCGACTCTATTACTGCGAATATTCAAGGAATATACATCAGCTGTGGAACGGGCAGAAACGAGTGTAAAACCTAAGTCTTGATTATTTTTGTGCCAGGTAATCCCGTATACTTGCCCGATGGGTAGTTTTGGCAATGGCTTTTCTTGGCGCGTTTCAGTATCCAGTATATGTAAAACGCTTCTACCATCTTCATTAGTGACAAAAGCTAAATTTTTACCATCATCGGAAAGCTCCATATCTTCAACATCCCAAGGAATATTACTGGTGATGAAAGTATAATTTTGGGTTGCTAAATCTACATAGCCTAGCCGAGAAAACTCTGACTCCTTATCGGTAATCACATACAACCCTTTTCCATCTTTGCTAAAAATAGCACCACGATAAGCAACTTGCTCTTTGCCACCTTTAGGAGTAATGAGTTTTTTCTCACCAGTAGATGCATCCATCAACCATAAGTAGCTTTCGTTGGCTGATACATACTCAGTGATTAATATTTGAGTATCATCAACTGACCAATCTAATGCCCCCCAACCGCCACCTTCAACTTGGGCGATTAATTTATCACTTTTGGGGTCTTTAGGGTTGATAATATAGAAATCATTGTCCTTACCTGTGCGGCGGGTAGAAGTA
Organism: Calothrix sp. NIES-4101; assembly: GCA_004296455.1. Taxonomy (GTDB): domain Bacteria; phylum Cyanobacteriota; class Cyanobacteriia; order Cyanobacteriales; family Nostocaceae; genus Brunnivagina. The sequence goes on from AP018280.1 coordinate 5,728,397, forward strand.
TAAACAATGCGATCGCCTTTGGTAGACCATGCACCACCGCTATTTCTCGACTTTCCATCTGTGAGGAGAGTCACTTCTCCAGTAGCTAAGTCGTAGCGAAAATTTTGACTAAATTCATTACCACCAATATCTTTGCTGAAAACAAAATAATCCCCCTGTGTGGGTTGGAAACTACCCCCAGCAACACGTTCAGGGAAAAATGTCATTTGTTTTCTCGCGCCTTGAGGAAACTTGACTAAATGTACCTGTGGTGTATCACCAAAACGGGTAGAAATCAGCATTTCGCGGCGTTGGGGATGCCAACTCGAAAGACTTGCAGCCCGAAAATTTGTGTAGCGCTCCACATTTTCAACTAATGTTGTCGGGATAGGTGGTATCCCCTCAACAACTAAATTATCACCAGGTGTGATATTTGGAGTTTGGGCAGTAGCAATAAAGGTAGGTAGTAATACTACTGCGAGGAATGTAATAGTTAATCTTGAAAAAAATCGCATCCACTGATTATCTCAAACTCTGGAGCTAAATTAAAAATGTAGATTGTGAGTATTTGCTGATTTTTGTTGACTTTTCGCAAAGAACTTGGATAAATATTAGGTTAGATGTAAGTACGTGATAAATCTTTTGATACTGAATGAATAAACTTATTTTGCACCATTACTCTGCATTCATTTTGCCTTGATGTTAACTATCTCGACTAACGCTCTTTTATGTCTCTGGCGGGAGAAAAATATATAGATTTTTAAAATTATTTCAGTTTTTAAAGAAAATATACCTTTCAGAGCGCTTTTTGAGGCACAGAGAGTCAATATATATTATAAAAAGATACATAGAATAGCCTTATACCATTTCACTAAAATCGTGAAACATATCCAAATTCTGAAACCCTTGTAAAATCAGGATTTATTAATTGCGAATTGCGAATTGCGAATTGTGAATTGGTATTACAGGTGACATGATTTATCACTTAATCTGTAAAGCAGAAAAAGCCTACGTGAATATTTGTAGACTGAATTGGTAGCGTGCGTTGTATTCGACACACATCAATAGTGAATGACTGAAAATTTGTGATTTAAACACAGGCTTGTTTTTATCCAGAATCCACAGGTATATAACCTTGAAATAGGTTCATGATTTCTAGAATTTTCTGAAATCCTAAAAGCAAGTTTTTATTAATAAAGACTGCTAACCAAGGCTGAATTAAATTCCAGAAAATATATGGCTGAACAATTAATCTTAAATTGTTTAATGTTGATTTCCACCCTCTTTTATAATCCCACCACTTGTGCTTACTAAAATCTGATGGCTCTGGGGCATTTCCCTCGGGTGATTGCTTATCATATGATTCATTTCTTGCTTGCGCCTGTAAACTTACAAAAAAATAAACGCTCATAACAATTTCCCACCATTTATCTATTTGGTGGTATTGTGTAAGTCTAAAATCTGCCCAACCCAGTTCATTTTTACCTTGTTTAAAAGCATATTCTACCCAATTGCGAAATCCATATAAATTTCCTAATTGTTCTGCTACCTCGCCTTTTAAATCTGTTTTAACATACCAAGTCTGATTTTTTTGCAACTTTTCTGGGTCGCTGGTAATCCGCCAATATGTTTCTGGTTTGGATTCGCTAAAAATTATTTGTTGTATATATCTTTTTTCGGATTTTCCATCACTAAATACACGTTCAAATTCCTGCCAATCACTATATATGGCTGTTTGCAGAGGTGATGCTAATTCTCTATTATTACTTCTAATCGCTAGTAGATAGTGCTTGTTATATTTTGATAAGGTTGAGACAAATGTTGGACTTTCACCATAAAGACTATCTGCTAAAACCAAATCAAAGTTAAATCCTAATTCAATGAGTGTTTCAATTATTTCTACAGCCAACTGAGGTTTAGTTTTATATGCTTCTCCTTCTTTAAGTGTTTTTCTTGGTTTAAAGACTAGAAATATTAAAGGAAACGTTAAGTCTCCTAAGACTCCATAAGCATTAACTGAAACCATCCCATTATCAACTTTACCTAAGTTCCCAATATATTGTCTTGCCACATAGTCTGTATGGTTTCCTTTCTTTTTATCTCCGGTTTCATCGATTACCAACTTAAATGCACGTCCATTTAACATTTTTAATGTCAGTTCTAATCTTCTATTTCTTAAATCCACTATTGACCAAGGTGAATTTGTCAGAAAATTTTGTAGTGGTTGTGCATCATGTAAACCTACAGCCTTTGCTATTTCTGGTAAGGATTTACGTTTAATCTCAGACAAAATTCCTACGTGAAGATATTTGAAATTCTCGAATGTCCTCACTTCTGGGAATAAGTCCTTATATTCATCGCAGTATTGGTCTACTACGGTGATGGTTGCGGTAGCTTGTCTTGGAAACAATCTAACACCCTTACAAAGTTAAAGTAACAATAGGCTTATTATACTCCTGCGAGAGTAATAAAAAAGCGCTAATTGATTTTTTAATAATTTCTTTTACTAATTCAGAAATATCTTGATCAAGCTCATTTGCCTGCTGTTTTAATCTTTCATAAATCAGTATCTCATCACCTTGCCATAGCAAATCTATTCTTCTAACTTGTTGCATAGCAATGTGATTATAATTTTCTGGATATGCCCAATAACAAGATAAGCATACAGATTTGTCTTTTAAATGTTTCCAGTTTTCACAATGTTCGCATGACCAAGATTTTGCTCTATTTGCAGAACCACAAAGTAACATAAAGTTTTCTGCTTGAAGTTCTGGTTCCCCATCCACTTCAAAGGGAACACGATGATCTATTTGTAATTCACGCTCACTAACTTCCTCCAAATAAATAAAACACTTACATCCATATGTTTGAATTAATTTCTCTTTTATCCGCTTCGATAAGCCAGTCCTACCAGCAACTTGAGAAAATCTTGTTTTACTAATATCTCCAAATCTATAAGCTGCTATTTTTCTCCCATCACTTCCTGTAACGCGAAAAGTTTCTAAAGGTATTCCTAATTCTCGCACATCTCTAGCTGCTCTTGGTGGGTGATTATAGCCATATCTTTGTTGTAATTCTTCTGTAGTGACAAAGCCATATTGCAAGATGTGATTAATGACAGCTTTTGGTCTTTTGGCTGTCACAGATGTACATAGTTTGATAAAATCATCAGGTAACTGTTGCAGGTTCTCAATATCCATAATTTACCTACCTTATTACAACTAGTTGCCTGCTCAAATTATGTATATTTATTTCAGTGTTTAAAGTAGGAGAACAATATAATGATTCAATTGTAATTTCTTCTCTACCTAATAGCGTTGCCTGAGAAGAACGTCCAACTTCTATATCTATTTTTTTCAAATTTAATTCTTTTGGTAATTCAGAACCAAATTTTTTATCTCCTCGTTTGCCATCATAACTAACTACAAATGAAATATTTCGTCTATTTAAATCTTCAAGTGCCAAAACAAAATCATAAAAATCGATTCCTGAGTAATACCTTGAATCTTTATTACCACACACACCTTGATATGGAGGATCAAGATAAGCAAAATCGCTACTGTTTATTTGAGCTAAAACATCTCTGTAATCTAAATTTGTAAATGTGCATTTACCTTTTAATAATTTAGAAACTCCTTCAATATTCTTTTTCATTTTGGATGGATGGGTTCCTTTTCGTCTTTTATCAGGACTTTGATTAAATAAACCTTCACGATTATATCTAACTGCCCCCTTTACACATCTAGCTAATAAATATAAGAATAATTTAGAATCACTATTTTTATTAAATTCATCTCTCATTTTATAATAATGCTCAATTGAACTATTATTTTGCTGTTGCCAAATTGTTGTATAAAAATCAGCTATTTCATTTGGATGCTCTACGATTAATTCTAGCAGTTTAACTAAAGGCTGATTTATATCATTTATCAAAAAATTTTGGGTAATATTCTTTGCCGAAGCAGCAACACTGATTGCAGCAGTACCTGCGAATGGTTCTACTAGCCTTGATACTTTCTTTGGGAAAAACTTCAAAATATCGGAAGCAATACTTCTTTTACTTCCTTGATATTGTATTGGATGCGGTAAACTAGCCATTATTATCTAGAATTTAGTTCCGAAATTTTAGCACAAGGGTTAAATACCAGGTAAATTAATATAATATTATAAAATTTCAGACAGGTAAAATTAAATATCTCGACTGCGAGAATAATTAACATCAAACTCAATGGAAGCAAGTAAATACGGATTAGCTCTGCATACTACGACACCCGAATTAGGTTTGGCGATCGCTAATTTTGTTGGGGGTAATTTTTCTGAAGGTTTTCGTTCTCAAGTATGGAATTTGGAACGCGAATTATCTAGCCATTTACACCAGTATTTGCTAGATTTTCTCAAACCGCAAACTTGGCAAGATATAGCATTTATTGCTGTTGCTAAAGGCCCTGGTGGTTTTACGGGGACTCGCATTGGGATGGTAGCAGCGAGAACATTGGCACAGCAGTTGAATATTCCTGTGTTTGCGGTTTCGACTTTGGCGGCAGTTGCTTGGGAACTGGGGAAAAAGGAAAATGCAAAGATTGCGGTACAAATGCCAGCACAACGAGGACAGGTTTTTGGCGCAATTTATCAAGTTGCTGCGGATGGCTTGGGCTTAACTACCTTGGGCTTAACTACTTTGTTGCCAGATGCTGCATTTTTACCGGAAGTATGGCAGGAAAAGTTAGCTAGTTGGGATAATAATTACCAATTGCTTGAAGCTAAATCTGGTTTAGCGGCGACTGTGACGAGCATTTTACAACTTGCTTATTTTGATTGGTTACAGGGTAAGCGTCCGAATTGGGAGGAAGCATTACCATTTTACGGTCAGCATCCAGTAGATTTGTGATGATTAGGGTTATTTGAGTTTTGCGCTCATCTGCCAACAAATTGTAAATCAAGTATAAATTTTTCTAAACTAATTTTTCTAAAAAGAACATTTCCTCCCTTCAGGTAATACCTTGTGCAAATTCAATACATCCGGTAACTGAGTCTGGAATCAAAGTACACTTGATGAGCAGAGAGATATTTAACTGTGGTAATATCTCGCTTTTATTAATTTGTTCGTAACCGTAGGTTTCCGAAAATGCGATCGCTTGTTCTTGTTGAGAGTTATCTCGCAGGTGATAAAGTTTTAGTTCGTTGCGCTCCCAAAACCAAATTTCTGCGACTCCTAAACGTCGGTAAGTCTCTAGTTTGCTGACGCTACCGCTAGTAATATTTACTTCTACTGCCAAGTCGGGAATATCTTTTTCTTCTCCAATACAGTAGCATTCATCTGGTTCAACTCCTACTTTTTGGGAACTATCTTTGAAAGTTGTGCTTCCCATCGGTAAATTTTTAATCCGCTTTCTAATCAGATATAACGCAATCAGAATAGCCAAGCGGGATTTGATTGTTTCATGCTTTTTTGATGGTGACAGAATTTCTAATACCCCATCCAAGTAAGTAATGCGGTAATGAGAGTTGTCTGCTAATTTGACGAGTAATGTTTCGTATGCTTGCCAATTAACACCACTGCTAGTAAATTTTGCTTCTGGGTCTTCTGCATTAACTAATTCGGGTTCTTCAATTAGTTCTTTGAGACTGCTGACCATTATTTTTCGGTAGTGTAAAATCTCGCGATTAATTTCGATTTTTGCCAGCTTTGATGTCATAAGAGAAACCCAGTTTCTTATCTTTGAAAGTAACGAAAATAGCCGTACTTATTGTGAGAAGAAACCCGGTTTCTGGAATTTTGCTTATTTAACTAGAGAAGCAATAGTGCAAATTAGTTCAGCTTGGCGATCGCACTTTCTAATTTTGCCAATGCCTGATTAATTTCGGCTTCGGTGACAATTAATGGTGGTACAAATCGAACAACTTTCGGACCCGCAGGAACTAATAATAACCCTTCTTGAATTGCGGCGTTCACAATATCATTGGAAGTTAACTCGATATTTTCATGTAATTCCATACCATTAATCAACCCCCAACCTCGGACATCACTGATAAGCTGGGGATATTTTGCTGCTATTTGCTTGAGTCCAGCTCGTAATTGCTCGCCTCGCGCTTGCACATTTGACAGTATATTTTCTTTCTCAATAGTTTCACATACGGAAAGCGCCACACCAGTTACAAAGGGATTACCACCGTAGGTACTAGCATGTTCTCCAGCTTGAAAGACATCGCAGAATTTTTTTGCTAGCATTGCGCCGATGGGAATACCTCCACCTAAACCTTTGGCACTGGTGAAAATGTCGGGTTCAACTCCCAGGTGTTCATAACCCCATAATTTCCCACTGCGTCCCATACCCACTTGGACTTCATCAAAAATTAGCAAGACTCCGGTTTCGTTACAAATTTGCCGTAGTTTGCGGAAGTAAGACACATCTCCAGGACGTACCCCTCCTTCACCTTGCAGGGGTTCAATTAAAATAGCTGCAACACCATAGTCACCTTCATCGAGTTCACCGATCGCAGATTCGATTGCGGAAATATCATTATAGGGAACGTAATGGAAACCGGGAACAAGGGGATCAAAGTGTTTTTGATATTTAGGTTGGGCTGTCGCCGTAATTGTTGCTAAAGTTCTGCCGTGGAAACTTGACTGTGCTGTTAAAATAATTGGGCGATCAATTTTTAATACTGTATGGGCATATTTACGAGCTAATTTAATTGCTGCTTCGTTAGCTTCTGCACCAGAATTGCAGAAAAATACTCTGTCCGCACAGGAATGTTTCACCAGCCATTTTGCTAGTTCTCCCTGTTCGGGAATGTAGTACAAGTTGGAGACGTGGTGTAATTTTTGAATTTGCCGCGTTACAGCTTCCACCATTGCCGGGTGTGCATGTCCCAGGGTGCAGGTGGCGATGCCGGCAACAAAATCAAGGTATTCCCGTCCTTGAGTGTCCCAAACGCGACAACCTTGACCCCGTTCCAATGCCAATGCATAGCGCCCATAGGTGGACATAACAGCTTTATCAAAGCTTGTGTTGTCAAATTGTGCGGATGTTGATTTAATTGATGCTTGTGATGTTTCTAGCGTTTCGATGCTCACTTAATAACTCCTAAAAACTCTTCATCCTGTGGTCAGTGGTCAATTACTAGTATCAAACAGTGAAAGGTTACTTGCACCATTATTTAATGATGAAAAAAACAAGAAGATGTGCTTGAAGACACACTGTATATAAAAATACGATGCCCCGGTTTAAATCTCCTAAATTTATTGATATGTATTTCGATAGCTGTATTCTGAACCCCTAACCCCTGATTCCTAACTTCTTCTTAATATAATGCTTAAACTGATTCTTTCCGAGTGGCTGCGGTGAAAACAACTGTGTACTCAACACTTGAGCAAAAATATCAGCGCATCCAAAAAGAATTAATGGCTGGGGCATTTGCACTAGCTGGTGTGTTTATAATTGGTACTTCCTGGTATCGCTTTGTAGAGGGTTGGTCGTGGGAAGATGCTGTTTATATGACAATAATTACCTTAGCTACGGTTGGTTATGGTGAAACGCAACCACTGGGAAGTCGAGGTAGATTATTTACCATTGGCTTGATTTTGATGGGTGTAGTTGCGATCGGCTATATTGTGAATCGATTTACGGAAGCCGTTATTCAAGGCTACTTTCAAGAAGGTATTCGACTGCGACAACAAAGGCGACTCATGGAATCCTTATCACAGCATTATATCATTTGTGGGTTTAGTCGAACTGGTCGTCAAATTGCCAAGGAATTTCGGGCAGAGGATGTGCCATTTGTGATTATTGATTCGGAAATGGATTCCATGCGTTATGCTCAACAGGAGGGTTACACCGCTTATCAGGGTGATGCAACGTTGGATGAGACTTTACTCAGGGTTGGTATCGAAAGAGCAATTTGTATTGTGGCTGCCTTACCTTCGGATGCAGAAAATCTTTATACTGTGCTTTCAGCCAAAAGCCTCAATCCCGATATTCGCGCGATCGCTCGAGCTAGTACTGAAGAAGCGGTACAAAAGTTACAGCGAGGTGGGGCAGATGCGGTAATCTCGCCTTATATTACGGGTGGCAAGCGGATGGCGGCGGCGGCATTGCGTCCGCAAGTGATGGATTTTGTCGATGGAATTCTCACGGGTGCCGACCGCCAGCTCTACATGGAAGAATTATTGTTAGACCCTGCCGTTTGTCCTGTGGTGGGGTTAACATTACAAAAAGCGAGATTGCGATCGCAAACGGGTGCTTTAGTTTTAGCAATTCGTCGTGTGGACGGTAGCCTCATTGGAGGACCCACGGGCGATACTGTATTAATGCCAGGGGATTTGCTCATCTGTATGGGAACGGCGGAACAGTTACGGAGTCTGAATCAGATTCTTGGACCTATTAGTACTAAACAATTACGTCGTCCTAAAAGTATTTAATTGGGGAGTCTGGGAGACTAAAAGAGGCAAGGAAGAATATTGAACTATCTTTTTTTCCATCTGTTCGTATCTCCTCCTCTCTGTGTCCTTCCCCCATTCCCCTCAACTTCCCCAAATTGGAGAATTGCGTCAATGCTGCGTAAATTTTTTTTCAAGATTCCTTTAGCATGGCAGCAGCTTATAAAGGAAAGAACACGCTTGGGCGTTGCACTTGCGGGTATTGCTTTTGCAAATATCCTCATGTTTGCCCAAATGGGGTTTGAAGGTGCATTATTTGATAGTGCGATCGCGCCACACAAAACTTTTGATACTGATTTAGTATTGGTAGGTCGAGATTTTGAAACAATTTACTCGATTAAGAATTTATCTAGGGACAGACTATATCAAGCACGAGGTTTTAGTGGTGTGGAGTCAGTCAGTCCGGTTTACATTGGTTTGGGTAAATGGAGTAATCCGGAAACCAAAGGATTACAAACGATTCTGATTTTGGGAACTGATCCGGCAAATAAAATCTTTAAATCCCCCGAAATTAATAATAATCTCCACCATCTGCAAATTCTGAATCAAATTCTCTTTGACAAAACAGCTTTACCTAGAGTTGGTAGCGTTGCTGCTTTTTTCCGTCAGCAAGCTAAACCAGAAACTCAAGTGAATGACGAAAAGGTGCGTATATCGGGCTATTTTACTCTTGGTAAATCCTTTGCTACCTATGGCAATATCATCACCAGCGATTCTACTTATCTCCGGCTTTTTCCCAATCACCAACCGAATTTAATTGGGGTTGGGTTAATTAAATTGAGTAGTGAGGCAAATATCACCCAAGTCGCTCAAAATTTGCGCTCGAATTTGCCTAATGATATTCGGGTTTTGACAGTGGAAGAATATATTAATTTAGAAAGAGGATATTGGAGCAAAACAACACCAATTGGATTTATTTTTGGTGTCGGTGTACTTGTCTCTTTTATCGTTGGTAGTGTCATTGTTTATCAAATTCTTTATTCAGATATATCGGCACACCTTTCAGAATATGCAATGCTGAAAGCGATTGGATATAGCAATAATTATTTATTAACAGTTCTTGCCCAAGAAGCTCTATTTCTAGCTGTTTTAGGGTATTTTCCGGGATTTATGTTTGCAATCGCTTTTTATAAATTAGCTGCTGATACTACTAAGCTACCTGTATATATGACAACAGAACGCGGTATTATTATTTTTTTGATGACGTTAATCATGTGTTTTCTTTCTGGCATTATTGCCATGCGAAGACTTCGTTCTGCTGACCCCGCAGATTTGATGTAATTTTAATGTAATTGCATCTAAATTAGGCATAAATCATTTAGGAATTTATAAAAGTTAGAGTATTTACTAGCTTTGCTTCCAATTCCTCTAATAAAGTATCCAGATCTTTGCCAACTTCTCGAAAACAGGTTGGTGGTTCTGGTTGAGGCTCAAAATAAATCAATTTAACTTGCTCTTTCCCAATTCCAATCATTAACACCTCGACTTCAGGTTTGTGGTGTTTAATTAAGCCAATAATTTCTTGCAGGCGACTATCGACTTTGAGGTTAAATTGCTCAATTGCAGTATTGGGACAATAAACAAAATGGGGTGTTGGTTCTAAATTAATACCAATAGTTCCTTGGCTGTCACCATTTTCTTGCCACAAAGCCCAAGATAGTGCTGCTAGTTCCTGTTGATGTTCTTTCACGAATCTATCTAATTGATAGCGCCATTGACTATCGGAGGTTTCGGGTTGAGGATTTGTGAACATAATGCAATTAGGGGAAGTGGACAAATAATTGAGTAATTACAAATTTTTTGCTCAGGAATTAGGAATCAGGACTTTTAACACCGCTTTGAACTCGCCAAAGACTTGCATAAACACCTTGCTTGTCTAATAGTTCTTCGTGGGTTCCAGACTCGACAAATTTGCCATGTTCCATGACATAAATACAATCAGCATTGCGGATAGTGGAAAGACGATGAGCGATCGCAATTGTAGTTCTATCTACTGTAATCCGTTCGAGCGACCTTTGAATAGCGGCTTCAGTCTCATTGTCCACTGCGGATGTAGCCTCATCAAGAATTATAATCGGTGGGTCTTTGAGAATCGCACGAGCGATCGCAATTCGTTGTCTTTGTCCTCCCGATAGTTTTTGTCCCCGCTCTCCAATTATTGTTTCATATCCTTGGGGCAAACGCTGAATAAATTCGTGCGCTTCTGCGATTTTGGCTGCCATTTTTATTTCTCTATCGCTCGCCTCAAATGTTCCGTAGGCGATATTCTCAGCCACAGTTCCGTGAAATAAAAATACATCTTGACTGACTAAGCCAATGCATCGTCGCAAATCGCGTAAATTTAGCTTTTGAATATCAATTCCATCCAGGGTTATTTGTCCTAAGTGAATTTCGTAAAGTCGCAATAACAGCTTGACTAAAGTGCTTTTACCGGAGCCAGTGGAGCCAACTATCGCGATTGTTTTCCCGGCGGGAATATGCAAAGATAATTTATGAATAATTGGGAGTCTATCTTTGTAAGCAAAAGTAATATTTTTGAGTTCAATTTCTCCCCGGACTTCGGCAATCGGTAAACTAATATTCCCGGGATAAATTGTAATGAAAGTATCCAATAAATCCATGACACGATTTGTTGAAGCCATTGCCCTCTGATACAAATCAAATGTATCCCCCAAACGAGTCAGAGGCCAGAGCAATAATTGACTAATGAAAACTAGAATACTATAAGTACCGACTGATATTTGACCATTGACGGCAGCAATTCCTCCAAATACTAAAAATACTGTAAAGCCAGCTAAAATAAGCATTCTCACCAAGGGAATGAATGCTGCTGATAGTTTAATGGCGGCGACATTACTGCGTCTGTAAGCTTCACTATCGGCTGCTACCCTCGCACTTTCATAATCCTCAGCCGTAAAACTTTTGATGGTAGTAATACCACTCAAATTATTCGATAATCGCGAATTGAGTAAGCTGACTTTTTCTCGAACATCAGCATACAGTGGTTCTAATAGCTTTTGAAATAGTAGTGAGCCGCCCACAATCAAAGGCATGGGAATAACTACCATCCAAGCAATATGGGGGGCAACAATAAAGAAACCAGTACCAATAATTAAAATAGTTGCGGTTACCTGAATAATATCATTAGCACCACCATCTAAAAAGCGTTCGAGTTGGTTGATATCATCACTCAAAATGGACATCAAAGCACCCGTACTGCGCTCTTCAAAATAAGCCAATTCTAATTCTTGAAGATGATTATAAGCATCCAAACGAAGATTATGTTGTATTTGCTGCGAGAGATTACGCCACAAACGCCTGTATACATACTCAAACACCGATTCCAGTACCCAAACCACTATAGTGATTGCCGCCAAAACCAGAAATTGTCCGAAAATATCTTTGATGCCAAAGCTGGCAATTAGCGAATCCTGCTGCTTTACTACCACGTCAACCGCAGTACCAATCAATACAGGAGGGGCTAAATCAAAAACTTTATTTAAAATAGATGCGATCGCTGCTTGCCAAACCTGTTGGCGATACTGCTTGCCATAACTAAATAGGCGTTGGAGAGGATGAACGGAACCATTACGCCTTCGAGAAAATCTAGAATGTCTTGATACCGTAACCACAGATATTATGTAGATGCGCGGATAACTATACTACCACATCGTTATCAAACCCAGCGCAGTAGAGCAGATTGTGTCACGATAAAACAAGAAGAATACAGGGGTCAGAATTATGGAAGCTACAAATATCTCGCTTGAGGTTATGCAATTTCTGCATTGATATAGAGCTAATCCAGAATCCAAAACACTTCCGTATTTTTGCCCGATACACTATTTTCAACAGGAGGGGGGAAGTTGAAAAATCTGCAATTAGATAGTTGGCAAAATATACTTATTGGGGCAATATTAGCAATAATGGTGCTTTTTAGTCTGAACTCTTTTATCATTATAAATCCGGGACAGGCAGGAGTAATCAGTATATTGGGAAAAGCTAGGGATGGTGCATTACTTGAAGGTATTCACATCAAACCCCCATTTGTGTCAGTCGTTGATGTTTACGATTTAACTGTGCAGAAATTTGAAGTTCCCGCAGAAAGCTCCACTAAGGATTTGCAAACGTTAACGGCACGATTTGCAATCAACTTTCGTCTTGATCCAATTCAGGTAGTAGAAGTACGCAGGAAACAAGGTACATTGGAAAACATTGTTGCCAAAATAATTGCCCCACAAACTCAAGAATCATTTAAAATTGCCGCAGCTCGTCGAACAGTAGAAGAAGCAATTACCAAGCGTAGTGAACTCAAAGAAGATTTTGATGCAGCTTTAGGGCAGAGGTTAGATAAGTATGGAATCATTGTCTTAGATACCAGCGTAGTAGACCTAACCTTCTCTCCAGAATTTGCTAAAGCTGTCGAGGAGAAACAAATTGCTGAACAAAGAGCGCAACGAGCCGTCTACATAGCACGAGAAGCCGAACAGGAAGCCCAAGCAGAAATCAATCGGGCAAAAGGTAAATCTGAAGCCCAAAGACTCTTAGCAGAAACGTTGAAAGCTCAAGGAGGACAGTTAGTGCTGCAAAAAGAATCTATAGAAGCATGGAAAAGCGGTGGTGCCCAAATGCCAAAAGTTCTTGTAATTGGTAGCGAATCAAACAGTAGTGTACCGTTTCTTTTTAACTTAGGGAATATGCAAAATTAATTCTGAAATTGAGCATACTCCCCATCGGAAATAATCATCTGAGGGGAGCCAGAATGGCAAAGAAGCGTCTAAGATGATTTACGGGAAATCATTTAAGTCTAAATAATTTAAATCTTTCTCGGAAATTCTCTAGCTTCTTGTGGATTTAGTATTTTCAGAGTGTGATTCTCATCCCGACAACACTGTAAACCAAACCAATAATAAGCAGATTTATGACCAGCCAACAACAGAGCAACCTCACATTTCAAGAAGCTAAAAAGATTCTGAATAAATTTAATTGCGTTGATATTGCACCTCCAATCAAAAGTTCGGAAAAAACTCTAATACGTAAAGCTTTGCTGGCTATTACTAGTATTTCTGATTACCAAATATTAGGTATTTGTGCTGATACGGCGGAGGAAGGGTTGATGGCGATGAGAACCTATTCGCTGGCACTAGGATACGAACCTCCAAAGGATTTACCTGTGATGGAAGGGCCAGTTTATATTAAGTTAAACGGTAAAAACGGTTTGTGTTACATTGATTCCTACTCAGGACACCATCGTGGGGTATTAGTGTCTTGTCAGTCCTACCGTCAAGGTGGGATTAATGAAATGTTCGGACATTTACCCTTGGATTTATTTGTATAAGTCTCAAGTCAATAAAAGGGAAAAAGGAAAAGAGGGAGAAATATCCTTGTTTTCCTGTTTGGCTCCCATACTGTCTGTGGGAGCGTAAGTCTAATTAAGTCTAGACAAAAACAAGATTAGGCTGGCAAAATTATCCTAGTACGTGAAGGCAGAAGTAAGAAGGCAGGAGGCAGAAGGAATAAAGCCCATAAAACAAGCTTTTTGTCTATTTGCAATGGTTGGTTTATTTCCGGCGACCTGTACTAGTAAGATATTTATAACTAAACTAGCACTTCCAATACAGCCAATAATGTCACAGAATATGAATTTTTCAGAATTTTTCTGTTTCTAAGTAGGAAATGGGACATTGTGTGATATTGACGTAACTGAGGATTGAATTGAGTAGAAACTAAAAAAGTTAATATTAATTGAATCGCGCTTTTGAGAGAAGATCGAGTGGTATGATTTTCCCTGCACGTGTAAATTAAAGAACTGTAGAGGTACATTGATTTGTATCTCCGTGCAGAGAGCTACTAGCTATTTATGCCTACTACTACCTGGAATCGTCATCATATACTCTCCCTCGCGGATTTTACACCAATTGAATACGACACTGTTTTGAAAACTGCTGCGAGTTTTCGGGAAGTGTTATCGCGACGGACAAAAAAAGTACCAGCCTTGCAGGGACAGGTGGTAGCAAATCTTTTTTTTGAGCCTTCTACACGCACACGCAGCAGCTTTGAACTCGCTGCCAAGCGTCTTTCTGCTGATACCCTCAATTTCACTAGCGCGACTTCGTCCATGACGAAGGGAGAAACAATTCTCGATACTGCCAAAACTTATTTGGCGATGGGATGCGATATTATGGTGATTCGCCATAAAGAAGCTGGTGTTCCCAATGCGATCGCTTCTGAACTGGATAGATTGGGGGAACGTGTCAGTGTTCTCAATGCTGGAGATGGACAACATGAACACCCATCCCAAGGGCTATTAGATTTATTTACAATTTGTACACTTATCGATCCTCTCGAGCCCCGGCTCGAACTTTTGCAAGGCAAAAAAATTGCTATTGTGGGTGATATTTTACACTCACGAGTCGCCCGTTCCAACATTTGGAGTTTGACAGCAAGCGGGGCAGAAGTACACTTGGCTGCACCACCGACGCTTTTACCCAAATGGTTTGCTGATTTTGTCAATGATGAAGATATCACTGGAGAAGGGGAGGCGGTGGCGAAAGAAGTCTTTGTCCCTTCCCCCATTCCCAAACGTAAACTCTTTATCCATTGGAATCTGGAACCTGCATTGCGTGATGCTGATTTTGTGATGACGCTACGCTTACAGAAAGAACGGATGACTGCGAATTTATTACCGAGTTTGCGTGAATACCATCAGCTTTTTGGGATTACTCGCTCACAAATCAAGCACTGTCAGCCTCATGTGAAAGTGCTGCACCCTGGCCCGGTAAACCGTGGTGTTGAAATTAGCTCTGATTTAATGGATGACCCGGAATTTAGTTTGATTCAAACCCAAGTTACTAGTGGTGTAGCTGTGCGTATGGCTTTGTTATATCTGATTGGTAGCGGCAAGGCTACTGGATAGACGGGGGGATGGAGAAGTGAAGGGTGTGGACTCATAGACTTATGATTTATGAGCCGCAGTTAGGCATGATTCTCAATTTTCAAATGGTAATGTCGGCGAAGTTTTCGGATATATTGCCAGTTCTGTTTCTGGATCAAAAAAGTGGATTTTTTCCGGTGTAATTGACAGCCACATTTTTTCACCGATTTTGATATTTTTATCAGGCGGAATCCTCACTTGTAAAGCATTAGTAGCGATCGCTTCCCGTTCAAATCCAGTAATAATTAATTGGGCGGAAAAATAAGTGTCGTTACCTAAATTTTCAACCAACTCAATTTGTACGGGTAAATTTTTATTTGCAGGTACGCCCACAGTCAAGTGTTCAGGACGAATACCTAAAATTAAGTTACGTCCATCATATTTTTGCAATACACTACTCCAAACTTCCGGTAAAGTCATGCGGAAATCCCCATTGGTAATTAATTGCGGTGCGTGAAACTTGACGGGAATAAAATTCATTGGTGGAGAACCAATAAACTCCGCCACAAAGACATTTTCGGGACGGTTGTATAGTTCCAGGGGCGGAGCGACTTGTTGCAGTTGTCCTTGGTTTAAAATAGCAATGCGATCGCCCATTGTCATGGCTTCGGTTTGATCATGGGTGACGTAAATTGTTGTGGTTCCCAGTTGACGCTGTAATTTGACGATTTGAGCGCGTGTCTCGGCACGAAGTTTCGCATCCAAGTTCGATAGAGGTTCATCCATCAGAAATACTTGGGGATTGCGAGCGATCGCTCTTCCTAATGCTACCCTTTGTCGCTGTCCTCCCGATAGTTGTTTGGGTAATCTATTTAATAAGGCATCAATTTGTAATAATTGGGCGACTTTCTTGACTCTTTGGTAAACTGATTTCTCTTTTTCGGAAATATAGCGCAGTCCTTTGGGTAATTTTCGGGTGACTCCCACCAACAAATTTTCTCCAAATTGCGAAAACCCTGGCGCTGCCACCTCTTCCTCTTCTGTAGTTCGACGACGTAATCCAAAGGCAATGTTATCGTACACCGTCATATGCGGGTAAAGTGCGTAATTTTGAAATACCATCGCAATATCCCGCTCTTTTGGTGGCAAATTATTCACCAGGTTGTCACCAACCCAAATATTCCCGCCAGTCATCGTTTCCAATCCGGCAATTATTCGCAGTAAAGTACTTTTACCACAGCCAGATGGCCCGACCAATACCATAAATTCGCCATCTGCGACAGTTAGGTTAATTCTTCTTAATACACTAACTCCTTCATTTTTGGGACTCTCTGATTTTTTGTCAGCAGTATTACCTTCCCCTTGACGGTGAGGAAAACTTTTGTAAACGTTTTCTAAAATAACTTGCGCCACGATAAATAGTTAATTAGGTATGGAATTGGTTAGTAGATAATGGGCATTTGCTTAAAACCAAGGATAAATATAGCGCTTCTTGGTTGGGTACAGCTATAAAGCCCAATCTCCAACACCCTAATCTACTAATACTATTCTGGGTATGGGAAATGCTGCGTCTTCACCCAATTTGAGATTCACAATACTTTCTGGTTGAGAATATTGCAACACTTTTAGTAAAGCAATACTCTGATCTAAAAATTCGTCTATATCAATCCCAGCAAAGACAGAGGGGTAACGCCGCAAACGGTTGCAACCCTCCCCCAACAAAATAGTCGCACCACGTAAATTACTATTACCCAAATGATACAGGGCGACTGCTACTTGCAGAATGCCTTGGTACAAAGTCTTTTCTGGCTCTAGGGCTTCAATCCAGAGAGCCTCTAATGTGTCATGACAAGCGTAGAACTGTCCGGTGTTGAACTGTTCTACACCTTGCCAAAACTCTGGTGGCATTGCTTCGCTCATGTTAATAAACGTTCATACCATGCTATCCCGGACTTCTTTAATGGTTTCTAGTGAAATTTCTTGCTTATCACCGGCAAACTCATTGTCTGGAGTCAGGAATAACATACAGTGGCACTCCTTACGTTCCCGCATCGGGACACAAGGGCAATTCCAAAACGTTGCGGCAACTTCAGCTTCTTTATCTTCGTAGTGACGACAGGGACACAAAGGCGCACCTAATTCGTCCTTATGCTTTGCCAACCCTTCAATGACAACAGCAGTAACCGAAGGCTCAGAACAGAAGTAAGTACCAGTGCGCTTTGCATATTGCTCCGAAAAATGGCGCATTGCTTCAAGATTTTTATCGCTGGACTTTGAGTTAACTTCTGATGGGTCTGATGCGATCATAGGACTGTTTCATAACTTAAATTATTTCTCTGCATTGTACCGCAGCCTACAACGCTTAAATTGGGTGATGTTCCCCATTTTTTAATAACTTGAAGTTAAGTCGTAATTGCCGAAAGCCTGGGCATCTCAATTTGATACGCTTTTAGCACCATTAATAATCTTGTTCAAATTTATATTAAGTAGATGATCAAAAGACAAAAGAGACTAGTTTTCAATTTTCAGAATTTTAATTGTCTTTCCCCTGTAGGATTAAGTATATTTACTCAACACTAGTTGGAGTGTTAAAATTGAAGTTGATAAATATTAACAAAAATTAATATTTTCTTAATATTTGAATTAAACTTTTTAATATAGCTGATTAATCCCATGTCCGATCGCCATTTAGATGCAATTAACTCCGAACCAAAGCCAAATCAGAGCCTGTTTGTAGTTGGTATTGGTGCATCAGCCGGAGGATTGCGTGCTTTAGAAGAGTTTTTTGAGAATATGCCGATTGACAGTGGTGCTGCTTTTGTTGTGATTCAGCACTTGTCACCGGATTTTAAAAGCTTGATGAAGGAATTGCTAGAACGACGCACCAGGATGGCGATTTACCGGGTGACGGATGGGATGGAGTTGGAGCCAAATTCGATTTATTTGATTCCACCGGGTAAGAATTTGGTGGTGAAAAACAGCCAGTTATTATTGTTGGAACATGAAGATCGTAGTCGTCACGGCGTTAATTTTCCCATCGATATTTTTTTGGAGTCTTTGGCAAAGAATTATGCTGAACGAGCGATTGGGGTGATTTTGTCGGGGACGGGAAGCGATGGCACTCATGGTTTGCGAGCCATTAATGAAGCAGGAGGGTTTGCGATGGTGCAAGACCCGGCGACAGCTGAGTTTGATGGAATGCCCAGAACTGCTATATCTACAGGGGTTGTAGATCAGGTGTTGTCTCCACAGAATCTTGCCCAGGTGATTTATCAATTATTGCGATCGCCTATTGAAGAGCAGCAAATTAGTAAGAGTGAGTTTCATTCATTTGATGCTTATAAACTGCAACGCATCGCGAGTATTTTGGCAAAGCATGAGCAAGTTGATTTTTCCCATTACAAACCTAGTACCCTTTCCCGGCGTATCCATCGTCGTTGTTTGATTAGTGGTTGCAATAATTTAGAAGAATATATCAGTTTGTTGGGAATTTCCCCTGAGGAACGGGGAACTTTGCGCCACGATTTATTAATTAGTGTCACCCAATTTTTCCGTGATGGTGAAGCTTGGAAATTTCTGGAAACAAATGTCATTCCCCAACTGATTGAGGAAGCAAAACCTGGGGAAGAAATGCGATTTTGGGTGACAGCTTGTGCCACGGGAGAGGAAGCTTATTCGCTGGCGATTTTGCTGGATGAAGCCATGGAAGCATTAGATAAGCAAGTGCGGGTGAAGATTTTTGCTACGGACATCGATAAGGAAGCTTTGGAGAAAGCTACCCAAGGAATTTACCCGGAAACTATTGTTAATGACATCTCGCCAGAAAGATTACAGCGTTATTTTATTCGTAAGGAACAGTCCTATCAGGTAATTCGCAAGTTACGGGAGAGGTTGCTGTTTGCATCCCACGATTTGACAAAGGATGCAGGTTTTACCAGGATGAATATGATTAGCTGTCGCAATGTGTTGATTTATATGCAACCGGAGTTACAGCAAGAAGTTTTGCGGAATTTACATTTTTCGCTAATTTCCCAAGGGATATTATTTTTGGGAGAAGCGGAGACATTGGGAGATATTGAGGAAGAGTTTAAACCCCTGAATAAAAAAGGTAAAATTTACCAGAAGCGGCGCGATGTGCGGTTAACGATCGCTAACAAGGGAGTGGAAAAAATTTCCCGTAAATTTCTCCTACCACAGTCTAAACCCAAAGATAACAGTGAATCTCGCCTCGAACCAATGCTGAATGAGGCGTTTAGTACTTTTTTATCGGAACAAAAAGCCACTTGTTTACTTGTCGATCGCGAAAATAAACTCTTTCACATCTTTAATAATTCGGTAGAGGTATTGACATTTTCTACAGGTAGGACAACCACAGATGTGACTAAGTTGGTAGTTGCAAGTTTACAGTTGCCTTTGAGTGCAGCTTTACACCGGGCGCAACGGGAGCGTCGTTTAGTTGCCTACAGTGGGATTAAATTAACCGAATCCAATAATACCCGTAGTGTCAGCTTGAAGGTTTCCTATCACGAGACAAATAAACTCGCGGGTGATTTTTTCATGGTAATCATTCAAGAGGATATGCGTCCGCAACCACCCGATGGGGAACGTTTTGAGGCGGATACGGAAGCATCACAACGGATTATGGAGTTGGAGTATGAGCTGCAACAAACGCGAGAAAATCTCCAAGCGGTAATTGAGGAGTTGGAAACGACTAATGAGGAACAGCAAGCGACTAATGAAGAATTAATTGCTTCCAATGAGGAATTGCAAAGTACAAATGAGGAATTGCATTCTGTTAACGAGGAATTGTATACCGTTAATGCTGAGTATCAATCAAAAATTGAAGAACTAACGGAACTCAATAACGATATAGATAACTTGTTGCGGAGTACAGATATTGGGGTCGTATTTTTAGACCGGAATTTAAAAATTCGTAAATTTACTCCAGCCGCAACAGTCGCAATTAATT
This sequence comes from Calothrix sp. NIES-4101, assembly GCA_004296455.1. Taxonomy (GTDB): domain Bacteria; phylum Cyanobacteriota; class Cyanobacteriia; order Cyanobacteriales; family Nostocaceae; genus Brunnivagina. The sequence continues at coordinate 5,748,656 of AP018280.1, forward strand.
TAGTAGAAGCAGATATTGGTCGTCCATTAGAACATATTACCCACAACCTCAATTGTGGAAATTTACTCAACTTATTGCAGCAAGTGATTGATTGCAAACATGCTACCGAGCAGGAAGTCAAAATTAGCAAAAGTGGCTTTAATTTATTAATGCGGGTGAATCCCTACCTCCAGGAAGATGGACGCTTGGATGGGGTGGTGTTGATATTTGTCGATATTGATGAAATAAAGCAGGTACAACATCAACTCCAACAGGCAGAAATTGCCATGCGCCGCATCAATGAAGAACTAGAAAAACGAGTGAGCGATCGCACGGCAGAATTAGAGAAAGCGAAATTAGCCGCAGAATCGGCAAATCAGGCAAAAAGTGCTTTTATTGCCCATATTAGTCACGAATTAAGAACTCCCCTCAATGCCATCTTAGGATTTACGCAAATCCTCAAACGCGATCGGCAATTAATTACTCGCGAACAACTTCAGGGTATCGAGATTATCCACCAGTCAGGTCAACATTTGTTAACCCTAATTAATGATATTCTTTACTTAGCAAAAATTGAAGCTGGTAAATTAGAGTTAGAAGTTAGTGAATTTCAATTCCTGGCATTCTTAGATAACTTGATTGCGATCGTGAGGATTCGTGCCGAACAAAAAGGTATTGATTTAAATTATCAAGCGCTTTCTCCTTTACCTACTGCTGTTCGTTGTGATGAGACTCGTTTACGACAAGTATTGTTAAATTTAATTAGCAATGCCATTAAGTTTACTGAGACAGGGAAAGTAATTTTAAAAATTGGATATGTAGCAGATTTTGAACGTGAAGAAAATCTTCTTGCTATTAATTCTTTAGTTGCCATTAATAACGCTAAAAATAATCACAAAATTCGCTTTTTAATTAAAGATGAAGGAATTGGTATTCCCCAAGATAAACTTACTGATATTTTCTTACCTTTTCATCAATTAAATAATCATCAATCTCCCCAAGAAGGCACAGGTTTAGGTTTAACTATCAGTCAAAACATAGTTCAGCAGATGGGTGGGGAAATTCATGTTAATAGTAATTTAGAAGAAGGGAGTATATTTTGGTTTGATTTGGACTTGCCAGAAGTGACAACAGAAAGTCAATACCAACAAGTAGAAAAGGAATTACAAATTATTGGTTATGAAGGCGAAACTAGAAAAATTTTAGTAGTAGATGATAAGACAAATAATCGCACATTCTTAGTCAACTTACTCCAGTCATTAGGTTTTGAGATTTTACAAGCTAGCAATGGAGAAGATGCCTTAACTCAAGCTACTGAAAATCAGCCCAACTTAGTTTTACTCGACTGGATTATGCCAGGAATCGGTGGTTTGGAGGTGACTAGAAAACTACGACAAATGCCAGCTTTGCAAAATTTAATTATTGTTGCCACCTCTGCCACTACCATTGCCGAAGAACAATCTTCTTGCTTTGAAGTCGGTTGTAATGCTTTTCTTCCTAAACCTGTACGCTTCGATAAATTATTAGAAATTATCGAAAATTACTTACATTTGCAATGGATTTATCAAGCAGATAACTCTGTGAATCCAATTATCAATCATCAATCCTTGGAAACGAGTTTGCATAATAATTCTTCTGCCATCATTACCCCATCATCTGATGAATTAGCACAATTATACGAATTAGCAATGCAGGGTGATATTCGTAGTATTCTCCAACGAGCATTGCAACTCGAACAGCAGAATACGCAATTTATTCCTTTTGCTCAAGAAGTAAGACAAATGGCTGAAAATCTTCAGGTGAATCAACTACAAAACTTTATTCAGTTATTTATGAAAGCATAAGTTGTTTTTAAGATTTAGTTTTCAGGTTTACTTTTAAACATTCGTCTTGAAGATAAGTAAGTCGGCACGATAAAACCAAGGTATGTTGAGTTTTGTAAAAAGCCTGGAACGATTCTTTTATAAGCTCTTTGTTGGCTTTACACTTCGTTACATAGGTTGATTTTTTAACGCCGACTTACTTACATTGTTTAATTAACAATATTAAGAAAAGTAAATTTTTATTGCTTTGTTTATTGAAAATCGGCTTTGATGATAATAAATATAAAATTTTTATTAAAATAATTGATGTTTACTAAGTTTTGTAATGTTTTCAGACTTTCTCATCACAAGTTGGGGAAAGGATGTGACAGATAAAGTCTGGAATTTGTAATCCCTTGCTATCCAATCCCTAATTACCTTGCAAGGTTCGCACAAATTAACTGTGAGGACTGGTGAAGATGAACTCTAATAATTGCGATCGCAAATTTCTGGAATCCGAATCTATTGATTATAAAACTATTTTGATTGTCGATGACCATCCCAGCAATTTACAGGTATTATTTACGTTCTTGGAAACTCAAGGATTTAGAGTATTAGCTGCCCAAAATGGGGAAAATGCTTTGAAAATAGCGGTGACTAGTTTCCCTGACTTAATTTTACTAGATATTTTAATGCCAGGAATTGATGGTTTTGAAGTTTGTCGTCAGTTAAAAAATAATCTGCATACAGCAAATATCCCCATAATTTTTTTAACTGCTCTTTCGGATACTGTGAATAAAGTCAAGGGATTTGAATTGGGGGGGGTTGATTATGTGACTAAACCGATTGAGCAACAGGAACTTTTAGCGAGGATTCAAACACATTTGACGCTAAAAAAAATGCGCCAGCGTCTAGCATTACAAAATAAAGAATTGCATCAGGAAATATACGCTCGCCAACAAGTTGAAGGGCAACAAGATTTGGTGAAACGAATTACTGAAAAAATTCGTGATAGTTTGGATGAAACTCAAATTTTGCAAATAGCAACTGAAGAATTGGCGAAAGTCTTGCAAACAAATAGCTGTCAAATTGAACTTTATAACTCATCACAGACAATTGCGACTATTGTTTACGAATACAGTCATATATTTCCAAAATCGCAAGGGATGGTGAGAAAAATAGCTGATTTTCCCCAACTTTATCAACAGTTACTAGAAAAAGCACCTTTACAATTTGCCGAAATAATTCCCGAATTTAGTCCCAAAGGAATGCAATGTACCAGATTAGCCTGTCCAATTTATGAAAATGGTGGTAGCAAGGGAATTTTAGGAAATCTTTGGTTACTAAGGGCAAAAGAAGAAATATTTGCAGACTTTGAAGTCAGTTTAGTACAACAGGTAGCTAGCCAATGTGCGATCGCTATTCGTCAGGCTCGATTGTACGAGGCTTCTCAGCAGCAAGTCAAGGAATTAGAAAGACTCAACCGTATCAAGGACGACTTCCTCAAAACGATATCGCATGAATTGCGATCGCCCATGAGTAGTATACAGCTTGCGGTGCAAACTTTAGAAAAGTTGCTACAAACAGAATATCCCCATTCCATATCTCCCACATTTACGCGAGTTTTAAATATTTTTCGCCAAGCGAGTCAGCGACATAATAAATTAGTTGAAGATTTATTGACATTATGTTACTTAGATGCAACAGCAGATGCGATTATCTCAGAATTAATTAATCTCCAAGTTTGGATTCCGGAAATTATTCAACCCTTTTTAGAGCGAACTCAATATCAACAACAACAATTAAAGATAGATATTCCTACAGAATTACCATTGTTAAATTCTGATATTTCCACCTTAGAACGTATTTTGATTGAATTATTAAATAATGCTTGCAAATATACTCCCGCCGGAGAAACAATTACTGTGCAAGTTAGGGCTGATGAACAAACAGTAGAACTGAGTGTGATTAATTCGGGTGTAGTGATTCCGAAAGAAGAACAAAATCGCGTATTCGACCAATTTTATCGTATTCCGAATAATGATCCTTGGCAATATGGTGGTACCGGTTTAGGACTAACATTAGTTAAGAAAATGGTGGAAGTATTAAAAGGAACAATTGATGTCGAAAGCCGCAAGGGAGAAACCAAATTCACTGTCAAAATACCTAATTTTTAATTTCTCCAATCTTGCCAAGGATATTTTAATTTTTTAACTATTTCTATCCCTTTCAATATCATTAATCACTTTTTCCATGTACCAATCTTCAGACATCCCAGGATAAGAATACTTAACTTCCTCTAATAATCGTTCGGCAATTTCCCAATATCCACCCACCAAACGTAGCAGTTTTTGACGTAAGAAAGTTGATTTTGGCTTTTGTAAATCACCACTAGGCACGGTAATTTTCTTCAAACTATCTAATACTTTTTGATAATTTTCCCAATCTTCTTGTTCACAAAAAATACTAGCTGCCTTCTGATAATCTGCAATCGCCTTTTGCATTTCTTCGATATGGGTATTTGCCAATCCACGATGATAATATGCTGGGGCATCATGAGGATTAAACTCTAATGCTTTTGTATAATCTTGGATTGCTTGCGTATAATTTCCTGTGGAACGATGTGCATTACCTCTAGCCACATAGATCATCGCATTTTCTGGTTCTAATTCAAGCGCCAAATTAAAATCAGCAATAGCCCCTTGATTATCCCCCATTTGTAGCCTCGCTTTACCACGATTCCGATAAACAATTGCATCGTGAAACTTGTATCTCAAGGCTTGATTAAAGTCAGAAATTGCCTCCGTAAATTGTCCCTGCTTACAACGGATAACACCCCGACAACAATAAGCTTTACCATCTTGAGAATCAACTTGCATCGCCCAACTTAAACTTTCTAAAGCTTCGCAAATATCCCCATTTTCAGCTTTCTCAATTAATTGTTTAAAATAATCTCCTTCCGAGATGATTTTTAGGAGTGGTGAAGTTGGTTTTGAAATCGCCACTGGTTGAGCTTTCGGTTGTAGTTGTGTGATTTTGTCCATACACAAACGACAACTTTCGGCATCTTTTTGCTGCAAGTATAACTCCGCCGCTTTCTTAAAGCTGGCAATAGCATTATGAATATCCCCTGACTTCCGCAGTAAAGTTCCCCGTAATTGATGTGCCGCAGCATAGGTATGGTTGAGGTAAATTGCTTTCTCAACATCATCCAAAGCACCTGGTATATTTTTCAATACCATTCGCGCCAGCGCTCGACTGTAATATGCTTGAATAAACTTTGAATCCAGCTTTAATGCTTCTGTATAATCTGCAACAGCATGTAATATTTGACCGGAATCATAATAAGCCAAACCTCGTTGTAGATAGACTTCCGCAAAATAAGGATTTGATTGTAACTCTTGGGTGAAATCCGCGATCGCACCAGCATAGTCTTTTTGTTTAGCCTTGAACAAGCCTTGATTGTAATATTCTTGAGTCATGGCTTTGGTGGTATTATGTGAAACACAACAAATCGAAGAACCTATTTCCAATTGTGCGATAATCCCTACAAACTCGCCACCTGGTTAAAAACGGGAATTTAATCACTTGCCATTCTCATCGAATATGAAATAGTGCGTTACGCTGTACCGGAACCCACCATTGTTGATTGGGTAATTTATTTTTTGTATTCTCTTATCCGAAACTTCATATTTGTAGCATGTATCAAATACAGGAGATATTTAGTATCATTCTTGCAGCGTCATCCCTGTAGTTATGCTCAAATTCAGCCGCAAATTTTCGTTTTTGTTTATTTTCCCCTTGACGTTGTTGCTGGTGATTTTCCTGGCTGCTCCCTGGGTAAGTGCTAAGGAAGCTGAGAAAGAAAAACCTATACCCCAACCTTGGGAGATAAAGGGGATTGTCGCTGCGTTGAATGACTTCTATGCAGGTGTGCGATTGGTTGCGGCAAGCAGATTAGGGGAGTATAAGTTAGATAATCCGAAATCTCTAATCGACGCAAGTAATAAAGAAAATAATCAAGAAATTTACAACAAGCTGGTTCAGCAGCTAAGGGAACAACTATCGTCAACTGATAAGAACGAAGAAGAGAAAAAATATTCACGTGCTGCCGCAGTATTAGCATTGGGGAATATGCAGGCTAAGGAAATTGCCAAGGATGTGGCTTTACTCCTCAAAGATAGCGATAGCGATGTCCGTAATTCCGCAGTATTAGCATTGGGGAATATGCAGGCTAAGGAAATTGCCAAGGATGTGGCTTTACTCCTCAAAGATAGCAACAGCGATGTCCGTAATTCCGCAGTAGAAGCATTGGGGAATATGCAGGCTAAAGAATTTGCCCAGGATGTGGCTTTACTCCTCAAAGATAGCAACAGCGATGTCCGTAATTCCGCAGTAGAAGCATTGGGGAATATGCAGGCTAAAGAATTTGCCCAGGATGTGGCTTTACTCCTCAAAGATAGCAATTACGATGTCCGTAATTCCGCAGTAGAAGCATTGGGGAATATGCAGGCTAAGGAATATGCCCAGGATTTGGTTTTACTCCTCAAAGATAGCAATTACGATGTCCGTAATTCCGCAGTAGAAGCATTGGGGAATATGCAGGCTAAAGAATTTGCCCAGGATGTGGCTTTACTCCTCAAAGATAGCAACAGCGATGTCCGTAATTCCGCAGCAAAAGCATTGGGGAATATGCAGGCTAAGGAATATGCCAAGGATTTGGTTTTACTCCTCAAAGATAGCAATATATTTGTCCGTGATTCCGCAGCAAAAGCATTGGGGAATATGCAGGCTAAGGAATATGCCAAGGATTTGGTTTTACTCCTCAAAGATAGCAACAGCGATGTCCGTAATTCCGCAGCAAAAGCATGGGGGAATATGCAGGCTAAGGAATATGCCAAGGATTTGGTTTTACTCCTCAAAGATAGCAACAGCGATGTCCGTAATTCCGCAGTATTAGCATTGGGGAATATGCAGGCTAAGGAAATTGCCAAGGATGTGGCTTTACTCCTCAAAGATAGCAACAGCGATGTCCGTAATTCCGCAGTAGAAGCATTGGGGAATATGCAGGCTAAAGAAATTGCCCAGGATGTGGCTTTACTCCTCAAAGATAGCAACAGCGATGTCCGTAATTCCGCAGTAGAAGCATTGGGGAATATGCAGGCTAAAGAAATTGCCCAGGATGTGGCTTTACTCCTCAAAGATAGCAACAGCGATGTCCGTAATTCCGCAGTAGAAGCATTGGGGAATATGCAGGCTAAAGAATTTGCCCAGGATGTGGCTTTACTCCTCAAAGATAGCAATATATTTGTCCGTGATTCCGCAGCAACAGCATTATCAAAATTAGGCAAGCAAGAATTACCAGTAATTACCCAAATATTAGAAGCAGTATTGATTTCTCGTCCTGAAGAAAAAGTAACACCTCGATTTTTAGCCCATTTCCTTAGTGGTGGTGAACCCGATATAGTCACCTTGCTGCAATGGGTGGGTAGTCCTAAAACCATTCCTGAAAAACCCAGTTATGAAGACGGAAAAAAAGCACTAGAAATTTTCGATAAAACTTGGAAAATTCTGAACGAATCAACACCTCAACTGCGGCAAGAATTAGCAGAAGCAATTGCGAAAGTAATAGGTTTCAAAATCTGGAAAGCTGGAGATATTAACTTACTGCAAAGCCACTACAAAAACTTGTCAGGGATGACCCAAGCGGAAGTTGTAAAATCAGTTATCCAAGACCTAGAATATTGGAAATGGATTTTTGCAGCTAAAGACACCATCCTCATCCATATTACCTTCTGGCTCCTCCTCATCTTCGCTTACCCCAAATCCCCCCAAGTCCAAGCAATCTTCTTCTGGAACCCGTGGGTACGTCGCATTTTAGGCATGGGTTACGTGGGTTTTCTCCTTACATGGGTTCCCTTCTTCCGTCGCAAATTACTCGAACCCTTCAAATTTTCCCTCCTTGCCGATGCTGGTTTAGATAATTTCAACCCCGCAGGATATTTCCCCAATAGTGGGGTTTTAGAAACTAAGGTAAACTATCCCCTGTCTCAAGCTATCCCCAGCATTAACGGACAAATCATCCTCGAAGGTGACTCCGGTTTAGGCAAATCCATGTTCCTGCGACACTTGCTCAAAACCTCACCCCGAACTATCGTTTACCTCCCAGCCCAAAAGTGCGATAAAGGAATCATCGAAGCCATCCAAATCAAGCTCCACGGACAAGCACAGGATGCGGAATTCCTGAAAAACCTGATTTATAGTGGTGCAATTGATATCTGCATCGATGGACTCAACGAAGTCACAGCAGATACCCGCGCTAAAATCTGTCAATTCGTCGAAAGCTACTTCCGGGGTAACATCATCATGACTACCCAACCCCTAGAATGGACACCACCAAAAACCGCCAAAATCTACTACCTGCAAACCCTAACCCCCCAGCAAATCGAAGAATTTCTGATTTCCCGCACTCCCCTACTTCCCCAAGATACCAAACTCAAGGGTTTTGATTACGAAAAAGCTTGCAAAAACTACCTAGCGGAAACCCTGAATTCCCAACAATCCAGCGAAGAATTAGCCGCAAACCTGCGAATTCTCTCCAATCCAATGGATTTAACCCTGGTTTCCCTGATGATGGCACAAGGCAACCAACCCAATCTCTTCAACCTCCAGGAACAGCAATATAAATTGATGGCAGAGGAATATCTGCGGGAATGGAAACACGAATTTCCCCTAAAAAAATTTGCCGCGACTGTTTATGAACTCCGACTCAACGATCAACAAGCATTACCCAGCGAGGAATTTCATCAAGAATTACTCAGTATGGAAGATGAGAAATATAAAATGGTGGTCAGTCGTCAATGGCAAGATAACAACGGCGAAGCCAAGAAAGAATGGTTTTTTCGCCATGATAAAATCATGGAATTTTTCCTCGTCCAGAACTTCCTCGGCAATAGCAACGAAATCGAAGCCCGTCTCATTGACCACATGGGTGACCCGCGTTTTCGCGGAGTTTATTTCTTGCTGGGTTTGCTGTTACCCTTAGATGCAGCCAAAGAATTACGGGAAAGGTTGATTCAATACGCAGCAGATACCAAAGACCATACCGTCAGCGATACATTTGTGCAATTATTGCGAACGAGGTAATATCAAATTCGCCTAATAAAACTGACGCGGAGACTGGAGAACGCGGAGATTGGGAGACACGGAGAACAATTAGAGGTTATGTATAAAGTAAACCTTAAGACCAAGAATAACGATTACCCAATTCCCATACTATCGGTTTCAGATACTAATAATCTACCTGCACCGTTATAAGTCCAAACGTAACCTTCACCGCCACCTTTGCCAAAATATCCTAATTTACAGTAATCTTCCTTAATCCCATTAGTAAAGCCTTTCACCATATCATAATCCGCAATCAAAACTTCTCCATTTTTCAATTGAATTATCTTTGCCGGGGCTTGGGTTCCAGTTACAAGTTGTGCTGTTTGATTGGGTAAAGATTTAATTACTATTCGGGAATTTCCATCAGTGGAACCAGCCATTTGTCTCCACTTCAATTTTTTAACGCCCATGACAACATTATCCGAACAAAATTGGAATATACCATCATCTAATTCCCATTGTTCGTTTTCATTAATCTCAATTTCTGTATAGTTCAAAAAATTACCTTTTTGCTTTGGTTCCAGTTTGACTACACCCGTACCTCGATAAACTGGAGCATTATAATCAATTTCTGTCATCAAAGAAACAAAAATATCTTTGAGACGATTGTCAGTTTTATATACTCCATAATTCAGCTTACCAAAGCAACTATGCAAGCTGCCTTTTTGGATAACAACTCCAGTATTTTCAAGTTTGATTTCTACTTGCTGTACAAAAGGAATACTTTTTGTGGGATGGTAGTATTTATTGGTTTCTTTATTGATATTATTTTGTAGATACCACAAATCTGTCGGTTCTAAGATGTTTACAGAATGTTGCATAATTTAATCTCACTGAATCTGACTTAAATTGAGTTAATTCCAATTTGTCAGTAGTTGATAAGACACTACTTGCAAATCTAGATTGACGGTTCTCTTTTATACAGTATATTCTCAAATGTCTGAGGATAGCGACATAAAATTTAATTTAATTTAAAATCTAAAACTCTCTAAATACTCTCTAATACTCAAAATCTAAAACTTCTTTCCCCAAAACTCAAAATATAATTAATGACAGAAGAATTACTCTATCGCTACCCTACTTTATACCCAGGTATTTTAGTCAAACGCTACAAACGTTTCTTTGCTGATGTAGAACTAGTATCAGGGGAAATCGTCACAGCACATTGTCCAAATACAGGTCCCATGACTGGGGTTTCCACGCCTGGAAGTGCGGTGATGCTGTCGTTTAGTGATAATCCGAAGCGCAAATTAGCTTACACTTTGGAATTAATCCAAGTAAATGATAATGAACCAACTTGGACAGGTGTAAATACAGCCTTACCAAATCGGATTGTGAAATTAGCACTGGAAAAATATTTGTTTCCAGAGTTGGGAGATTACACAAAAATTAAAGGTGAAGTACCTTATGGACAAGATAAGAAAAGCCGCATCGATTTTTTATTAACAGGAAATGATACAGATAAACCAATTTATCTAGAGGTAAAAAATACAACTTGGGTAGATGGAAGATTAGCATTATTTCCGGATACAGAAACAACCAGGGGACAGAAACATTTACGCGAACTAATTGCTTTGATTCCTCACAGTCGAGCGGTAATGCTCTATTTTATTAATCGCGGAGATTGTACGGCATTTGCTCCTGGAGATAAAGCTGACCCCATATATGGTAAATTGTTGCGAGATGCGATCGCCTGTGGAGTTGAAGTTTTGCCCTGTAGTTTTGATGTCACTCCCATTGGTGTCCGCTATCAGGGTTTATTAAGATGTGAATGTGCAGAATTATTTTGAAAAATATCTATGACTTTACTTACGCAGATTCAATTGATGGCTGAATATAATCAATGGATGAATCAACGTGTTTATCAAGCTGCCAAACAATTACCAATTGCTAAGTTAAACGAAGACAAAAAAGCATTCTTTGGCTCAATTTTAGGGACATTGAATCATATTCTTGTAGCTGATATAATTTGGCTCAAACGCTTTTCAAACCATCCATCTCACCATGTAAGTCTGGAATTAGTTCGCCAATTAGAACAGCCAGAAAACCTGAGACAAATACTTTATTCTGATTTTGAGGCTCTGACTCAAAAACGCTTTGAATTAGACAAGATTATTATTGATTGGTGTCAAGAAATTACCGAGCGTGATTTATCTTTCTTATTGCCATATCAGAATATGAAAGGAGAACCATTTGTCAAAGAATTTGGGAGTTTGATATTTCATTTCTTGAATCACCAAACACATCATCGAGGGCAAGTAACGACTCTGTTATCACAGGAAAATGTCGATGTTGGTGTTACAGATTTATTAACTCTAATTCCCAGCCATGATTAATATGATTTATCCCCATATATATATAAATCATGTTTGATTATTTTTGGCGTAGCCTATGCTTTGCACTGACAAAATCTCGTATTGTAGGGTGTGTTAGAACGGACTTCGTAACGCATCATTCGTATGCATTTAGTGCATTACTGGATTGACACAGCTAAATTTGTGCATTAGAAAAAATGAGAAAGCTTTGATTTATATCAACTTCATCAAATATCTATTGCAACATTTTAGTCATGTCAATCCACTACGTAGGGCTTGCTGAAAAAGTCAGAAAAAGCAATTCTTTTGGGTTGACTAGTTATTTAAGCCTGGTTAAAGATAAGTTTTTGTCGCCTGTAGCCAGCAAAATAATAAAGTTTAATTATGCCAATCTCTAAAAAAGGTGTATTTTTCAAAAATAGACATAAAAAGGCATAAAAAACCCGTGACAAGTGAGTAGAAAGATTCATAACTAAAAAAGTAATAGCAATTGCTGTTTGAGAAGTATGAGATAGTTTTGCCATCACTCTACCCAGACTAAATCTTCTTTTACCTTGTCCGAACTTTCCCTCAATAGAATTACGAATTCTTTCATCTTGTAAAGCTTGCTTTTTTTGTTCTTTACTCACATTTTTTGGAGGTCTTCCTAAAGGAATTCCACTAATTCTAATACCTCTTTCTTTACACCAAGCTCGGTTTTCTCTGGTGCGATAAATTTTATCTACATGAACCGATTCTGGATAATAACCAGTAGAATTTCTATACGCTTCTACTTGTGCTTTCAAATCTCCTGATTCATTAAAGTTGTCCCAACTAATATGGTCTAAAAATACATATCCATCAAAGTAACTAACCGACAACTTAGCCCCAAATTCCACGGGTTTTCCGGCTTTACCCCGGACAATTGGACGGATATGTGGTTGACTTAAATTTACAATGCGGTCATCAATGCTCTGTTTTTTATTTTCATATAAATATAGTTGCTGATTATAGACTTCTGTGACTACTAGCAACATCTTATATTGTCGCTTACTTAAACTTTCTAGGTTGACTCCTGAAATTATTATTTGTTCAATATAAGATAAATTTCTTTTAATATACTGAAGTTGTTTTTTTATTGCTGCTCTTCGTTCTTTGTGTGATACCCGACGTTTTTTCGCTACTGCTAGGTAGTCACGTCTTGCGATTTCCCGATAAGTTCTTGGTTTTTTCTCTAATCTTCCTTTTATCTGTTCATAAAGAGAGTCTATAATTTTTTCTGTCTGCAACCTTGCAAGATGTGAGTAACCCAATATCTGTCGGATAGCTGATATCACCGGGAGCACAAGTCGCATCTAATATTAATTTTCCCCGATTTTTTGGTGAATTAGCTTTTTTTTCTGGTTCTTCTGGTTCTTCTGGTTCTTCTGTTTTTTTTTCAGTTTTCTGAGAAGATGTTGTCTCTAGTATCTTCTTCACAGTTTCTTGATTCACTTTGTTGACTAATTCTGCACTTATTCTTTCTCGAAAATTAACTAACATTGATGCATCAAATGGTGCTTCATTGCTATAAGAAGACATCCCTATAAAGTATTGTAGGTAAGGGTTTTCTTTAATCTGTTCTACTGTTTCTCTGTCGCTTATACCCAGTTTCTCTTTAATTATTAATGCTCCTAATGCCATCCTGAATGACTTTGCTGGTGCTCCTATCTCCATAGAAAACCTGGAAGAATATTCCTCTTCAAATTCTCCCCATGGTATTAAAGATGCCAAAACTACCCAACGGTTATCTGATGATAATTTGCCTTCAAAGCTCAGTTCAAAGTTCTCTGGTGAGATTGGATTTTGTCCCTGTTTTCGGTACATAGTTACAAACAGTACATTTTTGTACTGATGGTCGCGGTGATGCAAGGATTTTGGGCTATCCTACCGTATTATCTTGCACTTAAATAGACTTCTTTGGTTAGATAATCTAGAGAACGTAAGTTTTTCTTTCTTATTCAGCAACCCCTACGTATATTTCCAATAATCAAATTGGACTCCAATATTAACAGAAATCAATAAAAAAATATATTATTTTCTTAACAGGAAATAATTATGAATTGTAAATTAGTAGTTGAGTATCAAATCTATTTTTATGTAGATTCATTTCAAGTTTTATCCAGCAATTTTGATGATTTGAAGATTTGTTAAACACAAACACAAAGTAGACAAATATTAGACTAATTGAACTTTGCAAAGTATTGCAAATTGAAGTTATTTACTTCACTGCGATCTAGTATTGATGTAGATAGACTCGACATAGGAGAACGACTATGTTTTTAATGCATAAACCAACAAAAACTATCGTCGAGATTCTCACCCTTGATGCGCTTTTTAATCCCTCTGTAAATGAAGTTACAGCCAGAATGCACGCAGGTCAAGAACTTCAAGACCCTGATATTTATCTGAAATCAGAGATGATGTTCTTATCGGGTGAAGCATTACCTCTTTGCTGGCTCGATTTACACTACCGTGACACACTCGAAGCGAAAATGATTAAGGAGATGAGTCTCGTTACTAATTAATCTCTATAGACAGGCATTTAAAACAGGTTTTTTCGATTGGAGTAAGTGAACAAGCCAATCGAATTTTTAGAGACAAACCATGAGCACAATTATTTCATGGTGCTTTGTGTCAGGATTTCTTTGGGGTAGGCTTTTCAACCTGCCCCTTTGCGTATGGAATACTTAGACCCGTAAATTTGGCTTTTGACATATGTAATTCCACTCTATGCCCAATTTTTGCTACCATCATAGTTCCAAGGGCATTGAACGGATGAATGTATGAGCAAAGGCACGTTATTCGATAAAGTTTGGGACTTACACACGGTTTGTACATTGCCATCGGGGCAAACGCAACTATTTATAGGACTGCATCTAATTCATGAGGTTACCAGTCCCCAAGCCTTTGCTATGTTACGCGATCGCAAGTTAAAGGTTCTCTTTCCAGAACGTACCGTTGCTACAGTAGACCATATTGTACCTACCGAAAACCAAGCGCGTCCATTTGTCGATCCTCTCGCGGAAGAGATGATGCAAGCGTTGGAAAGTAGTGTTAAGGAACATAATATTCGCTTCTACAATATTGGTTCGGGAAGTCAGGGAATTGTGCACGTAATCGCACCAGAACAGGGACTTACCCAACCAGGAATGACAATCGCTTGCGGTGATAGCCATACTTCTACACATGGGGCATTTGGAGCGATCGCATTTGGGATTGGGACGAGTCAGGTACGCGATGTTCTGGCTTCGCAAACATTAGCACTATCTAAATTAAAAGTTAGAAAAATAGAAGTTAATGGGGCATTAAAACCGGGGGTATATGCCAAAGATGTTGTTCTTCACATCATCCGCACCCTGGGGGTAAAAGGTGGTGTTGGTTACGCTTACGAGTTTGCGGGAACCACCTTTGATCATATGAATATGGAAGAACGGATGACTGTCTGCAATATGGCGATCGAAGGTGGTGCTAGATGCGGTTATGTCAATCCCGATCATGTTACTTACGAGTATTTAAAAGGACGTGACTTTGCCCCCAAAGATACAGAATGGGAGAAAGCTGTGGCTTGGTGGGAATCCCTGAGAAGTGGCGATGATGCTGAATATGATGATATTGTCGTCTTCAAAGCTGAAGATATTCCTCCCACCGTTACCTGGGGAATCACACCCGGTCAAGGTATCGGAGTTGACCAACAAGTGCCATCTCCCGAACAACTCGCAGAAGATGACAGATTTGTGGCGAAAGAAGCCTACGAATATATGGATTTAGCCCCTGGACAAGCGATTAAAGGGACAAAAGTTGATGTCTGCTTTATCGGTAGCTGCACCAATGGACGCATCAGCGATTTGCGGGAAGCTGCAAAAATTGCCCAAGGGAAGCAGGTGGCGGAGGGCGTAAAAGCCTTTGTAGTGCCGGGTTCCGAACGGGTAAAGAAAGAAGCGGAAGCCGAAGGACTCGATCGCATTTTTGTGGAAGCTGGGTTTGAATGGCGCGAAGCTGGATGTTCAATGTGTTTGGCAATGAACCCTGACAAACTCGAAGGACGACAAATCAGTGCTTCTTCCTCAAACCGCAATTTTAAGGGTAGACAAGGTTCGGCAAGCGGACGCACATTATTAATGAGTCCCGCAATGGTTGTAGCTGCGGCAATTAAAGGTGAAGTATCTGATGTTAGGGAATTAATTAGTGTTGATTCATGAATGCTGAGTCATGAATACTGAATGGGAAAGATAGAGAAGATATTTTTTGTATATTTTCATATATTCAAACGTCTCCCCATCTCCCCCATCTCCCCATCTCCTCCCATCTCCCCATCTCCCCATCTCCCCAAAACAACAATTATGACTAGCGAAGTAAAATTAGTTTCCGGTTCTGCTATTCCCTTAGTTGGTAATGATATTGATACTGATCGCATTATTCCTGCTCGTTTTTTAAAATGCGTCACCTTCGACGGCTTGGGAGAACATGCTTTTGCAGATGATCGAAAAGCCCTCAATGGTGAACATCCTTTCGATTTACCCCAGTATCAAGGTGCAAAAATTTTAGTTGTCAATCGCAATTTTGGCTGCGGTTCTTCACGGGAACATGCACCCCAAGCGATCGCTAAGTGGGGTATTCAAGCCTTAATCGGTGAAAGTTTTGCCGAAATATTCTTCGGTAATTGCGTAGCTAATGGTGTGCCCTGTGTAACTGTCGATCAGGCGACAGCGAAGAAGTTGCAAGAACTGATAGCAGCAAACCCAAAGGTAAATGTAACGCTAAATTTAGAGACAATGCAGGTACAAGTGGGTGATTTTTCTGCACCAATCTCAATCGGTGAAGGTGCAAGAAATATGTTTGTTTCTGGTTCTTGGGATGCTTGTGGGCAGTTGGTAGCACAAGCCGAAAAGGTACAAGCAACAGCAGCAAAATTACCATATGTCAATTGGGCTATTACTGCTGCAAATTAATTATTTACTATTCTAGTTCGCCAAGTGCGATCGCTCATACCTTATATTTCAAAAGCCCAATTCCCAACTTTATTCACGAAGTTGGGAATTTAGTTTTGGTTAATAATTATTTGTGGTGATTGTCAATTTTGACTGATAACTTGGGCAATATTAATTCAGAGGATACAACTCTTATTGTGTTCAATAGAAAAAAAGACAGATATCACCTATCAGTCTGATTTTATCACTATTGGGCTATATTTGCGTAGCATTATTATTGCTCACAGACAACCTAACTATTACTTATTAATAATAAACTATTTCTTGCCAAAATGTGTGTAATATTACTGAGAATATTAAATTTAACTTATGACTCATCAACCGAATGAAAATCTAACTCCCGTATCTAATTCACAGTTTTTGGAAAAGTTGATAGATACTTGGAAGAAAAACAAAAAATTTCTCAACCAAATCAACCATAATATTCAGCGATTAAGTATTCAGGAAAAAATTAAATTTGGACAGATTGGGGCTGTCGCTATTGCCATATCTGGTAGTTTAACAGGAATTGCGATCGGAGATTATTGGCAAAATAAATTTAATGCAGAACGCATTATGATTCGTCGTGAACGCCAATTACTCACTGATTTACGTAACGATGCTATCAAATTACAAGGGGTGGCAAATTTCCCAACTTCATTACACAATCCCAAGAATTTTCAGCAAGCACAAACAACGGCTATTCAAAGAATAATTAAAAGCAAAAGTATAATTAATCAATTAAACCGGAATACAAATTCTTCTAATCAATCATTGCAATATTTATTTGATAAATATCAAGAATCATACTTAATTTATCTCAAAAATTTAGAATCTTTATTAAATAAAAACTCAACAAACTTATTAGATAAAAAGCAAATTACCCAAATAAAAGAAGAATTTAATAAATTGCTTGAAAGTGAAGCTAGACGAGAAACTCAAGAGTTTATCAATCAACTTGTCAATACAATTGGAATCACCACAAAACAAGAAGATAAAATCGAGAATAAATTATATAAAGTAGAAATACTACGAATCATCTTTATCTTTTTTAGTATTAGCATTAGCATTACACTAGCTTATTTATTTATAGTTTTTATTAGCCGAAAAATCGCTCATCCGGTTAATGCGATCGCAAATACAACTCAACAAGTAGTGAAGGAACAAAATTTATCCCTCCAGATACCTGTAAGTAATACTTATGAATTAATGATATTAGGAACTTCTCTAAATCAGATACTTGAGCAATTAAAAACACTGAGCGAAGCACAAAAAAAATCAGAAACAGCAACAGATGCTGCTAATCAAGCCAAAAGTAAGTTTTTGGCAAATATGAGCCACGAATTACGTACACCACTAAATGGTATTTTAGGTTATGCACAAATTCTTGCTCGTTCTTCCAATTTAACAGAAGAACAAAGACATGGTGTAAAAACAATCTATCAATGTGGTTTTCATTTGCTTGGTTTAATTAATGATATTTTAGATTTATCAAAATTAGAATCTCAGAAAATAGAATTGCAAAATACAGATTTTCATTTTCCTTCTTTTCTCCAAGGAGTTATAGAAGTATGCCGAGTGAGAGCCGAGCGCAAAGGCATCGATTTTGTTTATGAACCACCACCAAATTTACCGGTAGGTATAACTTCTGATAAAAAAAGATTGCGGCAGGTACTAATTAATTTACTTAGTAATGCGATTAAATTTACAAATGCTGGCTGTGTCAAACTACAAATTACAGCTAGTAATAGTCAAGAGCCATCAAATGCAATTATCCATTTTACTATTGTTGACACAGGTGTGGGAATGACTAGCCAACAAATGGAAAATATCTTTTTACCATTTGAACAAGTTGAAAATAGCAATCGTCAATCAGAAGGTACTGGATTAGGATTAACAATTAGTCAGAAAATAGTTGAAGTAATGGGTAGTCAAATCCAAGTAAGAAGTCAGCTTGGAGTCGGGAGTTTATTTGAATTTGAGCTTGATTGTCGAGTCACAGAAGATTGGACTGAGGCTAGTACGATTACCAGTCACGGTAAAATAATTGGTTATTCTGGCAGTCGGAAGAAAATATTAATTGTTGATGAATATTGGGAAAACCGTTCGCTATTTATTAGCTTATTAGAACCACTTGATTTTACAATTATCGAAGCCATTAACGGTAGAGAAGGCATTGATAAGGCAAGTAAATATAGACCTGACTTGATTATTTCTGATATTACAATGCCTGTCGTTGATGGTTGGAAAATGCTAGCAAAAATCCGTCAGTCTGAGTTATTAAAAAATACTATCGTAGTTTTAGCTACATCTAATATTAAAGAAATTGAGCATCAAAAAATTGGGGATGTAAAAGCCAATGCATTCCTGACACGCCCTATACAGGTTGAAGAACTATATAACTTATTGGCAAAGTACTTACAAATAAGTTGGATTTATGCAAGTCCTGCAATTACAGCAGACGATGAAATTACAGTTGAGACTAGCGAAATGTTAATACCACCTGTTTCCGATTTAAAGATGCTACTAGAATATGCTAGAAAAGGACAAATTAAAGGAATTAAACAAGAATTGGAAAAAATTGCTCGCAAGGACGAAAAATATCATATATTTGTGAGGCAACTAAATAAATATGTAAAAAATCTTAATATCCAAAAAATTCGCGCTTTCATCCAGGAAAATATTCATCTCTGAATCTTTGATTCACTAGTAAAATTTATTTCTAATTAAGAAAATATCCAAAATAAACATGTCAGAACATAATCACTTAGAAATTACGGAAACTAGCGCACTAGAAGATACTCTTAACAAGATAGTTGAGACCATTTTAGTTATTGATGATAGCCCCACGAATCTAGAAGTTTTATATACAACTTTAGCTGATGCCGGTTATGAAGTATTAGTCGAAATGGATGGGATTAGCGGTATTGAGCAAGTCCAGAGTAACCCACCAGATTTGATATTACTAGATATTATGATGCCTAACATTGATGGTTTTGAAACCTGCCAACGTTTGCAGACAAATCCATTAACAAAAGATATTCCCATTATTTTTATGACAGCGCTAACTGATACTGTTGCCAAAGTCAAAGGATTGCGACTAGGAGCAGTTGACTATATTACTAAACCATTTCAACAAGATGAAGTTTTAGCACGCATTAAAGTTCAGTTGAAATTGCGACGTTTAAATTTAGAATTAGATCAGCAAAAACAAGAATTGGAAGAACGAGTTCGCGAAAGGACTGCGGAATTATCAGAAGCCTTGGAAGCACTCCAAAAAATACAACTACAATTAGTCCATACAGAAAAAATATCTTCGCTAGGGCAATTAGTCGCAGGAGTTGCCCATGAAATTAATAATCCGATTGGCTTTATTTCGACAAACTTATATCATGCCGACAAGTATAGCCAAGACTTAATTCACTTATTAAAGTTATATCAGCAGAAATTTCCCAATCCCGGTAGGGAGATAGAAGAAATTATTGAAATGGTGGATTTGGGACATATTTCTCACGACTTACCAAAGCTTATTTCCTCAATGAAATTAGGAAGCGATCGCATCCAAGGTATCATGCAATCATTACGTAATTTTTCCCGTGCGGATGGATTGGAAAAGAAAACGGTAGATATTCATGAAGGAATTGAAACGACGCTCATGATTCTTCAGCACCGTCTTAAAGCCCAAACCTATCGTCCGGCAATTCAAGTCATTAAGGAATATGGTAACATTCCACAACTGGCATGTTATCCAGGTCAACTTAATCAAGTATTTATGAATCTCATTGCTAATTCTATCGATGCGATTGATGAAGGTGTCCAAGATAGTAAATGGGAAAGCGAGAAAAGCAGATTTTTGAGTCCCAATAATATTATTTCTACGCCATTAATTTGTATTGCTACCACAGTTGATCGAGAAAATGTCACCATCCAGATTGGGGATAATGGTAAAGGAATGGAGGCAACAATTCGTGATCGAATTTTCCATGCATACTATACAACAAAACCAGAAGGAAAGGGAACTGGTTTAGGATTATCTATCAGTTATCAAATTATTACTGAACAACATGCTGGAACCTTAGAATGTATTTCTTCCCCCGGAAAAGGGACAGAGTTTATCATTCAAATTCCTCTGCAATAATAATGTAAATACGTGATTATGGAGATTTTTATTTCATATTTATACTACAATAAATTTTGTATTTTTAAATAGAATTCCTAAAAACTAGATTCAACAATAATAAATAAAAATTCTTATTTTATCATTTTATTAATATTAACTATTTACCTTTAACCAATTAATACTGATTTTCCTCTAATACTCTTAAAGCCAAGTCTGGATTATCACTAAATACTCCGTCAATACCCAAATCAAAAAACAACTTATACTCTGCTGCTGGATTTCCCTGTAAATCCATAGGAACAAAAACATCTTCACTACGAAAAGTCCAGACATGAATGAGTAATCCTGCTGTATGAGCATTTTCTGGCAAACTAGTTCGTGATAAATTTTCAAGACTCGGTGATAGCCATTTTCCGGAAATATCTCTAGGTAATAATAAGTTTTTATTTACTCCAATAGCTTGTGCATAATTTGCAATTTTTTTTAACCCTTCAACAGTCACAAAATCTCGATAATTATATGTATTTCCCTTGATAGTAAAATCATAGGGTTGTCCATTATCGTTGAGCAATTGCACCAATGGTAAATCAGTTTCTCTTGATAAAAGTTGTAAATTTTCTACTTCAAATGATTGAATAAAGACATGTGCATCTTTCCCTGTATAACCATTTGCAGATAAAACTGCTAATAGTGGTGGTTCCAAAGCTAAATCAAGAGAACGAAAATAGGTAGGATGCTTAGTTTCTGGATAAATACCAATTTTGCGTCCAGTTTCAACACTCTTATACTGTACTAAATCCAGAATTTCTTGGAACGTTGGTATTTCATATAATTCATCATAAGCAGTATTATGAGGGCGAATATTTGGGATTCTTTCTTTAGCGCGCAGTTTTTTGATTTCAGCTAATGTAAAGTCTTCAGAAAACCAGCCACTTTTTAACTCTCCATCGATTAACTTAGTAGTTTTTCTATCTCTAAATTCTAAATGATTTTCAACATTAGTAGTTTCAGATATTTCGTTTTCATGTCGTGCAATTAGCACACCATCTTTAGTGATTACTAAATCTGGCTCAATAAAATCAGCACCCATCTCTATCGCTAAATTATATGCCGCTAATGTATGTTCTGGACGATATCCACTAGCACCTCGATGAGCAATAATTATTGGTAATTTTTGCATATAAAATTTAACCTTGATGAGACTTTTATTATCGAGCAAATTACAGCTTATTAAACTTTATAAACTAGAAAATATTATTCTGGTGATCGCATTTGAATTATTATTTTTATCGAATAGCTAAAATCTATAAAGGAGTCACCCAATAAGGGATATTCTTGACTAATCTCTTGCGAAAACCAAACATAGTTAAACTCTCTTCTGGTACACCTAAATAAGTCCAGTGAGGAACATCACCTTCCACAGTTTGAAACCAACCATTTTGATTCAAAACTTCTCTTTGCTTACTATTATAAACCTTTAAATCAACAGCTAAACCCCAGAGATGTTGTGATGTTCCTGGTGGTGCAACAACACTCAAAATACGAGTTTCTTTACCTTGTCTAACTTGCTCTAAAGTTTTATTACTCGCATACTTTCGCCAAAAACGTAAATTAGTGTCATAACTACGAGTGCAATCTCCGGCACCGTTTCCTGATTTTAGGGAAATATTGATTTGAGTTCGTGATTTGTTGAGCGCATCTGCCGCAACTTTTTGCAGATAACAATTATTCCCTATATTTACCTTTCCCATTGTGAGGTTAGCTTGATATTGTTTAGTTTCCTGGGTGTTGGTAAATAATACCTTTGGAGGTAATTTAATTAAAGGATTATTATTAACGAAAACAGCACCATATTGGCGCAATAAAATATATTCAAATGTTCCGATATCTGGAATTAATGGTAATGTATGATTAACTATGGATAGAAAACGTTCTTTTTCTGGCAAATTGGGATTATATGTGGGAATCGGATTAGTCAGATTATCGGGATTAGTAATTGCTGGTTGATATAGGCAAGGTTTGTTTGGTTCAGAAGTAGTGTCTATACTTGCCTGAATTAAACAATCCTCTGTAGATTGGACAGTATTTTGGCTAACTGTGCGATGTGTAATACTACTACTGGCAACAATAACAGCAGAAAGAAAAATACAAGCGCAAATAACAATTACCTTTCTGAAAAATCGATTCATAATATTAATTATAATTTGTATTCTTTTATTTTGTACAAATATTCTCAAATATTAATTATAAATATACCCATATATTATTGAAGAATTTTCCTCATTTATTAACTCTTTCAATAGATTCAAAAATAGTAGAAAACATGAATTTAAAAACAAAAATAATTTCAGCGATCGCCAAAATAAAAACTAAACTTTTACACACTTAATAATCATAATATATATCAGAAAATATACATGAGTGTATTGTTATGTACCGATTTAGATATTCCAATATTCAGTAGCTATGTTTTAATGATTTCTTGGACAACTTGGGGATTCTACGGAAGTCCCGTTAATTTGGGTAATTTTAATAATGTCTACACAAACTCGTATAAGTTTACTCTTACTCTTACTTTCCACACAATTGGGTGTCACTCCGCTAGCCGCAACAGCCCAAACCGCCCCAACCGCAACACCCATACCCATCGCACCAACCCAACCAACTCAAACTATTTGTCCCGCACAATTAGGGAGTAATATAGATGCGATCGCCAACCGTTCTCTCTTTACCCGTGTGCGTTGGGGTATTTTGGTAAAAAACCTCAATTCTGGGCAAACTCTCTACAGTCGGGATGCCAATAAATATTTTATCCCCGCATCAAATACGAAATTACTCACCACCGCCGCCGCATTGCAGCAACTCGGTGCCAACTTTCGCATCCGTACATCAATTTATCAGCAAGAGCCGGGAGTCTTGAGGGTTGTGGGTAGGGGAGACCCCAGTATTACCGATGCTCAACTGGCAAATTTAGCTAAGCAACTGAAGGCAAAAGGGATTACCCAAATCAAAAAATTAATTGCTGATGATAGTTATGTTCAAGGTGATGTCGTGCAGCCAAGTTGGCAATGGGAAGACCTACAGTCAGATTATGGCGCACCTGTGGGTAGTTTCATCGTTAACGAAAATATATTTACCATCAAACTCTTACCCCAAAGCGTTGGCAGACCCTTAAAAATCTCCTGGGCTGATCCCAACGAAGCCTCTATTTGGCGTGTTCTCAACCAATCTACAACTGTAGCGAATGACCAAGAAACCGACCTTTCTGTGACTCGTGACTTATCAGGAAATATTCTCAAAATTCAGGGACAACTTAAAGCCAATTCTAACCCTTTGGCTGTGGATTTACCTGTAGTTGACCCCAATTATTTTTTCCTACGTCGCTTCCGGGTTGCCCTCGCAAAGGAAGGTATAAAATTAGGGACAACGGCAGTATTAAATGGTGGTAGTACGCAAACTGAAGTTGCAGCAATTCAGTCTCCACCACTTGCAGAACTTATAAAAATTACCAATGTTGATAGTAATAACTTGTTTGCCGAGTCGGTATTAAATATCATGGCAGTTAAGCAGGCGAGAAAACCTAGACAAGCTAGTTCTGCTGTTGGTTTGGAAGTGTTGAAGAGGACTTTAACCCAGATAGGGGTAAATGCCACGAGTTATTTCATCGTTGATGGTTCAGGTTTGTCGCGCAAAAACTTGATTAGTCCAGAGGCGTTGGTACAACTTTTGCAGAGTATGGCAAAATCTCCAACTGCCTCAGCGTTTCGGGCATCCTTACCCGTGGGAGGAAGAACAGGGACGTTGAAAAATAGATTTCGCGGTACTCCTGCTGAGGGCATAGTGGTAGCAAAAACGGGTACAGTTGGTGGTGTTGTTTCACTATCAGGATATTTAAACGCGCCTAATTACGAACCCTTGGCTTTTAGCATTATTGTCAATCAAAGCGAACAACCGGCAAGAGTTTTGCGCCAAGCAGTTGATGAGATGGTGGTGACAATGACGCAGTTGAAAAAATGTTGATTTATGACATCCAACATGAGAAGTAGGCTGTAGTGCTGTAGATGGGATACCGTAAAAGTGCGACTAAGAGCCGATTAGATGATACTTCCAGATATTTTAGGATGTAGGAGTGCGATCGCTCAAAATATGCGATCGCGTATTTTGACTGAAGGATGGGGAATACTAAGACCAAATCACTGTAATTACTAAAAATCCTTAATTTAAACCCTCAAATTAATGACTCCCAGCGAACTTAAAACCTATTTAAACCATTTAATTGCGAAAAATTTGCAAATTAGTACTATGATTTGGGGACCTCCTGGTATTGGCAAATCCAGCATAGTTATGCAAATTACGCAAGAACAGGAAATCGATTTTGTCGATGTGCGTTTATCCCAGCTTGCTCCCACCGACTTGCGCGGTTTACCTGTTGCCGAAGATGGTATTTCTAAGTGGTTCCCCCCCGAATTTCTGCCCCGTGCTGGCAAGGGAATTTTATTCCTCGATGAATTAAATATGGCACCACCAGCGATGCAGGGAGTGGCACAACAATTAATTTTAGATCGGAAAGTCGGAAGTTATATTGTCCCCTCAGGATGGTTTGTCTGGGCTGCTGGGAATCGCAAAGAAGATAGAGCCGCCGTATTCGATATGCCAGCTCCTTTGGCAAATCGGTTTTTGCACCTCGAAGTCCAATCGGATTTTGATAGCTTCAAAGTCTATGCCTTAGAAAAAGGTTTACACGAGCAAATTATCGCTTTTCTGTCTTTCCGTTCCACATTACTGCATAAAATTGACCCCCAACAACCTGCATTCCCCACACCTCGTTCTTGGGAAATGGCAAGTGCATTACATTATGCTGGACTAGATATTGCCCCGGCGGTAGGTATGGCTGCAACTGCTGAATTTATTGCCTATTTGGAGGTGTATCAAAGTCTACCCAATCTTGTATCAATTCTTGAAGGGAATGGGGCTAAAGTTAAGTTTCCGACTGAACCCAGTTCTCGGTATGCGACGGTTATTGGTTTGACAGTACGTGCAGCCAATGGGAATCAGGCGTATAACGCTTTTAAATGGTTAAATGGCAAAACAACAACAGAATGGGTACAGTTTTTTATCCAGGATTTGTTGCCTGTCATGCGTAATAAAGGACAATTAGGGTCTTTAGCTATATTAGCGAAAGCAGACCCGAACTTAGAAAAATTTATTCAAGAATACAAGAATAATCTTCACAATTATTCAGGTTGATTTTTGGTACTAGCTCTTATCTCCAACTGCTCATGACAGAAGATATCTCAGAAATTATTGCGGCTTCGCTTGTACGGTTGCGAGTTAGATCACCCTTTTTTGCAACTTTAGCATTATATGCCCGCTTTATCCCAGTTCAAAAATATGCAACTGCGGCAACTGATGGTAGAAATATTTACTTCAATCCTGAATTTTTACTCTCATTAACATCTGCACAACAAGATGGATTATTGCTACATGAGGTACTCCATGCGGCATTACTCCATGTACCCAGAAGAGGTGTGCGAGATGCTCAATTATGGAATTTTGCCGCAGATATTGTCACTAACGGTATTATCCTTCAGCAAGGGGCTGTTGAGTTACCCCAAGGTGGTTTACGCGACGAAGAACTCGAACATCTCAGCGTTGAGGAAATCTACGAAATTCTCTTAAAAGATGTCGAGAAATATAAGTGTTTGTGGGCAAGTTCAGGGAATGACGATTTGGTGGATGCACCGGGAAATTCTCTAGATGATGGGGATGATAGCTTATCGGAAACCCGTAAGGCTGCATTAGAGGCGTATTGGCAGAATGCGCTACAACAAGCCGCAGTCATTGCCCGTACCACGAAACAAGGTACACTTCCCGCAGGTATAGAGCGCGAATTAGGTAAGGTGACATCCCCACAAATAGATTGGCGTGCTTACCTATGGCGGTATTTAGTCCAGACACCTACTGATTTTACTGGATTTGATCGTCGCTTTGTGGGACGTGGTTTGTATTTAGAAACGCTGCAAGGTGAATCTGTAATGGTTTATGTTGCTATTGATACTAGTGGCTCAATTGATGCGGAGGAATTACGGCTGTTTTTGAGCGAAGTTAGCGGTATTTTGCGCTCATATCCCCATTTAAAATGTGAATTATATTACATAGATGCTGATGTCTATGGTCCCTATGAAATTGATGCTGACAGCCCATTACCAAGTCCTCAAGGTGGTGGTGGGACATCATTTGTACCCTTCTTCAACCAGGTGCAGGAACGTTGGGATGGACACAGTCAAGCTGTGTGTGTCTATTTAACTGATGGATATGGTGATTTCCCGGTTGTCACCCCAGAATTACCAACTTTGTGGGTAGTGACAGTTGGTGGTTTGGCACTGGAGCAGTTCCCATTTGGGGAAACGGTGCGGTTATTAAGCTGAATATTTCCGAATATTTACAGAAATTTTTCAATTTATATGTGTTAGCGAGTAATCTCAATCAACATTTGGGAATTATATAAATACCAGTTTCAATAGGTAAGCAGGATTAATTACACAAATGTCATTGTACTCATAATGACAATATATATTTTTTTGCACCTATTTATCGACTGGATATTGGAGCATCCCAATTTGCAAAATATTGGGTAGCTCTCCTGATATTAATGTGGGGCATACAACGTGCCTAAAAGGCTTAGTTTGTGGGGAAAAACATCTCTCTGTATATTCTCTTGACACCACAGAATTAAACAATCGCATTTGCGAATTATTCATCAAGTTAATATGCTCGACTTCTTTCAGAAATCGGGGATACGAACATCGATATATTTACGCAAATATATTTACTGAATTTACTCCATATATTTTTATCTATATAAACCAAAATCATGAGTCCTAAAAATAATCCTCTTCTCGAAGAAGCTTTAGATGAAAACACGCCAACAGAACGTTTGCGGGAGATTGTACGCAAGGGTAACAAAACAATTCGTAATGCGGTTGCCCGAAATCCCAATACACCACCAGATATCTTGATAGAGTGTTTTTATGAATTTCCTAATCATGTTTTAAATAATCCAGCATTAGAATTAATTTTATTGGAAAATCCTAACTTTCTTAACGAACTAGTTAGTAATAATCCATTTGTTTTTAATGACGAATTACCGTTATTTTTTGTCGAGTGGGCATCTCGTCACCCCAAAGAATCAATTCGTGAATCTGTTGCTACTAGTATTCAAACACCATTTCATATATTAGCTTATTTAGCAGCAGATGTAGATGAAGATGTGCGCTATAAAGTTGCAGAAAACCACAAAACACCAAGTTATTCTCTAGCCCAATTAGCAGTAGATAACAGCTATAAGATTCGGATTGCTGTAGCTGAGAATATTACCACCACATCAGAAACTTTAGAAAAACTTGCCCAAGATGAAGATGAGAATGTTCGCAGCAAGGTAGCAGCTAATGAGCGTACTCCATTAGAGACTTTAGAGATGCTAGCCAGAGATAAATGTGGAATGGTGAGAATGGCATCTGTTGAAAACCCTTGTCTTTCTTCAGAGAGTCTAGAGACTATATTTAATAGTTTGATTGCACTGGATATGAATATTATTCAGCAAATTAAGTTACCTTTGACATTTGTTGATTTGGCTATCAATCATTCAAATGCAAATATTCGTCTTGCTGTTGCCGCTAATCATTACACTCCTCAAAATTTCTTAGCAAAATTAGTTAGTGATGAAGTGACAGAAATTCGTTTAACAGTAGCGAAGAATCCTAATACTTCTAAAAGCACATTAAAAATATTAATTCATGACACAAATGATGCGATCGCATTTGTTGCCGCATTACAGTTACGACAAAAGTTAGAAGATTATTATTTTGATGATGATGAAGAAAACTCTTTTTAGATAAAATCTTTTAATTGACATAATCAAAATAGAAAATACTAAATTTACTTTAATTTTACATAAGCTTACACCTCTATTCCAGAAAAATAATCTGCAAAAAGCTAGTAAAATATACCCAAAAGCCATCAGGAATTTATCTGCTTAAAAAGACAATTATTTCAGTGAAAACACAAAGGTGATTTCGATAAATATATGACATTTTAATAATAACTACTTGCCGTTATTCACCTTAATTTCGCTATGGTTAATTCTTCAACATTACTTACACTCGTGCAAGAAGCAGCAAGCGAAAACACGTCATCTCAACGTTTACAAGAATTAGCCTGGATGAATGTCAAATTAGGGCGAATTGTGGCTACCAATGTTTGTGCAATACCGGAATTATTGCACGAGTTAAGCACTAGCGATGATAGAGAAACACGCCAAGCAGTTGCTAGTAATCCCAACACTCCCACTGATGTCTTATTCCAATTAGGGGCAGAGTTTCCACAAGAGTTATTAGAAAATCCAGTTTTTTCGCTACTGCTGTTGGAAAATCCCAACCTATTAGCAGATATGCCCGAAGACACACAGGCTAGTTTATTGAAATTACCAACTATACCTGATGCTTTTATACAATGGGGTTTAACTAGCCGACGTACCAGTATTCTCTATGCTTTAGCAATGAATCCACAAGTGAATCAATGGGATTTACAAAGGCTGATTGATGAAGCAAGTAAACATTGGATAACTTCCCGTGTACCCCATGTGGCGAAGTTACATGTCAACTGGGCGGGGGAAATGACTACAGGATGGGATGATTTTGTCTCCTCAATTCTCCACAAACGTCAACTTTTCAAAGATTGCATCCATGAAGAACAGTTTTACGAAACGAGTTTGTGGCAAATGGGTATTATCCCAGATAGTTTTCTACCATCTCTCCATCGTCATAGTTTAGCCCAGATTGCTCGTCACCCCGATACTCCAGCCCATGTTATCGAAGCAATGTTAAAAAATCCCAAGACAGCAATTAGAAAAATTCTGATTGCTGTGGCGAGCAATATCAATACACCTGTACATATTTTAGAAAAACTTGCAGGAAATAAAGATGCTTGGGTTCGTCGCACAGTTTTTCAAAACCCCAGCACACCTAATCCTATATTCCAATTATTTCACGAATATAAAGCCGCGATCGCCAATCCCCAAACTTCCGCCACAAAATTAAGTGAAATTGCCACTAGGGAATGGGAACACACCCTTATCGGTGTGGCAAGTCATCCCCATACACCACCGGAGGTGTTAGCTAAACTCGCCACTAAAAAAGCTTGGGAAATTCGGGCGATGGTTGCAAAAAATCCCCATGTGCCGATGCAGGTATTGGAAGAGCTTGCACAGGATAAACGTTTGGGAGTACGCATTGCGGTTGCGAAAAATCCCCAAACACCTGCCTCTTTGTTGGTGCGGTTGTTACAAGATAAAAAAACAGATTTGCGTCGAGATTTACGTCGCGAAATTGCCAAACATCCAAATATAACTTCAGCAATTTTAGAATTATTGGTACGCGATGCTGATTATTATGTGCGTGTTGGGGTGGCAGAAAATCCGCAAACACCTGTAGAAATATTGGCACATTTGGCGAATGATAAGGATGCTTATGTGCGTAAGCATGTGGCACAAAACCCAAGAATAACGGAAGCAATACTATTACAATTGGCATCCGATGCCGATAGTAGTGTGCGTCAGCATGTTGTCTGCAATCCCAATACGCCAATCTCTATATTAACGAAGTTAGCTTTTGATGAAGTTAGTCGAGTGCGTTATTCAGTCGCTGAAAATTACAGCACTCCCGATAATATTTTGGGATATTTGCAAACAGATAAATTGACTTATGTGGGTGTACAAGCTGGTAAAACTCTGGAACAGAAGCAGTTATTAAATTCGTTACCGCCAAAAAATCATTTTCCTTCGCCAGCTTCTCATAATGAAAAATCTCTTGCCAGTAATCCAGAGACAGCTATCGAAGTTTTGATTGAATTAGCTTTACAAGATGGTTATGAAATTCCACAATTAGCCTCAGAAAACTTAGCTCAACAGCTAGCTATAAATACCAACATTCCTGATTCTTTGCTGGAAAAATGTGCCGAAATTAGTAAGCTTGATATCCGGATTGCATTAACACGACATCCCAATCTTCCCATATCAGTTTTAAGGAAGTTTGCTGCTAGTGCTTCGTTTCGCTTACGCCGTTTATTGTCGCAACATCCAAATTTGGATGCCAGTTTGTTTGAGAAGCTATTGCAGGATAAAAATCCAGAAGTTAGACGTGTGGCTTTGGCGAATGTACTGCAAACTGTAAAACACAGCAAAAATAATGACTTGGGGGAATTTTTGCAGCAATGGCAGGCTGTGCAAAATCCTGATATTCCTGCCAACAAATTACTGGAATTAAGTACGAGTCAATGGGTTTTGATTCGTGAAAGCGTGGCTTTGCATCCCCAAGCGGCAATGTTGTTTGATGGCAAAAAGGCGATTAGCTCTGTGAGTAAAAATGCAGAGAAAATATCGACAAAATATACACCTATTACGTTATTAGAAAAATTAGCCAACGATAAACATCAGGCTGTGAAGCTTGCAGTCGCTAGAAATTTAGATACACCTATGAACATCTTAGAGGAGTTTATCAGTAAAAATACTTGGACTAATCAAATACATATTAATGCTATGAAAACCGCGATCGCACGTTATCCAGAAAAAGCTAGTTTGTATTTGAGACAGTATCTCCACAAATACCACTCTCTATCTCGCTTTTATGTATTATTACATCCTTTGACATCTGGTGAAATACTGGCACAGTATTTTCGTTCGTCGTCTTGGTTAGAAAGATATGCAGTGGCGAAAAACCCTCATACCCCATCCCCCATTCGCAAGTATCTACAGGAAGATGCAAATCGCATTGTGCGAGCGGCGGCGAGAAATGTTGTTGAGTAAATACCTCTCAATCATTAGTCGATTGACGGGGAAGCTTAGCTTAACCCAATCTCTGACGCAGCCACAAAGCCAATAATGGCATTGCTAAGACATAACCTTGTTCTGCACCATAAATTAAACCCTTATGATGTAATCCTGTCAGCGCACCTTGGAGACTACCGCCCCTAGAAAGACCATGTTTTTGAATATAGTCCTTGCTTTGGGGTTTCTCTGTGGGATATAAAGCTAAACATTCCAAAATATGTACTTGATTTGCTGGTAGCAACATCAATAAAGATTCATAGGTCATTGATAAATCTTTGAGTAATCCTTCAATGGCTTGTTGCACATTTTCCTCGGTAACTAAGCTATCAGGAACACATAAAGTTTGTAGACGGCGAATTATTGCCATCGCATCACCAATATGACCTTGTACAGCATCTAAAAATAATTGTAATGCTTGAGAACGGGAATCAAATGTGAGTTTTGAACCATGTAATATTTCCCTCGCCCATACTGCCAATACATCTCGATTTAGGGGAGGTAATTGGATTGTTTCTAAAGGATAATTCTTTTCGTCTGAATAATTCCCTGTCTCGGCAATAGTTGCAATCAGTACATAACTTACATGGGTATGTTCTTTAATTTTCCGTCGGAATGAAACCTCCCATAAACCGTTACGATCCCAAGAACGAATGTGGGGAAAACTTTGCAAAATTAAGACTAAACGTTTGTCTAAATCCACCGCCATAATTTGCGGCAATTCTAACAATAATTCAAACGCTTGCCAGATTTGTTTTTGGCTGAGGGAACGTAATAACTTAAGTTTAGTTTCTGGATGAAAAGTAAAAAATTCCTTGGCATTTTTATCAACCCAACTTTGGATTTTTTCTGCTTGCCAATTTTGGTTAATTGCTTCTGTGAGTAACTGTAAAAATCGCTCTCCATCTGTGGCGCGGATGCAGTCAATATCTAGAGCGATCGCTCTCACTTCTGTCACTCCCCACCGCACTAAAGTACGCCTGCCACTACCAGGTACTCCGGTAATTAACAAGTCACCATCCTGGGCCAGCACTTCGACAACGCGCTGAAACTCCATTGATCGCCCAATTAATTGCAATGGAGTAGACAAATCCAGACTCACAAGTTTTACACCTTCGGGTTCAATCCTCACTGTAAAGGAAAGCATACTCGATTTTTTGTCACCTATTGGGGTAAATAATGATAAGTATCAGATTTTATTAGTAATAAATACTTTTTAGCACTATTTATTAGTGTTAGTGTGTTCATAACACTTTTTAGAAGAAATTAATAATTATGGTTCAAGCTGTAGCTACCGTTGCACCAGGAGAGAAACAGCCTACTGTTTGGCATTCCTTAGAGATATCCGAAGCGATCGCCCGTTTGCAAACTGATGCAGAGATAGGTTTAAGTGACACCCAAGCACAACACCTGTTAACTAGTGGCGGTGCGAATGAACTGACTGGAAAGAAAGGTAAGCCGTGGTGGTTGAAGTTTCTGTTGCAATTTAACCAGCCGCTATTAATTATTTTGTTGTGTGCAGGTTTGGTCAAAGCGTTGAGTGGTAGCCTTGTCAACGCTGGGGTAATTTGGGGAGTTACCACCACCAACGCCATTATCGGATTTATTCAAGAAGCAAAAGCCGAAAGTGCGATCGCTGCTTTAGCTAAAGCCATCACCACAGAAGCCACCATCATCCGCGATGGGCAGAAAATTTGCGTCCCCTCACGGGAATTGGTTCCTGGTGATGTGGTGCTGTTGACTTCCGGCGATAAAGTCCCCGCCGATTTACGCCTCATTCAAGCGCGAAACTTGCAAATTGATGAGTCTGGCTTGACTGGTGAATCTGTGGCTGTAGAAAAACATACACAAGTTTTAACGCCAGATATAGGATTAGGCGAACGAAAAAACATGGCCTATGCTGGCGGCTTTGTCACCTTCGGACAAGGGGCTGGCGTAGTTGTCGCTACAGGAAATAACACAGAGACAGGGAAGATTTCCCAGTTAATGGAGCAGCATACAGACATTTCCACACCATTAACGCGGAAATTTAACAAATTTAGCCAAAATTGGCTATACATGGTTTTAGGGCTAGCTACACTCTGCTTTGTTGTGGGGTTAAGTTTTCGGGGCTTTAACGAAGCCTTAGAAGCAGCCGTAACTTTAACAGTCAGTGCCATCCCGGAAGGATTACCAGCAGTAGTAACTGTTACCTTAGCGATTGGTGTTTCCCGCATGGCGAGACGGAATGCCATTATTCGCAAATTACCGGCTGTGGAAACCTTGGGTAGTGCAACTGTGATTTGTTCCGATAAAACCGGGACTTTGACAGAAAACCAGATGACAGTCCAAGCCATCTATGCGGGAGGACATCAATATACAGTTAGT
This sequence comes from Calothrix sp. NIES-4101, assembly GCA_004296455.1. Lineage (GTDB taxonomy): Bacteria > Cyanobacteriota > Cyanobacteriia > Cyanobacteriales > Nostocaceae > Brunnivagina. The sequence continues at coordinate 5,782,276 of AP018280.1, forward strand.
GGTGTGGGTTATGCGCCTGATGGGGAAATCCTCAGAGATGAACAGCCTGTAGATTTAAACAGAGAGAAAGGTCTACAAGAATGTTTGATAGCTGGGTTACTTTGTAACGATTCCCACTTAGAAACGAAAAATGGTAGATGGGTAGTGCTGGGAGACCCCACAGAAGGGGCGTTAATTGCATCAGCGAATAAAGCCAATTTTAGCCAGCCCACATTACTCAAGCAAATGCCAAGGCTAGATGGGATTCCTTTTGAATCAGATTATCAATACATGGCAACCTTGCACAACACACCCACCGGCAAGGTGATTTATGTCAAAGGTTCTGTAGAAGCGATTCTCCAACGCTGTAGCCTGATGTTAAATACCGACGGACAACCCCGTCCCTTGGATTGTGTGGAAACCTTAAAACAAACCACCATTGAACGGGAAGTCAACATCATGGCGCGCCAAGGCTTACGGGTGTTAGCCTTAGCCAAAAAGCTTGTAGACAATGAACAAAATGACGTAGATCATGCAGATATCGCTGATGGGTTAATTTTCATAGGCTTACAGGGGATGATTGATCCTCCCCGTGAGAGTGCAATTAAAGCGGTGCAAGCCTGCCAAACCGCCGGAATTCAAGTGAAGATGATCACAGGAGATCATGCTATCACAGCACAGGCGATCGCTCGTCGTATGGGCATCAACAAAAACGGCTCAGTTCTCGCTTTCACAGGTGCAGAACTCGCCAAGATGGATAAAACCGAACTCGCTCAAGTTGCGGAGGAAGGTGTGGTCTTTGCCCGTGTTGCACCAGAACAAAAACTACGTCTAGTCGAAGCCTTACAATCAAAAGGCGAAGTCGTCGCTATGACTGGGGATGGTGTTAACGATGCACCCGCCTTAAAACAAGCAGACATCGGGATTGCAATGGGTGGCGCGGGTACAGAAGTCGCCAAAGAAGCCTCAGATATGCTACTCACCGATGATAATTTTGCCTCCATTGAAGCAGCTGTAGAAGAAGGACGAGCAGTTTATAAAAACCTCTTAAAAGCAATCTGCTTTATTCTCCCTGTCAACGGTGGGGAATCAATGACGATTTTAATTAGTACATTATTGGCTAGAGACTTACCAATTTTATCCTTACAAGTCCTCTGGTTAAATATGTTGAACTCCATCACTATGACAGTACCTTTGGCATTTGAACCCAAAGGACAAAATGTGATGCAGCAAGCACCGCGTCACCCCAACGAACCGTTACTATCAGGTAGTCGGATACAGCGAATCTTAGCAATTTCTCTATTTAACTGGATTGTTATATTCGGGGTTTTTGAATACATCCGCCAAACAACAGGCAATATAGATTTAGCCAGAACAATGGCGATTAACTCTCTGATTGCGGGACGAATATTTTATCTATTGAGTATTAGCCAGTTAGTCCCCAATCTCATTGCCAAAATGGACGGGACAATGAAAGAGAATGTAGATATTCCTGCCATTGGATTTGGCATTGTCGGCGCAATTATCTTACAAATTATCTTCGCTCATGTGCCATTAATTAATGATGTGTTTGAAACAGCACCCTTAAGCTTGCAACAATGGTTATTCTGTTTGGGTGTCGGTTCCCCGATGATTTTATGGGCGACAGTTGTGAATCGTTTAGACCCACCCAATTAATGTGGAGTTTTGTAAAGGCGATAAACCTACGGTTCACTACAGCGATCGCTCTATAATTTAATCCTGCTGATACCCGAATTATTGAATAATTCGGGTATTTTGAATTTATGACAATTCAATATAAAATGCTCAAGTGACAAACCATGATACCTCTGCGCCTACCCCCAGGGAAGCAACACGCAACTTGGGTTAGTACTACTTCTTTTGACTAAAAAAGGAGATAAAAGGAGATTCTCTACAGTTTTGCCTTCTAATAACTCCAGCAACATATTCATAGCAGCATTACCCATTTCTACCATGCGTTGGCTGACTGTGGTCAGTGGTGGGGTAACGTAACTGCTCAGAGCAATATTATCAAATCCCACTAGGCTTAAATCTTGCGGTACGGAAATATTTAGTTCTTTACAAGCCAAAAGAGCGCCAACCGCCACCATATCGTTGTAGCAAAATATCCCAGTTACCCCAGCGTCGATTAGTTGAGGTAGCATTTTTTTGCCGATATCGATATCGTTGATTGTTTGATTGTCTTGCTCAGGAATTGCCACCCAATTATGATTTTGTGGTAAACCTGCTTGGGTAAGAGCCATGCGATATCCTTCTAGACGCTGTTGGGCTGCTTTGCTACCATCACCCACACCTAGATAGCCAATAGCACTATGCCCCAACTCTATTAGATGTTCTACCGCTAAAGTGCCACCTAAACGATCATCTATGGCTACTGAGTGAAATGTTTCACCTTGATCTTCAGTCTCAATATTAATCAGAACTGTTGGCACAGTAAATTGGGTTAACTGCTTCGTATACTGTTTACTCACTCGTGAGTCAGCTACCAAAATTCCGTCTACTCTCCGATAATGAAAATTCTCAATAGCTGCTATTTCTTGCTCAAAGTCTCCGTGAGAAGCATTTAACAAAACATTCAAGCCTGCAAGTTTCGCAACCTCTTCAATTCCCTGTACTAGCTCGCCAAAAAAGGGATCGGCAATAGAAGTGACAATTACCCCAACGGTATAAGTTCGCTGATTTTGTAAACTTTGCGCGATCGCATTTGGCACATAGTTCATCTCCTGAGCTAGTTTTTTGATTTCCTCCCGCACCTTGGAACTAATTAGAGGACTGTCTCGTAAAGCGCGTGAAACCGTAGAGTGAGAAACACCTGCTTGGCGAGCAATATCTTCAATAGAAATTTTGCGTTTACTCATATTTCAGCACAGCTGTCATTAACGTAAATAAACTTAACACATTTTTTATGCACAGGTGTGCAAGAATAAAAATTAGCACTTATGCACAGGTGTGCATAAAGTCTAACAAACAAGATGTTTAATAAAACTTACAATGACCAAGCCATAGTCTACACCTTCAGATGGTGATGACTTTAAAGATTTACATCTAATGTGAATTACATGTAGGAAACGTTGTAATTTCGTAGATAGTCCCAAACAATTATTTTGGACAAATCTAGAACCTTTTATGGGTTAAAAGACGCTTCTAATTCACATCAGGCGTGATTGATATTCTGCTGATTTTTGTCGAATTTAAATGCGTTACTAGGATATAGATGAATGTGAAAAAAATTCCTTTTACCACAGGTGTTGCAGCAACTTTATTAAGTATTGTTAGTGGTACTCTTGTAAGCTGCACAAACATTTCTCCCAATGGCGACACAGCCACTAACACTGATACAAAAAATGTTACTGACACAACTACGCAGAGCAACAATGGCGATGGGCTACGCCCCGTCGTAGGCGATCGCAATGTTAAATTACAAGCTGTTGGCGTAACTCTGGGCGATTTAAGTAACCCTTTCTTCGTCGTCATGGCTCAAGGCGCAGAAAAAGAAGCGAAAAAAATTGGTGGGAATGATGTCAGAGTCACTGTAGTTTCTAGCGGCTATGACCTCAACCAGCAATTTAACCAAATTGAAAATTTCGTTGCGGCAAATACTGACATTATTATTCTCAATGCGGCTGACTCGAAAGGCATTAGACCAGCAGTTGAGCAAGCCAGAAAAGCAGGCAAGATTGTGATTGCGGTAGACACAGGCGTAGACGCAGATGTGGATGCTACCGTCACCACGAATAACGTGCAAGCGGGAGAAATTAGTTGTCAATATATTGTCGATCGCCTCAAAGGTAAAGGCAATGTAGTTATAGTCAACGGGCCGCCAGTCACTTCCGTCATTCAGCGAGTTGATGGCTGCTTGAAAGTGTTTGCCAAATATCCCGATATCAAAATTCTTTCTAAAGACCAGAACGCAGAAGGTAGCCGGGATGGTGGACTCAGAGTGATGAGCGATATCCTGGTAACATTTCCCAAAATTGATGCTGTTTTTGCGATCAATGATCCTAGTGGTGTGGGAGTCGATTTAGCCGCCAACCAAGCCAAACGTAAGGAATTTTTCATTGTGGGAGTAGATGGTGCGCCAGAAGCAATTGAAGCGATCGCGTCTAACGATAGCTTATATGCGGCAACTGCTACTCAAAATCCCAGAGGCATGACGCAAAAAGCCGTTCAGGTTGGCAACGATATCTTACATGGCAAAAAACCCGCATCACCCGATATTTTGATTCCCGCCAAGTTGATTACCAAAGAGAACGTTAGTACATCAACAGGTTGGTAAGTTTTGGAGGCAGGAGGCAGAAGGCAGGAGGCAGGAGGTAATAGTTATTATCCTTCACTCAGCACTCAGCACTCAGCACTCAGCACTTTTAATTCAGCACTGAAATTTATGACAACAAATATTAAAACAGATTTTTCTCCGGCGGCAACTGCCACCCCTGTACTAGAAATGCAGGGAATTGCGAAACGATTTCATGGTGTTGCAGCTTTGCAAGGTGTAAATCTCACGATTTATCCCGGAGAAGTTCACGCCCTTATGGGTGAAAATGGCGCAGGTAAAAGCACATTAATGAAAATTCTCGCTGGGGCTTATATTGCCGATGAAGGTGAGATTCGCATCAATGGTCAACCTGTGAAAATTACCGATCCGGGTACAGCACGCAAAGCGGGTATTAACCTGATTTATCAGGAGTTGAACGTTGCACCCAATTTAACCGTAACTGAAAATATGTTTATGGGAAGCGAGTTGCAGCGAGGTCAATTTTTAGACCGCAAAACAATGGAACTCGAAGCCCAGGAAGTGCTAGACAGTTTGGGGGCGACTTTTACACCACAAACTATTGTTGGTACATTAGCGATCGCTGAACAACAACAAGTAGAAATCGCCAGGGCGCTGAAGGACAAAAGCCGGATTTTGGTAATGGATGAACCAACAGCCGCACTGTCTGACCATGAAACTGAGCGATTGTTTGAAGTAATTCGCAAACTCCGCAACGATGGCATTGCCATTATCTATATCAGTCATCGCATGGAAGAAATATATGCCTTGGCTGACCGAATTAGTGTGCTACGTGATGGTCAATATATTGGCAGTCTGACCCGTGAAGAAATTTCGCCGCAGAGATTGGTACAAATGATGGTCGGTCGTTCGATGCAGGACTTTTACGAACATCAACGGCAAAAAAGTCCTGGTGCAGTGGTGTTGGAAGTCAGAAATATTAGTGATGGGCGCAAGGTGCAACCAGCTAGTTTTCAACTGCGTGCGGGCGAAATTCTTGGACTTTCTGGGTTAGTGGGCGCTGGACGTACAGAAGTATCCCGGTTGATTTTTGGTGCCGATCGCAAAGTTAGCGGTGAAGTCTTCCTAAATGGCAAAAAATTAGAGATTCATTCACCCAGTGATGCGATCGCCGCAGGGATTGGCTACGTCCCCGAAGACCGCAAAGACCAAGGTTTATTTCTGGAGATGAGTTCCCGCAAGAATATTGGACTGAATCGACTCAAACAAGATGCCAAAGGTGGCATTGTTAACTGGGTTTCAGTCAATAAAATTGCCGCAGATGCGGTAGAAAACTTCCATATCCGCTTGGCGAATTTGGAAATTAGAGCCGTGGATCTTTCCGGTGGTAATCAGCAAAAACTCCTGCTGGCACGTTGGTTAGCCATTAATCCCAGAGTATTGATGCTAGATGAACCAACAAGGGGCGTAGATATTGGCGCTAAAAGCGAAATTTATCGAATTATTAGCGACTTATCAGCCCAAGGGGTAGCCATTCTCATGGTTTCCAGCGAATTACCGGAAATTGTGGGTATGAGCGATCGCGTTTTAGTCATGCGCGAAGGGCAATTAGTCGGCGAACTCGACGACAGCCCAGGCAAAGAAATCACCCAAGAAAACATTATGCACTATGCAACTGGAGCATCGGAGGTAACAGCATCATGAGTCAAACCTTAAGACCTGTCAACAATAGACCTAGCCAAAATTCCGCAGCAAGTCGGCGTAAATCTATCAATAATTTCTTGCAAGTTGCCGGTATTTTACCAATTCTGGTAATCATCTGTATCTTATTTTCCCTGCTGAGTCCCAACTTTTTCACAGCAGGTAACGCCGTCAATATCTTACGTCAGGCATCAATTAATATTGTCCTGGCAACCGGGATGACCTTTGTGATTCTCACTGGTGGGATTGACCTTTCCGTGGGTTCAATCTTGGCTGTTTCTGCCGTAGTTGCAGTATTAGTCTCTTTGCTACCGGCTTTAGGTTGGTTTGCTGTGCCGGCGGCTTTACTGACAGGGCTACTTTTGGGTTTACTCAACGGCGCGTTGATTACCTTTATGGATGTGCCGCCGTTTATTGTCACCTTGGGTTCACTAACTGCCTTACGAGGTGCAGCATTCTTGGTTGCCAATGGCACAACAGTTATTAACCGGAACATCAATTTTGCTTGGGTAGGTAATAGCTATGTCGGCCCCGTTCCTTGGTTAGTCATCATTGCCCTATTAACTGTAGCTGTGAGTTGGTTTGTGCTGCGCCAAACTGTTTTAGGTGTACAAATTTACGCCGTTGGTGGTAACGAACGCGCCGCCAGATTAACAGGTATCAAAGTCAATCGTGTCTTGCTATTTGTTTATGGCGTGAGTGGATTATTAGCAGGTTTAGCCGGAATTATGAGTGCTAGCCGTCTGTATAGTGCCACAGGCATCTTAGGACAGGGTTATGAATTAGATGCGATCGCGGCTGTGATTCTGGGTGGAACCAGCTTTACAGGCGGTATTGGTACAATTGGCGGCACCCTTTTAGGAGCATTAATCATTGCCGTTCTTAACAATGGTTTGACCTTGTTAAATATGTCCTACTTCTGGCAACTTGTGGTTAAAGGCTTGGTAATTATTGCCGCAGTCATGATTGATAGACTCCGCAGACGTTCCCGACGCTAAACAAATCCAGAAAGCAGAGAATTGCTACCTGCATAACTCTGCTTCTCTTCTCTGCATTTCTGTCTGAATCAATTACTGATTCAACAACAACAACTCTAGAAACTGAAATCTCTCAAGAACCGATACATATAACGAGAGAGTTCTAATTTGTCATGCAGATTTTTAACCATATCTAGTCAAACACCATCCTATACCCGATGCTGAAATATCTTTTATCCAGTTTTCCGCTGTTATTATTGGCATCTCCCGCAGTCTGGGCAGCACCTTTAGATAATTCCGCTGCCGCAGACATGAAAGTTAACACTTTACAAGGACAAGTCACCTCTGTTTCTCAGTTCTCTGATGTCCAACCAACAGATTGGGCATTCCAGGCATTGCAATCATTAGTTGAACGCTACGGTTGTATTGCGGGTTATCCTAATGCCACTTATCGCGGTAACAGGGCGTTAACTCGTTATGAATTTGCCGCCGGTTTAAATGCTTGTTTAGATCGCATCAATGAATTACTCGCCACAGCTACTAGTGATCTAGTCAAAAAAGAAGATTTAGCTGTGTTGCAAAAATTACAAACAGACTTTGCCACAGAACTAGCGACTTTGCGAGGCAGGGTAGATAACTTAGAAGCACGGACAACTACACTCGAACAGCAGCAGTTTTCCACTACTACCAAGCTGAATGCTCAAATTATTACCGCCGTTAGTGATACCTTTGGCAATCAAGTAGGAGGTACAGACGATGAAACCAACCTCTTTTTTGCTACTCGCGGTCGTCTCAATTTAGAAAGCAGTTTCACAGGCAAAGATTTATTACGAGTCCGACTGGAATTTGGCAACTTTGCCAATGCCAATGGCTCAAGTCAAATTGCCGCAGCCACAGGTACAGGGATGACACGCCTCAACTTCGATAACGACAGCAATAATAAGCTTTTTGTACCCCACGTCCGTTACTACTTCCCTGTTAGTGATTCCCTCTCCTTCGTTGTTGGTTCTACAGGTATTGGCTACAACGACATCACAGACAACATAACCCCTGCAACGATCGCTGATGATGGTAATGGTATCCCCTCATTATTTGGCAAAAATAGTCTTTTGTTTGAGCGAGGTGGCGGTGGTGCTGCTGCTAACTGGAAAATCACCGAAGACTTGATTTTAACTCTTGGTTATTTAGCCAACACTCCCAATAATTCCACAGCAAAAAATGGCTTATTTGATGGTGGTTACAACGCCCTAGCCCATCTAGCATACTACGGCAAGCAAGGGGCAATTGGTGTCGCCTACTCTCATGGCTACAACCCTGGTGGAACTGTAGATATCACAGCCGGCAGAGGTAGTGCCTTATCTAGCGCACCTTTTGGTAATAGTATTGCTACGTCTAACAGCATTGTTGGTGTCCAGGGATATTATCGCTTTTCCCCAAACTTCCAGGTGCATGGTTGGGGTGGTTATATCTGGGCAACTGCTAAAAACTCTGGTTTGAGTGATATTGCCAATGGTAGGGGGGGAACTGATTCTCTGTTTGTGAATAGTGCTGACAATGCAAATGCCTGCTTTGGGGCAATTGGTATGTCCTTTCCTGATGTCGGTGGTAAAGGGAATTTGCCAGGAATCCTCTTTGGTTTACCGCCCCGTGTTTCTCACAGTGATGTACGGGAAGAAGGTGATAGTTCTTACCACATCGAAGCTTTTTATCGTTGGCGACTGAACGATAATATTTCTGTGACTCCTGGCTTTTGGATGATTCTTAACCCAGAAAACGACAGTAGCAATGATACGCAGTATGTCGGAGTGGTGCGGACAACATTCGATTTTTGAACTTGCTTCCGTACTCAGTGGATGCCTTACCCGGATTTATCACAAGTGATAAAAGGGGGCGAAATCATCCCCTAATTCAGCAACGCCAAACAAATATTGATACTCACTGAAAAGCTTCGGTTTAGACATTACTGGAAGGTGGCATCTTATCAAACTTGGGTAAATCTGGGTTCATGCAATCCCAAGGTTGAGCACTAGCTGTGTAAACGTCGATTCCTGGTTGAAACTCACTGGGTTCATCAAGACTACCTGCCATGATACCCATAAGTCCTGGCATCGGTGGTTTACTAAATAACCGAGAACCGCAATTTGGGCAGAACCCACGACCGACAATACTGCCGCTATCGCCGATTACATCGAAATACTTCACATCTCCGGTTACAGTGACTGCATTCAGAGGTACGAGCATTGCCGCAGCAAATGCAGTACCCGTTGCTCGCTGGCAATCACGACAGTGACAATTACCCATAACAATTGGTTCTGCCGTACATTCATAGCGGACATTTCCACACATACAACCGCCAGTAAAAGGTATTTTCATGAGAGTATCCTCTCTAACTATTAGTAATAGTAATTCCTATCTCAAAATATTTCCTTCAATCATCTGTTCTCGATGATACAAGAAGCAGGGTAAAGCACAAGACAGTCCAATCCCCAGGGTTAATCCAATATAGACGATCGCCCACAAGCGAGAAGTTCCCAAACGTTTCAATTCAACCCACGCAAAACCCAAAAATGCGATCGCACTAATCAGTAAATCACTGGTAATGTCCGCAGCAACATTATTCTCAAAAGCTCGTTGCAGAAACAAAGCTGGAGAAAGCAGTGCTGTTGTGTCTTGAAGCAACCAGAACCAAGGTGTAATAGAACCTGCGATCGCTAACAATAAATAGAAGGTTTTTATGGAGTTAAATGAATTTTTTGTCGAGATATTAGTTGATTGCAGCATGAGTTTTTATCTCTAAAGTTGGTATGACACTATCGTGACAAGAAGAGATAATAAAAACAATTACCTGGCAGGTAATAAAAACTATTAATTCATAGATAATTCTCATCATGAAACAGCCCTTAACCGTTGCCAATTCCAACCTGAATCAATCCTTTGGAACACTCCTCAAACAATGGCGCAATCAACGGGGATTTAGTCAGCTTGATTTAGCTGTCATGAGTCAAGTTTCTCAGCGACATATTAGTTTTCTGGAATCAGGACGAGCTAAACCCAGTCGGGAGATGGTTCTGCAATTGGCGACTGTTTTGGAAATTCCTTTGAGGCAACAAAACCTGATGCTGACAACGGCAGGATTTGCCCCCATTCATACCGAAACCGATATCATGGCTCCGGAGATGACCTCGATTCGTAGAGCGATCGATTTCATGCTGCAAAAACATGAACCATTACCAGCTATTGTAGTCGATCGCTACTGGAATCTAATCCTGGCTAACAACGCAGGCACTAGATTACTCACAACTTTTATCGATGCAGATAAGCTGCAAAGAACCTTCTATGTGGATGGGAAAATCAACTTAATGCGGGTTGTGTTCCATTCCCAGGGACTACGTCCATTCATTGTCAGTTGGGAGGACTTTGCCAGGCATTTGCTGCAACGACTGCATCGAGAAGCACTTGCAGAAGGGGAAAGTGAACTATCCACTGCTTTGCTGAAGGAACTTATGAGTTATCCAGGTGTTTCTGAGATTTGGCACACCTCAAATCAAACCCCAAATCAAACTCCACAAAATTCTTTGCTGTTGAGCATTCACCTCAAAAAAAATGATTTGGAATTACAGTTTTTCTCAACAATTGCCACCTTAGGAACTCCCTATGACATCACGCTTCAGGAATTGCGAATTGAATGTTTATTCCCAGCAGATGAAGCGACTGAGCATAATTGGCAACAGTTAGTTAAATAAAATATTGATTAGAGGTTATGTATAAACTAAACCTGAAGACTCAAGAAACCAGGTTTCTTGGATTTACGTATCGAGCACCATCTGACGTTTTGATGAGAAATCGGGTTTCTCTCTGCGCGACAATCCTTAATATTTACTTTATAAATGACTTTAGACATCTCCAAAATATAAATATTTTGTGGTAAAAGAATATAATAGGGTCTTTTTAGCACAAAAAAATGAGCGATATACTGAATTACATCGAAGAGCATCCTCAAGAGACAAAACGATTAATTGGTTTAAATTATACTGAACTAGAAAATCTGATTAAAAATGCAGAAATCTTGCATAACGAGAAACAAGTTTTACTAGAAAATAAAAAAGTGAGACTAATTGAAAAAGGTGGTGGAAGACAGCCAATATTATCGACTAAAGAACAAGTGATATTGACTTTAGTTTATCTCCGGCATCTGATGACGTTTCAAGTGATTGGTATTCAATTTGGAGTCAGCGAATCAACAGCAAATTCGACTTTTCACTATTGGTTGCCATTGTTAAGAGATTTATTACCTTCTAGTTTGCTTGAACAAGTAAAAAAAAATGATACTGACTACGAAACAGTTCAAGAAATTTTAACCGACTACGAATTAATTATAGATAGCTATGAGCAAGTCAGGGAAAGACCTGGACACAATAAAGAGCAGGAAAAATATTACTCTGGAAAGGCATGTAAACATACATTTAAAACTCAAATGGCTATCCTGCCAAATTCTCGTGATATTGTTGATGTCGTGGCTGGTGAGCCTGGACCGAAACATGACATAACTTTGTTTCGAGAAAATAGGGATAATTTCCATCCAAAGCAAAGATTTAAAGGTGACTTAGCTTATCAAGGAGAAGATTTAATTGACACTCCAATTAAAAAACCAAAAAATGGGAAGTTAACAGTTGAACAAAAACAACAAAATAAGAAATTTTCATCTAAAAGGGTATTGGTAGAACACCGAATCCGTTCGGTAAAGATATTCCGAGTTGTCCAAGAAAGATTTAGACTTAAACCTCAAAAATATGAGCAAGTAATTCTGACTGTTTGTGGATTAGTAAGATTGAGAATTAAAGCGCTGATATTACCAAATGTAATAAATCTTTCGGCATCTGGCTAAAATTCGTGCAGAATTTTACATATTTTTGCCCTATTACTATCATCAAATATATCAAATCCCTATTTTATCGTATCTAATTGCGAAAAAATCATAGTTGCATTTACAGACTGAAAGCTTTTGATAGCAGGGGTTTGGTATTTATTGGAGATGTCTTTTGAGAAATCAAATTAATTTTGAGCACACACTATAATACTTCATCTTCTAAAGCCTTCCGAGCAACCTTAGTTACATAAATTGTCACAGCAACTGTGGCGATAAAACCAATAATGCGAATTGCCCACTGTACAGCAGGGTTCCCGGGTTGAGATTCAGTACCAATTGTGGCAATACTACCAGCAAGGGAACCAATGTAAACATACATAATTGTTCCAGGAATCATACCAATGGAGCCAAAAACATAGTCTTTGAGGGAAACACCCGTCACGCCATAGGCATAGTTCAGCAGATTAAAGGGAAAGATAGGAGACAGGCGGGTTAATAAAACAATTTTAATTCCTTCTCTAGCAACAGCTTTATCAATCGCCCGAAATTTATCATTTTCTGCTATTTTCTTCGCAACCCAACCCCTTGCCAAATAGCGTCCAATCAAAAAAGCGACAGTGGCTCCTATGGTTGCACCAATGAAGACATAGAGCGAACCCATAACCACGCCAAAAACCACGCCCGCACCGAGAGTAAGGATTGAGCCTGGTAGGAAGGCTACAGATGCAAGAATATAAAGCAGGATAAATGCTAATGCTCCCACAGAACCAAGACCCTCAACCCACTGTAAAGCATTTTTTAACCATGTTTGGGGATGAAAATCTTGGGCATTTTGGGCAACTTCTTGTCCAAAAGCTGGTTTAACAGTAAATATCAGGGCAATACCAAATGCCATTACCATCAAGGTGGCAAGTCTCAAAAGTTTTTGCCAGTTCTTAGTGGAGATATCTGCAATAACGTTATTTTGATGCTGGGAAACTATAAAATTAATCATAATTTTTGGAGATGTATTTTCTGGAATATTGACCTCACTCATAAAATGATGAGGTATTATTTCATAGTTTTATGCTACCTTCTATAGTAGTTTTTCACTTTCCCCCCTAAAACAAGAGTTTGCAGTGTAGGTAAAACTAGGGGTGTAGTTCATATGGTAATGTAAAAAATCATTGTGCAATGCAAACCAAAAGCTCATGAACCGACTGAGTAAAGAAGACTTAGCACAAATGAACCGGGACTACTTCCAATCTCTGGACAAGCAGAAATTGGTGGAAGTTGCGGGAAATCTTCATAAACTAGCAGTCGAGCAACTAGAAAAATTAGAGCAAAATTCGAGCAATAGTTCCTTACCCCCATCATCAGACCAATTCAAAAGTAAGGAAAAATCAGGGTTACACCAAGAAGAACAAACACCGCACTCAGAATCACAAACAGAACCAAAGCAAGAAGATAAGGTTGTTTCCGAATCCAGGGAAAAACCAAAAAGTAAGGGATTCGCTCTAAAAAAGCCGGGAAAACAACCAGGGGCTAAGGGGATATGGCGGACAGCACCCTTAGTGCCAAACCAAACCATATCCCATTACCCAAAAACTTGTGCATCGTGTAACAGTGGATTAGAAATAGACCAACAAGCAAAACCCCACATGGGCTATTACGTATTGGAACTGGAAAAATTAGAGTCTGGAATTGAGGTAAAGTGTACGCTTCATCATTACTATCAGGCGACTTGCACCTGTGGACACCAAACAAAAGAAAAGCCTTTAGTCGGGTATGTTTCGGTAGTTGAAGGAAGAAGCAGAGATTTAAGCTTGCAGGAGTATGGACTTGTCGGTCCGATGCTGGCAACGTTTATTGCTTCTGTTGCAATACGATACCGTATGTCCCGACCGAAAATAAGAGAGTTATTGAACGATTGGGTAGGTGTATCGCTGTCAGTCGGAACAATCGACAGATGTATTCGAGAGGTAGGAATAGCTTGTTCCCCAGTCGTTGAGGAATTAATTGAACAATTGCAATCGTCAGAAATAATCCACCTTGATGAAACACCCTGGTATGAGAAAGGGAAATATCGGTGGTTATTTTAGCTGATTGGGACGCTGTGGTTGCGTGTTTTTATCATCCGCAATTACCAGCAACCAATAATGAGGCTGAACGGGCTTTACGACATGCCGTTATTGCTCGACGTATTAGCTATGGTACTCGCACTACTGAAGGCAGTTTAGCTTACTGCTCTGTTTTGAGTGTCATTGAAACTTGTCGTCTCAGAAAAGTTGATCCTTGGGGTTATATTGCAATGGTTCTTACTCAGGCTCGTAAAGGTATAAAACATCCCCCCATTCCTGTTGCTTCTTAATCCTTTTTTGATGCAGGAGAGTGAAAAACTACCTTCTATAGAACTAGTAAACTAATCAAGAAAATTAAATTGTAATAAGCAGAAATATTATCAACGAGGCTTGAGTGCGATGAATCTTACCTGTGAAAATTGGTAGTCATATCATGTCCCTTTGAATACTTATTATTAAGCCTGATACGGAGACGCAAAGACGCGGAGAAAGTTTAATTGCAAGTGATTAGCCGAACCTTCTGAGAAACTGTCACCCCAAAACTAAAGGCTGAAACCACCAAAAATCGTTAAAATCTATGGGGAATAGAAAATTGTAGACAGGAAAAACTTTTCTAGAATCAATATAAATTCTAGAATTAACTAATGATGAGAATCCTGACCTGGGCTGGTATTATTTAGATAATCTTCTGAACGGGATAGTAGCCAAAGCTACTTCACCAATATAGTAACCACAGAAGCCCAGAACCACGCTCCTAAGCAGGCTTAAAAGCACTATTGATAATTCGGTTTTAACTGTCAGGATACTTCTCATTATACAAGTTTCTCTACATCAGTAAAGGGCGGCGATCGCCGCCCTTTGGGCGCTCATATCATGCTTGGATTGGTGGAGGTACGATGATTTGTAAACTAGATTGTCACAGTCAATAAGCATCCATGTATATACAGAAATCACAATAAACCCCAACTCAATCGAACTTCACACCCCGCGCAAAAAGTTCAATCAACTCAGTGCGAGTTAAATTATTTTTTTGGGCTATTGCATCCAAATTTTCCCAAGCAGTATCCGTAAGACGAAGCGATCGCAACTGTTTTGGTTCTGTATAATCGCGCTCAAACTTACCAGAAATAGAGCGTTTGCGCCGTGAGGATTTATCTTTGATAGCCGAGTATTTTTTCTTATCTGTTGTTTGCTTCCCAGTAATCAAATTAACCAAACAATCAATTAATCTTTGCCGCTCCATCGGTATAATTTCCCCAGCCTGGAGCATATACTCAACCATAACAAAATGGACTAAAGTACCCAAAAATACACGTGTTGTTGCTTCTGGATCAGTAAGTTGTAATTCTGGATGCGATCGCAGATACTGAGTTACTATTTGAAGGAAATTCTTATCTGTATTACGTACCATATGCTGCGCCAGCATTGGAAATCTTCCAGATTCAGCAATCATTAAGCGAATTAAATCTAAAAATTCTGGCTTATCATTAACATTCTGGCTCAATTGATTTAAAAAATGATTTGCCAAACCTGCCAAAACTTCCTTAGGTTCCCCTTGAAAGAATTCTGGGTTTTGTTGATTCAACACATCCCCACAAGTTGTGATCAAATGCTCTATTAAAGCAATAAATAATTTTTCTTTATCCTGGAAATAGCTATAAACAGTTGTCTTTGATACACCTGCTGCTGCCGTCACCCTATCCATACTGGTTGCAGCAAAACCATGTGTCAAAAATTCCTGCATTGCTCCTTGTAGAATCGCCTCTATTTTATCCGGCGATCGCGTGCTATCTATATTGAGTTTTTCCACACTTCTTTTTTTTGGCTGCATATACCTTCCTATACTGAAATTCTCATTGCAATTAAAGACTTTCACTAAAAATTGTTCTCTTCCCACCCCTGATGCATAGATTCTAAAATACACATCTTGACAAAAACAACTGGACTGTTTAGTTTAGTAAAAGAACTAAACTATTTAGTTTACTCATTTCGTAGTTTAGCGTTAAAGAGGGGAAATATGTTAAGAAATACATCTGAAAGTCCTTCTATTTTGTCCAAATTCAAGCCTCGACAACTTGTAATACTTGGAATTGCTGCAAGTCTTGCGTCGGGTGGCGTGCTATTATCCCAAATTCTCAGCACCCAGGTATTACATGGTGAAAAAGTGAAGCAAGAACAACAAGTCGTGATTCCGGAAATCAAGACTGTCACAGCTTTAGGTAGACTTGAACCGAAAGGAGAAGTGATCAAACTTTCTGCACCAGCAGCAAATCAAGGGAGTCGAGTGGATAAGTTGTTGGTGTCTGAGGGGGAGGAGGTAAAAACAGGGCAGATAATTGCAGTTTTGGATAATAGCGATAAGCTTCAGGCAGCATATGAAAAAGCAAAACAAGCAGTAAAAGTTTCCCAAGCGAATTTAGCAAAAGTGCAAGCAGGAGCAAAAACAGGGGAAATTGATGCACAAAAAGCAGAAATTGCTCGTATTCAAGCGCAGTCATTGGGTGAAGAAAGAGCACAACGAGAAACTGTAGGGAGATTAGAAGCGCAGTGGGAGGGTGATAAATCTGCACAGAAGGCTACTTTAGCAAGATTAGAAGCGCAGTGGGAGGGGGATAAGAAAGCTCAAGCGGCAACGATTAAAAGATTAGAAGCAGAGTTGAATAACGCTCAAGTCGAATTACGCCGCTATGAACAATTATACAAAGCAGGTGCGATCGCTCACTCTTTGTATGATAGTAAGCGTTTGAGTGTGGATACATTAGTTCAACAATTGAATGAAGCAAAAGCGGTATTGGTGCGGACTGAGGGTACTGGTAGTAAACAAATTAGTGAAGCCAGAGCTAATTTGCAGCGAATTACGATGACTGGGAGTAAGCAAATAGGTGAAGCTCAAGCTGTGTTAGCAAGGATTCAAGCAACCAGTGGCAAACAAGTAAGCTCGGCACAAGGCACACTCAGTAAAATTGCAGAAGTACGTCCTGTAGACATTAGAGTAGCACAAGCTGAATTACAACAAGCGATCGCAGCAGAGAAGGAAGCTAAAGCGAATTTTGAACAAGCTTTTGTGAAAGTTCCCAAGGATGGTGTGGTGTTTAAAATTCATACTCGTCCGGGGGAAACTGTTTCGAGTGATGGCATTATTGAACTTGGGCAAGTGAAACAAATGATGGTAATTGCTGAAGTTTATCAAACTAATATTAGCAAAATAAAACTAGGTCAAAATGCGAGGATTGTGAGTAATTCTTTGCCTAATGATTTACAGGGTAAAGTTGATGCGATCGGTTGGCAAATACAACGTCAAAATGTAATTAATGCTGATCCTAGCGAAAATATAGATGCGAGAGTTGTAGAAGTTCGCGTGCAGTTGGATGAAGAATCAAGTCAAAAAGCTGCTAAGTTTACAAATTTACAAGTAAAAGCAATTTTTGATTTATAGATAAAAACTTAGAATTCAGATATCAAAATTAGAAAGAAAATAAGGAATAGATCAGAATTTCACTCTTTTCATAATAAACCATTTTCATCAATTCATTCTTTGTAGAAACATCAGCTATTTCCAGACTTGATAGATAACGTCTTTGCCAAACTCAAAATCTCAAATCATAATGCTAAAATTTATCCAAGAATTACAACGTCGCACTCCTTTGGGTTGGTTACAACTCAAACTTCATAAAGGACGCTTTATTGTCGCACTTTCAGGAATCGCTTTTGCAGATATTCTCATGTTTATGCAATTAGGCTTTCAGAGTGCACTATTTGATAGTAATACTCGTCTCAATCGGGATATACTCGCAGATATTGTTTTAATTAGTTCCCAAGCCAAAAATACGCCCAATATATCTACATTTCCTCGAAGTAGATTGTTTGATGCATCTGATGTACCTGGAGTCAAAGCTGCGGAACCAATGTATATCGGGATGGTAACCTGGAAAAATCCCCAAACCAGAAAAAAAGTGAAGGTACAAGCAATTGGATTTAATCCGGAAATCCCTGCTTTAAATATACCCGAAGCTAATGCCCAACTTGATAAAATTAAATTACCGGACAACTTTTTATTTGATCGGCGAGCAAGGGGAGATTACAGTCAAGTTTTTGCCCAGATAGAAGCAGGAAAAGATGTATCTACAGAAATAGGAAAGCGAACTATAACGGTGAATGGGTTATTTAGTTTTGGTGCTTCCTTTGCTGCTGATGCAATTATACTTTCCAGTGAAGATAATTTTTTACGATTATTTCCCCAGCAAAAAGCTAGTAGTGTAAATGTTGGTTTAATTTACATTCAACCAGGATACGATCCAACTCAAGTAGCAACAGCGCTCAAAGCACACCTACAAAGTGACGTTAAAGTTCTGACTCGTGCAGAATTTGCGAAATTTGAAGAAGATGTACTTAGACAAGAAAGTCCAATTGCTTTTATTTTTGATTTTGGTGTGGCAATGGGCTTTTTCATTGGTGTGATTATTGTTTATCAAATCCTTTCGACTGATGTCAGTTCTCATTTGCAGGAATATGCAACATTTAAAGCCATGGGTTATGGAAATAGTTATTTACTTGGGGTGATTTTTGAAGAAGCAATTATTATTGCGGCTATTGGTTTTATTCCTGGATATATCATCCCCCTAGGACTTTATCAATTAGCAGCAAGTGCAACAAATCTACCAATATATATGACATTGGCAAGAGCAATTTTTGTTTTTGTTTTAACTTTAATTATTTGTATAATTTCTGGTGCGATCGCAACTCAGAAGTTACAGTCTGCTGACCCTGCGGATATGTTTTAGTTTGTAATCAACATAAATTAACCTAAATTAAATATTAAAAAAATATCATGTCTAATAAGTCTCATTTTGAACCAGTAATTTCGGTAAATAATCTCAATCATTACTTTGGCAAAGGTCAACTTCGTAAACAGGTCTTATTTAACATTAACCTGGAAATAAAGACAGGCGAAATTATTATTATGACAGGCCCTTCTGGCTCTGGAAAAACTACCTTGTTAACTTTAGCTGGTGGTTTACGTTCTGCCCAAGAAGGTAGTTTAAAAGTATTAGGAAAAGAACTTTGTGGTGCTAATGATAAACAATTAACAGAGGCAAGACGAGGTAATGGATATATCTTCCAAGCTCATAATTTACACGGTAGTTTAACAGCTTTGCAAAATGTGCGGATGGGTTTAGAAGTACATAAAACCTTCTCTACAACAGAAATGATGACTCGCTCTCAGGAAATGCTGGAATTTGTCGGTTTAGGTAATCGTGTTAATTATTACCCAGATGATTTATCTGGAGGACAAAAACAACGGGTTGCGATCGCTCGGGCTTTGGTTGGACAACCAAAAATTGTGCTTGCGGATGAACCGACTGCTGCACTTGATAAAAAATCTGGACGTGATGTGGTGGAATTGATGCAAAAATTAGCTAAGGAGCAAGGTTGCACAATTTTGTTAGTGACACACGACAATCGGATTTTAGATATTGCTGATCGGATTATTTATATGGAAGATGGTTACTTGAGAAATAATGATGCTGTGGGTGTGATGAGCCAACATTAGTTGCGTGAAAATACACTAATACATGTAGGTTTTCAGTAAGGATTCAGGTCGCGGAGCAAGGAATGAGGGAAGGAAAAATAATTTGATTGTGTGTATGAGCTAGTATTGCATTCGCAAAAAAGCCAATTACAGAACGTCCCTGACTCCTACAAGTTTGCACAACAGTTAATAGATTTGCAGTATCTCCAAATCTTTCAAGCGAACGCGAACCACCACTAATTTTTCGTTTAGTGACAGCTAATCTCAAGTTACGTTCTGCGAGGTTATTATCGGGAGGAACTTCAGGATGGTCGAGACAATACCACCATTGGTCGTATTTATCTCGCAATTTAGTTAACAAATTCAACGCTGTTGCACCAGCTTGTGGTATCCATTCCTTGAAAGCTTTATTAATAGTGGATTTGAAGTCAAAAGCCCATTGTTTGTAGGCTTCAAGGGAGCCAGTAATTTGAAACTGCTGATAATTCTTGAACACATCATCGATTAATTCGATAAAACATAAAGCAATCTCATGATTATGTAATACCGGAGATTTGCTCAAATTCTTGAAATGCCGACGCATGTGCGCTAAACATTTTTGTTGTGCATTCGCAGCGTAGCCATTGTAAACACTAAAATCATCGCTGCTCAAAACCCCTGCATACTCGCTTCCTAATATCGATTCAAGTTCATCTCTTGAACGTGTATCTGCGGCTTTAAACAAGCAAAAACCTCTATTGGCAAACACCCATAGCCATTCTTTTACCCCTTTTACTGTCCAGGGTGTTTCGTCTACATGGATATTTGGCTGCTCACTTTTTACCCAATCTGACAATTCCTTTACTGGTTTTTCTATTGCTTGTGCAACTCTTTGATTGGTTGCTACTAACGTTCCTTCTCCAATATCTATCTGCCCTAATTCTTCTATTAACTCGCGAATTTTCTCATACGGCATGTGGGCATAATTTCCTAACCAACCGATTAATGCTTGTAAGCGCAAACCCAAATCTTGCCCCGGTACTATTGAGTCGCTCCAATCTGCGGCACTTACTGTTCCACAGTGACTGCATTGTTGATGAATTCGTTGGTATTCAACTATTTCTATTGGATTTGCTACAAATTGTGCCACAACTTGCTTTTCGATTTTATCTGCAAGTTCAAGAAAGTGAATTCCTCCACAGTACGGGCATTTTTCTGGACGTAGCATTTCGATTCTATCTACTCGTCCAAAACCTTTACGGGTTTTTCCTTCATGTCCTGGTTGCCCTCCTGGCTTTCTTTTTTCTCCTTCTTCTGAATCCTGTTGTTCTGATTTCTTTTTTTCTGATTTTTTGATTATGTCCTGTGATGGTGGCTTTGATGAGCTTTTACTGTCTTTATTTACTATTTCTTTGAGCCTTTCTAATTCTATTCTCAATGCCTGGATGATTTTTACCAATTCCTCTTTCGGCAATTGGTATAATTCTTCATCCCTTTGAATCGCTGGCATTTTCTGACTCATGCTGTCGATATTCTCGTACTACACCTACCCATGTCAACTACCCCACACCTGAATCCTTACGGTTTTCAGAATAGTTTGATGACAAATTATTTTAACATTTACCTTTGGAACCATTTGGCATTATCGCACCACAAAAATTGGCAAATTCCAATCTAATTCCGCTCAAAATAGTTCTTTGTAAATTGGCTTCGCTGAGGTTGGCACGGGTAATATTAGCTTTGTTTAAATTAGCTTCGCTGAGATTAGCTTTGCTCAGATTAGCTTCCAATAAATTGGCACTATCAAGAATTGCTTTGTGAAGATTTGCACCACTTAAATTTGCCCCCTCCAAGTTAGCACCATCAAGAATTGCTTGACTCAGATTTGCACCACTTAAATTTGTTCCCCGTAAATTGGCATTGCTGAGATTAACTCCATTAAAATCAACGTTACTCAAATTAAGACGACTGAGGTTTGCACCGTTTAATTTCATTTCCCGGAGAATTGCTCCATCTAGTTTAGTTCCTCCCAGGATTCCATTTTCGAGTTCAGTTTGAGTCAAGTCTGCACCCCGCAGGTTAGCACCACGCAGATTGACTCCACTTAAGTCAGCTTTTCGCAGGTCAGCTGTAAACAGGTTAGCATTGCGAAGTTGCGCT
This sequence comes from Calothrix sp. NIES-4101, assembly GCA_004296455.1. Classification (GTDB taxonomy): domain Bacteria; phylum Cyanobacteriota; class Cyanobacteriia; order Cyanobacteriales; family Nostocaceae; genus Brunnivagina. Next base: position 5,803,784 of record AP018280.1, read on the forward strand.
TGACTTAGATCTGTTTCCCTGAGGATAGAACTTGCTAAATTGGCATTATCTAAATTCGAGTTGCTGACATTTGCACCTTCTAAATAAGCACTACTAAGGTTGGTACGGCTGAGGTTTGTGTGGCTGAGATTTGCCCCTCTCAAGTCTGTTGCTTGTAAACTACCTTTTTTGAGGTTTGCTTCCCGGAAACTGGTATTTCTCAAATCGCTAATAAAAAAACTGGTTTCTTGAAGATTGGCACGGTTAAAATTAGCACCACTCAGTAAAGCTTGTTCTAAAGTGGCATTTTGCAAGTTTGCCCCTTCGAGGTTATGATTTCGGAGGTCTAACCCATTCAGATTTGCACCTGCAAGGTCAACACCACTGAGGTCAGGATTGGATACTTGTGTGTTTACTAACCTAAAAACCTCTAACCATTTTCGCTCAATAACCGTGCGATCGCTTATAACAGTATTTTTGAGCATTGCTCCGTCTAGCTTGGCTCCTTCTAAGTTCGCATCTTCTAATTTGGCATTTCGCAGGTCTGCTCCTCTTAAGTCTGCTTTTTGTAGAAATGCTCCTCTCAAGTCTGCTCCGTTGAGGTTTGCATCTTTGAGGTTGGCAGTTCGCAAATTGGCTTTTTGCAGGAAAGCTTGTTTGAGGTTGGCATCTTCTAAGTCACATTCAGCACATTGTCTAGTTTCTTTGAGCTTAAGGATATGGCTGGTTTTAGCAGCTTCTGCTGTTGATACTAGTAGTGAAGAAATGATTAGAGAGAGTAACAAACTTTTCATGGAACTAGGTTTTCAGGAGTAACATCACCAAACCCATACTATATGGATAATTATGAAAATCACATCTATACATAATCTCCAAAAATTAGCTAATATAGCAAGTATTTCCCTAATATTTTTAGTCGCAAATAAGACAAAATCTTCAGCATTTATACTAAATACATCTACACCCTATTTAATCGCTCAAAAGGGTTTGGAAGACGACTTAAAAGACCCAAATTACTGGTCGAATCTGTGTAACCTGCAACTGCAAAGTAAAAAATACGAAGAAGCATTAACAGCTTGCGAACAAGCAATTACTTTACGTCCCAAAAACCCGATACTTTGGGCAGATCATAGCGGTGTCTTACTGAAAATGAAAAAATATCCAGAAGCGATCGCCAGTGCGGAACGAGCATTAAAATTTGACAAAAAAACTTCTTTGGCTCTGACTTATCAATGCATGGCTTTTGCCGAATTAGGAAGACATGAGGAAGGTTTGGATAACTGTAACCAAGCTCTCAAGGTGGATGGAAACTGGGGCAAACAATCACCGAAATTAGCATGGTTGCATCGTGGTGTCATTTTAACTAATCTTGGTCAATTTGACCAAGCAGCGATCGCCTATGACCGAACGCTATTGTTGGAACCCAAGGATTCCCTCGCTTTAGCATATCGCTGCGAATTGATGAATAAAATCGGGCAACCTCAACAAGCCATCACTAATTGTAATGATGCTTTAGCTGGGAACGGGGATTGGGGAGAGAAAAGTCAAACATTTGCCTATGCAAATCGAGCGATCGCGTATCGTCAACAAAACCAGTTGCAAAAAGCGATCGCTGACTACGATCAATTATTAGCGATTGACCCTAATGATGCGATCGCTTGGACTGCTCAAGGTATTGTTTTAGAACAACTCTCCCGCTTTACCGAAGCTCTCACTTCTTTTGACCGTGCCATTGCCATCAATCCCAAGTATTCTTTAGCACAGGTGGGGCGTTGTGGAATGCTGAACCGGAATAAGATGTATGAACCAGCACAAGCTGCCTGCGATGAAGCAATTAAGGGTAATGGTCAATGGGGAGAAATCGGTGCTGCTCAAGCTTGGAGTGAAATAGCACATGCGTTATCCGGTCAACAGCAGTATGAAAAAGCCTTAGCAGCAGCAAATAGAGCAGTGGGGATAAAACCCGATTATGCCGAAGCTTGGAGCAATCGTAGCGTGGCTCTGTGGCAGTTACAGCAGTATCCAGAAGCATTAGCATCAAGCCAGAAGGCAATTGAACTTAAACCCAACTATGCCCAAGCTTATTTTAATCAGGGTACTATTTTAACTAAGCAAGAACAGTATAAAGCAGCACTAAATTCCTATATAAAAGCCCTATCTCTCGACCCCAAAAATCCTAAAGGGTGGGCAAATATCAGTGTAGTATTGTGGCATTTAAAACAATATCAGCCAGCATTAACAGCAGCCGATCGCGCGATCGCAATCAAGCGAGACTCCTTTGAAGCTTGGTACAATCGCGGTTTAGTACTCACCTCTCTGTCCCGTCACAAAGATGCATTAAAGTCTTACAACAGTGCCATCAAAATTAACCCCAAAAGCGCTGATGCGTTCACAGGTAGGGGAATTATCCTCTCAAAATTAAAATACTATCCCCAAGCGATCGCAGCTTTGCAGGAAGCTTTAAAACTAAATCCCCAGCAAGTAGTCGCCAAGGCAACTCTCAAAGTGGTGATGAAAGAGCAAGCATCGCAAATAGAGGAGAAAGGGAAGAAGCAGGGGGAAAAGGGGAAAGGGGAGCGTGGGAAGTGTGGGGAGCGTGAGAAGTGTTGAAAAAATGCTTCCTCCCAATCTCCCCCATCTTCCCCATCCCCTCATCTCCCTCAATACTTACTTTTAAGTCACCTGAAAATACAAATAAATTTAGATGAAAATCCAAAAAGTTCCCCAGGTAATTCTCAAGCCATTTGTTAAAAACTATTTAAATCAATATTCACGAATACTCAAACATACTAAATATAATGCCTTGATGCGCTGGAGTTGGATGCAGCCAATTTTAGAGGAGCTAAAAGGAGAATTATTTGCAGATGAAACAGAAACAGTAGCAGAAACAGCAAAAATTATTACTCCACCTCCCGATTTACCACGAGAAGCGGGGGTACAGTTTTTTGATTCGCCCTATCAGCGATATGCTTGTATCTGCAATGATCCTTTACGGTGCGATCGCGCTTTGCCAATTACCCAGACAGGAGACAAAACCCAAGCATGTACTAGTTGCGGTTTCCCTGCGTTACTTGCGGAACCTGTACTCATTCCCAATTTACCGGAACCAAAACAGCAAAAGATTGCCGGATTGCGGGGAGTTTACCGGATTGAACGCTGGTTAGGAAGATTGGGAATGGGACGAATTTATGCGGCGACTCAATTGGGGATAAATCAACCTGTAATCATCAAAGAATATTTGCTACCAGGACGTTATTTCAACGCGGAAGAAATACACAAGCAATTACAATTATTCAAGTCTGTAGCTGGTATTTGTTTGGCAGATGGAAGGGTGCAAGATTTTCGTTTTTTACAACCTATAGAAGCAATTATTGATGAGTTGCAAGGACGCTGTTATTTAGTGATGGATGAGCGTTATGCTTGTCCAACTTTGAATAATTATTTGGCAAATTATCGGGGAAGGAAAGAAAGGGAAAAGGGGGAAGGGGAAATAAGGGTAAGGGGAAATAAGGAAAATAAAAAAAATCAAGGAATGTCTTCGAGTCAGGTACATTTGGTTTTAAATCAGACATTGCAAACTCTCGAATTTCTGCACGGACAAAAATTCCGCTTTCCTTCGGCTCAAATTCAAAATGGTGTGGTTCATGGGAATATTAATCTTGATAGTCTGTTAATGGTCAAAAGTAATCAGAATGGTTACGAACAGTCTTTAAAAGTGATTGATGAAGATACAATCATAGGTAGTTTGATTGTGGAGGATTTGGACTTTTTTATCTATTTGTGCGACTTAGCTATTTGGGAACGCATATTTATACCGATATCAGAGACATCAGTTAAAAATAACTTTAAAGATAAGTTGGAGAATGCAGATAAACCTCAAGATTTAATTTCTTTGGGTTATATTGCCTTTTATTTGCTATTAGGTAAAGTTATTTCTGATGCAGGTTACGCACTCGATCCAGAAAATGAAACTCATTGGGGTAATATTAATCCACACCTGAAAAAATTTATTCGACGATTAATAAAAGGGGAATTTCTCAGTGCGGAAGTTGCCAGACAAGAATTGTTGAAATTACCCAAAGCTGCTTTTGAAGTACCTATAGAATTGTCAGCAGAAGCGGAAACAGAAACTCCAACTAAATTTCCCCGTTTACTCATATTCTTGTTAACCACTTTAGGTTTAGGAGTTGTTGGGGGACTTGCTTGGCTATTCTTTGCTAAACCGCAATTGAGCAATGCTAACAGTAATACACCTCAATTGAACTTAATTAAAGAAGTAGGAGCAATACCAACTGGCAATTTTACTTATACAGCCTCTAAAAATGGTATTTGGGATTATATAATTCAGCAACCAGACTTAATTCAAAAAGGGCAAACATTAGAACAACGTTTAACAATTGCTCAACCAAAATTGCAATTGAATTATCAACCGACAACATCAACAGAAGAAGCGATCGCACAAGTGCAATCGGGAAAATCAGCATTTGCGATCGTGCCTCTAATTCAACCTTTACCAGCAGATTTGCAAGCTCAACCCATAGCCTATGATGGAATAGGGGTTTTTGTTGCTTTTAGTTATTCACAACGGCAAAAAGGATTACCAGAAAAGCTCAACGGACAAATTACTGTAGAGAAATTGCGACAGTTGTATGCAGGAAATATCTCTAACTGGCAAGAATTAGGAGGGCCAAATCTCGCTGTCAATATCTACGCACCAGTAGATCAAGAAGTGCGACAGGTATTTACACAACAAATATTGAAGGCAAAAAACTCACCAATTAAATCGAAAGAAGATTCGCTACAAACATCCCAAGAACTTCAGGAATTTGAAATGATGCGAACAGTACTGCGGGATTTTGAATCCCAACAAGCAGGGGGAATTGGTTTCGGTTCCCTCTCCAAAATCGTTGGTCAATGTTCTGTATACCCCTTAGCACTACAAATTGAAGGACAACCCCCAATTCAACCAGTTATTCTCAGCAACAATCAAAGTATAGAACCCAATACAGACTTATGCGATCGCAAAGGTAGCTATCACCCCAACAGCGAACTATTTAGAACTGGACGCTATCCGGGAGCATATGCGATCGCTGTTGTTTACCCCATAGATAACAATCGTCCACCAATTGGTGAAAAATTTGCCCAACTTTTGAAAACTAAGGAAGGTCAGCGTTTATTAAAATTAACTGGACTTGTACCTTTGGAATAGAGGGAAAGGGAAGATAGGGGAGATGGGGAAGATAGGGGAGGAGATTAGGAGGCAGCATCTTTTCAACACTTCCCACATTTCCCACACTCCTCTAATTCACACTGACTTTAATTTGTCCAGGAAAAGCAATTTTTATTACACCACCCCAAGCACAATTACATATTGCCGTACTTGGTAAAGCAGGCATTTTATTAATCTGAGTCTTGATTGCTCCTGGTTTCCAAGGCCCTAGAATTACAGGAAGGCAGGGCATAGGGGTTAATACACCAAGTGCGGCAGCAGTAGCAGCTGCAACCGTTGGGTTTGCGAGAGAATTACACATCCCAAATGGAGGAATATTTGCGATCGGGGCAAAATCCATCACTGTTGCTGCTAACATTCCGCTAGCTAGCACAGGGGAACCTTTGGGAATGACTATTAGAGAACTGGGAGCAACTCCGAAAGGTACACATTGTAATGTTGCACCCATAACAACTTGTTGAGGCATATTTTAGATTTTGAATTTTGAATTTTGAATTTTTGTAGAGATGTTCCAATACTGTATTGCTCCGCTTTTATCAAGCTACGGTTCAGAGGAAGTGCTTAAGAATAATATTTATCTTGATAGGCTATTTATTCTAAAAGCTAAAAGCTAACAGCCATTTTTACCTATCCAATCGAAACCATAGGAGCAGAGACAGTTACAGTACCATTGCCTTTTATAGTAGTCATTGAACCTTCAACTTGAGTCATTGCTGAAGATTTGACAGTTGCCCCCGAAGGTGATAAATCAATAGAACTAGTACCAGCAGTTAGTTTAATATTTGTTGGAGAAATTTCTATCTTATTTCCACCAACTTTAAGAGTAATATTTTGCTGGGCATTAATATCAATTTGACCGGAAGCTTTCATGACTATTTCTTGGCTGGATGCTTTGAGAGTTATTTTTTGTGATTGGTCATTTAATTCACAGATATATCCTGTATTTGTCTTAATTAGTATCTTTTTATTTTGGTCATCTAAGGTTACTTGATAATTATCCTTAGTTTTAATATCAATTAATTTATCGCTATCATTCAGATGCAACTTATGACCATAAACTGTATTTAAATAAACTCCTTTTTTACTGTCACCTTTATCTTCTTCCACAAATTGAAGTGTGTGACCAGTACGAGTTTTTAACGTTCGTAATCTGACTTTACCATCCACCACAGCATCATCTACAGTTGCCGGAGGAGCATCTTTACCATTCCATACCCCACCAATCACAAAAGGACGGTGAATATCCCCATGTTCAAATCCTACTAATACCTCATCGTTTACCTCTGGTAAACAATCAAAACCACGATTATTTCCGGCACCAACAGAAACAACTCTTGCCCAATCACTTTCATGTTTATCTGTTAAAGTCGGAAACTTCACCTTAACTCTACCCCATTTTTTTGGGTCTTTATTATTACTAACTATCCCAATCATTAGAGTTTGTCCCGGTTGCAGTCGAGCTTGGGGACTAATAAAGTTTGCTAAACTGTCTTCTCGCAATCCACGCACGCTAAATTCGGTACTATAAACCCTAGCCTGAAATAAATGCCGAGTTTCAGTAATGTAGTATTTACCGCTATATTTGCCCATATCTTGCAGAGTAACGACTTTGCCGGGTCTAATTGCAGGATTTCCTTCAGCTTTCGCATCAGCTTGGACAAATTCTCCCGATAATTCATTAAAAATTGATTGTGCGATCGCATCTGATTCTTTTTGGGAAGATATAGGTCGATCCACTACAATCATTGTCGGATTTTTATTAAATTCATGAATACTATCTTCTCCTTTTCCTTGATTAATAGATGTTACGACTTGAGCATTTTGACTAGTTTGATTAGAGACTATTGCTTCTTTTTTCTGATAGTCCCAACCCCTAACTTGAACGGCACTTACTTGCTCAGCGCTACTAACACGAACATGAAAGTGAGTTATATCTTTTAACCATTTTAAACTCAAAGAACCACCCGCTACAGGCTTGCGAAAATACAATTTACCATCTTGCACAAATAACTCAAAACCATTACGTGCAGCTCTTTCTCTGAGAAATTCCATGTTGGTTTGATTTTCTTGAAAGGTGTAACCAACTGGATCACCAAATCCATAGGGACCACCAGTATTATCAATTGTCCCAGCAGTAATTCCCACTTCACCAATAATATTCTTGACAATATCTGTATCAGTCATATTTTGAAAAGAGCGATTATAACGTCCCCGATGCAAACGGTGACTGATATCGTAACCCCTCACAAGTATTGGTGCTTGGGATTCTGAGTTAAATTGTGCTTCAATAGCAGTAATTTCACCTTTAATTAGAGTACTTTTTCCTGGAGTACTAAAACTACTATCTGCGGTTGTACTAGAAACAAAACCAATTTCAATCGATTTACCAATAGCAAAAGTATTATCATGCATCCAAGGGTTTTCACCACTGCGAGAACCATAATAATCATTGCGAATCATCAAGGTAAACATCCCGGGTAAATGCAAACTTTCTTCAACGGAAATTTGCAAAATATCATCCAACAAATTAGCACTTGCATCCTTCCCATCAATTTTCAGTATCGGTGTGGCAGTATAACTAGCAGGCATAAACGACCTCGAAGTAAGCTAAAGCACATTTTAATGCTTAATGTTCCACCTAACTCAATCTGGGATATTGTTGCCAATATTACTAACGACCACCACCCAAGCGATCGGGATTGCTTGGGGTACTCATACCTGGTTGAGAAGTTGATTCGTCAATTTCTTCTAAAGTTAAATCCAGCTTTGCCCTCACAGGAGTTCCATCTGGTAAAAACATTGTTAATGTATAAGCAAGGTCAGTAACAAAACAGCGAATATATTGATAATTACCCCATGTAAACACGTAAGTAGGGGGACGTTTATCTTTTTCAGAGCCTTGTTCAAGAAAATTAACTGCTTTCTCAAACTGTTTGATATAAGGAAGAACACTTTTATTACTTCCTTCTTCGTAAGTATCTAAAATTATGTCCCCGATACTCAGAGTACAGGGTTGTGGATGAGCAAAATTAACTTTTGGTAATCCTCTACCTGTTCTTGCTCCTTCATTCTTATTTAAGCTAATTCTCTGAGAAAATTTTAACTGAGTCGGGTTAAACATAAATTCAATAGTTCCACCACCATCGGAAGAAACTAGTTTAGCTTTTGTGAGTGACATGGTATTTTCCTCTTAATTATTACAAGACTATTACAATAAAATTTACCAAGGTAAGCGTCCTAAATAACCCTGCCCATGACGCTCAAATTCAACCCTAATTCTTTGTTTTAACTGCTGATAAATAGCTTGTGCCACAATTTCTAGTTCATTTTTACTGACATTATCAGATATACTATTTTCGTTTTCACTGTGAAAATCTTGTTTGCGTGATATTCTAATTGGTTCTAGATTATCGGACATTTTTGCTTGTATGCTTGTATTCGTTGGATTATTGTCTGATGTGCTATTGCTACGTCGTTTTGAAGGAGTAGTCTGTCCTCTAACTAGACTATTAAAATCAGACCATTGGGACGAATTAGAAGAAGAGTTTTTATTAGAAATACTTGAAAATATTTGAGTAGCTTCTAATTTAGGCTGTAATGCAGAAATTTGATTATTTATATTTGAGGTTTTTCTATTGATATTTGTTGTCATAACATCGATATTTTGTTGAGATTCATTGATTGATTTTCTTGGTGTAATAGGGTCTAAAATAGTTATTTTTTGCAATACCTGTGGTAAGTCGTTAATTTCATATGGATGAATATTTGATTCTTTTGAATTTATATCTGTATTAATCGAAGATGGTTGAACTTGGTTTTCTAGGGTTTGATTAAAATGCGAACGCACAAAAAGTTCTGTAGAATCTTGCTTTAACTGGATTTGTGGAGAATCAGTTATATCTGGATTAATCGAAGATGTTTGAACTTGGTTTTCTATGGTTTGATTGAAATGCGATCGCACAAAAAGTTCTGTAGAATCCTGCTTTAACTGTATTTCTGGAAAAATCGTTACATCAGGATTAATCGAAGATGTTTGAACTTGGTTTTCTGGAGTTTGATTAAAATGCGATCGCTCAAAATTTGCTGTCGAATCTTGCTTTAACTGTATTTGTGGAGAATCAGTTATATCTGTATTAATCAAAGATGTTTGAACTGGACTTTCTGCGGTTTGATTGAAATGCGATCGCTCAACATTTTCTGTCAAATCCTGCTTTAACTGTATTTGTGGAGAATCATTTATATCTGGATTAATCGAAGATGCTTGAACTTGATTTTCCGTAGTTTGGTTGAAATGCGCTCGCACAACATTTTCTGTCAAATCCTGCTTTAACTGTATTTGTGGAGAATCATTTATATCTGGATTAATCGAAGATGCTTGAACTTGATTTTCCGTAGTTTGGTTGAAATGCGCTCGCACAACATTTTCTGTCGAATCTTGCTTTAACTGTATGTGCGGAGAATCAGTTATCTCTGTATTAATTAAAGATGGTTGAATTCGATTTTCTATAGTTTGGTTAAACTGTGAGCGCACAACATTTTCTGTCACATCCTGATTTAACTGTATTTGTGGAGAATCAGTTATTTCCGTATTAATTGAAGATGCTTGAACTTGATTTTCTGCGGTTTGATTGAAATGCGATCGCTTAACATCTTCTGTAGAATCTTGCTTGAACTGTATTTCTGGATAATCAATTATATCTGGATTAATCGAAGGTGGTTGAATTTGATTTTCTGGAGTTTGGCTAAAATGCGATCGCACAACATTTTCTGTCGAATCTTGCTTTAACTGTATGTGCGGAGAATCAGTTATCTCTGTATTAATTAAAGATGGTTGAATTAGATTTTCTGCGATTTTATTTAACTTTTTTTGAACATAATCAGTTATATCTGAATTAATCGAAGATGCTTGAATTTGATTTTCTGGAGTTTGATTAAAACCCGAATGCACAACATTTTCTGTTGAATCTTGCTTTAACTGGATTTGTGGAGAATCATTTATATCTGGATTAATCGAAGATGTTTGAACTTGGTTTTCTATGGTTTGGTTAAAATGCGATCGCACAAAATCTTCTGTAGAATCTTGCTTTAACTGTATTTGTGGAGAATCAGTTATCTCCGTATTAATCGAAGATGTTTGAACTTGATTTTCTGTAGTTTGGTTAAATTGCGATCGCACAACAGGTTCTGTAGAATCTTGCTTTAACTGTATTTGTGGAGAATCATTTATATCTGGATTAATCGAAGATGCTTGAACTTGATTTTCCGTAGTTTGGTTGAAATGCGCTCGCACAACATTTTCTGTCGAATCTTGCTTTAACTGTATGTGCGGAGAATCAGTTATATTTGGATTAATTAAAGATGGTTGAACTGGATTTTCTGCGGTTTGATTGAAATGCGATCGCACAACATCTTCTGTCGAATATTGCTTTAACTTTATTTGTGGAGAATCAGTTATATCTTGATTAATTAAAGATGGTTGAATTTGATTTTCTGCACTTTGGGTAACATTTTCTGAACTCGATATTTTTTCAGATGAGTAACTTATTTCTGATTTTGCTTGTATGCTTTGTCCTTGAAATTGTGGAGCAAGAGCTAAAGAAGAATTAATTTGGCTATCAGTATCTACCTGTGATTGATTTATATACTCGGAGAAAAAAGGAGAATCTTCAAAAAGACTACTAGAAAAATCGTATTCAATATATTTTGGAGAGAGTAAATTAGTATCTAAAACTGATATAGATTGAACTCCCAAAGGAACTAAAAATTGCGGGTTAATACCCTTTTCACCTAATGTTTGAGAAGGTAATAAAGTATTTTTAATACCCAGAGGTTCTGCTGAAAAGCTTTCCTCAAAGTTAGAATTATTTGTAACAGGCAAATTATTCGATTCAGCCATTATTTAGTTACTACCGAAATATCCAGTTGTACCACGATTTATAGGAGTTGCAGAAGCAGCACCTGATTTGTTCACAACTTTAATACCTTCATAAATCAAATTTAATTCTTCAATTGCAATATTAGAAGAATCCGCAGTTAATGAAGGTGCTTTCCAACCCACAGGAGCAGCACCAATAAGTGTCCAACATTGCATAGTTTCACCTGCTTGGTTGAACACTAAAATATTCACATTACGACGCTCAATAGACTTACTACCATCAGTTTTCATTAACTGAGATGCCCATTGCCAAAATACTAAATCGTCGCTCATTCCACGTTTTAAAGTCACTTCTGAAAATTCGGGTTGTCCCAAAAATATACGTTGCTGGTCATTTACACCTCCTTCATGATAAGTCTCATACTTTACCTTGACACCTAACCCTTGACACTCAGTAAAGGATGCAGAAATATTGCTTTCTATGCCTACATAAAAGCGGTTAGCTGAAATTAAATTTAAACCATAGTCTTCATCTATACTCTTTGCCATAAATTTTTATACTTATATATTTATTCTTTTGTAATTATTATTTTCTAATTATTAAAATCAATTCCCATAACCTTGACAACGTTCTTTCAATACCCTTATCTCCTCCCGTAAAAGTTCCAAAACCCGATCACTCAACTTTTGCATCATAATTGGGTCTTGGACAATTTTTTTCGCTATTTTATCAATATTTATCGGCTTCTCTTCACTCATAATTTTTATCCTTTTTTCCTTACTCCAACTGTTCTCGAATTTTGCCAATTTCACCGACCCAGCGACGGCGATCGCGATGTTCCATGTTTATAATTTCTTCTAGAGACCAATGGAACTCATAAGCAATACAAGCTATCTCTTCATGTAGCTGGTCTGAAGGATAGCTTATAATTCCCCCGATAGTATCAACTCCTGACGGAATTTGTGGTTACAACTTGGACAAATCACCGGGATTTGCACATTACCTTGTTGATTGATGCGATCGTAAAATTCCCGCAGATAACTCAAGTCAAAACTAAACAAATTCTCTAGTAGTTCAGGTGTAATTTGAGATAAATTACCCAATTTAATAATCACCTGGGAAAACATAACTAAAGTTCCGTAAGCTGGACTTTCATGAGTTCGTCTGTCTTTTTGTACAACTATTTCATCTTTTGCAGTCGCTAACCGCATCACTCCATGACGATGAACAACTCTTTCCTCGTCTACTAACCCACGGGGAAGCGTAAACTCAAACTCTGTAGTTAACATCAACTATTTTATACTTAAACTAAGATTGTATGGATACTGCAAGCTCGGCAACATCTGATTCTAGTTCATTTATTTGTCGATAGAACTTTTGTAAATAGCTAAGGTCACAAGCAAATAAACCCTCAATTACGACTGGTGTTACTTCGTCTAAAGCTCCTAGAGTAGTAATAACTCGCGATAAAATGATTACCGTCGCATAAGCTGGATTTGACTTCACTCGTGGGTCACGCAAGGGTACAATCTCATCAATAGCGCGTGAAAGACGCATCACACCCTTACGATGAGCATTACCATCTTCATCAAGATAGCCTTTGGGTAAGGTAAATTCAAATTCTGTTTGCATCGCCTCTACCTTTAAGAATTAAAAGTTAGGAGTTATATATAAATTGTGAATTCTGAATTTTGAGCTTGAAATTATGTCTTTGACATTATTTTTCACATCACAACTCATAACTTACAAGTTATAACTCACATATCCACCACATCTAAAATCAATAACATTTTAAGTTATAACTCACAACTTCTCATTTTCAAGTCATATCCTCAGAAGTTATGATTATTTCCTTCTTGACACGCTCCTTAGTTGGTCATTTGGCTGAAATCATTATTTAATGCGCTTAAATTCATCGATCGCTAATTCCACTTCTTCAATTTCAAACTCAGCACTTCCAGCTTTGACATCAGAGATTTTATATTTTACAGGCCATGCACCAAAAAACCGAAATCTAGCTTGTTCATCGCTAGCTTGATTATAAAGGACTAAATCACCATTTTTACGTTTTTGTGACCATTGACCTTGTTCGACTGCCGAAAACCAAGCCCAAAAAATCATTGAGGTTGTCATTCCTCGACGTAAAATCAAATTACCATTCTTAGAATTACCGGGCATTTTTGTCCGAACTAAGCGACCAACCGCAGAAGAATTTTTTCCCCATTTTTGGGGAGTAACTTGACAAAAATCAATTACATCTGATGTACGTTCAAATCCCTGACACTCCATAAAATAAGCATCAACACGATCATCACTGCCATCAAGTTGAATTTCTAAGTAAAATTTAGAAGAAGTTAGAACTTCAAATTTATCGTCACTCACAAAATTTGGGATTTTAGATTTTTAATTTGAGATTTTTCAAGTTAGTCATTAGTCACTGATATCTAATTATTTCAGAACTTACGCCAGTCCAACGTATTTCTGTCATCGCGACGTAAGAAAGCAATCTCAAAGCCTTATTTACTTGTTACGATTGCCTAAGTCGTATATTTATTGACTACTGACAAGTGACCAATGACTAATCAAAATTATTTGGTTCTGCGGATAGAATGAAAAGCGTACTCAACGGTTTCAATAAATAGTTCCGTACTACCTGCTTCCATTTTTGTAGTTTTATAAGTTTTGGGCATGACACCAGTCATATCCCAGCGCGCAGCTTCTTCACCACCTTGATTGTAGAGAACGATAGAGCCAGTTTTTAAGGCTCCTTTATTGCTACTTCCACCACCTGTTGTCGGTTGAGAGTGGGATTCTTCATACCATTTAAAGAGTCTATTATCATTTACAGTACCCACATATTCAACAGTCACAGCACTATTTTGAACACCTGTAACTGTGGCTTGAATTTGTGCTTTTCCTCCTTTTGTCACACCAAAAGGGTTTTGGTCACCCGCAGTTTGTAATTCTATAGAAACACCACTAACTTTCTTGACAATTAAATCTTCTAAACCGTCAAACTGAACATAAAATTTAGAACAAGCTAGTAGTTCACCTTTCGCCATTTTCAACTCCAGTAAAATTTTGTTTTTTTGTTTTTGCCATTTGCTATTGTTGATGATTATCAATACATAACTAATGACTAATGATTAATAGGAAATAATCAAATAATTATGTCGTTCTATCTACTTGTTCGCAAACAATTTCAAAGGTCTCAACCGCTAACTGGTTACTATCAGACGCAAATTCAGATATTTTGTAAGATTTAATCCAACCGTTGGTTATTTTCCAACGCATAATCTCTGCATCTTCACTATCGTAAGCAACCAAAGCACCAGCTTTACGATTTTTTGACCATTCACCTTTTCCACCTTCACTTTTTGGCATAGTCGCTAACATCCAGTTGTAAAAATCCATATCTCCTTCTGCAAGATAAACTTCAATTGTGAAGTTAGGATTTTGCTTAAACCCTCCAGAAGTAGTTTGCCAAAGTGTTTTTCCATCTTTGGTAGAAGCAAGAGGTTTTTCATGTCCTGTAGTCTGTCCTGTAAAGCTAAAGTCAGTGATACTTTTGATTAGTTTTTGCGTCAATCCATCAAATTCTACATAAAATCGACTAGTTGGTATCGGCTTTAATTCTGGCATGTTTTCAACTCCTTAAATAATCAACAATTAAGAGATTTTTCAAGCTAGAAATTAGGAGCTATAAGTCAAAAATAACTGTTATTTTCTTGAATAATAAGTAAGAATTAATTATTTTGAAATTCCTCAATTATCATTAATTCACTTATAACTATTCACTCCTAATTTCTCACTTTTTTACTGTCCAGGTGCCCACTGACTAATACGGAAGATGACAAATTCTGCTGGACGCACAGGACAAACACCAATTTCCACGTACAGACGACCCATCATCATAGTTTCATGAGTATTCAATTCACCATCGCATTTGACGTAGAAAGCTTCCGCAGGTGAACCACCAAATAATGCACCTTGTCTCCACAATCCCTCTAAGAAGTTACTAACGGTACGCTTTACCCGTTCCCACAAATCCATATCATTCGGTTCAAATACAACCCATTGAGTACCAATTTCAATGGATTTTTCAATATAGCTAATCAAACGACGAACACTGATATAGCGCCATTGAATGTTATCTGGTTCGACCAATGTACGCGCGCCCCAAACTTTGAAGCCACGGTTGTAATTCACAAAATTACGGATACAGTTAATTCCAACTGGATTCAGTAATTCTTGCTCACGCATATTAGTTTCATAAGCCAAACCGAGAACACCGCGAGGAGTATCATTTGCAGGAGCTTTGAAGATACCCCTTGTTTGGTCAGTACGACACCATAAACCCATCATGTGACCACTAGGAGGAACAAGAATTGGTTTACCACCATTGCGAGGATTTGCAACCTTAATCCAAGGATAGTAAAGCGCTCCAAACATGGAACGACGATTGAAATCGCGCAACCAATTGTAGACATCCTGAGGTTTTTGTTGTTCTGCTGGAACCGCACGGTTTTCATTCTTTCCAGGTTTAACAGGAGGTGCATCAAGGACAGCCATACGGAAAGCTGGTCCAGGGAAGGAGTTTTCGCACATACTCAACATCATTTCCATGATGCCGTGTACTTGCTCAATATTCATCAACCCATCTTGATAGACTCGCATCAAATCAGGACAAGCAACCATTGAGACTTCATCAACTTCAAAGATGCCTTGGAGACCAGTTTTATCGGTACGCGCACCTTGCATATCCCGTGCCATGTGTTCTTCACGAGCAACATAAGGAGGAGGAGCAATTTCGTAGGAACCGTTAGCAGGACGACGAGACAGAGCTTGTCCAGTTTGAGAAATATCTGCAATGCTGACGTATTCTGAAGCTTCTAGTACAGTGACTGCATATTCAGCAACTGCGGTTTCTACCTTAGGATTCATGCTGAGGTGATCATATCTTTCTAGAATGCGATCGCCACTGCGAACAACAATAGAGAAAAATTCGCCTGTATTCAGAGGTGCGTCTGTACCCTCTGGTGCATCTTCTGGTAATGGTTTGGGTTCGCTGTCGAGAACTGATACAATCAAGCGATCGCCCGCAGGCATGAGAGCAGGTGTATCACTTTCTGCGGGCTTAAGGTTAAACATCAATGATGGTTTGCCATTTCCTGTAAGCAACTTTGTCGCCGTTTCTTCCGCCGTTGGAACCGAAGAACCAGGCAACTTAGTACCGATACTTACTACCCAGCAGCGACCACCACCATTATCAAACCAGCCTTTGACAGCAAAAGGTAAATAGGCATTGAAGTTGGTAAACCCATCTGAACCAGGTTTACCAAAATATTCTAGATACTGACTCCAATTGGTAACCATCATTGGTTTGAATAATTCAGCATCCCCACGGACATCTTCACTAAAACCCACAAACCCGGCTACACTCATGCTAACGCCTTCGATCGGGCGACTACCTTTGTCTACTTCTTCAACATAGACACCAGGAGCAAAGTAATCTAATGCCATCAGTAACTATCCTTTTTGTATATGGGTGAATGGCACTCTCAAACTTCAGAGTGCATTAAATTTTCCTAATAAGGCTGACACTGAGCAGAAAAGATAAGTTTTGAGCTTCTCTTAAAATTTGGGCAAAAGCTAATTTTTACCATTCTTAATCAGCCGTTGGAGCGATCGCAATTTTTAATTAGAGGCATTGCTTTACATTTTTACTGCTTTGTTTAAACTCCATCTTTATTACTGTCTCAGAGTTTTTACTGCTACATACCTACTTAATTATTATTGTCATTTATATTACAACACGTAGGTACTAGATTGATTTTGCCTGTGTGATGCAAATTACGTATCTAGGCTGGCACATGTACAGGGTTTTTACCAAGTTTTGATTACGGATTTTTAAATGAGAATTCTAAAACTCTTAGCAATAAAGCATAAGTAATACAAATAACTCAGTATACGGATAGTCAATGCAAGCAAAAAAATTACTGTCAGTAGTGATTTTTGCAGTATTCAGAATAAATTCAGTATGGAGAATGAGGGTTAAACAGGCGTGGACAACTGCTATTACCTCGGCTAGATTGGAAAGGTTTTAAATTTTAAATAAAAGTGGAGCAAAAAAAATTACTTTTATCTGCTTACTAAACAAAATATTACTTAAGTGAAATAACTGACAGTGAGTAATTATTTAGCTGTCGCAACAGTGACAGCCATCCTGCAAAGAATCTTGCAATCTGCGGTACAGCTAGATATCGATGGAGTCAGAGTCACAACACTACAACCAAGAGATATCGGTAATGGGACACCAGAAACTGGCATTAATCTTTTTTTGTATCATGTTGCCCGCAACCCTGCTCTCAACAACGCAGATGCAACACCGTTTCGCTCCAAAGGAACGCCAATCAAACGTCAGGCGGCTGTTGACTTGTATTATATGGTTAGCTTTTATGGTAACGACACAGAACTAATGCCTCAGCGATTGTTGGGTAGTGTGGTTCGTACTTTCAATGACTACTCAGTAATATCGGTTGAAGCGATTCAGGAGGCTTTAGCAGATCCAACCTATAGATTTTTAGAGGATTCAAACCTTGCCAACCAATTCCAACAGTTACTAGTAGTGCCGTTGGAGATAAACTTAGACAACTTATCTAAGGTTTGGTCTGTATTTTTTCAGGCTCCCTACATGCTGTCACTGGTTTACAAAGTTACTGTAGTGACGATTGATGGTGATGAATCTTTCAAACGCGCTTTACCTGTAAGCGATTGCAATCTTGGTGGTGTAGTGCCATTTCCCAATCGTCCACTTGTTGAGCAGGTGGTTTCTGCTACTGGGAAACTGGAGCCTATTTTAGCCAGCAGTACCTTACAGATTCGCGGTAAACACCTGGCGAGTAATATTACCCAAGTGCGAATTGGTGGATTTGAACTTTCCCCGTCAGAAGTTAGCGAAAATCAAATTACCCTCATCCTTGCCGATGTCCCAGTTGATTTTTTGCGGGCAGGTGTCCAGAGTTTGCAGGTAATTCATCGAATTCCCATTGGAACTGCAAATGCAAATAATGGCAATCGGGCAGTTGATTCCAATGTCGCACCATTTGTACTTCGTCCAAGCATCAAACAAATCAACATCGAACAGCAAAACCGACCGATGGATGAATTGCGATCGCTTGTCCTAAGTTTACAAGTAGATGTGATGGTGGGAATTAAGCAGCGAGTCGTGTTAGTTATGAATGAATGGTCTATCGATACACCTATTGGTTATCAATTTGAAGCTGAATCCCTCAATATTGATAGCGATACAATTATTTTTTATTTAACCGGAGTTAAGCCAGCAACGTACTTATTACGTGTGCAAATTGATGGTGCAGAAAGTTTGCTAAGTAGCGATCGCGATGAAACAAGCACAACTTATGGCTGGTTTAATGCACCGAGAATTGAAATTAGTTAGGGGAGATGAAGGGGGATGAGGGAGATGGAGGAGATGAGAAAACATATTTTCAAAACTACCCACACTTCCGACACCTCCCACACCTCCCACACCTCCCACACTTCCCACACTCACTTAGTTATGGATGCTGAAGAAATGTTGAAACAACAATTACAACAAGAAGGTGACTTGATTGGTATTAGCATGTTGACTGAATTGGGAAATCAAGCAGTACAACTAGGACTAATCGCTGGTCATGGCTACCATGGTGGTAAATACGAGATTTTACGTAATGGTGAAGTAATTTTACTTTCTCCACAAGAAGCAAAGACTTATTTACTAAACTTAATTGCCGAACTAGAAAAGTGATTGCTCAAGCACCCAGCGCCGAATGGCAACAAGAAAATCAACGCTATCTGATGCAGCACCTCAATCGCTTACGACAGGTTTTGGAAAGGGGAAAGGGGGAAGGGGAAAAAGCAGAAAAACATAGTTCTTTACCATCCTTACCCCCTTCTTTACCAGCTTTAGAAAAAATCTGTCAAAACTTTGGGCTATCAGCTTTTGAGCGCGATGTATTACTACTATGTGCGGGAGTTGAGTTAGACGCTAGCTTTGCTTCCCTTTGTGCCGAAATTCAAAACGACTCACAGCGTCATTATCCGACCTTTAGCTTGGCACTAGCAATGTTAGAACAAGCCTATTGGGGAGCGCTGACACCTGATGCACCATTGCGAAAATGGCGATTGATTGAAATTGGTGCTGGTAATGCTCTGACAACTAGTCCTTTGCGAATTGACGAGCAAATTCTGCATTATCTCACAGGTATCCATCACCTAGATTCAAGATTGGCAGGAATTGGTACATCCATCAAAATCAGCGAACAACTAGTACCATCCCACTGGCAAATAGCCATGCAAATGGCAAATACTTGGTATCTAGCAGCACAATTAGAAGAAGTACTACCAATACTGCAATTATGTGGAAAAGATGTTGCTAGTCAAAGAGCGATCGCATCTGCTACCTGTGGTCAAGTTAACTTTATACCTTACAGCATTGGTGTAGAACTGCTACCCCATGAAACAGGTAATCTCAACTTAGTCAAATCCCTGTGGGAGCGAGAATTTGCCCTGAACAACACCGCATTGCTGTTGGAATGGGACAACTGGGATAATAGCGATCGCAAACAAGAAATGGCAATAGCTCAATTTATCGAGAGCATCCAAGCCCCAATAATTATTATTAGCCAAGAACGCCGTCCCCAGAAACACCGTCCCATAATCGCCTTTGATGTAAATAGTCCCACCACCGCAGAACAGCGCTTACTCTGGCATCAAACCCTAAGAGAATTGACTCCAGATGCGATCGCAGAAATAGAAAATCTTGTTTCTCACTTCAACCTCAGCGCTCCCGCTATTCGCGGAATTTGCTTAAAAGCCAAAAGTCTGGAGGGAACGAAAGGGGAAACAGGAAATGGGAAACTACAAGAAGAACAGATTACTTCTTCCTCCCCACTCTCCCCATCTCCCCCGTCCCCCCTCTGGGATATTTGCCGTACCCAAGCTCGTCCGCGTTTGGATGAGTTAGCACAACGGATGGATTCCAGTGCTGACTGGGATGATTTGGTATTACCAGAAATTGAGAAACAAGTCCTGCGAGATGCAGCAGATCAACTTCAACAGCGTACCAAAGTCTATGAAGAATGGGGTTTTGGAGGCAAAAGTAAACGGGGCTTGGGCATTAGTGCTTTGTTTGCCGGAGCTAGTGGGACTGGTAAAACAATGGCAGCTGAAGTTCTAGCACGGGAAATGAGGTTAGATTTATACCGCATTGATTTGAGTGCAGTCGTCAGTAAATATATTGGTGAAACCGAGAAAAATTTAGGTCGAGTGTTCGATGCTGCCGAAGTCGGGGGCGTAATTTTGCTCTTTGACGAAGCAGATGCCATATTTGGTAAGCGTTCTGAGGTTAAAGATTCACGAGATCGCCATGCGAACATGGAGGTTGCCTATTTGCTACAACGGATGGAAGCTTACCCCGGTTTATCGATTTTGACCACTAACTTAAAAAATGCGATCGACCAAGCTTTTCTGCGACGTATCCGCTTTATTGTCCAGTTTCCTTTCCCAGATGCGAACCAAAGGGCAGAAATTTGGCGACGAGTTTTTCCCAAAAACACACCCACGGAAGGTTTAGATGAGTGGAAACTCGCAAAATTAAATGTTGCTGGTGGCAATATTCGTAACATTGCCCTCAATGCTGCATTTATTGCTGCTCAGGCTGGGCAAGTAGTCCAGATGCAACATATATTACAAGCGGCAAAGGGTGAATATACCAAAATGGAACGACCCCTGACAGATGTGGAAGTGAAGGGATGGGTGTGAGGAGCGTTTCCCAAAAAACTATTTAGGAGAATAAAATTATGGCAGTACAAGAAGTAACTAGATTATTTAGAGCGGCTCAAATTAACCCCGATTTGCGGGAAAATCTCAATCAAGCACCAGATGAGGAGGCTTTTGTCAAAATGGCAAAGGAACAAGGTTATGAGTTTACTGTGGAAGAATGGCGCAAAGTTACAGGTTTTGCGGTAGAAGAGTTAAAATGTGAATTATCGGAAATTCCAGGGATTTAGTCATAAATATTACAAACAAAAATAAGGTTGGGTTTAATCACAAACTCAACCTTTTGTTGTGCGGTCGCATTCTCTTAATTTTATGAACTTATCCCCTTAATTTTATGAACTTATCCCCTTAATTTTATGAACTTATCCCCTTAATCATATACTAGCAAATCTGTATTAATTTACAATTTATATAAGTATAATTGACACTTTTAAAGGTTTTTATGAACGATATAATTAATGATGTTACGAGAGCATTGGGACGTATCGATCAACGTTTTTATGAATTGCCTGATATAGCCTTCTCTGGGGGTATCCTCATTGATCGCGATAATATAAAGCAGCTTGAGAAGCGATTTATGATGGAGTTTTCAAGAAAGTATACTGCTCTAATGAGAGATAACGGCTGTCTTTATAATGGAGTTGAGTATGATTTTGAGATTCCTAAGATGTTTATGTGGGGTAAAGAAGAAGACTTTGCTATCAGGGAAACATGGGAAAGACTTAACGAGAAGAGGGATATTGACATGATAGAGTATTTTACAATGCTGCCTGATTTTTTGGTACATGCTGGTCAAAATAAGCAAGACGATCAGAGATTAATTATTGAAGCAAAAGTAAATCCGAACACATCAAAAAATGAAGTTTTCAAAGATATTTTTCATACATTTATATATGCAAATAAATATAATTTCCAAAACAACGTTATTTTGCTAATTAATATAGAATTAGCAAAATGGCAGAAGTGGCTATTAGAATATTATAAAAGTTATTATTTGGGAAACAAAAATAGATGGGAATCAATTTACATTGTGAATAAAAAGAGTTATTCTGCCGAAATTATCGTAGAGACAATTGCTAGTTTTCTCTTGAATAAAGATTAATAAATTATTGTTAATAACAGAATCAGAGTAATATTTACTCATTGTGGATGATCATACTGTTACTATTCAATACCTTCGCCAGATTTATGAATCAGAACGTAGTATAAACGCTTGTAGAATTAAGGTTTTTTCGTATAAGGCAAACAAGCGCCATAATTTCCAGACTAATTAAAAACTCTGTTCTGTTATTCCACACCAGATTTTTAGATTAAAAACCTTGATTTATAAGGCCTCTAGGGTCAACGTCTAGCAGACAGATTCAATATTTTATTTAACTGGAAAGGTTGGCAGCAAAAGCATTTTTGCCAATCATGTTTTTGGCGAAGGTATTGACTATTAGTAGATTATTCCAAGAAATTCAACAGGATTGTATTAGTGGGATAGGTTCATACACTGTGCGATCGCATTCCATGTCAAATTTAGTTTTTATTCAAACAGTAAAAGCGATCGCATCTTCAAACTATTGCTCTATTTGACTGAATTGAAGTTAAACCTACAGAAATAGAGTTTTCATCATTTACTGGCTTTGATAAATCACTATTTTCGCCTTTGGATCGGCTTTGTTAATCGCAGTTATTTTATACTTAGCTCCCTGTTTATATTTATAGAACGTAGTTGTTTTAAAAGCGCTATCTTTCTCCACTTCTCCCTCAACTGTGTAACTAGTAGTGTCATCTTCAGTTAAGCCAGCATCACCACCATCGTAATTATGCTTGTTCTTTTTCCACTCCTCCGCACTCTCAGATTCCCTCCCCCAACCTGAAGCCCTCAATCCATCTGGTGTCCATGCCTCTTGAATCGATCTAATCCATTTACCTACCAATTTTGGATCTCCATCGCTGTAACTCTTTCCATTGCTCTTCGCATAGGTGTCTAAGTCCTTTTGTTGGGCTACGAAATCTTCGTCTGGCATTACCTCTAAACCAAGCCCTTCAATGAGTGGTTGCAACTTATGACGGTGGGCATCTCCAATGACAAATAGCCGATCGCCTGAACTTTTTGCCTTCTTGATTGTTTCCAGCATAGAAGCATCACGCAGATAGTCGTCTTCTTTGGCGCGATTTCCAAGTGCAACTTTTGGTTCGTTTTCGGTGTTCAGTTGTGCTTTAAAGTTATCGATTTTTTTCTGTGTAGTTAGACCTACTTTACTTTTCGCTGCCGTTTCATAGGCAGTGGTTAGCGAATCGAGTGTATTTGTGATTTTAAGTTTACTGAAATCAGGTACTTTTTTATCTTGTTCACTAGCTTTAAGTGCTTCTATTGCTTCATCTACAGCAGCTTGATTCTCGTTATAGAATTGCTTGAGGGGATGAGAGAAAAATTTCCCACTATAAGATTTAGAGTAAATTAAGGCATGAAGTAGAGATGATAGCAATGCCTTAACCAGTGAGTATTCTTCTCCAAGATCGCCTCCGGCTACAACACTCGTTCCGCTAATTGCCTCCCCTGTTTCTTGTTTTTTAACTAACTCTATAACGTCTGCTACTGCTCTGGCATACTTCGGGAGAGCATGTTCTGCTTCATGTGTTGGTTCATCAGCACCGGCAACTAGCCCTTTCTTCTCAAGACTTTTTTTATTTGATTCCTCCACAAGCCCTTGAAGTTCTTCGCTTTTTTCGAGCCTAGTAGCAGAGTGATGGGTAAAACCCTCATAGCGAAATTTTTTGATGTTCGTGGCTTTGATAATTTCAGGTGCCTTTGGGTTACCATGATTTTCTCCTAGTACAAGCATAGACTTAGGTAGTCGCACCCATGTCTTATCTGCAAGCTGACCCACACCTTCAACTGGGCTTCCTGCCGCAAATGTTTCAAATTCCTGTTGATTATTAAACCGCCTAATATCTCCGTCTTCATGAAGTGCTTTATTTTTTGGTTTTTCGAGGTTAGCAGGTAAATCACAATTGTCCCCAATGTATGCTTTACGCTGTATCGAGGTGACAGCTTTCGCTTCCGTCGTTATCTCTTGATGTTGCTGTAATCTATCTTCCGGTTGGGGCGATCGCTGCACAGCCCCACTATTTTGCTGCACGACATGGGTCAATTCATGGGCGATCAACTCCTGTCCCCCACGGCTCCCTGGCTCATATGCACCTTGGCGAAAGAACACATCTTGCCCTGTCGTAAAAGCCTTTGCCTGTATCGATTGATTTAACTGGTCGGCCTGGGTATCAGCATGTACCCTTACCCCACTAAAATCTGCTCCCATCGCTTGACCCATCGACCGTTGCAAATCTGCATCTAAAGGTTGTCCACCACCCCTTGCGCCATTAATGGAAGATTCCAAATCTGTTGATGCTTGCCCTCCATGAACTACTTGACTACGTTGCAGCAAAGGTTTCATTTGCAGTTCTTCCTCCTCCGGTACTTCCACGTGCTGGATAGAATTTGCCAGAGGTTTCATCTGCAATTCTTCCTCTTCCGGCACTTCCATGCGCTGTACTGTCTCTCCCTGCTTAGAAGACATTGCCTGCGGTTGATTTATGCGCTGTACTACATCTGCTGCCACGCGATCGGCTTCTTGTTCGTATCTGTCTCCCGGTTCCCCGATAGTTAGCTTAGGTTGAATTACTGACCTCGCGGGAGGGGAAACCATTAAATTTCCAAAACTGTGACCAAAATCAGAAGCACGATGCCCTTGGCGAGCATCTTTGATGGTATCGCTCTTGGTCTGCAAATTTGGTTGTGTACCTGGCTCGCTGGAAGCAGCATGAGACTTATTAACTGGCGCGAAAGGTCGAGTTTGCAAAAACTCGGATAGATTTTGTGTTTCAGTTACTGTTATTGAAGTGTTTGTTTGTAGTTGTTCCGGCTCTGTCATAAAAATTACTGTAATTTAAGGTAAAAATTAATACTTTTAATATAGTGAGGCAATGAGCAATTGATAGGTCAGTAATGGTAAGTATTTTGCGATTTATTTTATTTGTTTTCCAGTCGTCTCCCACACAAAAACAGAAAGACGCGAACGACTTACGTCGCGCAAGCTTCGCATTTCCTCGATTTTTATAGATTAGGCGATCGCATTCCATATCAAATGCAGTTTTAATTCAAACCACAAATGCGATCGCATCATAAAAACTATTCCTCAAATAAATTTCCCTGTTCCCGAATATTCAGGCGTAGAGTCAGGTACTGGACTACCCATAACCGATGGCTGTTGAGCAGGGTTGGCTACCTGGAATCGCGCTATAAATGTAGCTCCCTTGAATATCACAGGTTTGCCTCCTGATTGAATCTCATCGTTTACTTTGTTGCTAGTAAGAGTTTTTATCGAGAGCATACCTGTACCGGGAATGCTGTATTGTGGTGTGGTATAGGTGCAACCTGGGACTATTACAGATTTCTCATCTCCCGCTACACAAACTTTCTTTCCATTAACTTCATCTGAACCACTGCCTTTTATGGCACCAGGAGCTACAGTTACCACCGCTGTTCCAAAGACGGGACTGAAGCTTGCAATGCTGCCTTCTGTAAGTGCAGAATCAGGTATTGAAGTTGCGGGATCAGTTTCTCTTTGAATAACTTTTTGACTTGCCTGGGAATCTACATCAGTTTTTGTATTTTGAAGGGCGCTATGCCGTTGCACAGCCCCACTATTTTGCTGCACTACATGCGTCAACTCATGGGCGATTAACTCCTGTCCCCCACGGCTCCCTGGCTCATACGTACCTTGGCGAAAGAACACATCCTGTCCTGTCGTAAAAGCTTTTGCTTGTATCGATTGATTTAGCTGGTCAGCCTGAGTATCAGTATGTACCCTTACCCCGCTAAAATCGGCTCCCATTGCTTGACCCATCGAGCGTTGCAAACCTTTATCTAAAGGTTGTCCACCACCCCTTGCGCCATTAATGGAAGATTCCAAATCTGTTGATGCTTGCCCTCCACCAATGTCTTCTCGACGTTGTACCAAGGGTTTCATTTGCAGTTCTTCCTCTTCCGGCACTTCCTGACGCTGTACTGTTTTTTCCTGCTTAGGAGACACTGCTTGTGATTGATTGATGCGCTGTACTACATCTGCTGCCACGCGATCGGCTTCTTGTTCATATTTGTCTCCCGGTTCCCCGATAGTTAACTTGGGCTGAATAACTGGTTTTGTAGAAGAGAAAACTGGCAAATTTCCAAAACTATGACCAAAATCAGAAGTGCGATCGCTGCTCTTTGCCTGTAAATTTGTTTGTGTAGTTTGTTCGTTTGCTGCAAAAGGTCGGGTTTGTAACAAATCAGGCAAATTTTGTGTTGTAGTTACTGCCGCCGTTGAAGGTTTTTTTTGAAGTTGTTCCTGCTCTGGCATAAAATTACGTATTCCAATGTAAAAATTATTATTGCTCCAGTCTGGCACAACTACCGGGTATTGACAGGTTAGTAATGATAAGTATTTTGTGATTAATTTTTCTTCATACTTACTTACTATCTGCCAGATTTTTGTTATGTAAAGATGGCTTTAAGTTTAGATTTTCCGAGTTATCTCTGAAAAAATAGCGCAAATATATGAAAATCAGTAATTTTACTATAGTGTAAATACGTAATGCTTTTTATAATTCTCAGTATTTATCTTGATATAGCCGAGTATTTACTGATATCACTCTTAAGTAAATGTCAGTATACTAGTATCGTTTTTACGGAAATCCTATTAAGGTGCAAATCTTTGAGGAAGCCTAAAATTCTATGTTAGATACACACCAAGACCATTTAGGTCAAGGACTGGCATTTCCCCTAGATGTGACTATGCAAGGGAAGATGCAAATCAGTCCCAAAAATCAAAATATTGAAGAATCTATAGGAATTATTTTACGTACCCATTTAGGAGAAAGAGTATACCGACCGGATTTTGGTTCCCGTCTGGGGGAGTTGGCATTTGCACCGATGAATACCCAGACTTTGCTTTTGGCAAGACTTTATACGCAAGAAGCATTGGAAAAGTGGGAACCTCGCATAGTAGTTGATGGAGTTCGTACTGAAGCCGATCCAGTGCGTGGTCGATTAGACCTGATTATTGAATATCATCCCCGAAACAGCCACCAACAGCGCAGTCTTGTTTTTCCATTTTATTTAATGCCAGGAAGTTAAAAGGATGTGGAGAATACTCATCTTCCCACACTCCCCACACTCCTCACCCTCCCCCCACCTTTCCTTATGGACTTCGACTTCCTACCCAAACTACCCAAATCAGATTTAGACGATCGCACTTTTAAAGACTTAGTGGAGGAGTGCATTCTCCGTATTCCCCGCTATTGCCCGGAGTGGACTAATTATAACCCTGGTGATCCTGGTATCACGATGGTTGAGTTGTTTGCTTGGTTGACTGACCAGATGATGCTGCGGTTTAATCAAGTACCACGTCGCAATTTTGTGGTGTTTTTGGAAATGTTGGGGATTCGGCTGTTAGCTGCTGCTCCTGCAAAAACGGAATTAACTTTTTACTTGAGTGCGACTTTACCTAAAACCTACGAAATTCCCGCAGGTACAGAGGTAGCGACTTTGCGTACAGAAACGGTAGAAGCAGTAGTTTTTAGTACTGATGACCCTTTGTTAATTGGCAAACCAAAAATATCTCATTTTCTCACTGGTTTGATAGATGAAACAGAACCAAAAATTTTACGCGATCGCTTAACTAATATGTGGACGCAAAGCCAAGATGGTAGTTGGGAAGGACGAGCGCAACCAATTTTTGCAGAGTCACCAGAAGTGGGAAATTGCTTTTATTTAGTTTTTAATCCTGATGAACCCATTGCTGGTAATGTCTTAGCCGTAAAATTGCGAGGGGAATCTGCTTCCTCAACTGGTATAAATCCCGATTCTCCCCCCCGTCGTTGGGAAGCTTGGAATGGTCAATATTGGCAACAAATTTTACTCCAAGAATCTGATGATGGTACTCGCGGTTTTAGCTTTAGCGATGGTTCGCAGTTGGGGATGAATACGGTTGGTGAAGCTGATGTAGTGCTGCATTTACCGCGAGCATTTCCAATTACTTACTTTGGTAGCTATCAAGGACGATGGGTGCGTTGCGTTTACGATCGCCAGATTAATGGTAATTCTCGATATACTGCTTCGCCGCAATTACTAGGGATACAAGTACGGTCTATTGGTGGTACTGTCAGTGCTAGTCATTGTACTTTGGTGCGGGATGAAGTCTTGGGTATTAGCGATGGAAATCCAGGACAAAAGTTTCAATTACAGAATACTTCGATTTTGCCACGGCAGGAGGGTGAGTACATTTTAGTGTTACCACCAGCAGGATTACCGGAGATTTGGCAGGAGGTTAATGATTTTGCGGATTCAAAGGCAAATGATAAACATTACACCATTGATTCTGTAACTGGAGAGGTGCAATTTGGTTTTCTCATCCGCGAACCGGCTCAAATTCGTTCTCAAGTAGAATTACGGTCAAAAGTACAAGTTTCTGGTGTAAATACACTACAACTGCAGGATGCTTTGCAAGCCGTCACGGAGATGGAAAGGCAGTATGGAGCAATACCCCCCAAGGGTTCCCAGATTCGTATGGTCGCATACCGCACTGGTGGAGGACAACAAGGGAATGTACAAAGAGATACATTGCGAATTCCCAAGACGGCAATTCCCTATGTAGAAAGAGTGACAAATCACATTCCTGCTCGCAATGGTGCAGATGCAGAGTCTTTAGACAATGCAGTCATGCGGGTTCCGAGTATTTTGCGAACACGCGATCGCGCTGTGACTCCAGAAGATTTTGAAACTTTGGCATTGCAGGCGGGGCGTGGAGCTGTAGCTCGTGTTTATTGCCCACGGCGGATGAATGATAAGACTAATAGAGGTGTGGTTGATTTATTGGTTGTTCCCCAAGCAAATATTGAAGGTGTGAATCGAGGAGAAGGTATTCATCCCAGTGAATTTATGCTCAATCCCGCTTTACAGCAGCACATCTTGAGTTATTTAGATGAAAGACGCTTACTAGGTATAGAGGTAAGATTGAGTGAACCTAAATATGTTGGTGTTTCAGTACAAGCAGAAGTTGGATTAGAGCCGGAATACAACAATCTCCAAGTCCAACAAACAATTATTCAAAGTTTACAGATAGCTTTATACCGTTTTCTCAATCCCCTGACAGGGGGAATTGACGGCAAAGGTTGGCAATTCGGAGCTAGTTTATATACCTCAGATATTATCAGTCTGTTTCAGAAAACAACAGGAGTTCGTTTTTTAGGTGCAATTCTTTTGTTTGAACTGCATCAGCATGACTCAGGATGGACTCGTTCTTTAGCAACAGGAGGTACTATCAACCCAGGAGAATTCGGATTAATTTGCTCTTGGAGTGACCACCAATTGCGATCAAACCATGCAATTACCGTGATTTAGATAATTCAGGAGAATAAACACGAAAAATCAAATTCCTCCCCCCATTCCCCTCTTCCCATTTATGACTTATGACACAATCCCAATCTAGCCAACTGATCGATGTGCGACTGACACCAATGCAGATACCCGATGCAGTACCTTCCAAACAAGGGACACAATCGGGTTATCTAGCAGGAATAAAAACATCTGCGATCGCAAATCGTCAAATTAGCTTGCAATTACATCCTGGAGAAGCAAGTGAAATGGTTGTGCAGGTGAAGAATTTAGGAAATCGTCCCCTACAGTTGGAGTTACAAGTACAGGGTGATTTTCCGGCAAATTGGTGTCGAATTGGGATGGAAGGATTGGACGTGCTTCCAGGTACGGAGATGGAAGCGGTGTTATATTTTCAGATATCAAATGATTTTTTTGAATCACCAACAGCACTACAACCCGGAGAAAATCTTAAACTTAATTATCAAGGGCATCTTTATGCATATTCAATGGAATCAGACTCTGGAAAAAGACAGGTTGAATGCATTGATTTTAATCTTTATGTGCGTCCAGCAAGTCTTTATTTAGATTTTCTGCCAGGAATTTATCGAGATGTTGATTTTATTGGCAGATTTCTCAAAATATTTGAACAAAGTTTTGAACCCTGTGTTCATACTATAGATAATCTTTGGGCTTATCTCAATCCTTTAACAGCACCAACTGCATTTTTACCATTTCTTTCTTGTTGGGTTGGATGGAAACATTTACCGCAAATTCCACCAGAGAAAGAACGATATTTAATTAAAAGTGCGATTGAAATATTCCGTTGGCGTGGTACAAGAAGGGGACTACGTTTTTTTCTACATTTAGTGACAGGATTACCTTTAGATGAGCATATTTTAAATGAAGAAGAAAAACATATTAGCATTACTGAATCTTTTTCTAGAGGGTTTGTATTTGGAGAAACAGTGATAGGTGAAAGTAGTATAGTTGGTGGTGGGTGTCCATTTCATTTTACTATTATTCTCCGTCCCCAGCACCAAGATCAAATTGATGAATTTTTAGTTAGAAATATTATTGAGCAAGAGAAACCAGCATTTTGTACATATGATTTATATATCCAGTCAAACAATGCTGAAAGGTGAAAGAGTCAACAAGAAATAAAACAAAAAATAAAATAAAAAATAAATAATCAAATACACGAATTAAAAGTTTATTCTCCATATTCATCCTTCTTCATTTTTTACCTTATTTATGATATCAATTGAACCATTACAAAGACTCCAAGTGACTGATGGTTTGCTCCTAACAGCAAATCTTTGGAGACAAGCTCATGAGTATCACCGTCAGCGTCAAAATATTTATTATCAATCATTACACCAAGCTGGCATTGTTTGGGGTTTGGGAGTGCATGTCATTAATCCACCTGAGGATATTGCCGGACAATATAAAGATAGACGGTGGTTGCAAATTCAACCTGGTTTAGCAATTGATGGTAAAGGGAATCCAATTATAGTTCCGCAACCTTTGGTTTTTCGGATTGCTTCGGAAGCCCCCGCAAAAGGTTCCCTAACAGTGTATATAGTAGTGAATTATGTAGACCCAGATAAATTACATAATCAAAGCGATCGCCAATTTGTTCAGGAAACTTTTCGCATTGATGAGAAGACGACACCTCCTAATGGTACGGAAGTAGAATTATGTCGGATTTTGCTTACACCTGGTGAGGTTGAACTAGTCAATGCACTTGATGTTCTCCAACCCGGTATAAATAATCTAGATTTACGTTATCGCAGTTGGGCGCAATTACGTATTCAAAAACAAGTTGTAGTGACATATCTAGCAGATTTGCAAAAAACAAATCCTAAAATTGTAGAGAATCTTACCTATTTGATGCAGTCAATAACAGCTTTATACCCTGCAATGGGAGGAAAAACTATAGAAATAAGTAGCTTATCAGAGGCAGTAAATAAATTAGATAGCGATTTGCTTTATTTAACCTATGAGCAATTTTTGAGACTTAAGCTTGATGAAGCACAAGTTCAGAATTTACAGCAATATTTACAAAATGGAGCAAATCTATTCATAGAGGTGGAAGAACCATTAGTAGAAGAATTGAGCTTTGTGAGACAACAATTACGGAATGCGATCGCAAATCTAACTCAAGAGCAAGAAAGTGCTTTGATTCGTCAAGAATTAGAAGCGGAATTACTAAGAGTTGACGAAAAGCTCTACCAACAATTATATCAAATTCAAGAGCCAATTCAGGAATTATCAAAACAAATTGGTATTCCCATCACTAATTCTGCGACTCTCCCATCTCATCACCCTCTACGCACAGAACCTTTTCTATTTGCACAAATGCCAACCATAAAAAATTATCCCATTCATTTATTTAATTGGGGAGGGATTATATTAGTTTTTGGCTCTCTTTCTAGTGGTTGGGGAATTGATGAAAATTTATCTATTTCAAGAGAAACAATTCGTACTACTCAAGAAATGGGAATTAATATTTTACATTTTGCTTGGTATCGACATCAATTAATACAGTCTCAAAAGTAGATAAATAGGCAATGTAGTATTAATTATTAGTAGGAAGTAAAATTTACACAAGTGAGAAGATAAAAACGTAGAAATAAAACTGAATTAATCATAATTCGTAATTTTAATTATAGCAATTTCCTATTAATAAATGTACAACAATAAAACATGACAAATATGCTTATATATGAAGAGTAATCTACTATGCTACAAAAATTGAAATTGGGATTTAAATTTACTTTGATATTAGGAATAGTTTTTATTATTGGTATTTGTTTGAGTGGCTTATTACTATCACATACAGCACAACAAAAAGCCGAACAACAAGTGGAAAAAAAAGCTTTTATTTTAATGGAGACAATGAATGCTGTAAGAGACTATACAACTAATCAAATTCAACCTTTATTATCCAAAACATGGGAAGTAGAGTCTAAGTTTATTCCGGAAACTATACCAGCTTATTCTGCAAGACAGGTTTTTGAAAATTTACGCAGAAGTCCTAATTATAAAGATTTCTCTTATAAAGAAGCGACTTTAAATCCAACTAATTTACGCGACAAGGCTGATGATTTTGAAGCGGACATAGTCCAAAAGTTTCGCAATAATCCAAGTATTCAAGAAGTTTCTGGTTTTCGTAAAATTTCTGAAGATAATTTATTTTATGTTTCTCGTCCTCTGCGTATCACAAAAGATAGCTGTCTACGCTGTCACAGTTCACCAAATATAGCTCCTAAAAGCCAAATTAATACCTATGGCTCCGAGCATGGTTTTGGTTGGAAAAAAAATGAAGTGGTGGCTGCTCAAACAGTCTATATCACTGTTGAAGAAATATTTGAAAGTTACCAGCAACAACTTATATTAAGTGTAGGAATATTTATTGTTATTTTTACAATCATAGTTCTTTTAATTAATCTTTTACTCAAACATACTGTAATTCTTCCTCTCATCCCGATTGCTAGGGTTGCTCAAAAAATAAGTAATGATTATGTTGGCTC
This sequence comes from Calothrix sp. NIES-4101, assembly GCA_004296455.1. GTDB lineage: Bacteria > Cyanobacteriota > Cyanobacteriia > Cyanobacteriales > Nostocaceae > Brunnivagina. Next base: position 5,836,649 of record AP018280.1, read on the forward strand.
AGAAAAAGCAGAAGCATCAGACTTAAATAAATTAGATAAAGTTGCCAAGCGCTCTGATGAATTAGGACAGTTAGCAGCACTTTTTAGGAAAATGACTAACGTCGTATTAGAAAGAGAAGAATCTCTTCAAAAATTAGTACAACAACTTCGTACTGAAAGTGATAGTGCCAAAAAAACTGCTTTAGTTAATTCAAAAGGTGGTATTAACGCAAATTTGCAAACTTTGCTTGAACGTTCTCAACAAGCAAGGAAAAATGTAGAATCATTACAAAATAAAAAGAATAAAGATGAAATTGCCAATTAAAAAATCTAGATACAAGCAAATAGATTTTATGCCTAAATAAAATTTGTTATTTTATAACTCTTAAAATCCTAAGTGCTACCCAAAATATGCCTAAACTTTCTCTGAACAAGACTCTTCCTATTGCTTTTTTCATTCCCCTATTAGCATGTGTAGGACTTTTGGGAGTTACAGCTGTCTTAACAGGACAAACTATGGCTAGTAAATTTTCCCAACATAGTATGGAAATACTTAGCGAGCAAATTAAACAAAGGCTGAATAATTTTCTCGACACACCTCATATTATTAATCAACTCAATACTGATGCAGTTGAGATAGGGCAGTTAGATTTACAAAATAATAAAAATATAGAAATGTTATTATGGCATCAAATTCAAGCATTCAAGGAGGTTAATGGCATTCAATTTGGCTCTGAAGTTAATGGAGAATTATACAGCGTTGTCCAAGAAGAAAAAAAAGGAGAAGTCTCATATAATATTGCTGATTCTTCTACCAATATGGATGCTGTTGTTTACTCAACTAATGAGAGGGGAGATAGAGGTAAGGAAATAAGTAGGATTTCTAAGTATGATGCTCGGAAACGTGAATGGTATAAAATAGCTGTCGAAACTGGCAAGTCGATTTGGACACCAATTTTTCCCAAGCAAACTACTAAAAATATGCAACTACGCTTATCAGCAGTAAAACCTGTTTACTCTCGCAAAAATAGTAAACTTTTGGGAGTCTTGGCTGTAGACTTTTTGCTAAATCAAATTAGTGAATTTTTAGTTGAAATTACGAATAGAACTTCTAGAGAAATTTTTATTGTTGAGCCGAGTGGTAAATTAATTGCAGCTTCTACAAACATAAAAGTATTTGATGATAAAGGCAATCAGTTCCAAGCAAAAAATTTTAGTCAAGAACCTTTAATTAAAGCCACATCTGAGTATATAGAAAAAACAATTCCTGGTGGTTTTGCTAATATTACCGGACAAAAGAACTTAAGATTTTATTCACCTGATCGCGAATTAAAACTAGTAAAAATTACCAAGTTTGTCGATGATGATCAACAATATAAAGGTCTAGATTGGCTAGTGGTTATAGTTGTACCAGAAAAAGAATTTATGCAAGATGTAAATAGGGTAAAAATCTTTGCATTTGTGATGGGATTAGGTGTTGTGGTATTGAGCTTGTTTTTAGGAGTTCTAGTAACACGATGGTTAGCTAAACCAATTGTGGGACTTAGCCATGCAGCAGAAAAAATTACTTCTGAGGAATTTGATTTAACTAATTTGGAAAAAATACTTACACCAATTACTAAACGTTCAGATGAATTAGGAGAATTAGCAGAGGTTTTTCAAAAAATGGCACAAGAAGTATACGAGCGAGAAATTAATTTAAAAAATAAGGTCAATCAATTAGCGGATAAAGCAAATAAAGCAACGCTAGCTAAACAGTCAGACGTACAAGCATTATTAGCGCGATCGCAAAAAGCTAGGGATAGACTTTAATTAGATATCAAGCAAAAAATAACTAAATAAATTAATAAATAAAAATGCTAAAATCCAAAGACAAAATTTTAACTAAAATCGATACTAATCAGTTGCAATATCAACAAGATGGAGTATCTTTTGATGTGATAGTCATCAATAACAGTGATGACTTTGCAACTTTTCAAGTAGAACTATTAGCTGATATTGCAAAAGGAAATATTCACGACGATTGGTACACAATATCTCCCGATGTTTGTACTAAAAAACCACCTGGAGATTCGACAACATTTTCTATTCGCATAATTGATATTCCCAAACGTGGTTTTGCAGGGGTAATGACTTTGACTGTCAGGGTATTTTCTTTAGAATTACCCGCATCAGAAGAAAGTCGTCAGGTAATTAGACTATTAATTCCTGGTGATGGAATTCCTGCACCGCAAATCGAATTGCTTAGTCAAGAATTTAATCGCTATCCAGGTGAAATTTTTCAAATACCCATTTCCATAGAAAGTTTGAGTCAAAAACCAAGTAGGATTACTCTGCGTTTAAATGGTCTAGATTTATCTTGGTTCCCTAAAGGTAGAGAAAGGGATTTAAGACTTTCAGGAGGTAGTAAAATTAGGGAAGTATTTGAGTGCCAAATACCTAGTGATTTCATACTTGCAGAAAGTAAAAATTATAATTTTACAATTGAAGTTTCTCAGTTAGATACTGCTACTGTTCAGGTTAGTGGTGTTGTCAAGGTATTACCACGAGGTTATGTTGAATTTAGTTGTAAAAAAGCAATTCCTTTACTTACTAATGTAGAATTACCTAAGAAAAATCGATGGTTATTTTGGCAGCAAATTTTTGCTAGTCAAAAATTTTCCATGCAATTTGACAATCAAAGTAATCTTTGCCAAGAAACAAATATTAAAGTCATTGACTTAGAAGCATTATATAAAAAAACTCTCAAGTTTCCATTTTTATTTAAGTTTGGGAATGGAAAAAAGAGCCAAATTCAGGAAAATATTTTAGAGACTGAAGTAAAAGAAAAACAAAATAGTTTATTGACATGGGAAATTTTTCCCGAACAAGCTAACTTAAGTTTGAACGAACCGACAGTTTTTAACTTAAAGGTGCAGCACAAACGACCTTGGTTTGGTTGGACGAAACTAAAATACATCCAAGCACAAGCTATAACTTCAGACGATCGCATTGAAATTCGTAACGATACTCAAACCCTGGAATTAGCTGTTCCTCCAATATTACCTCTATGGTTGCAGCTAGGAGGACTTTTGTTGGGGTTTTTAATCGCTTCAACAGTTGTAAATCGTTCATTTTGGCTAGAACAACAACATAGTCAACCAGTGAATTCGCTGCACTTAAGTGGACTGGGCAGGGAAGTTGTCAGTGGTTCCAACGACCAAACTATTCGACGTTGGTTAGTCCAAGATAATAATATGCGTCCTTTGGGTGTATTGGTACGTGCAGATAAAGCAGTACGGGTTGTGCGTTACCGTCCAGTCAATAATGACCAAATCGCCATTGGCTTTGAAAACGGTGAAATTCAACTGGTAAATTTACTATCGGGTGAAGCTTCTTTACCTTGGAGTAGTAACAACCAAAAAGATGACCGAGTATTCGACTTAGTATTTACCAAAGATTCCCGTTCTCTGTTTAGCGGTCATGGTAGTGGTATGGTGTGGCAATGGAACATTCAGGATGGAGTTCCCTTAAATCAACGCATACAGCGTTCTGTACAAGTTGGATTTGCGGTTAATAGTTTAGCGCTAGTCGGAGCAGATGAAAATCATCTTGCGATCGCAGGTAGATTTAATCAACTTACCCTGTGGAATCTGAAAACTAATCGACTTCAACCAGTGAAAAATTACGGTGTTGGTAGTCAAGAAAATTACATCAATAGTATTGCTACTGTCGATAAAAAACCCTATATAATAGCAACTGCCGATAATCAAGGTAGTATAAAAACTTGGAATTTGCGTTCTTGCCTCACAGGAAAAGATAATTGTGAATTAATCGAAGAATGGGCTCCCGACAAACAAGCAATTCGGTCTGTAGCTTTTAGTTCCGATGGTTGTTATTTAGCTAGTGCAGGAGACAACGGTCAAGCGATTTTATGGTCATTAAATAGTAAAGGAGAACGCAGAGGTGATGGTCAAGTGATTTATCAATCATCAAAGCCATTAAAGAGTATCGATATAAACCGCGATCGCAATCAATTATTAATTACTACTGCTGGTGATGACCCGCAAGTTAGGTTGCATCGTATCACAAAAGCAATTTCCAGTTGTCAATAAATTTGCAGAAGGGAAGTGTGGGAAGTGTTGAAAATATGCTTTCTCCCCCATCTCCCTCTCTTCCCCATCTCCCCTAATTCCCAATGGTCAACAATAACTTAAACTCAGCACTTTCAACTTTCAACTTCGACACAAACGATCGCTTACAAAATTTAGCGATTAAACCATTAGCTGTAATTATTAGCGCTTCCGGTCAAGATAATGTCACACCTGGTTCAACCTTTAACCTCAGCATGATGGTGACAAATAAAGGGAATCAAAGCGCTGTTATTGAAGTTTATATTCAAGAAGAATCAAAAGGATTGCGGCAGTGGTGTAAGTCAGGACAAAAACTCTTGGCATTGGGTAGCGATCGCAGTGAAGAGGTGATTTTTGAATTTGATATACCTGTAGACACTCTGCCAGGACTTTATAACTATATCGTTGTAGTTGATGCTCCCGACGATTACCCAGAGTATACGCCAATTCAATACCAACAATATCTGCAAATTGTTCCAGCCACTGCCGATATTATTAATTCTAGTGACCCCACATTTATTTCATACCCAACCACTTCTCCAGATAGCCCATCAATTATTCAACCAGGAGGAGCGCTAGCAGTTCAGATTTTAGTGCAAAATAGAGGCGATCGCGTTGATAAATTTCGCCTTGTTTGTGAAGATTTGCCCAAAAATTGGGTAACTATCACCTATCCACAGGCTTTTCAAGGTACAGGATTAATTATTGAAACTGATTGTCTCAATCTCAACCCAGGTGAAAACGGACAAATTTCTCTATTAATTAATCCCCCCATCAACACCCTTGCAGGTAAATATATTCCCACAATGCGTCTGCATTCGGAGAATAACCCGGAATTGAAATTATTAGACATCTCCAAAATATAAATATTTTGTGGTAAAAGAATATAATAGGGTCTTTTTAGCACAAAAAAATGAGCGATATACTGAATTACATCGAAGAGCATCCTCAAGAGACAAAACGATTAATTGGTTTAAATTATACTGAACTAGAAAATCTGATTAAAAATGCAGAAATCTTGCATAACGAGAAACAAGTTTTACTAGAAAATAAAAAAGTGAGACTAATTGAAAAAGGTGGTGGAAGACAGCCAATATTATCGACTAAAGAACAAGTGATATTGACTTTAGTTTATCTCCGGCATCTGATGACGTTTCAAGTGATTGGTATTCAATTTGGAGTCAGCGAATCAACAGCAAATTCGACTTTTCACTATTGGTTGCCATTGTTAAGAGATTTATTACCTTCTAGTTTGCTTGAACAAGTAAAAAAAAATGATACTGACTACGAAACAGTTCAAGAAATTTTAACCGACTACGAATTAATTATAGATAGCTATGAGCAAGTCAGGGAAAGACCTGGACACAATAAAGAGCAGGAAAAATATTACTCTGGAAAGGCATGTAAACATACATTTAAAACTCAAATGGCTATCCTGCCAAATTCTCGTGATATTGTTGATGTCGTGGCTGGTGAGCCTGGACCGAAACATGACATAACTTTGTTTCGAGAAAATAGGGATAATTTCCATCCAAAGCAAAGATTTAAAGGTGACTTAGCTTATCAAGGAGAAGATTTAATTGACACTCCAATTAAAAAACCAAAAAATGGGAAGTTAACAGTTGAACAAAAACAACAAAATAAGAAATTTTCATCTAAAAGGGTATTGGTAGAACACCGAATCCGTTCGGTAAAGATATTCCGAGTTGTCCAAGAAAGATTTAGACTTAAACCTCAAAAATATGAGCAAGTAATTCTGACTGTTTGTGGATTAGTAAGATTGAGAATTAAAGCGCTGATATTACCAAATGTAATAAATCTTTCGGCATCTGGCTAAAATTCGTGCAGAATTTTACATATTTTTGCCCTATTACTATCATCAAATATATCAAATCCCTATTTTATCGTATCTAATTGCGAAAAAATCATAGTTGCATTTACAGACTGAAAGCTTTTGATAGCAGGGGTTTGGTATTTATTGGAGATGTCTATTAGACTTGCTTTATCTAGAAATTGCACCCATCTACCAATTACAAACCGAACTGCGATCGATTATTAGTCGGGTTCAATCCAAAACAGGAATTTACCAACTGCGATTAACCAATACAGGTAACACACCCCGAAAAATAAACGTCAAAGTTCAGGAATTAGAAGAAAATCACATTTGCAACTATACCTTAGAACAATCCCAAGCCCTGATTTTACCTCAGCAAACAGTCGCAGTTGACTTGCAGATAAAACCCAAAAATCGCTGGCAACGTCCCTTTATCGGTGGCCCGAGAATAGTCAACTTTAACATCGATTTATTCGATCACCAAGAACTACCCCTAGCACCTAATAATTTCCCCGGAATGCTCTTGTGGGAAGCACGTCCTTGGTGGCAAATACTGCCATTGATATTATTCATACTTCTATGTCTGGGTACAAGCGCTTACTTAATTTGGTGGTTTCTCTTTAGAATTCCCCCCTCACCGAAAATCTGGCAATTTTACCCCGAAGATAGCGCTTACGCAGCCATTAACGGTGATACAGTCAGTCTGGGATTTGAAATTAGCGACATCAACCGCTTAAAATCCTTAAAAATAGTTGGTATCTCAGCAGACGGCAAACCCCTCACCCGTCCCCAAGAATATGATTTCACTCAAGGAGTACCAGCTACATTACAGTCCTTCTGCACCCAACAAAAAAATCTTTTAAACTGTCGGAATATTCGCACAGGTGCGCGTAAACCCGGTACTTATATCTTTGAAATGAGTACCCAACCCAAACCCGGAAGAGGAGCAGTCACTGACAACATCAAAACCAATCCAGTAGCGATCGCACCAATTCCCCAACCGGAAATCATTGCCTTTGGTTCTAACCAACCAGCTTATCAAGAATTAAGCACCGTCAATACCAAGCAAAAGCAAGTCAAAAATAATCCCCAACCTCAAGATGTACAAATTCGTCTCAACTGGGCAATTCGTAACCCCAGTCAACTACGAATGTTACAGTTAATCGGTCGCACACCCGATGGATTAGCAGTTACCCCCGTCAAAAACTTTGACTTTAGCCAAGGTATTCCAGTTCAGTTAAAAAAATCCTGTGCTGCTGGAGAACCCCTAGTTTGTTTTAACGTGGCAACCAACCTCAAAAAGCCAGGGGATTACATCTTTGAACTCAAAGCAATTTCCCAGGACGGCGAAAACCAAAAACTAGAACCCAGCAAAACCGAACTAATTAAAATTCTTCCCAAACCACCCCAAATCATCAGCTTCAAAATTAACGGCAAACCTGCACCTACAAAATTGATGGTTCCCATCACCCCAGGTAAACCAGCTCCCAAAATCGTCCTCTCTTGGGAAATTGATGCCAGTGAAGGTACAAAAGTCGAATTACAACCAGCACCCGGAACAGTCCGTCTCAAAGACTCCATCTCCTTCCCCCTCGAACCCAAACCAGCAAGTATTCCCATCGCCCTGCAAGTTACCACCACCACAGGTCAACAAATTGTGCGATCGCTTATTTTAGAAACATACGACCCCAAAGCCAAAGACCCAGCAATAGTTGCCGCAGAAAAAATGGCAGAAGCAATTAGTAAATCTCAGAAAGAAGCCGCAGAATCTGCCCAAGCTGCCCAAAAAGAAGCAGCAGCACAAGCCGCCAATGCCGGAAAAAATCCCCCAGCAAATGCACCCAATCCCAATGCGGCTCCTGGTTCAGTTCCCGAAGATGATGAAGATGATACTGGCTCCAAAAATCCACCGAGTCTCTCACCGATACTTTTACCACCTCAATAGTCTATTTGAGGTTGCGGAATCAGAATAACCCGCTTTCGTCAAACTGGGAATTAACAAAAATAATTCCCTAATTTTTAAATACCAGTATTTTCGGCTTCATAATTTTAATTTTGTAAAATTAAATGTAAAAAATCACTAGCATTTAAATAGGTTTTTTCTGGTATTTGTGAGTGATTAATTTGATAACCTTTTACCATTTTGAAATTTTCCCAGAGTTCCAAGTGACTTACCGAAGGCTCTGCATAAAAATTTACTTCACCTCCACCCAGTAATAAAGAACTCCAATGAGTAAAATAATCATGACTCAGGCGATAAATGGGAAAATTAGCAAATAAAGGTACACCCCATCCATCTATAGCAATAAACGCCCTAATTTTGCCTCCTTGCAATTCCCACAAACAAGCTGCAATAAACGCTCCAATCACCCCAGCACTAAAACTAATCAATGTAATCGGTTCGTTGCAATTATCGCCAATATTTTGGTGCAAAAATTCCCAAAGATGCAAACCTGATATCGGCAAAATCCCCCCACTAGGGAAAACAATGATCTTTACGTCATTACAAAAATGAGAATTTCTATCTGTCTCCAATAATTGGGAGACAAACTTATCAGTTAAGGCGGGTGCATGAATACCGGGACAAATAATAATAGTCATCCGCTTCTTGATTTTGGATTCACGGCATCGAGATTACTTACCAATAAGCAAAAATAATAACCTTTTTCCGACCCCTCATCCGCAGCCTATTGACTACTTCAACACAAATCTACTCATAACTTAACGTTGCGATCGCAATCCCGTAATCTCAAAAAATACATCTATCTTGCGGCTTACAGGGAATTTACCAATAGTATATCTTTAGAAATATTGTTATTACTTAACTAGTCATCCTATCCCCCTGGATAGGATAATAATTTATAGTAAAGAGAAAAGAATCAAACGAAAAAACTAAATTTAGAACTCTAGGTTGCATTGAGGAAATAATTGTGGTTGCGACACCAGATAAGTTACATCATACACATGAGCATTTACCAAGCCAGGAAAACAATCAGCAGCGAGTAGCTGTGTTGTTAATGGGTTATGGTGAAGTCGAAAGTTACGAAGATTTTGCCAACTATAACGAACAAGCTTTAAATCTGCTGACAGCTAAATTTGCACCTGTGCCAACTTGGATTTATCCTCCTTTAGCCAAGTTGTTAGCACTGTTTGACAGACATGAATGGGGACATACCCATCACGACTTTATTTCACCCCATAATGCCATTTTTGAACAGCAAAGAGCCGGAATAGAAAAAAACTTACAAGCCAAGTGGGGTAGTGGAGTTCAAGTATTTAAAGCCTTTAATTTCTGCGCTCCCTTCCTTCCCAATCAAGTCTTGGCAGAAATCAAAAGCCAGGGATTTGATAAAATTTTAATCTACCCATTACTAGTAGTAGATTCGATTTTCACGAGTGGTATTGCCATAGAACAAGTAAATAAAGCTTTAGCAGAGCTTGCTGATGAAAACGAACATTGGTTAAAAGGGTTGCGCTACATTCCCTCTTTCTATAACGAACCTGAATATATTGATTTGATGGTGCGTATCGTTGAAGATAAAATTCGCACCGAGTTAAATGGGGCTTATTTACCTTCGGAAATTGGTATCATCTTAATGAACCACGGTTGCCCCCACAAAGCCAAAGGTTTCACTTCCGGGATTGTCGAAAGTCAAGCACTGTACGACTTAGTTCGAGATAAATTAATCAACCGTTATCCGTTAATTTCTGTTGGTTGGTTAAACCACGACACACCTTTGATTGAATGGACACAACCAAACGCTGAACAAGCAGCCAAAAACCTGATTCAACTAGGTGCAAAAGCGATAATGTTTATGCCTATTGGTTTTGCTACCGAAAACCACGAGACATTACTGGATGTCCATCACATTATTCATGGATTGGAAAAGAAACATCCCCAGGTTAATTATATCCAGATGGCTTGTGTAAATGATAATGCAGACTTCTTAGCGACAGTCGCAAATTGGGCTGATACTCATATTGCTGAGTTGTTATCTGCCGAGGCTGTGAATGTAAATCCGCAACTAGCTACACATCACCATCACCATCATCACCATTAATTATGATGTTGCATGATTGCGGGTAGGGTGTTGACTGTAGACTGGTTCTCCAGGCTCTGCCTGGGAACCGATTGCTAACAACTTTTACGAGCAAGTAGGCGATCACGATAAGCCTTGCGAGCCTTGCGGGTCAAACCTCGATTGTTTCATTTCGCGAATCTCCTATGCTTGCTACCGTCGTTGCTATAACTAGGTTTCCACTTCCGATTGGTGCTTGAGATAAAAAGCGATCATGGCATAAACGTCAGCTAGGTTTTGTGACGGATAGCGGTAAACAATTTCCTCTGCTGTTGCCCCTTGATTGAAGACGGTAACCACGGTATCTAAAATGTAACGCGAGTTTTCCCGGCGAGAATCACACCGTCTTTGTTTGGTAGCAGGGGAGCAGGTTCAGCCACGATTGCTAGTGTCATAAGCAAATAGTCAGAATTACTTGCTCATATTTTTGAGGTTTAAGCCTAAATCTTTCTTGAACAACTCGAAATATTTTGACTGAACCAATTCGATGTTCTACCAATACTCTTTGAGATGAAAACTCCTTATTTTGTGGGCTTGTTAGATCGCTCAACGCAGTGATTGTCTGAATCATCCTTTAAATCAGTAGATGGTTCCCACCTTAATATCTTTGGCTGTACTTACTGACACTGACTTGCAGGAAAGGCATATCCCTCAACTCTGGCAAAAGTGTATCCTGCTTGTCTAGCGCTCTGAGCACCTACACTAGTTGCAGTAGTAAAATTGTCTCCTCTTTGGGAACTCCAATATAGATTTAGAGGAACTGTACCTTGTCTACGACTTGGGTAGACGTATCCCTCAACTCTGACAGAAGTGTATCCTGCTTGTCTAGCGCTCTGAGCACCTACACTAGTTGCAGTAGTAAAATTGTCTCCTCTTTGGGAACTCCAATATAGATTTAGAGGAACTGTACCTGGTTGCTGTGTAGAGAAAACACACGCTTCAATCCTTACATAACTGTATCCAGCCTCTACAGCACTGTTTCCACCTACTGGGGTGGCAGTCACAAAATTGTCTCCCCTCTGTGGACTCCAATACAACTCTAGTGGAACTAAATCCTGTGCCCTTGCTAGGCTGGCAAATGTAGAAATAAAAGTAAAACTTAAAAGTGAGAGGATTACGGCTCTTGATGGCAAGCTACACATTCATTTACTCCTGAAAAGATGTTACAACTCTAGACAGCAAAAGACCGATTCAGCATTTCCCTGGATGGTTATTTCTTTTCTAAAGAAATGGCTAGTGGCATTAGCGAACAATATTATGAAGCGGTCTAAATATGATAAATATACAGAAACTTTCCGCATATTTACCCAATTTGTCATAAATATTTAGAAAGTTTCCACATATCATGCTTCTTCCGACAATATCCATACTTTTTCTGTATATTCATCCATTTTAGAGGGTAAATATGGAAAATTTCCGTATTAGTTATTAAGCTACTTTATGGTACGGGCATACGGTTAAGTGAGGGTTTGCAGTTGTGTGTAAAGGATGTTGATTTTTCGCAAAAGCAAATTACTATCCGTGATACGAAGGGAAATGAAAGTCGAGTGACTATGCTACCTGAAAGTATCGCTGAAGAATTGAAAATGCATTTATCCCTCTTCTGTCACTTTCCCCAGATAAAAACATGAAATATTTGCTGCATAAGAGTTTCAGTTTAAAACGATGGTGACGTTAATAATATTAGAAAATAAAGCACAAATCCAATCACAGTCGAAATTTTAAACATTGCTTTTGATTTTTGTTTTCGGAGAGTGACAGAAGAGGCATAGAGTCAACAGGCTAGATTGGGGGATGATTTGGGAATTTTTGAGAACCAATCATCTCACGATTCTGCAACGCCTCCAATGCAATATCTAGCGCATTTGTTCCAGGCTTTCGACTTGATTTGTGAAAAGTTCAGTAAACAAACTCATAACTGTACGTTCTTCACGCACTTTGATATTAGCGGTAATAGACATGCCTGATTGTAGAGAAATATTTTTACCTCTGGCATTGAGATTTTGACGGTTCAAGCGAATTTTGGCAGGGAAACGATAGAATTGATGCGTTTCATCAGGAGGTAAAGCATCAGAACCTATCCAAGTTAATTCTCCTTTAATATCACCAAATTCACTAAATGGGAAGGAGTCAATTCTCACATCTACTTTCATTCCTTCGCGCACAAAACCTATATCTTTATTAGTCACAAAAACTTCTGCAATTAAGTTCTCATTGGGTACTATTTTGAGGATTTCTTCACTGGGATTCGCAACAAAACCAGGATTACCTGCTTTTAAATCAAAAATGGCTCCGGCGACAGGAGCGCGTAATTCTTGATATTTAACATTTACTTTTGTTTGCGCGATTCTACTATTAATTTCGGCTAGTCGCTTGTCATTTTCAAGGAGAACCTTGGATAACTGACTATCAATTTCAGCAATACGTTGTTTATTTTCAGCAATCTTATCGTAAATGCTTTTGCTAGTTACAGTAATAGTAGTAGTTAATTCTTCCTTTCCTTGTTGAATATCATATTGCAGACGCTTTTGTTCTTCTTCTAATTGCAAAATTTGGGCTTTAAGGCTTTGAACTTTTTGCTGTTGTTGTAAATATTGAAGTTGAGCGATCGCGCCATTTTTGACTAAGTTTTCTAATTTGACTAAAACCTGTTGTTCAATATTTAAATTTGCTTTGCTCTCATCAATTTTGATAGCATTTTGAGATAGTTGTTTTTTAATTTGTTCAACTTCTAAATTTGCAGAAGCGGTACGAGATGCTAATTCTTTTTTAGATATTTGTAAGCGTTTTTGTTCTTCGTTATTTAGATTTGCTGTGGTAATATTTCCAATTTGAGTTTGCAGGTAGTTAATTTCATTGATTAATGATGCACGATTTTTGAGGAGAGATGCTGTTTCTGGTTGCAAATTGCCGCGTAAAAATGCCATATCTGCGGCAACGATGGAATTAGAGTTAATCAGAGTGCGATACATTTGGCTTTCTTGAATTATGGCATCGCGAATTTTATTTAAGGATGCTAATTCGACTTTATTTGCTTCCGTATCGAAGACGAGTAATAAGTCTCCTGATTTAACTTGTTGTCCATCTTTAATATAAACCTGCTTGACTATGCCACTCATTGGCGCTTGCACTTTTTTCACAGCAGCTTCTGGTTTTAATTGTCCTGCTGCTGGCACTACTTGCTCAATCTTGGCAATGCTTGCCCAAGTAATTCCAAAGCCTGCTAATGCTACCAAGGTAATCATGATAGCACGAGACCACATTGGAGATTGTCGCAGAATGACGGATTGAGGTTGTTGCAATTGGTACGCTTTTAAGTCAGCTTTTAATTGGTTAGGTTTGGAGCGTTCAGCTAACAATATTTGTTTATCTTGCTTGCTATTACCATTATTACCGTTTAACGATTTTCCATTCATGGGAATTTTGGGTTTGGGTTAGATGAATTTAACTGGTGCAGAGACACAAAGACAAAAAATAATAGAAGAGGAAAGGAGTATTTAAACAATTACAAATTCACTTCTTGTTGGTTATAAAGATAAAAATAATGTCCTTTTTTCCGCATTAATTCTTGATGATTACCTTGTTCAATTAATCTACCCCCATCCATGACTAAAATTATGTCTGCATGACTAACAGTGTTAAGACGGTGAGTGATAAAAAATACTGTATTACCTTGAAATGCATTAGCTAGGTTAATACAAACTTGGCGTTCGGTAGGATAATCTAAAGCACTAGTAGCTTCATCTAAAACTAGTAATTTTGGCCTTTGTAAAACAGAACGTGCGATCGCAATTCTTTGTCTTTGTCCTCCAGAAAGCCCTGCTCCCCGTTCTCCAACGCGGGTATTATAACCATTTGGCAAATCCATAATAAAGTCATGGGCTGCTGCGATTTTGGCTGCGGCAATGATTTCTGCGGTTGTGGCATCGGGGTTAGTTAAGGCAATATTTTCTTGAACGTTACCATCAAATAACAAACTTTCTTGAGGAACTACACCCAATTGTCGTCTTAATGAATAAAGTTCGACTTTGGCAATATCATAATTATCAATTAAAATTCTGCCTGATTCGGGTTCGTAAAGTCGTAGTAGTAATTTCATAATCGTACTTTTCCCCGAACCGCTTTGTCCGACAATACCAACAAATTTACCAGCAGGAATTTCCAGATTTACATTACATACTTGTAATGGTCCACTTGTTGCAAATCGGAAGGAAACATTTTCGTATTTTACGGCTCCCGTAACTTCCGGTAAAGGAATATTATAACGGTCTTTTTCTGCTTCCTGGGGAGTGTCAACAATATCACTTAATCTTTCTAATGATAAAGCTGTTTCTTGGAAACTTTGCCACAATTGCGCTAAACGTAAAATGGGACTAGTGACATAACCAGAAATAATCCGAAAGGCAATTAATTCTCCTAATGTTAATTCACCTTTAAGAACTAAATAGGAACCCACCCATAATACTAATAAACTACTCAGTTGATTTAGGAATTGGCTAGCGGAATTGGCAAATGTAGAGGTAATAACTGTCTTAAAACCTTCCCCGACATAACGAGCATACTTTTCTTGCCAGGAAAAACGCGATCGCAATTCAATATTTTGGGCTTTGACAGTTTGAATTCCCGACATTACCTCAACTAAATAAGATTGAGTCTCGGCATTGCGTTCGGCTTTGTGACGTAGCTGCTTACGAATAATCGGAGAGGCAATAAATGTGATGAGAATAAATACGGGAATTGTTGCCAACCCAACTAGTGTAAGTTGCCAGCTATAAAAAAGCATGACGACAATATACACCACCGAAAATAGAGCATCTAAACCAACTGTTAATGCAGTACCAGTTAAAAATTGGCGAATATTTTCTAATTCGTTAATGCGGGTGGATAATTCACCAACTGGACGACGTTCAAAATAGCGTAATGGTAATCTTAATAAGTGGTCGATAATTTCCGAACCTAAGCCCATATCAATGCGGTTCGTTGTATCCACAAATAAATATGTTCTTAATGCTCCCAATACAGCTTCAAATAGACCAACTGCTAGCAGTAATACCCCTAAAATATTCAGTGTAGTAATGCTATTTTGAACAATGACCTTATCAATAATTAATTGAATCACTAATGGGTTTGCTAAAGCCGCTAATTGCACAAAAAATGAAGCAATAAATACTTCTATCAATACTTGGCGATGGCGTGATAAATACGGTAAAAACCAACTCAAACCAAAGCGTTGCTGTGGTGTTTCCTTAGTTGGAGAAAGTAATAATATTTGCAATTGCGGCGGAAAACTATTCTCCCCCACATCCAACTTAGCTATTAAATCACCTGGTTTACAATATTGAATTCCCTGAGATGGTACACCTAAAACGATCATGCGATCGCTTGCTTCATAGACTACGGCAAAGTCATTTTCATAGCGAATGAAGGCTGGGGTGGGGATGCGTGTTAAATTATTTGTCGGTAAATCTATTAATTGGGGTTTCAAACCGATTAATTCTGATAGGTAAGCACAAACTTGAAAAGATATTACTTCTTGTCGGCGAAATTGTTCGTTTAAGATGCGTCGCACTACTTCCCGACGAAATGGTATTTTTAAATGCTGACATAGCATTTGCAAACAGGCTGATGTAGCGTTTATTTCTCCTCTGCCACTCACAAAAGGATACTTTTGTTTTTTGTATTCGTTAGTGGAAACATTTACAGGTTGTTCTTTCTCTGGGGCGTAGGGAATATTGACCAGATTAAATTCATCTTCACTATTTAATAATTTCTTTGTAGCTGAATTATCGATAATTTGATTATCAACTTGATGAACTAAATTATTATTTTCCCCACTAAAAAAAGAGAAATCTCCAGGACTAAAAGCAATTAATCTAGCAGAATTTTTCCCTTTAACTTCGATTATTTCTCCATCACAAAATTGCAAACGAGAGTTAGGAGCATAGTTTGTTACCCCATTGCCACTAACAAACCAAATTTTTTCCGTCTCTAATTGGTGAGTATAAATTTTACCCGGTGGAATATATTTAATAATTGCATTCTCTGCTGCCGCTTCAGTTAATTCTTTGAGATTTAATCCAGCATTAGCTTGTTGTTCCAATTGCAAACCCACAATTTCCAACACTTCCGCCAAATGCACTTGATTTTGACGAATTTGAGCAAAATTAGGAAACGTAGCCAATAAACTGAGAAAATCAGCAGCCGCGATTGATAAAATTATAACTTCCGTAGATGCGATCGCAGTTTCGCAAGGGACTTGCCGCAATAAACTAATTTCACCAACAAAATCCCCAGGTTGGAGAATTTTTAAAGTAATTGGGACTTGGGTACGCGGGTCATAACCTAATAATCTTACCTTCCCTTCATAAATAATGCCTATATGGTCAGGAATTGCTTCTTTATCAATAATTTTTTGACCAATGCGGAAGCGCCAAGCTTGGAATTTTGGTAATATTTTCGTGATTAATTCTGTTGGTAATTCTGCAAACCCTGGGACATTGCTGATAAATTCTTGAAAATTTGTTTTGATATAAGTCATTGAATTTTAAGTCTGAAAATACTTAACTTTGTCAAGAATGAGCAATTATTATGAGTAACTGATACTTAATGGCTGTAGAACCTCAATTTTTGGTGTTATAACTTGCCATTGTTGCTCTTGCATTTGTGTTTGCAACCATACCTGAAAGCGTTCATTTAATAATCGCTGACGTATCGAATTATCTAACTTAGCAGGAAGCAATTTTTCTAAACGAATTAATACAACCCAATCTCCCACCTGTGTTGGTGGAACTAACTGTTGTGGTTGGACACTAGACAAAACTTTAACCATAACTGGATGAAGTGATTGCAATTCAACTGGTCCAATTAAACCATCTGTTTCAACTTCGATTCCTTGGGAATATTCCTCTACTAACCGAGCAAAAGATTGTTCTCCCTCAGAAATCCGAAAATATAATTCTTGAGCCAGAGCCATATCATTTGTACGTAGCAAAGAATAGATAACTCTATCCAGTTGAGGCTTGCGTTGGCGGAAATATGCTTCTAAATCTTCTCCCCAATTACTTTGTTTAAATTTTTCTAGCTTTAATTGCCGAATTGCGATCGCATCTAGTTGCTCTGAAGTCAAATTATTTTGCTGTAACCACATTTGACGTTTTACTTCCGAATCCAACTGGTATTGTTGAGCAATTTGTGCAATCGCCAGTTGTTCTTCTTCTTGGTTACACTTTATTTGCGCGATCGCATCATCTATTACCAACTCTTTTACCAGTTGTGGCAACATTTGGTACTCTACCAACATTTGCATCATCTCTTCTGGTACTAACCTGCGATCGCCTAATTGCAGAACAGGAAACATATACTGGTTGTAAAGTTATACTTCTCAAGATTGTCTCAGAAAAACACTTACGGAAAGTTAGGAAAAGGTTATGAATTAGTTGACTTTAGATTAAGGAATATATTTTGTGTTTTTAAATTTTATAATTTGTATGAATTACAGAAATCTCAGTGAAGCAATAACATCAACTTAATATTTGGCGATACCTTTATTTATTCACAAGCAATACTCTTGTTTATGTCTAGCTCCAGAAATGATTGGTTTCCTACTCCTGTTTGGCATTTTACAGTTGATAACTATCAACAATTAAATTCAATTCTGCTACAAGAAATTGATGCCGAACAGCAGTGCGATCGCCAAGGAGAGAAATGGTCAAATGTATTAGGATGGCATAGCGTAAACAATTTACATGAACGCAAACACTTCTATGAATTCACACAAATTATTCATAAAAATGTCCTAGAAGTCGCACATTTTTTACGTTGGGATTTACAAAAATTTTCTCTCAATATTACAACTTGTTGGGCGATCGTCAATGGAAAGCTTGCATCAAACTCTGTACATAATCATCCAAATTCCATACTAAGCGGGGTTTATTATCTCAAGGCTCCTGAAAACTGCGGAGGCTTATTTTTTTCCGATCCCCGTCCAGCCTCACAGATGTTAATTCCCCCAGTCGTAGAATTTAACTTATGGACTCTTCCAAAGGTTAGCTATAAACCTTATGAGGGAACAATGTTATTATTTCCCAGTTGGCTTTTGCATGGCGTAGAAATGAACATGAGCGAAGAAACTCGCATTAGTCTGAGTTTTAATATTGGCATGATCCCTAAATAATCAGTCATCTAAAACAAGGATGAGCAGAACGAATTTCCGCCCATCCTCAATCTACATAATTACTGTTATTTGTCCAATTGTGATTAGATAAAAACAAAGTTAGCTGTGGTTAAGCTAGAAGTGTCAACTCCAGTTAATGTAGCGATCGCATTACCATTAAGTGAAATGTTGTTGCCAGTAAAAGTCAACTGTGCAAAGCCAACACCCGTGCCAGCACCAATAAAGCCAAGGACATCAGTACCAACTTGGAAATCAAGTACAGTATTTGCACTAGATGGAGTTTCGCCAGTAAATATCCAGAATTGGTCAGCACCAGCGCCACCTGAAATTAGGTTGCTACCACCAGACTGAACGAAGAATTTATCATTGCCATCGCCACCTAAAGCGCGACCATTCGCACCCAGGAAGAAATCATCATTCCCAGCACCACCTGAAACCCGGTAGCCAGTGGCATCAGTCGCATCGATTGTGTCATTGCCAGCCCCGGCAAATATGCGATCGTTATTAGCCACAAAAATAGTGTCGTTGCCCCTAGCAGTGTTAATACGATTGCCACCGGCTAAAACTCCACCAATAGCGCTATCAACTGTGTCGTTACCAGCACCAGTAAAGACGATGTCATTAACACCATCAAAACCTTTGCTGATACCAGCTTCAACAATGTCATCACCAGAAGTAGCACCAGGAACTAAAGAAGAGCTTTGAATCAGTTTAGCGTTAGGAGCAATCAAGAATGATAGTTGACCACCACGAACGAGGTTTTCGTCAGCTGTTTTGGTTCCATCTTTATTGCCATCAATGTTGGTAGCGGTGATGATTGTTCCATTATTGAGAGTTCCAGCTTGGACATCAAAAACGAATAATTCACCAGGCTTATTCCCAAACAGCGTGGAGACATCAAGGATACCAGAAGTTTCCCAGTTACCTAGGTCAGTAGGATTAGAATCAACTTGACCTGAAGGAACACCTGAGCGATCTACTTGCCCAATACGGGTGAGGGTTTTTGAAGGGTCAGGTGCTGACGGATCGAGGCTCCAGATCGAGGTTTCTTGCTTAGAATTTGCGCCAAACAAAGTTGCAGGAATTGCCCGATCTTCTTGGATGTAGATTTTCCCATCATCAGCCCAATCGAGATTGTCAGGGCTACGCAGACCAAAATCTTTTTTATCAGCTTCGTTACCATCATAAAGAACGATCGCCTCAGCATTGATGACACCAGAAGCAATACCGCTAAAGTCCACATCAATTTTGTAGGTTGTTCCCCAAGTATCTGCACCGCCAAAAATTGTGTCGCGACCTGTAGAAGCTAACACAGCTTGTGTTCCATCTTTTGGATTGGTGGCAACATCTTCAGGGCGAGAGAACAAGAATGCTTTGACATCTGCGGCTAATTTATCTTGCTGGGCTTGGGTGGCAAAACCTTGAGAATCATAGCCAAGGTCGGTTTGAGCAATAGGTGTTTTACTAGCTAGATCAGGGCGGTAATAATCAATTTTAACGAACTGACCTTTAGCGCTATTGTTTGTACCAGCAAAGTTACGGGGATCGGCTTCGATCGCATCGGTGGCATTAGTTGGATCATCAGCAACCCATACAAATAGTTCGCCACCTGTAAGACCGTTGCGTTCTAGGAAATTACCAGAAGAATTTTTTGTCCCCACATAAAGAATTAGAGGTGCAGGTCCGCGATCGTCTCCAACTAAAATGGCAACCTTATCAGTTGTTCCTGTATCTAGTTCAGTGACGTTTTCCCATGCCGCACGACCCAACCAAGGCAAAGCGTACAAAGTATTAGTTGCAGTATCCAGAGCAAATTCTGAACCCCCATCATTTTCTTCGCCAGTGAAGAAGATGCGATCGACAAAGCCTTTACCTGCGCCAAAGCTATTAGCTTCAAAGAGAGCGGCGGAACAGAATCTAGCAAGACCAGCAAAATCTAAATCAGAGGCTTCATCAACTACTTCACCTTTGCGGTTGATGATGGTGTCGTAAGCGAGTCCAGAATTAGTGATTTGAAATGTGCGCTTGTCAACATCAAAGAAGCTCACTCTTGCTCCAGGGAGTTGAGTGCCATTTTTCAAGGTATATTTGTAACCGACTGTATTTCCTAACTCATGGTTAACAAGCAAACGCACGGTGGTGTCATTAAGAGAGAAAGCACCAATACCATCAAGAATACCAGGAGGAACATAGTCGCCAATTTTGTCACCAACAGTAAAGATTGGATCAACTGTGTAACCATTTAGCCCTTTAACTTGCGAAGGCTGAGTTGTGTCAAATGGTGTATTAGACATGAAATACCTCAATTTTGATGACAATGTTTGCTGATTTAATCTGCTCAAAATGGACTCTGAAAAATCTCTCGCAAAGTACAGAGACTTTTCATATAGACTTTGAAAGCTATCTTTTCTTTTCCCTAGAATTTTCCACATCCTGTGGAAAAGCATGTTAAATTTACTAGTTTTCAATTACTAGAAAACTAGTCTTAGCGTTGGCTAAAGCTGACGTTTCTTGGCTATTGAATTCGTTATCTATAGGACTCTAATTTGGTTTTTGACAATATACTGAGACTAAAAATCCTGTTCGATCAAGGTTTTGTCTAAAATTGCGTTCAGAAACCAAATATCATTCCTACAACAGCAAGAGTAATAACCTTACAATATACAGCTAGCAATTACTATTTACTGAAATTTACTGAAATTTACTGAGTGATATTACATACAATATCATTCCTAAATTAAGAGAAGTTTATTTAATATTTAACAAAAAGTTTGATAATAAGTTTAATGATCAAAATTATTTCACGTACATACATTACTGTTGTCAAAAATTAGCTAACAGCAGTTCAAATTAGGGATACACCAACTAAATTGGTCAGTATTTCCACATTGATTTCCAAAAATCACAAACTATATCATGTCCGGTAGCACAACCATAATAAAAGAATATTAGAATCTTTGCTGATTAGTATCTTTGCATGAGTTTTACTACGGGTATGTAGGCGAACATGATATTAAAATATACAACCATGTGCTTTGTTACATTTTTTTTGTAGGACCTAATCTAACTAAGATTAGTTCCTACATGATTTTGTCAGCAAAATGAATGTGAAATTATCAATTAACCTAAATTAAGCAAAAGCGAATTGGTTCACATTACTTAGATTTAAGCTGCTCGTTTGAATCCCACTGAGAACAGCCAAAGTGTTACCACCAAAGATAACTTGTGTATCACCACCAACTTGATTTAGATTCAGAGTTGATGCAGAAATTCCCAAACTTGCACTACCAAGAATACCAATTACATCAGTACCAACTTGGAAATCAAGGATTGTATTGGCAGCTTGTGGTAATTCTCCGCTTACAATCCAGAATTGGTCAGCACCAGCACCCCCAGAAATTAGGTTACCACCACCAGACTGGGCGAAGAATTTATCATTACCATCGCCCCCTAAAGCGCGATCGCCACTACCAAGGAAAAAGATATCATCGCCTGTGCCGCCCGACATACGATTTCCACCTTTAGCGTCGGTAGCATCAAAAATATCATTACCAGCACCGCCAAAAACGCGATCGCCCTTGCTGACAAAGACAATATCATTCCCATTACCTAAATCGACACGGTTACCACCAGCGATGGGAGAAGACGCGGTTTGTAAATCAACTTCGTCGTTACCTGCACCAGTAAACACAGTATCATTGATTCCATCTAAGCTACTACCAGTAGCATTGGTAATTAATTGATCAGTTCCCTGGGTTCCAGCAACTAACTGAGTTTCCTGTTGAGTTGCGACGAATTGGGGAGTAACACCAAATAATGTCTCGTACATCAAATCGTAGATTTTGGTGTTATCTAAGGTGCTGGGAAGTTTATCTGCATTCATACCGTAGGTTTTGGAAACAATACTACCGGGGAAGTCAGGAGTACCAACCCAAGCAATCCCAAAGTTACCCATTGGTCCATCAATACTATCCTGAGCCGCAAATGGTTTCCAAGGAGCCTCTGGAGTTCCTGTACTGCCATTAATCCCATCTAATACCGCTCTATTGGTATTGGTAGTTGTTGAGTTGACACCAATGAAAGGTGCTTGGGGTTCGCTATCCGCAATTTCGGGGGTATTGGGGGTAAAATTCCCAGAAGGACGGGTATAGGGTTCATATTGAAACACCTGCAAACCACCAGCATCACTATCTGCGGCAGTAACTACCAAGGTGTTGGGGTCTTGGGTGTTGACATAATCCATCGCCACACCAATTGCTGCATCTGCCCGACGTATGGCTTCAATTGTGCCTGGAGCATTATTATTGTTAGCAAAGTTATCAGTACCTTCTTCTTCAACTACGACAAAGAAGCCATCCGGGTCTTGATTGAGTATTTTCAAGGATGCATCCAACATCTCCGCGACGGTGGGGGCTGTAGCAACATAGAGAGGTAGCGGACTATCACTGTTGAGACCCAGCGCTTCTTCTGTGCGATCGTCAAAAGTATTGGTTGCGGCAAATACACCTAGAAGCTTTTGCGGTGGATTCGGGCTATTAACCACCTGGTTCATTTGGTCTTCAGTGTACACCACCGTATAACCCAAGGATTCAGCTAACTCAATCAAGTTGATCGTGGGGCGACGCTCGGAACGAGTTTCTGCTGCATCTAATTCTGCTGTCACGTGGAAACCTGTAGTACCTTGCGGTAACATATACAGCTCACCACCACCCATAATCACATCAGTCCCAGAGCGAATTACTTGCTCAATAATTTCCGCGTATTTGTCCCGCGCTCGTAAATCATTACCATCACGGTTAGTAGTTTCCGCAGCAAATGCAGCTGTTCCTGGTTCTGCCAAATTACCAGATTGAATCAGAGCGGTTGCTTTTCCGGCTGCGATCGCTTCTTCAAGAATTGTGTAACCAGTTTTACCAGATGCCGGAGTGACACGAGAGTTATCTTCTTCCAAGCCAAAGGATTCATTAAATACCTTCACCCCAGTGGCATGGGTGACAGCACCGGCATTGGAAGTACCCGTTAACTGGTTTTCCATATGTCCCAGGTAGACACCCGCATTCGACATCTGATCCCAGTTGAGACGACCATCGGGACCTTGGTCAATGTTACGCAACGCCATGTAATGGGAAGGACTGGTACCATCCGGGTGAATGAAAATTACGTTTCCAGTATCTTTGGTAGCTTTAGGTGCTGGTGTTGGTGCGGGGTTACGGGATTCAAGTTCAGTATTGAATAGAGTCTCATACATCAACTCGTACATTCCTGTGTTGTCCACCGTCGCTGGTAACTTATCAGCATTTAAACCATGCGCTTTGGAAACAATGGAACCACTGAAATCAGGTAAACCTGCCCAAGCGATCGCAAAATTGAAAACATCACCATTCGCATCCGGTGCGGAGACAAAAGGTAAAGTATTTGACCCTGTTTGTCCATCCATCGGCACATTACGGGCAGAGGTGGTGGGGTTGTTATTAATATTACCTACAGGTTGACCAGCAGTTAGGGGGTCACGAACTTGTAAACCACCAGCATCACTATCAGCCGCAGTTAATAGCAGGGTATTAGGATGCTTCTCAACAAAATCCATTGCTACCCCAATTGCAGCATCTGAACGACGCAAAGCTTCCAGGGTTCCGGCAGCATTGTTGTTATTACCGAAGTTATCGGTTCCTTCTTCTTCAACGATCGCGATCGAACCATTATTGAAGTTAGGGTGTTTTTCCATCAATTTCTGGGTAACATCCAACATTTCCGCGATGGTGGGTGCTGTCTCCAAATATAGTGGTAGTCCCCGTTCCGCTAAGACTTCCTCTGGGCGATCGTTGAAGGTGTGGATGGGAGCGAATACACCTAATACTTTGGTTGGCGGTGTGGGAGTTTTTGCCGGGTCGAGCAGGTCATTTAGTTGTTGCTCAGTGTAAACAACTGTATAACCATTGCTTTTGGCCAATTCAATCAGGTTCTCACTGGGTCTTTGCAGGGGGTTAGTGCTGAGGGCATCATATTCAGCAGCAGTACCATGAAAGCCATCAGTACCAATGGGTACCATATTGAGTTCACCGCCACCGAGAATGAAATTTACCCCAGAGAGGATAACTTCTTTGGTAATTTCTACGGAACGTTGACGGGGGGGAATTCGGTTGCCATTGGCATCTACTGTTTCACCGACTTGGGCAACAAAGGCAGCAGTTCCAGGCTCGTAGGCAGCCCCAGACTGAACTAGAGCAGTGACTTTTTTTGCTGCGATCGCTTCTTGGACAATTGTCTTACCAGTGTTTCCTGATAGGGGAGTAACTGACGAACCATCTCGATTTAATCCAAAAGATTCTGCGTAGACCTTAGCACCTGTAGCATGAGTGACGGCACCAGCATTGGAAGTCCCTCCGAGTTGGTCTTCCATATGACCCAGGTAAACCGCAGAATTGGACATCATGTCCCAATTCAAACGTCCATCAGGACCTTTATCAACAAATCGAGCAAATGCATAGTGAGAAGGACTGGTTCCATCTGGGTGGAGGAAAATTACATGATTACCAGAGGTAGAGCTTGTCATGGTGTTGATTTCCCAAAAATTGCTTATGCTGACTGAAATTGTTGATTAGTTAATCAATGGTCAATACCATTTTTATCTGATGCTGCACAAAATTTAGTTGCGACATAATTATGCAACTTCACGCTAAATTTGGTATTACTACTAATTAGCTATCTAATTAATAACTCTTGCTTCTGTAAATTCACTGATTAACTAATATATTATATATGATGCATTTTTTAGATTAAGAACAGTCTATATACTGTTTAAAAAACTTTGATAATTTTTTATTTGATTGAGGTTTGATTGTTTTGACAATGTAAAAAGAGACGTAGTCATTCTACGTCTCTGGAGGTTGAATTTTAATGTCTGATTACACTGTCAATTTCATTTGTAAAACGATATCATTGTAATCTTTATCACCACCAAGGGGTAAATCTTCAAAGCCCCAAGTATTATTTCCCAACAAGCGAATATGGTCTACTTGTCCAGGATTGGCACCAAGGAAGGGAAAGTAAACCGCAGGATCGTTGTTGGAGTTGTTATCTAAAATTGTTGCGGGTCTACCATTAGCAATTATAAATGGTGCTAGTAATGAGTCACCAACTAGAGTAGTATTAAATGTTGCTTTTCCTTGGTTACTAACTGTTAAATCAACTCCAGAAATGCGTTGATTAATTGCTGCTTGAATATAACCTGTTTGTCCAGGAAGAACATCTGCAATTCCATCATTGTTGATGTCAATTCCGCCATTCTCATTAGCAATTTTATAGAAACCAACTAAGTTATCAAATCCAGCTTCTCGATACAGGGTAAATTCAGCTTTGATATTACCAAAAACGCCGCGTAAATCAACTAATTCAGCTTGGCTAATACCTTGTAGTTTGCTGCCCAAAGGTAACTGTTGATTTGTAAATGTAATCTTGACTTCTAAATCTTTAAAATCGGAAATATTGCCAGTTCCATCTTCCCATGACAAAGTAAACTCATTAGCTCCCACTAAAGTGATTTTTTGGGTTGTTTCACTGGAAAATAACACATCACCTAAAGAAGTTTTTCCTTGTTTTACAGCATCAATACTGCTATTTTTAACTAGGAGAAAACGAAAATTTCCCCCCGATTCAAATTCTAACAGGCGACTCAATTCATTCCGATTCAAACCATTAGGATTATTCGCGATCGCACTCCAAACGACTTTTGCTCGTTCTAATGCGGCTTCTGTATACCCATTTTGCCCTGGAGAAATCCCATTTATGTTTCCTTGAGCATCATCGACAGTGAATACACACAACTCATTTACAAAAGTAGAATTGTTCCCGATTAGGGATACTTGCAATCTGGGTATGCCCACACCACCGGAAATGTTGAACACATCATTGCTGCTATTCTTGGTTAAGCCAGTTTGAGCAACGGGTAAGTCGTTAAGCAATTCCAAAATACCGAGCTTCGCTGGTGTGTTGCTTCCAGTAACATTGAAGTCATTATCATTAATCAGTGCTAGGGTATTTGGTGCAACTAATGCCAAACCTTCTAATTTTTCTACCCCGGTGTAACCCAATTGAGCCGCATTAGCAATCAGACTCTTGCTTACAGGCTTAATGTTTGCAGTTGTGAGTTCCAGGGCTGAAAGTTGTTCGATTGTTTTACCTGTGGGTAAGGTAAAGTTGGCAGGGTTATTGATATTCGTTGCTCCAGCCAAGTCAATTTGATAAATCAACTTGTTCGACGCAGTGGTAGATAAATCATCTCGCTCCACAACTGCGAATTTTCCATTACCCAGAGCAACTGCATCCCCGATTTTGTCTGTTTTGGCGTTCCCGCTCGCTGTAATATCGTCAAGAAGATATAGATATTCTCCAGTCACCTGCTTACTGACAATATCAAATTCCAAAATTCTTAGATTCCGGGAAGCTCTAGATACAGTGTCACCACCATTATCGGGGTTATCGATCGCACTTTGGATAAATGCATAAAGTTTTCTACCTTCTAGGGCAACTGCTTCAAAACCGCGATTGGCACGTCGTTGGGCATAAACAGCAGGTATAACTGGTGTGCCAAAGAAGGTTCCACCATTTTTACGGTTGTCGGTTGCATCCCCAAGGGGAATAAAGCGGTCAATTAATTTACCATTACTATTAAAGTGGTAAATTGCTGGACGGTATTCGTCAACCATCCAAAAATCACCATTTTCCGCGACCACAATCCCTTCTAAGTCGGCTCCCAAGACATCATTCGGGAGGATATTACCGTTTAAATCAACACCAACTTCATCCGTATAAGCCGTATTCGCTGCCCCAGGTTGCAAGTTAGGTAAACCAGTTAGAGGTGTGGTTCCATCTTGACGAAATAATCCAGTTCGCTTGGTAATACTAATTTCCCCAGTGGAGCGATTAACTTCAAAGCTAACTACTTCTGGCTGGAAATTGGGTAACAAAAATGGTCTTTTTTCAGCAGTTGGTTCTCCATTTGGTCCCCTGTCCGTGTGGGTGACAAATTTGAGGTTACCGTTTGCAGCTATGCCTTGGAAATATAAACCAGAGAAACCACCTAAGAAAATATCTTGACCTGTGGAAGTTGTACCTAATTTGGGCAGGTTATTGAAGGTGTAGTTAGTAATTTTAGGTGAATTCGGAGTCTCAATTGCATACAGCGTTGCTGTTTTACTGACTTCATTAGAAACTGCTAGTAGTGCTTTACCATTGGGGCTGTCAGCAGCAGGAATAAATTTTAAACCCTCTGGACTAATATCACCCTCAGTGCGAACATATTGGACAAACTCAGGTTTCGTGGGGTTGCTAAGGTCGTAAACCATCACACCACCACCAGCACGTTCTAAACCAATAAAAGCATAGGCTTTGCCGTTGACGTAACCGATAGTTACTGCTTCTGGTTCGGGCCCTTTATTATCGGAACGGGTATCAAATTGACTGGCTACTCCTTCATTAGCATTAAATAGAGTCGGTGTCTGTGCTGCGGTAATTTTCTCAAATTGGTCGCCACTATCAAAAACTAGTTTACCTGTATCATCCCAAACGGAAAAAGAACGAGCGCCGTAAGCATATAACTTATCGTAATCTCCATCCCCATCGGTATCACCCAGGGTGTTAGTGATTGTTAAACGACCGAGATTTGCATTATTTTTTAACTCTGTTGCATTAGGGAAAACAGTCGGGTCTAAAATTACCGCACTACTACCGATTCTGACTTCTTCATTGAAAATACTTCCTTCTGTATCATTAGGAGCAACTAAGATGTCATCTCCTGTGGGACGAATACGAGAATCTCCTTCATTCGCAGTCACGTAATAGGTTTTACCACCAGATTCAAAAGAAGCGATCGCATCTGGTTGGTACATCCCGAAAATGGGATAATTTTTGATATTGATGCCACCATTAATAGTACTATCGCGATCGCTCGCATCAATTCCATTCCCTGGTAAGCTATGGTCTTTAAAGCCTAAGGGTAAAATATCGGTGACAGTAGCAGTGGCAATATCAACTTTTGCGAAAGCGTTATTGTCTTGTAGTGTGACAAAAGCAGTTTTACCATCACCAGAAAATGCAATATATTCTGGTTCTAGGTCTTGGGCGACTGTAGAATTTGTGCCATTTGCGAGTTTGCCAAAAATTCTTACACCCTGCTGCTTTAAACTCGCCTCCTGGGCGTTAAAGGCGGTGAAAGTCGCAGTCGCAACCTTGGTATTATCTAAAACCCCAATATTACCAGAAACATCGATAATGCTAATTGAAGCTTCTGGGTCAATTGTATAGTCTTCACTTGGCTCCCCTTCATTTGCCACTAAAAGTTTTGTCCCATCCGGGGAAAAGGTGAGCATATCAGGTAAAGCACCCACTGTCACCTGAGCCAGTGCAATTGGGTTAGTAATATCAACCATGGCATCAAAAAATACGACTTTGCCCGGTTCAGTTCTATTTGTGGCAGAAATTGCCACCGCAACAAGACTATTGCCAGTTGTTCCTTTTCTGACGGCTACACTTTGGATTCCGGCACCAAAATTAGAGAGGTCAATATTACCAATTTTAGTTGGTTTGCTGGGGTCAGAAATATCCACCACTTGTAGAACTGGCTTACCAGCAACTTCTCCAGTTAGAAACAATCGCTTAGTTTTCGGATCAAAATCAGAAATTTCTGCCCCATCTAGGGTAATATTTCCAGCAAATTTCAGTTGAATTTGATTATTCATTTTTTATTGCCTTGAGATTTAATTATATTGGCTTAATATTGGTTGCAGCTAATAAAAGCTTCTCGGAAATAATCAATTTTCAAGTTCAAGATAGACCCTTTATTGTTTCCATAAAGTCCTGAATAAAAACGAATTTTACCTGAAAACGAGTGAATATTACATGAATATCAATATTGTTCATTTACGATAATTCATTTATCTCTACTCTTAGAGAAAGTTACGATAGCATGTCTCTACAACCTTAAAAAAGCATATTGCTAATACTATATTTCGGGAGCCTAATAACATTAATGAGACAGGTTACTACCAACTTATACTATTAAGATTAAAATCTTATTATTGAAAGGTTAAAGAATACTTTTAAAAGTGTTGACTACTTAAATTCAGGGATTCCACAAAATTATTCATCATTTGCTTGGCTAAGACATGTGGAAGTGGAGCCTGTTAAGATTAAAGTGCCTATGAAGGCGCAATCGTAAATCTCAACAGGCTTTCTGCAAAACCACATAGAATTGCTAGTTGTTAATTTTTATAACTGATGCTCCAAGCGACTCAAGCGTTGGGAATAGCTTCGCATCACAGCCAACGCAAACATCGGTGTTTCTTGAACCGCAAACAAAAAGCGCTGCTCATCAAGGAAAGCCAGTTTGCAGTCAGTTTTAGCTGTTGCTGTATAAGTTCTATTGGTGATGCCAACGAGGGCACCAGTTCCAAAGATATCTCCGCCTGTAATCGTCTCGGTAACTTTGCCATTAACAGAGATGTTAACTTCTCCTTCCAGAACACCGTACATCGCATCTCCAACTTGTCCCTCTGCAAAAATAACTTGGTTAGGTGTAAATACCTTCGGTTCGGGTTGCTTTTGGAAGATACTTATGGTTTGTACAGCACTTAACATGAATTTGTTGCTCTAACTACAAAGGCAAGTTTAGGATTTAATCTCAACTTCAGTATTAAGATTAGATTTAGAAATGCCTAAGATTTGCTTAAAAATATGCCAAACTTCCCAAATTTCCCAATTTTCCATCTCCTAACTATGGCTGACAAGAAGTTTTAAGTAAGAATCATCTTGACATAACATTTTTTATTTTGATATGATTTCCAGCCTTAATTTTGTGCTATACTAGAAAGAGATTATAGCTGTGAAGCGGGTTAAGCATAGCAGTATCTTTGTAGTTAAGCTAATTTATTCACAAGGTTGAGTAAAAATTGAAAATTAAAGCGTTGGATATCAAGGCTGGTGATCGGATTATTGCCTACTGCAAGAACAAAAGGCAAATCTGTAAAGTCAAGCAAATTTTAGACCCAGGTCAGACCAAGATCACGCTTTCAGTCTTTACAACTGAATACTACCGTGGCTGCTTAGTCTCATGTGTTGTTCGTTTTCAATGGGACGCTTTAGTTGAGTTAGTCACCTAAAGAGTGAATTTGAGGAAATTAAAGCTTAAAGTTGATCCTAAGTTTCTGTTCCCTCAATACTCACATCCCCATTAATTTAATTTTTGGTTTAATTTTTGGGTAACGTTACGGTCAGATTTGTTCCCTTCCCAACTATTATTATCAGTTGCGATCGCGCCATTTTGTAAATTGACGCATTGTTTAACAATTGCCATTCCCAAGCCTGTAAGTACTTGGATTAAATTAAAGCAAACAAAATGTCGGGTTTCGACACTTCGACAAGCTCAGGGCATTGCAGTGCATCGCTCCACTCCAATCCACTCCAATCCACTCCACTCCACCCTACTTTCAGTGGTTATTTTGAGCATTGAGTGTAGTCTAAATGAGCGAGTCGAAAATACTCAAAACAAATAATCCCGGGCTAGAAGCCCGCACTACAAAAAACAATTTACACATTTGGGATGTTCTCGAGTAAGTTAGCTTGGGGAATACCAACACCCTCATCTTGAATTACAAATTTCCTGACATAGCAGAAGAACATTAATTTTGCCGCTTTGAATATGAAATGAGATTTTATAGAGTATGCTTCGCAAATTTTTCATAAAAAAATCATGAGTTATATTTAAAGACTTTATTTTTATCTGTGTGATATTTAATTATTTATAAACGTTCAATCTAATTAATAAAGATTTAATCAAGATACTGATAGTGATATTGCGTAAGTAAGCAGATTAACCGTAATCTCTTAGCAAAGAGTGTGTTGAAACAAAAAACTAAAATACATCAAAATATAAGGGATTAAAATGCATCGCCATCTATCTAAAATACAAATGGTAATATTTGCGATCGCAACATATACCGTATCTATGAATTCAGCCGTCGCTGCATCTTTAAAATATGAGAGTTCTGTAACCGTACAAAGAACAAACTATTTTGATAAGTCTGTTACTTTACCAAAGTTTAATCCTGAATTAGGAGATTTAACCAGTGTAAAACTGACATTAATCGGAGCAGTTCAAGGCTCAATTGAATTAGAGAGCCGTGATGCATCCATCACTAATGTTACGGCTGATTTAGGAGCAGAAGTTAGACTGCTCAAACCAGATAAAAATCTTTTGTTAGCAACTTTACCGACTGCATCTATCTCCAAGCAATTTACAGCTTTTGATGGGATAAAAGACTTTGGAGGGACTTCTGGAGCAACTTTCAACAATTTATCCAGTCAAGAAACTGATTCTACTGAACTAACTAGTGGATTTGATTTATTTTTGGGATTGGGAGAGTTAGTTTTACCTGTCACAGCAGAAGCAAAATCTCGGAGTACAGGTGCAGGAAATTTATCACAAGAGTTCAATACATTTGCTGGTGCAAATGTTGAAATTATCTATGATTATGTTGTGAAAATACCCAAAGCAGAGCCAAAAAGAAAAGTTCCTGAATCACAAATATCTTTAGGGATATTAGCAGCAGTGGGAGTTTGTACTTTACTGAAAAGTAAATATCTTCACTTAGTATAAAACCGTAATTATCTAGATTTTAGAAGTCAGTTGCTTAACCCCAAATGACAGTAATTTGTGAGTAAATAAACTCCAGTATGGAGACTTGAAATCCAATATGTAAGACTATATTTACTACTCACGAATATATGCTTACTTATCCAAGATTGGCGGGAAGGAAATAGATATCATTGTCTCTATCTCCCGTCAATATTTACTTAGAAATTTTTCGTTAAGAATTCAGTACGCCAACTCTGACTAAAATCGTAATTTTAATTCTTTAGAATGCTTATAAATAAACATACTATATTCAATCTATTAGATATGATAAGGCGATGTCAATGCCAAACGAGAAAATTATTAGCTCCATAGTAGAAATACTGGATGAGTTGGCATTGGTATTTGCTTGATTGTTAATGTCAAATTTTAGTTTTAAGTAATATGTTCCCCAACAAAATCGATCACAAACAACCGAAAAAAACCGCTTTGATTACCGGAGCGGCAGCAGGCATTGGTTACGAATTAGCAAGTATTTTTGCTCGTGATGGTTATAATTTGGTATTAGTCGATAAGAATGAGCAGCAATTAGCTAATGTTACTAATGAATTTAAATCAAAATTTGGTAGTTCGATTACAATGATTGCCAAAGATTTATCTCTACCAACATCATCTTTAGAAATATATTCACAACTACAAGCAGCATCAATAAATGTTGATTTTTTAGTCAATAATGCTGGATTTGGTCATTATGGATTTTTTGCCGATACCGACCTCACATCGGAATTGGATATGCTACAAGTTAACTTAGTGACTCTAACTCACATGACGAAGCTTTTTGTGAGGGATATGGCAAAACGTGGTCAAGGAAAAGTATTAAATGTTGCTTCAACTGCGGCATTTCAACCTGGCCCATTAATGGCAGTATATTTCGCCACTAAAGCATACGTATTATCCTTTTCACAAGCGATCGCCAATGAGTTAGAAGGTACGGGTGTCACAGTAACTGTATTATGTCCTGGGCCAACTGAGTCAGCTTTCCACGAAACAACAGGGATGGCGGAGACGGAATTAGTCAAAGGCAAAAAAATGATGGATGCAGCAACTGTTGCTAGAGTTGGTTATCGGGGATTGATGGCAAATAAAACTGTAGTTATTCCGGGTGTCAAAAATCGCATACTTGCAGAAACTGTCAGATTTATTCCCCGTAGTCTCGTCACAAAGTTTGTGCGTAATATGCAAGAATTACCCAGTATAGATGAGGGTGCTGGTATTTAATTTTCTTCCGAGAAACAGTACAATAAACTTCAGAAATTAGTCATTCTGACTATGATAGAAATCCGATTTCCTAAGATTTACCTTGCCAAAGAAATCGGGTTTTTCCCATCTTACCGTGAGTTCTATTTAAAACCTAGTATTACTCCCATTCTTGAAATTCATCACTAGTATTCCTAAACAAATAATTTAACTGTTCTCGCCGGGTTTCAAAGTTAGCTGCAATGGAAATAAAAATAATCCCAATGCATAAGCCAATAATCCATTTGACGAATGAATAACGTAAGCTGAGAATGACTAATTGATAAATGGAAGTCATTAAAAATGCACCTGTGCCCACATACAAAAATGCTCGAATTCGCAAACTTAACCCGACAAAAATAGTCAGAATACTAATAATTATCGGGATGAGAACGGTATCTTGGTGAAAGAATACAGCCGAAGTACAAATCATGCCGCTACCTAATAACCGCAAATAGTGGCGCTTATCTTTCTGTGCGGTTAATTTTAATTCTGGATCAAATTGAGCAATATAAAGTAAAGATAACCCAATCGTTGCAACATACCACAATTCACTAGTTAGATGTAAATTATAAAACCATTTGCATAGTGCCCAATCGATCAAACCAATACTAAGATACGTCAAACGAAAATTCTGATTAAGCTTTGCCAGAAAAGCATAAAAGGCAGCCGTAATTAATAAAGTAGTTGGGTAAATTTGTAACCAGGTGATGCCAACAATTACTAATGGCAAAACGTAGGCAGTATTTTGCCAAGGTCTTTTTGACCATCCCCAACGCTCCCACGGTAGAATATAGAGGAAGTATGCAACAATACAAGCGATCGCTGCATTCCAAGGTAATAATTGCTGGGTAAATACTTGTCCGATGGGTAAATCTCGCAATAAAATGCCAATCATTAAGGTTTCCATAAAACCCAGATAAACCCAAAAATCCCGTGCTGGGATACTTGTATTTAAGGAGTTTTCAGCATTCGCTGGATAATCTGGGTAATTAGACATTCTGCCTTGGAAGATGGCGTAACGGACTAAAAATGTACCCGTTCCTAAGCCAATAAAACGATTAATTTCCACGGGTGAGAGAATCGCCAATAATAATAAACAGCTACTCCAACCCCAATGAAAATGGGCAACTGCTTCTATTTCTTGTCTACTCAGGCGTAAATATTGCATCAGCCAAGGAGCAAGAATCCGATAAACATACATAATAATTGCACCCAATGCAGACATGGCAATTAACCCATCACCATATGCACCTCCTTGCACCTGTAGCATTTGGTAAAAGAGACATTCGTAGGCAGCAATTGAAACCCCGATTAATCCCAGGTACAACAAAGGTTTTAATGCTTGTCTGCGTCTACCCACACCAATGACAATTAATGCCACGCCCAGGGTATATAATCCCGTCCAACTGGTAAAAGTATCAAAACGTAGCACGACACTAAATAAAGCATAGATAATTGGTAAAATATGGAAACTATTGGGTAATTCCTGCAAGTTGTGTCTTCGCTTCCACCATTCGCCAAAAAGCTGGCTTGCTAAACCTAGAGCAATATTTGTGATCGCAATTTTAACAGTTGTTCTGCCACCAAATGCTAATGCCTCAGCCGCGAGTAATTCTAAACACCAACCAATACCATAAAATGCCCAGTTAGTTGGTTCATGCCAACTACGAAAAATCACAGATAATAAAGTAATAAAGGCGGCAAGTATATAGAAAGTATCGGGGGTGAAAATACCCTGATAGACTCCAACTGAATGTAAAGTGAAGGCAAGTAGTTCGACTGTTAATAAGATGCAAGCCCATTTATTTGTTGCTTGTATATAAATTATTGAGAGGATGTTTTGACTATTAGTTGAATTCTGAAGATTACGAGTCAGTAAATATTTGCGTGTCACCCATAAAGCCAAAATTACCGTACTAGTAACTACAAACCAACCCGATATTGATAGTAAAGGTAAACCAGGTATACCTTCACCACAGATGACAGCAATAAAAGCCAGAATAAATCCAACTGTAATTAATGCAAAGTCCTGGGTTTTTAAATAACTTGTATTGAATAACATCAACAGCACACCCACACCTAAACCAATTAATCTAGTTCTGGTTAAGGGTAAAGTGAGTAATTGAGCCATTCCCAAAGTAATGACACTCGCTACACTATTGATTTTGCCGTGGATTCCCACACTCCGACTAGCAATAACACTTAAAGTTATTGGAGTCACTAACCAAATTACAGCCCAAGGATAACTTTTGGCATGAGCAATATTTGTATGAACAAAATTACCCTCAACCTTGGCTAGTAATAAATAAAAACTAACAGCAGCTAATCCAAAGCCAAGATACCATGCACTACGTTGCCAGTGGACACCAAAACTATTACCAGAAGCGCCAATAATACTAAATAGCCATTCAGCCACCATTAATACAAGTAATATACTTACCCAATATTCAGAAGGTAGTGTTGGCATTACCCAATTAATACAGGAACAAAGTGACAGAATTGCTGTAATGTGAATCAGGTAAATTAGAGTTGGGAGATGGAAAGATAAGGAAGGGGTATCATTATCTTTTTCTTCTTGTCTTCTTTGCGTCCAATAAATCATACCTGCAAGGGTGATGCTTGATAAAAGAAGATTTAAAGAACGTACTGCTGGATTTACTAAAGAATTGAAAGTTAAAGCTAAACCAAAAATCAAACAAATTGGTTCACCACATTTAGATAAATATTTAGATTTTTGAGATTTTTCGAGTTTTTCTTCAACTCTAGATAAATATTCAGTGAAAACTACAGTCGCAATTAAATAAGGGAATAAACCCAAACTCCATAATGTCCAAGATTGATATTGAGAATTTGTGATTTGCACTGCAATGTTAGTAATTTGCAGTTGTAAATCAATAGGTACTAAACGCCAGATTAACCAATTAGCTTGTAAGCCAATGATAAATATTGCTGCAAAATCGGATTCCCAACTCGATAATTGCAAACGTTGAGCAAAAATCCATAAACCTAAACAACTTACAGCTAGCGCTTGTCCTGGGTGGGCGAAGACAGTAACAGCCCAACCAATAAATACTAAAATACCACCAATAAATTGCCAGGGGAAGACGAGAGACGGAGAAGAAACAGCAGAATTTATGTCTAGATTTTCTGGCTGTGTTGCAAATTTTTCATCTTTTCCTAGCCAATGTATTAACCAACCACAAATTGCGATCGCTAATCCCAATTGAGTTACATCAATACCAGTAATAAATATACCGCGTGTCAGTAGTAATCCTA
Organism: Calothrix sp. NIES-4101; assembly: GCA_004296455.1. GTDB lineage: Bacteria > Cyanobacteriota > Cyanobacteriia > Cyanobacteriales > Nostocaceae > Brunnivagina. The sequence continues at coordinate 5,873,028 of AP018280.1, forward strand.
ATGAAAAAATAATTAAATAGATAGGTAAATTACTACTCGTTTTAATTTCTGGCGTGTCTGGTTCTATTTCTACAACTGTTTGATTAGTCAATGATTTTTGATAAATCGTAATCAAACTAGTTCCAATCATTGCGATATAAATCGCAACTACAGGAAAACTAGACCGGCTCCAACCTAAATGTAAATATGAAAGCCCCAGTATATTAACTATTCGCAAACCATTAAATAATCGAAAATCACGATTTGTAAATTGAGGAGTGATTAATCTACTATGAAAAATTAAAATAGTCGTAGCCGTCAGAGTTGCAAATGCGATCGCAATTACTAACCATCCCCCAGGATTTTGCCATAACTTAAACCCATCCATTGCCCAAAAATTGACCGGGATTAGTAGCTGCGTTACTACTAATAAACCTTGTGTAGTCAATCTCAAATTAGCTTGTTGATTTGCCCAGAAGCTGACACCAAAAAAGCTCAAAGTATAAGCTAGTAAAACTCCATACTGTCCAGCAGCCGGAAACCTTTCCCACTGACTTGCAGCTAACAAGCCTGATGAAATCACCACCAGGAAGATACCTAAAAACAGCAACCAGCGCACACTAAGTTCTGCCATCAGCGACTGCATCATCCCAGCGAGAATATTCGGTTGCTTAGGTGGAGGCACTTCTGAATCTGTCACTGGAGGATTGACACCGGGAGATGTTACATGTACAGCCTCGATATTGGGTGTAACTTTTTCCACTACAAACTGTGGTTTTGTCTGTAAAAGACAAACCAAATGTTCTTGACAAATTTGCCGAACTTGAGAGTTAGAAATTAAACCTAATTCCAGCCAAATCTCTAGTCCTGTCAGTAGTTCAGGGTGGTAAGATGGAAGCCTGACAATAATATTCCGCGCGCTTTCAAAATTTGAAGACATAAACCGCAGCCAGCAGCAAGATAATTTCAAGATAATTTATATAGATGCAAGACTAATCTAAACCAACAATTATTTATATGAAAGTCAAGAAGATTGCATCTCTCAATTAAATATTCATCAACTGCGATTTGATTTTCGGCTTATCTGTGCCAGTTTGTACAAAGTAACAAATAATGCTCGTCTGCTCAGGATAAAAGTTTATAACTCCAATGCTGAAGTAACTTATACCAAGTTGCGGGGGAGTATCCCAAATATGTAAATTGTTTTTGTAGTGCGGGCTTCTAGCCCGTATTTTGGAGATTAGAGAGCAAGATGCTCACACTACAAATTATATATTTTTCAAAATTGGGATGCTCCCAAGTTGCGTTATGTCGTAGTACTTTGAGTCAATGAGATTGCTTCCTGCGTCGCAATGACGGAAAACAATAATCTCAGGTTGATTCCGAGACTCTGATTTCATCAATGTTTGAGCCTTTATTTTCTAACAGAAACTAAAATTTATAGATAAAACGTGGAAATCAAAGCCCTGTAAGCATTTGGGCGATTAGATTCTCGTAATCTGACAAAAGAGGGTTAATTTCTGGATATGTATATTGATAGGCATAGTCTATGACAATATTTTAAACAAGATCAAACCTAAAGGAAACTAGATTGCGACGACCTAATGAAAAGCACAAACCTGGTTTTAATTTGTACCAAACTCCAGGTAATACTGGATATTTATTAATAAAAGTACCGTTAGCACTGCCCATATCTTGAATGTAGTAGTCAGTTCCATCAAAGCGAATTTGAGCATGTAGACGGGAAATAACACCAGAGTTTGGTAAATCAGCAAGATTGATATCTAAAGGAACTTTGCCATTTTGTTTCCCAAGAGTGATTACCTCAAAGTCTTCTGGTAATTCAATGATGTTATCTGTTTGTATATGAATTAATTGGGCAAGAGGATGTTGTAAAATCGTCGGTGATGCTGGGGCTTCGCTAATAGCGGATACTATATTTGTATTACTCATAGCTGCTCTACCCATCGATGGTTTAGCGATATATATTGTTTTTGCAGTAAAGCTAAAAACTTTAGTCGTGAGGAAATAATTAAAGATAGCAAATGAAATCACAGATAAGATAGCACTACTGTAAAATACAGCTTGAATACCCAAATATTTAAGAGTTAAACTACCAAGAAATGGGCCTAGTGTTTGTCCCCAAGATACTAAAGTCATATTAATAGCTGTAAAACCTCCGCGAGATTCCTGTGCTGCTAGTCCAGCTAGTAGTGCTTGGGAAGATGGCAGTGCCAGTCCTTGGGCTGCACCTAATAGAGACATGGGGATAAATAACAGCCAAAAATTCGGGATTACGGGGAGAATTATTAAAGCAATAGCAAATAGGAGGAAAGAGAGTTTAATGAGTTTAATTTCAGAAAGACTTTGCGTAAATTTCTCTAATTGGGAAGCGACTAAAGCTAGTGCGATCGACATACTTGCGAGAATAATACCATTTTGTGCTGCCGATGTCTGAAATTTATTAGTTGCCAAAAAGGGAATATAAGTTAAACAAAGAGTTTGCAGCAAAAATAAGGACATAACAGCAAACAAAAGTCCCATTACTGGACGATTATTAATACTCTTCCATGTACCTTGTAAATAGGACTTTAATTCAAATTTTTCTTCATAATGATGGTGTTTTGGCAGTCTGAGAGTTAATAATGAATAGATTGCTAAAGGCACAGCAAGCAATGCTGGTAAAAATGTATATTGCCAGTTAAATTCTCCTAAAAATCCACCAATAAGTGGAAATATTGCTCCACTAATACCAATCAAACTGGCATTAAATGCCATTGCAATTCCTAATGTTCTACCACGATAAAGGTCTCCAATAATAGTTAATTGTAGTGGTTCTAAACTAGCAGCACCAACACCTTGAACTAATCGCCATCCTAAATGATTGAAGAAATTAGATGTTATACCACTTAATCCACCACCAACGGCAAATAATAATAAGGAAGGTAACAGTATTTGTTTTCTCCCTAAGCTATCAGCTAAGATTCCAAATATTGGTGTAACGATAGCACTAGGTAACTGATAAATAGTTGATGTCCATGAAGCTGCATCTTCGGAAATATGAAAAAATTGCTGCATCGTTGGTAAAGCAGGATTAAATAGAGTCCCACCTAAAATACCCATCAATGTGACCAAATTGATGATGTAAAAATTTTTATCTCGGAAAATATTAGTAAAATTTTTTGAGTTCGGTTTCATGGTATATTGATTCACTTGCATATATTTTTTATTGTTTAATTGATAATTGAAGAAGCTGAATCTTTGTGCTTGTAACTTAAACCATAAAGAGTAATCAAACAAGATAAAATTACTAAGATGCTAATAGATTTAATAGATATCTCGACAATTGTTTCCATTAATTTATTAGTTTCTGGTAAGCCTTGAGCAGTAACAACAAATACTCTGGTTAAACCAAAAGTTGCGCCTAAAAACTCTCCTGTAATCCCAACATAAGCACTGATAACCAACATCCAGAAATTCGCTTTAGCTAGCCTAAATGATAATTTTAATTGTGGATAGCAGAGACCAATTACTGCTAAAAATAATCCTTCTGTAATTCCTAATAAATGGGTAGCAAGTCCGGCACGGGGATTTACATATAGGGGAATGAAAAAACCCGCAATAAATCCAATTGTACAAAGCAAAATCCCATGCCACAGAAGTCTACGTTTGAAATCTTCACTCTCGAAGCTATTCTGGAAAGTAACGGGTATTTTTCCCAATTTAGATTGAAAGATATTCATGACATAATCAAGTAATCAAATCAGCAAAAAAGCGGGTTCATGAAAATGAATAATTTTTACAAACCCGCAGTATCTATCGCTTTAAGCTTTTGCTAAAGCTATTCCTAATGCTCTTCCTGTTTCGGCTGCGACTATACCATCAACAGTTAAATTGTTGTCTTTTTGAAATTTTTTGACAGCATTTTCTGTGATTTGATCAAACGTACCGTTGACTGAAACTTGGTATCCTAATCTAGATAAATCGCTTTGTAAACGTTGTACTTCTTGGCTGGTGATTCCGCTTTGTAAATTAGGCATTTGAGACATGGTAATTTCTCCTTGAGAATTGATTTAAGTGGATATCTATACTAGCGATCGCTTTTTTGAAAATATGCAAAGGTTCCGAAGCGTGATTCAATTAAGCAATATTCCATTCCAGTTCAAGACTCACATAACCTCGATTAAGCATTGCCGGGACACGAGCAAACTCTTGGTTTGGACGTAACTTTAAATTTGGTAGCCTCTGAGTTAATACTTCCAGGGCGATTCTGGCTTCTCGACGGGCGAGGTTAGAACCAGTGCAATGATGCATTCCGTGACCAAAGGCAATATGATTTGAGGTTGTATCTTGAAAACGTTCAAGTTCAAACATCTCGCTATTACTGAAGTGGGATTCATCATGGTGAGCAGAAGCATACATCATGAGGATGCGGGAACCTTTGGGTAATATCATTCCTGCTAAGGAGACTTCTTCAGTACTAATGCGACTCATTGATGGGGCTGGAGTATCGTATCTGAGCACTTCTTCTAAAACAGCAGGAATTAGTGACTGCTCGTGACAAATTTTTTGCCACAATTGGGGATGTTCCAAAAGAATTTTTAAACTATTGCCAATCAAATTAGCTGTGGTTTTATGCCCTGCTAACACCATTTCGCACAACAGCGACACTATTTCGCCTGTATTCAAGTCGCTATTTTCTAGTACTTCACTAATAAAGTTATTAGCAGGCTGTTGCCGATGTTGTTCAACTAAATCTGCCATTACATGCTGCAAGGCAACATAATCGCGAGCATATTTGATTTGCTGTTCTGGTGTTGAATGAGATGAGAACAGGGATGTTGTACTACTGCCGCACTGTTTCACCTGCGCCATCTTTTCTAGGGGAACATTGTACATTGTGAAGATGGTTTCTAAGGTGAGTGGGTAAGCAAATTCCGAAAGGATTTCCGCGCAACCATTCCCGATAAAACTATCAACAAGTCGATTTGCGATCGCATAAATAAACCCTTCCATTGCTTTCAGCTTGTCAGGTGCAAACGCTTTTATCAAAGGGGTACGCAAACGCTTATGTAATTCTCCATCACTACTAATCAAAGAGATAAAGGGGAAACCTTGACTTAGTATTTCAATGACTTCTGGAGCATAGTTATTAATTGCTTGGAGGCTATTTGTTGAAGAAAATTTTACTGGGTCTTTGAGTACGCTTAAGATATCATCATAGCGAGTTAAAACATAAGCATCGAACACCGGGCTGTAGAAAATCGGTTCAGCTTCTCTTGCTAGTTGATAAAATGGGTAAGGGTTATCAAGTTGAGGTTTAACTAAAGGTTGAAATTTTTCTCCTAAATGTGGACAAGTTTTGACTTGGTGTAAGGAATATTCTACAGTCATTATATGACTCCATAAATTAATTATTTTGATTGATTTGCAATTCATATATTCACCAAACTATTTAATTGTTGATTAATAATTTGGGAATTGTCAAAGCTAAATGCCCGAATTATTTTTTGCCTTGGTAATAAATCGAAAAAGGATTACCTTCTGGGTCAATGCCATCTGCGACTTTCACATTATGCAAGCGATCGCTAATATCACTAAGTTGTAATCCTCTTGCTGTTAATGTTTGATGGGCGGTTTCAATATCATCAACGCTAAATGCTAATTTCGGTCTATCTTTTCCTAGCTGTTTATCTCCGCTCGCGTGCAAGACTAAACTACATTCACCTGTGGAAAACTCTACCCAGATATGATTATTAAAGTTATCTGTAGCAGTGGGAGAGTCTATTTTTAGCCCTAAGATATCACGGTAAAATTTGACTTGTGTATTCATATCTTGGACGTAGAGGATTGTTTTTGTTAGTCCTTGAATTATGCTCATGATGAGATTTTGTGAAAATTTACTAGTGTTAGTTTTGTAAGTTCAGCGTAGAAATATAGATTCGGGAGTATCCTACTTTTTTAAATATTCTGCTATTGCGAAGCAGTGCGTCAGGAAGTGAAGCGAAGCAATCGCAGGGTTTTCAGCTTAGAACAAGTCTATGCAATTGCTACCCTCCGGGAACGTCTTCAACGAACGCAATGACAGTTTTATTTGTATCTAGTGGCGGAATGAAAACTGGGATATTCCCTATAGATTTTCCAGAAAAATGATTGATGCTGAGTCAATTCATCTTGTTAATGCAACAATGATTGCGGATGATTTGCTAAATCTTCAAAGAATTTTGTATAAAACTCAAACATCTCACAGATGGTGTTAGGAATAACTGGAGATTTTCTGGCTTTATACCCTAATTGTGCAAATCTTCTCGATATTGCTCGCATTGCTACTTCGGGATTCGGAATATAACTAGGTGTGCTAATTTCAAAAGAAGGCCCTGCTGTTTTGCCGCGTTTTCCTGAAGGTAAACTCATTAATAATTCACCTAAAGGACGCATCATTCCAGTCATCACATCAATTCCGGCATTCATTAATTTAGAACGTCGTAAACTGCCTGTGGGAGTTAAACCAAAATGCTGCACCATCAATAACATCATGAGGAAATAACTTTCGTTAAATATCTCCATAACAATGCGAGTTTCCTCAACAGTAACAACATTGCTGTTGTAATCGCGATGCTGCAAACAAGGATTACGTAGAGCCGGGTAAGAGGGATTCCAAGGAATTTTGTATCCGGTTTCTGGTTCCTTGATTTGTTCTTTAGCTAATGCATCTGCTAAACGACGGAATTGTTGGTAATGCGATCGCTCAAATTTTTCTGATTCTGTGTGACATCCTTCCCCCTGTTCAACTATTAAGTCAATAGCAAATAAAGCGCTATTTAAATCATCAACTTGTAACTGATAATCTGGATGTTTTTGATTGGTGCGATCGCGCAGAAATAGGCGATGTTCTCCACCTACAGAGCCTTTTTTGACGATGAATAAATCGGGAATATTTTCTAACCCAGTGCGAATTTGTCGATATAGTTCGCTGAGTGAACCATAACCATGCAAACGGTTAACTGTGGGGTCAAAAGTAGTTGCTTCGTTTGCGAGATTGCCGACAAGAAAATCGGGCATTTCCAAACTCATAAACCGTTGTAAAGAAGCAGCATTTAATGGTTCGAGGGCAAAATCAATATCAATTGGAAAACGTCCGTTAAGTTCTCTCCAATTGGGCACAGCAGGATAAAAGGGTTCCCCAATTGCCATTAATATATTGTTCACCATTAAAAAGTGAATCATTTCCTCACGGGAAATTTCTAATAATATTCCCCGCATTCCATAGTTATGTACTTCTTTGCCATCACCACAAGCTAATTCTAGTTGTTCGGGAGTCCACAAACCTCGATTAACATATTCTTTACCTGTGACATAGTTAGGAACCGAATAACCTGCATAGATATATTGCAACATCACCGCAACTTCTAAGTCGGCTGCATGTTTGAGTGCTGTAACTAATTCATCACGAGTTTGAATAGTGCGTTGGGTTTGTTTTGGTTCTGGTTGTGCTGGGGGAACATAACCAACTCGCTGTTGGTTGTAGAGAAATCTCCGCAATAAATTTGTTTTTGCTGCCGACATATCACGACTGGGGGGCATATAGTAGGTTTTATATTTATTTTTCGGGTCGGACATTTGCCACATTAACCGCGCATAGGTTTCCACTTTGCACTGGTCAGCTAAACTAAATACATCGACTTTCATGAAGGAAAAACTAAACTCGTAAAAAGCAAGAATATGTTTGTAAATTAAGTTGAAATCTACTGCTTCATCAGGAATTTCTTCTAAATGCCAATCATCACTCATAACTCGTACAGCAAAGAAGCCAGCACCAGACCAAAAGCCTAATTTATCGTCGTTATCGTAGGCTATTTCTGGTTGTGTATTTAAGTCATGGGGATTTACAGTGATTAATACTTTGGCAGTTCCTGAATTGGCACCACGTAATATTATCCAACCACGTCCAGATGCATCAGTTGAAATTATACATGTAGATGTATAATTACCTTTTTCTAGACTTTTTCCAGCTTGGAAATGGACAATTTCTATTTCTGAACTGGGGAGAAATTCGGATTTAAGTTGAGGAAAAGCTCTGGGGTTATAAAATTGAATGAGATGGATATTTTCAACTGCTGCGGGCATACCTCTAACAAAGGAAAATACTTCCAGTTCAACTGCATGGTCTTCACCAGATTTCCAGTTGGGATATTCAACAAATAAACAAGCATCATCTATCTGAAGATTGATTTCTTGCTCTTGTAAAAGAATTTTTTGCTCTCCATTTTCATCTGTTCCCCAAATACATAATCCCTGCTGTTCTATCTCTGCTACTAATTTTCCAGCTAAATCGCCAACTAATTCTCCTAACTCTTCCGATAAAGGAATATCAACAATTCCACTGGTGAGAGAATGTGCTGTTTTTTGATATGCTTTCTGCGGAATAATGGCAATTAGTTTCTGAGTTTTGAGAGTACGTAACTCCAAGTCCCCCAAATCCAACTTAGAATAAACTTGATGAATTGCTCCTGCTTCTGGTGTGGCAGTGCGTCCCACCCCCGGAACCGCAGTCACCATATTTAAACTGACACCTTGGGGAGTAATTTGCAGAGTCAAATTATGCAAAGATTTTGTTTGTGCCTCTCCCAGTTGCCGTGTCTTGGCATCAACACCACATCCAGGAATCAACAACCTCCCATGAGGATAGGTACGCAACTCATTTTCACACCATAATCCAATTGTGCCGTGGAGTTCCCAAAAAGTTGGGGAATCAGGTTGCACAGGTGCAGACATATTACTAATACTAAATTGCACCACCAACCCCAACACATCCCGACGTTGCATTTGCGATCGCAACATTGATACAGTTGGGGAAATTGCCACATCTTCACCCCAGAGAAAGTCTTCGGCATCTTTGGGAATCGCAAATTGAAAAACAGCAGATCGTTGAAATAAATTATTTAAACAATGTTCTGGTAAATCGCGCAAATGATTAAAATCTTGCCAACGTGCTAACTGCATTCCCGTAATTGGTGCAGAAACCATGTAGGGAACTTCGTGAGAAACTCCCTGTCTCCCAAAAGCCAATTGACCCAACATAATCGTATCAGTCCAATTCGATGCCGGATCACATTCAAAGAAACGAGCGCGGTTAAAAGTAGTTTTCACATAATCGTTATAATGACCCCACAAATCCACATTTCGCCCCACAACTGGGTCATTTTGGTCAATTTCCCCAAATTTGCGTTGAGTACTGACTATTTGCGCTTCGATGGAAAAATGTCCATTACCACCAAAATCATGCCCCATCGCCATACTAAAAGCGCCATTCTCATCCAATTGTCCTTGTGAGTTGTAGCGAGGGCCTAAATTATAGAGATATTCGTGATATGTAGATGCGCTCACACTGCTGTCAATGGGTTCACCATGCATGTAAACTGAATTGCTAGCAACATCGACATTACCGTTTTTATGTCCAGTTGGGGCGTGGATGCGGGCAAAACCCTGGAAGTGGAGCCGGGGAAAATCTAGGATACTCATGGGAATTAGGGAAAGGGAAACAAGGGTAGAAAGAACCTCTCCATTTTATTTAGCGGAGAGGAAATGTAATTTATGTAAGCGAACAAAAAATAATTTTGGAATTAGAGAATCAAATATAGACTAGACAAGACTTTTAGAAATAAAAAATTAAATTTTTCAGTTGGAAATAGTTTATAAAAATCCAGCTTTGGGTAGATGCATTATCTCAATAAAACTTGAGGACTGGATTTTCTCAACGCAAGATGATTAACCAACAAAACTTGTCTCCAATTGAGCTTGTTTGACTTTGGTATTGCCCAAACCGATAAAAGAAGTAGATACAGGTTCTTTAGAGACAATGTCATAAATAGCTTCGAGTGCAGATTCAATCGAACCTTGCAACCAAGCAGGGTATTTCGAGCAATGTTCACCAGCAAAAAACAGATTATTTTGAGGTCTTGCGGCTTCCAGATAACTAATGGTGTGGTTCGACTCATCAGTCATATCATCACTCCAATGAACTGTGCAACCGCCAGCACTCCACTTATAATTACCCCAAGCGATCGAGGCGACATCTGCAATCATCCCCTCAGTTTGTAATTCCGGGTGCACCTTACCAACAGTATTTTTGACAAAATTATGGCGTTCCTGTTCCGACATATTGCCCAAGCGTTCGGCATCATCACCAATGGTATAACTAGCTAACATCACGCTACCGTGGGAAGGATTAAATTTTACTGAAGGATAGTAGGTTTGGCGCACACCTTCACCGCTAAATGATGCACCACCTTGAATACCTTGCTTTTCCCAAAAAGCTTGTTGTGTATGGAATGCAACTTTAGTAGCTGGGCAATAAATTGTCTCCTTGATCGACGCTAACTTTCTTTCGTCAAATCCTGCTAATTCCATCTTCCGCAATACTGAGAAAGGAATTGTACAAACAACGTAGTCAGAAATACTTGTATGTGACTCACCATTTTCCAACCAATCAATTTCGACAAAATTTTCCCGAACTCTAATTGCAGTCACTTGTTGATTACAGTGAATTTCAGCCTTTACCGACTCAACCAAACGCCAAATAAGTTGTTCCATTCCACCCTTGATTTGTAATAAATCGTGGCTGGTTTCCACCAAAATATCACCAAAGAACATATCGAGGGCTTTGCTACAACGAGCGCGGAAACCAGGATTATCCTTGATAAACCTTTGTAAATCAATAGTTTCCCCCTCATCGCTAAAATAAACACTCAAATCCAAACGCTCCAACTCATCCATTAAATGCGATCGCAAATCTTGTTCTAAACTGGCACGCAGATTACCAGGAGAAATTGTATTGACAATAGTTTGTAACCATGCAGCAAAAAGTCGAGTTTGTTCGCTGTAACGGGTATCAGTATAGATTCCTTGATAGCGTTCTTGGAATAGACGAGGTGCATCTTTCATCCGAAAAATGTTTCCTTCAACATTCATAAAGGCATTTTGCTCCTCGAACACGGTGACAAACTTACATAATTTGTCGCTCAATCCCATTTCCTTAACATAATGAAGTGTATGGTTATGAGAGCTAGGAATCCGCATTGCTCCCAATTCTGCGTAAGGTGCATCTTTTTCGTTACCAAAGCGGTGAGTCCAAACTCTACCACCAATGCGGGGACTACCTTCCATAATTGTGACTTCGTGCCCTAATTTCTCTAATTCATAAGCGGCAACTAAACCCGCAATTCCCGCACCTAAAATTGTGATTTTTTTCCCTTTTTCAACGTTAGAGAGTTTGCACATATCCAGCATAAATTTGGTGTCCATCGTCAGATACCTCGTTAGTAATTATTTAAATAATGTGAAAGATAAATAGTGGGTTGATTCGTTTGGAAGCTAAATTTAAGCGACTTTGCTTGATTTAAATTGATGTCGCCTTGGCTTTAGCAGCGTTTCCAACCCTTCTGTTACTAACTACTGTGGGTAAATTTGGTTTATGCAGCTGTCATGGGAAGACAGGAATTTTTTGGAAATTTTCTTGTGTCTCTCGCTGTCTCCCCATTGGTGCATTGGCTGTGTTATGGGTATTGAGGCGAATCTAAATATCTGAAAATCGATGCAGAGAAATTATCAGTCAAAATATAAATCTCTCAACTACGTCCATAGTTGAATATTACGGATTAATATCAATCTACCCACAGTGACACGAACTTAAAATCTTCACCGCTAAATAAACCGCGATCGCTTAATTTTAAATCAGGTATTACCAACAATGCCATAAAAGCAAGCGTCATAAATGGTGCTGAAAGTGTAGTGCCGAGCCGTTTTGCCCAAGCATCTAAATGAGCATACTGTTTTGCAACCTCGTAGCCGTCTTCTGTACTCATCAATCCCGCCACAGGTAAAGGAAGCACTTCAACAGAATTACCTTCAACAATAGCTATACCACCTTGAGTGCGAATCACTGCATTCACTGCTTTACAAATTTCTGCATCACTTACACCCACTGCTACAATATTGTGAGAATCGTGAGCCACACTAGATGCGATCGCGCCTCGTTTGAGTCCAAAATTGTGAATTAGTGCTACGGCTGGTGGAGTATCTTGGTAACGGTTGACAACAGTAATTTTCAGGACATCATTTTCTATATCTGCGATAACTTCCCCATTTTGAATCTGGGCAGGCAAAATTTTTGCTGCTGTCATCAACTGTCCATCAAATGCTGCAATCACTCGAACTGTTGTACCCTGTGCAGGAATGCGAAATTCTGTTATTTGTTTTTCAGTGGCTGTAAAGTTATTTATTGGTGTGACTGGCACAGATGATATTAACGCTTTACCTTCCTTAGCAACTAAAATTCCTTGGCAATAGGTAGATAACACCTCAAATTCTCGCAAATTGTTGACCACAATTAAATCAGCAACATCGCCAACTTGTAATAATCCCACATTGAGGTTGTAGTGCAACACCGGATTCACACAGGCTATTCGTAACACCTTCATTACATCATAACCAAGTGCGATCGCTCGCTGCACCAACTGATTAATGTGCCCTTTTACCAAATCATCGGGATGCTTGTCATCACTACCAAACATACATTGGTTAGGATGGGAATCAATCAAACTGTGTAATGCCTCAAAATTTTTTGCTGCTGAACCCTCACGAATAATAATCTTCATGCCCAAAGCCAGTTTATCCAAAGCTTCAGCCAAGGTACTACACTCATGGTCAGTAGTAATTTTAGCAGCAGCATAGCTCCGTGCAGCCTCACCCCGGAGTCCTGGTGCATGTCCATCAACAGGAAGCCCCAATTCTTGGGCAATACGGATTTTTTCCATCACTTCTGTTGTCCCAGCTAAAACGCCAGGAACATTCATCACTTCGCTGAGGTAAGAAATCCCATCTTGCTGAAAAAGTTCACGAATTTCTTTAGCTGTCAATTTTGCCCCTGTGGTTTCAAACTCAGTCGCAGGCACACAGGAAGGCGCACCAAAGGCAATTTTCAAGGGCGTTTGAGTTGCATTGGCAAGCATAAAACGCACGCCAGCTAGCCCCAATACATTGGCAATTTCATGCGGGTCGGAAACTACTGCAACTGTACCATGCACCGTTGCCAGACGGGCGAATTCCGTTGGTACAAGCATGGAACTTTCAATATGAACATGGGCATCAATAAAACCAGGAAGCACGAACTGATTGTATTGTTTACCCTCTTCTCGCACTATTTCTTGAATGTATCCGTCTTTGATGAAGACTGTTCCTGGAAATATGGTTTTGTGGAGAACATCTACGATATTTCCAGAAATGCTATAGCTTTCCATAACTACCCCTGTTAAGGTGTACCAATAATGTACTAGCCAGAAGTCCCATTCTTACGTTCTACCTCTAATCGCAGAACCTAAATTTTTAACGCAAGCATTATTTTTTGCCTTCAATTTTTAATGGATGCGGTGCTGAAACCCCTATAAATCGTCAGTACAAATGTTCACCTTAACAGGGGTACTTTCCATAACCCACCCTCCAGCATCATCAGAAGTGATGAGGAGATTCTCATCTACTTTAAGTATAAAATGATTGACTTAAAGTCTATTTACATATAGCTGTAACTTTGACATTCTTTTCCACCTCACAATTTGCTCAATATCTTTTTTCTACACTTAGGTTACAAGTAAACTTAAGTTATATCTATAACTAATGCAGTACGGGATTTGGCAAATTCCTAGCTCATTGATATTCTACTTTTCACTTACAAGTTTGATTTTTTTCAATCAAACGTCAATATTGATTTGTTCAATCTGTCTAGCAGCTTTATCCCAAAGCTTGGCTAAATTTTCATCATCCCAGTGAGTTCTCAGATTTTCTGCTTTTTTGTGACATATTCGCTCTAACATTTCTAAGATTGCGGATAATGTTAATTTATCAATTAATCCTTCTAAAAGCTCCATATATTCTTTATGCATGAGATTTACCTCTATTAACTATCTTCTAATATCTTCTGATAAAACCTATGTAGATTACTTGTGTGTTTACAAAACATAGATTAAGATTTGTTGCTATTTTCCCCAAAGATTCTGCCGGGATATCGATAACAGAGCATAACTTATTTTCACGGCTAAAATTTGAATATTTTATTTTGAATCGATACAAAATAATTAACTATTTTGGTCTATCTTTGGAGATTCTTCTATATTTCTGGTTGCCAAACTTTTTCCTGTTTTCACAGGTATGAAATGATATTTACTGAAGCCAATGCGCTGTGAATTATAAATACCACTATGACCAGAAAAAAGATAGCTCACCACACAAGCGATACTCATAAATACACCCGATTCTACACCAAAAAGCTCAATACCCATTAAAGTTGAAGCTATTGGTGTGTTTGCGGCTCCACCAAAAACAGCAACAAATCCCATACTTGCGAGCATTGGTGTAGGTAATGCCAAAATGGGTGATAAAGCATTACCTAATGTGGCACCAATATAAAATAATGGAGTTACTTCTCCTCCTTTAAAACTTGCCCCCAAAGTCAGAGATGTAAAAGCGATTTTTGCGGCAAAGTCCCAAGGAGGTAACTGGATATTAAAAGCATCGATAATTGTGGGAATTCCTAATCCAATGTACTTTGTAGTTCCAATTGCCCCAACAGCTAATGCGACAATTGCCCCACCAACCGCAGGACGTAGGGGAGGGTAGGAAATCTGTGTTTTAAAGAGATGATTGATGCGGTGAGTTAGTTGAGCAAAAATCATGGCGACAATGCCAAAGATTACTCCTACGGCAATTGCCGAAATCAACCCCATCACCGTGATTGTGGGGACAACAGGTGCATGACGATAGGCAGTATGATGCAACCCTAAGATAAGGGTAACGCGATCGCCTACAATTGCAGCAACTAAACAGGGAAAAAGTGCTTGATGTTGAATTGTTCCAATGGCTAAAACTTCCAATCCAAAGACAGTTCCGGCTAAGGGAGTTCCAAAAACTGAAGCAAATCCTCCACTTAAACCAGCCATCAATATAACCCGCCGATCTGCTTTTTGGAAGTCGAATATTTTGGTTAATCTATCTGCTAGTGAAGCCGCAATTTGTAAAGCTGTACCTTCACGCCCTGCGGAACCCCCAAATAAATGGGTTAGGTCTGTTCCTAATAGTATCAGAGGAGCCATTCGTAGGGGAATAATTTCTTTGGGGTTATGAATTTCCTCCAGCAAAAGATTATTTCCGGCTTCTACCCGTTCTCCAAACCGATAATAAATCCAACCACTGATGAATCCTCCTAGTGGTAAGAGTGCAATGATCCAAAGATGAGATTCTCGCCAATTAGTTGACCATTCCAAAGATGCTAAAAGTACCGCCGAACCTATCCCGGAAAGAATACCAATTACAAAAGAAATAATTAACCATTTGCTGAGTTGAGGTAAGATAACTACCTGTTCTAATTGACTCAATTTTTTCATGGGTAATTTTCTCAAAATTTGATTAATTTGGATTAATTATGATTGAGTAGAGAATCTTCAACTACCAATACAGGAATAGAACTGAATTCAATTACGGTTTGAGAAACTGAGCCAATCAACACTTGTTCCCAAGATTTTGCTCCCCGTTTTCCCATGATAATTTCTGACACTTGATAATCAATAGCAGCTTGCACAATTTGTTCGGGAACGGAACCTGTGAGCGTCACAAATTTATAGCGAATATCTGCAAGTAATCGCTCAGTTATCTTTTGTAATTCTTGAACAGTGTCAGAAGAAGCAACATTAATCACATGCACAACAATGACCTCAGCATCACTACGACGAGCGAGGGCGGCGGTTTTTGTTAACACTTGGGTAGATATATCAGAGGTATCAACCGCAGCTAATAAGACGACGCGGGTAGATACTGTCACCTTGGTGGGATCGACTTCACCTCGTTGTAATAACTTTGGTGCAGAGATAGGTATTGCCCAAGCTCCTAAAGGAGCAGTAACTAAAATTGACAGGGCTGCGATCGCTAAAATTGTATCTCCTCCCTCAATCCCACGGGCGAAAGGAATTGCACCAATAGCAGCTTGCACTGTGGCTTTGGCTGAGTTTCCTGGCAATAAAAACAGACGTTCGCGCCAATTCCAATTACTTCCTAAAGTGGCAAAATACCAACCCAAAATCCGACCAATTAATGTACCTACCATCAAAATTATCAGTCCCGGCAATAAAATATTACCTAATACATTTAATTGAATACTTGCCCCTAACAACACAAATAAAAATATTTCGGCAATCATCCATAAATTATCAAAGCCGACTCGCAATCTTCGCGCCAACGGAGCATCTAATTCAATTAGGAAAAAACCCATTGCCATGACGGCTAAATATCCAGAATAATAAGCCCAATACTTGGGTAAAATCACTAAAAATAAAGCTGTACAAGCAGTAATCAAAATATCTTGGACAGTATTTTGTGTCCATTTTTGTTGTGCGAGAAACCACACTAGTAAACGAGCGGCAATGTATCCAACTAAAAGCCCAAAAATAATCTCTCGTAATACTTGGATGGGCAAAAACTGCCATGCTGTGAATGTCAATCCTCCCAAAAGGGTAATTTTCTCGGTATTTCCTTGTGTGAGAAAATCCACTAACAAGCCGAAAATTAACAATAACAAAACATCGGAAAGGGCACTTCCAGTTAAAATTGCATCGGGAATACCTTTAGTAACTCCCCATCCCAGACTTTTGAGTCGTAACATTGCTGGAACAATCACCGCCGGAGATTCCGCCCCAATAATACAGCCCAGCAGTAAACCTGTGGGAAAATTAAAATGAAATAGCGGTATTGCCACAAGCGCGATCGCGATCGCTTCCAAAGTCGCTGGCAAAAATCCTAACCTCAGTGCCACTGTACCCTGCTGAGAGAGTTTTTCTCGGTCTAATCCCAACCCAGCTTTCATCAAAATAATCATCACAGCTACTGTTCGCAAACTGTCGGCAGAGGTGAGAATATCGGGATGGATGACATTAGCTACTTGAGAACCAAGCAAAATACCACTAACAATCATCCCAATTAGGGGTGGAGCGCCCAATCGCCGCGCTAGTTGACCGGTGAAAAACCCTGCTAGCAAAATCCAAATTACACTTTCTAACATCACTTGACTCTCAAAATCGTTGTTGTAGAGATACTTGTGAACAAGAGAGTCAGGTTATGTGTACATACAGCCCTACAATCCTGCTACAAGTAGAGGAAAGTAGGAGCCATCAGCCTTATATTTATTGAAGGCGGTTACGGCGAGCTCCATCGCCTAAGGAATTAATATTACATCATCTTTGCCATCTTGAATTGGCATCTTTTGGGAAAATGTAGAATGACACTGGAAATTAAGGGAACGATTAGGTTTATCTCTGCATCTTAATGATATGCCAGTAAGATTTTCGGCTCTTCGGCAAGTTTTATGGAGCTTGAGGTTTTTTTGCAGTAAAACTCTTACAAAACAATGATTACAAGCAACTATGATACTTTTTGAGGCTAAATTCCTATGTAATAAGGCTTTCAAGGATTTTTAGCTAAGTTTTCCATAAAAAGAACTGAAGAGCCAGATTTTCAGCAATTTATATCGTTTCTCCAAAATCTGGCAACACATAAAATAAATCTCCGTGTCTCTCTATTTCCCCGTCCCCGCGTCATTTTTGTGGCTGTTATTGAGGCAATTTTAAATTTAAATTGTGGGTAAAATAGTTTGAAATTCAGGTTTATTGAGAGTCGCAAAGTAAAGTTCCACCTCCAGATGAGGATAGCGATCGCGAATTGATTTATAAGCCTGATTTAAATAATCTGTATGCATTTGCAACTCCCGTTCTGGGTCTTTACTTAAATTCGGGTCAATCATAGTTGCATAAGCTCCACAGTCTTGATGATCAATTACAATTACCTTGTTAATTTGATGTAATCGAGAAGATATATCTAGCTGATCCCAAAATGCTTCAGCATCTGATGGATGAGGAAATCCGGTTATAGCCAGGGATGCCCCTGCTAATGCTGTCCAATCATATTCGCCACCTAAATGTTTCCTCCCTAAAAAGAAACGCTCTGCTGTCAGAAATCTAAAGTCAATACAACTTAATACTAGAGCCTTGGCTCGATGAACTTCGGCTTGAGCGGGTGCTGCTGATTGCAACATAGTCAAAGCTACGGCTCCGGGCAGCAAAGATTTCAAAAAATGACGACGACTAGCCAAGGAATGACAACAAAGACATTGACCACTGTGCAATTGATGGCTCATATTTTTCATTTTTTATAATTAGATTTCGTGCTGGCAGCATAAATTGTAAACTAGCTGAAGACAGAGTTTCCAGAGTTTGTATTAAGATTATTGAACGAGCTTTATATAATTTATTAACTTATAATTTATGCTCATAATTTCGCTGATTTAGTTATTGCGATACAGAAATTAAAACAAGTTTTAAAAAATGTAAAATAACTAAATTAAATTAATTTATGTTTTTGTGGAAGTCAATCTGAACTATATTTTAAAATTCGACTAAGTCCTAGCATGTTTTGAGATTATCCTCATTATCAGAGTTATGGCAGAGGGATAAGGCTATTAAATTAAGAGCCTTGGGTATTACTGAGTCAAACTAAGTAAAACTAAAAAGAGGATTTTGCAATTATTTTTGTTTGCTGCGATCGCAATTGATCCGAAACGATATCATTACTAAGGTATCATCTCTCCTCTTATTAGTCTCTATAGTAGTTATGCAAGCCGAACTTATCCAAACCAACCACAGCCAATCTACAAGCCGCCCGAACGCCCTTCCTCAACTCCTCGCACCCGCAGGTAACTGGGAATGTGCGAAAGCTGCTGTCGAAAATGGTGCAGATGCAATTTATTTTGGCTTGGATAAGTTTAATGCGCGGATGCGGGCTGAAAATTTCACTGAGGCAGACTTACCGGAATTCATGGAGTTTCTCCACCGTAGAGGTGTTAAAGGTTATGTCACCCTCAATACTTTGGTATTTCCCCAAGAATTACGTGAAGCGGAAAGATATCTGCGTTCAATTATTGCTGCTGGTGTCGATGCGGTAATTGTCCAAGATATTGGTATTTGTCGTCTCATTCGTCACCTTTCCCCCGACTTTCCTATCCATGCTTCCACACAGATGACAATTACAAGCGATGTTGGTGTGGAATTTGCGGAGAATTTAGGGTGTAATTTAGTCGTATTAGCACGGGAATGTTCGCTTTCGGAAATTAATAAAATTCAAAATCGGATGCAGTATCGCGGTGCCACCTTGCCATTGGAAGTGTTTGTTCACGGTGCTTTATGTGTTGCTTATTCGGGACAATGTTTAACTAGCGAGGCTTTGGGGGGGCGATCGGCAAATCGGGGGGAATGCGCTCAAGCTTGTCGGATGCCTTATGAGTTAATTGTAGACGGGGAAAGTGTGGATTTGGGGGATAAAAAGTATCTTCTTAGTCCCCAAGATTTAGCTGGGTTGAGTGTTTTGCCGGAGTTAGTAGAAGCAGGTGTTAGTTGCCTAAAAATTGAAGGACGCTTGAAATCCCCTGAATATGTAGCGAATGTGACCAGGGTTTATCGGGAAGCACTCGATCGTCTGGTGATGATGCCAGAGGATACAGTCAAAAAAGACGAGGAGATCACAGAAACAGAGGTTAAGGCAGATTTAACCAAAAAATCCTTTACATCTCCCCCCGCTCTCACTTCTTCTGGGCAAGAACTTTACAAATTAGAAATGGCTTTCTCCAGGGGAATTTATACTGGTTGGTTCCGGGGAATCAACAATCAAGAATTAGTTCATGCTCGATTTGGGAAGAAGCGCGGGGTATACCTGGGTCAAGTCAAACAGATACGTAATGAAGAGATAATTGTTAAATTAGAGGCACCCTTGAAGCCCGGTGATGGTATTGTATTTGACTGTGGTCATCCAGAGACGAAGGAGGAGGGAGGGCGAGTTTACGGGGTGCAGCAAAAGGGTAAAGAGGCAATCATTACTTTTGGCAAAGATAGTCTGAATTGGCGACGGGTGCATGTTGGCGATAAATTGTGGAAGACGAGCGATCCGGAATTAGATAAACAGTTACGACAAAGTTATGCTGGGGATACACCGCAGTTCCAACGTCCCATTGATATCGAGGTACATGGGGAAGTTGGCAATAAGTTGGTGACTGTGACTCGTGATGAGCTTGGTTATGTGGTCTTGGTTGAGTCGGAGATTTTATTACAGGAAGCACATACAAAACCCCTAACAACAGAGAAGTTGCAGGAGCAATTGGGCAGATTGGGTAATACTCCTTTTAAATTAGGTAATTTAAATAATTATCTAGAGGGTAATGTGATTTTACCTGTGAGTGAATTAAATAAAATACGACGAGAAATTGTCACTAAGTTAGCAGAACAACGGGCAAAATCAAGACGTTGGCAATTAAATCAAAATGCATCTTTAAAAGATTTACTTCCCAAACTAGGGAATGTCCCGATACAGGGATACAAAGATAAAGATAGTCATCCAAATCTGATTGTATTGGTACGGAATTTACCACAACTTGCAGCTGCCATTGAAGCTGGAATTAAAACAGTTTATTGTGAATTTGAAGATACTCGAAAATATCGCGAAGCCGTCCAAATGGTGAAGGGAGAAAAGAGAAATACAGAGACATTGATACAGGAAGAAAATACTATATCTTTCTCCCCCTCTCCAGTACTTTCAGAAGTATATTCACAGAATCCCGAAATATTTCTTTCTCCTCCTAGAATTACTAAACCGGGAGAAAATTGGATTTTACAACAAGTGCGATCGCACAATGCTGACGGTTATTTAATTAGAAATTATGACCAGCTTCAGTTTTTTGCAAATGATAGATGTGTGGGGGATTTTTCGTTAAATGTGGCAAATCCTTTAACTGCTGACTATTTACAAAATACGTTTGGTTTGGAACGAATTACAGCTTCTTACGATTTAAATATTAATCAATTAGAAGATTTAATTACTAGTTCTTCTCCTGAGTGGTATGAGGTGACAATCCATCAACATATGCCCATGTTTCACATGGAACATTGTGTTTTTTGTGCCTTTTTATCAACTGGAACTGATTTTACAAATTGTGGTAGACCTTGCGAAAAACATGAAGTAAAATTACGCGATCGCGTTGGTAGTGAGCATATTTTACAAGCTGATTTAGGTTGCCGAAATACTGTGTTTAATGCCACTGCTCAAACGGGTGCTGAGTATGTGCAAAAGTTACTTAATTCTGGTTTAAGAAGTTTTAGAATTGAGTTTGTTAATGAAACACCAGATGATGTCAAGCAAACTATCCAAATGTATCAAAAATTATTGTGTGGGAAAATTAAGGGTTCCCAGTTGTGGAGAGAGTTAAAATTACAGAATCAATTAGGTGTCACTCGCGGTACAGTTTTACATTAAGGAATGTGGATTAAATAAATTACAAAAAGTATAATAGTAGGGTGTGTTAAGCATAAGCCGTAACGTACTGCTATCTAAAGTAGTAGTTTCTACTACTGCGAAAATTGCTTAAAAAGAGATACCTCTAAAATTATACTTTTCAAATCTAAAATCAAATGTCTTCACAATTTTTTTCTAAAAAACAGTGGATCTTTGACCGTTGGGCACCTTTCTACGATATATTCTTTACTACTGTTTTCTATCAAGCAATCCACAAACGCTTACTAGAATATGTTGACCTACCGGAAAAGGCAAATATATTAGATTTAGGCTGCGGAACTGGACGTTTACTCAATCGAATTGCTCAACAAAATCCCACACTTCAAGGAACAGGATTAGACCTTTCCCAAGAAATGCTCAAACAAGCAAATGTTAACAATCAACATCAATCGCGCTTGAGTTTTGTTGAAGGTAATGCTGAAGCAACACCATTTGCAGATAACGAATTCGACGCTATCTTTAATACAATTAGTTTCCTGCATTATCCCAATCCAATGACTGTATTATCCGAAGTTCATCGCATATTACGTCCTGGAGGCAAATTTTACCTAGTTGATTACACAATTCGTTGGGCTGATGAACCAAAAATTATAGGAATGTCTAGTGGTAGTCTTCGCATTTATAGTCCAACAGTCCGCGAAAAAATAGGACAACAAGCTGGATTGAATTGCATCAAACATCAATATCTATTAGGTGCAATTATGTTAACAATCTTATCAAAATAATTGTTTTGATTAACATTCCACTTCTCTCAGCTTTTATTGTCCTAAAAAGCCCGTTACTAAAAGCGGAAGCAAAATGAGTAAGCTGATGATCAACAGTAAAGTTGCAGGATCGATGTCGATGGTATTTTTGTCTTTTGGCTGCGGCATATTACACCTTCTTTGATGAAATTAATTTAATCGCTTTAAAATCTTCGGGTAATGTTACTCTTTGAACTCTATTTTAAAATATTTTTAATTCTTTTTGACTTAATCTAACTTCATCATTTTGTGGCAATTGCGACTAGCAAGAATGTAAATCACCCTGCCAAAAGTATCGTTTTCGCAATAAAAGATACTGAAATCAGCAAAACAGTGTAAATTAGCACTATATTGTATAGATGCATCTTGAATTTTAATTTAATTGTTGATTACGATGAAAAGAACCTTTGTCCTCGATACCAATGTTTTGCTGCATGACCCCTCTGCAATTTTACGGTTCAAGGACAATGACGTAGTCTTACCAATTACTGTAATAGAAGAATTAGACCGCTTCAAAAAACAACCGGAAATGACCGGAAGAAATGCCCGCCAAGTCTCGCGCACGTTAGATTTATTACGTAAACAAGGGCACTTAATCGAAGGTGTATCACTAAATAATGGCGGTATGCTTAAAGTCGCATTATGCAGTCGTAAAACCTTACATTCTTTACCTGTTGAACTTGAACATGGGAATGGTGATAATGCGATTTTGGCGGTTGCCTTGGAAATGAAACAAGTTTGTCAATGTCACGTAGTTTTAGTTAGCAAAGATACGAATTTACGCATCAAAGCTGATGCAGTTGGACTGGAAGCCGAAGATTACGAAACAGATAAGATTGATATCGATGAACTTTATACAGGTATCAAAGAAATAATTGTTTCTGGTGACGAAATCCAGCAATTATCTAAAGATGGTGTTTTACTACTAAATGGTGAATTCTTCCCCAACGAAGGGATTAACCTTGTTGATGAATTAAATAATTACCATACAGCATTAGGAGTAGTAAATTACGGGAGAATTGTACCTCTAGAAAATATCCCTACCACTGGTGTTTCCCGGATTCAACCTCGCAATCTCGAACAAAAATTTGCCCTAAGTTTATTATTAAATGACTCAATATCCCTAGTGACTCTGGTTGGGAAAGCTGGAACTGGAAAAACTTTATTAGCGATCGCCGCAGGATTACAAAAAGTTGCTGATGAACGAATTTACACTCGGCTATTAATATCTCGTCCTGTAATTCCCATGGGAAAAGATATTGGTTTTTTACCAGGAGATATTAAAGAAAAACTAACTCCTTGGATGCAGCCATTATATGACAATTTCGACTTGCTTTTTGGTACACAAGATGTATCTGGAAAACCAGCACATTGGCGCAGGGGACATGAAGAACTAATCGAACGAGGTATGTTACAAATCGAACCTTTAACATATATTCGTGGTCGCACAATTCCCAAGCAATTTTTAATTGTAGATGAAGCTCAAAACTTAACACCACATGAAGTCAAAACAATTTTGACGAGAGCCGGAGAAGGTACAAAGGTAGTATTGACTGGCGACCCCGATCAAATCGATAATCCTTATGTTGATGCTGCCAGTAACGGCTTAACATATGTAGTTGAACAATTTAAAAACGAATCCTTAGCCGCCCATATTACCCTAAGTAAAGGTGAGCGATCGCATTTAGCTGAACGGGCTGCAATGTTACTTTAATTTACTTTAAATTTATCACTAATCCATAACTCCAATACCTAAAATGTCTCTCGAAGTTTACGGAATTCCCAACTGTGGAACCTGCAAAAAAGCTTTGCAATGGTTGCAAACAAACAATATTCAACATGTATTTATCAATACTAAAGAAAAGCCACCATCGCTAGAAATGATTCAAAATTGGGTAACAACATTAGGTTCCCAACCCATGCGAAACACCTCTGGGCAATCTTATCGATCATTAGGTGAAGAAAAAAAAGCATGGAATGATCAACAGTGGGTAGAAGCATTTGCGAAAGATGCAATGTTGCTGAAACGTCCGTTGTTCGTCAAAAATGGAACCGCAGTAATGGTTGGGTTTAAAGAGGGAGATATCCAGACTAAACTAGAAATTTAAATTTCAGTAAGTTGGCGTAATTTTAAATATTCAGTATTGAAGATACATTTATACTATAGTGAGGATGTGACACAATCAGAAAAGTGTTTAACTTCATCCAGGCTCGATGTCTTCAAGTAATCAATCGTTCGATTCTACACTCCAACGCTTGCGGGAAGTAAGGCGTTTACTGCTACGACTCCATAAAGCGTTGCTTGACTCCGAAAAAATAGTATACGAACAGGTATACGGACAAATCAAATCTAACGGTGAGTTTTTAAATCTAGTCATTGGACATGAATGGTTCAACTGGCTACATCAAATTTCACAGCTAATTGTTCGTATTGATGAAGTATTATTTGCCAAAAAACCTGTAGCGGTGGAACAACCCAATCAACTGTTAGAACAAACCAAAAACCTACTCCAACCCGACAATGAAGGTACAACCTTAGGACAGCGTTACTTTCACGCTATCCAACGCGATCCAGAAATTGCCTTAATGCATGTTGAATTGTCGGAAATGTTAGCAAAAGCTTAGGGGAAGGGGAAAGAGAGTAAGTATGTAACCAATACAAATCTCGGTCTCTTTCCCTAATTTTCGTATGATTAAAATATTCATCTTTACTATTTACAAACTATTTAAAACCTATTTAAAACCGATAAAATTATTACTATTATCTATGATATTTACCGGAAAATTAGGAATAACATCTTGGAACTTCCAAGGAAGATGAGAATATTAAACAAGCAAAATTCATTGACTATGCGATCGCTCGGCATTTTTGAATTCATCCCAGTTAAATACCAGAAATACTATTTACTCAACACTCCGACACATTATGATTAAAATCCTCCATCTCTCCGATATCCATATGGGCAGTGGGTTCACCCACGGACGCATCAACCCGGAAACAGGATTAAATACCCGTTTAGAAGATTTTGTCAGCACCCTATCACGATGTATTGATCGCGCGATCGCAGAACCTGTAGACTTAGTTATATTTGGTGGTGACGCTTTTCCCGATGCTACCCCTCCGCCATACGTTCAAGAAGCATTTGCATCCCAATTTCGCCGTCTTGTTGATGCTGATATCCCGACGGTTTTATTAGTGGGAAATCACGATCAACATTCACAAGGACAAGGTGGGGCAAGTCTCTGTATTTACCGCACTCTCGGAGTGCCCGGTTTTATCGTTGGTGATAGTTTGACTACGCACTTCATCCAAACTCGTAATGGGGCTGTCCAAATAGTGACACTGCCCTGGTTGACACGTTCGACACTAATGACGCGACAGGATACTGAGGGAATGTCCATGTCAGAAGTGAATCAATTGTTGACCGACAAATTACGTGTGGTAATCGAAGGGGAAGTTCGCCGTCTTAACCCTGATATACCCACTATATTATTAGCTCACCTGATGGCGGATAATGCCACTCTTGGTGCTGAAAGATACTTAGCTGTGGGCAAAGGTTTTACGCTACCACTTTCTTTACTAACCCGTGATTGTTTTGATTATGTGGCTTTAGGGCATGTCCATAAACATCAAAACCTCAACAAACAAAATAATCCACCTGTGATTTATCCTGGTAGCATTGAACGGGTTGATTTTAGTGAGGAAAAGGAAGATAAAGGTTATGTAATGGTAGAGTTGGAAAGGGGTCATGTCGATTGGGAATTTTGCCCACTACCAGTAAGAACTTTTCGCACAATTGAACTGGATGTTTCTAAAGCCGAAGACCCACAAGCAGCAATTCTTAAAGCTATTTCCAAACATAACATTGAAGATGCAGTAATTCGTTTAATCTACAAGTTGCGTTCCGAACAGTTAGATTTAATTGAAAGTGCGATCTTGCACCAAGCATTAAGTACAGCACATACCTACACTATTCATCCCGAATTAATTAGCCAGCTAGCACGTCCTCGCGTTCCCGAACTGAGTGCAAGCAGCAGTATTGATCCCATGGAAGCATTGAAAACTTATTTAAATAATCGTCAAGATTTGCAAGAAATATCTGCAAAAATGCTAGAAGCGGCACATAACTTACTGTCGGTAGATGCAGAAAATTGGCTAGAAGTTACAGAAAGCGATAATTCTCCTCAAGTATCGAATTCTTCGCCAGCTATTGCGATCGATACACAATTAAAATTACTTTAATAGAAACTGTTTGAAAACGTATCATTAATTGGCTGGAGATTTGAGAAAATTGCAATATTCATCTAGTTAGTAGATTAATTAACTAACTGCTATCAAGATGATACTAATTGTTATCAGGTGGGCTTTTTATGTCCCTCTATTCTCAAATCAAAGAATTTTTGCTTGGTAAAACTTTACCGACAAGTGCTCACTCGGAGGAAAGATTAAGTAATGCAGCTGCACTTGCTGTGTTATCTTCTGATGCTCTTTCCTCAGTCGCATATGCAACGGAAGAGATTTTGTTAGTTTTAGTGGCTGCGGGAAGTAGTGCTTTGAGTATATCATTGCCGATCGCAGTGGCAATTATGTTACTGTTGGGTATTGTGGTACTGTCCTACAGGCAAACCATTCGGGCTTATCCGAAGGGCGGTGGCTCCTATATTGTCGCGAGGGAGAACCTGGGTTTATATCCGGGACTAATAGCGGGTGCATCGCTGATGATTGACTATATTTTAACTGTAACTGTGAGTATTTCTGCGGGTACAGCTGCACTGACATCAGCATTTCCCACACTCCGCCCTGTTACAGTTAGCTTGTGTTTAATATTCATCTTTTTGCTAACTTTGGCAAACCTGCGAGGAGTTAAGGAATCGGGCAGAATATTTATGATTCCTACCTATGCATTCATTGTCTGTATTTTTGTTTTGATTTTACTGGGATTATACAAACAAGCTACCGGGCAAGTTGTCACCCAATACCCCGATATTCCCGTCACGGAATCACTGAGTCTTTTCTTTATTTTGCGGGCTTTTTCGGCTGGATGTACGGCACTAACTGGAGTTGAAGCCATATCTGATGGTGTTTTGGCGTTTAAAGAACCGGAGTGGAAAAATGCCCGATTAACCCTATTCTATATGGGTACTGTTCTGGGATTAATGTTTATTGGTATTACCTTTTTAGCGAATATTTATCATGTTATTCCTCAACATGGGGAAACGATAGTCTCACTATTAGGTAGGGAAATAGTTGGTACAGGAGCATTTTATTATTTCATTCAGATAGTAACACTGTTGATACTGCTGTTAGCTGCGAATACGAGCTTTGCAGATTTTCCCCGACTTTGCTATTTTTTGGCACGGGATGGTTTTTTACCACGACAGTTGACACTATTAGGGGAAAGGCTTGTTTACTCCAATGGGGTAATTTTGTTAAGTGTCTGTGCTGGAATTTTGGTAGTAATTTTTAGAGGCGATGTTAATGCTGTTATTCCTTTGTATGCGGTAGGTGTTTTTACTTCGTTTACCCTCTCACAAGCAGGGATGGTGCGCCATTGGTTTGAGGGGCAAGAGTCGGGATGGCGTGCGAGTGCTTTAATGAATGCTTTAGGCGCACTGGCAACCCTAGTTGTATTGGGAGTAATTATATCGACGAAGTTTAAACTTGGTGCTTGGATGGTGGTTGTTTGCATACCTATTTTGGTAAGTCTATTTATGGCAATTCGCCGTCATTATCAATATGTGGCGGAACGTCTGAGTACGCAAGGATTAGCGCCTCGTAGTTATATTCCCAGAACGAAAGCTGAGTTTGTCACCCATCCAGCTATTGTTGTTGTTGGACAACTGAATCGAGGAACTGTGGAAGCTTTGGATTATGCACGTACTATTGCTGATGAAATAGTTGCTGTTCATGTTGATGTTGGTTCCACAGATAAGGAAAAGTTGCAAAAACAATGGAGTGAATTAGAATCTGATATTCCGTTGGAGATTATTGATTCACCTTATCGGGTTTTAATTGAGCCAATTTTAGATTTTGTCAGCGAATTTGAAGCTCGATATCCTGGCGTTTTTACCACTGTCATCATTCCTGCATTTGTGACGAGCAAATGGTGGGAAAGCATTCTGCACAACCAAACAACTTTATTTTTGAAAACTGCTCTACGAGCTAAAAAAAGTCGAGTTGTCACAACTGTTAGATATTTTCTTTAGGGATGGATATTTAGTTTCGCCTCAATCAATACAATCAAACTGAGATGGGGGAGATGGGGAGACACAAAGATTTATGTGTTGCCAGATTTTAGAGAAACGGTATTAGCCAAATTTTCAGGTGATTTCTTTCCCCATATCCCTTTTCCAGTTCCCAAATCATAAATTTGAATGTTAGTCTAAAGTATTAAATCTCACATGTGTTTGAGAGACTTTTGACAAACTTTATTTTTCTAATTCTATGTTTATGTTGAAGTTAGTATCTGCCACTTTAATCGCCACAACCCTTATTTTAGGCACTTTTAGCAACCAAAACGTAGTTGTCGCTAAAACCTGTGCATCGAAGTGTGGGAAACGCCCAATTCAGTATGTACCCGGTCAATTAGTTAGACTAGAGGTTATAAATAAAACTCCAAGAGCGTTGAAATTACAGAAGACAGAATCATCGGGATTTATCCAAATTCAACCAGGACAAACCTTGAGATTTCAGCAAACACAGGTAACAGAACCAAACATGTCTTTGCTGTTTTGGGATGACACAGGACGAGCCTTAACAGCAAATGTCTCAAAGCCGAATTTCGCGACATTGCGGGTTGAACTGCGTCCTAATTGGTATCAACCAGGCGATCGCTCGATTTATTTGCGCGATGATGGAATGGTTAATGTTTTATAAGATATCGGCAATGTTAGGGGTTTATGGTTTGAAGTTGTGAGTTAATAGTTAAGGGTTAATTGTGAATACTTAGGGGTTATGGGCAATAGCTCATAATTCCCAATTTCTAACTCCTAACTCCTTATTTATGGCTGATAATTTCGATTAATTCCTAATTTTATTTTTGATGTTTGATAAATCAATCTCTAAATCTGTCTCGCCATTACCGATAAATAACCGACGTTTGCCGGAGCAACGCTGGCATATATATCCGCAAAAACCAGCTTTAGCCCAAGAAATAGCAGAAAATTTCAATATATCACCGATTATCAGCCAATTATTAATCAATCGTGGTATTGAATCGGCGGAAACTGCAAAAATATTTTTAGAACCAGAATCCTTAAATTTACCTTCTCCACTAGTTGATTTTCCCGACTTAACAGCAAGCTTAGAACTTTTAGAAACTGCGATCGCATCTCAATCCAAAATCGCCATTTGTGGTGACTATGATGCTGATGGGATGACTAGCACCGCTTTATTATTACGTAGTTTGCGGTGGTTGGGGGCACAGGTTGATTATGCGATTCCTAGTCGAATGCACGATGGTTACGGTATCAATAAACGCATCGTTGAAGAGTTTCACAAAGAAGGCGTTGAGCTAATTCTGACTGTAGATAACGGGATTTCTGCATACGAGCCTGTTGTCCGTGCCCGTGAACTTGGTATCAATGTCATTATTACAGACCACCATGACATTCCCCAAAAATTACCCCCAGCAAATGCAATCTTAAACCCCAAACTCATCCGCGAAGATTCCCCCTATCGCGGTGTTGCGGGTGTGGGTGTTGCCTATATTTTGGCGGTTTCCCTAGCACAGCAACTCGGAAAAGCTAATTCTGGTATCCTCAAACCGATGCTAGAACTATTTACCTTAGGAACGATCGCAGATTTAGCTCCCCTCACGGGAGTTAACCGTCGTTGGGTAAAGCGGGGTTTGCAACAGTTGCCTAAATCAAAATTAGCTGGAATTCAGGCATTGATTCAAATGTCTGGTGTGGTGGGGAAGGTAGGAGGAGAGGAAATAAAACCAGGGAACACACAAAATGTTAATGCTTCCCCACCTATTACCCCATCCCAAAATCCCACTTCATTAAAACCTGAAGATATTGGTTTCCGTCTAGGTCCCCGGATTAATGCGATCGGGCGAATTTCTGACCCGCAAATTGTTATAGAATTGTTGACGACCGATGATGTGGGAATTGCCCTCGAACGCGCGATGCAATGCGAAGGTGTCAACCGTCAGCGTCAAGAGATGTGTCAGCAAATTGAACAAGAAGCGATCGCAATTGTTGAAGCAGATTTTCTCGCCTCCCTCAAAGATGACAGGGTATTAGTAGTCGTTAACAACGGTTGGCATCATGGTGTAATTGGGATTGTTGCCTCACGTTTAGTTGAGCGTTACGGTGTGCCTGTATTCATTGGTACATATGAAGAAAATGGAGATATTCGCGGCTCTGCACGGGGAATCCCCGAATTCAATGTATTTGAAGCCTTAGAGTCTTGTCACGATTTCCTGGGTAAATACGGAGGTCACAAAGCAGCAGGAGGATTTTCTATACCTGCAAATAACTTGGAAGTAGTGCGATCGCGTTTATCAGAATTTGCGAACCAATGTCTGCAACTCCAACATCTCAAACCCCTGATTAAAATCGATGCTTTAGCAAATCTAAATCAAATCGATCGCACGCTTTACCAACAGCTTAATACATTAGAACCCTGCGGCATCGAAAACCCAGACCCAACATTCTGGACTGCCAATGTCCGCGTCGTCGAACAAGCCACCATTGGCAAAGGTCATATTAAAATGACGTTAGCCCAAACCATTGATAATCTCCGTTATACAATTAAAGCGATCGCCTGGCGATGGCGCGAATATTGTCCCCTCCCCCAATATATTGATATCGCCTACAAACTTCGCGAAAATACCTTTAATGGGGAAAGCAGCATCGAGTTGGAAATCATTGGTGCAAGACAACCTAGCCAAACCCCAGCAGCACCATTATTATTAACATCAACAGCCAATAAACGAGGTGTCACTTTCGCCCATCAAAATCGCCAATACACCTGCGGTATCTACAACAACGGTTCCACACAGGAACTGAGAATTAAAAATGCTGATGGTAAAGTTTTAGCAATACCCGCCAATGGAACTGTGGGATTACTAGGGACAAACCGCCAAAATGCAAAAGAGGTTGATATTTCTCAACCTCCCTACGACAGTATTATTCAAACTGCATTCCAAGCTTTAAATAGTGCTGTAGATGCTGAAGGATGAGTATAAAGCTATAGACATAAATTAAGTTTTGTGTCTTAACTTTTAATAACTGAGGGCGCAAGCTGCAATAATGAGTTCTTACCAAAATCTCATTACTTTTGACTTAACGATGAAATATTTGTATTTACTCAGCACGCAGCACTCATCACTTTCTTCTCTTACAAATCGCCATTGCGGAAAGCAAGCAGGAAAATAACGATTGGACCAGCTAAGACGATGAGAGCGATCGAAGTTAGCTGAAAAATGACTTCCCAATTGATGTTTCCTAAAGCTTCAAACATTTATTTCCTCCGAACTTGTTTTAAAAAGTTAAATAACACACTTACAAATCCTAGAATCTAATAATATCCGGCTACAGGCAACGGATTTTAATTTACTTAACAAAACTATAAAAAAAGACATAATTGGTGGAAATATGACGAAGAGAGACGAATACAACGACAAGAAGACATTTTAATTTTCAAACTCAAATTCTTCTCCCTTTCTACTTCTGATTTGAAAGAGTCATTACTCATTTGTTATTCCCCGCGTCTCCGTCTCTCCGTGTCCGCCTTTCATGCTCGGCGATGATAAAAATTTCATCGCGACTGCCTTTACTCCCTCATCCCCAAAAATCATGGCTACTTGGCAATGTATAAAAAACTGCGGCGCTTGCTGCAATCTCAATCCCGAAGAACGACCAGATTTAGACTTATACCTGAATCCAGAAGAACTAGAAGAATATCTCAGCATGGTTGGTGAAGGTGGATGGTGTATCAACTTTGACCATGAAAGCCGTGAATGCCGTATTTATGAAAAACGTCCCCGCTTTTGCCGAGTCCAAGCCGATATATTCGTGGATATGTACGATATCGAACCCGAAGAACTCAACGACTTTGCCATAGACTGCTGTCGTCAGCAAATCGAAGGGGTATATGGCGATCGCAGTTTGGAAATGTTGCGGTTCGATCAAGCAGTGGGGATTTAAATTTTACTGGATAATGGCGATCGCGATCGCCTCATTGAGCTTTGTTAAATGGGGTTGCAATTTGTAAAGAATATTGAGAAAATGAGAAGAATATGAAAAACCTCTAGATCAATAAAGAACACTACCTGTGAAACTAGACTCTGCACCAAATACAGTAGCTGAAATCGCCCTGGCTGAAGCTGAACCAAGGATTGCGATAATTGAAACCACCCAATCCGCAAACCGCCACACTTTTGGGAAGAAGGAATCGATCTGGGTGACATTCGCAACTACATTTGTAACTATATTTTTGGCTGAAATCGGTGATAAAACCCAACTATCAACACTGCTGATGAGTGCAGAGTCACACGCGCCTTGGGTAGTATTTTTCGGTTCGGCGGCGGCTTTAGTGACAACAAGTCTATTAGGTGTACTTTTAGGTAGTTGGATATCAACCAAGCTTTCTCCAAAAACAGTCGAAAAAGCAGCAGGTGTAATGCTTTTGTTTATCTCGGCAATGCTATTTTGGGATGTGTTTATTGGCTAATAGTTGCTGATTAATAGTTGATTTATATAGTTAATGGGTAATTTATAATGCCCAATTCCCAATTTTCATCCTCACAAAATTATGAACTGGCATCTTTTAGGACTCAGCTTTATTACGGTTTTTTTATCTGAGTTAGGCGATAAAAGTCAACTAGCTGCGATCGCACTTTCGGGACAGGGAAAGTCTGCTAGTGCGGTATTTTTTGGTACAGCAGGGGCATTGTTATTAACCAGCTTATTGGGTGCATTAGCTGGAGGTATGGTTTCCGAGTTACTACCAACACGAATCTTAAAAACAATTGCAGCAGTGGGATTTGCAATTCTCGCTATTCGTTTATTATTTTTTAATGGAGAAGAAGAGACACTAGATTCGCAAGAAGAAGTCATTTAAAGTTACAGAAAAATATTGCAATTTATTTTATTTCTTCACAATCAAAAGCCTGGTTGCACAAGCAGCCCAGGCTTACTATGGTTTTTAAAAACCAAATTAAACTTCTAATCACGATACTTCTAAATACTGCTTAGTTAGTTCAGTAATCAAGATTGAAAATTGACTTCCTTTAGTTATACTTTCTGCTGCCAACTCCATCCTAAAATCACACCGCCAACAACTAACTTCACAACATCTAAAACCCAATACAGACCATGTAAAATATCCATAGTGGCTGGAATTGGCAACCCAGAATTAAACATACTGAGATTAACACCAGTTGCAGACATTTGCGGTGTTAAGAAATATGTATCAGAAAAGGATATGGCAAGCAATAAAACAGCCAGAAAAGTAATCACAGGTGAATTTCGTAATCGGCTATTTGATAAAACTAAAACGCCAGTTAATACTAAACCTGCACATAACAACTCAATCCGGTTAAAACTCCAGAAAATCGAATAACCTGCGGACGCAAAACCGTCTTGACTCATCATCCCCGATATATAGAGACTAGGCATAATCACCCAATCTAGAAACAGGCTTGCACTGAGCCAGAAACCCAAAGTCAGTGTCGTGATATTTTGCCAAAGGGGGCGTTTATATACAACGTTAGATTCAATGCTAGAGATAGTACTCATAAGAATAATTGCCTGTATTTATATCTTTAGTTTCTACCTCAAAAAGTAATCTTGACAACAGAAATAAACTATCCTTTACAAATGAGGTAGATATATATAAGTATTTAGGCTTATTTTCTCTCTGGATTCTCATTAATAATGAATAAATTTTGATAATATTTAACTTATTTCACAAAGTGTAAATATAAAACAAGTTTGATTAGCGATCGCTAATATTGAGTTACTATTTTACCCAGCGTTATTTTCGATTTTGCATCTATGCTGTAGACGCTAGCCTACAGCAATCAGTACTTTATTAGCTTGCTGCTTTTTCTACAGCGCTCACCACGTCATTTAGAGCTTTTTCAGCAACTTTAATCAACCTATTGGCTTCGGCTTCTGAAGGAGCATCTACCGCAGCTTTCACGGCTATAATTGCCTGGTTCATTGCTTTAGCACCTTCAGGAACGCCAGCTGCTGCCAATAAACTCGCAGCTTCTTCCATTGAAGATATAGCGGAGACAAAATGCATTTGCATTTGTTCTGCACTCTTTGCTGACTCCGCCGCACCCATCGAAGTTGCTGCTTTTTCCATTGCATCGGCTGCGGCATTGAGTGCATCTGCATCAACTTCTGCTACTAACAAACTTGCAGAATTAGGTTGCGAACTATTTTCCACTGAGCTTATAATGCTCGAACTGGAAAAATTACTAGAGGGAGTAACTGTTGCCATTACACTTCCCTGAGCCAACAGCAAACCAGCAATAACAACGTTGGGCGACAAAATCTTTTGTAACATGTTTTTAAACTCTGAATAAATTCGTAAAAATTAGACATATAAATGCAATTTCAATGACTTTTTAAAATCTTGCTTGCATAAATAAAGGCTAACTTCTATAAAGCTGGCACAGATATTTTAGTATCGTCAATCTGAGAAATACGTCTTTTTCTGCTATGTTTTCTATGCGTAACAATACTGATGCAAATAGATATTCAAAAAATAAATTAAATTGTTAAATAATTTACTAAATTATTGCTATATTAAATTTTTATATTAAATTTAAGTAAAGCCATCAATATAGATAATTAAAATCAGCGATAATAGTGCGATCGCATTCTTTGAGAGAGGTTTATCATCTAAACTCTATAAACTCAGCTGTCTGCAACAATATTGTTTGAAAAACTAATGCTAGGATTAGAAACACTTTTCACAAGCAAGAATTAAGATATGATTCAACATTCAAATATTGAGATAAAATATAAAAAGGCACTTCCTGTTTTCCTGTTTTTATGCAGTGTCTTTATCTTCTATGTCTCTTCGGTTGCCGGATTTTCTTTAAATACCATTACAGGTGTAATTCTCTTGATTCTGAGTATGCTGATGCTCACAAGACCTGTAGTTATAATTACCTCAAATAATATTCAAATGATGAATTTATTGGGTATAACAGTCAAAAACTATCCCTACATACCAGAACAAATATTAATTCAAGACAAAAGTATTTATGTAGATGGCAAAAAAGTCATATCTTCCTTGTGGTTAGATGTCAATCTTAAAGAAGTTAAGGAATTTTTCTTGATGATTGAACAACAGTAATCTAATTAAAATTCCACTGTTAAAAATACTCGATTCAACAAAAAATATTGTATTTAGTTGTATTTAGTTGTATGTAGATATAGTTCATATTCTCAAACCAGAATCAATTACCAAACAAGCGAGATCAAGTGCTGCAAAGTTAGTCGATTATTTGCTAAATCATGGTATTAACCCTGATAATTTACTTAGTAATTAGTCAAGTTAAATAAAATGGCGATCGCAGTAGATTATCGTTTTCCACCTGGTATTGACGCTGAAAAGCAAGCCAAAATTATTGCAATTGGGCAAACAGTTGGTACTTGGGATGCTAGATTTAGTCACCGTGAAGCTAGTTTGCAGGCACATTTGGCTGAAGTGATATCAATCACTCATGCACCTGAAGGACATAGTATTGCGACGATTAACTTTCCCGAAACAAACGTCGAAAATGATATCCCCAGTTTATTGACAATGATATTTGGTAAATACTCAATGGCTGGTGCTGCAAAAGTAGTGGATGTACGATTACCAGAAAACTATGGTTTGCGCCCTAAATTCGGTATTGCTGGTATTCGCAAATTACTTGGTGTATTTAATCGTCCCCTAATTATGGCAATTTTTAAGCCTGCTTTAGGACTTTCAGCCACAGATCATGCTGAAATATTCCAAGAAGTCGCAACAGCAGGATTAGATATTATTAAAGACGATGAAATTTTAGGAAATCTGGATTCTGCACCCACATTAGAACGTTTGCAAGCTTGCCGTGTAATTATCGATCAAGTCAAACAAGAAACTGGACGTACCATCCTTTATGCTGTGAATGTAACGGGAAATGCCAGAGAATTAATGCATAATGCCCGCGAATTAGTACGTAATGGAGCCAATGCATTGCTATTAAATGTTTTCTCCTACGGTTTTTCCGTACTTGAGGCACTAGCAACAGACTCTGAAATCAACGTACCCATATTTACCCATCCTGCTGGTGCTGGAGCAATTTCCGCAGCACCTGATTATGGCATTGATTACTCAATTACCCTTGGTACTTTCATGGCTTATGCTGGTGCAGATGCAGTTTTGTATCCTGCACATTACGGAAATTTACCATTTGCAGCCGAAGTAGAAGCAAAAATTCGCGATAATTTAAGACTGCGCGGTGTCATGCCAGTACCTTCTGCGGGGATACATCCCGGTGTAGTTCCTAAAGCCATAGCTGACTACGGGCAAGATGTGATTCTCAATGCTGGTACTGGTATTATGGATCATCCTGATGGTGCAGCAGCAGGAGTAGAAGCATTTTTTGAAGCTTGGAAATATGTGGAAAAAGGTGAATCTTTGAGTTTAGATACTTTACCAAGTGGCGCACTTCGTC
The DNA here is from genome assembly GCA_004296455.1 of Calothrix sp. NIES-4101. Lineage (GTDB taxonomy): Bacteria > Cyanobacteriota > Cyanobacteriia > Cyanobacteriales > Nostocaceae > Brunnivagina. The sequence continues at coordinate 5,909,857 of AP018280.1, forward strand.
GTGCTATTCAAAAATGGGGAATATATAGTAATTCGTAATCATTAATTCGTAATAGTACAAATGCAAACAACAGCCGAGTTTTATTGTGCCTATTGTGGTGAAGAAAACACCACTTTTATTGATGTTAGCCAAGGAAGCCAGCAAAAATATGTTGAAGATTGTCAAGTTTGCTGTCGTCCAAATATTTTATATGTCCGCATTGATGAAGAGACTTTAGATGTTGAAATAGATACCGAGTATGAGGAGTAATATCATATTGCCAGAATGGCGATAAAATAGACGCGGAGATGAGGAGATAGGGGAACGCGGATAAAAATGAATGATAAATAAATTAGCTGACAAAATTAAACCGGATTGCTATATATGCATCAAGATAATAAAAACTGCTATTTTTTAGTCATTGATTTAGAAGCCACTTGCTCGAATGACAAAAGTATTCCTCGCCATGAGACAGAAATAATTGAAATTGGTGCAGTCATCTTAAATCGTCGCACCTGGGAATTTGATGCAGAATATCAGCAATTTATCCAACCAATTCGTCATCCAGTATTAACTGATTTTTGCACGCAATTAACCACGATTCAGCAAGCCGATATCGAAAATGCAGTGAAATTCCCAGCAGCAATTATGCACTTTCAAGAATGGATGTCACAATTCCCCAAATATACTTTTTGTTCATGGGGAGATTATGATAAAAGACAATTTATTCAAGATTGCAAATTTCATCAAATTCCCTACCCTTTTACACCAGAACACATCAATATTAAAAAGAAATTTTCAGAGTATCTAGGTGTCTCTGAAGCTTTCGGGATGGCAGGCGCATTGGCAAAACTAGAATTTGAGTTAATAGGGACGCATCATCGGGGAATTGATGATGCTCGTAATATTGCGAGGATTTTACGACATATGGAAACTGTCAATGTGAATGCTTGATTGTTATTTGTTACTATTAAAATAGTGATGTCTGTAGCAATATCTAAATAATTTCACATATAATTTTCAAACCAAAACTTCTGGAGATATAAACTTTTATGCAACTACCAAATCTGATCGCAACTCCTGCTTTTTTACAAAGAATCCAGTGGGTAGCGGATCCTGTGGTATACATGGAAAACGCAGCGCGCGATTATCCCGACATCTTTAGCTGTAAAATCATGGGTTCTGAGACAGGAATTGTTTTTGTTAGTCAACCGCAAGCTATTCAGGAAATTTTAACCAACGATCGCAAGAAATACATCGCTCCTGGTGAGTACAATCGTATATTGTCCCCAATGATTGGTAAAAATTCGGTAATTACTATTGATGGGGAAAGTCATCGCAAACGTAGACAATTGGTAATGCCATCATTTCATGGCGATCGCATGAAATCATATAGTGAAATCATTATTAATATAACTAAAAAAGTCATGGATGAATTGCCAATGAATCAGCCTTTTTTGGCACGTTCGGCAATGCAAGAAATTTCCATGCAGGTAATTTTACAATCAGTTTTTGGTTTATATCAAGGGGAGCGCTGTCAGCAACTTAGATATCTAATGGGGAGAATGTCCAATATTTTCCGCAATCCCTTGGCTTCGAGTTTTTTATTCTTTCCCTTCCTGCAAAAAGACTTAGGTAAATGGAGTCCTTGGGGAAAATTTTTACGCGATCGCGAACAAATTGATAATTTACTATATACCGAGATATCTGAGCGTCGTCAACATCCTAATCCCGATAGGATTGACATTCTTTCACTATTAATGTCAGCCAGAGATGAAGATGGAGAAGGATTAACCGATCAAGAATTACGTGATGAATTAATGGCATTATTATTTGCGGGACATGAAACCACTGCAACTGCAATGGCATGGGGTTTATATTGGAGCCATTTCTTACCCGAAACCGGAGCAAAACTACGGCAAGAACTCGACACTTTAGGCAATTTCAGTGATGCCATGAATTTGTTTAAATTGCCATATTTAACTGCATTCTGCAACGAAACCTTACGCATCAACCCCGTGGCGATGGTGACATTTCCGCGATTAACTCAAGAAACAGTAGAGATTTTAGGATATCAAATCCCTCCAGATACAATTGTATATGGTTGCATGTACCTCGTACATCAACGCGAAGATTTATACCCCCAACCCAGACAATTTAACCCCAATCGCTTTTTAGAACGTCAATTTTCCCCTTATGAATTTATCCCATTTGGAGGCGGTTCACGTCGCTGTATTGGTGAAGCTTTAGCAATGTTTGAGATGAAATTAGTGCTAGGGACAATTCTGGCAAACAATGAGTTAAAACTCGTTAATTCCCAATCAGAAATCCCCCGTCGTCGTGGTGTCACCCTTGCACCAGCAAAAGGTGTAGAAATGGTATTACTCGGCAAGCGATCGCGTCAAGAAGCCCAACTAGCATCGGCGCATTCGTAAATAGCAGAACAGGCGATCGCGAAAATTATATAACTACTGAGTCATAAGCAAATGCCAAATCTAATTTCCCGTATGGAGTCGGTACAATCTCCAATTATCCCCGTGATTGGGGAACTGATTCGTAATACTCCTGGGACTATTTCCTTAGGACAAGGTGTAGTTTCTTACTCTCCACCTCCAGAAGCGATCGCTTGTTTATCTCAATTTTTTGCCGAAGATTCTAATAATTTATACAAGCAGGTAGAGGGGATACCGCAATTATTAACAGCAATTAAAGCAAAATTAAGTAGCTTCAATGCCATAGAAATTAACCAAGATAACTGTATTGTTGTCACGGCTGGCAGTAATATGGCATATGTGAATACTGTTCTGGCAATTACTTCTCCCGGCGATGAAATTATTTTAAATACGCCATATTATTTCAATCATGAAATGGCAATCAGAATGGCAGGTTGCCATCCAGTACTAGTAGAAACAGATGAAAATTATCAGTTAAATTTAAATGCGATCGCATCGGCAATTACTACTAAAACTCGCGCCATTGTGACGATTTCCCCAAACAATCCTACGGGTACAGTTTATTCTCAAACTTCATTACAGGCAGTAAATCAAATTTGTCGAGAGAAAAATATTTATCATATTAGCGATGAAGCTTATGAATATTTTACCTACGACAACATCAAACATACTTCTCCTGCGTCATTTCCCTATAGTCGCAAACATACCATTTCTTTATTTAGCCTTTCTAAAGCCTATGGTTTTGCAAGCTGGCGTATCGGTTATATGGTTATTCCCGCAGATTTATTAGTATCAATTAAAAAGGTTCAAGACACAATTTTAATTTGTCCTCCAGTGATTTGTCAGTATGCTGCATTAGGGGCATTACAAGCTAAACCGGATTATCTCAAACATAATCTTCATACACTATCCCAAGTTCGCCAATCTGCATTAGAATCACTTCAAGAATTAAAAGATATCTGTACAATTGCTCCTGCCAATGGCGCATTTTATTTCTTTTTGAAAGTAGATACAGACATTGATACTTTTACTGTAGCCGAAAGATTAATTAAGGAATATCAAGTAGCTGTAATCCCCGGTACTACTTTTGGAATGCATCAGGGATGTTATTTACGTGTTGCTTATGGTGCTTTGCAACAGGATACAGCAAAAACTGGAATTAACAGATTAATCAAAGGCTTAAAAAGTATTATTTAATTACTCAAAAAAACTATAATTCTTCAGTTCTGGCTAGATTAATCTTATTTGTCAATCCTATTTTCTAATAACTCATAAAAATGCCCAACTGGCCCCTGTCCAGCACCAATATCTAAACTATATTTCAATGCTGAATTAACATAATTCTTCGCTTTTTCTACAGAGGTAAATAAATTTTCACCCAGAGCTAAATTAGCAGTAATGGCAGATGATAAAGTACAACCTGTACCATGGGTATTTTTAGTATTTACTGGCTGCGTCGTCATGGTTTCTAGCTTATCACCATCAAACCAAATATCAACCCCACGTAAATCTCCCGACATTCCCCCACCTTTAACTAAAACAGCAACACCAAAATCACGGTAAATGCTTTCTGCTGCCAATTTCATTCCATCCAAAGAATCAATCTCTAAACTCGTCAACATTTGAGCTTCGTAACGGTTTGGTGTCACCAAAATCGCCAGGGGAATTAAATTATGGCGAAGTGCTTTCACAGCATCATTATCAATTAATTGTGCCCCTGTACGTGATACCATCACTGGGTCTACAACTAAATTATGAATTTGATTGTTAAGTTGTAATTGCTCTAATTTTGCGGCAACTGCCACAATAATTTCATGGTTGAGCAGCATTCCGGTTTTCGCCGCATTCACGCCAATATCACTAATCACAGCTTCCATCTGTGCCACAACAGCAGACTGTGGCATGGCATCAACCCGTGTGACACCCAAAGTATTCTGTGCAGTCACACAAGTAACCGCACTCGTACCATGTACACAGTGAAACGCAAAAGTCCGTAAATCTGCTTGGATTCCGGCTCCACCTCCACTGTCAGAACCAGCTATAGTTAAAGCTACAGGAAGCTGAGGTATTTTGTTTACATTCATTACTCAATAATAATTAATACATTACAAATTACTTTGATTTTTTTCTTTTTTTCTCAATGACTGTAAGTAGAACGGTGCAAATAAACCGCAGACGCGGAGCGGCTTCTCGCAGAGTAGTATGTAACGAAAAGTAAACTGACTTGAAAACCTCTTCCCTCCTGCCTTCTGCCCTCTGCCTCCTGCCTTGCCATAACGACAATTTTTAACACCGACCTAACTTATGGGGTAGAATCCCTTACATCTTGGAACCGATTACCCCTTCTCCATGAGCCTGAGTAAATATTTACCCCATTCCGCCGCCAGAGGAATTTCCGTAAATGGAACTCGTACTGATTTGTCAGATTCCGAAAAAATAAATTCTAATTCAATTACACGACCTTTTTCAGGTGGTTTGTCTATTTCTACTTGTTTTTGATCAACAACTAGCTGGATATTAACCACATTATCTAATGAAAAAGTCTCCAGTTGAATTGGTCCAGTTGTTGTTGGCTTTCCCCAAGTAATATTATTGTCTTTTTGACCTAAAACTGCATAAATATCATATTTTGCTTGATCAAATTGCTCTGCCCAACTGCGGTAAGCCTCAACTTTTTTAAACTCCCTCGAACCTTGCCAAGCTAACCAAAAAAAAGCGAATAGCAAAGGCAACCACAAAAGACCGCGTTCCATAAAATAATATCTCTAAGTGATGTTGATTATGCGTAAAAAATAGTTTTACTCTTGATGTTTAAGTAAATGTGTATATCTGAACAGATATTACTTGTGACTTACAGGCTGAATTTGTCGAGTGGGAACAGTTAACTTTGTAACTAATCCTGCAAAAATGCGTCAAACAAGTTGTGTGTAAGTTATCTTAGTGAGCAACCGCCTTTCATTCAAAAATAGCCATCGGTAATAGTTTATATGAGAAGGCTCTTAATACTGTGTTTGTTTGTTTTTGGATTGAGTGCAGCCCTGTTCAACTTTTTGAACTTCCAAGGACTAGCTGCTCAAGGACAGTTTGAGACGATTGTACTTAATTTTCGGGAAGATATTCCCCAGGATAAATTAAAACAGGATTTGGATGCGATCGCCAAACAATTTCAAGCTACGCCAAAACTTGATAATAAATTTTCTGCCAAAGATAACATTTATATTATCAAAGGCGACAAAGCTCGACTTTCGGAGTTACGGCATTCTATCTTTGCTAAGGATACAGAATTTGTCGAGCCTAACTATATTTATAAAATTCCCAAGCTGGGAGAGATAGCTAGAGAAGCAGAATTTTTGCAATCTCCAGATAGTCAAGACTCTACATCCAGAAGCACCAATACTCCTAATGATCCACTGTACGTGAAACAGTGGCACATGCATAACATCAACGTTGAGGGTGCTTGGGCACAAACTAAGGGTAGTGGTATCACTGTCGCAGTTATAGACACTGGGGTGAGCAAAGTTCGTGACTTAGTTGAAACCAAATTCGTCAAAGGTTACGATTTTGTCAATGACCGTGAAGAAGCGATCGACGACAATGGGCACGGTACTCACGTTGCTGGAACCATCGCCCAAGCCACAAATAACGGCTATGGAGTCGCTGGTATAGCCTACGAAGCCAATCTCATGCCCCTCAAAGTTCTCAGCGATTACGGTGGTGGAACTATTGCTGATATTGCCGAAGCTATCCGTTTTGCTGCCGACAACGGTGCAGATGTGATTAATATGAGCTTAGGTGGCGGTGGTGAAAGTCAATTAATGAAAGATGCGATTGAATATGCCTACAATAAAGGTGTAGTCATCGTTGCGGCTGCCGGTAACGAAAGCGAAAATGGTGCAGCTTATCCAGCCCGCTACCCCCATGTAATCGGCGTTTCCGCCCTTGGTCCCGATGGGATTAAAGCCCCATATTCTAATTATGGTGCAGGCGTTGATATTTCTGCTCCTGGTGGTAGTGACGCAGGTAAAGTCCTCCAAGAAACCATCGATCTCGATAATAAAGGTGAAGAAACCTTTTTGGGATTGCAAGGGACTAGCATGGCATCCCCCCACGTCGCCGGTGTTGCCGCTTTAATTAAAGCATCAGGGGTAAAAAATCCTGATGAAGTTCTAGGAGTTCTCCAAAATTCCGCCAGAAAAATTCAAGAAGACAGTCTCAACTACTACGGTGCTGGACAACTCAACGCCGAAGCCGCAGTCACTCAAGCCAACCAAGGACAAATCAGTTTCCAAGACTTCTTCCGTTGGTTGCGCGATAATGGCTATCTCAATCCCCGTTTCTGGATTGATGGTGGTGCTTATGCCCTAGTTCCCAAAATCTTAATGGTGGTTGGTTCCTACTTACTCGCTTGGTTCCTACGGGTTTATTTCCCCTTCACCTGGACTTGGACTTTAGCAACAGGTTTAATTTTTGGTAGTTCGGGTTTATTCCCCCTGAAAGGATTCTACATTTTTGATTTACCACAATGGCCATTCCGGGTTTTAGGTAGTTCCATACCCGAATTAGGCAATACGATTCAAGGAACTGACGCATTTAATCCCCTGTTTGCCAGTGTACTTATTCCTTTGGGCTTAGTTGCTTTGCTGCTGGGTCATCCACAATGGAAGTGGTTTGCCATTGGTTCAGCAATTGGCATGGCAGCTTGTTTGGGAGTAAGTTCTATTACTGATCCTGCTGTGTGGGGTTTAGGAACTAGTATACTTGCACGTTTGTTTTTAATGGTTAACGCCTTCCTCTGTTTTGGACTTGCCCACTTTATTGTCAGCAACGAAGGCAAAACAGCATAATTTGGGCATTGGGCATTGGATATTAAATATTGAATTATTGAATATTCGTTACTGAGTATCAGTAATTTTCTTTACCTCCTTTGCCTCTTGCCCCCTTATCTATTACCCTATTACCCAATAATTAAGTCATGAGCATCACAGTCACAGGTACAATTCAGCGCCGCGATATTGGTATGGGTGCTTGGGTACTCGTTAGTGATGAGGGTACTACTTACGAAATCCCTCGCAGTGCCGATAAAAAATTACTCCAGTCGGGACAGAAAGCCAAAGTCACCGGAAAAATACGCGATGATGTCATGACTACGGCAATGATTGGCCCGGTTCTGGAGGTAAATTCTTTTGAGTTGGTTAATTAATCAACTTCCGAGCCTATGTTGGCAGAATCCAAAACAGCTTGTAAGCGACTCCTAAACTCACCTTTGGGGTGTCCACCTTTAACTTCGCCCATAATCTTAAATTCACCTTCAGGTGATTCACAAATAATGTAGGTGGGCCAGCCCATTTGCGATTTATCGGGATATTGTGCTAGTAGTATTTGCCGATATTTTCTGTATGTCGCTGTATCCTGCATTTTTACGTCAACAAATTCCAAACCCAATTCTGCCGCCACTTTTTGGTCGTAAAAAGCCATTTTGTGACAAATACCACAGTCTTCGCTAGAAAACTTAATTACGGATAGAGGCATGTGGTTGAGTATTTTTTACTATCGACAGGAATCCATTATATAAAATCTGTGAACCATTCGGGAAATATTGCCCATTGATTTGTTTTTCATCCAAATTAGTTAGGCAATATCTGCCGATCGCCGATGAAAAGTGATAGGATATATTGACTCATCGAATAGATACGACTGGGTGCGCGATCGCGGATTTATATCCACAAAATGCATTTACCAAAGCTTCTACCGAAACCTCATATCAAAAACATGCGATCGTAGTTGTATCGATTGAGCAAATCAGCAAGTTATCTACCAATCATCTACCAATTGTCATGAAAGTTGATTAATTTCAACCTTCATCGATACTACTCTCTTTTCAGTACAATCATACTATCCAGATTCTATGCAAAAGCAAATAATCTTGCCACCTGGGGAGTTGGGTTATTAGGGTTGGACTATCATTTTAACTATTCTGCAATTTAGGAATACTTTCCGGACAAATTGCAGAATTTAATCAAAAACTATCCCAAAACAAAATTTGCTGCTAAGATGGTAATAAATGTAACATCGAAGGGACCGCCTAGTTGATGGCACTCTACCAGGGGAGATAAGTTATCATCTGTATCTACCATCTATTTATTCATTCTGAGATGTTATGATTCCGGATATTTTCACTGGAATGGCAAGTCTCTTTCTTTACTAAGGTTCTTGTCTATTTTGAGTTAATAATTGGCTAATAGATGGGTCCAGTATGAGTGAATTGCAAAAAAATTCCCCTGCACAGCAATTGCCATTTAGGGGAGTGAATTATTAGGGTGCATCTACCAATTAATAGTTCTTCCTCTTGCGGGTACTTCCCGGACATTTTCCAAGATATTTTCAGAAATCAACTTTTTTGTTTGCCTGTCTCAAGTCAAAAAAAATCCCCCTGTGGAAAACTTCCAAAAGGGGAGTGGGTTATCAGGGTGCATCTACCAATTAATAGTTCGTCAAATTAATTACCTACTCCGGAAAAATTGCTGAGATAAAAAATTTATTTTGGTATCAAAGTTTGTCATATAGATAACATGGCGTAGAACAAAAAAAATCCCCAACTGGAACAATACCAGTCAGGGAAGTAAATTATCAGGGTGCATCTACCAATTAATAGTTCGTCAAATTAATTACCTACTCCGGAAAAATTGCTGAGATAAAAAATTTATTTTGGTATCAAAGCTTGTCATGTAGATAACATGGCGTAGAACAAAAAAAATCCCCAACTGGAACAATACCAGTCAGGGAAGTAAATTATCAGGGTGCATCTACCAATTAATAGTTCGTCAAATTAATTACCTACTCCGGAAAAATTGCTGAGATAAAAAATTTATTTTGGTATCAAAGTTTGTCATGTAGATAACATGGCGTAGAACAAAAAAAATCCCCAACTGGAACAATACCAGCTAGGGAAGTAAATTATCAGGGTGCATCTACCAATTAATAGTTCGTCAAATTAATTACCTACTCCGGAAAATTGCTGAGATAAAAAATTTATTTTGGTATCAAAGCTTGTCATGTAGATAACATGGCGTAGAACAAAAAAAATCCCCAACTGGAACAATACCAGCTAGGGGAATGAGTTATCAGGGTGCATCTACCAATTACTTGTTCGAGATAAAATCAGTGTATTCCGGACAAATAGGCAAAATTATCTTCCAAAAAAAATCCCCAACTGGAACAATACCAGCTAGGGGAGTAAATTATCAGGGTGCATCTACCAATTACTTGTTCTCAATCGAACAGTACCTTTCCGGATAAAATTGAAATAAAAGATTAATTAGTCGTCAGCGCCCCACACTTATTTAGATTTGTAGGTAAACTAGGAAGCGTGGGAAACACTTTGACGAAGGGAAAGCAATTCTCTGTATCAGTCTCAACCACATTTGCCCCCCTTCCCTAAGGAGCAATTTTCCTTACTCAATCTCTCATACCTATTGACTATATAAATAATTCTTTTTCCGTCTTTCTGACTTTTACCGTAGAAAACTATTATTATTTGGATACATTATTTACCAAAAGTCGGTGATTTGTGTTACAAACCCTATGTGGGTGACAATCAAATTGACTAAAGTCTAAATTTTTGGATAAGCTTACCAAATTTTAGCAAATTTTAGCAAATTTAAAGATTCTGAGATTTCACACCACCTTCTTGACCGATTTGTTTCGTATCGCGGTGTTGTTTGCCAAACAAAAAAAATCCCCAGAAAGCATTAGCTTACTGAGGGAATTTGAAGATTAAGGTGCATCTACCAATTAGGTAGTTCTATGCGGAATGGATGCAATCCGGATAAAGTCGTAAAAGCAGCAAACAGAGTGAATGCGAAACATTCGGTGACCGGATGCATCTAAGGTATTAGAGGAAGCGAACATTAACTTGAGAATGAATCGCGTGATTTTTAGGAGGCGAACAGGAGAAGTTGTGACCCAGGAATTTCATATTTCCGTAACTCTAGTAGGACAAGATTACTACTTGGTGCGGACAGAAGAAGTCGCGCCTGGGGTGCCATTGGCAGAAGAACTGGTAAATTGGCCTGTCGCTGAATGGTTGGCTGCTGCTGGGCATCTAATGAATGACCCGTTAAAGTCGGTGTTGCAGGGAGATGCAATGGTGCGGAATTCAGTCAATTTAGCGGCTTTGGGTCAACAATTATATAACGAACTGTTTCAAGGCACCCTCAGGGATAGTTGGATTACAGCACAGGGTATTGCCCAGAATCACCAAGAAGTGCTGCGTCTGCGTTTAGGTATTAAAGATAATCAATTAGCGCGTCTGCCTTGGGAAGTGATGCACGCAGGCGATCGCCCCATTGCCACAGGGCCATATATTGCGTTTTCGCGCTTTCAAAATGGCCTTGTTGATACTTCACGATTGCCATCGAATAATATGCCCATACCGCCCGATGAGGGTGGTATTCGGGTTTTGATGGTCATTTCTTCACCCACAGATTTAGTTCGTTTAGATTTACTTAAGGAAGAAGTAATCAAACTACAAGCCGAACTTCGCCGTCAGCAACCAAGCAATACTGAGGGCGGCTTTTTGCCAGAAATACAATTAACATTACTCGAACAGCCAGGACGGGAAGAGCTAACCCAAGCTTTAGAACAAGGACGATACCATATTTTGCACTATTCGGGGCACAGTAATTTGGGTGCAAGTGGTGGCGAAATTTATCTGGTGAGCAGACGAACTGGTTTAACGGAAACTTTGACAGGCGATGATTTGGCCGGTTTGCTATTTAACAATAATATCCAGATGGTGGTGTTTAATTCCTGTTTGGGTACTTATGGGGCAACATCCGATGGTAACTTAGAAACTGGCGAGCGCAGTCTCACGGAAACTTTAGTCAAACGAGGTATTCGCAGCGTACTTGCCATGTCGGAACGCATTCCCGATGAAGTGGCCTTGACGCTAACGCAGTTATTTTATCGCAATTTAAGTCAGGGATATTCGGTTGATTTGTGTGTCAGTCGGGTGCGTCAGGGGCTAATTTCGGCCTATGGTTCGCATCAAATGTATTGGGCCTTGCCGATTTTATACCAACACCCCAAATTTAAGGGAAATCTCAGTCCGGGATTATACTTACCTGTTGGTAGTGAACTATTGTCTGAGTATGAACCACCGAGTATGAGGGCAACCCCATCGCTATATTCGGATGTTCTCGATGATGGTGAGATGACGTTACCACTGGATGAGATGATCCCATCGTCTCTAACAGACGATCATTCGGAACTTGATTGGTTGGGCGAAGAGACTTGGGGAGACTTAGTTGATGAAATCGAAGATTTCGATGACCCCAGCTATGCTGAAGATTCGGCGATAGTTTCCGATTTATTTCGTCAATTAGACCGCCAAAAATCTTTAGAAGATGAATTAGACGAATCAACTTCGATGACTGCGGAATTAGTCAACAATACTGTTACTAATGACGAGGAAAGTATACCCGGTATTGAGGTGTCTGGTGATTTATCTTCACTAGATCGCGAAGTAGAAAGGTGGCGCGAAGCTAGAAATAGAAGGCAAAATCAGCCAGGAAGTCTCATCCACCAACATCAATATGCTTCCGCAGGAAGTAATTTAAAAAACAACCAAGATAACTCTACTGTTTCAGTATCAACTCAAGACCATATTAGTGTTGTTGAACCTGGAGTTACTCGACATCAAAATAAATTATTACCACTCATGGGGATTGTGGGGGCAGGTGCGATCGCATTTGCAGTTGGGATTAATTGGTGGCAAAATCAACAAAATCCGCCAATTCTCTCCAATCTTCCCCAAATCTCATCACCAATTAATAATCAAATTAATCTTGAAAAAGAAAAAACTGAAATTGTTACTGCTTACGCAACCGAAAAACTCAGCCAAGGTGATTTAGAAACTGGTTTAAGAGCGGTAGAAGCCTTACTCAACCGCAATGCATTACCTGAAGCCAAAACATCGCTGGCTGTAGTCCCCCAAGAACACATCAACAACCCATCAGTCAATTTTTACAGAGGACGATTAGCATGGCAATCGTTACAAGTTGGTGATAAAAGCTTTAGTATTGATGATGCCCGTCGCTATTGGGAAACAGCTGTTAAAGCCAAACCAGACTCGATAATTTATGCGAATGCTCTAGGCTTTGCTTTTTATTCTGAAGGTAATATTGATCGTGCTACAGACTCTTGGTTTAAAGCATTAGATTTAGCAGCAACTAAAGAACAACAACTATCGGCGACACCAATGAGTGCCAAAGGGACGGTGAAAGCTACACAACATGATAATTTAACAGCCTCCGCCGGATTAGCTCTTATCTTGTACAAAAATGCCCAGAAAGAGTCGGGAGCCAAGCGAGAACAATATCTCAACGAAGCAGTCAAATTGCGTCAGAAAGTAATTGCAGATGATCCACAAAATTTCCAAATGGATAAACTCGCTCAAAATTGGTTGTGGGACGCAAAAGCCCTGAAAGACTGGAAATTACTATTGGAGATACCAAGTCAGCGTCGATAATATACCTATACTTACCCAATGGGTAAGTGTAGGCTTGATGACAGTAGCAAATGATGACCTGGGAACATGGAGATAGAGACAGGGAGATTTATGTGTTGCCAGAGTTTGGAGATACGGTTTAAATACTGTAGTTTTCCAATCTACATAATTGAATTTATTTACTGCCATAGTGTTCTAAATATCTCCAAATTTATTCAAGAAGCCGAAGGATAATAGGATATGATATTTGTAATATAAATAAATCACTAATTATCAATCTTTTTCTTATGTCTGTGCCAGATATTCAAGCTGATGAAAGTAGTCAAATAAATAAAAAATCTTGGAAAATAAAATTACTCTATGATGGTGAATGCCCTTTGTGTGTACGTGAAGTAAATTTCTTAAAAAGACGCGATGGTGGTAGAGGTTTAGTTGCTTTTGTAGATATTGCTGATATTAATTACAATCCAGAAGCAAATTCGGGAATTGATTTTGAAACGGCAATGGGGAGAATTCATGCCATACTTGCCGATGGTTCTATTATTACAAACGTGGAAGTGTTTCGCCGCATATATGGAACTTTAGGAATGGGATGGGTTTATGCAATAACTAAGTTACCAATCATTGGTTTTATTGCTGAAAAAATATACGCTATTTGGGCAGATTTTCGACTTGCCCTGACAGGAAGAGAAGATTTATCAACTATTATTGCTCAACGGCAAAAATTGAAAAATCAAGCAGAGTGCCCGGTTGACGGAGAAAATCAAAGTCGCTGTCGGATTTGAAATATAGACGCAGGTAGTAGCTGAAAAATATAGCTGAGTCTGGAATTTTCTCAGGAGAAAACTGAATTTATAGGGCAAATTTTAGTGAAATTTTCAGGAATGATAATTTAATAACCGATAACTTTCGATTGGATTGGGAATGGTGGATTACGCTCCGCTAAAAGTACCCTGATTTTGTACTTTATTTAATCCACATTCCTAAGTTAAACCTTTACCTCATCCTTTCAATTAAATTTTAAGAAACCAACGTTGACGATACATGATCCAAGCAACACCTAACCATAATAACAAGGTGACAAAAGCAAATAAAAATGAGCCGTTAACCCCACCAGCCCAAGATGCAAAGTAATCTTTATAGATTACGGTATAAGCATTTGGTGCTTCCTTTCCTGCGCCAATAATCGTTTTTGCCATGACTTTAATCAGTAACACCGAAGCAACGAAAATTGCGATCGCATTCATGCCCATGACTTCAAATGGTTTTCCCCACTTTTTAATTAATCGTACTTCAATCAATTCATAAAATGTGGCCAAAAATACTAATGCCCATCCTGTTGTGAATACTACATAGGAACTCGTCCACAATTTCTTATTAATTGGGAATATCCAACCCCAGGCAAAACCAACTATTAAGCAACCAACACCCACCAAAACTAAACCAACACTTGTCCTTGTTTTCAAGGGTTGACTGAGTATCCATTGTCCGGCAAAATAACCAAACATGGTGCTGACTATAGCGGGAATTGTACTAAATAATCCTTCTGGATCACCCAAATTTTTGAAGCTGGCGTGTAAATGTGCCGATGGAATGATGGAGCGGTCAATGAAAGCTGCTAGATTGGCACCAGGATTATTTACATCCAATATTCCTGCACCAAAACCAGGTACAGGGACATACATCATCGCCAACCAATAACCTACCAATAACACACCTGCAAGTATCCACTGTCCTTGACGCGGCAAGGTTAAGGCAGCCAAAGATGCAAACAAATAACTTAAACTAATTCTTTGTAAAACCCCCATATAGCGGAGATTTTCTAAATTGAAAGTCCAAGGCCCCTTATTCCAGAAACCATTTAAAAATAAGCCTAAGGCAAATAAAATCAATGCTCGACGAAAAATCTTACCATAGGGAGGGGTAGGTATGGAAAGACGAAAAGTTTCATGTTCGCCTTGTTTATCCTCTGTTACTTGAGCTTGCTTGGATTTAGTTTGGTCATATTTAGCAAATGAAAAAGCGATCGCAACCCCCACAATAAATAAAAAGAAGGGAAATACTAAATCTGCGAAAGTACAACCATTCCAATTCGCGTGTAGCAGTTGCGGGTAAACATCAGGCTCTGCCAGACTTGCCATATTAACGAGAATCATACCTGCGATCGTGAAACCGCGAAAAGCATCGAGTGAAGTTAATCGCATAAATATCAAATCTAAATGTATGGAGATTTATATCAAAGCAAAGCATCTATATCAAGTAGATTGATTGCTAGAGAATATAACCTACATCGGATTGACGCTGATGTACAAGTTAAGTTTTGTAGAATCGCATTCAAAGGTAAAATTTTGTAAAGAAGAAGTTAGGAATTGGAATTTTAAACTCTGAATCCGAAACCAAAAATCTAAACCCAAAAATCTGCACAAAATTATGGCAATCAAAATCGGAGATACAGCACCAGATTTCACCCTTCCCAGCCAAGATGGGACATCAGTGAGCCTCAAAAATTATCAAGGTAAATCAGTTGTCCTTTACTTTTACCCCAAAGATGACACACCTGGATGCACAGCCGAATCTTGTGCTTTTCGCGATCAGTATGAAGTCTTTAAATCCGCAGGTGCAGAGGTAATCGGTGTTAGTGGTGACTCTCCTGAATCACATCAAAAATTTGCTACGAAATACCAGCTACCTTTTACACTTTTGAGCGATAAAGGTGATAAAGTACGTAACCTTTATGGAGCAAAGACAATGATGGGTTTAGTTCCCGGCAGGATTACGTATGTAATTGGTAGTGATGGGAAAATTAAATATATCTTTGATTCAATGTTTAATTTCAAGGGACATGTTGAAGAAGCATTGAAGGTATTACAAGGAATGCAATCAGTGTAAAGATAAAATGTAGATAATATTTCTGGTATTCGGAGATGTTTATTAGATGAGATCAATACTGCCATGAGTGATATTGGACTGACTCACATCGCGCTCCCTGTCTCAGATGTTGAGCGGAGTATCGAGTTTTATTCCACCTATGCAGCAATGCAGGTGGTTCATCGCCGCATTGATGCAGAAACGGGTGTCGCTGTTGTGTGGCTGTGCGATCGCACTCGTCCTTTTGTCATTGTTTTGATTCAAACGGACTCAGTCTATCCTGTGCTATCTCCCCTTGCACATCTGGGGGTGGGTTGCAAAAGTCGCGAATACATGGATGCTCTTTGTGAAAGGGCACAACGGGAAGGTGTACTAGTTCAGGAACAGCAAGATTCTGGATACCCGATTGGGTATTGGGCTTTTTTGCGCGACCCAGATGGGCACACACTAGAACTATCCTATGGACAGGAGATCGGATTGGCAGTGGAAAACAGCCCAAAACAATAGCTTGTTGTGTGAGGTAATTGCGATCGCGCATCAATTCACTTTAACTACACAACAAATCTACACACAACAAATCTTGTCGCCTATTATCGGCTAAAGGAATCAGTAAAGACGTGAGCTAGTCTTTTTTCTGAGGACTGGCATCGCGCCTTTACATGAAATATTACTTATTATTAACCTTCTCTGGCATCACAATATTATTGTGATTTGCCCTGGAATTTTTGCTATTCCCGTGAGAATTTCCGTTGCCATTGTTATTCTTACGGGGTTGAATTACGCCATAACCACCGTGGTTGCGTTCGTAAATAACGTTGATTTCTCCAGTGTCGATATTATGGAACATATAGAAATCATGTCCAACCATTTGCAACTGATCTAAAGCGTCACTCATAGTCATTGGCGGCATCGCAAAATATTTAGTACGAACTACCTCCTCTGGTAATTCAGGAGTGCGATCGCCGATTAAGTCGGGTACCACTTCTGCTGTGGTTTCGACTGCGGTTTCCTCAACAACTGGAAGATTACTTTTCTTATTTTGCAGTCTTTCTTTATATTTCCGTAATTGACGTGAAATCTTATCTGCAACCAAATCTATACTTGCGTATAGGTTCTCGCTACTCTCCTCAGCCCGAATGACATTTTTATTGGCATAAATTGTCACTTCCGCAGCTTGCTTAGGGTTAATTCGGGGATTGCGAGCTACGCTTAAATGGACATCCACTTCGTTTGTTATATTCTGAAAGTGACTTACCGCCTTCTCAATTTTATGTTGCACGTATTCTCTGATTGCATCGGTAATCTCTATATTTTTGCCGTGGATGACAAGCTTCATGTAAACTCTCCCGCTCAGTTTTTACTTGAGTTGAATAATACAAAGTCGCGGTGAGGATCATACTACCGCCAAAAGAAATCCAAATCGATTGTCAGTACTGTTTTTAGCCAGAATTGAAGCACTTTAATTCAAATTTATAAATTTAAGTACTTTAAGTTTCACCACATGAATCCAACTTCTATTGATCTTCTGTTCTAGACTGCTTCGCTATCAAAACTCTGCGGTATTCCCAAAGACATGCAGGGTAAATCTTGGAGCTAGTTGAGAAAAATCTGATTAAATAAAGCTTTTCTAATCCTCCTTTGAAGTAACTGGCTTTTTGATTCAGTTTGGACGCAAAATCAGAAAACTGGAAAATTTGACAAGTTTTTGTTAGAAGTTTTATTCAATATGGTTTACGAACAATTGATTCGGCATCACCAGCCAGTACATTCGTTCTTTTTCTTGGCGTGATGTATGTGGCAGAGAAATCCTCCCAACACCGTTACCATTGAGGTTATATATTCAAACTAGCATTTTGTATTTTACAAAACCCTAACTCTTGACTTTCCTTTACAATCTTTTGCACAGCTTGACATTTATTGAATGAAAGTCAGTATTTGTAAACACTTCGTTTTGATTGAAAATAGTTGAAATTGGCGATGATTCCCGATAATTTAATCAACATTTATTCTTGTTCGTTATATAACCAGAAAACAATGCGATATTTAGAGGCGCTAAATTGGCAAAGGAGACTTTTGCAAGAACGGATTGCTAATCCTAATTTGGAAGATATATTAATATTGGTTGAGCATCCGCCTGTATATACTTTAGGGCAAGGAGCTAACACGGAATTTTTGAAATACGACCCTGAAAATACGGAATTTGAAACATATCGTATCGAACGAGGTGGTGAAGTTACGTATCATTGTCCTGGTCAAATTGTTGGGTATCCAATTTTAAATCTGCATCGTTATCATCAGGATTTACACTGGTATTTACGTCAATTAGAAGAGGTGTTAATTAGAGTACTTAAAACTTACGGAATTATCGGAAATCGCATGGCTGGGTTTACAGGAGTTTGGGTAGAAGGAAGAAAAGTTGCAGCCATAGGGATTAAAGTGAAGCGATGGATTACCATGCATGGCTTTGCTTTGAATGTATGTCCCGATATGAGTGGATTCGCAAGAATTATCCCTTGCGGGATTGCAGATAAACCCGTCGCTTGTTTAGCAGAATGGATACCGGATATAAATTGTGAAGAAGTGCGATCGCGAATAGCTGAGTGTTTTGCTGAAGTCTTTAATGTTAAGTTAATTGATGTGGTATATGGGCAAAACTCATAAAAAGCTCTTTACAAAAGATTAAATATATATAAATGAATGTTCCGAAATTATCTCATTGTATTTAATCTAAAAGGTGAAAAAATATTGACAGCAGCAATCAACAAAAATACTATGTTTGGAATCAAAAATAGGGTTTTATGGATGTAAAACTATTTTCTGTGTCTATATTTTAGTTAGGGATATGCAAGTAAGCGTATCACAGGAATCAGGATAATAGAGAAAGTACATAATTGAATATTCAAGCCCCATGTCCTAGAATTATTACAACAGTGTAATTACTGATTTTTTCTGTAAATGCTGACATGTTTAGAGTATTCCCAAAAAATAAATTTCCGGTTTGAGAATCATAAATCAGGAATTGTTAAATAAGTACAACTAAATAATTATGAAAAAATTTAGATAATTTATAGATAAATACATTTATACAGCATGACTAACTTATTATCCACATCAGTTACCAAATAAGTGGAGTGAGAATTTATGAATCTAAATAAGCAAGCAAACCATGCGCCACCAATTGCGCCCCTAAAAGAACGTGATTGGAAGGAACTTCTATCACTGTTTGACAGACAAGACAGTGATGCTATTGAAGCGGATGTTGTGAATAAATTAAATATGTTGTACCCTGAACCATCATGGGATGAAGAGTTATCTTTTGAGCAAGAAATATATGATTTTTTAGAGGAATATTTATAGAAATAAGGCACAGGAAAAAGTTCAAGAGAAATATTTACTAATGCTTTTTCATTACTTAGAAGATATGTATAAAGTAAATCTGAAGACTAAAGAAATCAGTTTTTTGAGATTTAAATATCGAGTATCTTCTGACTTTTTGACGAGAAAGTAACTCTTTCACTATGCCACTATCCTTAATCTTTACTTTATAAATAGTCTCTTAGTCTTATTTTTACTTAAAAATCAATCTGTTGGAGATTTCTCATACTTGTAGAAACAAGATAAATTATGTCCGAATCAAAGAGTGACTCAAACCAAATCTTACTGGAAAAACTCAAACAAGCGTGCGATCGCTTATTATTTATAAGTGAGTCTGAATACCCTTGGGAAGTATTTCTCTGGGAATTTGCAGGAGATAAACCAGAAATCAACTCAGATTTAATTTTCAAAAAAACTGGGAAATCAGCTAATAATAAAATTGAATTTATAGATATTGATTCATTATTTGCAATAGCGACTCTAGAACAAAGTTGGCATGGAGCAGCAGAAAAATCAACAGTGAACAGATATCAAAATCTAGTTACATTGCTCAAGGAAAATCTGAAGGATATCAAAGTTGCTCGTATCGGTGAAATTGAAATAGATATTTACATCTTAGGAAAAACTTCATCTAATGATGTTGCGGGACTGTTCACAAAAGTAATTGAAACTTGAAAAAATAACTAAATATTATTGATTTTCTAACGTTTACGCAAATTTACAGTATTATCAACTTTTGCCTCAATTACCTTTTGAACTGAAGTATTTACATAATTGAGAAAATCATAACCTGTTTTTTTCTCTAACTCATCAACAGTAGTTAAATACTGACTCCAATGGCTTTCTTTGTTCCCATTATAATTAGGAGTATCAACTGCAATCACTCTTGTAGACTCATTAATATCATCTACATTTTTACCAGGTTCACTGACAACAATTATCTTAAAAACTCGCTCTGGAACCGCAACTTTTTCTTTGCCAATTGTTCCTTGCTGTCCATATCCACCAGCTATTATATATATTTCTTTACCAGCATTTGCTAGTGTCCTCGTGTAACTTTCCAATTCAGCCCAATAACCTTGATTATTATCAGGCGCTTGAGGAATAATATTTGTCATTAAAAAAGTTGCAGCATTGTCTTCTGGATTATTACTCCTGTCGGCGGAAGGTGTCATGTGCCCTTTATCATAGCCGCTACGAGTATAGTCATTAGGAACCACACGATACCATTCTTGAGGTAAAGTATCATCTGGTCTAAAATTATTTGATCTTGGAGCATTGCCTAACCAAGATTTATTTAATTGCCAACTTACCCAATTAGGAATTCCTTTGTGGCGATTGTAAGAAAGTGCGTACTGTTTTTTAATAATTAGGTAATTATTATCATCATCTGTAGCAGCATTACTGGGATTACCTAATATTAAATGTATGCTATCCGATTTTTGAGGTGCAGTTAAGGAGCATCCAGATGTGAATATTAGTAATATAGCAATCGTTAAAATACAAGCTTTTCTCAAGTTCAACATAAAAGAATCATATATCTATCGCTGGCATCAGCGTGCTTCTCTGGGGTAGACACAGAAGTGATTAGCATGTCCCTAACCTACAGGAATAGCTGAACCCCAGAGACATATCGCCCTGCTGAATCGCAAATTTTTAACGCCCTAACCAAATCTTAATGTAATCAAGGAGACTAGAGCTAGGCTGTTGACTCTGTGCCTTTTGACATGGTAAAAGTTCATGCACTTTTAATGTCGTCACAATCCCCTGAAAACAACGTTTTTCGTTTTGATAGTGTGGATTGACCAAAAACTTCAGATAGCCATGCTTCAACGTCTGAAAAACTAATTGTTTCAAGTGCGTTTTTAATCAAAGCTGTCGTCAGATTCATAGTAGATAAACAGATGGTTAGCAGCATCTGACCCATTTCTTTAAATGGACAGCGCGCGGAAAATTGCTTATATTTTCCAAACAATGACTCAATCACATCAGAAGTAGCTAAAAAAGTAGATTGGTTTTTAATTTTTCGGCATTGAACAGACAAATAACCCAAAATACTTTGTTGAAGTTTCTGGAGAGAATTATCATCAAATATAACTTTATTTTGTTCAAAAAAATCGAGAGTTTTATGACTAATTCCTGATTGTTTGAGTTGAGTTTCAACACCTCGTGTGAGTGACACCATTTGGTTCCATTGAATTAGGTCTGATTCGTAGTCAACTAACCATCCCAATTTATCTACTATTTTCTGAGTAATCAGCGAAGGGTCAGAATCTGGCATTAATTTAATTAAAGTGTCTGGAGAAGAATTTAGTAATTTAATCCCCCAATTTGTCAACCTTTCTACATTAAAAAAACGACATTGAGAACGTTGTGTTGGAGGAGATAAAAATGATAAATCTGTTTGTTGTAATTTTTGTCTGCTGATATTACATTTTTGAATAAATGACTGATATCTCTCATCCGAATCTAGCTGGTATTTTAAAAGTAAAGCCATTGCATGAGTCACATCATGGGTATAGATAATATCTGGGTGATTTTGCTGGTATAGCTTGATTCCACGAGCTAGGTCGCTACCATTGTCCGCTACTATTTGTACTGGTACGCCGACTTTTTGACTGATTTTTTCTAGTTTTGATTCTATAATCTCTCCTTTCGTAGAATCCATAATTTCTAATCCGAAAATTTTCACGTCTTCATGCGCCAACCCTCTTTTCTGCTTCATCACATTTTCTTCAATATGCTGCTGTGAAACGCCTAAAATTACCAACGCTTTTTGTTTCCCTAATTCTAATGTCAAATCGACAATAAATATCCAATCATCACGATATTCTTTCTCTTTTGTCAATTCATATATTCCAATCCGAGCCAACCACTTTCTCACACAACTGAAACTTGGAGTTGCCTGCTCTTCATAATTATTAAACAACTCAAATACTTTTTCTACTCCTCTAAAACTGATACCACATTCAATTAAAAGTAAGAGTGCTTGCTGAATTATTTTGGCATCATAATGATGACCCTTCACATTTAATTCCATAGCTTCTATGATTTCTGCTTCGACTTGAAT
The DNA here is from genome assembly GCA_004296455.1 of Calothrix sp. NIES-4101. GTDB lineage: Bacteria > Cyanobacteriota > Cyanobacteriia > Cyanobacteriales > Nostocaceae > Brunnivagina. The sequence continues at coordinate 5,932,109 of AP018280.1, forward strand.
TTCCTCTTTTTTTCGTCTAAATCTCCTTCAATGTTTAACTCTTTTAGTTTTGACTCTGCCATCAACGCGCGATTTTTCCATTCTTCTCTTGAATCTAATAGATCTCTAACCTTGATTTCTAAGGCTCTAATCTTTTTTTGTTTTAATAGTGCTTTTTCTTTCCAGTTATCTCGACCTTTCTGAAACAAACGTGCTAATCTACTAACTGGGCTTTTAAACTCCTGCATGGGCTTTGAATGTGCTAAGTATTAACGACACTATTATTGTATGAAGCAATGGTGCCTTAAAACCAACAAAGTCAACAGCCTAGACTAGAGCCACCCCAAACCACTGCAATTATAATCGAAGTAGATATAATGGCTCCGAGTGTACAAAGTACTAAACCACCCAGAGTAATTGCGCCATCATCTTCCAATAGACCAAAACTGGTTACAAAAATACCCATTGCTGGTAGCGTATTTGTTCCAGGTATAGGAATCATCATGGAAATTGCCATCAAAGCGATCGCACTACCAATAAAGATTCTACCTGGTAAAGTAACACAAATATAGACGAGACGTGGACGAGCGATCGCTTCAATTCTTTGCAACCACGGAATCCCTTTTTTCAAAATTCCTTGGACTGTTGCCAATTTAATGGGATGATTTACCATTTTCTCTGGTAGCCAAGGAGTTTTGGAACCGGCGATAAGTTGTACAGCGAGTACAAAAATGAGGATACCAAAAGGAACTGAGTAACCTGGTGCTGGTACTGGCAAAGCTGAAGGCAAAGATAGAATTACGAGTAAAAACCCAAACATTCGTTCCTTTGCCAGCAGTAAGATATCTGCCAACTTCACTTCAACTTGCGAAGTTTGTTCTGTCCCCAAAAAAAAGCGTTCTAACTCACTGGAAAGTTTAGCCATACAATCTCGAAAATTCTTAAAGTTACTTAAAATACCCTACAGCCTGAATAGACTTAAACCAGCTAAAATCTGAGTATTTGTGGTGATTATATTCTGGAGACATTCAGTTCTGCTTATTGCTCAAAATCCTCCAATCTGAAGAAATGGGGTTTCTCTCCCAGGAAAACCTCAATTCGTGTTTGCTTTAACTACTAACTATCCTGACTTGATTCGCAGCTTTGATTGCTTTGGCTCGCGCTTCTTGGGTATTATTTGCCTTTGCTAAAGCTACACCCATACGGCGGAAAGGATGAGATGTTGGTTTACCAAATAATTTAATATCTACATCTTTTTCTGAAAGAGCCTCAGCAACTCCTAAAAAACTAATTGCATCTGATTTTGCCGATGCCAGAATTACCGCACTTGCAGATGGGGCAAATAGTTCGATATTGGGAATTGGTAATCCGAGAATGGCACGTAAATGTAACTCAAATTCGTTGAGATTTTGGGATATTAATGTCACCATTCCCGTATCATGGGGACGAGGAGAAAGTTCGGAGAAAATTACTTCATCTTTGGTGATGAAAAACTCAACTCCAAAGATTCCCGCACCACCCAATGCATCAGTAACTTTTTTGGCAATTTCCTCTGCCACTAAAATTTTTTCTGGTGATATTGCGGCAGGTTGCCAAGACTCTTGATAATCTCCACGCTCCTGTCTATGTCCGATTGGTGCACAATATATAGTTGGTGCATTCCACTGTTTGATTGTCAGAAGAGTAATCTCAATTTCAAAATCAATAAATTCTTCAATAATTACCTTTTGGGTATCACCACGAGAACCTTCAATCGCATAATTCCATGCTTTTTCAATATCACCTTTTTCTGAAACTACAGATTGTCCTTTTCCAGAAGATGACATCACTGGTTTCACAACATTAGGAAACCCAATTTCGTCAGTAGCAGTAATTAATTCTGCTAAAGTTGATGCATAGGCATATTTAGCAGTTCTCACACCTAACTGTGTATGGGCTAATTCGCGGATGCGATCGCGATTCATTGTATAATTAGTAGCGGCAGCAGTCGGAATTACAGTAATTCCTCGCTGTTCAAATTCCACAAGTTTCTCAGTTCTAATTGCTTCAATTTCCGGAATGATGAAATCTGGTTGATGCTTACTGACGACTGCTTCCAAATCATCTGCACTCAACATAGAAATTACTTCCGCACAATCGGCAACTTGCATTGCTGGAGCATTTTCGTATCTATCAATAGCAATAACATAGTTACCTAGTCTTTGAGCGGCAATGACAAACTCTTTACCCAATTCCCCTGCACCCAATAACATCAGCTTTTTGGGTAACTTGATTGAACTACTCATCCCAGTACCAAACTTAATCTCAATAGTTCACACATATCATCAAATGGAACGCGCTTTCACAGTTGTAACAAAATAAATTTACATTCCTCATGAAGTTAATGAAGTTCAATTAAAAAACTGTTAAGAATGGTTTGCTAAACCCAGCAAAATTAATAAAATAGCCAATAACATCAGATTCGCAGCAATTTAAGTAGTAATTAAATAATGGACTGGATTACCATACTGCGATCGCTTCAATCAGACTTTGTCAATAGAATATCATCTGGTTCGCTGCTTCACTGCCAAACTGAGGGACAGCACAGCGAGTTAACAATAATCTCTGGCGAGAGATTAAGATTTCTACGAAACTTCTGTTGGCAGATGGCAGAAAAGTATAAACGAGTTTCTCCAGTGCGGGATGTTTTCACCAGTTTTTTAAAAGGAAAATTAGGGGAAGAAGTCGTCAAGGAAAGACTGGCAAATTTTATTACTGAAGTTGACTACGAAAAAAGAATTGGTGGTGATGGGAATGTTGATTTTACGCTTTCTAATAATCCCTTAGTTGGGATTGAAGTGAAGTCACGTTGCGGTACTATTGATACCGTAAAATGGTCAGTTACAGCCGAAGAAGTGGCAAAAAATAAGGTTATAGTTTGTATCTTAATTCAAGAGAAAGTTAACGAAGCTCAGGCTGAATATCACTTAATTTTAGCGGGTTTTCTCCCCACAGAGATGATAAAACTCAAAACGGGTAAAATCACATTTGGAATCGATCAATTATTTTATGGCGGAGGTTTATTAACTTATTTACAGCAATTTAATTCTAGTTCTCAGAATTATTTGAAACGCGAAAAAATTGCTATTTATCAGCATGGCTCTCATGTCAATTCTCACTCCCATGATTCCAATAATTTCCATAAGTATGAGCATGAAGAAGATGATTTAGTTTATAGTCCAGAACAATTAATTCAGCTATATATTCAGACAGGCGATGATAGCTTTGCTCGTGGTAACTATGAATCCGCGATTATTTCCTATCATGGAGCATTAAAGCTCAATAATCAACTCAATTATCACAATACAGAAATTTACTATAAAATTGCGATCGCTAAATATCAATTTGGTGATTATGAAGGTGCAATTAGCGACTGCTTGCAAGTTTTAAAGCTAAATCCAAATCATATCAAAGCTTATCAAACAATTGGTTTATCCCGATATCAAATTGGGGATTGTCAAGGTGCGATCGCTGATTTTTCTCAGGCAATTAGGATTAATGCAAATTACCCTTTTGCTTATATTAATCGTGCCTACGCTTATTTAAAATTGGGAGAGCATCAAGCTGCAATAGAAGATTGTACAGAAGCAATTAAGCTCAATCCTAATTCTCATTTATTGAATAATAATAGTTTGAATAATGCTGATTTTATAGATACTATCAAAAAACATCTTACTAATCATCAAGACTTCTTACGAGTATTTCAAGAAATGTCAGAAATGACTTCTGATAATTCAGTAGCTTCTAAAGAGCGTGCAAATTATCGCTATGAAATTGAAGATTATGAAGGAGCAATATCAGATTATACAGAAGTAATAAAATCTGATATTGATGATATTAATTCCTATTTGAACCGAGCCAAAGCTCGTTATGCAATCGGTGATAAAAAAGGAACTTTAGAAGATTATACTCAAGCTCTCAAAATCAATTTATCTGATGCAGATACTTATTTACATCGTGGTAATTTAAGATGGGAATTAGGTGATACACAAGGAGCTATGGAAGATTTTAAAAAAGCTACAGACTTATACAATCAACAAGGGAAAATAGTTGAATATCGTCAAACACGCGAACTGCTTTTAGATTTAGAAATAGAAGCCTCTTTAGATATTTTGAACTTTTAGCTTACCTGCTGACTGCTTGATTCAGAACTAAATCTCAATTAAGGCGTTTCTTGAATTTTAAGTATTTAGGATAATCCTAATTATTTAGCTATAAATCGGGTTTAGGGAGAAAAGCTGTTGTTCGTATTTATTAAATTTTGTAAAATTTGCGATATTCTTAAGATAAAAATATTTAATACATGAGGCAATTTATCGTTTAAACAATGTTTTAGAAGTATTTCGTCCGCAGAGCGACAAATCTCATTTTTGTTTCTGTAGTTTCAAATCTAAGCCAAAAAAGCTTAGAAATATTGCTGTTAGAGATTAAATATAATCACATTTTTTTTACATAATTTCATTAAAATGGTTTACTTTTGGATTTTGTAGTGATATTTATTGCTATTTTTGTGATTTTTGTTCATTGAAATTAGTAAATATAGATAATAGTTAATAATTAGTCTAATAATTGTTAAGTCTAAGAGTAGAAAAATATAGAGTATACTCAAAATTGAGCAAATAGGCAGAGTAAAATAAAGATAAATAACAGCTTCTAGTTATTACTTTGTTTAAAGTTATTTCTATAGCTGTAATTCCTACAAACCTATTTCCTAAATACTCAAAACGAAATACTAGTATTTTTGTGTAAACTAAGTCATCAATAATTTTACATAATTAAACATTAAAATTTAGTTTGATTAGTTTGATATCTAGTTGCACAAATTTACCAAATACAAATTACTTGGTAAACAACAAAACAAAAAACAATCTAGTTGTTGCCAGTAAATAAAAGCGATTACCACCCAAAACTGACTGAACGCGAAAACGTAAATATGATACAGAAAATATTGTTGGCTGTCTCCGGATTGGGACATGCTGAAGAAATGCTCAAAATTTTCTCCGATTTACCCTCAGTTCAACGGGCACAAGTAACTGTTTTACACGTTGTACCTGGACAACGTAGTGCAGACACCATGACTGAAAAGTGGGAAGAAGGCGGTAAAATTCTGGCAAACGCAATCAAATATTTGAATTTAGATCCCAGCCGTGTTTCTTCCATTTTACGCCAGGGAGAGCCGAAAGATGTGGTTTGTCAAGTTGCTGACGAAATAGAGGCAGACTTGATTATTATGGGTTCCCGTGGGCTAAAGCGATTGCAGTCAATTTTGGGAAACTCGGTGAGTCAATATGTTTTTCAATTGTCATCACGTCCCATGTTGCTGGTTAAAGATGATATCTACATCAAAAAAATTAAGCGGGTGATGGTAGCAATGGACGGTTCCGAGACTGCCAAGCATTGCTTAAAATTAGCTTTATTCCTGCTGCAAGATTTGAAGGGAGCAGAATTACTTTTGGCGAATGTCAATACCGATTGGCTGAGTAAATCTGGCAAACCAGAATTGCCCCCAGAACAAAGTCCTATTTTAGCAGGCGCGATCGCAGAAGCGAAAAAATATGGTGTGGCAACTCGTTGTGTTGTCAGTGGTGGCAGCGTCGGACAAGATGGAATTGTTACCAGCAGTGGTAGGGCTGGACAAGAAATTTGTCGTTTAGCGGATGAATCTAATGTAGACTTATTAGTAATTGGTTCGCCTGATCGTCGTCCATCCATTGCCAAAAGTTTTGTTGATTTGGACAGATTATTGGGTTCTTCATTATCCGATTATGTTCGCGTCAATGCCACATGTCCGGTTCTTTTAGCCCGTAAAGATGTAGCTTAGGGTAATTTAGCAACATCGCCCAATCTCAAAATTCCAATTTTTTTACATACACAAAAGCTCCGCACTATTATTAATATTAAGTGCGGAGTTCGTTTATTTTATACAAAAAATCTTAAACAACTTAACTATCTTTTCCACTTTCGCGGCTAGCAGTAATAGTGTAAAGAATGATTAAAAAAACCGCAGGAACCAACACGAACAAAATGCTCGCTATGAATCCCAATTCATTAGTTTGCATAGCAAGGAAACCCTCTCTTCTAATTTCCAGTCAACAACTTTAGGATACCATTAAGCAGCTGGACGAGAGTAAACAATTATTTCTGCTAGTTGGGCATTGATTGGGTATTATACTGATTCGGAATTGTAGTTTTGAATCCTGACAACTTTAACTAAGGCTTTGTGACTACACTTACCCCACCATGAACTAAAGTTTGGCAAGCGAGACGATAATTCTCAGGTTTTTTCTTGAGGATACGGTTTTCAGCATCGGTACGTGGTGAGAGATTTTCCATGCCTTCGGTAATTTGGACAATGCAAGTACCGCATTGCCCGTAACCACCACAGTTCATCATTTTTCCCCAAACCTTATAGATATCAATCCCATTCTGCATTGCCAGAAGTCGAAGATTTCCTCCATTTGCGGCGATAACTTCTTTATTCTCTTTGACAAAGTTAATATTACCCATAAAATATCCCTCCTGGCGATCGCTTTTAGAAAAATGCTTAAATAGTTTTCTTGAAACTATTATATTGATTCATTAACTATTTTTAAGAAAAATTACTAATGTTGTAGTATTCAGCTTTTTCCCAATCTCCTCGGAATCAGTATCTCAAGTATGTACTGCGATAAAACTTAGTCAACAAGTCAGCAAAAAAATAAGACAGGCTGAATTACCTGTCTGGGAAAAGTTACAAATATCTAGATTCTCAATTTCGGCTTCAAAAATTCACAAAATCTTAAATTCTTAGATTTATCTAAAACCCACAGCTGCTTGCCATACAAAAGCTAACAGCAGGAAAAATACGGGAATTACAGGTAGAACATCTACCAAGGGGTCGAAGATTTGATAAGCTTCGGGCAGTTTTGCTAACAACAATGCAGCTTCCATATTCCTAAAATCCACCTATCCAACACAGCTTTAATATTTGACAAGTATCTTAACATGCAACGAGTCCATTGGTAATTTGTAATTCGCAATTTGTAATTTCCACTTAATCTTCGTCACTCGATTCTGTACTGGGTTCTAGCCAGTGGGCAAAATCCTGGGCAAAAGTACCCTTGATAATGGCATTACGAATTTTTTGGGTAAAGCGGATCAGTTCGGTGATGTTATGGATAGATAATAATGTGTAGGCGAGAATTTCTTGCGATCGCACTAAATGGGAAATATAGGCACGGCTAAAATTCTGACAGGTGTAACAAGGGCAAGTTTCATCTAATGGCGCAAAGTCTTCACGAAACTTTGCATTCTTTAAATTCCAACGCTCTCCCTGTACCATTGCCGTACCGTGACGTGCCCACCTTGTGGGAATCACGCAGTCAAATAAATCTACACCGGAGGCGATGGCAACAGCCATCTCTCGATAAGTACCCACACCCATTAAGTAACGGGGTTTGTCAAAAGGTAAAAGTGGTGCGGTAGTGGCGACGATTTGAGCAATTAATTCTGGTGGTTCCCCCACACTCACGCCACCAATTGCATACCCAGGTAAATCAAGCTGCTTTAAATCCTCCGCAGCTTTGGCACGCAAATCTAAATAGACTCCACCTTGAACGATACCAAATAATGCTTGGTCTGGGCGTTGATGTGCAGTAATACACCTTTCTAACCAACGATAGGTTCGCGATGTTGCGGCTTCGACTTCTTGACGAGTGGCTGGGTAAGGAGGACATTCATCAAATGCCATAATCACATCAGCCCCTAAGGTATTCTGAATTGCGATCGAGCGTTCCGGTGTTAAATTAATAATTTGTCCATCATGGGGTGAGCGAAAAGTTACACCTTCCTCAGTAATTTTTCGCATTTCGCTCAGACTAAATACTTGAAAACCACCGGAATCGGTAAGCATTGGGCCATGCCAACCCATGAATTTGTGTAAGCCTCCACCACCTGCGACAATATCTTCTCCAGGTTGCAAGTGCAAATGGTAAGTATTAGATAATACCATTTGCGCCCCAGTGTCCTGAAGTTGTGCTGGGGTTATTGTCTTCACGTTAGCCAATGTTCCCACTGGCATAAATCTGGGTGTTTCCACAATCCCATGTGGTGTTTGAAAAACGCCGGCTCGCGCTTTCGTTTCCTGGCAGGAAGCTATACACTCAAAAGAAAAGTTTGCAGTCAAAATACAAGTAACCTAAGGAATTATAAAGTATCACAAATATTTAGCTGTAATATGCAGCTGTCAACCATCCTAACTTAGCAAGGGACACGAGAAACAATTGCAATCGCCACAAACATTGCTAAAAACTCTGGATGTTGATACTTTGAGTGATTTTCCGCGTACTTTCTATCTTCCAGTGCCGTGTTATTTTATTTTTATTTAAATTCTGACTTCTATCTCCTGAATTCTGTATTTTCCTATTTAAAACATATCAGAAGAATCATCATCAAACTCAGCATCCCAGCGTGCAGATAACACTTGCTCCATCATCGCTTCAATCGCTGTTACATTGATATTGCGATCGCGCCTTTCTTGTAAAGGTGTCGAAAGGGGAATTAAGCGTAAACGCCATCCTTCTTGAACCAAGTCAAAATTAGTTTCATTTTCTGGAGTTTGCTGCAATTCAAGATAGTCAAAACTACAGACATTCAAATACAATGTGTGGTTTGCCACCAGTGTAGAACGCTGTGGATTCGCAAAAACTTCCATAACATCGCCTTCACCTTCACTCTGGACATTGCCATCGAAGGTATAAATGTAGCGAACACGACCTAAATCCGTTAGCAACCGCCGCATATCCAATTTACTTACTATTACACCTGTGTTAATAATGCAGGGAGCTGGTATTTTTGTTTCAGGTAGATGGTGGCTCATAGTTAAATAATAAATGCGCGAAGATAATTTGCAATACCGCTAAATATGAATGTTACAGCTTTGTTGACATTTAAATTTTAATTATTATCAATATGATTTTTAGTAACATAGAGTTTTTACCTAACATCTTGTATCTAAATTATTAATCTAAAATCAAAAATGTAAATATTAAATTAAGTTAATCAAGCTATGGGCGTGCTCATTGATACAATAGCTGATTTTTTAGTGATGGCATAAGCATAACAAAATTTTCTACATGAGTTCCCTAGACAAGTGAATCTTTTTAAAAGCTTTAAAAAGATTGCCCTTACGAATCCGTAAATCACGATGTCAAAGTCTTGATTGGGATACTGCGGATAAGTCAAAGCCTGTTTCAATATAGAATCTATCTGGAGATACTTACGTAATCTATTTGTATAGGATAATGGCTTCTTAAAGAGTATATTTCTCTTTTGAGGAGAGAAGCTAAATATGTTCGGTTTTTGGTGATGACGAAGGACTGTTTTTAGGCAGTTTTTGTCTCAATAATTATTGTTTAAATACCATGTTCCCAAAATGACAAGTATTCGCCAGTGGTGCAAAGAGTTGCTATTAAGTTTTGTAGCCAGTATTTTATTTTATACTGCTATACCTTTGCCCTATTTAGAGAAATTGAATCAGGAATTAGATTTCCAAAAAGTAGCACAGTTTGCTCCAGGGATAGGATTAATAATTGGGGGAATATTAGCGCTATTTGATTTGCTACTGGCTTGGTTAGGTATACCGATTTTGACACGTAGTGTTTCTCTGGTATGTATTTGGCTGGCTTTAACTGGAGGATTACATTTAGATGGGGCAATGGATACGGCTGATGGTTTAGCAGTTACCAATCCGGAGCGGAGATTGGCAGTCATGGCGGATAGTGCCACCGGTGCTTTTGGAGCAATGGTTGCAGTGGCAATTTCCCTGCTCAAAGTCGCAGGATTAACTGACATCGAAAATTACCGTTGGTTTGTGTTACTCGCTGCTGCTGGTTGGGGGCGTTGGGGACAAGTTTTAGCCATCGCCAAATATCCATACCTGAAACCAACAGGTAAGGGTGCATTCCACAAACAGGCAATACGCTCCGATAAAGATGTATTCCCAGGATTACTATTGATGATTAGCTGGAGTATCTTACCAGTCATAATTAACCGCAATACCTTAGCCTTGAGTATAGTGACATTAATTGCGGGAATAGCGATCGCATTTATGACAGGTTTTTGGTTCAACCGCAAACTGGGAGGACATACAGGGGATACCTATGGTGCGGTTGTCGAATGGACAGAAGCTTTACTATTATGCGTAATCACTGTTGTTTTGTGATGCGGGGATGGGAAAAAATTATCCTAGCTTGCTGCGTCTGCCGAAATTTTCTACTTCATCGGTTGCAGTCGTGTCACCTTGAGTTTGAATGCACCAACTCCGGTTTCACCAAAAGAACGCACGCGCACCACATAACTGCCTGTCTCATTAATGCGTGTAAATAGTAAAGAATTGCTACTACCATCAGGGCCATCATCATTTTCTGCGATCGTTGAGCCATTTGGTGCCAGTAAGGTAATAATACTATCAAAACTGTCTGAGGAAAGGTCAATAGCTAAGTTTTCACCTTTATTCAACTTCACCATATAATCGCGAGCAAAGCCACCTTGTCCTGTGGGAATGTCTGTGTCTGTGAGGGAGTCACTCACTTCATAGGTTGAAGGCAAAGGCAATGGATTATACATCTTAGCCGCTTGAGCAAAACTTGCATTTGTATTTGCACCAATCGCTAACAAAGTTACAGGAATAAAAGTGATTTTTGTTAATAATTCTTTTACACAAAATGCAAAAATTCTGCTACTCATCCCCAAGATTCTTCCCCAGTTTCAAGCGTAATCGTAATATTGGTTAATTATAGTTTTTCTCTACGTGGCTTGCCCAGGAATTTATCAAAACAAAATACAGTCCCAATTTCGCTTTTATGATTGTAATTTCATTCCTGCGGCACATACAGCTAGTCCGATCGCGGATATACTTGCTGTACTAAGTGTTGTGATGGCTTCTCTGGCAGTCGCACCAGTAGTATAAATATCATCTATTAGCAGTACGTAATCATGACGATGGCGAAGTAAATCTTCTCCAATTGCAAAAGCTGCGGCTAGATTTTTTTGACGCTGTGTGTTTGTGAGAGAATGTTGTGCTTCGGTGACGCGTACCCTTTGTAATCCATTTACTCTCAATTGTAGTCCAGTCATTTCGCAGAAACTCTCGGCAATCAGTGCAGCTTGGTTAAAACCCCTGGATTTCAGCTTGCTTGGATGAAGCGGAATCGGCACAACAGCAATTTTTTTCTCAGTCGAGGGTAAATTTTGCAACCAAGCCTCACCTAAATAATGACCCAGAGGACGGGCAATATCTGGACAATCATTATATTTCATAACTGCGATCGCTCTTTTCAATATGCCACCATAAGCGCCCCAAGCAAAAACAGGTGTTTCTTGTTGCCACAAGCGACAAGGTTCATTTAATTGACATTTTTGTAGCTGTTTGCTACAGCTAGGGCAAAATTCCTGTGGAGTTGGACGTTGACAGAGAGGACAATTTGATTGCGTAAAAAGATTAAAAAAATGTTTTAGAGGTTTTTTAAAAATCAGCATGGGCACAGGAAAATAGGGAGCGGCAATCAGCAAAAAAATTAACAATTTATTTGTTTACAATAAACGCGATCGCATCTTAGAGTTTCTATCCCTGTGGCTGGTACATAACCATTTTTTTCGTACATTTGTACAGCTTCTTGGAGAATACTAGCGGTTTCAATCCAAATTTGTTCAAAACCACGAGATGCGATCGTTTCTTCTAGAAGTTGTAACAAATATTTCCCTAAACCCAAACCGCGAATTTGCGGTAAAAAGTACATTTTCCTAATTTCGACTGCCTTTTGCCCCCGTTCTATCGGGTAATATGCTCCAGTTCCGACTATTTGATTTTGGTATTCAATTACCCAAAATTCTCCGCCAGTTTCTAAGTAGGATTTCTCAACTTGCAGCACATCCCTGTCAGCACCATCAGCTTCCCAACCCAATCCATATTCTGCCAGAACCGAACGAATGACTTCCGCAGCATTTTGTCTATCTTTTGGTTCCCAAGAACGAATTAGAAAGTCTTGATAAAATTGATTCATAAAACCTGAAAATCTAACTTGAATCTCTAAATTTTCACTTTTGTAAAAGCTAGTTTTGCCGCCCCCAACATTCCCGCCGCATTACCTAACTCTGCTGGTAAAATCTGTAAACCAACACGCGATGTGATAAAAACTCTGCGTTCAATCTCTGCTTTCGCAGTTGGTAAGAAAAACTTGGCACTTGCACTAATCCCACCACCCAACAAAATCGCCTCCGGTGTGAGTACGTAAATTAAACTCGATAAACCAATACCTAAATTCCGTCCATATTCTTGCCAAAACTCTAACGCTGTAACATCACCTTTCTCTGCCAAAACTGCTAATTCCGCCGGTTCTTTGCCCGTAAGCCGGCGAATCGCCCGAATAGACGTAGATTGCTCCAAAGAACCATTGTTACCACTATTACACTCATGCCCATCTGGGTACAAATTAATTAATCCCAATTCCCCAGCTGCACCGTAATGTCCAATAAATAATTTACCGTCAATAAAAATAGCTCCTCCAACACCAGTTCCCAAAGTGAGGAGAATAAAATTTTTAAACCGATTGCCAGCACCCAACCAAGCTTCACCCAAACCCGCACAATTGGCATCGTTAGCGAGAATAGTTGGTTTACCAGTTTTTGCTTCCAACCATGCCGCCAAAGGCACATCACGCCATCCAGGCAGGTTAATCGAAACTAGAGCAATACGTCCTTCTGGATCACTTGGTCCTGGCATTCCCACACCGATCGCGATACTTTTATTATCAGGGTCAAGTTGAGCGATCGCAGCAACTAACACGTCCAAAACAGGCTCCGGCATTGCTGGCTGGGGAGTCTCCACTGTCAAAGACTTTATACAAGTTCCATCAACAGTAAACCTCCCCAATTTGATTGCTGTTCCCCCTAAATCAATTCCTATTACTTCTGTCATGGATTAATTGTTCATAACTACAAGTCACATAGTTAATAGTTAATAGGTGATTTGGGCACGGCAGCAACATAATTCACAGACAGAGGACGCACAGTTGTTTGTGCGTGCAAAGAGGTTACAGGTGTACCTCTGAGAATACTAGTCAGTGCCACGGAAAGCATAAATCCACCAGCCGCAGCCGCAATTAACGAAAACTTATCTTTCACACAAAACTCTCTGTTAAAAATACAACAAATAATGCTAACTCATAAAAAGTAGAGAATGGGGAGAAGGAAAGATGGGGAGAGTGGGAGAGTGGGAGACGCGGAGATGGAGATTAATAAAATAAATCTCTTTCTTCCTTGTCACCGCATCCCCGCGTCACCGCGTCACGATATCCCCGTGTCCCTGCATCCTGCATTTACCCAGAAACTAACGGATACTATTTTGTTTCCGCAAGCGAGGATTGACAAACTCATTTAAACCCTCACCAAACAGGGATAACCCGACAACCATTAAAGTCATTGCCAAACCAGGAAATAAAGCCGTCCACCAAATACCCGTTGGTAAAGCTTCCAAAGCCTGCCTTAAATCATGCCCCCATTCCGGTACTGATTCGGGAAGTCCCAAACCCAGAAAACCCAAACCACCTAATACCAAAATCGCATCAGCCGCATTCAGGGTAAAGAGTACGGGTACACTTTGAATCACGTTAAAAAATAAATATTTAGATAATACCTGCCAAGTATTTGCCCCCATTGCCTGCGCGGCTTCGATAAATACTTCCGTTTTGACGCTGACTGTGTGATTACGGACAACACGGTAATACTGGGGAATATAAGCAATACTAATTGCGATCGCAGCATTTAAAATCCCTCTGCCGACCACAAATGCTAGTGTCACCGATAGCAACATCCCAGGCAAAGTATAAATACTATCCATAATAAATAGCAGGATTTTATCTAGTCTGCCGCCAATATAACCACTCAGCATTCCCAACGGCACACCCACAACCATACTTAAGGCAGTTGCTAAGAATACCACCTGTAAGGCTGCCTGTGCGCCAAATAAAGTCCGCGAAAATACGTCATAACCCAGACGACTTGTACCAAACCAATGTTTCCCAGAAGGTGGGAGGTGAATATCATTTGCCAAAGCGTCTGATGGGTTTTGGATTAATCCCAATACTTGAAGCACTGGTGTGAAAAAAGCTAAAAATATAAAAAATAAAGTTAATCCCAATCCAATCAGCATCAGCTTTTGAGAAAGGCTAGAAGTTTTTGGCAGCCGCAAAAACTTTGGTGATGGACTTTTTGTAACAGCCATGTAAATTAGAAATTATTAGTTAGGAGTTATGAGTTTAGAGTATTAGAATATTTCGAGTGTTTTGTCAATGAATGTATATATAAATTATGTATTGAATTATATACAAGTATGTAGTCAGTATCGACTACAACAAAAATCGCCCATGTTTTCAAGCATAGGCGGTAAATCTGTCAATAATTTAGGGTGAATAATTTAGTACATATTGACCTAAATTATTCACCTAAATATTGCATATTTGTTTAATATTCAATTAAATATGACTCTCAATCAACAAGCGATATTCACTCTTTTGCTTCACGCCTTTAACTTCCTTCAACAATTCCTTATCCTTAAAGAACTGCACCGTTGGCGTACCAGTAACCCCTGCATTCTCCGCAATGTCCCTATCCGCGTCAATATCAATTTCGACAAAGTGAATCCTGCCATCAAACTCATCCACCACCTTATTTAATATGGGTTTGAGGGTATGACAAGGCCCGCAACCAGGAGATACATATTTAACAACAAGTAGGCGATCGCTTTCATGGAATAATTTTCTCAATGCCAAACCACCTTGATGTCGGGTGATATTCACGTCAAATTCCACGGAAACGCTTTGCTGCACCTGTTGCTGATGCTCCATCTCGTTATCAGAAGTGTGGGGAATTTGTTTAAATTCTTGAATCAACCCACTTGCTGATAACCAACGTTCCGCGAGCATCGCCGCCGCACAACCAGAACCTGCGGCTGTAATCGCTTGACGGTATTCGTGATCTTGGACATCACCGGCGGCAAAAACTCCGGCAACACTGGTTTCTGGGGAACCGGGTTTGGTGACGATGTACCCGACTTCATCGAGTTCTATTTGTCCCTGAAATAAAGATGTGTTGGGTTTATGCCCGATCGCATAAAATAATCCTTTCGCCTTGACAATGCTTTCCTCACCCGTCTGACTGTTGCGAATTTTCACCCCTTCCATATATCCGTTTCCAAAAATATCTACCGCTTCCGTGTTCCAATGTACTTGGATTTTGGGGTTACTTAAAACACGGTCTTGCATTGCCTTCGATGCTCGCATTTGTTGCGATCGCACCAATAAATTTACCTTGGAACCATATTTGGTTAGGTAAATTGCCTCTTCTGCCGCCGAGTCACCTGCCCCAATCACAGCTAATTCCGCACCGTGAAAAATCGGGGTGGCTCCGTCACAAATCGCACAGGCAGAAATTCCCCGACTCCAAAATTCATGTTCACTGGGTAAACCCAACCGCTTCGCTGTCGCCCCAGTAGCAATAACAATGCTATGTGTCTTAAATTCTCTCTCTTCGGAACGTACAGTAAATGGACGCTGACTAAGATCGACGGAAATCACATCCTCTGTATATAACTCCGCTCCCCAACGCTCCGCCTGCGCCTTCATATTATCCATTAATTCTGGCCCCGTTATCCCTGCCGGAAATCCAGGAAAATTCTCAACTTCCGTTGTCGTCATCAATTGTCCACCAGGCAAACCCCCAGCCTGAAAACCTTCAAAGACAACAGGCTTAAGGTTAGCCCGCCCTGCATAGATAGCAGCAGTATAGCCTGCGGGACCTGAACCAATTATTACTAAGTTTTCTATTTTCGGACTTTCTACTGCGAGACTTGTCATAACTAATTATATAAACTCATACCGACTTCACTTAACCTAGTTTAACACAATTTTCAGGTTGTCAAGTAGATAGGGAATAGGAAGGTAAGATTAGGGCTTAACTATCGTGCGATCACTTTTCGCATATCATGTCATGTAAAGTTTATCAATCAGCAATAAGACTTTGATGAGGAGATGAGGCAAAATAATAGTAGGTTCAAGAATTAAAGATGAAGAAATCTGTGCTCAGATCAGGTAATTTCAAGTGGAAATTGTGAATAACACCAAAAATATCTCGATATAGATTTTTTAAATATTTTTCTCAAAAACAGAAAACTCTCTTTTGAGGAAGGAAGGGGAGTATGAATAATAAATATTTCCAGAAAACACCGATCACATTGCTACAAGGTTTGCTAGCAACATTTGTATTCATGACAACTTCTCTAGGTTTAGCTTTTGCAGCACCAAAAGTTGAAGTATTTGGTGCTAAATATGGTGGTAGTGGTTGCCCTGGAGGAACTGCTAGTATTAGTTTTAGCCCTAATGGTCAAAAGCTAACTATTCGATTTAATCAGTTTATAGCCCGTGGAAACAAACCCAACGAAAGTCGTAAAAACTGTAATCTGACCATCCCAGTTAGAGTACCTAAAGGCTATCAAGTTTCCCTCAACAATGCCAGTTATCGGGGCAATGTCGCTCCTAGAACCACTGGTAAGTTAAGAGCAGAATACTTTTTTGCTGGTCAACCTGGGTCTATTTTTTCTCGGGCATTTACAGGAAAACGTGAATATAACGTTCGAGATAGTTTAAGAAATAAAACTAATGTCTGGTCGCGTTGTGGTGATAGCGTCAACATGCGGGTGAATAGTTCTATGATTGCCCAGGGGCAAGGAACAGCAACTGTTGAACGAATGCTGGCTGATATCGGCATGAGAGCCTGCAAATGAAATATTCATCCTTGTGTTTAGATTTGTAATAAGGTATTGCAAGTAATAATAATTCTCCAAAAAAGCAACGGGTGAGGACACGGGGGAATACAGAGTTTTATAGGTTACTGGATTTTAGAGAAACGGTACAAGATTATAAATGAAAAAGAATCTGTTCTCCTTCATAAATTGCAAAGTTAACAACAGTGAACTCTTAATCTTGAGTTAATTTTTTCTGAGAATGCTAAGTTTATTTACTACTTCATATTTACTCTGAAGGTAAGTATTAGAATAGGAATGTAAAAGGTAATTTATTAGATAGTATGGAAATTTGAATTACCTCCTGAATTATTTTATCAAGTATTCAAGTCTTGGTGCTGTGAATTGCTTACTTAAGGTGAATATAAAGCTAGACAGTTACTAGTACACAAGAGGGTAGATTGGGAAAAATATCTTAATCTCTTGAATGGTTTAATGATAATTTATGAATTATTAAATGAATTATTAAATAAATTATTTGAGGTTTATGTGTTTGGTTTCAATATTATTGAGCCAGTATACTATTAATCTCCAATCATTATCCTCAAACAATTAAAAATTGAATTATCTTCTGCAATAGAGGCAGGAATTCAATTGAAAACGCAGAATTTTCCAAGTTTTTTGTTCAAACACTGAGTACTTTCTTTTGAGGAAGGAAGGTTAGTATGAATAATAAAAATTTCCGACAAATATCTATCACATTCGCAAAAGGCTTTCTCGCTACGGCTGTGTTAATGACTACTTGTATCAGTTCCGCGTTCGCTGCACCAAAAGTTGAAATTTTAGGCGCAAGTTACGGCGGTAGTGGTTGCCCTGGAGGAAGTGCTAGTGTTACGGTTAGCCCTGATGGTCAAGAGCTAAGTATTCTATTTGATCAGTATAGTGCTCAAAACAATCGCAAAAGCTGTAATTTGACCATTCCCATTAAAGTACCTTCAGGCTATCAAATTTCACTTTTCAGTTCTGATTTTCGGGGCTATGTCGCTCCCAGAACCACTGGAACACTGAGAGCAGAGTACTTTTTCGCAGGTCAACGGGGACCACTTTTTTCTAAAACAATATCAACTGGAGAATATAACGTTCAGCATGAATTACTGGCGGAAACCTGGTCACGCTGTGGTGATAGCGTGAACATGCGGGCAAATACTTCCATGATTGCGAAGGGACAAGGGGCAGCAACTGTTGACTCCCTAGATTTTGCCCGTCGTGCTGGTATTATTTATCACGTCAAATATCGTGGCTGTCCTAACAATTAAGAATGTTCAGATAATGAGGAGGAATAGTTTTTAGAGTAGGAATATGGATTCCAAGCTGTTTAAATAATCCTGTTAGTCTTTCTTGACAATCTCCTGGCTATATGTCAGGAGATTGTCTATTTTATCTAGAGGCACAAGAAATAAAAGATATTTTAGGCGATCGCATTTTCCAGAAAGATAAGCGGATGGCACATAAGCACTTACAGCGATGGCAGCAACGGGAAAAATTGTTATTGATGAGAGAATGCGATCGCATTTGGGAATACTGAATATCGAGTGGTTTTCCTCATTTATCTTTGAGCATCTAGCCATAGACTTTGTGAGAAAAAATTATTTTTTAGGAGAAAATTTTATGGCAGTACCAGCATCTGAGTTATTAGAAAAAATTCGCCAGCAATTTGACAGCGCTCCTTATCCAAGAGTATCCCTAGATTCAAATCCTCAAGACTTTCCCAATTTACTGTATATTCATAACTTGGTAACAGCTTACTATTTACGCAATCAAAAAGTTATAGACACAAAAGGTAAAGTAATCTTAGATGCTGGATGTGGAAGTGGTTGGAAATCCCTACTTTTGGCAGAAGCAAACCCAGGGGCTAAAATAATCGGAATTGATTTATCTGAAGAGTCTGTAAAGCTAGCACGGCAGCGCTTAGAATTTCACGGCTTTGACAACGCAGAATTTCATATTTTAGGGATAGATGATTTACTTAAGTATGATTGGGAATTTGATTATATCAATTGTGATGAACTACTCTATCTTTTTAATGATATAGGGAAAGCTTTACAAGTAATGAAGATGGTTTTAAAGCCAGAAGGCATTATTCGTAGTAATCTACACAGTTCAATCCAACGCTTCAACTACTTCCGCGCCCAAAAAGTATTTAAAATGATGGGTTTAATGGATGGAAATCCAGAAGATTTAGAAATGGGAATTGTGGTAGAAATAATGAATGCTTTAAAAGACAAAGTTAATCTTAAAGCTTTAACTTGGAACTCTAACTACGAAGGAGAGGATGGTAAACAAAGAATTTTAATGAATTATCTATTCCAAGGAGATAAAGGTTACACCATTACCGATATGTTCAATGGTTTTAGAACGGCAAACTTGGAATTCATCAGCATGGTCAACTGGAAAGAGTGGAACCTAACCAATTTGTTCAAAGAACCAGATAATTTACCTGCTTTTATTGGAATAAGTTTACCCGAATCTTCGATAGAGGAACAACTACAGCTATTTGAACTGATGCATCCTGTACATAGACTGCTTGATTTTTGGTGCGGACATCCAAACCAGGGGCAGTCCTTTGTTCCGGTACAAGAATGGTCTGATGCTGATTGGGAAAAGGTGAAGGTGCATCTACATCCCCAGTTAAAAACTTCTGATGTGCGAGAAGAACTAATAGCCTGTATTAGAGAAATCAGACCTTTTGTTATTAGCGAACACTTACCAATCATTGAAGAGTCAGTTAGCATAGATAGCTCTATGGCTTTTTGTCTTGTTTCGCTCTTAGACGAAGCCCAATCTATGCTGTCCTTGGTTGAGCGCTGGAAGCAAATTAGGCCTTTAGACCCAGTCACTTTAGAAGCTACCGATGAAGAACAAGCCTTTTATCTACTACAACAGATGTTTTTAAGGCTCGAAAGTCTTGGTTATGTGATGTTAGAGGCTTAATATATTTTTGAACACTCACCAAGTACGAATCGGGGGAGACGAGAAATAGATATTTTCTTTGCATATGCGACGAAATCTCTTGTCATTCCCGGTTTTGCAACCTTCCTAAAAAAAATTCCGAAAGATGATATGAATCGAGAAAGAAGTGGGTAAGTTTATTTCAGAAAGCGAGAAATCACTCCATCGACTACAAAGAGAACAAAAATATGAAATCCGAATTAAAAGCAAAATTTCTTCAACACATTCTCAACAAAAAGAAAAATGAAGAAGGTTTTACCTTGATTGAATTGTTGGTTGTAATCATCATTATTGGTATTTTGTCAGCTATTGCTTTGCCTTCTTTTCTGAACCAAGCAACAAAAGCTAGACAAAGTGAAGCTAAGAATTATGTTGGTTCAATGAACAGAGCACAGCAAGCATTCTATTTAGAGAATAATAACTCATTTACAACTTCTGTTGTCGTGTTAGCTTTAGGTATTAAGACACAGACTGATAATTTTTTGTATGAGATTACTGACGCAAAAAATACTGGTTCGTTTGTTACAAATAAAGCCAGGGCAACAAAGAAAGCGTTGAAGTCTTATGCTGGGGTTACTTATACTACTACCCAAACTGTAAACGGTGTTGCTGACGCAATCACTCTTGCAAACTTGTGTGAGAGTATTCTTCCAGCAGATAAAGATGATGTGAAAGGTATTGCGGTTGCTGATGGTACAGCGTCGGGTGCATGTGATGCTAAAACCTTTAAAATTATCAAGTAATTAACTGCGAGAGTAATTCGACTAACAATAAGTTACAGTCAATTCGTATTGATTATTTACAACGGAGTGGGTAGTACAAGCTACTCACTCTCTTTAATTGAAAACTAATGCGTGCAATGATTTCTGATTCAACTTTAATTAATTCCACCAACAATTGGCAACAGCAAGCATCTCAATGTGTAATTCAAGGTGATTATTATAAAGCCGCTAATTTTTATGAACAAGCAATTGAACTAGAACCTGATATTAAATACCACTACTGGTATTTAGGGTTAATATTGCTGCTACAGGGAAAAGAAGTAGAAGCACAGACAACTTGGGCTTTGGTAATGATGGAAGGTGAACCAGAGGAAATTGAACTTTGGTGTCATGAATTGATCGAAGTACTAGAAGCTGAAGCACAAAGACGTTCAGTACAGCTAGATAATTCCACCGCTTATTTACTGAGACAGCATATACGGGAAATTCAGCCAGCAAACATCGATAATTTATTACATCTCATTGAGAGTGCGATCAAGCTAGAAACATTTACTGGAGAAGATTTAGCTGATTGGGGAATAATTGAACTTTTAAATTCGCAAGAATTAGCAGCAGAAGCAATAGATATTAATCTATTAATGCAAACACTACAGGAAATTCTCGACTACGATTCCCTACATGAGTCATCACTAGAATTTGCTAAAGTTTGCCTACCTTATCTAGAACATTCATATAAATATTTTGCGGTTATCTTAGTCGCAGCAATCAATTTAGCTTATTCCCAAGGAAGGTCAAAACAAGCGATAAAATTCGCACAAATATGCTATCAAATAAATGAGGAAGATGCAGAATTATTACGGCATTTAACCTCTTTTTATGAAAAGTCTGGTGATTATATCAAAGCAATCGAGACTGCAAAAAAATGCTACTCGTTGTTAGAAAGTGATGTATTAGCAGGTAAAGTATATGCCAATCACTTACTTTTAAAAACCCTCATAAATGCTGGTGGATATTGGCAAGAAGCCAAGGAAATTTTACAAAGACAAGAAAGTCTTCTGTCTTCATTGATAGAACAGCAGCCAATCTTAAATGATGGTGCGGAAATTTCGCGGGTACTACTATCAACCTTTTTCTTCCCCTACTTTCAAGATTGTCCCCAGACATACCGCAAAATCCAAAATCAATTGGCTGCTTTATGTCAAAATAATCTCCAAAATTATGCGGAAGAATCAGAGTGGTATAAACAGAGACAACAACTACCACCAAAAACAGAAAATTCTAGTAGACGCTTAAAGATTGGCTATATTTCCCACTGTTTTAGACAACATTCGGTTGGTTGGCTGGCACGATGGTTGTTTGAACACCATGATCGCGATCACTTTGAATTATATGGTTATCTAATAAGTGCGAAACAACAAGAAGACCCTTTACAAGAATGGTACACAAACCAGTTTGAAACTGTCCACAGAATGGGTACAGAAACCCAAGAAATTGCTGAAACAATATATCAAGATGAAATTGATATTTTAATTGATTTAGATAGCCTGACTTTGGATATTAGCTGTGAAGTCATGGCACTAAAACCAGCGAAGATTCAAGCGACTTGGCTAGGTTGGGATGCATCGGGAATTCCAGCAATAGATTATTTCATTGCCGATCCTTATGTATTACCAAATGATGCAGATAATTATTACTCAGAGACAATTTGGCGTTTACCACAGACTTATATAGCTGTAGATGGTTTTGAAGTTGGGATACCAACTTTACGTAGGGAAGAACTGAATATTCCGAATAATGCCATAGTCTATCTTAGCGCCCAAAGCGGTTGCAAGCGACATCCCGATACAGTCAGGCTACAAATGAGAATCTTGAAAAATGTTCCGAATAGCTATCTGTTAATTAAAGGACTAGCTGATGAAGAAGCCATTCAAAGCTTTTTTAACGAAATTGCAGCCCAAGAGGGAGTAGATAGCGATCGCTTGCGATTCTTACCTATGGTTTCTTTAGAAGCAATACATCGAGCCAATTTAGGAATAGCAGATGTTGTATTAGATACATTCCCTTACAATGGTGCAACAACAACTTTAGAAACTCTCTGGATGGGTATACCTTTAGTGACAAAAGTTGGTCAGCAATTTGCCGCTCGTAATAGCTATACGATGATGATGAATGTGGGCAT
Organism: Calothrix sp. NIES-4101; assembly: GCA_004296455.1. Lineage (GTDB taxonomy): Bacteria > Cyanobacteriota > Cyanobacteriia > Cyanobacteriales > Nostocaceae > Brunnivagina. Next base: position 5,954,811 of record AP018280.1, read on the forward strand.
TAGTGACGGTATTGCCTGGACAGATGAGGAGTATATTGAATGGGGTATCCGTTTGGGGCAAGATACTACTTTAAGACAAGAAATTGCTTGGAAGTTGCGACAGTCTCGACATACAGCACCTTTGTGGAATGCAGCAAAGTTTACTCGTGAAATGGAACTTGCTTATCAACAAATGTGGCAGAGGTATTTAGAAGCAATGTAATTTCATCTTTCAGTTAATTCTATCTACAAAAAAGCCTGCGGTCGCAGGCTTTTTTCATCAATCGGCAAAAACTACAATTTACCAATATCGACCAAATTATCGATACTTAAAATCTGGAGCATTTCTGCATTTGCTTGTATTAAGGAATCTTTATTTTCTATTGCTAAAGGTATTCTTGCATGAATACAAGGAAGTAGAGCCTGCCATTGTAAATCACTCAACTGATTCACACAGGAGATTTCCAATCCCTCGCTTATATCTATATCTGCTTGCATCAATAAATTCATACTGACAGCAGATAGTAGAAATTCAGCATAATTATCGGCACTATTACTCGTATCAATAATCAGTGTAGTACTTGCGTTGTTTGGTAAAACCGCTAACTTACCTACAATTTCTTCTAATTCAGAAATTAAAACTTCTTCTGATTGCAACCAATCAGGGAAAACTATCAAGTTAATTTCTCTCAAATTGAGGTCTGTGAGTGTAGTTTTAAGCAAGACAGAACCCACAGTGTCTGCCATTTTTGACCAAGAGAATTTTTGTACTTGTTTCAATCCAGATGTAATCAAAGAATTACGAATACTAGGTTTTTGTACATCACATAGCGCATTAGCTAAGCCTTCAACATCATCATCTTTGATATATATAGCAGCATCGCCAGCAACCTCTGGAATTGAGCCATTCGGACAAGTAATTACAGGACAACCACAAGCCATTGCTTCAACAATGGGTAAACCAAATCCTTCATATTTAGAAGGATACACAAGTGCCACTGCACTAGAATATGCGATCGCTAATTCTTCATCACTAATTTGTAGCATATGCACTACACTACCAAATGTGTGGGTTCTAAATTCACTATCTAACCCATTCTCATTTCCTGTACAAACAATATCAAATCCATAACTACTTGCTAATTGAGAAAATGCTTTAAAAAACAAAATACTATTTTTGTAACCACTACTAGCACCAACTAATAAAAAGTAAGGTTTGGTAATTCCATATTTATTTCTAAACCGATTAATATCTGTAATGTCTGCTGGTGAAAAAATCTCACTAACTCCACAATTGGCTACAGATACAGACTGTAAATCAATATCGGCAAACACTTTTACTAAATCACGAGCAGTATTTTCAGAAACCGTGATATAAGCAGAAGCATGTTTAATCCCATAATGTTTTTCTTGCCACATAGGATGTTTTAAATCCCAGCCAAACAGTTCGGGAATCATATCATGTGCCATAAATACAGAAGGTGTTGTTAGAGGAGTTGTGTAGTAACTAGAAATAAACACATCCGCATTTTCTTCATCACAAACCTGCTGTAACATTTCTCTATCATCGTCAGTATTACTGTAGTCATATGCTGGTACCAAACGGTATTTTATACCGGGTATTTGCGGAGCAGTCCCAGCACGATTTAATACAACAATATATTTTCTAAAATCATTATTTGACCATTGTTCTAATAATGACTTCCAGACACGAGCAATACCTGTTTGATAGAGTTGAAAGAAAACTCCATCAATGATAATTACGGGTTTTACGTTGGAAATTCTTAGAATTTGTTTTTCAATTTCATCGATTTGTAAAAACTTCCAATTATTACTATTGAATTCTTTTTGAAGTATGGGAATAACACCACAAGACTCTGCGGTGTCCACTTGAGTACTATCTCCTACCCAAGAAAAATAATCTCGGAGAAATATAGGAAATTTTGTTTGCTGTTGTAATGCTTCCCATTCTGAAACAGCATTACTATATCCATAATATTGTTCTTTAAATTTTAATTGTTCTAGAGTGACATAAGCGAAGTGTTGAAAAACTAAACCAACTGCTTCTGTTTCATTGTGTAAAAAAGGATTCTCAGCAGCTATATTTTTTAAATTTCCATCCGTTAAAGATTCAACTAATACAGGTGGTTCATGTGCAGCCCAAAATGAACCCGGCTTAAATCTCCAAGTTCTCAACCACTCCTGTTGAGGATTTTGTGTGTAACAATTACGAGTACTGATAACTAAGTTATCCCCCACGAAATACGAACACCAATAAAAAGCCGCTGTTTTATCAGGGTTATTAATAAATATTTGTCTTGCAGTACAAATTTGCTCAACTGTCCAGAATTCATCTACATCAATTTGCCACAACAAACATTCCTCCTGAATATTCGCCAGTGGTGCGTTAACCATTTCTCGTTTGCCATCCCAGAAAATGCCTTCTGGTTGGCGATAAATAGTAATATTTTTAGGATATTCCTGGGCTAGTTCATCCAAATATTCTGATGTACCATCAAAACTTCTACCTTTGTGATGAATGTCATCACTCACACAACCACCTAATTTTGCACTCCATGCGGTGTCATGTTTTAATTCTGCAACTCCTTCAACAATATGCCAATGCCATTTAAAGGGTAACTGTTTGAATATATCAATGTGATAATTAATAAATGGTTTTCCGTTCAAGACAATAGTGAAGAAGTTTATGGATAAGACCGGAAAAGCAATATAATTTTCATAAAATGAATCGGAATCGGTGACTTCTTCTCCAATTTCACCATTCACACTAATCTTATGACATTCATATCCATTTTGTATTAAAATATCAAAAGTAGATTTTGCGCTTCTATTCAAACCTTCCAGCATATTTTGTGATATTTCAAATTGGATGAAATTGATTGCCTTACGACTGAGTAAATCGCTAGCACCTTGTAAAACATCACTCTCTGCACCTTCGACATCTACTTTCAGATAATCAATATTTACAATTTGATATTCTTTGCAAAACGAGTCTAAAGAAACAGCCTCAACTATAGTAGTATTGAGTATTGGTACATATTCACCGCAACCATTAGGATTAAGCATTTGTGGTTTGCCAATACTATTCCAAGCGGCGAACTCATCTGAAAATTCGTTAAATTCTATCTGGGTATTTTCGGAGTAAACAGCTTTTTGAAATCGATAAGTATTAGTATATTTTTCATCTTCAAGACGCTGATCTAATTGATTAAATGTATTTGATGTAGCTTCAAAACAATAGACTTTACCAGATTTACCAACTAATTTACTAAATAGGATAGAGTAATCACCTATATTTGCTCCCACATCGAAAACTACCATTCCAGGTTTGATTAGATTACTGACTAACCGTTGTTCCGAATGCTCCGTATCAAAATAGTAATCATCTGAACTATCATTTTTTTTAAAGATTGAGTATCCATTTCTTAAAGAATAATTTTCGACAATCAAACTATAATTGCGATCGCCCAATAATTTATGATGATTGCTATAGTTCTTAAATGCATTAATATCATCTAATAATATATATTTTGCCCCGTATACTTCTTCTAACTCTGCATTGCCAGTAAATTCGGAACCATCAATTAAAACTACATCAAATTCTTGAATATTATTTTCCTGCTTGATTTTCTGAATCCCATTTACCTCAACATTTTCAATTTGTAGATATTCTCTGTCTTGTTGTAACCAGCTTAGTATCAATTCAAGTGGATAGTAGTTTAGATTACTACGAGTGTTGTGGTAAAAATCTATGACTTCTTTTTCGTCAGGAAACTTATCTAAAGAAACCGACGATACATTGTAACATTTAACAAATGAATCTTCTTGATATGTTTTTTCTAGCTCTGCAAAACGAGTTTTTGAAACTTCCATACAAAATAAAGTTGCTCTATTCTGCGAGTCTCGAAGACCAGTTACAAATGCTTCTGTGCTACCCTGACCAGATGATGAACCAATTTCCAGAACAGTTTTAATATCTTCACTTCTCACTAAATTTTGAATCGCCTGGTAAAATTCATCATTTTTAATTTCAGCTGCAATTAAGCAATTCAATTCAGAATTTGTCACTTTATTATTCATCTCCAATACTTTTATATTTTTTAATGAGTTGATTTGAGTACTCTGTGTACAAACTTTTATTTACTTGAATGCTTCTTCAATTGCTCTATCTGAAGCTTATAAGCCTGCTCCTGGGGATATAGCTTAGTCAACTTCTCTAAAGATTCAATAGCACCGTTAGTATCATTCATTTGCAATCTTGTATTTACCAAACCTTCCAGTGCCAATCTATTTCCAGGCTCACGTTGCAAAACTAACTCATAACTTTGTACTTGATTTTGCAAGGCTAAATTGGCATTGTCTACCTGAGCAATATTTTGATGTGCTTGTTGCAATGCACCAATCACTGCAAAACTGCTAGAACCAAAAAATGACAGTATAGATACGGCGGTTACTATATTTCGTAACCGTTTCGTTTTTTTATTACGAATCTCAAAGTACTCCTTCTCCGAACTGCTCATATATAATTTCTTAAGTGTAAAGATTGTTTTTTGTATAACTCCCGTCATGAGGATACCCACTGAGTAATTGATAATTATCAAGTTTTCATAATCATTGCCATTACATATCAAATATGTTTTTTTAATAACTTTGGCTTATGATTGATTATGAAAAAATATAAATAACGTATCTGTTCTGTTTTCGCAAGATTTGCGCTCTTTGGGAAACTATCGTTTAGATAAGCCTATTTTTGTAGAGAATTACTGCACACAACTTCTCTTTGCCAGTAAATTGTTTCCCATCCCTGTCTCCAAGTTAATTTTGTCGTAAGTCTTTAGGCGAACAGGATACAATCCTCAGCAGACCTAGCTCTGTCTTCAGAAGACAAAAATCTTAAATTTTTATAAAGATTCCAACGAATTGTTTCCATTCCCAGATGTTTGCGATAAGCTGAAGAACAACAAACTGTAAGCAAACCCACACTCAACTAAAAGTTTATAGTTACTGCGAGACAATGTAATTTAATGCCTTCTTCATGGGTTAATCTACAATCAAGCGCATCAATTCCAGCAAAATTTGCTAGTTTTTTTTTGCCAGCATTCTGGAATAATGCAATATCTGCAAATTGTCGATAACTATATCTCTTACCAACTTCTAAATGAATGATTACTTGAACAAGATTCGCAACTTTGGTGGTAATTACCGTACAAAACCGAATTTTAGTGCTAACAGCATTTCGTTAGATATGGTATATTAGGGAAGGATAGACTGGATTTGCCAAAGGTACAATGCTCTACGTATAGGCAATACTTCCGTTAAGGAAAGCAGTTTTGATTTAAGTATTTACTCAAACAAAATCGGAATTAAATCGAGGTTATGACTCAGCAAGTACTTCACCCAATGGTGAAATTGCAACGCAATGTGCAATCACTTGTAGACTCTCAGATTATTAAGCCAACAGATAGCATTTGGAAAATCGCCTTGCTTTTTGGAAATGACTGGCAGCACTGGAAACAGGAACTGCTGGATTTCGGATTTACAATGCAAGACCCGATTAACGAACTTCTGTCTGTTGAAGCTTGGGATGAAGAGGACTAAGAAAGTGATGGGTTAAGAGTAATCAGTTAGAAGTTATGAGTTAGGTATAGTGAAGTTGTTTGCATAGCAAGCATCTAATTTTCCATAGTCCTAGCTTTTGTTTACTGGCTTCTAACTATTAATTCTTAATTTCCCTACTGTGCATGGTTACAAATTAGGCTTTTTCAATGGCTGTTAGCGGTTAGCTTTTGGACTCAATTGCTAATTGCTAACTGTCTGCGAATATAACTCCTAGATTATTTGCAATTTACCAAAGCCGCGATGACTTCTTGAGCGGTTTGATATCTATTGCGTGGCAATGGTTCAGTTAAACAATCAATGACTTCGCGTAACTGCGGAGTAATCGTGGGTATGTTTGCAATTTCAAATCGAAAGCTGCGTCCACGCTGGCGATAATATTTGAATGGGCTTTCACCCGTCAGTAAGAAAATTAGTGTTGGACCGATCGCATATAAATCTGATTGAGTTAATGGTTGTCCCCGTTCTTGTTCGGGAGCGCAGTAACCTTCTGCCCCAATTCGGGTTCCTGGTAGGCTAGAACTTTCTTTAACTGCCCCAAAATCAAGGACGACAATGCGATTTCCCGAACTCCGCACCATCAAGTTTGCAGGTTTAATATCGCGATGGATGAGCGGTGGTTCTTGGCTATGAATGTAGTCGAGGACATCGCAAGTTTGAATCATCCAACCAATTGCTTGATTAGGGGTGACAGGTCCCTTAACACAGATAAATTTTTCTAAATCTTCTCCGTGGACTAGCTCCATTGCTAAATATTTTTTTCCATCTTCGACAAAAAAATCATAGTACTTGGGAATACCGGGATGGGAGAGAGATTTTAAGGTATTTGCTTCGCGCTCAAATAGTTCTTGTGCTTTGGCAATTCGTGCCATATCGGCATTCATTTGTTTCAATACCAGCAGTTGCGGGTGTCCGGAAATTTTGCCGGCATCCCATGCTAAGTATGTGGTGCCCATACCACCTTGTCCGAGAGTCCGCAATACTTGGTAATGGCGTATTGTTTGTTGAACATTGAGCGGTTGGCCACAATGAACGCAAAATAGATTATTGGGGTTATTACCTTCGTGGTTACAGAGGTTGCGACTATGGACAGGATTATGCGGGATGGGAGCTTGTTCAAGTTGAAACTTGAGTAATGGCCCACTCTTTGCCAGTTGTAATAGGCAATTATCGGGAAGTTGGGCTTGATTGACTAAGACTCCATTCAGGAAAGTCCCATTAATGCCTGTACTCACCATTTGCCAACCTGAATAAGAACTACCAGCGTCAATTCGCCGCAGTTCCAGATGATAGCGAGAAACTAAATCATCGGCGATCGCGATATGATTATCATTTGCCCGACCAATGCGAATCAGGGATTCGTCGGCAAAATGCCACTCCTGGAGTGGTGTTTTTTGTTGCGGTTCTAACAGGGTGAGCGTAACCACATTCAAGGGGAAGGGTAGAGGGGGAGGGGGAAGGGTAGAGAGTGGGGGAGAAATGGAGAGAGGGAGATACGGGGGAAGGGGGAATTTATTTTGATGTTTCTGCTTCTTTACATCCCCACATCCTGTTGTCTTCCTCTATTGTTTACTCCCTCGGATCAAGATTAGGACGTACTTTTGCTCTCACAAGCACTGCGGTGATGTTGTCATGACCGTTGTATTTATTCGCCAAGTCAATTAAATCACCTACTCCTTGATCTAAGTTAGCATTGGAACTCAGTAAGGGTTGTAAGTGACTTTCCCAATGGGTTTCGAGTAAATTATTATCTGATAACCCATCTGAAGCAAGGATAAATAAAGTATCTTCACTTACTTGAAAAAACTGAATATCTGGGTCGATTAAATTTTCGTCACGAGGACCTAATGCTTGTGTGAGTTGATAAGCGTCGGGACGAGCATAGGCAATACTTGGTTCGACTCCACGTAAAATCTCGCGCTGTCCCACTTCATGATCGATGGTGATTTGTTCTATACCTTTGCGGGTAACGCGGTACAAGCGACTATCACCAACGTGAGCAACAGCGACATAGGTATCTTGAACTAACATCATTACTAAAGTTGTCCCCATACGCCCGACACCTGAACGGGAATCTTTTTGGTTGAGGTCGTAAATTGCATTGTTTGCCTGATGAATCCCTTGGCGAATAATGTTCTCGCTGGGTAATTGGTTCGTATTCCAGTAGGTTTGGAAGTATTTTTGCAGGGTGCGAACAGCTAATTCGCTAGCAACTTCTCCTCCTGCATGTCCTCCCATGCCATCACAAAGAATATATAAACCACGTGCGGCGATCGCTCGTGTTTTAGGTAATTCTATTTTGTTAATTTTTATGTCAATCCCAAAATAATCTTCGTTGTGGTCACGCTGACGACCGACATCTGTTAATCCGACATTATCTAGGGTATTTAATTGCATTGGGAGAACGATTGTAGGCATGTCATCGCTTTTAGTTTCATTCTCCTCTGGTTCCTCAAATTGCAGAACAGTAGGTGCCACAATCTTTGGAGCCGATGCGAGCGTAACTGTCACATCGTTATTGTCGTCGTCTTCGATGTCGCTGTTGGGAGTTGGTTGCAATTCTGAGGCGATCGCTCGTAAGCGTAGTTGTAGCTGTTCGATTGTTTCCACACTACCTGCTTCCAAATCTTCCAGCAGTTGAATCAATGCTCCAAATTGTGTTCGTTGCGATTCTTTAAATAAGGAGTGCCAAACATTACTTAAGTACTTAATGGGTAAAACTGGTCGCAAACTTTCATCCGTCAAGTTTTGTACTGGATCAAGCTCTTGGTTTACGGAGGTACTAATATCAGGATTTTGATACAAGCGTTGCAATACTAATACTTGGTCTTCGTCCAAACGTAAATTTGCTAATTCCAATAGACTTTGTTGGCAATTCAAGGGTTCTAACATCTGCCAAAGTTGTGTCATCTGGTAAAAATACAGCACAATTTGTAGTGATGTTGTTTTATCTTCGCGCCAAAGTTCTAATAAATACTCGTAATTGGAACGGTTTTCGAGCAGAATAACTTGTAGGTTTCCCTCTTGCCAAGCGTCGTGAATTGCTGGGATACCTTGATGGTGTTGGGAATGTAGCAATAAATATGATTGGGCAAAATCAGGAATAGTCGAAAGTTCGACTTGTTGTTTAACACCCGATTTTGTCTGAGGTGGCTGAGAAGCTGCCAAAACAGCCGTTACTGGCGTAATTTGATATGGATTGCAGTCTACGACTCTCACACAAAACTCTCTCATGTTAGCCATCTCAGCTTTGCTAGGCAAAGCATCGAGTAACTTATAACGATGGTGGGTATCTAAGTACAAACTTGTTGGCGTTTCTGTTGACGTTTCTAAGTTTGTTTCTGGGGAAGCTGTGGAAACTGTGAGAATAGGATTTAACTCAGGAAGATTTACATAGTTGTCTTCTGTGTTTGCAGTTTCTGTATTTGCAGTTGCAGATGCAAGCGGTTGAACTAAAGCAGGAATTTGAATGAAAGTATTATTTTCATCCTGTTTAACAACCTCTTCTCCAGACGTGATTGTTTCGGTGGTGGAATTATTCGCATCCTTGGTAACAATTGCCCACCAAACTGTTCCGCAAAATTCACCGCACTGGTGGCATGATTCTGCATTTAGAGGTACATAAGTACCACATGCAGGACAAACTTTTTCTGTGAGTGAAGTGCCACAGTTTTGACAAAACTTATTGGTATGAGGATTCTCGAATGTACAATCAGGGCAAATCAGCATTGTGGAAATTCCTTAATTCCGGTTCCAAGGTGCTCTTAGTCCACCAATATCAAAAATGCCACAATTGGCAGCTCTACTCAAGAGTACACCAATCGTAGTATTTTGTGGTTTCACAAATAAATTGTCGTGACAGTCTTAATTGTTACGCATGGTAGCTAAAGATATTAATTATCCGCAACCTTTGTAATGGACGAGGGAGTGATATGGGGACGCGGTGACGATAAAAATATAGAAAGTCTAGCGCTGCATTTTCTTTCACCCTCTCCGCATCTTCCTATTCTCCTCTCAAGGGTAGCAAAACTGTAAAGCTGGTTTGGTTGGAACTGCTTTCGACTGCGATTGTTCCTCCTAAATATCGGCTCAGCTTTTGAACTAATGCTAATCCTAAACCTGTACCGCCTTGTTTCCAAGGATCGTTACTGGGAATGCGATAGAATTTATCGAAGATGCGATCGCGTTCTGATGCGGGAATTTCAACACCGGTATTGATAACTTTAAATTCAATATTGGCGGATTTTACTTGTGCTGTGATGATAATTTTTTCATCTAATGGACTAAATTTACAAGCATTGGTTAATAATTCGATCATGATGCGCTCCAAGCTGAATGGATCACATACAAGCAGGGGCAGGTTGGGGTTAAGATCAACTTGCAGGTTTTGCTGACAGTTACGATGACGTGCTTTGAATAACTCTACAACCCGGACTAGCCATTCCTGAATAATTACAGTTTCTAATACTAAAGGTTTGGAATTTATATCGAGTTTTTGTAAATCTAAAAAATTGTTAATCAGATTAATTTCGCGATCGCATTCGTTATTTAATATTTGGAAGTACCGAGATAACTTGGAATTGTGGGTTTGTGAAGGTGGATTTTCGAGTAACAGGTTGGGTTCAAAACCTAAGGCAATCCCTAACATCTGAATTGCCATTTTCATGTTTGTTAATGGTGTTCGTAACTCGTGGGAGACAGTGCTGAGAAATTCATCTTTGAGACGATCTAATCTTTCCATCTCTTCGATTTGAGCCTGTGCTGATTCTTGGCTTTGTAAGAGCGCAACTTCAACCATTTTGCGTTCGCTCACATCAATGCAGCAACCAATGTAACCAGTAAATTCTCCACTTGGCGTAAATGTTGGGGTGCGGGTATCCAAAATCCAACGATATTCCCCATCTGCATGACGTAAGCGATATTCCATCTGCAATTGGCTACGCTTCTTTAATGCGGAATAATAGCTTTGCAAGCACTTTAATTGTTCATCAGGATGGACGTTATCAATCCAACCAATACCCTGTTCTTGCTCAAAACTACGCCCAGTAAATTGCAACCAAAATTCATTCACAAAATTGCATAAACCGTCACATCCTGACTTCCACAGCATCATTGGTGCTGTATTTGCCATTATTTGGAAGCGTTGTTCACTTTCTTGATAAGCATCCTGCCAACGCTTACTCTCTGTAATATCCTCACAAACCAAAAGAATGAGGGGATTTTGCCCATCTCCGGGTAAAGTTTTGGCGACGACTTTAACCCAGGCAATGTGACTATGACGACAATCTAGACGAAACTCCCCATGATTAACCTTGCTGGTTGTCGATGTTGTCAACAAACTAATTAAAGCATCTGCCACCGCCATGCGATCGCAAGATGTAAATAAGTTTAAAACGGTCTTACCAATCAGTTCTTCTGGGCTGAAACCCAGTGAATCCGCACCAAATTGATTTACGGATAGAATAATGCCATTGTGATCTAAAACCAAGTAAATCGCAGGTAATTGATCGTAGAGTTGGCGATAAGACAAACTTTCATCTTGAGTTTGCTGCAAAACCTCATGGGGACGAAGTTCGCTATCTAAGACTCGTTCAGGTACAAGTTCCAAGCGTGCAGGCGTTAAAGACACGATATTATCTTGTTTTTGGCAGATTTGATGCCAGCTAGACGGCTGTTTACGACTCATAAAATTTTAAACTTGCACCCACAGTAGCTAAATATATTAAAAAAACTGATGAAAATGAGGGTAATTATACAGCTTTTCAGCTTCGCTTTTGTTAAAGCTGGTGATTATGAACACAACACTGAGACTCTGCAAAGGATTGCGATCGCATAACTAGTATTCCAATGAGTTTTTATATACATCTTAAATATCCTTAAATCTATGTAAATTAATGTTTTCTAGTTTACATACTGAAAAAAATCAGCAAACCTTAAGAAATAGTTAAGCTTACAGGTATAAACAAATTTAAACTAAACAACTTTGAATCGCCTAGTAATTTATACGCCTTGTAGAAGCAATATTATGCAGTAATTTAGTTTCTATGGATGAGAGGTCGCGCCATTCACCAGGTTGTAAACCATCTAGTTTTAGGTGTGCAATGCTAACTCTGACTAATCGCAGTGTCGGGAAACCAACAGCAGCAGTCATTCTCCGGACTTGGCGATTTTTTCCTTCCGTCAAAATAATTTCTAGCCATGCTGTCGGCACATTTTTTCTAAACCTAATCGGGGGATTTCGTTCTGGTAAAATTGGTTCTTCAGTTAATAATCTTGCCAAGGCTGGCTTAGTTCGATAATCTTGAATTTCGAGACCATTTCGTAACTTATTTAAAGCCGTATCATCGGGAATTCTTTCCACTTGTACCCAATAAGTGCGATCGTGGCCAAATTTGGGATTTGACAAGTGATGTTGCAGTTGTCCATTATTTGTCAGCAAAAGTAAGCCTTCGCTGTCCCAATCTAATCTCCCGACAGGATAAACATCGGGAACATGAATATAATCCTTGAGAGTTTGCCGTTCTGGAGTATCTTGCGAAAACTGGCACAAGACCCCATATGGTTTGTAGAAAATTATGTATCGCATTTGATTTGACAAATTAGAAATTGGGAATGCAACTAAGAGAATAAGCGAAAAATTCCCTGCCCATCATGACAGCAAATATGATTATGCAACTTAAAGGCATATCATCTGACTATGTTGCTATTTTGTTGGTGATTTTCTCCAAATCGAAGCACGTTTTTGTATTTCTTGAATAAATCCATCCTTCCCATCCATGTAACTCTCAATATCGTTCGCAAATTTCTGCGCCAAATTTCGCTTTAATTCACTATATGCTCGTGCATCTTCTGGATGAGAAATCATGTAGTCACGGAAATTTAAATGGCGTGCCACATCATCGGAATTGTTTGGAAATACATGAACATGATGTGTGCGATTTTGATAAATTTCTTTACGAAAATAACGTCTTCCTGGCAAACCAAATTCCCCCATCGCCTCATAACCAAGGGCTATCATGTGGGAATTAAATTCATCAACTTGGTGAATATTTGTGACTTCTACCAAGATATCGATAATTGGTTTTGCATAAATACCAGGAATAGAAGTGCTACCAATATGATGAACCTGAATTACATTATTTCCGAGTGCGTCTGCAACTAATTGAGATTCGCGATCAAATTCCTGTTTCCAACTAGGATTGTGGGGTACGACTTCAACTCTTCTCATTCCCAGTGACCTCAAACCAACTATTAAACTTAATTTTTCTTTGCGTCGGTATTATCGTAATTATTTCAGACGAACCTGAGATGACTGGGATAAATAAGTTTTTCTGATTGATGAGTATTAACAGTCAGTGGCAAATCCCTAATTAATATCAAGATTCATATCACCACCCATAACCAATTGATAACTTTTCCAAAAACCTGCAAAAATAAGAATGCTAGGGGTGCCTGCAAAAATTGGGCTGAGAATACACCCTTAACACCTGAGACTGGGTAATTCCAGCGTAGGGAAGCCGTTTATTCAGGAAATTAATATGATGCGGACAGAATGGGTTGCCAAGCGTCGCGGGCAAAGTAATGTTTCCCAAATGCATTATGCTCGTCAGGGTGTCATCACCGAAGAAATGCACTATGTTGCCAAGCGGGAAAATCTACCTGCGGATTTAATTCGGGATGAAGTTGCACGGGGACGCATGATTATTCCCGCAAATATCAATCACACCAACTTGGAACCAATGGCAATTGGAATTGCCTCTAAGTGTAAAGTAAATGCGAATATTGGCGCTTCCCCCAACTCTTCTAATATTGATGAAGAAGTTGCCAAGCTACAACTAGCAGTCAAATATGGCGCGGATACAGTCATGGATTTATCCACTGGTGGGGGTAATCTAGATGAAATTCGTACGGCGATTATTCAAGCTTCTCCCGTACCAATTGGAACTGTACCTGTTTACCAAGCTTTAGAAAGCGTCCACGGTACAATCGAAAATCTCACGGCTGACGATTTTCTCCATATCATCGAAAAACATGCCCAGCAGGGGGTGGACTATCAAACCATCCACGCGGGGATTTTAATCGAACATTTGCCGCTAGTGAGAAGCCGCCTCACAGGTATTGTTTCTCGTGGTGGTGGTATTTTGGCACGGTGGATGTTGCACCATCACAAACAAAACCCCCTTTATACTCACTTCAATGACATCATTGAGATATTTAAAAAATACGATGTTTCCTTTAGCTTGGGGGATTCGTTACGTCCTGGTTGTACTCACGATGCATCGGATGCAGCCCAATTAGCTGAACTGAAAACTTTGGGAAATTTAACCCGCAAAGCCTGGGAACATGACGTTCAGGTCATGGTGGAAGGCCCCGGACATGTACCAATGGATCAAATCGAATTTAATGTTCGCAAGCAGATGGAAGAGTGTTCGGAAGCACCTTTCTATGTTTTGGGTCCCCTCGTAACCGATATTGCCCCAGGTTATGACCATATTACCTCGGCGATCGGTGCGGCGATGGCTGGCTGGTATGGTACGGCAATGTTGTGTTATGTAACACCCAAGGAACACCTGGGATTACCGAATGCGGAAGATGTACGTAATGGGTTAATTGCTTATAAAATTGCTGCCCATGCCGCAGATATAGCCCGTCATCGTCCTGGTGCTAGGGATAGGGATGATGAATTGTCACGTGCCCGTTATAACTTCGATTGGAACCGCCAGTTTGAATTATCTCTCGATCCAGAACGGGCGAAGGAATATCACGATGAGACTTTACCAGCAGATATTTATAAAACTGCTGAGTTTTGTTCGATGTGTGGTCCGAAGTTCTGCCCAATGCAAACAAAGGTTGATGCAGATGCTTTGACGGAGTTGGAGAAGTTTTTGGCTAAGGACAAGGAAGTTGTAGCCAAGTCATAGTTGTTGCAGTGATGATAGTTGGGGATTAATGGCACAAAGTTTATTGTTGGTGAAAAACTGAGTAATTTGATGTGCCTCACCCAAACCGGTATTTTAATACACTTGTACTTAGCTATCTGCTCCTTCTATCCTCACATGCTCACATCTTTGCCTCTCCTGGGGTTACCCTTTCCTAAAACAATTCAAAGTATCATAATGATTAGAGTCGTTTTGCAATCACTTTAAAAGTACCGCTATGGCTATCTTGACATTAGGTTGGGTTTCACTGTTAGTTGTTTTCACTTGGTCTATTGCAATGGTAGTCTGGGGTCGCAACGGACTGTAGGAGGCTTGTGGAAAGTCAACTTCTCAATGTTTTGACAATAGTAGCTCTAGTACTGTTAGTCACAGTTACTGGTGGTGTCGCCTATTTGACACTTTCTGACTGGCGCGATCGCCGCCGTCAAGAACAGGAAAACCGCGAATTGCGACGTTATTCTCCCAAACGAAAGTAACCTGCAATCCTCCCACAAAATCAACATTGATAGGGGTACGAAATTTCGTACCCCTCAGTTTTAGGCTGAGACTATAGCTTACCCCTGTTAAGGTGAACATTTGTACTGACGATTTATAGGGGTTTCAGCACCGCATCCATTAAAAATTGAAGGCAAAAAATAATGCTTGCGTTAAAAATTTAGGTTCTGCGATTAGAGGTAGAACGTAAGAATGGGACTTCTGGCTAGTACATTATTGGTACACCTTAACAGGGGTAGACTATAGCTGAAAAGTCGGGTCGGTAATTATTTCAGATAAATAGTTTTACCATTACCTGTTCATTCACTGACATGAAAGGGAATCCTGAGATAGAGGTATGTTCATCGTCAGTCCGAACTGCAATGGAAAATAAAGAAGTCGCCGAAGCATTAGAATCGAAGCAAACAGCAGAATTTAATAATGATATTCAAACGACTCAACAGTGCTGTGGGGACAAACTCAAAGCGCTGGCGCGGGTAATTAGTCGAATTCGTGAATCGCTGGATTTAGACACAATTTTCAAAACAACTGTAACAGAATTAAGAGAACTACTCTATGTAGATAGAGTTGCTGTTTTTTGTTTTTTCCCGGACTTGGGTTGGGAAGGGGAGTTTGTTTCTGAGGATATTAATGGGGTTTGGGATTCAATAATTCATAGTCAGGTTCGCGACTGTTGTTTTGGTGAAAAATTTGTATCGCTTTACCAAAAAGGGAAAATCAGTGTCATCTCAGATATTTATCAAGATTGTTCTCAGGACTGTTATGTAGAATTACTAGAAAAATTCCAAATTCGTGCTTGTATTACTGCTCCTTTGCTCCAGGGCGAACAGCTTTGGGGTTTGTTATGTGTTCACCAATGTAGTGGTAAACGGGAATGGCTGAATTCAGAAGTGGAATTTGTTCGGCAAATAGCCGAGCATTTAGGAGTAGCGCTACAACACGCGGAATTATTAACACAGGCTAGGTATCAAATAGAGCAACAAAAAGCGCTGGCTTCAGTTATTGCTCGGATTCGCGACTCTTTAGATTTACCAACAATTTTTAAAAATACAGCTATTGAAGTTCGGAATTTACTCAAAGCCGACCGTGTGGGAGTATTTTATTTTGATCCCGAATCGGATTGGGAAGGAGAATTTGTTTCCGAAGATGTCTCCCCAGAATATGATTCAGCAATGGCAACAAGGATTTATGATCATTGCTTCGGAGAATATTTTGCTCCTCAGTACAGCAATGGTCGTATCAACGTTATCTCTGATATCTATAGTCACGAATATAGTGATTGCTACATTAAGATTCTGGAAAAATTTCAAGTTCGTGCCAATGTTGTCGCTCCTCTACTCAAAGGCAAAGAATTATGGGGATTGTTATGTATCCATCAATGTGCCGCACCTCGACATTGGGATACATCAGAAATTGAGTTTGTGCAACAAATTGCTGGACAACTGAGTGTTGCTATTAAACAAGCCCAATATTTAGAGCAAACCCAGTTACAAACTGCACAACTAGTAGAAGCCGCCGAACGCGATCGCGCTGCCGAACGTCAGAAAGTAGTGAGTGACACGATCGAAAAAATTAGGCGATCGTTCGATTTAGAAGAGATTTTTCAAGCTACCTGCCAGGAGGTGAGAAAACTACTGGAAGTGGATAGAGCAGTTGTTTATCGTTTTAATCCAGATTGGAGTGGCGAGTTTGTTGCGGAGTCTGTGACAGAAGGTTGGACTTTATTAGTTCAACAACAATGGGAGCAGCCAGAATTACGAGCAAATGTTAGCGGATGCAGCCTCAAATCTCTGGCAACATTAACAACAGATACGCACCTCCAAGACACCCAGGGAGGAAGTTTTGTACGCGGAGAACTATTCAAAACTTGCCATGATATACATAATTCCGGGTTTAGCGACTGTTATGTTCGGATATTGGAAAGTTACCAAGCACGAGCTTATATAATTATTGCTATTTATCATGGTCAAAAACTTTGGGGTTTACTAGCTGTTTATCAAAATTCAGCGCCCCGTCACTGGCAAGATTACGAAATCCATTTGCTGATGCAGATTAGTACCCAAGTAGGGGTAGCATTACAGCAAAGTGAGTATTTTCAGCAAGTAAAAGCACAATCTGCACAATTAGAAAAAGCAGCAAATCGCCAGCGTGCCTTAGCCACTACAGTTGATAAAATTCGCCAATCGCTGGATATTGAAACCATCTTTCAAACAACTACACAGGAAGTTCGACGTTTATTGAATGTTGATCGGGTGGCAATTTATCGATTTTACCCAGGTTGGAGTGGAGAATTTGTCGCCGACTCCATAGTTGATGGTTGGATGCAGTTGGGGAAAACTCAACCCACTATGGAAAAACCCTTATTAGAAGTAGGGAAAACGGGGAAATACCCTCGTAACGAGACATTTGTACCAATTTTACAAGGGGAAAAAATCTGGGGATTATTGGTGGCTTATCAAAATTCGCAGCCACGTTACTGGGAAGAAGAGGAAGTTAATTTACTCGCACAGGTAGGGGTGCAATTGGGTGTCGCACTTCAGCAAGCGGAAACTTTAAAGCAAGTCCAAGCACAAGCTGCCCAATTAGCAAGAGCGACAGAACGCGAAAAAGCATTGGCGATGACAGTAGAGAAAATTCGCCAATCTCTTGATTTAGATGTGATTTTTACGACTACAACTCAAGAAGTACGGAGTTTGCTCCAAGTAGAGAGGGTAGCAATTTATTGTTTCTATGCAGATAGTAGTGGTGAATTTTTGGCAGAGTCGGTTGCAGAAGAATGGATGCCGTTAGTAGGTAACCCATTATTAATGAAAAATACAACCATTCGTGAATTCCAAAGTGATTTGTATGGGCAGTATCAAACGGTGGCTGTAAATGATATTTATGCTCAAGCTTATTCGGATCGGCAATTAGCTTTTTTAGAGCAAATTCAAGCTCACGCATATGTAATTGTCCCCATTTTTCAAGGGGAACAATTGTGGGGATTACTAGCTGCTTATCAGAATGGCAAGCCCCGTCAATGGTTGGAAGACGAAATTAGTTTGTTGGCGCAGATTGGCTTGCAGTTGGGTGTAGCATTACAACAAGCCGAATTATTGGAACAAACAACACTACAAAAAGAGAAACTTAATCAAACACTCAAAAAATTGCAAGAGACACAAACCCAGCTAATTCAGGGGGAAAAAATGGCTGGATTAGGTCAGTTAGTAGCAGGGATAGCCCATGAGATTAACAATCCCATTAATTTTATTTACGGCAATTTAAGTCATGTTGGAGAATATTCTGAGCATTTAATTAGATTGTTAAATCTATATCAAAAAGAGTTTCCGGGAACCGGACAAGAAATTAAAGCGCTCGCCAGAAAAATGGATTTGGATTATATTCTCGAAGACTTACCTAAGACATTGGGTTCAATGCAGTTTGGAGCCGAAAGAATTTTGCAATTAGTTGAATCTTTGCAAACATTTTCACAACTAGACCGCGCCGAAATGAAGCCTGTTGATATTCATAAAGGAATTGATAGTACATTGTTGATTTTACAACATCGACTGCGAGCTACTTCAACATCAACAACAATTGAAGTTGTCAAAGAATATGGCAAATTACCTCATGTTGAATGTTATGCCGCGCAATTGAATCAGGTATTTATGAATATTTTGGGTAATGCTATCGATGCAATAGAAACACAGTATAAAGATAAACATTTAGACAATCCCCAAATTATCATTCATACAGATGTATTGGATACAAAAATCATTAGGATATGTATATCTGATAATGGTTGTGGTATTCCTGAAGAATTGCGATCGCGCATTTTTGACCCATTTTTTACTACTAAAGAACCTGGTAAAGGTACAGGGCTGGGTTTGTCAATTAGTTATCAAATTATCGTTGATAAACACGGAGGGAAAATTGAATATTTGTCAGAACCAGGTAAGGGAACAAAATTTTTGATTGAAATACCTGTTAAGCATGGTTGTTAATTTGTGATTTAGCAGTAACTTGGTAAACTGCGAACTTTTAATTTTTGCATAATCACTATGATGAATGTAAATGCTTTTATCAGCTACTTGGGGTACTATGCAACCAAACCTCAAAGAACAATTTCTAAGTTGGTGTCAAGGCGATACTCCTCCAGAATCGCTCAGGGAAAGACTTGTTCGCTACTTAGAATTATTTCAAGATATTATTGTTATCTCTCTGTGTGCTGGCTTATTTTGTGTGATGGTGCTGCGACTCATGGATATGTTTTCCAGCTTGCTACACCCTCTAGAAGTTAGGCAAATTACGTCTGATATTTTGTTTATTTTGATTCTAGTAGAATTATTTCGTTTATTACTTGATTATCTGGAAGAGCAACGTATTTCTGTGGGTGCAGCAGTGGAAATTACAATTGTTTCATCATTGCGAGAAATTATTTTAAGTGGAGTTTTAGAGATTCCCACAACTCAGATTTTTGGAATTTCCATTTTTCTAGTTGTGTTAGGCGCAATTCTTGTGATTATGCCTTGGATGACACGTTTATTGGAATCTAATCATGTCAACTCTCACTCAATAGATACTCCAAAAAGGATGTAATCTCAGGCTTGGGGGATTCTCTCCCAAGCTCCTCCAGAAAATAGATCGGTTATCATATTTTGTATTAATTGATTCTTGAGGTTTTGTTGGCGATGAAGTTGTTTAAACTGTAGCTTGTTTCGAGGGATTAATAGCGTATTGGTGATTATTACTTAGTATTATTAAAACAACAGCACCATTAGTTAATAATAAAGCGATCGCAGGTGCAACTAAGGGTATCCACCCAGCATAATTAATAAATATAAAACATGCACTAGCAAGTATTATTACTGAGCAGAGGAGAACTATACCCATAATTACTAAGCGACGAAATCGCCAGGCAATAAATCCTCCAAGCAAAGCCCAGCAAGCAATCCAGCCCAATTCTCCCCAAATCGACCAAACCCATAATAATGGTCTGTCATCTAAGACATAGCTGAGAATTTGACTAAGCATATGTGCATGAATTAACACACCAGGAATTTTGTGGGCAGAACCTGCACCGTAGGGAGTTGACCAATAATCACCAGCACTGAGGTCAGCCATCCCAATTAATACAAGCCGGTTTTGGATGGCTTTAGGATTGACTTTATTGCTAAATATATCTTTGAGGGTGACTGTTTGGGCGATCGCTAGCGGGTCGCTCATGGCTCGGTAGTTTAATAATACTTGACTACCGGATGCATCAATACTTTGATAGCCACCTGTGCGGTTTTCGATGGATGAAAATACTTTTTTACCTAGTTGAATATTGCCTTCTGGTGTAAATTTTGGCTTGATACTCTGTCTGTATAAATATCGAAATGCAAGCTGGGTACTGAATGCATAGCCAGTTGTACAGCGAGAAGTTGTATGCGGTGTCATAAATAACAAATGACGACGAATAGCACCATCATAATCTTGGACAAAATCGCTAAACCCCAGCCGTGATTGTTTAATTTCTGGTGGTGGTAAAGTACCTGTAGGATCATCTTTGGCATCTGGACGCTTACAAACGCCAATTAAACGTTGACTTTGTAGTTGCTGGGCAAGTTCGGGTTTACGACTAGGATAATCGCGGTAAATATCCAAACCAATGGCGACAGGTTGATGTTGTTCTAATTTTTGTAATAATTTGCTGATGGTAGTATCAGAAAGCGAGCCAAAGCGGGGTTCTGCATCCTGGGCTTGAATATCTTCGGGAGTTACGGTTACAATTAGCAGGCGATCGTCTGGTTTTTCTGGGATTCTGACACGCATTAACATGTCGAATGTAAACAATTCGACGGGAGATAGTAATCCTAAAAATCTAATTCCGGCTATAAATAAGGTGCTTACCAAACTGCATAGAAGAATTAAACGCAGTTCTCGACGATTTGGTAATAATTGAACTGGTTTCTTTTTGCCGCACCATTCCCACCAACTCGATGGACTTTCAGCAGGATTTTGACAAATTACGGGTAGCCAAGTTGCACAGGGAAATTCTGCTTCTAATCCTTGTAATTTTTCCCTGGCTTCACGCACAGAAAGATAAAGTGATTTACCTCCCGAAAAAGCAGCCAGAAAATGTTTGAGAAATTCCTGGGCAACTTTATCGGGAACAGGTTCCCGCATGACAATTACTTGGGGTAAATGTAAATCTGCTAAATCCTGTGCTAAGCCTAAACCATCACAAGAGTTAAAAATGGCTAATTTTAAACCATGCGAAATAGCTGTTCTCAAACCATATTTTAATTGTTCAATCGTTAATGTATCTGTGGCATTAATTTGCATACAACCTTTGCCCTGACTAGAACTATGTCCGGCAAAAAATAAAATATCCCATTCTGCTTGCCAAAGTTTTTCATTTAGCTGTTGTAATGTTGGCTCGATTAAAAAAGTGATTTCTGCATCTGGGAGTTGTTGTAATATTTTTTGGTCTTGGATAGTATCAATTCCATGACTATTACCTAAAATACTTAATATTTTGACTTTCTTTTTGGCTTGATTTACTGCTTTTAGAGAACGTGCATATTCCGGGGGACTCAGAGCAATTTCTGCTTGTTGGTAATCCGATAAAAAATCCCACAAACACCAAGGCAATTTTAAAACGTTGCCATCTTGCGCCACAATGAGTAAGCGAATTTCATCTTTTGGTGTTAAATGGGTACGTAATTTGCGATCTATTGTTAAAAAAGAATCTGTACTTAGCCAGCGATTTAATTGAATTTGTAAATTTTGGGAAATTTCTGCAAATTCGGCATGGGAAATATGAGAAACTTCACTGTCATCCTCATCAATCTCAAATTCTGGATGTATATTCCGAGTTCTTCGCAAAGCTAAATTAGCATACAAAGACTCATATAATAACAACCATTGTTGATAAAGAAAATCAAGATTTTGATTCGCAGGTAAACTACCCACAAATTGCATTGGAGTTAATTCTTCAGATTCCCAAAACTGTGCAGTTACAGTTAGAAATCCACTCTGCAAATCTCCTTTTCCTAAATTTAAAATGATGAGGCGATGCATATTTTTAAAGATAATTTTTAAACTCAATACACTTAAACTCAAATTGTAAAATTCTCTGTCACTACAAAATTATCAACCTCAACCTGAACACTAAATTGAGTACCAACAGGACTTTTAAAGCGTTTTAATTGAATAATATTATCTTGCGATCGCGATTGAATTGATTGGATGATATTTCCTGATGCTGACAGTAATTTTAAGTTGATTGCTGCTGGTAAATATTCTTCTTGGCTACGACTGCGTAATTGAATCCGAATACCAATTCTGTCATCTGTTTCTGTATCTAATCCCATGATTAATATGACTTCAGCATTGGGTAGATTTAGAGATTTTGCTCTTTTGATAGTAGCATCACTTTCTTCTGCTGCTTTCCGAAAGCTAAAGCCTAAACTTGCATTTGTGCCCAATAAATTATCCAAAGATTGCCAGCTTTCTTCAAAAGTATTTTGCAACCACTGACTAATATTTGCGGCGACTTGACGAGGACTCAGATTAGTTGACACTTCTCCTTGACGTAATTGATATAATTTTTGTCGCCAATCATCATTACTTACTAAATCACCCCATAAAGCAAAGGGTAATTCTAATCTGGGTTGAATAATATTTGGATTGGTTAATCTGGATAATAAATTTTCTGCTTGGATGGCTGGTACGGGAGATAAACTAGCCACAGGAGCACAGGTTTTTTCTTCAGGATTGAGTTGGCTCACTACCCACAAAACATTTAAATCCGTAATTATTTCCTCTGTATCCAAACTATATGTTCTATCAGTAGAGTTATATCTTCCTGAAACTTTGATTTGCTCATGGGTGGTATATCCCCATACTCGCATTGATAATTCATCGGGATTGATTTGAACTGCTAGATAATAATCTCCGACTAATTTGGGCACATCTATCCATTCTTGGGGGATGGAATATTCACTATTGTCTAGAGATTTTTCTGGGATAATAATTAGACGTTTATGTCCCCAGTTTATAGCAGTACCATTGACGACATCCCAAAAACTAGAAAGTAATTTTTCATTGAATACAAGACTTGTTTGTTGTTCGTATTCTGTTTGTAACCAAGGCAGAAGAATTTGCAGAGAAATTTGATTTAAGTATGCATTCCACTGCCCTTTTGCAGTTGATTGTAACTGACTTTTTAACCAAGATTGTTGTGCTAAATCTGGAGATATTTGAAATTCTAATTGGGTAAGGTTTTCAGTTAGGAAAGTCATTTTCGTTGATATTTGGGATTTAATATTATGGATTCTCTCAGCACTTATTCATTACTCTCTGTGATAATGGGCTTGCAACCATTCCTCCAAGACTGTGCTGATATACTTAACCACGTCAGAAGTTACGGAAATATGCAGCGTTTGCTGACTCCAACGAGTAAGTGTCAGTAATAATGATTCCCGTGTTTTTGATAATCTGCGGGATACGGTGTATTGTTGAATGGCTAATTCTTGGGCTATTTGCTGCTGTGTTAAGGTTTTTTGGTAATACAACTGTAGCAGTTGTTGAGAAGTGGCATCTAGTTTTGCGATCGCCTCTGTTAAAATATTGTTGATTTGTTTTTTTTGTTCGAGACGTGCAGCTTTTTCTTCTTCTTGAATCCATTCCGTTAACAAGGATTCCTGAAAATTATCAACTAATTCATCCTGTAATTCCCCCTCTTCATACCCAGGTTTCGGCGCATTCAGAGATTTCACCGGCGGATACAAATATTTACGCACTTGGTTACCGCATTCAATTAACCAACGTTCCATATTTTCTTTGCTACATTCTCCGCCTGGAGAGGCAAGTTGATGACGCATGTGGTTGTAGGCTGCTGCAATTGCTTGCCAAGTTTCGCTGTCTGGGGCTGCTGTTTGCCTTAATCGGGTATCTTTGCGGGGTAGATAAATACTTTCAAAACAAGTCCAAGCCAGTAAATAACGCTCGCGAGTTGCGGCATCAAATCCAGCATTTTGTAGAGATTCTGTCAAGAGTTTGCGACTGGTTTTGAGTAATAAAGCCCAATTGTTACAAAAATTAGCTTCCTTAGTTTGTTTGAGGTAATCGCGAATAATATTGCCAAAAGCAATACTCGCATAAGCCTTAACGCTACCACTCACATCAGGGTTGCAAGATTTGAGAATTTTGGGAACAGATGCGATCGCAACTTGAAATAAGTCTGGCATCTTATCATATGATTGTTGCGATCGTAGCATCATTTTCTGTACAGTCCAGTAACAAGGCTCCTGTAGATAAGCTGACATATGTCCTAAAGCCACTTCTGGTTTCTCCGATTTTTGCGTTTGTTTATGCCAATAAACAGCCCAAAAATCCTCATTCACCTTAGCTTCAGAAAAATTATTTAAACAAGCTTTGATACTGCGATATAGTTTCGCATCAGTTACCCAACCACTAAAGCGATTGGACTCAAATTGCAAAAAAGTGGAAAAAAGCTCAACCAAATTTTGACGCGCACGCATAAGCAATACTTGTCGGTTAAAGGAAAAGTGAAAAGGGAGATGCGGGATTCACAGAGAAAGACGGATAACAAATAGAGGCATTTCTTTGCATCTCTGACTCCGAACCTAGCAGCACCTATAACTCAAACTACCAAGGATTCCCAATTAATGTAAATCCAGCCCAATAATAAGGATGGGATAACTCTCGATTATCGAGATTAGCAACAACTTCGGCGGGTAACGAATTGTTACCGCGCAGAGCCGGATTATTTTTTAAACTCACCTGCTGTTTGAGCATCGCAATTTGGGTTTGTCGCAGTGCTTCTGCTTTCATCGGATTAGCTTTGAGTTGCTGGTAAAACTGAGTCATCAAAGCCAGTGTTCCCCCATCATCAACGCTCCAAAGACTCGCAATCACGGCTTGTGCCCTCGACATCACAGCAAAACCTGCAAAGCCTAACTCAGCTTTGGCATCACCCAATGCAGTCCGACAAGCGCTTAATACTAATAACTTTACTAGGGGTTCATCCAAGCCTAAACTTTTGATTTCATCTAAGCGAACTTGTGCATCCCAAAACTGAATATAAGATTGTTGTACAGAACCGGGAGAAAATTCTGCATGGGTAGCTAAATGAACAATTCCAAATGGATAAAGAGCGCGTTGTTTTTTCAGATTTTGGAGGGTAAATTCTTTATTTAAGAGTGATTTACCTTGCCATTTATTACTAGTAATACTAGACAATTCTAAAGGAACAGCAGGCAAGGGTTCTTTATTTTTAAACTCTGATGCGCCCATTGCCAAAACTTGGGTTTGCGTAATATTGGCTGGTTGTAAATCTAATAAATTAAAAGCTGGAATAATCCCCAAACTATATTTCTCAACTAAAAATTGTTTTCCATCAGAAATTGCCGCCAAAGGAACAGTTCGCAAGCCACCACCTAAACAAAATATGAGATTATTAATTCCCTGTGCTTGTAGTTCACTTTCTAAAGGAGAAATCAGCAAGTCGTATACCTGTTTGCCCGAACTAAGATAATCACTACGCTGAGAATTTGGATTAACAATATCTTTGCGAAATTTACTGACTAGACTGACAACAATATCTCTTTTTGCCTTGGTAATCCGCTTATGAATTGGGGATTTACCTGGTGTCACCAAGATTAATTCCAGATGTTTGGGAGTTGGGACAGCGTATATTAAAGCACTTTTGGTTCCGTTTTGTTGATGGATTTGCTCCAGAATCCGACTAATTTCCCTAACTTCAATCATTCGATTAGAAGGCAGTTTTCCCTGGGCGTATTCATCATACTGCTGCTTCCATCCCTGTTCCACATGTATAATCGCTGAGTTAATATCCTTATTATCAAGTAACTTTGTCAGAACTTCTGGTTGGAGACGCGATGCGGGAAGAGTAATAGATTTTGTTGCTGGAGACACAGCATTGAAAGAATTAAGTGATTCCCTGGAAATTTTTAGCCCATACAACCCAATAATAGATAAACTGAGTGCCGAAAAGGCTAGTAGAGTTAATTTGGTTTTGTTCATACTCTTTGATACACCAAGTTTAATAGTTATTTCAGCAATCGTAAGACCTTATTTATGTAACTACATTTAAAATTTTAGAGTTCCTTGTGGGATTTGAAATTTTAATATTTAAGATTTTGGATTACTATTACGTCTTGGCATTACTGAGTATCAGGAGTATCTGAGTCTTCACAGAAATATTAACTAGTTATTTTCATATTTACACCTCTTTTTAGCTGGTAATGTTGGTACATTTTTGGTTATAAAACGAACAATAAGCATAGATATTATGGTTAATTTTCGCGGCAGATCTAATATTCTTAATCCCCACAAATAATATACGTGAATACAAGTATTGCTAAGTATAGTATTTGGTGTAAATTAGCACTATATATACTGCTGTAAATTACAGGACTTATTTTGACTGAAAACTAAATATTTGCCATCTATCTTGCTATATAAATGCATTAATAGCTTAGGAATTGCAACATAGAGTCATAATGCTAATGAATATCAAAACTAAGGTTGCCTTTGCATATATGTACATGAATTATTCGTGATCATTTATTTAGCGAAGATTCTGTTTACGTGAACCATAGGAAATCCCTAAGGCTGCGGGTGGTGTAGATTTTCCTGCTAATCCAATCAGAGCTAGAAGTGCAGTTATATAGGGTAACATCATCAAAAATTGATAGGGAATATTAATACCTAATGCTTGAATGCGTAATTGCAAAGCTTCTGTCGCAGCAAACAACAAACAAGCTAAAGAACTATATATAGGATGCCATTTACCAAAAATGAGAGATGCGATGGCAATAAATCCTTTTCCAGCACTCATTTCTTCGGTAAAATACCGCACTTGTACCAAAGTTAAATAAGCACCACCCAAACTAGCAAGACATCCACCAAATATTACTGCCATGTAACGTATTTTTACTACGGAAACACCTGCTGTATCTGCGGCTTGGGGATATTCTCCGACAGCACGCAAATTTAAACCGGGGTTAGTATAAAACAAAAAATATGTGGTCAAAGCAATGATGATGAAGAGTAAATATACGAGAATATCTTGCTGAAATAATAAGTTACCAATGATGGGGATATTAGCAAAAATGGGAATTTTGATGGCGCTCAGATTTGGTAAACGTTGGGTGCTATTATTTGCGAATACTAATCTTCCTAAAAATGCAGTGACACCAGCAGCAACAAGATTAATTGCTAAACCCGAAACTAATTGATTTACTCGTAATGTGACACATAAAAAGGCGTGGAGTAGTCCAATTAAAGCCCCCGCTATCAAAGTAGCGATTAAACCTATCCAAATATTGCCAGTGTAAAAAGTCGCAGCAGCACTAGTAAAAGCACCTGTAATTAACATCCCCTCAAGGGCAATATTTAGTATTCCCGAACGTTCCGAATAAAGCCCTCCCAGGGCGGCGTATGCGAGGGGAATAGTCAGATGAATAGTAGAAGCGAAGTAATCAGACAAAAAAGCAATATTCATGAATTTGAACAGTCAATATATCTGGCTAAAGCTAATACCATTAATAATCAGTAGAGCCGGAATCAGCGTCTAAATTGGCGATTCTTTTTTGACTTGATATTCTAAAGCCAGACTAATGGCAATAAACAGTACAGTCAAACCCTGAATAGCGTATACCACCGTCACAGGTACACCTGCACTGCGTTGCATCACATTTGCACCACTTCGCAAAGCTCCGAAAAATAAGGAAGCTAGCACTACACCGATAACATTACCACGACTGAGAAAAGCGATCGCGATCGCATCAAATCCATATCCGGGTGAAACTACGTCAAAAAGTCGGTATTTCAACCCCATAACTTCGCAACTACCTGCTAAACCTGCTAAACCCCCTGCGAATGTCATCACCTGGATAATTATCATCTGTACAGAAATACCTGCATAACGGGAAGCATTGGGGTTAAATCCCACCGCTTTAATTTGATAGCCGAGGGTGGAATGATTGATGATTATCCATAAAATTACTGCTGCAATCGTGCTGATTAAAATTCCGGCATGGACAAGGCTTCCCGATAAAATAATTGGCAGTTGTGCAGATTTAGCGATTAATGGTGAATAGGGACTTGGTGCATTTAATTCTTTTAAGGGGTTTTGTACTAGATAACTAATTAAATGAATCGCTATGTAGTTTAAAAGCAAAGTAGTGATAACTTCATTTACTCCCCGAATTGCTTTGAGATAACCTGGTATCAAACCCCAAATTCCACCAAATATAAATCCAGCGCATAATGCCAGGGGTATGTGAATAAATGGGGGTAGATTCTTGAGATATAAACCAATTAAAGTACTACCCAAAGCACCTAAATAAATTTGTCCTTCTCCACCGATATTATATTGTCCAGCTTTTAAGGCAATTAATACACCTAAGCTGGTGAATAATAGTGGTGTCATTTTGGTAAGGGTATTACCAAATCCGAAGTAACTTAAGAGGGATTCTTGAAATAATGCAGTATATGCAATGATGGGATTTGCACCTGCAATCATCATCAAGATAGCGCCAACTAAAAGCGCTGAGAAAATGGCGATTAGTGGTGAAATAATAGGAATTACGAGTTTACGTATGGTAGTCGTCATTATCAAGCCAAACCTAAGATATTTTTGCACCTGACATTAATAAACCAATTTCCTCACTCGTTGCCATCGACGCATCAAAGATACCGACAAACTCACCTTGATAGATTACAGCAATGCGATCGCACATTGTCATAATTTCTTCTAACTCGGTGGAAATATACACAATTGCAGTTCCTCTTTGTTTTTCTGTTAATAAGCGTTGCTGTACTGCTTCTGTGGCACCGACATCTAAACCTCTGGTTGGTTGCATTGCCACAATTAATTCCGGTTCTCCTGCTAATTCTCGCGCTAAAATTATTTTTTGTTGGTTTCCTCCTGAAAGTTGTTTAGTGAGGATATTGACTCCATTAGCACGAATATCAAATTCTGTAATTGTAGAAATAGCATGATGATTAATTGCTTTGCGGCGTAATAAGCCATAGCGAGAAAAAGGCAAGTTTTTAAACAGCTTTAATATCAAGTTTTGGGATATATCAAACTCCATTACCAAGCCATTTTTTTGCCTATCTTCTGGGATGTATCCCACTCGTAAACTCTTTGTTTTCACAAATAGTGGTGAGGGGTTGGGGGAAGGGTAAATTTTGCCTTGTTTCACCTTCCTTAGCCCACAAATTGCATCTGCTAATTCCCGTTGTCCATTCCCATCAACCCCAGCTACACCTAAAATTTCCCCCTGGTGCAGTTCAAAAGATATATTTTTAACAGCTATTACACCTCTATCATCAGCAACTTGAAGATTTTGGACTGAAAGTACAACTGCTCCTGGTGAAGTGGATTTTTTATTCACTTGTAAATTCACTGTTCTACTTATCATTAAATCAGCTAATTGTTGCGGTGTTGCTGATTCTTTTGTCGTATTAGCTACAACTTTTCCCCGCCGTAAAACTGTAATGCGATCGCACAAATTCATTACTTCTGCTAATTTGTGACTGATAAAAATAATTGTATGTCCTTTTGCTGCTAATTGACGGAGAATATTAATGAGCGATCGTACTTCTGGAGGTGTGAGAACTGCGGTTGGTTCGTCGAGAATTAATAATTTTGCTTGACGATAGAGAACTTTGAGAATTTCAACGCGCTGTTGCATTCCCACAGGTAAATTTTTAACTTTGGCACTGGGGTCAATTTCTAAATTATATGATTGGGATAATTGAGCTATTTCGGCTTGTTTATTATCTAAATTTAAGTGTAGATTATTTCCAGTTCCCAGGATGATATTTTCGGTTACTGTTAATTCTGGTACAAGCATAAAATGCTGATGAATCATACCAATACCAAGTTGAATTCCTATGGCTGGTGATGTAATTTTGACAGGAATATCATCTATAAATATTTGTCCACTGTCTGGTTGATATAACCCGCTAATAATATTCATCAATGTACTTTTACCAGCACCATTTTCACCAAGTATGGCGTGAGTTGTACCTGTTTCGATATTTAAGTTAATGTTATCGTTAGCAATAAAATCACCAAACTTTTTGGTAATATTTTCTAGGCGTAAGTATGACATTTCTATCTTTTGTTGATTTTTAATTTAAGATAAGGATTTAGGAATTAAGTAATCATTAATAAAGATTCAGGAATATTTTTTTGTATTGTTGATGATTAATATATGAATAGGATTGTATGACTATTAATATCTTTCTTCACTGAAAATTAAGTATTTTTAGGGTGCGCTACACTAAGTCTAAAGCCACATTGATTACTAATTAAGGCTTTATTTATCTTAACGCTGGTAGACACCCATACATATCTTAAAAAGAGAAAATCACATAATTATTGATATCACAAAAACACATAATTATTTCTCATTTCTAAACAGTATTTTTCTTGATGCAAAATGTATCTTTACCTGCATCTTTACAATCTTCAAAAATAACTTTTTTAGCAATAATTTCTTCCTTACTAGTCAATACTTGTTTTTGAATTGCTGCTGGTATCAATTGATTAAACTTCCCTAAAGCCAAAATATCCGCGCGTTCTAAACCTAATTTATAAATCTTCCCTTGGATTTGCTTTTGCTTTGCTAAATCAGTCAAATATAAAATTGCCGCATCGAGATGCTTCACTGCACTTGTTAACACAGACTTTGGTGCAATTTCTAATTGGTCTATTGTATTACCAAATGCATAAATATTTTTATCACCAGCCGTCTGTAAAACCGTTGCCGAAGCACTATCCAACCACTGATAAATAACATCAACACCAGTAGAAATTAAAGCCAATGTTGCTTCCTTGGCTTTCGCAACATCATTCCAATCACCTGTAAAAGTAGAATTTACTTGAATGTCCTTTTTAATTGACTTTGCCCCCAATTCAAACCCACGTAACTCTTCTTGTGTAGCTTGAAATTCTTGACCTGCAATATAAGCCAACTTATTCGATTTTGTCATCCCCGCAGCAATAATCCCGCACAAATAACTCGCTTGTAAATGCTCCAACCTTAAAGAAGCAATATTTGCACCGCTCACATTGCCGTTAACACCAACAAAAAATGTATTGGGAAACTGCGATGCTATTTGTTGAATCGCTGCGTCAAATTGCCCACCATGGGCAAACACTAAATTATAACCACGACGGGCAAAGTCAGATAATACTTCAGCTTGATCGGGTTGTGCGACTTTTTCCACATGGGCAATTTCCACTCCCAGCTTTTGCTTGGCTAATTGGATGCCTTCATAACCAGACTGATTCCAAGCTTTATCTGAGATTACACCCGGAAGTGCGATCGCAATTTTAAAATTATTATTACTACTTGTATTTGCTGGTGTTGTCTGGTTATTCGTGCAACCCTTCAGCAGCAAGCTACCGCCAACCGCAGATGAAGCATACACAATAAATTTACGTCTACCAAAGTTTCCAGCCATATTAATACCTAGGAGAGATTTATTCTATTCTCCATTAATGTATCGGTATATCTTGAATTTTGAAACTAATAAGTACAAATTTTCTAGTCTCCTATTTAGAAAAGGAGTTAGGGTGAGGTTTCATCTAACTTACTTCTAGTTAGATATTTTTATGTATTAATCTATTCGTTCTAAAATTAAATGGTTGTGGTGAGTTAATCTCGCTTCCCAGTTAGGCTCAACAACAATCGTGCTAATTTTTTCGACAATGATTGCGCTGCCTTTAATCTTATCTCCTGGTTGTAAATCCTCTCTCTGATAAACTGGTGCTTCATGCCATTTATTTGCTGTAAATATTTTGACTATTTCTACAGGTATTGGCATTTCATCAACAGGACGCATACGAGATAATAATGGCTCTTCAGGAGTATCCATTTTCTGAATAAACTCCACTGAAATTGACTCGACAATTAGGCTCTTTTCTGATTGGATAAAACCATAACGATTTTTATGCAACTCTGTAAATTCTTGTTGCATTGTCAGAATATCTACAGAAAAATCAACAGTTAATGTAGAATTACTCCCTTCATATTTCAGATTAACTTTTTTGACCAATTCTTCTCTAGTCTTCCTTATCTCTTCTGGTAAATCTATATCTATATCTTCCCCATTTCTTACCTGAATTTCTAAACCTTGAATTAATTGCTGTAATTGCGGGATTAATTCTTTTGTTAATTCCTTTTCTACCCCTAATTCCCTCATTGTCCTCACATCAGCTAATCCCATCCCATAAGCTGAGAGAACACCAGCGTAAGGATGTAGAAATATATTTCTCATCCCTAATGTATCGGCTATTAAACAAGCTACCTGTGCACCTGCACCACCAAAACAACACAACACATATTCTGTGACATCATAACCCCGTTGTAAGCTGATTTTTTTGATAGCATTTGCCATATTTTCAACTGCGATCGCAATAAATCCGGCTGCAACTTCTTCGGGTGTCCGACTATTTCCTGTTGCTAATTGCTGAAATTGTTCGTTAACAACTTCCTTATCTAAAGGCAAATTTCCATCAATTCCAAATACAGAAGGGAAATATTGTGGATGAATTTTACCTAACATAATATTGGCATCTGTAACAGCCAATTTTCCACCCCTTCTATAACTTGCGGGGCCAGGATTTGAACCCGCAGATTCAGGACCAACTCGATAACTCGAACCATCAAAAAATAAAATCGAACCACCACCAGCAGCAATTGTATGGATATCCAAAACTGGAACCCGCATCCTCGCGCCAGCAATTTCGGAATCTAATTGACGTTCATATTCCCCTTTAAAATGGGCGACATCTGTACTTGTTCCCCCCATATCAAAGGTAATTACTAACTCAAAACCCGCTCTTTTGCTCGTTTGAACTGCACCGACAATGCCACCAGCAGGGCCACTCAAAATACTATCTTTACCCTGAAATTGGGCGGCGGCGACTAAGCCACCGTCGGATTTCATAAACATTAATTTGACATCTGGTAATTGATTAGCAACTTGATTAATATAACGTTGCAAAATCGGTGTTAAATAAGCATCAACAACCGTTGTATCTCCCCGACTCACTAGCTTCATTAAAGGGCTAACTTGATGCGATATTGAGATTTGGCTGAATCCAACTTGTTGAGCTATTTCTGCTACTATTTCTTCATGCTGAGGATAATTATAACTGTGCATAAATATAATTGCACAACTACGAATCCCTAGATTATAAGCTGCTTCTAAATCTTTCTTAACCTGCTCTATATTGACTGGGATTAATTCATTGCCCTGTGCATCATAGCGTTCATCGACTTCCACCACCTGCTCATACAACATTGTCGGTAAAATTATCTGTCGCGCAAATATATTCGGTCGATTTTGGTAGCCAATTCGCAATGCATCTTTAAATCCTTTGGTAATTACGAGAACAACACGATCACCCTTTCTTTCTAAGAGGGCATTTGTCGCTACTGTTGTACCCATTTTCACAACTTCTATTTCTGTTGTCGGAATAGGTTGATTGCTTGTAAGTCCTAAAATATCCCTAATCCCTTGAATCGCAGCATCTTGATATTGTTCAGGATTTTCGGAGAGTAATTTATAAACGATTACCCATTGCCGATCGCCCAGAGAAACTATTAAAAAACGTTGTGGATGTTTTAATAATCGGTCTATAATTAATTGACTATCTGTAACAGCAACAATATCTGTAAATGTTCCGCCCCTGTCTGCAAAAACTTTTAACATAGTTAAATTCTGGAAATTCTGTAAGTTCTCCAAAGTCAGCAATTCTTAAAATTAATGCGATCGCAATTTATCGCCAATATGTAGACTACAACTAAATGACCGCTAAATAGGAATTATTATATCTCAATCTGTATATGAACTTTAATAGGGATATCTGGAGTGATTAGGCTTTTAGAATTATACTCACTCAGGCTCACAAAAATAGATATCGAATAACTCGCGATCGCATTTCTAGCGTAGAATTAACCAAGAGACTCAATAATTTATTATTTATTCACAATGAAACCCCGGGACAACACAATTAAATTAAATCAATTCTTAAAGTTAATGGGTATAGTTCCCACTGGTGGACAAGCCAAGCTGATGATTCAAGGTGGTGAAGTTCTAGTTAATGGTGTCCTAGAAACCCGACGAGGCAGAAAACTAGTACCTGGCGATAAAGTGACATTAGAAGGACAAACATTTGAGGTAAATTTGAATAATAATCAAGACTCAAATACATTTTTAAATTCTTCACAAGAAAACGAATAGTCTTTATCGAAGTGATAATTTCCAAGACAAGCACAAAGTTACAAGTGCAAAGTACAAAGTACAAATTACAAAATCACTTCTAGATTCTGAATCTTATCGGGTAATACAGTTCAGTTAAGAATATAAATCCAATTCAAAAGTTAATAAAAAAAAGAGAGTGGGAGGAAGCATATCAATCGCTTTCAAACTCCCACTCAGGTATTTATCGCTGAAGCGGTTAGAAACAATGTATAAATGTTGTTATTTAGGGGGCTAACATGTGGATCAATGACAACAGATATACATACATTTCTGATGCGACAAATACCAAGCCTAATGACTGAATATTTATATAATTCAATGGTATTTGTTATCAGGTAACAGATACATTTTAAGACTTGAATATAATACCTTTCTAGAGAAAATCTAGTAGTATTATTTGCTAGTTAATGAGGTAGTTAATACACCCTGACAACAACACCCTTGAAGTCGTTTATCTTTGTTTAATTTAACTGAGTAAATCGAGAACGAGTTGCCAATATGGCAGGTTTATTGATTAGTTTTTTTTGGGGTTTTAAATTTGGAATTAAATCTAAAAATGGTATATTTGATTTCTCTTTTTATCTCAATCAAGTGTCAAAATATCTGACTCAGAATATATAAATAAGCATATAGTGCTTCCAAGTTGTAGGCAGTAAACAGAAGATATATAGCCGAATCATCCTTCTGTGACTCAGCAAGCTAGATAATTGCAAAAGACTTAAATCTTGGTTTTGAAGTGACTTTGAAGTCGATGTACGCCACTTCCTGGACTTGAAAATTTCTCTACAAATTGTAGACACAGACAGATGAAAGAGGAATTTGGCTCAAAAATCTGTCCACCAGCACAGGTATTGTGTACAGTTTCAATCGCCAATTTACAGCAAAAAAAATATGCCAATTGCGATCGCAACTTGCACATAATCATAATCTCCAAATCATCTACCACGTCTTCCCCTTAGGGGGATTAAATCATATATAATATTTTTGCCTATTTTTCACCTTCGCAATAATTAGCCATGCCTCGCAGCCCCACACCCAAGAAAAAACCCACCACTACCCGCACCCGAAGTAAATCCTCTCTAAGTTGGGCAGATGACAGCGAAATCATCGGTTTGGAATTTGAACTTTTCACCCCCGTAAATGCTTCAATTTATCCCCAATATTCCATTGGTTTACATGCTTGGTTTCTTAATTGCGTGCGTGCCGTCGATCCCGATTTATCAGCATATCTCCACGATGGGGAATCAGAAAAGCCCTTCACCATATCCCTACTAGATGGGGAAATCGTCAGTAGCGGCATGAATATCCAACTATCAAGCGATCGCATTTATCGCTGGTATGTAACTGGATTGTCGTCACGGGTAACAAGATGGATGCAAAATTGGGTAGATAATTTACCCACCCATATAGAACTAAGCAACATTCCTCTGAAAATTCAATCCTGTCGTATTGCCTATCCAGCAACCACCTATTCCCAATTACTGAACAAAGAAAATATTGGTGGCAGCGTGTGCTTAAATTTTCTCAGTCCCACCAGTTTCCGCCGTAAAAAACACCATTTCCCCTTACCCGTACCCTTCAATCTTTTTCAAAGCTATCTGCGGCGTTGGCATGATTTTTCCAATTTCCCTGTGGAAACCAATGATTTTCTAGCTTGGATTGACGAACAAGTCATCATCAATTCCCACCAAATCGCATCTCAGAAAGTGCTAGCAGGGAAAAAAGGCGCTGTCACCGGATTTACAGGTTCCATAGAATTGAGTTTAGCTCGAACCGCGATTCAAAACCCTGAATATTACCGTTTATTTTATGCCCTAACGAATTTTGCACCCTATTGTGGAACCGGACACAAAACCACCTTTGGATTGGGACAAACCCGCTTAGGATGGTCATCTAAACAGGTGCAACATGTACCAGATGTAGCATCTGTAATCGCTACACGCATTGAAGACTTAACCGAAATTTTCACAAATCAACGCAAACGACAGGGAGGAGAAAGAGCCAGCGAAATTGCCACAAAATGGGCGACAATTTTAGCAAGACGAGAAATGGGTGATTCTTTAATTGCAATTTCCCAAGATATGGGAATACCCTATGAAACAGCAAAAACCTACGTCAAATTAGCGCGAAAAGCTTTGAAAGAGGAAAGTTAGATAAAGTTAAAATTAAAATATTTGAACGAATCTAGCGCGTGATTAATATTTGGGTTTATGATGTTACTAGATTGATGTTTGGCAAACCTAAGCGAGGGCTAAAACCTGGGGGGTTCTGCCAAAATCGCCGGAACCTAGACAATTAAATAATTACAGAGTTTCTATATTCAAGATAAATGAGATTTTGTTTCAATAAGTGAGGCTGAAATGAGCCTGTTTTTGAGGTCTGCCAAAATCGCTTGCAGGGTGCTTGCTCTGTAAAGGTTTCAGAGGGCGGACTTGAAATTACCTTTTACCCCGCAAGGGGATTGAAACGAATGACACGGTTTTTTGAAATGTATATACAATAACTTGAAATTACCTTTTACCCCGCAAGGGGATTGAAACGTCAGATATGATTATATCCCCAACGTTCCAATCTGCTTGAAATTACCTTTTACCCCGCAAGGGGATTGAAACTCAAATTGGAAATGCGGCAAAAAAGTACCATCTTCACTTGAAATTACCTTTTACCCCGCAAGGGGATTGAAACGAAATAGCATAAAAAGAACTGAATTTAAAACTTAGCTTGAAATTACCTTTTACCCCGCAAGGGGATTAAAACGGGTCAGCTTCCTTGGAATATTGAAACCCCGCAAGAGGACTGCATCTACACATAATCGGAATTCTTTGAATTTCTTCGCTACCCATACGAGATACTAAGAAGTACAGCAAATCATCGCTTAGGAGACAGAATGTACGTTCTTATCGGTGGAGTTGGCAGGATGGGGTCAGATTTAGCCAAAACCCTAATACACATGGGTCATACGATCGCAGCAGTAGATACTGATGCTGTAGCTTGCCAATATGCTCGCGAGAAAATTGGCGTAATGGCTTTTGAAGGCAGCGCTGTCAACACAACTGTGCTGCTAGAAGCAGGGATTCGCAAAGCTAATGCTGTCATCGCCACCCTACAAGAAGACGCACTGAATTTAGCATTAGTCACCTTATGTAAACACTACGGCGTACCCCAAATTATCGTGCGTATGAGCGATCGCGACTTTGCAGAACCCTATCAACTAGCAGGGGCGACTCATATCATTAGCACAACAGAATTAGCGATTAACCGAGTCATTAATGCCATTGAATATCCCCAAGTAGATGCCATGATGCACTTTGAACAGGGACAAATTGAAGTTTTGAAACTGTCCATTCCTCAAAAATGCTCCATTGTTGGGCGGAGTGTGGCTGAAATTGCCCAAGATTATCGATTTCCTGCTGGTACCCTCATTATTGGTTATCAAGCTCATCCCCAAGAAAATCTCAACATTCCCAATGGCAGCACTATTTTAGAGAGTGGCTCAACTATCTTAGCCGTGACTAAACCCGAACTTGTGCGACAACTAATTGATTTTATGGGGCTATGTTCTCCTTAGGAATATGAATTAATAAAGTGCAAAAGTAGGGTGCTGTTAGCGCAGCGTAACGCACCATTTCACATTCATTCAGAATTGTACAGCACTTTTGAGGTACGTGAGGTACACAAATTTCACGTTAGCGTTTAAGCCTTTGAATTTTGATTGAGTGCTGTACCTCATAAACATCGAATCTGCTGTAAGTTATTAAATTCCTATTTCTTAGTCATCTTTAAGAGATAGCAACTTTTCGTTGAGTTCTTCCACATAAGACTTAGCAATCTCATCCGGCAGTAATCCCTTCAAGACGGCATCATTAATTGCTCCCTTTTCTGCTGTATAAAGGCGACGGTATAAACCATCCAAGTAGCCTCGTTCTTCAAGTTCGTTTAATTCGTAGTCGATCCGATGGTTGTAGAGATTACGTAATTTCTCTTCCGAGGAAGCAATTCGGGCTTGATAAGAGGCAAATAACTCTTCGTACAAAAACTTCGGTAAACTACCAGACTGTAGGAGGTTTTTTAACTCTTCCTGCGCCGCCTTTGCTGCAATCAAATTTAGTTGCAAGGGTTCAATTTCTTGACGCACTGAAGAAGGCTTTGATAGCTGTAACCGCTTAACCAACCACGGTAAACTCAGACCTTGCCCAACAAGAGATACCAACACAGTGCTAAATACCAAAGTAATAACTTGCATCCGTCCAGGTAAACTGAAAGGCAAACTCAGGGCAAGAGCCATCGACAGCGAACCTTTAACATTTCCAAAAATTAAGACATGCTGCCACCGTATCGGCAAAGGACGATCAACAAAACCTAATAGAAAAAGCAAGGGATAAATCGAAAAAATACGCCCAATCTGATAAGCCAATATTGCAACAAGGGCAGAGGGGATAGTAGCCCAGAGAATGTTCGGTTCAACTTCAATCCCCACGAACAAAAAAATAAACGTATTCACCCCGAACCCAGCATATTCCCAAAAACTAAGTAATGTAACCTTAATGGAAGCAGAGCTTTGACGAAATGCCAGATTCCCAATCACAAGACCAGCAACGAGAACTGCGATCGCACTGGAAACCCCTAAAGCTTGACCAATTTGGAATGTTCCCAAGGATACAGCTACCGTGAGCAAAATGCTGCTGAGGGCATCATCCAACTGCTGAAATAGCCCTACACATAAATAGCCCAAGCCTAAGCCAAGAACGCCACCCCCCACAAATGCAATAAAGACTTGCTTAATCCCTTCACCAAGGGTAAATGAACCCTGGAGATGCACCGCAGTAATAATACTCAGCAATACCATCGCCACCCCATCGTTGAAAAGACTCTCCCCTTCAACAATTGTGGCTAATCGCCCAGGCACTGGTACAGTCCTGAAGGCAGCAATCACCGAAACGGTGTCAGTAATAGTTAAAATAACACTGACTGCACAGGCAGTAATCCAAACTAAACCTAACCCTAACTTGAGTAAAATCGCTGTAATAGCTGCCGATAGAATCACCCCTGGACCAGCTAATAAGGCAATAGGTTTAATGGTGCTACGTAAGCGGCTAATATCGGTATTAATAGCTGCTTCAAAAATTAAAATAGGCAAAAATAAATTTAAAATTACATCCGGGTTTAGACCAACTGATTCAGACAAAGCTTGTTTGGTAATCGCTAAACCCGCTAATACTAGTCCGATAACATAAGGAATACGCAGCCATCGGGTCACTAAAGCAACAGCCGTGGCGACTAGGAGCAATACAATTAAAGTATTAACTAACCCTTGAAATTCTCCAGAGGGTAATGCTACAGATTGCCATAATAGTAGATTACTGACCTCACTTGTAGGTAAATAGTTCATCACAATGTTCCCCTTCAGTGATCAAATGTCTTAGTACATCGTAAAGGGGAATTTGCTGAGAAATCACTGCTCACCCAGCAGATTTTCATTTTTTCAGAGCAATTTAATTTGACTGGGAATTTAGAGATCGTATAAATTTGTAGTGAGTAAATGCGATCGCCTCAAATATCAATGACATTAATAGATTGATATTCCGACTAATAGTATCCCCAAAAAAGATGAAATGGCTCTGACTATATTACCTTTATTTAGTAGACCACGAATCCTAATGATTCCTGCTTGATCGTTTATATCCATATTTAGTAACTGAGTATATGCAGGTTCATTTATTAGTATTGAGGAGACAAAAGAACCGAATATATATAACAATGAGCCAATGATAAATAGCAAGTTTCTAAAACCACAAATAAGATATACTGCAAATATCAAAATTGGCACTAGCACAATTATGTTAATAATAATCGACTTTCTTCCCCTGATGATAATTTCCGAATAAACGGAATAATACCTTTCTTCTGTTAAGGCATTAAATGTTTCTCGAAGAACTGTAGACAGAAATAGGACAATTCCAGCAAAAAGAGCAGAAAGAATTAAAAACGAAATCTTAAATAGTAATTCCATTTTTGACTCCTGAAAGTGTTGCTTGCCAGAAGCATCAATCTAATGATGAAGCCGAGCATCCGTGTCGCGATCGCATTAATCGAAGTTTAAATTTGTTTCTATTTTATGCGTATTAGTGATAACTATAAAGTAATCAGATGTGGTTTTGACAATAATTGCGATCGCTGGAAACAAAAATAATCCTTGCTTCACAAGAGTTTCAGTATCAAGCACTAATTATGTTTTTATGCCGTGTTACTTACCAGTTAACCTTGCAAAATCATGGCAGCTAAATTAGACTAAGTCCATAGACTAAGTTTTTTATATTATGGAAACTGTAAATATACATCAGGCTAAGACAAATCTCTCTCGACTACTGTCCCGTGTGGAACTTGGAGAAGAAATTGTGATTTCAAACCGAGGTGTTCCCATTGCCAAGCTTGTTCCATTTCGGACATCGTTAGATCGACGTTCTAGTTTGGGGCAAGATCGGGGGATGTTTACCGTACCAGATGACTTTAATGCCCCTTTACCAGAAGATATTCTGGTGGCATTTGAAGGTGGTGCAGAGTGAGACTTTTACTAGATACACAATGCTGGTTATGGTGGTTTGCTCAACCAGAAAAGTTAAGTGAGAACGTGATTGAACAAATTGCAGATGAAACCAATGAAGTCTGGTTATCAGTTGCCAGTGTTTGGGAGATGGGAATTAAGGTTTCAATCGGTAAGTTGCCTCTGCGAGAGCCAATAAATGATTATGTTTCTACTCGCATGAACCAATTAGGAGCTAGATCACTAGAAATTACAGCTTCACATGCTCTGCGGGTAGCTGTATTACCTTTACATCATCGTGATCCTTTTGACAGAATGCTGATTGCACAAGCTCAGGTTGAAGACATGACGCTTGTAAGTGCAGATTTGATATTTAAGCAATATGAAGTCTCTTTACTCTGGGCAGCTAGTTCTTAGTAATGAGGAGATTTTATCGGTTCCAAAATGATTAGGATAAAGCGTCGCTGTTAACCTATCCCACTCAAACTCCATGCCCAAATCATAGTAGATTGTACTCGTCAAATAAGTGCGATCGCTCAAAACAAAAACCCAAATTTCTTTTTAGTTAATGTTTTCTGATGATAAATTAAGTGCGATCTCACTTGAGTAATAGTTTCAAAGTCGCGATCGTTGTGAAATCAAAAGTCAATCGTTTTCCAGGGCAGCTTGGGCAATACAGCAATCAATTGGGCTGCGAACCATAAACGCACAAGTCATAGTATGTACGGGCAGTTGCTTACCAAGAATGAATCGTGGCTCTGCATTAGCAAGTATTATTTATACACAACCCTAAATCGCTCACAAACTAAAAGCATTTCACGGCTGGGCTGCTTCCCAATTTTAGGTAAAACTCGCGAGAAGTATTCCCAATGTTCCCTTCGCCAAGATTCTAGAGATCGGTCATCCTCGCCTTCTTCAAAGGCAAACTGTGTATCCACCTCACTAAATGCTCGAATCTCTACTTCTATAGTTTCAATAATACAAAGTGGGTTGTTATCGCCGTCCAGCACAATTGTTTTTGATCCCACCTTAGGGATTTCGCTACCCTCTGCTTCCCATTCCCATAAAGCGGAACAAGTTGCGGTTTTAACCCCTCTCAGAATTAGGTTTCCGAGTTCATTTGCCAGAACAGAGTTATCTCCAAATTGATCAGCCTCATAGTCTTCGGAACTGAATGAAGCATTTGGAATAGATGCTAAGTATGCTTGCCAATACTGCTCTAATTGCTCCTGACTCATAAGATTTCAGTTTTAAGCGATCATGGAACGTGTTTTGTTGAAGGTATTCTAATATGGAGATAAGTAACGGGTGTCTGTCAACCTTCTACAAAGAAAAAGAAAAGCCCTAACGTGCCGTAGCTGTTGTAAAGTTTTGACAGGTATACTTCTTTGATCAGCCGCGATCGCTCGAAACAGAAACCCAAATATATTTTTAGTTGATGTTTTCTGATGATAAATTAGGTGTGATCGCAGTTTTTTCCGTTGATAGGTAATTACCCAGGAAACAGTAAGTGGGTTTAGCGTACACGCAGCGTTACCGTAAGCTAGCTATCCGCAGCAATCGTAATTTATCAAAATTTGAATAGCTTTATTTTGATGGGTGTAGATGGGAACTAAAAGCGATCGCATGTGGTTTTAAATTGTTAACGTTATACTGCGTCAATATTAGGAGCGCTGATTATGCTTCTTCCTCTTATCAGAAGCTGTAGGATTATTAGTAATTTTAGTAGTGTTTGCTTCTGAAGCATTATTCAGCGTCTTGGTGGATGTTATTATCTGTGCGTCAACAGACTTGTTTGCTTGAGCATCCTCATCAGCTACTGTTATTGCCTCTTCAACTTGAGCAATCTCCACAGTTTCTTCCTGACTAGCCAGTAGTCCTGCATATTTAACTCTTTCTAGCCCCATCTGGAACCCTATATAATCATGAATCGCATTATTCATATCAACATCAAGTTGATAATCACGCTTCAAGTTTTGAATCGCACTTTTAATTGCTTCAATTTCTTTAACTGCTTCGTTTTCAATATTACTTTCCAAAATTCCTTCAATTTCATCAAGAAGAAT
This sequence comes from Calothrix sp. NIES-4101, assembly GCA_004296455.1. Classification (GTDB taxonomy): domain Bacteria; phylum Cyanobacteriota; class Cyanobacteriia; order Cyanobacteriales; family Nostocaceae; genus Brunnivagina. The sequence continues at coordinate 5,997,776 of AP018280.1, forward strand.
TACAGCATCCTCACGCCTTGCTGAGACAGGATGAAGCGCAACAAAGTTCTTCTTTAAGCGCTCTATCTTTTGCGAAAGCTTCTCATGGGTAAGTTTTTGTTGAGCGCGTCGCTGCATACCATTCAATTGTCTGAATAGGACTCTAAAGTTATCTTCAAAAGTCTGAAGCGCTTCTGATTCTGCTTTTTGCAATGACTTCCGCTGTTGCGACCACTGTTGTACAACACACAGGACATTTCGAGCGAATCCAACTTTGTTGACAACTAAATTCTTATCGGGAAATTTAGAGAGGCTAATCTGTATTGCATTAAGCATGGTTTGATCAGTAGCATTACTTAATACAAGATCTTCAGTCAGAAAAGAAAGCTCTGTTTCTTCAACCTGTAAAAATTCTTGCAAATATAGCTTTGTTGCCTGTATGCAGATTGGGAGAGGAAGAATATCCTCCATTTCAAGTTTCGTAGTCATAGTTTCAATTAGACGAAATTGATCCTTAAGATCACCAACTTGAAGAATAAATTGCTCTTTCAGTAACGGTCTTCTATGCTGTCCTCCTTTACCTAATAGCTGTTTTCTTGCATCATCTCCGCTATTATCGCTATCTAGTAAAACGATTACTGCTGGCTGTTCGACATCTCGCCCCCGAGCTAGATAAACTAAATAAGGAATGTGTGATGCCGAACCCGACGGAACAATTGTAATCCGATTTAAATCCAAGGTTTCTAAATTAGCCGTGCCAATTGATCTCAAATACGATGTTGCTCCCGCAATTAGGATTTGATCGGTTAAGCCTTCAACCATTAAATTACAATTACCAATAAAAGTTGTTTCACCAACATAGGCTCCTATTGAAGATCTTAGAGGCTCATAATGGTTTTTAGCAGCATCTTTGACAACCCGCGTTCCTTCGTCCTCATTTCCCTTTTGCAAAACCCGAATTCGTTCAGCATGATTCTTATCAATTAGAAATGGAGAGTGAGTTACGTAAACTACCTGAATTGAGCGAGTGAGATGCGAACCTGGCTCTGGATAAGCAAATAAGTCGAAAATCTTCAACAGATCTTGTTGAGCTTGACTAGATAAATATGCGTCAGGTTCATCCATCAATAGAATTTCAGATTTATGTGGATGCGGCTCATGTGAGCGATATTGAATATAGTAACTGAGAAAATATTTCAATCCAACACTTCGCTCGTCAAATGAATATTCTGTTCCTGTTCTGTCAGTGATAGTAAACACTAGATCGTAATCTCTTGCCATGACCTTCAAGCAAAAATTGCGATCTTGAACCCAATAATTAGGAAAATTTAGGTTAATAGATAGTTGACGATTAATTTTCTCAATAATGCCGTTAGCGTATCCTTGCATCCCATCTTTCACGGCATCGGCTAAATCAACAAGGGCATCAACATCAACTTGTGCAATATTACAAATTAATTTGTAAGCTAGTTCAAACTCCTTTTCACGCTTCTCTTTCTCTGCATTACTGAAGCTTGCTTCTTCAAGTGCTGAGATAATAGATTTAATTGTATTAACTGCATCAGGTTCCATTTCACCCCACGGTTGACGAACTTTAGTAAATAGTTCGGGGTGATCACTGAAATCATCGAGTGCGTCTATAATATTAACTCTCTGCTTTCTATCCAAAACTTCAAATTTTCTGCCATTCGGATCAATTCTTTTTCCAAGTTGAGCTAGTTTCTTAATTGGTACACTGGCTGGAAGAGCAATATTTGATTCAATCTTCAGAGGAACTGGAAGAAGATCCTGCAAGTCATCAGCCTTAGTTTGGTCAATCCTGTAAGGTCTGTAATCTCCCTTTTCCGGCAAGTAAACTGTCAATTCAGAGATGTTTTTCCTGAAAATCAAAAAACGATCAAATCTAACATTCTCCGGAATTCCAGCAATCATTCTAAGCTTGCCTTCCTCAGTTTTGGAAGGAGTAGACCATTCCGAGCCAAAATCAGGATACTTCAATTCATTCTGCCTAACTGTAAAGAAAGGAGAGTAACGACAAAAATCGCTTCGCTGAATCTCTTCGCCAGATATAGCTTTCTCGATCGCGCTCAGTAGGTGCGATTTACCAGACTCGTTTGCACCAACAACCGTTGTAATTTTAGGATCAATCGGCACTTCAATGTACGGGTAGAAGGTATTTCCCACCATTTCCCAAGGCTTGGGCTTAACTCTGTCGTCATTTTTCCTCAAAAAGTCATCGTTGAATGATTTGTAGAAACGGATGAAGACAGTCTTAAGATGCATAAAGTAAATATGATACTTTTGTACGATTACATGCTCCCTTTATTTATACCAGGGGATTTCAAGATACGCCACTCTCAAGCAAGAATAAGCCGTTTGAAATACTGTCCTCACCAGAGGCTAAGCAGTATAACTATTTATTAAAACAAGATTTAGATTTAAAAGTAGATGCAGTTAGAGCAAAAAAATCTAAATATTTATCAACTGTCCTGGTAAAAGAAGAAGTCTTAGCAATTATCGATAATTTATCAGGAGTACGCAAACTTCTAATCAAATTACTATATGGCACTGGTTTAAGGTTAACAGAAAGGCTAAGTTTACGAGTTAAAGATATTGATTTTGAGCAAAATCAAATAACAGTACGCGATACGAAGGGAAACGAAAGCCGAGTAACTATGTTACCTGAAAGTATTGCAGAAGAGTTAAAAATGCATTTACAGGGTGTTAAGTTGCTGTACCAACAAGATTTAGAGAAAGGTTACGGTTCAGCTTATCTACCTTTTGCATTAGAGAGAAAATATCCCAGAGCAAAGTATGATTGGATTTGGCAATTTGTCTTTCCTTCCGGTAGTATATCCAAAGACCCCCGTAGTAGCGAAATTCGCCGCCATCATCTCCATGAAAGTAGTCTACAAAAAGTTTTAAAACAAGCCGTTCGAGCCACAAAAATTCCAAAAAAGGTCGGTTGTCATACGTTTCGCCACAGTTTTGCTACTCATCTATTACAAAATGGTTATGAGATCCGCACGGTGTAGGAATTACTTGGACACAAAGATGTCAAAACCACTATGATTTATACCCATGTACTTAACCGTGGTGGCAAGGGTGTGCGGAGTCCCCTGGATTAATCAAAAAAAATGGGCAGACAAGAAATGCCTACCCAAAAGTTAAATAAACAAAATATTACTGACCAGATGACGGCTCTAGCTTAATCACTGGCGAACCTGATTGATTATTTGGTTGTACATTACCTTGTTGCATTCTCTGCCGTTGTCTGGTAAAAAATGATGCTGCTTCTTGGTCAAGTTCTTGACGTTTTTGATTAGCAAAATCTGGGTTGTAACTACCAATCCCTAATTGGGCATTGTGGAGTAATTGAAACATGCTGAATCCATTTTGTTCAACACCTGGGCTAAATGGATCGTTAGCATTGGGTTGATCATAGTTTTGCGGATTGGTAAATTGTGCCATGCTTTTTTGTGGCACTGCAACAGCTGCTAAACCTAATCCAAAAGCGATCGCTAATCCTAAAGAACGAATTTTCATACAGTTTGCCCCTCAAACACTCTAAATTGTTTACTTGGTTGACTCTAGGTAATAATGATTGTTTCTATTCTAAGAAAGTGTCTTGCGTAAGCGTGGTTGAATACTAATTAATGCTACAGCAGCAAAACCAACCAACACTAGCAATGCACCTCCAAAGCTAACATCACCCCAAAACGATCGCATGACAATACTGTTCAATCCCCAGTTGCTATGGGTATACAAATAGCGAATCGGTTCGATCGCATAGCTGAGGGGATTAATGGTGGCAATAACTTGTAACCAATTGGGCATAAATGACAAAGGTGCCAATGCAGTGCTGGCAAAAAGCATTGGTAGGGTACTCACGAAAATCACGGCAATGAGTTCGATATGTCCCGGTAATGTAAAGGCTAAACCCAAGCTCAAGGCTGTAACACCTAAAGCTAAGGCAAACACTATCAAGGCAATAGTTGCTAACCCGGCAACATCGGGTAAACCTGCACCGAGAAATGCCGCAGCACCAACGATAACAGCAGCTTGTAATAAACTTTGACTAATAATAAAGATTGCTGATGCAAATACAATCGAAAAGCGTGATGCTAAAGGTGCTACCAGTAAGCGATTAAGGAAACCAAACTCTCTGTCAAACATTATCGGCAATCCAGCATTTAATGCCCCAGCAAAGGCAGTAAATACTATTACACCAGCAGCTAAAAATTGTCCGTAATTTGTCGTACTCCCGAAAATGCCCTTGGGTGCATTTTGGAATAAAGCACCGAATAGCACCAACCACATTACAGGTTGAATAATTCCTGCAAATAGGGTTGAAGGACGACGCTGTAATTGGATGAATAGTCTTTTTGTCAGCGCTAGGGTTTCTTGGATGGTTTCACCCAAAAAATTAGCTGGTGCAGCATCTTGATAAAGTTGCGGAGATGCGATTTGCTGCCAGTTGATATCTGATTTTGGGTCTGATTTTGGGGGTGTTAAGGTGTTACTCATAATAATTTTGAATTGGGTGAATTGGCATTTTGTAATGGAGATGGGGAGATGGGGAGATGGGGAGATGGGGAGATGGGGAGATGGGGAGACATGAAAAATAGTTTCTTCTTATCCTCTTTCCTCCTTGTCACCGCGTCCCCACATCCCCGCGTCCCCTCATCCAGTTCCCTATCTCATATTTTGCTTTTTCTCTGCTTTGGGATCGCGATTCGCCACTGCTGCCATTTCTGCATCCATAAGGGTGCGTCCTGTGGCTGCTAAATAGACATCGTCAAGGCTGGGGCGAGATTGGGCAATGCCAAACATCGGTAAACCAGCGTTATTTAAGGCTTGTTGAATGGTGATTAAGGTGTCATTTTGTGGTGTGACAACTAAGTTCAGTGAGTTACCTTGAGCACTATTAATAATTACTTCTTGGACAAAAGACAAAGATTTCAACAAATCCTTTGCTTTTTCGGCTTCTTCTGGAGGGGAAAATTCGCGAATCCGCAGTGTGACGCGATCGCCTCCTACTCTATCTTTTAATTCTGATGGTGTCCCTGCGGCAATAACTACACCACGATCAATTATCGCCACGCGATCGGCAAGTGCGTCAACTTCTTCTAAATAGTGGCTGGTGATTAATACTGTGGTTCCAGCTTCCCGCAATTTTCGCAAAAATTCCCAAACAATAAATCGACTTTCAATATCAAGTCCAACAGTGGGTTCGTCGAGAACTAAGACATCGGGTGCATGTAATAAACCCGCAGCTAAGTCTAAACGCTTGCGTATCCCACCCGAATAAGTACCTGTTTTTTTATCGGCATATTCCTGTAACCCCAGTAATTCGATTACTGTGTTAATGCGCTGCTTTGTCACTGCCGCAGGTAAATGGTATAGTGCGGCTTGTAGTTGCAGCATTTCTCGACCAGTAAGTATTTTATCGAGAGCGACTTCCTGTGCCACATAACCCAAGCGTTGTCTTGCTGCTTTCGGATTTTCGACTACAGAAATACCAGATACTTCGACTTTGCCTGCATCGGGTGTAGTTAGAGTACACAAAGCCCGCAAAGTAGTTGTTTTGCCTGCACCATTGGGACCGAGTAAACCAAAAATTTCTCCTGGTTCTATCTCAAAGGATACATCCTTGACAGCCTCAACCGTCCCATAGCGCTTTTTGAGATTTTGAATCGAAACTGCGGCAGCCATGACAGAGTAATCCTAACTATACAAATCGCAATACAGATACCTTTATCTTAGCGGTGATGTTCACATTGGTGAAAATTGGCAAGTGTGAGAATGTGGTATGTGGCAGAAGCCCAGTTTCTCTACCATCACAGAAACCGGGCTTCTAAGTTCAAAATTAATTAATTAAACTGAGTTCGGGATAAGCAGAGATAGGTGTTGTGATGTTACTTTGTTCAAATTTCAGGGCAATTGTTTGAATGCAACTGATATTTTTTCTGTTATCACAGCTAAAACCAAGAATTGGGAGAAGTTGGGGGGGAGATTTTCTTCCCCCAAACTTCGGTGGGGATTCTCCCCCAAACCCCCGATTGGGTGAAGTTTGTAGGGAAGGTTTCCTTCCACAAAACTTCGGACGCAACCGTCCCCCAAGCCCCCTCCCAATAGGAAATACAAAATTTTGGGGTTCGACGAATTTCAAGGCTTTTTAATTCAAATTGACACCAAACTCTTAACCCAAACTCAGGTTAATTACACAATTAATTACTAACTAACTACTAACTAAATCTGGAAATACTTCTTGGACTGCGGGATGCACTAAGCGATGATTTTGTACATTCACACCTTTACCCAAGGAAGGATTAATTTCTAAAGCCTGCAAGCCAGAATTGGCAAGTTGCTGTACATAAGGCAAAGTACTGTTATTCAAGGCTTGAGTTGCCGTCCAAGGTACTGCACCAGGCATATTCGGTACGCCGTAATGAACCACACCTGATTCAATGTAAACTGGGTTTGTGTGAGATGTGGCATGTAAAGTTTCTACACATCCACCTTGGTCAACAGCAACGTCAACAATCACTGAACCAGGATGCATTTTTGCAACTAATTCGCGAGGTACTAGTATTGGTGCCCTTCTACCCAAAACTAATACCGCACCAATGAGTAAATCTGCTTCTTTGACAGCAGCTTCAATGTGAGCCGAATTGCTGTAAAGCAACTCCACCCGTGAACCAAATAAGGTTTCCAAATAGCTGAGGCGATCAACATTCACATCCAATATCTGTACGTGAGCACCCATACCCACGGCAATTCTAGCGGCTTCTGTCCCCACGACTCCACCACCCAAAATTACAACTTTCCCTGCTTTTACCCCAGGTACACCACCTAACAATACACCTCTACCACCCTGCTGACGCTCTAAATATCTGGCTCCAAACTGTACCGATAAGCGCCCCGCAATAATACTCATTGGTGTTAGCAATGGTAAGCGATTTGCTCCAGCTTGTTCTACGGTTTCATAAGCGATCGCAGTTACACCGCAGTCAATTAAATGTTCAGTTAATTTTCGATCAGCAGCTAAGTGTAAATATGTAAATAAGATTTGACCTTTTTGTAATAAATTATATTCTGAAACTAGAGGCTCTTTAACTTTTACAACTAACTCGCGATTCCATGCCACCTCTTGTGTCGGCACAATTTCTGCACCAACAATACGGTAATCATCATCGCTAAATCCAGCACCATTACCCGCTTGTGTCTCCACGAAAACGCGATGACCGCTTTCTGTTAACACACGCACGCTGGAAGGACTCAACCCAACTCGAAATTCTTGGTCTTTCGATTCCTTGGGAACACCAATTTCCATTGACTGCCTCTGAATTTATTTTTGCTTAAGTTTAGTGTCTCTTAGCCCAGGTTGTCAGTTTGAAATTAAAGATACTTAATGCCCAAAATACAAAAGAAAAAGGCAAAGATGCAAAGCATACCCATAAAATGCCCATGCCAACCTGCAATTCCAAATCTTGTTCTTGACTATTAGCCAAGTGTAACTACAATATATAAAGAAAAATTAATTTTTGTAAACTCAGCGATCGCAATGAATAATTGAAGCTGCAATGCGTTAGCGTTCAATAACAATGTGATTAGCTGAGTCTGAAAAGTCACAAGCCGGAAATAAAAGCGAGTCAAATTTTTGTCTCAATCCAATCCGCAAGCTTTTCCCAATGATTACCTGTCAAAAACTGCTTTATTAAACTTAAACTCGCCCAGAAGAGGTGTGAAAATAATGACTCAACCACAACCTAGCATTAGCCCCAAGTTGGAAGACCCCAAGTTTGGATTTAATGAATATTCAGAACGTTTAAATGGTCGAGCGGCAATGATTGGTTTTCTTCTAATCGTTGTTATAGAATATATAACCGACAAAGGCGTATTATCGTGGCTCGGTTTGCGCTAAGATTGCCGGAAAGTCGAATCTGAAAGTTGTAATTTAGAATTAGACACTTGAGAACCAGCTGGATTTTTCGGCTGGTTTTGAGGTTATGAGGTATTCTCAGGGGTATATGGGTACAGATACTTGCTGAGAATGTCAAAATTATAATAGAAATTGAAGCTGATAAAGCTTTGTCTAAAAAGCGATCGCAGGTAATGTATTTCCAGTAGATTTATTCAAGTAAGTTTATTTCCACTTAAATTTCCACAAAACTATATATAAGGGCTAAGAAAAACCAACTGTGATGAATGTTGCATTCCCTCGTTTATTGAAATCCGCATACCGTAAAGACCCGATTGTGAGTGTACTAATTACAATGGGACTTATTGATGCGCTGATTGGTGGATTTGATGATAGTTGGTCTTTATTTGCGTTTGGCTTGGGAACAGCAGGTTTAACGCTATGCTGGCGATTATTCAAAATCCAACAAAATCGACCTTTACAAGAAGCAGAAACCGCTTCACAGCTTTATTTACCGCCTCGTTCTTCGAGTTCTGCATTACCAATGTTAAGCGTTCAGAAGAAAAAGCCTCCTCAGTAGTCTCTGGTGACTAATTTTCGCTTCTTTTTCACCGAAGATAAATATGGGAAATATATTTGTATAGTATGTTGCCTGTATTTAATTGAGTGAGAAGTGATGGCGATGGCAAAAAACAAAATAAGGGCTAAGATTTCGGCAAATATTTTCATTCGCTCCTCGGTGGTGTTGGCTTGTTTCACAGCCGTTAACCTGTGTGCGATCGCATTTTCTGGGTTGGCTGTGGTGAAGCCGATGCCGAAAATGGCTGCGGCGATAGGTGAAAGTACAACTGACACGAAGCCAACTTCCGGACTGAGAAATAGATTTGCAAATCCGCAATTATTCTACACACTCAAAGGACATTCTGGCGGCATCAAATCTCTGGCTTTTAGTCCTGACGGTTTGACTGTAGCTAGTGGTGGCTCGGAGAATGATGGTTATATTCTGTTGTGGGATGTTGCTAAGGGTCGAAAAAAAGGGATTATTAATAGAGCGCAAAAAACTGCGGTACAGTCATTGCTGATTTCACCAGATGGAGAAAACTTAGTGAGTTGCGGCAGCGACAGCAGTATTAATATTTGGAATCTTAAGGACAATAGTTTTTTACGTTCTTTTGTCAACCACAGCACCAATGTCATGTCCCTGGCTGTGACTCCTGATAGCAAAGTGCTAGTTAGTGGGGGAATTGATGGAATTCGGGTATGGGATTTATTACAACGCCGTCCATTAGGGACTTTGACAAAGTACGATAATTTAATTTATACGCTGGCAATTAGTCCTGATGGTCAAATGTTGGCGAGTGGTGATGGTAGCGGTGTGATTAAGTTGTGGAATTTGTCTACTGGTAAGGTAATTCGCGGATTTGTGGCGCATTCCAATACAGTTAGTAGTCTCACTTTTACTCGTGATGGTAACACCTTAATTAGTGCTAGTCGCGATCGCAAAATCAAACTTTGGAATCTCAACACTGGCAAAATCGAGCGCACCCTAACAGGGCATACCGATTGGGTCAATGCTATGACGCTGCATCCTGATGGTGAAATTTTAGCTACTGCGGGACGCGATGGGGTGAGGCTCTGGAATCTAAATACGGGAGAATTAATTACCAGTTTGTATGCACATAGTGATTGGGTAAGTGCGATCGCTTTTAGCCCTGATGGTCAAACTTTGGCTACGGGAGGATTTGACAAGAGGGTATATATTTGGCGAAGTATGTGATCTTTGATTAAGAATGACGCGGGGATGGGGATATGGGGAGACGCGGGGATGGGGGAAAAAATTTAATAATAACCGAAGGACAAGATTTTCATTGTCAGTGATTAGCTGAGGTTAATGTAACATCAAAAGCAAGTAATTTTACTGATATTTGGTCTGAAACTAAATATCCCCAACCTGTAAAAAAAGTTGGGGACATAAGCCACATTATTGCTGGAATTTTAATTGAATTAATCTTGAAATTCTATTAGTTCACCAAGGGAACTTTGCAGGGATAAAAATCTCCGCGTCTCAGTATCTCCGAGTCAATCTCAACCCGTCAATTCTGGGTTGGCGAACCACTACAGCAAGTAGAGCAAACCAAATAGAATAATCCAAACTACATCCACAAAGTGCCAATATAATTCAGCCGCTTCGATACCAAAATGGTGTTCATTGCTGTAATGCTGAGGATTACGCGATCGCCACAAAACTGCTAAAATCGCCAAGACTCCAATTGTGACGTGCAAACCGTGAAATCCTGTCAACACGTAGAATGCACTGGCAAATACATTCGTGGTTAAACCAAATTCGAGGTGAGTATACTCGTAAACTTGACCACATAAAAAGAAAATTCCCATCAATGCTGTGATGGCAAACCAAATTTGCATTCCCTTGACATTATTCTTTTTAATGGCGGTGTCGGCATTATGAATCACAAAACTGCTGGAAATCAGAATTACAGTATTAATTCCAGGCAGTAATAATTCTAATTCGGGAGTGCCTGCGGGGGGAAAAACAGGAGTTGAAGAGCGAAGTACCAAATAGGCTCCGAACAAACCCATGAAAATCATGCCTTCCGCAATCAGGAAGAAAACAAGACCAAACATGCGATGATCGGGATGTTCTTCGTGATGCGATACTTGGGCAGAATGGTGATGGTTAAGCTCAGTTTTGGCTGAATCAATGGTTGGGCTTTGCATGAAGTGTAAATACTTATCAAGTATGAGGACAATTTCAGCAATTAGGAACGGGAGTTAAGAATTAACCGCAGATACAGGGTTTCTGATGGGAGTGAGGTACATCTTCATCTGCATTTATCCTCTACTTTGACAGGAGGATTTTCTCCTCCCGTAATTACTTTCTATGTGAAGCAACTGGTTTTTATCCCTATCATCTACTTCACTCCTCATTCCTAACTTTTACTACTCGTTCTTATTCGATGTTACTGATGAATATGGATCGTTAGGTTCCGCACGTAATACCGAGTTCGGACCTCCTGATAATACAGGTTCTGGATCGGATAACGGTACTTCTTGGAATGCATTTTCCGAACCATATGCGTAAGGTTCTGTCATCAATACAGGTAACACCTCAAAATTCTCGATCGCTGGTGGGGAGCTTGTCATCCATTCCAATGTCAAACCTTGCCATGGGTTATCTTCAGCTTTTTTCCCGTATAACCAACTCCAGATCATATTGATCATAAATGGGAGGGTGGAAATCGCCAAAAGGTAGGAACCATAGGTACAAATTTCGTTGAGCGAGGTAAATTTGGGATCGTATTGAGCAATGCGTCGGTTCATTCCCATCAAACCCAACTTGTGCATGGGTAAGAAAGTCATGTTCAAACCAACAATAGTCAACCCGAAGTGTACCTTTCCCCAAAATTCGTTGAACATACGTCCAGTCATTTTTGGGAACCAGTGGTAAATACAGGCAAAAATTCCCAGAACACTACCACCAAACAATACATAGTGTAGGTGGGCAACAACAAAATAGGTATCGTGAACATGGATATCAAAAGGTACAGCAGCTAACATCACACCACTGATACCGCCAATCACAAATGTACCCACAAATCCCATGGCGAAAAGCATCGGACTGTTGAGGCGAATTTTGCCTCCCCACATTGTCGCCAACCAACTGAATATTTTAATCCCAGTAGGCACGGCGATAATCATGGTGGTAATCATGAAGAACATCCGCAACCAGCCAGGAATACCACTGGTAAACATGTGGTGCGCCCAAACAATGAGTCCGAGAAAGCTAATTGCCAAAGACGAATAGGCGATCGCTTTATAACCAAATATCGGTTTGCGGGAATGTATGGGAATAATTTCGGAGATTCCACCAAAAAATGGCAAAATCATAATGTATACGGCAGGGTGGGAGTAAAACCAGAACATATGCTGGTAAACTACCGGATCACCACCACCCGTGGGATTAAAGAATGATGTTCCGGCAATCAAATCAAAAGACAGCAAAATCAAACCTGCTGCCAAAACCGGAGTCGAAATCAAAACTAATGCCGAAGTTGATAGCATTGCCCAGCAAAATAGGGGCATTTGGAAAAAACCCATACTGGGAACGCGCATTTTCAGAAGGGTGACAACAAAATTAATTGCCCCCAAAATTGACGACGTACCCAATAGCAAAATACTCATAATCCAGATGGCTTCACCCACTTTGCCCGTCATTAAGCTCAAGGGTGGGTAAGAAGTCCAACCGGCATCAGGAGCATCACCAACGGCGAGACTCGCAACCAGCATCAAACCTGCCGGGGGAATCATCCAAAATGCCACTGCATTCAGTTTGGGAAAAGCCATATCCCTAGCCCCAATCATCAAGGGGATCAGGTAATTTGCAAATCCCGCACCCACGGGCACAATCCAGAGGAAAATCATGATTGTGGCGTGGAGGGTAAACAGACTGTTATATACTTCGGGAGTAACAAAATCAACTTCAGGAGTACGTAATTCAGTACGTACTATATCCGCCATTACCCCACCAATGCAGTAAAAAACAAAACTGGTAACAATGTATTGGATACCAATTACTTTGTGGTCAGTGCTGAAGGTGAAAAAATCCCACCATTTCCTCACAGTATGTTCTTCCAGCTTGACAGCTTGACTTGGGTTTTCTTGGGTTTGTGCTGTTGTCATAAAATTTCTGTTGTTAATTGAGCATGGGAAATGACAAAAATGCAAGTTGCCCATTACCCGTTAACTAACTACTGGTGTACTTGGTGTAATACCTCAGGTTTAATTCCCATCTCTTGGGTATAAGGTGCGAGGAATTCAGATACAGAAGAATTTGCGGGGTTCATTGCTACTGCTTGATCCAAATTTCCGGCATTGGCGACTAATTGTTCTTGCATCCACTGATCGAAAGCTTGCTGTGGTTCGACAATCACGTGGGTACGCATGGCTCCGTGGTAAGGTCCACACAACTCGGCACAAATTAGAGCATAGTCTCCCTCAGTTTTGGGCGTAAACCGGACTGTGGTTTCCCTGCCGGGAATAACATCCTGTTTAAGACGAAATTCCGGCACCCAAAAGGCATGAATGACATCACTACCACTCATATTGAGTTGTACTTCCCGCCCAATGGGGACGTGCAATTCACCGGAAGATACTCCCGTTTCGGGATAGGAAAAAATAAAAGCATATTGAATGCCCATCACATTAACCAGTAAATCGGCAGGTTTATTGGCGTTTTCGGGACTAGCGTTAATCCCCGCATCATCAGACTGAGCAACTGTTTGAGTTGTGGTTTGCTGCGGCATTCCCATATGGGCATGATCCTCATTGGGATTTGCCGTCTCAGTTAACGTAGCTGCGATCGCTGATCCCGGTTTATTTTTGACTGTAGATAGGGTAATCGGTGCATCGTGACCACCATGGAGACTAAATCCACCAATATCGTTATATATTTCAAAACTGTATACAGAAATACCAATAACAATAATTGCGGGGATGGCCGTCCAAAGAATCTCCAGAGGCACATTCCCATGCACTGGAGGCCCATCACTATCATCACCTGGACGACGACGATACTTAAAAGCTGAGTAAATTAGAATACCTTCTACAAGTAAAAATATACCTATAGAAACGGTCATCATTGTGTTGAACAAACCGTCTATCAAAACTGCTTCATTGGAGGCGGCGATTGGTAACAAGCCATGATTTTGACCGTACCAGAGGCTGACTAGGGTCAGCAGGATGCCAATGAGTAAAGTCCAGATTGAACTTGGAATTTTCACGGGTAAATAAACGTAAACGACATTACTACTATGGACAGAACTGCTTACTTACTACGGTAGTCGAGCGTATCAGAGATGGCATGAAACAAGTTGAATAAATTATTAATTTTTTAGATGTGGATACTGATCTTCAGAAGCGGGGATTGACTAGATATGCCAAGGGATAGATGTGAATTCAACGGAACCTTGAGACTACGTTAGCATGGGAGCCGTTACTCCCTAACTAATTAAAAATCTGTAAAGCTTTAGGCTAATAGTCATTACATCAAGTCAAAGTATAACTGAGAGTTGATATCTGTGATGAAATCTATGGGTTAGGGTGAAATAGACGGGATGAAGTAGGGAGCAGGAACAAAAAATTTATCCGTATCTCTACCCCTATGATTTCCCTTTCCCTGATGAAAACGCGACAGACCAAGCAAAAGGTATCTTGAAGATGAGCGGATTTGTTCTACAACAACAGAATACTGAAGCCGAAGCACAGCCAAAGGATAAGATTCGTCGCTTGGTGTGGAAAATGTGTATCGCCACATTGATTTTGATGGCAATCGGTAGCGCTACCCGCGTGATGAATGCTGGACTGGCTTGTCCAGACTGGCCTCTGTGCTATGGTGAACTTATACCAGCCAAGCAGATGAACCTCCAAGTATTTTTGGAATGGTTTCACAGACTCGATGCTGCTCTGATTGGAATTAGCGCGATCGCCCTGGCTTCCATCAGCTTTTGGTATCGCCGTCACCTACCCAACTGGGTACCTTGGGCTTCTGCTTTTGCTTTATTTCTGATTGTTTTCCAAGGCGTGTTGGGCGGTTTAACTGTCACACAACTGTTACGTTTTGACATCGTGACAGCACACCTGGGAACAGCGTTATTATTCTTTACTACTCTTTTAATTATCGGCACAGCTTTAGCTCCCTATCAAGGAACTGGAACTGCCGGGAAGTTGCCTTGGATTGGCTTCACAGCAGCCATTTTTGTTTATGGGCAAAGTTTGTTAGGGGCGATTGTTGGTTCTCGTTGGGCACTTCACCAATGTTTTGCCGGATATCAACTTTGCGGAGTTATGTACAGTCACATCTTGGGACTTGTACCGCCCACAATCGCCATTCTCGCAGTTGTGTTGATTACTTGGCGAACTCCAGCTTTACACCCGGCTTTGCGCCGTCTAGCAAATATGGCTGGTAGTTTACTAATTCTTCAGATTTTCTTAGGGATCGCCACTTTTAGATTGCACTTACAGGTTGAACCACTAACGGTTTTACATCAAGCAATTGGAGCAACACTGCTGGGAACTTTGATTGTTTTCACTGTTCTAGCACTGCGTGACGTAGCATTAAACAACGAAGTTAGTCTGCATTCTGCTAATACCTTGTTAAATTCAACAAGTTCGCAGACAGCAGAATCAAATTAATAAAAAGGGTTAGGAAGAAAGGGGAAAAGGAGAAGCAAGGGGACGAGGAGATAGCAAGCAACAAGGGAATATAAGAAATATTTAACATTCATTCTGACTTTCCCTCTGCCCCATTCTCCCTGTCTTCGACTTTCCTCATCCCTACATCATTTAATTCCCAATGCCCAAATTATTTTAGATAAGGAACTAGTGCCAAGATGATTGAGACAAATGTCTCTCGCCACCACCAAAGTTTTCTCCAAGTGGTTCAGAGCTACTACCAACTCACAAAACCGCGAATTATTCCCTTACTACTGATTACCACCGCCGGCAGCATGTGGATTGCTGCTAGAGGACAGGTAGACCCATTACTATTGTTGGTGACTTTAACTGGTGGTACTTTGGCGGCTGCTAGTGCCCAAACAATTAATTGTGTCTACGATCGCGATATTGATTATGATATGGAGCGGACGCGCCACCGCCCTTTGCCTTCAGGTAAGGTTCAACCTCGTGATGCTCTAGTTTTCGCCGTTGTTCTCGGTTTACTTTCGTTTACTCTATTGTCTGTTTTCGCCAACTTGTTAGCTGCTTTGCTGGCAATGTCTGGTATTGGGTTTTATATTCTTATTTATACCCACATGCTCAAACGTCACAGTACCCAAAACATTGTGATTGGTGGTGCTGCTGGCGCAATTCCGGCTTTAGTCGGTTGGGCTGCGGTTACAGGTAGCTTAAGCTGGGCTGCTTGGCTAATTTTTGCGATCGTCTTTGTTTGGACACCTCCCCATTTCTGGGCTTTGGCATTGATGATACGGGATGATTACGCAAAAGTCGGGATACCAATGCTACCAGTAATTGCTGGTGCTAAGGCGACAGTCTGGCAAATTTGGTGGTATACGTTAGTCACAGTATTTGCAAGCATGTTGCTTATTTACCCATTACACGAAAGCGGCTTTTTATATGGCGCGATCGCATTATCTCTGGGTATTGTTTTTATCCATAAAGCATGGCAATTATTACAAAATCCTGAGGACAAGCCTACCGCGAAAGGATTGTTTCTTTATTCCATTTCCTACATGATGCTTTTGTGTTTGGGTATGGTGGTTGATAGTCTCCCCATTACCCATAATGTTGTTAGTTTTGCAGTCAATCAATTACATCTACTCGTAGCTTCGCTCTAGGTTAAAAATTGGCTGGAAAATTAAATCTTAACTTATGTTCCTCCGCAAACGCGATCAGGTTTTGCGGAGGAATAGTTTTTTTTGTGATGAGGTTGTGAATTTATAATTCTTGATAATTTTAAAGTCATAACGGCTTCGCCTTTGTTATGATCGTCATACGAATCAAAAGGGTTTTGATATGGCACATTTAAATCAACGTCGTTCTGAAAACGTAAACGGAGACTTTTACGTGGATACGACTTGTATTGATTGCGATACTTGCCGTTGGATGGCTCCAAGCGTATTTACTGCCAAAGGTGAACAATCTGCTGTTTATCAGCAACCGACAAACGCAGAAGAAAGACTTGCTGCACTTCAAGCTTTACTATCTTGTCCCACAAGTTCGATTGGCACTGTCGAAAAACCGGAAGATATTAAAATCGCACAGTCGAGTTTGCCGATCGCAATTGACAAAAATGTTTATCATTGCGGTTATCATTCGGAAAAATCCTATGCTGCGGCAAGTTATTTTATTCAAAGACCAGAAGGAAATATATTAGTTGATTCTCCTCGGTTTACTCCTCCTTTGGTGAAGCAGTTAGAAAAGCTAGGAGGAATCAAATATATGTATTTAACCCATCGCGATGATGTTGCTGATCATGAAAAATTTGCCGCACATTTTCACTGTCAGCGTATCCTCCACAGGGAGGATATTACTTCTGGAACCGAGAATGTCGAAATTCAATTAACTGGTACGGATGTTTTTAGCTCAGATGTTTTTGGTTCAGATATTTCTGGACAATCTCCCGATTTACTAATTATTCCCGTTCCCGGACATACCAAGGGACATACAGTTTTACTCTACAAAAATAAATATCTCTTTACAGGTGACCACTTGGCTTGGTCGAAATCACTGCAACAATTAATTGCTTTTCGGGATTTCTGCTGGTACTCTTTTAGCGAGCAAACTCAATCAATGCGGCGTTTATTAGATTACTCTTTTGAATGGGTATTACCAGGACACGGACGCAGGTATCATACTGATACCTCAACGATGGCTCAGGAAATGCAAAAATGCCTGACTTGGATGGAAAATGCATAGCAGAGGCAGTTAAAGGCTGATAGCTTGAAGTAACAAACTAACTAACTAGCAGTTGCCTTCGACGATGGATGTCGCCACAACATATGTAACTTAGTTGCTGGCATAGTTAAATAAAGCACATCACCAGGACATAAATAGGTATTAAGTAAATCCCACCCATGTAAGGTTTTATTATTTGTTTCTACATACAACGGCACGAAATCAGCCAACATCGCCGCTTCTTCGATTTTCAAACAACAAAAGGGATGAGCGATTGTAATTAATGTTGCCAAAGCGACCCAGAGACTATCCGCAGTAATCCCATTACCCAGAACACGTCCCCCCAATGCTGCGGCGGCAAATGCAGGTGCGGCTAGTTCTGCGGGACTGAGGACTGCATCAAAATCAAAGACTTGCTGTGCTATGCGGGCAAAATCCGGGTCTGCATAACGAACAATAATTGGTACTTTTGGAGTGATAGCTTTGGCATTCAGAGCGATTTCGAGATTTGTTGCATCGTTGCCACAGACAGCGATGAGGGCTGCCGCCGTTGCTAAGTGTGCAGCTTGCAGGGTTGCTGGAAAGCTTGCGTCGCCATTGATGACAGGAATTCCTAAGCTGCGAGCAGTATTCACAAAGCGGTTATTGGGGTCAGGTTCAAGCACAACTACATCATGTCCACTTGTATGCAGATGCTGCACAATTTTTATACCAGTCCCACTTAAACCACAAACCACGTAATGATTTTTGGCGGGAATGCGGGCTGCATCTAGAAATTGCCGAAAACGGCTACCGAGAACGAAATCGTTGAGAAGTGCATACAGTAAACCAATAATTGCGGCTCCTATTAGCATCATAACCACGGTGAATAACTTGACAGTGGTTGGAGCATTCTCCACAACTTTATCATTACCACCTGCGCCCGTAATCATCCCGACAGCAAAATATAAAGCATCAACAATAGAGACAGTCTTATTAGTAGAAGTATAGATGAGAGTGGCGATCGCAATAATTAAAAATAGGGCAATTGTCATTCCCACGACAGACTGTGCGTGTTCTTGGAACTGACGTAGATTTGTGAGTACTTTAAAGAGTTTGATAATTAACGAGCGACGACTGGAACGCACACGAGGTTTACTACCAACAATAATGCGATCGCCTTCTCTTAGCCTGGTTCTAGAAGTAACCGCCGAGATTAAATCCATATCGCCCTCTACTGGCAGATAATAAATTAACATCCGCGATCGGTTATCCCACAAATCATCGATTTGCCGACCATGCCAAGGGTGCTTATTGTCGATATATTCTTCATGAATGGGCCATGTTTGGTCAAATAACTTAATCTGTCCAATTGCTTTATTCCCAAGTGCCGCAAAGGCAAACACAGGAGCAGCCAAACCAGCCACACTCATACTCATATGCTCAGGCAAAGTTTGATCGAGGCGATCGCCCAAGTTAGTATTAAAAAATCGGTTAATGATGCGAATACGTGGGTTCAGTACACGAGCTTGCATAGTCACCGACAAGTTTACCGCATCGTCAGAAGTGGCAATTACCAAAGTGTGTGCCCACTCAATCCCAGCAGCTTTTAAGGTGCTAGCTGCATGTAAATTACCGATAATTACGTCTCCTGCGGTTTCACCTGGGATAGAACGATTATGAATACCTACCACCAACGCACCTTGTTGACGCAGCAAGCGAAATATCTTATATCCAGTACGCCCTAAGCCACAAACAATTATACGAGGTTTCATATTGGCAGCATTACCAGCAGAGAAGCTGCATTGTTAAATAATTACTATTCTTGCTCGTATATCTTAATTGGAACTGTAGCTAAACCAACGAACAGCAAAAAAGGGAAATTTGCAATTCTTCCTTCACAATTCACCATATCACTTGATACTGCAACTAAATACGGAGTGGCTTCTGTGGCGCTTCAGCCCATTTCCTAATTACTCACTCAGTATTCCAGACTACAGAGTCGGAACAAATCTGAAAATTGCACGTCTTGGCTGTCACTTAGCATGATATTTAGTAGGTAAAAGTGATTTGGATGAAATCATGGATGTTTCTGTGATGATGCAGATAATTAAGCTCCAGTTCTACAAATATTTGTGAGGGCAACTTTTTCTATTTTGGTTATGAGAATAGCTGAAATGTTTATAGGTATTTACTAATGCCTATATCAGTCCCAAATTGTTTATTTACTTCTCTGGATAAGTACGTGAAAGTCTTCCTATGCTGGCATTGGGAATAATTTTAGTAAAATTGAAAATATATCAGTTATCTGAGGTAAGCTTTTTTGCAAATCAAATATAATTGCTATATCTATCAGAATATTCCGCAAGATAGACAGAAAAGAACGAGCAAAATATTAGAAACAAACTCCGTAACTTTACGTCAGTAAAAATAACTGGAGATGCAAAAGGAATTGGTTATGAAACGTCTTAACAGTTGGAAATCTGGAACAGCAGCGATGATGGCGATCGCAATTACAACAGGCACAGTTGCGCCAGTATTTATACTTTCGCCAGCAAATGCTCAATATCGAATTGGGCAACCAAGAAATGATGGCTACAATAGCCGCGATATTACAATTAGCAGAGGTGCAAGAATACCTACCAAATATGACAAAGACAAAATTTACCTAGTACCAGGGGAAACAATGAAAGCGACACTAGTGGTTTCTCAAAACCTAGTTGATCGCAATGGTGGAAATATCTTGATTCCTCGTGATAGTAAAATTAGGGGTGAATTTGTACCTGTAAGAAGACGTGATTCTTGGAACTCGAACAATTCAAGTGACTCTAATGATATCCAAGGGGCACAATTTATTGCTAGAGAAATCGAATTACCCAATGGTGACAAGAAGACAATAGATGCATCTTCTGATGTTGTTACCCGGACAGAAAAAGTGAAAAAAGGACCACAAACGGGTGAAATTCTCCGTGATGCTGGTTATGGTGCAGCAGCAGGTGCTGTAATTGGACTTTTAACTGGGGACAAAAGAATTGGAGTGGGTGAATTATTAATTGGTGGTGCGGCCGGTAGTATCTACCGTGTCATTAAAGGTGGTAAAGAAGCAGATTTAATTGCTGTTGATACCCAACGCGATTTAACCCTGCGTTTAGATTCACCATTAACTGTATCTATGAGTCGTAATAATGGCTACTATTACAATTCCAACAATTACAATTACTAGGTTTAGTAACTAACATTAGTTCAGTCAATTGACTGGAGATTTTGAAACTGTCACTTTGAAACATCCCCCAAGGCGATACTCTAAATTGGAGTGTCGCTTTAATTTTAGGGTAAACAATTAATATTAACCCTGGATAATTCAGTTACCATTAATTTTCTGTACTTCTCGCCGTCTTGGTATCAAGCGACATGATAGGTCGTTAAAGTCAATTACTTTTTGCCTGCGTATATCCCGTATTTTGAAGGAGGAGTACGTCAAGATTATATTCTCTATTAAGTAATCTTGGCGAACATCTATAGTTGTTTTACTTCTTCCCTCTCGCTGATTCCTCCGTCAGCTTCTCTCAATCAAAAATATCTAATTTTACTGGCAACAATTTTATTTATACTGCGTCATTAGATACATCAGGCTCAGAAAAAGACTTTTATATCATCGCTGTAGCTAAACCAAACTAATCAGGTTATTTACATTAGATATTGGTGATTAGTGAAAGCGAATAAAGGAAATTCGAGCGTATACCAAATCCAAATTAATCACTCATCTCTTTTAGAGAAATACAACTATTAATCTTTTAATATTGTTGTATATCTATGTCGCAATTGGTGATTTAAATTTTAATAAGTTTATAGAAAAAATGGATTTGGAAAAGACTGGTAAATAAGACCATTAACAAATATCAATGAGCTAAAGTAATAGCAAAAAAATATTTGCATACATCTTAAAAACTGGAACAAGACATTTCTAAAAAAGTCAAAAATACTAACAGAAAACAAAGAAATTAAGGGGAGAATTCAAACAATGGCTGTTACAAAACGTTGGCAATCTGGCTTGGCTGCATTCATGGCTATGGGAATCACCGCAGGTACTGTTGCACCTATGGTTGCACCTGCGCCATCGTTTGCTCAAACAGCAACTTCGTTTTCTGATGTGCAATCAAACTATTGGGCTGCACAATTCATTCAATCACTCGCACAACGGGGAGTTATCGCTGGATTTCCAGATGGTTCGTTCCGCCCTGATGAACAAGTAACCCGCGCTCAATTTGCGGCAATGGTTAATAAAGCTTTCCAAAAAAACCAAATCCGCCAAGGAACTCGTTTTGTAGATGTTAATAGCAGTTATTGGGCTGCGAGCGCGATTCAACAAGCTTATACTACAGGTTTCCTATCTGGATATCCCGGAAACCGTTTTGAACCTAACCAAGCAATTCCTCGTGAACAAGTATTGGTTTCCTTGGCAAATGGGTTAGAATATAGCGCTCAAAACGATGTAGCAAGTACACTACAGTATTTTAACGATTCTCCAAACATTTCTAACTATGCGCGATCGCCCATTGCCGCAGCCACTGAAAACAAGATTGTCGTCAACTATCCCAATCTCAAATTCCTTAACCCCGATAGAGTAGCAACCCGTGCCCAAGTTGCAGCATTTATCTATCAAGCATTAGTTAGTAGCAATCAAGCTGCTGCAATTAACTCACCATTCATCGTTGCTCTGAATGACGAACAAAGCCCAGTAGCAATAGTTATTCCTCAAGGAACTGCGATTCCTGTCAAATATGATAAAGCCGAGAAAATTGTTGTCACCAAAGATGAAACCGCACCTTTGACATTGACAGTATCGCAAAATGTAGTCACCGATAAAGGTAGAGTTATTATTCCCGCAGGTAGCCAAGTTGTTGGACAATTGAAGCCAGTCAAAGGTGAAAAAGGCTCGCAATTTGTTGCAGAAAAATTGATATTAACTAACGGGCAAGAATACGCAATTAATGCTCAATCTGAACCGATTACCAAAATTGAAACCATCAAACAAGGTAGCCGTTTAAGTTCTGCCTTAAAGACTGCTGTCTATGGTGCCGGTGCAGCCGCAGCAATCTCTGTAGTCACAGGTGATAGAGCGATCGCAACTGAGGAAGTTCTCGGTGGTGCTGCTATTGGTGGTTTGATTGGTGCTTTCTTCGGCAAGAAGAGTGTAGATTTGATTGTAATTGACCCCGACACCGATTTACAAATGACTATCGGGCAAAATTTACAAATTTCGTTGAAATAGTTAGTAGTTGATATCGCTGGTTTAATTAAAAATAAAATCTCAAGAGAGTATAGTGCATCCCACTACACTCTCTTGATTGGTTTTGATTGTAACCATACAAATAATTACCAATAATAATTAACAACAAATGGGCAACCAAATAATAAAGGTAGTTCCTGGAGTGGCTGGGTTTTTAATGATTGAGTTCAAGGCGGGGCTAAAAATTTGAATTTCACCCCGCATTTCTTCTATTAACTGCTTGGCAATTGCTAAACCTAAACCTGTTCCGGGAATTTCTGTTTGTGCTTGGACTCCCCGGTAATGTCTCTCACCAATATGTTCTAAGTCTTGTTGAGGAATACCGCAACCAGTATCACTAATTGAGATTCCTTGCATTCTGAGTTGTTTTTGATTTTGATCTCTGTTCTTTTCTTGTCCCGCTTGTACTAATATTGCCCCTTGGGCGGGAGTATACTTCAAGGCATTGTCAATAATATTATTTAAAACTTCACGTAATGCTTTTGTATTTGCTTTAATTTTGGGTAAGTTAGCAGGAATTTCTGTAACTAATTCCAAGTTCCTTTCTTGAGCGATCGCACTTGCAGAATCTAACAAAGGTTTCAATATATCCGCAATGTTACATTCGGTAACTGTCTCATCAGAGCCTGGTAATAATAATGCTGGTTTTGGCTGTTTTTGCAGCGAGACATCAACGACCAATTGATTCTGTATTTGGCTATTTACTGGTAATAAGCCTGCTAAATCTCGATCTGTTAAGTCAATTACTTCCTCAAATTTTTGCAATAATTCTTGCAAGCGATCGCTCTCTCTGACAATCGACTCAGCCGCATCCCGGTTCCTGTCGCCTGGTTGCAACCTTTTCATTAATAACTTCCCAAAGGTTCGTAATGCTGTGAGTGGATTACGAAACTGATGTAACAAGTTATCGAGCAAATCCTGCTGCTTTTCCTGTAAAACCTGCGAGGAATGCAACTGTTGGCGTAACCATGCCTGTTTTCGATCCAAGATACAGGCGAGTGTAATAGTTTGCACAACTCGTTTAATTTCGCTCAATTCGCGATCGTTCCAATTCCGATGATTGCGAGTCGTCACCAATACACCCATCATCATATCTTCATGAATCAGAGGTAAAACAACCCTATTTTCTCTTGGAAAGGCTTCACGAAGGCTATTTAATAACAATTCATTTTGCAAATCTGGTATTTCTTGATCGGGTAAGCCTGCTGAAAAACTGGTATTACTGTCAACAAATTCCCTTGATGGTTCAAGATAATTCTCTCCCCCTGTCAGCAATCTTTGACTTCTTGGAAAAGATAAGGGGTTTCGATTTTCTTGACTATTTTCTTCCAACCAACTTGGATATCCAGTCTCCATTGTCACCCAGTCAATCGAATGCATTTGCCCCAACACAGAGTTTTCTGGATAAACAACTACAGGGACTAACTTTGCCTCTTTTGTGGGCGACTGAACTAATTCCTGTGTTAAATATAAAACACTCAAAGATGCTCCCAGCCCTTGGGCTAACAGCGCCATTTGCTCTCTAGCTAGAGCAACAAACTCCGAACTGGCAGACATTGACATTTTTAGCTTCTGCTCAATAAATTACCGATTATAAGTAAGACATCCAAGGATAAACTTTTTCTTTTTAACAAATATTAACAAAATCTTTTAAATTATTCTTTGTTCCCCATTAATATATATTGTATCGCTTTTGATTTATCTACCTTTAAAGTTATCGCTTTAGTTGTATCAATACTTTAAAAGCAGTTGATTTTTTAGACTAGAACTTTTATAATGACGACGGATTTTGTAGCTATAACTACAAACTGTCGCTTGAAAGAGGAGGAATTTAGCTTGGCAAGGAGACGCAAGCGGAAGAGCCGTCGTCGCCAGGAAGGACGGCGAATTCTAGAGCACGTGCCTCAGTTTAGTATCGAGAGTGGCGAAGATAAACCTGTAACGGCAGCAAGAAAATTTATTCAATCCGAAGGTATAGCGCCACCCGCATTGCTACTCGTGAAGCGGAATGAGCATACAACAGACCGATATTTTTGGGCTGAAAAAGGTCTGTTCGGTGCTCAATATGTTGAGGAAAACCACTTTTTGTTTCCCAGTTTGAGAACTTTGGAGCCTTCGCCAGGACAGGAGGTACTTGCTTTAGCTGCTCGGTAAACTATCGAAACTATCGAGAAACTGGATCAACTTTCTGAGAGATTTTTTCACTCCTTGAGAATAATTAACTGGCAAAAAGGTGACTTTTATTCAAAAATTCATTTTTTCTTAATGATGTAGCTTGATTGCCAGCAATGCTCCGTAAGGGGCGTTCTACGACTAAGTTTAGGACTAAGGTAAATCGAGGAAAATAGTCAACTTAACTTGAATAAATTGAAATTGAAATTGAAATTGAAAAAGTTGAATTGACTGAACCCATTAGCGGCAGTTGTGATTGTTCGTACAATGGAATTGCTTGAGCAAGTAAAGTTATACGAGTCTGTTGCAATTTGAGAAAGAGGTTTATAAGTACAGTCATATACTCTTTCAAATAAACAGCTTTTCTCCACGACAATTGTCGTGGAGATTAGTGATAATTAGCTAAGTCGCTTCCTCAACCTTTCGCCTCAATTAGCGATTCAGTAATAAGAGCTCCTTGCCTAACTCAATAACAATTTTGGATAGCAGCAGTCATTAGCCAATTTTTAATTGTAGTGCCTGCTGTAACTCATTGAGTTCGTCGCGATGGGCAACTACAGTTATAAAACTTGAGAAATCTTGATCGTTGGTGGGAGATTCCACCTTCAGCACAACTTTCTCAAGTCTTCCAGCTTTTTTCCAATAGAATAATCCACTTAAAGGAGACAGAAGCAGCAACCCTAAAGAAGCAAAACCAAAGCTTGGAAAAAGTTGCGACAAAACCAAGGCAAGACATAGACAGCCGACAAATGCTAGCAGCGTTAAGAACGCTGCCAAAAATAAGCTAGGTCGGACAAACCCTTCAAATGTGACTTGGTTTTGTTCGGGGTCTACCTCTGCCACTCGGTAGTACCGTGATTGGAAGTATTCTTTTATCAGAGGTAAAAGAATAGCTTCCTCCTGAGTTGAAACAAGCTGTGCTTTTTCAGTGCGGTCTTTAGTCGAGGCTCGTATAAAAAAAACTTGCCCAACAATTAACAGCAAAGTTAGCAACAACGTAGATGGCAGAACAGCATTATCCATAAAAAGCGGTTACTCACCGGAGGCGATTGGTTCATTACTAATTATTAATGAATTTGACCTCCCCTTGATGTACTCTTGCCATAAATCGGCTAATTCTCTCGATTGCCTGTGCCATTCGGGAGAGACTTGGTACATACGTCGAGGACGACCTCGCCCTTCGAGCTTCTTCCAATATCCAGTAATTGCCTTTTCGTCTTCGAGGAATTTAATCGCACTATAAAGCACGGTATCCGAAAGTCGATAGGTTGGGTATTCTTGCTCTAGTTTTTGGATCAACTCGGTACCGTAAGATTCTCCCTCTCGCAAAACCGACAAAATGTAACAAACTGCTAGTTCTTGGCACAGGTAAGTTGGCGGAGGATTCTCAAAGAACTGATATATATCCTCAAGTTTCATGGTTTGTGAATGGCTAAAAGAATGCCTGGGGGTTTAGCGAGCTTAAAATCTCTGTAGCCAGTATATAGTGCTACCCCCTAGATTGGTAAGTATATAACGCTACTTAGGCTATAATGCCACAGCGCAAATAATATACATTCTCTCACGCTGACTAACCGTGAGATGGGAGCGTAAACCGTTAAGACACAGTATATTGCGTCTTTATCTCGACCTTGCATGTGGTGTGGTGAGGAGCGGATGGATAACAGCGAATGTTGTTACCAGTGTGTCAAGTGATGCCAGGTGAGTTTGGTTTGCTTAAGCATAAAATGCCACCCAAGTTATTTTAAAGGTAAAATGCGATATTTTTTGTAAAACTTAATAAACACTTTCTAGGGTAGTAATTACCGAAAGTAATGGGAAGGGGAAATGAGGGACGTGGGGATAGAGGAATAAAATGATTTTTACCTCTCTGTATCGTTGACAATGTCCTATTCCTGATGGGATTTGTTTGCAGAGGATTGAGGGGTAGGTAGAGAAGTGCGATAGTTAAGTTAAATAAATGCGACAAGCTGAAATACAAAGAGCGTTGAAGCTGATTAGAATTGAAGGTTGAGTTATGTCAGAAACATCCGAATCGCAACTGCGAGCGATCGCCAAACTTTTTCGTCTCACTGGTTGGATTACCTTTTGGGCACAGTTGGTTTTAGGCTTGGTATCGGGGGGAATTTTATTATTTGCTAGCTTTAGCGCTGGTTCTAGGGCTGTTGGGACGGCTGGTACAGCTAGTAATCCGGGGGCTGGACTGGGTATATTTTTTGCAATTAGTGGATTGGTTGCCTTAGGAATAGGGATTTTTATTTCTTTCCGTTACGTTCGTATTGGTAGACAACTGGATTCGGCAAATCCGAGTAATCGTCCTCGCAAATTAGAAACAGTCCAAGTTGTACGCTTGGGGTTGATTGTGCATTTGGTGGGGATATTATTAACGCTTATCGGAGCGCAGGCGATTGTGGGGATTTTGTTAACAAAATCACTGACAGTATCCCAAATTATTCCCGGTACGATAACCCAAGTTGACCCCAGTCGCATCATTCAGCCACTCGATATTTTTGTCGTTCAAGCGAACACCAATACAGTTTCAGCACACTTTGCTGGACTAGTAGGCTCGATTTGGTTACTAAATCGGATTACTAAGTAGAAATTGGGGAATAACGAGGATAGGGTCAGGTTCTGTAGGTATTCCCAATCACAAATTACGGATTAAGACAAATTGTTGATGTTGGTGAAAGCAAGTATTCAGTTAATATACTTATTCAGTTGATGAGATTTGATGAGCGATCGCACGATTCATCAAAAAATTAATCCCAAGATTAATAAAAGATTAAGCCTAATCATGACTTTATGGGCTTGATAATTATAAATTTGCCTCAAAGTACTGCTACGGTAAAATTTGGGCACTTTATGTCCATTACCAACGACAATACGCGAAAATCAATAACCTGGGCATTGCTTGTATGCTGTATGCTGGTGTGTTGACAAGAATATATTAATTAGAAATAAGAGCAGAATTTTTGTGTTAGATATCAAGCAAATACGGGAAAATCCAGAATTAGTACAACAACGCTTAATGAGTCGCGGTGACAAGTACGATATTCAACCGATATTGGCATTAAATCAAAAACAGCGCGAACTGGAAGCAACGCGAAACCAACTTCAAGCGCGTGGGAATGAAATTGCTAGCCAGATTCCCCAAAAAATCAAAGCTGGTGCCGATCCAAAAGGTGCGGAAATTGAAGCTTTGCGCGAAGAAGGGAAAGTGATGAAGGCGAAAATTAGTGAACTGGAACCGCAGGAGAAAGAATTAAAAGAGCAAATTCAACAGCTTGTCTTAGCGCTGCCCAATTTACCCAGTGCATCTACACCCTTGGGTAGAGGTGAAGAAGAAAATGTGGAAATTCGTAAATGGGGCGATGAGTATATACCCAAAAATGTAGGCATTATTCCTCACTGGGAAATTGCTGAAAAAATGGGTATTCTCAACGTTGAGCGTGCAGTTAAAGTCGCCCAGAGTCGCTTTATTACTCTGATTGGTGCGGGTGCGGCTTTGGAGCGAGCATTGATACAATTTATGCTCAATACTCAAATTGCGGCTGGTTATGTAGAAGTCATTCCACCAATTTTGGTAAATACTGACTCGCTGACAGCAACTGGACAATTACCCAAGTTTGCTGAGGAAAGCTTCAAATGTGCGGCGGATGATTTGTGGTTGATTCCGACTGCGGAAGTGCCTGTGACGAACCTATATCGGGGTGAAATCCTGTCGGCAGAGGATTTACCGATTTATCATTGTGCCTATACTCCCTGTTTTCGTCGCGAAGCTGGCAGCTACGGACGCGATATGCGGGGTTTAATTCGCTTGCATCAATTTAATAAGGTGGAATTGGTGAAATTTGTCCACCCCAATTCTTCGTTTGAAGAGTTGGAGAAATTAGTCGGTAATGCCGAAGCGATTCTAAAAGCTTTGAAATTACCCTATCGAGTTATCGAGTTATGTACAGGTGATTTGGGCTTTGGCTCGACAAAAACCTATGATTTAGAAGTTTGGTTGCCATCTTCAGGTAAATATCGGGAAATTTCTAGTTGTTCTAATTGTGGGGATTTCCAAGCACGTCGTGCAGATATTCGCTTTAAGGAATCAGGCAAGAAGGGCACACAGTTTGTGCATACTTTAAATGGTTCAGGTTTGGCTATTGGTAGAACAATGGCGGCTGTGTTGGAGAATTATCAACAAGCTGACGGTACTATTCGCATTCCGGAAGTCCTGCAACCATTTATGGGACGGGAGGTATTGTAAGGGGAGATGGGGAGATGGGGAGACGCGGAGACGCGGAGATAGGGAGATGGGGAGATGGGGAGATGGGAGATGGGGAGATGGGAGATGGGAGATGGGAGATGGGAGATGGGAGATGGGAGATGGGAGATGGGAGATGGGAGATGGATGTCGCTCCATGTTTTGCGGATTACCCAATACCGAAATAATACATTTTGGGGAGGATTGAGTCAGATACACGCTTTAGAATGGATAAGTGTAGCTGAATGTTAATTAAAATTAATCTATGTCATTTTTAGCGGCGATCGCAGTTTTAGCTGTTTTAATCCTAGTTCACGAACTAGGTCATTTTATTGCAGCAAGGTCACAAGGTATTCATGTTAATCGCTTTTCTCTCGGTTTTGGCCCGGTACTGTGGAAGTATCAGGGTTCGGAAACTGAGTATGCTGTGCGTGCCTTCCCGTTGGGGGGGTTTGTGGGTTTTCCTGATGATGATCCCGACAGCGATATTCCTGCCGATGACCCAAATTTACTGCGTAATCGTCCTATTTTAGATCGGGCGATCGTTATTAGTGCTGGTGTCATTGCCAATTTAATTTTCGCTTACCTATTACTAGTTTTACAACTTGGTATTATTGGTATTCCTGAAGGACTTCAGTATCAACCGGGTACAGTTGTCCAACCGGCTAGCGAAAAATCGATTGCTTATACCGCAGGAATTAGAGACAACGATATTGTTCTGGCTGTCAATAACAAACAAATTCCCGCATCTCAAGATTCGCTGTCGATATTGAGGGAAGAAATTCAAAATAATCCTAACCAAGAAATTGCATTACAAATTCAACGTCAAGAACAGAGACTGAATCTCAAATTAACCCCTGAACCTGGTAAAGATGGAAAAGGAGCGATCGGGATTAGATTATCATCTAATGGCAAACCCGTTTACCGTCGTTCTCAAAATATTTCTGAGATTTTTGGTGTCGCCGCCAATAAATTCCAGCAAATAGTTGTTGGGACTGTTGGTGGTTTTGGTCAGCTAATTACGAATTTCGGTGAAACTGCTGGACAAGTCGCAGGCCCTGTCAAAATCGTAAAAATTGGTGCTAGCATTGCTCAAAACGATACTGGTAATCTATTCTTTTTTGGGGCATTGATTAGCATTAACCTGGCAATTATTAATATTTTGCCCCTACCTGCTTTGGATGGCGGGCAATTGGCATTTTTGTTAATCGAAGGTTTGCGCGGTAAACCCTTACCCAACCGCATCCAAGAGGGTGTAATGCAAACGGGTTTAATGCTACTTTTGGGATTAGGTATTTTTCTAATCGTGAAAGAAGCATTGTTTCAATAACCTGTTGCAATCTGTTTAGTTGAGTCAGGCATCGAAGTGAGTATTACCCCGACAAGTTCATTAAAAAGACCATCTAAAAGGTCATCAAAAAAACAACGGGCGTTGGAAATTCTTGTGCGTCTGCAACGTCTTTATCCCGATGCTACTTGCTCTTTAAACTATTCCACAACAGTTCAACTGCTAGTAGCAACAATTCTTTCTGCTCAGTGTACAGATGAGCGAGTTAACAAAGTGACACCAGTGTTGTTTGCTCGCTTTCCTGATGCCGCAAGTCTGGCAAATGCAGATTTGGGGGAAATTGAAGAATTGGTACGGACAACAGGTTTTTATCGCAACAAGGCTAAAAATATCCAAGGTGCTTGTCGGATGATTATGAAGGACTTTGGCGGGCAAGTACCAAATCGGATGGATGATTTATTGAAGCTGCCAGGGGTTGCGAGGAAAACAGCAAATGTTGTCTTAGCACATGCCTTTGGCATTAATGCTGGGGTAACAGTTGATACTCATGTGAAGCGGTTGACTAATCGTTTAGGCTTGACAGAACATGATGACCCAGTTCGGATCGAACGCGATTTAATGAAATTGTTACCACAGCCAGATTGGGAAAATTGGTCAATTCGTCTGATTTATCATGGTCGGGCGATTTGTAAAGCCAGAAATCCCGCTTGCGATCGCTGCGAGTTAGCTGATTTGTGCCCATCTAATGGTATGGGATAGGATTACCCAATTTTCATAACCATTAACCACTAATTATTAACCCTTGATATAGAATAGGGAATGCTGTCTAAAATTTAGTTTACGGACTGTAATGGCAAAGAAGAGTATGATTGAGCGCGAGAAGAAACGCGCCAAAATGGTAGAAAAGTACGCTGATAAACGCGAAGCTTTACTAGAAGAGTTTAGAACTGCTGATAATCCGTTGAAAAAGTTTGAAATTCATCGGAGAATCCAGCAATTACCTCGCAACAGCGCCCCAGTTCGCAAACACAATCGTTGTTGGGTAACTGGTCGTCCTAGAGGTTATTATCGCGACTTTGGTCTTTCCCGCAACGTTTTGCGCGAGTGGGCACACGAAGGTTTACTACCTGGGGTTGTGAAGTCTAGCTGGTAGTTATTGGTTATTGGTTATTAGGTATTAGGTATGAGTCATTGGTTAGTTGGTTATAGTTCTATCTAGCAGAAGACAAACGACAAAAGACCAATGCCCAATGACCAATGACAAAGTTAGGGTTGCTGAATCATATGTGATGTGCTGGCTGACGTGGATAATTACTGTTTCTGCAAGTTCCCAAATCATCCCGTAATTAGGCAATCCCCAAACTTTATTGTCCGCAACACCTATTGTCTATACCAAGACTTTCCAGGAGAATATCGCTAACGGCATTAGCGATCGCAAATTCTCCATAAAAGCTTTTGGAAAAGTCGAATGCTTGCATTTCCGTCACAATCGCTAATACCAGCGAACCTAAGTCGTTTTCCCCCTCCATTCGCTGGCGCACAAATATTTGAGCTGCACGTTCGGCTATTTTTTGATTGACAGCTTCGGGTATAAATTGCTCGTCAAGCCATTTATGTAAATTTTTTTGCAGCCAGGTTCCTTCCTGTTGGGGGTTTTCTGGAGGGAGTAGTGTAATAGCTGGGATTGGTTCTGTCATAATTTTGTTGATTAATTATTTAGGACATAGGGCATTGGGGACTAGATGAGTAATACTTTATAGTTGACGCTTAGTTGTAAATACATAGTAAGTAATAATTGCTTGCTAGAAGTCATATAAGTATTATCCAATTATCCACTGCATACTACCCATTGCCCATCGCCAATTTTTTGTTATGGAATATGATGTCGCTACTTTGATTCAAGGCTATGCCCAAGGTTATTTTCTCATGGCTGATGAACACGATCGCCTGGGTTGGTACGGAAGTCGCGATCGAACTTTGATACCTCTGGATGAGCGTTTTCGCTATCCAAAGTCGTTAAGACGGGTTTTGAACCAAGAACGCTTTGATGTGGCTATCAACCGCGATTTTTATGCTGTGGTAGAGGGCTGTGCGAATCGTGATACAACTTGGATTTCGGATGAGTTAAAGGGTATTTATGGAAAATTATACAAGGCAGGTTGGGCTTATAGTTTTGAAACCTGGCAAGGTGACGAACTCGCTGGTGGTATTTTAGGAATTGCGATCGCTGGTATATTTATTGGTGAGTCGATGTTTTTTCGGATTCCTGATGGCTCTAAAGTCGCAATGGTGAAGTTAGTCGAACACTTGCGGGGGCGTGGTTTTGTGTTATTCGATGCCCAAATGATGAATCCGCACTTAGAAAGATTTGGCGCATATCGAGTTAAAAATAAAGAGTATCAAGATTTACTCGAAAAGGCTTTAAAAGCCGAGTGTGTAATGGATTAGGGAGTTTCGGGAACAGGGAAAAGATAAATTCCTGAAGTCAATCATCAATACCCTTTAAATATGATTAAAGTTCCTAAAACCTGATAATCTACAACCTATAGTTAAAACCAAAAGGTTTTTTCCTTTTTTGAAATTCAGCATGTGACATTAAACATGGCTCAAGATTATCGCCGCGCCAAACTCAGGGGTAAATCCTTTAAGGGACAAAATTTAGCAGGTGCTGATTTCTCCTACTCGGATATTCGAGGTGCGGATTTCACTGATGCAAATCTTAAGGATGCAAACTTCAGTCATGCGAAAGCGGGATTGCAACGTCGTTGGGCTATTGTTTTAGTCATATTTGCCTTGTTGCTTTCGGCTTTATCTGGATTGCTTTCCGCAATCGGCGGTTCGCTGGTAGGAATTTTACTGTTAGATAGCAACCGCGAAAATCTTTATGTTGGTATCGTTAGTGTTGCTGTTTTAGCAATCTTCTTTTTAATTACTATTTACCGAGGTGTCAGTGCTGCTTTCGGCTTTATGGCTTTGTCAGTTACTTGTGCTGGTATTGCTGCTGTCGGCTGGGCGGGAATTGTGGCAGTCACCTGGGCTGGAGGTACTGCAAATGCCGGAGCGATGGAGTTAGCGCAGGTTGTGGCAGTTATTGTGACGGGTGCTGTGGCTGTATTGGCAACTATTCTTGGAACTGTGGCAATTGCGGGAACAGTTGTACTTGCCGGAGCGATAGCTGGTTTATTGGCTGTGACGGTGACAATTTCTACTGGAGCTTTAGTATCTGGTGTTGTTGCGGTAATGGCTTCTCGGGTAAATTCAATTGCCGGAGGTATTGCAGTCGCAATCGCAATTTCTGTGATTCTGCTCTCGGCTTATGTTGGCTGCCGTGCTTTTTTTGAAGACGAAAAACAAACTGTAATTCGCGATTTAGCTCTATCTCTGGTGACTCGCTATGGAACTAAGTTTCAGGGCAGCAATTTAAGTGATGCTGATTTTACCCGTGCTAAGTTAAAAAATACAAATTTGCTCAGGGCTAATTTAACCCGCACTAACTGGTTTGAAGTTTCTAAGTTAAATGTGGCGATGATTGGCAAATCCTACTTGAGTAATAGCAAAATTAGAACATTACTATTGACTAAAGAGTTACCAAGCAAGAATTTAGATGGTTGGGATTTACAGGGTTTAAATTTGCGTGGTGCTAATTTTGCGGATGCTAGCTTGATTGGGACAAAACTAAATCATGCGAACCTACAAAATGCTAACCTGGCTAGGGTTAATTTTATGCGATCGCAAGTCGATGGTACAGATTTTCGCAGTGCAATTCTCACTGGTGCCTTTATCGAAAATTGGGGAATTACACCCGAAACTAATCTTGATGGTGTCAATTGCGACTATATTTTTATGCGTGTCCCCACGAAAGACAACCCCAATCCTCGACGCTTACCTGCAAATTGGGAAGAAACATTTCAAGAAGGAGAATTTACCCAATTTTTCAGCCCATTATCTCAAGTATCACAAGGCTAAAACCTGAGCTAATTGTGGATGAGCAATGGAGATATTAATCAAGAGATAATTTTGTCTTGGGATTTCTGACGCAATCAATTATTAAACATTGTAAAACGAGCTTAGAAGAAATACTGAGATTAACAGCATATTTCCTCCTAAGCTCGTCTAAACTATTTCATTTCCAAATTTTAAAGCTATTAAGCTATGAAACTATTTAGTTGTAATTAATCCCAATCGGTAATATTCAATCCACCTTCACCACCAACACCGATTGCAGTATGTTCAATACTAGCAGCCTCAATATTTAAATCGTTCATTGATGCTTGATAGACATTAGAATTGTGGATTGTGGCGTTGCTAAAATTTACTCCGTCCAAGTCTGCTTGTTTTAAATTAACATTTGTAACAAATGCAGAACTAAGGTTTGCATTTTCTAAGTTAGCACCAGTCAAATCTGCACCTTCAAGGTTAGCTTTGCTCAGGTTGGCACCTTTAAGATTGGCTCCGCGCAAGTCTACACCAATTAAGTGGGCACCGTTTAAATCCACACCAGCTAAATTACATTTCATACATTCACGTGTTTGCAAAAGTTGTTGCAACTGTGGATTTTGAACTGAATTTTGAGCGCTAACTACGCTAGCAAAAAATAGGGGAGTCGTTAGGGTTAAAGCCGCGAATAGTTTCATCATCATAAAAGCCCCTTTGGTCAGCAGATTTATTCGATATTTTCCTCACGACTTTATTATTACACCTATTTGTTATTTGGTCATTAGTTCAGTCGATAAAGTGTCTATTATTTATTTATTAAGAAAAGTATAATGCTTGAGCTATATTCCTTAAATGCTTAGGCAACAAGCATTTCAAACTTATTTGTACCTAAAAAATAATCAGTATTTAGGGGAATTCAATAGTTTGCTAAAGGTTTGTAACAATCAAGATTAATAATGTCGATAATTGTTGTATATTCTTTACAATATTTTTTTAAGTACTTTTACTATTATGAAGAATAATTTTATAAAGAAAAATAATGACTACTGAGAATTGAAAATAAATATTTCATATTTTTATATTCAAAGCCGATTAATCATTAACTATTGATATAGGATGACTATTTGATTGTTGTGGGCGTAGCCTGCGCTTAGCGCTTAAACACACGTACTAGCGTGGCAATCTTAAAGTTATGCATTAGATTTTTAGTTTGAAGCGCAACTACAAACCTTTTTACTACCTCATTTTAGTCTTGCCGCACCCTACGATACCTACTTTTGTCCAAAATTCCAACCGGATTCCTATATCTCATGAGCAACATAGAAATACGTGGTATTTGGCTCACCACAACTGATAGTAATGTACTCTCCTCACAAGCACAAATCACTGAAGCAATGGCATTTCTGGCGGAAACTGGTTTTAATGTGGTTTTCCCAGTTGTTTGGAACAAAGCCGCAACGCAATACCCCAGTCAACTTATGCGTCAGCAATTTGGGATCGAAATTAACCAGCAATTTATCGGACGTGATCCGTTAGCAGAAGTTGTGGAAGCAGCCCACGAAGTCGGATTGAAGGTTATACCCTGGTTTGAATATGGTTTTGCCAGTTCCTATAATTTAAATGGCGGTATGTTATTAGCGAAAAAACCTGAATGGATAGCACGAGATATTCAGGGAAATTTACTGAAAAAAAATGGCTTTGAATGGATGAATGCACTTGATACACAAGTACAAAAATTCATGTCCGACTTAATATTAGAAGTTGTTAATAATTATGATGTCGATGGGATTCAAGGAGACGATCGCTTACCAGCATTTCCGAGTGAAGGGGGCTATGATCAAGGTACAAGAGAACGTTATTATCGTCAGTTTGGCAAAAACCCACCAACTAACTCAAAAAATAAACAATGGTTGCAATGGCGTGCCGATATTTTGACTCAATTTTGGGCAAAGCTTTATCACCAAATCAAAGCCATTAATCCCAATATAGTTGTTTGCATATCTCCGAATATCCATGATTGGGCATATCAAGAATATCTGCAAGATTCCCCAACTTGTTTAAAACAGGGAATAGTTGATATGATCCATCCCCAAATTTATCGATATGATTTCAAAAGCTACAAAAAGATTATTCGTAAACTAGTTGCAGAGCAATTCACGAACCTAAATTTGCCCAAATTAGCGCCAGGAATTCTGATGAAGTTGGGTTCCTATACAATTAGTCCAGATTATTTATTGCAAGCCATTGAATGCGATCGCAGTTTTGGGGTTAATGGAGAAGTATTCTTTTTCTACGAAGGATTACGGGAAAATAACAACCAACTGGCGAAAGTATTAAAAAGCAATTTTTATACAAAATCAGCGACATTTCCCACAATTTATGATTTGCATCAACCTAATTTGCAACAGCGAAATTCATCTCAGTCAACATCATTATGGGATAAATTACAAACATTTCTGCACAAGCCAGAATAAAAATTGGTCTGATTTCCCCGTCAGAACTAGCAGCAGAAAACAAATAGTCTGCGGGGGAAATAACGAATACCAATTCTTCAAAAGAAAGTGAGAGATGGTGACGCGGGGACACGGAGATGGAGAGACACGGAGATTTATTTTATGTGTTGTCAGATTTTGGAGAAACGATATAAATTGCGATCGCGGAAGTTAGTTGCAAAAGTTAGTCCAGGTGAAGTTCAACTGATTTAAATAGTAGTCCACCAAAACACTTTGCCGGGATAAAATTCTCCGCATCCGCGTCTCTGGGATTCAATCTCAAGCTGGAAATTTGCTCTTGACAACCCTAGGATTTCCCAAATTCCAAGCCGTTTTCGGCTGCATAACGTTCCATAAACCGCATAAACCGATCCCATTCCTCCTCAGACTTCATCACTAGGAGGGCCTCTAAAGCTTCGGGCCTACCATTTACAAATTTACCCTTCACTTCGCGGGTGATGATTTCACCTTCTTCATCAATCATATACATCCCCGTAATTTCCTCCGTGCTTTCATTGTCCAAAGCTTTGGGATTCTGGAAAATAAACGTAGCCGTTCCACTTTGACCACTACGCGATCGCGTTAAACGTACATCGGGAACAACTTCTTCAGTAATACCTCTAGAAAACTGGATATGAGCCATGATAAGTAATCTTTAAGTTTTTTTATGTCTAAACTAATATTCTCTCACCAATCAGAACCAACAAATCCAGCTTTTTCGGAGAATATCCTACTTACGTAAAAACACTACCACAACTAATAATTAAATTACTTCCAAAATTCACCACTCAAGACTATCTTTCCAGTATTAACGTTACCGGACCATCATTTGCGATCGCCACTTCCATCATTGAGCCAAATTTACCTGTTTCGACTCGCAATCCACTCATACGTAACTTTTCCACAAAGCTGTTGTATAATTTCTCAGCAATTGCCGGAGAGGCAGAACTGTCAAAGGAAGGACGACGACCTTTACGACAATCACCGTAAAGCGTAAATTGACTAATAACTAATAATTCCCCGTTAATTTCCCTTACCGATTTTTGCCACTTATCTCCAGCTTCATCATCTGGAAATAATCGTAAGTCTAAACATTTACGTACCATCCAATCAATTTCAACATCAGTATCGGCATGAGAAATACCAACTAGTAAATTTAAACCACGTCCAATTTTACCGATTATTTGATGATTGACTGTAACTTGTGATGATTTGACTCTTTGGATGATGACACGCATATTGATTGAAAAGTGGGAGATTTAAAGGTGGGAAATATCCCACCCACATCTTAGCTTTTCCTACTTCCCAAAACCTTGACCGCGACTATTAGAAGGGATGGTAACACAATGATTAATTTGTTCTAGCAAAGTCTCTTTATCAAGATTTTGACCAATTAAAACTAGTTGATTTTTCTTTGCACCTTTCCATTCATCATCATCCATTGTGAATCGCTTACCGCAAAGGTGGAAAATATGCCGTTTAGGACTTTCTTCAAACCACATAATGCCTTTAGCACGAAATACTGTTTTTGGCAATTGATTATCTAAGAAATATTGGAATTTTCTAATTGCAAATGGGCGATCGCTTTGGAAGGAAATCGATGTAAATCCATCATTTTCTAAGTGGTCTGAATGATGGTGATGTTCGTGTTCATGATGGTCATGACCGCAATTTTCATCATGCTCGTGATGTTCATGTTCACAATCAGCATGGTCGTGATTATGAGCATGATGCTCATGATGATGTTCATCTATTGTCTCAAAATATTTATCTGATTCAAACAAACCCACACTGAGAATTAAAGCCAAGGGAACCTGGGAATTTTTTGTCCGAATAATTCGCGCATCTTCCTTAATTTCGTTGATTTTTCTTTCCACATCCGCGAGTTCTGCTTCTGACACTAAATCAGTTTTATTCAGCAAAATTACATCACCATAATTAATCTGACTCAATGCAGCTTCGGAATTGAATAAATCCAGACTATAATTCGCGGCATCAACTACAGTCACAATCGAATCCAAGCGCGTTAAATCACGTAATTCTGTACCTAAAAACGTGAGTGCCACTGGCAAAGGGTCAGCTAATCCGGTGGTTTCTACTACCAAATAATCAATTTTTTCTTCACGTTCTAAAATTTTATAAACTGCATCGACTAAATCATTATTAATGGTGCAGCAAATACAACCATTGCTCAACTCCACCATATTATTTGTATCATCTGTACTGACAATCAACTCATTATCAATACCGATTTCGCCAAACTCATTGACCAATACCGCAGTTTTCAACCCCTGCTGGTTATTCAAAATATGATTGAGTAAAGTTGTTTTTCCACTGCCGAGAAAACCTGTAATAATTGTTACAGGCATTCCTTGTTTAGCGGCATCCATTGCTTGCGATTCAGAAGTAACTACTTGCATAACACGATTGTTAATAAAAATTCAACAACATTTATTCAACAAAAACTCAAATTTGAGAGAGAATGTAGCGCATCAAGTCCAGAAAACACTAGCATTAGGGAAGAATGGATGACATCTGTCTCCAGTAACTAAACCTTATTATTGCTTAGTCACTGTCAATTACGAATTATCTTTAATTATGACCCTAACCGTTTACAATACCCTCACCCGTAGTCAGGAAATCTTTAAGACTATCGAATCAGGAAAGGTTAAGATGTATTGCTGCGGTGTGACAGTTTATGATTATTGTCACGTGGGTCACGCACGTTCTTACATTGTCTGGGATACAGTGCGTCGCTATCTTCTTTGGCGTGGTTATCAAGTACACTACATTCAAAATTTTACCGATATCGACGATAAAATTCTCAATCGAGCCAAAGAACAGGGTTCGACAATGGAAGAAGTGTCAAATCGCTTTATCGATGCCTATTTTGAAGATATCCGTCGCTTGAATGTCATGGATGCGGATGATTACCCCCGTGCCACCGAACACATCCCCGCGATCCAGAATTTGATTAAGAATTTGGTCGAAAAGGATTTAGCATATCCAGCGAGTGGTGATGTATATTACCGAGTTCAGCGTTTTCCCACTTACGGAAAATTATCGGGACGCGAGCTAGAAAAAATGCAGGTAGGAGCAAGTGGTCGCGTTGATCAAGAAGACCCGGAAGGTAACAAAAAACAATATCCTCTTGATTTTGCTCTCTGGAAAAGTGCAAAACCGGGAGAACCTTTTTGGGATTCCCCTTGGGGTAAAGGTCGTCCGGGATGGCATATTGAATGTTCGGCGATGATTAATGAACGCTTGGGAGATACTATTGACATTCATGGTGGCGGTGGGGATTTAATTTTCCCGCACCACGAAAACGAAATTGCCCAGTCAGAAGGTGCAGGCGGTAAACCGTTGGCTCATGTCTGGATGCATAATGGCATGGTGATGGTAGATGGACAGAAAATGTCGAAGTCGTTGGGTAATTTCATCACTATTCGCGACTTGTTGGCTGGAAAATGGTCGAAGTACCCCGAAGCCATTGACCCGATGGCTGTGAGACTATTTGTATTGCAGGCACATTATCGTAAACCTTTGGACTTTACCGAAGAGGCGATCGCAGGTGCAGTCAATAGCTGGAATACTCTCAAAAAAGGTTTGTTATTTGGTTCTCAGTACGGCGAAAAAGTCGGATTTACGGAAACTGGAAACCAACTTGATAAAAACCTGATTGAACGTTTTGATGCATTTGGAGATGATGACCTCAATTTTTCTGGTAGTTTGGCGGTGTTATTTGAACTTGCCAAGGAGTTGGGTAAGGAAGCCAATATTTTAGTGCATGAAGGTAAGACTGGAATTTCTACCGCAGAATTACAGAAAGCTTGGTATACATTAGTGACTTTAGCGAATGTTCTCGGTTTAGAGGCAAAGTCTGAAGTTGCAGAAAAAGATGATAATTTTGGTTTAAGTGATGCGGATATTGAAGCGTTAATTCAAGAACGTAATCAAGCAAGACTAACAAAGAATTTTGCCGAGAGTGACAGAATCCGCAACGAATTGCAAACCCAAGGAATCACCTTAGTAGATAGTAAAGAGGGCACTCGCTGGCATCGATAAAAATTGAATATAGTCACCGTAGAGACCTTCCCTGGGAAAGTCTCTATTTTCTTTTTTGTTTGTATAATTCCTTAAAAATGCGATTTGCTGCTATATTTCTTTCGTCAGCCCAAAAATAATTTATTTGGGAAATCACAACCAGGCAGAGGAGAAAAAGAAATAAGGAAAAAGGGTATTTATTAATTTATGAATTTATTTGCTGCTATTGTTATTAGAACAAAGCGCAATAACTGGGAATAATTACTATTTTGTAGATTTTACCCTGGTTGTCGGCTATATGTAATTTTTAAATTATCTTTACTATGTTGTCAGAATTAACACAGGCTATTAATAATATTCAAGTTCCCGCCGAGTGGATTGGGATTCGAGCCGTCAAAGAAACATCATCCCATCGTAACGTGCGCGATCGCGTTCCTCAACGCAATGGCAAAACCACGACAATTGGGGCGATGATTGAGGTTTTGGTTGATGGTTGTATCGGTTACGCCGCAACTAACTCTCTCCAACAGCAGGATTTACAAACCGCAGCCGAAACAGCTTATAAACAAGCTGTCGCAGCCACAGCATGGTCAATATATAAATTTACATCCGCAACTGCACGTCCAAAAGTAGTTGGCGAATACTATTCACCATATATTAAGTCATTTGATGCGATCGGTTCCGGCGATATCAACAACGTCCTCATCCAAGCTTGTAAAACCCTGAAAGTTAATGACACCATCGTGCAAACTGTCGCGGAAATTGTCACCACCGATCGCGAAACTTGGTTTGTTAGTAGTAATGGCTCTGAGGTATATCAAAAATTTCTCTTCTTGAGCAGTTACTACGGTGCCACTGCCCAAGATGGTGGCATTGTTCAGCAACGTACTAGTAACGGTTGGCAAGCACATACATACCAGGGCGGACTGGAGTTATTCAGTGATGGCGAATTGTGGCATCGAGTCCAAAAAATTGGCGAGCAGGCAGTAGAATTACTCCACACAGAAGAATGTCCTGATACTTGTACGAACTTAGTGCTTGCCCCCGACCAAATGATGCTGCAAATTCATGAAAGCGTCGGACATCCATTAGAAATAGATCGGATTTTAGGTGATGAACGTAATTATGCAGGTGGTAGCTTTGTCAAACTAAGTGATTTTGGTAACTTAGTTTATGGCTCCCCACTCATGAATATTACCTTTGACCCCACAGTTCCCGGTGAAATCGCCAGCTATGCATTCGATGACACGGGAGCCGTAGCCACCAAAGAATATTTAATTAAAGAAGGCATCTTGCAGCGTGGTGTCGGTAGTTTAGAAAGTCAAGCCAGAGCCGGAATTCCTGGAGTTGCTTGTGCCCGTGCTTCCTCTTGGAACCGTCCAGCAATTGACCGCATGGCAAATTTGAATTTGGAACCAGGAGAAGGTACATTCGAGGATGCGATCGCCAATATCGAACATGGAGTGTACATGGAGTCAAACCGCTCTTGGTCGATTGATGATCGACGCTATAAGTTTCAGTTTGGTTGTGAGTATGCCAAACTGATCGAAAATGGGAAGCTCACAAAAACCTTACGTAACCCTAATTATCGCGCCACGACACCGGAATTTTGGGGTAGTTTAGTCCAGGTTTGTAACTCCTCAACTTGGGAAATGTACGGAACTCCTTTCTGTG
Source organism: Calothrix sp. NIES-4101 (assembly GCA_004296455.1). GTDB lineage: Bacteria > Cyanobacteriota > Cyanobacteriia > Cyanobacteriales > Nostocaceae > Brunnivagina. The sequence continues at coordinate 6,040,235 of AP018280.1, forward strand.
GGAAAGGGGAACCTAACCAAGCAATCTGGGTAGGACATGGTTCCCCTGTATGCGTCTTTGCCAATGTTGAAGTCTTTGGGGGAGGAAGTTAATAATTAATAGCTATTAACTAAATAATTAACTATTAATTATTAGTTGGGAGATTGTGAGATATAAATATTTAACGATTGCTAAAGCTAACTTCGCCACTTATTTACTAGTCATGAATTGATCACTTACAGTTCCCACAGCATTTTGCAATTAGATAAAGTAAAGTATTCTGTATCCTGAATTCTCCTATAATTCCCCATTCTCTATTCCCAATTTGCCAATTTTAAATTTAACCATGAGTATCGAAGAACTATCAACACTAGAAACTAGCTTTAATAAATTAGTGGAAACATTGTTAGCTAAAAAATTAGACAGCGAACAATTTACAATTAAGTTAAATTGCGAACGTAGCTATTTTACTCGCTTTAATAATGCGAAAGTCAGACAAACGGGAAGCGTCGCTGACGGCTATGTGCAATTGACTTTAATGGATAACCAGCGTAGTTGCTATCAGGAATTTACATTTACAGGTAATTGGGAAATTGACTGGAAAACTGCATATAATGCGTTGAAGGAATTGCGCGATGAATTACCCCTATTACCCCAAGACCCTTATTTAGTTTTTCCATCTGGCAATAACACCAGTCGAGAAATTAATACTGGTAATTTATTAAATCCTGATTTAGTTATCAAAAGTATACTTGAACCAGTTGCTGAATTAGATTTTACGGGCATCTACGCTAGTGGAATTGTCATTAAAGGGTATGCTGATTCCTGTGGGCAAAAACATTGGTTTGTTACAGATACTTTCACCTTAGATTATTCAATATTTTCACCGGAAGAACAAGCTGTCAAAGGGTTTTTTGCTGGAAGTGAATGGAATAATCAAGGCTATTTAGCTAAAATTCAAGATGCAAAAAAACAATTAGAATTATTAGCACGTCCAGCGAAAAAATTAGATAGAGGACAATATAAAACCTACTTTGCACCCGCAGCAGTTGCCGACTTACTATCCATGATGTCTTGGGGTGGTGTTAGTGAAGCTGATATTCAACAAGGGAATAGTTCATTAGCTGCTTTATGGCGCGGTGAAAAACAACTTTCCTCCCTATTTAATTTGAAAGAAAACTTTCAAAGTGGATTAGTGCCGAGGTTTAATGAACTTGGAGAAATGGCAGCACCAGAATTGCCAATAATTACTACAGGTATTTTAACAAACACATTAATTAATTCACGTACAGCCAAAGAATATAGCAAAGTTGCCAACGGGGCGAATAGTGGTGAATCATTGCGATCGCCCGAAATTTGTGCTGGAAATCTGGCTTTTGCAGACATATTATCTCGCTTAGAAACAGGTTTATATGTCTCCAATTTACATTACCTGAACTGGAGTGATTTACCCAATGGTCGCATTACCGGAATGACAAGATATGCATGTTTTTGGGTAGAAAATGGCGAAATTGTCGCCCCCATTGAAAATTTACGCTTTGACGAAAGTCTCTACCAATTTTGGGGTGACAAATTAATTGATTTAACCAATTTTCAAGAATTTATTCCCGAAGTCGGCACTTATGAATCACGACATTTGGGAGGTTGTATGGTTCCTGGGATGTTGGTAGAGGAGTTTACCTATACTTTGTAAGCTGATGTGTTGTCAGATTATTTAGAGAAACAGTAGAACCAATTCGCTAAATATCATCTCTGCATTATTCTCGGTAGGGAATCAAATATCACTCTAGAGGCTGAGATATGCTTCCAAAGAGTGAGATACGCTAATAGGTATTAACTATCATCAATTAAGCGAAGTAATTGAATTAATTTAGTTCAATTCCATCCGATGCATTCGCTTACTTGAGAGTCCACCTAAAACTCTACTCAGAAATTCTTATGAAAGCTTTGTTGCTCTACCCCAAATTTCCTCAGTCTTTTTGGTCATACGATCGCTTTATGGAAATTGCTGGACTCAAAGCAGTCCTACCTCCACTGGGAATCCTGACAGTTGCAGCTCTCCTTCCTCAAGAATGGGAAATTAGATTTCGCGATCGCAATGTCACTTCAGAAACTGAGGCAGATTGGGAATGGTGTGACTTGGTGATTCTTTCGGCGATGCTGGTACAGAAACCAGATTTTCATGCCTTAATTCAAAAAGCAGTGCGTTTAGGTAAAAAAGTTGCAGTTGGTGGCCCCTATCCCACTTCTGTACCCCAAGATGCTCTTGACTCTGGAGCTAATTATCTGATTTTGGATGAAGGGGAATTAACGATTCCGCAGTTTTTAGAAGCACTCAATCAAGGTCAAACGGCAGGGGTTTTTCGCTCCATTGACAAACCAGATGTCACCCTTAGCCCCATACCGCGCTTTGATTTACTCCAACGTGATGCCTATTTGATGATGGCAATGCAGTTCTCTCGTGGTTGTCCCTTCAATTGCGAATTTTGCGATATTATTTCCCTTTATGGTCGCAAACCACGTACCAAAGAACCTACACAGGCTTTAGCCGAGTTACAAACCCTTTATGATTTGGGTTGGAGAGGCTCACTCTTCATTGTTGATGACAACTTTATTGGCAATCAGCGTAATGTCAAACGTTTTCTGAGGGAATTGATTCCTTGGATGCAGCAACATGATTACCCCTTTACCTTCATTACTGAAGCCTCGGTAAATTTGGCAGAAGACAATGAACTACTGGAACTGATGTCTGAAGCAGGCTTTTATGCTGTATTTCTTGGCATTGAAACCCCCGATCAAGATAGTCTGGAAGTCACTCGTAAAGTCCAAAATACTCGCAACCCCCTTGCCGAAGCCTGTCGCAAAATCAATGAAGCTGGTATGTTGATTTACGCAGGATTTATTCTTGGCTTTGATGGGGAACGCACAGGCGCAGGAGAACGAATTCAAGCTTTCGTGGAAGAAACTAACATTCCTCAACCGATGCTGGGCATTCTTCAAGCTTTGCCGAATACAGCTCTCTGGAGTCGCCTCAAGACCGAACAACGTTTATTCGACAGCACCAGCCATCCAACTGGGGATCAGAATACCCTGATGAACTTTACTCCTACTCGTCCAATCCCTGAAATTGCCAAAGAGTATGTTGAGGCTTTTTGGACAATGTATGAACCTGCAAACTATCTCAAACGTAGTTTCGAGCAATGTATGAGAATTGGTTCCCTGGAAGGACGAAAGCAAACTATGCAATTTCCTTTGGGTAAAGGATTAAGACTTGTTGCCCAGATAATTTGGCGTCAGGGTGTACGCAGACCAGAAATTCGCAGACAGTTCTGGCAACAGCTATGGACGATTCTGCAAAAAAAACCTCAAGTTCTGAATATGTATTTAGGTCTATGTGCTGCTGGAGAACACTTCTGGGAGTATCGTGTTTTATCTAGGGAACGAATTACTCAACAGCTAGGGTACGATCCATTAGAAGTATCTGTATTACCTCAACCAGAAGAGGCAATGCTCGCACAATCTAGATTTTAGGGATATTTTAGAGAATATATTTATATTCTGAAACAATCTATCAAAATAGAATAAGTCCAAAGGGGGAGTTCTGTCAGCGTGGCAAAATGGGAGGATGGTATGGTAGATCAGGGATTGCGTTCATTCGGCTGATGTAGTTAGCTAATTTTTAGACGATTGGGCGCGAGTATCTGACTCCAAAGAGGAAACATTGAATTGCTAGCCCACTCCTTCTACTTCTATTGCTTCGTCTTCTTCGGAGCCATTCTTGCCCGGTACTTTATCATTGCTGGAGGAGCTTATTTTCTCTTCTATACATTTTTGGGAAAGTATCTCACGAAAAGAAGTTTGCGCCGATTTCCTCCCTTAAGTGGAACTATTCGCCAGGACATTGAATTATCGTTTTTTTCAGCGATCATCTTTGCAGTTTCTGGCACCTTAATTATCTCAGGGTACGATTTGGGAACGACTCTTTTGTACAATGACCTTCACAAGTATGGGTTGTGGTACTTGGGAGTTAGTTTTGTTGCAGTTCTTGTTCTTCAGGACACATACTTTTACTTCACCCATCGGATGTTTCACCATCCCAAGCTGTTCAAATGGACGCATTACGGGCATCACCGTTCGGGAGAACCAACTCCGTGGAGTTCGTTTGCATTTGATCCACCAGAAGCGATCGCTCAAGCGCTTTTTTTTGGAGTTATAGTTTTTATTATCCCGCTTCATTTCATCACTTTGATAGCCGTATTAATGGTGATGACGATATGGGCTGTAGTCAACCATCTGGGGTTTGAGGTCTTCCCCCCATCATTTAAAAGTCATTGGTTGGGAAAGTGGTTTATTAGTGCAACGCATCACTCAATACATCATCGTCAGTATAGATTGCACTATGGCTTGTATTTCACCTTCTGGGACAGGTTACTTGGTACTCAAGACCCGAATTATGAAACTGGATATTGCTATCAAAAAATAATTGAGATTGAGGCGGAGACGCAAAGACACGGAGACGCGGAGATACGGTAATTGTGTTACACCTAATTTGCATTTTTGAGCAATTAAATTAATCAAAAAATATATCTATATAATTAGCTGCATTAAATCCAGTTTGTTCACCAGTTTTCAAAAAATGCTCCAATTCCAGTTGATAATGCTCGACATCAAAATCTGTGACATCAATTGGTTTGGCTTGCTGTGATGGTTTCTTAATTATTCGTGCTTGGTATTTTTCTAGAGCGTTTAACTTTGAGAAGTTAAAATTACTAAAATTTTGTGTGGCTCCATCTTGCAAAAATTGTAAATATCTTTGTTTAGAGAAACTCCAATAACAACCCGAAGAGGTGATATAAAATCGACGCGACATAGATTTGAGATGGGCAGATAGTGTTGATTATCAACCCGTAAATGTGAGTTTGGTAAACCAGTACACAATGGAGGAAATAAAGCTACCATCTAAAATGGTTGAAAAACTGATAAAATCCTCTTTATTGTGCCTTTTTCTTGTACCTTCACACACTAGTTATTCAAAGGTAACTGAATGATGAATTCTGCTCCTTCATTGGGTGTGGAATTCACTTCGATTGTACCACCATGCTTGTCTATAACTATTTGACGGGCGATCGCAAGTCCTAAGCCTGTACCTTTTCCTACAGGTTTGGTAGTAAATAGATGTTCAAATATTTTGTTTTTGACTTCGGGTGACATTCCCGCACCGTTATCTTTGATACTAATGGCAACAAACTCTCGATTTTGGCTAATTTGAGTTGTAATCGTGATCCGGTTAGGATTATCCTGAATGGCGATGAATTTTTTCCCAGCATTTGAGTCTTCCAAAGCATCGATCGCGTTGGCAATCAGATTCATAAATACCTGATTTAACTGACCAGGAAAACACTTAAATTCGGGGATATTGCCGTAATCTTTGACAATTTCTATTTCCGGTCGTTTTTCGGTAGCCTTGAGACGATGACGGAGAATTAAAATTGTACTATTAATACATTCGTGAATATTGCACAGAACTGGCTTTTGGGTATCGGAACGAGAGAAAGTTCGCAAACTAATACTAATGTCATAAATCCTGTCTATACTTTGCTGCATTGAAATCATCAAATTTGGCAAATCTTCACGAATATACTCTAAATCAACATTGTCAATTGTTTGACGGAGTTGAGCGCTGGGTTGAGTATACTCATGTTGATACCCTGCGATGACTCTAAACAAATCTTGAATATATTGGTTAGCGGGTTCAATATTTCCAGAGATACAGCCAATTGGGTTATTAATTTCGTGGGCAATACCGGAAACTAAACTACCCAGTGCTGACATTTTCTCACTTTGGACTAATTGCAACTGCGCTTGCTTGAGGTTTTCTAACGAAGTTTCCAGTTGTTTGGCATAATCTTGGGAACGTTCATAGAGTTGAGCATTTTCTAAAGATATTGCGGCTTGTGAACAAATGAGTTCTAATAATTCTATGCGATCGCTTGTAAATACTTCTGTGGCAATCTGATTTTCTAAGTACAATAGCCCTGTTAATTGTCCTTGACGATTAATTGGCAAACACAAGAGACATTGAGGTTTTTGCTTCTGAATGTAGGAGTCAGCTAGCCAAGTAATATCTGCGGCAACATCATTAACTAGCAATAATCGCCCGGTATTTTTGACATAGTTTAGTACCGAGATTGGGATTTCTGAGCTTTTATCTACAGGTAAAGAATTAAAATCATTCCTTTGGATAATTGTTTCGCCGGCAACTTCCGCCGATGCTTCAACAAACATCTGTGCGTTTTTGCATAAAATCATGACTATTTTACTAGCACCTGTATTTTCTAATACTACTTCCATCAGTGACTTAACAAGGCGCTCAACATCAATCTCACTGGAAATTGCTTGTGATGACTTGATTACAGTCGCCAAGTCAAATACAGATGCCAGAGAAGTACTGCTAGTATTTAGAACTTGAGTTGCATTTAAGACTACAGTTTCGAGAGATAGAGCATCGCTAGCTTGACGCAAAATTATGGGTGCGAGTAACTGGGGATATTCTTTTTCCAGATGGTTAACTTTTGATTTAGCACCCCAACGTGCATAAGCATAGTAAGCATCTTTGATATAAACTTGAGCAATTTTTGGTTTATTCCAACCAAGATAAAACTTAGCAGCTAACTCATAACTTAGGGCTTCTTCTTGAATATATTCACTTTCTCTAGCAAGATGAATTACTTTATCGTATAACTCTATTGCTTCTGTATTTTTACCTGCAAGGCGTAACATTTCGGCTTCAACAAGCAAATATTTGTGTAAGAAGTTTTCGGGGCAACTATCAGCCCAAATTTTCATTTGTGTTTGATTGGTTTGTAATTGCTGAAAATATGCAGCTTTTGTCGCATCGTCACTGGCTTGATCGTATTTATGTACTAATGCTAAAGAAAAGTAAAAATTGTGAACTGCAACACAAAAGAAGCCAATTACACGCATGATATTAGCCTGTGCTTCCAGCGCACATGCATAAGCACCATCATAATCACCGTAAATATAGAGTGCTTGAGACTTGATAATTTGGTAACAACACATTGCCAATCCACTTTGACGCGATTGATAAAGTTGCCAATATTCTTCTTCGCTAGTGTTAGCAATCCCAAAATCACGATGATGTGATGTCATTCCCGATAAATTACCTATTACCTGTTCCAGTGCAGTTAAACAGTCAGTGGTGGCGAGATTTTGAGTTTTGTTGGTAAACTCTATAAACCCAGGAATATATGTCAAAATATCCCCTAAATTTGTACCTTCACAAAAGAGATTTAGGGTTTTGGCAAATAATGAGTAACCAGAATTTTGTAATTCTCCCGATTCTAATCCAAAACGATAAGCATCATCGTTGATGACATTGGACAAGCGCAGATGTTGACTCCAATGATTGACAAAGCTGGCAAACATGAAATATGTACGGCATTGCGCTGAGGAATTATTTAATTTATTGCTGAGATTTACAGCTAGTAATCCAAATTCATAACTAGATTTATAGTCTTGAAAAATTGCACCCAATATGACGGCGTAGTCAGCAAATCCTCGCGCCGATTCTGCTGTATTTCCATGCATCAAGGATAAATTAACTAGTTTTAAAGCCACAACGGGAAAAAGTTCTGGTTTGCCGTTATAACAAACAGCATCGAGATTCATCAATAATTTCGCCGCAATCATTTTTTCTGGCGATTCCATACTTGGCAAATCAATGATGTGACTAATTTCTCTACCCGCAAGTAACTGATTTACCAAAATATATTCTTTCTCTATTTCTTGATAAAAATTTGCATCTGCTAATTCTAAACCCAGCAGATTTAAAGCATATCTACCAGTATTAATCGATTCCTCATATCTTAATTGTAATGTATATTGGACAATTAAAACATTATAGATATCGGCTTTGTCTATATTATTTTTGAGGTTTGGCAGAACTGCAAAAGTTAATTTTTCACTAGCATCAAAATTACCATTTAAATATTCAATCTCAATTTTCTGACGATATAATGAAAATGCTAAATTATAATGTTTTTCCCAGCAATCTGCTGCCAGTAAACTAATTCCTGTATTTAAATATTCCTGTGCTGCAATGTATGCGGTTGCTGCTTTCGCTTTAGTTGCTGCTGTTAGATTCAATTTTGCTAATTCTTGCTGTTCCGCATCTTCTGTAATCAGATTAATTCCAGCATTTAAGTGATTGACTATATCAAAAAGATTATCTTCATACACACCCACAGTTGTATTTGCAAGTAACAATTTTCCGATTTTCAGATGTGTCGCTGGCTTTTGCTGATCATCAATTAAACTATAGGCTGCTTGTTGAACGCGGTCATGTAAAAATTTGTAAGTGACAGTTGTAGATGTTGAATCAATTACCAAATCATTAATTTTCTGATTAGCTTGATTTAAATCGGTTTGAAAAAATTTGTAGGATTCATTTTGAGGTAATATTAATTCTTCTTGCAAAGCTTTCCATAAATCGACAGCAACCTCTGTGGGAGATTTTTCTAAAACAACTGCTAAAATATTTAAGTCAAATTCATTACCAATACATGCAGCCAAGCTGAGTAATTTTTGAGTTGCAGAAGGTAGTTTTTGCAGAACCTCTACCATTAATTCAACCACATCTTGGGTTAGCGCTCGCTCGCGAACTTGAGAAATATTGCATTCCCAGCAACCAGATTGCAAATTAAACTTAATTAATTTTTCATCGTACAAGACTTTTAAAAATTGCGTACAGAAGAAAGGATTCCCTTGAGTTTTTTGTTGGACTAACTCAGCCAGAGGTAAAGCGATTGGTAAAGAACAATTTAAAGTATCAGCAACTAAATGATTTATATCGGAAATTTGCAGTGGTGCGATCGCAATTTCGTTGATAACTGTACCCATTTGCCGTATCTGTGCCAGCGTTAGTATCAATGGATGTGCGGATGGTACTTCGTTATCTCGGTAAGCACCAATTATCAATATGTGCCCACTTTCATTTTCAGTTGCTAATAAATGTAACAACTTTAAGGAAGCAGAATCTGCCCACTGCAAATCATCTAGGAAAATTACCAAAGGATGTGCGGATGTCGCAAAGATTTGGATAAAGTTTTTGAACAATAAATTAAAGCGGTTTAAAGCTGCTGTTCCCTCAAGCTCAATTGCTGGAGGTTGTTTCCCAATGATTTGTTCAAGTTCGGGGATGACATCAATGATAACTTGGGCATTTTCACCTAATATTTCGAGAATTTTCTGCTTCCAAGATTGCAGCTGTACATCGCTATCATGAAGTAACTGTCTAATTAAGTTCCGGAATGCTTGTAAAAAAGCCGAAAAAGGCGTTTGACGCTGAAATTGATCGTATTTACCCTTGATAAAATATCCCTGTTGCTGCACAATCGGCTTGTGAACTTCGTTAATAACTGCGGTTTTGCCAATCCCAGAAACCCCCTTCACCATCATTAACTCACAGCTACCAGCACTAGATAGTATGTCTTTGGGAGAGACTACACGAGCAAAAGCAGCTAATAAATTGGCAACTTCAGTTTCCCGACCGTATAATTTTTCAGGGATAATAAAGCGATCGCACAAATCCTTTTGCCCCAATTCAAAGCCTGGTATTTTCCTTTGATTATTCCAATATTGCTGGCACAAAATTAGGTCATATTTCAGCCCCAAAGCGCTTTGATAGCGTGCTTCGGCATTTTTTGCCATGAGTTTGCTAACTATATCCCCTAACTGCTGCGGAATTCCCGGCTTCAGACTGGTGACGCTTTCAGGTTGCTTGGCAATGTGGCAATGCAGCAATTCCATCAAATCGACACTGGCAAAGGGTAATTGCTGCGTTAATAGCTGATAAAACGTGACTCCTAAGGAATAAAAATCCGTACGGTAGTCAATTCCCCGATTCATCCTTCCAGTTTGTTCCGGAGAAATGTAAGCCAAAGTACCTTCAAGGATGTTGGGGTTTTTGAGTTGTTGCGTTTCTCGTGGTAACAGGGAAGCAATACTAAAGTCAATTAACTTCACCTGCTTGGTATCGGGATTAATTAATATATTGGCTGGTTTAATATCTTTATGAATAATCCGGTTACTATGAAGTTGATCAAGTGCGATCGCAATCTGTATCGCCACATCGAAAAAAATATCAACCGTATTAATACTAGGTTCTTGAATTAATTGCTTAAAATACTCTTCTAGCGAAATTCCACCGAAATCTTCCATCACCAAAGCATAGGTATTATTGTACCTTTCCAGAGCGATCGGTCGAACAACCCCATCAATATCTAAATTACGGGTAATAACGTACTGATTGCGAAACTGGACCAGCTCATTAAAGCTAGGACACTCATTCCGCATAAACTTGACGATTACGGGTTTCTTATCCTCTGACATCGCACGGCAAACAATTGTCCTTGAGCCTAGATAGATTTGTTCGCCAACTTCATACCCCAAAAGCTTTATTCTACTATCAAGCATAATTACACTACTGAGATGCCTAGTTTGTGTTGTATATTTAGTATTCCCAAAGGCAATGAATTTATATCAGTAGTGTGATTGCGACTGCAAAAAAGCAAGCATCATCCTCACGTTGTTCTTAAATTCATACATAACCATCTATTTGCTGGATGATGTTTAAGATTATTTCAACTAAAGTTACGTATATTTTGGCTTCTAAAATAGACAGTAAATCTGTTTTACTGTAACTAAACGTAATTTTCAGCCTCAAGCAAAATTTTTGAATAAATGTAGTATTTATAAATTTTTCTCTAGTCAGATTAAAATTATTCTGTGAGAAGTTAAGCTAAAGACCGAAGAAAGACAATTTATTGAATTTAAGATTAACTTAGATACCTAATTTATCAATGGGAACTAAGTCATCAACGAATAATCTTGCTTCAACACTCAAATCGAGAAGGAACTAGCTTATAAAAAATCAGATTCAGTCAGATATAACCAGCATTTAATAACTTTTAGTGAATTGATTATTTTTTCAGAAACTAGTATGAAGATTCAAGTTTCAACTCCGATTATGAGCTACATGAAGCTATTGGAAAGCCAAGGAATCACAGATATAGAAGAATTATCCGATAAACTTTACGAACATTACCAACAGCAAGTAAGCCTTGGCTTATATTCTAATGGTAGATATACCGAATCTGGAAGTAACGTCAAAGCGACGGTTATTTCAACACATGGCGATAAAAATGAAGAATGTATTCTTTGGTGTATGAATCATTATTTAGGTTTAAATCGCAATCAAAATGTGATTGATAAAGTTTGCCAAGCCGTACAAAAATATGGGACTGGCTCTGGTACTTCTGCACTTTCCGGTGGTATGTCCATTTTACACAAACAAGTTGAACAAAAACTACAAAAACTAATTGGCAAAGAAAGTGTTTTACTTTTTCCAACTGGTTTCACCACAAATATCGGATGTATTTCTGCCCTCCCAGGAAAAAAAGATTTACTAATTTTTGATCGTGAATGTCACGCATCTATAATTGATGGGGTTAAATTATCTGGCAGAAAATGGGTAACTTTTAAACATAATAATGTTACTGATTTAGAACAGAAATTAAATAAATACAAAAACGAATACGAAAACATTTTTGTTATTGTAGAATCAGCTTATTCAATGAGTGGAGATTTATCACCATTACTCGAAATAGTCCAGTTAAAACAAAAATATAAATTCTTTATTTATGTTGATGAAGCTCATACATTTGGTATTTATGGTCAAAATGGTGCAGGTTACTGTTCCCATTTAGGAATTGTTGAAGAAGTAGACTTTATCGCTGCAACTTTGTCAAAAGCTACAGCATCAATTGGTGGATTTGTCGCCATCAAATCTAAATATATCCCATTACTACATTGGCGAGCCAGCACCTATACATTTCAAGCATGTTTGACTCCAGCAGATGCTGCGGCAATCTTAGCCTCACTGGAAGAAATTGAAGCAAATCCCCGACTGATTGAATCCTTACATGAAAATAATCACTACATGCGTAACCGTCTTAAAGATTTAGGATTTGATTTAGGAATTTCTGTTAGCCCAATTATTCCCATATTTATTCCGGATACAGATACACTGCTAGCATTTAATAAAGAACTATATGCTCGTGGTATTTTCTCCGTATCTATTTTCTATCCAGTAGTCAAACCCCATGAAGGGAGAATTCGCTTTATCTTAAGTGCAGTTCACACAAAAGAACAAATTGATACTACCGTTAATACGCTTCATGAACTTGGCTTAAAGTATAGTATTATTAGTCCTCAATTAATCACTGCGGCTTAGACTTTTCTCCTAGCAAATAGCTGTAATAAGTAATTTTTCACATTTGCAATAGTACATATTTTTTGTCTAATTTAATTGATTTTCAGCATTTGCAGTATCAATCAAGCATTAATACTGAAGTCGTTACAAAATGGTACAGATATAATATTGATCAAATAATTGGTCCAATTATTTGCATGTTATTGACATCAAATAAAATGATTACTACAGAATTGTCTTTACCAATAATCGCCAGAGAATATTTAAAAGAAACTCCATATGGTCAAATGGAGTTTGGTGATAGAGATATTATTGTATTACCTACAGTTTTTCCCCCAGATATAAACACATTAGAGCTAGCAAAAGTAACTAGCAGGTTAGTTAGAAAATTCTTAGAAACGAATCATCAATGTCGAGTATTTGAAATGGGTGTTGGCTCTGGGGGAGCGATTTTAAGTGTAGCTCAAATACCTGGCATAATTGCGAGTGGAAGTGATATTTCCCCAATGGCTGTTTTAAATGCTCAAGTTAATGCACTATGGTGGGGAGCAAAATGTGACATATACCATAGTAATTTATTTGATAATGTTCCTAAAAATGAATTTGATATTATTTTTTGGAATATTCCTTGGCTATGCGAAAATCCTGGCGAAATAGAAGATATACGTTTCAAAGCAGGTTTCGATCCTGGTTATCAAGATTTACAAACATTTTTGTCAGATGTCAATCAATGGTTAGCTCCCGGAGGGAGCATTTTATTAGCAATAGAGGAAAATTTTTGCAATTTAGATGCAATTGATAAGTTAATTGATCAGGCTAACTTCCAACTAGAAATCTTTGATACAACTCAGGTTGTTTGGCAAGGAATGGATTTACAGTTAATATTTATTCAATTAGTCCCTAGAGCAATATGAAATAAATAGGCGAGAATAAGCTTCCCTGTGAAGTAATACATGATAGCGGAATATATGGCTCTTCAGTTCTTTTTATGGAAAACTTAGCTAAAAATCCTTGAAAGCCTTATTACATAGGAATTTAGCCTCAAAAAGTATCATAGTTGCTTGTAATCATTGTTTTGTAAGGGTTTTACTGCAAAAAAACCTCAAGCTCCATAAAACTTGCCGAAGAGCCGAATATATTACATCCCCTCATCTCTCTCCCTATGGTTAATGATTGCGAATTCATCTAGCAGAAAAAATAGAGTTGCAGGACAGTTACGTCCCTCAAAACCTACTTCTTTTTTCCTGACGAATTATTGGGGTTAAGTTGCTGTCTACCATTACGAATAATACGCATCATCTCATTTAAATCTTCCTCAATGTGTTCTAAGACACTATCAGCATATTCATCAGCGCCTCGCTCAATTTGTTGAGCTTCTGTAACAGCACGTTGTCGCATATCCTCTAATTCCTGTTGGCATTGGCGACGTTGGAGGTCGATTTCCTGTAACGTTTCTTGCATCATCGCGTCGCATTCTTGCTGCACTTTTCGGTGTATCTGTTCGGCTTCTCGTTCTGCTTGGCGAATGATATCATTTTCATCCAAAATCTGGGTGCGTTTAGCTTGAGCCGCATCCACTATCCTCTGTCCATACTCTTCTGCCTCTAGCAATATCTCCTCTTTTTGCTGAATTATTGACGCTGCCTCTGCAAACGCTTGTGGCAATGACATTCTAATAAAATCAAGCAAATCAAGCAGCTTTTCTTCGTCTACCACAGTCCGCCGCGTTAAAGGGATGTGGAAACTTGAGAGAATCATTTCCTCTAAGCGGTTAAGTTCCTGCTGAATGTCCAAACTTTCCCCTGATGATACTTCTACAGGGGAGACTCCGTTGGGGAGTTCTTGAGGGATGGGACTGCTTCCGTTTTGTTCGGATTCGTAACTTGATAATTTTGGGCGTAGCATTGGTATATATCTAAAGCAACGTGCGGAGGGACAAGATGATTGACAGAGCCACCAAACCTTGCAATCTCTTTTACCACACTACTACTTAAAAAACTATACTCATTTGATGTCGCGAGAAAAACAGTTTCGATTTGAGTCGAAAGAGTGTTATTGGTGTGCGCCATCTGGAGTTCAACTTCAAAATCAGAGATTGCCCGTAAACCCCGTAATAAAACTTCTGCTTGGCGCATCTGTGCGTAATTTACAGTTAATCCGTCAAAGCTATCGACTTCAACATTGGGTAGATGTTTTACTGATTGACGAATTTGTTCTATCCGTTTTTCTACGGTAAACAATGGTGTTTTGTTGGGGTTACGCAAAACAGCAACGATTACCCACTCAAACAACTTTGCACCACGCTGGATAATGTCGAGATGCCCTAATGTAATGGGGTCAAAGCTTCCGGGATAAATGGCAATCACAAGTATAGATGCCTCAAAGTTGTTGTAGTTGGAGTGATTACTATGATACCCACATAACATTATGCTTGGAGATTAATTGTTGATCTTTTAGTCACCAGTATCTAAATACCAATTCTCCAAAAGCAACCACAATATCGGGGGTGATGCGGAGATTGATATCTAGTCAGATTTTAGAGAAATAGTATAAGTGCTATCTGATACATCCTCTGCGTTAAAAACGGAGATAACTCCAATGTAGAGACGCGAAATTTACGTTTTTATACAGCCAAGGCGAATTACAATCAATCCTGTGGTGAGTTTGGAGTTTGAAGTTACACGCAAAAATATTAGACAAAATATTTTGCAGGGGATAATACCTTGTGTTGTTTGAAGAAACTTTTAACTTTTATGGGAATTTTTACATGGTACTAGATTTAACTATTTTGCCTTTAGCGTTTCGCTTTACTTCCCCTGGACCAATTGTCTTTCAGTGGGGACTAATAACAGTACGCTGGTATGGCTTGCTAATCGCTACAGCCGTACTTCTAGGTGTGACTTTATCTCAATATCTGGCGAAGCGTCGTCATGTAAACCCAGATTTATTAAGCGATTTATCAATTTGGTTAATTATTGGGGCGATCCCGTTTGCGAGACTATATTACGTTATTTTCCAATGGGCGGAGTATGCACGGAATCCGGGAAAGATAATTGCGATTTGGGAAGGGGGTATAGCCATCCACGGAGCCATAATTGGTGGAACTTTAGCAGCTTTAATTTTCTGTAAACTCAAAAAAATTGCTTTTTGGCAAATGGCTGATTTGGTTGCGCCATCGTTAATTTTAGGACAGGCGATCGGGCGTTGGGGAAATTTCTTTAACTCAGAGGCTTTTGGTAGTCCTACAAATCTACCTTGGAAATTATATATTCCTCGCGATCGCCGTCCGCCAGATTTTCTCAATGTTGAGTATTTTCATCCGACATTTCTCTACGAATCAATCTGGGATTTAGGAGTTTTTGCTTTGCTAATGACTCTATTTTTTCGGAGTCTGCAACAGGATAAGTCCAAATTAAAAGTTGGCACGCTATTTCTGGTTTATTTAGCAACATACAGCTTAGGTCGATTTTGGATTGAAGGACTGCGAACCGATAGCTTAATGTTGGGACCATTGCGAATGGCGCAATTTATCAGCCTAGTGGGTATTGGATTGGGTATTTTTGGGTTGTGGTGGCTTTACCTCAAAAATCGTCCCCTTCCTGATGTGGTTGCTGCTGCTGACGAAACAGAGAATGCTGGATGAGTAGGAATAACCAAAATAAAAAAATAAAAAATGCCCCAGAGTATTCTCTAGGGCTTAACCAGGGTGCATCTACCAATCACCTCTACTAGATATGGGGGCATCATCCGGAGAGTCACTGACAAAATTCCGAATTTTTTTTTCTTGATAAATTGTTCTGTCTACTTTTATGCGTGATATTACTTTAGAATTGTGTCGCGAAAATTCTAATTTCATCCTCAAACCTGCGGTCTATATTATCGGTGCTGGCCCTGGAGACCCTGATTTATTAACAGTTAAGGCGCTTAAAATTTTAACTAGGGCTGATGTAATTTTATTTGCAGATTCTTTGGTTCCAGTACAAATACTCGATTTTTGTAAACAGGATGCGAAAATCATTCGGACGGCGAATAAAACTTTGGAGGATATTTTGCCAGTCATGGTTGAGGAGGTGCGTCGGGGAAAATCTGTCGTTCGCTTGCATTCTGGTGACCCGAGTTTATATAGTGCGACTCATGAGCAAATGCAGTTACTTGCTGAGGCAGAAATTCCTTTTGAAGTGATTCCAGGAATTAGTGCCTTTCAAGCGGCGGCGGCGAAACTCAAAGTCGAATTAACTGTACCAGGATTAGTCCAGACTATTATTTTGACGCGGATTAGTGGACGCACCGAAGTTCCAGAAAATGAGGAATTAACAGCATTAGCGGCGCACAAAGCTAGTCTGTGCTTGTATCTCAGTGCTCGTCATGTCGAAAATGCCCAAGCTAAGTTATTGGCGCATTATCCTGGGGATACACCTGTGGCTATTTGTTATCGTTTGGGGTGGAATGATGAAAAAATTTCGGTTGTGCCTCTAACCGAGATGGCAAAATTTACCCATCAAGAAGATTTGATTCGCACCACGCTTTATGTAGTGAGTCCGGCGCTAGCTGAAAATAATTATAATCACGGGAATAAGCGATCGCGTCTTTACCATCCTGCACACAGTCGTTTATTTCGCGAAGAATAAAGAGTGGTCAGATAATCTAAAATCTAGTTATCACAATCAATCAAATTTATGCCATTAATTAAAGTTCAAACTTCTGTTTCTGCACCTGCAAAAAATGATGTGGAGGCAATGTTAAAAATTTTATCGGCAAAATTGGCTAAACATACTGGTAAACCTGAATCCTATGTGATGACAGCCTTTGAGTCCAATGTTCCTATGACTTTTGCGGGTAATACTGAACCCACATGTTATATCGAAATCAAAAGTGTAGGTTCAATGCAGTCTGAGCAAACTCAGTCGATGAGTCAAGATTTTTGCCAAGAAATTAATCAAGTTCTGGGTGTACCTAAAAACAGGATTTATATTGAGTTTGCTGACTCTAAAGGTTATATGTGGGGCTGGAATGGGTCAACTTTTGGTTGATAAGAATCATAAAGTTAAAGTTATTAAATGTCAAAGTTTATAACTATACTCAGATGTATTTATTGGTAGTTTTGCGTTAAGCTTTTGAGCGTGGAAGCTGTTTCTTCTGGTTTTCCAGTTAGGGGAAAAACTAAAATACTTTTGATTTCTTTGTTATCTACTAATTCTTTTAAACGATGGAACTGTCGTTCACTAATAGCAATTCCAGCATAATTTTTGGCATAGTTTAATTCCTCTTTAAAATTAGCCTCATTATAAGCTTGAATAAATACGCGATCGACATTCCAGTTTTGCCAATCGGCGGCAAAGTATCGTTTTGCCCAATAAGGATTATGGTGACAAATATCAAAACTCACATTTGGATTGGCTTGTTTGATTGCAGCGATCATTTCCTGCAATAAACTAGTTAACTTTGCAGTGCGATCGACTTTTCCAGGTAATTCTGCATGATAGCCTAAATAATCATCCCATTGAACTGCGTCAATTTTTGGATACTTTTTGACAAACTCGACAGATATATTTTTAAATAAATTCGCAACTTCAGGAATCTCTACATCAAGAACATAATGCTCAATTCCAGGATAGGTTTTATCTACTCCAGGAACAATCCATTTTCGAGTAATTGCTAAATCAAAAATAGGACTATTTTTATCTATTTTAATGCCTTTCTCAAAATAAGCATGGACTTGCATTCCTTGCTTGTGAGCTTCGTCAATTAACCAATCTAGCCATTTTTCTTGAAACTGGTTAGGACAACTTTTAAACCCTAGTGATTGTTGCATAACTTCGCTATTGTACATTGTACAACCATTGCCCCAAACACCATGAATAATTGTATTAATGCCGTGATAACGATAATAACGAACTCTTTCACGAATAGTTTTTTCATCAGCACTATTAGTTACTTGGTAGCGACTTAAATAGATTCCTCTAATTAATTTTTTATCCCAAAGTGTTTGAGGTGTATTTATTTTTAGTGAAGCTTGTTGATGATTAGAATTGGGATTTTTTGTGATTGGCAAAGAGGGTGTAGAAGTTAAAGATGTGGCTGGGATGGGAGTTGAAAAAATTTCTGGAAAAGCAGATGGAGAAGCCGTTGGGGAGCTATTTGGAGAAGAATTTAAAATAGGAATATTTATTTGTTGATTCTTAGGTAAAAGCGTATTTATATCTAGATTTCCTTTCTGACTGAACCACCAATAAATACCTCCCAGAATCACTAGAATTACAGAGAAGGGAATATTTGCACATCCACATCCATTTGGCTCTTTTTTTTGTCGCGGCATAGTAATATGGTGATTTTTTGGTAGTCTCAATCAAATTCTCAATCTAATCTATATAGATTGCTACCAGTTGGCATCCATATTTTCCGGATATCATTTCTCAAAAATCAATTGCGTGAAGATAGATTTAATTTTTGCAGTTGACAAAGCAAACTTTATCTAATTCGCGTTCAACGCGATTAAATTTCAATATTATTTACTATTAATCGCGGAACTAGTTCCTATAACCTAAACCTATCAAGGATGAGTTTTCTGTGAAGTACGTGCAAACCATTCTTGGTATTGCTGTTGATGCTGTTCGTCATCAACTGTAATGGTAATGTTAATACTTTTACAGCCACTGTGGCGTTCCATAGCGATCGCATTTAATAATAAACTAGCTATTTTGGGTGAAGTAAATTCGCCACTAACTGTTAACTCGCCACCTAATTGCTGATTTTGGTTGATAGTTTCGGGTGTTTCTCGTGATGCTAATTCGATTCCAGAAATTTCTTCCCCGCCTAAATCAATACTGGCTAATTGTTTATTCTCAGAGCCAATTTGTTCGACAATTAATATTTCGCGCCGAACTGGAACTGTTACCATCCGAGTTTCAATTTCTTTGCGAATCACGACTTCGCCAACTTTTCGTGTTGTGTGATCGACAATTAATCTTTCTTCCAGCAATCTCAGAATATCTTCATTTGCCGTTCCTAATTTAATTGTTATTGGTTCTGACGTTGTGCGATCGCTCAAAGTAACAGTATCAGGATTAATTGAATTATCTAGGTTTGAGTTCATTAGTATTTACCTTTATTTTTATATTTGCTGCTTATCGGCATAGTCCATACGGCGGATGCTTTCAGACATACTTAGTAGACAACAGAAATCAAGCGTTACTGAAGCTCACACCCTCCTATTTTTACCGTTCTGCCAATGTATAAGTCTTAAAGTAAAAGAACTTTACAAAAAGAGAGAATTGCTCATGATGAATATGGCTGTACAGTATGTTTGCTCCAAGCAAGATGATTCGCTCCCATTCATTCATTAATTATTAACCATTGCTCATCCCCAAATTAAGCTATTATCAGCATTAGAGGTCTTGAGTCGATAAGATTTTGAATTTTAAATTTTGAATTTTGAATTAGCGATTATGGGTGAAGCAAAACGTCGGAAATCAGCACTGGGAGAAAAATACGGTCAAGGAGAAAACATTCTACCGTGGATTCCCATCACCAAGAGCCAAGCAGAACAATTTGTCAAGCTTACAACTCGTGGTGCTTGGTTTGGTATTGGTGCAATGGTAGCTATCTGGGTGACTGTCCGTTTTATTGGCCCTGCTTTCGGTTGGTGGCAAACTCTCGATTAATGTTACACACAGGGTTTTCTTGAGAATTACACTCAATAAAAATCCTTTTGAATATCTTTTACGGGGCTTGATGCGATATCAAGCCCTAATTTTTTAAGATTTCTTGTTGATCATTCCCTGTTTCTTCTGCACATACATCGTAGCCTTTTTTATTTTATAGTACAATAATACTATTAATTGAAATCACTTGAGCATGAGGATTAGCAAATATTCTTCATACAGAAAAATTAATTACTGATTTGGGAAGTATAAATTTAGGTGAATCACCTGGAAGAATTTGTCAAAAATTACGGTACCAACTTGAAGATATAAGTACAGAGGACATATGGATATTAAGTTAGGATTTGGCTCTATTCCCAGAGTGCAATATGTCTTTGTCAGCCGAGAAGGAGATGTATGTTGGTATATGCTTACGGAGGATGAAAAGCAAATACCGATTTACGAGAAAGGATTAACTGGGATAATTACAGGGATTGAATGTAATAAAAGTGTTGAGACTAAGTTTGGATTAACTAGCAAAACTGATTTGGCGATTTTAGCTGATAAGCCTTATGTAATTCGTTCTGGGCGAGAATCTATTTTCTCGAAGAGTTTGTTGTTATCGCTGGATGCTTTAACTATCGAACAGTTGCGAAATCCTTTAACAATTGCGGTTAGTCCTGGGGATAAAACGGTAGTTTTTTGCAACGTTTATGATCCTACAACCTATCGAGTGGTTGATTTTAGCTGGAATGGACATAGAGAGATTGATTTACAAGCTTTAGAAGAAAGAGTCACCCATAAAATTAGTCGAGTTGCCGTAAATCCGGGACAAAATCCAGTCAGGCAGTATGGGGAATTAAGGCTGCAAATGATGGCGCAGATAGATAAATATCTGACTCAGTTAGCCTGGAAGCCAGAACAGGGGCGCAAATATTTACAGCAGCACTATGGAAAAAATTCACGCCGACAGTTATCCGATGCTGAATTATTGGATTTTACTTTTAGAGTTATGGAAATGGCGGGTGTGGTGCAAAATGTGTACATGCAAAGCAGTTCACCAATAGATATTGATATCAAAGCTTCGTAAATTACCTCAGAAGCTTGGTTTCTTGCCTTGCCCACAAAAGCGTAGAATCATCTCAATTTCAGTGAATCAGTTATTCTTAATTTTCTCCGCGTCTCCTTATCTCCCAATCCCCTTTGTTTCCCCATCTCCGCGTCGGTTTGAACATCAGCAGAGGAATCTAATATTATTGTGCTTGACAGAATTTGCGATCGCTATCATCTTGAGGGTATTGCCATGAATAAGCAAAGTGACTAACTCCCCGAATGCGGGGGGCGAATTGTCGTAGTGCTTGCATTTGCATTTCTAAGGATGGACGATTGCTGATTGATTTTCCCCAGCTACCTGCGATCGCTGGTATGATTTGGGTGTCCGATTTAGAAATGTTCAATACACGCTGAACTTGTTGAGCGATACAAGCAGCATTGCCACAGTTGGCATAGGACATGGGATGCCATTGTAAACTACTAGGAAATCTGTCCCAAGGTTGCAAGCGTGAATCATAACCTTGTCCAAGTATTTGATTACCTTCGGGAAAAAAGACTGTACCTGCGGGGATACCCATTTTTCGGGCTGGGTATGCAGCCATATTCACAAAATCAACTATTCCCTGCATGGCGTGAGCTACGGAAAGTTGCCACAATTCTGATTGCAGTTGTGGTTGGCGTAATCCTGCGTGGATAATCGCTTTTTGCATGGTGGGATTACGCCCTTGCCACAAAGGTTCGTTTTCTTGGGGATACAATCTATCTGTGTCGTTGATATCGGTGACTGTAATATATCCTTTGCCAATAAAGCGACGAATTAATTCTAAACCTTTGTAATTTTTTGCCCTTCTAAATAAGGCTTGTTGAGTAGCTTCTGTATATAGCCATAAATCTGTGACTTTAGTCGCGATCGAATCTTGACCTACTTGACGGGGATAACGTACGTAGTCGAATAATATACCATCCGGACGACGACGTGCTACTTCCTCTACCATCCGATAATAATCGGCTTTGGCTTGTTTATTATAGGGGTCTATAAATACTTGAGTGCCGTTATCGACAACGTATAAACTGGTTTGTCCTTTACCATTACGAGCGATCGCATTTTCTCGGTCTTTCCTTTGGGCATAGCTGTAACCAAAGTTGTTGGTATACATCCAAGAGTATACTTTTAAACCACGTTGCCGTCCTTTTTGAATCGCGGCTGCTAGTAAATCGGCATTTTCTGCACCGGGTTGATTGACTACTGATTGCCATGCCGTGGGGTTACGATTTGCAGGTAACAACACTCTACCATCGTAGAAAGTTTCAACGTAAACCTGGTTATAGCCCTTATTCGCAATTCTATCCATAATGCGATCGAGGGAACCAGCCTTGATATCGCAAGGGTATAAGCGTAACCAAATTGCTTGGACTTTTAACCAGTTTTGCTGACGACACTCTTTGATAATTTGTGCATGTTGTTTCAGCATTTGTTTATAGCCAATTTGTGCGGCTTCATCTCTCCGCATTGCTGAAATTCGCAGGTTTTCTTTTTCTTGCACACTTCGAGGTGATAATTGGCAATACTCGTTAACCTGGGCTGAAATAGGTTTATTTGCTAAAAACGGTAAAAGCAAACTACTAGTCACAAATACAGCTAAAAAGTGTCGCCAAAAGAACATTGGTTTTGCAACATTCAAGGGACGATTAGACATACTAATTTTTGCTTTTGAATTTTAGATTAACAATTTACATAAAGAAGAGTCTGCTTTTACAGGCAGATTCAGTCACTCGAATATAACAGACGTACAAATAAATAATGTGTTTGCAAGCATAATTAATCAATATTAATTAACTGTGATGATCTCTAATTCACGACAGATAAATAAATTGTATTATTTTATACTGATTTTAGATAGATAAAGAATAAGTATTTAGAAGGTGGGTACTTGCCCACCTCATAGTAAATAAACAGTAAATAATCTTGAGTTTTGCTTAAGCGCCACGTCGCAAAGCAGATTCAACCTGTACAAATTCCTCTTGTAAACGGTCTTTGAGTTTTTGTGGTACGGGACGGTTGGGATAGGAACTGTAATGTCCAGCCAGAGAGTTGAGTGCAGTTCGCATGGTGGTAAAAGAACTGAGGCTAGCAACTGAGCTATTACGTTGGTAACGAGCCGCAAACTCATTTATTTTTTGACGCGCTTCTGTTTGGACTTCCCCTCTATCTGGCGCATCATTGGGCAATTCTAAAATATTTTTGAGAATGTTAACGACTGTTAAAGTATCTTGACTATAGTTTCCAGTTAAGGTGTCTGCATTGGCAAAAGAGGGGAAACTCATCAAACCAATAACTACAACCAATACCAAAGAAAGCAGGCGTGACAAATAGCGCTTCATAAACATTAAGTGAAACAATACCTAAATCAAAGTCCATACTATCTTGGATTGGTATCCGGGGGAAAGGAAGAGTCATGTCTAGTCCGTTGTTAGACTTATTTATTGAGGTTGAAGCAATTGCTGGACTTGATATTTCAGAGGGGTATTCTCTTCAAGGCATTGTATCATTGTGGGATAATTTGGGAATTTGCATCAAAAATAATCACAATATTGCCCTGTCTTCCAGTCTCCAAGTCTTGCCCCATGACTTTATCCCCGCGTCTTCTGCACCCAAATTAATGCACTTAGATTAATACAGTCAATTAACTATTTTGAGGATTTTGATATCTATAAAAAACATGAGGTAAGTTGGCGTGGATAATATTGGCTTCATATAAAAAACCTATTTTTTGCATTACCCGTTCAGACCTTTTGTTGGCGATGAGGGTGTAACAAACCACGCTCTTATAATTAAAGCGATTAAATGCTATTTCTAATGATTTTGTACCAATTTCTACCGCCAGACCTTGACCCCAAAATTCCGGCATCAAAGCATAGCCAAGTTCAACTTCTTCACTACCATTAACAATTACTCTTCTAACCCCTCCCCGTCCTACAAATCTGTCAGTATTCTTATCAAAAAACATCCATTGCCCATGTCCGTAATATTCCCATTGCTTGCAGTTGGATGTGAGACTATCTTGAGCTTCTTCTCGACTCCAAGTACCTCCTAATGTTGCCATGACTTCCACATTAGAAGCCATTTTCCAATAAAATTTCCAATTCGATGGGTGTATTCTCTCACCTCGAAGCCTCTGGGTTTCTATTTGCTCAACTTGCATAAAACCAAGACTAATTCTGATCGAAATTCAATTGTAAATAGAGTAGCTAAATTTAGCATATTTGTCCCACAGAATTCTGAGGTTAAACTGCTGTTTTAGCCAATCATTTGCACTAAGGTTTGTGCATTTTGAACGATCGCATCCCAATTTCCTGTTTCAATGAAAGGTTTGGGGAATAATTCACTACTCAGACCAACTGCGATCGCACCGGCTTGGAGAAAATTGTTAGCATTTTCTAAGGTGACACCGCCAGTAGGAATTAGGGGAATATGTCCTAGTGGTCCCTGCAAGCTTTTGATATAGTTCGCACCGCCCAAAGATTGTACGGGAAACACTTTAATACAAGGTACACCTAAGTTCCAAGCACTAATAATTTCCGTGGGAGTTAGTGCCCCCGGATTCATGGGTATGTTTTTCTTGATACTTGCAGTAATTAATTCTGGGTCAACGTGAGGTGTAAAAACATACTCTGCCCCGGCGGAGATGGCATTGTTTAAGTCTCGGAGATTTAATATTGTTCCTGTACCGATGATACAGTCAGGCAATTCGCTGCGGAGTTTGTTAATTAAATTACCTGCATCTCCACTATTCCAAGTAATCTCAATGAGTTTGACTCCACCTGCGGCAACAGCAGTAGCCATGTGCCAACCCAGTTCTAAATGGGAAGCTCGAATTACGGCGATCGCTCGATATTTTTGTAATTTTGATACCCAACCATCAATCATCTAATTAAAAATTCACTATTATTCATGAACAAATTATAAAATTAACCAGATTAATGTTACTTTTGTTTACACGTAGCAATACTCATGTGGATTCTGGATTTATGAAGTTGCGACTCTTGATCTAGGTTACATGAGTAGTTGTGAAAAAGCTGTCATGATCTGGTTTTTGGTACATTATGTTACCACTTAACAACCGTGAAGTCTGATATTTATTCTCTGTTTAATTTCCAGGTAAGTGCATCTATTCAGGCATGAATTACAAAAAATTATTCAACAAAACAACCGCTTTTCTAGGAATTGTGGCAACTTTAACCTGTGCTCAGGTGAGTCCATCCCGCTCCCAGACAAAAAATCCATCTTTAACATTGCCGACAAACGCGCCAATTGCCAAAAATGTAGACAAAAATCGTCCGCTTTACAGTTTGCGGAAGCATATTTGGGATGTTTCCGATTTAGCTTTTAGTCGTAATGGTAAATTCTTGGTTAGCGCTAGTTTTGACGAAACAATTCAATTGTGGAATCTGCTGACACAAAAGGTAGTGCGTTCATTTCCTGGACATAAAGAGGGTGTACAAGCAATATTAATTACCCCAGACGCACAAACATTAATAAGTGCAGGTGGCACAGCTAAACCGAATAGTGACAAAGCAATTCGGATTATAACCATGAAAAATGGTCAAATTATCCGTAATTTAAACAATCACACTTTGGGAATTACAGCGTTAGCCCTCACTCCTGACGGACAAACCTTAGTTAGTAGTAGTTATGATAAAACCATTAAACTATGGCATTGGCAAACAGGTAAATTAATCAACACCCTCACCGGGCATGGTAGTTGGGTGCGATCGCTTGCCATTAGTCCTGATGGTAAAATTCTCGTTAGTGGGGGTGGTTCTCCCGACGAAAAAAGCGACAATAGCTTAAAAATGTGGGATTTACAAACAGGTAAATTAGTTCGTAATATTCCCGGAAATAGTAGTTATATTAGCTTTGTTGGCTTTACAGCAGACGGCAAAAAAATAATTAGCGGTAGCGAAACCGAAATTAAAATTTGGAACGCCGAGAATGGCGAACTTACAAATACAATCAAATCACCTTCTCCCGAAGGCATAAAAGCGATCGCTATTAGTCCGAATAGTTTAACCTTAGCGACAACATCATTAGATGCTTCCGTCAAGTTATGGAACCTCGCAGATGGGAAACTTCTACAAACCTTGGTTCCAGCAGCTAATAATCATAATCTAGACCGATTGTACCCAAGCAGTGTTCGCTTTAGTCCCGATGGTGAAAAAATTGCGATCGGACATGGAGGAGGGGCTTATTTATCCCAGTTCCCCATTGATGTACTTCAGGTGAGGTAAGTCTTGAGGGTTGAAGCAGGTTTGTCTAAATAAGCCCAAATAATTAGATCAAATTGGGGGGACATAGGGGACGCAGAGAAAAATTTAATGATGACTGATTAGTTTGATTTGATATTACTGATAAATCAGACTTTAGATTTTTGCATACTGATTTAACTCAAACTAAAGAAAGATGGAGCAAAATTAAATATTTTTTAGACTGATTACAAGCAAATAAAACATTTGATTGTAATTTGAGGGCTAATGATATGTCACTTTATAAAATTGCTGATTTTGACGCAGATTATCGCGATGTTTTTCAAGAGAATGAGATTAAAGGTTTAGGCGTTTATACAGAAACAAGTGATGACAAAATAGGTACTGTTAGTGATATTTTAGTTGATGAAGAAGGTCACTTTCGCTATTTAGTGGTTGACTTAGGTTTCTGGATTTTTGGGAAAAAAGTATTACTCCCAATTGGGCGATCGCGCATTGATTATAATGCAGACCGCGTTTATGCAATTGGTATGACTCGTCAACAAGCAGAAGATTTACCAGAATTTGACGAACGTCTAACTCTTGATTATGACTATGAAGAAAGAGTACGGGGTGTTTATCGGAATCCAAACACAGTAAATAACTATGGTGATTCTGCTATTGATACCTCAGCAACACTTGAGTCCGCCACACCCGTTGATGCACCGGCGATTGGTATGGGCGGAGCATATCAACCGACCCTAGATACTCCAGTTTATGATCGTGACAGCTACAATTACGCCCAAGAACCATCACTTTACGATTTGAATGAGCGTGACCATCAAACCTTACGCTTATACGAAGAACGTTTAGTCGCTAACAAACAACGCCGTAAAACCGGAGAAGTGACGATTGGTAAGCATGTGGAAACTGAAACCGCAAGAGTTGCAGTACCAGTTGAAAAAGAGCGAGTCGTGATTGAGCGCGTTACACCTAGCGATGCTGGTCAAGCAGTTTCTCCTGGCTCTACAGCTTTCCAGGAAGGAGAAGTCGCCCGTGTGGATATCTATGAAGAAACCCCGGATATTCGCAAAGAAACTTTTGTCCGTGAAGAAGTGCGGGTTAACAAAGTTGTAGACCAAGAGACCGTTGAAAGTCAAGAGACAATCCGTCGTGAGGAATTGGATGTTGATGCACCTGGTCTTCCCATCGACGAACGTCATTAAGCTGATTTGTCTTGAGGTTGCCGTAATCAACGGACATGGAGATGCATAAACCAGGAAAAAGACGTTTTTCTTACCTCTTCATGTCCTTTTATTATGCCTAATTCCCATCCCAATGAAGAATTAGGAAATGGAGTTATTGAATAAATTGGGGTCAAGGTAATTAATCCTTGCAAAAGGACTAAGTGTACTGAGGATTTGGGCACCATAACTGCGGTTAACCACACGACTATCAAGTAAAGCCACTAAGGCTTTACTTTCGCGTGCGGGTGCGATCGCTCGTTGTAATTCATTGACAGCAGTGGGTAACAAATATAACCGAAACCAATCTTGATGCGATCGCTTGTAATGTGTCACTCGACCGGCAACTAGGGGATTTTCTAAGGATGGTAGGGGCAATGTGGCAATTACCATCAATTGTGGTGCTGGTAAAACACTATGATGTTCGCGCCAAAATTCCCAACCTGTCACCAAAATACCGTTTTCGTCCAGGCAAGTTTTTTCGACTTGTACCCGCGAACCAAATTCGGATGCCAAAATTGCACCAATTTGGGCTTTGAGGGGTACATCCCCCACTAAAATTACTGTCAATCCGGGTGCTGTGGCACTCAGACAAACCAAGGTACGCACCTGATGAATAAAGGCAGCGCGGAATTCCGGTGTATTCGGTAAAGGCAAATTGTAGGGTACGTAAAGTTGAATGGCTTCGCTTTGGTTGTCGGCTGCAAATTTTAAACAAGTTACATCTCCCAAACCCAAACGCTCCCGAAATAAGGGAGCTTCAGTTTCCGGTTCTAAAGTCGCACCAATTAAGACTACAGGCTGTCTCTGCCAAATTGGTTCCAGGTATTTACCCAATTCAACGGGGACACAATGTAAGGAAAATGAACCGTGAATGCGACTGATAGTAGTCCATAGTAAGGGAAGGGGAGAAAGATGCTGGAATTGGTGATAGAAATTTTGCCAGTTTTTGGGCAGGCAAGTAATACTTAAGACTGAATATAAACGTTGTAATATTTCAATTTCTTTATCGGCAATTAAATAACATTCATAGGGATTGGCCGGGTGTTGGAGGATTTTGCTACCTAAATCAATGCGGGCATTACGAATAATTTCAGCATTTTCGGGACATGCAAGCAGCAGTTCTTCCCAGTCTTGCGGTTCTAATGTCACCGTTAAGCGATCGCGTACCCAATCTTCCAAATCGTCAACACCATCAATAATTGTTGGGATATCTGGGGGAAAAGCATGACTATTACTTAGTTGTGCCTGTAACCAAGCTTTCGGAGAAGTTAACAGTATTCCTTGGAAATCATCACCAATCCAAGCATCACCAGTTCTAATCGGTTTGTTGACTTGTAGCCATTGTTGCAGGCGAGGAATTTCAACTTTTAACAAGCGTTGCTGTATGGCTTCTGGCGCAACAATAACTACTCCGGCTCGCCACATCAGGGCTGATGCCACAAAACTAGTCCGATACCGTCCCTGATAACCGCAAACTGCGCCCACTTGAATGAGGGCGCTACGTCCTACACGCAATGCCCGTGCTACCAACCGCGCCATTGTTAAATGATGGTGCCAAGCAGGAAAACCCGTTTGCGATCGTAGGAAGTTATGTAATGACAAGTGAACTTCTGCCTCAATCACACGCTTTCAGTCCCATACAAAACGATGTTTACTCATTGGGTATTTGGGTATTAGTTGTCGGTTATGAGGTGTGGGTGATTGGTTGGTGATTATGGGTTAGTAGTTGTTACACTAGCCACGTAAGCCCTATTACCCATTGCCTATTCTCCATTGCCGATTAATTAGTACCCATTACTCATTAACTATTACCGATTAACCACTAACCATTAACAACTAAGAAATTGCATTATGGCAACTTATACAGGAATTTCCAGCGAAGCATTCCGACATCCCCTAGATCGACAAGCCGAACAAGCCCTTCGCAGTTTACCAGGGTTCGATTTCGTAGCGCGTAAATTTGTGGAATTTTTTGCCGAACGTCCTCAGCTAGTTTATCTAATGGGCAACACCATCCAAGTTGGACCTCGTCAATACTCCACTATCTACCATATGTTTCGCGAATGTGTGCGGGATTTGGATATTTATCCAGAGCCAACACTGTTTGTTGAACAAAATCCCCAAGCAAATAGCTATGCTTTGGGAAAAGAACATCCTTACATTGTCATCAATACAGGGATTCTTGACTTACTTAGCGAAGCCGAAATTAGGGCGGTGTTAGCCCATGAACTGGGGCATATTAAATGTGGTCATACTATTCTAATTCAAATGGCGATATGGGCGAGTCGTGCTGCCACCGCTATTGGCGAGTTAACTTTCGGTATCGGTAATTTTGTCAGTCAAGGTTTGCTACTTGCGTTCTATGAGTGGCGCAGGAAAGCAGAGTTATCAGCCGATCGCGCAGCCCTCTTGGTGGTGGAAGATGTAAATATAGTGATGACAACTATGATGAAAATTAGTGGCGGCAGTAACAAATTTGCCAATGAGTGCCACTTACAGGGGTTTATTAAACAGTCGGAAGATTATCAAGCCCTCGACGAAGATGGACTTAATCAAATATATAAATTTATGATGTATACAGGGTTACTTGGCTCGATGCAAAGTCATCCTTTCCCAGTCGAGCGATCGCAATACATTCGCGAATGGGCAACTTCTACAGAGTATCAACAAATACGGCAGGGTAATTATATGCGTAATCCTGCGGAAGGTGCTGTTGATGTTAAAGCTCAGGAGAATGGTAGTAATACTAGTCAAGCTAGTAATAATACAAACAGTGAAGCTGAACAACTCCGCCGTCAATTAGAAGAGTTACAGCGTGAAATTGATCGCCTTCGCCGCAATCAATCTTAAGATAAAAAAAGAACAAGCGAATTTTCAAGGGTGAGAATATTCACTCAATTCTTGCCCCTGATTAAATACGGCTCTTCGGCAAGTTTTATGGAGCTTGAGGTTTTTTTGCAGTAAAACCCTTACAAAACAATGATTACAAGCAACTATGATACTTTTTGAGGCTAAATTCCTATGTAATAAGACTTTCAAGGATTTTTAGCTAAGTTTTCCATAAAAAGAACTGAAGAGCCTTAAATACTAAGGAATGTGGATTAAATAAAGTACAAAAGTAGGGTGTTGT
Organism: Calothrix sp. NIES-4101; assembly: GCA_004296455.1. Taxonomy (GTDB): domain Bacteria; phylum Cyanobacteriota; class Cyanobacteriia; order Cyanobacteriales; family Nostocaceae; genus Brunnivagina. The sequence continues at coordinate 6,070,820 of AP018280.1, forward strand.
TAGCAGAGCGTGACGCACCATTCCCCAGCAAATCGAAAGTTGTAGGTTATTTAATTTTCATTCCTAAGTAAATGACAATTTCAAGTACTAGTACAGGTTGGCGGAAATAAACCAAACATTGCAAATAGACAAAAAGCTTGTTTTATAGGCTTTATTCCTTCTGCCTCCTGCCTTCTTACTTCTGCCTTCACGTACTAGTATTTCCGTGAGATTTCTTTAATCGATTCATTGCCATTTCTAAACTCAGTTGCATCCGTTTAAATGCTTTGGCAAGGTTTCCAATTTCGTCATTACCAAACTTGTCAAATTCTGCATCCATATGTCCTGTACTTACTTCCTCGGCAACACGGGTAATATGCTTGAGAGGACGAATTACTTGACTGTTCAAAAAGATATTTACTAATAAAATCACGGCGGCAAAAACAGCCGAAACTAATCCGATAATTACAAAAGATGATTTATTCGCTCTATTAATAACTGTATTGGCAGGTACAGAGATGATTTGAGCGCCAACAATCTCATTCAACTCCCAACCAAATCCATTTGTACTACCATAACGTTCAATCATACTCTTTGGCGCTGCTTCGGGAGTACTATGACATTCCAAACAACTTGGCTCTGAAACTGCTAAAGGACGTGCAATATAAAAAATATCCCCACCTGATAGTTTCCGAAAATCACTCAACTCTTTTAAATTGCTATCCTTGCGGAATTTTTCGACAATTTCTGTCTCGAAGTTATCGGCTTTATCACGTAAATTAGTCGGGTTGAGAGTTGCTTCTTTATAGAAAAAGTCTCGATAACCTTTCCTTTGACGCAAAACTTCAAATACTTCCCGTGCTGAATATCCTGGTACTGTCTGCGGCAAAAACTTGACTTCCAGCTTCTCCTTCAATTCCGGATTGATTTGAGCGGTTGTGTATTTACGCACTGAAGTCATGGTTTCCATCAGCATTACACCAGTTGCCGCAATATCGTTTTTGGCATTCTGTCTGAGTAGAGTCGATAGAGCAAATCCACTCAAACTCAAACCCATTAATAATATCACCAGCAACAGAATTGTAAATTTTTGTCTCAAACGCAGATTTTTTAACATAATTTTTATCTCGCTTGCATCTGAAACTAGTTATTTTGTCTAACTTTATTGTTAGACTACCTAGATTTCACACTCTCAATATATTCAATATATAAGAATATATAACGGGCTGGAATAGCTCGTCATAAACATATAAACGCCCTCTGCAAAAGATTTATGCATAGACATTAACTAAAATAGAACCGCGTTTTTTTTAAATTAATTTTTATTGTTTATGTAAATTGCTAACATTTCATTTCTTGAGAGTGATTCATATTTAATTAAAGATTAGAATTATTAATATCTATACTTATCTAAATATTTATTTAATATTTATTTAACATTTGTTCAATATCATTATCTGACTTGATTTTGGAAACAACTTCAGCATCGGTGTCATCAGCACTCATAACTATACTATGGACTGGAATCCAGGACAGGCGTTATTTGGGGGACGCTACATTATCGAAGGTAAACTTGGGGAAGGTGGAATTGGCATAACTTATCTAGCGAAAACTCAATCACATCAACTGCGAGTTATCAAAACCCTCAAAGAAGAGATATTAAATAATCGTTCCTGGAAACCACATCGTGATAAATTGCGGCAAGATTTTCGTGATGAAGCTGTGAGATTAGCTGTTTGTCGTCATCCCCATGTTGTGCAAATCGAGAATATTTTCGATGAAGAGAATTTGCCTTGTATGGTGATGGAATATATTCAAGGGGAAGATTTAGGTAAGCGACTTCGACGCACAGGGATAGTCTCAGAAACCGAAGCGCTACTTTACATCAATCAAATTGGTGATGCATTGACGGTAATTCATCGTAAAGGTTTACTACACAGAGATATTAAGCCCCGTAACATCATGATTCGCACGGGAAAATTAGAAGCGGTGTTGATTGATTTTGGAATTGCCAGAGAATTTATACCGGGCGTTGTCCAACGGCATACAGTATATCGTACACCTGGATTTGCTCCACCGGAACAGTATCAGCTAGAAGCAATACGAGGTGAATATATTGATGTTTATGGTTTAGCAGCAACTCTTTATACATTATTGACGGGAGTAGTACCGACAAGCGCGGACGATCGCCTTCGTAATGTGCCCTTGGAAACACCGTTAAAATTTAACCCCAATATTAGTTCTGGGGTGAATCTCGCAATATTACAGGGGATGGAAATGCGATCGCAATTTCGCCCCCAGTCAGTGGCAGAATGGTTAAGCTTGTTGAGTTCTGGTATTGACGAAGCTTCTTCTGTACCACGGACAATAATACCATCGGTACAAGCAAATATTCCAACTACTATTATTTCCCAACCTATTCCTCCAACTCACATATTACCAAGGGTTATTCCACCTCAACAGAACTGGAAATATCACAGTGGGCAATCTGGGAAGCAGAGCTTTTCGCCGGAGGTGTATCGCACCCTCCAGGGACATAGGAGTATGGTTTATGCAGTTGCTATTAGTCCTAGTGGAGATTTTTTTGCTAGTGCTGGTAACGATAATACTGTCAAATTGTGGAAATTAGAGACAGGGGAAAAACTACGCCAATTAGGACACTGGTTTTCTGGACATAATGATTCAGTTTGGACTCTTGCCTTCAACCATGACGGAGAAATCCTAGCTAGTGGTAGTTGGGACAATAGTATTAAACTTTGGCAATTTCATACAGGTAAAATAATTTGTACTTTGACAGTTCATTGCCACAGTGTCAACGCTCTCGCCTTTAGTCCCGATGGACAATTACTCGCCAGTGGTAGTGCTGATTGCCTCATCAAAATTACACAAGTCAATACTGGTGACGAAATTAAGACCTTTGCTGGACATGAAGATGCTGTTAATTCCCTAGCTTTTAGCCCTGATGGACAATTACTTGCCAGTGCGAGTTCGGACTTTACAATTAAGGTTTGGGAAGTAAATACAGGTCAAGAAATATACACTCTGTCTGGCCATAGTTTTTTTGTGAATTGTCTTTTATTTGACAATGAAGGTGAAGTTATTATCAGCAGTAGTAGTGATAAAACAATCAAATTCTGGAATGTGATTACTGGTAAAGAAATCCGCACACTTACAGGACATACTGACGTAGTTTCATCAATTTCCCTCAGTCAAAACTCAGATATTCTCGTTAGTGGCAGTTGGGATAAAACAATTAAAGTTTGGCATATGGAAACAGGAGCAGAAATTTGTACCCTCACGGGACATGAAAACTATATTCGTTCTGTTGCTATTAGTCCAGATGGGAAGACAATTGTCAGTGCTGGGGATGATAATTTGATTAAGATTTGGCGTTAGGTATGAATCATAAATCAAGTTCACCTCAATAATTGAAGATAAGAGCGACGCGAAGAAAAACAGCACATGTATAAAAGTATATATATCATCTGAATATCATCTGAGCTAATCACTGGCAATTCAAGTTTCTCCGAGTTTCCTCGTCTTTGAGTCTCCGTGCCAGCCTTAACAATAAGTCTTAAATTAGACATTATATGAAATAATTTGACGGAGGATTTACTCCTGCCGCCAAAGTAATACCAATTCTCCACAATTTGTGTGTTAACAGATGGTGGAGAAACCAGATACATTGATGATTTATTGTCAACCTTGCTAAGTCCTGATGTTATTTGAAGTAACTCTGGACTTCAAATTTGGATCAAGTTTACTTGACAAATTGCGGCATAATTTCTGCGGCGGTAAAGATTCCGTGGATACCGCGTTTGTAAAGTTGTATTCCAGCTTTCAAATATCCAAATGCGGGCCCACAGACATTAGCTGCCATACTAGTTTCATCACCTAGTGTAAAAGTATGGGTAGAAATTTTGCCTTCAAAGGTACGTCCGGTAATTTTGACGTTGGTACTGAGGGGCTTTTTAGGGTTGCGGGTATCCACTACACCACCAACAGTAACTCGATCGCGATCGCAAATTCCTGCCATTTCTAACATGACATCATCGGCATGTTCCATATTCTCTAATTTCAAAATGCCGTTGGTTTGATCTAATAATGCTTCCACTTCCTTATCTGTCATTGCCCTAGCAGTTTCTACACTGTAACCGGGCATATGAGCAATATCTTCGCGAATTGTGGCACGATATGCTTCCCAATTGGCAATTCCCACACCAAAAGTAATTTCAACTTGATGTATCTCCGCATAGCTTTGGGCGGCTAGTGATGCGGCAGCAGTTAACAAACCGGGAGTTGCTCCACATCCTGTCATATAGGTAATCCCTGCCGCTTGCAGTTCAGCTTTCATTGCCAAAAGTTGTTCAACTGCACTGGTGCGCTTAATGGCATCAACGAGTACGCCACGCCAACCTAATTTGATAAATTGCTTGGCAACCGATGCAATAAAGTCATTGGGAAGATTTGGCAAGGCTAGAAAGTAACCATCAACGGGACAACCGCTAGCAATTAACTCTTCAATACTTTCAGTTGTAATTTTTCCATTTGGCTCTAAATATCCCAATGAGCCTTGAGATTGGTATGTGGTGATACAGGTTTTCGCATCTAGCCCCTCATTTGCATAAACATAACCATTTTTATCTGCTGCTGCTACCAATAGCATTTCTCGCTTCGGTGCAAGCACCTTGGCTGCTGCTTGTCCTAATCCTCCAAAACCCAATACTCCAACGCGCATCTTTGCTGACATATTTCTCAAATTGATCGCTTGTTCTGGACTCATATATCAAGTAAATCTAAATCAAAATAATTTAGGCAAATTATTCGGGCTAATCCAAAAGCTTATAACATTTTGGATTTGAGTTTTTGGATTTTAGATTTTTATTTATAAATGGGACTCACTGGCTCTACGTCAGTCCTGATTAGCCTGTGCCCAATTCCCCTAGCAAAGGCACAAATATTAAGATAAATTCAATCATAATGATAAACTTTTTCAATAAACCTGAGGTATTTTACATGGAATATATCCCTGTAATTCCTTGCTGCATGAGCTTTTACCCCAATCTTATACTTACATTGCAAGTTGATTTGCTAGCTTGACTAATCCTAAAGGTTAAGGGAAACTTACATATAGCAGATGTATTACCTAATAAAAGTAATAAATTTTGTAAAGATTCTGAGATATATATTTTGATAGATGGAACATTAGTTAACAAATGGCAAGTTTGTAACTTCAAGACATGTTCCCAGGCTATTTTATGTAGCCTTTTGCTAGAGCAGTACAATCCGAGCGTATTTAATTCGTGGTTGGCATAAAAATGGAAACATTAGAATTCATTATCTATCCAGATGGTCGGGTACAAGAAAAAGTCACTGGCATTGTGGGTGCTTCCTGCGCTGAAGTCACTGCGGCAATAGAAGCCCAGCTAGGACTAGTACTAAATCATGAGCCAACCTCAGAATATTTTGCGACTCAACAGGTACAGCAAACTGGCGTGGCGAACGCGCAGACAAGTTTCAGCGACTGGTAAATTTTCGACTGAATTTTTCGATCTAACTTTAAATTTCAACTCTGTTGACTTCAACAGCAATTACATTCACCCGATCGCATTCACAACAATCAAAAAACCATGTCACATTTTAGCCAAATCAAAACCCAAATCCGTAACCTTGAATCCTTGCAAGAAGCACTTACAGACTTAGGCATTGATTGGAAGCCAGGACCTTGTCAGGTAAGGGGTTATCGCGGTCAAACTCACGATGCAGAAATTGTGATCGCCCAAGATAACAATTACGACATTGGCTTTCGCTGGAATGGTAAAGAGTATGAACTTGTAGCTGATTTACAATATTGGCAGCAAGATTTGTCTGTGGAAGGATTTTTGCGTAAAATTACCCAGCGTTATGCATTTCAAACAGTCATGAAAGAGACTGCCCGTGCTGGCTTCCAAGTTGCTGAACAACAAAATCATGAAGATGGTTCGATTCGCTTAGTTGTGCAGCGTTGGAGTGCATAATCCCTATTAATAAATTCGTCGTATCCTACGGTTGTTACGTTTTAGGGTATCTCGTAGGTTAATTATTAGCCTTGAACCTATGTAACTTGTCATTGATGCAAGTTCCTAGGGAAGCAGGTTAAAAGCGATTTGCAAGCTACGCAATTGCTTTGTGATTGCGAACATTTTGGAGAATTGGTGTCATGGCTGATTTTGTAGCCTCGCCAGTAGATGGTGACGACAATCGTTCGGGTTTGGAGCCGGAATTAGGGGGATTTTTACGGGAGTCTCCGGAGCGTTCTGGATTTGAACCAGAATTAGGCGGTATATTGCGGCAAAAAGGTGTTTACGTTGATGAAATCACCTGTATTGGATGCAAACACTGCGCCCATGTTGCCCGGAATACATTTTACATTGAACCCGACTACGGGCGATCGCGTGTGATACGTCAGGATGGGGATTCTGAAGAAATGGTGCAAGAGGCAATTGATACTTGTCCGGTTGACTGCATTCATTGGGTTGATTATACCGAACTCCGGAAGTTGGAGGACGATCGTAAGTATCAAGTGATTCCTGTTGCTGGATATCCAGTGGAAGGGGCTGTTGCATCTGCCCAGAAACGACGTAGAAAGCAGAAAGCGATTAATAATAAAAAATCCCATGATTAACTATTTTATCAAGTAGTTGGCATCGGGATGTGATTGGCATGAAATCGGAATGAAATTTAAAAGGGTTGTGGTAGCAACCCTTTTGTTTTTTATATTTAATCGGTTTCTGGGAAAGTCTGAACTTTACCATCAGGAGCAAAAACAGCACGAATACGTATAGATTGCCCATTACGGTTGGGAGATACAAAACGTTCACCAATCAGAGGCATTCCCGTGCGATCAATATAGTCCCGTGAAGCTCTACCTAAAGGTAAAATTCGCTCAATTGTACCATCAACACCAACTAATAAACTGTATTCTAAACTCTGCTTTAACCCTGTAGGAGGTTGCCAACGACTTTTGAGGGCATTTCTGGCTTCTGCAACTTGAGGAGTATCAAAAATTGTACCGCTTTGATTAGCAGCACTATTGCTAGTTCTGCTGGTATTGCTGGTGGTAGCCAAATCGGTAGTATTTCTGGCATCCCGCAATCTACCAATCAATTCTGAAGGATCATTGGCATTTGCTCGCGAAGCTTCTTGAGTTTTTGCTCCTGTACGGGGATTTGCTGGTTTTGGTTCTGGTGATAAGAGTGGTAGTGCGGAGATATCGCTAGGTAAGTTTCCTCTTCTTGCCGAATTAGAGCTTGTCGCGCCACTTTGACTAATATTTGGTTGCAAGACAATTGAAGGAGGAAGCGGAGGTGGTGTCTGAGGTATTTTACTGATAGCAATATTCGGTAATTTAGGATTTGCCGCTCCTGGTATAGAAAAAGTACTTCTTGATGATGGTACGGGTGCAGTTGGAAAACTGAAATTAGCCGGATTAGAAGCGCTGGAAGGAGCGTTAGTCCCTACATTTGCTGGTAATTGCGCGACTGAGTTAGCAGCAGTACCTGGAGATACTTGTGCATTGGGAGGAATTGCCCCAGGTGTCGCGGTGGTTGGCAAACCAGGAACTACGCCAGTGGAACCAGGGGGTGGCGTTGGTGGTAATCCTCCCAAGTTGGGCAAACTTTCTTGTGTTAACAGGCTGGGTAAAGGTGTTGGTAGTGTCTCTGTAGTTGGAGCTTGCAGAGCAACGTTTTCCTGTTTAGCTGTTTCTTTATTTGCTGTTTGTTGGCGGTTACGATTGGCATACTGTAGAGTCAGAGGTGTTAAACCTACAGCTACGGCAATAACTGCGGCAATTGGTGCCCAAGCCGGCACAGCAGAACTGCGGCGACGGCTCTCCAGGTTGGGTAATGCCAGTACGTCACTAGAGTACTCGTCAAGGGCAGACGCAAGATCGAAAAGTTGCAGGAGGCTAAGTTTAACGACTCCTCCAGGTACTTGGGAAGCTAATGAACCGAGAAATAAATTATGTGATAAGTGACTGCTGGGTTCGATATAAATATCACCCTTGGGTTCAATTCTGGGTATTTCGGGATTAAATGGTTTTCCTAAAGTGCTGGTTCGCGATGAAAAATTTGCAGAATCTTGTATTTCTGTATTGTTTAAATCTTGATCTTGGTTTTCTAATGTCGAATAGCTTTCCCAAAATTTATCTGGAGATTTTTGGAGGAACTCCTTGACGTAGCCTGTCACCACTGCATACAAGGCTTCCAGCCGATCGCGATCGCCTCTGATTGCAATCCTCTGTTCTTCTGGTAATCGTGGATCGTCAAAACGAAGTTCAAAGCGTAGTTGCTTGAGAACTGATTTACCCATCCATTGCGATAATGGTGAGCTTTGCGCCTTAACTTCCAGCGTACAAGTAGGAGGTGTATAGCGACGGATGACAGAATTTGATAGAGGCATAGCAGAAAGTGCAATGGGGGACAATTTTAAGATTTTGGATTTTGGATTTTGGATTTTGGATTTTTGCTAGTAGCAGGTAGTTGTTAATTGTTAAGGCTGAGTTTTGAATCAATTAACCATTAACCATGACGCATTAACAACCGACCAATCTAAAATCTCAAACCTCAAATCTAAAATTTGGTTGAGCGGTCGATAAGTGCTAGCCAAAGACGGCGATGACCACCAGGACCACTGTAAAAAAGTAAATCTACTAGCAATTTCAACGCCAAATGGGTTAATAAATCCGTGGAGATTTCTTCGTCTTCCTCCATCCGCTCTTGGTATGTGTTGCAGAAAGCGTCAATATAATCTCCGAGTAGGGCAGCTTGATGGGGTTCGCGATCGCTCTCCGCCATTTGTTCGAGCAAGCTGACTGCCCGACGAATCAATTCTTGATGCTGTTTGGCAAGGTGGCAGGTGATGAGAACAAGCGATCGCGCTTCTTCAACATCAAGTTTTTTTCTCCCTCCTTGTCCTTTACGTAATGGGTTCGACTGGCGTAGTCGCCACAGCGCCACGCGATCGGGCACTTTTGATTCTAAGCCTAAATCAATGGCAGCACTCAGCATGGCTTCGGAGCCAATGCCAGTTAATGTTTCAAGCGCCAACAACACTAAATCCAACTGAGTTTTGATGTTATCCCACTCTGTTAGGTCGGGAGTAACTATTTTGGTCAAGTCCTCCCACTGTGATGTTGGGTTGGGCGAATTGGCGGCAGGGTGCATAACTTTTAGCATACGCGATCGGGCTGGTAGGGGCTGTTGCTGTTACCCATTTTGAAACCAGACTCTCGGCTATTTCGATTGGTTTCCCACCCTGGCGTTGTTCTGGATGTGAGAAAAGGGAGCAAGGGGGAGAGCAAAGCGGAGACAAGCAAGAAAGAATATACTTCTCGTGTTTGTGTTCCCTCGTTTCCGTATCTTCCTATTTTGTTGCCCTTAATCTGAATCCAGCAAATGGTAGCCAAGTGTCAATAATTTCTAGCGATTTGGTAAACAGCATCTTTTCTTTGTCTTACTCTAAGACGAAACCCATTTTGAAGAAAGTACGGGCACAAAAAATTATCCTTATTTTACTCATATAAATGAGCCAATAATCTATGTAATCTATCAGCAAACGCCAATTTATACTCGATAATTTGCCCTGCCGTCAATTCTGCATTTCCTATTTTCCGCAAAGTGTTAGCTGCTAACAGCAATTACTTTCGCTTCTAAACTACTTGAAATTTAGATGCAGATAATGTCATTTTTAACAACCCCTACTAGTGATATTTTTTGCTTGGACAATTTTAATAAATGTAAGCAATCGTAACACCAGTGCCACCATCTGCTTGGGCTGCGGCTTCAAATCGGCTGACTCTTGGGTGTTGACGCAAAAATTCATGGACACCTTCCCGGAGTTTGCCTGTGCCATGTCCGTGAATAATCCAGATTGCTCCACTAGCTTCAGAAATCGCTTTGTCTACAATTATTTCCGAGTCAGCTACCCGTTTTCCGCGCAAATCAACAGTATTTTTGGAAGTACGAATAATTGGGACTTCAACGGGTGGAACTACTTCGGGAACTTTCTTGCCTGCGTCCCCACGTCCCCGCGTCTTCTCGACTGGTTCCGGCTTTTTCCCATCTAGCGACTCAATATCTGCCAATTTCACGGTCATTTTCATGATGCCAAAGCGAACGTTTAATTCTCCATCTTCATTGGGTACTGTGATTACTTCCGCAGTTTGCCCTAATTTGGAGATGCGAATGCGATCGCCGACTTTCGGCATAAAACCCACAGGTTTGGCTGGAGAATGCTGTTTCTGGCTAAATTTTGCGGAAATTTGATTTAAGGCATTTGTTGCCTGTTGGGCATTTTGGGCGGTGGGAGTACCCTGTTGTAGACGACGGATAACTTGGGCTATTTCACCTTTAGCTTGAGTGATTGCCTGCTGGACTGCAACTTCTTGCTCGGCTTTCAGGGATTTTTCCCGCTCTTCTAAATTAGTTGCTTTCTCGGATACCTCTTTGTAGAGTTTCTCGGCTTGCTGTAATAATTTCTGAGCTTCTGCAGCTTTGGTTTCCTGGCGTTTGCGTTGAGCTTCCAACCCCGCAATAACTTCATTGACTTCATCATTTGCGCCACCCATTTCCTGCTTGGCGGCGGCGACGACTTCCGCTTTTAAACCCAAACGACGAGCGATCGCTAAGGCATTAGAACGTCCAGGAATGCCCCACAGCAAGCGATAGGTTGGTGACAGGGTTGTTTCATCAAATTCCACGGATGCATTTTCAAACCGTTCGTCTTGATATTTTAAGGCTTTGAGTTCGCCAAAGTGGGTACTTGCCATTGTCAGCAGCGCATTGTCCGCAAGATAACGCAGCAAGGAAATAGCTAGGGCACTACCCTCCACTGGATCGGTTCCGGCTCCGACTTCATCCAGAAGAATGAGTGAGGATGGTGATGGGCAGAGAGTGGAATCTGGAGAGGCAGAGACAGAGATATCTACTCCATTTCCTACATCTATCTCCGCGTCCCCACGTCCCCGCGTCCCCACGTCTCCATTTCCTACCTCTATCTCAGCGTCCCCACGTCCCCGCATCCCCACGTCTCCATTCCCCAATGCCGCTAAAATCCGACTAATCCTGCGAATATGACCGGAAAAGGTCGATAAGCTTTGCTGAAGCGATTGTTCATCGCCAATATCTGCCAGTATCAAATCAAACCACGGCAACTCGACAGGCTCCCGTGCAGGGATGAATAAACCGACTTTTGCCATCAATGCAGCTAAAGCGAGTGTCTTTAAAGTTACGGTTTTGCCACCAGTATTTGGTCCAGTAATTGTGACAACTCGGATTTCTGGCTGCACCAGCATATCCACCGGGATAACATCGTGCCCTTGTTCGTGCTGATTTTGCCAGACTAACAAAGGATGTCTTAATTGCCGTAAAGTAATATTTTCCCGATTGTCGCGATTAATAAAGCGGGGAGGATTGGCTTTGAGCCAGTAGCTATAACGGGATTTTGCGGTGGCTAAATCTAAAGTTGTAACAATGGCTAAAAGTCTCTCTAAATCGGGCTTGACTGCGGCAACTTCTTCAGTTAGCTTACGCCGAATTGCTTCAGTTTCCACCTCTTCGCGGCGGATGAGTTGCCGAAGTTGGTTCCCCATGGGGACAACAGAATTGGGTTCAACATATAAAGTTACGCCACTTGTGGAGGTGTCGTGAACGATACCAGGAATTACGTCTTTATGCGAGGCTTTCACCGGAATCACAAAGCGATCGCCACGTTGGGTAATAATTTGTTCTTGTACCGCATTGGATTTCACCTGCATGATGTTATGCAGCTTTTGGGTGATTTGACTGCGGACTTTTCGCAGTTCGGCACGGATATCACCCAGTTTTGGACTAGCGCGATCGGCAACTTGCCCACGTTCATCGATACATCGGTGGATTTCCTGCTCAATCTCCGGATACGTCCGCAGTTCTGCCACCAAGTCAGTTAAAATTGTCAAATCTTCGTGGCTATCGATGACACGCCGTAAATTACGTGTCCCCGCCAAAGTAGTCGCGATCGCCAGTAATTCATCTCCCGCCAAAATTCCTTGGAGTTCCGCCCGTTCGAGGGAATCCCCAATATCTTGAATCCCCTCAAAGGATAAACCAGAGGTGAGACGACTTTCGAGTTCGTATACTTCTTTTGTTTGTGTGAGTAACTGCTCGCTTTCGGCTTGCGAGCCAGGAATTTGCAGATGACGAGATGCGATCGCGCCTAACTTTGTCGCCGCAAAAGTAGACAAATGCTGGCACAGACGCGACCATTCGAGTAGTTCTAGGGTTTCAGATTGAATCAAGGGAGTCAAAGGGGAAATCTTAAATAATGTTAACAATATTCAGTGGTTCTAATACTTATCCATTGGGTGTAATTTGTTTTGTGTCACTTTTCCTGCGTTAATGACCAATGACAAATGACTAATGCCCATATAACCATATATTAGAAAAAAAATCGCTCCAAGTACCCCCACTATTTGATACCCTAGCTTAAACAGATTTGGGAACTTAGCAGCGTGGAAATTCAAATAGGACGGGGAAAAACTGCCCGCAGAGCATATGGTATTGATGAAATTGCTCTATGCCCTGGAAATCGAACACTCGATCCCAGTTTAGCGGATACAAGATGGAGCATTGGCAATATTGAGCGGGAAATTCCCATTATTGCCAGTGCGATGGATGGTGTAGTCGATGTCCGCATGGCGGTGGCTTTATCGAAATTGGGTGCATTGGGCGTGCTCAACCTCGAAGGAATCCAAACTCGCTACGAAAATCCAGAGCCAATTTTAGACCGCATTGCCTCGGTTGGCAAAGATGAATTTGTTGGGTTGATGCAGGAATTGTATGCGGAACCAATTAAACCTGAACTAATTACACAAAGAATTAAAGAAATTAAACAGCAGGGCGGTATTGCCGCAGTCAGTGCTACCCCCGCAGGAGCCAGTAAATTTGCCAAAACAGTCGCAGAAGCCGGGGCTGATTTGTTTTTTGTCCAAGCCACGGTGGTTTCGACAGCCCATTTATCACCGGATGCGGTTGTGAATCTGGACTTGGCAAATTTTTGTCAAGATATGCCAATGCCTGTAATCTTGGGTAACTGCGTCACTTATGAAGTCACTTTGAATTTGCTTAAAGCTGGCGCAGCTGGTGTATTGGTAGGTATTGGCCCTGGTGCAGCTTGTACTTCGCGAGGTGTATTAGGTGTGGGAGTACCTCAAGCCACAGCAATTTCTGATTGTGCTGCTGCCCGTGATGACTTTTTTAGCGAAACTGGGAAGTATGTTCCGGTGATTGCCGATGGTGGTTTAATTACGGGTGGTGACATCTGTAAATGTATTGCCTGTGGAGCCGATGGTGTGATGATTGGTTCGCCCTTTGCGCGTGCGGCAGAAGCCCCGGGACGCGGTTTCCATTGGGGTATGGCAACACCTAGCCCAGTTTTACCTCGTGGGACTCGGATTCGCGTTGCTACCACAGGTTCTTTAGAGCAAATTCTCCGGGGACCCGCAGGACTAGACGATGGCACGCATAACCTATTGGGAGCCTTAAAGACTAGTATGGGAACTTTGGGTGCAAAAAATATTAAAGAAATGCAACAAGTCGAAGTAGTTATTGCACCTTCGTTACTTACTGAAGGAAAAGTTTACCAAAAAGCTCAACAATTAGGGATGGGAAAATAAGAAGAGAAAGAGTAAAAGGGAAAGGGAAAAAGGCATTAGAGGAGATTGAGACAAAAAATCAGAAAATTGAAGATTAAAGATCATTTCTTTAGCTTTTCCCCTTTGCCTTGATTTTTACCCTATTTTTCATCTTTGATCAAATTATTCAAGAAATTTTTTCAGACTCGCAAACAATCTCTGGAAAAATTTCATATGTCGCCTACAATAGAGATAGCGGAGACGCATGTTTCCGTTCACTCCTCACACCACACTCCGCCCGGACTACTGTTCGGGCGGTTCCTTATGTAGGCTTAGTGAATGGAAATTGAGGAAAGATAATTTGTAATGCCCCAATAGTCTCAAAATCATCCTACACAATATAAATAAATTCTAAAGGTAGTTGTAAATGTATATGCACTAGTCCGAAGCAGTGCATTTCACTGTGGTAGAATTTTCACAAAAATCAAAAACAATAATAGGCATAAGGTTTCAAGGCATGTCAGCAGCCGCACAAGTTACCGACTCTACTTTCAAGCAGGAAGTACTAGACAGCGAAGTCCCTGTTCTAGTTGATTTTTGGGCACCCTGGTGCGGTCCCTGCCGCATGGTAGCCCCTGTTGTGGATGAAATTTCCGCTCAGTACGAAGGGCAACTCAAGGTTGTCAAAGTTAACACTGATGAGAATCCCAATGTTGCCAGCCAGTATGGTATCCGCAGTATTCCGACTTTGATGATTTTTAAAGGTGGACAAAAAGTTGATATGGTTGTCGGAGCTGTTCCGAAAACTACATTAGCAAACACTTTGGAAAAGTATCTGTAAAGTTAAGTAATTTTGTAGAAAAGAACGTGGGAGTCAGCAAGAGTTTTGCGGTAAGTTGCTTTCAGTCAAGTCATAAATTTACACGATAAATTTACATGACTTTTTTGTGGCAGCGATCGCTATTACTTTTAGTACTTAACTTAACTTTGCTCAATCACATAAATCCTGGTTGTGTAATCACTAGTTATCCTGGCTCCTTTTTGATTTTTTAGCTCGCCAAAGAATCCCCTACAGGAATTAGAAGTCAAAAATCAGAAATCAAAATTCATTGTGAATTTTGTCTGACTAAATTGAGATTAGTGTAAAAAACTACCTTAATCATTTTGACTCCTAAGTCTTGTTTTCTAGATAATTCTTGATTTGTATCAGAATGACTTTAGGTTTAATTAACTAGATACTACGTCTTTAGTGACACAGCTAAAGACGCTTTTTTATTTTGTGACTGTGTTTTAGCTATTTTGCTGAATAATTTGCATAGCTTGCTACAGTGATCGAAGTAGGTTAAGTTTGAATGGTTACTTTCTGAATGACAGTTGCTAACAAGATAAATGGCGACGATAAACGTCACCAGTACCTTGGTTTAAGCGAACCTAAGGTGCTTTTTGTTGTCAAAACGTAAAATGTATACTCCGCAGTGCGGATCATAAAATCTACATCTACATCTAATCCTCAGTAAAATATAAAGCCTTTTGGCAGCATCTCTCATGACTTCGGATACGTCGTTTGAGACATTAGAGTCTCTCCAAACTGATATTGCTGAATTAATTAATCGTTTACCACAGTCAAAGCATCGGCAATTCATCCAGCAGGCACTATCAACCATTTTGCGTTTAGCTGATGATGAAGTTGAACGTCTTGATTGGAAAATCTTGTCAGCTTCCTTGGCTGATATGGAACGTGGTTTTCAGATGTTTTACAATTACCGACATGTACGGAAAGTCACGATTTTTGGTTCAGCGCGTCTTTCGCCAACAACACCAGAATATAAGATGGCGCTGGAATTTGCCCGTCGGGTAGCCGAGTTAGGTTTTATGGTGATGACTGGTGGTGGTGGTGGAATTATGCAAGCTGGGCATGAAGGTGCTGGGCGGGAAAATTCCTTTGGTTTGAATATTCAGTTACCATTTGAACAGCAAGCGAATCCGTATATTGAAGGCGATCGCAAATTAATTCATTTCAAATATTTCTTCACCCGGAAGTTGTTTTTGCTCAAGGAAAGCGATGCTGTCGCTGTTTTTGCAGGTGGTTTTGGGACTCAAGATGAAGTCTTCGAGTGTATGACTTTAAGCCAAACTGGTAAATTTGGGCCTGTCCCTTTAGTGTTAATTGATCATCCTGGTGGTGATTATTGGTACTCATGGAGTCAGTATGTTGATAAACATTTACTGCAAACTGGTTTAGTCAGTCCTGAAGACCCAAGTTTGTATACCATCACCGACAATATAGATGTTGCTTGTGATGCGATTATTAAATTTTTCCAAGTTTATCATTCGAGTCGGTATGTCAATAACAGGCTAGTAATTCGTCTCAAATCAGATTTATCTGATGCTGAAGTTGACCAGCTTAATGTCGATTTTAGTGATATTCTCGTCCAAGGTAAAATTGAAAAGACTCAAGCATTACCCCAGGAAGGACAAGACGAAACTTACAATCTGCCTCGTTTAATATTGAGCTTTAACCAACGCGATTTAGGGCGCTTGTATCAAATGATTGCTGCAATTAACAAAATGGGTAAACCTAGTGCTGAAGATAGGGCACATCCAGAATTGAAGTAATTGATTAGACTTTGGGCAAGGTAAGCTAATCGCATTTTAGTTGCAGACAAATAGGTCTGAAATCCTGATTAACAGCGAGTTAGTCTGGAAAAATGCATGAGGATTAACTGACAAAAAAATTGAATTAAAACCAAATAATTTTAATCAAACCAGTTTTACATTCAAACTGGTTTTTTTATTTTGCTCAAAAATATTGCTCAAAAGTTATTTTTTATTGAGAAATTATTATTTTCATAATTTGCTTGGGAACCATAGGGCAGTGCGGTACTTCTGCACAGAAGCAAACTAAGCCTTATTCAATTTTTAGAATCGCCTATAGATGCGGAGTAAATTCCCACGGGATGAACACAAAGAAAGCCAATATATAATTACTCACATAAAAGAATGCAGAAAAAATCTACTTTAAAAACCTCCACCAGCCGTTTGACAGCATTTTATATTGCATCATTGAGTCTTGTGGCATTTTTATCAATTGCGGGGCAAGTGGTGGTGCAGGGAATGCTCTTACAACAAGAGAAAAACTTAGAAATAGTTAGTTTAATTAAACAACGACAGACCCTTTGTCAACAAATGACAAAGGCTGTGATGCTAATTAAGCTAGAATCTGACCCGAAGAATCGGCAGCAACGGGTGAAGGAACTTCAAAATTTAGTTGTTAGCTGGAAAGATTCCGGTGAAAAGCTGATGGATGCGACTCAAAATATCCCTGGTTTCTCGCCAACACAAAAAAATATTTGGCAACACAAATTAGAAGAAATGAAACCTGCGGGAACAGAATTTCGTGACATCGCAGTTGAGATGATGGGTAATGGGGCACGAGAAACTTTACTACGTCCTGGTAAAAGAAATATCACTCCCAGCAATAAATCATCAATTGCTCAGTTATTAACTGAAGAAAATACTTTGATGCAGGGTTTAGATAAAATTGCTAATTGGTATAACGAAGAAACCATCGCTGGGGTAAATCGACTCAAGCAACTGGAATATGGTTTGCTGGGGATAATGCTGTTGGTGTTATTGCTGGAGGGTTTTCTGGTGTTTCGTCCGGCTGTACAAAAAATTCAAGATACAATGTCGAAGTTGGGGGTGGCATTACATGATACCCAAGTTGCCCAAACGCAGTCGGAAAATTTACTACTAAATATTTTGCCCCAAGCGATCGCCCAAAGACTCAAGCAATCTCAAGGCAATCCCAAAACTAGTAATATGCTGATTGCGGATGGTTTTAATGATGCCACGGTCATGTTTGCTGATATTGTTGGATTTACAGATTTATCGGGTCGCATTCCACCGCAAAAATTAGTTGATTTACTCAACCAAATATTTTCCCGCTTTGATTTACTTGCCGAGTCTTACAAATTGGAAAAAATTAAAACCATTGGTGATGCTTATATGGTTGTCGGTGGTTTACCCAATCCGCGCCCAGATCATGCAGATGCGATCGCAAGTATGGCAATAGATATGATTGATGCGATCGCTCAATTTAATCTTGATACTGGTGAACAATTTCAAATTCGGATTGGGATTAATAGTGGTGCTGTGGTTGCAGGTGTCATTGGGATTAAAAAATTTATTTATGACCTTTGGGGTGATACCGTAAATATTGCTAGCCGTATGGAATCTCATGGTAGTCCCGGTCGAATTCACGTTAGTGCTGATACTTTTAAGTTACTGAAAGAGAACTTTTTATTTGAAGAAAGGGGCACGATTTCCGTTAAAGGTAAAGGCGAAATGCAAACCTATTGGCTGAAAGCGAAGATAAATTCCCAACCCAGACAAATATCCCCATAAACCGATGTAAAAATGTTGGGTGTGGGAAAACACCTGCTAATACTTTTGGTGCGTAATATCAAGTCCACATAGATCATCAGCTATCATCAATTTTTCTCCACGTTTCCGCTTCTCAATTGATGTCAACTTCACGATTAGTCTGGAAACGAACTTGATATTACGCTGTCAGTTAACTCAGCACCCAATTTACCAGAGTGCGTACACCGTAACCAGTTGCCCCAGGATTATTGACACCGTTTTCCTTGTCAGCCCAAACTGGTCCCGCGACATCAAGATGTGCCCAAGCGGGGGTTTCTTTGACAAATTGCTTCAGGAATAATGAGGCAGTAATTGAACCGCCTGCACGGGGTCCAGTATTTTTCATATCGGCAATACCAGATTTCAAGCCTTCAAAATACCTTTCTTCCATCGGCATCCGCCAGATTTTTTCACCTGCGGTTTCTGCTGCGGTTTCTAGCTGTTTTGCCAAGTCGTCATTCTGTGTAAATAATCCGGCAATATCTTCACCCAAAGCAATCACACAAGCACCCGTTAGAGTTGCCAAGTCTACTATTGCCTCTACACCCAATTTATCGGCGTAAACCAAGGCATCAGCCAGCGTTAAACGCCCTTCAGCATCGGTGTTATTCACCTCAATGGTTTTGCCGTTGGAAGCGGTGAGGATGTCACCTGGGTGCATTGCTCGTCCGCTAATCATGTTTTCGGTAACGGCAGAAATAAAATGTACTTCCACATCAGGTTTAATTTGTCCGATCGCTTTTGCTGCCCCTAAGGTTGCTGCAGCTCCACCCATGTCAATTTTCATGGTTTCGATACCGCTTCCCGCACCTTTGATATTTAAACCACCAGAGTCAAAGGTTAAACCCTTGCCGACAATTGCCACTTTTTTGCGTGGTGTCCCTGCGGGTTTGTAGGTGAGGTGGATAAATTTGGGGGGAATTTCCGAAGCTTGGGCAACTCCTAAAAAAGCACCCATACCTAGTCTTTCGCAATCTGCCTGTTCTAAAACTTCCAGTTGCAAACCGGATTCATTGGCAATGTCCTGGGCAGTTTCCGCCATTGTAATGGGGGTTAAGGAATTGGCTGGGGCTGCGACTAATTGCCTAGCTAAGATGACACCAGTAGTTATTTGAGTTGCACGGGCGATCGCGGCTTCTTCCCCCGCTAAACCCAGTAAATCTACTGATTCTACTTGTGTTGCTTTTTCTTCAGGTTCCGACTTAAAGCGAGTATCTTGGAATAGTGCCAATTGTACCCCTTCAGCGATCGCTTGTGCGGTGGCAGTGGGATTATCATTGGCAATGGGTAAGCTAATCCCTAGAGTTTTGCACTTTTGTTTTTTTGCCAATCTCGCCACAGCCGCAGCAGCACGTCGAAGAGTTTCGATTTTGAAGGTGTCAGCTTTTCCCAAACCAACCAAAATCATTTTGCGTACAGGACTACCTGCACCAATACGAGTCACTATAGTGCTACCGACTTTACCTTTAAATTCTTCTTCGGCAATTAATTCTTTGATTACACCGGCAAATTTTTGGTCGAGAGTCGCCAAATCGCCAGTTATTTCTGTAGCATCTTCAAATAATCCAACAGCTAAACCATCTCCAGACCATTCTAAGAGAGAGTTATTCGTTGCACGAACTTCCATTTTTTTGTATTCTATTTCGACTAACATGTACCAGTATTGCTTAAAATTCTGAAGTTGTGGTTTTTCAGGAAATTGTAGATAATTGGGAATTGGGAATTGGCAATTGCTCAATATGATGTTGAGCGAATCACTCCTGAGGAAGAAAAATAGGAAAAATTTCCCTATCTGTTTTGAACATTGTGATTGATACGAAACTCCTATCGCTCAATAATCCCCAGTAAATCTTGCACGGTACTGACTAGTTCATCAGGTAAAATTGGTTTCGCCATATGGCTTTGAAAACCAGCCGCGATCGCCGCATTTTTGTCATCTTCGCTAGCATAGGCAGTAATAGCGATCGCAGGTATTTTTCCTCCTTGTTGCGGTGTAAGGCTTCTGATTTGGCGAATCAAGCTGTAGCCGTCTTCTTGGGGCATTCCAATATCGCTCACCAATATATGTGGCTGGAATGAAGAAAATGTGTTTATTGCCGCCGAGACAGAGTCTGCTGTTGCTGTTTTTGCTCCAGCTTGTAAGAAGGCAAATTCCAGAAATTCTCTGGAGTCGGTGTCATCATCCACTACTAAAATACGCCAGCCAGTTAGTGGAGCATGAGCAGAATCTGCAACTATATCGTCATTATTTGCCTCAGTATTCAGGATTTCTGCTGCCGAACTTTGGAGCAGGGGTATGGTGACGGTAAATGTTGCTCCTTGATTTTCACCGCAACTACTGGCTGTGACTTTACCACCATGAAGTTCGACGAGTTGCCGAACAATTGCTAGCCCCAACCCTAAACCACCGTATTTTCTGGTAGTTGAACCATCTGCTTGACGGAATGAATCAAATATGTGGGGAATAAAGTTTTCTCTAATTCCAATTCCTGTATCTTTGATGGTAATTAGAGCATAAAGAGAATGGGATTCTGAGGGGGCAATACTATGTAAATTTACTGTATCTTCTGTATTTATTTGTTCAAGAATTACTTCGACTTTCCCATGAGGGGGAGTAAATTTAATTGCGTTTGAGAGTAGGTTCCAGAGGATTTGCTGCAACCGATTTGGATCACCAAGCACTAGAAATGGAGAGATATTGGTGGTTTTAGTTTGACTATTTTTCCCTACTGTGGGAGTTTGGCGATCGCTGATGGAAAATATCACATCGAGGGATTTGGCTTGGGCTGCCAAGCGCATTGTATCAATTGCAGCTTCAATCGCCGGAATTAAATCGGTTTCTTGGGGACAAAGGGTGAGTTTTCCGCCAATGATGCGGGAAATATCGAGTAAATCTTCGATGAGTTGGGTTTGTAATTTGGCATTACGTTCGATGGTTTCCAAGGCGCGTTGTAGAGTTGCGGCATCTACTTGGCGGGTGCGAAGAATTTTTGACCATCCGAGAATAGCATTAAGAGGCGATCGCAATTCATGGGAAAGTACAGCTAAAAATTCATCTTTGATGCGATTGAGTTTTTCTAATTCTTCTTTTTGCTCGCGCATTTTGATTTCCGCATTTTGGCGGGCGCGACGTTCTTCTGCTTCACACAAAGCACGCTGGATAGAGGGGATTAAGCGTTCTAAACGCTGTTTGAGAACATAATCAGTGGCACCACTTTTCAAGGTTTCAATCGCTACCTCTTCCCCCATCGTGGCTGTCACAAAAATGAAAGGTACATTAGGAGAAATTCGCTGGGCGATTTCTAAAGCAGCAATACCATCAAAGCCTGGTAGGGAATAATCGGCAAGAATCAAGTCAACATGGTTCTGTGACAAGGCAATCTCGAATTCTTGATCTGTTTTTGCTTGGATGATATCGCAGGTAATGCCTCCCTCAGCAATTAGAGCTTGAATCAATTCAACATCAAGCAAGCTATCTTCTAGTAAGAGAAACATTAGCTGCGACATACCATCTTACTCCTGTCCTGTGATTCCTTGGTTTCTATTAGCTGGTGTTATCAAACCTGGAGGTGGTTCATTAATAATTGCCCAAAATAATCCTAAGCCACGAATAACATCGACAAATTCATTAAAATCAATCGGTTTGACAACATAGGCGTTTGTGCCTAGTTCATAACACTGGCTTAAGTCTTGTTCCTCTCGTGATGAGGTAAGAACAACAACTGGTATTATTCGCAAACTTGGATCGGTTTTCAGTTGTGATAACACTTCAATACCATCAATTTTGGGTAATTTTAAATCTAGCAGTAAGACAACTGGGTTCCCTTCACGTCGTAGTCTATACATTCCACGTCGATATAGGTAATCAAGAGCTTCTTCGCCGTCTCTAACCACCACCACTTCATTACCAATGTGGTTCTCCACCAGAGAAGTCAGGATTAATTCCACGTCATTAATGCTGTCTTCGACTAGGAGAATACGTTTGAGTTCCATTAACCTATCTTGATTCTCCACTCCTTGTTTCTATCTCCATGGGTAAGGCAAAGTAAAAGGTTGCTCCGCGATTGAGTTCGGCTTCTGCCCAAACACGTCCACCATGACGGTGGATAATGCGCTGTACATTTGCTAAACCAACACCCGTGCCTTCAAATCGGGAATCACTATGCAGGCGTTGAAATACGCCAAACAATTTGTGAACATATCGCATATCAAACCCCACACCATTATCTCTGACGTAGAATACTATTTCTTGGCAATTGTGGGGAGAATTGGAACAGGGAAGTGGATCATTTTCGGAGATATGCAGAGGCAGCGAGGGGGAGAGAGGGGGAGACACTCCCTTGTGAGTCCATCTCTTTGCTAGTTCAACCTCGATTACCCCAATACTGATTTCCGCAACTGGGCGGGTTTTGGTATACTTAACGGCGTTTTCCAGGAGATTACGCCAGACTAAACGCATCATTGAAGGATCACCAGGTAAAAAGGGTAATGGCTCTATCTGCCAATGAATCTGGCGATTTTTAAGATCGAGTACCAAATCGCGTTTGGCTTCTTCGACAAGTAAATTCATGTCTAATTGGGTAAAACGTAGCTCGGTGCGCCCCATACGGGAAAATGCCAGCAAATCGTCAATTAATCTACCTGCTTGTTTGCTGGATTCGGTGATGGTATTGAGATAACGCTGGCTGGTTTCATCGATTTCGGCTTTGCTCAGGCGTTTCTGTAATAAATCAATGAATCCGGCAATGTGGCGCAGAGGTGCGCGTAAGTCATGGGATACCGAATAAGAGAAAGATTCTAGTTCTTTATTTGCCCCCTCAAGTTGTGCCGTGCGTTGTTTAACTCGCTGTTCGAGGGTGGCATTCAGTTCGCGGATTTCCGCTTCCGTGCGTTTGCGATCGCTAATATCAATTGTAATGCCATCGAAGCGGCTGGGTTTTCCTGCTGCGTCCAGAAATGTTTTGCCTTTGGCTTGTAACCAACGAATATTGCCGTCGGGGGCGATTGCCCGATATTCAACATCACAGATACCGCCTGTTTTGATTGATTCCTCGACTCCTAAGCTTACTGGTTCGCGATCGTCGGGATGTAACATTTGATAAAATAGGTCAATATTAACTTCGGCATCAGCTGGTAAACCAAAGTGAGCTTTGCATTCTTGGTTCCAAATTAAGGAATTGTCTATTAAGTTGTAGTACCATAGCCCAATTTCAGCACCTTCAATCACTAAGTCTAAACGTTCGCGACTGATTCGCAATGCTTCGGCTTGTTGGCGCATTCTTTTTTCATCGAGTTTGCGTTCAGTAATATCATGGGCAACAGCATACATTAAGCCCTCGTCAACTACCGAAACCACATTCCAAAGTATCCATTTGTAGGTACCATTTTGACATCGATAACGATTCTCGAATCCTATCGTATTTTTGCCACAAATAACAATTTCGGTTTCGACGGTGGTTTTGGCAACATCATCTGGATGAACAAAATTAATAAACGGTTCCGCGAGAAGTTCTTCTTGGGTATAGCCCAGAATCCGCTCAAAAGCTGGATTGACAAGTTTAAAATAACCGTCATATCCAATAATACACATCATATCTATGGAAATACTGAAATAGCGATCGCGTTGCTTTTCAGCGCGTTTCAGTTCCGATATGTCTAAAATAAATGCTACCGATTGGTCACGGTTATCACCCGTTAAGGTATAACCAACTAATACCTGTACACGGCTACCATCTTTCCGGATATATTCTTTTTCGTAGGGGGTACAACTTCCCTTTGCCTGCGCTTCAGCTATAGCGATTTCATCGAGGGGTACATATTCCGACGGCGTTAAATCAATCCAGTTTATTTCTCTTACCGCCAAATCGGCGCGACTGTATCCAATAATATCCAAGAAAGCATTATTAGTTTTGATAATTCTTCCGTAGATATCGCCGAACAAAATACCAATCACATTAGAATTTAAAAACAATTCTAAGTATTGGTTTTTCTCGATTAAACACTTTTCGGCATTGACGCGGTCATCTATATCAGTACAATTACCAAACCACTGTGTAATATTATTTTCGTCATCATAGAGTGGCAAAGCATTACTCATGTGCCATCGGTAGACACCATCATTACGCCGCAGACGATATTGGATGTCCTGTAGAGGTTTGCCAGAGTTAACGGCTATTGCCCAGCGTTTGCTGACTTCTGCTTGATCATCTGGATGGACTACATGCAACCATCCCAAACCATAACTAGTCTCTGGGGTTAAGCCAGTATAGTCAAACCAACGCTGATTTTGATAAGTAATTTCTCCTTGAGGATTTGCAGTCCAAACAAATAGGGGCAAGTTCTCAGCCAGGAGGCGATAACGCTGTTCGCTAGCTTGCAAAGCCGCTTCCATAAATTTGCGATCGCTAATATCAATGCTAATTCCCACGGTGCCGATAATATTATTGTCAGCGTCGCGGTAAGGTGATTTTGTGGAGATAAAGTTAAATTTCCCTGTTGGTGATGTAACTTCTTCTTCAAAAACCTGCACCTCTCCTGTTTCTATTACCAAGCGATCGTTTTTAGTGGTTTTCTCGGCATCGGCAACAGATAAAAAATCAGTATCTTGGTAGCCAATGACTTCGCTAGCGTCTTTCCCAATAACACGCAATGTTGATGGGTTCGCCATTATCAAACGTTGATTACGATCTTTGACAAAAATTAAAATCGGTGTAGAATTCACTGCACTGAGAACCGATAGAGTTTGCTGCAATTCAGCCTCAGTATTGTGAAGTTTACCCTCAATTGTGGCGTTCCCGTGGGCGTTATACCAAACAAGTACGATTAAAATTACCGTTAGCAATAGCGATAACAGCAATAAACTAGAGCCAGAATCATAATAATTCGCTTTCTCGCCCTGGAGAATTAACCAGCTACAAATGAAGGGTGATGCGATCACAATCAAGCTACAAATCTTTTGAGTTCCCCGTACTGAAGTCCAGCTAGACATCAGTCACCACCTCAACTTCTAAATAGTATATATGTATACTGGAGTTACTAATCTTTTCTATATTTTTCCTTATACTTGCTTTTAACATCTACTACATGTGTAGCCCCATCTTACAAAGCGGATATCTCCCATTAGATACTAAATTAAGCTTTGTTATCCTCTTTAGTGACCCACCTTTAGATAGATAAGCAGTTATACAGGAAATATCTATTGATATACGGTTGACAATTTTATTTTTGTATAAATGAAAATTTGGTATTATTGGTTTCTGTCCGGCAAAATTATATTTAATATTCACTGGCAATAATATAGTTTTCTACAAAAAATTATTGACTTTTAAGATTTTGTAGAGATTAATATCTGCCTCCAGCAAACAAGCATGTCCACTATTGGGCAAAGTGACTATTTGGGAATTGGGAAAAAGTTGGTTTAACCGTTCTGCTTCAGTGGCTGATGGTAAAAGTCGGTCTTCTAAACTCGCCAAGATTAATGTTGGTTGAGTGATTTGCGATAATTTAACTTCATCTATCTCAAATTCTCGCAAGAGAGAGATGCGCCAAATAATAGTCTCTCTGGGAACTGAACTGACAGTATCCAAAAGCTCCAGGCGATCGTTTTCGGGAATTCGCGTTAAAGCTGCCAGAAATGGCAATAATCCAACGGAACTGACACCATACACCCATTCGGGCACCAAATCCATTAACGGAGATGCCCAAACATACCAAGAACGTAATTTAAAGCTGGATGCAGGGTTAACGAGAATCAAACGTTTGAATAAATGTGGTGCTTTAATTGCCACTTTCTGAGCTAAACAGCCACCAAATGACTCACCACACAAATAAACCGAACGTTGTGAATTTCGGCTTAATTCCTGTTCAATTAAATCGAGGACATTGTTGGTTAAATCGTCCCAGGTAGTCAAGTCCTGGCGTGGTATCGCCAAACACCGCACATCAAAACCCATCTCCAATCCTGCGGTTTGCGATCGTAACAGTTGACCAGTGCCATCCATTCCAGGTAAATATACAAATAGAGGGTATTCTGGCTGTAATTTTTTTGGACTTAAAAAACAAGGCTTGAATTCAACTTTTGTCGCAGTCATTGGCTAATCGTCGTTTTTGATGATTTATTTAACGTGAATTTGATAATTAAATCATAAACCCTCTGCATAGACACTTCAGAATCAACAGTATCAAATTGCCCAAAAGCAGAATCTGCATTAATTTTAATTTTTGTTCCTAATTGTGACACCCTTGCAACTGTATTTCTGGTCACAATAAATTCAACAAGCTATTTGCTCTGACAAAATCAATGGCTGAATATTGCGAATTTTGTGAAAAGTTAACTAAAATTATCCAAAATTATACTTATTACAAAATAAGCTTATTCAAAATAAATTTGCTAATATGAAGATGTTACTTGAAAAATAGTGATAGATGTTATACAATTACGTGGTTTTAGCTAAAAACTAAAATATAAATAAAGGTTATAACAAGTTTTTTATTCTGCATGAATCGAGTGGATATAACAAAAAAAACATTTGCGCTGACAACACCGCTATATTATGTAAACGATGTACCACATATCGGTAGTGCCTACACCACCATAGCCGCAGATGCCATTGCTAGATTTCAAAGATTGCTAGGGCATTCGGTTTTATTAGTGACTGGTACTGACGAACATGGCCAAAAAATTCAAAGGAGTGCGGAAGCAAAAGGTTTGAATCCGCAGGAATTCTGTGATCAAATAGTCCCCAATTTTATTTCGCTATGGGAATTACTAAATATCCAGTACGATCGCTTTAGTCGGACAACTGCGCCGAATCATGCAGCGATAGTGCAAGAGTTTTTCCAACGTGTCTGGACAAAAGGTGATATATATTTAGGTCAACAAAAGGGTTGGTACTGCGTTTCTTGCGAAGAATTTAAAGAAGAACGGGAATTATTAGAAGGCAATCGCTGTCCTATTCATACTAATAAGGAAGTCGAATGGCGCGATGAAGAAAACTACTTCTTTCGCTTATCTAAATATCAAGACAAATTATTGGAATTTTATCGCGATCGCCCCGATTTCATGCAACCCGAAAGTCGTCGTAATGAAGTCTTAAATTTTGTCAATCAAGGATTGCAAGACTTCTCGATTTCACGGGTTAATGTCGATTGGGGTTTTCCCGTTCCCGAAAATCCCAAACACACACTTTATGTCTGGTTTGACGCACTTTTAGCATATATTACCGCATTACTGGAACCGGAAGATAAACCAACACTAGAAGCAGCATTAAAAAAATGGTACCCATTCAATCTGCATCTAATTGGTAAAGACATTTTGCGCTTTCATGCAGTGTACTGGCCTGCAATGTTAATGTCAGCCGAACTACCATTACCAAATCAAGTCTTTGGACATGGATTTTTGACCAAAGATGGGCGAAAAATGGGCAAAACAACAGGTAATACTATCGATCCGATTGCCTTGGTAAATACCTACGGTACAGATGCAGTTCGTTATTACTTTCTTAAGGAAATCGAATTTGGCAAAGATGGCGACTTTAATGAAGTTAGATTCATCGATGTGTTAAATGCAGATTTAGCGAACGATTTCGGAAATTTGCTCAATCGCATTTTAGGCATGGTGAAGAAATACTGCGGTGGCAACATTCCATCTGTTGCTAACGAAGATATCCCTGCTGAGAATCCATTAAAAGCGATTGGTTTGGGTTTGGGGGAACAGGTGAAAAATGCTTACGAAGCACTAGCTTTTAATCAAGCTTGCACCTTAGTTCTGTCACTCGTACAAGCTAGCAATAAGTTTATTGATGACCAAGCACCCTGGACATTATATAAAAAAGGAGAACAAGCAGCAGTGGAGAAAGTGCTATATGCGGTGCTGGAATCGGTTAGGCTAGCTGCTTATCTTTTATCCCCTGTAATTCCAACTATCAGTACTGCTGCTTATCAGCAACTGGGCTTTGAGATTGATTTTAACAACCAAATTAATACATCTGTTGTCGCAGCTTTTCAAACCCATTCCCAATGGGGACTGTTAAATTGCGAACAAAATTTGGGTGTTCCCCAACCCATCTTTAAGCGCATAGAATTACCTAAAAATGATGAGTAGACATCTCTAATTTTGATCAAATTTTGCGGGTGAGATTTGACTCGCCCAAAAACTAATGATTAAAAAAGAATGTAAGGCTCATCAAGAGCCAAACCAGGGCTTGGGTATTCTCTGCGACTGGTAGACTTAGCTTACTTATGGATAAAAGTATAAAGTACTTCATTCCCCACGGTGTTTAAGGGCAGCCTACAATTAAGCATGGTATAAAACCATAGTTAATAGATTCACTATTTTGAATCAATACTGCTTGACTCACAGAAAGCAGGGGGAAGGTACAAGGTTGAGAATGCTGATAAAACAAGGATTTTGACTTTTTAATTTTGAATCTTTTTTCCTCAACCTAACAGTATTGAATTTTGACTTTTGTAAGTTAGCCTATGCACAGGCTAGTCTGCTTGATCATAATTCGCGATCAAATAAGTAAAAACTCTGAAAATTAGTATCCTTTATTACTTTGATAAGAAATGAGGTATGACAACAATGTTGAATAATTTAGAAAACGATTCCATATTTACACCAGAACAAGTATTAGAAAATCGAGGTCGTGTAGCTATATTTATTGATGGCTCGAATTTATTTTATGCAGCATTACAACTCGGTATAGAAATAGACTACACAAAATTACTTTGTCGGTTAACTGGTGGTTCTCGCCTGTTACGCGCTTTTTTCTATACAGGTGTTGATCGAACTAACGAAAAGCAGCAGGGTTTTTTGTTGTGGATGAGGCGTAATGGTTATCGTGTGATTGCCAAGGATTTAGTGCAGTTACCCGATGGTTCCAAAAAAGCCAATCTGGATGTGGAAATTGCTGTAGATATGATGGCACTAGTAGATTCATATGATACCGCAGTCCTGGTCAGTGGAGATGGAGATTTAGCCTATGCAGTTAACTCAGTCAGCTACCGAGGTGTGCGTGTAGAAGTTGTGAGTTTGCGATCGATGACTAGTGATAGTTTGATTAATGTGAGCGATCGCTATATAGATTTAGAAGCCATCAAAGAAGATATTCAAAAAACACCACGTCAAAGCTATCCCTATCGTCCACTATCGGGTATGGGTTTTTTGGAACAACCTGATATGGAAGGACATCTGGAAATCCCAGAATCGTGATGCAAGAAGTAATTGGAGATGGGGATGAGTAAGGAAACAGGACAGGGGGACATAGGGGTAGGGAGATGTAGGGAAATGGGGAGAGATATGGAAAATCAAATTTTCTCCCCCTCTCCACTCGAATTTCCCCAATGGGGGCAACCCCCACAAGCAAGTGGTTCCCCTGTCACCCTCCCTGCTTCTGGTCTTCTCTCCCCTGTGCGTCTACTTGTGACCATTTTGTTGACAATAGGATTATTTGCTTGCAGCAGTCCTGGTAACAAAGCTCAACCCAAAAATAAACCCACCGAACAAGCATCTGATAGCAAATTAACCGTATTTGGTGGTTCTTTCGATGCAATTGACGAGGCGGGAAAATTACTTTGGCGAGTCGATGCCAAACAAGCAAAGTACATCAAAGAAAAAGAAATTGGTCAAGCCGAAAATCCCTATGGTGAGCTTTTTCAGGATGGAAAAGTAGTTTATAAAGTCACCGCAGATAAAGCAGATATTGAGCAAAATGACAAGAAATTGGTTCTGATTCTCCGAGGTCAGATAGTGGCAACAGACCCAGTCAACGGGGTTGTATTACGGGGAAATGAATTAGAATGGCGACCCAAAGAGGATTTATTAATTGTTCGCAACAAACTGACTGGTAAACATAAGCAACTAGACGCAGTGGCTCAGGAAGCAAGGGTAAAAACCCGCGAACAACGAGTAGACTTTTTTGGTGGGGTGATTGCAAATTCCCTGGAGCCACCATTTCAGGTGCGAACCGAGCACTTAATTTGGCAGGTAAAACAAGAGAAATTAATTGGCGATCGCCCTTTGCAATTTTTTCGCTCTAAAAATAATCAAATTACTGACAGGGGTAAGGGTGACGCTGCGGATATCGATTTAAAAACAAAAATAGTCACCATTACTAAAAATGCCCAAATCGAACTTGCAGACCCACGAATGCAAATCGTCAGTAACTCAATGGCATGGAATCTCAAAACAGAAATTGTCACCACCAAAACACCAATTCGCATCTTGCATCTCACTGAAAACATCTTGGTGACAGCCAACCAAGGAGAACTGAGAATACCACAAAACACAGTATATTTACAGGGAAAAGTTAATGCGATCGGGAAACGTCGTCAAGCAATTCGGTCAGATAAATTAACTTGGTATTTAAATAACCAACAAGTGGAAGCCCAAGGGAATGTAGTTTATCAACAAGCCGAACCATCCCTAACATTTACTGGTGAAACTGCCACAGGCAATATTCAGCAAGAGAAAATAGTTGTCAAAAGTGGTGGTAGTGGACAGAGAGTAATTACCAATATTGTGCCATCGGAACCAAAGAGTGGGGAGTGATGGGAGATAGGGGAGATAGGGGAGATGGGGAGATGGGGAGATGGGAAATCAAAAAAAACTTCAATATCTCCTTGTCCTCGCGTCTCCTTGTCCCCGCGTCCCCTTCCCTATCACCTAAAGACGACTTCATTCCGATCGCCAGCACCGAGACTAGGTAAATTTTTAATACCAGAGTGAGGTGCGATCGCAGTGGGGACGGTTTGGGGTAATTGTAATTGCTTGACCAGATTTTGTAAGAGTTTATCTTGCTCTTGACGGAATGAGGAAACAAACGGGCCTCGATTAATGATGGTAAACCAAACCAAACCGCGATCGCGTGTGGGTACAACCCCAGCTAGAGCACTAACATCCCGCAGGGTTCCTGTTTTCATCACAGTTGCATTTGGCAAATGACGCGAATGCATAGTCCCACGATGATCTATCCCGGAAGTGGGGAATAAATCTGCTATTGTCATCCCATTCACAACCGCTTCACGCTGTAAAACCATCAACATTGAACAGACAGCACGGGGAGAAATACGATTGTCAACTCCCAAACCGGAACCATTAATTAATTGAATTTCGGATTCGGGCACTCGTGCTAATTTTGCCGCAGTTGCTTGGACAACAGTATGCCCTCCTACAGCCTCAGCTAGCATTTCCGCCATGTCGTTATTGCTAAACACATTCATCTCGTTAATCAACTGTTTCAGGGGTAACGAGCGATGTCTCACAAGTAGGGTGGTTGAGGCAACTGGTTCTGTTGCTAATATGACTCGACCTGCAATTTTCAACTGCGGCTTCGGCGTGCCTTTGGGCATGAGCGAGTAATGTAGGGTGATATCCCGCGACCAAGTAGTGTAGTTAAGGGTTTTTTTAAAAAATTCACCTGCAAGGGTGGGATTGCGTTGGAAATTCATGGCAAAATTACCAACCACAATTAAATTACCCTTAACCTCTTTAATCCCCATTTTGTGCAGGGTATTAGCAAGTGCGATCGCCTCTTGAACCACAAATAATGGATCGCCACCACCAGTAATTACCAAGTCGCCCTGCAATACGCCATTTTGAATTGCTCCCTTAGCGCTAATCAAAGTCTCAAATTGGTGTTCTCCCCCCAACATTTTTAGGGACACCAGCGAGGTGGCAATTTTGGTCAACGAAGCGGCAGGCATCGGTTTTGTACCTTCATGATTGGCCATGAGAATTGGGCCTGACTGTATCCAAATCCCCTGGCTGGCGATCGTATTTCCCGCCACTAGTTTCCCTGTGACTAAGTCCTGAAAATACTGTTCAACCGTTTTGGCTCCTGCTGGGTTTGGATCGGGTGCAACAACTAACCCGGGACTCGTTTGCCAAGCTAACGCTTCCAAGGCATCTAAAGGTTTAACTTGTACCCCAGCCATGTCTAGCCAAAGTGAAAACAAGCCAGACCCAAACAATTCCAGCATTCTTTAGTCCTCGATAAGGATATTTTTGTTAACTTTCTGTGGTGTTATCCAGTCTTCTGCGATTTTTCAGACTGAGTAATCATAGTAACTGGTGTTTTTTCGCTGCGGAAGTGGGTTCTGACACAATATGATGAATCATTACCAGATATTTGCAAGATGAGAAGTGACTGGTTTCAAAAAATTGTGTTAAGTGCCACCCATCCAAAATGGTTTTTCGACACAAATCACTTTTTGCAAAACCATTAATGCACGCAATGAGTATTTTGTCTACTCTTTTCTGTAACTATTTGCCAACATCTGGAAAATTTATGGTCATCTTTTCCGAAAAACTCAATTCTTGGATATCCCCGCATCTTGCCGACTTCCTCTTATCTCTTACTCATCCCCTTGTTTGAATTGTCAATAATTGTTAACGTAGTTACATGTAATGAGAGAACCCAGAAGCATACTTCTTTGAGTAAAGGCATCTGGTAAAATTTGTAAGGTTTCTAAAAGCTTTAAGCAATGGGATCGACTTGCGTGAGGATCGCAATTGACGCAATGGGAGGGGACTTAGCACCCGGTGAAATCGTGACTGGCGCTCTGCGAGCACGAGAAGAACTTGGTGTGGAAATACTATTGGTAGGTGACCCCCAACAAATTGAATCTGTTCTGCCGCCAAATACCAATATGGCGGAGGTTGAGATTGTTCCTTCCGAGGGAGCAGTCGAAATGGAGGAGGAACCGTTAACTGCGGTGAGGCGCAAGCCTAAGTCCTCCATTAATGTGGCGATGGATTTAGTCAAGCAAAAACGGGCAGATGCAGTATTTTCGGCGGGACACTCCGGAGCTGCTATGGCATCGGCTTTGTTGCGCTTAGGTAGACTGCCAGGTATTGACCGTCCGGCAATTGGTGCGGTATTTCCCACAATGGTTGCCAGCAAACAAGTTCTCATACTTGATGTTGGTGCTAATGTTGACTGCCGTCCCAAGTTTCTAGAGCAGTTTGCCGTCATGGGTTCTGTTTATAGTCAGTACGTACTGGGCGTAAACGAACCCAAGGTTGGTTTATTAAATATAGGTGAAGAAGACTGCAAAGGTAACGATGCCGCAGTCCGTACCCACCAAATGCTACGGGAAAATCATCAAATCACTTTTACTGGCAACGCTGAAGGGCGTGATGTCCTCTCTGGTGATTTTGATGTCATTGTCTGTGACGGCTTTGTCGGTAATGTTTTACTGAAATTTGCAGAAGCTGTCGGAGAAGTAATGTTGCAAATTATCCGCGAGGAATTGCCTCAAGGTTTGCAAGGTCAAATCGGCTGTGCAATCTTGAAACCAAATCTGAAGCGCATTAAGCAACGTATGGATCATGCAGAACACGGCGGAGCTTTACTTTTAGGCGTAGACGGAATTTGTATCATCGGTCATGGTAGCTCCCAAGCCCCTTCGGTCTTTAATGCGATTCGGATGGCAAAAGAAGCTGTGGATAACCAGGTGTTACAACGAATTCAGTCTCAATATCAAAGCCTACAACACGAAGGTAGTTAAGGAGTGCTGAGTGCTGAGTATTGTAGGCGCTTTGCCTTCTCGTAAAGTGTACTGTAGAAGCACTGCTTGGGCTTGCCAAAGTCTTGGCTGTGTTTTCAGTACTGAGTCCTGGGTGCTGGGTGCTGGGTGCTGAGTCGTAGGTGTTGGGTAAAATAACAACTAAATAATTAAGTGCTTTGACTAAAAGAATCTTAATTTGAATACTCAGCACTCACAACTCAAAACTCAGTACTATTTCGCCGATCGCGTGGGAGAGTAGGAGTGCAACAAAATACAGGAATAGCAATTACAGGAAGTGGTTCGGCTGTGCCTGCTGCTTGTTTGGAAAATCAGGCAATGACGGCACTTGTCGATACATCTGACGAGTGGATCACTACACGAACAGGGATTAAAAACCGACGAATTACATCGGAGCGTGAGTCACTAAGTAGTCTAGCTGCCGCAGCCAGTCTTAAAGCGATCGCTATGGCTGGGATTACCGCTCAGGATATCGATTTAATCTTATTGACAACCTCTACCCCTGACGATTTGTTTGGTAGTGCATGTCAAGTTCAAGCAGCATTAGGGGCAAATCATGCTGTTGCTTTTGACTTAACTGCTGCTTGTTCGGGGTTTTTGTTTGGCATGGTGACAGCTGCCCAGTATATCCGCACGGGAGTATACCAAAATGTACTTTTAATTGGGGCGGATATTCTCTCCCGATGGGTCGATTGGGGCGATCGCACAACTTGTGTATTATTTGGTGATGGCGCAGGGGCTGTAGTCATGCAGGCTTCTGCCAGCGACAAATTACTGGGATTTGAACTCAAAAGCGATGGTACGCAAAATCATTTCCTTAACCTCGCTTATGTCCCTAATACCCAAAAACTAGCCCCAGGTATCACCGTCAGCAAAGGTGGTTATCAAGCAATTACTATGAACGGGAAAGAGGTTTATCGATTCGCTGTTCAAAAAGTACCTGAAGTCATTGATAAAGCTTTATTTCGCGCTCACCTCAGCGCCGAAGATATCGATTGGTTGCTCTTGCACCAAGCAAACCAACGCATTCTTGATGCTGTTGCCCAGCGTTTGCATGTACCCAAAGATAAAGTCATTAGCAATCTTGCTAATTATGGCAATACTTCCGCAGCTTCTATACCCATCGCCCTCGACGAAGCCGTACGCTGTGGGAAAATCAAAGTAAATGATACGATCGCTGCCTCCGGATTTGGTGCCGGATTAACCTGGGGTGCAGCGATTTTTAAATGGGGCAAGTAACAAGTTAGAGGTTAAGAATTAGGAGTGATAAATTCTGCTATCAACAGTCAATGATCAGATTTTTCCCACTCTTATCTGCACCAGTATCTGAGTCCTTCAGGTTGTTGTAGTTATCCCCTGGTAACTGCCATATCATCCATTCCTCATTCCTAACTTCTAACTCCTTACTCCTGACTGCTTACTCCTAATTTTTTTGAAGAGATGACTAAAACCGCATGGGTGTTTCCCGGACAAGGTTCCCAGAGTTTGGGAATGGGAAGTGATTTAATCGAGCTACCTTTATTTAAAGAAAAATTTGCTCAAGCTGAAGATATTTTGGGTTGGTCGGTAGTTGATATATGCCAAAATGACGAAGCAAAGTTATCGCGTACTCTCTACACACAACCGTGTTTATACGTGATTGAAAGTATTCTTGTTGACGCATTGTTGACAAAGAAAAAACCCGATTTAGTTGCTGGGCATAGTTTAGGTGAATATATAGCTCTGTATGCGGCTGGTGTATTTGCATGGTCAGATGGGTTGCGCTTAGTCAAACGCCGTGCTGAACTTATGGATAGTGCCGCCGGGGGAATGATGGCGGCTCTGATTGGATTTGATCAAGGACAACTGGAACAGATTCTAGCTGAAAACGCTGATGTTGTTTTGGCGAATGACAATAGTTCGGCACAAGTAGTAATATCGGGCACTCCAGAAGCCGTCAAGGAAGTGATGGCCAAAGTCAAGGCAAAACGGGCGATTCCTCTAAATGTATCTGGAGCTTTCCATTCCCCATTTATGGCAGCCGCCGCCGCCGAATATGAAGATGTTTTAGCATCAGTAGAATTTCAGACTGCCAATGTACCAGTTTTATCAAATGTAGACCCAACACCGACGGTAGATGCGATCGCTCTCAAACAGCGTTTGATGCAACAAATGACTGGAAGTGTGCGCTGGCGAGAAATTTCGCAAGCATTACCAGTCAATGGGATTGAAAAAGTCATAGAAATTGGTCCCGGTAATGTGTTGACGGGTTTAATCAAGCGGACTTGTGGCAATTTGCAGTTAGAGAATATTCGTACTGCTGCGGAATTACCTGGTGAGTAGAATTTGCTTTCGGGGACAAATTTGTGTATAAATGATTTTGCTTTTTTCCTTGCGTTAATTGCGGACGCTGGAATATAAACAATGAACTACACTAAACACAAAATCCAAGTAAGATGACCTGTTTTGCTACCCTCACTCAGTTAGTCGAAGTTCTTGCAGCCAAAATCACGAATGTATCCGATTTGTCTCTGTCATCCGTTTGTACTGGTATTCAAACAGATACAAGGAAACTACAGCCTGGTGAGGTGTTTTTAGCTTTACGTGGTGAAAATTTTGATGGACATGCATTTGTGGAAATGGCAATCGCTAAAGGAGCGCTAGCTGCGATTGTTGATTTTGCCTATGAAGATATGCAATTCCCCGTATTACGGGTAGAAAACACCTTAGTCGCTTATCAACAACTGGGGCATTGGTGGCGCAATCTCTTTAATATTCCAGTGATTGGTGTCACCGGTTCGGTAGGGAAAACGACAACAAAGGAGTTGATTGCAGCAGTTTTAGGCACTGCGGGGAAGGTTCATAAAACCCATGCGAATTTCAACAATGAAATTGGTGTACCCAAGACTTTGTTAGAAATTAACGAAGAGCATGATTTTGCCGTGGTGGAGATGGCAATGCGGGGCAGGGGACAAATCGCTGAACTCACACAAATTGCCTGTCCGAATATTGGGGTAATTACGAATGTAGGCACGGCTCACATTGAGTTACTGGGTTCGGAAGTAGCTATCGCCCAAGCTAAATGTGAACTGTTGGCGGAAATGCCTCAAGATGGTGTCGCCATTCTCAATCATGACAACCCCTTATTAATGGAGATGGCGGCAAAAGTCTGGCAGGGAGAAGTGATTACCTACGGGTTGTCGGGTGGGAATATTCAAGGGAAATTAATCGATAATCACACCATTGAAGTGACGGGAATACGCTTGCCTTTACCATTGGCGGGACGACATAATGCCACAAATTACTTGGCAGCCTTGGCAGTGGCGAAAGTGCTAAATATCAACTGGTCATCATTACGGTCGGGTGTGACGGTGGATATGCCAGGAGGGCGATCGCAAAGAATTACATTAGCTAATGATGTCATAATATTAGATGAGACTTATAATGCTGCACCAGAAGCTATGCTAGCGGCATTAAATTTATTAGCAGAAACCCCAGGAACTCGCAGAATAGCGGTATTGGGGGCAATGAAAGAATTAGGCGAGCGATCGCAGCAACTGCATCAACGAGTCGGCGAAATGGTAAAAAGCTTGAATTTGGACGGTTTATTGGTGTTGGTTGACGGACAAGATGCCGAAGCAATCATTCAAAGTGCAGAGGGAATTCCATCTGAATGCTTCGCCAATCATGCTGATATGGTGGCGAGGTTAAGGAGTTATATTCAAGCTGGCGATAGGTTGCTTTTCAAAGCCGCCCACTCTGTCGGACTTGATCAAGTTGTGAACCAATTACGAGCAGAATTTACTCTGTAATGAGTTTGGGTATGATCCAAATTCTTCCATGAATCGCTCATTTTCGCTGAATTCAAACCATTTGGCAGTTCTTCTCTCCCATAAAACAAGTATGAATGAATGAGAATTGCTTCAAATAGGCGATCGTGTGGTGTCAACCTGTAAAATCATAATATTAGAACCAAAAATCAGGAAGAAAAATAATGATGGGACAATCGGGACGTAGTGACGCGGGGACAAGGAGATATTGAAGTCTTGATTTCCCATCTTCCCCATCTTCCCCATCTCCCTCATCTCCCCTTTTAAATTATGTCTGAACTACCAAAGACTTTAGAAGACGCTATCATTCAAGCCCAACAAGCAACCCAAGCAGCTTTAGCAGACGGTTATACCCGCTTGCAAGTCGAATTGCTGTTTCCCGAACTCAAATTCATGCCCGTCGCCGAGCAATTTCTACCAATTTTTGAATCTTACGGCGACAAACTCAAAGTATTTTTTGCTGATGCAGGTGCTTGTGCGCTGGCACGTCGGGAATGGGCAGATGTAACCTATCAAATCCAAGATATCGGTACTGGAAGAGCAGCATCAATTCAAACAAAAGTCAAGCCAGAAGACGAAGTTTTCTTATTTGTTTCGCCAACATCAGTAGAGTTACCACAATTAGAGCAAATTTGTCAGGAAATAGGCGAAAATCGTCCCTTTATCATGCTAAATCCTCGTCTTGAAGATTCAGGAGTAGTGGGAATTGGTTATGCAGGAAGACAAACCCGCCAGCGTTTTATTGGTACTATCGAATCCTGTTATTACCTGCGTCCAATATTTGAAGAAGCCGCAGTATTTCGCTGTTACCCTGGAATGTGGGAAGTCTGGGTAGAGAATTCTGGCAACTATGAGAAGGTTGCAGAATTACCAAATAAACCATCTGGTGATGATCTCGATTTAATTTTAGCGAAAGGAAAACCCACGACAACTACAGAAAATGGGGAAGTCATACCTGCTAAAAAACCTGGAATGATGCGAGGATTGCAAAGATTTTTAAAAGCTTTGAGTAGTTAGAATGGAATGGTGCGTTACGCTCTGCTAACAGCACCCTACTTTTGTACTTTATTTAATCCAGATTCTTAATTAATGTAACCATTAGATATAAACCAATCAACAGCATCTTTGAGAGCGATATCTATGGGTGTTTGGGGTAAACCAAGTTCACGAATGGCTTTGCCTGGGTTGTAGTACATTGGATGTTTTGCCATTCTTACGCCGTCAAGGGGAACTGATGGTGTTTTCCCCAAAGGTGCGAGGATTTTTTCATCAATCCAAGCAACGGAAAAAGGTATCCAAGCGGGTATGGCATTTTTTGGTGCGGGAATGTTGCTAATTGTGGCAAGGCGATCGAGAATTTGTTTGAGTGAGAGATTTTGATTTCCCAGAATGTATCTTTCTCCAGATTTTCCTTTTTGAAGCGCGAGAAGATGTCCCCAAGCAACATCACGCACGTCAATCAAATTCAGCCCGGTATTTATGTAAGCTGGCATTTGCCGCTTGAGGAAACGCACAATAATGTCTCCTCCTGTGGGGGTTGGTTTTATATCCCAAGGACCAATTGGGGTGCTAGGATTGACTATGACTATATCTTGTCCTGATTTTGCGGCTTGAATGGCTTCTTGTTCAGCTAAATATTTAGATTTTTTATAATCTCCAACAAGTTCCTCAATTGGACTTTGGTGAGTTTCATCAACTGGATTTTTGCCTACACCAATAGCGGCTACAGAACTTGTGTAAACTATACGTTCTACACCTGCTTTTTTAGCTGCGGCGAGGATATTTCGGGTTCCCAGAACATTATTTTGATAGAGTAATTCTTTATCGCGTTGCCAGAGTGAATAATGTGCGGCAACGTGAAATAAGTATTGGCAACCCTTAATTTTTTCCCACAAATTCGAGTCGTTTAAATCGCCTGGAATTATTTCTAAATTTTGAATATTTTTTAAATTATTGATATTACTATTAGGACGGACAAGTGCAGAAACGAAATAATTTTCTGATGTGAGTAAGCGAGTAAGATTTGCACCTACAAACCCTGTCGCACCTGTGATAAATGCTTTTTTCATATTAGTGAGATTTGAATTTTTAGGAATTAGTAATTATTAATTTATGGTTTAAATTTTAATCAAAAAATTTACGATTGCGAGGAAACAAATCATCAAGAATAGTATATAGAATTGGGACGACTATTAAACTTAAAATAGTGGAACTAATTAAACCTCCAGCAATAGCTACAGCCATAGGCGATCGCAATTCAAATCCGGCTCCAAATCCCAGGGCAATAGGCACCATCCCTAATATTGTTGATACTGTTGTCATGATAATGGGACGAAATCTAATTGGTGCTGACTCAAGTATTGCTTCGCTGCGATTTAAGCCTTCTTTTCGCAGTTGATTAATATAATCTACAAGCAAAATTGCATTTTTATTACTAATACCAAGTAGGAAGACAAAGCCAATTAGGGAAATCATACCAAAGTCACTTTTTGTCAAAAATAAAGAAATGATGGCTCCAACAATTGCTAAAGGTAAGGAAATACCAATGATTAAAGGGTCTTGCCATCCTCCAAATAAGCCAACTAAGACAACAATAATGCATAATCCTGATAGTACAAGTGTGGAGGCAAAACTACCTAAAACCTCTTTTTGTCTGGCAGAATCTCCTTCTAAATTTAATTTTACATCTGGGGTAATTACTGATTTGGCAACATCAACTAGTTTGTCTGTGGCTGCTCCCAAAAATAAGTTTTCACCTGAATCTATCTGACCTAAATTTGCACTAATATAAGTAACACGCTGATTATTCAAGCGTTCAATTTGCAAGATATTCTCATCCGTATTACCTTCCGTTGTATAAGTCACATCTACAAAACCTGGTAATTTATTTACAGTTTCCGCAATTTTCTGAGCCGCTTGATTTAGACTATTTAAATTTTCACCTTGTAAAGCAATTTGTAGAGGTTTTTGTACACCACTATCGACAAATTGGATATCTTCAACACTGACTGTGACATCGGGAATTTTCGGTAATGTATCACGCAATTTTTCTTGTAAATCTCCAGTTTTGAGATTACGTTTTTCCTTTAGCTTCACATATAATGTCCCCTTATTCGGTTCACCTTGACGAGAACCAACAGTGACAAAAACATTTTCCACATCAGCTTCTTTTCTAACGACAGCCTCCAGTCTCTTGGCAATATCCAGAGAATCATTCAAAGGATTAGAGACGGCAACCCCAGCCACAGAAAGTGAAGATTGCGTTCCATCAGCACTAAAAATATTTCCCAAAGCATCCTGCGTACTTTGCCGACTTTGTTCAACTAACTTCGTTAAAGATGCGGTATAGGTAATATTAAATTCGCCTCTATCTAACTTCGGAATAAAACCTTTGGGAATAACTGGGATAATTGCGATCGCAATTACAAAACTTAATCCTGCTAATCCCATTACTATGCGACGATGCTGCAAAGACCATCGTAATAAATCTTGATATTTCTGAGCAAAATAACCCCACTGTTGGGGATTATTCTCAATATTTTCCTGTGTTTGCTGTGGTGTCGGTTTCGGTTTAATCCAATAAATAGCCAATACCGGAGATAAAGTCCTTGCCACCAACAGCGAAGTTAACATCGCTGCTGCAACCGTAATCCCAAATGGCTTAAAAAACTGTCCGACAACACCACCCATTAACCCAATTGGTAAAAATACGGCAACAGCAGTTAAGGTTGCTGCTGTCACTGCGACACCTATCTCCGAAGTCGCAGAAAAAGCTGCTTGACGGGGAGTTTCCCCCTTCTCGATGTGGCGGATAATATTTTCCACATCAACGATCGCATCATCTATAATACTGCCAATTACTAACGCTAATGCCAGTAAGGTAATCGTCTCCAAATTGAAACCAAAGACAGCCATGACAATAAATGTTCCCACTAGGGAAATGGGAATCGCTAAGGCGGAAATAATTGTCGCTTGCCAATTACGTAAAAATGGGTAGATTACCAGCACCGACAAAAGTATCGCTTCAATCAGCGAATCAATCGTTGCATGGGTAGCTTTGCGAATAAATTCTGCTTGGGTGGCGGCTAACTTTAATTTGACATCAGTTAAACTAGAGGCTAATTTGCTCACTTCTGCTTCTACGCGACTGACAACTTCCAAAGTATTCGCATCACCCTGCTTAATTACTTGAAATGCGATCGCATCTTTGCTATTAAATCTAATTAAGGTTGCACCTTGTCCCGGTAAATTATTTACCCCTTGAGTTGGAACCGGTTGCCCCAGTAATACCACCTTGAGGACTCCGGGCAATTTCGAGATAGTCGGAATAATCTTTTGCTGAGTTAAATTTGATAAATCTTCTAAATTCAACTTCTCACTCTCAACGACATAACTAATTACCGCAGACTCATTGAGATTGAAGGGAATAACTTGATATTCTGCGCCTGCTGTTAACTTTACTTGCTTCAGTGCCTCTGTGACTTTGCGAGTGGATGCATCTAAATTCGTCCCCACAGGAAATTCTAAACTAACTACCGCTTGTCCTGGATAACTCGAAGAACGAACATCATCAACTTCTTCCAAAGATTGTAAACGTTGTTCTAAAGGCTTCGTCAATTGCGCTTCTGTATCCAACGCTGTAGCTAAGGGAGCAGTTGCATTTACCACCACTACAGGGAAAGTGATATCAGGAAACAAAGCATATTTCAGCGAAGTAAACGCCAAAATTCCTGCTACCATCACCGCAATCCAAAAACCCAGCGTCAGCCAAGAATGTTGAATTGCCCATCGAGAAATATTATAGCGATCGCGTGTTAATTTCGGGCGAATAGACTTTACCATTATTGACTGTGCTTGTCACTGGATATTGATTTTAAAATGTTTTTCCCTTTCTATAGCGGTAGCAGCAAAAAATTTATTTTTTCCCCGTTTTCTCAAATTGTTATGCACACCAATCAATCTTGAGATAGATGATATTTTTTCTAAAATAAAACCAGAATTCGTCATTATCTTCATCCCAGGTATTTTATCGGCGTGAATCAGCCTCCATCTGCGGTAAATTCAGCAATTTCAGTTATTCTCGTTCCCCAAGGTGCGGAATATCAAGCAGTACGTAAAGAACTAAGTCGCATTCAGAATCCTATTCACTCAAAAATTCCCAAAGTTATTGCGATTCCCATTGGCAGCCCAGGATTAATTAAATACCTGCAAAATTTAGATAAAATCGCAGAATTACGCAAACAATTACAACCGCAAATCTTAATAATGGGTTTGTGCGGTAGCTTAAAAGAAAAATATCAAATTGGTGATGTCGTCATTTACGAAAGTTGTATTTATCACCAGAACTTAGACAGTAAATTGATTCGCGAATTTGACCGCAATTTAACAAATAATTTAGAAAATCAATTGCAATTAAATTATCCGCAGAAGATTTCGAGGGTAAAAGGGATCACCTGCGATCGCATTATATCTTCTGCCCAGGAAAAACAGCATCTAGCAGAAACCAACGACGTAGATGTTGTTGATATGGAAGGGTTTGCAATTCTAGATTTTTTTAATTCTTTTTTTAATTCTATAAATGTATCAGTAGGAATGGTGAGGGTAGTGAGCGACGATAGTAAACACGACTTACCCGACTTAAATTTTGCAATTAGTCCAGAAGGTTCATTAAAAACCCTACCTCTAGCACT
The DNA here is from genome assembly GCA_004296455.1 of Calothrix sp. NIES-4101. Lineage (GTDB taxonomy): Bacteria > Cyanobacteriota > Cyanobacteriia > Cyanobacteriales > Nostocaceae > Brunnivagina. The sequence continues at coordinate 6,113,902 of AP018280.1, forward strand.
AGGAATGCTCCGTCAACCTATCGCCGCCACAAGGTTAATCAAAGGCTCATTACAGGGATTAAAAATATTAGAGCAGATTACAACTGATTTATTTCAGGTTAAAAGTTGAAATAATGCGATCAAATCTGGGACAGCAAAAGTAAAATGATTCAGCTTCTCAGTTTCACTCATAAACCCTTCCCTTCCAACCACCACCACGCCCTTGCCAATGACGTAAAGCTGAATCAAAAGTCATTAAAGTGTAGAGAAAACCAATCATCGGTAAAGAGAAAGCAAACAACGGCGAACATTCATAAAACTTAATAGTCGGGTAATAAGCCAAACTCATTAACAACCATCCCAGTAAGCCCAAACCTGCAACTAGCCAATTCCCCGTTACCAAACCCAAAATAAATCCCACAGGGGAAGCCAGATAAACCACAAACATCCCTATCAATGTTGCCAATAATAAAAATAACGAGTAATTGAGTTGTGTAAAAGCAGTTCGAGCCACCATATCCCAGATAGTTTCTAAAGAATTATAAGGTCGCAAACTCTTTGTAAGCGAACTCAATCCCAACCAGATAGGGAAAGATGAAGAGACGTGGCGAGGGGGAAATAAAGAACTTAAATATCTTTTTTTCCCCATATTCCCATGTCTCCGCGTCTCCGCGTCTCCCTGTCTCCCTATCTCCATATCCCCATTTCCCCATTTCACCGCCCCAGCCAAAGCGCAATCATCAATCAAGGCTTCACGAATAGATTCGATTCCGCCAATGCTTTCTAAAGCTTGGCGACGAATGAGAATACAACCACCAGCAGCAGCAGCAGTTGATTTATGAGGATTATTAACCCACGAAAACGGATACAACTTTTGGAAAAAAAACACAAAAGCCGGAATTAATAACTTTTCCCAAAAGCTTTCACAACGCAGTTTCACCATTATCGAAGCTAAATCTAAATTTTCCTGCACAGCCTTGCTAACAAGACGATTTAAATTACTGCAATCGTGCTGAATATCTGCATCTGTGAGCAAAAAATAATCAGGTTTGAGTAGAGATGCTTGACGAATACCTTGCTCCAATGCCCACAGTTTACCAGACCAACCTGCTGGCAATGTTTCAGCATTAATTATCCGTAATTGGGATGTTTTTTGTAAACCTTCGGCAATTAACTGAGCAACTTCTCCTGTGCGATCGCTACTATGATCATCTACAAGGAAGATAGTAAGATTACCAGCATAATCCTGTGAAAGCAACGAAGTCAAAGTTACAGGTAATAAATCAGCTTCATTACGTGCTGGAATGACTGCACAGATAGTCGGCAGTGAAGAAGATGGGGACGATGCGGAGATATTCTGTGTCTCACCCTCACCGCGTCTCCTCCTCACCGCGTCTTCCTCCGTCTCCTCCAATAAAGGATTTATCCGCCAAAAGCCTCCCCTACCCACAAGTAATACAACCCAGATAACCACAGAAAGAAATGTCAGAACCAATTCAATAACTGTCATAGACCTAGTGCAAGCGATCGCGGTAACATAAGAAAATACGATTTCTCTTTCGCAAGAGACAATACAAGCCATTTTGCTGCCGTATCCACACCTATTTTGGAGACTGAGTAGTATTTCATGCAAACTCAAGACAGGGTAATCGCCTCAAAAATTCCAGCAGCCATCACAGCCAGTCAGAACTATCTTCTTTCCATTCAATACCCTGATGGTTACTGGTGGGCAGAATTGGAATCAAATGTCACGATTACTGCCGAGGTTGTGCTGTTGCACAAGATTTGGGGAACAGACAACACCCGCCCCCTCCACAAAGCAGAAAAATATTTGCGCTCTCAGCAACGAGTACATGGTGGCTGGGAGCTTTTTTATAATGATGGCGGTGATTTGAGTACTTCTGTTGAAGCCTATATGGCTTTAAAATTATTGGGAGTACCGGAATTTGACCCGGCGATGCTAAAAGCGCGAGATTTCATTGTCAAACGCGGTGGCATCAGCAAAACCCGGATTTTTACCAAGTTCCATCTCGCCTTAATTGGCTGTTATAGCTGGCGCGGTATCCCTTCCTTACCTCCTTGGGTAATGTTACTGCCAGAAAATTTTTGGTTTAATATCTACGAATTATCCAGTTGGGCGCGTTCCAGCACCGTCCCCTTGTTAATTGTCTTTGACAAAAAACCTGTTTACGTTACCAATCCTGCCATCTGTTTAAACGAACTCTATTCAGAAGGGGTAGAAAATATCAAGTATGAATTACCCCGTAATCACAATTGGACGGATATCTTCTTAGGATTGGATGAAGCTTTTAAATTTGCTGAGAATTTCAACTTAATTCCCTTCCGCGAAGCCGGTATCCAAGCGGCAGAACGTTGGATATTAGAACGACAGGAAGTAAGCGGAGACTGGGGAGGAATTATCCCGGCGATGCTGAATTCAATGTTAGCTTTACGATCGCTTGGTTACGATGTGAATGACCCCATAGTTTTACGCGGACTCCAGGCGATCGATAATTTTGTCATTGAAACTACTGATACATATTGTGTCCAACCTTGCGTTTCTCCGGTGTGGGATACTGCTTGGGTGATGCGATCGCTGATTGAATCTGGGATTGCTCCCGACCATCCAGCTATTGTACGTGGTGGTGAATGGTTACTCCAAAAACAGATTTTTGATTACGGTGACTGGGCGGTAAAAAATAAACGTGGTCAACCAGGAGCCTGGGCATTTGAGTTTGAGAATCGCTTTTATCCTGACGTGGATGATACTGCTGTTGTGGTGATGACACTGGCACTCGCTAAACTCCCCAATGAAAAACTCAAACAAGCCGCAATGACGAGGGCAATCAATTGGGTAGCCACAATGCAATGTCAAGGTGGCGGTTGGGCAGCCTTTGACATGGATAACGATCAAGATTGGTTGAATCTCCTACCCTATAGTGACCTAAAAGCAATGATTGACCCAAATACGGCGGATGTCACCTCCCGCGTATTAGAAATGTTGGGTTGTTGCGACACATCAATCAACGAAGATGATTTCAACCGTGCCCTTGATTATCTTCTTCGCGAGCAAGAACCTTCAGGTTGCTGGTTTGGGCGTTGGGGAGTTAATTACATTTACGGTACTAGCGGCGCATTGTCAGCCCTCGCTTTAATTGCCCCGCAACAACGCCAAAGCATTACACGGGGTGCAAACTGGTTGGTATCTTGCCAAAATCCAGATGGAGGTTGGGGTGAAACCTGTCAAAGCTACAAAGACTCCAGTTTGAAGGGAAAAGGTAACAGCACAGCATCACAAACAGCTTGGGCATTAATCGGTTTGCTCGCGGCGGCGGAAGTGGTGGGTGATTTTGCCCAAGATGCAATTCAACGTGGTGTCAATTACTTAGTCACAACTCAACACACCGATGGCACTTGGAATGAAGATGAATTTACAGGAACAGGTTTCCCCTGTCATTTTTATCTTAAGTACCATTTTTATCAACAATACTTTCCTTTGCTGGCACTGGGGCGCTATCAAAAACAGTTTGCTTAATTTTGCTTAATTCTGGATGCAATTTCTCAGTCCCTAGTACGTGAAGGCAGAAGGAATAAAGCTTCTAAAATAAGCTTTTTGTCACTTGAGAATGGTTTGTTCATTTCCACCGAACTGTACTAGGTTCAATTAAATACAAAACCCGAAGAGAGTCTAGTGCCCTCCCCTTATTGGTTTTGATTGTAACCACATACTTAGCAGTATTTTGCCAAAGTTTTTGTATCTCTATTTCTCAAACTAGAACGGGTATGTTGCCTGTTCTAGCTAACTCTAGATAAATTATTGGAGAAAATTACCATTGGGAATGATGTAGCAAAAATAACTTAATTTTGCTTAATCATCAATTATTAGTGTAACTAATATGGCAATTTTGCTGAAGTCAAAAGAGTAATTTAACTGTAATCTCACTTGAGTCAAGCCTTAAGAAAACATCAAATTTGATTCATTAAAATCATCCGAAAGTATGATATGCTCTGGGAAACTTTGACAAAAAAATAGCAGTCTACATAATTCTCTAAAGGAGTGGATTTGATTATTTCTATCTGCTTTTAAATACTGAGAATATATGGCAGGTTGATGACGAATACAGCTTTGACTAACATGAAAGTGTGAGTTTTTGCAAGTAGTATATTAACTGTAAGAATATTGTCTGCTATGCTTTTGATATTTAAAATTACCTTTAAAACTATTTACTAAAGTCATCATGCCATAATCTGGATTATCGATAAGTCATGCCTATCATATTTTGCGATCGCTAACACACCATCACTCATGCAAATTCATAAAAACTGTATATTTATGTAAACGCTTCCTGACAATTTTATCTAAATTTTGTAATAACTTCATCTGTGATTTTTTAACTATTACTTATCTACAGTAATAGCAATAATTAGCCTTTAATAATCACCCTTTCCTTGTTAAAGTTGTGTTTGATGACACCGCCAATATGTAAAAGTAAAAAAAAATAAAATTTGATGCTTAAGTTTTAGTTAAATATATGTAGAGCATAAAGTCTCATAATAGAGACTGCAATTGGGGGAAAATAATTAAGAGGAGTGTGATAAATGGATTTGCGTAGAGATGCTTTAGAATTATTAAAAGAAACTAGTCGGACTTTTTACATCCCTATAGTTCGTTTGCCGCGAGGATTGCAGGAAGCAGTTGCTTCCGCTTATTTATGTATGCGTGCAATTGACGAAATCGAAGATCATCCCGAACTCGATAACCTGACAAAAGCGAAATTATTGGAGTCAGTGAGTTTAACCTTACAAGCCGGAGTTGATGGATTTGCTGCGGATGCCTTTACCGATGGGTTTACTGGATACGAAAATATATTACCAGAAGTGACGCTAAGGATTCGCGAATGGTCAATACTCGCACCCGAAAGCATTGCACCTCGCGTTTGGGATGCCACTGCGGCAATGTCCGACAGAATGGCATATTGGGCAAAACGAAATTGGCAAATCGATGATGAATCAGATTTAGATCGTTATACACTAGGAGTTGCCGGAGCAGTTGGTTTATTACTTTCCGACCTTTGGGCTTGGTACGATGGAACCCAAACAAATCGCACCCAGGCAATTGGATTTGGGCGCGGTTTACAAGCAGTAAATATACTTCGTAATCATGGTGAAGATTCGACTCGCGGAGTCAGTTTCTTTCCCCCAGATTGGGCTGCTGACAACATGCAAGCTTATGCACGCCGTAATCTAGCACTTGCAGATGCATATAATGCTTCCTTGGGAAATAGTCCAGCCTTAGATTTTTGTCAAATTCCCCTGACTTTAGCTTATGGGACATTGGATGCGATCGCACATGGGAAAGAAAAGCTAAGTCGCAGCGATGTCGTGGCACTGTTAGAAGGAGTAATTGGTTTCAATCCAGGTTAAAAAAGCTGGTTAACCAAGAATTATTTTTAGACACCCGGTTTCTTCCCTATGCCAAATCCCCAATTAGCATAAATTTCCCTAGAAACTGGGTTTTTTCTAACACTGATATTATGTTCGACTAGTCACCTAGAATTAAAATTTCTCCGCGTTTTTGGGTCTCTAAGCCTTCGTGTCAGTTTTAATCATAAGCATTCAACCGGTCATCATATCAGTTTCTGTGATACTTGATTTTTATAACCTGGGTTCAATATGAATCATGACATTGTGATTTTTCTTGTCAGTATTGCTGGATTAATTCTATATCTTGTTTTTTCCGCAATCACAGAAATGGGTACAAAATTACCTGGGAAGAGAGGAGAAGAGGAAACGAGAAAAGACAAGCAGATATCGAGTTGATATATCTTCAATCATATTCCTCGCCTCCCTTCCACATATTTATTTTCCCCGCTTCTCGGCTAAATTTCTGGGTGGAACTAATCTCCCTTCATAAAATTTCCGTTCGAGTTTACCGAGTTGGAACCAGGTGAAACCCAAAACCAGAAACCCCAAAGATGTGATCGCAATATTTGTCGTACTGGCAGGCATTAAAGTATTCACTAAAGGAATCAGCGCCCATGTCATCGCCCCGAAAAATCCAATCCCAGTACGAATTTTTTTAATTCTTGCTAAAGCTTGACGACAACTAGCACATTTTTCCGTATGGGAATGATACCTCTCCATTAACTGTTCGCGGGTTTTTGAAGTTGGCGGTAATGCTTCACCTGGGAAGGGTTCGGCTGCATACTCATTTACCCAACGACGCAATTCTATAATAAAGCGATCGGCTGTGGTGGGTAGATAAAAAGCCTTGGCATAATTTTCACTTCCCCCTAAACCTTGCAGATATCGTTCTTGAAAATGTAGAAAAATCTGATCATCTTCCAAAACCGAGTTTTGCCCGATATGTGAATACCAGCGTGGTGTAATTTTAAACGCTAACTTGGGAAATGGGGAAGTAAATTTAAATGGAAAACGAGCAAATAAGCGACATTCTCCTTTACGAATCGGAGTTGCATAGACTACCGTCAACGTGCGTCCAAACTGCTTAGAAGTAATATCATGCCACATTAAATTAGGGGCGATAAAATTAGTATCCTGTCGTCCCAAAGTCCCCTTTCGTGGCCCTTCTTCCCATTTACCTGTAAACCCATGTTTCCCAGACTCCACGACTTCCAATTCCACAGGTGCAGCATTGGCACGGTTGCCGACTGAACGGTGATGGGTAAAAGGCACGTGGCTGGCATCCAGAACATTCTCCAACAACGTCAGCGCATCGTAGGGTAAATCGCGAAATGTATCAATACAAACCCAATCATCAGAAATATCTACCAAGGGTTCAACAAGAGGAACCTTTGTCATCAGAGCATTTTCGGCTTTTCCTGGATAAACAAACAGCAGCCCTTGATGCACGCTAGTTGCTAAAGACTTGACGCAAGCACGTTTTGAGGATTCAGCCTGTCCCCCTGCAACTTGTTGGGGAATCACCTGACATTCGCCACTATTGGTAAAAGTCCATCCGTGGTAAGGACATTCCAAAAGCCCAGCCTCGTTAATCCGACCTTCTGAAAGTGGAGCAAGGCGGTGCGGACATTTATCTTCGAGTACACTCCAAGATTCGCTGCTTTTATCCCACCAAATGACTATATCTCTACCTAATAGAGTGAACTTTGTCGGCACAGATTTATCTAAATCCTGGACGTAATGTACTGGATACCAAGCTTCCAAGATATCAAAACGATTGGTTTGATTACCACCCGCAGGTATTACGCCTAGAGATACATCACTAGTGTCTGTCGTTAATAGTAAAGAAGTCTGACTCATAAAGTCTCAAAATACAGGTGCAAATATCTATCTTTACATTTTGCAATATTCTGACAAATATCGGGGGATAGAGGAAAGGAGAAAGTGAGGATTGCGAGTATTCAGCTTAATCATGTGGCAGAAACTGGGTTTCTTCCTTCTTAAGGTTTAGTTTATAAGTAGCCTCTGAAGAAATATTTTTATCTGCTTAAAGTAATTAAATTATAGTTAAGAAAAGTCTAAGGATATTTATTTTTTTTTAGATAATTGTCGATTAAATTCAATTATCATTGTTCTTAACTCAGGATAGAAGCTCTTTCCATTCTGATGGGGGATTTAATTCATTCTTTTAACCTTTAGACTTAGCTAATTAGAAGCCTTTTAATCTGGAAATGGCTTCTAGTTTAATCTTTTTAGCTAAAGACATATATAGAGCTTTAGCTCTGTGACAGAGAAATAGAATGTGGTGCGAGTAGTTTGGCAATTCCAGAAACAGCAAAAAGTAACCCTAGATAAAAACAGAATAGTCAAAGTGAGTTGAATCTTTGCAAGATTTTAGAGATAAGTCACGCATTCATCTATCAGGTGCATTTAATCTTAATTTCAAGTATTTTTCAGAAATAGCGTGGTCAAGACTTGTATCTCTTCTTGAATAAAAACACAGGGCTGACAAATCTAACGGGTGACATCTAACAACATCAACCAGGGATGGCGTAACCAAATCGCAACAAGTTGTATTCATTTGCTCAGAGCAGCTATTTGTAACAGCTTGCTGTAACTTGTTAACCGCCGACAGGACTTTACTAACTATTGGATAGGAAGGTTTCGGCTATGACTTACCAAATCGAAAGCGAACCCACACCACAACGACGCAGTGTTGTTCAAAGTATTTGGGATGTAGGTGTAATAGTATCTCTAGTTATTCTCGCCATCTCTACCCAAAGCGGTAACTTCAATCCAGCGAATGTATCTTCAGCGCTCAGACCAATTAATGTAAACGAAGTTGTTAATCATTCCCAGAATCTCAGGGGTAGAACTGTAACGATTAGAAGTAAAGCAGTTCAACAGATAGGTGCGAGTTCTTTCACCCTCAAAGATGGCTTATTTGCTCTACAAGAGCCAGTATTAGTTGTGAATGCTTCTGGAGTCCCATTTAATTTACCGAGCGATCGCAATATCGACATTCAAATAACAGGTCAGGTACGAGATTTATCAATTTCCGATCTTGAGCGCGACTACAAGTTAGATTTAGAGGCTGAACAATACAGTGATTACGTTAACAAACCCGTTATTGTCGCGCAAAATATTATGCTGGCACCTCAACCCAATCAAGTTGTGCAAAATCCAGCCAGGTATTACGGTAAGACCGTCACAGTTACAGGTGAGGTGAATAATATTACCATTCCAACTCTGATGACAATACACAAAAAACAAGTACTACGCGATCGCAATTTACCAGTTTTGCTAACATCATCGCCGAAAGTCGCCATTAACACAGGTCAGAGGGTTGCTGTAGTTGGTGAAATTCGTCCGTTTGTGATCAGTGAAATCGAGCAAAAATACAACCTCAACTGGAATCAGGATATCCGCAGACAACTGGAAGCAAAATATCGCAATCAACCCGTTTTAGTTGCTGAAACTGTATATCCCTAGAAAGGGCAGCCAAGAAAAGAGTGATATTGTGTTTGCTAGATTACCGCTCATGAAGACTGATGCAGAGACTTATACCAATTCGCAATACTCGCTATCGCGTAGGCGCAAGCCTTCTCGAAGAGTGAAGCTAAAGCTACGCAATTAAAAAACTTAGATGCAGCAAAGCTTTCAGGATTTACATCTGTATTAGATTTTTTGTGAAATGGTATTAGGGACGCGGAGAAATTTTAATTGTCAGCATTAGACAATGAGGTGAAAAGGTGAATAATTAGGCAGGAACACTTTAATCGCCCTAACTTAACTTGAAAATAGGGAAAATAGAAAAGTTCTTTTTAGCCGTCATGCTCGATGCGGTTCATGACGGTTATTTAGCTATTGATACAGCGATGACTAATATAACTATAACCAAAAATCAAGTGTGTACGATTACTAATCAGCGCTAATAATTACCCTGTGGCAACACCAAATTTATACATCAAATAACACCAAAATTGTTGGCAATTACGAAATCAAATTGTTTGTGCCTAAGTTCTATAAATCAAGTTCTCGATTAAATGCACTTAGATAAATATTGAAGCAGGGATAATATTTTCTAGCCCATATAATAAGCTTATTAGTGGGATTATGATTCATAGTCCTAATTATTAGCTTGTCGGTTCTCAGTCTTAATTATTTTTACCAATTTCTCGCTATCTCTTTTATTCCCTTGGTCTCCCTTGTCCTCCTTGTCTTAAACATCAAGTAAGTGCATCATGGCAAAAACCAAAAAAAACCCCGATCGCCTAGATTTCCAAGACCCCCAATATTTCCTCAACCGTGAACTCAGCTGGTTGGAATTTAATCACCGGGTATTGCATGAAGCGATGGATCCGCGTACTCCGTTATTGGAGCGCCTCAAATTTATGGGGATTTTTAGTTCCAATTTGGATGAGTTTTTTATGGTGCGGATAGCTGCACTTAAACAACAGGTAGAAGCAAAGGTGACTCAACTGGCTTTTGATGGACGTACACCATCACAACAGCTTGATGATATCAGCTTTTCATTACGCCCTTTGGTGATTCAACAACATCAACATTTTCAGAAAATTTTGCGATCGCAACTCGCTAGCAATCGTATCTATATTCTTGATTACATCGAGTTGGATCAAAATCAACGCAATTATCTCGATAATTATTTTCAAGAACAAATTTTTCCTGTAATCACTCCTTTGGCAGTTGACCCTAGTCACCCTTTTCCCTACATTTCTAATCTCAGTTTAAATTTGGCGGTTGTAGTCAAAAACCCCGAAACCGACGAAGAATTTTTTGCCCGGGTGAAAGTCCCCAAGGTATTACCACGATTTTTACCTTTACCACCAGAATTAAGTGTTCAAAATAACGGCAAACCTGCTGTTTGGACTGGTATTCCCCTAGAACAAGCCATTGCTCACAACCTCGAATCCCTATTTCCAGGAATGAATATTCAGGAATACCATACCTTCCGCATTACCCGTGATGCCGATTTAGCACTCGAAGAAGACGAAGCTGACGACTTACTAATTGCCATCGAACAGGAATTACGCAAACGTCGCGTCGGTGGCACTCCAGTCCGCTTGGAAATTAACCCACAAACTCCCGAACCAGTGCGATCGCGTTTACTGCAAGATTTAGAATTGACAGATCATGATGTTTATGAAGTCGATGGTTTACTTGGCTTACGTGACTTGATGTATTTTATGTCACTGCCACTGCCTGACCTCAAAGACCGTTCCTGGCAATCGGTAGTACCTCCCAGATTGCAGAGAGTTCGCGAACCAATTGTCAACTCCCAACTGATGGAGATAGAAGAAGGTAAAGACTTCTTTGCGGTTATTCGCGATCGCGATTTACTTCTACACCATCCCTACCAATCATTTACAGCATCTGTTGTTAAATTTATTACTCATGCCGCACATGACCCCAATGTTTTAGCCATCAAAATGACACTGTACCGCACCTCTGGGGATTCACCAATCGTCAATGCTTTAATTGCAGCCGCAGAAAATGGTAAACAGGTGTCGGTATTGGTGGAACTCAAAGCCCGTTTTGATGAAGAAAATAATATATATTGGGCGCGCAGATTAGAAAGTGTTGGTGTGCATGTTGTTTACGGTTTAGTCGGATTAAAAACCCACTGTAAAACAGTTTTGGTGGTGCGGCGAGAAAAAGACCGGATTCGGCGTTATGTCCATATCGGTACAGGTAACTACAATCCGAAAACAGCACGTTTGTATACGGATTTTGGTTTATTTAGCTGTCGGGATGAATTGGGTGCCGACTTAACCGATTTATATAATTACTTAACCGGATATTCGCGGCAAAAGTCCTACCGACAATTATTAGTCGCTCCAGTCAATATGCGCGATCGCTTCCTGGGATTGATTCGTCGTGAGATCGAAAATGCTCAAAATGGCTCCTCTGGGCGTATCGTTGCCAAGATGAACTCCTTAGTTGACCCACAAATTATCGCCAGTTTATACGAAGCTTCCCGTGTAGGTGTGCAAATTGATTTAATTGTGCGTGGGGTTTGTTGCTTACGTCCGGGACTCCCAGATATCAGCGACAACATCCGCGTGATTAGTATTATCGGTCGCTTTTTAGAGCATTCCCGCATCTTTTACTTCCATAACAAAGGACAGGAAGAAATATTTATCGGTAGTGCCGATTGGATGCCCCGAAATTTAGACCGTCGTGTTGAGGCGATCGTACCAATTTTAGACCCAGATATAGCTAAAGATTTGCAAGAAGTTTTAGGCATCATGTTAGCTGATAATCGCCAAGCCTGGGAACTACAAGCGAATGGTAGTTATGTTCAACGCCGTCCCGGTGAAGATTGTCCTGAATATAGTTCCCAAAAAGCCCTAATGAACATGGCATTAGCTTCGGTTGGTGTTGGCTCCAATGCGATCGAACCTCGAAAAGCTGTGCAAACCTCATGAATTTAAATTGATCGACCAAAAACTCTGAAGTAAAATTGGGAATCCAGGATAGAGAGGAGAACATTCAGTCTCTATTCTGTATTCCATCAATCATTATCAAATTTTTAGGAGTTTTATTTCTAAATTTGTATGGATTATATGCAATTTATTCAACCATAGGATAGAGTCAGTTTCATAGGGTATTCTTCTAAACTATAAAAGTTATTATTCATCGTTTGTTTTAATTTGGATGTTAATGTTGTCTTGTAAGTCTTCTACCTTGCGGGTTCTAGTGGTTGACGACCACGAACTTACTCGTTTGACCTTACAGTTAGCACTTTCTTGCCAACAAAATATACAAGTTGTTGGTTTAGCTACTAACGGTCAAGAAGCAGTCGATTTAGTCAAACGCCACCAACCCGATGTTATTGTCCTAGATTTGCAAATGCCAGTAATGGATGGTTGGACGGCATCAGATCGCATCAAAGCGATCGCGCCGGAGACCCAAATCATCGCCTACTCATCAGTCGAAGACGCAAACGGCAAGGATGCCACACAACCTGGAAATTGGGATGTATTTTGTAAAAAAGATGTGCCGACAAAAGAACTAGTTGCCTTAGTACGGCAATTAGGTAGTAGAATCACTCAATAACCAGTTAGTTCAAACTACTGAAAAATTTGCTACTCAGTTGCATAGTAAATGTACGATTAATTAAATTCAGGGTATTTGAGAAAACGATCAATTGCGATGATAACGTCAGTGCCGGTTAAAAATATCCTAAACACCGACGTATCTTTCGTAGTATGTAGCCTTTACTTGACTAAAGTTTTAGCTCTCCGTTTCTCCAAAGGTGCGTCTATATTCATCAATTAATTCATCCATTTCTTCTAGGGCTTGATTGACATCTATTCTCAAAGTACCTAAATTCGGCTGCTCTAAAAGTCTGAGTAAATAATCTCGTTTACTCTGAACTTCAGCAACACGTTCTTTGATAGTTTGTACATCCATAAATTTTTACAACCTTTAAATAATCATCAATTTAAAATTAACTCATAAACAAGAAGAGAGAATACAGAATAGATCAAGCATGGTTTTATACCTACCCTTGATTTCCAATTTAAATTGAATAATTATTCTCCTTATCCTTCTTCCCCTTCCTAAGTGGCGAACAATAGCCGATGATAGTAACACTGAAATCCTCAGATTTCATTATTCATTACATACTTCATTACTATGTTCGGCAAAATTCGCTTGTCTGTCCTGGGTTTAACTGTAGGCGGCATCTTAACCATCATTGGCTTTGTTGCTTATGCTACTGATAATGCAACACTGAATCTCGCTGGTTTCTTTTACGGAATTCCTCTGCTTTTAGGGGGTTTAGCACTCAAAGCTAGTGAACTCGAACCTGTACCCTTTAGCCAAGTAACTACCCCAGAAATCCTAAAACTGCGCGAGACGCAGGCAACTGTGACTCAAAATAAAATCCGTAAAGATATTACCCGCTACTGTTATGGACAAGAAGCCCATCTCGATCAAGCCTTTAAATATCTGCAATTAAGTTTTTCCGAAGATGAAATGCCTATTGCTACCGGTTTACGGGAAACTGAAACAAATAATGCCTATACTTTAACTGTAGAATTTGATTCACCATTTGTACCACTTGCAGCTTGGCAAGCAAAGCAAGAAAAAATGACTAAATATTTTGGGCCTGATGTTGAGATCAAAATTACTGAAACAAGCGAAAATCAAATTGAACTAGCTCTAATTCGTGTTTTAGAATAACTAAACTTTTCAGGACTTATGTAGCTGTCATACATATATTCTTTGCCAGAAAAAAGGACAATAGGAAGCCTGCTTAGTTTTGAATTCTATATTCTCTGTCACCTAATTGGATGACACTCAATATACACAGAAGAATCAAGCATACATCACTATTAGTTAGTAGTTATTCGGGTGGAAAACCACCCAATTAAACTACTTGTTAACCAACGAATTTACCAATTCATCAATACCTAAATATCTTCAGTATTTGAGTCTAATATTTGTGCCTAAACTTAAGCCTAAATATTTATCTTTGTGACACTCGTATCAATAAAAAAATACCAATTGCAATACCAACAAAATTAGGTAACCACGCAGCTAAAAATGGTGACAGCACACCAGCAATTCCTAAGGCGCTTGCAATTGATGAAAATAAATAAAAGGTAAAAATAATTATGACACTAACTCCAAAACTCGTACCTCTACCCGTACGTTGAGGTATGGTTCCCATTGCTGAACCAACTAAACCAAATACAACACAAACAAAAGGAACTGAAAATTTTTGCTGGATTCGGACTTTGAGTTTGCGAATTTTTTGTTCATCACCCGCCAATCTTTCTAACTCCAATTGTTCGAGTGCTTGAGCAATGTTCATTTCTCCATAGTCTCGGCTTTGCTCTGCTAAACTTAATGGTGTACGAGGCAATTCAACTTTTTGATGTTGAAAGCGAAAAATGTTGTTATAAGAACGGTCAGCACCCACAAGATAACTGGTACCGTTATAAAAATCCCAAATATTTTCCTTAGCATTCCATTCACCAGATTCGGAAACCACAATTTGATTTAAACCTTCTGTAGAACGGTCGATAATGGTCAAGCCTTTCATCTGTTTCCCATCAAATTTATCAGCATAAAATAGGCGGGAGAGTATTTTTTCTTTTTTCTCCTTCCCATTTTCTTTGGTTCTCAGAGTTTTATATTCAGGGTAAAAAATATTTTCTTGTTTGAAAGAAGGCTTATCAGATTTTAATGCTTGTTCGAGAATTTGAGTTGATTGGTATTTGGCAGCAGGAGCAACTTGGTCATTAAATACAAATGCAAGTATTGTGACAAGAAAACTCATCAATACGGCAGTAATTGCTATGCGATAAACACTCACACCACAACCCCGTAAAGCAACTAATTCACTTTCACTAGAAAGACGGCTGTATGTCATCAATGTCGCTAGAAGTATTGACATTGGAAAAGCTAAAACAATAAATTCCGGCATTCTTAACAAGAAAACCTGTGCGGCAGTACTTGCTGGTAAACCAGATTCGACGATTTTTCGCATTAAATCAAATGCCGCATCAACTGTTACACTAATTGACGAAAAAAGTCCGACCCCAAATAAAAAGGGTGGGATTAATTGGCTAACCAGATACCGATCCATTGTTGAGAAAGGAATGAGCGAGCCTAAAGTGTAAAAGGATTTGAGCTTTTTTGATGCCATCATATGTAACTGATTAAGAAAAGTTGCAACCCGGAATACATGGTAAAAATTAGGGATTAAAGAAAGAATGTTAACAAATAATTGATTTTGATTTGTATAAACTCATTGGTATAAATTATTTGCTATAAACCTAATTGGAATTACTATAGGTAAATTAGTAAAGCTTAATTTCAATTTTACGTTCAGATTTTATGAATTGTGCACATTCCATATTCTCAGGTTACGCAATATTCCTGAGGGGAACCGGGCAAATACAGATTGCGATTATCAAATTTCAGCTTGGGCAAATTAAGCTTGAAAATTATCACCCAAATAATATTGTCTGACAAGAGGATTATTATACAGTTCTTCAGATGTGCCCGAAGCGAGGATTTGCCCTTCGCGCATAATATAAGCACGATCGGTAATAGCAAGGGTTTCGCGAACATTATGGTCAGTAATGAGAATACCCATATTCCGATCGCGTAATTTGGCAACAATTTCTTGAATCTCCGAAACTGCGATCGGATCAACCCCTGCAAATGGTTCATCTAATAATAAAAATGTTGGCCCTTCGCGTCCCGCCGCCAAAGCACGGGCTAATTCTGTTCTCCGTCGCTCGCCCCCAGAAAGTTGGATTCCTTTACTATTGGCAACTTTATCTAATCGAAATTCCCGCAGCAATGTATCCATCCGCATTTGCCATTCCCAACGCGGAACATTAGTTTGCTCTAACACAAGCAAAATATTATCGCGTACCGACAATTGACGAAAAACACTTGCTTCTTGCGCCAAATAACCGATTCCCAACCGCGCCCGTTTGTGCATTGGTAACGTAGTAATATCCATATTATCGAGCCAGACTCGACCCTGATTGGGTTTTTCTAAGCCAGTCGCAATATAGAATGTTGTGGTTTTACCAGCTCCATTGGGACCTAATAATCCAACTACTTCACCTTGGGCAACTGAGATGTTGACGCGATTAACAATAGTTCTTTTGCCATAAGACTTATGAATATTCTCTAGGACAATTCTCACAATTTACACCTCATTAATGTTTGTAGTGCTGAGTATTGAGTGCTGAGTTGGGAATCATAGAAATTAACGCAAGTTCTCAGAAGTTCTCAGTTATTATCCCCGCTTTTACCAGAATCAGCATTTAGGATACTCAGTACACATTGCTCCCCACTTCAACTTACTTACGTTTTAATGCAGGTGTTTTCGGTGCTGGTGCAGTTGCGGTGTTATTATTCTCTTCAATAATATAAATTGATTCGACTTGACGACCGCTTTGAGGTTGAGCGACAAATCTGCCAGAGTCAATCAAATATATAACTCGTTCGCCACGAATACTATTGCCGCTTTGTTGCAAAATGTAAACATTGCCACTTAAAACAATTTGGCGTTCGCGGTTAAAAAATTGAGCTTGAGCTGCCGTTGCTTTAATCCCGCGAGCATTATAAAACATCTGCACATTTCCCCGCGCGATCGCCACCTGCGATTTCGCATCATATTCTTGAATATCTGCTGTAATCTGAATTGGACTGCGTTGGGCTGTTTGGGCTGTAGCTGGTTGGAGGCGATTGGGGGAAATGACACCAGCAACCACCACAGGTAAAAATAAACCTAAACTGAAACGACTTATCAAACTTGAGGAAATTTTATGAGAGGGGAACATAGGGGATTTACGAATTCTTTTGGTTTTTATTTTAGTCACTTCTAGTAGTATATCCAGGCACCCATGACATATTCGGGAATGTTGGCTATGTACATAACATTCCCAGCAATCTTATAGCTTGTGGCTAATAAATGAGTTGCACCTTCCGCAACTATAGACGCTTTATCAATGCTTGATGTTTCTTGCAATTGGCAATAGGGCATGGAATATAGAGATGGAGTGTTGGCAAATGTTTTCTCCCTGTGATGATTTGTGCATAATTTTGTCCACAATCTTAATTGCCCAACTTAGTTACTTTTGGCATATTTCCGCTTCATCTCCAGAGAGTAGGAGATGAGGAATTTAATAAAACTAAATCTAACGTATCTATGACTACGTTATGTGGTATATATAAAACACGGTATTCCGACTAACGAACCGTAGATTAGCTGTGAAGGTGATTAACCGTGGGCATAGTAGTAGAGAACGTATCAAAGCAGTTTGGAACTTTTCAAGCAGTTAATAATGTCAGTTTAGAGATAGAAAGCGGTTCTTTGGTGGCTTTATTAGGACCATCGGGTTCGGGGAAATCTACTTTGCTGCGGTTAATTTCCGGGTTGGAATTACCCGATAGCGGTAGAATTCTCCTGACTGGTAAAGATGCGACATACCAAAGTGTACAGGAACGGAATATTGGGTTTGTATTTCAACACTATGCTTTGTTCAAGCATTTGACAGTCAGGCAAAATATTGCTTTTGGTTTGGAGATTCGTAAAACACCAAAAGCCAAAGTCAAAAATAAAGTCGAAGAATTGCTGGAATTGGTGCAATTAAGTGGACTGGGAAATAGGTACCCTTCACAGCTTTCAGGTGGACAAAGACAAAGGGTAGCTTTGGCAAGGGCTTTAGCGGTTGAACCAAATGTGTTGCTATTAGATGAACCATTTGGCGCACTTGATGCCAGAGTTCGCAAAGATTTACGAGCTTGGTTGCGTCGATTACATGATGAGGTACATGTTACTACAGTTTTTGTCACCCACGACCAAGAAGAAGCAATGGAAGTCTCGGATGAGATTGTGGTCATGAACAAAGGCTGTGTCGAACAAGTGGGCACACCTGCGGAAATTTACGATCACCCAGCTTCGGCATTTGTGATGAGTTTTATTGGTCCCGTGAATGTGCTACCTAGCTCATCACGTATTTTCCAAAATAATGGATTTGATTCAGCCAATCCAGAGATGTTTTTGCGTCCACAAGACATTATCGTTGACACTGTGCCTAATGGTACAACTGTACCTGCAAGGGTGAGTCGATTAATCCATTTAGGTTGGGAAATTCAAGCAGAATTGACATTAGAAGATGGACAGGTGATGACAGCGCATTTATCACGCGATCGCTTCGATGAATTGAATCTCGAACCGCAGCAAAAGGTTTATGTGAAACCAAAGGATGCGAAATCATTCCCACTTTATTATTCTATCTAGTTACGAGAATGTAGAATTCAGTAGTTAGAAATAAAATAGTTATCCCCAATAGTTCCCAAAATCAAAGCCAGGTTTCGAGTTGAAATCTGGCTTTTGCGATGATAGTTCTCTTTTTTTACAATCTGCCTAATTTTGCTCTCGTCAATGTAATATCATTCTCCAAAATCTGGCAACAAATCTAATAAATCTCCGCGTCCCCCTATCTCCGACAGCCCGCGTCACCATCTGTTACTTTTTTTGGAGAATTGTAACTACTGCTCAATTCCTGACTCCTATCTAAAATGATTCTTAATTTACCAAGCTGACTATTAGGCTGATGCATATACTGTAAATGTCAACCGTATTAAAATCTTAAGACGTAATTTCATTTACATACAATACGTACAAATAGATACTTTTAGGGAAAAATAAATTGTCAAATATAGACAAAAACTCCCATCGCATTTTGGTAAAAATTTGTTAAGAATAGTGACAGTAATGTCAAGCTAAGGAACGACATCTTATGGTATATGCAGTTGATAATCAGCCACCTCACAATGTCGTCATTGTCGGTGGTGGCTTTGGTGGGCTATATGCAGCAAAAGCCCTGAGTAATGCAAATGTAAACGTTACCCTCATCGACAAGCGTAATTTTCACCTTTTCCAACCCTTGCTGTACCAAGTCGCAACAGGTACAGTTTCTCCGGCAGATATTTCTTCACCATTGCGATCGGTATTGAGTAAAAGCAAAAATACCACGGTTTTATTAGGTGAAGTCAATAATATCGATCCGCAAGCACAAAAAGTTTTCATGGGTGATGAGATAATTCCCTATGATTCATTAATTTTGGCAACAGGGGCAAAGCATTCATATTTTGGAAAAGATGAGTGGGAAGAACATGCGCCTGGATTGAAGACAGTTGAAGATGCAATTGAAATGCGTCGGCGGATTTTTAGTGCATTTGAAGCCGCAGAAAAAGAAACAAATCCCCAAAAGCGTCGTGCTTGGATGACTTTTGTGGTGGTGGGTGGGGGGCCGACAGGGGTAGAATTAGCGGGAGCGATCGCAGAAATTGCTTACCATACAATCAAAGATGATTTCCGCAATATTGACACTTCGGAAGCGCAGATTTTATTGTTAGAAGGCTTAGACCGGGTTTTACCACCTTTTGCACCGGAATTATCTCAAGAGGCTGCTGTTTCATTAAGACGTTTGGGTGTAACAGTACAAACTAATACTTTGGTGACGAATATTGAGAATGATATTGTCACTATTAAACAAGGCGATAGAGTCGAGCAAATTCCTGCCCACACCGTATTATGGGCAGCAGGAGTCAAAGCATCACCTTTGGGTAAAATGCTAGCAGAAGCTACCGACGTTGAGTGCGATCGGGCTGGTAGAGTAGTAGTTGAGCCAGATTTAAGTGTAAATGGCTATCCGAATATTTTTGTGATTGGTGACTTAGCACATTTCTCGCACCAAAATGGTAAACCATTACCTGGTGTTGCACCGGTGGCTATGCAAGAAGGTGAATATGTAGCTGCGTTGATTAAAGCGCGTCTTAGAGGTAGAAAATTACCACAATTTCGATATATTGACCGTGGTAGTTTAGCAGTGATTGGACAAAATTTTGCGGTAGTTGATTTGGGTTTTGTCAAACTCAAAGGTTTCT
Organism: Calothrix sp. NIES-4101; assembly: GCA_004296455.1. Lineage (GTDB taxonomy): Bacteria > Cyanobacteriota > Cyanobacteriia > Cyanobacteriales > Nostocaceae > Brunnivagina. Next base: position 6,133,759 of record AP018280.1, read on the forward strand.
TAGCTTGGTTTACTTGGTTGTTTATTCACATCTACTTCTTAATTGAGTTTGATAATAAGCTGATAGTCATGGTGCAGTGGGCATGGAATTACTTTACCCGCAATCGAGGTGCAAGATTAATTACAGGCAATGACATACTGACACCAACACCAGAAACTGACAAATATTATTCACCAGTCGCCAGTCGTCCGACAGTAAACGTATAGTTGATTGATTCGTAGAACTTACACCATTTCACGAAAACTCTGATACATCTGTAAATCCTGAAAGCTTTGCTACATCTAAGTTTTTTAATTGCGTAGCTTGCTTCACTCTTCGAGAAGGCTTGCGCCTACGCGACAGCGAGTATTGCGAATTGCGAATTGCGAATTGGTATTACCCCATACTGCTCGGTACAAGGGTAGAGGAAAAATGCTGATAGAACTAACTACAGTAACTAAATAATTACTAATTACTCAGCATTTTTCCCTGTCAATCGAGCCAAATACCTCTCAATTAGCAAAATAGCAACAATATCATCAATGGGACGCGGTGGTTGGCGCATTCCTGGGGGTAAAATCTTATTCAGTCCTGTGGGTGGAAACATTTGCCAATAGCGATCGCGTGCTTCTAAAGTAGTGTAGCGCTCGTCCACTGGAATAATGTTAAATTGTTCGCCTAGTTGCGATTGTAGGTCTTTTTTCCAACGTTTTGAAGTTGTTTGATCACCCATAACTAACAGGGTAATAGGGTACTTTTCGCGAAGATTTTGAATTACACCTATGGCTGCTTCTGAGGAGACAACTTCGTGGTAGCATAGCTGCCGGTCTAGTCCCATTACCGCGACACCACATTTATCTTTACCCGGATCGAATCCTAGAATCATTGGTTGTGTCAGCGAAAATTGTCGTTCTGATGCCATAAATTTAAAATTAAAGATTGGGAAATAGGAATTCGAGAATCTAAATAATTATTTGATTTTGATTAATACTTATTTAATGCTGACATATTTGATCCGTGTATTTGCTTCTACTCTCAGACAGATTCTCAAAAATGTTTGATTACAGTTCTCTAGCAACCTATGTACCAAAAATCACTTGGCCATTTTGAATAGCAATAAATTTGAGTCTTAATGGCCCAGCTGTAAATGTATCCTCTGCGGCGATCGCTTTTATTTCTACAGGCTGTCCGTATTGCTGCAATTGGGACAAAAATCTCAGAAATGTACTATCAATTTGAATATCATCTAAAATACCTGCATTGCGGGCGCGAAATTGGGAAGCAGAAATTAATAAGTCGAGCCTTTGTCGCAACTGAGATACAGTCATTGTCTTCGAGTCTGCATTAGTTGCAGCTAAAATTTCACCACTCTTAAATACAATTTGATTTACAGAAGCATCTGTAAAAAATTCGATGGGTTTTTCCCCACGTACGTAATTTCCCGCAGAAAAGACACGGACAACGTACTGACGACCATCGCTAATTTGCTTGCTGAGTTGCAGAATTCGTTCTGGAGAGACTTGCAAAATTTGGAAATTCGGGGGTAAATTGCTACCTGGTTCAGTTAATCGGGCGACGGCATTCAAATTAGCTTCTTTGAGCAATTGCACTGCCGCTTGACGCGCTCCTTCAGGTTTTTGAACACTCACCACTGCCGATGCAATCAACTGTCCCCTGACTAATGCCAATTTCCCTAAACGCAGGTCACGGAAAGATTGGTAGTATTTTTCTAGACGGGTAACTTCTTGTTCAAGGTAGCCTTGTTGAGTTTCAAGTTCCTTCAAACGTGATTCACGCTGGGCAATGATTTGTTCCCGTGCGGTAATTTCAACATTGCGCTTTTTAATCAATTCATCGAGTTGGGTAATTTTGCGATCGCGAGATTCGATTACGTCTTGACGCTTTTGCAATTCGCGATCGCGTTTTTGAATAGCGTTTTTGGCTTCGTTGATGGTTGCCTTAGCCACATTGAAAAGTCGCCGACTTTCTGCTTTTTGCACTGCTATCTCCTGTTGCAGCTTATTACGTTCGTCGTAGACGCTCTGCAACTGAGATATGGCTTGTTGGTATTGGACGACAACTTGGGCAAGTCGAGACTGTGTCCCCCGCAGTTGATTTTGGGTTTTCGCTTGTAGATCAATTGTGCGGTTGAGGGCAGTTTGGGTTTCTTTTTGCTTTTTGTTGGCATCTTGGAGGTTTTTGTTAGTGTCCTCCAAGCGCTTTTGTGCTTCAGCTTGTTGAGTTTTTGCTTCGTTGAGTTCCCCCGTCACCAGATTGATTTGATTTTCGGCTCCTTTGAGTTGTTCACGCTTGCGACGCAAATCCTTTTGGATATTTTCCAACTCAAATACACCTTTTCGTAATCCATCATCGGCGAGAAACAAAATACCTAACGTTGATGCCGAAATCCCAATACCCGTCAAAATTGTAATAACAACTGCCGTATTTTTGGGACGCAGGTTAAAAAGTGAGAGTCGCTTTTTGCCAACCCGTGTGCCGATGCGATCACCTACGGTGGCAATAAAGCCTCCCAAAATCAGAATTGCTGTAATCAGGATATACGCGGTGGTCATCGTTGCCTACCGAAACGTTTCCAGATACAGCCTAATACTTCTAAACCAGTTGTGTGGGGGATTAGAGATGGGCAATATCCGAATGTACTCAATTTAGAGATTTACCTCCAGTGTTGATGGGATTGACATAAAGCAAATCAGATGGGATTTGGCTAACTAATGCTAGCTTATAGCCGCCTGACAATTGAATACAAACATTTGCCATCTCAATTCCCCCTGCTAATTCTCAACAAACTGGCTTAAGTTGATTGGCTTAAGTAAATTGGCGACTTAAGGTGACAGGCTTGTGGACAGTGATTTTTTTCTTGTGGATTGAAATCATCTTCTTTTCGCGCAAGTCACCCAGCAAGCGAGTCACGGTAACGCGAGTTGAACCAATAGCCTCAGCGATGGCTTGATGCGATAGTTTCAAATCAATGGTGATGCCATCCGCACAAGGAACGCCAAAATCGCGGCAAAGAATTAATAAAAAGCTTACTAACCTTGAACCCATATCGCGGTGAGCTAGCGTTTCAATCATCATCTCTGTTTGTAATATCCGCGAAGAAAGACCCCGCAGCATCAACATCGACAATTCTGGATTTTCCTTCAGCGCTTGCTCAACTTGTTCAATGGGTGCAGACAGCAATTCCACAGGGGTAAATGCAACCGCGTGGTAAAACCTGTCCGACTTATTTCCTGTTAATAAGGATAAAACGCCAAATACACTATTTTCCCGTAGTAGTGCCACCGTTATTTCTTCTCCCGCTTCGTACACCCTGGAGAGCTTCACTGCGCCTTTGAGAAGAAAATAAACTCTTTCAGCAGGATCGCCGGGAAAAAAGATGGTCTTATTACGTTCAAACGTTTCCACGACAGGTGGAAACGCTCCGGTCGCCATCTGACGAAAAACATTTGCTAGGGCTTTATCTTGTGTCACGATCATCTCCCTTCCCCTACCCAATGCCAGAAAATTAAAACAGATTACCTAAGAATACACTTGAAAAATCAATATTACATTGTCAACCTTTTTGTACTTTCCTATACTCAACCTCGCTATATCAAGCTTTACAAAGTTTATTTGTTCACCATGATACATAATTTTTGATCTTGATCGCTACTACTTTTTGATATCTATTTACAAAAACTCTTATGCGAAGCTTTTATTAAGAAAAAACCCCGATCGCCAAAAAATATCTTAAGAAATAAGTAGTTTTTGAATTGATCATTAGGTATTGGTGATTCGGTCTCAATAATTTGTTGTTTGTGGGGTAAAAAAGACACATCAGAAAAAATCAGCGACAAATCCAATCTAAATAATAAAAAACTATACCTTTTCTCTGGTGAATTAGGACAAGCTTCAATACTTAGATACTGATTAGTTTAGAGTTTACAAAAGTATAATCCTGACTGCTATTCTGCTGAGAATACTTTTACTTATCTGCCATTGAGGTGATTACCAGGTCAGATAAATGCTTCATGATCCAGGCTAAATACTCAGTGTTCAAGGGAAAAGTCATTTACTCTCTTGTGACTCCAATAATTTTTGATCCCAGCATATAAAACAATGCCTAATTTATCTATAATTACCGATTTACGCTGGCTTGATAATCAGATTAGGCACAAAAATTAGGAATGAAATAAAGACAAACTATACCTCAGATTCGAGTATGCTCTAAGGAATGCGTTCGTTTTTAGCGTCGTGTCTCCAAGGTGAGAACGCCTATGCGTAACGTGGCTTTGTCGCTTGAAGAATACATATGCTAGACCTAACTGGAAAAAATGCCCTTGTTACAGGGATTGCCAACAACCGCTCGATCGCTTGGGGAATTGCTCAACAACTACATCAAGCAGGAGCAAATTTAGGGATTACTTACCTTCCCGACGACAAAGGCAAAATGGAGAAAAAAGTTGCTGAACTCGTCGAACCTCTAAACCCTAGTCTCTTTCTTCCTTGTAATGTCCAAGACGAAGAGCAAATTCAATCTACGTTTGCCACAATTAGCGAAAAATGGGACAAGCTAGATATACTGATTCACTGTCTAGCTTTTGCCAACAAAGATGACTTGAGTGGTGATTTTAGTCAAACATCGCGATCGGGTTTTCGTACAGCACTAGAAATTAGTACATACTCCCTCATCCAGTTAGCGGGCGCAGCAAAACCATTAATGACCGCAGGTGGGAGTATTGTCACCCTCAGCTATCTGGGTGGTGTCCGTGCCATCCCCAATTATAATGTTATGGGGGTTGCCAAAGCTGGACTCGAATGTAGTGTTCGCTATCTTGCTGCTGAACTCGGACAAAATAATATCCGCGTCAATGCTATCTCAGCTGGTCCTATCCGCACCTTAGCGTCGAGTGCTGTCGGTGGGATTTTAGACATGATTCACCATGTTGAAAAAGTAGCACCTCTACGTCGCACTGTTACCCAAACCGAAGTTGGTAACACCGCAGCATTTTTGTGCAGCGACTTATCTAGCGGTATTACTGGACAAGTGCTGTATGTTGATGCTGGATATGAAATCATGGGAATGTAATCAAAATTTTGGGGGAAGGGGAGATATAGAAATATAGAGATTATAGAAATATAAATATATAACCAGGCGAACGTAGGAAAAATATCTGATTCTCCTATTCTCACCTGCTTCTACTCCCCCACCTCCCACTTGTCAATTAACTATGCAAAGCCTTTCTTCTCATCCTCAAACATCTAGTTTTCCCACACGTATTGCATCGGTAAGTCGTACGACTGGAGAAACTGACGTACAAGTGAGCATTAACCTGGACGGAAGCGGAGTTTGTCATGCCGCTACAGGTATCCCCTTTCTCGACCATATGCTGCATCAAATTTCTTCCCACGGCTTAATTGATTTGGATGTCCGCGCTACTGGCGATTTACATATCGATGACCATCACACGAATGAAGATGTCGGTATTACTTTAGGACAAGCACTCTACAAAGCATTGGGCGATAAAAAAGGGATTGTTCGCTTTGGTAACTTTCTCGCACCTCTAGATGAAGCTTTAGTGCAAGTAGCTTTGGATTTTTCTGGTCGTCCGCACCTAAGTTATGGTCTCAATATTCCCACGCAGCGAGTTGGTACATATGATACTCAATTGGCGCGAGAGTTTTTTGTTGCTCTCGTGAATCATAGCCAAATGACGTTACATATCCGGCAATTAGATGGTATTAATTCTCACCATATTATTGAAGCTACATTTAAAGCTTTTGCACGGGCAACTCAAATGGCGATCGCAATTGATCCCCGACGGGCTGGGGTAATTCCTAGCTCTAAAGGTGTTTTGTAAATTTGAATAGGGAGGAAAAACTTGGTTAATGGCTTTCTGGCAACCCGAATGTCATTACCCTTCCTCTCATCTCAAAAGCCAATTTTCTTTGTGGAGTTTTTCAGCAGACCCTACTTAGGGCTTGCTGAATAAACCTAGAACCTAATCAAAGCAAGGGTTTCAATCTTTTTTATTCCAAGTAGGTGCAAGGTTATAGTATTCAGAAGCTAAAAATCCTTGCATTTCGGCGGAAAATTGTGGGGTGAATTTAGAAACCAATGCATAAAGCTACCATTTTTTGGGCTGTGTGGCATCTAGATTTGCTTTGTGGAGTTTTTCAGCAGACCCTACTTAATTAAGCTTTGAACAACAAAAATAATCCAACCATAATCATGACACAAGCAGCGACAGTGTTGATTTTTTTTGTGATTTGAGAACTAATCAGTAATCTCGCTCTATCTGCCATAAAGGCATAAGCAAGTTTGACACCACCGACGGCTACTATTGTAATTGCAATAATGATGATGGTATCAAAAAAAGATATTTTAGCAATATCAATAAAAGCAGGAAAAAAACCAAGGTAAAATAAGGTCGCTTTTTGATCCCCAAGTGTAATCAAAAGTCCTGCCAGAAAACTTGATACTAAAGAGGATTTCACAAGTTCCTCGATCTCTAGATTCCTGGGTTTTGAGCGAAATAGTCCAATTCCCAGCAAAATTAAATAAACCCCACCCAGGTATTTGCTCAGGACAAATAGACTTCCCATTGTTTCAGCTAGAAATGATAAGCCCCAAATGGCTATGATGATGAAAAAAATGTCACCAACTAATATCCCTATGGTTGTAAAAATACCATGAATAAATCCAGAAGTTGCTGATCTGGTGGAGACAGTCAAGACACTGACACTAGGAATAGCAGCCAGAATCAGCATGGCAATAAATAATGCAACCATGCTGTTAAATGTCATACTTTTTTGCCCCTTACAGAACAATTAAGTAAGGATTTTATAGTATTTTCTGGCATCACCTCAACTTTGAACTGCAATTGCAATTTAAATACCATGATTTTCTTATCGAGACAGGTAATGTCTACGAACGGATTAATGCCAAATACTCATCTCGAAAATATCGTAAAGTGCTAAACACAGGATTGGGTGCAGATTGTCCCAAACCACACAAACTCGTATGCTTCACCATATCAGATAATTCTTCTAACAAGTTCAAATCAGCCATTGAGGCTTGCCCTTCCCGAATCTTGCTCAACAATTGATACAACTGCACCGTTCCCACTCGACAGGGAATACATTTCCCGCAGGATTCATCCATACAAAATTCCATAAAAAACTTGGCAATATCCACCATATTGATAGTTTCATCCATGACAATCATGCCACCAGAACCCATCATGGAACCAAGCTCAGTCAAGGATTCATAATCTACGGGAGTATCAAAGGCTGATGCCGGAATACATCCCCCAGAAGCTCCACCCGTTTGCACTGCTTTCGCCGTACCACCATTGGCAACACCTCCCCCCATTTCCTCAACAATTTGCCGCAAGGTAGTTCCCATTGGCACTTCAATTAAACCCATGTTGCAAATATTACCTGTCAAAGAAAATACTTTTGTGCCCTTGCTTTTCTCCGTGCCAATATTGGCAAAAGCTTCTGAACCATGGCGAATAATCCAAGGCACATTAGCAAAGGTTTCGACATTATTAATTAAAGTTGGAAATCCCCACAAACCACTCTCCGCCGGATAGGGAGGTCGGGGACGAGGTGTACCCCGTTTACCTTCAATCGATGCCATTAAAGATGTTTCTTCGCCACAAACATAAGCCCCTGCACCGACACGAATATCAATTCTGAAATCAAAGGGTGAGTCAAAAATATGACTACCTAATAAACCAAGTTGTTGGGCTTGACTAATGGCAATTTGCAAACGCTGGGTTGCTAAAGGATATTCGGCGCGGATATAAATATAACCTTGGCTGGCACCGATCGCATAGGCGGCAATTATCATTCCTTCGATGACGCGGTGGGGGTCACTTTCCAGTACGCTTCTGTCCATGAATGCGCCAGGATCGCCTTCATCGGCGTTGCAAATGACAAATTTCCGTTCCCCTTTGGCTTTGGCGACGGTAGCCCATTTGACTCCTGTTGGATAACCTGCGCCACCCCGCCCCCGTAACCCGCTACGGGTGATTGTATCTACGACTGTACTGGGATGCATTTCCCGCAGCACCTGAAAAAGCCCTTGATAACCATCTGCGGCAATATAAGCTTGAATTCGCTCTGGATTGATTTTGCCAGTATTTTCTAGGGCGATCGCAAATTGTTTGGTAAAAAATGGATGTGTTAAATCACCACGTTGGACTGTTGTCTCTCCCCCCTGAAGTGCCGTAATAATTGATGCTGCGTCATCGGGAGTAACTTTCTCATAAAGCTGACTGGGATTTTCTGTTTTTGATGGTGTATCAACTCGCACTAGTGGAGCTTGACAACACAAACCCATGCAACCAACTCCAGATACTTGGACTTCATTTTCCAAACCAGAGGCTTTGACAGCTGCTTCAATTTGCTGTTGCACTGCTTGGGAGTTAACAGAGATACAACCCGCCGCAATACAACAGCGAATTTGAATGGGTTTATCAGATTGGCGTTCCTGCTCTGCAATTTCCTTTAATTCGATTAAATCCATTGGCAAAAGCCTTCCATGCTGAGATTGCTGAGGTTATTTTTCTGAGATTAAGGAAAAATATTGAGGATTTTGTGAGGGAATTAAACTTTAGAAATCCTACAAATCCTTTAACACCTCATAATATCCAGTTAGCTTAAATATCTATGTAATAAATCTATTAATAAAATTGATGTGGGGATGAGGCAAAGAGGAGATATACAAATTTTTCTAGTCTAAACACAACAACACCCAAGCTACGACTTGCTCAGTTATTTCCTCTCATTGATTTTGCCACTTAGGGATGAACTAATAACATTAACTTCACGCTCGCTGTGAAAGATAATATTTAGTTGCATTGCCCCCTCTGGACTACACTCATGAGGAAATGTAAGCTTTCGAGTTGGGTGTTGTTGTCAGTTTACGAGACAGATGATGCAACAGTTTTTCTCCTTAATTAGATTGAACTTGTTTCTCTTGACTGTTTTATCTGCCAGGGAAGCTTTTTATTAGCTTCAATTATTAAGTTAGCACTGTTTCATCAAGGTGAATTGAGTTAGACAAAAAACTTTACTTTTATTCGTTTTTCAGCAAAATTAAGTTTACTTTTAGTAACAGTTAACCAATTTCTAATTGCCATATTCCTAATGAAAGTCTGCTTGTTCAATAGTACCTTGGAAAAACTCAGCATAGCGATCGCGAAGCGTCTCCTGCTGAGAATTGCTACTAAACCACCAACCCAAACGCAACTGTGACGGAATTGTAAACCCTGCAAACTCTCTTTCGGCAAGAATTTCCCCGCCAAAGGGAATATAGGTATGCTGTCCATCTTCTGTTTGATTTCCCCATCGCGGAAATGATATTTTCAGGGGTTTACCGTTAGAATCAATAACTAGAGTTAAGCTGATAGGCTCGTTATCAATTTGAAAATTTGCTTGAATAGTATTGTCATCAATGGCTTTCCAACTAATACCTTTTTGCGTATCCTGTTGGGGTAACAAAGCCGATGGCAACCAGATAAGTTCTCCTGCTAGTCTACCAATAGAAGAACGGACAGTATTGGGATTGCGATCGCTCGCAACAGGTACAATACCCCAGAGGGAGAATTGTACTCTACCTTCACCATCAGTGTAATAATCAGCACCAAAAAATTTAGATAGACGTTGTCCGATCGCAGCTTTCCAAACAAATCCTCTGGTTGAGAGTATTTCTGATGCTTTCATGGGCACCCATTTATCACCCAATTTAAAATTTCCTTCCATTTCCAACTCCACAGAATTAGCTAGGGGAGTTCCGGGGGTAATTGCGTGTAAAAAGTAGCGTTGTACTGGAGGCGGTAATTCAACAAGCATATCCTGAGTGAAGTTCGTTATTGTCGGTTCAGTTTCCAAAGAATGCCAAATCATATTGACTCCACGACGATTTTTCACTTGCAAAATTACTAAGACAACACAGGCAAGAATAATTAATGTACAAATACCAACGAGAATTTTTACTAACATCATTATTCACCTAATTTCCTATTTCTATTAAATGCGTGCAAATTTTCTGGTAATCCCAGCACTCACCATCTATAACTTGGGGAATAGCACCTGATTCTGATGGAAACATAGCCTTTATGAACAAATTTAAATGCAAGCACGGGGAAATTTGCATCGTTCTGGTTTAATTCGCATTTGGAATATACACACCTCCATTTTCGAGGGCAATATTTACCCTCAATTTGAGTTATAGAGAAATCATTTGAGGAAGTTGTGAGAAAGATAGTAAAATTCCCAACTTCTAGTAAAACTTAAGGATATAAAAACATATATTGTCTTCACAAAATCCTCAACCTATTGTCATAACCTAGATATTGGGGAGATATATCTTGTCATTAATCCCAATTCCCAACAACTACCAACCAAGCCCTTTTAATAAGAGTAAATTAGAGGTACAAGTTATGACATTTATATTTAAAAATCGCACTCATGCAGGACAAATGTTAGCGCCAAAACTAGAAAATTATGCTCACAAACCAGAGACAATTGTGATTGGTTTAACTCGTGGAGGTGTTCCCGTTGCATATGAAGTTGCCATAGCGCTCAATCTAGCACTTGATATTTGTATCGTTAGAAAATTGGGTGTACCTGGCAACGAAGAACTGGCAATGGGCGCGATCGCATCTGATGGTGTTATGGTTTTAAATGATGATATCATTCGCGAATTTCGCATTTCTCAGCCAACTCTTGATGCAGTTATAGCTAGAGAACTGCGCGAATTACAACGTCGAGAACGAGTTTATCGCGGTAATCGTCCACCAGTAAACTTGGTCAACAAAACAGTTATTCTGGTTGATGATGGTATTGCCACAGGTTCAACAATACGTGCTGCGATCTCTATTATCCAACAAGAACAACCAAAATCGATTATTGTTGCTGTTCCTGTAGCTCCTATTGAGGTTAATCAAGAGTTGGAAACTGAGGTGGATGGGGTTGTATGTGTGATAACTCCAGAACCTTTTTACAATGTGGGATTGAGGTATGAAGACTTTTCCCAAGTCACCGATGAAGAAGTACATTATTTACTAGAACGCTCAGGTGCTAGATTTGCTGAGGTGTAGGTTGATTCGGAAATCTCAATTCAATGAATATCCCCGATTTCTCCACCAGTCGGGGATATTAACAGGAGCGTTTGTAACAGAGTTTGCAGAGATGAGATAAAATCTCAAACACTGAGAAGTAAAAAGATAATTAAGACTAAATTAAAGACAGGAAGACACGGCAATTATTACTGATGCAAATTTTCCCATCATCCCCCAATTCTGCAACAGCAAAATTCCCATTGCCCAAAAACCAGGTATTGCGTCAAAATAAAAGTAAAACGTTGTAATTTGTCTTAACAATCCCATTTAAAATGGCGCAAGTAATATCACCTAAAACTCTTGACACCTCTCAAATTACGACGAACCCCCAAGATTACGACTACGACTTAGTGATTGTTGGTGGCGGAATTGTCGGTTTAACCCTAGCTAGTGCTTTGAAGGATTCCGGATTAAGCCTGTTGCTGATAGAAGCCAGGGTAGAATCAGCAGCAGTAATGAAAGGACAAGCTTATGCTGTACATATGCTGTCTGCCTTGATTTATCAAGGAATTGGAGTTTGGGACAAAATTTTGCCTAATATTGAGACATATCGACGAGTACGGTTGTCTGATGCCAATTATCCAAATGTGGTGGAATTTAATACTGAGGATATTGGGAAAGATGATTTAGGGTATGTTGCGGAACATCAAGCTCTCTTACATCCGCTACAGGAGTTTGTGAAAAATTGTCAGAATGTAACTATACTTTGCCCTGCAGAAGTTGTAGAAACCCAATATCTCCAAGATGCTGCTGTGACAACAATCAAAGTCGCGGGTAAAACTCAAACAATTCGCAGTAAATTATTAGTAGCAGCAGATGGTTCGCGATCGCGCATTCGCCAAGCAGCAGGAATTAGCACTAGTGGTTGGAAATATTGGCAATCTTGTATTGTGGCTTTTGTGAAACCGGAAAAATCCCACAATGAAACTGCTTATGAAAAATTCCAAGCAAGCGGGCCTTTTGCAATTTTACCCTTGCCTGGGAATCGTTGTCGCATTGTTTGGACTGCACCCCATGAGGAAGCAAAAACTTTATGCGAATTAGATGACGAGCAGTTTTTGCAGGAGTTGAGCCAGCGTTATGGTTCGCAAATGGGTAAATTGGAATTATTGGGAGAAAGATTTATTTTCCCAGTGCAATTAATGCAAAGTGATAAATATGTATTAGATAGGCTGGCATTGATTGGAGATGCAGCACATAATTGTCACCCTGTTGGTGGACAGGGTTTAAATTTAGGTATTCGAGATGTTGCAGCATTAGCACAGGTGATTCAAGAAGCACATCAAGCTGGTAAGGATATTGGTGATATTAAAGTTTTGCAAAAATATGAACGCTGGCGCAAGTTAGAAAATCTGACTATTTTGGGCTTTACTGATTTGTTAGATCGGGTATTTTCTAATACTTTTCTACCAATTGTCATTGTGCGCCGCCTCGGCTTATTGACGATGAAGTACATACCTTTGGTGAAGGTGCTTTCGTTAAAATTAATGATTGGATTGTTAGGAAAAACACCAAAATTAGCGCAGCGTTAAAAACTCTGGTTTAAGTTTTTACAAAACTTAAACTAGTTTTCACCATTTTTCACAATAATTTTTACTGTATACATTCAGATAAAACCCTTGCAATCCAAGGGTTATGCTTTTATATTAATCATCTCATCTAATTGAGAATATTTTCAATTAGTGTTATCAAAACTTATTTTTTGCCTAATTTTTATTAGCTAAATTTAAAGAAACAATAGGTTCATGTAAATAATTTCTATGATGAAATTCTTCAATATTCTCAAAGACATAATTATTAGTGTTACAAAGCGTCAGGATTGGTGGGTAGAAATATCCACCGCCCAACCAAATTGTATTTACTACTTTGGCCCCTTTCCTCAGCATCAAGAAGCGGAAATAATGTCTTCCGGTTATGTCGAAGATTTACAGGCGGAAGGAGCCAGAGAAATTAAGACTATTATCAAACGTTGTCATCCAGACCAAATAACAATCTGTGAAGAGTAATTTTATCTCTTTATAACTATCGATATGAGATAAAATTCAGCACTCTGCAAGTAAATTTTTGCAATTACAAAGATGAATCCAAATCAAAAACGTTTGTGCATCACTATTCAAGGAGGCGTACAAGGAGTTGGGTTTCGACCATTTATTTATAGACTGGCAAAAGAATTAAAACTTGTTGGTTGGGTCAAAAATTCTACTGAAGGGGTTTTAATTGAGGTTGAAGGTGATAACCACACATTGGAAATATTCCGACAACGCATACAAATAGAAAAGCCCCAACATGCATTTATCCAAAGTTTGAAATTCATATTTTTGGAGCCAGTTAACTACACAAACTTTGAGATTCATCTTAGTACTGACGGTAAAAAAACAGCGCTGATAATACCGGATATTGCCACTTGTGCTGATTGTCTAAAAGAAATATTTACCCCCACTAATCATCGCTACCATTATCCCTTCACTAACTGTACTAACTGCGGGCCTCGTTTCAGCATTATCAAAGCATTACCTTACGATCGCTCCCACACGACAATGAAAAACTTTGTCATGTGTAATATTTGTCACACTGAATATGAAAATCCTTGCGATCGCCGTTTTCATGCTCAACCCAATGCTTGTCCTCAGTGCGGCCCCCATTTACAGCTATGGAATCGTCAAGGTGATGTTTTAGCATTCCATGATACAGCTTTACAAATGGCAGTAGATATGATTCGCAAAGGTGAAATTATCGCCATCAAAGGTTTAGGTGGATTTCATTTTATCGTGGATGCACGTAATCATAAAGTTGTCCAAAAGTTACGTAACCGGAAACAACGTCAGGAAAAACCTTTTGCTTTGATGTATCCCACAATTGACTTAGTTAAGGAACATTGTCAAGTCTCGGAAATTGAAGAAAAATTATTAAAGTCTCCACAAGCACCGATAGTTTTACTACGATACAAGGGCTGGAATCAAGCTGAGATAGCTAAAGAAGTAGTGAATAGAAACGCCCCAGCTTTTTCAGTTGCTCCTGCAAATCCCTATCTGGGTATCATGTTGCCCTACACGCCATTGCATCACCTACTGATGGCAGAATTAAATTTTCCTGTAGTTGCCACTAGTGGTAATCTTTCTGAACAACCAATTTGTATTCATGAGAATGAAGCGATTAAGCAACTGGGGAATATTGCCGATAAATTTTTAATTCATAATCGCCCAATTTATCAACCTGTGGATGATTCAATTGTCCGTCTGGTTATGGATGCTCCCATAGTATTACGCCGTGCCCGTGGTTATGCACCTTCAGCAATTCCCATCAATTCGCAAGCAAAAATTATTGCAGTTGGGGCACATTTGAAAAATACAGTTGCAATTTTGATTAATCAACAAGTTTTGTTGAGCCAACATATTGGGGATTTAGAAAATATTCATACTGTTAATACCTTTAAACAGGTAATCGAGAGTCTGAGCCAAATTTATGATTTCCAACCCGATGCTGTAGCTTGCGATTTACATCCCAATTTTCTCTCAACTCAATTGGCACAGCAACTTGCACAAAATTTTAATATTCCTCTGATTCCAGTCCAACATCATTATGCCCATGTTCTTTCATGCATGGCAGAAAATCAGATTACTGATTCTGTTCTGGGTATTGCCTGGGACGGCACAGGTTACGGTTTAGATGGGACAATTTGGGGTGGTGAATTTCTACTAATTAAAGATACATCATTTCAACGAATTGCCCATCTCCGTAACTTTGGTTTACCTGGAGGTGAAAAGGCAATTAAACAGCCCAAACGAGCCGCGATCGCATTACTATATGAAGTATTTGGAGATAGTCTTTGGGAAATGCGATCGCTTTTACCAATTCAGGCTTTTTCTAATCAAGAATTAAGGATTCTTCAAGCAATGCTCCAACGCAATTTTAATAGTCCTCAGACTTCTAGTTGCGGGCGTTTATTTGATGCAATTTCTTCTATCATTGGGCTATGCCAACAAATAACATTTGCAGGACAAGCGGCAATGGCATTAGAGTTTGCTATCAATGATTTGGAGACTGATGAAAGTTACCAATTTGCTCTGATTAAACCGAAAAATGTGACTCCAGATTTGCCCCTAATCATCGATTGGGAAACAACTATTAAACAAATTTTGACAGATATGCAAACTGGTTTATGTATTAGCAAGATATCCGCCAAGTTTCACAATACCCTTGTGGAAATCATGATTGCAGTCGTCAAATATGTGGGCGAAAAAAAGGTCGTGATTACAGGTGGTTGCTTCCAAAATAAATATCTAACAGAAAGAGCAATTCAGCGTTTAATATCTGAAAATTTTTGTCCTTATTGGCATCAAAATATCCCCGCTAATGATGGTGGGATTGCAGTTGGGCAAATTATGGCTGCCTGCCGAGAAATTGAGCAGATTGCTCAACTCCCGTGAATAGATCAGTCATATCATGTCCGTTTAACTACTTGTTACTAAGAGTGACACTGAGACTTCGAGAGGCAAAGACGCGGAGAAATTTTAATCATCAGTGATTAGACAGACATAACATCACCTGAAATTACAAATTATTTATTTCTCAATTCAAAATTAATTAGTTTGCTACAGCAGTTGTATCTGCTATATGTGTAATTGTGCTGACTTGAGCAACCTGAGCATCCGGAAATCTTCTCGGTCTTCCAGGCTTGCGCTTGTGTCTTTGATTGATCGACTTTTCACTTGCCTCTGCCAACTCCTCTGGAGTGCATTTAAACAGCTTGATGGCATCTAAATATTTTTTGGGAGTCATTGTTGGTTCAGTTCTTCCAGCTTCCCAATTGCGAACACTAGTCTCGCTGATTGCAAGTCTGAATGCAACCTCCGCACGGCTCAATCCAGCTCTTTCTCTCAGAACTTGCATATCCATAACTCAATGCTCCCCTTACTAAAAATAGAATAACCTGATAAAATCTGCTAATTTGCAATTGAAAATTTAGCTGTGTGAATCCACTTGCTAAATTAACTTGATAAATTAGTTTAGTAAATTAGCCACGTGAATTTACTACCCGAATCGGGCAGCATCATTCTAAAGATATTGACAGCCAAGTAGCCTTCTCAACCCGATTTACAAAAAATTGGGCAGTGGAAACTTAGCTAAATCTGCTTAAAAATGGACATTAGTTGACTAAAAATAGGCAACTAAATAATTTACTCTAACTATCTTATTTTATAAGCTATTACACTGCCATCTGCAAAGTCAGTCAGGTAAACTCTTACTCACGGAATATATTTTATTTGTAAAGGTGCAATTACTGAGACCTATACTTTTCCACCTGGTTAATGGCTATCCTTAACAACCTGTCTCTTTGATTGAACGATGATAATTTTCTTAATTTGTTGGGAGAAAAACCCAGTTGCTGATTTTGGCAAACAGTCTGTAACAACGTCAAACCAAGCTTTTCCATCAGCACTTGAAAATTTTAGCACTGAGAACTGAGGCATAAGTAATTGAAGTTAAATAAGTCATTTATCCCAATTTTTGACTCAGCAATCAGCGCTATTAACTCAGAACTCTGATTCAATCTACTATTTAATCCATCTTGCTGCATCCTTGGCATGGTAGGTCAAGATCAAATCTGTACCTGCACGTTTGAAACTGGTTAATGTTTCCAAAACAACCCGTTGTTCATCTATCCAGCCGTTGAGTGCAGCTGCTTTGACCATTGAGTATTCGCCGGAAACGTTATATGCTGCCACAGGTAAATTACTTGCTTGTTTTACACGCCAAATAATATCCATGTAAGACAATGCTGGTTTGACCATTAACATATCAGCCCCTTCAGCAATGTCTAATTCGATTTCTTTGATCGCTTCCCGTGCATTACCTGGATCCATTTGGTAGGTTCTTCTATCTCCAAACTGCGGCGATGATTCTGCGGCATCGCGGAATGGCCCATAATATGCAGATGCATATTTTGCAGCATAAGACAAGATCGGAATGTCCTCGAACCCTGCTTCATCTAAGCCACTGCGAATAGCGGCGACAAAACCATCCATCATTCCCGATGGTGCAATAATATCTGCGCCTGCCTTGGCTTGGGAGACAGCTGTTTTTTTGAGTAATTCCAGCGTTGGGTCATTTAATACTCTGCCTGTCAAATCGCCTACTTGCAAATAACCGCAATGTCCATGACTAGTGTATTCACACAAACAGGTATCATTGATAACAATTAAATCTGGGACAGCTTCTTTAACCGCAGTTGTTGCTTGTTGGACAATTCCGCAATCGTGCCATGCGCCTGTGGCATCAACATCTTTATCTGCGGGAATACCAAATAAAATGATTCCGGGAATTCCTAAGTCATAAACTTCTTTAGCTTCTTCGACTATTTTGTCAACAGAAAGCTGGAAAACCCCAGGCATTGATTTGACTTCTTTGGCTATTCCTTCACCTGGTACAGCAAATAGTGGATAAATTAAATCACTAGTGTTTAAAACAGTTTCACTAACCATTCGGCGTAGTTGAGAATGGTTTCGCAAACGGCGAGGGCGATGTGTAGGAAACATAAATTTTTATAAACTCAGAAACGGTAATGGACAATAGAATTCAGAAGTCAGAATAGTCGATGCAGCTTGGGTTTGGTAATTTAATTCTGAATTCTTATAACTAATGGACAAAAAACAAAGCGTCACAAATACGGATTGATTGCACTGCAAAGTCAGCCAGACTACAAGCAGCGCTTAACTGTCCTCTGCCCTGCTGCTTAATGCTGTGGGGCAATTTTGTATTTTACAGCTATCAAGGGTTTAGGAAATCCCAGACCTCTAAAAGATTATTAAGTATTCTCGCAAATTTTATTTTTGCAAGTTTTATTTTCTCAAAAATTGCCGCAAATATTGCAAAAATTGCCGCAAAGAATAATTAAGAAAATGAGTGGCAAGGAGTGTGTTCCCGAAGGCGATCGCCAGGATGAGACAAAGTTATACTGAAAATATTTGCCAATCTTTACTCTTTCAGACCTGTATGCATGTAATTATCGATACGAACAAATTACCAGGTCAAAGTAGAATGATTGGTGCTAATAACTACCGAGAATGTCTGTAGACAAAGTCATGAGTTAAATTAAGCGGAAAATGAAGGGATAGCGGAAAGGTTTTTGCGTGTCACTCAAAACGTAAAATAAGGCGCAAATTGTCAGACCCCAATGCAGCATATAACCTAAGCCAGCGAGAGGAACGAGTGTACCAAAAGACTGCCAAATCAACAAACTAACCAGTAATCCATAAATCCAGACATTAATGTGAAAATTGATCGATTCTTTAGCGTTTTGTTTGACAACTGGGTCATTTGTGAAAAAAGTTATGACAATGGGTATGACAATTGAAAAAAATGTGGTGCTGAGAAAAATTGCGCCGTGACACAGGGCTGATAATAGTTTTCGCTTATCCGTGTCGTAGTACATTATTTGCTCCCTTTTCTAGTATTTTTGTTTGTTTTTACTGGTATGGCTTCTCCATCAGGATTATCAGAGTTTTCTTTGATGTGATCCAATCTCTGCTCACTCACGATTAATCAATCATTCAGAACAAAAAGCAATTAACATCATAGTTGATGAATCTTAATAATCCTTATTAGATTGCTATATAAAGACCCTATCATGAGCCTTGATGCCTTAAGATAAAAACTCTTACCTAAATTGAAAAAAGTTAAATTAACTTAAGTAACAAATTAAAAATACATTGATGTCAAATATGTCAACTGAACTTCAGACAGAAATTGCCAAAGCAGTTGAAAATCGTCGTAATTTTGCGATTATTTCTCACCCTGACGCGGGAAAAACCACACTGACAGAAAAGCTGTTGTTGTATGGAGGCGCAATTCACGAAGCCGGAGCGGTGAAAGCACGCCGGGCACAACGCAAAGCAACTTCCGACTGGATGGCAATGGAACAACAACGGGGTATTTCGATTACCTCGACGGTATTACAATTTGAATATCGCGATCGCCAAATCAATCTTCTGGATACGCCGGGACACCAAGATTTTAGTGAAGATACCTATAGAACCCTGGCGGCTGCGGATAATGCAGTGATGTTGATTGATGCAGCTAAAGGTTTGGAACCGCAAACACGCAAACTGTTTGAAGTTTGTAAAATGCGGGGGATTCCGATTTTTACCTTTGTCAACAAACTCGATCGCCCCGGACGGGAACCGCTAGAATTGCTGGACGAAATTGAGCAAGAATTGGGTTTGCAAACCTACGCAGTTAATTATCCCATTGGTATGGGCGATCGCTTTAAAGGAGTATATGATCGCCACCAACAACAGATTCACCTGTTTGAACGTACTGCCCACGGTAGCCGCGAAGCTCAAGATACGGTTATCGATTTAGGTGATAGTCAGATTGAGGAATTATTAGAGCAAGAACTTTATTATCAATTTAAGAGTGATTTGGAACTGATAGAAGGAGTTGGACCTGAACTCGATTTAGAACTAGTACATGCAGGGAAAATGACACCTGTCTTTTTTGGTAGTGCCATGACTAACTTTGGGGTTGAGTTATTCCTGCGCTATTTCTTAGAATATGCCTTGAAACCCAGTTCCCATTCGAGTAATCTCGGCGAAGTTGAGCCGACTTACCCGGAGTTTTCCGGGTTTGTCTTCAAATTGCAAGCCAACATGGATCCCAAACACCGGGATAGGGTAGCATTTGTGCGTGTTTGTACGGGGCGGTTTGAAAAAGATATGACCGTTAACCATGCTCGCACAGGTAAAGCCGTGCGTTTATCACGCCCACAAAAATTATTTGCCCAAGAACGTGAGTCGATTGATGAAGCTTATGCTGGCGATGTTATTGGTTTGAATAACCCTGGCGTATTTGCGATCGGTGATACAATTTACACGGGACAAAAATTAGAATATGAAGGTATCCCTTATTTTTCGCCGGAATTGTTCGCAACCCTGAGAAATCCCAACCCTTCTAAATTTAAGCAATTTCAAAAAGGCGTTTCCGAACTGCGGGAAGAAGGCGCAGTTCAAATAATGTACTCCACAGATGAAGCCAAACGCGACCCAATTTTAGCAGCCGTCGGTCAATTGCAATTTGAAGTAGTACAATTTCGGTTGCAAAACGAGTATGGGGTGGAAACAATATTAGATATGTTGCCCTATAGTGTGGCGCGTTGGGTAGATGGTGGTTGGGAAGTGCTCGAAAAAATCGGGCGCATGTTCAACACTACCACCGTCAAAGATAGCATGGGACGACCTGTGTTATTGTTCCGCAACGAGTGGAACTGTAACCAGTTATTACAAGACCAACCTGATTTAAAATTGAGTGCGATCGCACCAGTATTTTCGACACAGTCACGTGTAGAAGAGGAATAAAGGGCAAGAAAGGGAACATGGGAACGCGGAGACGCGGGGACATGCAGATGCAAGAACAGAAAAATATTCTTGGCATTTCTCCCTCTCCAAGTCTCTTGTTTCTCTTCCTACTCCCTCAATTCCCACTAAAATACTATGTCATCAGATGCACAACCTTCTCTAGATGCTGGGCTTGCGGCACTCAAACAAGGAGACTACCGAAAAGCTAAAACTATTCTTGAGTCTGTCGCCACGACAGAACAGAACTTGCAAGCAACAATACAAGCTCAAATTGGTTTAGTTGTGGCTTACGCACGTACTGGTGATATTCAGGCTGCAATGAGTCTGTCAGAGATTCTCGCCCAAAGTCATAATTTACAGGTTCAACAATGGGCAGAACGCTCTCTGGAAGAATTGCTCAAACGCAATCGACGTAATATTGCCTCACGACACAAGGAACCCGATGCAACGGGTTTTGTTGTTTTTGATGATGAGGTTGTAGAAGATATTTCCCAGTCTCTTCAGCAACCACCGATTCAATCGGATCAAGACAACACTGGTAATAATACCGCAGTTGCAGCAGAAGTTGTTAATACCTCGTCCACTTCTTTATCTTCTGCCCCTGCAAATGATACTCACGATCCCAATAAAGTCATCAGATTCACAGTCCCAGCTAAACCGCTAACGATTCATTGGCGACAAGCAGGGCGTGCAAAAAATTGGCAATCTCAACAAAAGGTAAATCTCATTCCCCTGCGCTTGCTCAGTTTAGGCAGCTTCGTCGCCTTGTTTTGGGTATTACGAGAATTATTGGTTGTCACCATGTCAACAATCAATAATATCTTAGTTTGGTTGCCATTTTTAGAGCCATTACAATTTTTATACGCCAACCCGACAAACTTCCTCTTGCTGCTGATGATGACGTTGATGGCACTTTCCCCCTGGTTACTCGATCAAATACTTACCCAGTTTTACGGGATGCGACACCTACCCAAAGATGCCCTCGATTTACACAGTCAAGAAGGAGTACGACACCTACGCAAATTTTGCTCCTCACGCGGATTGCAAATACCCAAACTGGGAGTTTTACCAATTACTGCACCACTGATTATCTCTTACGGGCATATTCCCCGCACTACCCGCATAGTTGTCAGCCAAGGACTATTGCAGCAGTTGGCAGAGGATGAAATCGCCGCAATTTATGTAGAACAACTGGCACATATAGCTCATGGGGATGGGGCAATGATGTCACTAGTACTATTGGTGACAATCCCTATCTATCAGTTGTATCAACAAATATCCCAGTGGGGAAATCGCACTCAAGGGCAATTTTTCAACTTTGTTTATATCACTCTTTCCAGTCTTGTTTACGGTATTTGGAGTTTGTGTACGGGAACTGCAATTTTGCTATCACAGATACGTTTGTATTATGCCGATCGCTTTGCTGGCAACTTTACTGGTAACCCCAACGGGTTAACTCGTGCTTTACTCAAAATTTCTGTGGGTATTGCTGCTGATATTCAAAAACAAGAACAAACTAGTTGGCAGTTAGAAAGTTTAAATATTGCCTCACCAGTTGGTTTTCAACAAAGCACAACCTTGGGTAGCCTAGCCCCCCATATTTCTTTTGATTCCCTGTTAATGTGGGATTATCTCAATCCTTACCGCTACTGGCTCACCATTAATAATACCCACCCATTAATGGGCGATCGCATTCAACGTCTACTCAAACTGGCTCGGAATTGGCGCATCGAACCAGAATTCGATATTGAATCCCAACCACCTCTTCGCACCAGCAAACAATCCTTCTACATGCAAATTGCACCCTTTTTGGGTATTCCCTGTGGTCTCATATTTGCCTCTGCATTCGCACTTGGTTGGCATATCCTCTATGCTCTCAAAATTCTCAACCTGAAATGGATTTACGACGATTGGAATTTTGTCATTGGCTACATCTTAATCTGTTACAGCATTTGTCTTTTAATTAGGATTAACCCCTTCTTCCCCGAACTGAAAAATAGCGCCAATTTGCAAACCGAAGAACATTTGGCGAATATCCTAGATAACCCTGCGGCAATTCCTATTAACGCAAGTGGTATATGTCTATCTGGTAAATTAATTGGTCGTCGCGGCATTGGCAATAGCTTGGGACAAGACTTAATCTTGCAAACTAACATTGCCCTGATCAAACTACATCACATCACCTGGCTAGGACAACCTCTAAACCCCCAAGACTTCATTGGCAGACAAGTAAACATCACAGGCTGGCTGCGACGAGGTGCAACACCCTGGCTTGATATCCAATCCTTAAAAACACAAAATGGCAAAATAATCAATAGTCCTCATCCAATTTGGTCTACTATTGTGGCTGTTGCTGCATTCGCCTGGGGCGTGGCAATTTTGCTCAAAGGAAAGTAGAACCGGATATGGAGAATCAGAACAATGAACCTTTTTGTAAATAAACATTGCAAACACAACCAAGAACTGTTACATTTGTTAACAATAACAGATGCAATCGACGTAACAAGGCATCTCAGCTTGGTTATTCGTTTGGATTTTCCTCTTTTAACCTCCCAACACAGCAAAGAATAAACCAGCCAATGGCTGGTTTTTGTTTCTGGGGAAATTCTGGAAAATATGTATTCCATGTTACGATATGGTAAGGTCTATTAACGGAAATGTAGCCATTGAGCTAGCTACGTAGAAAATACCGTGATAATCTAGAAAATGGTGTTAAATTCTCTGGATCAACCATTGCCGCAGTCATAGATAAGCAAAAGGTAGTAAAATTTAAAATTCTTACAATTGAGAATTTATTGGGATTAAATGCACTTTCGTATTTATATAAGCTTCATTCTGCATAAAGGCTGTATTGTATAGGATGACAGTTTGGAGTTCTCAGTTGGTTTTGGATGATGTTAGCCGATAGCATCTATCAGTAACCAGGGTCCAGATAAATGTTTTTGTCGAGTTTTTTAGTAACCCTTCAGTGGAGGTATTGTTCATGTCCATTCGCCTATATATAGGCAATTTGCCAAAAGAAGAAATTGACCGTCAAGAACTACAAGCCGTATTTGCAGCCGAAGGGGAGGCGGTTACCACTAAGCTGATTAAAGATCGTAAGACTGGTAAATGTCGTGGTTTTGGTTTTTTAACAGTTAACAACGACGAACAAGCCGACCAAATTATTGAAAAATATAACGGTCAAATGTTCAAAGATTCTGCCATTAAGCTCGAAAAAGCTTTACCTCGGACAAAAGGTGAAGAGGGAGAAGAACAACAACAACAACAACCAGCAAAAGTTGCCAACCAAGGTGGTGGAAACACAAGCCCAAGCGCAAGCAAAGAAGGGAAGAGAAACTCGAAGAAATCCCGTCGTGGTGGTGCGAAAGAAACAACTGTATCATCCGGTGATTCTGATACTATTCGTCCTGATCCTCGTTGGGCAAACGAGTTGGAAAAGCTCAAACAAATGCTGGCTGCACAAAGTACCAATTAGTGGTGATTTATATTGCCCGGTTAAAAATTAAAAATCAATACAACTTGATTTTTAATTTTTAATTACTCAAAACGTAATTTTTGAGATAACGATTGCGATCGCATTACATTGGATCAAATTTCCGAGGCAGTATTCTGAGGTAGTAATTGCCTTCAAATTTCATCCAAAATTATAGGGGCTGAAGTGGCTATCAAACATCAATAAAAAGTAACAACGTTAAAGACCTAAATAATGTCGAACGCTTGCTTCCGGTGTAAATATTGAAAATAAATTTAAGTTTAATTAACTCGATAATTAGTGCAATAAATTAATAATATCCCCGAATTTTTACCATAAATCAGGGATACAAATTTTAATATTATATTTATTAACAATGGGAATTTTAGCTTAGTAAGCCCCATTCTTATTGATCACTACCAAAACAGTTTTGCAAATTAAGATCAAATCGTAAATAGGTGACCATTTGCGTTGGTAATCAACATCCATTTTGACTATCTGTTCAAAATCCGTAATCGTAGAACGGCCATTTGCTTGCCATTCCCCAGTAATTCCGGGTTTAACTTGCAAGCGTTCCCAATGGTGGGGCTGATAGTTCATAACCTCGTCTAGGGTTGGGGGGCGGGTTCCAACTAAACTCATTTCTCCCCGCAACACATTCCAAAACTGAGGTAATTCATCTAAACTTGTACGGCGTAGGAATTTACCGACAGGTGTAATTCGTGGGTCATTAGCACATTTAAATATGTGGCCCTTCGCTTCATTTTTGACTAAATGTTTGATTTTTTCCGCATTCACAACCATCGAACGAAACTTCCAAATACGAAAAGTTGTTCCATTCAAACCACAACGAATTTGGCTATAAAATAGCGGGCCTTGGTCATGAAATAAATTTAAACTGAATACAATTAATGCAACAAAACTAGTAATGACAAGTCCAACAAGAGCACCAATGATATCAATTATCCGCTTAATAGTACTTGTAACAGAAGGATGCAATGGCTGTTGCAAGTACGGTGTTAAATGGGGATAGTTTAGAATTAGCGATTTACGCGCAGATGAACCATCTGCATTAGATATATAAGCAGACACTGTTATATTTCGGTTTTTACATATTATTTTTGTTTCTTCGATCAACTATACTCAAGTATTTTTACTAGTCAAAACATTAAACCCAAATTTTATCCAATCTTTTAATTAATGTGGTTGAATTTAAAATTTTAGTATTTTGTTCTGTAGTTTTCAGAAATTGGCATATGGGAAAATTGAAAAAAAGTCGATGCAGAGGGACAGATGGGGAGTTTTCTCCCCTTCCGTATCCTGCTTATTCCCTCACCCCGACTGCAAAATTAACAGTATATGGTTCTTCTAAGGATTGCTGGGTACTGCTTTTAACTGCATCAAGGTAACGACGAAGTTCTTGAATCTGTTGGTGATGGGAACGATAAGAGAGGCTACCTTGTTTTTCAAACAGTGGAGTAGAGGCGATCGCTTTATAATCGGGGTTATCTACGGAAGATTGCTGGAGCCACAGGGAATCAATGCTATTGGGTACTAATCCGCCTGGGAGTTCACCTTCTAAAAAGGCTAATAGACGTTGCTGACAACTGCGGGTATTAATTCCCCGTTCCTCAAATAACTGCACAACTTCGCTAAAAGATAGGGCTTGATCTGGCAGAACTTTCAATAATTCGGTAAACAAGAAATAATCAGTGTACTGCTGTCTGGGTATTTCCAAAACCTGGGGATGTAAGGGCAGCAAGCATAAACCATAAGCAACACGACTGCACGCAGGTACGCCATTATCCCCTAAATATAAGTCTTGGATAATTCTGGCATTAGGTAGTTTTTGCCGTAACCAGCGACTCACTGCACCTAAGGAGGCGACTCCACCTGTAAGAATGGCTTGGTTAATCGCTTCGGTAGGTATGCCCCGTGCGACTAGTAGACGATTGAGTTCGCGGTTCAGACGACGAACAAAGGGGACAAAAACTTGACTTTCTAAGTCACGTCGCTGTAAGGTCCAGCTTTGATCTGCTAATTGCAGCGAAAAAGACTCTTGTTGCTGCAAGATTAATTTCATGGCGGTGGCAGCATCCAGCAATGCTTGCCCTAAAAGGGAACTTTCAAGTCTTTGTTGCAGGCGAATACGTTCGGTAGTGTCGGGTTCTCCAGGGCGAGGGAGGGTTAATTCTTCCCATCTTAAACTGGATAGTTGCATCTTCTCCAATCCTGGTATTGATGGTTGCCAATTTACAGGATTACTACTGATATTTTCCTTCTCCCCCTCTGTAATTACACGTACCTGTCGCCATTTTGGAGGTAGTAGCAATTGGCAAACAATGTCTTGTTCGAGACTTTTCCCTCCGTAGGCGAAGCTATGTAGCATAAAATCGCTGTGGGTGAGTTCGATGAGGTTATCGGGGATATCAACGAGTGCCATTTCGGTAGAACTCGCGCCGATATTCATGATCAGGGTGTTGCCAAGTAGGGGATGATCACTGCTTTTGGCTGGACGCGAACCAGTGCGGCTTTTGAGCTTGACTTCTTCACCATTACAACCATCGAGTTCAGAAAGTAAAGTAGCGATCGCTTCTTCGACAAAAAACACTTGTTGGGGATGGGAAATGATTTTGCTAATAAGTAAAGCTTCACGGATATTAAAGCGGTATTGCTCAGACCAGTTGGAGGGGCATGAGCAAATTACCCCAGCCAGATTGTCAATCACATTGCTAAAGTCTTCGGGAGTTAAGCCCATGGCGATTGCAGT
This sequence comes from Calothrix sp. NIES-4101, assembly GCA_004296455.1. Taxonomy (GTDB): domain Bacteria; phylum Cyanobacteriota; class Cyanobacteriia; order Cyanobacteriales; family Nostocaceae; genus Brunnivagina. The sequence goes on from AP018280.1 coordinate 6,160,471, forward strand.
TAAGCCCAAGGTGGTGCTGTTGCGATCGGATTTGAGGGTGAGTAGCAATTTTGATAGCGATCGTACCATCCAGACTAAGGGGACAGTGGCAACTTCATTTAATTGCAGCACTGGTTCCCATTTGAATGTTGGTTGTGTGGGTTGCTCTGGGGAAATTTCTTGACTATTTTCTGGTGCTTCCTGAAGGCTGCGATAGGCTAAGGCAACTTGTAGATAGGGCTTTAATTCGGCTGAAAATAAGTTTTGTGGGTTTGGGGGTGACGTGGTTGAGGTTGTGTCGTGGCGATCGTTATCCCCAATGGGGATTCCAACGCTTGCCGGCAAATAGACTTCGGCAGGCAATCTAAAAGAACGTTTTACCCCATTTACACTATTGTCGCTGTCTGCTGACCAGTAGAGAGGGTATACTTCGGCTGTTGAGCGATTTAATAAAGCCGCAGAAATTCCAGTTGTACCTAAATCAATTCCCAAGTACCAGGCTGAGTTTTGGGCATTTATTGGTGGTTCAGGATTATCTGTGGAATCCGAAATGGGAGTTAAATTATTTGTATCAGTTAGCGAATTATTGGCAGTAATTTCGGTATTTTGGTTTTCCTCAACTTTAGCCTCAGTTTCTTCCTCCAAAATTGGCTGTTCTGTGACTAGTGCTTCTGTGGAATTGAAATCTAAATCCGCATTTACCACACTCGCTTCTTGGGGGATATGAATTTCAGGTTCACTAGGAGTTGGAGAAATGATATCAGCTTGTACTTCTTCTACTTCCTTGGTAGGAGTAGAGGCAAAAATCTCATGTTCGCTATCAAAATTTGCTAAATCCTGATCTAATTGCTGCAATTGCCCTTCATCAAGGGAAATATCAGGCATGGCTGCGTCAATTTCTGCCATTGCTTTTGAGAGCAAAATTTCCTGTGGCGATGCTGTAATGTAGTTTGCAGTTAGATTTTCGCTGGCTGCGGAGTTTTCGGTTGCTGATTGTGGTTCATTTTTACTACTGCTGGTACTAGTATCTGTTGATAACGGCGTATCGACAGCAGTATTATCTTCATCTGCAAAGATTAAATCAGTTAAATCAGTTAATGCAGTAATTATGTCATTAGCTGCTGGTTCTTCCAGATTGCGGCTTGTATTCGCAATGGCTTCGGTGTTAACAAATGCTTGCCAAACATCAGGAGTTTGCTCGGAAACTGTCGCATCGAGATTTTGGGTTTGCAAGTCTCGTAGTTCTGATAGTCCTGTATCTGCACCATCAAACCAAGGATCGGCAATAAAACCTGTTGTAACATCTTGTTTTTCAATACTGTCAAGATTTTCCGTACTAGCAGATTCAATGTTTACAGATGGCGTAACGGTATCTTCTGCTGATGTTTCTGGTAATATTTCCGTGATGTTTGGGCTGGGGAAGATATTTTCAGAGGGAGTAGCTACTGCTGCTGTGATTTCTTGAGTATTAACAATCTCGCTACTAGAAATAACATCGCGAATAGGTTCTTGAGGCGCGACATCTGAGAAATCTAAGATGATTGTTTCATCGTTAGTTTTTTCCTGATCAATTAATAATATTTCTTGCTGAAGGACACCAGCAACATCGTCAACTTGATCAACTTCCTCACTATCCACCTGCTTATTGGTGTCAGTACTTAAATCTAAATTTAAATCTAAATTGATTTGTTCTAGGTTTGTGTTATCTAGTTCTGGAGACGTGGAGCTAAATATTGTCTCATAAGTATCTGAAACTGTATTCGGTGTCGATAAATCTTGGGTGACGGCAATGGGATTGCGAGTTAGTTGATTAGGCGCTATTGGCTGACTGAGATTGTTGACATCATCCCGAACAAACAAACTAGCATAAAGGCGATCGACTTCATCAGTTCGATCTTGAGATACTTGATCTTGAGATACTTGATCTAATTCTTGTTGGGAAAAAACATCTGCCTGTTGTTGGCTCGTCTGCGGTGATGCTAAGGATTGTTGAGGTGTTGTGTCTTGGCTCAGTTCCAACAGTAAAGCATCTAAATCTGGCATTGCATTACTATCGTCAAGGAGTCCAGGTTCAACATCTGGTAACTCAGTAGTATTTGGAGTCGGTAATTTTCCAGTTTTCGATGCAGACGGGGAAACTTTTCCTTGGCGAGAAGAGGAACGATCAAGTTTTGTGATTCCTGAAGGTAATTCCTGAGTCTTTTTGAACCCAGAATTAGTTGCCGTTATCGGTAAAGACTGCAACTGCTGCACCAAATCATCAATAAATTTTTTCAGTAATTTCTCGCCTTGGCTTCCCTGATCATGCATCCTCATTAAGGCATCAGATAAAGAATTATGATAGGTATGAACATTGCGTTGGAGAGCTTCAAAAACAATATTGACAGTACCATCCAGGGCAATTAATTTTTGGTCTAATTCGCTGGCTAACTGGGACAAACGTTCGACCTGTTCCTCTGATTCTGCGGGTATTGCACCCAAAGACACAGGACTAGTAGATTTGAGGACAGATACCAAATTGGCAGCTTGTGCGGGGTTTTCGCCAACACGATTTGCTAGCACCTGCAAAAATTCTGCGATCGCTTTTTCTTGAGTTGCCATTTGCTGCACCAAAGAATAATTATGCAGCCGTTGTTGTTCTAGTTGGCGAATTTCCTCAACTAAATTTTTACGTTCCTCCAAAAGCGATCGTAATTCTGCTTGGAGGGGTTCAATGAATGCCGATATTTCGCGACTGTGGTTATTTAACTGCGACGAAGTTTGTTGCGAAGAGTGTTGAGTTAAAGAACCTCCAAAGGAATCATCTTCTCCCATAAAGTAGCCCACAGAAGCAACTTCAACCGAAGACTGGTTCTGCTGTGGTAACGACTCCTCGTCGCCACCGATATATCTGGCTATCAACGGCGTTAACTGTGCCGCATTACCACCCTGTGGCTTATTCTCTTCCAAATTGACCAAGAAACTACGAATTCGTTCCAATACCTGCTTTGGCTCTTGTCCTTGGTTGGAAAGAACTCTCGATAAACGCTTACCCTTATTGGCGAGTAAGTTATCAATCTCTGCAATCAGCGTTTGAATTTCAGTTGCGCGGGAAGTCACTTTGATGTACCTAAGCTAGAACTCTAAGAAGGCGTGGTGTGGGATAATGTCGGTCTGCGATTAGGGATTAGGGACTAAAGATTTAAGGCATTTTCTCAAGATAAAGATATAAATTATAAACTGGCTCGGCGAAGAACGCCATTTAATCGGCAAAGGGGTAAGGATAAAATATGCTGCTCAAAATAAAATCAGGATTGAGATTTTCCAAATTTTAATCTTTATTTCTTCACCTGAGTCGGCGACTCGCCGTAGATGCTAGCGCATCTGCTGCAAAGCCACACAGTATTAAACGATAACCTAACTCCTTAATTGCGATCGCCAAAAATAGTAAAGTTAGCAAAAATCACTACGCTTGAGTATCATTAATGTTGTTAAGCAATATCGTTTAGTAAACATATTTGCAATACTTTTGGCTCATCAATCAGAATAGAATAAGTCTAAAAGTTCCTAGAAGCCAAACTTTTATGTTGTTTATACCCGTAGTTCATGATTGTTAAGAAAAACGCTAGCATCTCCATGCTATGTAACAGCTATGTAACATAAGTTGAGCTTTATTTTATAAAGTAGTTGTGCTTTTATAACTTAGGCTGGTGCATAGCGTTTCGTTCGCTGAGTCGAACTTTGCGGGTAGAGGCAGAGCGGTAAAACAGTTCTAGAGTTCAGATATTCTGAGATCAATAGCTGTCATATCCGTAAGGCTTCTAATTAAGTAGGCATTGCCTGCACAGCTTTAGTAAAAATGTTGTAATGGAAGACAGATACAGCTTGCTTACCCCTGCGAACCCATCTATTGTTACATCGGCTCCCTTTTTTCAAGGGCTGCCTGAAGCTGTTATTGAATCGGCGCTCACAAATCTTGTAACCCGCGCTCATCCAGCTAATCAAGTCATCTTACTCGAAAATGACTGGGGTGGCTCAGTATATTTTATTATTGAAGGCTGGGTAAAAATTCGTACTTATAATCTTGAAGGTAAGGAAGTTACACTAAATATTCTGGGTAAGGGGGAACTATTTGGCGAAATGGCAGCGCTTGATGAAGTGCCACGCTCTACGGATGTAATTACATTAGCATCTACTGTTATTGGTAGTATGCCCTCACAAGACTTTGTCAAGCTCCTGCAAACTGAACCAATGGCGGGAGTTAGATTAGCTCAACTAATGGCAAGAAGGCTGCGACAAATCAACCGAAGATTAAGATTGCGCGAATCTGATAGTCAATCACGAGTAGCAGATGCTTTATTGTTTTTGGCGGAGGGACAAGGAATTAAAGGCGAAACGGGTATGGATATTCCCAATTTGCCCCACCGAGAATTGAGTAGTTTGAGCGGATTGGCAAGGGAAACCGTAACCAGGGTACTCACTAGATTAGAAAAAAAAGGGCTAATCAAACGTGACCAAGACACAATTTGTATCCCAGATTTGTCAGCATTAGAGGGCATGATAGTTTAGGAAGATGTACGGTGTGTAGGAATGTGAGGACGCGGGGATGTGGTGACGCGGTGACAAAGATTAAGATAGAAAATCAATCTCCCCCATCTCCCCAATCTCCCCCATCTCTCCCATCTCCCCCATTTCCCCTGTAATCTTTTCCCTAATTTGAAACGATGTCATCCGAAAACGAATTGTCTGAAAAACGAGAAAATTTTGCTGCGCCCAAGGTAAAAGTTGATACTCCCTTGCGAATGGTGGAGACAGCATTTTTGGCAAGTACAGGAAGTTTAATTTGGTTTATTAACTTTTATTTTCCTGTGCTTTCGCCTGTGTTGCGGATGTTCTTTCCCGTACCTATTGCTTTAATTTATTTGCGTTGGGGTCATCGTGCGGCTTGGATGGCTTCTGTAGTCTCTGGTTTACTATTATTGGTACTCATGGGACCAATTCGTAGTTTATTATTTGTCATGCCCTTTGGATTAATGGGGGTGTTGTTAGGTGCCGCTTGGAATCGTCGCGTCCCTTGGATTGTATCAATTAGCTTAGGTGCTTTGCTCGGAACTATTGGTGTATTTTTTCGGGTATGGTTTTTGTCGATATTAACTGGCGAAGACCTGTGGATTTATGTAATTAATCAAGTAACTGATTTAATTGATTGGTTATTTTTGAAATTGGGAATTTTAGCAACCCCTAGCGTATTATTTATTCAAATTGGCGCGATCGCCTTTGTAATTTTTAACAATTTTTTATATTTATTCCTTGTTCATCTCGCTTCATGGCTATTACTCGATCGACTTGGTAACCCCATTCCCCGTCCTCCCCAATGGGTTCAAGTTTTGATGGATTATGAATAATAGACAGGGTCAAGAGTTAGAAATGCTAAGTTAAAACTTTAGTTTACGTAACTTGTCTTCTTTCCAGAAGAAAGGATTACGAATTGTCCAATGTCTAATTCTCAAATTCGTATCTATACACAAATCCCTCCAGGTGAGGCATGGATATCCAAGTATGGGGCTGCTTTGCCTATATTTACTTGTGTACTTGGTTTTACTGAGACTGCTTTAATACCGGGAATATCGGCTGCTGGTTTGACCCCCAATGACCGCAAATATACAGCTTGCGCGGATGCTGAATTTCTCTATTACGGAGCGCAGAATAACCCTCGGTATTCATTACCACCTTTGACAGATGGTGCTTCACCTGTATTGATTTCACGGGCTGTCGTTGAAGAACTAAAATTACCCCTGTATATTTTTAATGCTGGATTGCCACAACCGCCAAATTTACCTGCCATTGATTTAGGGGGTATACCCGCTTTGTGCTTGAGTACAGGTAAAGCTATGAAATTGGAGATTGTTCGACATTTGTTTGAGCAAGGGCTGATTTGGGGAGAAAAGCTGGCACAGGCATCAAATTATGAATACCTAAATCAACCTCAAGATCAATCTCAAGATAAATACTTGGTTTTGAGTGAATGCGTGGTTGGTGGCACTACAACAGCCTTAGCAATTTTGACTGGTTTAGGACTTGATGCCGCAGGTAAAGTAAATAGCAGCCATCCCACATGTAATCATGCCCAGAAGTGGCAAATTGTCCAGCAAGGATTGGAGAAATTGGGAAAAAGGGAGATAGGGGAAGATGGAATACGTTCCTGGCTTCCTCTCGAACTTGTGGCTGCTGTTGGTGATCCCATGCAAGTGGTTGTGGCGGGAATGGCGATCGCAGCTAGTCGTAGTTGCGGTGTGATGTTGGCTGGCGGCACGCAAATGTTAGCTGTGTATGCCCTAGCACGTGCTTTAGCTCGAACCTACAATCTGGAATGGCAACCGAGACAAATCGTTGTGGGTACAACTCGTTGGGTTACAGAAGATGCAACTGGCGGGACTGTGGAATTAGCGCAATTAATTGGTGATATTCCTTTGATAGCTACTCAACTCAATTTTCACAATTCCCGCTATCCACAACTTCGTGCTTATGAACAAGGCTTTGTCAAAGAAGGTGTTGGTGCTGGTGCGGCTTGTATTGCGGCACATCTCCGAGATAATTGGCAGCAAGAGCAACTTTTAAAGGCGATCGAACTACAAATTAGTCGCTTAGAATTACTCAAAAAAAATTAACGGAGGGACAAATTTTTACGGAAAAACTGCACCCTCCATCTTGATGAAATTTTCGATTAATCACCGTTTTACGGGCAAAATCAACGTTAAATTACTAGGAACTAATCCGTTTGAGTAAAAGTTGTTCTTCTAATGCAGCAATACGGTTATAGGCTGCTGTTAGCTGTGCTGTTAAGCGTTGGATTTGTACCTCTGCCGTTAAATGCTTGTCCCCCCCTTGAATACTGGTATCCAGGTAAATTCCATCAACCAGGACATCTTTATGTTCAAACTCCGCATTGAAACTAATATGTCCTTTTAACTGGTAGCTACCAGTTTCACCACTATCGAGCAAACTCTCTCTTTTATTCCCATTATCTGCATGGGTTGTTGACAGTACTTGAGAGACTTTATGCTCTAGTTGCTGAATCACCTGGTAGAGGGCATCGACTTTGGTACTCAAAGTCAAGACCTGTTGTTCTAATGGCTCCATCTAATACCCTCATCGGCAAGATTTTTCTCTATAGTATGCAACTATAAGCTCATGTTAAACATACTTATGAATTATTTAATTATTAATACTTTCCTTTGGGATGGGACATGTAAATCATTAATCAGAAATATCTCTAAATATGTAATAAAGCTAAAGATTTTGTGTTTATTGAGAAAGATTAATTACTATATCCAACTTCAAGAAAAACCCAACCTTTGGTAATTTGGAGACATTCAACTGAGATTATAGTTATCTGGGTGTAAAATACCCAACATCGGTATATATTTAAGCCCGATCGCATTGATAATTGCATCGAGGTCAAAACTAATGCGATCGCACAGGCACGTCATAGTCTACAGTGAAAGATGCATTTAATGTTGTTTTAACCTAGACGAAAGCGCTGTGCGGAAGAAAGTTATTGCTGGCAACTGGAAAATGTTTAAGACTCAGGCTGAGTCTGAGGGTTTCTTGAAAGGATTTTTGCCTGCTTTAGAAGAAACTCCCTCCGGACGCGAAGTTATTTTATGCGTCCCGTTTACTGATTTAAACGTATTATCAAGAAATTTACATGGTAGTCGCGTCCAATTAGGGGCGCAGAATGTCCATTGGGAGGAAAGTGGAGCCTATACAGGTGAAATCTCTGCGGAGATGCTGACGGAAATTGGTGTGCGCTATGTCATCATTGGGCACAGTGAAAGACGACAGTATTTCGGGGAAACCGATGCAACGGTGAATTTACGTCTCAAAGCTGCACAAAAACATGGTTTAACGCCGATTTTGTGTGTGGGGGAAACCAAGCAACAACGGGATGCTGGAGAAACCGAAACCTTAATTTCGATGCAGCTAGACAAAGATTTAGTCGGTATCGATCAGAATCATTTAATTATTGCTTATGAACCAATTTGGGCGATCGGTACTGGTGATACCTGTGAAACCAAAGAAGCCAACCGTGTGATTGGATTAATGCGATCGCAACTCAAAAATCCTGACGTACCAATTCAATATGGTGGCTCGGTGAAACCAAATAACATCGATGAAATTATGGCACAACCTGAAATCGATGGTGTCTTGGTGGGAGGGGCAAGTCTGGAAGCTGAAAGCTTTGCCCGAATTGTTAATTACCAAAATTAGGAGTGGGAATAGGGAAAGGGGGATAAGGGAAAATATGTCTCCCGAACTCCCCTCTCCATAACTTTAATAATCCTCAATGCCTCCCCAATACAAATATGAAAATACGCAATTTTAACTTCGCTTGGGGAAAGCGAACTTACATTATGGGCGTATTAAATGTTACTCCTGATAGTTTTAGTGATGGGGGTAGTTTTAATACTGTTGATACTGCGATCGCCCAAGCCAAATCCATGATTGATGTAGGTGTTGATATCATTGACATCGGTGGACAATCAACAAGACCAGGTGCCGAACAAATTACCCTTACGGAAGAATTGAGCCGCATTATACCAGTATTAGCAGCAGTGCGATCGCTAACAAATATCGCGATTTCTATAGACACGACGCGGGCGGAAGTGGCAAGGGCGGCAATTGAATCTGGTGCGGATATAATTAACGATATTTCTGGGGGCACGTTTGAACCAGAAATATTTAAAGTTGTTGCGGATGCTGGCTTACCAATAGTGCTTATGCATATTCGTGGTACTCCTCAAACAATGCAACAGCAAAGGAATACAGATTATGAAGATGTCATCGCCGCAATTATTAGTTTTCTCCAGGAGCAAATCACAAAAGCCTTAGAAATAGGAATAGAAAGGGAAAAAATAATTATCGATCCCGGAATTGGATTTGCCAAAAACCTCGAACAAAATTTAGAGATACTTCGCCGCTTACCAGAATTACGTACTCTCAACTGTCCAATTTTGGTTGGAGTATCGCGCAAAAGCTTCATTGGTCATATTTTAAACCAACCCAATCCCCAAGAAAGAATATGGGGAACAGCTGCGGCTTGTTGTGCAGCGATTTTCAAGGGTGCTGATATTATCCGAGTTCACGATGTCAAAGAAATGCGTGATGTCAGTTTAGTTACAGATGCCATCAGTCGGGGATAAGGGGACAAATAATACCGCTTCTCTCAAACTTGGCAACACATAAATCTCCCCATCCCCGCGTCATCTTTGCCTTGTTCCACTGCTCGACATTCAAAACTAAAAATGGTGCGTTATGCGACGCTAACACACCCTGATTTGCACTGTATTTAGATACTAAATTACATTCCTAAGCAGTCGCTGAACCATTTTCACCAGGATTTGTATTGGAATGATTGTGGCTGATTTCCTCAGCACCTAAGTCGCCAATCATTTGACTATAAGCCTCAGCATTGACACCGGGATTTAGAAAGACAATCTTAGCGTTGTTGCTAGCACTTAACTTTTGACTAGCTTCCACCTGTTCTTGTGCGACTAAATATTTTAAAATTTCCTTGCTTTCCGGATTGGTTCGTAATGCTTCTGCGAGGATTTGCATTGATGTTTTCGTGGCTTGAGCACGTTTAATTGCAGCTTCTTGTTCTCCTTCAGCAGCAGTAATAGCAGCGCGTTTTCTCATCACCGCAGCGTTTTGTTCGGCTAATGATTTTTGAACGCTTTCAGGAGGTGTAATGCTTTGGATATCAACCCGAATAATTTCAATACCCCATTCCTTAGAAGCATCATTTAATGCTTGTAACAAACTTTTATTCATCTCGTTCCGAGATGCATTTACCTGTTCTAAAGTGCGTTCAGCTAGGCTGGAACGCAGTTCCACAGTTGCTAAGTTTGCTAATGCAATCTGGATATCATCAATTTTATAAAAGCTTTTCTCCATGTCCATGATGCGCCAGTTGACAACACCATCGACTTCGACATAAACGTTATCACGGGTAATTACATTTTGAGGTTTAATATCTAAAATTTGCTCCCTAGTGGTATCTTCCATCACCACGGAATCAAGCAGAGGCACAATAAAATTTAAACCAGGTCTGAGCTTGCGGTGGTAGCGTCCTAAACGCTCGACAAGGGCTTCATTCCCTTCATTAATCAGCTTGGCAGACCCTAAAGCATAACCTATAAGCACTAAAACTATAGCAATAACTGGTTCCATGTAATGGCTCCTACTGTATCTTGGGGGAAATTATATCGTTAATATGGCAACACGCAATACTTATTAGTGAAAGGGTAAAGTGGCAAGATAACAGGCTGAACACCAAGCATCACAGTCTGTACAGAACTTATGCTTTGAACTGAGTCGAGCCGTATTGGAGTAACACGTAGATTGTCCTCTGAATTTAAGCCTAGTAAGTAGAGATTGTAACTTTAATCAATTAGCGATCGCCTGCAAAGACCATTTATAAAGTAAATATAAGCAAATATTGAGCATAGTCGTGCGCGGATAAACCCAGTTTCTTCTCCAAAAGTAAGATGATGCTCGCTTAAATTCAAGAAACCAGGTTTCTTGGGTCTTAAAGTTACAGTTTATACATACTTTCTGCCATGGCGACATCATCAGCATATTGCCCTGCAATTATAAGCTTTTGATCAGGCTATGAAGTAGATTGAAAACAATCATGATTAAATCATTTTGACAGCTATGTGGCAACTGCCAATATAGTGATTAAATTTACTTTGAGGTAGAGGTGCAACGGATTGTCTCCCATTTCCCCTTCCTTCTATATTTTACCTTGCTGCATACTCTGCCCATTTTTTCAAGTTTCCTGACAACTCTGTGACTAGGCGCAAGGGTAATTGCGGTGTCGAAAGTGACTGAGCATAGGTAGATGATAAAAATGGCTGATATATGTTTGCGCCATCGCTTTGCTGCTGAATAAATGCCAAACTAAGACCACAGAGAATTTCGCGGAGGTTTTTGGTTTCTGTTCCGCGTTTTTCCCTCGCTATATTTGTAGCTGCGCTGTGACGATACATGGGGTCGCTAATACTTAGGTGCGTACCTCCGATCGCAGTTAATAAATATTTACTATTACTCTCTTTTAGTTGAGTAAAAGGTGTAAATTGATGCTTGAGTGCAGGTGTGAGAGCATCTTCGGTTCCCGCCAGCATTAAGACTGGGGTATTAATCCGCGAAAGTCCATTTTTACCAAATAAATTACCAATCAGAGGATTGAGAGCGATCGCATTTTTGATTCTTTTATCTCTCAAGTCAAAATTTCCTTCTTTTAAACCAGTTGCCGCACATTGCAACCAATCTGCGGGTGCTTCAGCAATACCTAACGAATTGTTACAAAACTTGCGTAATGCCCCTAAATCTAATTTCCCTCCCACCAAAGCTAAGGCGGTATAACCACCTAAAGAATGCCCAATAATTGTGACATTATTAGTATTTAATTTGCCTTGGAGTTGTCCAGATTGGGAATTTACCTTTGCCAATTCATCAAGTAAAAAACTCACATCTTGAGGGCGATCGATAAATTCATTTGCCGGTAAAAGCCGAGACAAATCAGAACTATTGCCAGCACGATTCACCGCTGAAGTATTACTACCTGGATGTTCGATTGCAGCCACAGTCATACCGTGGGATGCTAAATGTAAAGCCAGATATCTTAAAAACTGCCGATTCGCGCCAAAGCCGTGTGAAATCACCACTAGAGGTTTTTGAGATGGTGTTTGCATTGCTGTTTGTCCTGGAGCGCTACCGGAATAAACATCCACTGGAATTGTCCGATTTCTCCGACTATCTCGCAGCACCAAACTCACTTCCTGCACTGTTTGATTACCTGGCAATGCCGGATTCAGATTTTTTGGCAGTACAACATCATTTTTGGCAACCAATTCTTGTTCTAGCAAAACTCCAAAAGCCTGACTTTGTAGATTTGCCGGATTAAAATCCAGCGATAAGCTTGCAACTTTAGTCGCATCAACAGTAATAGTTTCCCCCGGATACGATCGCAAAAATCCCAATAAGGTCAAACCATTTGCCCGACGCAGTGTTAAATTTAGCGTGTCCTTAAGACTTTGACTCGTACTGCCTGGGATAATTCCCCCCAAAGATGAAATCAACTGCTTCCCTTGAGGAGTTTTTACCAATTCATCAATAAACTTGTCACCAACAGCCGGATTAACTTGAAACTTTTGATTTAACAACCCCCGCACTTCCGGAGTTAAAAATGACGAAAAAGCCCGTAATTCCTGTGGTAATTTCCCCGTTTTGGCAAAATTCTCTAAATCGCTAATTTCCACCGTCTGCTGAAATGGACCTAATTGAATAGTCACCTTTTCTGCTGCCAGCGATATCGGTGTTGCTACAGTCCAACTGCAAACTACACCCAAGCCACACAAAAACCCTTTAATCTTACCAATGGGAAACTGCATAAACCCTGCCAATGTTTGAGAAAACTATATTTAATTAAACTTATATATTTAGCAAATATTTAAACTACGTCCTTTCTAATATCCGACCTTCCATACATAATTTTGTTCCAAATGTAAAATTGTGTAGAACTGCTGCGAGTATTTTTTAAATATACTGGTTAAAATTTTGCTTTGCGATCGCATGTATCGCATCTTTGATAGATTTCTCACTCTTCATTTCGATTAAAGAAGTCCTGCGGAGTCCCGTGTATACCGCAAGCCAAGGCAAATTTAATTTTTTGATTATGCCGGATACACGGGAGATACTTACGTATAAAAGTTGAGAAAGATTATACTAAAATAAAACTAAAAGTAATATTTATAACCAGTATTATGGCTATGCGAGACGCAGACAAAGATCGTCGTAAAAATCGTCCTATCATTAACTCTTACTCATCAGGGGAAGAATCAATGTCTTTTCAAGATTATAAGAAAATATTAATTAAGGAGAGAGATGAATGGCAACAAAAAGCAAAGGATAATGAAGAAGCAGTTTCTCAAGCTCAACAAGAAATTGAAACTTACCAAAATGAAATTAATGAGTTAAGAGAACGTGCTGCACAAAGTTACCAAAAATATCAAAACGAACAAAAAAATTATCAACAGGCTTTATCTCTTTACCAAAAAGAACAAGCAAAAATAACAGAATTTATAACGCAACGAAATGAATGGGAACAACATGCAAAAGAAAATGCTGTTGCTGCATCTAAACTGACTCAATTTCAAGAAAGTATTCAAACTTATGGAATTAAAGTAAAAGAGTTAGAGGAAAAAATTACAGAAAAGGAATCACTTTATCTTCAGGAAAAAGAAAAATCTCAGGAGACGACATCTCAACTTGTTCTATTTCAGGAAAATATTCAAACCTATGAAATAAAAGTCAATGAATTAAACGAAAATGTCGCACGCGAACAACGAAATTACCAGCAGGCTTTATCACTTTATGAAGAGGAAAAGGCAAAAGCCACAGAATTAGTTGCCAAATATGAGGAAGTTAGTTCCGAGCGAGATAAATATGTAATATTGTATAATGAAGTCAAATCAGAACTTAAATTTGAGCGACGTTCTAAAGCTAGTATTAAAGGCTGGGAGACTCGTCGTAAAAATGAGAATGAAAGGTTAAAAAAAGAAATTTCCGATATGGTTGTGCTGTTGCGTGAATCCCTAACAAGTAAGGATGAAGCGATAAATAATCTCTATGTTGTTGCAGAGCGGATGGATAGAATTCAATCTTTGATGGATTCGGTAGAAGAAGAAACAACAAATAGCCCTGTGGGATTGATACAAAAGTTTCAACGTATTTGGCTTGCTATTAAAGAGATACTTTCAGAATAAATAAAACTACTATTTATTATGCGAAAAAAATCTGCATCAACTGCGGAGAATAAAGGTAAAACAAAATTAGGGGATAAAATTCGTAATATTGCCGATCGCCTGAAACAAGAAACTGAAGTACAGATAAAAGCAACATCTCGTATTTTAGGGGCTGCTGCTCAAATTTCTGATAATCATGAAAAACTCATTCATGAGGTAGTTGAGATGGTTGAAGAAGATATTGAGCGACAACAGCAAATGTATCAAAAGAATGTTGATCAAGATATTTATCAAGATATTTATACAGTTGATATTCTCAAGAAAAAATTTAAAACATTACGTGAAGCTAAAGAAAAGTTACAAGTAAAAGCCGCCAGTTGGGAATCTCTGGTGAATAAATTAAATGTTTCATCTTCTCCAAAATTATTACCTGCAAATAAATCTCAGCCAGTTCAAAAATCTGAAAGTGATGTTATGGAAGAGATGAAGGGATTAACAATTGATTTAGAAGCAGATGTTGCTAAAATATTTCCTAATTCTCAAGCAGTAAATGAAGCTTTACGTTTTCTGATTCGAGTGACTAATCAAAGTTATTATGGAACACTCCCATGAATTTCAAAACATCTTTAATCAAACTCCAGAAACACAAGCTTATGCCCATGGTAGAGTGAACCTTCTGGGCGAACATACTGATTATAATGATGGCTATGTTCTCCCAATTGCAATTCCCCAAAAAACAACGGTACAGTTAGGTTTTAGCCTGGATGAACAACACCATATTTATTCTCAAGAATTAAACGAAAAAATTACCATTTTCAGAAATAATCAACCCTCTGGATTTGCAAGTTATATTTTTGGCTGTATCGAACTTTTGCAGCAAGCTGGATATCAAATTCCCTCACTGAATTTGTATATTAAATCTTCGATTCCCATAGGCTCAGGCTTATCTAGCAGTGCAGCTTTAGAAGTTGCCACCCTCAGAGGTATTCGCCAACTTCTCAACCTCCCAATAAATGACGTGGAGATTGCTCAATTCGCACAGCAAGCAGAAATTAACTATGCTGGGGTACAATGCGGAATTATGGATCAAATGGCTTCCAGTCTTGCTGATACTCAGCATATGCTATTTTTAGATACTCGTACTTTAGCAAGGCAGATTTTGTCTTTTCCTGCTCTGGCAGAGATTTTAATCATACATAGTGGATGCGATCGCACTTTAGCTGGTAGTAAATATAACCAGAGGCGGTCTGAGTGCCAACAGGCGGCACATTTGTTGGGTGTGAAAGCGTTGCGTGATATTGATG
Source organism: Calothrix sp. NIES-4101 (assembly GCA_004296455.1). Classification (GTDB taxonomy): domain Bacteria; phylum Cyanobacteriota; class Cyanobacteriia; order Cyanobacteriales; family Nostocaceae; genus Brunnivagina. The sequence goes on from AP018280.1 coordinate 6,175,544, forward strand.
ATGTTGCCACTGTGGAAATTTTGCCAGAGCCATTACACCGTCGTGCCCGTCATGTGGTGACAGAAAATCATCGTGTTTTGGATGCTGTGGAAATTATCGAGGATTTACAGGACAATTCTGCCTCAAGATTTGGGGAATTGATGAATGCTTCCCATGCTAGTTTACGAAATGATTATGAAGTTTCTGTACCTGCGCTAGATACTCTGGTGGACATATTACAAAATGCTTCTGGTGTTTTTGGTGCGAAGTTAACGGGTGCAGGTTTTGGTGGTGCTTGTGTTGCTTTAGTTGCATCTGGTGCAGGAAAAAATATCGCTGCAACAGTTCTTGATGAATACAGTCACGCAGGTTACAAAGGAAAGGTTTTAGTTCCCGAATAATCGTATCACCATCTTACTTTTTGATGAGAAATCTAGTTTTCCCTGGCACGACTATCTGAATATTGACTTTATAAATGCTCTCTAACGGGATTGAATAAAACGTATATACACTGCACCAAATAACATTCCTATCCCTTGCATCCAGTAGCCAATACTAAATTGGTTTGCCCCCAATGGAGGAATATTTAAACTACCAATACCATAAAATAACTGCTGAATAAACCACCAAAAAAGATAATAAAAGGCAGGAATTTGTACCGGAATAAATACAATTAATAAAGGTAAGACTGAATCTATTTTAACTTTAGGAAACTTGAAAATATAGGCTCCAATAATTGAGGCGATCGCACCATTTGCCCCAATTATCGGTATATTCAAATTTGGCTCTGTGAAAATTTGAAATAAAGCTGTGAAGATTCCAGCAGTTAGGTAAAGTAATAAAAATTGACGATGACCAATTATTTTTTCGAGAGTGTTGCCAAATACCCAAAGGAACAAGAGATTACCTAAAATTTGGGCAAAACTGCTATGCAGAAACATTCCTGTTAAAATTCCCGTCGAACTCATTATTACTGCAATCCAAGCAGCATGATTTCCAGATATCGCTGCTGTCAATGCATTGGTAATTCCTGCTGGTATGAGTCCTAATTTGCTAATGGTGTATCCTAATTCATTTCCTAGTTCTAATTTTAGTTCCCATAAGAATAAACCAATAGTTATACCAATCAAAATATAGGTGACATAGGGTTTTCTCTGTGCGAACAAAAATACATTATCGCCAATAGGAATCATACTGAATTTATAAATATTCTCTGAATAAGTAATAGTTAATAATTATTAGGGATGGAGCACTTTCATAACTTTTTTCCCTATCTTTCCTTTCTTTACCCCCTCTCCCTCAAACTTGTGTCAAGATTAAAATTAGATGTATCGCACACGCTATAACCAAATGTTGGGAAACATACTTGCTGGACGTTACCAAATCATTAGTAACCTTGGTGGCGGGGGATTTGGTGAAACTTATATTGCTTGCGATACTCAACTTCCCGGTACACCTCAATGTGTGGTAAAAAAACTGAAGCCACAATCAGATGATCCCGATACCTTGCAAACTGCTCGTAGATTATTTGATACCGAAGCACAAGTTTTATACCAGTTAGGAAATTATCAACATATTCCCCAACTGTTGGCTTACTTTGAGGAAAATCAAGAATTTTACTTGGTACAAGAGCTTATTGAAGGTAATGATCTTAATCAGGAACTAACACCAGGAAAAGTTTTTACTCAAGCAGAAGTTATTTTACTTTTACAAGAAATTTTAGAGATATTAGAATTTGTTCATCAACAGAAAGTTATTCACCGCGATATGAACCCCCGTAATCTTCTTCGACACAAACTAGATAATAAATTAGTTTTAATTGATTTTGGTGCAGTTAAACAAATTACGACAAATTTTGTAACTTCCCAAATCCCCAAAATTACAGTTGCTATTGGTACTCCTGGTTATATCCCTAGCGAACAAGCAATGGGAAATCCGAAGTTAAGTAGCGATATTTATGCTGTGGGAATAATTGCTATTCAAGCGCTAACGGGTTTATCACCCGAACAATTTGAACACGATGCAGATACCAATGAAATTATTTGGCAACATCAAGCCAATGTGACTCCAGAGTTTGCCGAAATTATCGATAAAATGGTAAAGTACGATTTTCGCGATCGCTTTATTTCGGCAAGGGAAGCATTACAAGCACTCAAAGATTTTAGCAGTGGTAGCAACAAATCTGCTGCGACGCTGGCATTAGCACCTGCACCTGCTTTAGTCGCAAATCATCAATTTGGAAAATCTGGAAAAATTCAATCTGCAAATATCAAACTACTCCATCCCATCAATCCCAAAAAAATAGTCATCAAAACCTTAACAGGAATTACCCTTATAGGAGCGATTGCGACTGCTGGATTTTTTGTTGTAGATGCAATAAACTCCACCAATTCCGCAGCACTCTACAAACAAGCTAATACTTTATATGATTTACAACGCTATCAAGATGCTTTAAATACCTATGAAAAAGCTCTCGAAATTCGAGACGATTATGCAGATGCTTGGAATGGCAAAGGTAAAGCTTTATATGAATTAAAAAAATATCAAGATGCATTGCTTGCATATGATAAATCAATTCAACTTCAACCGGGATTATTTCTCGCTTGGCGCGGTAGAGGATTTACCTTAGCGAAGTTAGAACGGTATCATGAAGCGATTAGTTCCTATAATAAAGCTTTGGAAATACAAGCTGATGATGCAGAAATATGGAATGCTAAAGGTGAAGTCTTTAGTCAATTAAAACAGTATGATGATGCCATTCAATCCTATGACAAAGCAGTTGAATTAAAATCAGATTATCCGCAATCATGGTATAACAAGGGAAAATTATTACATAATCTAAAACGCTATGAAGATGCTATAAAATCATACGATAAAGCCATTGAATATCAACCTAGCTATCAAAATGCTTGGTACGATAAGGGAAATGCATTAGTGAATTTGCAACGTCATCAAGATGCATTTAATGCCTATGACAAAGCCGTACAAATAAAATCAGATTTTTATCCAGCTTGGTTTTCCCGGGGAAATATATTACTAAAAATGGGTCGCTATGTAGAAGCGATCGATTCATTTAAGGAAGTGACAAAATATAGTCCCAACAACTACCAAGCATGGTATAGTCGCGGCTGGGCGCTACATCAACAGCAACGTTATGAAGAAGCGGTAGAGTCTTTTAATAAAGCCACAGCGATTAAACGTAATGATTTTCAAGTATGGTACAGTCGCGGTAACTCCCTGTATAACTTAAAGCGTTACGGAGAGGCAGTTTCTTCTTATAATCGTGCAGTTAACTATAAACCTGATCATTACGAAAGCTGGTACAGTCGAGGAAATGCATACTTGAATTTACAGCGATTTCCAGAAGCAATAAAGTCCTATGAACAAGCAATTAAAATTAAACCAGATTTTCAACAAGCAATAAATGCTCTTAACCAAGCACAAGCACAATTAACCGTACCAAAAGATGTCAGCAAGCCAGAACAAATAAAAATACAAAAAGAGGATTCAGGAGTGACATCGAATCCTCAAAATAATTAATATTTATTATTAGTCCATTAAATATTAGTTATTAATTAATAGGCAGTTAAGACTTAGAAGAACTATCCACTAACAATTACCTAATATTCACTTCCTGCATTAAATCACCGGGTTGAAAATCTTGCAGTCTGGTAGCAGAATCAGTGCTAATGAATGAGTTGCTAGTATTATTTGGCTTGACTAACCGGGAATTTACGACCTGATTATTAGCTGCAAGCCTCTGTCCTTCGGCTGCTAGGCGCTGCTTCTGAGTATATTCAACTAGCTTAACTTGTGCAGTTGCATACACATGAGTATGCTGAGGAATTTGTTCTAGAAATTTTACCGCAGTTGCAAAATCGCGATCGCTTGCTTTCCTGTAAGCTTCTTGAAGAAGGTATGCAGCACGAATTTGGCGTTTTTCAGTATATTCGGTAATCTTTTGTTCGACTATTCCATTGGTGTTAGGGCTTCTGGGCACTTGATTGAGATAATCTAAAGCTGTATGGAAATCCTTCGCCGCAGCTTTCTCATAAGCTTTCGCTAATAAACCCTTACCTTGAACTTCAATTTTGGATTTCGCTTGTTTGACTAATCTATCGGTTTTGGCTTGCCAATATAAAATATCTGGTACTTGGGGTGCAGCCTGTAAAACTTCAGACCATTGTCCCTCATACATGGCTTTTTCAGCATGATTATACTTTTCGGCTGCTACTTGCCATTGTTGCTGCCATTCTTGAATAGTTGCTTGTGCTTCTGGATAAACATTACTATGGGAGGGAATGGATTTTGCTAAAGCGATCGCACCTTGCAAATCCCCAGATTGATATTCTTCTGTGGCTTTATATAGTGTCTCGGTTTCCGAATATGCAGGGGAGTTATTCAGTAAAGAATATACCCCAAATCCCATAACTACTGAATTTGCCAGCAGTCCCACCCTTACGCCTGTAAGCAGTGGAGAGGGTGAGGGCTTTTCCGTACTCGAATTATTGCGAATCGGACGATACCAATTTTTACTTTCTTCAATAACTTTATATTCAGCTTCGACAGTATGGGGAAAGACTTCGATTGATATTTGTCGTAATACCTGCAACACCTCCGTCACCGACTGAAATCTTTCTTGGTGATTGTAACGAATCATTTGACTGATAGTAGCAGCCAAATAATCACTAATCTGTAAGTGAGGTAAACGCCAAGCAATCTCATTACTTTGAGGATCAACTTTTAGTTGCAAGGGAGTCAAGCCCGTTAAAGCCTGAATCACAATCATACCCAATGCATAGATATCGCTGTTAGGCTTAGTTTGACCAATAAATTGCTCTGGTGGGATATATCCTAAGGAAGTTACAGGAATTCGATAAATCGGTAATACCGAATCAATGCCAAAATCTACAGGTTGAATCGAGCCAAAGTCGATTAATACCAACTTGCCATCACTTACCCGACGAATTAAATTTTCAGGTTTGATATCGCAGTGAATCACGCCTTGCGAATGGATAAAATCCAGAATCTCTAAAACATCAATCAAAAACTGGATTACTTCGCCCTCTTCCCAGAAATAGCCATAGCCTTGGCTCAAAGGTAATTCAGCACTGAGTGCATGTCCCTCAATAAATTCCTGGACTAAATAAAAACGCTCATGTTCTTCAAAACAAGCAATTAGTTCAGGAATCTGATTGTGATGCCCCAACTGTTTGAGGGTTTGTGTTTCCGTTAAAAAGCTTAGTCTCAATGTATCTAAATGACTAGATTGAAAACTAGTTACTTTGAGCTGTTTAACTACACATTTGGGATTTTCTGGATGTTCAATATCTACAGCTACATATGTTTGTCCAAATACCCCTGCACCCAGGCTTTGGACGATTTGGTAACGTCCTTGCAGTACTTTACCGATCATGTGGTGGGTCATGAGTTGGTTACTTAGTCACTCCTTTTATTTTTTCTGACAAAGCACCCTGATTCCGGAAACACTTGCAAAATATATACAAAGAAGATTGATTTACAAAAATGTAACAATTATTATGCTCAGTTGTACGGTAATTTTCATCTTAACTTTATATCTTTTATTACACTTTACCAACTGGCAACTCAATGTATCAATGTTTCACTTATTTTTCAATAAAAGCAACATTTATCACCAGTATATATGACAGTTTTGCTGCTGGTATGTGTGATTGTATTCTAGTGTCTTTTCTCACACATGAGTAATTAATATTACTTGGCTATATGTTCAGTCAGTTCGATTAATATCAAACATCCGGCGTTACACAACAACTGGGATCAGATTGCAGAGATAATAGAGTTAAGCCATTGCGAATGCTCAACACTCGCAAACTCAAAGATGCGATCGCGCAATCTGATCTCCTAGTCCTGTGGTAACATTACGGCTATTCTCATTCAAGCCAAAGGTTGAGTTTGTTTAAATCTGTTCCTGCCGTCCCCAGTTGCTCAATGTAGATTGATATTGTTGAGATTAATATTCTGGAATTGATCAAAACTGAGACGCTAGATAAAAAACATAGTAATATATTAGATTGTGTCGATTTAATGCCAAAATATGCCTAAGCTCAAAACTCGCAAAGCTGCGGCGAAGCGTTTCCGTGCTACTGGTACCGGAAAAATCATGCGTCGCAAAGCTTTTAAAAACCACCTTCTCGAACATAAAACGAGGAAGAAGAAAAACAATTTGTCGAAAATGGCAGTTGTTGACGAGCGCGATGCAGAAAACGTACGTTTGATGCTTCCTTATTTGTAAATCTCAGGAAAATTTAAGTTATGACAAGGGTAAAGCGCGGTAATGTAGCACGCAAGCGCCGCAAAAAAATTCTCAAACTAGCTAAAGGTTTTCGCGGTTCCCATTCAACCCTGTTCCGTACTGCTAATCAACAGGTGATGAAAGCGCTTCGCAGTGCATACCGCGATCGCAAACGCAAAAAGCGCGATTTTCGTCGCCTCTGGATTACCCGGATTAATGCTGCTGTTCGTCAACATGGCATGAGTTACAGCAAGTTTATCGGGAATCTCAAAAAAGCCGAAGTCAATATCAACCGCAAGATGTTGGCACAAATCGCTGTTCTCGATCCAGCTGGGTTTGCAAAAATCGCCGAAATGGCAAGCCAAGTTAAATAAAGGTGAAAGGGGAAAGAGGAAAGGGGAAAGCTGAAAGGTCGAAGAATGTAGATATTATCTTCAACTAATCGCGTCTTTACGGCTATACAAACAGTGAACACAAACTGAGTTACAATCAATCGGCATTGCTACATTAAGTTTGTATGGATTTATTTGTATGGTGTCGGAAGTTTCTCCTGACTTTTACCTTTTGCCTTTTTTATTGTAGTTTTTTAACTTTTCCGTTTTTTCCGACTCCCTTTCCTTTTGCCCCAGCTAATGCCGCCCCATTATCTGAAATTCAGGCACGCGGCTATATTAAAATTGCCGTCAAAGATAACCTACCACCTTTGGGTTTTCGCGATGCAAGCGGTAATTTACAAGGCTTAGAAATAGATATTGCTCAACGACTTGCTCAAGATTTACTTGGTAAACCCCAGGCTTTTAAATTAATACCCGTACAAAATCGCGATCGCATTTCTCAAGTTTTAGATCACAAAGTTGATATTCTCATCGCCAGATTCACAGCTACCGAATCCCGCGCTCGATTGGTAAATTTCAGTATTCCTTACTATTTAGATAGCACTGTTTTAGTAACAAAAAACACTTCTATTCAAAGATTAAGTGATTTTAAACAGCGCAAAATAGGTGTCTTGACAGGTTCGAGTACGATATCAAGAATTAAATATTTTATACCGAATGCCGACTTGGTTGGAGTTGATTCCTACAAACAAGCAGAAAGTTTTTTGGAAACAAGTAAAATAGCAGCATTTGCAGCCGATGCTAGCGTGCTCAGTGGCTGGGTAAAGCAAAATCCCCAATATCGCCTGTTAGAAACACGACTATCAACAGAGCCATTATGTATAGTCATTGCTAAAGGGTTGCAAAACGACAAATTAAGAAGGAAAGTAGATAATGCGATCGCTACCTACTTAGAAACAGGTTGGTTACAAGAACGTATTCAATATTGGGGATTACCACCTTCGAGAATATTAAGTCTTGAAAGTTAAAAGTTAAAAGTTAACAGTCCTCTTTTCCTCTTCCCGCTTTCCCCCATAATAAAAATAGAAACATTTAATATAACAGCAATGGATAGCAAACTCGCAGTTATTTATCTCTCGATTTTCGTCGGCTTACTACTATTCACAGTTGTCAGTGTATTTCGCCAAATCTTTAAAACACGTCGAATCGAAAGTTCTTTTTCACGACTGCGGAATAAACTAACCAAAGAACAGGGTACAGCACAAGAATATTACGAATTAGCCAGCATTTACTCCGAAAAAAAACTATATTCCCAAGCTATTAGTGTTTTCCAAAAAGCACTCAAAGCTGCCGAAGAAGAAAACGAAGAAAGTATCGGTATTATTTACAACGGGCTTGGCTATGTCTATTTTGCCCAAGAACAATATGACTTAGCAATTCGCCAATACAAAGAAGCTCTGAAATCTAATCCCGAATATGTTGTTGCCTACAATAATCTCGCCCATGCCTACGAGCGTAAAAAGCTGAACAATCAAGCCTTAGAAATGTATGAAGAAGCACTCAAACGTGAACCTAATAATGCTATAGCCAAACGTCGAGCAGAATCATTACGAAGATTAGTCTCAGCTTAAGAGCGGGAGAAGAGAAAAGATAAAAGAGAAATTTTGGATTTTTCTTGACATCTTTTCATTTCTCTCTATCTTCTCAGATTCAGTCTGGCTCCTCACTAATAAAGTCTCTGCCTGCGGCAAGTGACGCTGCAACGTATTTGCCGTGTCTTCCTCTCTCCGTGTCTCTCTGTCTGCGCCTCTTTGCGTCACCATCTGTTACTTTCTTTGGGAGAATTGGTATTAGTTTCCCGACTCCGCCAGTCTCTCTAAATGAAACGCAATGTTATTGAGTGACAGTTGAATTTCGTCGCTGTAGGAAAGACTTCTCCATCTTCGACTTGTGGCATTATCCAAAGCAGTTGTATCCAAATATCGTGCAAAAACCATTAGCTTCTCGGAGTCTTTTGTCGCTGAAGCTAAATCTTCTAAAAATTTTTGAGGTGTCATAGCAGACTCTTACTCCCAAATGTGGCATCACAGCTTTAATATTTCTCCCACAACTAAATTGAAATTTCTGATATCAGCTTTCATTTATTTAAAGACAATTATTCTATTCATCACTTTTAAGCATTTTTGCCAAAATATTTCTAGTTATTATTTGCGCGTCTTGATTCAATAATCCAGGACGTAATTGAGGGGCATTGAAATTATCCAAACCCCAACTCCACTGGATTGTTCCCGTGGCAAATACCGTCGCCCCAGAATTAGCAGTATAAACTGTCATATCCGAATATTTAGTTCTACCACCATGACGATAGGGTGAATGGGCAATGCGAATAGTATTTTCTGGCGCAGAATGGAACATTTTATCAACTTCATATCCCAATAAACCTGCTAACCGCATCTCTGTTGTCGGATTGCCAAAGCCAAATAAGTTTTTTGAAGTTTGTGTCGTATTTTTGCTCAATTGTGTATCTGCAAGTAGCCATTCTGGAGCAGTATTTTGCACAACGATATCAGCATTTACCTGAAAAGTATCGTACATGACTCCGATTAAGGCATCTTCCGGACGATTCACAGGTTTTCTACGCCAAAGAGTAGTTATCAGATAATCATTACTTAAATTGCGATCGCGTGCAAATGGATCTAATGCTTCTCCTTCTTTGTAGGAGACAATTGTCCGGTTAATATCGCCAGTAATGCGACTAGGTTCCAGACGAATTTGCCAATAGCAAGTATTCGCGGAGAAAAAACCCAAACTGATACCAGCATCTCTGGCAGCTTCTACATTATTACGCATTTGCCACGACCAATATTCATCATGTCCAACTGATAAAAAAGCCTTATGTAACAACAGGATATTTTTCCCACTTATTGGCTCCAAATAATTTTCGTGGGTATCAATATTGGTACTGTAAGTCACGTCATAGCCGTTTTTTTCTAGCCAACGCACCATGTTATATTCCCATCCAGCACTGGATGTCCGACGCTTGGGCTGAAAATTAGTTAAAAATTCCCCCGCACCAACTCCGTATACAGCATCACGATTGGGACTAATTGCATAGGGACGATTAAAGGATACTTTTGAGGCTTGTTTTCCTTTACTATTCCAACGGTAAAGCGACATTGTGCCCCAATTATTGTATGCCTGATATGTGGTGACACTCGATTGAAATAAAATGTCTGAAGGGCGAGAATCATCACGAACAATGAAAACAATATAGCTTTGTTTGCCGCTTTTGCTAGCTGTTAGTTTCGCTAAATAAAAACCACTTGCCCATTGGGAAGAGTCCTGATAATTACTGGGTATTTCTAATACATAAGGGTCTAGCCAATTACATTCAATTAAACCTGTCGCCTGGTCAACTATTGGTAATGGCTGCTTAACTGATTTCCGAAAAACTGCTGGTGCAATTTGTCGTCCACCTTGACCTTGATACCAGCCCATACGATACATTTCAATTGTATATCCAGGGTCTTTGGTATTCACAAAAAGCTTAATTTTATCCCCACGATTAACACTAGTTAAAGATGCATATCCTTCTATTTCTCTATTTCTGGCAGGATTTGTTAACTGCCAATCTTTTGTGCCTGGCTTAATATTTTCAATAATAATGGGATTATTTTTTTGTTGGGATAGAGGTAAATCACTCCCATAGGCAGGTATCTGCCAAAAAAATAAGACTGTAATGGTAGATAAAAATCCTGAAAGCAATACTTTGAGTAATCTGATGTAGCAATTTAATTGTTTTCCAGATAACATTTGATTTGAACTGTTTTTTGGCACAAAGTTATGAAATTTTATTGTGCCATTTTGCAAGTGATTTAGAAACTAAATTTGTATTCCATTACACCATGATTGCAACTACTCACAAACCTAAATTAACAGTACCTGGACCCCCTTCTTCGCCGCTATTTGGAAATCTGATCCAAATGTTCAAGTTTGTAGACGACTCCATTAGTTTATCGCGTCAATTATTCCAAGACTATGGTTCAGTTGTCTCTTTACTTGCAGGTGGTGGTACAAATATTTACTCTCCCCATCTTAATTGTCCAGGTACAGTTCTTGCCTACGGTGCAGATATTGTTCGTGAAGTTACCAGCCAACATGATATTTACCACAAATGTCCCTTGACTAGAGATTTGTACCGCAAACGTGATGATTCTTTGCGTACACAGCCTTTCCAACATTTTCTGGTGGGTTTATTTGGTGTGAATGGTGGAGAACACCGCCAACATCGGCAGCTTTTAATGCCAGCATTTCACAAGCAACGTATCGAATCTTACCGTGATGATATGGTAGCCTTGACACACTCGGAACTCGATCGCTTAAAAGTGGGTGAGGAAGTAGATATCCTAGAGTTGATGCGCCGTTTAACAATGCGTATTGCTACCAAAACTTTATTTGGTAAGGATTTTAGCGAAGAAGGTGACACCTTCACAAGATTATTAAAACAAGTTGGCGCACAAATGGGCAATCCGGCACTCACGTTTTTGCCCTTTGACTTTCCTGGCTTACCTTTCCACCGAATGCTGAACGCAGTCGGGGAACTTGATCAAGAATTACGCAATGTGATTCAGCGTAAACGTGCTCAGGGTATTGATGGTGGTGATGTTCTCTCAATGCTAATCCAAGCAAGGGACGCAGAAAGCGGTGTCACCCTCACAGACGAAGAATTACTTGGACATGTGGGGGTAATTTACGTTGCGGGACATGACACCAGTGCGAATGCTTTGACGTGGACTTTGTTTTTGCTTTCCCAACACCCGGCAATAGCTGCTGACTTACTCGATGAACTTGACAGCGTTTTACATGGGGAAGCACCAACTCTCGAACAGTTACAGCAGTTACCTTTATTAGAACGGGTAATTAAAGAAAGTATGCGAGTATTATCGCCCGTACCTTGGAATGGTCGTGTGACTTCGCAAGCCACTTCCCTCGGTGGTTATGACTTACCTGAAGGAACCGAGGTTTTTGTGAGTATTTACCAAACCCACCACAGCCCCGAAATTTATTCCCAACCGGAACGATTTCATCCCCAGCGTTGGGAAACTATTGAACCGACGATGTACGAATACAATCCTTTTAGTGCCGGTTCACGGATTTGTATTGGTGCCGGATTCGCAATGATGGAAATCAAGATTATTTTGGCAATGTTGGTGATGCGTTACAGGTTGCAATTAATTAACAAAAATCCCATCAACCCCAAGGGCTTAATTGTCATGTCCCCTCGAAATGGATTGCCGATGCTAGTTTATCAGCAAGATCGTCAATTTGCTCAAGGAGTGGGCGGAGTGCAGGGAAGTGTTCGGGAAATGGTGGATTTACCGCGACTCTAATTTATAAACTACGTTAGTTATGTCGCTAATAGTAGTTTCTGCCATCGTGCGATCGCCTGTCTATCTGAATTGGGTTTTTCCGGGATGGGAAACCCTGTTTTTCTTGTCCATCCTCAATCCAAAACCTACTATTAAGCATGAGCAAAACCAATAACGCGGATTGTAAGATTTAGTCTCAGTAGAGATTGTCATTTGATCGGCGTAGGGAATTACTGAGCAAATAACTACGAATTACAAATTATAGATTACGTAAGCATAAACCTTGCTGGAAGGTATTGGGAACTACCTTATTCCTGCCTTTTGAGGATTTTCTATATACGTAGAATTTTGAGTGTTCCTAGTAACAATGTCCTTGTAACACGGATTTACATTTTTGCGGTCAATCGATACAATACAACTAATCAAATTTGACATCCTCTAAAGCATAAAAGAAAAGCTGACTCTACCTCCATGTATAAGGTAAAATCAGCCGGAATCTCAAAAGCTAAATTTCAGGGTGACACTCTGGAAATTACGATATGCAATTCAGGGTGTCTATCGAAGATCAGACTCATGTTGAGAGTCATTGAGCGTTAAACTCAAATCGCGAGTTAGGCGTTAAGAGTCAGAAGTTGAGTCGATGTTTGAATGCTGCGGGAGACATGCATTCAACTCCAGGCTGCCAGTACAAAAAAGCTGCCTTTATTGTTATTTGGTACCCTGACGTTATGCAACTAATTTCCCTTAACCCCTAATCAGCGATTTATGCCATTTGGTTTTCAATCGCCCAGCGAGCTAACTCTGTGCGATTGTGAAGGTTAGTTTTGCCTAACATGTTAGAAACATGGCTTTCTACAGTTCGCTGACTAACGTTTAGTTCTTCAGCAATCTCGCGGTTTGCTAATCCCCTAGCCACAAACTGGACAACTTTCAGTTCGGTAGGTGTTAGCTGTACATCGAAAGGAACTTGAATACGAGAACCGTTTTCCCCACCCTTTGCTTGGTGTTCCTTCCAACGAATTGTTTGTTTGAGCGATGATTCAACCTGCGCCACTAGTTCTTCTGGCTCAAATGGTTTCACCATGTACACGTCAGCCCCTTTATTTAATCCCTTGACGCGATCGGCGCTTTGTCCTTTCGCTGACAGGAATAGTACAGGAATCCAACTCGTGCGTTCGGTTTGCCGAACTTGCTCGACGAATGTATATCCATCCATTTCCGGCATCATTACGTCGCAAATGATCATATCTGGAATATCCTGCTCTAAAATTTCCAGAGCTTCTCGACCATTTTCGGCAGTGACGACCTCATATCCCCGGAATTCCAAGTAGTCCTTCACCAGCAATATCAGGTTTGGGTCGTCATCAATTAGTAAAAGTCGTTTGTGGTCTTTCATGCTGGGTTCTTTCATAGCAGTGGCAATTGTCGCGCTTCGGTCCATCAGGGTATTGACTCGTTTCCTATGATGGTGGATCGTGAAAAAGTGTGTGAGCTTTCCCCACTTAACTCGCCTTTGCCGCCTGCATGTCTAAAAAGTGAGAGTGACTTTTTTCGACATTAGGAAACTAGAGCTAAAGTACAGTAAGGATACGTAGAGCAGTAGTATTTATAATGCGCTATTATATATCGCTTTGATGAGTGCGGGCGAAAAAACACTGATTAAATAATAATTATTCAAGTTCACATAAGTGTTGGTTTAAGATGCTCCCAAAAATTAACCCACGCTAATCAATGCTCTATTAAAGCTTACTGCTTTTCATATCCTTTTCATGGTTAAGCCTCTATTAATTGTTCGCCAACATTTTGGAAGCAATTTGGCAGAGAGTGGAGTAAAAATGCGTATTCTTCTACCACTTTATTGCCAATTAGATGTTCTTGAATAATTCGTTCGATTACTTCGGGAGTTGCTTGGCAATACCACACACCATCCGGGTAAACTACCATTATCGGCCCAGAACAACAAACTCGCAAGCAATTGGCTTTTGTTCTGAAGATGTAATTCAGGTTATTTTCTTGTGCTTGATCTAGTTTTAGCTCCTGAAGACGCTTTTTCAAATATTCCCATGATTCCAAAGAAGCTTGTTTAGAGCAACATTTTGGAATTGTCTGGTCAGCACATAAAAAAATATGTCGCTGGATTTTGGAAAGTCCTAGAGATTCTACAGAATTACTTAGGAATTTCTTTGCGGAAATTTTAGTATTTTCCGGTATTCTCAGACCTGATAATTCCGCCGTATTGTTACTCATCTCGCACCTCCTGATTACTGTTCTATAACAATTTTCTGGGTTTGCAAATAAATTTGAAGATACAAAAATATTCATAAACCAAAGAAAAATCATCTGATGAACATTTTTGATCGAGTATTTTTACTTAATTAATTCCTGAAATCGTTATGGGGCAAAGAAAAAATGCCAAGGAGTCAGGGAACATAAATAGGGGAGAAAAGGTATTCCAGAAGACAATGACGGGAAAGAGAAGATGGGGAGATAGGGAGAAAGAAATAATATTTTCTATATCTGTTTTTCCTAGTGTCCCCCTGTCCTCATATTCCCCCTTCCCCTGATGTCCACTGCCCATTCTCTAATAGTTCGGGAACCCGTACACACTAATTTCTTGCTATTTGAAGCTGTATTTAGGTAAATTAGCACTCAGGAGTTGAGAGTGCTAATAAGGCACGAATTAGTTATGGCAGCAGTATCATTAAGCGTATCAACAGTAAAACCTTTAGGCGATCGCGTTTTCGTTAAAGTTAGTGCTTCTGAAGAAAAGACCGCAGGTGGTCTTTATTTGCCCGACACAGCCAAAGAAAAGCCCCAAGTTGGTGAAGTTGTTTCTATTGGCGATGGCAAGTTCAAAGATGATGGTAGCCGCATGTCAATGGATGTGAAAGTTGGAGATAAAGTTCTCTACTCCAAGTACGCTGGTACCGACATCAAACTAGGTACTGACGAGTATGTATTACTTTCGGAAAAAGACATTTTAGCAATTGTTAGCTAAGTGGGTAGCGGGTAATGGTTAATGAATGGGTAATAGTTAATGGGTATATAGTTAACTGTTAATCCTCATAACCAAACAACCACTAACCAAAAATCAACAATCAACTAATCGAACTAAACAAAAACAGAGAATAGCTTACAAAGCGAATTACATTATTATGGCAAAGCGGATTATTTACAACGAAAACGCTCGTCGTGCTCTTGAGCGTGGTATGGATATTTTGGCAGAAGCGGTGGCTGTAACCCTTGGTCCTAAAGGTCGCAACGTCGTATTAGAAAAGAAATTTGGCGCACCTCAAATTATCAATGACGGTGTAACCATCGCTAAAGAAATTGAGCTAGAAGATCACGTTGAAAATACTGGTGTGGCTTTGATTCGTCAAGCAGCTTCTAAAACTAATGATGCTGCTGGTGATGGCACCACAACCGCAACCGTTTTGGCTCACGCTGTTGTTAAAGAAGGTTTACGCAACGTTGCAGCTGGTGCAAACGCGATCTTGTTGAAGCGCGGTATTGACAAAGCAACAGCTTTCTTGGTTGACAAAATCAAGCAACATGCGCGCTCCGTTGAAGATTCTAAAGCGATCGCTCAAGTTGGTTCAATCTCTGCTGGTAATGACGAAGAAGTCGGCAGCATGATTGCTCAAGCGATGGATAAGGTGGGTAAAGAAGGTGTGATTTCCTTGGAAGAAGGAAAATCCATGACCACCGAGTTGGAAATTACCGAAGGTATGCGCTTCGATAAGGGTTATATCTCGCCCTATTTTGCAACTGATGCTGAACGCATGGAAGTTGTGTTTGACGAGCCTTACTTGCTGTTAACTGATAAGAAAATCGGTTTGGTACAAGATTTGGTACCTATCCTCGAACAAGTTGCTCGTTCCGGTCGTCCTTTGGTAATTCTTGCTGAAGATATCGAGAAAGAAGCACTTGCTACCTTGGTTGTCAACCGTTTACGTGGTGTCTTGAATGTAGCTGCGGTTAAAGCTCCTGGATTTGGCGATCGCCGGAAAGCTATGCTGGAAGATATCGCAGTTTTAACTGGTGGACAGTTAATTACTGAAGATGCTGGCTTGAAACTCGACGCAACCAAGATTGATAGCTTGGGTAAAGCTCGCCGCATCACCATTACCAAAGACAACACCACCATTGTTGCTGAAGGTAACGAGCAAGCAGTTAAAGCGCGTTGCGAACAAATTCGTCGGCAAATGGAAGAAACTGAATCTTCCTACGATAAGGAAAAACTCCAAGAACGTTTGGCTAAATTGTCCGGTGGTGTAGCAGTTGTGAAAGTTGGTGCTGCTACCGAAACCGAAATGAAGGACAAGAAACTCCGTTTGGAAGATGCTATCAACGCTACTAAAGCAGCAGTTGAAGAAGGTATCGTTCCTGGTGGTGGTACAACCTTGGCACACCTTGCACCTGAGTTGGAAACTTGGGCAAGCGGTAACCTCAAGGATGAAGAGTTAATTGGGGCAATGATTGTTGCTCGTGCATTAACTGCTCCTTTGAAGAGAATTGCTGAAAATGCAGGTCAAAATGGTGCGGTAATTGCTGAATACGTGAAGCAGAAAGACTTCAACGTTGGTTTCAATGCTGCTACTAACGAATATGTTGACATGTTCGCTGCTGGTATTGTTGACCCTGCGAAAGTAACCCGTTCCGCACTCCAAAACGCAGCTTCCATCGCTGGTATGGTGTTGACAACCGAATGTATCGTTGTTGACAAGCCAGAGCCTAAAGATGGCGCTCCTGCTGGCGCTGGTGCTGGTATGGGTGGAGATTTCGATTACTAAAATTAATCATCTTGGGGTGGGTTTTGTGCCTGCCCTGCCCAAAAAACAGCTATCTCTTTTGAACGGGAGGTGGCTGTTTTTTTGTATGTAATTTTATATTCAATCATTAGGGAGATTTGTTTAGATGATAAATGGTGGAAACTGAGATGAAAGTTCCACAGGATTTTTAATTGTTTACTTGTCGAAGGAAATACGGCGTTATTAAAGTCTCAACTGCAACGCATCTCTCATACCATTTCACGAAAAATCTGATACAGATGTAAATCCTGAAAGCTTTGCTGCTTCTAAGTTCTTTAATTGCGTAGCTTGCTTCACTCTTCGAGAAGGCTTGCGCCTACGCGACAGCGAGTATTGCGACTTGCGAATTGGTATTACAGGATGGGACTACGCACTTAATTGTCAGTGTTATCAGGAAAAAAATATTACTAACTCAAAAATAAATAAATATTGAAAATCAAAATTATTCATTAAAAAAATCTAAAATTGAAGGCTTTATGCTCACTATTAACACTTGCCAGTAAAAAGTTTGTGCTAACACTAAAGAGTACATTAATTGAGATGGCAAGCACTTTTTAGTCTCTTCCTCTAATCTTGTCATCATTTATAAATATAGGAATCCGCTTCCACAAAGCTCAAATAAAAACCTTACAGATGGATTCCCAATAATTAGTTTTAATACCACTAGAAATTCAATTTCTCAAAAATGATTCAAGTCATTCTGCGCCATCTTGCTACTGGCGGAGTCATGCTTTTTCAACTTTGACTTTGAAACTATCGTTAGGAAAATCAATGATTAGTTTTAAATACGTTTTTCTTTTGAGCTTTATTTTAGGAGCTATGCTTGCTTCCCTCTTTCAAATGGGATATGCACTTGACGAAGCGGATATTGAACGCTTTTCAGTCTGGACATTTATCGCGACTGTGCTTGCTAGCTTACCAAGCATTTTGTGGTGATTATAATAAGATTCATAACAAGGACAAAGTCTTAATTTTATTGAAACTTTTAGCTGGTAATCAAACGTAGTCGGCATTCTCAATCGCCAATTTATTAATGTTTACATTCGGATTAATTTATGAACAAAAATGTATAATTGTACGAAAAAAATTACATTTATCCAGAAATGAAAGTGACTGAATTGTGATTTATGGGTGATGAGGAAAAGTTTGCAAATCTTTTATTTTTTATTCTCATCTACTTTTATTAAGAAAAATCGCTGATTTACTACTTTCTCAGATATATTGCCTAACCTAGTAGCATCCTCAAATTGCCAAAGGAAGCCAATATACCAATATGGATTTTAATAATAATAACCAGCATCTACCTGTACAAATATTTATCTTTATATTGAGCCTTGCTGACGATGTATTACTGTTAGGGCTTGCAAGAATCGGCATTCATTTTGCTTGGTTACATTGGCTCTCACCTGTGATTATTGGAGGCACGATTGTACATTTGGGATGGCATTTCTACCGCCATCGCCTAAAAAAAGGTCTACATAACACGATGGGTGATTTTTAGTAATCTCTATTGCGAAATATACTACTTTTGGCATATAACCTTTGGCAGAAGTCTCATCCTCTCATCCTGGCGTAATCTGGACTTATCCCTCAGAGGTATATTTTTTCACCTACTATTCAGCGCCAATCGAGGAGTATATAAGTTCAGTGAATCAAAATAGTTTAGACAAAATTAGGTCAAGTGCAAAATTTATACTATGGTTTCGTTCCGTTTTACCATCGGAAATTCAGCAAATCATACGACCGTATTTAGATCAACCCTATCGTTTGGCACTTAATATATTGGATTGTTGCGATCGGGATAATCCTATTACTATTGATGCGATCGCACAAGAGATAAACTTGAATCGAGAAACAACTCGTCAAGTCCTCAAAGCTTTAGAATCAGGTGGAATGAAGTTTAATGTCAGTCGAGCCAGAAGCTGGCAAATCCTCGATTTAGACTCACAAACAATTGTAGATAACAAAGAAAAACTAACTGAAGAATTAAAACTAGAAACTTCATTAAGCTGACGACTGACAACTAATAGCCAGACAAAAAGAAGTAGGGATAGTAGAGGAAACAGGGTATTAGAAAAAGAAAATTTCTATTACTCCTGCTAACTCAACTCAACCCTACTTGAACAAAAGTACAGCGTTTATTTTAGTAGTAGATTTTTCCACCACCCCATTGCGAACCAACAATTTTAGGTTGCAAGAGGATATAACCTGCGATCGCTTCCAAATCTTTGTCAGTCAAATTACGCATTTCGGTGAAAATATCAGCACTCTTTGTACTGGGGTGTAGTTCGGAGATTTCTTCTTCTCCATCATAGGTTGTAGGGTTTTTCATGTAATCAACCAAACCCTCAATGCTGTTGCGGTTGGGTGTTGCACCAGCCAAAGCTTCAGGTTCAAGACCAACGTTCTGGTTTGTCTTGGTAACACCACCAGCATGGCATTGGGCACAAGCATATTGAAATAAACGTTTACCTTCTTTGACTTGTTTAAGGCTTAGAACTGTGGTATTACCAGCCTCGTTAAGAGTTACAGTACGAGTAGCCGCAGAGAGTTCTACTGCACTCGCACTACCAATAACGAATTGGAATGTTAACAGCACAGTAGCAACAAAAATGCCAACGAATTTTCTTAACATCTTTCCCCTTAAAGATTTTGACGCTCAACACAGCAAATTTTTTGGCAAAACTCAATCTTAATCAAGCTGGTAGCTATTATTCATTAACTAATCCCCTTGTAATAACTTCGGTCGCACCATCGAAGTTATTGCCATCGGACTCGTTGTAGAACAATCGCAAAATACATAATTGCTATTTAGCTAACAAACAATATGATTGAGCCACAGTAATACAAATATCATGTTCGGGGCGCAAATGGTTGCCTAAACTACAACTGAGGGGGCAGGAAGCTTTATAAATAGGGGAAATTGGAGGATATGGCAAGTATGAGTGCTGAAGTTCAAAAGTGATAAGTTTTGAGATGAGAAGAAAAGCCCAAACACAAACCAGAAAAATAAAAGAGCAGAAAGTTAGTGTCTTAAGTCAAAACAAACATCTAACTTTCTGCAATGTTACGTAAGTAAATAAACCCATGAGTCCACTCATTATGACACTTGGTAACGATTAATTTCACTATGTAGTTGTAATTACAGAATTGATAACATGCAATAATTGCAACTAATGAAAGTTTTTATCCCCTGTTCCCTGATATTCTTCACATTATTTTTTAATATAAATGACACTTTATATGATATGTATTATTTCTCCACATACAATTTGCACACTTTTTTCCCACAAAGACATCAAGTATAATAATTTTCTTTCCTGCTCCTGTTGATTTAAAGCTCTTTAACTTTTTCTCACCCATCAGCAATTTACTAATGAAAATTTCAATTGATACTCATATTCCCTTCCCTCGTCAGATTGTGTACGCGACTTACAGAGATAAACTCACAGAACTTGTTCGCTACATCCCAGATATTCGTGATATTAAAGTTAAGTCTCGAAAAGAAGTAGATGAAATAATTTACACAGTCAATGAATGGCATGGTGGTGGCGAAATTCCAATAGCTGCAAGAGCTTTACTTAGTGAAGATATGCTCTCCTGGCTTGAATATAATACTTGGAAGCAAACAGAATTTGTCTTGGAATGGCGACTGGAAACACGTGCTTTTACAGAAGCTGTTTATTGTGCTGGTAAAAATTATTTTCTCGAAGATGGGAATAATACTATTATCAAAAGTCGTGGTGAATTAACAATTGATCCCCAGAAAATTCATGGCGCACCCCAGTTTATTACGGGACAAATTGCTCGCGTGGTCGAAGATTTTTTGGGTAGTAAGATTACACCTAGCTTAATGCAAATGAGTCAGGGGGTAAAAAAGTATCTCGAAAAAAGTTAAAGGTTAGAAATTGGCTTAGTATTCAACTCCATAAACTTCTCCGAATGTTACAGAATATAAAGTGTTTAAGAATACTTTATTTAGTTTAAAAGTACGAATTTCAATAAAAAAGTACTGCAATACAATGATGCAGAAAGATTTCAGCAAGGGAGATAAACCAATTTTTGAGAAATCTGGTAACATCAAATAACCTTCAAAGAAAGATATTGTCTTATCATTGGTAATTTGACTTGATATTCTACTCAAGTCCATGTTTTATCATTGACTAAGACTAAACTTCATTTCCGAGAAGGTAACTGTCGCTTGAACTGAATTTGGCTGTTTTCAATTGGCTTCTGATTAAGCCAGATAAAACCGTTTATTATTCAGTTAGCAGTTATTTGCCTAAATATTATCTTTGCCATTTCACAATTAATCTTTTTTTAAGATTTACTCCTCAATTGCACACACTCTTGAACTCATCGCTTCATTTATTCAATTTGGAGATAGATATGAAAAAATTCATTCCTTTTTTAATTAGTGGTATTTTGGCAGTAGGTGCAGTAGCGTGCCAAGATGCATCTAAGACTTCTGATGCTGGTTCTTCTCCGACAGATTCTGTTAATAAAACAGCTAAAGATGTGGGTGCTAAAACTGAAACCGCAGCTAAAAATACAGCTGACGGTGCTAAAACTGCTGTTAATAAAACAACTACAGCTGCGAAAACTGCCTTAACTAGCACTTCTGGTGGTACAAAAACCATCGTTAAGAATAATCTGGAAAAGAAATTTCCCGGAAGCAAGCTTGATGTAGAAGAAAAAGACGGCGTTTTGACAGTTAAAGGTACTGTTCCTGACGAGGCGACTTTGAAAAAGATTGAGCCTACTGTTAAAGAATATAAGTTCCAAGGTGTTAAAACTGTGAAGGTTGAAGCTAAGGTTGCTGAGAAAAAAGCACAATAATAAAGTTTTAGTATCCTTTTCAGTAGATACTTGATAATTCCTAGTGGTTAAAAAGTCTAGATTTATATCCAGGGTTTACTTAGTTTTCAGTAAGCCCTGTTTTCTTGATTTTCATAATGAACAAAAAATAAAAATTCCATTTTATTCTGATTTTTGTGTTTAGAGTATTTAAAATCTTGAAAATATTTAGGGTGTTTAGTTTAGGCTCATTTAATTTAGTTTAATTAAGATTGAAGAACCAATATTCTCATCATCTGTACCAAGTATAATTCCACCTTTTCCATTTGGTAAAAATTCCATAGCTTCGATTTTGTGTTTAGGGTAATTCCCTACAGTTGTAATTGCTGATTTAGGTTGAAAAATAATTTGCTGATTCTGTATCTTGAAAGTGCCTATTATATAAACACCAGATTCAAAAGGTCCATCATTACCATTATCCATAGCTGATGTAATATATACAACTCCTGATGAATCTACTTTCAGATCAGAAATATGACGCAAATTAGGGGATTTTAAAGGCACTTTTACAGGATTAGAACCAGCTAAATTTATTTTATAGGTAGCTAAATCAAGAATCCCCCAATACATAATTGCTGGTTTTTCTCCCTCGCCTCGCTCCGCCCATATTGCTATTAATTTACCATCTATTTCTTGAAGGGCAAATGCTTCTAAATTACTATCTTTATTTAATCCTGGTAAATCGAATATTTTAATTAGTGAAATAGTGTTATTAGAGGCAAGCTTGAAATGATAAATTTGACCCGAACTACTCAGTGCCATATGAGAAGTACTATTTTCATTTACTAATCCTTTAGTTGGTACAAATGTTAAACTTTCCAAATCTATCGGTAATTTTGTATTTGTTTGCCATTGCAAGGGCAAATATTGAGGTGAATTATTTCCTTGAATTTTAACTATACCTAAACGTACCTGATTCGGCTTTTTATTATCATGTACAACCAGTAAATCTAGGGAATTATTTTGCTGTTGTAACACAGTCATACCGCTAATTCCGTAAGTAATGCTATTTTGCACAGACAACCATTGTTCTTGTTTTAATGGCTTCTGGGAGAGAAATAACAAGGTACTGACACCTGCAATGGGGATAATGGCAATAATTAATTTGAGGAATCTACGCATATAGCTGTACAGAGAGTTTAGAAAGAAAGTAGAAAAAATCAGGTGTCATGCCAGCTTTGTCTCAATATAGGCATAATTATCAATGTTCGGGTATCCGGTCATTCCAAAATGAAAACGTTATGACTACACTTAAATAATAGTAATAAAGTTAATAGCTAATAGTTAATGGTTAGTGGGTATTGTATCCAATAACAAATAACCAACAAATAGCCATACTACGTACTGAATCTAATCATCACACACAAAATCTATGACCGAAAGCGCAACTGTAGCAAAATCTCACAATCCCTTATTGATTGGTTCTGGTTTACCTCCATTTGCAGATATCAAACCTGAACATGTGGTTCCAGCCATCAATGAGTTAATTGAGCAACTCGATCGCGAACTGGCACAATTAGAAAGTAATGTTGAAGCAACTTGGACAGGATTAGTCGAGCCACTGGAAAAAATAGGCGATCGCTTATACTGGACATGGGGTGCGGTGAGTCATCTCATGGGCGTAAAAAATAGCAACGAACTCCGTGAAGCTTACGAAAATGTGCAGCCTTTGGTAATCCAGTTTTCTAATAAACTCAGCCAAAGTCAACCCATTTACAAGGCATTCAAGTCTATTCGCAACAGCAATACTTGGCCAAATCTCGAACCCGCACAACAGCGTATAGTTGATTCAGCGATTCGCGATGCAGAACTTTCTGGTGTTGGCTTACAAGGAGAGGCAAAGGAGCGTTTCAACGCCATTCAAATGGAGTTGGGCGAACTTTCCACCAAATACTCGAATCATGTTCTCGATGCGACTAAAGCTTTTAGCTTAAAGCTGACGAATCAAGAGGAAATATCCGGTTTACCACCGAGTTTATTGAGTCTGGCGGCTCAAAATGCTCGGAGTATGGGAGATGAAAATGCAACAGTTGAAAATGGCCCTTGGGTAATTACACTTGATATCCCCAGTTACGCACCCTTCTTACAACACAGTACCCGTCGCGATTTGCGCGAAAAATTATACAAGGCTTACCTTTCCCGCGCAGCTTCTGGAGAACTCAACAATAACCCGCTCATCGAGCGGATTTTAGAACTGCGTCAAGAATTAGCACAATTATTAGGTTACAACAATTACGCTGAAGTTAGCCTCGCCAGTAAGATGGCTCCTAATGTCCAAGCTGTAGAAAAGCTTTTGGAAGAGTTACGGAGTTCCAGTTACACTGCAGCAGTGAATGAATTAGAGGAACTCAAAGCCTTTGCTGCCTCGAAAGGTGCCACTGAAGCTAGCGATTTGAAGCACTGGGATATTAGTTTTTGGGCGGAACGTCAGCGCGAAGCTAAATTTAATTTCACTGACGAAGAATTACGTCCTTATTTTCCTCTTCCCCAAGTTCTGGATGGGCTATTTGGTTTGGTAAAACGCTTATTTGGTGTCACCGTCACTCCTGCTGATGGACAAGCTCCTGTATGGCAAGAAGATGTGCGCTATTTCCAAATTGCTGATGATAGTGGCACACCCATAGCTTACTTCTATCTTGACCCCTATAGTCGCCCAGCCGAAAAACGTGGTGGTGCGTGGATGGATACTTGCATTAACCGCGCCAAATTTATCGAAAACGGCAAGACTTCAACCCGTTTACCTGTTGCTTACCTGATATGTAACCAAACTCCACCCATTGATGGTAAACCCAGCTTGATGACATTTGACGAAGTCGAAACCCTATTCCACGAGTTCGGGCATGGGTTGCATCATATGCTGACAAAGGTTGACTATACTAGTGCGGCGGGTATTAATAATGTCGAATGGGATGCCGTAGAATTGCCGAGCCAGTTTATGGAAAACTGGTGCTACGAAAGGCAAACATTGTTTGGGATGGCAAAGCATTACGAAACTGGCGAAACCCTACCGGAACATTATTATCAAAAACTATTGGCGGCGAAAAATTACATGAGTGGTAGTGGTATGCTGCGGCAAATCCACTTTAGTCTAGTGGATTTGGAACTGCACTATAGTTACCGCCCCGGTGGGACTCAAACTGCAAAAGATGTCAGAAGCGCGATCGCCAAAACAACTACTGTTCTCACACCACTGCCGGAAGACGAATTTTTATGTGCATTTGGGCACATTTTTGCGGGTGGTTATGCGGCTGGTTATTACAGCTATAAATGGGCGGAAGTACTGAGTGCAGATGCTTTTGCGGCATTTGAAGAGGCTGGGCTGGAAAATGAAGCTGCCCTCAAAGATACAGGTAAGCGTTATCGCGAAACTGTTCTCGCCCTTGGTGGAAGCAAACATCCGATGGAAGTATTTAAGAATTTCCGAGGAAGGGAGCCAAGTACCGAACCGTTGTTACGACATAATGGTTTAGCTACAGCAGCTTGATGATTATGCCGATGCCGCGAATCGGGTAATCCGCAAAGAACCAACATCCCAACAAGTGGGTTTCTGCCTCCACGTCATATCTAAGAAATAAGTATGACAAAAACAAGAAACCTACTTTCTCCGTGTTTCCATGTCTCCCCATCTCCCCGTCTGTGTTATCGCGATTTTTGAGGCAAACCTGATCATCATAGGCGATCGCATAATTAGCTAAATAATTTTTTGTAATTGGTTTTGTAATTGTTCTTCTTTGCTAATAATTAAACCTGGAATATCCTGGTTGATGACTTGATGCGGCTCAGATTCGTGATTCTGCCATAACGCCCAACGACTACCATTTGGTAATGAAGAAATGGTAGTTACATTTTCAGTCAACCAAATCAAAGGTATATTTGGTGGCTCGGTGCTAATTACGTCTTCTTGAGGCAATGTCGCCGCTAATGTTTCCAAAATCCGCCGATTTTCTCCCCTTACCAAACCCGTGCCAGCTGTCCACAGTTGCACCTTCATTTGCTGACGTTGGGCATAAAAGTATAGTGAAGTTGCTGCAATTACAGCTTGCTCAAAGTTTTCTTCATTCCATTGGGCAGCGCTATCTAAAGCAATAATAATATCTTCTCCACCTGTAATTACTTCCAGTTCCCGCACCCGTAGTTCCCCATAACGGGCACTTGTGCGCCAATGCACTAAACGGATTGGATCGCCTGTACGATAGGGACGCAAGGAACGTATAAGCCCCTCTGTTGCCGCATAGGCTGGGTTTCCTTGGTAATGGTTTCTACGACTTTCATCTTTGCCCAATTCATCAATGAGGGGGCAACTAACTAGCGGTAAAATTTGCGGATAAACGATCGCCGTTGCCGGACAATTGCGATCGCGGCGACTCCAAAATAAGCCTAATGGCGCACCACTAATTAATTGTACGGTTTGCCAGCGATAAATACCTCGGCGCTGAGTTGGATAGTAATATTCCCATTCATAATTATTTTTTGGTTCAATTTGATTGATTGTGTGTTCGAGTGGCTTTTGAGCGAATTTGTCTTTCAGTACCAAGGGCAATATATCGGTGATTTTTAACAGGCTGACATTTTGCTGGGATTGGTTGATAACTTCTAGCTGGATTCTTAAGTCTTCACCTGCGGTAACTGGTTCAATCAAACGACGACTGACCTTTAATCTAGACAAGGAACGAGGCGGTAAAATGGCAGCGATAGCCAGAATCGCACAACTAAGACCGCTACTAACGTATAACCAACCTGCCATTGTGTTAATTGCTGCCCCGAAAAAACAAATGGCTATTCCTGCTAGCACCCAACCGCTATATGCTGGGGCACAAGCACGAGTTTCCAGGTAATTGGTAATGCGTTTAATCATGGGTAATTGAAGGGAAAAGGGAAAACAAGTAATAAATAATACATTGTATTCTTGATTGTCGCATTGTGAAGAGTCAGTAGCCAACAATTAAGCAGCAATTAACTAGCTAAATAACAACGATTATGTTGTGCAAATAAAATTTAAAAACACCCTGAATTTACAAGCTCTTAGTAGTTTGATGAAATGACTGTAAAGATGAGCCTGTAGCTAAGTTGATTAACGAATATAGGTGTACATTAATCAATATACATATCAGTAAGTTTACGGTTGTCCAATCAATAACAAAACTTTTGTATTCAGTTAAGTTACGGAGTGATGTTTTTAAGAATTGGAAAAACCGATGTTTATATTCTGAATTACATTAATTGATAATTGCCGAAAGGACCGCAGTCATGGACGAATCAGTAACGTCCCCGTTACCAAATCACAAACCAACGCATTTACCACCAAAAGAAACTTTGCATTCATCAACCCCAGCAACGCGCAATCCACCGCCGCCTTTACCAAGCAAATTGCTGCCCATTCCGCTCGCGCAAATGCAAGCCAGGTTTATAACGATCCAAAAAATGGTAAGTGATGCTTATGAACAACAAGCATCAGATATACATATTCGTGTTGGGGAAGTACCGCGCCTTCGAGTTCGCAGTCAAATGGTGCTGTATAACAAGGGTGAAGTCATTACCCCGCAAATTTTTGAAGCATTTTTAACCGAGATACTTACGCCTTCACAGCGACAGCGATTTGCGGAAATGAAAGAACTCGATACGGGGATTTTTTATCCGGGATTTTTGCGCTGTCGGGTTAATTGTTTTGAAACCCTGACGGGTGGGGCGATGGTGCTGCGTCTGATTACCCTCGAAGTCCCTTCGATTGATAGCTTGGGTTTACCTGCGGTTCTCAAAGATATTGTCACCAAAAGACAAGGTTTAATTTTAGTTACAGGTCCTACAGGTTCTGGAAAAACCACAACATTGGCTGCAATGTTACGTTTTTTGAATGAAACCGCCCCCAAACATATTGTCACGATTGAAGACCCAATTGAATATGTTCATACTTCGCAAAAAAGTTTAATTAGTCAACGAGAAGTGGGTTTACATACCCATGAATATCATGATGCATTGCGATCGGTGTTACGGGAAGACCCTGATGTCATACTAATTGGGGAGATGCGCGATCGCATTTCCGTCGATACTGCTCTGAAGGCAGCCCAAACTGGTCATTTGGTTTTGGGTACACTACATACGAAAAATGCGATCGCAGTGATAAATCGCTTGTTAAACATTTATAATCCCGAAGAACAAGCAGCAATGCGCGTGCAAATCGTAGATTCGCTAGTGGCAGTCATCGCCCAGCAGCTAATCCCCACAACCAACGCACGCCGTACAGCCGTGATGGAAATTTTGCTGAATACTCCAGCAATGCAAGATTATTTACTTAAAGGTGAAGAGATTGAAGCCTATCAACTGATGGAAAATAACACCAGTGAGGGTATGCAAATCATGAACCAAGCCCTGTGCGAGTTAATGCTCAATGGCAAAATTAAAATAGAAGATGCTGTTAATGCATCTCCTGATGTGGGAGATTTGCGCCGACGTGCCCGCAATGATGGGTTTAATCCTTCGCATTCGTCAAGACGAGACATGCAGGACAATTTTAATTTTTTCCCCAGATAGTTTCTAGGATTTTTGCAACTAGCAGAGTAATTAACCGCAGATATAGAAACCACTATCTACCTAAGGGATACGTAGATAGCAGTGGATTCGTATTTGTCACGAATATGTCGAATACGTATCATGCTGGGTTAATCACTTACAATTAATATTTCTCCGCGTCCCCGCGTCTCTCACCCCGTGTCAGTCTTAATAATAAGTATTCAACCGGAGATGATATCAGAGGTAGGAAACACAAAACCAGATGTTCCACCTCTTTTTTTTGTGCCAATCAAAGCATGTATAATAGACAGCCATCTCAACTAGCCTAAATTGCAGCACAAAATATCCCACTTTCCCATGATTAACGTATTATCAGGTTCTCGCCGTAAATGGATTGCATTTGCCTTAATATTCGCATTCTTGATCTTTTTCCAATTCGTCATTACCAGTTGTAATCCTAGTAACTTTAAAACCAAAGCGGCGCAAGTTCCCCAGTGGATTACCACAACATTAGGCGATCCCAAAACTTTTAATTTTGCTCTCAACGAAGAATTTCCCAACGTTTTTTTATTCACAGCCGAAGGTTTAACGACAATTAATGGAGTGACGCGGCAAATTGAACCAGCATTAGCAGAATCATGGCAAATTTCTAACGATAAAAAACAAATTACTTTTACTCTACGTGAAAATCTGAAATGGTCAGATGGTCAACCTTTAACAGCAGATGATGTCATTTTTACTTATCAAGATATTGTCTTTAATCAAAATATTCCTACCAGTTGGCAAGATACACTCAAAATTGGGAAAAGTCGTGTCTTCCCTGAAGTTCGTAAAATTGATAATCGTCGAGTTGAATTTATCTTTCCAGAACCATTTGCACCATTTTTATTTTCGACCACTGGCGCACCCGATGGTGTGGGCATTTTACCAAAACATATTTTAGAAAAAACGACTAAAACCAAAGATGCTAATGGGAATCCATTATTTTTATCGACTTGGGGAACAGGTACGAATCCTCAAGAGATAGTGGTAAATGGGCCATATATGATCGACAGATATATTCCTAGTCAAAGAATTATATTTCGCCGCAATCCTTATTATTGGCGCAAAGATAGCCAAGGTCAACAATTACCTTATGTAGAAAGAATTATTTGGCAAATTATTGAATCCACAGATACAGGGGTGTTGCAATTTCGTTCCGGTGGTTTAGATACCCTGACTGTTTCACCGGAAAACTTTTCTTTGTTAAAGAATGAAGAGAAACGTGGTAATTTTTCTGTTTATAATGGTGGCCCAGCTTTTAGTAAAACTTTTATATCCTTTAATTTAAATACAGGGAAAAGAAAGAACGGGCAGCCGATAGTTGACCCCATTAAATCACGTTGGTTTAATAATGTGAATTTTCGTCGCGCCGTTGCCCATGCAATTGATCGGCAAACGATGATTAATAACGTTTTCCGTGGTTTGGGAGAATTACATAATTCCCCAATTGATATCCAAAGTCCCTATTATTTATCACCAGAGAAAGGTTTAAAAGTTTACGAATATAATCAAAACCAAGCTAGACAATTACTACTCAAATCTGGCTTTAAATATGATGCCAAAAACCAGTTATTAGATGCTGATGGAAATCGCGTTAGTTTTACTTTAATGACGAATGTGGAAAACAAAACTCGTGTGACTATGGCGGCACAAATCAAAACAGATTTAGAAAAAATTGGCATCAAAGTTAATTTTCAGCCAATTTCGTTTAATACCCTTGTTGGGAAGTTAAATGAAACATTAGATTGGGAATGTTATTTACTGGGCTTTACTGGTTCCTTAGAACCTAATGATGGTGCGAACAAATGGTCTCCCGATGGGAATTCTCACACTTTTAACCAACAGCCACAACGAGGACAGGAATTATTAATAGACAGAAAAGTGAGTGATTGGGAAGAAGAAATTGGACGTTTATATATTGAAGCAGCACAGGAATTAGATGAGAATAAACGTCAGGAAATTTACGCAAAAACACAACAAATTACTCAAGAATATTTACCAGAGATATACTTGGTAACTCCCTTATCCCTAGTAGCAGTGCGAAATCGTCTGGAAAATGTCAAATTCTCCGCGCTGGGTTCTCAAGGTGCAACATTGTGGAACAAATATGAATTGAAGGTGAAAGAATAGATGATAGATAATTCGCCATTCGTAATTAACCAGTAATCATCTACAAAATGACAAATGACAAAAATTTAAGACATTTACTCGAATCTGTCGCCAAAGGTAACATATCGAGCGATCGCGCATTTGAAAAACTCAAAAATCTCGCTTATGAATCTGTCGGAGAATTTGCCAAAATTGATCACCATCGCGAACTCAGAACTGGTTTTCCCGAGGTAATTTGGGGACAAGGCAAAACTCCCGAACAAATTGCCCACATCATGCAAGTCATGCGGGAAAGAAACCCCGTAGTTATGGCAACACGCATCTACCCCGATGTCTATGCTTTACTACAACCCAAAGTGCGCGGCTTACAATATTACGAAATGGCCAGAATTTGCGCGATCGTTCCTGCAACTATAGAAGCTAAATATACTGGCACAATCGGTATAATTTCGGCGGGGACTGCTGACTTACCCATCGCCGAAGAAGCTGCTGTCACTGCTGAACTGTCTGGCTTTCCCGTGCAGCGACTTTGGGATGTGGGAGTTGCTGGCATCCATCGTTTACTTGACAACCGTCACGTTCTCGAATCGGCATCAGTGTTAATCGTTGTCGCGGGTATGGAAGGGGCGCTTCCGAGTGTGGTTGCTGGTTTAACTGATTGTCCCGTGGTTGCTGTACCTACAAGTATTGGTTATGGTGCTAGTTTTGGGGGACTGGCACCACTTTTAACGATGTTAAACTCCTGTGCCGCAGGGGTTGGTGTAGTCAATATAGATAATGGTTTTGGTGCGGCTGTATTGGCAGGGCAAATTTTGCGAACAGCCGAGAAATTGCGGTTGGCATCATCACAAGAGTGGGGTTAAGACTGTGGTGCAAACCGCAAATTTACCTTGAATCAAGCACATAATTATGAATTTTTTCATAAAAAATTGGCTACCTTTAGCTGCATTTACTTTGAGCTTTTTATTAACGATTGGTATTACTCGGTAAGAAAGTAATAGATGGAGAGACGCGAAGATTGGTTTTATGTGTTGCCAGATTTTTCAGAAACGATATTGTACCAATTCGTAATGCTCATCCCCTGGACATTAGTGACCAGTTGAGGTTATGACATTAAGGTTATCTTCTTGACTTTTGTCTTGCGGATTTATACTTAATTTCTCCTATTCCCCGATTTTTAAGTGTCAATTGTTTTTAACCATTAAATTTTGAGTATTTTGAGGCGATATGGAATTAATTAGCGATTGGGTGTTTCAATTTATCGGACAGCCTCCTGTCGATTTAACCATCTTTGCCCAAACAATCAATGATCCGAATGTTTTAGGTCAAATTCAAAAGTCATTTTCGCACTTTGTACAGACTGGACAAGCCTGGGCACTATTGATTGGTCTGGTTATTGGCTATATGATTCGGAATCTAACTAGTTATGGTTGATTGGGTATTTGGCATTTCCCTTGCCCTTTAACCTTCATCCTTTACCCATTCCCATCCCAACATCAGCATCTATGACTCAGCAACAAACTTGGAGCCAGCGATTTGAATCGGTATTACATCCCGCGATCGCTCGCTTTAACGCAAGTATTAATTTTGACATCGAATTGATTGAGTACGATATCACAGGGTCGCAAGCTCATGCCAAAATGCTGGCACATACTGGTATCATTTCTCTCGAAGAAGGTGAAAAACTCGTTTCCGGTTTAGAACAGGTTCGTCAAGAATATCGTCAAGGTAATTTTCATCCTGGTATTGACGCGGAAGATGTCCACTTTGCTGTGGAACGACGATTAACGGAAATCATTGGGGATGTTGGTAAAAAGCTACATACCGCCCGCTCCCGAAATGATCAAGTTGGCACTGATACCCGTCTTTATCTCCGTGAGCAAATTCAGCAAATTCGTCAGCAATTACGGGATTTTCAAGCTGTTTTACTTGATATTGCCGAACAAAATATAGAAACTCTCATACCTGGTTATACACACCTACAACGCGCTCAACCCCTGAGCTTGGCGCACCATTTACTGGCATATTTCCAAATGACACAGCGCGACTGGGAACGGTTGGGGGATGTGCTGCGACGGGTAAATATTTCGCCTCTGGGTTGCGGAGCTTTGGCGGGAACAACTTTCCCCATCGATCGCCACTATAGTGCTCAATTACTCAACTTTGATGCAGTTTATGAAAATAGCCTCGATGGAGTCAGCGATCGTGATTTTGCCATAGAATTTCTTGCTGCTTCAAGTCTAATCATGGTTCACCTCAGTCGCCTCTCTGAGGAAGTTATATTTTGGGCAAGCGAAGAATTTCGCTTTGTCATCCTCAAAGATAGCTGTGCGACGGGTTCCAGTATCATGCCCCAAAAGAAAAACCCAGATGTCCCAGAACTGGTACGGGGAAAAACAGGTCGTGTATTTGGTCATCTCCAAGCACTATTGGTAATGATGAAGGGATTACCTTTGGCATATAACAAGGATTTACAAGAAGACAAAGAAGCCTTATTTGATAGTGTCAATACAGTCAAAGCTTGTTTAGAAGCAATGACTATTCTCCTACGTGAAGGTTTGGAATTTCGGACTCAGCGTTTGGCGGAAGCTGTTTGCGAAGATTTTTCCAATGCAACTGATGTTGCTGATTATTTAGCTGCCAAGGGTGTCCCATTTCGAGAAGCTTATAATCTTGTCGGTAAAGTTGTCAAAACCTGTATCGCCTCTCAAAAGCTACTCAAAGATTTGAGTTTGGAGGAATGGAAACAATTACATACTGCTTTTGAAACAGATATTTACGCAGCAATTTCGCCTCGACAAGTAGTTGCCGCACGTAATAGCTATGGAGGCACTGGTTTTAGTCAAATTAGCACAGCACTTAGTCATGCTCGTTCCCAAATGACTACTTAGATTTCAAGAAAAACAAAAAGTAAATAAAACAACTTAGGGCGTACAAATAAAATGTACGCCCCAATTGATAAAACAACTATAAAACAGCTTTAGAGTTAAATACTGAGCAAAATTATGAGTCAGCAGCACCCATATCCGATGCTGCACCCTCTTCCTCTTCACTCTTAGGCGATCGTTGTTGGAATCTTCGATTCATTCTTCCTGTAGTAGTCCGTTTACGAAACTTGCGGGCATAAGCCTGGTTCCGTAGCGCCTTTTCTTTTTTCGGATTACGGCGCTTTGCCATATTCACCTCATGAATAAACAACAGAAAAGCAGCATCTAGGCATCAATTAGGTAACATTAGCTTTAGCTACTGAACGACTATTGACATACTTTAAGCCTAGTCTAGCTTTATTTTATATTTTAAGCAGCAATATAGCTTACCTTATTTACTTAAAATATGTCAACTTGAGAAAACTTAACCTACCAGGCACCTTGCTAGATATAATTTCTTTGAAATTAAAATAAAAAATATATGGTTTTTATTGAGTTATTCAAGGCAAAATTATCTCCAAATACAATTTTATTTTTGGTTCAAAATATTCAAAATAATATTCTAGATGAATGACACTATACTTTGTCAGAGCTTTAGAAGTATAGATATTAACTGGGTTCAGATTTGAATTGATCAACTTTTTGCTTATCGGCATTATATTTATTTTTCGTTAAATAGTCGGGGCTGACTTTTGTTGTTACAGGAGTAAGTAGACAAATGATTTCGGATTGCTAGATACATAATTTTCTCAACATAATTTATTGTTACTTGAGACAACTTTATTTTTCTCAGAATTTTCCAAAATAATGATTGCCAAGAATTGGGAGATAAATCGTACGTATTTTTTGGCACTGACCTTAACTTACTTTTTCAGTAGATGATAATATTGATTTGTTCTACGCTAGTCGTTAGAATAAAGCCCGGAACCACAGGTGTTATCCAACAACGCATAGCTTAATATCAGATTGATTTAAGTAAATGTCAGTGGTAAATCATACTAAGTAAAATAACCAAAAATTGAAGATTGAATATTTTTGCTTTGTTTGCTGTCGGAATCCAGTCCACACGTAGTCTATGGCGTTTTGGACAAACTGTACTTGGTGTGATATTTCGCCATCCTGTCCCAGGTACCAGTATTATCCCAGTTTTACCAGATGGTCGGCTTGTCCTGATTCGACGACGTGATAATGGTCTTTGGGCTTTGCCTGGTGGTATGGTAGATTGGGGAGAAGATATACCTACTACAATTGACCGAGAATTGAAAGAAGAAACAGGGCTGGAATTAGTAAGAATTCGGCGCTTGGTTGGTGTTTATTCTGCACCAGATCGTGACCCCAGAATTCATTCAATTTGTGTTGTGGTAGAAGCCGAAGTTCGGGGCAATATGGAGGTGCAGGATACCTTAGAAGTTATGGATATTCAAGCTTTTCATCCCGATTCCCTACCTCCCGAACCAATGTCTCATGACCATACCCAACAGTTACAAGATTACCTCAAAGGCTTGACAACGTTGGCATAAGAATTATGTTTAAGTATGTATTTGGTAGTGAATTGTTGCTTGCTAGTGCTCTGTCCCATTAGCTTGGATGTTTTTTTGTAGTAGGGGCATCTTAGCCGCGTGAGTAAGACTTTTGTCCGTTGAATCAAGCTAGGGTAACATACTAAAGTTTACCCTTTTGATCTTGACAGACTAGTAGTTCCTAATCTGGCGATACAATAACAAATGATTTCCAACCCCAAAAGACTACCCCTGTTAAGGTGTACCAACCTAGTACTAGCCGAAAGCCTTATTCTTACGTTGTGTCCCTAATCCGTGAACCGAAAATTGAGCGCAAACATTATTTTTCTGCTTTCAGATTTTAATTAGTGCAAGGCTGAAGCCCTTATTAATACGTTGGAAAAAACCTCACCTTAACAGGGGTACCCCAAAAGACTCAACTATATGTCATGTGTCATGAAATATATCTCTGATACCATTTTAAAGTCGGTAAGCTAAAACGCACTTACTTTGTAAACCCGAAAACGTTACAGCAAGACTTTCAGGTTCCAAAAGATGTCACTTAGATGCGTCCAAGCTTATTCAGCTAAATCTTAGGAGCCTTGTAAAAATAAATTGAACAACTTTTATATAGAAACTGAGTCTAGTAAGCATTCCAAAATAAAGTTGTACAACTTATTCTGATATTAGTCCTTATGGTAATAAATGCAGTGCCTCACTAAACAAGTACGATTCTAGATACTTAAACTCCAGAAATAAAATTTGGGTTGGTTTAGTTTATAAACAGCCTTTCATCTTGTCTGAAATTATATTAACGATTAGCCATTAACTATTAAATACATAAATGAAAATGGAGACTTTATTTCGTAACTCCCGGATTAAACTCTCTCAAGGACTAATATTCTGGCGTGAGGTTGGTGAAGGGATTCCTGTTATTTTTCTGCATGGTAGTTGGCATGAGGGTAGTCAATGGGTTCCCATCATGCAAACTTTGTCCCGGGAATTTCATTGTCTAACACCAGATTTATTGGGTTTTGGAGAATCTGAGATACCTGACATTCACTACTCTATTGATTTGCAAGTCGAATGTTTAGCTGAATTTTTACAGGCATTAAGATTAGAAAATGTATATTTAGTCGGACATTCATTAGGAGCATGGGTAGCAGCTAGTTATGCTCTCAAATATCCAGATCATGTTCAAGGATTAGTTTTAATTGCACCCGAAGGTGTAGCGACAGAAGTAACAGAAAAGCACTTAAAGCAAATGCGGAATTTACTACATCGTTCGGAGTTCATGTTTACTTTATTGCGGTTATTGCGTCCCATTGCTAAATTATTTGGTTGGCAAATTAATGTTAACGAAGAGTTGAAACTACGTCGTCAAATCGAAGAATATCCAACAGCTTGTGAATTATTATATCAGCGTCAAAAAGCTGAAATCTATGCAGAATATTTAGAAACACGGCTTCATTTACTCCAGGCTCCATCTGTAATTTTACAAGGTGGAAAAGATAGCCCAGAAGCATTAGCTGCTAGCCAAGTTTACGCAAAATCAATACCAAGTGCAAATTTCAAAACGATCGCCCATGGAGAAAATAATTTACCAGAAAAATGCGCTCTGGTAGTTGTACAGGAAATCCGCGATTTTGTCAAAAGTTATTAATTTATCAGCATCAGTTTCGTAACTATAGATTTAGCTATAGATTTAGCTTCCTGTGAACGATTTCAGTTAGGAATTAATTCTTTTTAACCATTAATCATTACTAATTCTCTCATCCCCCACAAGATTAAATTGCGTTCAACTCGAATACGATCGCTAGTGTGGGGATCATGCGATCGCCAATAAGCATGAATTCTTTCACTATCTCCTCCCGTCATGATCACTTTCCCATTGGGAAAATCACACCACCAAGTCTCAACAAAATCTTTAATTCCTGCAACTAAGGTATAAATTACACCGCTTTGTATGGCTTCCTGTGTATTCATTGCCAAGCGTTGGGGTAATTGTTGCGGTAATTCAACATTGGGCAACTGTCCAGTTTGATTTGCCAAAGTTGCTAGTTGCAAACCCAATCCTGGTAAAATTGCCCCTCCTATAAATTCTTGGTGATGATTTGCAGCAGTAAATGTCAGTGCAGTTCCTGCATCTATTACTAATATGGGAAAGCCCCAATTATTTCCGGCACCATATAAAGCTAAGGCTCTATCAATACCCAAAGTTGGATACATCCCTTTTAAAGGTACATCTGGTAAAGTAATTATTTTGATATTAGTATAATTTTGCCAGATTTCAGTTTGTCGAGGGACTACAGAGGCGATCGCAATTTGCTCAAAATGTGTCGGTAAACTGATGGGAATCTCGGAAAAGTCCCCACCAGAAAATAGCTTTGATATTTTTCTACTTGTGGCTAACTCTTGTACCGCATCCACAGATATATGAGAGCTATCCCAAGCAGAAATCAGGGTTTTATCTGTAAATAATCCCCAATGCGATCGAGAATTTCCAATTATTAAAGCTAACCAAGTTTTGGGCATATAATGTCAGAGTTTTTGCTCTACAAATCTACCCTAAGTCGGTTAAAAATATGTCCTGTGTAGGAACAAATCTACCTGTAGCTAATGGAAGATTAAAATATCTCGTCACAAATAAAATTCGCCACTGCTGAGAGAACCGTAATTGAGACTAATTAGTAACTTACGAGAATTTAACTTTTGTTTCATTTTTTTAATTACAGGATATAAAGCAATGAAAAGCACAAAAGTTTTATTAACTGCAATCGCGCTAAGTTTGAGCATGATACCGACATTACCTGCTCAAGCAGCGAATGGTCAAATTACTTGCGATCGCTTAATTAGAAACAATGGCTACTCAGTCGTTTCTCGACAAGCTGGTCAACCCACCTACCGCAATGGACGTATTGCTAATTATCGTTATGTTTACACCATTCGTAACAATCGTTTTGGAAGGAGGGAACGTCCAGGACGAGGACGTTATGTAACTTGTATCTGGAACGTTAGACGCGACTCTGCGAGACTAGTCTCCCGTTAAATAAACTTAATTGGCAATTTTGACATCACTTTTTACACCCGCAAAGTTTTGTGGGTGTTTAGTTTTAAAATTGCAACTTTCACCCCTGTACCCGTTTCGCGGTATATTCAAATTATGTCAGCGTCGCTATCTAAACAGTGCCAAAAATTATTGCAGTTGTTAATGGTAAAGGCGGAGTTGGTAAAACAACTACCGCAGTTAATCTGGCAGCAACTTTCGCAGAACAGCAAAAAGTGCTTCTTGTTGATGCCGATATTCAAGGTTCTGCAAGCTGGTGGTTTGGACGCAGCCAGAATGGAATGGGATTTGACCTATCTCAAGATACAAATCCTCAACTTTTAAGTCATTTGCGTAAAATAAAAGGTTACGATTTAGTTATAGTAGATACGCCTCCAGCGCTACACTCAGAAGCTTTAGCAGCAGTTGTGGGAATTGCTGATTACTTAGTTTTACCCACTCCTCCAGCACCAATGGATTTAGCTGTGCTTGTTGATACGGTGAAATCAGCAGTTGCTCCTGTGGGAACTCCTCACCGAGTCCTGTTGACAAAAGTTGATACGCGAAGTTTAGGAGAAGCTCTGGAAGCTCAAAATGCTTTGATGGAGCTAGAAATTCCTGCCTGTAATGCTTTCATTCGTATTTATAAAGCTCACGAGCGAGCAGTGCTTGATGGTGTACCAATTACACAATGGCGGGGAAAAAATGGGCGCGAGGCAGAATCTGACTACCGTCGCGTTGCCGAAGAATTACAACGAGACTGGAGAAAATAATGGCTAAGAGACAACTCACCGACTTAATACAAGACGAAGCGAAAAAGATTCCGACCCCTGCTCAAGATTCAGTAATTGATGTTACCGCAACAGCAGTTAAACCTTCTGAGCAAAAAGAAGACAAGGAAGCAAAAATCTCGGATATTAAAGCAAAAACCGAAACGGAAAATACTGAAAATATAGAAGAAGAAGAAAAAAACAACTCAAAACGTACTCATCCCACAAAAGCAGACTTAGAAGTAACCGTCAACGACTTAAACGAATTGCTCACAGAAGCTCGCGATCGCCAAACTAATTTACAACAAGAAATTGACAATTTACAGTCAACTTTATCTGAACAACAAGCCAAATCGAACGCTTTAGCAAAAGAGCTTCAAGAAGCAAAAACAGCAGCTATACATCTTGCAGATGCTAATTCACAATTAAACGCAGAAATTAACACATTGAAGCAGGAAAAAGCTGAATTTGAGCAAGAAAAAGCACAAATTGCCTTAGTTCAACAAACAAAGCAAAAACCAGCCCAAGAAACTTACAAACCAGTATTACACCATAAAAAATCCTATCACGCATTTGATAGAAGACCGATTGAACCATTACCAACAAGAGAATCGGAAGAACAAAAAGAGAATTCTTCTCCAATGTGGCTGCTAGACTAAGATAATTAGTCTCATGGCAATTTAGTCTAATTTAGAGTTTAAATACAAAATAAATACAAGACTAAATGCAACAATAGAAGCAAAACTGGTGCTGTATTTATGAGCAAGCGTTCCCTTATAGAACGCTTATTTGCTATGTTTTAAGTGCAGCACCAGAGAATTAACAGAATTAAAAGGCTACAGTATTTCCCATGTACAACTTCTTACCTATTGCTTTCTTTGAAAATAAATTTGTACCATTTGCTGAAGCAAAAATTTCTATTGCTACCCATGCACTTCACTATGGAACTGGCGCTTTAGGCGGTTTACGCGGTATTCCTAACCCCCAAAATCCTAATCAAGTATTATTATTTAGATTAGATCGTCACTGTCAAAGATTAAGTACTAGTGCTAGGTTTCTTCATTACGATATTTCAGCCGAAAAAATTCAAGAAACAATTATTGATTTCGTTAAAAAAAATCGTCCTTCAGTTTCATTTTATATGCGTCCTTTTGTCTACACTGCTGACTTAGGAATTGCGCCCAGATTACACAATATTCAAAAAGATTTCTTTGTTTATGGCTTGGAATTGGGTGAATATTCTTCACCTGAGGGTGTCAGTTGTCGAATTAGTTCCTGGTATCGTCAAAATGATGTGAGCTTCCCATTGCGAGGTAAAATTAGCGCTGCTTACATCACTTCTTCGCTGGCAAAAACAGAAGCAATTGAATCTGGTTTTGATGAAGCCATTTTGATGAACTCCCAAGGAAAAGTCAGCGAAGCTTCGGGAATGAATATTTTTATAGTTAGAAATGGGCAGATTTTCACACCTGGATTTGAACAAGATATTTTAGAAGGAATTACCCGTGATAGCGTGATGAAAATTGCTGGTGATTTGGGTATTAAAGTTGTTGAAAGACCAATTGATAAGTCAGAATTGTTTATTGCCGATGAAGTTTTTTTGTGCGGGACTGCGGCTAAGGTTTTACCTGTCAAGCAAATAGAAAATTTTACCTTACCAGAAACTAGACCTGTCACTGAAAAATTGCGAGAAAAATTTACAGCAATTACAGAGAATCGTGAACCAGATTATCAAGATTGGGTTTTTCCTATTTCGATTGACTAGTTTAAAATTTTTAGATTCTCGTTTCTTTCAAGAAGACGAGAGTCTGATCATTTGTTTGATCTGGCAAAATCTAGTATATGGTTCGCAGTTATTTGTGGTTGTTCTAAATGCGGGACATGTCCGGAATCTTGAATCCAAATTAGTTCACTATTGGGAATAGCTCGTTTAAATCTTGCGGCATCTTTTGTGCCCAATATTTTATCAGAATCACCCCACAAAATTAGTGTTTCTTGTTGAATGTTCATTAATTCTTTGAATCTAAAAGCACTATAACCACCGCTTTTGGTAAAATCAATTAAAGCTGTATTCCAGTTAGGTAATTCTAAATGCAAAGCCGCACAAAGTTGAGCATCAATAGAAGCTAGTTCCTTATTTTTATAGGCAGCACGGGATATATTCTGACGAACTTTTGGACTTCTCAAAAAATTTGTGAGCCAAGTATCTAAAGGCGAAAACATGAATTTGACTAATGGAGAACCACCAGCTAAACCCGCACTATCAATTAATATTAGTTTTTCGACAATTTCCGGATAAGTAATAGTAAAATCTATAGCTGCGGCACCGCCCATCGAAGCGCCAACTAAAATAACTGGTTGGTTAATCAGTGTTTTCCAGAAATAATAAAGGTGGGTTTTGATAGCTGCTGGACTATATTTAATTCCCGGAATTCTATCGGTAAAACCAAAACCTAAAATATCAACTACCCAAGTATCCCTTTCTGCTGCTAGAAGTGGCAAAAGACGGCGGAATTCTAATAAAGAACTATCAAAACCATGAATTAGCAAAAATGGCGTTTTCCCATTACCTTGCCCTTGGGGAACTTGATGAACATAGGCAGTAGTAACGGTTTTCTCTGCAAGCGGAGTAGAGATTTCGGCAAGCTCAATTTGTTGCGCGATCGCAATTGAAGCCGCTTCGGTAAGTTGTGCGACTTTAGTAGGTAAGAAACTTGGAAACATAAATATTATTTTACCCCGAAATGAGTATCGGGGAAAGCAAAAAACAAGATTGAGAAATTAGGAGAAATTATCTCGTTGTCCTCAGCTATCTATAAATTCCCTGTCTTCCCCTTCTCCCCTTTTCCCTGTAAAATTAAATTCACTCTCTTAGAAAGCCTGTTGGAGATAAAATTAATGCCCCAAGCGGTTGGCGTAATCGAAACTTTGGGTTTTCCTGCTGTACTCGCCGCAGCAGATGCGATGGTAAAAGCCGCCGAAGTGGCGATCGTATATTACGATATTGCAGAAAGCGGACGCTTAATAGTTGCCGTGCGCGGACATGTATCAGAAGTTCAGCGTGCGATGGAATCCGGAATTGCAGCAGGTGAAGCCACTTTTGGCGGTCAAGTTATAACCCACTATATAGTCCCTAATCCACCAGAAAATGTAGAAGCCGTTTTACCAATTCATTTCACCAGAAAATCAGAACCATTCCGAATTTTTTAAATAACAGAGTAGGGATTAGGAGAATTAGGAGTTAAAGCTTCGACTTCGCTCAGCTTTAACATCTCGGCTTCGCTCGATGTTAATGAATTCATAAATTCCCTCTCCCAATGTCCAATACCCAAGACTTCTTATTTTGAAAAATATCTTCCAAAAGATGTAAGAACATTCGTACAATTAGTTTTTAACGCCACATACGTTTACTGATATAGGAGATAATCAATGTCGCTACAGGCAGTTGGAGCACTTGAAACAAAAGGATTTCCTGCTGTACTCGCAGCAGCTGATGCAATGGTAAAAGCTGGACGAGTTACTCTTGTTGGTTACATTCGGGTAGGTAGCGCTCGTTTTACAGTTAACATTCGCGGGGATGTCTCAGAAGTTAAAGCCGCAATGGCTGCGGGTGTTGAAGCTGCTGAAAACTGCCACGGTGGTGTTTTAGAATCCTGGGTAATCATTCCCCGTCCTCATGAAAATGTTGAGGCTGTTCTACCAATTGCTTATACTGACCAAGTAGATCAATATCGACAATCTGTAGAAAACCCAATAGTTCGCAGAAGTTAATCAACAAGATCAAATCCAAGCAGAGTTTAGTCAGTCTGTTCCCAGAATGAGCAGACTAAATTCTCTTTGCTGGTTTTGATCATAACTACGTACTCAATCTATAAAAAATACACAATGGTTAGTATGATGTTAATTGCTGCTTAAAAAGTACCCATATGGGTACTTTGAAATGTATGATATTTTTCTAAAAATGATTTATGGAGAGTAAATTTGAATGCAAACACAAGGATATCTATGTTGATAATTTTACGGTGAAATCAACGCTATTAACAGGAAAACTCAATTTGAGGCTTCTGTATATTGCTTTCACTGTGTCAAAAAAAGTAGTTTTTAGCGGCAAAAATAGGTTTATACTAGTATAAAAAATATCCATTATTCTGTGTCAATGGCGAAATCCATAGGCATGAAACCTGAGTCTAAAAAACAGCGTCTTTAATGCCAATAAACCTTATTTATATGTTGTACATAATTTGTAGGTGCATAATGTCATAAGCTCACAACTGTGCATAACTTGAGACGCTCTGCCACTATATACTCAATAGACTGGTGTCAGGTAGCTCAAGAGAATTTATGTAATTTACAAAAATTTACATAATAACCAATTCGGTAAAAATGTTTAGAGTTTTGAAAACTCCAATCTCAGAAATGGGAAGAAAGCATAAAAATCCCGAAAAGACTGCATAAATTGAATGAGTTAAAACGTAATAAAAGTGTAGCTACAGAAAAGTGATAATAACATCACCAATTAGGGTGCAACTGCCAGTTAATTAAGGTGTATAAGCGGGATAACAGGGGGTTGTGATGCAAACTTTAAAACAGGGTTTCGAGGAGCGCAATCTCACAATGGCAACGGTTGCGGAAAAACTGGCACAAGAATGGCACTCACGCTTGGAAGTTGAGTGTCCAGAACAAAGTGCAGTCAATCGAGAAAGCATAGTTAATTGGTTATTAGGGAGCGATCGCAATCGGCTTGACGAGCTAGATCGAAAAGATTTAGAAATTGCCAAGCAAGCGATGGAGTACCGCTATCGAATTTTACAGCAGCGTTATTTGAATAAAGGGCGCGATGTTGCTTATCGCAACCTAATTACTCGCTTGGGCAGTTTAGTAACACTGCGGAACAAAATTCAGACTTGGGTAGCATTGAGTCGAGACAGAC
Organism: Calothrix sp. NIES-4101; assembly: GCA_004296455.1. Taxonomy (GTDB): domain Bacteria; phylum Cyanobacteriota; class Cyanobacteriia; order Cyanobacteriales; family Nostocaceae; genus Brunnivagina. The sequence goes on from AP018280.1 coordinate 6,218,999, forward strand.
AGCGTTCGGTTATGGACGTATTGCAAGAAGTAATTCAAGAACTATTGCAAAGTGATAATTATATGCTGTCGCAGATGGCTTATATTTCCCAATGCACCAGCGAACCCAAGTTAAAAAACACGCTCTTATTTGCTAGCGTTGAAGAATATTGCCTGCGTCCGATCCGTAATCAGCCCTTACTGGTATATCGGTTCGTTAATTATTTAAGACGCACGCAACGAGGTGGATTAACTCAAGTTCCCACCAGCGACTTAGTGAAATTGGTATCGGAAGAAGTTTTAACCGATGATAGTGATAATCGGATCAATTTAGCAGACAATCAAGCAATCGCCGACTACCAAGAAGAGCAGGAACTGGAAGAACAGCAAACCCTGCGAAACGAAGTCAAAGAAGAATTTGAGAATTACTTAAGAGAAAACCTTGGGGAAGAAGCAGTATTGTGGTTACGCATGTACCTGCAAGGGAAAACCCAAGATGCGATCGCCAAAAAATTAGAGAAGCCAATTCGAGAAATTTATCGATTGCGAGAAAAAATTAGCTACCATGCAGTGCGTGTCTTTGCCCTCAAAGGCAGACCTGAACTCGTCGATAGTTGGTTAGGTACATCCCTGAGCGAACATAACTTTGGCTTGACACAACAACAATGGCAGCAGTTATTAGCAAAAATATCTCCCACCCAAAAGCAAATATTAGAATTGCGAAAGGCCGGAGAAAATATCGAAATAATTGCTCAGAAGTTGAAATTAAAAGCACATCAAGCAATGGGAGAATGGACAAAAGTCTATCTCACCGCCCAGTCATTGCGAAGTGAAGAGTAGAAACAAGGGAGAGAAAACACAAGGAAGAAACTTCTTTCTTGTTCCTCTTATCCCCTGTCCTAGATTCAGTTCAGCTAATTACTGGTGATCAAAAATTCTCCGTGTTTCCCTATCTCTCCATCTCCATATAAATTTGATCGTCAGTATCTAGGTGAACCTGAATATCACTCTCTCTCACCCAACAAAGAAAAAATCGAAATTTGTTAACTCCCCCTCAACTTCTGGGCAATATAGGAAAGTAGGATAATCGAGCGATCGGACTATGTTGTCTTCAGAAGGCAAACCAATTGACACCGAAGTACTAGGGGAAAAAGTGTCACCTGACACAGAGCTTCAATGGAATCACGAACCAGAGCGAGAGCAAATAATTCAGCTCATTGAGAATTTTTTATCCTTTGAAGTCTGTCTTTATCATCAAATTTTGCCTCTGCGACTCGAAGACAAAAGCCTGATACTTGGCATGGTGAATCCAGAGGATGAGGCTGCACTAGATTATGTCAACCGCATTTTAATATATGTAAATTACACAATGACGATTCAGGCAATGTCTGCCGAGAATCATCGTGGAATACTTTCAGCTTATTTAAATTACAAAAATACATCTCAACCTCTTTCCCAGCAAGTAACAGCAAACCAGGCAAATTCCCCAGAATTATCGCCACAAGCCAACTCAACAGAAACATCTTCAGACTCTCAAGTAGAAGCACAAGTAGAAGCAGAAGCAGAAGAGGTAAATTCTCATCAAATACAACCAGAACATAACACCGAAACCACACCTGCGATCGAGATACCACATTTACTAGTACCTGAACCTAACGAATTTACACCAGTAGAACTGCTATCAACACTACCACCCAAAAAATTTTTAGAAGAATTATTAGGCAGAGTCATCACTGGAGGAATTGGTAGGCTTTACTTTGAACGTCTACCCTACGAAGGAAAAATCCTCTGGAGTGAAAATGGTGTCTTACAGTCAGTGTTGGAAAAACTACCACTTTCTGTATTTCAAGGTGCCCTGAACGAACTCAAAAAATTTGCTGGCTTACGCTTCAATACCCTATCAGAGGCAAAGCAAGTTGAAAAAGAATACTTATATCAAAAACAACGAATATTATTGCGCTTGCGAGTCATGCCGGGAATGTATGGCGACGAGGCAACCCTGCAAGTCCTCAGGGGAGCAGCATTAAAGTTTTATCAACAACAACAGTTCTCGCGTATTAGCCGTGATGCTATTGGTATTTCGCAACAATTGAGTTATAAACTACACGAACTCCAACAGAGAATGCTCGCGAATCGCAATATCAGCAGCGAAAGCCTAGAGACATTAAAAGTTCTCAACAGACTCTTAAATAACCTAGATAATCAAATCAAAGACCTGACAGAATCAGAGGAAAGTAAAAAATAGTCATTTTACCCGTCGCATCTATAATTAAATTTGATTTGTTTTTACAAGCATACGCGGATTAGTAATTATGACAGGAAAAGGACAGGGATTTGGCTTTGGTTTGGGTAAGATGAAGGAATTGGCAGATGCCTTCAAAAAAGCCCAACAAGTTCAGGAAGGTGCCAAAAAACTCCAAGAAGAATTGGAGGTAATGGAAATTCAAGGGGAAGCTGGTGGTGGTTTAGTTAAAGTAGTTGTTAGCGGCAACCAAGAACCAAAACGAGTTGAAATTTCAGCTGATGCTTTGGGCGAAGGGGCTGACGTGCTTTCTGACTTGGTTACTGCTGCAATGAAAGATGCTTACACCAAGTCCACAGCGACAATGCGCGAACGCATGGAAGAACTAACTAGCGGGCTAGAATTACCAGGATTTTAGCCCACCATCGTTAATTATTAGTCATTAGTTATTTAGTGATTAGTTATTAAGCAGGTAGGTTTAATTAAATATAAAACCCGAAGAGAGTGCAGTGTGCGCCTAGAGGGACACTACACTCTCTTGATTGGTTTTGATGGTAATTACATACTTGGCTTAATTACCAATAACTAATATCTAACGTTATGATCGCCTATTAGACATTGCCCAAACTCACATGCCATACAAGTTATTATTTGTCTGCCTTGGTAATATTTGTCGATCGCCAGCCGCAGAAAATATTATGAATCATCTTGTTGCGGAAAAAGGACTGAGCGATCGTATAATTTGTGATTCCGCAGGCACATCAAGTTACCATATCGGTAGTTCTCCAGACCGTCGTATGAGTATTGCTGCAACTCAAAAATTAGGAATTTCTCTCAAGGGCAGAGCGCGCCAGTTTCAAAAATCTGATTTTCGGGACTTTGATTTAATTTTGGCAATGGATAAAGATAACTATGCCAATATTTTGAGTCTCGACTCATCGGGGCAATATGGCGAGAAAGTGCAGTTAATGTGCGATTTTTGTTCACGCCACACCCTCAAAGAAGTACCTGACCCTTACTATGGTGGTACTGAGGGATTTAACCGCGTCATTGACTTACTTGTTGATGCCTGTGAGGGCTTGTTAAATCAAGTTGATAGTAACGACTAGATTAGTCTTTAGTCACAGAGCATTGATTGTAAAGTTAGTATTCAGCTTAATTCTTTAGAGAACAGCAGGTTTTCAACAAGCAATTAAGATTATGCTAGCTGCCTAAATCCCAGAAACCGACTTTTTTGGCTTTTAGGTTTAGTTTATCAGTCGCCCCTCAAACCCAACTTTTGGGAAAAATTTGATACTATCTCTTAGCTAAGATGATATTGCCATATCATTAAAACTGAGGATTTGCAAATAAAAAAGTATCCCAAAATTCCTTGTGGTACGGGCATAAATGCCCGTACAATATTTCTCACCCAAAGATTTAGCAAGGGCAAGTAATTGATTTGCCAACAAAGCATAGTTCAATATCTCAATGGCTTGGGCAAGTATTTTTACTCACAAGTACCGGAGTTAAAAGTAACTTTAATTAATTGCTAAATATTCCAAATATCTGATTGGTAAATTAACTTCGAGAGAATATCAGCTAATTATCATGCAATAGTATGAAACATATGGGTACTATATCCTTATGCCAGTGGTTACTGATAGGGCTTATACAAGAGAATTTTTAGGCAAGCAAACTGTAAGGGGTTTAACATTCATGCCCTTAACAATCCTTGTTGTGGATGATGATTTAGGCACTCGTTTGTCTATCTGTGACTATCTTGAACTGTCTGGTTACTCAGTCATTGTTGCTGACGACGGTCAACAGGCTTTGGGGATGGTAGAACAATACCATCCCGATTTAATCGTCACTGATATTGTGATGCCACGAATGAACGGTTACGAACTAGTACGTCGGGTGCGTCAGCAGTCGATGTTTCGGCTATTGCCCGTAATTTTATTGACAGGAAGAACCAAGACTCAGGAACGAATCTTAGGTTATCAGTCGGGATGCGATTTATATTTACCCAAACCTTTTGAACTCGAAGAATTAGCTGCTGCAATTCGGAATTTGTTGGAGCGATCGCAAATTATTCAATCGGAATATCGCCTCTCGCAAACAGATCATTTAGAATCCGAAAATTTTGCCAATCCCCATAGCCCCAGTAAAACTGAGGAAAACTACCACCACAAATCCATTTCCTCACCAATCCCTCTGGCTTTTGAATCGTTGAGTGTTCGCGAACAAGAAGTACTTCGGCTGCTAACAGAAGGACTTTCTAACATCGAAATGGGGGACAAACTCCATCTTAGCCCCCGCACCGTCGAAAAATATGTCAGCAGTTTGTTAAGAAAAACGGAAACTAGTAACCGCGCTCAACTTGTTCGATTCGCGATTAAACATGGGTTGGTAGAATAAGTGCTGAATTTCGAGTGTTCACGCCATGTCGGCTGAAAAATTGACCATTAAGACTGACGCAAAGATGGGGAGAGACAGAGAAAATTACTTCAAAACTGATTAGCCAGACTTAATATTTAATGGGGAGTTAGAGGTGCTGAACTGTTTAACTTAACTTTTCGCTAGGTATTACGAATGTTTTGAAATTCTCCCCTATCTCCCCATTTCCGTGGTAGTTTTAGCGTAGGTATTTAGGTGTATCCTATTATTTAGGCTCCGACAAACTCACCAATCATCTTTACTTCTGGCTCTAAAGCAATTGACCAGTTTTCTTTGACATGGTGTTGGACATGATGGATCAGATTAAAGATGTCCCTGGCGCTTGCACCACCACAATTAATAATAAAATTAGCGTGGCGAGGAGCTACTTGGGCTTTCCCGATTTGGAAGCCTTTTAAACCAGATTGTTCGATTAACCAGCCTGCGGAATAAGGTTTCGGATTACGAAAAACGCTACCACAACTAGGTTTATCGTAGGGTTGGGTATTGAGACGATGCTCTTTGTGATGTTTGGTGGTTGCTTTAACTACTGCTGGATCAACCCCCGGTAGCAGTTGGAAGGTTGCTTGAGTGACTACAAGCTGACTTCCCTGTAGTTTCGATGTACGATAAGCATAACCCATTTCCTCTGCCGTGAAAGTACGTAGTGTCCCATCAGGTAACAGGACTTGGGCGCTGACGAATATATCTGCGATACAGCCGTTGTGTGCGCCAGCGTTCATAACTACAGCACCACCTACAGTTCCAGGTATCCCGACTGACCATTCCAGTCCTTCTAAACCATATTCGGCTGCTGCCCAAGCCAAGGCAGGAATGGCTTCGCCAGCTGCGACTGTGACTAGGCCCGTTTCTGCATCAAGAGAACTGTAACGTAGATGACGAGTTCCAATCACTAAACCGGAGATACCGCGATCGCTCACCAATAAATTAGAGCCAGCCCCTAAAATCGTTACTGGCAATTGCTGTTCTTTGGCGTATTCAATACTTGCTTGTAACATTTCTACGTTGCGAGGCGCAACATACCATTCTGCCGGACCACCCACCCGGTAAGAAGTATATCCTGAAAGCGACACTTGCGATTTAATTGCACAATCCGTACCAGGTAAATAAATCACGTTTTTATTTTGGCTGGAGTTTCCTGCTGTTTTGGTGTTTGTACTAGCTGCTGAAATATTGCAGACATCCACAGTTGCCTGGGAAATGGTCATATCTACCTTGATGATTATCTTTAATAAACTTGTGAAAACCGTATTTATACGGTTGTAAAAACGAGATGCTTTAAAACCCTAACCAAACAAAATCAAGCCTATGTGGGTATGAGGAAGTAAAATTAATTAAAATCACTTCCTACCCGGTTGATAATGAGAAATTTATAAAGTGGCTGATGTTACTGGTGCTGGTTGACGCATCGCCGTAATTACATCGGGAATCGTTTGGTTGAGATTTCCCGCACCCAAGAATAAGGCTAAATCACCAGGGCGCAATGTTTTGAGCAAATACTCGCAAATTGTGTCCAGATTGGGTTGATAATCAACGTGATGATGTTGTTTAGCGATTTCGACTGCTAATGTTTCGCCGCTAATTTGTTCTAAATTGGCTTCACCAGCGCTATAAATATCAGTGAGAACAACTAAATCCGCATGTGCAAAGCTTCCCGCAAATTCGTCTAAAAACGCTAGCGTGCGACTATAACGGTGGGGTTGGAAAATTGCGACTACTCGCTGCCCAGGACATGCTTGTAGGCGTGCTGCTGCCAATGTCGCGCGAATTTCGCTAGGGTGGTGAGCATAGTCGTCGATAAAGGTAACACCATTAACTTCACCTCGGAACTCAAATCGGCGGCGTGCACCTTCAAACGTTGCCAGTCCTTTGGCTATTTCACCAAATTCTAAACCTAAAGCGCGACCAACGGCGACGGAGGCAAGAGCATTACTCAGATTGTGACGACTCAGAAGCTTAACGGTGAGAACTCCTAGTGCTTTGCCCTTTTCCCAAACTAGCGCCCGAGTCCCTTCGGCATGATAATCAACGTCGGTGACATGGTAATCTGCGCCAGCATCAGGATATAAACTGTAGGTTATAGTTGGTTTGATGCGATCGCGTACCGTTTCGCAATCAATACAACCAATTACGGTTTTGCAACTTTGGGCAAAGGTTTGGAAAGTATCAATTACTTGCTCTAAAGTATCATAGTGGTCAGGGTGGTCTAGTTCAATATTGGTAATGATACCAATTTCCGGCGCATGTTTGACTAGTGAACCATCGGACTCATCAGCCTCTGCAACTAGATATTGACTTTCTCCCAGTCTAGCGTTACCTTCCCAAGCTTTGACTTCTCCACCAACTAATATAGTTGGATCAATACCAGCTTCCACTAACATGTAACCAATCATGCTACTGGTGGTGGTTTTTCCGTGAGTCCCGGCAACCGCAATACTGTAATATTCAGCAATTAGGGCTGCAAGCACATCGGAACGGTGGAAAATTGGGCAACCTAACTCTATTGCCGCTTTGTATTCCAAATTATTTGTATTAATAGCAGTTGAACATATTACTTGAGGCAATTGGGCGACATCATCTGCCGACAATTCACTTGAAGTATTTAATAATACTCCATCTACCGTTTTTTGGGGCTTAAAGAATTCGAGATTGCTTGCTTCTTGCTTACTAAAAATATGAGCGCCAATAGATTCCAACTTATGAGTTATGTGATTTGGACGTACATCCGAACCCGATACTGGTAGTTGCCGTTTTGCAATTACATAGGCAAGTGCAGACATTCCAATTCCGCCAATACCAATGAAATGAAAAGGTCTACCGTTAAAATCTACAACATTTTTCATTTTGAAATTACTCCTCTAACACCACACCACACCGGAATCAAAAATAACACGGGTATCATAACAGGTCTTTAATTCTTAGAGATACTGCTGATTTATCACTTTTGAAATCTTTTGCACGAAATATTACTTCCTTACAAATCGACTCATTGAAGATGATTTTACCCGCACTTACATTTTTTCTCTGACTATATCAATATTTCGTTTATTCTGATATTTTCTCTACAATCGGGACGCATAAGGCTGCGATCGTAAATACATAATTTTGCTGATTTCCACACTTTGCCATCTGCTAAACTTTTGTTCGGCTTAGTTATTCATTGCTGAAAAAAAATCAGCAAACAGGAAAATGTATGTCCAAGGCTTTGTTTTGTATAAGTTAAGTAGGCTCCTGCTGATAGGGGACATTTAATCCTAGCCGATGCAGCAAAAATCAGCTATCAATTTAGCATTTTTAGTCAAAATTCAGGTTGTGTAATCCTCCTTAATTTTTTTCAGTAAAAGCAAGTCTAGATATATTCCCACATGTATTTAGGTAAATTCAGGCCAAATTTTAGATTTAAATACATGTTTTGATTCAAAATTCGGCATGAAGAATGTTTGAACGAGTTTTGTGACAAGCAGTAAATAGGTATTATGTCGTAGGCAATGGCTTTGCCCTCACCCATACAAAAAGCCCTATCAATATACTATTCCCCAGTTCTCGTCAAAAATCTTCTTTAGGCTGTATCCCATATAGTGCCAAACTTCCAGGTGGTGAGAATATAACTTAAACTTGGTTAATGTGCAAGCAAACAGAGCCACTACTTATAAAGTCGAGCATATTAGCATATACTCGCACTTATTGCATACACCTTGCGGACAATATTTGTCAAGCTTGATATACAACCAGGAAAAAAAAACCTAAGGAGGTAAGGTAGATTCTATAAACATATTTTTTTTGGAGAATCTAACACTTAATAGTTATAAATACTCCCCCTTTGCGATATGATTGGGGTCATAAGTAGCATTTCATTAGGCATAAATACAGAGGGCAAGACGCAGTGATTAGAGTTGCAATCAACGGTTTCGGTCGCATTGGGCGTAACTTTGCGCGTTGCTGGGTGGGTCGGGAAAATAGCAACATTGAACTTGTTGCCATTAACGACACATCCGATCCAAAAACTAACGCGCACCTACTCAAGTACGACACCATGCTTGGGAAAATCAAAAATGCTGAAATTACCGCCGATGATAACTCGATTATCATGAACGGTAAAACAGTTAAGTGTGTATCGGACCGGAACCCGGAAAACTTGCCCTGGAAAGAGTGGGGAATTGACTTAATTATCGAGGCGACGGGTGTATTTACATCCAAAGAAGGCGCATTGAAGCACGTCAATGCTGGCGCTAAAAAGGTTCTAATTACCGCTCCGGGCAAAAACGAAGATGGTACGTTTGTAATGGGTGTAAATCATCATGATTACGACCATAACATTCACCATATCATCAGTAATGCAAGCTGTACTACGAACTGCTTGGCTCCGATCGCGAAAGTGTTGCATGAGAGATTCAACATTATTAAAGGCACCATGACAACTACCCACAGTTATACTGGTGACCAACGAATTCTTGATGCTAGCCACCGCGATTTGAGAAGAGCTAGAGCAGCAGCAGTAAATATTGTACCAACCTCGACTGGGGCAGCTAAAGCTGTAGCTTTAGTACTTCCTGATTTGAAGGGCAAATTGAACGGTGTGGCGCTGCGCGTACCCACTCCCAACGTCTCGATGGTGGACTTTGTGGTTCAGGTTGAGAAGCGCACTATCACAGAAGAAGTTAACGAAGCACTCAAACATGCTTCTGAAAACGATTTGAAAGGAATTCTTGCCTATAGTGAGTTGCCTTTAGTTTCTTCTGATTACCAAGGTACTGATGAATCTTCTATTGTTGATGCTAACTTGACAATGGTCATGGGTAGCGACATGGTGAAGGTTATGGCTTGGTATGATAACGAGTGGGGCTATAGCCAACGTGTACTTGACTTAGCGGAATTAGTTGCTGCTAAGTGGGCGTAAAATTCAGGCGGCAATTAAGAGTTAGAAGTTGAGATTTAGGAGTTAGAAGTAATAATTTTCAACTCATAACTTTATAACTTCTAACTTATAAACCCTGACTATCACTCATCTAAATTATCACTAAAATGTTGAAATCCCCGATTAAGCGTCAAAACTTGGTCGGGATTCGTGTTTGTTTGATCTTGTAATATTACTTGCGTATCTGAGGTAATAATTCCAATAATTGCGGCGTTATTACCGACTTGCTGAACGAAAATTTCCGCTATTTGATGGGGCATACACAGCACTAATTCAAAATCTTCGCCACCGTAAAGTGTATATTCTAAAATTTGTGCGGGTGTAAGCGAGTTTTGCAAGGCTTGGGGAACTGGGATTTTTTGCCATTCTAAAATCGCACCCACATGACTCGCATGGCAAATTTGTAGGATGGCATCCGCTAAACCATCGCTACTATCCATTCCGGATACAGAGATAGTATCGGGAAGCATACACTGTCTAGCTTCCAGAGTATTCCAGAGTATTGGTAATACATCAAGACGGGGCTGGGGACGTTGGTGAGCGCGAATTAAGGCTTGTTGATCTATTGGGTTGATACTTTGCCGTAATTCCCGCTTGAGGAGCAATTCTAAGCCTGCACGGGAAGCTCCATGAACACCAGTAATAACGATCGCATCGCCAACTTTTGCTGTGTTGCGGCGAATCACACGTTGGGGGCAAATTTCCCCAAAGGCGGTAATCGCAATAGTTGTAATGGGCGATCGCACTAAATCTCCGCCGACAATTGCTGTATCATACTTTTGCAAGCATTCTGTCATTCCTTGGTATAAACGCTCAACCCAATCAACTTCTCGGTCTCTTGGCAAACCTAAGCCGACAGTAATGCCCAAGGGTGAAGCACCCATAGCTGCTAAATCAGATAGATTTGCTGCCGCAGAACGCCAGCCTACATCTTCTGGTTTAGTAGTAATTTCACTGAAGTGAATATTGTCAATTAATACATCAGTTGTTACTACTAAAGAGCGATCGGGATTCATTTTTAGTACTGCTGCATCATCACCAATAATATCCGCAGGACAAAAACGTTGGAGAATTTTTAAAAGTCCTTGTTCGCCAATATCGCTGACTTTCATTTTTGCATTTAATTTGAATTTAATAGTGAATAATGATGCATAGTTGGAATTAGATAATTATATAGCGGTTCCAAATCTGGTGAAGTACATTTTCCAAGCTAATAACCTTTTCCTACGAGACTTAAATATACCTCAGTAGCTTAGGAACGGCTATATTATTTTTGACTTGTACAGTCAGTTTTGAAAGCATATAACTTTGTTAGAATATACTGAATTGATGAGGAAAATAGTTAATACTCAAAAAATATATTTCCCTTTCCGACTTCTTAAGAAGTCGGAAATCCCAAAATCTCAATTTACACACTTGGCTCTTGTAGGTTTTCTAAGCCATCAATGACTTTTGCAGAAATGATTTTGTCGCCAGCTTTGAGTTCGTCTAATACTTCTTGCCCTTCCGTTAAATAGCCAAAAATTGCGTACCTTCCATCTAATAAATTACGTCCGGCAGGTGTTAATTCTGGTTCAAATAAGAAAAAGAAAAATTGAGAAGAGCCACCATTAACATCACGTTCTGGGCGTGCTAAAGCCAACGCTCCAAAGGATGAAAAAGGTAGTACGGGCATGTCTGTATATCGTCCAGCTTCTTCTAAGGTAATACCATAAGTTGGCTTTTTATCACCTTCTACTAATACTTCAAAGGGAACTGCTCGATATTTCTTCGTTTTAGGATCTATAAAACCATCAGCATCCTTTGGTTTTCCTGTTTGTAAAACGTAGGATTCTTCCGAGCGGGTAAATTCTAAACCATCATAAAAACCGCGTTTAACTAAATCAACAAAATTCCCAGCAGTCACAGGAGCGCTATAACCATCCAGAACCATTGTTAAATCGCCCTTGCTGGTTTTCATTGCCACAGTCGCACGTCCTTTTAATTGTGGCAAATTGCTATATTCACTAGGGACTTCATAGGGAAATCCTTTTACCATTGCTTGCTCTAATTCACCAACTAAATTGAGAACTTCAGCGCGTTTTTCTTTGACTTTTTCTTTATCTTTTGTTTCCGCAAGTTCTTGGAGGGAAGCAACACCTGTTTTAATTTGTGCAATTAAAGTTTGTGCTTCTGTTTGCCGTGCTTCTGGAACACTAGAGAGGATTTTTTCTGGTTTTTCCAGTAGGCGAGATGCTTTTTTCACGTCGCTACTAACTGCACTCCAACGTTTATTGGCACGAAGTTGGTTAGAAATGTCCTCAATACTTGCCTGGAGTTGTCGCACGGGTTTATTGTCAATGGGAAGTGCGTAACGCAATAGTGCTTTTCCATCGGTAATAGCGTTTCCAGCAGGTAATGCAGCATATGCGGGAGTCCACCCAACTGTGGTTATACCTAAAAATAGAGTTAGTGATAGCAGTAAAGTCAGCTTTTTCCTGAGGCTGTTCTTTAAGCTATTCTTGAGTTTGGCTTTTAATAAATTCAACATGGAATCACTCAAACGCAGCATTAATTATTATCAACTGGGTGTAACCCATTCATAATCTTCCCACAGGAAAGTGCATGGTTAATGAGGATGAGGGTTCCTAATGTTGAATTGATGTGGAGATAGGGAGATGGAAAGACTGGGAAGATGAGAATCCATCAAGCTATTAGCTGTTCCAGCAGTTTCTGCTTGTAGGAGATACTCTTGGAGAAAAGATGATTGGGGATGAGAAATTTACATAAATATTAAGAATACTCTTTGCTATGGCTTGAGTAAGATGACTTTTAACTTTAACCGACTATTTGATAGATAACTCATATCATCATGTAGTAGTTAGCAGCCAGAGAGAAAGCGGTGAGCTTTTCCGACAAGAGCGATCGCATGAAAGGTTATTGATATAATTAAGATAGTTTAAACGAGGTAAAATCTAGTTTAATAATAGGTAATTAAAAGATTACAAATTAAAGTAAGGTAGCCTCGATAATCAAGTTTGGTCATTAATTACTTGAGCAAAATTTTAGAAAAAAGTTGCAGATAAGTAAGCAAACTATGTAAATGATTTGGTAAGCTGAAAACGCTGGTACGAGAAGTGAGTCTGACCTTATGCACTGGTTGTTGTCTGGAGCATTGAGTGTAGAAAAACTAACGGTTAAGATTCCTGATTTACCACCATCATTAGATGGCGTAAGATTAGTGCAATTATCTGACTTACATTATGATGGTTTACGTTTATCTAACCAAATGTTAGAAAAGGCGATCGCAATTTGCAATGGTGCGGAAGCAGATTTAATTGTACTTACTGGTGATTATGTTACTGATGATCCATCACCAATTTACCAGCTAGTCAAACACCTAAAAAATCTCCAAGCCACAGGTGGTATTTACGCTGTTTTGGGTAATCATGATGTTTACTATCAGCATTCTCAAACTGTAATTACTGATGCCTTCACTAATATTGGTATTCAAGTATTATGGAACGAAATTGCTTATCCACTGGGTCAAGATTTAGCAATTGTTGGACTTGCTGATTATTGGTCGGGAGAGTTTAAACCAGCACAAGTAATGCAATTAGTTGATGAGGCAATCCCTCGCATTGTTTTGTCTCATAACCCAGATACAGCAGAGTTTCTCCAAAAATGGCGCGTGGATTTACAATTATCTGGTCATACCCACGGCTCACAAATTGTTATTCCAGGTGTTGGCCCTTTAGTCGTTTATTACAACAAATTCACTCGTAAAATTAACCGCAAAGTCCGCAAGTACATACCATTCTTACGGGCTAATTGTGGTAAAGTTGTGCGTCATTGGGAATGGGCGCAAGGGTTCCACACAATCGGTACAAATCAACTTTATGTTAATCGTGGTTTAGGAACATATCCCCCTGGAAGATTATTCTGTCCTCCAGAAGTGACTATTATTACTTTAGTTACGAGTATGTAGTGTCACAATTTCCTTGGCATTAAATTGGTAAATTGTCTGGATCAAGACCTTGCGATCGCAAATATTCGGCTAATTTTTCTGCTCGTTGGCGTTCAGATTCCGCCCGTTGGCGTTCAGATTCTGCTCGTTGGCGTTCAGATTCCGCGATTTCTGCCTGGGTAGGTATCCAACCCTGATGATTATACCAACGTAGCCACAAACGCGGGAAACCTTGATAATTCCCTTGCCATAGTCCTAAGCCTATTTCTAATTCTTCAAACCAGAAGCGTTTTTCGGTCAAGTTTTCTGGTAAAGGTACAGCTTGATAGCGACTACCATTTAACTTAAACACACGTAAATTATTTGTATAGCGGTCATAAACTACATAATAAGGAACCGCCAAAATCCGCTCATAAACTTCCCATTTTGTTGGGGGTTTACTTACATCCCGTAATGTTTCTCCTAAATCTTCGGCTTCAGTACCAGGGGAGAGCAATTCTACCATTAAAAATGGACGTACTCCTTCTTGCCAGACAACATAACTCCACCTCAAATCATTTTCCCATTCGGGAGCGACACCAACTACCAAATACCAATCAGGACGTTTGTACCAATTAGTATGGCGGGGATCATAGTAAAGATTTAAGTCACTGGGCGTAAATATTTCCGATGTATCGATATTTGGAGGTTGACAAGTTTCTGATAATAAATTCGCCTGGAGGCGATGAAATTCATCCGGCAAACCAGATTCTCCTATTTCCTCGCTTGGCAAATCGTACATTGTGGGCAGAGTTTCCCTGGCGGGACGTGGGGGAATTGGTTCGTACATAGCACAATTAGCTGTTGCATAGTCATTTCATTTTAGCTATTTTGTTGTCAGTAATTACCGATTAATTTAGTGCATATATGATTAACCGCTAAAAGCTATGATCGATTTTCACCAGTAGCTTTTAGCGGTTATTAAAAAATATGGGCTTAATTCGTAAAAGTAGGAAATTCAGTGGAAGCAACTCAACTAAGGTGGACAAAGTTCGCAATCAAAAACCTGTTTTTGTAGTATTTACTATCATGCATCCTAATTCTTATAGCTAGGCAGGCATTTCGGTTGTGCGTTCAATAACCTCCAATACAATCTAGTAAGTGAAAATCAAGGCGAAAACACATATACTAGGACGCAACTACATAACAGCGATCGCGATAATATTAAAGCTCGGAGGCACTGGCTTCAATATTTGATTGGCTTTTTGTCTGGTTGAAATCTTTATCTGTGCCTTGTTTATAAATTATCACTCTTATCCTGAATTTAACCATATATTTACCAAAGTTGATGACTGTTTACTTTTTGCAAACTATTCGCAGTTCAGGTTTATATTCATAGGAGTAATTACTCTCTTAATAATATTTAGAAGTTACCATCTGAGAGTTTTGTTTTGTAAGACAAAATCTGATTGAGGATGGGTATATGCTTTGTAAAACTTAATATTTAAGCTAAATTTTCGGCTTATTTGCGTTTGAAGCGGAACCAATTTTGAAATACTTGATTAAATGTATTGCAAATGCGATCGCGGTAGCCAGTTCCTCTAGGAGTATTGTGTACCGAAGATTTAGGCTGATATGTGCTTCTAGGGGGGGAACTAGAGTAAGTTGGGGGTGCTGTTGGTGATGCTGCTGGCGGTTGACGATACTGACTCCGAAAATGCAGTTCGAGTTGTTTCGCTTTGGTTAAATCTGCTGTTGCGCGTAGTTCATAACCCAGTTGCGAACAAAGTAACCCACGATATTTGTAAGCTTCAATGTAATAGGGATTAATCCGAATCGCTTGGGTAAAGTCGTTAATCGCATCCTCGTATTTACCCAATCTCACATTTTCAATCCCATATTCATAAAATCTTTCTGCACTTGAAGCTTTTTGTTGTGGATTCGCTGGGTTTGTGTTTTCTGGTTTGGGACTAACTTTTGTCTTAGTTTTTATTGGGGGAGAATATTGAGAATTCGGGGGAGTTGAAGCCTGGGTTTTCGGTTGGGGATTTCTTGTCGGCGGAATTACATCACTTGCGGCATCCGACTTGAGCTTTTTATAAGCAGCATTAATAATCTTAGTTCTTTCTTCAGCTTCCTGCTTTTTCACAGTATCGGTAAAGCCATCAGGATGCCAAATTTTCATCAACTGTCGATAAGCCTGCTTGATTTCCTCTTGCGAAGCACCTGGCATTAAGCTGAGAACCTCATAAGCACGATAAATATCCATGCGATCGCTCATAATATAGGAAATTAAGCAACACTTGTGAATCTATTTTAACAAGGGAAAAAGGGGACGCAAAATATTCTGATTTGCCCAACTAATCATTCCCATTTGGTATTGGTAATTGAGTTCTTTTACCGGCGGTATTACTGGGATCATTAACTGGTGTTAACATGATGGTGCGATCGCCACTACCACTGGCTAATGTTTTACCATCGGGACTAAAGGCAACGCTGAATACTCTATCGTCATGTCCGGTATAACTCCGCACTATTCTACCAGAATCAACTTGCCAGAGTTTTACAGTCTTATCTCTACTACCACTAGCTAAAGTTTTTCCATTCGGACTAAAGGCAACAGTGTAAATACGGTCTTCATGCCCAGCGAATGTATCAATTTCTTTACCATTATCTAAGTTCCATAATTTAATCAATTTATCCCAGCTACCACTAGCCAAAGTTTTTCCATCTGGACTACAAGCAACTGAATAAACATCATCAGCATGACCGGAAATAGTCAGAAATTTATAATGGTCTAAATGCCAAACTTTAATAGTTTTATCTTTACCACCAGAGCCGCTAACTAAGATTTTGCCATTAGGAGTAAAAGCCAAACATAAAACATCATCAGCATGACCTTTGAGGGTATCAATTTCTTTACCAGATTCCACCGACCAGATTTTAATATCTTTGTCTTGGCTACCACTTGCTAATATTTTACCATCAGGGCTAAAGGCAACAGCATAAACGCGATCGCGATGACCTCTCAATGTGTAAATTTCTTCTCCAGTTTGCACATCCCAAATTTTCACAGTTGTATCATCGCTAGCACTTGCTAAAATTTTTCCATCGGGGCTAAAGACAACAGAATTAACACTTCCTGAAGATGATGCATCGCGATGTCCACTTAAAGTAATATATTCTTGATTGCTTAAGTCCCAAATATTAATTGTTTCGTCGTTGCTACCACTCGCCAATAGGTTGCCATCGGGATTAAATATAACTGACAATACCAAGTCTGAATGCCCTTTGAGGATTTGTGCTGAGTCAATTGGTGAGGTGGAAAATTTATGTTTAGTTAATTTCTGATTACTCACTGGTGGGGTAACAATTGATGGCTGACTAATTACTGGAGGGAAATTTTTCTCTTCTCCAGCAAGCTTTTGAGGTTGATAAGTATTATCTAAGCGGTTTTCTGAGCGTTGAATATTAGATGAATTGGTTGGTTGTGAAAGTTGATTTTCTTTCTGAGATATATTATTAGAATTATTAGAATTACTAATATCACCAGAATTGCTCGGATTATTCAAACTTCTTAATGTTGAATTATTGCGCTGGTCGAACCGGGCTAAAAGCTGCGATATTGACCCTTTGACTTCAGATATATCATCCTGTGTTTTCTTCGTTAATTGTTGTTGATTTAGCTGTAATTGTTGGATTTGTTGTTGAATATTATTGAAATATTGTGTAACTGTATCTACTTGTCCCAAACGCTGATTAATTGCATTGACATTAGCTTGTTGATTTGCTTGAATCTGCTCAATTTGCTTGCTGGAATTGGCACTGAGGTGTTGTGTTAAACTATCAATTTTGGATAATCTTTGGTTAATCCCATCAATACTTCTTTGCTGATTTTTTTGTAATTCTTCTATTTGCTGTTGTGTTGTATTTAGCTGTTGATTAAAACCACTCACTAAAGCACTAATATTCAACTGTTGATTTGTCTGGAATTGCTCAGCTTGTTTTGCAGAAGCCACTGTTAATTGCTGCGTAAATACATCAATCTCCCCCAGCTTTTGATTAATTGCTTGTGCATTTTGAGTTTGATTTTGGCGTAATTGATCAACTTGCTGCCGGATTACATTTATCTGTTGGGCAAAACTATCAATTTGAGTTAAACGCTGATTAATTATATTCAGATTTTGGGCTTGTTTTTCGCGTAATTGTTCGAGGCTCTGTTGAGTAGTCGCTAATTGTTGGGCAAAATTATCAACTTGATTTATACGCTGGTTAATCGCCTTGCTATTTACTTGTTGCTTCGCAGATGCATCCAGTTGCTGCAAACGCTGGTTAATTGCATTGACATTTTGCTGTTGATTTTGGCGTAATTGTTCGAGTAATTGCTGCGTATCTTTCAACTGTTTCGCTATATCATCGGATTGAGTCATACGCTGGTTCAGAGCGATCGCAAAATTCTGCTGGGTTTGTTGAGTTTGTCCGAGTTGCTTTTGCAAAGTATCAAACTGCGCCAAACGTAAATTAATCGCTTCTACATCTTGTTGTTGGAGATTACGCAATCTTTCGACTTGCTTTTCTAAGTGCTGCTCAATTTGTTTCTGGGTAATGCTTAACTGCGGTTCTACCTGACTAATCTCACCAATAGAATTTTCTTGGCGCTGCTGTAACCTTCGTAACCTTTGTTGACTCAACAAATTTAACGCCACGCTCACAGTCAAAGGAATAACCGCATAAGCATAATCGTAACTAATCCAAGCCGCTAATACCCCCCATACAGAGAGTCCCATCGAGAGATATTCAACAAATTCGAGAATGCGGCTTTTAGTCATGTTTGTTTTTCAACACTTTCGGAAATCAGAAAAACTCCCTAGAGTCAGGTTTGCGAGTTACTGGTTGTCAGGTAATTTGGGAATGGGTTGTTGAGAGGGGGGAAAACTGGAAAACACCAAGAAACTTCTGCTTTGTCGCCTGATTCGGCGATTTCAGCCTTTCTGTATCTTCCCTATGTCCAACTTTCCAATAATCTTTTCAATGCTTCTCACCAAAGTCAGTCAAGTAAGTCTATGTTATCGATATTGAGAAATTCGCTTCTGTCAATCCAAACACCCCACAGTGGTTATCACTGGGATAATGGGGATAAACCGATAATTCGATCGCGCGATCGCCGCTTTTTTGAGGGTTGGTACTACCGTGTCACCCTACCCCAAGAAAAACAAACTTTCGCTTTTATGTACTCCATTGAAGACCCCGTCGGTGGAAAACCCTACAGTGGGGGTGCAGCACAAGTTCTTGGTATAGATGATGAGTATCTTTGTCGCACTTTCCCCGATGTCAATACATTTTGGGCAAGTCCAGATAGCTTGGCATTGGGGCATTGGGGCAAAAATAATTTACCCACCTCAGCCTCAAAGCAACCACTTTATTTACTCCCCAATGAATTCGACCATTACATCCAAGAAGGCTATCAAGCAACAGCTACTCTCAACCAGGGCGTAATTCACGATCCCGGAACAGGCGATCGCTGCCAATGGTTGTATGAAATTGAACCAATCTACGGATGGGGGGATCAAGGTAGTTGGCAACAATCAACTGCTGGTTGGCTCTCTTTTTCCCAAATATTTGAGCCAGGATGGCAAATCTTGATGGCACACGGTTTAGCAACTGGTTGGATTGATTGGAAAGGCAAACGTTACGAATTTAACAAAGCACCTGCCTACAGTGAAAAAAATTGGGGGGGCGCATTCCCTCAAAAATGGTTTTGGTTAAATTGCAACAGTTTTGATGGCGAATCCGATTTAGCCTTAACTGCGGGAGGTGGTAAACGCGGTGTCCTCTGGTGGATGGAATCAGTCGCCATGATTGGCATTCACTACCAAGGTAAATTTTATGAATTTGTCCCTTGGAACTCAAAAGTTACTTGGAATATTTCACCCTGGGGTTATTGGCAAATGTCTGCCCGGAATTCGGAGTACGAAGTTGAATTAATTGGTACAACTGATTTACCCGGAACTCGCCTACGTGCGCCTACAGAAAAAGGTTTGATGTTTTGTTGTTCTGATACCATGCAAGGAAAGTTATCTTTAGAACTTCGTAAATTCAGTAGTGGCAAAAGTAAAATCGTCCTGAAAGCCACCACCAACTTGTGTGGATTAGAAATAGGCGGCAGTCCTTGGGATAAATCCTGGGAATCTAGCTAAAACTGCTATAATCCTACATAGCAGTTTTTTGGGGCTGTAGCTCAGCTGGATAGAGCGAGCGCCTCCTGAATAATCGGGCACTACAAAGGAAACTTTGTACGTGAATGTGGTTAAACTCGGTGAAACCTAAAAAGTGAAAGATGTATCTGTAACTTTATGGCAATACCGAACCAAGCCGAGATACATTTCAGGTGCTGATCAGGTGTTGAGTGTTGTACAGGCTTTGCTTTCTCTTCGAGTCTGCTAAGTGCTAATAACAAAAAGTAATTGAAATTGCTCACTGACAACGCCTAACTCAGAACTAATCAATATTTCGGAAGGTCGAGAGACTAAACAGCCACCACCTAAAGGTAAAAAGCAACTCAAGCAAAAACCTATGGTGAAGATATAGTCCGGAGAGTGGGGAAACTCACACAAATCTGAAGCGCTAGGTCGCCGGTTCGAATCTGGCCAGTCCCGCTAAAAATAATCAATATAAAGTAGTGACAGGTTATTTGTATTCACCACTGCCACTGACAAACTTTTTTGCTATAACATTTAATTTCTGAGTAATTTTAAACTTTGCTTTTCGCCGAAGCCAATCATTGATTGTTTGTCAAAGGCTGAAAAATGCAAAGCTGGAAAGTAGATTTGCCTTGTACTGGTGTTTGTGAAACGCAGTTCCGCAAAAATTATCAAAATTAAACCCAGTTTAGTTTGGGTAATTTTCCATACCTCTGCTAATCTACATAATTAATCTTGTTCAAAGCAAAACTTATATCGGCTACAAGTGTTACAGAACCTTGAATAAGTTACTTTTTAAAACTGTTCCCAATCGGTTAACAATTCTCGCCCTCCCACTAATACTACTGTGGGGTTATAAAGAGATTCAGAGTCAACTTGTTAAACCTCAAGCGATTTTAGTCTTGGGTGGTTCAACCACAAGATTAGAAAGAGAAAAATTTACGGCTAACTTTGCCAAGCAGCATCCAAACATACCAATTTGGATATCTGGAGGTAGCCCCAAAGCACCGACAAGGAAGGAATTCTCCAAGCGAGGAGTCGATTTAAAGCGCCTGCATTTAGACTATGATGCCGTCGATACTGTGACAAATTTTACAACTGTCGTCGATGAACTCGAAGCTCGTAAAATCAAGAAAGTATATTTGATTACTTCAGATTTTCATATGCGACGTGCCACCGTCATTGGTGAAATTGTCCTTGGCAGTCGAGGAATTGCATTGAAGCCTGTACCAGTACCCTCCAATGATAAATCACCTGAGCCGATAGGAAAATCTCTTCGCGATGGCGCGCGTGCAGTTCTGTGGTTAACGACTGGTTACACAGGAGCTAAAGGAGAACAGCCGAAGAAGTAATTTTAGATAATCTACGAGAGAGAATCTACCAGTTATTTTTCTTGTACCAATACATAAGGCTGAACAATGAGAGTATGGAAACGCTGGCTGGGGTTTGTGTTCCACTTACCAAGTTGTTCGTTAGAAGGTTTGGTTATTAAAGCTTCATCAATCCAGACTTGAACATCAGAGGTTTTATCAGAAGCGATCGCAACTCCGACATCAACTAAATTAACCAGTTCCGAAACCACAATCACTGCATCCCGTTGTGCGTGAGGAATCAACCATTCCCATTCTGCTTCATCAAGGTTCTCAGATAATTCGGCTCTAATATCTGGCATAATCCCCTACTTTATTGCCTTTACTTTATGCTATTTATTTTTCAATTTTACCTGATAATTAAACAATTTATGAATTCATGTCTGCTAATTATGGAGTCATAATCACTCCCTATTCTCAGCAGTAACAGACATGCACCACTATTTTATACTTCGGATTTCATCTCATCAATATCAAACATGGAAACAATAACTCCGGCAATGGGAATTGAGATAAAAATGCCCAATAAGCCTGCAACTTTTGCTCCAACTAATAATGCAAAAAAAACAACTACAGGGTTTAAGTTTAGTGCATCTTGCATGATACGTGGTGAAATCAAATTGTCTTGAATTTGTTGTAAAATAACCGAGATAATTAATACTTTTAATGCTAGCCAAAAACTTTGAGATAGAACAATTACAGTAACTACGCCAACTCCTAAAGTTGCTCCGATTCCCGGAATTATATCAAGTATACCAACTATGATTGATAGAATTAGAGCAAAAGGAACTTGGAGAAGTGTAAAAGCGATAAATGTTGTGCTAGTCAAAAATAACATTAATATCAGTTGACCCCGAAAAAAGCCTAGGAAATTTCTTTTGACAATATTTGTTAAGTTCTTCCGGCGTTGTTTAGGGACAACTTTAATTAAAAACAACCAGAGCTTGTTGCCATCAAGCAACATAAAAAAGGCAATAACAGCAATTAAAATGAAAGTGACGAAATTAGTAATAAAGCTTTGAAAGATTGTCAAACTGTTCGCTAAGGCTGATATTGCCTGATTGCGTAATTGCTCTTCAAAAATACTTAAATCAATTTGTAAATTGCGATCGCGTAAAAATGCTTCTAACTTATTTGAGATGGGAACCAAGGAGTTGAGGAAACTAGTGACACTATTAATTAATTGTTGTCCTTGGGATAAAACTGTCAAGCTAACTGTGACGCTTAATCCTCCTAAAATAATAATACTCAATAGAAAAACTACAGTGACAGCGATACCATGCGGTAAATATCGACTTAACCACTGCACGGGATAACTAAGCAAAAAAGCCAGAATAGCAGCAAATGTAAAAACCACAATTACTGATTCAAAATAGGCGATCAGTTGGACAATTGCCCAACCCGATGCGACAAAAAGTAAAAAGCGAACTAAACTTGAATTATTTAATCGCGACCAAATATTTTTGGCTTCTAAGCCATTCATAGGAAGTAATTTATTTTAATTTGATGTCAAATGTACACAAATTTGCATAAATGAACTACTTCCCTTGAGAGTATTTTCTCAAATCCCCAAGTTATAGATTAATGCAGTCAGGAAACGTAAAACACACTAGCAAGATTTAAAGGTGTGTTGATTGATGTCGCCTATACAAAGTTATAGTGCTTGAGAATGTCTAAAATGTAACATCCTCTATCTCCCCAAATCATGTAATGTATTAATGACATCGGCACATTTTTGCGTTATTGCTTCTAATTCATCCTTATCCCCTGAAGTTGGTGGAGCAATCAGTTCCCCAATTCGTACCGTTACCGGAACAGGACGCGGAAAAGCGCCATTTTTCTCAATTTCCTCTGTACCCCAGACAGATACTGGTAATAATGGAGCTTTTGCCTTTGCCGCTAACAAGGCTGCACCTCTTTTTGGCTCCGTAATTTTACCGTTTTTAGTGCGTGTCCCCTGTAAAAAAACACCAACAGCCCAATTTTTCTCTAAATAATCCAAAGCCGCACGAATCGCCGCCCTATCTGCACTACCGCGACTCACAGGATAGGCACCGTACAGCTGAATTGCTTTGTTAAATAGAGGAATATCGAATAATTCCTTCTTCGCCATGTATGCTACAGGACGACGCACACAATTGGAAACAATAGGAGGATCATAATTACTTGCGTGGTTACTGACTATAACCAATGCACCTTCTTGCGGTACATTTTCCACACCATAAATTCGTCCTTGAAAGTATCTACGCAACATTGGGTCAACGATTGACCACTTTAAGGCATGGTAGAGGAGGAGACTTGTAAATGGTTCGCGGTTTTGAGTCACTGCTGCTAATTAAACTGAGACTGACATTTAGGATAATACCAATTCTCCAAAAGTAAAGTAACAAATGGTGACGCGGGGACGCACAGATGGAGAGACACGGAGCTTTAGTTTATGTGTTGCCAGATTTTGGAGAAATGATATTGGATATTTGGCACGATCACAGAAAATATTTTGATGATCTGTTTACCGAAAAATATCCCCAACTTGAAGAAAGTCGGGGATAGGCACATCACAGATTTACTGACATGTTACTTGCATCAGATAGACTTTATATTTCCTCTTTTTTTACTACTACTTTAGTAACTTTCACTTTGATGTCGAAAGTTTGAGAACAATTTAGCCACGATTTTTAATGAGCATTACTTCTACAATACGAGTGGCGACATCAATATCTAAACCCAAAGCTTGGTATAAATCATTTAAAAATTCTTGTTCTTCTGGAGCCACAACACCATCAGCAAGAATTAAATCAGTTGCTACCGCAAACGCTGACTCACGCATTTCGTAGGGTAACGAATCTTTCGCGCTATCAAACAAGCTATTCATTCCTTCACGCCGCAAAATTCCCAAAAGCTTGTCAAACATACGCTGCATCACCTCATTTGGGTAGCTGCGATACATTTTCATCCTTGATAATGCTAGGGAAATACCCCGTGATTCTTCGTCTGAAAGGTATCCATCAGATGCGATCGCTGATAAAGTGATGGCAGCAAAAGCCTCCGCCGGGGTGAGAGCGTCTTTAACCGTATGATTACCTATTACTTTGTCAAATAAACCCATTTTAGTGTTATCCTTTGTTTGGAAATATTTAGAGATGACGTTGCACTAGTTAAACAGCGAGTAGGCATAGTAACTCGTGTAACGTCGCTTTTTTGTTAATCTCAGTATTCCCAAGTTTTGGTAAAAAGTAACACCACAGTCTCAGTATAGAGATTGAAGTGGGCATGACATATTAGTGCTCACGCAAATTCTTGTACTTTCTGCCCATGCGACAAAGGTTATGGGTTTGAGTACATACAAGTCAAATATTTTTGAGATGGCAATGTCTGGTTGATATCTTGCCAACGCTTGAATTCAAAATGCTTTGTCAAACGTTTCTCTGCGTTTGCACGCCCGAAAATATTGTTTACCTAAAGACTAATTTCAGCCAGCACGACTAAATACCATCTGTGCCGTCATGAGAAATATTATGCGATCGCATTGTGTGGTGTTGCGTAAGTTCAGTCGCGATCATTAAATTTAGCATTGCAGAGAATGCAGCCAAAAGAGGAAAATATATAAACTTCTATTACGGCGATAATTTAGCGAAAGCCGTATTTTGGGATGAGAATCGCTTTTTGATGGAAATAATGGTTTTACAGCACTGCTAGGTGAATCAAATGCAAATTATAGGCGGGGATGCCTAGTTATTAAGCTTTCGACTTTTGTATCTTGCTAGACTACCTGTCGCTGGTTTTTTCAAATGATTCAATTACTGCTAGACCAATGCCTGAAGCCGCCATGAGTAGTACGACTGAAGCGAGAAAAGCATTTACAAGCATCCGGAGGGCATCGCCAAAGAAAATATAATTGTCCATTTTTTTATCTTCCTAAGTTTTGTGTGGTATTTGGTTATGTGTTTATTCCTTCACACCCCAGGCATCAAATTTCGTTGGAAATTTCCTAGTAATCGTATCTTAACAAAACTTTAGCAAAATAACGATACGATTTTGAAAAAATCTTTCTCAGGATTAACTGACTTTTGGATGATATTTTGTTAAACATTGATATCTACGATAGATATTCTGTAATATGTGTTTCTACCGTTAAGTAAGTATTTTCCCAGTTTATATATTATTTCATCTAGTCACATTAAGTATCAGCAAAGCAACGATGAATTTACTGGAAATTGAAATAATTAGCGATCGACTTGTGCTGAAAGCAATTGATATGCAATACAATGCAGAGATTTTTAGAGAGTTTACACCGGAAATTACAACGTACATGTTTCCTCGCCCTGCTAATGACATATCGGAGACAAAATCATTTATTCGCGATTCTTTAAACGCATTGAGTCAGGGGTATAATTTGGAACTTGTTATTTTGAAAAAAGACACAAAAGAATTTTTAGGATGTACGGGAATTCACAAAATTAATACCAAAACGCCGGAATTTGGCATCTGGCTCAAGAAATCCGCACAGGGCAATTATTACGGTTTTGAAACAATTACTGCACTTAAGCAATGGGCTGAGGAAAATTTGGACTGCGAGGGCTTTGTTTATCCTGTTGATAGAGATAATTACTCCAGTCGGAGAATCCCTGAAAGGTTAGGAGGTCAAATTGTTAAGGAATATGACAAAGTTAATTTGAGTGGGAAGATTCTACATGTAGTGGAATATTGGATTGTTAAGCAGAATGTCTAGCTAAACCAGACATTTTTCAATTGTGGCGACAACCGACTGTGAAAGCGCATCCAAATCGTAACCACCTTCCAAACCAAATAAAATCTTGCGAGTCGCCCCTAAGCAATACTCGGTAAATAACCCGTAATCTTGGGGTTGGAGGTTAATATTTGCTAGAGGGTCATCGGCGTTTGCGTCATAACCAGCACTGACAATGAGTAAATCTGGTTGAAATTCTGCCAAAAAAGGTACAACCATCCTTTCAAATATTGGTTGATAAATAGTAATATCGCTACCTGGTGGAATTGGAATATTGAGGACGTTGTTATGAAAACCTTTCTCTGTATGCTTTCCAGTGCCGGGATAGCATGGGTATTGGTGTAGCGAACAATATTTAATTTGGGGATTATTTTCGACAATATTTTGGGTTCCGTTGCCGTGATGTACATCCCAATCGAGGATAGCAACGCGATTAATTCCTGGTTGTTCGAGAGCATAATGTGCTGCGATCGCGGCATTAGAAAATAGGCAAAAGCCCATCCCTGTCTCGCGTTCGGCGTGATGTCCAGGTGGACGTGCCATGACAAAAGCTGGTTCTTGACGTTCGAGAACAATATCAACTCCATCTAACCAAGCGCTCAAAGCTAGTAATGCAACATCATAACTACGGGGTGAAATGGTAGTTTCGTTGTCGATATAACCCCCACCAGTTGTTGCTATTTCTTTGACTTTCTCAATGTAACTAATGTCATGTGCTTGTTCTAGAAGTCGCATCAAATGACGTTGAGATGCAGGAGTTGGTAACTTCCACTCGATTTGTGAAGCAATTTTACCTTGTTTTAAAGCCGCAGTAATAGCACTCAAGCGAGCGGGTCTTTCTGGATGCATTGTCCCGGTTTGATGTTCCAGAAACTCGTCGGAATAAATAACTGGCAGCATGTCACTTTTTCAAGGATGGTTAGGAGAATATTGAAATTGTACAGGGAAAGGGAAAAGGCGGTGAGAGAAAAAGAGGGGGAGAGGGAAAGACGCGGTGACGAGGGAGAAGAAGAAGTTACAATATCTCTTTGTCTAAGATTTTGGGGACTAAAGCTTGATTGACTTTGAGTTCATCGGGGGCAAATCATGCATTATATCGTCTATTTTACTAGGGTGTTTAATCATATATAATATATCGGGTTCCAGTTAAGTGGCTTCGCTTTCATAAGTAGTTTTTTTAGTTTGATTGATTTCTTTTTTATGGTTAATAATTTTTATTTCGCGATCGCATAATCATCTCCCCATGCCTAAAGGTCTTGACTTAACAATATTTTTGAGCTTAAATTCTAGTTTGAAAGTTTATGTTTAACCAGTTTTTTTGATTTCATCTCTCCTGTTTAATTCTGCAAAAACCTATAGCAACAAGACTTTTTAGAAAAAATAGACTGAAAATATAAATATTTAAATATTTAATATTTACGCCAATTAATATTAATAAATCAAGGGGTTTTTAGGAGGTTGGATTGTCATAAAAAATCGGCAATAAATTATTGACTCCTTATTTCCAAATCCCCGTTTTAATTTTTAATTTTTAATTTGGATTTTCTGCCGCATTAATTAGTGAATTTGACGGCAAAAAAAGATAGTCTATGTTAGAATTGTAGCAAAATATAGCAATTATTCAAAAATATTTAGGAATAATTTTGCTTTTTTCCCGCAATAAAGGCTAAAAGTAGCGAATTTTGGAGTTATTTAGGCTATGACATTCTCTCAGGAGAGGATTATCCCGACAGACCTGCGAAATGAAATGTCCAGGTCTTACCTGGAATACGCGATGAGCGTCATCGTAGGTAGGGCGCTACCTGATGCCAGGGATGGTCTGAAGCCTGTACATCGCCGGATTTTGTACGCTATGCATGAGTTGGGGCTATCTGCGGATCGACCCTTCCGGAAATGTGCGCGTGTAGTCGGGGAAGTATTGGGTAAATATCACCCGCATGGTGATACGGCGGTATATGATGCCTTGGTGCGGATGGCGCAGGATTTTTCCATGCGATCGCCTCTCATCAACGGGCATGGAAACTTCGGTTCGGTGGATAATGACCCCCCGGCGGCGATGCGGTACACTGAATGTCGCTTGCAAGCTCTAACAAGTGCCGCTTTACTGCAAGATATTGAGTCGGAAACTGTCGATTTTGTCAACAACTTCGATGGTTCACAACAGGAACCAACGGTATTACCATCGCGAATCCCCCAGCTATTGCTGAATGGTTCGTCGGGTATTGCCGTGGGCATGGCGACGAATATACCACCCCACAACTTGGGTGAATTGATTGATGGGTTAGTGGCATTAATTCACAACTCGGAAATCACCAATAACCAGTTGATGCAGTATATTCACGGCCCTGATTTTCCGACGGGGGCGCAGGTATTAGGGACTTCGGGAATTCGTGAGGCTTATACTACTGGGCGCGGTTCAATTACAATGCGCGGTGTTGCCAATATCGAAACCATCGAACAGCGCAACCGCCCGGATCGGGAAGCAATTATTATTACCGAATTGCCTTATCAAACTAATAAGGCAGCTTTAATTGAAAAAATTGCCGAATTGGTCAACGATAAGCGGATTGATGGGATCGCAGATATTCGTGACGAAAGCGATCGCGATGGGATGCGAATAGTTATCGAACTCAAGCGCGATGCCTATCCTCGTGTGGTTCTCAACAACCTCTACAAGCAAACCCCACTGCAAGCCAACTTCGGTGCCAACATGTTGGCTTTGGTGAATGGGGAACCACAAATTCTCACCATCAAGCAGTTCCTGCAAGTATTCCTCGATTTTCGCATCGATGCGATCGCTCGCCGTACCCGCTATGAACTCCGTAAGGCAGAGGAACGGGATCATCTCCTACAAGGTTTGTTGATTGCGCTGTCACGCCTAGATGAGATTATTGCCCTGATTCGTCATGCAGCCGACGCTCCCACAGCCAAAGGTGAATTGATTAGCACCTATGGACTATCGGAAGTGCAAGCTGATGCAATCTTACAAATGCAATTGCGGCGTTTGACTGCGTTGGAAGCAGATAAAATTCGCCTTGAGCATGAAGAATTGCAGGTTTTGATTGCAGACTTGCGCGATATCTTGGCAAAACGTGAGCGGATTCTGGAAATTATTGAAACCGAGATTACGCAAATTAGAGAAAGATTTGCAACCCCTCGGCGCACGGTAATTACTCATGCAGATGGGGAATTAGATGATATTGACCTCATTGCTAACGAAAAAGCGATCATTTTGATCACGCAGCAAGGTTATATCAAACGAATGCCCGTCAACACCTTTGAAGCTCAAAGTCGCGCTACTCGCGGGAAAGCGGCAGCAAAAGTGAAAGACGATGATACCGTCGAGCATTTCTTGACATGTTGCGATCACGATAGCGTTCTGTTTTTTAGCGATCGCGGCGTTGTTTACTGCTTAAGAGCTTATCAAATCCCAGTTGGTTCGCGCACCAGTCGAGGAACTCCAATAGTGCAAATGCTACCAATTCCTAAGGAGGAAAAAATTACATCCATTGTCCCTGTGGATGAGTTTAGTGCTGAAGAGTATCTGGTAATGCTCACCAAGGGCGGCAACATTAAAAAAACCGCCTTGGAAGCCTTTAGTAATATTCGTTCCAACGGTTTAATTGCCATTTCTTTGGAAGAAGGAGATCAACTGCGCTGGGTACGTCGTGCCAAACCCACAGATAGCGTCCTTGTGGGTTCGCGTCAAGGCATGGCAATCCACTTCCGATGCAACCACGAACAATTGCGTCCATTAGGAAGGGCGACTCGTGGTGTGAAGGCAATGAAGTTGAAAAAAGGTGACGAACTCGTGGGTATGGATATATTACCTGCGGCAATCCTCGACAACTTAGCAGATGTTTCCGAGGCTGAAACCGAAGAAATTGAAGCTCCAGAAGTTGAAATTGTCGAGAATATCGAGGGTGAAGAAACTGTGGAGGTTTCGGAAACTACCAGTGTTGGCCCTTGGGTATTAGTCATTACCACTGGTGGGTATGGCAAGCGCGTTCCAGTTGCTCAATTCCGCTTACAAAACCGTGCTGGACAGGGTTTAATGGCAACTAAATTCAAGAGTAAAAAAAGTAAAGATAATCTAGCAACACTACGTATTGTCCACAGTGACGACGAAATCATGATGGTGACCAATCGTGGTATCATCATTCGCCAAGCCACAAATGCAATTTCTATTCAATCGCGATCGGCGACTGGGGTGAGGGTACAACGTCTTGATGAAGATGATGCAATTACAGGAGTTGCAATTGTACCACCAGATACGGGTGAAGGCGCAGAAGTTGAGGTTGAAGGAGAAGGCGAAGGCGAAGAGGAATAAATTGTAATGTTGATCCTGGCTACAGGTAAGTAGTTAAGCAAAATGAAATATATACTGCGATTGCTACCCTGCGGGAAGTCTTCGTCTACGTTCCTCGCAATGACAGGAGCTTGAAGTTTTCGGAATGTATGATTAATTTTGCACTACCACTTAAATGCGATCGCAATTCTTCGTTTAGCCAAGTCATTCCCGCAACGTAGAGTCACACTCACACCAGATAATTCGTAGTTCGTAATTCGTAATTCGTAATTAAAGACTCTTAAAATGACGAATAGCCAATTATCAATTACGAATTATTTTGGCAAAGGTGATGAATTTAAAAAATCTACGTCAATTCGCAACTCAAAACTCCAAACTCATAATTGCCTTAGTTAGTGGGGTGTTGATGGGAGTCACCGTCGCACCCTTTAACGTTTGGTTCTTAGCCTGGTTTGCCCTTTCCCCCCTTTGGGTTTTGGTTCTCCTTCACAAAAAATCCCCCAAAATAACAGGGAAAAATAATATTTCCCCTTTCTCTCTGGCAATCCTTCCCCTGCTTTGGGGAATTGGTTATCACGGGACTGCATTATTTTGGATTACAGGGATTCACCCAATGACATGGATGGGTGTAACTTGGTTAGCCAGTGTGGCGATCGCTTTTTTTGTTTGGACTTTTATTACTCTCTGGGGTGCAGCATTAGTAACTATTTGGGCAATCAGTTTATTTTGGATTCATCAAAAATTCACCAGCAAAAACACCAAGTCCAAAACCCTTACTTCTAGTATTTCCTCTTTACCGCCCTTAATACGTGTCCTGATTGCGACAGCACTTTGGTGTGGACTCGAACGATTATGGAGTTTAGGCTCCCTGTGGTGGAGTTCGCTTTCATACACTCAGTCACCGCATAATTTGGTAATTTTACACCTGGGACAACTCGCCGGCACAACTGCAATTACTGCTGCGATCGTTGCTATCAATGGCTTAATTGCCGAAGCATTTTTAGCTTTTATCTGCAATAACCCCCATAATTCCACATCTTTTCAACTATTCGTCAAAAAATCACCTGTAACTAAATATCTAGCGATCGCTGCCGGGTTATTTATCACTCTACATATAATTGGTTACAGTTTATACTCTTTACCTCTCCCACAAACAGCAACAACAGCACTGAAAATTGGGATTATTCAAGGTAACATTCCCAACACAATTAAGCTGTTTCCAGAAGGATTTCGACGTGCCATTCAAGGCTACACAAACGGATATTTAACCTTAGCAGCGCAAAATGTAGACGCAGTATTAACACCCGAAGGTGCCCTACCATTTTACCTGCGCGACATTCAACAAGGCTCGTTAGTAAAAGCTATTCGTGAAAAAGGAGTAGTTGCTTGGGTTGGGGGATTTGGTGAAAGAGGAAACAGCTATAACAATAGCTTGTTCACATTTACGGGTAAAGGCGAAGTCTTCAGTCGCTACGACAAACATAAATTAGTTCCCCTGGGAGAATATATCCCCTTTGAAGAAATTTTAGGCGGAATCATCAACCGCTTATCACCTCTAGAAGCACATCAAGTACCAGGTGCATCGAACCAGTTATTTAATACTCCCTTTGGACGTGCCATAGTTGGGATTTGCTACGAATCGGCATTTCCCGAACAATTTCGTCGTCAAGCTGCTGCTGGTGGGGAATTTATTCTCAGTGCTGCCAACAATGCCCATTACAGCAAAGCCATGCCAGCACAACACCATGCCCAAGATATCATGCGGGCGATCGAAACTGACAGATGGGCAGTAAGGGCAACTAATACAGGATATTCAGGTTTTGTAAATCCTCATGGCAAAACCCTGTGGATATCAGGACATAATACCTACGAAACCCATGCCGAAACAATTTATAAACAACAAACAAAAACTCTGTATGTACGTTGGGGAGATTGGCTAACACCGTCATTACTTGGTTTATCAATTTTAGCTTTGTGTTTACATATCTTCTCGCAGAAAGATGATTTTCATCAGTAGGACTAAGCGAGGATGACAGCTTGCGTCTTTGTGTGGTGTCATATTCAGCTTTGCCTAAATACTGACAAGAAAATAGACGTGGAGAATTTTTAACTACAAATGATTAGCTAAAGTTAATATAATTATCGACTACTACATCTAAAAATCTACTAGGAAAGTATAAATGGAAAATATACCCCAACAACGTAAACTATTATCTGCTCTATCCCACGGGGCGATATTTTTGAGTTCTACTGTTATTTCTATTGGTATACCAATCGCCATATTTGTAATTAGTGAAGACCCAGTTGTCAAAGAAAACGCGAAAGAATCCCTCAATTTCCACATTAATCTCTATATTGCCGCAATTTTGTTTGCATTCCTAATTTTGGTTGCGATCGGTATTCCCTTGTTAATACTATTAGGAATAGCTAGTTTCGTGATGCCAATTCTAGCAATTATTCGAGTAATTGAAAACGAAAATGTAGCATTTCGGTATCCATTTATCTTCCGTTTTTTCTAATTTAGATTTATTGATTTTATGGAAATAAAATCTATAGAATCAGCAAGGATACAGGGAAAAATGATAACTGAATCAGCGAAAAATGATATCAGATTCTGATATTAGAATAATAAAATATCGGGTTAAGCGAATATTACTAGTTCGATTAACCCAAAAGATGTTGAATAATTTTAATTTATTGACACTTGTTATTTTTTTATTCCTAATAATTACGGTGTGATTCGCCAAATTTTCACCGTCTCATCTTCGCTACTACTAGCTAAGGTTCTGCCATCAGTTGTAAAGGCAACAGACCAAATGCGACTATCATGTCCTTGCAGGGTACGAATTTCATCGCCATTAAAGGGATTCCACAACTTAATCATTTTGTCGCTACCGGCACTGGCAAGTATTGTTGAGTCAAAGCTCAAAGCAATCGACCAAACTGTATCGCTATGACCTTTAATCGTTCGGTATTCTTGTCCGTTTTCGATATTCCAAAGCTTGATTGTTCGATCTGCACTACTACTGACTAAAGTGTTGCCGTCAGGGGTGAAGAGTATTTGAGTAACAGCGTTATTATGACCTTTGAAAGTACGTAATTCTTCACCAGTCAAAGCATTCCATAATTTGATATTTTTATCATTGCTACCTGTGGCAATTGTTTTACCATCGGGACTGAAGACTACTGAAGTAACTCTACTAGTATGTCCTTTGAAAGCACGAATTTCTTCGCCCGTTCCTAGATTCCAAAGTTTAACAGTTTTGTCGCTACTGCTACTGACAAGAGTCTTTTTATCTGGACTAAAGGCAATGTCTGTAACTCCATCACTATGACCTCTGAATGTGCGTATGGCTTCACCTGTTTCCACATCCCAAAGTTTAATAGTTCTGTCATTACTACCGCTTGCAACTGTTCTCCCGTCCTGGCTAAATGCAACTTTGACTACTGCTTCAGTGTGTCCTTTGAGAGTGCGTATTTCCTCACCAGTTTCCAAAGTCCAGATTTTAATAGTTCTGTCACTACTAGCACTAGCTAAAGTCTTACTATCAGGCGCGATCGCAACTGACATAACATAACTAGAATGTCCTGCTAGAGTCTTTTGTAAAAAAGTGCTACTAGCTAAACCACTAATTAAAAATGTAGGTGCTGATGGAAACACTCTATAGCGCATATAACCGTAAATTTGTGTACCTGACAAAGTCACTAGCACAACAACAATAGTCACCAACGTCGAATTGATGAACTTTGAACTTTGGTTACTCCTTTGACGTAGGAAAGGGGGTAATAGATGAAATGTTGCTCTTCGCTGCGGTTTGTTTGCTTGGTTTTGTTGTGGTGATGCTACCTGCTTATGATTGTTGGAATGTAAGGAGATGGAAGGTAATGGAATTTGCTGTGATCTTGATGGATTTGCTCCTCCTAAATTTACTCCTAAATTTAAATGTCTATGTACTTCTTCCGCAGATTGATAACGCAAATTGATATCTTTTTTCAGTAGTTTATCCAGCACCTCGCCCAATTCTGGACTTATTTGCTGTCTCAGATATTGTCGCCAAGAATTAACCCATCCATATCCGTATTCTGTCCAAAGTTGAAATGGCGAAACTCCGGTCAGTAGATGAAAAGATGTCGCACCTAAGCTAAATAAATCGCTAGCTGGGTAAGCTTCACCACCATTAATCTGCTCAATTGGGCTGTATCCAAACGAACCAATTGTCGTCCCTGGTTTACTTTGAACAGTCGCAGTTAGTTGTTTAGAAGCGCCAAAATCAATCAGAACGATATCGCCTTGTGCTGGTATTCCTGAGGTTGGTTCGTGTAAGCCTGGAATTGATGGTGGGTTGGATGGTGGATTTGTCCCTCGATAATTACGGTACTGAATAGCACGACGCATAATATTTTGGGGTTTTATATCGCGATGAATGACTCCGTGTTCATGGATAAAGTTAAGAACAGGCAGTACATACATGAATAACTCGCGAATATCCGCTTCAGTGAATTGCGATCGCTGTTGTAGTTCTTTGAATAAGTTTTGCCCTTCAATATACTCTTGGACGAGGTACAAATAGCTATCTTGCTCAAAGTAGGCCAATAATGTCGGGATTTGTGAATGTCTTCCCAATTCTTGCAAGCGTTTGGCTTCTTCCTTAAACAATTCAATCGCTTTGTTCAAAGCCCAAGTTCCTTGGACTTTTGGCGCTAGTTGCTTGACAACGCAAGGTTCGTTCAGCTTGTCAACATCTTCTGCCAAGTAGGTTCTGCCAAATCCTCCCTCATCGGAAAGTACTTTTGTGACGCGATAATGACCTCGAAGCAATGGAATCAGAGGTGCGCTGCAACTCTGGCAATACTGATTCCCGTCAGGATTGATGGGATTGGGGCAATCTGGGTTGAGGCAGCAGAGCATCTTCCGGTAAGGATGACTGTGTAGAAGTTAATGATAGCTCTGGTTCGGAAATAGAAATGCAAAATTGCCGAATTTTTTATTATTGTTTTGATATTTAAAATAAGGACATTGTTTAGCTATAACTTCAGCGAAGGTGAAGTTTGTGCAGTCTGCCTATTTTAAGTCAGTATTAAAAATCATAATTTCAGTATTATTTACTGTTTTGTTATCTAGGGGTTGTCAAATTAGTATCAGGTGTTGGTGTTGGTTCTACAGGAAAAATTTTATTTTCCTCATTTGTTAAATCGGGTATTTGTTGTTGAGGTGGTTTTTTTCTCGGAGCTTCTCTGGAGGGTTTTGTGGTTGATGTGGGAACGGGGAATTCGCCATTTGGTGAATTTATTGGTGGCGTTTCTGTTGGTATAACTGTCCCTAGTGGTGTTGGTAATGAGTCCGGTGATTGCTCAAATGGGGGTGTTGTCGGTATTAAAGCTGGGGGTTTTTCTAAGCCAACAGTTAAGCTATAGTTCTGTTCCAATATTCCTGGTAAGGTTGTTAGCTGAATAATGTATTTACCAGTGAAAGGTAAAGTGCCTTGGTAGGATGCAACATCCTTGGCAATCGCATCTACTGGGTCACGATTGGGTGCTAAAACTGTTAACAAAACACCTGCTTCTTGAGATAGTAATGCAGTTAGTTGCTGTCCTTCTTCCCCTTGAAAAGTATATTGAATTGTTTCATTTGGTCGTAATTTTCCGGAGACGGTGACTGTTGTCGAAGCACCAAATATTAAGCGTTTGCTATAAACTACAGGTTCGTTATTGGTAATAGTTGGTGATGGTGTTGGTGTAGTAGTGGGGGATTCGGAAATGACAGGTGAGGGAAACGATTGTGGGGAGGTTGCTACTACTGGTTGCTGGGTTCGAGAACGATAGCGTATGTTGCTAACTAATGCCCAAGAGCCAAAACCAGCTAAGACCACAACGGCAGCACCAATTGCACCAACAGCAAGGGGATTATCTAAAACTGAACGATTGGGATCGCGGATTTCGGGTTCAGGTTGCTTTGGCGTAGTGGAGGATTGTATGGGTTCCGGACGACGACCAACAGCCATGGTTTGTATATTGGATAGGTTTGGGTTTACTACTGCTGGCTGGTCGATTAATTTTAAAGCCTTGATCACCTCGCCTGCTGTTTGAAAGCGATCGCCCGGTATGTAATTCAACATCTTATTCAAGATTTGGGCAAATCGTGGATTGACATTGGTAAAGCGTTGCCAAGTCCACAAGGCTAAATTCTCATCATAAAGTTCTTGAGGTTCTTTCCCAGTCAGCAATACAATCGCTGTCACCGCCAAAGCATACAAGTCACTATTCGGATAAGCCCTTCCTGTTTGCATTTGTTCCGACGGGGCATAACCTAATTTTCCTACCGATGTCACCGAAGTATTACCTTCGAGGGATTGTAACTTATTCGCCAGTTCCTTAACTACACCAAAATCAATTAAAACAGGTTCGCGATCGCGGTTCCCACTGCCCTCATTTATATTTTTTTGTCTAAGAATAATATTTTCTGGAGAAATATCTCGATGAATAATTCCTCGACCATGAAGATATTCGAGAACGGGAAGTAAAGAACGCAACAAATGTAAAACTTCTTGCTCGTTAAATACACCAGCAATTACTTTTCTTTCTTCCAATAAAGTCCGGTATGTCTTGCCCTCAACATAATCTTGTACTAAAAATAACCTTTGCTCCTGCTCAAAACGCTCGCGAAACTGGGGAATTTGCGGATGTTGAATTTGATACAGTATTTCCGCCTCGCGCTGAAATAACTGTTGTGCTTTCTCCCAACTAGAACTATTCCCTGCTGCAATTGGAATCAATTCTTTAATCGCACAAGGCTCATTAAAGCGACGCTGGTCTTCTGCCAGATAGGTTCTACCAAATCCGCCCTGACCCAGAATATTAATAATTCGGTAACGATTTTGGAGGATTGTGCCGACTGGAATGGGTGGTTGCATGGTTCTATTGATTTAATTGAATTGCACTAATTGCAACAGAAGAGGAAATCGCGCTTTGGAGTGAATGTTCCCCAAAAATATCCGCAAAAATTACGGGAGTGCAACGAGAACTCCCATAAATAGAATAGCGATAATTATATAGTTGCTGCTGTAGCTCATACTAGCTAAGTCGCAGTCAAACGACTTGCATAATACTATTTTCACCCCAGCTTAACAAGAAAAGGATTCTCACAGAGCAGACCATTCCTCGCCTGACTAGGAAAAACTACGCGATCGCACTTAATTGAATACTACACTGAGGATACTGACTCCGGAATCCTAATATTCTTTATCAATCGATCAATTAAAAATTCCAGATCAATTCAGTTGAGAATCTTTTTGATCGGCTATAAATTAAGTTAGTAGGGTTAAATTACTCTACTAAGTAAACATGAAGATGTTTTTGATTTTTACTTGATTTTTACTTCTAAACTAAAAAATCAAAAGATCAGTCTTATTTCTAGACTTAATCTCTGTTAAGCTGTCAATGGTTACGTCGGAGAGGCGCTCAAAGATTGATGTGGTTTAGTTTTACGAAGAAACTTTGAAATTTTTTATCAAAGCTTCAAAAACTGATACATCTTTTTTTTAGTCGTTCTACTCCAGTAAGCCAAATATCTTCTGATGATAAGATTGCCATGAATGCACATCGAGGATCTGCTGTGCTTAGTTCTGCAACTTTAAAAGTGCAGCCAGCGCCAACAGGACTAAACGAAAACAATCGCCTGCGGCTGTTCTCTGGCTCTGCCAACTTACCACTTTCCCAAGAAGTCGCCCGCTATCTGGGGATGGATTTGGGACCGATGATTCGCAAACGTTTTGCGGACGGAGAACTGTACGTTCAAATTCAGGAATCAATTCGAGGTTGCGATGTCTATCTCATCCAACCTTGCTGCAATCCTGTGAACGACAACTTAATGGAACTGCTAATTATGATTGATGCCTGCCGTCGGGCATCTGCAAGACAAGTAACAGCAGTCATTCCATATTATGGCTATGCCCGTGCGGATCGTAAAACCGCAGGACGGGAGTCAATCACAGCCAAATTGATTGCAAACCTGATTACCGAAGCAGGTGCAAATCGCGTCCTGGCGATGGACTTGCACTCAGCACAAATTCAGGGCTATTTCGATATACCTCTCGATCATGTTTACGGCTCGCCAGTCATCTTTGACTATTTAGCCAGCAAAAAATTTGAGGATATTGTTGTAGTCTCCCCTGACGTTGGTGGTGTGGCAAGAGCTAGAGCATTTGCGAAGAAGCTCAATGATGCCCCACTGGCAATCATCGACAAACGTCGCCAAGCACACAACGTTGCCGAAGTCTTAAATGTCATCGGTGATGTCAAAGGAAAAACCGCAGTCTTGGTTGACGACATGATTGATACTGGCGGTACTATCACCGAAGGTGCAAAGTTATTACGCCAAGAGGGTGCAAGACAAGTATACGCCTGTGCAACCCACGCAGTTTTTTCGCCACCTGCGATTGAACGCTTATCAAGCGGTTTGTTAGAGGAAGTCATTGTCACCAATACAATTCCCATCGGAGGCTGCGATACATCGCCCGAAGAACTCCGTAAAAGCTTCCCACAGTTAGTGGTTCTCTCGGTGGCAAATCTACTTGGGGAAACAATTTGGCGCATACACGAAGATAGCTCTGTAAGTAGTATGTTCCGTTAACCTCAATTTTGACTGTAACTGCGATTACATTAATTGGGAAAAATAGGAAAGGGGGACAGGGAAAGGGAAAGAGTTATTTATATGCTTGGGAGTGAAATTTTTTTCATCTTGCTTAACTTTACTTCCCCCCCTCCTCCTCTCTAATTCTGCCGAATTAATCCGAATTAATTATGAAACGAGTATTCTCATAATACTGTAGTTTGCATAACTATAAATTAGCGATCGCTCTTGGCGAAAAGTTCCAGTTTATTGATTAATTTAAATTATGCAAATTCGTGTTGAAACTACGCAAGATTATCAACAAATAGCGGAAGTCAATACTTTGGCATTCGGTAGAGAAAATGAAGCTAATTTAGTTACTGCAATTCGTAATTCTCACTTTTATATTCCCGAACTCTCTCTAGTTGTAGAAATTGATAATTTTATAGTCGCTCATTTGATGTTCAGCTATATCCATCTCGTTGGAGAGGAAAGATTGCGGGTATTGAGTCTAGCACCTGTAGCTGTAATGCCTGAATTTCAAAAACAAGGTATTGGTAGTGCTTTAATTAGACATGGCTTAGAAAAAGCTAATGCTATGGGTGAGGCTTTAGCAGTTGTCCTAGGTTATCCTTTGTTTTACAATCGCTTTGGTTTTGTGTCGTCAGTAATTTATGGAATTAAGTCTCCCTTTGATGTTCCTGAAGATGTTTTTATGGTGAAGGTTTTGGAAAACTTTCAAGCGAAATATCAAGGTGAGGTTGTTTATCCTCCTGCTTTTTTGCGGGTTTAAACTAAAAAGTACGAGAGTGCATACCAGTTTTTATTATTCACTAAAATAATCAGCTTTGGCGCATTTAATTTCTATATTAGACGCGGGCAAGATGCCCATAATACAATAACTTGATGTTTTCAATTTATGTAATTTAGCTGCACATCAGCTTAGTTAAGAAATAATTAATAATTTGAAGTGCGATCGCATTACTAGATATAGCTACCAGATATATTTACTCAACTTACGCTAAAGTATAAAGTAGGCAGGTTGAATACTGTATATCCACTGAAAAATATCTATGTCGGGATCGACTAAAAACTTACTTCTTCCATTACTGCTAATTTCCAGCAATGGTGGACTAGGTTGGTTAATCAATCAATTACCAGTCAAACCAGATAGCGTATCTAACTCGACAATTTTGGGTTTAACAATTGGCTGTATACTTTTCCAAATAATTCTAACTATTCTATCCAATGATTCCCAGCAGCAAAACTCAACATTTCCAAATCAAGCTAACAATAATAACTGGATAGGTGGATTTTTACCTTTGTTGGGGGGAGGAATATTAACTGCACTATCATATTTAAATTTAGTACCCAAAGGATTTCAAGAGCCAGTCTCTTATATATCATTGGTAATGTTTGCATTGGGAGCGATATTACCACCTGTATTAATATTGCCAAAAAAATTGCGATCGTGGCTAATTTGGTTAATTCCTGGTTTTGGTATAGCTCTAACAATACATTTAATTTTCAAGCAACAGCTAATTCAGGCAGTTATTTCACTAATTTTGACGGGAATAATTACAGCCATAATTGCCACTCAGGATTTTTTTAAGACATTAATTGCCGAAGTTTCTGCATTTTGGGAGCAATATCAAAAGCAAGGTGCTGTGAGTGCGGCAACTTGGATAAAAAATAAATTTGAAGATGTAATTTCGCCATTTCAACGCGATTATTACAAAGCGTTGGAATATAAATGTCGAGATTTTGAAACTCAAGGATTAGATAATGAGTGGACTTTGGAATTAAAAAATGTCTTTGTCCAGTTGAAAATCTCAGCAAATAGCGTTAATAATGCTAGGCAAGACATGATTCCTAAAATTCAGAACCAATCTCGTAATTCTGACATTAGTAATATAGAAAATAATGATCGAGAAAAATCAATTTGGGATTTTTTAGCAGCAAATAAAAGTGTAAAAAATCAATTTACTAAAATTGTAATTTTAGGTAGACCTGGTTCTGGTAAAACTACACTTTTGAGACACTTGACGCTAATTTATGCAACTAAAAAAGAAACTAAAATTCATCCTCGCCCACCACAATTAATTCCGATATTATTTTATCTTCGTGAAATCAGAGACGAAATTTCTAATAATAATCCAGCTTTAGAAGATTTAATTAAACAGCAGCTTAGCAAACTAAAAATTAATAATAAACCACTAAATCCACCCATTCATTGGTTACGGAAAAATCTACAGAGAAATAGATTTTTAATTTTGCTGGATGGTTTAGATGAAGTTGCCGATAAAAACCAACGTCAGCATGTGAGAACTTGGGTAGATAGGCAAATGGAAGCTTACCCAGATACTACATTTATTCTTACTTCCCGTCCTAACGGTTATCGAGAATTGCAGCGACAGGTTCAAGTTAGTGAGTTAGAAGTCTGACGGGGCGACAAAAATCGCTAGGAGGCAGATAAAATAAGCCTCATAGCTCTCAATCCTCGTTGATAATACTTTCGCTTATTGATATTAAATTTCATTAATTCGGTTACTAATTCTATACAAGGTTCCATAAAATTGACCCAATTATTGCCGTATAAGCCGATATAAAAACTGCTATGTCGCCTTTGGGTTCGCCCATATTCTTTAACACGACCAACATATTTCTGTATTCCTTTACGTTTTATTTCTTGTCCTTGAATTGTGGCAGAAGTGTAAGCAATCGCAATCAATGTAATTAGAACAATTAACCGTTCACCAGATACATTAGTCCCCTCTAGATTATAACCACCACTCTTAAAGTCTCGAAACATTTCCTCAATATCAAATCTTTTTTTATAGTAAGCGATCGCCGACTCTAAACTATCTAAATTTGTTAAAATAAACCATCCTTCTTCGGGTGCCACTCCCAAGATTTTCCGCTTCCATTTACATGCAAGATTAAAGCTTGTAAAACCTTGAGATTTTGTAACTTTTACTCCTTTCAAAAAGAAAGAGACACCTGGAGATAATCCTAGCTCATTTAATTCTAACCAAATATCTGTTTGCATCTCAACTAAATGATTCTTTTTAATACGAAGACAGAAGTAAATGCTTCTTTCTCTAAGCCAGTTTGCCAGTTTTATCGAACAAAATTCTCGGTCTCCTAATACGCAAATTTTATGATTTTTGAAAACTGGTAAAACTTTAGAAATAATTGCTGTTTGTTCATTAATATTACTACTACCTAATTTGGGTAATAATTCAAAATATACTGGAA
This sequence comes from Calothrix sp. NIES-4101, assembly GCA_004296455.1. Lineage (GTDB taxonomy): Bacteria > Cyanobacteriota > Cyanobacteriia > Cyanobacteriales > Nostocaceae > Brunnivagina. The sequence goes on from AP018280.1 coordinate 6,260,990, forward strand.
ACGCTCTTTTATCCCAAACAACACTAACCATAAACAAATTTACACAAGCCCAATTTGTACGGTCAATTACTACATGAACTATTTTTTCGGAGGTGAATTCTGTCTCTAACCATGTGGTAACAATCGGGAACCAAATTTTTTCAATTGAGAGGTTTGGTAATGATAGAAACCTCTGTATTCTCTTTCTCCGGCTTTCAAATGTAATTGGAATTGGTAGAACTGTAGCTAAGGTTTCCAAACTAACTTTTTTAATTGATTGCAGCAGGGCAATCAAAATTTTAAGAAAGATGTAATCCGCAAGGCTGAGTTGACTTTTTAAATGTTTTTGGTACAATTCAGGCAACATTATCATTAGATAGGTCTTCTTGACATAACTAGACCTATCTTTTCTTACCACGAATCGCTACACTCTTTACCAAATAAGCTTTCTAGACTGTTTTGTCGCCCCGTCAGGTTAGAAGTACAACCATTTAAACGCGAACAAATCAAAGAGTTTTTGCATAGTTGGTATTTACAAACTGAGATAAAAAGTCGTGCTGGGCAAAATGATGAAGGAGTGAAACAAGCAGCTAGAGAACAAGCAAATAAGTTAATTAATCGACTTCAAGATTCCCAAAATAGTCGAGCTATTGCCGCAATGGCTGTAAATCCTTTGTTGCTGACAATGATTGCTACAGTTCACCGTCGGGGTAATGTTTTACCGGGTAAAAGGGTTGAGCTATATAAAGAGATTTGTCAAATATTATTGGAAAAACGTCAACGTGCGAAAAATATACATGATGCTTTAACAGCTTCGCAAAAACAATCTGTTTTGCAAGAATTAGCATTAGTTTTAATGGAAAAGCAAGTACGCGAATTTAGTTTAGCTGAAGGTATTAGTTATATTCAGCAGCAGTTTAATACATTACCATCTCACTTCAACGGTTCTGAAGATTTTATCAGACATATTCGCGATGATTGTGGGTTGTTAGTAGAAAAAGAAGTTGATATTTATGAATTCGCTCATTTAAGTTTTCAAGAATATTTAGCTGCGGTTGAAATCAAGGATTCCAATCGAGAATATATTTTGATTGATAATATCAATAATTCTTGGTGGGCTGAAACTATTCGTCTTTATGCAGCAGTTAATGATGCAACTAATTTAATTCGTGCAGTTATAAATATGCCTTCTCCTTCGGTAAATGCTTTCTTAGCTGTGGCAGATTATGAAGAAGAAGGTTGGCGAATGGATTCACAAGTAAAGCAACAAATTACTGATAAACTTGATACTGGGTTGGAATCTGATGATTCAGAAATTTTTAATTTAGCGGTAGAGGTTAAATTAGCAAAAAGATTAAATAGCTTTGTGCAGATTGGTGAGAATTTAGAAATTGATAATAGCTATATTACTGTCGCTGAATATGAATTCTTTGAATGCGAAATAGCTTGTCAATCATCAAAACATCGTAATTTTAGAAACTTTACCAAAGGAACAGGCAAAAGTATTATCAATTTAGATAGTATAGAACAGGCAAGTCAACTATGTAACTGGTTAACTACGAGGGATAAAAGTAGCCAGTTAAGTGATAAAGTGACATGGTATAGATTACCAACGCCAACAGAGCGAAAGCAATACAATATTTCAGAAGATACCAAAATAGCAATTCGTTTAGTTCGCTGTAAGTTACCTGCAAAATATAGTCAACTAGCAGAATATTTAATGCGGGGTGAATGGAGAAAAGCTGATGAAGAAACTTTTAAAGTAATGCTGCAAGTTGCGCGAAAGGAAAAACAAGGCTATTTAGATGTTGAAGATATAGATAATTTCCCTTGTGAGGATTTGCGTATTATTGATACACTTTGGGTATCTGCTAGCAACGGTCATTTTGGTTTTAGTGTCCAAAAAGAAATTTACCAAAGTTTAGGTGGTAAACGAGAATATAATGAGAAAGTGTGGGATGCTTTTGGTGATCGCGTAGGTTGGAAAGGAAAAGAGTGGGGAGGTTGGTTAAATTTTGATGACTATATTTGGAACCTAAATGCCCCACAGGGGCATATGCCTATTGTGCCTATTCACAGGTCTTATGATGCCTGGTATCGAAGATATGTTATTATTTTCTCTTCTCTCACGCAGAGACTTGCAGACTGTAACATATAAGCGCTTCAGCTTTTTATAAAGATTTGTAAAATAGAAGATTTCTACGGAAACATAAGCGTTCTGGAAAATCGATACCTGGCACTTTGGATTTTGGTATTTTTTGGTATTAATTATCAAATAGGCTATTTCAGGTTTTCGCGTGGGTTTCTACAGGTTTCCAGAGGAAATTACACCCATACTTTCCAATAATCCTGCAACTTGTAAAATCTTGGCTTCATTGTCAGGTGCGGCGATGATTTGCACACCTAAAGGTAGAGCATTTGCTCTGTGAATTGGCACTGATAAAACTGGTAAACCAATAAATGATAAAGGCTGCGTAAATTGTCCTAAATAGGGGCGCACGAGTATTTCTTCACCATCCAAAATCATTGTTTGTTGTCCAATTAATGGTGCAGTAATTGGTGTAGTTGGAGCGATAATAACATCGACATTGGCGAAAACTTCTCGAACTTGATCGCGATACCATCTTCTAAAACGTTGCGCTTGAAGATACCATTGACTGGGAATTAAAGCACCTGCTAAAAAACGATCGCGTGTTGCTGGATCAAAATCTTGTGGGCGATCGCGTAATTTATGAAAATGCAAATTCGCACCTTCTACAGCAGTAATCACAAAGGCAGCAGCACGGGCACGATGGCTTTCGGGTATGGTAATGTAATTTTTTATATTCAATGCATCAGCGACTTTTTGCACCGCTTCTAATGCTTCTGGTTCTGCTTTTTGGGTGAAATATGCGGATGCGATCGCAATTCTAATTCCATCAATATTAATTCCATCAATATCGGGGAGAGACGCGATGTATCGCGTCTCTACATTTGGACGGTTTGTGCAGATGGGATCGCGTTCGTCATATCCTTGTAAAATATCAAATGCGATCGCTGTATCCCGCACTGAACGTGTAAATGTGCCAATATGATCGAAACTGCTGGAAAATAAGGCGACTCCGGCACGGGATAATCTTCCATAGGTGGGTTTGAAGCCATATACACCACATAAAGCCGCAGGAACCCGAATCGAGCCATTAGTATCTGAACCGAGTGTCAGAGGCAGCAAACCCCCAGCAACCGCAGCAGCAGAAGCTCCCGATGAACCTCCAGCGACTCGGTTAATATCATGGGGGTTGCGAGTCGCACCATAATGAGAATTTTCTGTCACAAACCCATATGCATACTCATCCATATTTAACGCTCCTACGAGTATTGCACCTGCTTGTTTTAATTTTTTGATAGCAGTAGCATCTTCGGTTGCGGGAGGATTTTCTGCGTTGATTTTTGCACCTGCAAGTGTAGTTAAACCTTGAATATCAAAAAGATTTTTGACTGCAAAAGGTACACCTGCAAGTACACCAGGGTTGTTACCAGCAATAATTTCTTGATCGATACGTTCTGCATCAGCTAGTGCTGTTTCAGTAGTGAGAGCAGTAAAACAATTGAATTCGTCATTGCTGGCTGTAATTTTCGCTAAAGTAGCTTTGGTAACATCAACAGCACTAATTTTACCTGCTTGGATAGCAGTTGTAATTGCGATCGCATCTAATTTAAATAAATCCATAATTAATCGAAAATTTTATAGGCTGATAATTATTCAATTGTTATTCTAGATATTATTCTAAATATCCCCGACTTATTGAAAAAGTTAGGGATATTAATTCCTCTCTTATGGTTCAAAGACTGGTGCAACTTCAATTTCTTCTGGTAAATCAAATTCATTTACCAATTTTGCAATCTTTTGAATTCTCTCAAAATTAGCAGTTACCCCATCTTTATATTCCTCACGTAAATTCAAATCTACCAATAAAGCCATTTGTTCTACATATATTTTTAGTTCGATTGGTTGATTTTCCATTGATTACTTATCCTCAGCTAAAGTTAATTAATCCTAAATTGAAATACATTGAAAATTATTAAATTCTCATCGCCGCACCGGGTCCTAAAGGTAAACCTAACACAAACCAAATCATAAATAACACCGACCAAGCAATCAAAAAAGCAATCGAATAAGGCAACATTAGAGAAATTAAAGTACCAATACCCAAATTGCGATCGTACTTTTGACCAAAGGCTACTACTATAGGGAAATAAGGCATCAAAGGCGTAATAATATTAGTTGTAGAATCGCCAATTCGATATGCAGCTTGCACCAATTCCGGTGAATATCCCAACAACATAAACATCGGTACAAATATGGGAGCCATTATTGCCCACTTCGCAGAAGCGGAACCAACAAACATATCAATTAAAACACTAATAAGAATAAATAATATTAGTAGTGGTGCCCCAGTAATTCCAGTCGCTTTTAAAAAATCAGCACCTTTAACTGCAACAATTATCCCCAAATTACTCCAAGCAAAATAACTGATAAATTGTGCTGCGAAAAAAGCCAGAGCAATATAATAACCCATTCCACTCATGGAATTACCCAAAGCTTTGGCGACATCTTTATCATTTTGAATTGTGCCTGCAACTTTACCGTAAACAATACCAGGAATTAGAAAAGCTAGGGCAATAATAAATACGATTCCCTCAATGAAAGGGGAAGGAATAATTGTGAATTTTTCTGGGTCTCGTAAAATACCTTGCGGTGGAATTAGTAAAACCAAAATAAATGCTATGAATGCTAAAAAAGCATACCCTGCCCAACGTAAACCCTTTCTTTCCCGAACAGAAACCTCCTCCATTTGCATATCAACTTCACTAGCACCGACACCTGTATATACACCCAAACGCGGTTCGACAATTTTCTCGCAAATAAACCAGCCAATTAATGTAATTAAGAATGTAGAAACCGCCATAAAATAATAATTAGCGGTTGCATTCACTTGATATTCAGGCTTAATTAATTGTGCTGCTGTTTGTGTCAATCCTGCTAACAAAGGGTCGAGGGAACTGATGAGTAAATTCGCACTAAATCCTCCCGCAACCCCCGCAAATGCCGCAGCTAAACCCGCTAAAGGATGCCTGCCAAATGCCAGAAAAATCACAGCGCCCAGTGGAACAAGCACCACATAACCAGCATCTGATGCGACATTTGCCATCACACCAGCAAAAATTACAGTCGGGGCAATTAATCTTCTAGGTGTAATCATCACGACTTCCCGCAGAAGCGCTGCCAGTAAGCCAGTGGCTTCGGCAACACCAACACCTAACATTGCGACTAAAACTGTACCCAATGGGGGAAATTCAACAAAATTTTTAACTGCTTGCGTAAATATTTTACGGATACCGTCAGGTGTCAGAAGTGATACTGCTGCGATCGCTTTGCCATTACCGGGATGAACTACAGATAAACCAACGGAAGCGGCGATCGCGCTAACTACTATTACCAGCAGCGATAATATAAAGAATAGTGTTAAAGGGTCGGGTAATTTATTTCCTAATTCTTCGATCGCAGCTAGAGATTTCTCTAACAATGTCAACTTTCCTGTGGTTGCAGATGCCTCTTCTGGTCTTGTTTCTCGCACTTGTCTCGCCCTGATTTCTATGTATGAATTATGACTTTAGCGAGAATTTTAGCTCAAAGGTTGTAGTTAGGAATACTTTTTGTATTTAATTTTACCCAGAGAGGTCGAAAGAATTTCCGAGGAGATTGATTTTTAAAGATTTTCAGGTAAATGAAATAAACCTGTTGTATCTGCTTCAAAATCAATGACTTGGTATACAGCATCCACATTTAGTTCACCATAAATATGGGGGAACAAGTCATTATCCGCAGGTTCGTATTTAATTTCCGCTTGAACTTTATTTTTATCAATATATAAAAGGACTAGATTAGTTTGATTTTTAAAGAATTTATTAGCCGTTTTAATAAGTTGCGATCGTGTTGAACAATGAATAAATCCTTCTGTTTTTAGAGAATCTGCACGATAGCTACCAGCAAGTTTTGCATTTTCCCATGTGAGTCGTTGAGTAATATGATGAATTGTATTCATAATTGTTACTTTTAAATTCTAAATACTGGATAGTTAGGATGTTTGGGATTAGGAATTAAACATTGATTTTTGCAATCTACTAATAAATCTAAAGTCTCTAAAACAGTTTGACCGATTAAAACTTCATTTCCCGTAACTAATGTAACCTCGGTTGTTTCACGTCCTTCTATCTCAATAATTACAGGTTCTGTTAATCCTACACTTTCTTCCCTTCCATCTGCATATTGTGCATTTTGCTGACCTCTAATTTTTAAACCAAGCTGTTGAACTATATTCATTGGCAAAACAGTTCTCACAGCGCCAGTATCTACAAGTGCTTGTGTTTCAATTACTCGTAGCTGACTTGGGTTTAATAAACCACGATTAACCAAAATTTCATCAACAGCATTGGTTAATTTAACTTTTACTCTTACCTCTCCCATTTCTTCATTAACTTTGCTATGAGAACGATTAAAATCTAACATTTTTAGTCTCTTTTTTTATCATTTAATTTGATTGTAACTAAATAGGACTAATATTCAAGATTAGTTGGAATACAAAAATCTGGAGAACATAACCCTGGAAAATTTAAAGTTGTCACTTCCAAGCTATTTACATCAACTTGCCGAATCACATGATTATTTGTATCTGCAATATATAGATAATTTCCAAAAATACTTAATCCAGATGGTTCCGAAAATCGTGCATTAATACCAATACCATCTTGCAAACCATATTCACCATTACCCAGCACAGTTTTACATTCACCTGTACTTGGATTAATACATTTTATTTTGTGGTTATAAGTATCAGCAATCCAAATATTACCATCTGCATATTCAATTCCTAAACAATGTTGCAGCAATACATCTTTCCCAACACCATCTTTATCACCAAATTCAAATAAATTCCCGCTTCCACAAATTGTTCTTACTTGTGCAGATTCTCCTTTTAGTGTTCTTAATCCCACACCACGAATTGTACTATTTTCACTATCAGCTATGAATAATTCATCACCATTAGTAGTAATACCACTCGGCTGGGCAAATACTGATTCTACAAGGTTGCTATCATAACAAGCCTCAGCACCAGTACCCGCATAAGTGCCAATAATATTACTATCTAAATCCATTTTCCATATTTGATGTGAACCTGCGATCACAATAAATAAATTTTTACCTACTTTTACCAAATCCCAAGGTGAGTTTAAGGCTGTTTCTAATCCTTTACCATCATGAGGATGAATATTACGACTTTGTTTTCCAGTGCCAGCAATGGTTTTTACTTGTTGTTTAATTAAGTCAATTTGGCGAATGCTGTGATTATTTGTATCAGCAATGTAGAGAATTTGATTTTCCGAATCAAATGTCATTCCTTGCGGTGCTGAAAATTCTGCTTCTGTGAAATTACCATCGCTTAAACCAGCTTTACCAGTACCAATTATATTGAATACTTCACCTGTCAAAGAGGTGTGAATAATGCGATTATATCCAGTATCAGCAATAAATAAACCTACATTTGTTGCTAATACTTTACCAGGAAAAGATAAAGGTGTAATTATAGGCGATCGCTGTTTTTCTAAAGTTAAATTTAATTGTTGAAAGTTAATTGTATTTTGTTTAGTATGTTGTTCGATTATTTGCTGAATTAATTCTTCTAAAATATCACGTTTACCTTCACCAATTCTTGATGCTACAATATAACCTTGAGGATTAATTACTATTAATGTTGGATAAGCACGTACTGCATAATCTTGCCAAACTTGAAAGTTATTATCTACTAATATAGGATGTTCTATGTCGTACCTTATAATTGCTTGACGGATATTTTCGATATCCTTTTCATTCTCAAACTTTGCCGAATGTACACCAATAATTGTGAGGCTGTCTTGATATTTATTTTCGAGATATTTTAAATCTGGCAATACATGCAAGCAATTTATACAACAATAAGTCCAGAAATCTAAAATAATAATTCGACCTTTTAATTCTTTAATAGATAAAGGTTTATCAGTATTCAACCAAGAATTATTTTGTGGTAAATGTGGTGCGCGAACACAATTATTGAATAATTTCATAACTATATATAAGAAAGCATCTCTAAAGTTTTTTATAATTTTAATTAACTTACTTCTCCAGTGTAGAGGCGCAAGCAATTTCTGATAAAGTCGCAAGCTACACTACAAATAATAACTAGGAAGGTGGAATTATTTGTTCATTTTGACTACGCTTAATGCTCAAAACAACTGTTGAACTAGGGTTGAGAGGAGCGATGTACTGCGATGCCCTGAGCTTGTCGAAGGTAACTTGCCGAAGTGTCTAAACTCGGCGTTTGGTTTGCTTTAATTGAACCCGAATACTGAAAAGATACCTCTCTCCATACCTTATATAGGAGAGAGACTGAAAAAGTCTAATTTCCCATTTCAATGCACTAGGGTTTTAGTCTCTTTTCTACAAGGAAAAGATTGAGCTAGATTCCATTGAATACAGGTTTAATGACTACTAATTTTCTTCACTTGCCTCAGTTTCTTTTGTTTCTACATTGGCAGAAGTATCAGGTTTTGGTAGTTGCAAACGCTGCAAAAACTTACTTGATTTAATCTTCTCTAACTGATTCGTTACTTGTTGCTGTAATACATTTGTTTTTTCAACTGGAATTACTTCTGGTGTTGGTTGAAGCTGAGGTTCAACAGCTTGAGTTTCAACAGGTTTAGTTACTGGTGTGGGTATTACCTGAGGACTTTGTAAATATTTACTAAATCTAGATTTTGCGGGTTGTGTTGGTGTGGGAGTTTCTTCAATTCTGGGAGTATCTATTACATTCGGTGTATCCGGTGAAATACTTGGCTGATTATTAGGTAAGGGAGATTGTAATGCTGGTGATGCGGATGGTGTAGTTATGGGTGTAACTACAGGTTTTTCTACAGATGGATTTGCAGGTGAATGTTGGAAATATTTACCAAACTTTGATGTTTCTTGTGGAGCTTTAGGAATCTCATGTATGGTTGTTTTGTTAATTATTTCTGGAACTAACTCAGGTGTTTTGAGTGTTTCCCTCGCTGTGGATTCTGGTGTCGCTTTTAAACTGGGTTTCAGTGTCGGTGATTTCACTGTTTCCGGTTGAGATAATTCTCCATATTTTGATGTTTCAGGTTGTTGTAATTCAACTTTGGGGATTACAACAGGTACTTGAATTTCAGGAATATTAACTTCAGTAACTGTTGGTTTTTCTTCTTTTATTTGTGTTTTTGGTATAGCGTCTAAATTTGGTTCAATTCTTGGTTCAATCGTTGGTGTTGCTCTTACTGTCGGTTCCACAACAGGTATTTTAGCAGTATAATTAGGGTCTATAATGCTACGAACTTGTTCGGCTGAAAGCTCACCTCGAATAATTTTGGAAAGTGTATCTTTACCTCTTGGTTCGTAATCAATACTTCTAACTGTAGTGTTAAAAACATTTTTAACAACTTTACCTTGTCCATCTAAAAATTCAAGCTTCACCCAGTTTTTACCTGGTTTAAATCCTTTCAAATATACAGATTCCCACCTATCTAATACAAAGCTTTCACCATTAATCGTACAGCGAATTCGCCAATCCCCAATGTAATCTTTTAAAATATCCTTACCAGCAATTTGTAGCGGTGCATTAGTTAGATAAAAATCCAAAAGAATAGGTTCTGCTCCGTATTCACCTTTAGGGCGACTATATGTTAATAAAGGTTGGGATATGTTGGGATTATTTTCGTCAGTTTTAGTAAAGATATGGAACGTGGTTTGTGCATATGCTCCTTCATTTTTAAAACTTTCGTGCCAAGGGCGTGATGCAAAAACCCGCAATGTATGCGTACCCGCAGACAAGTTGGATAAAGTTAAAGGCTGATTAATATCGTAAACAGCTATGTAAGGTTGATTATCAAGGATTACATGCAAATGAGGACCTAATTTATATTGCGAATCCTGAAATATTGGTAAATCTTTAACTTGAAAGCGAACATCCACCGCGTCGTTTTCCAGAACTTCGTCCAATTTAGGACTAACTATTTTGACTTGTGGTTGATTCTTCTCTAAGCTGCGCCGTAATTCTTGAATAACTGAAGGTGGGGAAACTTCAGAAATTTGATTAGTTAATTGTGGGTTGTCTCGCACCTTTCCCGATATAAAGGGTTCCTGACTAACAGCTTTTCCTCCACAACTACTCAAACTTAAAATTAGTGCGATCGCTATTAAGGATTTTGTGGCTTTTTTAATTATTCCACAATCCCAAGGCCAAGACTTTGCGATCGCTCCTATGAACCAAAAGTTGATCAATCTCACCAGTTATACCTCATCAACAACTGAAAAATCATTTTGGCTTAAATTGTTCGCCCTCAACCATATTCCCAAGGTTAAATATTCCTCTTTGCAAGGGCTAGTTCCCATACCCTCAGAATAGAAAGACAGAAGAGGAGATTGGGAAAGGTAAATAATCATCAGGAATATATTTTTTATGACTCCTGTGCCTATAAATTTCTCAATCTCTTGATTTATTTAGTATCAATTTTTACTAAATTTTATAATCGATTTATAATCAACAATTAATAAATTAAAATTTGTATCATCTATAATACAAATTTTAATTTATGTTGTAATAAATCTGGCAATTTGAGAAAAAACATAAAAAATTAAGACTAAAAACCCTTGTTTAATAAGCTCTTTCACCCCTTTCTTTCTCATTTTCCCGGAACTGAAGACTTTTGATAGCACACTTGAAGATACAGTGGCACAAATATAAAGTTTGCGAATTGTTTACCTTTGTAAATTAAATGAATAAACTATTGACATTTTCCCCAAAGGTAAGGACGTAGAAAGCAGAATCCACGGTAGATTGAGGGATTTTAAATTATTGTTAAATTGTCTCTAACTATATGGGAGATATGACTTTATAATTCAACAGAAACCACTTTCCACATAGGGTCTTCTCGCGGCTCCGATTTAGGTCATCTAAAATTTGGGGAAGCGACAAGCTGAGAATGCTGCGGAGACAACTAGTGGCGTACATAATTCCTCAATCCCTTTTAAGAGAGGAGGTCGAATGACGATTAGTCCTCCGGAGCGAGGGGAGAAAAAAGCAAGAGTCATTGTTGATAATGATCCGGTACCAACTTCATTTGAGAGATGGGGAAACCCCGGACACTTCGACAGAACCTTAGCTAAAGGTCCAAAAACCACCACTTGGATTTGGAACCTTCACGCCCTCGCCCACGATTTTGATACACATACAAGCGATTTAGAAGACATTTCCCGCAAAGTATTCGCAGCACACTTCGGTCACTTGGCTGTTGTAACGCTGTGGTTGAGCGGCATGATATTCCACGGCGCTAAGTTTTCCAACTACGAAGCTTGGTTAAGCGATCCTCTAGGTGTTAAACCTAGCGCTCAGGTTGTTTGGCCCATTGTGGGACAAGACATTTTAAACGGTGATGTTGGCGGTGGCTTCCACGGTATTCAAATCACCTCTGGTTTATTCCAGGTTTGGCGTGGTTGGGGTATAACCAACTCGTTCCAACTTTATTGCACTGCGATCGGCGGTTTGGTTTTGGCTGGCTTGTTCTTATTTGCAGGCTGGTTCCATTACCACAAACGCGCTCCCAAACTGGAGTGGTTCCAAAACGTTGAGTCAATGCTCAACCACCACTTGGCAGTATTGCTTGGTTGCGGTTCTTTGGGTTGGACTGGTCATTTGATTCACGTATCAAACCCAATTAACAAGCTGTTGGATGCAGGTGTCGCCCTCAAGGACGTACCTTTACCCCACGAGTTCATCCTCAATAAAGACTTGTTGATTGAGTTGTATCCCAGCTTTGCTAACGGTTTGACTCCTTTCTGGACGTTGAATTGGGGTGCATACGCTGATTTCTTGACCTTCAAAGGCGGTTTAAACCCCATAACTGGCGGCTTGTGGATGACTGATATCGCGCACCACCATCTGGCGATCGCAGTTCTGTTCATTGTTGCTGGTCACCAATATCGCACCAACTGGGGTATCGGTCACAGTATTAAAGACATCCTTGAAAACCACAAAGGACCTTTCACTGGTGAAGGTCACAAGGGTCTTTACGAAAACTTGACTACCTCGTGGCACGCTCAATTGGCAACAAACCTTGCCTTCTTGGGTTCGCTGACAATCATTGTCGCGCACCACATGTATTCGATGCCTCCGTACCCATACTTGGCGACTGATTACGCTACACAGCTCTGCTTATTCACCCACCACATGTGGATTGGCGGCTTCCTAATCGTCGGCGGTGCGGCACACGCAGCAATCTTCATGGTGCGTGATTACGACCCTGTTGTTAACCAAAACAACTTATTGGATCGGGTGATTCGTCATCGCGATGCCATCATTTCTCACCTCAACTGGGTGTCAATGTTCCTTGGCTTCCATAGCTTCGGGCTTTACATCCACAACGATACAATGCGCGCATTGGGTCGTCCTCAAGATATGTTCTCCGACACTGCAATCCAGTTGCAGCCAGTGTTTGCTCAGTGGGTACAAAGCCTGCATACTGTAGCACCCGGTGGCACAGCACCTAACGCATTGCAAGTAGTCAGCCATGCTTTCGGCGGCGGTATCGTCGCAGTTGGTGGCAAAGTCGCAATGATGCCCATCGCTTTGGGTACTGCTGACTTCTTGGTGCACCATATTCATGCGTTCACCATCCACGTAACCGTACTGATTCTGCTTAAGGGCGTACTATTCGCTCGCAGTTCTCGCTTAATTCCAGATAAAGCGAACCTGGGCTTCCGCTTCCCTTGCGATGGTCCTGGTCGTGGCGGTACATGTCAGGTATCTGGTTGGGACCACGTGTTCCTCGGACTCTTCTGGATGTATAACTCCTTGTCGATTGTAATTTTCCACTTCTCCTGGAAGATGCAATCTGATGTATGGGGAACAGTTGACGCAGCTGGTAATGTGTCTCACATTACTGGTGGTAACTTTGCTCAAGGTGCCATCACCATCAACGGTTGGTTGCGTGACTTCCTGTGGGCACAAGCTGCACAGGTAATCAACTCCTACGGCAGCGCATTATCTGCTTATGGTTTGCTGTTCTTAGGCGCTCACTTTGTTTGGGCATTCAGCTTAATGTTCTTGTTTAGCGGTCGCGGCTACTGGCAAGAACTGATTGAATCGATTGTTTGGGCGCACAACAAGCTTAAAGTAGCTCCTGCTATTCAGCCTCGCGCTCTCAGCATCATTCAAGGTCGTGCAGTTGGTGTTGCTCACTATCTCTTAGGAGGTATAGCCACCACGTGGGCATTCTTCCACGCGCACATTCTTTCAGTAGGCTAACGCTAAGAATTTTGGATTTTGGATTTGTGATTCAAAATCATGTTGGTTGCCAGCGCTTTAAACTTCGACGGTGTTTGTGACTACTAATCCAGAATCTAAAATCTAAAATCCAAAATCTCACGAGGATTTATTCAAAACCTATGGCAACAAAATTTCCAAAATTTAGCCAGGACTTAGCACAGGACCCGACGACTCGTCGGATCTGGTATGCGATGGCTATGGGAAATGATTTTGAGAGCCATGACGGTATGACGGAGGAAAATCTTTATCAAAAGATTTTCGCCACTCACTTCGGTCACCTGGCAATCATTTTCCTATGGGCATCGAGCCTCCTGTTTCACGTCGCTTGGCAAGGCAACTTTGAACAGTGGATTAAAGACCCTCTTCACATCCGCCCCATCGCCCATGCGATTTGGGATCCCCACTTTGGTAAACCTGCTATAGAAGCTTTTACCCAAGCTGGTGCTAGCAACCCTGTAAACATTGCTTACTCCGGTGTTTATCACTGGTGGTACACCATCGGGATGCGTACTAACAACGACCTGTATACAGGTTCGGTGTTCTTACTCCTATTCGCATCCGTGCTTTTGTTCGCAGGTTGGCTACATTTACAACCTAAGTTCCGTCCCAGCTTGGCTTGGTTCAAGAATGCCGAATCTCGCCTCAACCACCACTTGGCTGGTTTGTTCGGTGTTAGCTCCTTGGCATGGACTGGTCACTTAGTACACGTTGCTATTCCTGAATCTCGCGGACAGCATGTAGGTTGGGATAACTTCCTGACTACTTTGCCTCACCCCGAAGGTTTAACCCCCTTCTTCACTGGTAACTGGGGTGTGTACGCACAAAACCCAGATACCGCAGGTCACATATTTGGTACTTCGACTGGTTCGGGTACAGCAATTTTGACCTTCCTAGGTGGTTTCCACCCACAAACTGAATCGCTGTGGTTGACCGATATGGCACACCACCATCTTGCGATCGCAGTTCTGTTTATTGTTGCTGGTCATATGTACCGAACAAGCTTCGGTATTGGTCACAGCATCAAAGAAATGATGGATGCCAAAACCTTCTTTGGCAAAAAAGTGGAAGGACCTTTCAATATGCCTCACCAAGGTATATATGAAACCTACAACAACTCCTTACACTTCCAATTAGGTTGGCACTTGGCTTGCTTAGGGGTAATTACCTCCTTGGTAGCACAGCACATGTATTCTTTGCCTGCCTACGCATTTATTGCACGGGATTACACGACTCAAGCAGCCCTGTATACCCACCACCAGTATATTGCTGGTTTCCTCATGGTTGGTGCCTTTGCTCATGGAGCTATCTTCTGGGTTCGTGACTACGACCCCGAACAAAATAAAGGCAACGTACTTGATCGCGTATTGAAGCACAAAGAAGCGATTATCTCGCACTTAAGCTGGGTATCTCTTTTCTTAGGCTTCCACACCTTGAGCTTGTACGTACATAACGACGTAGTTGTTGCTTTCGGTACACCTGAAAAGCAAATCTTGATTGAACCTGTGTTTGCACAGTTCATTCAAGCAGCTCACGGTAAAGTACTCTACGGCTTGGATACTTTACTTTCCAATCCTGATAGTGTTGCTTACACTGCTTATCCCAACTACGGAAACGTTTGGTTGGGTGGTTGGTTGGATGCCATCAATAGTGGTACCAACTCCCTCTTCTTAACCATTGGTCCTGGCGACTTCTTAGTACACCACGCCTTTGCGTTGGCTATCCACACCACCACCTTGATTTTGGTTAAGGGTGCTTTGGATGCCCGTGGTTCTAAATTGATGCCCGACAAAAAGGACTTTGGTTACGCATTCCCTTGCGACGGTCCTGGACGCGGTGGTACTTGTGACATTTCCGGTTGGGACTCGTTCTACCTCTCCATGTTCTGGATGTTAAATACCATTGGTTGGGTAACCTTCTACTGGCACTGGAAACATCTGGGTATTTGGCAAGGAAACGTTGCTCAATTTAACGAAAACTCAACCTACCTGATGGGCTGGTTCCGCGATTATCTCTGGGCGAACTCCGCACAGTTAATCAACGGTTACAACCCATATGGCATGAATAACCTGTCAGTTTGGGCTTGGATGTTCCTCTTCGGACACTTAATCTGGGCGACTGGTTTCATGTTCCTCATCTCTTGGCGTGGCTACTGGCAAGAGTTGATTGAAACCTTGGTTTGGGCACACGAACGTACTCCTCTTGCGAACCTAGTTCGTTGGAAAGACAAGCCTGTTGCACTCTCCATCGTTCAAGCTCGTTTGGTTGGTTTAGCTCACTTTACAGTTGGCTACTTCGTTACCTACGCAGCATTCCTGATAGCTTCTACGGCTGGTAAGTTCGGTTAATTCCGGTTGCTAATTGTTAGTTAAGTAATAAAAATCCCCTACCCATGTGGTGGGGGATTTTTTGTTTGAGTAAATTGAACATTACCCTTCTGAAAAACGTTAAAACCAGCAAATAACAGTAAAAGCCGCAATTGCCTAGTGGGCATATTATGAAATTTTTGAGTGTCAGTGATTTAGTTCACACCATTTTTTCAGGGAATTGGCAAACTGGGATTGTATGTATGTATTTAAAGAAATTCCAAACTTAAACCAACTTAAGAGGTAGAAACAATGGTAGTTAATTTTAATGATGCTTATCAAATTATCACGATCGCAGCGATCGCTAGTGTTGTCTTATCTTCTGGTATGTGGTTAACAATACGTAAGATTTAGAAGATTTGCTTGAGGGGATATGAGAAATAGTAGATTAGTCAAAATTCCCACTAATCTTAAATCCAGCCCAATAGTAAGGATGACTGTACAACTTCTCATCTGTAGCTAGATTATTAGTTCTATATAGCTGAGTTGCCACAAGTGCCTGTATTCTGACTCCACCCAATGGCGATTTCCTTAACAAGTTATCGTACCATTTCTTTAAATCACCGACAGTTAATTCCTTTAACCAAATAATTGCTTCATTTAATGCATCTGTGGCTGACTTCCCTTGCTGCAATCTCCGGTAAAATTCAACCATTACTAAACCATTTACCGCAGGTTCTACCATCCATTCACGACTGAGAATATGCTTAACGCCTTGCTGCATTAAGGCGGTAACTATACCCACATATTCAGATGTAATTACTTGCTGATTAATATCAATGATTTCACCTGCCGATAGGGTAATCAAATTATAATCAGCTAAAGTTGTAGTGCTAATTTCGGCAATAGTTAGTGTATCTGAGTCTGCAAGCAATAATTCTGATTGTTGGGGATTAATTGTGTTGTTGTTCACGTAACCAGTGAAGTGTAAAATGTTATAGTTTTTTATTTCATTTTGCACTTCTTGTTTGGTTGCTTTGGCTCCCAGAATCCGCTTCATTTTACTAAACATCTGGGTAATCGCTTCGGTTTCTAATTTTGTTGATTTTAAGGCATGATAGCTGATGTGGTTTGGTGCTTCGATACTCAGCAAAGATTGCTGTTCCCAGCGCCAAGAGTTATTTAATCGTGATAATCCACTTGCCGCAGTGGGAAGATAGGTAATTGTTAATTTTAAGTTAGTAGTTTCATTGAACTGGAAAAGTGCATGTAAAGGCAATTTACATAAATCACGGTGAGGTATGAGAATTAATTTTGTAATCCCTTCCAGTTCCTGTTCGATCGCCGAAATATTCAAAATCTCGTGCAGTTTTAGCAAACGATGGAACATATCTCCCTGCCATGAATGTTCCCAGGAATATTGATTTTGATTTGCTTCTATGTCTTCGATTCCTGTATCTTTAATTCCGGCATCTTTAATCGTGCGATATTCACTGTATTGTTGCTGCCAATCATCTAACCACTCTTCAAATGCAGTTAAACGTTCTACTGCTTCGGGGATTGGTAACTCATCCATTTCCCCAATGCTAAAGATAGGTGTAAAAACAAGTATTGGTTCGGTGTGATTTTCTTTGATAATGAAACTACGTAAACCGGATGGACTAATATGCCAATAAATTATGGCAGTTGTGGAATTGACGAGTTTTTGAATTGTATTGTAATCGGGGGAAGAAATCTGATGATTATTGCCCACAAGTAAGTAGTTCAAACAAGTATTTTTTCCATATTCGGAAAGTTCTAATGCTTGAACTAATTCACCTTGTTGAACTGCAATATCTACAGCTAATTGTCCCAAACTCGAAAATTTTAATGCTAGTTGTTTTTTACTGGCTTCAGAAACGTTAGCATCATTTAAAGCAGTGGTAAGTAAGTTAGCAGCATAGGTTTGGAATTGTAATGCTTGGTTGGTATCGCCAAAACCGAGCAAAACTTGAGTGATACTTTGGAGAATTTCTAAATTTAGTTCCGGGAAATTTTCGGAATTAACTGTTAGCAATGCTTGATTATATGCATGAATTGCTTGCGCCCAATCATCATTGATAAAGCTGTAATGCTTACCTCTGTCATAATAAGCATTACCAAGAGTTAAATATAGTTTTCCCCAAGCTTCAGGATAGGTGTCTTTATCTATATAGTTGACAGCTGCGGCATAGGTTGTGAGTTTACCATCGATCCCTCGCGCTGTTAATGAGGGATTTGCTGAAGCGATCGCACTATGGGAACTTAGGTAATAATCAAATCCTGGTGACTTTTCTACTGCATTTGCTCGCGCGATCCAAGCTTCTAGATATTCGGGTTGCAACTGTAAAGTATAGTCAAAAGACAAAATTGCTTCTTCATATTTTTCAATCGCAAATAGGAGCAAACCGCGATTGTACCAAGCCAGATGAAAATTGGGTTCAATACCGACGGCTTCTTCGTAAGCGAGAATTGCTTCTGTGGGTTGTCCTAATTTTTCATGGGCGATCGCTTTATTGAACCAACCAATGTAAAGATGAGGTTGGATATTTAATGCCTTATCCCATGAAGCGATCGCTTCCTGCCATTCTCCCAAATTGGCGTAAATTACGCCTTTATCAATCCAAATATCGTATAGTTCGGGATTTAGTGCCAAAGCATTATCATAGGAATCAATGGCATCTTCATATTTCTGGCATTTATCGAGGGCAACACCTCGCAAGTACCACAGTTCGTAGGAACCAGGTTGAGATTTTAAGGCTTTTTGATAGGAGATAACCGCTTCTTCCCACTGTTCTAATTGCGCCTGGGCTAAACCACGATTAAACCAAGCTAAATAGTATTGGGGTTGAATTTCCAAGGCTTCATCAAATGAAGTAATTGCTTCTGCGTAAAGTTTATGTTCTGACAAAGCGACACCACGATAATACCAAGCTTGCGCGTCTTGCGGTTCGAGTTGGGTTGCCCTGTCGTAACAAGAAATTGCTTCGCTGATTTGACCCAATTTCAATAATGCTAAAGCTTTACCAGACCAAGCTTCATCATAATCTGGCTTGAGTTCGATCGCTTTATCAAAGGATGGGAGAGCAATATCAAAACGTTCGAGTTCCCCTAAACATGCACCTCGATTAAACCATGCTTTGTAATAATCAGGTTTAATGGTGATCGTATTTTCATAACTAGCAATTGCCTCCTCCAATCTCCGCAAATGAAACAGAGCTAAACCACGATTAAACCAATATTCGTAAGCATCTGGTGATAAGGCGATCGCTTGATCATATGATGCGATCGCGCTAGCTAAATCTCCATATTTTGCCTGTTGCAGTCCTTGATAAAACCAAGCTTGTCCTTCCGCTTGTGTACTGACACAATCAGGTTGATTGCCAATCACTAATTGTTGTGTATCTGCTGAATTGAGTAACCCAGATGCTAATTGTTCTGCGAAGTTTGCGCTTTGCTGTAACCTTCCCCACAATTCATCTAAAGTAACAGTAATAATTGACAGTATGTTTGTTTGTGCTTGCTCAAAGGTTGTATTAGTGGCAAGTTCAGATGTTGATTCAAACATCTTCCTGGTGACAGGCATAATTGGAGTATCAAAGTCATCTTCAATATTCTGTTTTTTTGATGATTTGGGTGTGATGACTTCTAATCTCTCGGTTTCATCTACTAATTGTTGTTTCTGTGCGGCGATTATTTCTAAGTTAGAGGTCGTTACCTCAATTTCGTTGACATGAGTAGGTTGATCGAAACTAGTAATTATTTCCTGTTCTGATGCTATTTGAGATTGTAACGGCACAGAAATTGTTGTTGCCGGCACGCCAAATTCAACATAGTTTGTATCAATAATTTGTGCCCATTCTTCACCAGTAACAGGTGTTGGTGCAACTGTCTTTTCTTCTAAATCAGAATTTGCTCCCCACAATTCTTCACCAAATTCCCGCAATAATTGCTGTCCAGGGGTATCTTCCAGGGAAGTATAGTTTATGTTTTCTGAATTTATATTTTCGATGAGATTGTCTACTTCTTCATCAACAAAATCATGAGAATTCAAACTCGATAATGAGGTATTTAATTCCGCATTTTCTTTTGATTCGAGATTCCCGAAATCTGCACTAAATTCAAACGTTAATGCTTGATTCTCTATATTATCTGCAACATTATTTTGCTCAATAATTTCTTCTTCAAAAATATATACTTCTAGATTATTCGTTTCTTTAGCGTTAATAAGATGATTATTAATATTGTTTATTTTTCTACTTTCGCCACCAAAATCTGTAGCATTTAAATTCACAATACCTGAATTAGATACTCCATTTGCTGATATGGGTACTGTAATATCCTTGCTTTCCCACTCTCGAATACTTTCACTAAATTCACTAAATGCAGCTTGTTCGCTGGCTTCAGAATTTTCAACAAGCGGAGGTAACGGAGTTATGGGAATCGTTTCAGCCTGAGCTTCAACTGGGCTGGTTGTGACATCATCACCATTAGCAGCAGGTACATATATTTCAACCCCTCCCACCATTGGCTCACTGCTAACATCTTGCCAGTATTCATGACCAGAATTACGTGCGATTAATTGCATCCCAATGTTGTAGGCTAAATCTCCCATATTCCCCACATCTAGCTCACCCAACTGGATAAGTCGAAAAGCTAAATCTTCATTGGGTACAGGGGAAGCAAGTAAGCGATCGCCATAATTTTGTAACCAAATTAACCAACGTTCTTGACTAATACGGTTTTCTATGCGTTGGAGAAAATTGAGCACCCATTGTTGTCCCCGCACCTGGGCAACACCTTCCAAAAGTTGACTAAACAAATAATCTAAATCCGCGTTTGTCAATTCTGGTAGCGATTGTATCTCCGTTTGTTGCGCTACCTTGCGAGAAGAGCGCTCCTGTTGTTTGCCAAAGATTTTTTGGAAAATTTTTTTCAGCATTAGGCAAATTCACCACTTGAGCATCTACCATACACTCGGATGTTTTTCATCGACTTTCACGTTTGTGTAGCCATTCTCCAAGGGAGATTACGCTTGAAAACGTCATGAACATCTCACTATATCTGACTGTCTGTGACTAATTTGACTGTATTAAAGAGGTTACTCATAAACATGGCAATAGCTTGACAATGTGGAATACCCAATATCGAACACCCAATAGAATACTATCTGTCAAGAGTCAAATACATAACCTTGAGAAACAAAAGTTACCATAGCACCGAAGTTGACTTTAGCGCTATATTTCCTTAAGCAAAGCAATAAATTAGGTAATTATGTCTGGTAAATTAGCAAGCGACAAAGGGGAAAGGGTAAAAAATTATTAAGTTAGCACTCCGCGCTTAAATTACTTATCGCCCATGACTTCCCCTTTCCCAATCCATGTAGTACTATTGAACTAAATATTGGGTTCTTCGGTGGCGATTGGAGCAGTATTTGGTTCTGTCGCTTGTTCTGTGGACTGTTCCGTGGCTTGAAATTGGTCAACTAGAGCTTGAATGATATCCTCTGGGCTATCACTTTCAATGCCTACCTGTTGAGCAACTATTTGGCGCAAATTGTCATCCTGTTGCATTAGTTCGTATAACTGGTCGAGGGTAATCGTTTGAAAATCACCGTCTGGGTTTGCTTCTGCCGTTGCTTCTGAAGTTGCCACTTGTATGAATTCGGAGTTTGTCTCTGGGGATATTGCCGAATTTACAGGTGTATTGGAAACTGTATCTGGGCCGCTATACTCCCATATTGGCTCTTGTTGATTTCGTGTAATTAAACTCATGCCGATATCATAAGCAAGGTCGCCAACTTCACCAACATCTAACTCACCAAGTTGTATCAATCGCGAGGCTAGTTCGTTATTTGGGGCAGTTGATGCCATTAACTTATCGCCAAATCCGCGCAGCCATCCGAGCCAACGTTCAGTAGAAACACGGTGTTCTATGTTGTGTAACCATTTCAGTGCCCAGGCGTGTCCACGTGCCTGATTGACTCCTTCCAAAAGTTCACTAAACAAAAATTCTAAATCTGTGTCGTTGAGGGGAGGAGCGACTTGCTGCTGGACATTGGCGCTGATTGTTGTTGGAGTTGACTTAACTCCAAACAAACTTTGAAAAACATCTTTGAGCCACTGAATGAGCCGTTTGAACATCTACATGCACCCTTCATTCGTTGGTGTGTACCCTAAGATTGTAGCGATGGGACTGCATTCATAGGGTGTATCAATTAAATAAAATCTACAGACCAATTATTATTAAATTTCATTAATTTATTAAATGTTTAAATTTTTTTCATATAGAAAAATACCCTTGTAGCAAAAAACTGTCTTTAACTGCGTTTAAAATATATAGGCTCAAATAGGGCGTTTGTGTAAATTGTCCACTTCTTAGGCGTTGAAATCGCGATTACCATGTCATACGAACCCCTACACCACAAGTATCGCCCAAAAAGCTTTGCAGAATTGGTGGGGCAAGAAGCGATCGCAACTACTTTGACGAATGCTATCAGTACATCGAGAATTGCCCCAGCATACTTATTTACCGGACCTCGTGGTACAGGAAAAACATCAAGTGCGCGTATCCTCGCCAAATCGTTAAATTGTCTTAACAGTCAGCAACCTACAGCCACACCTTGCGGGGTATGCGACGTATGTCAGGGAATTTCTAAAGGTTACTCAATTGACGTAATCGAAATTGATGCAGCCAGTAATACTGGGGTTGATAATATTCGCGAAATCATTGAACGGGCACAGTTTGCTCCCGTGCAATGTCGCTATAAGGTTTATGCGATCGACGAATGTCACATGCTCAGTACCCAGGCATTCAATGCACTACTGAAAACTCTAGAGGAACCACCTAAACATATTGTTTTTGTCTTAGCGACTACAGACCCGCAAAGGGTTTTACCAACAATTATTTCACGCTGTCAAAGATTTGATTTTAGAAGAATACCTCTAGAATCTATGGTCAAACATTTGACATATATTTCTATTCAAGAAAATATTCACATTTCTGAAGACGCAATTACTCTTGTTGCACAACTATCGCAAGGAGGATTGCGTGATGCCGAAAGTTTACTTGATCAATTAAGTTTGTTATCAGGTGAAGTTACACCCGATAAAGTTTGGGATTTAGTTGGTACTGTTAGTGAAAAAGATTTATTTGCTTTAGTAAGTGCGATCGCATCTGACAATGGAGAAGTTGTAATTGATAGCATCCGCAAAATTCTCGATAGAGGGCGCGAACCATTAGTCGTATTGCAGAACCTCGCAGGCTTTTACCGTGACTTACTCATAGCCAAAACAGCCCCCAACCGTGGAGATTTAGTCGCCTGTACCCAAGAAACCTGGTTGTCCTTAGTTCAATTTTCTCAACAAATCAGTATCAACAGCATATTAGCAGGACAGCAACATTTACGTAGTGCCGAAGTCCAACTCAAAAACACTACTCAACCTCGACTGTGGTTAGAAGTAACCATACTCGGTTTACTTCCCTCAGCACAGCAGCAACAAATCATAACTACAAATATTCCACCTACAAATATTGCGCCAATATCCAATCAGCAATCAGTCACAAATAATCAAGTAGCAACTAATAATCAATCAGTCACAAATAATCAAGTAGCAACAAACCACCAACCAACGAATAATCAACCAGTCACCAATAATCAAGTACTAACAAACCACCAACCAACTAATAATCAACCAGCCACAAATAATCAAGTAGCAACACACCAGCAACCAACGAATAATCAACAAGACTTAATTCAAGTATGGCAACAAGTGCTTTCCCACCTCGAACCAGTATCGAGACGGGAACTGCTACGCCAAATGTGTCATGTCATCGAACTTCAGGAGAAAACAGCACGACTGGGTATCAAACAAGCCTGGTTCAAGCGGGTTCAGACAGACTTACCAATAATTACAGCTGCCTTTAAATCAGCTTTCCAACGCGACATTAGGATAGATGTGGAGGTAGCAAATTCGCTCCCCCCTCAGACGGCGAGTAGAGATAAACATAGCTTAAATGGCTCTACTCGCCACACACCTCAGTCTAATTTTGATGCTTCTAGTAATTTTCCTGCTTCTACTAATATTGCCGCACAACCCACAACCCCACCTTCCTCAGAAGACTCGCCACCTGTTAATCAAACAAGTGTGAATCCAACATTTCCAGCAAACCAACAAGCCGCATCAAATGACACGGCGAATAACTGGAATGGAACTAATGGATATGGAAATAATGGCAATAGTAATAACTATGTTAATAATGCAAATAATAACGGGAATAATAAAAGTAATACTAATGAAATTAATCAGAACGGAACTAATAATAGCATTAGTAATGTAAACAACAATATTAATCATGGGGTAGAAAACAGTTTAACTACTCCACCTCAACCCCAAGAAAATATTCAATCAGCTATACCAATTGCACCTATTATCAACGATGCGATCGCAGAAAAACTATTACATGCAGCAGAACGTTTAGCAGATTTCTTTGACGGGAAAGTCATTGGTTTTAGCGAAGATGACGCAGAAATTGGTGATTTGGGAACATCACCTGAACTCATGGAAATAGGTGATGATGATTAGGAACTGGGAACTGGGTATGGGGTATTTGTTTGATTTCCCCTTCCCTGTTTTCCCTATTCCCTAATGGCCATTTCCTTGATGTACTGTTTTCACCCATTTCAGCCTTTTTGGTCTTACCGACATTCGGGCTGTAACACTACTGATAACTACTAACCAATGAAGCATATATATGGTGCCACGTATGGTTTGCAGCAGCATCACCAAATACGAGGAAATTTTAAAATTCTGATCTTTTCGTATTCGTGCCAATCCAACGAACATTCCTGTCACTGACATGCTCATCGCAATACCTGTAACTGGGGTTAGCATTGGAGGACGTTGGCGAATTATTGCCATTAAAAAGTCGGGAACTATTGCCATCGGCATAATGTACTGCGATAGCAAAAATACCAGCATGTCAAGGGTTTTACGACTTCCTAAGCGGTTTTTTAACAACAAATCCCAGTAGTCCAGATATCTCTGAAATCCACCTTCTACCCATCGGTTACGTTGATGCCAAAGAGCAATAGCTGTTGTTACGCCTTCTTCTTTCACAAATGGATCAAAGACGCATTCTATATCCCATTTGTCAAGATGCAAGCGAAAAGTTAAATCTAAATCGTCGGTAATTGTTTCTTCATTCCAACCACCGCAGCGAGATAGTGCTTGACGGCGCACAAATTGTCCGTTACCACGTAGTTCTGGGACTCCAGCGATCGCATTGCGATGGGACTGCAAAAAGGTATCTAACGCCATTTCGGCATATTGTCCTTGAGTCCAGAAATTTTCGCCCTGATTGGCAATGGCTTTGCGGACTTGCACCGCTCCCACCTGCTGACGCTGAAACATAGGTATCACCCGCATCAATAAATCGGGTGGTACTTGAGCATCTGCATCAAACACGGCGACAATTTCACCTTTTGTCATCGGCAAAACTTGGTTTAGTGCCCCAGATTTGCCGCCAGTGGCATCGGGCGATCGGCGAAATATCTTCAGATTTTTGTATTCTTGAGTCAGTTGTGTGAGTAATTGACCCGTATTGTCGCTACTGTTGTCATCAACAATCCAGACTTCGTAACGTCCATCTGGATACTTTAAATTACATAAATTATCAACAAGATTACTAATGACAGCTTCCTCGTTTTTGGCAGCTACCATCACGGATACAAAGGGTAAATCCTCTGTAACTGCTTCTGGATAGGTTTTGAGACGGGCAAAAACTACTGTCAGGGCATGAAACCCGACAATGGCGCTTAAACCCAAAACAAGTAAAGAGCCCCAAGAAATTAAATGCAGTGCGATCGTGCTACTCCAAACTAGAGTCAGCACTATAGCCGCTTTACGCCTACGATTTTGAAAACGGGATGGAAGAGACAGGGAATCAAAAGTCTCTTCTACTAACTCCTCATCTTCTACCGATAACTCGGAGAGCAAGGAGTCAAGCGCATCAAATTCGCTAAAAGAATCATTATCAGACCAGGAATTAGCTGGCATAGTTTACTTAATTCAACCACCAGTACTTATCTATGCAGCCCTATTGTACCTGACAATTTCACATTTCTTAGCAAATTAGGGAATCGGGCATGGAGAGAGGAGGAGATACGAAAGAAGGATTTTGGCGCTGTCTCCTTGTTTCAGTGTGTTCCTCTCCTGTGCATAACGATAATTTTTTGGGAACACTACGAGTATCGATCAACATATTTGCTTGTCTACTGAACTTTAGGAAGATTAAGTTATGGCTATTGACAAACTTCAGCCTGCTACACAACAGCAAGCTAGCGTTTATATGCCCTACATTCAAGGAAATAAGCGTAATTTTTTGCCTTACGCGATTAGTCTCTATCAAAGTGGTGTTTTAGAGGGTGAGCGTAAAATTGAAGGAGGTGAAGCTGTTCCTTTTGTTGCCAGTTGGAATATTGCTAGCTTACCTTCCGATTTAACTCGCTGCCGAATTCAGTTTGATGGTGATGCGGAACTGAGTTATGAAATTATGACAGCTAGTTTCGAGTTTGTGAATTATTTGATTGAAATGTTGGAAACCTATAAACGCCAGCGTACAACTGATTTTTCTCAGGCATTTTATCGCAAATTGCTGCGTATTGACGAAGCTAATTGATGAATTTAGTTAATTTTGGCAATACAAACGCGCACTCTTCAATTATTGATTAGTTACTGGTTTCGATGGATAGCCAGTTCCAGTAAAGTTAATGTATAAATCTATACTCTTAATGTAACAAGTTTCCAGAGCTTGCAGCTAAAAACTATTAGAATGGGTTGGAAGTCTTAATCTGCCAGCTTTTTGCTGATTTAGGTTATAAGCGTTATAGAGGCGTGGGTGATTAAGAGAGGGTAATTTATGCAAATTTCGCTCTAAAATTTGAGGGCTAATGACTGCTAGATTCTTTACGAAATTGTGTTTACAAATTCTCTGAAGTCTAACAAGCAGATGACGAAATGCACGCTTTACATTTTGTGGAAGTTGCTTTTCCATGCTTGATGTCCTCTTAATTAGCCGCTAAAAGCTACTCAATGAATACAAATTAGGAGTGCGCGTGTGCCAAAATCCCCTGAATATTTACCCCCAAAGTATTTGTTAATTGGTTCTACTGAAGCTTACAGTGGCAAATCCGCAACTGTTTTGGGTTTGTCTTATCAGCTACAGAAAAAAGGATTTGATATTACCTATGGCAAGCCCTTGGGTACCTGTTTAAGTGAGTCTGAAAGCCACTTGGTAGAAGAGGATGTGGAGTTTATTGCCACTCATCTCAATTTACCCTTAAACCGTATGACTCCAACTTTACTGGCTTTGGATGAATTAGCGGTGCAAAAACGCCTATGTGGTGAAGATAAGACTAATTATCGTCAATCCCTCGTTGAACAATATTCACAATTACAGACGGGGGATTTAATGTTACTCGAAGGTGCGGGTAATTTAGATGAAGGTAGTTTATTTGGACTATCTTTATCAGAAGTGGCTGAGGCTGTTGATGCGCCGATTATTTTGGTATGTCGTTATAAATCGCTGTGTTCGGTAGAATCCCTATTATCAGCCAAGCAAAGATTGAGCGATCGCCTCATTGGTGTTGTGATTAATGATATTCCCGCAGCACAACTTCAAGCCGTTAACACAACAATGCGGACATTTTTAGAGGAGATGAACATCCCCGTATTGGGAATGTTACCAGAAAGTAGTTTATTACGTAGTGTGAGTGTTAGGGAACTGGTAAACCAACTCCATGCCGATGTTCTCTGCCGTAGCGATCGCTTAGATTTAATGGTGGAAAGTCTGGCAATTGGGGCGATGAATGTTAACTCAGCAGTGAAATACTTCCGCAAGCGCCGGAATATGGCGGTGGTGACAGGAGGCGATCGTGTCGAAATTCAGCAAGCGGCTTTAGAAACCTCTACCCAATGTCTTATCCTCACCGGACAACTACCACCTCCACATTTTATTCTCACTAGAGCTGAGGAACTGGAAATCCCCATAATCTCAGTAGATTTAGATACATTAACTACTGTGGAAATTGTGGATAAAGCTTTTGGACAAGTGCGCGTTCATGAGCCAATCAAGGTTGAGTGTATTCGTCAGTTAATGAGCGAACATTTTGATGTGAATCGCTTGTTAACTTTACTAGGTTTAAATGCTGCCGCGACTTTACCTTCCAGTTAGATGGGATTTCTAAACTTGGCTTTTTGGTACTTCTAAAGTTCGATTTTTTCTGGGACGCAACGGCAGTGCTTTTGCCTTCGATGACACAGGTTGGGAGATAGTACCTGCGGAATGGGCTGGTGATGGATTTAACAAGCGGGTAAATTTTCCCTTTTCCACCATGCGTTGGTACATATTTCGCATATCAGGCAAACTGTCGTCTGCTTGCTCCCAATGAACTATTACAGCTTCATTACACCATTTTTGCAGCATTGGCATTACTTGACGATGTGCCCCAGAATTACGGTAATGCTGCATCGCCTGTTGATTCTTCCATGCCGATACTGTCCAAAACACCGTACCCTGATCTCGTATAAGTTTTCCACCCACAAAACCGTCAATATTGACGATTTGCCAGCAACTGAGGAGGTTGTACCACATAAAAGCTGGTAAATAATGCCAGTATTTCAGACGCAAGCGAGTTACAGATACTAGTGTCATACAAAAAACCTTTAATTCTAGTTTCCAGCACTTGACCTTTAGTTGTTAGGGTCAGCACAAAATATTAATCACTTTCTTGGTTACTAAAATAATTGTATATGCAATTTATTCAATAAGACATTCAGGAATATTAAGAAAAACCAGGTAATGGAGAGAGAATTGTAATTAATTTTTACTTCTGAGGGCGTTGTGGATGGTATTTGTAATAAAGGTTTTGTATATTCAATGAAAAGTAAAGCTGGCTATAGCCCTCAGTCTGCTAAAATATCTTGGTTGTTTAATCTGCAAATGTCCGTCTTTGAGTCAGTCAACAGACCTTATCAACAATATCGATACATTAGCGCAAGAACTGGCGACTATCCAGCAAACGGGTTCTAAGCGAATCGCCCTGCTGGGTTCTCGTCACGTCCCAATTACGCATCAGAATCTCATCGAGATGATGACCTATGCCTTGGTATTATCAGGGAACCGTATCATTACCTCCGGTGCAACGGGCACTAATTCTGCTGCAATTAGGGGAGCCATGCGCGCAGACCCCAATTTTTTGACGGTTATTTTACCGCAAAGTTTGGAGCGTCAGCCGCTAGAATCGCGCCAACAACTAGAACAGGTAATGCATCTTGTGGAAAATCCGAGTAATGATAATTTGTCGTTAGCGGAAGCTAGCTACCTGTGCAACAAGGAAATTGTTTCCCGATGCCAGCAACTTATTTGCTTTGCTTTTCACGATAGCCGCACCCTGCTGCAAACGTGCCGAGATGCTGAAGAACAAAGAAAGGTGGTGACATCGTTTTACTTTGATTAGTAATGTTTCATTTGTCCGTGTCTGTAATTTTTTTATACTCTATCGTTGCTGCTGCTGCACTAATCTACGCACCATTTTTGGTAGTTGGTTATGCCCGTTTTAGCCTGGGCTACGATATTTCTGCTCCTCGCACTATGTTTGATAAATTACCACCTTACGCCCAACGTGCAACATGGGCGCACCAAAACTCGTTTGAGGCATTTATGGTGTTCGCGGCAGCTGCAATGATGGCTTATGTAACTGGTGTGAATTCCCCTTGGGCTGTTGTAGCTGCGATGGCGTTTGTAGTGGCTCGGTTGTTTTACTCAATTTTCTATATTTTGAATATACCTATTTTGCGTTCTTTAATGTTCGCGATCGGTGGGCTTGGTTCAGTCACACTCTATATTTTGAGCCTCATACAAGCCTCTAGTTAAGATGGGAATAGATAGGGGGAAAGGGGTAATGGTAAAGGGCAAAGAGCAAAAATAAGCTATATTTTTAATTTTTCACTCTTCACTTGTAACTATCAACTCCCCACTCTCTAATCCCTACTCTCTTTCATCGAAAAAACCCAATCTAAAAACCGCAATCTTCTATGGCTTCGACATATTCCTTTGACGTAGTAAGTGACTTCGATCGACAAGAACTAGTCAATGCTGTCGATCAAGTAGTAAGAGATGTAAAAAGTCGTTACGATCTTAAAGATACAAACACCACCCTAGAACTAGGCGAGCAAAACATTACTATTAATACTGATAGCGAATTTACATTAGAAACTGTACAAGGTATCCTCCGCGAAAAAGCTGCGAAACGCAATTTATCCCAGAAAATATTTGATTTTGGTAAAGTTGAATCAGCAAGTGGCAATCGAGTACGTCAAGAAGTCAAACTTCAAAAAGGTATTAGCCAAGAAATTGCCAAGCAAATTTCTAAGTTGATTCGTGACGAATTTAAAAAAATTCAAGCATCGATTCAAGGTGATGCAGTACGTGTCAGTGCTAAAAGCAAAGACGAATTGCAAACTGTGATTACTCGACTCAAGCAAGAAGATTATCCTGTGGCATTGCAATTCACAAATTATCGGTAAGCTTATTTGCTATTAGTGATTGATCTGTATGAGATCATAATCAAACTCGAATCAACTAGGCTACAAAACACTTTCCCCAGGCGATCGCAAAGCAGGTAGAATGATCGCGATTAGTGAAAGCGCTTTCTTCTAATTTTTATTGGCGAAAAGTTTATATTGATATTGATTCAAGCTCAGAGGTGAGATTGGGAAGATATAGTTAGCACCCAATTTCCCCATTTATTTACTGCCTGGTATCATTACTCGGTCAGCAGTTATTTGAAATTTGTCTGTGACGAAAAAAGTTACGGCTTCGGCTTCGCGGGATATACCTTGTTGAGTCACTTTGACTTTCCCTGTCAAAACTACTTTTTGCTCAGATTGAAAATATTCTGCCTTTTCTGCTGTAGCGAGGATCTGTTTTGGTTCGTATCGAAATTCTACATTTCCTTCCCAGGTGTACAAGTGTTGAGTCTTGATTAGATCATCTGTGAGTGTTGGATTCTGTTGTACTAGTAAATTAGTAGTTACTTGGTTTTCCATTGTCTCAGCATAAACACTGTTAATACTTGCATAAAGAATAACGAAGTAAGCTAGAACTGCTGGCAGCAATAAAGACAAGTGCAGCCGACGCATTAATGAAAAATTTACCACAAAGCCATATAGATTAAACATTTTACTCCCCAATCAGATGTTGAGATGCACCTGCAACATACTGGCACAACTTTTGTAATATATCCACGTTAGCTAGTAGTCCACCACAGAAATTTTTCTATAGTAATGCGGATAGTCAGAAGAATAATTGGTCTGGGATTATACAAAGTCCTGTTTTGTGATATGTGCAAGTTCTGATTCAATAAGTATTCAGATATGTAGTTACACAAAGATTTTGATTAGATACTTTCATAGTTAAATACTCATTAATCACTTTACGGCACTTGCGTGCATTAATTGTATGTATTATTTAATGCATTAATTTTTAGGCTATTTTGTATGTTTTCATGACTTTACAATGATAAAAAGGTCATTTAATATACATAAGAAAAAATATTATTTAACTAGCAATAAAAATTACTTACAATTACAAGCACTAAATTAAGAATTAAATTAGCAACACATTAATAATAAATAGTCAGGTAATTTTACTTGTGTCACTTTTTTAATTAAACTTTCAAGAAAAAATATTTAAAAATTAATTTTTTTAGACGTTAGCTTGCTTTGCAAAACAGTTGATGATGCCAGAACAGAGGCAAAGGAAAATATTTACTCCCAGACAAATTAAGAAATATATCAAGTTAAATATACAACAACTTACTTTAGCTTCTCAGTATTATTACCAGATAAAACCAAATTGAACAGAAAAATGACTAAAGTCATGTTAGTTTATGACAAAAGTCTATAGAATTAGATAGAATCCTCTAGCTACTCTAAAGAAGAAAAGTGTTATTTAGCTTAAATGCAACTTTCTAAAGATGTGTAGCAACAGCATTAAATTGAGGTATGTGGTGTGATGAATGTTGATTACAAAATTGGTCTGGTAATTTTATTTACAACAGCTTTGTGTTTATTGATTCCGAAATCGTTTCAGATGCTCGCTAATCGGGATTTTTGTACGATAGTTGAAGAATCAAGTCAATCTCCAATTTATTACTCTCAAAATTTTGCGATCGCTACTGAATAATCAAGTTATCATAATTTGGTATGTAGAAGTCTTCAGTTTTAGGATATTAAGTAATGGGGGGATGATTTTGGAATTTACACCAAAAAACGATTAACATATTTTTGCATCTCCACCTCATTGTCAATCATCCCTTTATTCCCCAAAATCATTATCTAAATCTCTCTTAAATATCGATTAAGAGAACTCCACAAAAAAAATGATCCTATGACGAGCCGGGTTTCGCAAAAATTTCAACAAACCATTTTTTGAGATGCGGAAGACGAAGGATTTGTTTTTCAACTTCTGCCATAGCCTCAGTTGTGAGTTTAACTCCTGTGGAGTAAACTTTTTTGATCAATGTCACAACCGGATTTTGGCCTTTAAAAGTAAGTGTTCTTGCAAAATACAGGACTGATTCAACGGTGTCGAGTAAACTACCATTCCAATGCTGTTCTAGCCAACCAAAACTACGTTCTACAGGATTATACTTACTATGGTAGGGGGGATAGTAAGCTAGCTGTAAATTCAGGTTTGATGATGAAGAAAAGTCTAATATTCGTTTCATAAACTGAGTACGACGAGAATGATTTTCTCGTCCGTTGTCTTGATTAATAACCAGTTTATTAATGTGATTAAATCGATGTTTTACTCTTTGCCACCAGTTTTCAATCAAATCAACAATACAATCAGCAGTCAATTTTGAAGTTACAAAAAATAGGAATAATTCGTTGTACTGAGGTAAAAAAATTCCGTAAGGGGTAACAGTTATAGCCTCTGCAAAATCATGGTCCAATGAAATAGTTGGTATACGAGTTTTCCCCCCTCGGTCAAACTCACCAACTTTTACTGCCACCTTTGCATCAATTGATATACGTAAAGTATTGGGTTCATTATCTGCTTTAGTATTAATTTTTTCTAATTCTTGGAAAATTGCTTCTGTTTCTGGAATTTTCCTTATTGGCTTGGCTTTTATCACTCTTTTTAATGTGTAGCCTAACTCGTTTAACCGCCTTCTGATTGTTTCGTTTGATGGTAATTCCCCATCCCTATAACCTTTTTGTTCAATTAGTTGCCGACGTACTTCCGATGAAGTCATACGAGTATACAAACGAGTACTTTTAAAACTCGGGTCAGTTTGGCTTTGTGGGTCTACTAATGATTTCATATCCTCTAGTAGATGAGGCAATTTTTCCTCAATTCGTTTGCGACCACTATTGGCAAATGCATCAATGATTGGTTCACCACTCTCCAACTCTTTCATCCCTTTACGAATAGTGCGTCTATTCCACCCCAACTCTCTTTCTGCCAAAGTTTGTCCACCAATCCCAAAACCTTTGACAACTTCTGCCATAAATTGCCGCCGGTCGCTTGCCTTAAGCTTTTGCGCTGTTTTAATGTACAGAGATTTGAGGCTCTTGCTTAGCTCAATCATGGATTTTGGAGACTTCATGCAGACTGTACACGTTTAATTACCCTTTTTCTATCATCCCTTATTAGTGGATCAATTATTCTGTGGAGACCTCTAATTTACTTGCTTTCTCATTGCTGTGATGATTGGTGAAAGCAAAGCAGTAAAAAAGACTCCCATTGCAATATTTATTAAATTTAAATTTTTACCATTTATATGAATTAAAATACTTTCAATTATTAATGAAGGTAATATAATTCCTGCGATAAACATTAATTTAGACAAATGATAAAATTTACGTTTGCCAATAAGACTAAGTATTGCTAAACATAGTCCTAAGGGAAGAAAAGTAATTGCATAGGAAAGAACTTTTTGGTTGTTTGGTAATAATTCTAGTAAGTTAAATCTGTAATAATTGTCAGATTTATCAATATAGATGTTGACTATTCCTTGAGAGTAAGTAATAACAAATTGATGATTGTTAGTGTCGGAAAAAACATTTGGGATATCTAGCGTTATACCTGCTCCATTTCCCCCAGTTAACGGTGTTCTCAAACGTAATGCTAAATCTTTTCTCTCTTGTCCAATTGTGAGATTACGATTTAATGTATCACGTGAAAGGGAAATAATTCTTGCTGGGCCTGCTTGATTATAACTTGTAGTCGCGAGGTTTGTAATTACTGTAAATTCAGAAGTATTTCTGATTTTTTTATTGATTATCTGAGCCGATTCTGCACTTTTTAACCAGCTACTTGGAGTTAAAAGAATACCATTATCTTTAATCCTGCTTTCGATATCATCTTCGCTTGGTAACAATTGACCTTGCCATAATAAATCCGGCAAATTTCCCCTACTGTCTCGATAATTATTTTTACCATTAAATTGGTAATTACCGATTAATAAATCCTGATTTTTGGCAAGATAGTTAGGATGAGTCAGTATTTCCTCTATTTGAATTTTAGACATTGCTTTATCTGCAAAAGCTATTTGAGAAATAGAGCCTTGCCAAGGTCTGTCTCCAGTAACTTCGTTACCTAAAATTAGAGGAAAGTTCTGATTCCATGAACTAAGACTTATCTTGTTTTGCCAGGATATTCCCACTAAAAATGTTAAGATTATGTATCCAATAAATAATAATATAATTTGTTTTTTAGAATTACCAAAACTGCTATTTTCAATTTTTATCAGAATTCCATTAAATCTGTGTGAATCAAAAATATAAAAACAGGCTAATCCGACAAAGTTACCAATTGTATTATTAAAAATATCTTCAGGTGTTGGGCTACGGGAGGCAAGAAATGATTGTGATAATTCAACTGAAAAAGATAACGCCGCACCGATAATAACTACAAGAATGATTTGGAAGAATAGCTGAACTCGCTTTCGATGCAAAATACTGGCTATCCCAAATCCCAAAGGCATAAATAACAATATATTATTTACTTGGTCATCAAAAAAACTAGTATTATCAAAACTAGCAAATAGTGTACTCCATGAAAAATCCGGCGGAATAGAAAAGTTAAAAGGATATAGTGTTGCAATAATAATACATACGACACTAATAATTACTAGTAATACATCGATAGCAAATCCGAAATATTTTGTGACTGAAGAGCTATTTTTACGCATAAAGCTTGACCTTAAAAACTACAATAAAAAGTTCTATAATTTGTCTATTTAGTTCTAATATGCTTTAGTTATATATAATTTTCACGAAAATGAGATAAAAACTGAATGAACTTATGATAAAGAATTTACAAACATTTCCACATCATCATTTTTGACTAGAGTTTTGAAATTGTTGCAGTATTTATAGAGATATTCAGCAAAAACTCTGATCCGAATAAATTTATATATTCTCCTCAATTACATGAGGATTTATAGGAAAATACTTAGTTTTTATCCCAATTATGGTGAATTATCTGTTCATGGTGACAGTTTTTCGTTAGTTTCAGCCTTGCGATCGCGGAATTTGATTGCGACAATATTATGTGCCTAATACTACTGAGTTGTCAGAAAGTAGCAAGGAGTGTCATAAAGAAAAGATGAAGAGTCTATCGATTTAAGAGGCTAGCACCCTTGCTGGAGTCGCGATAACTTCGTTAAGCTACGCTAACGCAAACCCATGACTGAACTGAAACTGCGTCTAAAAGAAGGAAATAACGACAAAATAGTGAAGGTGCAACAAGAAGCATGTACAATTGGTCGTTTACCTGAATGTGATTTGTATTTGCCATTTGGGGGAATTTCTCGATATCATGCCCGTCTGCTGAAGATACCGGACGGACAGTGGATTATTGAAGATTTGGGCAGCAAAAATGGGACGCACGTCAATGATAAATTAGTGGTAGTAGCACAGCCACTAGAACATGGTGATGTGATTTGGTTGGGTAATATTAGTTTGCAAGTCATTCTCAAAGATAAGTGTGAATTTCCAACTTTGCAGCAGCAGCAGTCTGGGACTGGCGAACAACGTACTATCTTACGAAATGTCCAGCAATTACAGGAACGCTGGATAGAAGCTGAAGGAGAAGAAGGTAATAGTAAAAATAAAGATAAAACTATTGCTCGGCTTAAAGATTTAGTCGATATTGCCAAAAATCTTTCGGCTGCTGCATCGATTGAAGAAATATTTTTGCAAGTTCAAAAAGTTGTTTTTCGCTATTTAAATAGTATTGACCGTTTAGCGTTATTAATTGATGTTAAAAGTGGTGGAAAATTAGAATTAATGAGTGCAGGTGCTAGAAGCATTCATGAGCAACAAGATCTGGCAGCTGATGGTAGTTGGATTAGCAGTAGTATTTGTCAAAAGGTATTTGCCGAAAAGGTTGCCATTCAAATCGCTGATGCTCAAAAAGACGCGAGATTTGCTAGCGAACATAGTATTTTAATCAATGATATTCGTAGTGCAATGGCTGTACCATTGTGGGACGAAAATAAAGTGGTTGGTGTTTTATATGCTGATGCACATCTTTCTTCTTACCATTGGGAGGAAGAAGGGGAACAGGAATTAAGCTTTTTTTCTGCTCTTGCCAATATTGTGGCATCGAGTGTTCAACGTTGGTTATTAGCTGAAAAATTGAAAAGTGAGGAAATCATTCGTCAGCGTTTAGAGAGATATCATTCACCAGCAGTTGTCCAACAATTAATTGATGTTGGCGCTTTGCCGGATGGGCGTTTACCACCAAAGGAAAGTGAAATCAGTATTTTGTTTGCCGATATTGTGGGATTTACAGCAATTTCGGAACGCTTAACACCCACGCAAATTGCGGAAATGTTGAATAAATTATTCGAAGAAATGCTCCAAGAAGTTTTTACCTATGGAGGCACTTTAGATAAGTATATTGGTGACTGTATTATGGCTTTTTTTGGTGCTCCGGAAACACAACATGATCATGCCGATAGGGCAGTTGCAGCTGCACAAGCAATGTTAATTCGTTTAGAAAATTTGAATGCCAACAATTTTTGGCAGCAACCTTTACAATTACGCATTGCCATTAATAGTGGTAAAGCTGTTGTCGGTGATGTTGGCAGTTCTCAAAGGGTTGAGTATACAGCTTTAGGAGCAACAATAAATCTGGCTTCCCGTTTAGAAAGTGTTTGTCCTCCTGGCGAATGTGTAGTTAGCGAAGCAACATATGAACTATTAAGTTCAAATTCAGCATTTTCTCAAATGGGAGAATACAGGTTTAAAGGAATTGATAGATTAGTCAATGTTTATCAAACAAAAATGCATCATTAATTATTAAAATCCCTTAATAATAATTTGTTTTCATATATCTGTTTGTGACTAGTGAATCAGAAATGTTGAATCATTAAGCTAATTTCGCGTGAGCATTTTCCACGTCGATTTCGGAAATCTGTGTATCAGATGTTGAATTCATCTCACAAAAATAATCCGATGAAGTTTGCTTTTTGCTTGCCAAATATTGCAAATTGATTTAATCGCCATATAGTAGACAATACCCATCTGACAAGACTCTGATTATACTTCTAAAGTCTAAATTTTGATTCCGGCAAAGCCACAAAACCGGAAATAGCTCATTCTGATTTTTAATTTCTTGTTGCGATATTTTAATTGATGCGTACTTCTTAATAATGAAAATACTACAATTTAATTAAGTAGCTATTCAGGAAATTTTTGCTATAACCATTAGGGTATAAGTAAAAAAGTCAATACTATACTTCAGATATATTTTACGGGAGGTCAGGTAATGTCACTCGCTACCATCAATCCCGCTACAGGGGAGTTGCTCAAATCCTTTGAGCCACTCAATGATACAGAAATTTCTAGCAGATTAGATTTGGCGCAACAAGCTTTTGAGGAATATCAACAGACAAGTTTTGCAGAGCGATCGCATATTCTCAACCAAGCAGCAGATATTTTGGAGCGGGAGAAATCTGAGTTTGCCAAAATCATGACGCTGGAAATGGGCAAAACCCACAAAAGCGCTGTTGCTGAAGTCGAAAAATGCGCCCTAGTTTGCCGCTACTATGCCGAACATGCACCCCAATTCCTTGCTGATGTTCCCATTTCTACGGACGCCAGCAATAGTTTTGTTAAATACCAACCCTTAGGTCTTATCCTTGCCGTGATGCCGTGGAATTTCCCCTTTTGGCAGGTATTCCGCTTTGCCGCACCCGCATTGATGGCAGGAAATGCCGGTATATTAAAACATGCTTCTAATGTGCCTCAGTGTGCTTTAGCTATTGAAGAAATTTTCCTCAAAGCTGGTTTACCCAAGGGAGTATTTCAAACATTTCTCGTGGGTGCCGCCAAAGTTGCCGATCTTATCGCTGACGATCGCATCAAAGCTGCAACCCTCACAGGTAGCGAACCTGCGGGCATGTCCCTAGCAGCGAATGCAGGTAAACAAATCAAAAAAGTTGTTCTCGAACTCGGTGGTAGTGACCCTTTTATTGTGCTTGCTAGTGCCGATATTGAAGCCGCAGCCACAACCGCAGCAACTGCCCGGATGTTAAACAACGGACAATCTTGCATTGCCGCTAAACGCTTTATTATTGAAGATTCAGTCGCCGACAAATTTGAAAAACTACTCTTAGAAAAATTCCAGGCATTAAAAATTGGCGATCCGATGTTACCGGAAACTGACATTGGACCCCTAGCGACACCTGGTATTCTCAAAGAATTAGACGCACAAGTCCAAACTGCTGTTAATAGTGGGGGGAAAATTTTACTTGGAGGTAATATTACTGATTTGCAGACGCAATTAACTCCATCTCTAAGGCAAGGTAATTTCTACCCTCCCACCATAATTACAGACATATCTCCAGAGGAACCCATTGCCAGAGAAGAATTTTTTGGCCCTGTGGCAATGCTATTTCGTGTTCCCGATATTAATGCAGCGATCACAATTGCCAACTCTACTCCTTTTGGATTAGGCGCAAGTGCTTGGACAACCGACAAGAACGAACAACAACGCCTTATTCACGAAATTGAAGCGGGTGCTGTTTTTATTAACGGCATGGTCAAATCTGACCCCCGCTTACCTTTCGGTGGTATCAAACGTTCCGGTTTTGGTCGCGAACTCAGCATACAGGGGATACATGAGTTTGTAAATGTTAAAACAGTGTGGGTTAAGTAATTGGGAAAATTGAATAGGGACTAGAGGAGGATACGGGGAAATGTGTCGCTCT
Organism: Calothrix sp. NIES-4101; assembly: GCA_004296455.1. GTDB lineage: Bacteria > Cyanobacteriota > Cyanobacteriia > Cyanobacteriales > Nostocaceae > Brunnivagina. The sequence continues at coordinate 6,299,998 of AP018280.1, forward strand.
GAACAGCCCCATCTTCCCCTTTGCTTGTCATCGCTTTTTTGCCAATTTCTATTAACCTTAAAAATTTATGTGGTGAGATAAATGAATACAGCAGAATTATTAGTAAAATGCTTAGAAAATGAAGGTGTACAGTATGTTTTCGGACTCCCTGGAGAAGAAAATTTACATGTTTTAGAAGCACTCAAACATTCTTCGATTACATTTATCACTACCCGTCATGAACAGGGTGCTGCCTTTATGGCAGATGTGTATGGTCGTCTGACTGGTAAAGCTGGAGTGTGTCTATCTACACTTGGTCCCGGTGCGACTAACTTAATGACAGGCGTTGCCGATGCTAACCTCGATGGTGCGCCACTTGTAGCAATTACCGGACAGGTGGGAACCGATAGAATGCATATCGAATCACACCAATATTTGGATTTAGTCGCAATGTTTGCACCCGTAACTAAGTGGAGTAAACAGATTGTCCGACCAAGTATTACACCCGAATTGGTACGCAAAGCCTTCAAGCGATCGCAATCGGAAAAGCCTGGTGCAGTCCACATCGATTTGCCAGAAAATATTGCGGCAATGAGCGTTGAGGGACAACCGCTACGGATTGATAAACCCGAAAAAACCTTCGCTTCCTTTGCCAGTATTCGCGCTGCTGCCGGTGTGATTTCCCAAGCCACAAACCCGATTATCCTCGTTGGCAATGGGGCAATTCGCGCTCAAGCAAGTGATGCTGTCACCCAATTTGCCACCCAATTAAATATCCCCACCGCCAATACATTCATGGGTAAAGGTATTATTCCTTACACTCATCCCCTGGCGCTGTGGGCTGTTGGTTTGCAACAACGGGACTTTGTAAGTTGCGGCTTTGATAACACCGACTTAGTAATTGCAATTGGGTACGATTTAATCGAATTTTCGCCGAAAAAATGGAATCCCGATGGCAAGATTCCCATCGTTCATATCGCCACAACCGCAGCCGAAATCGATAGCAGTTACATACCCACCGTTGAAGTGGTTGGGGATATCTCTGATTCGCTATTTGAAATCTTAAAAGTCGCTGATAGGCATGGTAAACCGGAACCCTATTCCATCAGCTTGCGGGCAAATATCCGTTCCGACTACGAACAATATGCCAAAGACGACGGTTTCCCCATCAAACCGCAAAAACTGATTTACGATTTGCGGCAAGTTATGGGGCCCGATGATATTGTGATTTCTGATGTTGGCGCACATAAAATGTGGATTGCCCGACACTATCATTGCAATAGCCCAAATACTTGTATAATTTCTAATGGGTTTGCCGCAATGGGAATTGCCATTCCCGGAGCTGTAGCTGCGAAATTAGTTCACCCTAACCGTAAGGTTGTAGCTGTGACAGGGGACGGTGGTTTTATGATGAACTGCCAAGAGCTAGAGACGGCATTACGTGTAGGAACTCCATTTGTAACGTTGATATTTAACGATGGTGGTTATGGATTAATTGAGTGGAAACAAGAAAACCACTTTGGCAAAGGTAATTCATCCTTTGTTCATTTTACTAATCCAGACTTCGTTAAATTTGCTGAGAGCATGGGTTTAAAAGGGTACAGAGTTACTTCTGCTGCCGATTTAATTCCGGTTCTCAAAGAAGCTCTGAATCAAGATGTCCCTGCGGTGATTGATTGTCCTGTTGATTATCGCGAGAATTGGCGATTTTCACAGAAAGCAGGTGAATTGAGTTGTAGCGTGTAGTTTTAGGTCAAGAAATTAATTACAGATCACAAAGCCACTCGCATGGGTACTTTTCCGATTTGTGCGCGGTGGCTTTGTTTCAAAGTTTTTAAGCTACGATTCGACTTTGAAGAAGATTTCATAGGAACCTTGAAACCTTTTGACGAAACTACGGGGTAAGCATCTGAGTTGCGAATAATAAGATGCGATCGCCTGTTTTTTTTGGGTTTGCACTGGAGTAATATTTAGTCGATATGCCTGTGCAATATCCTCCAACTTCAACATAATAAATAAGGGCGATCGCCAAAACATCCAAATTGCATATTGTAATAAATCGACTTCAATGTCGGCGTGGGTAATAGCTTCTCTAACCAAGGTATAAGTAGCTTCATGATCCCGATGACAATCTTTACAGTGGGGAACGTAAATTTCCTCCGGTTTGTATCGTTGTAAAAGTTCTACTATTTGTGCAATGGTTCTTTGCTTGGAATCACCCTGCAAATCTCGTAATGTTCCGTCAGTCCGATCCAAAAAGTGAATATCGCTAGATGGAACGCCTAAAATATTTAATGCGGCTTCGGCTTCAGCCTTACGAATCTCGATTATTTTCTCTTTAGTTAATGCTTCTGCTCCCCCTGAACCTTGTCCATCCGTCAAAAATACAACTGTAACTGGTGTCCCCTGTTCTCGTTTTAGAGCGATCGCTCCTCCACAACCAAATGTCTCATCATCTTGGTGGGGTGAAAACACCATTGCTGATTTTGAACTCAAATTTAATGGCTGACTTTGAACCTTTAAAATCCAACGAAACATTAAGTATGAGTGAATATCTTGAAGTAAATATAGCCAACTACTCGGCAAGACTTTTTGCAATTTTTGGAGTATTTGTTTTACTGTCATAATCAATTAATGTATGTAATGTATGCAAAATTTATTTAGTTTTTGTTGTCGTAGTTAGTAATATCCGCATCTAACTACTGCTAAGGGTAAAGGTAATATTACTCTTGAGGCTGTGCATTTGCTCTGTTCCCTGATAATTGACTGGTTTATCTGTATTACTAGCACTGAATCAAAATATTTATTATTTTTATTTTGTACGTAAAGTCACAAAAATTTGCCTACAAATAACTAGTATTTACGATAAATTCATGAATCGTACACAGTTTTTTCAATTTAATCGGAATTGTAGAATAATTGGATTGTTTATTGATTTATGCAAATTTTATTTATTTGGGTTGTATGAATAATCGTAGCTTTCAGGTGAGTTCGATAAAACTTATTGCCTCTGAATCATTGCTCCAGCGTCGCTACCAATAAACATCTGGCGGGGCATATTTGACAGATTAAAGTTTATTTGGCGAAATTAAGGCAATTTTATCGTTTTTGGGTTGTCTCAAATCTGAATCACTGGCGAACGTGAGCTTCTTCTCATAGTAAATATTTCCGGTGATGCCCAATAATTAACTATTCAGACATATCTATATAGCGATGAATAGTGGTAATGAAGCTTTTATCGATAAAATTAGCGTTTTTATCATATATGAGAATTAAAATGTATGCTCACCAGTTAAATCTACTGAGAATTTAATTTTGATGCTGCTGGCTACCCAATAAAATGGCAAGATAGTCAGAGCAATAGTCAGAGCCAGAGATATTCATAATGACTTGCTAGATTAATGAATCTCAGACAGGCAACCCATCCGTTGATTTAATTAGATATTAATTGCGGAGAGTAAACGCAAAAAGTGAATGCGAGGAGAAGTTTGGGTGAACGGTAGCAACAAAAACTATCTTGTGAAACCAGCATCGATTCTGTGTGTTGGTTTAGGGTGGTTTCCTAAAACACCTGGAGGTCTAGAACGGTATATCTATGATTTGACTCACAAACTAGCGGCAAATCATGATTACATAGAACTTTGTGGAGTCGATTTACCAGAGAACGAAACGGATTCATCCATCAAGTTGACTAATTTAGCTGCTTCTGATGAATCGATTTTGCAGCGAATGCGTTCATGTCGTGCAAACTTCCGCAAAAGTAGGGGAGAAAAACCTGATGCGATTAACTTACATTTTGCGTTGTACAGTTTTCCGATTTTGGATTTGTTACCAAAAAAAGTGCCAATTACGTTTAATTTTCATGGCCCTTGGGTATCGGAAAGTGGAGAGGAAACAAAAGAATCAAAAATTAGCTTTTGGCTGAAAAAATGGCTAATTGAACAGCAAACCTATAATCGATGCGATCGCTTTATAGTTTTGAGTAAAGCTTTTGGTCATATCCTCCATCACGAATATCAAATACCTTGGGAGAAAATTCATGTGATTCCTGGAGGTGTTGATATTGACAAGTTCCAGCCGGATTTATCACCTCAACAAGCCCGTAGTCAATTAGGATGGCAACAAAATCGCCAAATTATGTTTACATCTCGTCGCCTTGTCCATCGCGTTGGGATCGATAAATTATTAAATGCGATCGCCCAAATTAAACATAGAGTCCCAGATATTTGGGTGGCAATTGCTGGACGCGGGCCAATCCAAGCAGCATTACAACAACAAGCTAGCGAACTTGGGCTTGATGACCATGTCAAATTTATTGGATACTTAGCCGAAGCAGATTTACCTGTTGCCTATCAAGCTGCGGACTTCAGTATCATGCCCAGTCAAGCTTTTGAAGGGTTTGGTCTAGCGGTTGTCGAATCATTAGCTTGTGGAACTCCCGTGATTTGTACCCCAATTGGGGGAATGCCAGAGATATTACAGCCATTTTCGCCGCATTTGATTACCGCATCAGCCCATGAAAATGCGATCGCTGAAACTTTAGAGCAAGTATTATTAGGCAAAATTGCAATTCCATCTCGTTCCCAATGTCGGGATTATGCAACTGCCAACTTTGATTGGACTAAAATTGCGCAACAAGTCAGACAGGTGTTATTGGCGTAAAGGAGGAGATGAGGAATTAGGGAATAGTCAAATATCAATCTCCGAACTGGATATTTTCCTCAAAAGTGTAAATATGGGAACTAATTCAATATTAAAATTAACAGGTAGTTATATTATTCCTGATCGCCTCTAAGAATATTTAGAGACACAACTTTTCCCTTCCCTTTCCCCTGATTCACTATGTCACTTATCGTTCAGAAATACGGTGGTTCATCTGTCGGTTCCGTCGATCGCATTCAAGCAGTAGCCCAGCGCGTTTATAAAACCGTGAAAGCTGGTAATTCCCTCGTTGTAGTCGTTTCGGCAATGGGAAAAACCACCGACGGACTCGTAAAATTAGCAAACGAAATTTCTCCAAATCCTAACCGTAGGGAAATGGATATGCTACTTTCCACCGGGGAACAGGTGACTATAGCCCTTTTAAGTATGGCATTGCAGGAAATTGGACAACCAGCGATTTCGATGACGGGAGCACAGGTAGGAATTGTTACTGAAGCCCAGCATACCCGTGCCCGGATTTTACGGATTGAAACAGATCGCATGGAACGCCATCTGCAAGAGGGGAAAGTCATTGTGGTTGCGGGCTTCCAAGGTATTAGTCATGGTACAGAATTAGAAATTACCACCTTAGGAAGAGGTGGCTCCGATACCTCAGCAGTCGCCTTAGCAGCTGCATTACGTGCCGATTTTTGTGAAATTTATACTGATGTTCCGGGGATTTTAACTACAGACCCACGACTGGTTCCCGAAGCCCAGTTGATGGACGAAATCACCTGCGACGAAATGCTGGAATTAGCGAGTTTGGGGGCAAAAGTATTGCATCCCCGTGCGGTGGAAATAGCTCGTAATTACGGTGTCCCTTTGGTTGTGCGATCGAGTTGGACGGATGCACCGGGAACTTGGGTGACATCAACAAAGCAACCCGAACGTCCCTTGGTCGATTTAGAACTTGCCCGTCCTGTTGATGCAATTGAATTTGATACCAACCAGGCGAAAGTGGCTTTGTTAAGGGTTCCCGACAAACCAGGAGTCGCATCACGGTTATTTGGGGAAATATCCCAGCAGAATGTCGATGTGGATTTAATTATTCAGTCGATTCACGATGGTAATAGTAATGATATTGCCTTTACTGTGATGACTTCGATTTTAAAGAAAGCCGAAGCCGTAGCCGATGCGATCGCACCTGTACTTCGCAGTAATCCTACCAAATTAGATGAAGCGGAAGTTTTAGTTGAGGAGGATATTGCTAAGGTAAGTATTGTTGGCGCAGGTATGATTGGTCGTCCCGGTGTAGCAGCACAGATGTTTGCCACCTTAGCCGCAGCCGGCGTAAATATTCAAATGATTTCTACTAGCGAAGTCAAAGTTAGCTGTGTCGTTGATGCCAAAGATTGCGATCGCGCTGTTGCATCCCTTTCCCAAGCGTTTGAAATCAACACTTCTCCCCTGCACTCTGCTTCTTCTCTCCCTGCTGCTGCTTCTGCGGTTCGTGGTGTGGCTCTAGACTTAAATCAAGCCAGGATGGCAATTCGCCACATTCCCGACAAACCAGGTATGGCGGCACAATTATTTGGGTTATTGGCACAGCACAATATTAGCGTTGATACGATTATCCAGTCCCAACGCTGCCACATTATCGATGGTTTACCAAGACGAGATATTGCTTTTACCGTTGCTCGCATTGATTCGGAACAAGCAAAAACAATGCTTACCCAAGCTGCGATTCAACATGGCTGGGGAGAAGTCATCTTAGATAGTGCGATCGCTAAAGTTAGTATTGTTGGTTCGGGAATGGAAGGACAACCGGGAATTGCAGCGAAAATGTTTGCAGCCTTGGCACACCATAAAATCAATATTCAGATGATTGCCACATCGGAAATTAAAATTACCTGCGTTGTCGAGCAGGAACAAGGAGTGAAGGCATTACAAGTAATTCATGAGGCATTTGGTTTAGCAGGTAGCGAAAAGTTTGTCGTTCCCGCTTAATTTCCAAGCCGTCAAGAATTACGAGCAAACAAACGCAAAGATGGGGAGATAGGGGGACACGGAGAAAAATTAATGATCACTAATTAGCCGAAATTTTTATGACTCCTATCAAAGGAAGTATTAACGACTGCGGATAAAAATCTGCGTTAAATAGACTTCACCATCTTTGTTGGCAGCAACTCCAATCCCTGTAAGGTTGTAATTACCTTTGATATTAATCAAGTGTTCAGGGCTTTTAATCCAGCCTCGAACAGCTTCTGCTGCTGGATTATCATAGCCTTGATTAAATGCCACATTTTCCGCCGCACTTTGGTAACGAATCGGGATGATATTTACACGTTTTTCAAAACCTTTGTGACTAAAGGGGACTTTCCCGCTAGCCATATTTTGGCTATGAATTCTGGCTTGCTTGGAAATTTGCGAATCCAGATTTAGTTTTGGCAAACGTCTAGCAGCCCGATATTGATTAATTTTTTCAAACACAGATTTTTCTAATTCGCTGGTTTTGAAATTAGTAAATGATGCTACTTGATTTGACGAAATGGGGACATTTTGTGCAGGAATTAGTTTATGTGTTGAACTATTTATTGAACTATGAGTCGGCATCGAGCTAGATATAAATGCACTAGCCAGGACAATCGTACTTATAGCTGCGCCAAAAGCAGTTTGTCGAATCATGGAGATTTAGTGTTAAGTGTAAAAGTTTGTATTGAAGTCAATTGTGGTAAATTATCTGAATTGCTCGTTTTTTGGATATACGTGTGTACGGAGAGTAATTCCGGAATATGCGAAATCTTTTCAAGTTCTGATTTTCGTACCAACTTCAGGGAATGACAATCTCAATTGCTATTTTTTTTACTAGAAATTAGTTAAATTTTCAAAAAGTTTTTGTAAATTTTGCGTATATTCACAGATATAGGGGTGTGGAGATGGAGAGACACGGGGATGCAGAGACAATAAAAAGAACCACAGGGAGTATCCCCGTGGCAAAGACATGGTAATTATTTTTATGCAAATTCTAAAACTATCCCGCAATTATGTAACGCTGATGATTTTTACCTTTCCGTGTCTCCACGTCAGCATCAAGGGAAACTACTGTCATCAGCAGCAGCATTTCCCTTTATCTGTTGTCTAGAATTACCTCATCCCAATTCCGAATGCCTTACTTTAAATTCAAATGTTTCATCACAGATTGCACATCCTTATCCCCTCTTCCAGAACAATTAATCACAATGCGGGGACTACCACTAAGCTGAGGACAAAGAGTTTCCAAATATGCGATCGCATGTGATGTCTCTAGGGCGGGAATAATCCCTTCTAACTTCGATAAACGCTGGAAGGCATCTAAAGCCTCTTGATCGGTAACACTGTAATATTCAGCACGTCCCATATCTTTTAAAAAGCTATGTTCTGGCCCAACTCCGGGATAATCTAAACCAGCGCTAATTGAATGTGGCTCAATTACTTGACCTTCACTATCCTGCAATAAGTAACTCATTGCCCCATGCAGCACACCGACTCTTCCTTTGGTCAGAGTTGCCGCATGTTTATCAGTATTTACACCGAAGCCAGCCGCCTCAACGCCAATGATGCGTACACTTTCTTCATTCACAAACTCGTGGAATAACCCCATTGCATTCGAGCCACCACCCACGCAAGCCATGAGAATATCTGGTAAACCACCCCATTTTTCCATCGCTTGGGCACGGGTTTCCTGCCCAATCACCGCATGAAAATCTCGTACCATCATCGGATAGGGGTGAGGGCCAGCCACCGAACCGAGAATATAATGGGTAGTCTCCACATTTGTCACCCAATCCCGAATTGCTTCCGAAGTCGCATCTTTGAGGGTTCCCGTTCCAGCCTCCACAGAACGCACTTCTGCCCCCATCAATCGCATCCGGAATACGTTGAGAGCTTGACGTTCCATATCATGAATGCCCATATAAACGATGCATTCTAAGCCAAAACGAGCGCAAACAGTCGCTGTTGCGACTCCATGTTGTCCGGCTCCGGTTTCAGCGATAATCCGCTTTTTGCCCATGCGTTTTGCTAACAACACTTGACCGAGAGCGTTATTAATTTTGTGTGCGCCAGTATGATTTAAATCTTCCCGTTTGAGGTAAATTTGTGCACCACTACCATCGGGACGGGCATAATGTGAGGTGAGACGCTCGGCAAAATATAACGGAGTCGCACGTCCGACATAATCACGCAATAATTCTTGTAATTCGGCTTGAAAAACTGCTTCATTACGATACTTTTGGTAAGCGGCTTCCAGTTCGGCGAGTGCAGGCATTAAAGTTTCCGGCACATATTTACCACCGAAGCGCCCGAAGCGTCCCAATGGATCAGGACGTTGTGTAGTTTGGAAGTTGGGGTTGATAGGTGTAGTGGTCACGGCTAATCGTCACAATTACGGAACGACCTTAATTATAGAAGGGGAAGGGGGATACAGGGGAATAGTGAGAATGCGATCGCTATCTACCCAAGAGTAAACGATTCCACTGTCAGATTGGTAAACTAGACTCATCTCAACTCCGAACTCAGAACTTATGACTAAAAAAGGTAATCCCTCCAGCACTGGTTGGCGTGAATTTGGTGACGACACCAACGCCGCAGCATTTGAACGTGCGGTGGAAGAACTTCCTCCCAATCAACAAAATATTCGCATACAAGCAACTCGTGCTGGACGTAAGGGTAAAACAGTCACGGTAATTACTGGTTTTCAAGCAAAACCCGAAACTTTAGAAAAATTATTAAAGCAATTAAAAACACAGTGTGGAACTGGTGGCACACTCAAAGATAGTGAAATTGAAATTCAAGGAGAACACAAGCAAAAACTTCTGGAAATTTTAGTTAAATTGGGTTACAAAGCTAAAATTAGTGGTGGTTAATGTCAAGTGTTTATTGCCGTAATTAATATAATTTAATGAGTATTATTCTTGACTAATGAAATGCTTATTTATACGTTATTCGACTCGTTCTCAAGTTAGTTGAGTGCGGTTTTCCGAATACTTGCCGAAATCCGAATCTCGCACGTTGATATTAACTTAAGAAGTATCAGCAGACTTCATTGAGACTACTGTTAATCATCAGGCGATAATTTTAGGAGATCAAAATGGATTTAGTAAGAATTATTTGTGCAATCTTTCTTCCCCCATTGGGAGTATTTTTACAAGTTGGTTTGGGAATGGATTTTTGGATTAACGTACTTTTGACAATTTTTGGGTTCTATATTCTCGGTATTGTCCATGCTGTCTGGGTAATTGCGAAGAAATAGATCGAGAATATACCCGGCTTTTCTGAAGTCGGGTATATTCACACTTTGGCATGACTAAATAAAAGTAATTATCAAATGCCTGTAGAGAGGCAGCAGTGCTAGATTTCTACATCCAAATTAATCTTTAAGTAGATGCATCAAACTGTGAAATCATTGCTATTTATATTTCCAGCTATTATTCAGATTTCACATTTATTTTTTGATTCGAGCGGCGACGCGATTTCAAGAAGCCAATTGCACCAACACCGAGTAATGCCGCACCTGCTGAAGGTTCTGGTACACTTTGAAGACCTGCAAGTACCCGTGCGTTATTTTTACCTACGTCAATAACAAAAACGGTATCATTATAGTCTTTGTCACCACCACCCCACAAATCTTCAAAACCAACTATCAACAAATCATTGTAGTAATAAGCCATTGCGTGCTGTAAACCATCTGGGTTCAGCGCATCATTCAGACTCCATACTCCTTTGGTTGTTTTACCAGTTTTGACATCTGTACCAGATATACCACCATTGATATTATTCGAGAGCAGCAAGAAATCTAACTGCGTACCAGCTTTTTGAGTACCTAGACTTACCCAATCACCAACATTTAAAGGACTATCAGTTTTTGATCTACCTGCAACAGCATCGTTAGGGTTAGCACAGAAGGAGCCAAAGTTAGCAATGCTATCTTTTGTGCTGCAAGAGGTATCACCGAAAAGTTTACCCGTACTAGTGTTTCCGTTCAAAGTAGCTTGGTAATCTAAACGATTGCGATATCCACCCGCAGTTTCTCCAAGGAAGAATACATTCACATCATGCTGGTACTGCAAAATGAACTTGGAAAGGTCTACTTTTTGAGCATTAATTGTCTTTAAATCTAATTTTCTTGCTTCTTTACCAACGAAGTCCTTCATGTTTTGAAGATTATTTTTGAAATAGTCTGGAGCTTCGTTTCGACTTTTTATTGTTGGCGGCGGAGTTACTGTTGTACTTGCACTTGCGCTCGTTGCTGTAGTAGCCATCATTCCAGTCACAGCAGCAGCAGTAAACAAAGCAGCAATAAAATTCTTATTCATGATTGATATTTCTCGTTTGCAACAAATCAATATATCGATACGTCTCCGTTATAGTTTTGTTTTCTTAACTGTGTCTATAAACACAAATAAGTTTTTTATAATCATCATAAAATCAGTATTTCTCATCAATTAATTGATGAGCTAATTAATTGATTAAACTTTAAATTTATTCAATATAAAATTATATGTCTTTACTGAAATTAAACACCTTTGTGATTATTAATTGAGTCAAATTTAATTGATTGCTAAATAGTAATATCTCGTAAAGTTTGGGAATTTATCGAATAAATTACAGTATTACTCTCTTGTTTATCGTATATTTACTGAGTAAAAAAATCATTAATAATAGTTCTACTTAGCCTTAATTTCCACAACTTTAAATAACTAATTTATAGAACTAAAGCTTCAGAATATAGATGTTGCAGTCAATAACAGCCATTTACTCCGTTTTGTGGATATATATTGAAAATGTAAATGAGTTAAAAATCGACTACATCAATCATTGATATAATCAATTTACTGGGACAATATACTGAATTGATAGATAATTTTGGCTCTTCGGCAAGTTTTATGGAGCTTGAGGTTTTTTTGCAGTAAAACCCTTACAAAACAATGATTACAAGCAACTATGATACTTTTTGAGGCTAAATTCCTATGTAATAAGGCTTTCAAGGATTTTTAGCTAAGTTTTCCATAAAAAGAACTGAAGAGCCATAATTTTTTGATATTGGCAATTTTTGGAGTTTGTACTCTAAATCTACCAATTCCCCCACTCCCACAACAACCGCCAAAAATCTGACAATTACCTATGGAAAAGCAGAGACTTAATACAAACGAGGTTTAGATGTAATTATTGATTGACGCGTAGCTAATTTTGGTATTGCCTGCAAATCACTTGCTTGGCTTGCGATCGCATCTGCAAAGAGGGCTTCATATTTTGCCAAGGCATTCTCGAATGAATATTGTGCGATCGCAAATTTTCGTCCTTTTTCGCCTAATTCTAATGCTTTAGCTGAATTTTTATATAAATCTAAAATAGCCTCTGCAAGAGCTTGGGGTGATTCCGGTGCAACTACAATCCCACCACCACTTTCTCTAACTGCTTTTGCTGCTGTTCCTTGGCTGGGTACTGATGCAATTATCGGACGGTTGCTTGCTAATAATAAAGGAATTTTAGAAGGCATATTAAAACAAACAACATTGCATTTTTGTAAAATTAATCCCACATCTGCGGCTGCTAACATTTGTGGTAAATTTTCCCTAGCTTGTAGCGGTAATAACAAAACATTTTCAGCATTGTACTGACGACAGCATTTTTTCAAATTTTCCAATGCTTGAACTTCACCAACAATCACAAAAACAATTTCGGGAATATTTTGTAAAGATGCAGCAGAGGCGATCGCAGTTTCTAAACCCTGTGTGAGTGCAATATTCCCTGAATAAAGAACAACAAATTTATCTTCCAAATTATGGGCGATACGAAAAGGATTATTTAACTTGGGTAAGGGACGAATAAAATCAACATTTACCCAATTCGATATACAGGAAATCTTCTGAAAATTGACATTTTTTTTAACTAAATGCTCGATAAAATCTTCCGCAATTACACTAATAGAATGAGCATTTTTATAAGCAAATTTCTCGAGGCTTGATAAAGCGCGAATCATCCATTGATTCTGGATTAATCCGACATTTTTCGCTGCTTCTGTGAGGATATCTTGGACATTCAGCAGTACTGGACAACTATAAAAACAGCCCAGAAAAAATGCAGGCAAAGTCACAAATAATGGTGGTACTGTCACAAAAATTACATCTGGTCGCCATCCCTTCAATGCTTGCGGTAAACTACTGGCAACAAAACTCAATTCCAGTAATAGCCGATCTAACAAATTTGGCTTTGACTTAATCCGCAAAAAACACCGTTGGATTGTGACACCATTCCTTGTTTCTGTAACATACCATTTATGCCTATATTCCTGGTAAACTTCACGTTCAGGATAATTGGGCATCCCCGTAATTACCCTGACTGTGTGACCTTGGGCAACTAATCCTTCCGCCAATTCTGTCATTAAGGGAGCAATCCCTATCGGCTCTGGATAATAGTTGTAGGAATAAATGAGAATATGCATTTTTGCGATTCGTTAATTTGGTAGAGTCTGCCAGAAAGCTTTTGCTTTCATGCACTTTGGTAAAAAATTAGATTAATTAGATTTTTTCGTGAGAGACGATCTCAGGTGACAACAAGGACTTGTACCATCACATGAATACAGACTCTCCGCTTCATCCCAATCACCTATACGACTAACCGACAAATCATGAGGCTAATGTAGCATTTTAAACAATAAGCAACAACATTAACACAGCGCTAATATGAACACATTAAATTTACCCGTATAATTTCTTCATAAACAAATGTGAAAAACCCGGAAATCTTTGGCGCAAACGAGGACACTCAACACTGAACTTGAAATTGCGATCGCCAAAACGGAAACCTCTGCTCTCTACAAACGTCACTGCTAATTATGAGTCGTTTGTCAAGGGTCATTTATTAATTGGTTGCTAGTGAAGAGTTTATGGTTAATAGCAAATTACCCAAGCCCCTTACGCAATCAATACACCAAAAAAGTCCGAGATTTGGGTAATATATAGGAGCTATCTTTTCTGCGTTCGCGTAGCGACTCTTATGAGTATCGCAGATGATTCAGCACCGCTAGCGCATTACCCAAAGGAATCGAACATGCTGACTTTAAAAATTGTTGTATATATTGTTGTCACCTTTTTTGTAGCTCTCTTTGTCTTTGGATTCCTGTCGAATGACCCTGCTCGTAACCCTGGTCGTCGGGATTTCGAGTAATCACTCACTGATTGTCCGCTACTGCCGGGAGGCGGGAGACATAAGATACCCACTTTAAAAAATATGGTTGCGCCAAATACACGACAGCCTTCTGTTTAAGTTGGGAAACCTACGAATATTTGCCTGGAAACGACTCTAGGCGATGTCCTCGCCTACGGTAGCCTCAATAATTAGACATACTAATTAGGTGGCTTGCCAAAAGCTAGGCACAAGTAAAAGTCGGAAGATGAAATGCTAGTCATGGTTCTTCCGGCTTCAAGTTTGGCTGTCTATTATGCTTAGTTATGCTGCAATTATGCTCCATCAAGTTCTGCCGCCACCCCAACCTGTTGTTAGCGAAGTTGCCCAAGCTGTAAATGATGTTGCTAGCTTGGCAAATCAATCGCAAGGTCAATCTGAATCGGAAACACAACAGGATACAAGTTCTCAAAAAAATAAAACTAAGTCCGCAGGAAATGGAGAGCGGCTAAATAACGCTGACATCAAAATCAGCCAGCAAACTAGCGAGGCTTTAGCGAAACCAACTCAACCGGAAAAATTTCCACCAGAGTTTACACCGGAAACTATTAATCAAAATAATGTTAGTAATAGTGCAACTGCGCTAGGGGAAGTTTTATCTGTTGGATATCAACTAGCGCCGAATCAGCCTAATGATGTTGGTAACGCAAATATTATTTTTCCAACCGCCACAACAGCAGAAGTTGCCAAAACCGTTACCAAGAGTCGGAACCTAGCGCAGCCAAAAGCAGAGGTTCTGGTAGAAAAGTTAGCTCAATCCCAGAAACTGACTAATAGGAAGAATATTGCTAGTAATGTTAATTTTAGAAGTGTTAACCAGAAGAATCTAGCAATTCAAAATCTTCAAGATGGAAGTCTTCAATCGAAAAATCTGGAACCTAGCAAAGAGAATTCTGCAACTTTCCCATCCACTCAACAACCTTTAAAAGTTGAATTTTACAGCCAAGAACAGCAAAATTTTCCTTCGACGATAGAATTTAAATCGCGAGAAGTTGACCCCACAACACCAACTACGCCGCCCAATAATCAAACTCCACAACCAAATCAAACCCAACCACCAACAACTACCCCTAATCAACAACAATCGCCGGAAACAAGAAGAGTTGTAGAAGTAATTTCCGATCGCCAGGAATATGACGAACAGCGACGGGTGGTAACTGCTGAAGGCAATGTTGTTGTTCGCTTCGACGGTGCGGTTGTTGATGCCGATCGCTTACAGGTTAATTTGGATAATTTGATTGCTGTGGGTGAAGGAAATGTGGCACTCACACGGGGCGATCAAGTATTACGCGGGCAGAAGTTTACATATAATTTTATTCAAGATAACGGCGAACTCGAACGTGGTAGTGGTGAAGTTTTCATTCCCACAGCTGGTACTGATTTAGGATTTGCTCAACCCGGCACACCCAGCGCCACAGTTGGAGTCCAAAGCCGACCTTTGAGCGATCGCATTCGCCAAAATCAACCGCTAACTGGTATCAGCAGCCCCGGGGGAATTGATATTAATGTTGGTGGACGCGCAGATGCTAGCAATATTGTTACTCCCAAAGAAGGTGGACAAGTACGGCGAGTCAGGTTTGAAGCTGCACATATTGATTTTTATCCACGTGGATGGCAAGCACGGGATGTTCGCTTGACAAATGACCCATTTTCTCCACCGGAGTTGGAGATACGCGCTGATAAAGTGACAATGACGCGGTTGTCTCCTTTGGAAGACAGAATTAGAACCCAAGGACAACGTTTGGTATTTGACCAACGCACAACCATCGGTATTCCCAAAAATGAGCAAATCATCGATCGCCGCGAACGTGACCCTTCTCCATTCCCCTCAATTGGCTTTGATGGCGATAAACGCGGTGGTGTATTTATTGAACGTTCTTTTGAACCAGTAAATACTGAGACTGTCAGGTTTAGTATTACACCTCAATTTTTCGTTCAAAAAGCCTTTACTGGCAGCGATAACTTTGCCTCTTTGTTCGGTTTAAAGTCACGAGTTAATGCGGTTCTGAGTCCCAAGAGTCGGGTGGAAGGAGTTGCCACTTTTGATAGTCTCGATTTAAATAAAATCGATGATTCCTTGCGTGCGAGTTTACGGTATCAACAAGCACTAGGAGATACCAATCCCCATCTATTGAATTTAGAATATAGCTATCGCGATCGCCTTTATAATGGAACCCTAGGATTCCAACGAGTCCAAAGTAGTTTAGGTGGGGTTTTGCTTTCACCAGTGATACCTTTGGGTAAAAGTGGTGTGAATCTGACCTATCAGCTTGGTGCCCAATATATTAATGCCAATACCGACCGCCTCGACTTACTTGAGGCAAACCGCAGTAATGATCGGATTTCTTTGGGACGTTTACAAGCAAATGTGAAACTCTTTGGCGGTGTTCCTTTGTGGCAAGGAAAAGTATTACCAGCGACACCAAATGAGGGTATGCGGTATACACCGAATCCCATTGTGCCTTATTTGAGAGCTTACGGAGAATTGAACGGAACAACAAGTTATTATACAAATGGTGACGACCAAAGTACGTTGTTTGCGACGGTTGGTTTACAAGGTCAAATTGGTAATTTCTCCAAACCATTTTTAGATTATACGGGTTTTAATATTAGCTATTCTCAAGGTCTAAATACAGGTTTGTCGCCGTTTTTATTCGATCGCTCCGTTGATAATAAGATTATTAATTTGGGTTTAGTTCAGCAACTTTACGGGCCATTTCGACTAGGATTTCAAACAGCGTTAAACATTGATACTGGTGAAAGTCTCAGCACGGAGTATTCACTCGAATATAGTCGTCGAACCTATGGAATCACATTGCGATACAATCCAGTACAGCAATTAGGTGGTATTAGTTTCCGCATCAGTGACTTTAATTGGAGTGGTGGAACTGATCCATTTAGCGATCGCAGTGAGGTTCGTCGTGTTGTTGGTGGTGTGGAAGAAAGATAATATCAATATCAGACACGGAGATGGGGTACCATATCATGTCTGGTTGACTACTTAATGATTAAGACTGACACTGAGACTTAGAGACGCGGGGACGCGCAGAAATTTTAATTGCAATTTTGTAACATTGCTGTATATTCAATTAACCAATAACCGCTATTCTATTGATATTTATTATTTAAGCGATGCAGATATGTGCATTGCTTTACGCGTGAGTGGCTGAAGAATGAAAGATTGGCAAGCTTTGGTAGCAATCTGTGGGTTGCTGCTGTATAACTGTTTATTTATTTTTGGGGGTATGGATTGTGCATTTGCCAGTCAATTGGAGATACCGCAACTTGAGTTAATGCCTGTGATTGAAAATATGGCGATTGCGGATACAAAGTTTGTTGAGATTAAGGAAGATTTACACCGATATCAAGATTTAATTCGAGATAGTCAGAAGTTAGAGGGATTATTTACTCTTTATCAAGATGAAGAGAGGGGAGGGGTGTTGCTGGAAATTCAGCCAGAACAACTCAACCAAAATTATCTGGCAACTGCGACTTTAGAGTCGGGAATTGGTGAAAGTGGAATTTATAGCGGACTTCCTTTACAGGATTTTTTATTTTACTTTCAGCGCGTCCAAAATCGCTTACAATTTGTCGTTAAAAATGTTAAATTCCGTACGGATAATGATGCCCCAGAAGTTCGTTCTCTCAAGCGTTCCTTTAGTGATTCTGTGTTATTTTCTCTGGAAATTATTGGGATTGAACCTCGCAGTAAAAGTTTTTTGGTTAGTTTAGATCAATTATTAATGCAGGATTTTCCGGGGTTAAATTTACTGTTAAAACATTCACTTCATGCCGATTATCAGTTAGACCCCAGTAAGTCTTATTTGAGTCAGGTTCATAGTTTTCCCTTCAATGTCGAAATTGACTCGACTTATGGTTTTTCGGCTCTAGAAGGTGCAACCTATTTAGAGACTTTACCTGATAGTCGCTCTGTGACTTTATCAGTACATTATAGTTTTTCTCAATTACCGGAAAATAACGGTTATGTTCCCCGACTTGCAGATGATAGAGTTGGATATTTTATTACTGCATTTCAGGATTTTTCTACTCAGAACAGAGATGATATTTTTGTCCGCTATATTAATCGCTGGCATATTGAACCAGTCAATCCACTATTAGCTATATCTCCACCAAAAAAACAGATTATTTTTTGGATTGAGAATGCCGTTCCTTTAGAATATCGTGATGCGATTAAAGAAGGAGTTTTGATGTGGAATCAAGCCTTTACTCAAGCCGGATTTGAAAATGCGATCGCAGTTCGACAAATGCCAGATAATGCTGATTGGCACCCCGCAGATATTCGCTATAATACAATTCGCTGGTTTAATTCTCTGGATGCAGGATTTGCCCGGGGACCAACAAGAATTAATCCGCTTACAGGTGAAATATTAGACGCTGATATTATTATTGATGCGGGTATGGTGCGGGCAATTGAATCTGAATATCGCGCTTTAGTCGGGGTTGATTCTGTTAGTTTAATTGAGGATTCTTTCGATAATCAAAAACATAATTGTGGAGAAAATAGGGAAGAAAAGTTTTTAAAAACCAATAATTCTTCTCTTAATGACTCTTGTTATGGTGCTGATTTATCTTTTCAAGCTTCGATGGGAGTATTAGCTTCATCACTGTTACAAGAGGTGGGTACCAGTGCTGAGGAAAAGCACGATGCTTTACAGAGTTCTCTGCATCAATATATCCACGAATATTTACGCTATCTTGTGGCTCACGAAGTTGGACATACTTTAGGTTTACGCCATAATTTTCATGGTAGCACCATGTTAGCACCGCAAGAGTTAAATAATCTGGGGATTACCCATACAAAAGGTTTGGTAGGTTCGATTATGGATTATTTACCCGTCAATATTGCGCCGCAGGGAGTAGCACAAGGTGATTATTTTCCCACAATTATTGGTCCTTATGACGAGTGGGCAATTACTTACGGATATAAGCATAACCTAACATCTAACCCCATCAACCCGGCTGAAGAAAAGAATTTTTTAGCACAAATTGCCATTGCATCTCCTGAACCAGAATTATCCTATGCGACAGATGAAGATATCCGGGATATTAACCCATTAGCTAATGTTTGGGATATGAGTAGCAATGTCTTACTTTATTCACAATGGCAGTTAGATAATGCTCGCTTAATGTGGGATAAGTTAGATAAAAACTATCCTTTGCAGGGTGATAGTTACAGCAATTTGCGTGTCCTATTTCAGAGAATTTTTAGATATTACGATCGCAATGCATTTCTACTAGTAAAATATATTAGTGGGCAATCTTTTACACGTAATCATACTAGTGAAAATACAACAGGGAAAAATATCCAATATAGTTTTGTTCCAGTTCCGAAATTAGAACAAGAAACGGCATTGTCTAAGTTAATTGATTACGTGTTTGCAGAGAATGCATTTAATTTTTCACCGCAATTACTGAATCAGTTAGCGCCCTCGCGATGGCAACATTGGGGTAATTATGTACCTACTGCCCGCCTCGATTATCCCATACATGAGCGAATTTTTGAACTCCAAAGCGCAATATTGCGATCGCTTTTTGCTGGGGAACGTTTACATCGCTTGTTGGATATTGAACTCAAAACAACACCTAATAATGCACTCACAATTCCAGAACTTTTTGAAACTTTACAAAATGGTATTTGGAGTGAAGTGTTGATTGCAAATCAGCAAAAATCAACTTCAATTTCTAGTATTCGTCGGGCAATTCAACGCGAACACTTGAATATTTTACTGGAAATGGTTTTGCGAAAAGTTGAAGTTCCAGAAGATGGGCGTACAATTGCCTGGTATGAACTGCGCCAACTCAAAAAAGCAATTAGTCGGACTTTGCGAAAGTCGAAAAATCTTGATTTATACACCCTTGCACATTTAGAAGAAAGCAATTCCCGTATTCATAAAATACTCAATGCCGAATTAAACACCGATTAGATTAGTTACTTTACTTCATGATTTGCTGTTGTACAAATTGAAAAATCTGCACAAATTTTTCTTCTAACCACAATAGTAAAGTATCTAACCATTCTAAAATGACTTCTAATGGGTGCTTGTCATAAGTTACTGTGTTTACTTTAATTTCAATGACATCAGTCTGCTTGTTAATTGGTATTTCTTTTTTTTGACTTTGACTCTCCCAACTAGGAATGGGAGAGACGCTCGATACTTTAGTTTGGACAACAGATATTTTCTGAGAATTAGGAGAGACTTTTTGCTGTTGAGATAGAGCTTGACTAGATTTTTTTCTAGTAGCTAAATTTCCACCTGGCTGATATTGGTTTAAGAGCTTCGGCGTTCTTAATTTTCCAGGTAAACGTAGATTTTCTGTGGGATTATCTATTTTCTCTTCATCATCGATAAAAGTGACATCATCACCAAATAAATCATCAAATGTTAACCAAGGATCATGGCAATTATTTTCTTGAATTACGTCTTGATTTTGACTACCAGGTAAAATTCTGAATGCCCGACTTTGAGGAAAACTTTTTACTACTGTTTGCCGACTAAATAATTGCTTGTGAAAATTACTATCTAATTCAGTCGAATCACTAATTTGATGATTTGAAAAACTAAAAAAGTAATTTATTGCTTGTCTAATTAAGTTTTTGATGCTCAAATCTGGCAGCTTGAGATTGTGATTCTCTAAATGACTAATCTCATGCTTGGCATCAATATTTGGAGTAATTTCACTACCATAAACAAATATCTGCAACTTATCTTGAATAATTTGGAGTAATTTAAAACCCTCATCCTTGACTACTAAAGCAGCACGAGATACTGGCACTACAGTATTGGATTCCAACTTGGCAATTGTTGCATCAATTAATTCTAAGGAAATCAGTTGATTTTCATGCTCGTCATTTTTATTAAAATTATCTGTAGTTTGTGGTAATCTACTCTGATTTCCACCTGTCATTTTTTGTAATAGATGTTCTATTTCCGTTAATGATTGGAGATTTTCTGGTGTATCCTGCTTAAGGTTATTATCTTCATGATCAACATGACTATGCAAAAACGATTGTTTTTTGGGTTCACCAGATTGGAGTTGCTTATCGGCAGAATCCACAGCATTTTGAATCAGCATTAAAACTGGATAAATAAAAGCTTGTAAAGACCAACCTGCGCTCACTTTAACTTGTCGGAAAGTACGTCCAAGGCGATCGCTCAATTTTTGAGTCCGGCGATGAAAAAAGTTAAATAATCGACTTTGATAACGTCCAGAAGCAAACGGCATAATTTTTAGGGGAAGGAAGGGAAGTATCTAGATTAATTCAACTTCAATAAACTTAAATTAATTAAACTTAAATTAAATTTATCTATTTGCTAGATTTATGTATTAAATTCAATAGTTATTAATTAATTTAGTTATCGATCGCAGCTAATGTAGTCTGTGATTTCATTGCCTAATCACGAAAATATATTAACTGAAATATGACATCTTCTGTATCTACAGCCGATATTCAAGAGATTATCGCCGTAATTGAACAATTACGGGCATTATGTCAAGTCGATGTCCAAGATTCTTGGCGATATTCTGAAGTTGATTGTACCCCCGACGAAGTTTTTGCTTCAGATATATCAACTTGGGAATGCGCTCTTATTAATGAAAAAGGACATATCGCCAGAGATAAGGGGCGAAAAACCTTGTGGCTCGCACAAACTATTGTAGTACCTCACAGCTTACATTCCTGTTATCCACTACAAGATTTATCATTTCGCTTGGCTTTGGTATGGTGGGCAGATGCAGCAGAGGTTTATGTCGATGGTAAGTTGGTTTGTGCAGGTGATTTATTCGATTTCTCCCCACGAGTATTATTAACTTCCCAAGTAACTCCCGGCGATTGCTTTACTGTTGCCATACGCTTAGTCACTCCAGGACATGATCAGGGAGCATTGATGCGATCGCGTCTTTTATACGAAAATATTAATCATCATGCCCTTGATGCTGGATTCATCGCCGATGAAATTGCTGTGATTCAGCAGTATTTAACTAGTTTTGATGCTGAAAGGTTGTGTCTTCTCCAAGCTGCACTGGCTGAGGTTAACTATTACCTGGGTGATAAAAGCAAGATTGATTGTGAACAATTCCCCAAAATCCTCTTCGGACTCCGTGAAAACTTGAAGGAGTTTACATCCCACATTTTCCCATCCAAAATCTTCCTCTTAGGACATGCACACCTGGATATGGCTTGGTTATGGCGGGTGGAGGAAACCTGGCGAGCTGCCCAAAATACTTTTACATCTGTTTTAAATTTACAGACAGACTTTCCAGACTTGATTTTTTGCCATTCCACCCCAGCTTTATATGCATGGGTAGAAAAAAACCGTCCCGATTTATTCGCGAAAATTCAAGCCCAAGTTCAAACCGGGAAATGGGAAGTCCTGGGTGGTTTCTGGATAGAACCTGATTTAAATTTGATTGCCGGTGAATCCATCGTCCGACAATTACTTTACGGACAACGTTATACCCAAGAAAAATTTGGCAGGATTTCACCAATTGTTTGGGTTCCCGATACCTTTGGTTTTTGCTGGACTTTACCCCAATTTATGCAGCAAGCGGGAATCGAATACTTTGTCACCCAAAAATTACGCTGGAACGACACAAATAAATTTCCCCTGGGTGCTTTCTGGTGGCAATCTCCTGATGGCAGCAAAGTATTTAGTTATATGTCTGGACTCATTGGTGAAGGTATTGACCCCATCAAGATGGCAGCATATGCTTGTGAATGGCAAACCCAAACAGGTATTCCCGATACACTTTGGCTTCCTGGTGTTGGTGATCATGGGGGTGGTCCTACCCGTGATATGCTGGAAATAGCTCAACGCTGGCAGCAATCTCAGTTTTTCCCAGATTTAGAATTTACTACTGCCGAAAACTATTTACGTCATCTTCAAGAAATCGGGGAAGGACAACCAGCAGATGTAGGTATCAAGGGAGAAATAGAAACTCACTCCTCTGTAGGTATCAAGGGAGAAATAGAAACTCACTCCTCTGCTTTCCCAACTTGGAATGACGAACTTTATCTCGAATTTCATCGCGGTTGTTTCACTACCCACGGTGAACAAAAGCGCTTTAATCGTCATTGTGAAAATTTATTATATGAGGCGGAATTATTCGCAACTTGGGCAAAATTTGCCTGTGGCTTAGAATATCCGCACCAAAAGCTGGAAAATGCTTGGAAAAAGTTGCTATTCAATCAATTTCACGATATTTTGCCTGGTTCCTCAATTACAGAAGTGTATACTGATGCCTTGACGGAATGGCAAGAAGTAGAAACTACAGGAAGCAAAATTTTAGAAGATGCTTTACAAGCGATCGCCTTCCAAACCCCTTTACCAGAGCCACCTTACCCTGGCGCAACCCCAGTTTTCGTCTTTAATTCCCTCAACTGGCAACGCTCTCAAGTTGTAACTCTCCATTTATCTAGCACAGTCTCTGACCCTGGCATTTTTTCCACGGATGGTAAACAATTACATCAGCAACTCAGTAAAACGTCGAAACTCCTATTCTTAGCGGAGAATATTCCAGCGATTGGGTATAAAATATTTTGGCTATTGCCAGAAAAATGCAAAAATTCAAATAGGGTAGCTTATCATAACACTAGCATTTTGCGCTCCAAAAATCAATTAATATTTATTCCCGAAAAGATGACCTTAGAGAACGAATTTTTGCGGGTAATTGTAGACAAGCAAACAGGAGATTTAACTAGTATTTTTGACCGCATAAACCATCGAGAAATCCTCAATGGAGCCGGGAATCAATTACAAGCATTTCAAGATAGTGGTCAATATTGGGATGCCTGGAATATAGACCCAAATTACGCACAACATCCCCTACCTGCCTCAGAACTAAAATCAATCGAATTAATCGAGCAAGGCAAAATTCAAATCAGTTTGCGGGTAGTTCGCCAAATCGGGCGATCGCAATTTCGCCAAGACTATATATTGGAAACAGGTTCCCCCATCCTCAAAATCGTCACACAAGTGGATTGGCAAGAACGCCATGTCATGGTCAAAGCTGCCTTTCCCCTGACGATTACATCTGACTTTGCCACCTACGAAATCCCCTGCGGAGCCATTCGTCGCTCCACCAAACCCCAAACCCCAGTAGAAAAAGCCAAATGGGAAGTACCAGCTTTGAGGTGGGCTGACTTAACTGATGTTTGCCAAGAAGAAATTTCTCCGCCTCTCCCCCTCTCACCATCCCCATGTCTTCCTCCTCCCTGCCAATATGGAGTGAGTTTACTCAATGACTGTAAATACGGTTATGATGCCACACCAAATCAACTACGATTAACATTGCTACGTAGTCCAGAATGGCCCGATGCCGAAGCCGATAAAGGTATTCATGAATTTACTTATGCTGTATATCCCCATGCCGGTAGTTGGGAAGCAGCACAAACAGTCAGACAAGGATATGAATTAAATCTGCCCCTACATCTGGTTATTGGTGAAAGTATTGATAATTTCTCACAAAATGCGATCGCAGACCAATCTTTACAAACTGTTCCCAAACCCAAAAATATTCAAGATGGCGTGAGTTTCCTGAATTTATCTGCCGACAACCTCGTATTAATGGCATTAAAACCAGCCGAAGACGACCCAGAAACAATGGTCATACGGTGTTACGAATGCCATGGAAAACAAGCCGAAATGCATTTTAGCAGTGATTTCGGCTGCACCTTAGAAATACCTGTTGATTTACTCGAACGTCCTTTATCTAACAGCGATTTCTCATCTCCGCAAAATATCGTTACAATTCACCCTTGGAAAATCACCAGCTTTAAGGTTATTGGGTATAGAAAATAAATAATTATTTCTTGATTATTTATCTCTCAACCGATTTAATCTTCATGATCGTCAAAAGGGTCTGCTAGTTGCTTGGAAGGGGGGCCAAACGACAAGTAGATAGACATAGCCGTAACGGCAACGACTATAACGCTTACGGATAGAATCATCACCGTTGCAGGTTCCAGATTGCTAAGAGATGTTGCGAGTTCCATATTTAACTGATGGTTTATGAGTGCTATTCTTATAGAATATTACAGAAAATTAAAATTGGTTCGGCAATCAATCTTAGGTGAACTATGGCACAACGGACGCGGTTGGGAGATATTCTCAGACCTTTAAATTCTGAATATGGTAAAGTGGCTCCTGGCTGGGGTACAACCCCTCTCATGGCGGTTTTTATGGGGCTATTTTTCGTTTTCTTGCTGATTATCCTGCAAGTCTATAACAAGACAATTGTGATTGAAGACGTATTAGTTGATTGGCGCAGTTTAGGCAGCTAACTAAAATACACTGAGAATGCTTGGAACACAAGCTCACTTGAACCCGGCATCACCGGGTTTTTTAATTTTTGCTCAGTGATTGCTCAGTGATTCGGGATAGCCATTGACAACAAACCGAAAAAAATCGGTTTCTGCCACCAAATCCAAACCAGAATCACAATCTGTTTCCTCAAGTTATCGTCGAAGAGAGAAACCAGGTTTCTATATTAAAATTTATATATCTATGGGAGAAAGCAATGAATGTTTTTGGTATCGGTTTGCCAGAAATGGCTTTAATTATGGTAGTAGCGTTATTGGTATTTGGCCCCAAAAAATTACCAGAGATAGGTAGGAGTATGGGTAAAGCCATTCGCGGCTTCCAAGATGCTTCCCGCGAGTTCCAAGACGAGTTTCAAAAAGAAGCTGCACAAATACAAGAAGCTGTCAAAACCACTGCGGAAATTGAACCGAAGCGAATCGAAGCTACACAGAAGGAAGAAGCCTAGGGAATATGCTTTGAAATTGTTGTCACAGCAAGGAGAGGGCAACCTAAAGATGAAATTTAAATGTTGATTAATTGAGATACATGACGGAAACTGCTACTAAAAAAACTTTGGTAATTCCCCAGGTAATAGTTGGATTGGGAAATCCAGAACCAAAATACGATCGCACGCGCCATAATATCGGTTTTGCGGCTGTAGATGCATTATCTCGGGCTTGGAAAATTCCTGTATCAGAAAATCGCAAATTCCAGGGTGAATACGGAGAAGGGATAATTCCCAAAGGCGAAAAAGTCCGTCTTCTCAAACCCCTCACCTACATGAACCTCTCTGGACAATCTATTCAATCAGTCACCAATTGGTATAAATTAGCACCAGAGTCAGTATTAATTATTTACGATGATATGGATTTACCCTTGGGGAAAACACGATTGCGGTTATCGGGTTCTGCTGGAGGACATAATGGCATGAAAAGTGCGATCGCACATCTGAATACTAGCAATTTCCCCAGATTACGTATCGGTATTGGTAGACCAAAAAATGACAAAGTCGAAGATATAGAAACTATCTCCCATGTATTGGGTAAATTTAATCCATCAGAAACTCAATTAATGAATGATGTGCTCGACTTTGTGGTGGAATGTGTGGAAATGTCCATCAAGCAAGGTGTTGAAAAAGCGATGAATAAGTGTAACAGCAAAACTATCACTGTTGTTGAGCAGACAAATTTAGATTAATTATTTGTGATGTAATAATTGCTCTACATTAACCTGGATTTCACGCCTTCTAGTTCTGGTGTAGTTTGGTAATTCGTAATTTAGCGATTCCGCATGATTGAAATTGCAGATTACGAATTACAAATTTATATTTAGTTGAATATTAATCCTATGGTTCGTGGGCGAGGTAAAATGCTAGCCCTAGGAACCAAATTTAAATTATTTAAACCGCCGTTTGCGTCGGGCAGCCACAGCTTTACGTTTCTTTTTTTCTAAGGGTGTCTCAAAGTGTCGGTGATACTTAACGTCTGCTAAGATTCCTGCCTTAGAAACCTGACGTTTGAATCGACGTATAGCTGAATCTATGCCTTCGTTTTCCCCTAAAAGCACTTGGGTCATTCTTTTTCCTCATTTCAACATATCTAATTGTAATAGCGGAGGGTAGAATGGGGAATAGGAAGCAGTAAGTTTAATCATAAGGGGGAGTAGGCAAAGCGGACAAAGAGGCTGAGAAGGAGAAGCAGGGATGAATAGGGAGTTATGTTGATGAAACACCTTCTTATCTGAACTGCTTCTATAGTGCTAAAAAACAATTCTCC
Source organism: Calothrix sp. NIES-4101 (assembly GCA_004296455.1). Taxonomy (GTDB): domain Bacteria; phylum Cyanobacteriota; class Cyanobacteriia; order Cyanobacteriales; family Nostocaceae; genus Brunnivagina. The sequence goes on from AP018280.1 coordinate 6,326,939, forward strand.
CAAAGAAAGTAATACCATTTCACGAAAAATCTGATACAGATGTAAATCCTGAAAGCTTGGCTGCATCTAAGTTTTTTAATTGCGTAGCTTGCTAGTCTTCGACAACGCCTAACGGCGTACACTCTTCGAGAAGGCTTGCGCCTACGCGACAGCGAGTATTGTGAATTGGTATGACACGGGGATGCACAGATGGAGAGACAGGGAAATTTATTTTATGTGTTGCCAGATTTTGGAGAAACAATATAACTTGAGAATAGATAATATGTATGTAACAAGAAAAAAGCGAACTTCTTTACAGAAAGCTCGCTAGTCAGCTGAGGGAAAATTGTAATCTCGATCGCATTCTGACAACTTTAAGATTGAGGAGATATAGCTATCATCATTTATCAAGATAAACAGACAAGTCGGTAGCAGCAATCACTCGATTTTAGGTGCGATCGCTTTTAGTGAATTTTGAGATTGGCAACTGAACTAATTATCAGTAAAGTTCACAGGTGATTATATTTACTAGTTATCTTAGTTGTTCAGTGTATTTGTCTCAGACAACAAACCTTTAACTTGATAAATATTGCAACAGTCTCCCCTGTTTATGTATATGCCAATCGGGTTAAGTATTATTTATCAAACTTAGAATTTCAACTATTTATTCAAGCATGAAGACAGGATTATAATGCATTTAATCACGAATAAAATATATGAAACGACTTAATACTTACATTTCATTTTTGGTGATGCAAGTATTTATACTTCTACTTTACCAAAAAAATATAATCAAATAATCTTAATATTGCCGGATATTGGGGAATGAAAAAGTATATTTTTAGACGAATTATCTAAATTGCATAAAGATTATAATCGAGATATGCTAAATACACTTAGGTGTATGTAAAGCTTTCAAAGAATATTTCCTAATTTTGATCAATATTTATCCGTATATTTTTGGATACCTGCTTCAACGAAATGTAAAGTTTATGTAAGGCACTTGACTAGGCAGAAAATAAGCAATGGTAGAGTTAGTTATTATTATCAATATTTTGCTCGCACTAATATTGCTACATCTCGCTGGGCGATTATGGCGAATTAGGCTGTCGCTGGCAAAAGCTGCAAACGCCCTAGTTGCAGCCGAGCGTAGTACTCATACAGTTCTTGCCCAAGCACCTAATTTCATTTATGTAGGACAGCGCAACATTTCCAACCTGCGATTAAGAAATCAAGTATTAGAATTGCAAATTCAACAATTACGACAGGTTTTGAGCTTACTATTACTGATTTCGCAAATTTGGCAGCGTTATTTTCGGCTTTATTTCCGGAAATAGGCGTAAGCAATACCCAAATTTGGCAACTTTCACCGTTGATTGATTGTCAGAGTAACTAAATTAAGTAATATACCTTTAAGGCGTGCAATGTGTTTGAAGGCGCATAAAATGGGTGTAAGGAAAGGGAGAAGAGAATGTCTAACAATAATTCTGGAAGATTTATTGGTGGTTTAATGCTAGGAGCTACAATTGGAGCCTTAACGGGGTTATTGGTAGCACCGCGTACAGGACGTGAAACTCGCCAAATCCTCAAAAAATCAGCAAACGCGCTTCCAGAATTGGCGGAAGATTTATCGACAAGCGTGCAAATACAAGCCGATCGCATTTCGACAACAGCTTTGCGTAATTGGGATGATACATTAGATAGATTAAAAGAAGCGATCGCAGCTGGCATTGAAGCTAGTGTACGCGATCGGCAAGTAATCAGAAACCAGGAAGTCGAAGAAGAATCCGACTCTGAAATCCTTCCTCAAGAAGCTGACACATAAGCACACCCATACAATAGTAGATACAGTAGTAAACCAATATATTATTTAAGTACTGCATCACCGTGACTGAACCCCTGTTTTGGCTGGGATTATCCCTACTTTTTGTTGCGATGAGTTTGGCTGCGGTATTAATAGCCGCCATACCAGCATTGCAGGAATTAGCACGCGCCGCTCGCAGTGCTGAAAAGTTATTCGACACCCTGGCACGAGAATTACCACCCACCCTTGATGCAATTCGTATGACAAGTCTGGAAATAACCGACTTAACCGATGATGTCAGCGAAGGAGTTAAAAGTGCGGGACAGGTAGTAAAACAAGTTGATCAAAGTCTTGATGTTGCCCGTAAACAAGCCCAGAATGTTCAAGTAGGGACTCGTAGCCTGTTTGTTGGCGTAAAAGCTGCTTGGAAAAGTTTTACACGTCCTAAAACAGCCAAGCGGACTCACGAAAAATACGCTCAAAATTCCAAAACACCCCTATCTTTACGGGAAGAATGGGAATACCATCCAGAAAATCGCCGTCTAGCGAGTGATATGTACCTGAACGGAGATACATACGAAGAATCTGTTGCTTGGGTAAATGGTTATGAAGGGAAATTTGATGAGCGACGAGATATCCATCCCCAGTCAATCAAGCCTGTCCTGGGGGAGGATTGGACAGAATCCGAGTCATAATCAGGGAAAAGGGACAAGGAATTAATAAATCATGTTGGGCTAATTAATTCCCCGTCTGCCAATCCCTCTATTTCTAGAAACCTTAATCAACCGAACTCAAAGCTCTAGTGTCCCACATCACAACATTATTGTTGTGATGACTTGTATGTTCGTTTACCACTGCCGGTACAAATGTGGGAAATTGGTGCATTGCAATTAACTTCGCCAAAGTCTTCTTCAATTGGGTTCTGGGTACAATTTCATCCACAAACCCATGCTGGAGTAAATCTTCAGCAGTTTGGAAATCATCAGGTAATTTTTCCCGCAAAGTTTGCTCAATCACGCGCCGACCAGCAAAACCAATCATTGCTTTCGGTTCTGCAATAATAATATCTCCGAGCATTGCAAAACTAGCAGTAACACCCCCTGTAGTGGGATTTGTTAACACAGGAATATATAATAAACTCTCATCATGGTGACGTTGTAGTGCTCCCGATATTTTCGCCATTTGCATGAGCGAGAGCATACCCTCCTGCATCCGTGCGCCACCCGAAGTACAAATAATTACCACAGCACAACGTCGTTCTGTAGCCTGTTCGATTAAACGGGTGAGTTTTTCCCCCACAACCGAACCCATACTCGCACCAATAAACCGAAAGTCCATTACACCCAGTGCCACTGGTAAACCTTCAATTTCCCCCAAACCAGTTTTGACGGCATCAGCCAAACCAGTTTTTTGCTGCATATCCCGCAGACGATCAATGTAGGGTTTGCGATCGCGAAATTGCAAGGGGTCAGCAGGACGCAAATGCTCATCAATGGCTACCCAAGTATCCGCATCAATCAGTTGCTCGATACGCTCATCACTATCTACCCGGTTGTGATGACCGCATTCGGTGCAAACCATTTGATTTGCCTTTAAATCTTTTGTATAGGATAATACGCCACACTTAGGGCATTTATGCCACAATCCATCGGCAATTTCACGTTCTTGACGTTCTGGGGTTGTAGAACCTGATTTTCGTCGATTTGCAAACCAATCTAACAGAGACTTTAAACCGCGTGATTCTTCGTTGTTTGCCATTTTATTTCTTATGCAAGTGGGTAGTATGTTGTCATTTATCGTTTACCATTTGTCCTGTGTTTAAGACTAGTGACAAATGACCACTGACTGATGACGATTTTTCAAATTAGCCTTTTAAGCAACTCAGACCATATTTTTCTTCTTTGGTTGCCAGCTTAACGAAAATATGCGATCCAATTCAAGTATCTTCTGTGTTTTCAAGGGAATTATTGAACAGTTAACTTAGTCAACAGTAATCGGTAAACAGCTTACATAATCACTTGGGTATAATTTCCCCAGTAATTAATGTTCATACATAATATAATTTTACAGGTTTAAATCCTTCACCATACACTGTCATCAATAATTACTGTTGGCAACTGTAATACTGTCCATACTGAAATTAAGTCCATACTGAATTAAATTAGCTTTTTCATTGTGCTGGCTCGACAAGCGTTATTTAAGCCCCAGACAACGAACATCACCCCAGACACTAAGTTGTTGATTAGCATTAGCCGACAACTAGCGATACTAAACATAGGGGTGCTGGCAACTTCGCTTTCCTAAAAAACACGACTTGTAACCTAATACAACCCTGTTGTTGGTTTATTCACTATGTTTGGCTATGCTGATCAATAAGCGCTCGTTGTGAAGAGGATAATCCAAGCTACACGATGATACTATCAAAATCTTAAAAATAAATGGGGTAATGAAATTTACAGTTGCGAGGTGTGGCAAAGTGTGCAGTTAGTAATTCATAATTAATCACTCAGTAACCAACACTTATCGCTTCCCAACATCCTCATTTATTTGGGAAATAACTCTAAATAACTAGATATCAGAATTTCACCACTAAAAAGAGTAATTACTGAACCAAGGGCAAGAAAGGGGCCAAATGGCATTTTCTGCCCCCATTGTGTTTGGGCTTGAGGAGATTTTGGGGTAAGCATCATTGCCCCACCTCCAACGACTACACCGATAACACAAGCGATAAAACTAGCTAAAAGTAAATGCTTCCAACCTAACCAAGCACCCATCATTGCGGCTAGTTTGGCATCTCCGCCCCCCATTGCTTGCTTGCGAAAGAGAATCGAAGCTGTAAATGCGATCGCATCAAATAACCATATGCCCACAGCAGCGCCCAATATGGCTAAAAATAAACTATTCGCCCAATTATTAGAATTGATCAAACCAAAAATAGTCTGAAAAATAATTCCTAAAACCAATCCTGATTTTGTCAGAGGATTGGGTAAAGTCATTGTATCAAAATCAATTAAAGATAAGGCTAGCAACCAACTACAAAAAACCCAATAACCTAGCGTGAGCGGCGAAAATTGAAAAACCCCAAAAATTACTAAAAACAATAAACCCGCAGCCAATTCAACCACAGGGTAACGCATGGAAATTTGATTTTGACAAAAACGACAACGCCCTTTTAACCACAACCATCCCAACACGGGAACGTTGTCATAAGCTTTGAGTTGATTTAAGCAGTGCGGACATCGCGAAGGCGGGAAAAGAACCGACAAACCAGCCGGCACCCGATACACAACTACATTTATAAAACTACCAATTGATGCTCCCAAGGCAAAGACAACAAAGTTTGCTGGGATTAACATCCAAATATCCATAGATTAATCAGTCATTTGTCTTTAGTCCTGTGTCATTTTTAATTTGTTATGTACAATTTGTCACTTGTATTCTGGGCAAACACAAAAAACTAAATCGCTAAATAACTAATAACCAATAAATTGCGTCATGGAAACTATGGTCTAACAAATATTAACTATTCGCTAATACCTAATTCCTTAATACATACATGACTCAATTTGGCTCAAAGGTACAAAACACTCTTCAGGTAACAAAGCTGGATTGTGGATAAAAATTACTTTACCGCGATGGTTAGAACGGTTAATAGCCACCCCCGCAGCATTGCCAGTAACTTCAGGATGCACTTCACAATAGGTATGGTAAATTTGTCCAGCGGCTCTGATGAGGGCAGGGTCAATCAAAGCTGGCTGGGAACGGATATTGGTATAGTTTTCGGGTTCTTGTCTTAAAGCGTACACAGTTTACTGTTGTTGTATTTAAGTTGATGTTTTCTCAGTTTATCCAAATCCTTTTTGTGGCGATACTCCCATAAGGAATGACTATCACTATCTACACAAAAAGGTTCGTAGCCGAACCACAACGTAGATTTATCATGCCTTTATTCCTCTTCCAAGGTTTGAATTAGCGCATCGCCCATCGCGCGACACCCTAAAAGAGTCATACCTGGAGACATGATATCTCCTGTACGTAAGCCACGCTGTAAGATTAGCGATACCGCTTTTTCAACATGGTCTGCGGCAGTAGCTTGATTTAAGCCGTATCTTAACATCATTGCAGCACTTAATACCTGTGCCAAAGGATTAGCTTGATCAAGTCCGGCAATATCTGGCGCGGAACCGTGGACAGGTTCATAAACTCCAGGACCGGATGCACCCAAACTTGCTGATGGTAACATACCAATACTACCTGTCAACATTGCGGCAGCATCGGAAAGGATATCACCAAATAGGTTTCCGGTAGCAATAGTGTCGAACTGTTTGGGGGCACGAACTAGTTGCATGGCGGCATTATCAACATACATATGGGAAAGTTCAACATCTGGATATTCTTTACCAAGTTCGGTAATCCGACTTCTCCAGAGTTGCGACACATCCAAAACATTTGCTTTATCTACAGAACAAAGTTTGCCGGTGCGTTTTTGGGCTGCGGCAAAGGCAACTCTACCAATGCGCTCAATTTCTGACTCGGTGTAAGCCATGGTGTTGACACCGCGTTTTTCACCTGTTTCCGTCGTGAAAATGCCCCTAGGCTTGCCGAAGTAGATACCACCTGTGAGTTCGCGCACGACCATAATATCAACGCCAGTAACGACCTCTTTTTTCAAAGTCGAAGCATCGATTAATTCTGGGATAATTTTCGCCGGACGCAAGTTAGCAAATAATTCCAAACCAGCCCGTAGTCCGAGTAAACCACCTTCAGGACGTTGATTAGGGGGGAGAGAATCCCATTTGTAACCACCAATAGCTGCTAATAAAACGGCATCGCTATTGCGGCACATTTCAAGAGTTGCAGCAGGCAAAGGTTCACCACTGGCATCAATGGCAGCACCACCAATCGGTGCTTCTTGAAAATTAAATCCAATATCAAACTTTTTCCCTACGACTTTAAGCACGTCTACGGCAACATTCATAATTTCGGGACCGATGCCATCGCCAGGTAGAAGGGTAATGCGGAATTGCTGCGTCATAGGGGATAAGGATGATATTAATAAACCAACAAATTAAATATCATACCTAGGAAAATGCACATTTTTTCGATGCGGGTACAAGAAAATCAATGTTTGTTAGCACGATTTTCCTGAATTATATGGATTACCGATGGTAGTAAAGAAATACAGCAGATTCGATGTTTATGAGGTACAGCACTCAATCAAAATTCAAAGGCTTAAACGCTAACCTGAAATTTGTGTACCTCACGTACCTCAAAAGTGCTGTAATAATAACTAATCCAATGATTGGTAATAGATATTTATCTACTTGTTCTGCTGGTAACAGATTACCTAAAAAATAGCCTAACAAAGTAACACCACATGTCCAAATTAAACCACCAACTAAATTATAGGACATGAATATTTGGTATTTCATCGCACCAACACCGGCAATAATTGGTGCGAAAGTGCGGACTATGGGTACAAATCTAGCTAATACTATAGTTTTTTTGCCATGCTTTTGGTAAAATTTCTGAGTTCTCTGCAAATATTCTTTTTTGAAAAATCTCGACTCTTCTTTTTGAAATAGCCTGCGTCCGAAACGGGAACCTGTCAAATAACCGACATTATCACCCAGTACAGCACAGATAAAACAACCAATTATTAAAACCCAAATATTCAGTAAATGTTGTGAAGCGGCGAAACCTGCCGCAACGAGTAAACTATCTCCTGGGAGCAACAAGCCAATCAGTAATCCTGATTCAGCAAAAATAATTCCCCATATCGCCAAATAGCTAAAGTAACCTAGAATTTTTACCAGTGCTTGAACATCAAAGGACGTAATGTTTTAGCTAAATTTAATTGCAGAATATGCATAAGATATCTTACAGTTTGTAAATTTTCTGGATCAAAAATAAAAATTAAGTTTAGCGGATAGGAAATGCAAAGATACTTGAAAGTGCTAGGACTATTCTGGAGTGCTGCGATCGCGGCGGAAATGGAGTACAGAGTCAATTTTATCCTGGCAACACTCAGTAGTATTGGTAACTTGGCTGGAAGTTTATTTGGTTTATTCCTCTTTTACCGCAAAGGATATACATTCGCTGGTTGGTCATGGACAGAAGCATTATTAGTTGTCGGTATTTTTACGCTTCTCCAAGGATTTTCAGCAACATTTTTAGCACCAAATCTGAACCGGATAGTGCGCCATGTTCAAGAAGGTACTCTGGATTTTGTGCTACTCAAACCAATCAAAAGTCAGTTTTGGTTATCTGTTCATACCCTTTCACCTTGGGGACTACCAGATTTAATTTTTGGTGGAGTCACAATTGCCTATGCAGGTATCAGGCTCGGATTGGGGATTAATAATTATTTAATTAGCTTGATCCCTCTGGGATTTGGGTTAATAGTACTTTACAGCCTATGGTTTATGCTGGGCGCTACGAGTATTTGGTTTGTGAAAATTTACAATGTGACTGAAGTATTGCGCGGATTACTGGAAGCTGGTAGATATCCAATGATTGCCTATCCAACAGCATTTAGATTTTTCTTCACTTTCGTGATTCCTGTGGCGTTTTTGACGACAGTTCCAGCTGAAGCAATGCTAGGTAGAAGTCAAAGCATATGGTTTGTAGGTGCAGCTTTATTGGCTGTAATCTTGTTTTTATTTACATCCTGGTTTTGGCGTTTTGCACTGCGATTTTACACCAGTGCTTCTAGTTAGGGATGAATTTTTCGAGTCCATATAAAATAATTAAATATATGAGTCAAAGTTATTTAGAAATAGCCCAACAAGGTAAAAATAATTGGTGGCGCTACTTGTTAGGAATAATTTTAATTTTCTCCTTCTGGTTGATTATTGGTAGCATTGTCACTGCCATTTTTGTTGGAATTATTTTTAGGTTGCGTGGTTTGCCACTTGCAGATGTAGAACAGCAATTTGAAGGATTTATCAAGAGTGCTTCGCTAGATTCTTTTATCGCCATTAATCTCCAGTTTATCTTTTTTGCTATAGGTACATTTCTCGCAGTCAAATTAATTCACCAGCGAAAATTTTTGAGTTTAGTGAGTGCTGAATCAAAAATTAACTGGAAACGCTTATTTGCTGGATTTGGAGTCTGGTTTTTACTACAAGCTATTTTAATTGCGATCGGATTAATTACCGATCCCCAAAATTATCGATTTACTTTTAACCCCTCTCAGTGGTTCCCACTTTTAATTGCGGCACTAATTCTCACCCCAATTCAAACTTCCAGCGAGGAATTATTTTTTCGTGGTTATTTAATTCAGGGTTTAAGCTGCATCACTAAAAATAAATTTTTGTTAATAGTAATTACTGGTCTATTATTCATGTTTCCCCACCTTTTAAATCCAGAAGTTAAACGGGGAGCAATATTAATGGCAATCTACTATTTCAGTTTTGGTGCACTTGCCACTTTTGTCACTCTTAAAGATAACCGCCTGGAACTTCCTTTAGGAATTCATGCGGCAAATAATCTCAGTTTAATTTTTATCAATACTGAAGATTCAGTAATCCCCACATCAGCAATCTGGACGGTAAAACAAACAAGTCATCCAGGATTAGATTTGTCAATATTTCTGATTCAAAGTGCAATTTTTTACTACATCTTCTTTGGTAGAAAACAAAATCTCAGTTAGCTCTCATTTCATGGCCGGTTGAATACTTATTATTAAGACTCACACGGAGATTTAGAGACGGGGGGAAGCGGAGAAATTTTAATTGTAAGCCTCCGACTAGGTGCGTTTTTTCGCCGCTAGCAACAAATGAAACAAACACATTTTTATTGTTTGGCTTTGAAATGTGTTAGTTAGAAGTCAGTACGGTTCAGTTCAAGTGATCAGTCAATCGATTTGTTGAGAACCAAGATTTGGGGGATTCTCCCCCAAACCCCCAAGCCCCCTCCAAAAAAGTTGATCTGTTTTATTCGCAGTAATTGATTTGATTCTTAACTGAACTGTATTGAGTTAGAAGTAATTAGCCGAACACGATCTCAAATGCATCAAAATTCAGATGAAAATTCAAGGACAGGAGGATTTCACCTGTCCTTGAATAATTCCAAATTTGAATAATCTCTTACTCAGCCGTTTTATTCTTGGCTCTTTCGGCACGCGCTTCGGCTGAAGTCATTACCTCTTCCATATTTTCAATTAATTCCCCAGGGAAGTTTTCTAATATTCGTGTTGACAAGGCAACTCTGCCTTTCCCTTCGTCAATATCGATAATTACTGCTTTAATATGTTGACCCATTTGGAAAACTTTTTCGAGATTATCGATAAATTTTTGGGTTACTTGCTTAATATGAAGTAAAGCACTAACACCATTTAAATCAACAAATATACCAAAGGGTTTGATACCTGTTACTTTCCCTTCTACAAGTTGACCAATTTCTAACATACTGAAACTAGCCGAGCGAGTCGCTAAACGTTGCGATAATATCAAGCGCTTATTGCTAGAATCAACTTCCAAAATACCTGTAGTAAAAGTTTGTCCTTTTAACCCTTCTAAATTATCACGCTCAATCAGGTGCGATCGCGGAATAAACCCCCGCAAACCAAAGACTTCGACATTGACACCACCTTTATTTGCGCCAATTACCTTCGCTTGCACAGTTTGGCTGCCTTCCTGCATTTGTGCAAGTCTTTCCCAGATGTGGCGAATTTCTAACTGTCTGCGGGAAAGTGTAACTTGTCCTTCTGCATCCTGTTCACGGATAATCACGAACTCTAATGGTTCGTTGAGCGGTAACACCTCTGACAAATTGATAATTGTTCTCAAAGAAGCCTCATCGCGTGGCAAAAAAGCCGATGCTTTACCGCCAATATCTACAAATGCACCATCGTGATCGATTTGGAAAACTTTACCATTTACCACTTGTCCTTTTTGGAATTGGTAATCGTGTTTTTCCAAAGCCTTAGCAAAATCGTCCATTGTAAATGACGAATCGGCTTTTTGAGAAAGTTTAGCTTCTGAATCCATGACTTTTGAATTTAATATTGATATTGAGTGGATGGTTATTAGTTATTGATGATTAGTTAATTTATTGGGGATATTAATGGGGATAGTAGGTGACAATTTAACTTACTAGCTATTGACCTCTAAACCATTAATTATTATTAACTATGGTCTCTGACCGATTAACCATCACCCACGTTCCTAAGTTGTTCTACAAAGAGTTGTTTGGCTTTTTCCCAAGCATCACTAGCAGCTACTGGATTATAACTGGCGCGATGGTCGCAGAAAAATCCGTGTTCAGCTCCATCGTAGCGAAAGACACGATGGGGAATCTGATATTTTTGCAATTCCGCTTCGATTTGGTTAACTTCTGCCACCGGAATGCTGGCATCTTCCATCCCAAAGAAAGCATATAACGTCCCAGAAATATTTGGAGTCCGGGAAAGAGTCGGATTACCCCCTCCTGGTGTAGCGCTGGTAATACGTGCGCCATAAAATGAAGCAGTTGCTTGAATATCTGGTAAAGTAGCGGCAAGATATGCCACATGACCCCCAAAGCAAAAACCGATACAACCAAATCCATCTTGTTTGACATTTGGTCGAGTTTTTAAGTAATTAATCGCAGCTTGGATGTCGCTGAGGAGTTGCTGCGCTTGAGTTTGTCCCCAAGCATATTCCCTACCGACTTCTACATCGGCTGGGGTATAACCAGTTTCAAATCCAGGGGCTTGACGCTCAAAAAGCGTTGGTGCAATTGCTACATATCCCTCGCTGGCAATACGTTCGGAGACTTGACGAATGTGCGCGTTGACACCAAAAATTTCTTGTAACACGACTATACCTGGGTAAATACCAGGTGCTTGAGGTTGTGCCAGGTATGCTGGGATTGTTAATTCATCTTGCGAAACTTTAATGGTTGAAGTATCGATTGCACTGTCTGTCATAATAGTTTTTACTAGTACCGTGTGCTTATTAAATGCATAGTTATGCCAGTTATTCAGGGTTATCTCATGAAATTAGCAGTTTCCAGCACTTAGTGCCTAGAAATTTAGACTAGAACCATTCAAGGTATGGATGAAATACTTGACAAATATTTGACCAATAGTACATGAAACCGCTACGCGATCGCACAACGCTACTAGTCTCTAGGAGTACAGCTTAATGATTCAATTCCGCATTCAGCCTGATAGTGAAATACCCGCATCAAATCAGTTATTTAACCAAATTCGCTTTGCGATCGCATCTCGGCAATATCCACCTGGATATAAGTTGCCAAGTACTCGCGCTTTAGCAATGCAAACTGGCTTACACCGCAATACTATCAGTAAAGTTTACCGCCAACTCGAAGAAGATGGTTTTGTCGAAAGTTTAGCTGGTTCAGGTATTTACGTTCGCGCCCAGGGGCATGAAGGTGGTAGTCGTTTGCGTTCTCCGATACTTGAACAGTATCCGCAAGCCTATAAAGTTGTGCAGCAAGCGCTGGATGATTTGCTCTCCCAAGGTTGTACTCTTTCCCAAGCTCGGGAGATATTTTTAGCTGAAATCGATTGGCGGTTACGATGTAGCGCTAGGGTACTGGTAGCTGTGCCGAAGCAGGATATTGGTGCGGGTGAGTTGATGATGGATGAACTCGAACAAGCCTTAAAAATTCCTGTCCAACTAGTGGCAACTGAAGAATTGGCTTCGGTATTAGAACAAACATCATCGGCTACGGTTGTTACGAGTCGGTATTTTATTAATGATGTGGAGGCGATCGCTGCTCCTAAGGCTGTGCGGGTAATACCTTTGGATATACATGATTATGCGAAGGAAATTGCTATTGTCAAAGGTTTGCCGAAGGATAGCTGTATCGGAATTGTCAGCGTTAGTTCTGGTATTCTTCGGGCTACGGAAGTAATTATCCACGGGATTCGCGGTGATGAACTGTTAGTGATGACATCACAGCCCAAAGATACATATAAATTGCACGCAATTGTCAAGCGAGCGCATATGATTTTTTGTAGTGACCAAAGTAGTTTTGCCGCAGTTCAAGGTGCGGTTCAGGTGGTGGTAGATGATATTATCCGTCCGCCAAAGTTGGTTCGCAGTGATAATTATATTGGTGAAAAATCAATTGGTTTATTACGGCGCGAATTAGGTTTGGGCTAAGAAGGTAGGCGTATAGGTGTCCTACCGTTTCCTGAACATTGTGATGCATTAGCAACCACGGAAGGGAAAGAGTTTGTATCAAGTATTTTGTGAAATGGTTGTCGGAGTTACTTTGAGAATCGCTGTTGATTATTGAGTTGAATAGATAATTATTGATAGATGAAACCCGGAGTTTTTTAACGATTCAAATGCGTCATTGCGACGTAAGGTAGACGCAACACGGCTTCTCGGAGAGTAGCAATCTCAAGTTCTTTGTGGAAAACTACAGTTCTCAAGGAAGACAATGTTTACTTACTTTATTGGCACTAGTTTGACTAGCTAAAAGAGATGCGATCGCTCTTGGCAAATTCAATACTGTGAACACGCTATTAAAGGGAGGAAATTGATTGCAAAAAATCAATTTTTCTGATAAATTTAATTTAAGATGGAATTTATTATAATGGAAATATTCGCAAAATTTTTATAATAGCTAACACCCAATTATATTAGAAATTAGTTTAATCTTCTCACATTTTCATCCCTTTGTATCCAAAAAACAAAAAAATCTTACAAAACAATACAATAACCAATTAAAAAACATCCTCATTTTCCATGTGGAAAAAGTTGAAAAAATACCTTTGATGAAGACTCTGTGTATTTCTCATCTGAAGAAAAATAAAATCAAACAAATAGCCGTCAAAACTGTAAATACCAACGCTACAATTACCTTTACAGCAAGTGACAAAATACGAGCGATCGCAACGCAATCGTTCAAGGTGGTAAAACTGAACTAAAAAATTAAAACTAAAGTTGGTTTTTGACTTTTCTCATCGCGATCGTGGTTTCATAAAAAATAAACTTAAATTCCTTTTTCTGCCTTTCCCCAATTATTCACCGAGGAGCGAACAAAAACATGGGAATCCATCTACCCCAAGCAATAGAAATCGGTAAATACTTAGTCACACAAAGACTCAAAGGACGTAAGCGCTTCCCTCTAATTTTGATGCTAGAACCACTATTTAGGTGCAACTTAGCATGTACTGGCTGCGGCAAAATTCAACATCCACCGGAAATTCTCAAACAAAACCTTTCCCCAGAAGAATGCTTTCAAGCCGTTGAAGAATGCGGTGCACCAGTTGTTTCTATCCCTGGAGGAGAACCGTTATTACATCCCCAAATCGATGAAATTGTCAGGGGATTAATTGCACGTAAGAAATTCGTATATTTATGTAGCAATGGTTTGTTATTAGAAAAAAGCTTGCATAAATTTGAACCATCCCCTTACCTAACTTTCACCGTGCATCTTGATGGAATGCGGGAAAAACACGACGAATGTGTCGATAGAAAGGGCGTTTTCGATACAGCCATCAAAGCCATCCAAGCAGCCAAAGCCCAAGGTTTTCGAGTTGCAATTAACACCACAGTATTCGATGGTACGAAACCAGAGGAAATGCAAGAATTCTTCGACTTCGTCACCAGTCTCGGCATTGATGGTATGACTATATCTCCAGGATATAACTACGAATGGGCACCTGACCAAGACCATTTCCTCAAACGCGAGCAAACCAAAGCTCTATTCCGGGAAATTCTTGCGCCCTTCAAAGCTGGTAGTAAAAAATGGGACTTTAATAACAGTCCTTTATTTCTTGATTTTCTCACAGGAGAAAAAGACTACGAATGTACACCTTGGGGAAGCCCTAGTTACAGTGTTTTAGGTTGGCAAAAACCTTGCTATTTGCTGAATGAAGGACATTATAAAACCTTCCAAGAATTACTTGATAAAACCGACTGGAGTGAATATGGACAGAAGAGCGGGAATCCCAAATGCTCTGATTGCATGGTTCATTGCGGTTACGAACCCACTGCGGCGATTGATGCTATGCAGCCGGCAAATATTGGGCGTTCGATGAAAGCTTTGTGGGGAGGTTAAGCAAAGTAATATACGTAGATATAACTAATTATTTTGATACAGTATCCATAGCACTCTAGTTTTTGGATTTTGCGATCGCACTCGATAATGCACAGAATATTGGCGATGGCGATCGCATATTAACCCGATTTCAAAGCTCAGAATGAGTTTTGTAAAGATAAATACAAAGATGCCAGTTAATCATTGAAAAAAAACAACATAGCAGTAGAATGTTTAGCGGATTAGCAACAGAAACGCAATGGTCACTCAAATTCGTTAAAGTAGCTAATACCAGCTAAATTCTACAGGTAAACCGCAAGTCATGTCTCAACAGCCTTTCTCCCACTCTACAATTGAACCTGAAGCTAAGGCACCGACTTTAAAACGACTGCGACAATTAACACGTTTGCTCGATCGCGCGATTGTGATTCCAGGTACACAAGTTGGTATCGGTTTAGACCCTATCTTGGGATTAGTGCCTGGAGGTGGTGACTTTTTGGGTGTAATGCTCTCTGCATATATTGTCTTAGAATCGGCAAGACTTGGTGCGCCTCGTTCGACTTTGAGTAGAATGGTTCTGAATATTATTGTTGATGGAGTAGTCGGAGCAGTTCCTGTATTCGGAGACTTTTTTGATTTCGCTTGGACTGCAAATACTCGTAATATCAGGTTACTAGAAGATTATTTGCAGTTTCCAGGGCAGCGTCGAAAAGCTGATTGGTGGTTTATTGCTGGGGTAATGCTCGTGTTATTAGTCGTTGCGATCGCTTTAGTCGCATTACCAGTTATATTACTGAGATGGGTAGCATCATTATTTACTGGCGGCTAGTTGTCTCGATATTTATTAGTTATATTTGTTGCAAAATCTACAATGAAAGATTGGTGGCAGCTGAACTTTCCCAATGGACGGCAGAGTTTGACTATTACGGATGCAAATGGCTATCCCGTCAAAATTGCCTACGGTGAAGTTGGTACTGGGAAACCATTATTTTTATTACATGGTATTGGTAGCTGGAGCTATAATTGGCGCAACAGCATCAAACCCCTATCAAAGTATTTTCGAGTTATTTGTTTTGATGCAAAAGGCTATGGTTTTTCCGAAAAACCTGTATCGCGTCGAGAATCAGAAGGACATCAAGTAATAGAGTTTGCGCGAATTATTCAGGCATTAGTGAATGAACCTGTTGTAATTTTAGCGGAATCCCTTGGTGCATTAACTGCACTAGCATTAGCACAGGAACATGCTGATTTAATTGCCAGATTAGCAGTAATTAATGTTCCTATTTTTGCCCACAAATTGCCCCATTGGGGAATGTCTTTGCTATCACAAACACCGCTTGAATTAATCCAAACTATTGATACTTTACGTCTTTCCTATTTGTTTGCACCTCTAGTTAGGGAAGTGATGGCAATAGAACGTCGTAGTGTATTATATGATCCATCAAGCTTAACGGCAGAAGATGTGTATTGGATAACCTATCCATATATAGAATTTTCAGGTACTTTAACAAAGGTTGCCGAAGAATTAAAAATTGCCACACAGGAAATTGAATCAGCGCAAAAAAATCAACCAAATTGGTTAAGTAAAATTCAACTGAATTTGAGTAAAATTAATACTCCTACATTAATTATGTGGGGAAAACATGATACCTGGTTCCCTGCTAGTGATGGGGAAAAGCTACAAAAACATATTCCGAATTCGCATTTGCAAATAATTAATGAATGTGGGCATGATGCCTCATCAGGTGCATCGCTAGCTATTAATACAAATGTGTTGAATTTCCTCAAAGAAACTCAATTTGTGTGATTTGCCAAAATCTGTAAATACTGATCAAATTAAAATATATATTCCCAATTACCAAAATGAAGGGATATAGAAGATAGAAATAATCAATCTTAACCCTAAATTATGCAACCTCCTACTATATATATTGCTATCACAAATCACGGATTTGGTCATGCGACTCGAACTGCATCTGTAGCCGCTACCATTCAAAAACTATTACCTGAAGTTCTCCTAATTCTCACCACGACAGCACCCCGATGGTTGTTAGAATGCTACATCAAAGGAGATTTTATTCACCGTCAGCGTGCGTATGATTTAGGAGTAGTACAAGCTGATAGTTTGAAGATGGATAAAGCCGCAACTCTCGAAAAACTATTAGAAATTCAAAAAAAACAAAACTCAATTATTGCTTCAGAAGTTGATTTTATTCAACAAAATCGTGTTGATTTAATCTTAGGAGATATTCCTTTCCTGACACCAGTAATTGCTCAAAAAGCCAATATTCCTTGCTGGATGATTAGTAATTTTTCCTGGGATTTTATTTATCGAGATTGGGGTGGTGATTTTGTTGCAGTTGCCGATTGGATTAGCGAATGTTACAGTATGTACCCTGGAGTCACCTCAGAACAATATCGTACCTTCCGTCTTCCTTTCTACGTACCAATGCCAGCCTTTCCCAATATTACCGACATTGGTTTAACAGGTGGCTCCCCTCGCTACTCAGAAGCGGAAATTCGCTCTATTTGGAACATCAATACAGCTAAAGAAAAAACTATTTTACTTACCTTTGGTGGATTAGGATTACAGCAAATTCCTTACCATAACCTCAAACAATTCCCCGATTGGCAATTTATCTCCTTCGACGTATCAGCACCAGATTTACCCAACCTACTCAAAATCGCTGATAGAAAATGCCGTCCTGTAGATTTCATGCCTATTTGTAGCAGAGTCGTATCTAAACCGGGCTTTGGCACTTTCGCGGAAGCAACTAAACTTGATTTACCAATCGTTTCCGTAACTCGCGATGACTTTGCGGAAGCTGCATACTTACTCGAAGGAATTGCGAACTATAACCAACATCAAATTCTGACACCTCAAGAATTTTTCGATGGAAATTGGGATTTTCTCAATCAACCACTGCAAAAACCCCGTAAAACAGAACCCATTGCTAAAGATGGTAACGAAGTCATTGCCGCAAAAATCATTGAATTTTTCAATTAATTGCAATTAATTAACTCAATAGTTAGTGGATACTAAATTGCTAGTAAAGTTTAATTTCAACATCTTCCTATCTGTAAGATTAGTGGTAACTTAATGTATAGAGCCACAAAGGTTCTATGGCAGATACAACAGCCAGTCAAGTTAACTAGTGAAATTAATTTAAGAGGTCAAAAAGCTGTTTTATTCATCTGTCTCCCAAACTAACAACGCCCAACTTAATAGCTGAAATTTCCTCATACTACTAACTGGGGGTAATGCAAATAATTGTTAATCAACAAGATTCAATTATTGATAAATGCAACCCCATAGGGAATACTATATGAGAGGAGATTAATTAAGCTAGTCCGAGTCTGGGTGTTGTTGTTTTAAGAAGTAATTAAATTAAAGTAGTAAATATAATTATAAATACAATTAAACTTAATCTTACCAACCGAAAAACTTTCTCACATCATTTACTAATTGTTGCAGCATTTGTGGTAAATTGCTGATTTTTTGTATAAGTGTTTCGGGACTAAATCCAAAAAATACTAAAATAATTCCAATGACAAAAATTGCGATCGCAGCACTAATTACTGTGTTTAAAACATTCAGTAAAGCTTTAAAAATAAGCCATACAACTATTAATTGAGCGATTAAAAAAATTAAGTTAGTTGACATAATATTACCTGCATATCCAGAGAATCAAGAGTTGTTAAATCTGAATTCTAACTTCTGATCTTAATTCAGACAAAAAAATCTTTCAGTGCTGGTCAATACTCTTCTATAAATGAGAGAATAAAATCGAAGTCGTCAGTCAAGTTAATCTTCTAGACTAATGACTCATCATTAATAGTCAATGAAAATATTTCTAAATGACTCATTATCAAAAATTACTCAGAGTTTCTACTAATGGCAAATCGCTATACAATATTACATCAAAGATTGCCGAAATAGTAGCAGAATCAGGAGTACAAACAGGACTATGCACACTATTTTTACGTCATACATCAGCTAGTTTAATTATCCAAGAAAATGCTGATCCAGATGTGCTACTTGATTTAGCCAACTTTATGGCAAAACTAGTTCCAGAATCAGCAAAATATATCCATGATGCCGAAGGTAGTGACGATATGCCAGCCCATATCCGCACTGCTTTAACCCATACTTCCGAACATATTCCCATTAACAAAGGATATCTAGTTTTAGGCACATGGCAGGGTATTTATGTTTGGGAACATCGACAGCAAAACCACACTAGAGAATTAGTAGTCCACATTTCTGGATAAAAATTCTGATGACTAATATCAGCAACACTTAAGTTCTGGGGAAATTCGGTTTGATTATTATTTGAGGTTGCACAAAAGTCTAGCTAATATCCTCAATGAAGAGGAGAAGTTGAGGATATTGCCTTTCTCTATTTAGGGCTTGCTGATTAAAGCTAGAACCTAATTAAAATCAGGGTTTCAATCCTTTTTATTCCAATCAAGTGCAAGGTTATAGTATTTAGAAGCTAAAAATCCTTACATTTCAGTGGAAAATTGTGGGGTGAATTTAGAAACTAACGCCTAAAGCTGCCATTTCTTAGGCTGTGTGGTATCTAGATTTGCTTTGTGGGGTTTTTCAGCAAGCCCTATTTAATTTTCAATATTTAATTCAATGGAAAGAATAAATCACCAGAGCGTAGAAAACTTCTGAAAAATATTGACACAATTAAAACTTAAATGTCTCAATTTATTCAGTATTCAAGTACATCTAGCTATCTTCTACTACCCCGGTGTTTTTAGAACGGATAATTCCGCCAAAAGTACAAAAGTAAAGGGTTTGGTAATACTATCTCTCTTGTATTTGGCGTGCCGTATCCTGTTACACAGTTTTTCCAAAAGTTTCTCAATCAAAAATTTATCTACTTGTGATGCATAGTCAACCAAGTTTTACCAAATAAAAGGAATTAAACGCGCGCTGTTTTTTTGGTATTCTGCATATTCTGAATATTTGGTAGACATTGACTTTTCCTTTTGAAGGATGCGTGGTAGATACTGAATTGCAATAACGATAGGTAAAATATATGCCCAAATGGAGCCAGCAATGACGCTAAAACTGGAATAGCGCATTAAGTCACCGAAATAATTGATATTACGCGAAAATCTCCAAATATTATCGCTGACTAATTGTTGTCCAAGTTCCTTGGCAGTAAGTTTTTGAATATCTGCGGCTGTATTAATTAACGTTCCGAAAATATACAAAGGTAGTGCGATTAAAACCTCTGTGATTGATAGTGGATTCGGGTTGATAAAAGCAAAATAACCTGGCAATGCATAAAAAGCGCCAATAAATACAAAAGCGAAAATAAACGCAGGAAATCCTACAGGTTCACTAAATAATTTTTTTCGAGGAGGGAAAAGCCACTGTTCCAACAACCACCAAATACAGTAGCCAACATGCAAGCACAGATAAATAGCTTGCCGCACATCTTTGATGCCAAAGACAAGAGCGAAGCCAATGAGAATAATGATGGTGAAAAATTTGGCGATGTTAATTGCGGTTAAGGCTGTCCATCCACTTTTCTCTGTTTTGGCTATATTTTGCATGAGCTAATCCATTTAGGAATTGTAATAATAAGCACTTACGTAAATATTTTACAGCTTGCGATTGACCAAAGTCGTACTAGCTTGATCAACAGGCATTAAAATAACTTCATTAATATTCACATGTGAGGGACGGGTGGCGCAGAAAAAGATGACATCCGCAATATCATCAGGGGTAAGGGGAGTTAATCCTTGATAAACTCTGTCTGCCTTTTGATTATCCCCATGAAAACGCACATTACTAAATTCTGTTTCTACCATACCTGGGTCAACAGAAGTTACCCGAACTTGCGTACCAATTAAATCGAGTTTTAAACCTTCAGAAATCGACTTTACAGCTGCTTTTGTGCCGCAATAAACATTACCACCCGGATATGTTTGATGTCCGGCAATAGAACCGATGTTAATAATATGACCTTGATTGCGCTGTACCATTCCTGGTAAGACGTAGCGAGTGACGTACAGTAAGCCTTTAATATTGGTATCAATCATTTCCTCCCAGTCTTGAAAATCACCTTCTTGGAGTTTATCTAAACCGCGACTGAGACCAGCATTATTAATCAGGATATCAATATTTGAGCAATTGGGGGGAAGATCAGAAATAGCAGACTCAACTGCAATGCGATCGCGTACATCTAACTGAATTAAATGTACATTTAGAGGTTGAATATGTAAATCTTTGACTATTTGCTGCAATTTTTCGATTCGTCGTGCAGCCAAAATCAATTTTGCTCCAGCTTGAGCAAAGTATTTCACACAAGCTGCACCAATGCCGCTACTAGCACCTGTGATTAAGACGACTTGATTTTTAATTGAAAGCATTCTGATTTAGTCATATGTATTTAAATTATGAATATCACAAAATTTAATTACTTTAGTTACAAAGTAGATTGAGATTATTTTAAAGAGTTAAATCAAGTATATTTACAGATTTAGATATTTGACATTGGAAATTATTGATGTTTTATACCTAAGTAGTGACCCCACAAAATTAAAGTTATTTTGTCAATTTTATTTGAGCAGATTTAATTATTTATACTGATACAAAAGCAATTACGATATGTATATATTTGATTGGTGGCAGTAGATTAAGCCATAAAAAATACTAAAAATAATACAATCTTTTTTGAAAACTAATGAATAAAAAACAACTTTGGTTAAAGACTGCATTATCCTTATTGGTGAGTGCAGTTGCATTTCCAGGCTCTTTACCAGCCCATGCAGGTTTCGATGGTACTAATTGTACCTGGGGTGGAGAATGGAATTCCTATTGGAGTTATGCAGATGGGTCAAAAGCTGCATCCAAATTGTTGATTACACCCAATAGTAATGGAATTAAAGGTATATACGAAACTGGAGCTTTTGAAGGAACAGTTGTCAAAGGTAAACCTTGGCTAGTTCGAGGAAAATGGTGGCAAACTCAAGGTAGTCAAGCATCAGGTAATTTTTTATTCAAAATGACAATTGACCGTTCTGGGAAAGCTTGCAATCTGACTGGACAGTGGAGTAGTGGCAATAGTACTCCTAATTTATCGTGGGATGCAATCCAAAAGTGGTAGTATCGCATTCAGATAACTAAATATTTAACCATTAGGTGCGTTTTTAATCAACGCACCTAATTCATTATTTGGTATTACTGAATATAGGCATGAACTGAGTGTACATAACTATTTTTCTACAAGGATTTTATCATTACACAAAGTTTTTTTTACGCATTATTATTAATGCATTATCAAGTCAGTAACACCCATTATTTAAGCTGCAAAAATTACTTAACTACTTGTACTCGCTGCGTCACCATTGTTGTGCCATCACCACGCATAATGACTGCGGAAACCCACTGACTACCAGGGGTTGCGGGAGCTTTGCCAACTTTGAATAATCCACCTGCGGAGAGCAATTCCAGATTCACAGAAGTGGGAGCCAGGTATTTTTCCGGCTTTACTGGTTCCTCCAAAGCTGCGCCTAAAAGATAATCTTCGCCCAGGGGTTCTTGAACGATCGCATCAAAACTGTATAGTTGTCCTACCTTCACCTGTTGGGGTAATTTAATATCAAGCTGAGGTGGTTTGGCTCCGGAGGTTAACTGGGTTCGTTCGGACAATATATCCTGTTGGATAATTTGCGAACCAGAGATGCGCTGACGCGAGCGAATTGTCGTATTGAGTCCTATATTCTGACTGTTTGCTGAAGCTAAACCGGAAATTTGGGTTACAGTTTCGGCAATCGTGACATTACCTTGAGTTTTCCAAGATTGTAACTGGGTACTGTAGCGCAATTTAGGGTAGCGCTGCCAAAGCGATACTAAAGCCTTTTCCATATTCGGACGTGTCAAACCATCGCTATGGGTAAAATTTGGACTATAGTATTGCATTACAGCTTTGACATCGCCTTTACTAGCGGCGGTATCAATTTGTGCTAGGAGGTTTTTGAGTGCAGGAGGAGCATTAGCCGGAGTACTGGCGTGAACACATTGCCAGCCAGTAATGAAACTGAGGGCAAGTAGAAAGAAAGTTAACTTGCGGTTGACTCTGACTACATGGGAGCGTCTTAGTAATAAATTAATCAAGTTAGACATTGCTGATACGTTGAATATTTAACTACAGAAAACTGTGAATTTGTTTTATCTTAATTAAGCTAGCGAGAAAACGCGGAATTTTGATGGTTGATACACCGATACGATTATTAATTGCAGCAAGCGGTACGGGAGGACACCTGTTTCCTGCGATCGCACTGGCGCAGAAATTGCCAGAATATCAAATAGAATGGCTGGGTGTTCCTGATCGATTAGAAACGCAGCTAGTTCCCAAACAGTATAAGCTGAATACCATATCTGTTGAAGGATTTCAAAAAGGTTTTGGAATTTCGTCGCTACTGACATTGGCTAAACTTGTTGGTGCGGTTCTGGAAGTACGTAACTTACTCAAGCAGGGAAAATTTAATGGCGTTTTTACTACAGGTGGTTATATTGCTGGACCATCAGTAATTGCCGCACGATCGCTTGGTTTGCCTGTGGTTCTCCATGAGTCGAATGCTTTACCTGGCAAAGTTACACGTTTTTTCGGCCCCTGGTGCAATGCGGTAGCTGTTGGTTTTGAGGCAGCAGCAAAGTACTTACCCAAGGCAAAGGTAATTTATACTAGCACTCCGGTAAGAAGTGAGTTTTTAGATGAGCAAATTGGGGAGACTTTAGATTTATCGATTCCCCCAGGAGTGCCCCTAATTGTCGTCTTTGGTGGTAGCCAGGGGGCTGTAGCGATTAATAAACTGGTGCGTAAATGTGCCCCTACCTGGTTTGAAGCGGGTGCATATGTGGTACATATTACTGGGGATAAAGACCCAGAAGCTGAAAACTTAACTCATCCACAGTATATAAGTTTGCCTTTCTATGACAATATGGCAGCATTATTACGTAGGGCTGATTTAGCGATAAGTCGTTCTGGTGCAGGAAGTTTGACGGAATTAGCTGTATGCGAGACTCCAGCAATTTTGATACCTTACCCCTTTGCGGCGGAAGATCATCAAACCTATAATGCCAATGTATTTACTGCTGTGAATGCGGCATTGTTGTTTAAACAAGCAGAATTGACAGAGGAAATTTTACGAAGTGAAGTTTTGCGCTTATTAAAATCACCCGATGAGTTACAAAAAATGGGTGAAAATGCGAAAACGGTAGCTTTAACTGATAGTGCGGAGAAATTAGCTCAGTTATTACGGGAAGTATTGGCAAGGTAGAAGTAGTAATTTGAGATTACGGGTGCGTTAGTATTTCTGATAACGCACTATTAATTTTATTTTTTGAGATTGTTTGCGTAAAACCTATCTGGGATAAACTATGCCCGAATCAAAACCAATTAATATCTGGAATTATAAACCTTGGTGGTGTCAACCTTGGTCGATACTTCTGACTAGTGTGACTATAATTAGTGCTAGTTGGTTAATATTTAAAGTTATCTGGTTAACAATTATTGTTGCGATTCCTATATTCACTTGGATGATATTTTTTATATTCATTTATCCAAGATTATTAGCAAATAGTGGAATGTTAACAAGTGATGAATTAGAAATTAGAAATTAAATTTTCACATTGTTTTATCGCCGATTTTTGGAAGAAGTCGGAGATACCAGAATGATGATACATGTACGAAATCTTACACCACAAAACTTAAAACTTACTTTTGTCCTCTCTGGCGATCGATTTTTTCATCAGCTAAACTTTTTTCAATTGCACCTTCTGTAGCTAATTGTCCTAACGCCCCAGTAACCATTAATTTTGGCAAACTTTCGATATCTTTTAATCGTGTCAATCGACTTTCTCCTGTAATGATATCGCGATGGACGACAACAACTGAGGGTACAATATCAGCCCCAAATGCATCGAGTAAAGCAGGATTATGGGTAGTAACTAAAATATCGATTTCCCGTTTTCTGCCAATTTCATGCAACATTCTCGCCAGCAATTCCGTACGGGAAGGATGTAAACCATTATCAACATCTTCAAGAACTAATTGACTACGTTCTGGTATGGTTAATAGTGCAGTCACGATCGCAATAAATCTCAGTGTCCCATCAGACATACTGCGGGCATCAATTTCTTGAATTTGTCCATTCACCCATTCTTCCTCACAATATAGCATTGCATCACTAGCATATCTACCAACACGTTCTGCCCAAACTCTTAAAATATTTCCCGCAGGTAAACCACGTGCATATTCTGAAAGTGTATGTTCCACTTCATCTTGTTTGCGTGATGAAAGTCCAGCAATCACACCTGCTAAATTAGAAGCATCACTTTCCAAAGTTTTTGCAAGTCGCGAAAAACCCCGCATTTTTGCCGGGGTAGGATTTAATACATAGATTTTCTCCAGATTGGCAATCACATGATTGACTTCCGAAACATTATCGAGAACGTATGTATTTTTAAAATACGTTAAAACTGATTTATCGTTATTCGGTAGAGTCCAACGGGCATTTTTATAATGTGTAGAAATTTTGAGAATATTTTCCCTTGCATCCTTAGAATCTATATAACTATTTACAAAATCTCGTTCAAAGATAACTGTTTTTTTATCACGTTGATACTCGCGACAGGTAATTTTTTCCTCCAGGATGCTAGCATCAGGTTTTGTTTCCACCGTTACCGCATATAAATAATCTATTTGTTCCCCTTCACCCTCAACTGATGCTTTGATTGTAAATTCAGATTCGGGTTTAAGTGCAGCCCAGCTAATACCACCACGAATAGGAGGAAGTATCTTATCTCCTGCTAGTGTCGTTTCTATGGGATGTCCGTCAACTATACGTTTCAAAAATTCAAATGCTTCGACAAGATTCGATTTACCACTAGCATTTGTACCTATTAAAACAGTTAGTGGGTAAAGCGGTAATTCCGCATAACGAAAACTTTTCCAGTTCTTTAGAAAGAGTCGCTTGAGCATACCCACTTCAAAATATATATTATTTCATTATTGTAATTCTCCTCTGATTTATGAATTAAAACATCTGGGTTTTCCTCAAGCTTGATTGTATTTTCTCAATTTTTATCAAAGCTTTCTAAGGTTTCTACTTGGAAACTACCTTCACGCCAACTATCAGCTACGTCTTTAATAAAACTAGCTAACGGTATCGCCACTAACAATCCAATAATTCCGCCAAGTTTCGCTCCAATTAATAAGGAAATAACTACCCATACGGGATTTAAACCCGTTAAATTACCGAGAATTCTGGGAGCAACAAAGTTAGAATTAATTTGGTCGATTCCTACCGCAACAGCTAATACCTCTACACCTAACCAAAAATTCTGTAAACCGATTAATAATGAGACAAGCAAAATACCGATCGCAGTACCAAAAGGGAAAAGTGAAAAGAAACCAATTGTCAGTCCAAATAACAAAGCTAAAGGCACTTGGAGTAACAAAAATATTAGTATTAATGTGACTGCAAGAATTGCCCCTAATGATGCTTGACCGATAAAATAATTTTGAAAGTCTTCACGCAGTAATTGTCTAACTTGAGTGCTTATATGGGAAGGAACCCATTGAAAAATACCATCCCAAAGTTTGTCACCATTAAGCACCATATAAATTGTTAACACAACTGTGAGGAGTACATTTACTAAAGTTCCAATTGTATCAACAGCAATGCTCAGAATTCGACCTGTAAATGTTTGTAATTGACTGGATAAACGCTCTACCACTTGAGTAATTAAACTACCAATATTGATTGGTAATTCCTGCTGATTCAGTGCCCAATATTGAAAAGCTTGGAGTTGTTGTGATCCTGAATTAATCCAAGTTGGTAAAACATTAGCAAGTTCATAAATTTGCTCCAAAATCAGGGGAACCAGCGTTATACCTAAAGCAACAACTAAAACAATAGTTAGTAATAATGCTCCAGCGATCGCTAATTTTCTTTTTATCCCTTGGCTTTGGAAAAACTCGATTGGATAATCCAGAATAAATGCAAGTAATATTGCCGCAACAAAAATATTAACTAACGGTTGAAAATACTGAACTACTTGTAGTAATACCCAACCATTAAGAATGGCAAGGGGAAAAGCGATTCCAATACTTAACCATTGAGGTAATTTGGTAACTTGCATCGTGAATTTGAGTATTGAGTTAAGAGTGGCGAATTAATAATTATTTAGCTTTAGCTTCTCGTTCTGCGAGGATAAAATCTTGTAAAATTCTTTGATGTACTGGCCCCAAAGGTCGTTCCTCTTTGGCATTTTGGGAATAACAAATACCTTGATTAATATCTTCGGATGTTAACAAACCCATATCCCAACCTTCGTTAAGTACTAATTGATTAAATTCTACTTCTAGAGGGGCGTGGAAAACATGACGCATTACTTTTTCATCTGGATAGCAACCAAAAAAAGCAAATGTTGGAGGTAAATTGTAGCCAATTTCCTCTAAAATTTCCCTTTGTACTGCAATTTCTGGGGTTTCTCCTGGTTCTATATGTCCTCCAAATAAAGCCCAATATCCAGGATAGAGAATAGTCGGAATATTGTCGCGCAGTTGCATCAAAAACTTACCATCTCGATATAAAATTGCGATCGCAACAGCTACTTTCTCTGGATGTATGGCAACTTCAGCCACTTTCTTGTTCTCCTCATCGATATTCATAATATTTTATTTATCCTAATTAAGTATTAATTATTACTTCTCTTCAACATAAATTTCTCCTTGTTCTTGTCCAGCCAGGGGAATACTTTGGTAGCGAAGTTGACCTTGAAATACAACTTGTGAGCCGATACGTAAACCGCTTTGGTTGGTTAAAACTAAAATCTTACCTGTGGAATCATTCAACAAATAAGCGTGTTTGTTCAATAGGGGTATATGTTTTTCGACTTTACCTTGGATATAGACGGTGGCATCTTTTTGCTGGGGTGTGAGTTGACGAATCGGCGTAATATTCGTGCCAATCGCATTCATACTAGAAAATTTGGTATTTCCACAACCCACTAATCCTGATAAGAAAAATAGAATTAGAGCCACGCGAAATACTGAAAAAAAACGGTTAAAAAAATGTACGTGTTTCATACCACCCCAAATTTGGATAGGGAATAAATTTAAATTTGGCATCGGTATCTGTTTGTCGCTATTTTAGTCGAGCTAGTTTCCAAAAATACCACGCTTTTCAGCTTGGCTTTGAATCTGGGAAATACGCTCTCTACTGAGACAAGGAATCTGAGAAGATATTTAAGGGAAAGCGGAGGATGTGGCAGTCACAGAGACGCAGGGACACGGAGACGCGGGGACAAAGAGAGAAAATCCCTCTCTCCCCCTCTCCCTCATCTCCCCATCTCCCCCTCTCCCTAACCTGCATTACCCATGAACATGCAAACAGCCAAAATTCTTGACGGAAAGGCATTAGCTGCCAAAATTCAACAGTCATTATCCGCACAAATAGCTCAGGTTCAGTCCCAAATTGGACGTTCTCCCGGTTTAGCCGTATTAATGGTTGGTGATAACCCAGCTTCTGCTGCCTATGTACGCGGAAAGGAGCGTGCTTGTGAAAAAGTAGGTATTGCCTCCTTTGGTAAGCATTTTCCAACACAAACAAGCCAAACAGAACTGGAAGATGAGATTGCCGCACTCAACCAAGATGAAAAAGTTGATGGTATCCTTGTGCAATTACCCCTACCCGAACATTTAGATTCCGTAGGACTATTACACAAAATTGCCCCAGAGAAAGACGCTGACGGTTTACATCCTGTCAATTTAGGCAAACTCATGCGGGGTGAAGATGGTTTACGAAGTTGTACCCCTGCTGGAGTGATGCGGCTGTTGGCAGAATATCAAATCCCCCTACAGGGAAAACAAGCCGTCGTGGTAGGGCGAAGTATTTTGGTGGGAAAACCCCTAGCTTTAATGCTGTTAGAGGCAAATGCTACCGTTACCGTAGCACACTCGCGATCGCATGACCTTCCGTCCATCTGTCAAACAGCAGATATTCTCGTTGCTGCTGTCGGACGTAACGAACTTATTACTGGTGAGATGGTGAAACCGGGCGCAATTGTGGTAGATGTGGGGATAAATCGCGTAGTTGATGTGGACGGCAACAGCCGCTTAATCGGAGATGTCCATTTTGAGTCAGCTTCAAAAGTGGCAGCATACATAACCCCCGTTCCTGGTGGTATCGGGCCCATGACTGTGGCGATGTTACTACAAAATACTGTTTCCAGTTACCTGAAAAAATTTTAGGTTATGGAATGGTGAGTAGTTATGAGTTATGAGTTATGAGTTAATAGTTAGTAGAAAATACCTAACATTAACCAACAACCATTAACCAAAAACCATTAACAATTAGCAATCAAAAATCAACTTACTCGCTTAAAATTGTAACCTAGATGACAAAAGTCCAAGGAAAATTAGCATGGTAGCAGCCGATAATATTCAAAAGACTCCAGCCGAAAGTAAATTTGACCTGATTTCTTATCTCAAAACGAGACAAGCACTGTGTGAAAAAGCCCTGGACAAAGCTGTACCCATGCAATACCCAGAAAAAATTTATGAAGCAATGCGTTATTCATTGCTAGCTGGGGGCAAACGCTTACGTCCGATTTTGTGTATTGCTACCTGCGAAATGATGGGCGGCACAATTGAAATGTCGATGCCAACAGCTTGTGCGTTGGAAATGATTCACACCATGTCGCTTATCCATGATGATTTGCCTGCCATGGATAACGATGATTATCGACGTGGCAAGTTGACAAATCACAAAGTTTATGGTGAAGATATCGCAATTTTAGCAGGCGATGGTTTGCTGGCTTATGCATTTGAGCATGTTGTTACCGACACGGAAAACGTTCCTCCAGAGCGGATTTTACAAGTAATTTCCCGTTTAGGACGGGCAACTGGTGCTGCTGGTTTAGTTGGTGGTCAAGTTGTCGATTTAGAATGTGAAGGGAAAACAGACACTCCCCTCGAAACCCTCAACTTCATCCACAACCACAAGACTGCTGCCCTTTTAGAAGCTTGTGTGGTTTGCGGTGGATTTTTGGCAGGGGCCTCGACGGAAGACATCCAACGCTTATCCCATTACTCGCAAAATATTGGTTTAGCCTTCCAGATTATCGACGATATTCTTGATATCACTGCAACCCAAGAGCAGTTAGGCAAAACCGCCGGGAAAGACTTAAAAGCACAGAAAGTCACTTATCCTAGCCTTTGGGGACTGGAAGAGTCACGTAAAAAAGCCGATAAACTCATCGAAGCAGCTTGTGCAGAACTCCAACCTTATGGAGAAAAAGCACAGCCACTCATTGCCTTAGCACACTTTATTACCAATCGCGATCGCTAGTACAAGAAGGCAGAAGTAAGAAGGCAGAGAGCAGGGCGTTGCGGGGGTTCCCTCTGTTGTCGCGACTGCGGAGAGGCAGAAAGCTCAAAATGTTGAGATATAAGCTTTTTCTTCAAAAATTAATGGTTGCCTTATTTACGCTGTACTGTACTAGTAGCATTGCGGGGATACAGTATGCATTCACATGTTGATGATATATCCACAGCTTGGCTGGTATCACACAGGTATAAAATCAACTTGACAAAGTCAGTTTTGATTTCATCTAAATGTCATGCAACACTTTGCAGGTAAATGAATTCAGAGTATGTCGCCTTGCCATCCCAGGCACAAGACTTTTTACATCTGACTACTATGTTCTTGAATTTTGCTGTAAATCAATGTCATAAAAGTAATCTTCCCATTTCAATTATGGGTGATTTGACAAATTAGCAAGTCTCTGTTTGAACTGGGGTGAATTACACTGGCACTGGTAACAACCAATCATTCCCGTGTTTGCTCAATTTCCCTAAATTTTTGCCATCTGGGTGCAGAGAACACTTCTTTTCTCACCATCAATGCTGCTATTATTTGCAAACTTATCTAAACTACCATGCAGGACATAGGCGACATCTTTAACAACCGGGTGCTGCTAGTTGCCCTAATTGCTTGTCTGATTGCTCAAATTCTCAAACTTGCGATCGAAATCATCAAAAACCGTAAACTCAACGTTCAGGTATTAGTCACCACTGGCGGGATGCCAAGTGCCCATTCAGCTTTAGTTACAGCCCTAGCGGCTGGAGTTGGGCAAACAGTCGGTTGGCAAAGTCCAGAATTTGCAGTTGCCATGGTTTTCGCCATTATCGTCATGTATGATGCCGCCGGGGTTCGGCAAGCAGCAGGCAAACAAGCGCGCATCCTCAACCAAATGATAGATGAATTATTCCAAGAAAACCATGAATTTCACGAAGACCGTCTCAAGGAATTACTTGGGCATACACCGTTTCAAGTCATCGCTGGTTCGGTTTTGGGAATTACAATATCGTGGTTAGCCAGAGCTGCCTATTAAGGTTAATTATTAACGAGAAACAAAAGCAGCAGGGGAAACAAGGAAGAAAGCTTGCTTCTTTATCCCCCTGACTCTCAACTCGTTAGCACTAACTGTAACAATCATTTAATCTCCATTCAGGGCGTAATTAGATATAATCAAAACCTGTGTACTAAAAATACATATTTCCTGTTAGGGCATCACAACTGTTACATCTATTTGGATTATGGATGAATCCCTGATGGGGATTGAAATTTGGAATACTATACATAATAATCAGGTTGTTATTATATTTGAGTGAATTATCCTGCCCCTTCTCCTGACCCTAACGTCATATTTCCGTTTGAACTCGACACATTCCAACACCAAGCGATCGCATCTCTCAATGGCGGACGTTCAGTAGTCGTTTGTGCCCCTACAGGTTCCGGTAAAACCTTAATTGGCGAATATGCAATCTATCGCGCCCTAGCCAGAGGCAAGCGAGTATTCTACACCACACCACTCAAAGCTCTCTCCAACCAAAAATTGCGTGATTTCCGTGAGACTTTTGGTTATGAACAAGTTGGACTATTAACGGGTGACGCTTCAATTAACCGTGATGCCCCAATCTTGGTGATGACTACGGAAATTTTCCGCAACATGCTCTACGGAACTCCCATCGGTCAAATCGGCATTTCCTTAGTCAATGTCGATGCAGTGGTTCTGGACGAATGTCATTACATGAACGATCGCCAGCGCGGTACAGTGTGGGAAGAATCAATTATTTACTGTCCTCGCGAAGTCCAACTCGTAGCCCTCTCGGCAACCGTTGATAACAGCGATCAACTCACGGACTGGCTCAACCAAGTTCATGGCCCCACTGACCTAATTTACTCCGATTTTCGCCCGGTTCCGCTCGCATTTCACTTTGGTAACACCAAGGGTTTATTTCCCCTCCTCAACGAGAATAATACCAAAATCAACTCCCGCCTACTGCAAAAACGCAAACGCAAGGGTGAGGGGGACAAAGGGAGAAATGGCAGACCGGAAGCACCTAGTATTCATAGCATTGTTAGTCAACTCCAACAACGCGATATGTTGCCAGCGATCTATTTTATCTTCAGCCGTCGAGGTTGTGATAAAGCGGTGGCAGAGATGGGGGATGTTTGGCTAGTTAACCCTGACGAAGCTTACCAATTGCGGGTACAAATCGATGACTATTTGACTCGTAACCCCGAAGCTGGGCGTTCTGGACAAATTGCACCTTTATATCGTGGTATCGCCGCACACCATGCGGGAATTCTGCCAGCTTGGAAGGTTTTGGTAGAAGAGTTATTTCAACAAGGTTTAATTAAGGTTGTCTTCGCTACTGAAACCCTGGCAGCAGGTATCAATATGCCTGCGAGGACAACCGTCATCTCCAGTCTTTCCAAACGTACCGATAGCGGACATCGCTTGTTGAATGCATCGGAATTTCTGCAAATGGCGGGACGTGCCGGACGTAGGGGGATGGATAAGCAAGGATATGTGGTCACTTTGCAAACTCCCTTTGAAGGAGCCAAGGAAGCAGCTTATTTAGCAACATCAAAGGCTGACCCCTTAGTGAGCCAGTTTACGCCAAGTTATGGTATGGTTTTGAACCTGTTGCAAACCCACACTATCGACGAAGCCAAGGAACTGATCGAACGCAGTTTTGGGCAATATTTGGCAAATTTTCACCTGCGTCCGCAATACGAATACATCGAAGAATTACAGAGAACCTTAGGCGATACTCAAGCCCAAATCGATTCCATTGACGAGCATGAAATCGAAGTCTACGAAAAATTGCGGCAACGATTAAAATCCGAGCGGCAGTTATTGAAAACCCTGCAAGAGCAATCCCAGTCAACCCGCCAGCAAGAATTGGGGATGATGATTGGTTTTGCAATCACTGGGACTTTACTGAGCCTAAAAGGCAAAAATATTACCGTACCTGCCCCCATAACAGCAGTCTTAGTTGGGAAGTCACCCGGTTCTGGTTCCGCCCCCTATTTAGTTTGTTTGGGACAGGATAACCGTTGGTATGTGGCGACAACCGCAGATGTTGTCGATTTGTACGGTGAGTTACCGCGCCTGGATTTATCGCCCAATTTACTCCCACCTACGGAAATGCCGATTAAACCCGGACAATCACGACGGGGGAATGAAGAAACCCAAGCGATCGCTTCGCAAATTCCCCAACCGGAAGTATCTACCTATCTCGCGCCGGAAGTTCGTGAACAATTAGCCCGTGTCACCGCCGTCCAAGCACAAATAGAAGCCCATCCCTTGCATCAAACTGGGAATGTTGCCGTCATCTTTAAGCGGAAAGCCCGTGTAGGTGAAATAGCCGCCGAACTCGCCGAACTAGAAGCTTATGTGGAGCAACAATCGCAACGCTATTGGGAGGAATTTGTAAATTTAATCGAGATTTTGCAGTATTTCCAATGTCTCGATAATCTTGTTCCTACCCAATTAGGGCAAATCGCTGCTGCAATTCGCGGTGAAAATGAATTATGGTTGGGTTTAGCCTTATCCAGTCGAGAATTAGATAATCTTGACCCCCAACATTTAGCGGCAGTTGTGACTGCTTTGGTGATGGAAACACCCCGTCCCGATAGTTTTGTCAAGTTTGGTTTATCAAAAGAAGCCGATGATGCTTGGTCAAGACTGCGAAATATTCGACGTTCTTTGCTCAAAGTCCAGTATCGTCATGGTGTCGCCTTACCTGTGGGTTTGGAAAATCGCTACATTAATTTGACAGCAATAGTGGAACATTGGGCATTAGGGGTAGAGTGGGCAGAATTGTGTGAAAACACTAGTTTAGATGAGGGTGATGTCGTGCGAATATTGCGTCGTACTTTAGATTTACTTTCGCAAATTCCCCATGTTCCCTATTTACCAGATGCTTTATATAGTAATGCCCGTCGAGCGATGCAATTAATTGATCGCTTTCCGGTTAATGAAGTGGTTGAGTAATAGCCCTTTACATAACTGCCCTTCTTCCCTCTTTGAAATCAGTGTCACTTTATACGATTTTAAAAATGCATAGCTCATATACTCATTGATAGGTTCTACCTGGGAATTACTGAGAAGTGGCTGCGCCACTTCTTTTTTTGGAACTACGAAGACGAGAGTATATGCCCAGAGCAGAAATATTTTTGCCAGGGTATTGCTGAGTGCGATCGCTTAGAGTCATAATATTAAGTCTGCTGAATTAGTTATCATTATTTTTCTTGGTGTCGGTTTCGTCTTTGATTATTTTGGCAAATGGCAGATAATGATTATAGAATCTAGCTTATTGATGGGTTTATAATCATGGAAATTAGATTTTTTATATCTTCTCAGAAATTAAAATTTTCTAAAAAAATAATTTCTGTTTGAATATTTTTGCGAGCCATTAATTCTAAATTATTAAACAATTCATCTGTGAAAAAAATACGACGCTGCAAAAAATTATCTAGTATTTTTCTCCTAGCAGCAATATATTCATCATCTGGAACCCATATATATTCTTGGCGAATCGCTTGACGATAATTAATATATTCTTCTGGACTACTTCCCAATATAGATAAATCAGCATCTAGTAATAAATAACTATCAAAATCATTGAGTTCTGCTTGATGATATTTAGTGTTTAAAATCAAACGACAAACATCATTTATAATTACATGGCAAATATTTAAAGATGTTAATAATTCACGCGCGTATTCAGCACTTTTTTCCTCATTATTTTTCGCTTGACTATCGTAAATAACATCATGAAACCAAGCAGCTAATTGTACTGCGGGTGAGGAAATAATATTTTTTTGGAGTAATTGTATTTTATTTAAAACCTGTTCAATATGTTCAAGATTATGGTAGTAACGACCTGTACAAGAATAAATCTCCACAATCTCAGCAAATGTGTGTTGAATTCTGACTTCGTCACTTACCCTCACCGAATTTAACAATTGTTGCCAATTGTTAAATAACTTATTAATATTCATATGTAGATTTTGACAATTTAGATTTAATATCCCAAATTAATATCCCAAATATCCCATACCTTGACTTCACTGTGGAATCAGGGATATTCACCTGTATGCAGTCGCAAAAAAATTGCACAGAGTTCACAAAACTTGAAAAGCGATCGCCCCAATAAGCCAAAATTTTTATAGATGAACAAATTAGGTCACGAAAATGGATATCAAAAATGGCTTTGTCGGTACAGTCGGCAATACACCACTAATCCGACTCAACAGCTTTAGCCAAGAAACAGGCTGTAATATTTTGGCAAAAGCAGAATTTCTCAATCCTGGCGGTTCCGTTAAAGACCGAGCAGCACTTTATATTATCCAAGATGCTGAAGAAAAAGGTCTACTCAAACCGGGTGGTACTGTCGTCGAAGGAACTGCTGGGAATACTGGTATTGGGTTGGCGCATATCTGTAACGCTAAAGGCTACAAATGCCTGATTATTATTCCCGATACCCAATCTCAGGAAAAAATGGATGCGTTGCGGGCACTAGGCGCAGAGGTTCGTCCGGTTCCTGCGGTTCCCTACAAAGACCCAAATAATTATGTCAAACTCTCAGGTCGAATTGCCTCGGAGATGGAAAATGCAATTTGGGCAAACCAATTTGATAATTTAGCGAACCGTCGTGCCCATTATGAAACTACAGGCAGAGAAATTTGGGAACAAACCGATGGAACAGTTGATGGTTGGGTAGCGGCAACGGGTACTGGT
The DNA here is from genome assembly GCA_004296455.1 of Calothrix sp. NIES-4101. Taxonomy (GTDB): domain Bacteria; phylum Cyanobacteriota; class Cyanobacteriia; order Cyanobacteriales; family Nostocaceae; genus Brunnivagina. The sequence goes on from AP018280.1 coordinate 6,362,860, forward strand.
GGTACTTTTGCGGGTGTTTCCATGTTTTTGAAGGATCAAAATCCCAATATTAAATGTGTTGTTGCTGACCCGATGGGGAGTGGATTGTATAGTTATATCAAAACTGGCGAAATCCACATGGAAGGAAGTTCCATCACTGAAGGAATTGGTAATAGTCGAATCACTGCCAATATGGAAGGTGTACCCGCAGATGATGCAATTCAGATTCATGACCCAGAAGCAATACGAGTAGTTTACCAACTCTTGCGTCAAGAAGGCTTATTGATGGGTGGTTCGACGGGAATTAACGTTGCTGCTGCCGTTGCTTTAGCGAAACAAATGGGGCCAGGACATACGATTGTCACCATTTTATGCGATAGTGGTTCACGCTATCAGTCGCGAATTTTTAACCCCGAATGGCTCACCTCAAAGGGACTTGCCCCCGATTGATAGGTATGGAGAATGGGGAAGAAGAGACACTGAAGCAGATAATTTGTAATTTGAGATTAATTTACTCATGACTAATGCAGGTGTCACAATTAAATAAACCTACGTGATTAAATGCTGTGTCATTTCCGTAACTAGTCCTAAATACTTTTTCGTGTCTCCCCCTACCTCCCTATCTTCGTCCAATGCCCAACTTGAAACAGGTGCTTGTGTGTCAAAATCGTACTTGTCGCAAACAAGGTGCCAAGTCTATATTAGAAGCCTTTATCGCCTTACCAGTTCCTGGGGTAACTGTAACAGCTAGCAGTTGCTTAGGGCAATGTGGTAATGGCCCGATGGTGTTGGTATTACCTGATATGGTGTGGTATTGTGGTGTCCGTAGCAATGAAGTGGCGTTAATTGTGGAACAACACTTGATAGGTGACAAGAAAGTTACGCAAATGCTTGATAAACGCTTTCATCCGGAACAGAAAAAATAAGGAGTCAGAATATTCAGAATTCCGGATTCATGTATTTTCGATTTTCGTCTTTTTCTCCTTTCCCTTTCCCTTATTCCCAGATAGATGAACATTCAGGAGCTGCGTCAATCCTTAAAAATAGAGTGGCTGCGCTACTACAAAAATAATCGCCACTGGCTAGAAAAAATGGAAATCTGGGCGACTTTTGCAGAGGAACGTCGTCCGTTATCGAGTTTTGTTTTGGCGACTGTATCTGTCTTACAGCCAAATTTAACTGATATTTTACCATTGCTTGCAGAATTGAATAGTGACCCTGATGCAGTAGTTGCAGCTTTAGGTCTTAACTTTAATCCCGATCGCTATTTACATTTGGTAGAATCTGAAGATTCTCATCTAGATTCCAGTTTGGATTCCAGTTTGGATTCCAGTTTAGAGTCTGATATAGATAGAGATATTAGCTACGATTTTGAACATCACCAAGCTATTCAAAATACTCCTATTGTTGGTAATACCAAAAGCTATCCCCAATTAGTGAACACAAAACCTCAAATTCAAGTAGCTGTTGCCAAATCCTATCTAAATCGAGTCAAATCTCAGTCTACAGAATTGACAACATCCGTAATCCCAATGTCGAAAAATGGGATAAAATCGAATGCGATCGTTGCGGTTTCTACTACAGTTGCAGGTCAAGGTAATATTGTGAAAATCATCCATGACAAAGTCCCAGGTGAAATTAATCAGTCTCCTGTGTTGCACCCTCGCAATTTAGCTAACTGGATTGATGATTTTTGCCAAGGTCAAGGATGGGATAAAGATGAAGCAAACTTCATTCCCTTCTAAATATACCATTTTGAGATATTTTGCAAATATTTAAACGAAATATTTAAACCATCCTCAACTAGAATATCTAGCCTTTAACACAGACAACTTGCTTCAATGTCGCCACGACTTCTACTAAATCAGCTTGGTTTTCCATCACTTGCTCAATCGGCTTATATGCACCGGGGATTTCATCCAAGACATCTTCGTCTTTGCGACATTCTACGCCTTCAGTTTGTTTAATTAAGTCATCCAGGGTATAGGTGTTTTTGGCTTTATTGCGCGACATTAATCTGCCAGCCCCGTGAGAACAGCTACAAAAACTATCAGCGCAACCTTTCCCTTTAACTATGTAAGATTTTGCACCCATAGAACCGGGAATAATACCGTAGTCTTCTGTCTCGGCACGAACTGCACCTTTGCGAGTTACATATACTTCCTCACCAAAATGCACTTCTTTTTCAGCGTAATTGTGATGGCAATTAACTTCTAACAATGGTTTTGTCGCTTTTCCACCGGCAATGTGTTTTTCGACAATGCGCTTAAACCGTGCCATCATTACATCGCGGTTCATTTTTGCATAGTGTTGTGCCCACTGCAAATCATGCCAATAAGCTGCAAATTCAGGAGTATTAGCGACAAAGTAAGCCAAATCTGGGTCAGGTAAATTGATCTCTGCCATTTTCGCCAGTTCTTTAGCAGTGCTGATATGTCGCTGGGCGAGAATATTACCAATCCCTCGTGAGCCAGAATGTAACATCAACCACACTTGATTCTCTGTATCTACACACACTTCGATAAAATGATTGCCTCCACCTAGGGAACCCATCTGACGTAAGGCTTTATTTTCTAAATCTTGAACCCCAGGATGTAAATCTTTAAATTCCTGCCACTTTTGCCAGTTGGTTACTGTTTTTTCAACTTCTTGATTTTCATTGAAGCCTGTAGGAATTGCTGCTTCAATATCCAAGCGAATTTTTTTGAGTTTGCCTTCGAGTTTTTCGGCTGTAAATGGTGTTTTAATTGCAGACATTCCACAACCCAAATCAACACCCACAGCAGCAGGAATTACAGCTTCCTTCGTGGCAATTACTGAGCCAACTAACGCTCCTTTACCTAAATGAACATCTGGCATCAAGGCAACATGTTTAAACACGAAGGGCAATGAGGCGACATTTTTTGCCATCTTAGTTTCATCTTCTTTCAAGGGATGATTCGCCCAAGATAAAACAGGTGCATCCGTGGCAATTTCTAATTTTTCGTAAGCCATAATTTAGGATTTTAGTTTTGAAATTTTAGTGAGTAAGTATAAATATATACAAAATATGTCAATAGTGCTTTGCTAGTAAATTCAATAGAGTATGTAATCTTGAAAGTCAATTTCTAAAGTTTTACTTTTGATAACTGAATTCTGGATTCTAGACTCTGCTGTAAGAGAACTCCACAAAAAAAATGATCCTATGACGAGCCGGGTTTCGCAAAAATTTCAACAAACCATTTTTTGAGATGCGGAAGACGAAGGATTTGTTTTTCAACTTCTGCCATAGCCTCAGTTGTGAGTTTAACTCCTGTGGAGTAAACTTTTTTGATCAATGTCACAACCGGATTTTGGCCTTTAAAAGTAAGTGTTCTTGCAAAATACAGGACTGATTCAACGGTGTCGAGTAAACTACCATTCCAATGCTGTTCTAGCCAACCAAAACTACGTTCTACAGGATTATACTTACTATGGTAGGGGGGATAGTAAGCTAGCTGTAAATTCAGGTTTGATGATGAAGAAAAGTCTAATATTCGTTTCATAAACTGAGTACGACGAGAATGATTTTCTCGTCCGTTGTCTTGATTAATAACCAGTTTATTAATGTGATTAAATCGATGTTTTACTCTTTGCCACCAGTTTTCAATCAAATCAACAATACAATCAGCAGTCAATTTTGAAGTTACAAAAAATAGGAATAATTCGTTGTACTGAGGTAAAAAAATTCCGTAAGGGGTAACAGTTATAGCCTCTGCAAAATCATGGTCCAATGAAATAGTTGGTATACGAGTTTTCCCCCCTCGGTCAAACTCACCAACTTTTACTGCCACCTTTGCATCAATTGATATACGTAAAGTATTGGGTTCATTATCTGCTTTAGTATTAATTTTTTCTAATTCTTGGAAAATTGCTTCTGTTTCTGGAATTTTCCTTATTGGCTTGGCTTTTATCACTCTTTTTAATGTGTAGCCTAACTCGTTTAACCGCCTTCTGATTGTTTCGTTTGATGGTAATTCCCCATCCCTATAACCTTTTTGTTCAATTAGTTGCCGACGTACTTCCGATGAAGTCATACGAGTATACAAACGAGTACTTTTAAAACTCGGGTCAGTTTGGCTTTGTGGGTCTACTAATGATTTCATATCCTCTAGTAGATGAGGCAATTTTTCCTCAATTCGTTTGCGACCACTATTGGCAAATGCATCAATGATTGGTTCACCACTCTCCAACTCTTTCATCCCTTTACGAATAGTGCGTCTATTCCACCCCAACTCTCTTTCTGCCAAAGTTTGTCCACCAATCCCAAAACCTTTGACAACTTCTGCCATAAATTGCCGCCGGTCGCTTGCCTTAAGCTTTTGCGCTGTTTTAATGTACAGAGATTTGAGGCTCTTGCTTAGCTCAATCATGGATTTTGGAGACTTCATGCAGACTGTACACGTTTAATTACCCTTTTTCTATCATCCCTTATTAGTGGATCAATTATTCTGTGGAGACCTCTAACCATTCCAGTATAGACGACTTCAAAAAGCAGAGATAAGTATGGCGCTCTCTATCTGTCACACTGTCAAAGACAAAAAACACCAGCAGTTGCACAATTACGGGATGATTTTTGAATTTACCTGCAAAATAATGACTTTGCCGCAGAGAGTATTCATCCTCTGATTCAGTCACCCCTGAGGGAGATTTCTGGCTCGCGATCGCCAACTATGTGCTGTAACATAATCTGCAACTGCAAAATTGTAACTTCCATGTCTCACCACATTCTTAAAGCTACTAAAAATACAGTACATCTAGGTGGTTTCTCCCACTTAATCGCACCATCACTAACAGTTGCATCTGGCGATACAGTTACAGTTGAAACATACACAGGATTCTATGTTTACGACAAAGCACCAGCAGCATTCCTCACGCCGGAATTTATCGATATTTGTCAAAATCTGCCAGGAGAGCGTAAAATTGCTCCAGGGCCACACCTACTTACAGGGCCAATATACATAGAGGATGCAGAGCCGGGAGATGTTTTAGAGGTTGAATTAATCGAAATTTCTCCAAGATTGCCTGTTGGTTTTAACGCTATTCGTAGTGGTTGGGGGGCTTTACCAGAAAAATTTACCCAACCCGCCTTAAGATTTATTGATTTAGATTTAGAGAATCAGATTGCCGAATTTCCCCAAAATTCAGGGGTAAAAATTCCCCTGAAACCGTTCTTTGGTATTCTGGGAGTGGCGACACCAGAAGAAAATCGGTCTTCAATTCCACCAGGTGATTACGGTGGTAATATTGATAATCGCGAATTGCAAGCAGGTGCAAAAATATATCTACCAATTTTTGTGCCTGGAGGATTATTTTCGATAGGTGATGGGCATTCTGCACAGGGAGATGGTGAAGTTAATGTCACTGCGATCGAAACTTCAATGAATGGCACAATTAAGCTGAAGGTTCGTAAAGATTTGCGACTCCAAATACCAATAGCAGAAACGGCAACTGATATCATCACAATGGGTTTTGGTAATACTTTAGATGTAGCTTTAGCACAGGCTGTAGAAAGCATGATTGATTTTTTAGAAAAATTCATGCATCTATCAGCAGAAGATGCCTATGTGTTGTGTAGTTTAGCTGTCAATTTCCGTATTAGCCAAGTAGTAAATAGCCCCCAGAAAGGTGTACATGGGATGCTACCAAAATCAATTTTACCCCAACCAATTAACATCTAAAATCCCAACTTCCAATTCTATAATCAAAAATATCAAATAATTTATGCTTCCTTCAAATTGGTTACTTCTGCTTATTGGTGGTTTATTGTCCGGTATACTGGCGGGTTTTTTAGGTATTGGTGGTGGGACGATTTTAGTTCCAATACAAGTAGCTTTAGGATATCCTCCAATTCAAGCAGTTGCAACTAGCAGTCTTGCAATCGTCATCACTGCAATTTCTGGAAGTATCCAAAATTGGCGGATGGGTTATTTAAGTTTCCAGCGCGTTATGTCTTTAGGGTTTCCGGCAGTGATTACCGCACAATTAGGTGTAGAGATTGCAGCCATAATTCCTGCTCATGTACTATTAATTACTTTTGGATTACTACTTTTATTTAATATATATTTGGTAGAACTACGTAAGCGTATTGCTAACGCGCAAAATCAAGAACAGAATTCATCTGAGCAATTTAATCCAGTTTTAGCCAGAATATTCACTGGAGGCGCTGCTGGTGTCCTCGCAGGGTTATTTGGTGTTGGTGGTGGGGTAATAATGGTACCGTTACAAATTTTGTTATTGGGAGAAACAATTAAAGTCGCTATTCAAACTAGTTTAGGGGTAATTATTATTACTGCTATTTCGGCAACAATTGGACATGCTGCAAAAGGCAATATTTTATGGATGGAAGGAATAATTTTAGGATTAGGTGGACTAGTGGGAGCGCAAATTAGCACCCGTTTTTTACCTAAATTACCTGATCATGTTGTCAGTATTGCTTTTCGGAGCTTGCTAGCTATTTTGTCTGTATATATATTTTGGCAGGCTTGGCAAAAGTTTCTTGAAGCAACATCTTTGTCGAGTCTATGAAATTAGCAATTGCTTTTGAGTCTGCGCTGTTGAAAGTTAATTATTTATTTGCCGCAGACAATATTCCAGAGGATTACTGAATGGGTAGGTCAAGAGAGAATAATGATGATTATCTTTGTGCCTTCACAGTGTAACTACTGAGTCCTGTTGATTCTTAACCAAATATTTCAGAGTATACTCGGACGCATTTTTCAGAAATATCGTGGTATTTTACACTTAGCGTTCCTCTGCTACTGAGGGCGGCAAAGTCGCCCCTTAGCAGTTTTTTTTATTGCATTTTATTTAGTAAATTCTAGATTGCTAGCTAGCTTCGTATGACAAACAGCTACTTTATCTATGACTAAATAATTATTAAAGCATTAAACCAGAAATCTCTACAATCAACTTGCTGAAACCATAATATCCGAAACCAATATCTCCAACCATAATGGACGGGATAAAATCTGTCCTCTCTCAACAAAGCAGACAAAATAATGCTGCTATTGTATTAATGACCACAGTAAAACCACTTAATCCAGCAAAAAGGGGGAGAAAATATTTCGGGATAAATGCGGACGCATCTTCCAGAAATATCGTGGTACTTTACACATTAGCGTTCCTCTGCTACTGAGGGCGGTGATAACGTCCTCTTAGCGGTTTTTCTAGTTTAACTCACTTTTTTTTTGACTGTCTCTATTTTGAACATAGAGAGTGATGTTTTTTTGGCGTTTTTTGACACAATCAGATTGCTGAGTTCCCCAAGTGATATTAAGTGTGTTCTGCCAAGAGATGAGATGAATCATTTCTCTATAGGCAATACATCCTATTAAGTATCTTCGCTGATGTCACGCTTGGGTGGACGGTTATAAGAAAAAGTGAAAGTGTCACAACTGGAAATCACCTGACACATTTCTTCATACATTGGATATTTGCCGATACCACTCAAGCTTAACCAAGCTTTTGTGCGTGTCATAGCGACAAATAACTGGTTACGTAGGGTTAAATCACTTTCGTGGCGGGCAATGGAGTCAAGCCCTAGCAAATAAACCATATCAGCCTCATTCCCTTTGGCGCGGGGAAGACGCGAGACTGTAACACTACCATCGTCCCAAAACATATTCGGTTTACTTTCCTGCCATGCAAATGTAACTGTATTGTTTTGTGGTGCACTGGGAATATAAATATCAATGCCCTGCTGGATTAAAAATTCTGCTACCTGCACTTCTAAATCTTTTGCTTCCATTGATGTACCTAATATGAGTATCAATATATCCCGACTGGGGTTGAGTCCGTCGTGGACGATATTGTGCATGACTTTTTCAGATAGTGCAGTTAATTCCTCTTGACGGGTGTTGTAGGTTTCAAATTCCAATACAGGTTCACCCCAAATTTCGGGGATAGGGTTAGGAGAATACTTAGCAGGGCGGTGAATAGTTATTTGCTGTCCAAGACGACGAAAATCACCATTCACTTCGTAACCAATTTTTTCCCAATCTTTTTTATTAGTAATTCCCGACAACATTCCCTGGGGACGCAACAAACCCATTCCCACGGCATGGGCTGCGGTAAGTACCCGTCCGGGTGTACGATAACAATGACGCATGATGTGCGATCGCATGATACCACCGGGATACTGGGGTTGTTTGTTGAGAATATCTGCAAGTTCTGCACCAAATATTTCTTTGGCTGTGGGTACAGTTAAGTTATCTAAGCTTTGAGCTTCATCATAAGCCCAAATTAACCGTTTTTCTTGAGGTTGTTCGACACTTACCGGACGCAAGGCTTGATAAGCTAACCAATAAATTGCTTGTTTGTCTGCAAACTTTAAATCTGCATCTGTAACTAAATCTTGACCTTCATCAATCAAGATTGCATCAAACATTGGTTGAATTGTAATTTCCTCTTGAAGTCGTTTACATAACTCCGCTAAAGCCTGCTGTGGTTGTTTCTCCGTCGTGTCAGCAACCGTCCAGCGTCGCTTTCCGTGGTGTTCACAAATTATCCCATATAATCCTGGTTGTTCTTTTGCACCCCAAGCATGAAGCAGGCGCAGTTTCCTATTCGTTTTGGGATTATATTGGACTTCTCCCCCGCTAAATCGTCGCAACCATTTATCCACCAAAATTGTCATTTGGTCGTACAATGACCGAGTGAAAAACACTAAGGCAATATCCCATTCTGGATGTTTGAGGTGCATATGTGCTGCTTTTTGACATAGCAGTACCGTTTTTCCTGAACCTGCAATACCACGAATTCGTTGCATCCCTGGAGGAATTTCTTTACCAATATGTTCTTGCTGTAAATCGATATCGTAAAGTTTGTCTCGCAGGGAGTTAAGAATATGAGAACGGGATTTGCCACTAGTTGTAATTTGACGTTGTGGTTGGCGAAGTACAGGTGTTCCACTAATCACTGAAAGGAGTAATTCCCAATCTTTATCTTCGAGACTTTCTCCGGGGACGATGGGGGAAATTTGGGAAATAGATTCGCGGAAAGATGCGAATTTTTGCGTCTCTACATTTTCATGTTCAGGAGTTTGGCAGTTTAAGTTTAAATTTAAATTTAATTGGTTTTGGAACAGAATATTTTGGCTGTTGGGTAACTCATGAAAACCTTTGTTTTGCCATTGTTCTGCGGTGATGTGGGGTAAGGCAACAATAGCTCTACCAATGACTTTACGCCAGATTGCCGGCTCGCGATCGCAATTCCCAATTAATGCACGTAGTTGATGTTCTACACGTTGTTGAGAGATTGCATATAAAGTTTCGATATCACTTTCGATAGTAATGGGTAAAATTTCAATTACTAATAAACCTAATTCGCGATCTACTATGAAAATATCTGGTTCCTTGCGGATTTCTCCTAGTGGCGAGAAAATCGGATACCGCCAATATCCTAAACAATTGCGATCGCTAAAAGCTGTTTTGAAAGTATTCCAAATACTCTCTTCTTCAGTTTGTAATGCTTCAGTTGTAATAAATTTATCATTCTCTTTCTCGTTACCCACGGTCATCATCAGCACCCAGAAGTTATCTTGAATACAAAAACACCTTATTTATGCTGCCAAGCTAGCATTCCGGGAATACGAGTAACCAGTGCAGTTCTACGGAGAACCTGGATTTAGGGAGATTGAGGAAGACTCAGGGTATATACGATGTGAATGTAAGAATTTTATATTGTAAATCTCAAATTCACAGGTTTTAAGACAGAACTTAGATGTTAATCTACAGAGGAAAAACATATGACACCAGAAGAAAAAAAAGAAATTCTGGAAACTTATAAATGGATAAAAGTAAAATACTATCAACTCGACGAAAATAAATCTTGGGAAGAACGTTATCGAGATTTAGAAAAGCATCATTGGGAAGAAACTAATTTTTTAATTGCAAAAATACGAGAAATTATAGAATTAATTTGATGCGATATTTCGCCTGCAAACAATCTTCCCAAGGAACCGCTACGCGATCGCAAAACTGCAAAATGTATCTAAACTAATAAGAAAACTAACAAAATCAATAAATACTGAGTTCCAGTGCTAAAAATACTACTAATCCATTTTTAGCCTTTTCTATGCGTCTCTTTGTTTGTTCACTGTTATTGGTACTTACCCTCGCATTTCCTCTGTCATCAATTGTTAAATCAGCACCTCCTCCAACATCGGATATTGAGCAATATTTGGTAAATGCTCAATTTAAACAAGGAGAAACCGCACTCTTAGCCAAACTCCAGCAAAATCCCAATAATGATCGCGATCGCTTTGGGCTTGGGGTGATACAGTTGATGGCAGGAACGGAAAGATTAATGCAGTCTTTATATCGTTATGGTTTGCAGCAAAATTACTTCACAGCCTTTTTCCCGATTTTGCGTCTTCCGGTTCCTGCAAATCCCAAGCCAGAGCAAATTACTTATGCAGAATCTCGGAATATCCTGCAAAACCTGTTGAATGACTTGGATAAAGTTAAAACAACTCTCGAACCAATTAAAGATAATCAAATTAAACTTCCCTTGCGGCTAGGAATGACACGCATGGATTTTAATGCCAACGGGAAATTGGAAGCAAATGAATCTTTTTGGCAAACCTTTAATCAACTTTCAGGAATACCAGCAACTGAAAAAACAGCACAAGCATTTGCGATCGCTTTTGATGCTGGCGATGTAGTCTGGTTGCGGGGATATTGTAATTTACTTTCGGCGATCGCGCAAACTGTTTTAGCCCACGATGGCAGCAAATTATTTAATTCATCTGCACATCTGGTTTTTGCCAAACCACAAACTCCTTACCCATTTCTTACCAATGGAACGGGGGCATTCAGTTGGGGTGGAGGTATCGATATTAGTGATATTATTGCCTTTTTGCATTTAATAAATCTTCCAGTTGTCGAACCTCAACGCATGACAGCAGCATTACAACATTTGCAAACAGTAACTAAACTGAGTCGAGAATCTTGGAAATTAATTTTGGCTGAAACCGATAATGACAGAGAATGGTTACCAAGCCCGAAACAAAAGGGTGTAATTCCCAATGCAACGGTGACACAACCAATGATTGATAGTTGGTTAACTTTCCTGAATGAAACTGATGCGCTGCTAACAGGTAAAAAACTAGTTCCGTTTTGGAGAAAACGGGAAATGCGAGGAATCAACTTAAACAAAGTCTTTACTAAACCCCAACCCTTTGATTTAGTTCTGTGGATACAGGGAACAGCAGCAGCACCATATTTAGAGCCAGGAGTGCTAACTGATGTTGCGACTTGGCAAAGATTAATGGAGGTTTTCCGAGGACAATTTTTCCAGTTTGCAGCTTGGTTTAATTAAAGCATCAAGGGGCATAAGCTTTGCAATATTCAAACAAATTATCATTAGATTGCAGCCACTTTTGAAAAGCATCCCTGTGCTTCTGTTTCAGTTCTGGTGGGACTTGACTCAATTCTACTTCGCTAGGATTACCTGGTAAAGAAGCGATCGCCTTTGCTCTGTCACGAAAAGTCTGACTGAAAGCATTACTGGCTTCGACGTAATGTTTTTGCAGTTCTTGGGATTTTGCCTCTTGAAATTTTAAATCACCAATATCTCGCCCAAGTTCATCTTGGGATTTTGCGATCGCATTTATTGCTTTTACCGTAGACTCTTTTGTCTTGATCTGAGTTTTTGCTATTTCACTGGGTGTTTGAGCGCTTTTAGCTATTGCTTGCCAATACTTTTGACAATCAGCAGCTTGCCCTAAATTTCCACAGCCACTCAAACAGAGAACACTGATAAGTACACAAGTTTTAACTAGGTAATAGATTCTACGCATAAAACAATCATTGATGTATGTCGAGATACATGTATTTTTCCCAAGCAAGCAACAATTGTTTAATTACAGTTTTGACAACAAAAAACTACACATCAAAAACACCATCCTTGTCTTTGCTGCGTGAAGGCAATATTTTTGCATGACTCATTTCAACGGAGAGGGTGGGATTCGAACCCACGGATGCTTTCACATCAAACGATTTCAAGTCGTTCGCATTCGACCACTCTGCCACCTCTCCAAACTAACGGTCAGCTAGTTTTTAGATCGATAAATCGATCAGAATAATTAACGACCTAATTGATTAGGTTAACACATTTCCAGAATACTGCAACTAGAAATTACAATTAGATAACAAGCAATTTCCCATTAAATTGCAAATTTCACGGATTACGACTCTTTTATCACATCAATTTTCCCAACCCAGGGCTAATTTTCTCTCTAATTCTCTAGCTACCTTTCTCCAACGACTTTACAGCAAGCTGCTGCCCAGCCTATTTACCCCTTCTAGAGCAATAAGCATAGACAGCAACCTCATGACTAGAAGTCACGAGTATACAACTTACAGGAATTAATTAACTAACTTAGAGATTGCTGGATTGGGATTTCAATCACAAATTTTGCGCCTTTACCGGGAGTAGATTCACAATATAATCTACCTTTATGCTTATCAACAATAATTTGGTGACTAATCGACAAACCTAGTCCAGTACCTTTGTTTACATCTTTAGTGGTAAAAAAGGGATCAAATAATTTTGACATAATTTCTTCACAAATACCACAACCGTTATCAATAATATGGATTGCGACCCAATTATTGTTAAGTAATTGAGTAATAATTTTAATACAAGGGCTTGATTCTTCTTCTAGAACATCAATCGCATTTACCAAGATATTCATAAACACCTGATTAAGTTGACCAGGGAAACATTCAATTTCCGGAAGTTCTGCATAATTTTTGATAATTTGTATTTCTGGATGGTTGGGTTTAGCTTTAAGGCGATTGTGCAAAATTAAGAGAGTACTTTCAATTCCTTCGTGAATATTTACTTGTTTCAAATCAGCCTCATCCAAGCGTGAGAAGTTACGTAAAGACACAACAATTTCCTGAATACGTTCAGTGCCAAACTTCATTGAATCTATGATTCTTGGTAAATCTGCAACTATAAACTCTAAATCAGCTGCATCTATTTCTTTTTCGATTTCGGGAACAGGTTGAGGATATACTTCCTGATAAATATTTAGTAGATGGAGTAAATTATTAGTATATGTATGGATATGAGATAAATTACCATAGATAAAATTAATAGGGTTATTAATTTCATGGGCAACACCAGCAACTAGTTGTCCCAAGGCTGCCATTTTCTCATTTTGTACTAATCGGCTATAGTTATGCTGAAGGTTGGCTAAATTATTAGTAACTACTCTGGATTCTTCTTCTGCCTGCTGTAATTGAGCAAGTGTTAAAACATGAATTTGTGAGTGAGCTAGAAGTAAGTGATGGAAATCGAGTAACCCATATCTTGAGAACTTCGTCTGCACTACAATCGGTTCATACACGAGTTGCGGAGAACGCGCCAATGCCTTATGAGTAGCTTCTAAAATTGGTGTATCTTCAGGAAGTACAAACACCTCTGGTTGGATTATATTGTAGAGATTTTCGATAGGTCTGCTGGAAAATAACCCCAAACTATAAGGGCGACTCATATATTCAAAAAATCTTCGTCGCGAAATCATTCCCACATAATACTGATTTTTAGTGAGGATAATTCCTGGCAGTAGATTATCTTTCTCAAAGAGTTTAATTAAATCATCTCCTGGACAATTTAAGTCAATTTGAACTTGCCAAAGTGGTAACTCCTGCAAGGTTGAATTTAATCTTGGGTAAAGAACATCAGGAATTGATGTAAATAGGTCTTTCATACTGTCAACTCTAGCCGGAGTTTTGGGTTTTCAGTATTTAGTTTTCCCATATATCCTAACTTTATTTACATCTAGGAGGCTGCAAATTAAAATTACAGAAATATGGGAGGATTGAACTTGAATAATAACCCTCTTTTATCACTATCTCCAGAGAATAATTGCAAAGCCTTGCTATATAAGCTTTTTGCTCAAAAGCTCATGGTTTTTAGTTTCTGTTAGGAAATAAACGCTCAAATTTGCTTCCTGTATGAAGTTTAAAAATTGCGTTCGATTTTTAGTTTCCCAGAGTGACAAATCAGGGATAATGACATCTAGCCTGAAAATAGCTTACCTATTCAGCTATTACTTGATATATTTCATCTTTGTAGACAGTAGTTTGTAGACAGTAGTCTATGAATTATTTGTTGAATCCTGTAACATTTGCAAGCAAAGATAGAGTCTACACTTGGCTGACATCTCTGCTAAGAATCGGCGATGTGAGACGAATTTTTGACAAAATGATGATTGTACCTGTTAAAAAAGTGAAGCTAGAAGTTGTGCATTTTGCCATCTTGTCGCAATTAAGGGAGTTTCTTGAGAATACTATTTATTTTCAGATTACTTTTGTCAATTAAGAAGTATTATCTGTGTAACCAGCAAACATGAGTACATTTATCCTGAGAAGATAGTATCAGAGATTTTCTGAAAAATGACCCAAAAAGGGTTATTGTCTGTAATTGTTTGACAAGTTGATAAACAATCAAAAATCCAGGATATACATAAGTATTTTTAATATTTGTTTAGTAAAGTTTACATGTTATTTAGGGAATCCTATTTGAAGAACAAAAAAAGATGCGTTCATCCGAATGCATAGGTTAACGCACTTCGTAGCAGGTAACTTTATGCCCTCAACTTTAGTGATTCCAGGTTATGAAATTTTAGAAGTGATTGATGAAGCTGAGAGTACTACAGTTTGTAGAGCCAAGTCACAGAAAAATAATCAACCTGTTATCTTAAAAGTCCTAAAAGCAGAATATTCAAGCTTAGAGCAGATTTCGCGGATCAAACATGAATATCAAACCACTAAAAATCTGAATTTAGAAGGAGTTGTTAAGGTTTACGAATTGGAAACCTTACATAATTATCTTGTACTAGTGGCTGAAGATTTTGGTGGTATTAGTCTGAAAACATTTATCTCTCAATATCATAATTTACCAATTGAAAAATTTCTCACTATTGCTTTACAAATAACAAAAGCATTAGTTTCTTTACATACTAATAAAATTATTCATAAAGATATCAAGCCTAGTAATATTATTATCAATCCAGAGACAAGAGAAGTAAAAATTACAGATTTTAGTATTGCAGTGCGCTTGACTCAGAAAACAACTCAATTCAATACTGAAGTAGTCAATTCTAGTCAGTTGGAAGGTACTTTAGCTTATATGTCCCCAGAACAAACGGGACGGATGAATAGATGTATTGATTACCGTACTGACTTTTATTCCTTAGGTGTGACTTTTTACGAACTGTTAACAGGTAAACTACCATTTGTGAGCGAAGATGCTTTAGAAATTGTATACGGGCATATTGCTAAGGTTCCCATTCCAGTTCAACATTTAAAACAAGCAATTCCGAATACTATTGCTGCAATTACTGCTAAATTGATGGCAAAAAATGCTGAAGATAGATATCAAAGTGCATCTGGTTTGTTGGTAGATTTACAGCAATGTTTGGAAGAATATCAAGCCAAAGGAAGTATATCAGATTTTGTACCTGGAGAACGCGATCGCTTTAGCCAATTGAATATACCCCAAAAGCTCTATGGGCGGGAATTGGAAACACAAAAGCTATCACAAGCATTTGCACGGGTAAGCCAAGGTAGCTGTGAACTGGTACAAATTAGTGGCGATTCGGGAGTTGGCAAATCTTTACTAGTAAATGAGGTTTTCTCCAAACTTACTCATCAAAGTGGCTATTTTGCCTGCGGCAAATTCCAAGAATTCCCAGATGATATTTATCTTGCTGCACCTTTACAAATATTACGGAATCTGATTAGGCAAATACTGACAGAGAGTCAGGATAAATTAGCTTTATGGAAAGAAAAGTTAATGCAAAGTTTTCATGGAAATGCCCAAGTAATTATAGATGTAGTACCCGAACTGGAATTATTAATTGGCAAACAAGAGATTTTGTCACAATTGATTCCTCAAGAAGAATTAAAGCGCTACATAAATACTCTAATCAATGGAATTCGAGTTTTTGCGAGTTCAGAATATCCTTTAGTTCTCTTTTTTGAGAATACACAATGGATCGATACAGCATCTTTACAATTTTTACAACAATTAACTAGTGATGCCAAAAGTCGTTACATTTTAATAATTACCTCACATCAAGATGATAAAGTTGATTTTACTCATGCTTGGACACAGGCATTAGAAGCAATTGTCGCCACAGGAAAAACCAGAGTAGAGTCTATTTTCCTCAAGTCATTGGCAATTGAATATGTACAAGAAATGATTGCCGAAACTCTCAATAGTTCCCTAGAAAATATTGCTCCTTTAGCGAAAGTACTTTTTGAAAAAACTCAAGGTCATCCTTTTTTCTTGACGCAGTTGCTAAAGTCATTACATGCAGATAAAATCTTACATTTTGATTATCAAAAAGATACCTGGCTTTGGGATTTAAAGCAAATTCAAGAACAAAGTGTCAGCGATAATGTTGTAGAATTAATGATTGGTAAATTACAAAAATTATCTCCAACCACGCAGCAGACATTACAATTAGCAGCATGTGTCGGTAATCAGTTTGATTTACACACCTTGGCAACGGTAAGTAGCAATACTAGCGAACAAGCAATGCAAGATATCTGGGATGCATTACAGCTAAATCTGATTGTGCCATTAAATAACGACTATCGTTTATTTCACCACAACCAAATCGACACTCAAATAACAGATATTAACTATCAAACAAAATTTAACACAAAATTTAGATTTCAGTGCGATCGCATTCAACAAGCTACATACGATTTAATTCCCCAGTCGCGTAAACAAAGAAATCATTGGGAAATCGGTGAACTATTATTAAAAAATATTGTTGATGAAGATTTAGAATCTCATATTTTTGAGCTTGTAAATCACTTAAATAGGGGTTTAGAGATACTTGCAACAGATGATGAAACCACTGAAAGTACAAAGCTGGAAATTGCTAGGCTTAATCTAATTGCTGGACGTAAAGCTCAGGCGATCGCAGCATATAATATGGCTTTAAAATATCTAGATATTGGGATTTCATTGATAGATCATAACAGTTGGGAAAGTGATTATAAATTAGTATTTTCATTATACGAAACTGCCACAGAAGCCGCTTATTTATGTGGTGAGTATGAGTTATTTGAAAAATTTTCGATGCAGGTAATTGCTAATGCAAAAATACCACTAGATACAGTTAAAGTTTACGAAATTATTATCCAAGCAAGTACAGCACAAAACAAACCTCTCCAAGCAGTAAAAATAGCGAGACAAGCTGTACAAAAGTTCGGTGTTATTTTGCCCGATCAAGTAAGCACAGATGATATTAATAAATATCTACAAGTAATTATCAACCAACTTGATTGTGATGCTCAAAGTAAAAATATTGAAGATTTAGCCAATCTTCCTACAATGGAAAACCCGAACCATTTAGCAATTATACAACTATTATCTAGTGTTATTTTATCTGCATATATAAGTGACCCCTTACTCGCACATTTAATTACATTAAAGCAAGTAGAATTATTGATTAAATTTGGCAACGCGCCTTCTGCTGCTTTTTGCTATGCCTGTTATGGAATGCTATTAATAACTATTCAACAAGATATTGAAACAGCAGACAAATTTGGGAAATTAGCTCTGACTTTAGCAAAAAAAACTGAATCAAAGGTGATAAAGTCAATGACTTACTATGTCGTTGGTGCATTTATCAACCATAGTAAAGACCATATCAAAGATTCCCTACCTATGTTCCAGAATGGATATCAAGCTGGACTTGAAGGTGGAAGTTCAGAATTTATTGGCTACTGTATCAGAGAGATTTGCCACTATTTATATTTAATGGGCAATGAATTAACAGTAGTAGCACAAAAACTCGATTATATTCCTCAAGTGTTAGCAAACTTAAACCAAGCCAGAACATTATATAATTATCAAATAATTTGGCAAGCTGTGCAAAATTGGCTAGATAAATCTGATAATCCCTGCATTTTACAGGGTGAAGCTTGCGATGAAAATAAATTATTACCAACTTTGCAGTCAGCTAATGAAATCGAAGGATTATTTCATTTTTATCTGCATAAACTAATTCTTTGCTATGCTTTCTCTGACTATGAACAAGCAGTAGAAATGGCAAAACATACCAGAAAATATTTAGCTGGAGGTCTGAGTTTTTCTAGTGTTCCTGTGTTCTACTTTTATGATTCGCTGGCGATTTTAGCTAACTGCCAACAAGATAATAGTGAGATTCAAGATTTACTCCAGCAAGTCAGTGATAACCAACTAATCCTACAAAAATGGGCAGAAAATGCCCCAATGAATTATCAGCATAAATATGACTTAATTACAGCCGAAAAATATCGCGTTCTCGGACATAAATATCAAGCAATGGATTATTATGACCGAGCGATCGCTCTTGCACAAGAAAATGGCTATATTCAAGATGTTGCGCTGGCAAACGAACGTGCAGGTCAATTTTATCTAGCATTAAGTAAACCAAAAATTGCCCAAGCTTATATCTGGGAAGCTTATAATCGCTATATGCACTGGGGTGCAAAAGCTAAAATTAACCAATTAGAAAAAATCTATCCTCACATAATTCAAAGAGAGCTACAAAAAGGAAAACGTCAATCCCAATCGACTTTAACAAACACCAAAAGTAGCACAACAACAAGTCAGCAAGTCTTAGATTTAACAACAGTCATTAAAGCCTCACAAGCAATTTCTAGTGAAATAGTTTTAGACAAATTACTATACAATTTACTACATATTATTTTAGAAAATTCCTCCGCTCAAAAAGGCTCGATTATTTTAGAGCGCGATAACCAACTATTTATTGAAGCGATCGATAATGATGAGAATAGGCATGACATCCAATTAAAAACACAAAAAGTTGATAGTAGCGAATATGTGCCGATTGCGGCGATTAATTATGTTCTCAGAACTCATGAATCTTTAGTTTTAGGAAATGCCAGTCAAGAAGGAATTGTACAGGCTGATTCCTATATAGTTGAGCAGCAAACAAAATCTTTATTATGTGCGCCAATTTTATATCAAGGTAAATTTATTGGTATTGTTTACCTCGAAAATAACCTAGTCACTAATGCATTTACAAAAGATAGATTACAAATTATTCAAGTTTTAACCTCTCAAGCCGCAACTGCAATTGAAAATGCGAAACTATTTGCCAGAGAACAAGAGAAATCACAACAACTAACTAGATATTTAGCGCAATTAGCGCAACAAGAAGAACAATATCGTGGTATTTTTGAAAATACAATTGATGGTTTAACTATTTGCGATTTAGAAACAGGTAAGTTCATCGCAGTCAATCAAGCCACAATTCAAATGTATGGATATACAAACGAAGAATGGCTCAATCTCCAGCCTCAAGATTTTATTCATCCCGATTACCTTCACTGTTTTAGTGAATTTACCGAAGCAGTCAAAAGTGGTAAAGAGTTTTTCCGTGAAGTCGTTACTTTTGGGAAAGATGGGAAACTATTTGATATTGAAGTCAAAGCCAATGGTATTCAATATAACGGCAAACTTCATGCATTATCAGTAACTCGAGATATAACCGATCGCAAACGGGCTGAAAATTTTCTCAAGCAGGAAAGAAAAAATTTGGAAATTGCCCTCGACAAACTGCAACGCACCCAATCGCAGCTAGTGCAGACAGAAAAAATTTCCCAACTTGGGCAACTAGTAGCAGGTGTTGCTCATGAAGTTAATAACCCTGTCGGTTTTATTAATGGGAATCTTGCCCATGCCAAACAATACGTCGAAGACTTAATTAATCTAGTTAATTTATATCAAGAAAAATTCCCTAATCCTGGTATTGAAATCACCGCAGAAATCGAAAACATTGATTTAGACTTCTTAAGACAAGACCTACTCAAAATGATTTCTTCGATGAAATTAGGTACAGATAGGATTCGCGATATTATGCGATCGCTACGCAATTTCTCTCGTGTAGATGCTAGCGAAAAACATCTAGTTAATATTCACGAAAACATTGACACAACCTTAATTGTCCTATCTCACCGGATTAAACATAAACCCGAACGACCCGCAATTCAAATTATCAAAGAATACGGAGATATTCCCCTACTAAAATGTTTCTCCGGTCAAATCAATCAAGTGCTAATGAATTTACTTGCTAATGCGATTGACGCATTAGATGAAGCAAATGTCGGTAAAACCTACCTGGAAATCGAAAAAAATCCCAACATTATCAAAATTACAACTTCCATAGCCGATAATCTCTTAACACTACGAATTGCTGATAATGGTTCGGGGATGACAGAAGAAGTACGCCAAAAACTATTTGCAGCTTTCTTTACAACCAAACCCGAAGGTAAAGGTACAGGATTAGGTTTATCAATTAGCTATCAAATAATTGTCGAAGCACATGGTGGCAAACTAGAGTGTTTTTCTTCTCCCGGAAATGGGGCAGAATTTTTTATACAACTACCAATTTAGAGAGTGAGGGATGTGGGGACAGGAATAATCAATCTAGAACTTGTCTTTCCCCGTCTCCCCCTCCACATCTTCCTCCCATAACTACTGTTTTTTAGTAGCAGTCGTAGAAGACTTAGTCGATTTTTTGCTAGAAGCTTTAGTCGTAGATTTTGTGGTTGTACTTTTCGACTTACTTGCAGTCTTACGAGTTGATTTGCCACTAGATGACTTACTAGCTAACAACTCCAGGGCAATTTCCAGAGTTACATCCTCCACTGTACTACCTTCGGGAATACTGACGTTGGTCTTACCATATTTTATGTAAGGCCCGTAAGGCCCGTCATAAATATTAATGGGTTGCTCATCATCAGGATGTACCCCTAATTCACGTAAAGCAGCCTTCGATTTACTACTAGCCCGTCCCTTCTTCGGCTCAGAGAGTATTTCCAAAGCCCTTTCCAAAGTCACCGTCAAGACATTATCACTGGCCTTGAGCGATCGATAATCTTTGCCATCCTTACCTTGATCGTGAACAATATAGGGGCCAAACCTACCCAAACTAGCTTGAATTTTGGCACCAGTTTCCGGATGCATCCCTAAAGTCCGAGGTAATGCCAACAAACCCACAGCCATTTCCAGGGTTGCAGTTTCTGGAGTTACACCCTTGGGTAGAGAAACTTGCTTCGGCTTCGGATTTTCCTCTGTTTTGTCCCCCAACTGCACGTAGGGGCCATAAGCACCAATCTTGATATATATTGGTTCTCCAGTTTCGGGATGGCGACCTAGTTCGTCGGGGCCTTCGGTTTTTTGACGAATAATGGTTTGGATTTTTTCCAAATCGAGGTCAGCAGGTGTCAAGTCTCTGGGGATTGAGGCAGTGACGGAAGTTTCACCATTACTGGCTTCAATATAGGCACCAAATTTGCCAATTCGGACTTTGACATCAGGAATATTTAATTCCACCGTCCGCGCTTCGTCTTTGTCAATTTTGCTATCTTGCTCTCTGACTAAGGTTTCTAGCCCCTTATCACCCATGTAAAAGTCTCGCAAATAGGGCAACCATTGGGCTTCACCCGCAGCAATATCATCCAGTGTTTGCTCCATTTTGGAGGTAAAACTGGGGTCTACGATGTCGGGGAAATGTTTTTCCAGCAAATCTGTAACTGCAAATGCTGTAAACGTAGGCACAAGAGCATTATTTGTTAGCTGTGCATAACCTTTGTCAATAATAGTACCGATAATACTAGCGTAGGTACTTGGTCGCCCAATACCTTCACTTTCCAGAGTTTTCACCAGACTTGCTTCCGTATATCTCGCTGGTGGTTGAGTTTCATGCTTAATATTTTCTAACTCAGTACATTCGGGTCGATCGCCAACTTTGAGGTTTGGCAGAATAATCTCCATATTCTCCAAGGCTGCGTCGGGGTCATCAGAACCTTCGACATAGGCGCGGAGATAGCCCTCAAAATCGATCCGTTTACCAGAAGAACGAAAACCAGCATCTTCAACTTGCAATTGGATTGTGATTTGTGTCTGCCGCGAATCAGCCATTTGACAAGCAACAGTGCGCTTCCAAATGAGATCATAAAGTTTAAATTCGCGATCGCTCGGATTTAAACCTGTTTCTTGGGGGGTACGGAAGGTATTGCCGGCGGGACGGATAGCTTCGTGTGCTTCCTGTGCACCCTTCGATTTCGTTGTGTATTGACGGGGGCTAGGGCTGAGATATTCCTTTCCATAAAGCTTTTCTACACAGTCGCGAGCAGCGACAACAGCTTGATCAGACAAATGTACCGAGTCGGTACGCATGTACGTGATATAACCTTGCTCGTACAAACTTTGAGCAATCCGCATGGTATCCCGTGCCGAAAAACGGAGTTTGCGGTTTGCTTCCTGCTGCAAGGTGGAAGTTGTAAATGGTGGATAGGGCTTGCGGGTGACGGGACGTTCTTCTAAATCTGTCACCGACCAAGCTTTACCTACTAGTTTTGTTCTTAAAGCTTCAGCTTCAGTTTCCTTGAGCAAGACGACATTGCGTCCAGCAGCTATTTGTCCGGTTGTGGAGTCAAAATCGCTGCCTGTGGCAACTTTCTTGCCCTCAACACTAACTAAAACAGCGCTAAAGCCAGTTTTAGCATGTAACAAACTAGCCTTTAAATCCCAAAATGCGCCCGTGCGAAATGCACGCCGCTGCCGTTCTTTTGTCACCAAAAGTCTCACCGCAACCGACTGGACACGACCAGCCGAAAGCCCAAAGGAAATTTTCTTCCATAGGAGGGGTGAGAGGGTATAACCGACAAGTCGATCCAAAATACGCCGAGTTTCTTGGGCACGAACTACCTTTTCATCGATAGTGCGGCAATTTTTCAAGGCTTTTTGAATCGCTTCTTTGGTAATCTCGTGAAACACCATCCGCTTGGTGGGAATTTTGGGATTGAGCAACTGGTACAAATGCCAACTGATGCTTTCTCCTTCTCGGTCTTCGTCAGTTGCCAAGATCAGTTCAGTGACACCTTTGAGAGCATCTTTGAGTTGGCTGACGATTTTCTTTTTGTCTTTGGGGATGACGTACAGAGGTTCAAAGTCGGCATCTACATTCACCCCGAGTTGTGCCCATTTCTCTGCTTTGACTGCGGTGGGAATTTCGCTAGCCGACTGTGGCAGGTCACGCACATGACCCATTGATGCTTCTACCTTATACCCTGCCGGAAGGTAGTTGCGAATGGTACGAGCTTTGGTCGGAGATTCAACGATGACGAGGGTTGACATGGAAATTTCAAAAAAAAAAAGCTGCTAGGCTAAACAGTCAAGGGCTGGTGACACGCGGGTGTGAATTCCAGCTATTTCAATCTTTAACTTATATTTTGCTAATTTGGCGAGTGTTATTGGCAAATCATGCCTGAAGTATAGTAGACCAGTAGTTTATCTTTATTTTGCGCTTATTTAATTTTTATTCATTTTGCCAAAACCGCAAGGGACTTGCGAGTCAAGGCAAGTAGGGTTTTTACCCATACCCCAGTTTTGAGAATCAGGAGAACAGTTCTAAAAATCTCATCAAATCCAGGCTGTTATTCTACTGCACTATTTTGGTAGTCAGACAAATAATAGTCAATTTTTTATTTGAATTTTTATTTGCAAATGTTTGAGGTGACGAAAATAATTGGAGCGATCGCCTACATAACAAAAGTATCCCGAAGCAAACATTTTCGCACTTTTGCCGATCCTACCGACCCATCCATCTATAAAAATCAATCACAATCATCAGTAAAATATTACACTTAGCTAAAACCTTTACTCAATTCCAGAATTAAAGATGTCAGAAGGCAGGCTAGCAGCCAATTGAAGTTGTGTTAGGATATCTTTGGAGAAGTAAATTCGGCGGTACGATTCTTGTTTTTATACCAATTAGCAAGCGGCTCTCCGGATAAACGTCTCTGCATCATTGGATTCTGGAGAGTTTCATTTCATGTCAATCTACGTAGGTAACCTATCCTACAGCGTCACACAAGACGACTTAACAAAGGTTTTTTCTGAATACGGCACCGTCACAAGGGTGCAATTACCAACCGACCGGGAAACAGGTCGTTCTCGCGGTTTCGGTTTTGTCGAAATGGACAGTGATACTGCTGAGTCTGCCGCTATTGAAGCACTGGATGGTGCAGAATGGATGGGTCGGGCGATGAAAGTTAACAAAGCAAGACCGAAGGAAGACAAGGGCAGCCGTTCTGGCGGTGGTAATTGGAATAAAGGTGGTGGTGACAGTTATTCAAGACGGTTTTAACTGCTTGTTTTTAACATCTTGGATATGTTGACGCAGCAAAGCTGAATTTGTCTTGGAAAAGACATATAAGTAATATTTGCTAATCACTATTTAATAGTATCTTTGAAGTGGCAGATAAGTAGTTTACTGGTCTGCTTTTTTATATTGGGAATTTCGGGATCATATCAGCTTCGTCTGAATAATTTAAAATCAAACCGACGCGGAGATGGGGAGATGGAGAGACAAACTAATGATGGCTAATTAGCTGAATTTGAGATGATATGGTTTCCCGATAATGCTGACCTCAAGTATTTTATCTTCTAAAAAATGAGGATTTAGAGGCTAGTTATCAATACTACGTACAGCAAAAGTGTATTTTTTAAAATTCCCCTAATTCTTAACTTCCCCCTTGAATTTTACCTGAACAAAAGCAACAGCTAGCAATTAAGTGAATATTAAACTCTCAGCTTCAAAATCAAGTCGCAAAAGTGGACAAGAAAATTGGACAAGATTGAAAACAATAATTTTATCTGATGATGGAAATTAGTTTTTGTAGTTTTTGATTCTGCCCACAGAGATTTTGATTATTTGTGATAATTATTTATTTTATTTAGCAAATATCCAAGAGTAAATTTTGATGTTATTTGGCGCGATCGCAAATTAAGTTCATGCATGTTTATGAAAAAACAATAGAATTAACTACAGTTGGTTCCTTGATGTTTCATAGCTAAAACCCAATACAAATCATGGATTTTGCTAATCTTGCTTCCCAGTTAAATGCTGGAACTATACTGCCAGAGGGGATTTTGATTATCACCCTCATGGGAGTTTTGATTATAGATTTAGTCTCAGGGCGTATCTCGTCGCGCTGGATTGGATATTTTGCGATCGCAGGTTTGACAGCTTCGATAGCAGCGCTGGTATTCCAATGGGATAGCACCCATCCCATCGGTTTTGTTGGTGCCTTTAACGCTGATGACATCAGTATTGTATTTCGTGGCATCGTTGCTCTCTCCAGCGTCTTTACCATATTGATGTCGATTCGTTACATCGAACAAAGTGGAACCGCTTTAGCAGAATTCATCGCCATATTATTGACTGCAACCCTGGGAGGGATGTTTGTCTCTGGGGCGAATGAGTTAGTGATGATTTTCATTTCGCTGGAAACCCTGAGTATTTCTTCATATTTGCTCACAGGTTATACCAAAAGAGACCCTCGCTCTAACGAAGCAGCCTTAAAATACTTACTCATTGGTGCTTCCAGTACCGCAGTATTTTTGTATGGCGTATCCTTGTTATACGGTTTATCAGGTGGCAAAACTCAACTCAGCGCTATTGCCGAAGGTATCGCCGCCGGTAACTTAAACCAGTCATTAGGTTTAGTTATTGCCTTGGTGTTTGCGATCGCGGGTATTGGCTTTAAAATATCCGCAGCACCTTTCCACCAATGGACTCCCGACGTTTACGAAGGCGCACCCACTCCAGTCATCGCCTTTTTGTCGGTTGGTTCCAAAGCCGCAGGTTTTGCTCTGGCTATCCGCTTACTCACCACAGTCTTTCCTCTCGTGGCTGAGGAATGGAAATTTGTGTTCACAGCTCTGGCAATCCTGAGTATGATTTTGGGTAACGTTGTTGCCCTCGCGCAAACTAGCATGAAGCGAATGCTGGCTTACTCATCAATTGCCCAAGCTGGGTTTGTGATGATTGGTTTGATTGCCGGGACAGAAGCGGGATACGCCAGCATGGTGTTCTACATGCTTGTGTATCTATTTATGAACTTGTGTGGTTTTATCTGCGTAATTCTCTTCTCGCTGCGGACAGGTACAGACCAAATCGCGGAATATTCGGGTTTATATCAAAAAGACCCATTACTTACCCTTGGTTTGAGTATCTCACTACTTTCATTAGGTGGTATTCCGCCCCTTGCAGGCTTCTTCGGTAAAATTTACCTATTTTGGGCAGGTTGGCAAGCTGGACTTTACTGGCTGGTATTGTTGGGACTTGTCACCAGTGTTGTTTCGATTTACTACTACATCCGCGTTGTCAAAATGATGGTTGTTAAAGAACCTCAAGAAATGTCTGATGTAGTGAAGAATTATCCGGAGATAAGTTGGAATTTACCTGGCTTTAGACCTTTGCAAGTTGGTTTAGTTTTGACTTTGATTGTTACTTCTCTAGCAGGTATTTTATCAAATCCCATCTTTACGCTGGCGAATAACTCAGTCACCCACACGCCAATGTTGCAAGCCGCTACTGCTGTTAAAGCAGAAGTGAGTGCGGCTATAACTACTCAACCACAGCAGTTTTAAGTTCTGTTGAACGAGAGTATACCTCTACGCCTTTAGCGGTGAAAGATTTAAGTCCAACTTAACCTCTTAGCCGCTTTCCTTAGTTTTTGTTTACAAGCTCAGTGCAACATAATTAAGGTATATTAAGGCATCTATAAGATGTATTAAGCTGTTTTAAAGTTTTTTAACTAAATAACTTCACATAGGGGTATAGTTGCTATGTCCCTATTTTTTTAAATACTTTAACTAAAAGTCAAGTGACTTTATATACATTTTTGGTATTTTTTCATAATATTATTTGTCAATATATAAAAAGGATGACATTCTTTATCATTCAGTGTCATCACATTTAAATGATATATTTGCTACATTTGCTTGCTTGTACCTATTTATATACGTCTTGAGTGGTAGTAGAGATGCGATCGCGTCTAAAAACTGTTTAAAAAGTCAATTTTAATGACTTTGCTGGAATTGTAAATATCAAGATTCTCTAACAATTAAGAAATTATACTTAAGTCTTGTACTTTGGTATACAGCAATTAATTAATATAAGAAATAGCTTCAGTAAAATATGTATTCATTGCATATAAATAGAAGCAACAAATATAACTTGAGATTATTTTAACTACCAAGATTGCTTTTTCAGTAAGTTTATACATCACTAGATACAGTAATTTTCATCATCATAGAATATGTTAATAACTGGATAAAAACACTCAATGAAGAGTATGTTTTTTTAATTACATGAGTTACTTTGTGTAGTAAAACATCGCATAAATTCAATATATTTACACTTATTAATAATTAATTAAAGTTTTAAGGTTTTGATGAGTAAGGGAAAGTGTCAAAATCTAAAATTAGATAAGCTATCTATACCTATGCATTATTGATAGTTAAGCTCTGATATTCGAGGGTGAAGTTCTTGAAAGTAATTTAATGATTATTAGTAACCTATCTGAATTTAATTTATAGGGAATAAAGCGTAAAAATAGGCAAATGTATAAGCTATATAGCCTGGAAAAGTAAATGACTACTAACTCACAATTCGGGTTAAATTTTAATAAAATACAATAAGCAAGTAAAAAGGAAAATTACAAGAGTTGGATATTCAATTTTACTTCGTGAAAGGTGCAGCAATTCAGTTTAAGTTTGACTTACTAAAGTGTAGATTATTTTGAGATTGATTGCATTTTGAATACATCAAAAATAGGCAAATTTTAGTTAAGTTCTTGTTTGCTAATAATAACGATTAGCTATATTATATGAAAACAGTAGTAGAAAATCAATCCAATTCTTTAAAATGGTATATTCCTAAGAATATTACTCATCATTTTATTCGGGAAATAAATCTGATTTGGCTATTCATTAGGCGAGATTTTCCCAGCACAGTAATAGCAGCATTAGTCTTTTTAATAGCTGCTTGGAAAAGTAACAATTTATCCTCCGATGAATTGTTTTTTGGTTTAGGACGTGGCTTTTTCTATTTTCTACTTTATATATTATCTTTTTGTATTGCTAACCAGATTCTGGGAGTTGAAGAAGACCGTCTGAATAAGCCAGATCGTCCGATTGTTTCTGGAGCAATATCATACGATGGAGCTGTAGTCAGATTAGTAATTAGTCAGTTAGGATTCACACTTTTAGGATTCTGTCTTGGAATTGTACAATGGGCACTACTTTGGCAATTATTTACCTTTTTGTATCACGTTGCCCATTGGGATAGAAACTGGATTACAAAAGGTTTAGTAGTTGGAGTTGGTGCTTTTTTGCATCTAGTCCCAGCATGGGAGCTAATAGCACCAATTACACCAATTGGATGGACTTGGATATTGACAATGAGTGCTATTTGGACAATATTGGTTCCCGTCCAAGATTTCCGAGATATTGAAGGCGATCGCATAGTTTATCGACAAACATTACCAATACTAATTGGAGAAAAAGCAAGCAGAATCTTAGTTAGTTTAGGATTTGTAATTCTGCCACTCGTAGTTCACATAATATTGATGATGCCAGCAGGAAATACGTGGAATGTTTTACTATGCGATTTCACTTTAGCTGTGTTGAGTTGGGCGATCGCAGCACGAATTCTTTTTTGTCGAAACCCCAAAGCAGACCATCGGACTTATATGCTGTTTACTTACTGGTATTGTCTGGCTTTAATTAGTGCGATAATTATTCTTTAAGTTTTCTTTAAGTTCAGTTACTACTATTTCAATGCAACTACCTAACCGTCTTAAAACTCCTCCCTTCATCCAAAAGCTGCAATGGATTGCTGACCCTATAAACTACATGGAAAATGCAGTTCAGCAATATCCCGATCTTTTCACTGCTGAGATAGTTGGCTTTGGAAATACTATAGTATTAGTAAACCATCCTCAAGGTATCCAAGAAATTTTAAACAGTGATAGAAATAACTTTATTGCAATTAGTGAAGCAAACCAGTTTTTGCGACCAGTAGTAGGTGATTATTCTATCTTAATGATGGAAAGAGAACAGCATAGACGAAGACGACAATTTTTGATACCAGCTTTTCATGGGGAAAAGATGCGAATCTATGGTGAGTTAATATGTGATTTAACTGAACAAGTTTTAAGTCAGTTGCCCCAAGGAAAACCATTTTCTGCCCATACTGCAATGCGAGATATTTCCTTACAAGTTATCTTAAAAGCCGTTTTAGGTTTAAGTGAGGGAGAACGTTATCAAAAGCTTAGGCATCTAATACCACAAATGCTACTCAGTGTGTTTCAATCTTCACTAACTTCTACATTACTATTTTTTCCTTTTTTGCAGTATGAGTTAGGAGGCTGGAGTCCTTGGGCAAGATTTGTGCATCAACGACAAGAAATCGGTGAATTAATCTACACAGAAATCACCGAACGTAGAAAGAAAAGTAATTTAAGTGGTTTCGATATTCTTTCTCTACTGATATCCTCTAAGGATACATCTGGTGAAGGAATGACAGATTTTGAATTGCGCGATGAATTGATCACCTTAATTATTGCAGGGTCTGAATCAACGGCAACTGCAATGGCTTGGGGATTGTATTGGGCTTACCAGCAACCAAGAGTCCGCGAAAAGATTATAGAAGAAATTGATGATCTTAATAATTTCTTGGACCCAATAAGTATTTTTAAGCTACCTTATTTAACGGTTTTTTGTAATGAAAGCTTGCGAATTCACCCAATCACACCCTTTACATTTCCCAGGCAGGTACAAGAAACCACTCAATTATTAGGACATACTTTAGAAGCTGGAACAATAGTGCAGGGTTGTATTTATTTGCTTCACCAACGTGAGGATTTATATCCTGAGGCAAAGCATTTTCGACCAGAGCGCTTTTTAGAACGGGAATTCTCCTTGTATGAGTTTTTACCATTTGGCGGTGGTTCTCGCCGTTGCATAGGTGAGACTTTAGCTGTGTTTGAAATGAAATTAGTATTGGCAACAATTCTGTCACGCTATCAACTAGAGTTGGCAGACAAGCAACCAGAAAAACTTAAGCGCCGAGGTCCGACTCTTGGTCCAGAAAATGGAGTCAAAATGATAATTACTGGGCGACGTTAAGCTCAAAAGCCTATAAATAATGTCTGCTGAAAAATTCCACAAAGCGAATCTAGATACCATACAGCATTGGTGAAAATTGAAGGTCATCAATGGTTTGTCAATAAGTAATAGTGCTTAAAATCTTGCCCAAATTTGAGGTTAGAAACACAAATTTTTAGCCAGTGAGAAACGGTAGCGCCAAGGGCGTATCAAGTCAAATTCAAAAGCATCATTCATGTTTCTCGCAAAACATCAGTACAGAGCTTAATTAGATACTCAGCAGCATAGATTCTTGATAGCTTAATTACTATTGACGAAACAAATTTTGCCTTCACTTGTCACGAGTGGAGCTATAGATTTGGAATTACAATCACAAACTCAGTTCCTTCTTCTGATGTGGAATTACAAATTAATTGACCCTTGTGTTTATCTACTATAATTTGGTAACTAATCGATAAACCTAAGCCTGTACCGCTTCCCACCGGTTTAGTAGTAAAAAATGGATCAAAAATTTTCCTTGTTATTTCTTCTGGTATTCCTAAAGCATTATCTACTATTTTTATAACTAAATTTTCAGCATTGCGAGAATTGACTATCTCTGTCGAGACACGAATTTGTGGTGTTTCCTGTGACCATTTACCACTTGCTATAGCATCATCTAATGCATCGATCGCATTACTAAAAATATTCATAAATACCTGATTTAATTGACCTGCGTAGCAATTAATTTCAGGTAAAGATTGATATTCTTTAATAATTTCGATTTCGGGGCGATCGCTTCTTGCCTTGAGACGGTGCTGCAATATCATTATGGTATTATCAATTCCCTCATGAATATCTACAGCTTTCATATCTGCTTCATCTAACCGAGAGAAATTCCGCAAGCTGAGGACAATATTGCGAATGCGCGAACTTCCAATCTTCATAGATTCAAGTAACTTTGGTAAATCTACGAGTAAGAAATCTAAATCAATTTCCTCTATTTTCTCTTGAATCTCAGGTGTTAGAGAGCCTTTCTCTTGATACAAAGCAACTAAATCTATTAAATCCTGCACATAACCACTTGCATGGGTAATATTTCCATGAATAAAGTTAATTGGATTATTTATTTCATGGGCAACACCTGCTACCATTTGTCCCAAGCTTGACATTTTCTCACTTTGAATAAGTTGGGTTTGGGTATTTTTTAAATCTTCAAATGCTTGGTTTAATATTTGATTCTTTTCGTTTAACTCTTGTGTTCTTGTCTCGACTTTTTCTTCCAGATTATGATTAGCATCTTCTAAAGACTGGTTAGCCTCTGCAAGATTTTGGTAAAGTCGAGCATTTTCAATGGCAATACCAGCTTGAGTAATGAGAAGTTTTAGAACTGCCAGACGTTCCTGTGTAAAAACAGAAGTGACAAGATTATTTTCAAAATAAAATATTCCCACCATTTTTGCTTGATGCATTATGGGCATACATAGTAAGCTTTGTGGTTGCTCACGCAAAATATAGCGATCGGCAGTGGCGATTTCTCTGGCATCATCAGTAACAAATATTTCTCCTTTCCGCTTCACATTATTAATTATACTAATTGGAATATCTTCACAATCGCTAATGCGAACTAACGGAAAAGTAGTTTCGATAAAATCCGACTCAGAATTATGACTAATTGCGGCTACCATTAAATCTAAACTTTCATCTTGTCTTAGAAGCAGTACACATTTAGAAGCTCCAGCATTTTCCATTGTGACTCGCATCAGACTAGCAAGCAATTTCTCCATCTCAATTGTTTCTGAGAGTAATTGAGATGTTTTGATAATTGCAGCCATATCTAAAGACTGTCCAAAACTTGAATTCGAGCCAACTGAGCTAAATGAAGTGTGAGAATTATTCAAATTTGAGAACGAATGATTAGAAGAAAAATTTATATTTTCATTGGTAGTATCTTGATTAACATCTGGATTAATATTTTCTTTTTCTGTAACTTCAGTATTTTCTTCCTGAGCAATATTACCAAGTAATTCAGAATAACGTTTCACTAAATCATGAACTTTTGCTTTTGCACCCCAGCGAACGTAACAATAATAAGCTTCTGTCATGTATATCTTAGCTATTCTTTCCTTACCCCATTCCAGGTAAAATCTAGCAGCTAGTTCATTTGCTAAAGCTTCTTCATTTAAATATTCGTTTTCTCTAGCAAGAGCAATAGCGCGATCATAATAGTCAATCGCATCTATATTATTTCCCAAAACTCGATATTTTTCTGCTTGAATTAAGTAGTACTTATGTAGAAAATTCATTGGGGCATGGTTAGCCCATTGTTGCATCTTTTCAAGATTTACCTCTACTATATTTAAGGATTCTGCTTGCTTAGTTTTTTCCAAGCTGGGATATACTGCTAGTCGTGTTAAAGCATTATAGAAACATAATTGAGCGACAACTAATAATCCAGGGACATTAGATAAATATTTTTCCGCATTCTCTGCATTTTGTATTGCTTCAGCATAGTCAGAAAAAATATAACAGATTTGCAACTTACATATATACAGGTAAAAAATTGCTACTCCGTCATTTGCCTTTAAGTGAATTGGTAAAGTTTTTGTTTCATCGTAAGCTTTTCCACTAAAAAGCTGACAATTCTCAAAACCATTTATTAAATTTAAAACTGCTTGCCAATAAATTCCATTCCAGTAAAATACGATTTCGTTTTTAATCTCCTTAATGATTTTGCTATTTTCCGCAATTTCTGCTTCAAGGATTGATAGTTCTTTCCCAGCGAAGTAAGCAGTATAAGAATAAGCATAAAGGCTATAAGCAATAAATTCTAAATCTCCTATTGCTAAACTATTTAAGTATGTTTCTTGAAAGGATGGCAAGGTTTCTCTAATATGTACTTTCCAAGGTTGAATTAATTGATCAAATGTTTCATTGACCTTCACAGCTATATTTTTTATTGGCATATTGGAAGCCATATCCACAGATAGTTTGCCAAATTTATATCCAGATACTATGTCTCCCATAACTCCAGATAAGATAGCTGCATAAGCTGAATAGGCAAAAGCAGACAAAGGAGAATTGCCATACCTAATCGATAAATTAACCTGTTTCAAAACGACTGGCAGAAATAGAGTCGGTGCTGTTTGATATGCAAAGGCATTTATATTTGCTAAGATACTCATCACCGCCATAACACGATTATCAGTCATTTCTGGCAAATTAATTAGGTCTTCTATTTGTATATTCTTGAGATAGGAAGCTGTTTGATGAAGTTCAGCTTCAATATCTACTTGATTAGAGTCTATAGGCAGTTGTTCTCCTAATTCTTCTAGAACGATTAGGGCAATATTTATTGCTTCTAAAGCTTGATTTTGCGCTCCATAAGCTTGAATTTTTACTTCATAAACTTTAATCTTTTCCAGCAGAGTTTTCGCATGAGCTAGAACTATTTCAATATACTGCTCACATTCCTCAAAATGACCACTTAAAAATGCTGCTTCTGCTGCTGTTTCATATAAGCTGAGAGAGATATCGTAGTTGCTCTCCCAGCAATCAAGAGAGAGAGACTTTACTCCAAAAGTCAGATAATTATACGCTGCTGGATAGTCTGCTAATCCTAAAGCTTTACGTCCAGCACACAGATTCATTTCTGCGAGTCCGTCAAGTTCTATTCTGTCTGTGATTAAATCAAAAGCACTATTAAATTGATTGACTAACTCAAAAATATTTTCTTCCCGTTCGGATTCTGGGGTGTTATGTAAAAGTAAATAGCCAATTTTCAAATGAGTAGCTTTTCTTTCACTCTCTGGAATTAAGTTATAGGCTTCTTGCTTGATGCGCTCATGTATGAAGTAGTAGTTTATAGAGGTATTATCTTTAGTATCTAAAACCTCATTCTCAGCTTCTGCATACAAATCTAAGGCTGCAATATTTATATTGATATTCTCATTTACATTCTCATCTAAAATGATTGCAGATGTATCAAGCTCTGAGATGATTAAACCTTTAATTAATCCTTCCCATAGCCTAGTTTTGACAACAAAAGATGGCTCTTCACTAATAATGCATAGAGTTTTCAGATTAAATTTACCACTCAAACAAGCAGCTAATACTAATATTCTCCTAAATGGATAGCCCAATAAGTATAACTGTTTTGCCATTGCTTCGAGGACATCATCAGTTATACATAACTCTTTAATACGATCTATATCATATTCCCATTCCAACTTCTCAAAATTAAAATTAATTGTTCTTTGCTCATGCAGCGATCGCAAAAATTTGACTGACAAGGAGGGATTACCTTGGGTTTTGGCAAAAAGCATTTGGCTCAGAAAGCCTGTGGTGGATGCTTCGTGACGAATTGTTTGGGCAATGAGACTATTTAATTCGCTTAAGGAAAAAGCATCCAATGTAATAGAATTAAAGATAGTCGGTGCATTAATTTTTTTGAATACATCAATTATTAATTCAATTTCTTCACGAACAGATACTTCACATTTATCCTGATGATAGGCAGCAATCAATAACAAACTTTTAACAGGTTCACTATCTTCTTGTTTTTCTGTAAATGGATGGGTAAGAGAAGAATTTTCATTGACTGTGATATGATTAATTATGAGCGATCGCATGAATTTCAACGATTCATCATCTGCCCAATGTAAGTTATCTATAAACAAAACTACTGGATGTTCTTCTGTTGCTAAAACATAAATAAGTTTTTGTAATAGGAGGTGAAAACGAGCTTGGGCTTCACTATTTGAAAGTATCGGAGCTTCTGGTTGTTTACCAATAATATTTTCTAATTCTGGGATTATATTTGTAAGGATTTGCCCTTCATTACCTAATACTGCTAAAATTTTATCTTTCCAAGTTTTAATTTGGATATCAGTTTCATCTTCTATTTGTTCAATTAAATTGCGAATAGCTTCTACAAATCCTGCCAGAGGTATCTGACTCGGAGATTCTTCATATTTACCTGTAATTAAATAACTGTTATTGATAACAATATTTTTGTGAATACTGTTGACAAGTGCAGTTTTGCCAACTCCAGAATCACCATCTATAAAAACTACTTCAATATTTCCCTGACGAACTCGCTCAAAACTCCCTAGCAGTATTTCCAGATTTTTCTCTCGCCCATATAATTCTTCTGGAATGACAAAATGACTGGAAATATCTTCCTGAGCTAATTCAAAATATTCAATTTTTCCAGTTTCTTGCCACTGTTGTCGGCAAATTTCTAAGTCATGTCTCAACCCAATTGCACTTTGATAGCGCTTATTAGGATTTTTTGCCATGAGTTTGCTAACTATTTTGGCAAGGATAGAAGGAATAGTATGATCAATAGAGGTGACAAGAGGAATTTGTTTGGCCAAGTGACAGTAAACTAATTCCGTGGGATCATTAGTATGAAAGGGAACTTCCCCAGTGAGCAGTTCAAAGAAAGTGACTCCCAGAGAGTAAAAATCTGTACGGTAGTCAATCACTCTATCAACACGCCCTGTTTGCTCTGGCGCAAGGTAAGCGAGGGTTCCTTCCACAACATCAGAAATGGGAATTACATTTGTTTCCTTAGGTACTAGAGAAGCAATACTAAAGTCAATGATTTTGACTTCGTAGGTTTTGGGATTAATCAGAATATTTGCAGGTTTAATATCTTTATGAATTATGCGATTGCGATGTATCGCATCAAGTGCAGTACATATTTGAATACCGATATGTAAAAAAGTACCAATGAAGTCATATTTACCCTCTTTTTGAGGTGATTCATAACTTTCTGACTGAATTTCAAAGTTATTTTTCTGTTGAATCAGATTCTGGAAATATCTGCGTTTAGATACTTTTCCGGGACATAGTAACTTGCCCACTTCTTGATTAAGTGAAATGCCGCCAAAATCTTCCATAATTAAGGCGTAAGCATTACGGTAATTTTCCAAACCGTAAGTATTTACAACCCCAGGCAGATTAATATCTTTAATAATTGTATATTGATGGCGAAATTGGGAAACTTCATTGAAGGTTGGATACTCATTTCTGAGAACCTTAATAATCACTGGAATTTGGTCACTTTCTCTGATTCCTCGATAAACCAGTGTTTTTGCACCTACATAGACTCGCTCCAGAATGTAGTAACCAGGAATTTTAACAATCGCACTTAGAGATACTTGCATTTGTAATGAAACCTATATATAGAATCCTATAGGCTAGTATTCCCATCTGTGTTAGCTGAATTTAAATATTTTGAAAAAATTGCTAATCAACATTAATCTTGTTCAAAAACAAAAATGAGACTAGAAAATGGGACTAAAATCTACAAAATAGTCAAAATATACAGTTTTTAGGAATAAAAATAGTGAAATAAGACAATTTAGTCATAATTTCTGACTAAAAATATTAATTTTAGTCGGGGGAAACCACGCTGTTGCAACTGGAGTATCAAATATTATCCGATTTTTGATAAAAAACCTGATTTATGGAGTCTTGAAGTTTACTTTATCAATAACCTCTAAACATAAATACTTAATTATCTGGCTAAGTCGGCAACAACTTACGTCACAAGTGAGCAAAATTGAATGTAGGATGGGCATTTGACGTAAGCTGACAGTTACCCTGAAGGGAACCCACAGTACAGCACTATTAATCTTTAACCTTTAACCATTAACGACCGACTAATGAGCAACGATAAGCAAGTTTACATTATTTTAGGAACTCGTCCAGAAGCAATTAAATTAGCGCCAGTTATTCAGGTTTTTGAAAATGCTCCAGGTTTTACATCGAAAGTGATTCTCACTGGACAGCATCGCGAAATGGTAGAACAAGTGATGCAACTGTTTGACTTGAAAGCTGATTATGACTTGGAGATTATGCAGCCCAAGCAATCGCTCAACGATATTACCTGTCGTAGTTTGCAAGGGTTGGAAAAGCTATTTGCAGAAAACAAACCAGATTTAGTTATAGTTCAAGGAGACACAACTACCGCATTTGCGGCTACATTAGCTGCCTTTTATCATAAAATTCCCGTCGGGCATGTAGAAGCTGGTTTGCGAACTGATAACTTGTACAATCCTTACCCCGAAGAAGCCAACCGCAGATTAATTTCCCAAATTACCCAATTGCATTTTGCACCAACTAGTTTAGCTGTGGAGAACTTACAACGTTCCGGTGTGTTGGGAGAAATTCATTTAACGGGGAACACAGTCATCGATGCATTGCTGGATGTGGCGACAAAAGAACCTATTTGCAATATTCCTGGTTTAGAATGGGAAAAATATCGAACAATATTAGCAACGGTACATAGACGGGAAAACTGGGGAGAACCCTTACAAGATATTGGTGCAGGGTTTTTGCAAATATTAGAGAAGTTCTCTGATACAGCCTTGTTATTACCATTACACCGTAATCCTACGGTGCGAGAACCTTTACAAACTATACTAGGAAATCATCCCCGCGTATTCTTGACCGAACCCTTAGACTACGCCGAGTTAGTTGGTGCAATCATGCGATCGCACCTTCTTTTGACAGACTCTGGTGGCTTACAAGAAGAAGCACCAAGTCTCGGTAAACCAGTCCTTGTTCTACGTGAAACTACTGAACGTCCTGAAGCTGTAACTGCCGGTACGGCAAAACTCGTAGGCACAAAAAGTACAGATATTGTAGCGAATACCGCAGAACTACTAGCAAATAAAAGTTCATATGATGCCATGGCAAATGCTATCAACCCATTTGGTGATGGACATGCAGCTGAAAGAATTTTAGAGATAGTTGGAAAGTTCCTCAATCACGCCTAATTCGGCTGCCAGGGAAGAAGCTAAAGGCATCATCGAGTAGATAGCAAGGAGAAATATTCAGCTTTTAAGCCTTTCCTCCACCCCGAATCTCAAAGATTTGGGGTTTGTTTAATTTGATTACTTTTAAATTCATGTAAAGATTTTCATTTACCAGAAAACTCGGAAGCGGAACCAGGAAAGATACAGCTATATTGATGAATAATATCCCTAATACTAACCAGCTAGGATGTTTTTTTAAGTAAATTTTGTTACTAGTAATTTAAAATTCAGGATTCTACCATCCGTGCTATGCTTACGCAAAATATTCCCAACTTGCTCCAACTTTTTTTAGAGCATACACCCGCATCTGTTGCCATATTTGATCGAGAAATGCGCTACATTGCTACTAGTCGCAGCTGGTTAAGAGATTACGGTGATCATGAATCCAATTTGTTAGGTTCGATAGATTCCTGCGACTGCTCCGTATTAGCAAATGTTTTTTTAGAGTGGAAAACGATTCATGATCATTGTTTGATGGGTGAAATTGAGAAATGCGAAGCACAGAAGATAGCTAAACTGGATGGTACAGTTGGTTGGTGCAAATGGGAATGCCATCCTTGGTATGACACAAATGGCGAAGTTGGCGGGACATTCTTTTTTACAGAAAATATTACTGATCAAAAGCACATAGAAGCTCAGTTGAAGTTATATGAAGAACAACTTGAAGAACTAGTTGCCAAACGTACCCATGAATTGCAAGTAGCGATCGCTCAACTACAAGCAGAAATCATAGAGTGTAAAATTGCTGAAGAAGAAAGACAAAAGCTGATTTCGCTGATTGAAAACACTTCAGATTTTATTGCGATCGCCAACCTTGAAGGTAAAATCAGTTTTATTAATGAAGCTGGGAAAAAGCTTTTGGGTTTGGATCACCTAAACAAACTCGAAAATACACACATATGTGACTTTCATACACCAGAAAATTGGGCATATTTGCAACAAGAAGTGTTACCAACAGTTATGGAAACAGGTCGATGGCATGGAGAACTTAGCTTTCGACATATTCAAACTGAGGTAAGTATACCGATTGAATACAATATTTTCACAATTAAAGACCAAAAAACTGGTCAGCCAATTGCTTTAGTAACTATCTCTCGTGATATTACAGATCGGAAAAAAACTGAGGAAGAACGACAGCACTTCGTTTCTTTAGTAGAAAATAGCTCTGACTTTATTGCTATGGCAACCTTAGATGGTAAAGGTTGGTATATTAATCAAGCTGGTTTACAATTAGTGGGTTTTAGAGATACAGAGGAATTTCTACAAACAACAATATCTGATTATCATACAGATGAGGACAACAAATATATTCAAGAAGTCGCTGTGCCAACTATTATGTCAAAAGGATGTTGGCAAGGAGAACTTAGCTTTCGCCATTTTAGGACTGGAGAACTTATTCCCATAGAGTACAATATTTTTGTTCTCAAAGACCAAAAAACTGGTCAACCAACAAACCTAGCAACTGTTACGCGAGATATTAGAGAACGCAAACAAGCAGAAGAAGCTTTACGTCAGTCGGAAACAAAATATCGTGAACTTGCACGTCGAGAGCAACTAGTCAACGTTTTAGCCAGCCAAATCCGTGAATCACTTGATCTAGATCAAGTATTAGAAACCGCAATAGTGGAAATTCGAGATTTATTACAAATAGAACGTTGCAGTTTTTCTTGGTTCAAACCCGATAGTGAACCACCTGTTTGGGAAACTCTCAAAGAAGCAAAAGAGGAAAATTTTCCCAGTTTATTAGGGTGCCATCCGGCTGATAAAATTGGGCCAGTCACCCAGATGTTTGTAAATCAAGAAATTCTCAAAATAGATGATGTCACACAATTTCACGAACCAATACATAAAAGTTTTTTAGAACGTTTAGGTATTAAATCAGAAATAGTGTTACCAATTAAAACTCGTTCGGGTCAAATTGGTGTTATCGTCTGTGGACATTGGACAGAAACTCGTCCTTGGACTCAGGATGAAGTGGAGTTACTACAAGCAGTTATAGACCAATTAGCGATCGCAATCAACCAAGCAGAACTTTATGCTCAAAGTCAACAAGCTGTAATGACTGCGACTCAGCAAGCACAACAAATTGAAAACACCCTGACAGAACTCAAGCGTGCCCAAACCCAACTAGTACAAAGTGAAAAAATGTCTAGTTTAGGGCAACTTGTAGCTGGAGTTGCTCACGAAATCAATAATCCCGTCAACTTTATCTACGGTAATTTATCCTACGCCAGCCAATACACCGACGATTTACTCAATCTCCTCAAACTTTATCAGCAAGAGTATCTACAGCCAACGGACAAAATTCAAGCAAAAATAGATGCGATTGATTTAGATTTTATTGTTGCGGATTTACCAAAAATTCTATCTTCAATGAAAATAGGTTCTGATAGAATTCGAGACATAGTCCAGTCATTACGAACTTTCTCCCGACTAGATGAAGCGGAGATGAAAAAAGTTGATATTCATGAAGGGATTGAAAGTACCTTAATGATTTTACAGCA
Source organism: Calothrix sp. NIES-4101 (assembly GCA_004296455.1). GTDB lineage: Bacteria > Cyanobacteriota > Cyanobacteriia > Cyanobacteriales > Nostocaceae > Brunnivagina. Next base: position 6,403,178 of record AP018280.1, read on the forward strand.
CCGCCTCAAACCAAAACAAAATGAGCCAGCTATTGAAATCATTCGGAACTACACAAACTTACCTAAAGTTGTTTGCTATGCCGGACAACTCAATCAAGTATTTATGAATTTACTTACCAATGCGATTGATGCCTTAGAAGAGGGAATAGAAAAAGGTAAGAATTCAACCCCTATGATTAAAATCGCCACGGAAATTTTGGATAATAATCGTATTATCATTCGGATAGCGGATAATGGCATGGGAATAAAACCAGAGGTTCAACAACGCTTATTTGACCCATTTTTTACGACAAAACCTGTGGGAGTAGGCACCGGCTTAGGGCTTTCCATTAGCTATCAAATAGTGGTTGATAGACATGGTGGAGAACTGCATTGTCATAGTCAGTTAGGTGAAGGAACAGAGTTTGCGATCGAAATTCCGATGTCTCAGCTTGGCAATACTTAATCGATGTTTAACCCTTTCCCAGATAGAGAAAGGGTTAGGTTGAGGTCTGTCAAAATACAATGTTGTTTACAATATTTTTAAATTAATTAAAATTACAAACAAAGCTATACCTATAGGCTACGTATAGGTATCCTACTTGAATATTGCTAAGTATACTGAGAAACAAACCTTTGTATGCTAAGCCTCTAGCTAATTTAGTTTTTCATAAATCAAATATGAGTCCTATATAAAGCAATACAGTTCAGTTAAGAATCAAATCAATTACTAGATCAACTTTTTTGGAGGGGGCTTGGGGGACGCAATCTAGGCTGTTGACTCTGTGACTTTTTTGGGATTTTGTTCATACAAAAAACGTGACTATTCACGAAGGCTGTAAAGCTTATTTAACTGGGCTTTTGATGGACAATTTAACGTCACGTACAAAATTACTAAAAACCGCTCAAATTTTAACAAAGTACACAGCCTAGACGCAACCGTCCAAAGTTTGACGGGAAGAACATCTCCCCGTCAACTTTTCCCAATTGGGGGTTTGGGAGAGAATCCCCCAAATCTTGGTTCTCAACAAATCGATTGACTGATCACCTTAACTGAACCGTATTGCTATATAAAGTAAAGATTAATAACAAAGAACAACTATGCTTAGTATTTACTTTACGATTGATCTCTTATATGAATTAGCTTGATAATATCTTTTTATCTGAAATATAAAATTCTTACAATTGGATATTTATTTTCTCAATTTTCTCAACGAGAATACTTAACTTGCACTCACAAAATATAGCCTATCCATCAAAATTAAATATTCTGGGTTTTTACTACTGCCAAAATTAATTATATGTTTTAAATTATATTTATTATTTGACTAACAAAAAATTAATCATTTTCACAAAAATACAAACAATAATCTAAGTATGTAGTGAAATGAGACTACTTTGACTTTGGATGCTGCTAAATTATCAGGTTGTGCTATCTAAGTGATTAAAAAAATTACGGAAAGAAATTTTGAGTATATCAAAATTAATCAATCTGTACTTAAACTTGATAGTAGGTAGTACAAAACAATGAAAGATATACTGTCATTAATTGAAAAGAAAAAACAAGATTTTGCGATTCTTCCCTTGTTCCAGTACATGGAAAATCCATATATTCATCCTCTTCAAAGACTAGCTTTTGCTCCTTGTATGGCTCATTTTATCATGAGTTTTAGCGATATTAATAAGTATGTATTGAGAACTCCTCAATCGTCTCATAGTATCCAAAAAATAGTTAACCAATATACATACGAAGATGATAATCATTGGCCCTGGTTTATTTCTGATGTTGAACAATTAGGTTTTAATCAATTATTAAGTTTTACTGATGCGTTAAAATTTATTTGGGGAGAAGAGACAAAAATTACTCGTCAGATTGCATATCGAACTGCTAGGTATGCATTAGAGGGTGAACCAGAAATCAAAATTCTGATAATTCAAGTACTAGAAGCAACAGCAGATGTATTTTTTAGCAAATCTCTCAAAATAACTTCAGAACTGCGACAAAATACAAACTTGGAGTATTTATTTTTTGGTGACTTACATTTACATGAAGAAACTGAACATACTATGGGAAACCCCGATTCTGAAAAGCTGCTTGCCGAAATTGAATTAACAGATTCTCAGTATAAAGAAGCTCTACATGCAGTGGAACAGATATTCAATATTTTCTCTGAATGGACTTATGAACTATTAGCTTATGCACAAAACCATCCGGTAGAAATTGTTGAATCTAAATCTGCAAGTTCTAAATCAGAACTAGCAATTTGTTTATAATTTTTTAACCCCAACTCAGTTGAATTAGATATTGATAGAGAGGCTATACCGTTTCTCCAAAATTTGGTGACACATCAATCTCCATGTCTCCCCGTCTGCATCGGTGACTTTATTTCGGAGAATTGGTATTACATAATAACCTCTCTATCATATTGGTGGTAGTGAAATTCCAACAATTTATAATACCTGTGGAATGTTAGCTAGACGTTTACTGGCTTATCTATTGTTGGTTGGTGCGTGATGACTTTAGCTAATGCTAAAGATTCTTGACCAGTAATTAATCTCGAACCACGTTTGCGGGTGAGGTAGTTCCATGCCCACTGAATCATTACTAATAATTTGTTGTCAAACTCAATTAAGAAATAGATATGGATTAATAACCAGAATATCCATGCAAAGAAGCCTTGTAACTTGATTGAACCTAAATCTACAACGGCGGCATTTTGTCCAATCATAGCTAAAGCGCCATAATCGTTATATTTAAATGCTTGCATAGTTTTACCCCGCAAGCGTTTTTGAATTAATTTAGCCACATATTCACCCTCTTGAATTGCTACTGGTGCAACACCTGGGAGGGGTTGATCTTTTTGGTGAGAGAAGTTGGCTAAATCTCCGACTGCGAAAATATTTTCGTATCCCTTAATACTCAAGTTTGGTTCGACAATAACTCGTCCGGCCCGATCGCATTCTACACCTGTACGTAATGCGAGAATTTTACCCATTGGTGAAGCTTGGATACCTGCTGCCCATAATATCGTCTTGGACGTAATTTCGTGGAATTCATCGCCTTGCTTGTAGGTGACAACGTTGTTTTCAATATTTGTCACGCGGGTTTTTGTCTGTACGCTTGCACCCAACTTTTCTAATGATTCTGCTGCTGCTTTCGATAACTGCGGTGCTAGGGATGGAAGAATACGATCAGCACCTTGTAATAGTACAACTTTTGTTTCTGAGGTATCAATGTCGCGGAAATCTTCTTTGAGTGTTTTATAAGCCAACTCTGCGATCGCACCTGCTAATTCTACACCAGTTGGGCCACCGCCGACAATCACAAAGGTCAATAAAGCCCGACGTTTGACTGGATCAGTTTCTTTTTCTGCTGCCTCAAAAGCGCTAAATATCCGACGACGGATTTCGATCGCATCTTCAACAGTTTTTAAACCAGGAGCAACTTCTTTCCAAGCATCATTACCAAAATAAGAGTGATTCGCACCTGTGGCAACAATTAATGTATCGTAGTGAACTATGCGATCGTTCAGGATCACTTCTTGGGTTTTGGGATCGATGTCGCTTACTTCTCCTAGCAATACTTTTGTGTTCTTGCTTTTGCTGAGTATGGAGCGCAATGGCGAGGAAATATCACCAGGTGATAGCGTACCTGTGGCAACTTGATATAAAAGCGGTTGAAATAAGTGAAAGTTACGTTTATCAATGAGAGTAACATCCACATTTGCTTTCGCCAGCGCTTTCGCTGTATAAAGTCCACCAAAGCCACCACCAATGATTACAACCTGATGTCGTTGATGATTATCAAGTGAAGCTACCATAAGTAATATTTCCTTTATTAAGAAACATGTAACTATTCTTAACAAATATGTAACAAAATAATTAGATTTGTTGCAGTTTATTTTGAACAATTAGAAAAATAATTAAGTTAATCAAAGTTACGAATTGTAATTAGTCAAGCTCTTGTCTACTTATACCTATGCATTACTCAACATATTTACTCATCAGCTTGAAGCTATTTGATAATTTGATAAACACCCTCTCAAGGACTCAAGGGTGAGGAGTCAATTTATCAACTTTTGCTAATTATTGCTCAAAATTTCTTTTTATTGAGAGTTCCAAACTACATAAATGATTGTTAGCAAAATTATTGAGTAAATAGTCTCAATAATATTATTAATAAAGTTCAGTGAACAGCGATCGCATAGTCAGCTAAGGAGAAAAAAAGTACCTAAAGTCACATTTAAGTACTTTTTTAAGCACTAAATAATCATTGTTATAAAATTAGCTCTAGTAGTCCGCCAAAGAAACTTTGCAGGAATCAAATTCTTGGAGTCTCCACCCGTCAATTTTCGCTTGGCAAACCACTAGTACGTGAAGGCAGAAGGAATAAAGCTTATTTTAGAAGCTTTTTGTCATTTTAGAATTGTTGGTTCATTTCCGCCGTACTGTACTAGATATACAGACTATTTCACAGCATTTTTTCTAAAAATTGTTTAGCCCGATCGCATTTGGGTTGATTAAAAAACTCTCCTGGTGTGGTGTCTTCTGCTAAACTTCCTTGATCGAGAAACATAATCCGACTAGCAACTTCCCTGGCAAATCCCATTTCATGGGTAACAATTGCCATTGTCATACCAATTTTGGCTAAAACCTTCATCACTTCCAAAACATCTTTGACCATTTCTGGGTCTAAAGCTGAAGTGGGTTCATCAAATAATATCATCTCCGGTTCCATTGCCAAAGCCCGTGCGATCGCCACACGTTGTTTTTGTCCTCCTGATAGCTTCGCAGGGTAAACGTAGGCTTTTTCAGCTAAACCAACTTTGCCTAATAATTCCAATCCTTTATTGATTGCATTTTCTTTATTCAACCCTTTGACTTTAATTGGTGCATAGGTGACATTTTCTAATACTGTCATGTGGGGAAACAAATTAAAGTGCTGAAATACCATTACCAATTCTTGGCGAATTTTGCTGATATTTACCTTCGGGTTAGTAATTTCGGCTTCTCGAAAATAAACTTTACCGCTAGTGGGATGTTCGAGTAGGTTCATGCAACGCAGAAATGTTGATTTTCCCGAACCACTTGGCCCCAGTATACCAACTACTTCACCTGGATAGATTTCCGTGGAAATATCTTTGAGTACATTCAACTTGCCGAAGGACTTACACAGATGTTCTGTGCGAATGACTGTTTTACTCACTTAACCGCAATCTCCTTTCTAAAGCTGAGGCACTAAAAGTTAAACTCATTACCAAAATGTAGTAGATTAATCCAGCAAATAGTAGCGGTTCAAAGTAAATATATTTATTAGCTCCGACAATTTGGGCACTCCGTAATATTTCTACCATTCCCAAAGTCGATACTAAAGCTGAATCTTTTAATAGTCCAATTGTCTCATTCACCAAAGCCGGGAGAATATTCTTCAACGCTTGGGGAATAATGATATCCCACATCATCAAATGGTAAGGAACACCCATTGATAAAGCAGCTTCGGTTTGTCCTTTATCCACCGATTGAATACCTCCCCGAATCGTTTCCGACATATAAGCCCCAGAATTCAGGGTAAAAGTTAACACACCAGCTTGTAATGCCGGAATATTGTAACCTGTTAGTTGTGGTGTCGCATAGTAAACCAATGCCAATTGTAAAAGCATCGGAGTGCCACGAAACACTGAAGTGTAAGCATTTGCAAACCAAGTTAATGCTTTAATGCCTGTAATTTTGAAGAGGGAAAGTAACGTACCCCAAATTAAGCCAAAAAATAATGATAACAAAGTAAACATTAAGCTTATGGGTATTCCCTGAAGAATAAAGGGAATATCAGGAATAATTCGTCTCAAATCAACATTGAGACCTTTTTTTGTTACTACTGGAGTCTGAGTCAGTGTATCTTTGATAGTGGCAATTCGCTGCTTCTTCAACTTATCTAAATCGCCATTATCAATCATTTTCTGCAACACCTTGTTAAAGGGTACAACCAAAGGTGAATTTTTGGGAAATGCGATCGCGCTTCCTCCTGCCTCTTCGTTCTCTGGTGGTAACGCATAAAAACCTAATTCTGGGTTTGATTGCGTAAACCCTTGGGCGACAATTTCCCCTAAAATTACAGCATCAATCCGCCCCGATTTTATCTCTTGAATCATTTCTGGGGCTTTACTCAACAGCTTAATTTCCAATCCTGGTAATTTTGCTGCCATTTTTTTAGCACTTTGCTCTTGAGTTGTCCCTAATTGCACCCCCAGGCGTTTACCTGCTAAATCCTCTAGTTTGGTGATTTTACTGTTTTTGTCAGCAATAATTGTATCTCTGCCTTGGTAGTAGATGAGGGAAAAATCAACATTTTGCTTTCTTTCAGGGGTAGGGTTCATACTTGCCATCGCAAAATCAGCCCGATTTGCTTGTAATGCAGGAATCAAACCCCCAAAATCCGTCTCCATAATTTCCAACTTGAATCCCAATTCCTTGGCAATATAGTTAGCAATATCAATATCAAAACCAACTATTTTGCGCGTGCTTCCCTGATTTTCGTAATACTCGAACGGTGGATAATCAGGGGAAGTGATCATCGTTAACTTATCTTTACCAATCGATGATGCAAGTAGCGGATGATTTTGACTCGTAATGATGCTGATTGCCAAAATTGCTGCAAACAGTAAGGTGAAAAGTGGCTTTCTCCGCTTTTTCATAAATTGATGACTAAGTAGATACACTCAAGGGTACAGATTTTTGATCAAACTGTATTAATGTAGCTTCTTATTTGGCGATCGCACGGAAAAAGTATCCCCTCAATAAATTCGAGGCAGGATTCATATCAAGTCAGGCTAATCAGTTATGATTAACTTTAAGATTAATGTTATGTGCGTCTGCCTGTTTTACAGTGTTGGCAGTATTTCTGTTATTGTTGCAGCATCTATTAAGTCTGCTAAGTCTGCAATATGAATATAGTTCGTGTCTAAATTTTTGCGAATTGTGATGTTTCAAAGCATAACTTTGAGTCATTACAGGGGAGAAAAAGGTATAAGTTTCCAAAACTACCATCAAAAAAACATGCCATAGCTAAAGTGGCAACATAGAGAACATCCACTTAGGTATCCAGCAAAAATAAGTAGCGCGAGCAAGATGCTTACACTACAAATATTAAATCGTTCAACTTATTTTTACACGGTTCCTTAAAAGCTATAACGTTCTTCTGCCCAGGGTTCACCACGTCGGTGATAACCGTTACGCTCCCAAAAGCCTAATTCTTCATTCTCTAAAAATTCTAAACCATTAATCCATTTAGCACTTTTCCAAGCATAGAGATGTGGTACAACTAAACGCATTGGGCCACCATGTTCTACTGAGAGCGGCTCGCCAAATAATTTCCAGGCAAAAAAGTTTTCTTCCCGCAAGAAATCATCAATTGAAATATTAGTTGTATAACCACCGTAGCAATGTTCCATCACATACTTTGCTTGTGGTTCGACTGCAATCGCTTCCATAAAGTCGGTGACTTTAATCCCAGTCCACTTGACATCAAGTTTTGACCATCGCGTCACACAATGAAAATCAGCCGTAAAATCACTTTGGGGCAATGCCATAAAATCTTCCCAAGTAAAAGTCTTGGGTACAGCCAAACCCCAAACACGAAATTCCCACTTATCAGTATTGACTTGTGGAGTTTCGCCATAGGTTAAGACAGGAAAACCACTAGCCAAATGTTGACCAGGAGGGACGCGGTTTGCATTTTCCCCTGTGGGTTTTTGAAAAAATTTTCCGAGCATTAGCTGAAATAGAGTAGAGAGTTAGGGGTTAGGAGTGATGAGTTAATGATAAATTTGAGGTTAGAAATACTTAAAATTCTTAACTATTTAATTTTTAATTCCTAACTCCTAATTTTTGACTCCTAACTCCCAATTAACTCCTAGATTTTACTCTTCTTCGCCTTCTTCATCTTCGTCTGTTGGATAGACAAAGTTTGAACGTCCGGTCAGAATTGATTTACCAAGGGACATAGCCTTTTGAGCTTGAACATCAGCTTTATGTCTCCAGGTGGCGCGACGCGAGTCACGTTTTGATTTTGAGGTTTTCTTCTTTGGGCAAGCCATAGTAGCGGATACCGCAATTTTTGACAACCTTCCTATTCTATGTCATTTGTGGAAAATTGGGCATTGAGAGAGGTAGAGATATACGAGTTGCCGCACTCAGCACCCACAGCCTCAATTCCCTAATTTGACGCACTGGCAGTTGGGGTTTGTGTTCTGTTAAACAATAACAACGATCGCGCCGCTTTAAAGTATGTTGCCCATACTTGGGGATCGGGACGACTGCGCCATTGCTGCCGAGTAACTCTGAGTTCTAATATTGGCGCGATCGCACCGTAATTTTGTCCGGAAATGATGACGGAAACATCTGTTATCAATATATCTTGGTCAAAACTGCGTTGTGCGCCAGCACGGGCTGCGGCTTCTGCCCGACGTACCATACTTTCATAGGTTTCTTCTGACAAACTATCAATAACAATATCTGCCCGCGCTGTATAAGCTCGTACAATTTGCGGACTAATACCCTCCGCAATTACCCATATAGGTATGGCTGTTCCTAACAACAATATAGTATTGAGTATCCGGATTTTTGCTCTGAAGGCTGTCATAGATGGAGTAAACGACTTTAAAAAATTCTTTCTGGAAAGGGTATTTATGCTAATTGGGTTTTGATTACGATTTTGCATCTGTTTTCGCTCACTGACTGATGACCTGGAAATTGGATTAAGGCATGTATCAAAAATAACCTATTATTTTCTGGCTTTGATGACAATTATCTAGACTAATAGACATAGGTTAGCCTTGTTTTTTTACATAGGCAAACCCTGGGATTTACCAGTTGCAACAACGGGGACACCCTGCAATCCGCTACCTGAGAAACTCCTCTGTGGAAAGCGCTGGTTCACCGCAATTTTTCGATTCTGCAAACCAAAATACGATCGAGCGCGATGGCAAAAAACTGGGCAATCGCTATAGGCATAAATCAATATCACTTTCTCCAACCTCTAGCTTGCGCCCAGGCTGATGCTGAGGCGCTTCGAGGTTTATTGGTATCTAATGGGGGCTTCAGACAGCAGCAGTCTTTGCTGATGAGCGATAGTTCTCCACCGATTGGAGATAGACCAACTTTCCCGACAAAAGATCATATTTTGCTACTTCTTGAGGATTTAGCGGCTGCTTGTTGGCGATCGCAAGACCGTGTATGGTTTTTCTTCAGTGGTTATGGAATACACCACAATGGCAAGGATTATTTGATGCCAGTCGATGGCAAGCCCGAATTTGTCGAGGAGACAGGCATTGAAATTGCCACAATTATGCATACTTTGCACAGCGTCAATGTCAATGCATTAATGTTGCTTGATATTAACCGTGCCTTTACAACTCAAGGGCTGGATACGTTTGTGGGACAAGAAATCATTGAACTAGCACAAGAGTTGCAAGTTCCTTTGATTCTCTCGTGTCAGCCGGAACAATTTTCCTACGAAAGCACCGAACTTGGACATGGCTTTTTTACAGCAGCGCTCTTAGAAGCACTGAGTTCGGATCATGGCAAAACTTTAGGCGAGTTAGAAGCCTATCTTAGCGTTCGGACACCAGAATTATGTCAATATTACTGGCGACCGACGCAAAACCCTGTAACTGTTATTACTTCAAGCAAGCAGGTCATTTTGGGAAACTCTGAACTTGAAAACGATATGGATGCTGCTGCGATAGTGGTATCTGAAGAAATTTTTGCACAAGCGATCGCAGCTCCTTCTTTAGAAGAAAATGTTCCTAGTAACTATTCGCAGTTCCATCCACCAGCACATTCACAAATCAACTCGAATAGTTACCCAACCAACAACTCTAGTAATTATTCGCAGCTAATTAAGAATTCCGCCGGTACTAGTTTTGGCAAACAAAATTATGTTCATCCCGGAGTCCAGGAACCAATTCAACGTTCGTTACCGCCCTCACTTCCCCCCGCCAAATCAAAAGTAGAAATATCGCAACCGATTTCTGGGATTCCTAAAATCCACACCGCCAGTCAGGAAACAAATACAGGTCTTCCTTTTTGGATGCAGGTACTACTCTGGGGTGGGAGTATGACTTTATTGATAGGAATGATAATTATTTTGTTATTCCGCCATCATGCTGATTCCAAGGTTGAGCAAACATACTCAGTACCACCCAACCCCAATCCTGATGAGTCATCATTTGTGCAAACGCTCCCCGATGCTGCATCTGCACCAAAAACACCAGGGACTCAGGCACAGGTTCCATCGGCGACACCAACTACACCAGCAATAAAACCAACTCCAACGCCAACAGTCAGTCCATCTCCAGCAAACTTACCTTCAGTTAACCCTGCTGTAATTAATTCACCGACTGATGTACCAACTGATTTACCTGCTGATGCACCGACAGTAGATGAAACAACACCAACACCAACACCAACACCAACACCAACACCCACAGCAACAGTTCCAGTAGTTATCGAACCATCCGAAACTCAAAGCCGGAAACAGGCGTTGTCTGAGTTAAACAAATTATCCCTAAGTCCCAATCAAGCCAGTGAGCTAGTATTAGCGATCGCATCTGCACGTAAAATTAAGCCAAATGAACCACGTTACGGCGAAGCGCAGGTCAATATCCAAATGTGGAATAGTATGATATTTGAACTCGCCAACCAACGCGCCAAAAAACGTCAATATTCTTCAGCAATCGCCGCCGCTCAATTAATTAGCAGTTCGGAAGCATTACATCCACAAGCAAAAATAGCCATCAACCAATGGCGACAGCAAGCAAAACAATATTTGAGTAATAAAACACTTATCCAAGCTGCCACCGGTTTAATTAAACCCGGACAAGCATCTACTTACAACCGCGCCATCGAAGTCGCCAAAAAAGTCTCCAAAGGCGAACCGGGCTTCGACATTGCTCAAAAATCCATCGATACATGGAGCAAAGAAATTTTCAAACTTGCTAAAAACCGCGCCGCCAACGGAGAAAGGAAAGCAGCTATTGCGACAGCTACTTTAGTTCCCCAAGGAACCCCCGCTTACGACGCAGCCCAAAAAGCAATTCAAAGGTGGAAAAATTAGCTCTGAGCCTGAAAATAAGTGAGAGAGGCAATTGCCTCTCTCACTTCGATTAACAATATTGAGAAATATCCTCCCCACATTCATCAGCCAAGTAACACAACGCCCGAAACCGTAAACCAACAACCTCGTCGTATAAGGGATTCAACTTACACATTGGCGGAATGTGAAACAAGGTTTTGCCGAATAGTTTAACGTCGCGTTCAAATGGACATTGTGCGGGGATCGACTGACAAATCCGGTGGGCAAAATAGCGATCGCGAATTTGAATATTATCTATCCAATTCCGCAATGGCTTAAAAACATCACGTCTTGTTTTCTGAAAAACTGGATTCTGGTGAGTAAAGCTTTTATCGTTGGCTTCGTCGTTGACTTCTGCGCGATCGAGAGATACCCAGCTGGCGAAAAAAATCTTTTTACTGGTATTTCCAAATACCTTCATGGTTCACTCCTCTCTATAATTGAGGGTTTTGAACTGGTTTTCAATACTGAGTAGATGAAAGACATCTACGACTTACTATTAGCTAACTATCTCTCCCGGAAGAACTGGCTAGGAACCTAAATTACAATCTCGGTGTAAAGTATAAAACGGGAGCGACCCGAATTAAGTTCATTTACTATCTACGTCCAGTTAATCGCAAATTCCTGACGAATGGTAGTCAGGCGTTACAATTTTGTTCATAACTTGACATACTTAAGATTTTAATAAAGACATCTATCTTTGGACACATATATATCCATTTTTTGCACAGTTTTTTGTGGAGATAAATGACTTTATCATAGACTAATACCTATAGTAAGTATTAATGCTGGGTTGTGTTTTGGAAAATTCTCCATTCACAAACGAAGTGAATACGATTAGATAGGTTCCCAGATATTACAAAATAGTTGACTAAGTTGATTTTATGGGAATTGCAAGCGGTAAAAAGTGAGCTATGCTACTGGTTCCCAAAAACAAAAGTAATAAATATTACATTGAAGACTAGTGATTGTCCTCAAGTTTTTAACCTACTGTATATTAGGGCTAACCTACCTGGGCTTAGGCATGGGTTATATTCCCGGCTTACGAATGAATCGTGCCACTATCGCCCTAGTGGGGTCAAGTTTTTTAATTGCTCTAGGGGTAATAGATTTACAGAGTGCATGGCAAGCGATAGATGCTAATACCATCGTATTTTTGTTGAGCATGATGGTAGTCAATGCGAACTTAGCCTATGCGGGATTTTTTCCGCGTGCGTTATTGGTGTTATTGAGTTTTACTCGTAGCCCATTTGGATTGTTGATAGCTTTAACTCTTGGTAGCGGTGTCATGTCAGCGTTTTTTCTCAATGACACACTAGCGCTGGTGCTAACTCCGCTAACTCTGACTCTGGCTCAAGCCTTAAATTTGAATCCCATCCCCTATTTATTGACAATGGCAGCAGCGACGAATGTTGGTTCGGTTGCAACCCTGAGTGGCAATCCCCAAAACATTTTGATTGCTTCGTTTTCTGGTATTGCCTATCTTGATTTTCTCAAAGCATTGCTACCAATTGCTGTAGCAGGTATGGCAATTCAAATTATCTTACTGTGGCTATTGTATCCAGAAGTGCGATCGCTTGTGGCGGTGAATCAACCTAGCGAGAAGCTCAACCTCAGCAAGCCATTCATTTATCAGCCTTTATTCAAAAAAACCATCATTATTACAACTGGACTGTTAATAGCTTTTGCGGCTGGTTTACCTTTAGCTCAATCAGCCCTAGTTGCCGCCAGCTTATTATTAATCACCCGTCGTCTGAAACCTCAGCGCATCCTCAAAAAAGTAGATTGGAATTTACTCGTGATGTTTTCTGGGTTATTTATCCTTAGCAAAGTCACTCAAAAATTAAATCTCATTCAACCATTTACTCAAGTAATTGATACATCTGCTGGTTTAATTACCGTGACTTCCATTGTGTCTAATTTAATCTCTAACGTTTCGGCGGTGTTACTTCTCGAACCCCTAATCCCCAAAGATAATCCTCAGTCGTGGTTATTACTGGCTGCGGCTTTAACCCTTGCAGGTAATTTAACTTTATTTGGTTCTGTGGCAAATTTGATAGTTGTGGAAGCCGCAGCAGATTCAGGCTATCGTTTAACGTTTTGGGAACATTTGCGTTTTGGATTACCTTTGACAACGTTAACGTTATTTTTGGTTTACTTTTGGGTAAGTTAAGCAGTAAGGATTGTAGATTATAGTTTGCCAAAGCCAGGAAAAGTTTTAGCTGATTCTTTATTTGGCAACATGATCTTTTCCCCATACAATCGAAGAATAGGCTTGTGTTTTAAATAACACTGGCTGCAACATCTTTCAATTTATTAATTAAAAATTTAGGGTATAAGGGCTATAAACATAACCTCAATGATGGTAGACAGGATTAACGATATCTTTTGGCAAGCGCAACAAGGCAGTGTTGCAGCCATTATTCAGGTGCTAAACCAAAGACTGGCAGATTCAGGTGTCAGAACTAGGGCAATTTTCGATAATGGTGTTTTGCAGTTACTATGTGAAGCTTACACCCAAGAACAACTAGAAAAAACAGCTTTAGTTCCACAAATCGGTGCAATTCTCAAATCCATAGCACCGAGAAATATTTATCGAATTAATATTAATTCCCGCATTGTTCGCGAACAACAATTACTTTGGCTAGAGGAAATTCACCGTGATCCCGAAAATCAATTACTTTGGTCAGAGGAAATTATTTTAGATAAGCCTGGTTTTTTTGAGCAATTAATTCAAGATTTGCAAGAGCGGAAAATAGAAACTGCAAAAACTAATTTTCCCAAGGTGAATGCTTCACATGCAATCATAATTGCTAATAAAAATAAGCCAAAAAAATCTGTCTGGGGATGGATATTGCTTGCGACTAGTATATGCATGTTTTTGGCAATGGTTAGTGTCGCTCTATATTTTTTGCTGGGCGATCGCTTAAAAGAATTACAGCAACCAGATAATTCCCAATCATTTATACCAGCAGGTAAGTCCTTAGATGCACAAAATACCAACCAGTTAACATCAGAAAATTCATCTGGAGAAACCAATCAAAATAGGGTAATGCGATCGCCAGATTATTTTGCTAGTGCAGTTAGAATTGCCAATGAAGCAGCAGATGTTGGTAAAAAGGCAAAAACCTCGACTCAGTGGTTAGAATTGGCTGCTAACTGGCAAAGAGCTTCAGACTTAATGGCTAAGGTTCAACCTAACCACAGTCGCTATGAAGAAGCACAGATTCGGACGAAACTATATCGGCACTACAGCGAAGAATCACAAAAAGAAGCCGAGAAAAAGAAATAATTAGAAAAATAATTAAAGAAATAATTACGACTGTATGGTGAACCTAATCACCCAAAAGCCTGATTCAAGCTGAACCGAGTAGTATCGCTGAGTATTATTTCCTTCACAAAATGAAATGTTTCGGTAAAATTAGTTAAAGCAACTACATTTTGTGAAACAAAGGCTTCAGCAACCCCATGCAGATAAACGAGCGTGCATCGCGACTTCCCCTAGCTCCGCTATTACTAATTGCACCGTTTTTCCTTTGGGGAACGGCGATGGTAGCAATGAAAGGTGCAATTGCCCATACTTCACCTTTATTTATGGCGGGGATACGAATTTTACCTGCTGGCATCTTAATTTTGATTTTTGCTGCCTTCATGGGTAAACCTCAACCGCAAGGTTGGAAAGCGTGGTTTTGGATTGGATTGTTTGCACTGGTGGATGGAACTTTGTTTCAAGGTTTTTTGGCTGAAGGTTTAGTTCGCACTGGTGCAGGTTTAGGCTCGGTAATGATTGACTCCCAACCGATTGCAGTCGCTCTAATGTCGTTGTGGTTGTTTCAAGAACGGATTGGGTTGTGGGGATGGTTGGGTTTAGCTCTGGGTGTTACGGGTATTAGTTGCATTGGTTTGCCCGATGAGTGGATTTTAAGTTTGTTCTCAAATCCGATTTTTTCTCATTCCGGTTTGCATCTTCCTGTACTTTCAGCGAGTGAAACAGTTAATTATTTACAATCGAATTTACATTTATTACTTGATAGCGGCGAATGGTTAATGTTGCTGGCAGCTTTATCAATGGCTGTGGGAACAGTGATGATTCGCTTTGTTTGTAAATATGCTGATCCAGTGACGGCAACCGGATGGCATATGATTTTGGGTGGGTTACCTTTGTGGGGTATTTCCGCTGTTTCGGAGACAGAGCAATGGAGTGGTTTAGTCGCCTCCGATTGGTTAGCTTTAGGTTATGCGACAATATTTGGTAGCGCGATCGCCTATGCTTTGTTTTTCTATTTTGCTTCGAGTGGAAGTCTGACAAGTTTGAGTTCCTTGACCTTTTTGACACCTGTATTTGCATTATTATTTGGCAATTTATTGCTTGGGGAAGTCTTGACAACAGTACAATGGTCGGGTGTCGGCTTAACTTTAGTAAGTATTTATCTGATTAATCAAAGAGATAATTTTGCTGTCAATAATAAGAAAGTAATTATTCAGGAAATTACAGCCCCACAAACCGCAAATCCGATCACTTTACCCATACGAGAATCGGAAGTAGGAGTCAAAATTAGGGGTGAAGAGTACTAAATTAAGGCTTGGCTTTTTGACTTCATCAAAAACAACTTCCAATAGGGTTCGGTTAAGCAAAAATGGCTATTAGCGGTTAGCTTTTAGCTTTTAGCTTTTAGAATCAATAGCTTATAGATGATTAAGTCTTATTCTTGCCCTTTTCCTCCCTAATCGAACCGGATTCAAACAACTTCTACTAGCAACAATCTGAGAGAGATTCTCCAAAAGGAAGTAATAGATATGATTGGGCGGAGATACAAGGATTTATGTGTTATACCAATTCTCTAAAATTAAGCTACAGATGGAATCTACGGAACCATTGCTAAATGTAGATTTTTTAATTGCGTAGCTTTAGCTTCACTCTTCGAGAAGGCTTGCGCCTACGCGACAGCGAGTATTGCGAATTAGTATTACCAGATTTTAGAAAAACGGTATAAGTGAAGTTATGAATATTTCCCGATTTCTCTTGTCAATGCAAGGGAAATTTTTTATGTAGATTAAATTTAGCCTTCATATCTATCAAGAGATGGCGTAATCCTCACAAGATTCTCAAAATTCTCTCCTACATTAATAATAGATATTACCTATTGATAACTCTTCTCTAACTTAATAATAGGAGATGCATGGTACTCATCTTTATTCATCAACGCCAGATGCATCACTCAATATCTCTTAGTGCTAACAGTAAAACGTAGAGGTTGAGATATGTTAAAAAATAAATATACGCTCTGGATAAGTTTATTAGTAGTTGCGGCAGTTGCTTTTGGTGGAGGGATGCTGACACAATATTTATATCCAACACCAGGAATCGCAAAACCCCTCACAGTCTACGGTACAGATGAACAGGCAAGCACAGTTCAAACCGATTTGTATGTCAGTTTTGACTCTAAGCTTAACCAAACACAACAATTAGAGAAATTATCTACCCTGATTTCCCGTTATAAATTTTGCGATTTACCAATAGAAATCAAAAGCATCAAAGACGGTATTGCGACAGTGAACTTGGATGAATATGCTTGGTTAAAAGCAGGAAATACACCTCCTTCAATTCCCGGTTGTTCGGGAAAAAGTTGGCGTTATGGTTATTTCCAAGGTAGTGCAGGCGGTTATGCGACAACTGTGACGTTAACACGAACTTTTGTGCAACCGAAATATCCAGGAAATTGGATTAAGGGTGTGCAATTTTATTATGCAGGTAAGCCGATTCAAGATGGTGATTGGGATCATATCAAGTTAGATGGAGTCATCACTAGTCAGAATCTTCCGTAAAATTTTCAAACACTCTCTAAGCACAATTCTCTAAATTACCAAGAATGATAGCAGCGATCGCCACAACTAGCATTACCAATTCTAAGCGATCGCCTGGGAGATGTTATTATTCCCTCTTGGTAAAATAATTGTTACAAGGGTTTTTTGGCAACAATGGTTCGGTGACGTGGGTCACTTTCTACTGTTAATGCTGCTTCAAAACCAATATCCTCCAGAACTGCTTCAATATTAAACGTGTAATATTCATCACTCCAAGGTTCTGTACTTTTCATGAGAGTAAAGAGAACCGGGGGAAGATTTTGGATGACGGCAGATTTGGGATTATTATCAACAATGGCGATCGCGCCACCGGGACGTAGTAATCTATAAGTCTCTCGAAAAATTGCTTTTGAGGCTTCGCTGGGTAGTTCGTGGGTAAGAAATTGCAGTGTTACTAAGTCGAAGGATTTATCTGCAAGCCCTGTATTTTCCGCTTGTGCATGTAGCCACTGGGATATTTCGTTATTAATATCAAGAATTTTTGCAACCGCTAGCATGTAAGGTGATAAATCTAATCCCACAGTGCGAACAGGGTGATTTTGTTTATTTTGGTAATATCGATGTAGTGCCAACGTGGAAATACCCACCGAACAACCAACATCTAAAATATCTTCCACCTTTTGAGGTGCATATAATCCTAAAACGTTGTGAAAACTACCACGTAATCTGTCATGTGCGGCTTGCCAAGTGAGTGGTTCATTTTTCCACACCCGCAAAGCCATTGAATAAGTGGCGCTAGGTGCTTCCAAGGCTGCTTTCCAACAGAGATTTCCCTCCGAATAGGCATGAAATGGTACTTTGTAATAGTCGGGGTAGGTTACTTGGGGGTTCGTCACAGCATCAAAATGATGTTGTACTGGGGATGCCGCGAGTTTCTCGTAATTTTTGCGCCAAGGCACGCCATTTTTTTCAGCCGTTTTGATAATAACTTGCCGAGCCTGGTGTTTCATTACCTTGTAGATAGGCTTGGTTTGGATGAGCAAGTTAACAAATTGGGAAAGCATGTCTTCGCCTGCCCAATCTGGTTTAAGCTTTTTATTCATGAGTCTATATGTTAATTGAGGCGATTCTATTTTTATTTTAAGTTTATTTTAAGTGGGCATCGGGGATTAAGGATTGATAGTGCAGCAATAATCAGGAAAGCTGATTTCTTCTCAATAAAGAAAGTCCTAAGTCATATGTTTTGCCTTTTAGTAAACATTAATACATAAAGCTCGTAGATTTTATCAAAGTAGTTGAGCATGTTAAGCTATTGATTATTACTGCGATTGCATTTTCAGGGCTTGGGGTTTTGTATAGTGTGTATAGCGTTTGCGAAGCATTGCCGCAACCTAGCTCAACGAAGTTATAGGCATTTGTCTGAAGTTTAAGTTGCTGGTGCTAAATTTACTCCTTGATTATCTGGGTCAGTATATTTACAATAAACATTCAAGCCAATTTTGAGAATGTAGAGAATAATAATAGTTGCGATCGATGGATCGATAGGAATAGCAGTTAAAGCTATTAATGATGTAATTACTGTAGTTAACAATACGGCATTTTCTGGGCTTTTAGTATATTCACCGAGACGAGCGCGAAATCCTTCATCACTGCAAATTTCCTCACGTAACACTTCTAACGTGATTTGCCAGAGGCTTTTCTTTTCCTGAATTGTGGATGTACCATTTTTCTCAATCCACAGTTCCTCAAACGATGTCTCAAGATTCCCATTATGGCGTTCTATGGCATCAATAGCTTTGTTTGCTGGTTGATATTCCTGCAATAACTCGCGTGCCGAGTCTATTTCCTCATGGGTTAGTTGTGCATTCATATTTTTTCAGATAATTTCTGGTCTCGAATGGGATTTGGAAATAAAATTTGGTATTGAAGGGCTATGGTGAAGACCTCAAATTTATATCCCAAATTTCTCCAGTTGAAGATTTAGAAATATTAAAGCAATTTTAGTGTGTTACCCAAATGAATGCCGAGCAAAATACCGACATTATTGTCATTGGTAGTGGAATTGGTGGTTTAAGCTGTGCTGCAATGTTGGCAAAATATGGCTTTAATGTAACTGTATGCGAAAGTCATGCGATCGCTGGTGGTGCTGCACACGGATTTGAACGCAATGGTTATAAGTTCGATTCGGGACCTTCTCTATACTCAGGTTTATCCGATAGTCCCTCTTCTAATCCTCTCCAGCAGGTACTTGCAGCAATTGGTGAAGAATTACCATGTGTTAAATACGATACTTGGGGATGCTGTTTGCCGGAAGGTGATTTTGATACTTCTGTGGGGGCAGAACAATTTTGCGAAGTGCTGCAAAGGTTACGGGGTGATAATGCAGTCCAGGAATGGCGAGAATTACAACAGGTAATGATACCTTATAGCCAGGCTGCCACAGGATTACCAATGTCCGCTCTCCGTCTAGATTTAGGGGCTGTAAGAACTATGGGGAGATATGCGCCATCGATGTTGCGTCATGCGACAAACGCCCGCAAGCTCACAGGTCCATTCTCGCAGATTATGGATGAAGTTGTGGGCGATCGCTTTATTCGCAATTGGCTAAATATGTTGTGTTTTCTCCTCTCTGGCTTGCCTGCGGATGGAACAAATACGGCGGAAGTTGCGTTTATGTTTGCTGACTGGTACAAACCTGGGGTCAAGCTGGATTATCCTATTGGTGGTAGTGCGGCGTTAGTTGATGCTTTGGTGAGAGGCTTGAAAAAGCACAATGGGAATCTGATTTTCAATGCCCATGTTGAAGAAATAATTGTTGAAAATAAGAGAGCCGTCGGGGTGCGATTGCGGAATGGAAAAACTATCCATGCCAGCAAAGCAGTCATATCCAATGCATCTGTGTGGGATACCCTAAAATTAATACCCTTGGATGCAATACCACAAAAATATCGCCAGCAGCGACAAGCGACACCCGAATGTGACAGTTTTATGCATTTACATTTGGGTATAGATGCCCAAGGGATTCGTCGCGACTTGGCATGTCATTATATCTTTGTCAAAGACTGGAAAGTGGGAATTACAACACCGCAAAACCTCATCGTCATTTCCATTCCCTCCGTACTAGATTCCACCCTCGCACCTCCAGGAAAGCATGTAATTCATGTTTACACACCGGGAAATGAACCATATCAGTTGTGGAAAGGGATGAGTCGGGATAGTCAAGAGTATAAACAACAAAAGGAAATGCGATCGCAAGTCATGTGGGAAGCATTAGAGAAAATCATTCCCGATATTAGAAAGCGTTGCGAAGTCACTTTAGTGGGAACACCACTTACCCACGAGCGCTTTTTACGAAGACATAATGGTTCCTATGGGGCGGCAATTCGCGCTAGTGAGGGTTTATTTCCCAGTGCCAAAACACCATTAGCGGGATTATTTTGTTGTGGAGATTCCACTTTTCCCGGTATTGGTTTACCTGCTGTGGCGGCGAGTGGCATGATTGTTGCCAATACATTCGCCTCGGTGGAGCAGCATTTGCAAATGTTGCAGGAGATAGGAGTTTGAGAATTGATATCTGGGATGCCGAAAGACTTGTGCAAATCCTTTTTTGCCCCGCGCATCCTACCTGCGATCGATTCTAAGTGGTAGTGCAAAATTAATCATACATTCCGAAAACTTCAAGCTCCTGTCATTGCGAGGAACGAAGCAATCGCAGTATATATTTAATTTTGCTTAACTACTTACTAGCCAAAAATTTCACAAACTATAAACCTAACTTTTCTAATACTGGCTGCGTAGAAACAATATGTCTCTCTAAACCCAATTCCTGCGGACTAACTCCCAATGCTAAAGCAACTAACTGGGGTAAATGCAGGACTGGCAAACCCAACTGACTTCCAATCACCTTTTCAACTTCTGGTTGACGAGAGTCTAAATTCAGGTGACACAGAGGACAAGGGGTAACAATACAATCGGCACCGGAATCTATGGCATCTTGAATTTGCTTTCCTGCCATTTTAAAGGATTCCGTAGTCGCATAGCTAGACAAAGGCCAACCACAACATTGGGTGCGCCCTTTGTAATAGATGGGAGTTGCCCCAACTGCCCGAAAGACGTTTTCCATCGCTTCCGGGTTGAAGGGATTATCGTAGGGAGTGTTTTTCTGAGCGCGTAGTAAGTAACACCCATAAAAAGCCGCACATTTGAGATTGCTTAACTTGCGAGTCACACGATTTTGAATTTCCTCCATACCATAGTCAGCCACCAAAGCATATAAAAGGTGCTTTACTTCTGTACTACCGCGATAAGGCAAACACCCTTCTTTTTGTAACAAACTATTGACTTTATGCAAATAAGTAGGATTTTTTTCTTGACTTTCCTTCAGTCTTTCATCAACATGACCAATAACACCCTGGCAAGTACTGCAATGGGTTAATAAAGGTAAATTCAATTCTTCTGCCAGAGCAATATTGCGAGCATTAACGGTGTCTTCAAGTAATTGCGAATCTTCTTTAAAAGTTCCAGAACCGCAACATGAAGCTTTTTTAAGTTCAATCAGTTCAATTGATAGTGCTTTCGCCAAAGCGACAGTAGACAAATGGAGTTCCCCACATGCACCTTGAGCAACACAACCGGGAAAATAAGCATACTTTAATGTGTGAGATAGCATAGTAATTAATTGATTAGTAGAGAATTTAGGGAAAAAATGTTTTTTGGTGAAGTCCAGCCAGCAGGGGTCATTTTTGCAACCTCTATTCAGCCAAACTTCAGACATTTGCCTTTAACAATAACTGTTTTACCATTGCTAAGGAGTATTAGCAGCAATATGGTGGGTATTGATTTATCTTGACGAGGATAAGCATGTCAAATTAAATCACAGTTGAGAAGTAAAATAATTGCATCAGCCAAATGTAGCCCAATGTAGTGTGACCTGCCCAAAGGTAAGTTTACTTGGCGCAAAGTAACTTTCCCCAGGCTAGTTATAAGTCGAGTTGACTCACTTGTTTGAGAAATGCTGGTTTGACAAATATTTTTAACAGGTTCGCACCAATGTGAAAAAATTGGGATAAGGCAGGCAAAATTGAAGAAGAAGCATGTACGGGCGATCGCGCTTTCAGATAAGATGTATATGCAAAAAAAGCAATCGCCCATTTAACGAGCGGAATATAGCAACTGGTTGAGGATTTAATCTATGAGCCAAACAGAAATATTTGAAAAGGTCAAGAAAATTGTTGCCGATCAACTTAGTGTAGAGGATGAGAAAATCAACCCTCAATCCAATTTTGCCAACGATTTAGGGGCAGACTCCCTAGATACCGTGGAAATGGTAATGGCTTTGGAAGAAGAATTTAACATCGAAATTCCTGACGAAGCCGCAGAAAAAATTACCACCGTTCAAGAAGCTGTGGATTACATCAATAACAAAGTTGCCGCATCCGCATAATTTTATTAGAAGTGCTGAGTGCTTTACGTACTCTGCGTTCTCGTAGAGTGCGTTGAGTCAAAAAAGAGAGTCAGGAGTTAGGAGTTATAAATTAGAAACTTTGACAAATCTCTCCCACTCTCGCCACTCAGCACTTAGCACTCACTACTCAGCACTCTTTATAAAGAGCCACCTAAACTATCGTCATGACAGAAGATTTTAAACGTAAACGTGTTGTTGTAACTGGTGTTGGCGCAATTACCCCAATCGGAAACACTCAATGGGAATACTGGGAAGGATTAGTGAGTGGACGTAACGGGATTGGCAATATCACCCATTTTGATGCGTCACGCCATGATTGCCGCATTGCTGGAGAAGTCAAAAATTTTGATCCTCAAGATTATATGGATCGAAAAGAAGCCAAACGGATGGATAGATTCTCCCAATTTGGTGTTTCCGCAGCAAAACAAGCACTGGCAGACGCAAAATTAGTTATCAATGACCTGAACGCAGAACAAATCGGTGTCACGATTGGATCGGGTATTGGTGGCTTAAAAGTAATGGAAGAACAGCAAACGGTTTACCTCAACCGAGGGCCAGACCGTTGCAGCCCGTTTATGGTACCAATGATGATCGCCAATATGGCATCTGGTTTAACCGCAATTCAGATTGGTGCTAAAGGACCAAACTCCTGCCCTGTAACGGCTTGCGCGGCTGGCTCAAATGCTATTGGCGATGCTTTCCGATTAATTCAAAATGGCTATGCCCAAGCGATGATTTGCGGAGGTACAGAGGCAGCAATTACTCCCCTCTCGATCGCAGGTTTTGCTGCTTGCAAAGCCCTCTCCCTTCGTAATGATGACCCCACCCATGCTAGCCGTCCATTTGACAAAGACCGTGATGGTTTTGTTATGGGCGAAGGTTCGGGGATATTGGTATTGGAAGAATTACAACATGCCTTAGCTCGTGGTGTCCGTATTTATGCGGAAATTGTCGGTTATGGAATGACCTGTGATGCCCATCACATCACATCGCCGCCACCAGGGCACGAAGGAGCAGCCAGAGCGATGCGGATGGCATTAAAGGATGCTGGTCTTTCACCAGAGATGGTGAGCTACATTAATGCTCACGGTACAAGTACCCCAGCAAACGATTCTGCGGAGACAACTGCGGTGAAAACTGTATTTGGCGAACATGCCCGCAAGTTAGCGGTTAGTTCCACCAAATCGATGACTGGACACCTGTTGGGTGGTTCTGGTGGGATTGAAGGAGTTGCGACTGTGTTAGCCATTGCCAATGACATCGTTCCCCCAACAATCAATCATCTCCAGGCTGATGCCGATTGCGACCTAGATTACGTCCCCAACACGAGCAAAAAACTCAAAGTTGAGGTGGCTTTATCTAACTCCTTTGGCTTTGGCGGTCATAATGTTGCGTTAGTCTTTAAGAAGTACATCGCTTAGGGCATAGGGTATTTATTGCGTAGCTTGAGCGGCACTCGTCACCAGAAGCCGCTTCCCGCACGGGTATTGCCCATCGCCGATTACCCATTAACCAATTCCCTATTTTTGCTGCTTGTCCGGTAATAGGCTGCAATGGGATGATGAAAATAATTGCTTAGAGAAAATTATTATTTCTTTAAGCAGTGAAACTAGTAAGAGTGCTAACCCGTCGTTAAGAACAAAAGTATTATGGCTGTTGCAACCCAATCCCTTGAAGAACTTTGTATTAATTCGATTCGTTTTTTGGCAGTTGATGCTGTAGAAAAAGCAAAGTCAGGACACCCCGGATTACCTATGGGCGCTGCGCCAATGGCGTTTGTACTCTGGGATAAATTCATGCGGGTTAACCCCAAAAATCCCAAGTGGTTTAATCGGGATAGATTTATTTTATCTGCTGGTCACGGCTCGATGTTGCAGTATGCCCTGCTCTATCTGGCAGGATTCGATAGTGTCACAATTGAGGACATTAAGCAATTTCGTCAGTGGGAATCTAAAACCCCTGGACACCCTGAGAACTTTGTGACGGCAGGTGTGGAAGTCACCACCGGACCTTTGGGACAGGGTATTGCCAACGGAGTCGGTTTAGCAATGGCAGAAGCGCACCTTGCCGCTAAATATAACAAACCCGATGCCAAAATCGTTGACCACTATACTTATGTGATTTTGGGTGACGGTTGTAACATGGAAGGTGTTTCTGGTGAAGCTTGTTCTTTGGCTGGGCACTATGGATTGGGTAAATTAATCGCTCTTTACGACGATAACCACATCTCCATTGATGGTTCCACTGATGTTGCTTTTACCGAAGATGTTTCCAAGCGCTTTGAAGCTTACGGTTGGCATGTTCTCCACGTTAAAGATGGTAACAACGATTTAGCCGCAATTGAAAAAGCGATCGCAGATGCCAAGGCAGTCACCGACAAACCCACAATGATTAAGGTGACAACCACTATTGGTTACGGTTCTCCCAATAAAGCTAATACCGCAGGTGTTCATGGTGCAGCTTTGGGTGGTGATGAAATTGCCCTCACCCGGCAAAACTTAAATTGGGAATACGCACCATTTGAAGTTCCCGCAGATGCCCTCAACCACATGCGTAAGGCAGTTGAAAGGGGTGCAGCAGCCGAATCTGAATGGAACAAGACATTCGCTGACTACAAAGCCAAATATCCTCAAGAAGCTGCAACATTTGAACGCTTAATTAGCGGTGAACTTCCCAATGGTTGGGACAAGGTATTACCTACCTACACCCCCGAAGACAAAGCTCTGCCCACCCGCAAACATTCGGAAACCTGCCTGAACAAGTTAGCGGCAGTATTACCAGAATTGATTGGTGGTTCGGCTGACTTAACCCACTCCAACCTTACCGAAATCAAAGGTGAAGGCGACTTCCAAAAAGGACAATTCCAAAATCGTAATGTCCACTTCGGTGTGCGCGAACATGCAATGGGTGCTATTTGTAATGGCATGGCACTGCATAACTCGGGATTGATTCCCTATGGTGCCACCTTCTTGATTTTCACCGACTACATGCGGGCGGCTATTCGTTTATCGGCATTGTCCCTCGCTGGTACAATTTGGGTAATGACCCACGACTCCATTGGACAAGGTGAAGATGGTCCTACCCACCAACCAATAGAAACACTGGCTTCCTTACGGGCGATTCCTAACCTGACTGTGATTCGTCCTGCGGATGGAACTGAAACTTCAGGTGCTTATAAGGTTGCCATTGAAAAAGCCAAAGCAAACGATCCTACCTTATTAGCATTCTCCCGTCAAAACCTCCCCAACTTGGCAGGTACTTCGATTGAAGGCGTAACTAAAGGTGGATACGTAATTTTGGATAGTCAAGGAACACCGGAAATTATCTTGATAGGTACTGGTTCGGAAGTTAGCCTTTGCGTCACCGCAGCCGAGAAACTCACAGCCGAAGGTAAGAAAGTGCGTGTAGTTTCCATGCCTTCCACCGATTTGTTTGATGCTCAAGATGCAGCTTACAGAGAGTCAGTATTACCAAAAGCTGTGACTAAGCGTATATCTGTAGAAGCTGGTACAAGCTTTGGTTGGCACAAGTACATTGGCACTGAAGGTGAGGCAATTAGCATTGACAGATTTGGTGCTTCGGCTCCTGGTGGAGTCTGTATGGAGAAGTTTGGTTTTAGTGTTGATAATGTGATTGCAACAGCCAAGAAATTATTGGGTTAATTTCTCATAGTTTCGAGTTGATTTTTTAATTTTGGGGTGGGTATTATTGCCTGCCCTTTTTTGTTTCGCCTGTGTAAATCCAAATTTTGAATCTAAATTGTATCTGGATCGACACCTAACTCTCTTAATTTAGCAGCCAAGCGATCGCTTTTATCTTTCTCTTGTTTGGCAACTTCTTCTGGTGTGGGCACTAAGTCACCTTCCGGGGTAAAAAAGCGTAATTTGTCTTGGCTAACACCCACATATAACCCTAGCTGTTGACTCCATAGCCAACCTTGTGATTGAGGCTCAATCTGTTGATACTCACCACCGAGTAAAATAAACCCGGCAAACTCAAGATTATGTGGATTAAACCAGAAATATTCGGGTGTACGAAAAACACTTTGATAAATCTGTTTTTTTAAGCCTTTGTCAGTAGCTATTTTAATGTGAAGCTGCACATAACTAGGTAGTTTAAAAGCTTGTTGTTTAAGCAAACATTCTATGCAACTTCATGCAAAATTGGGGTTAGGACGCTAAATAATAATTTCATTTTTCTGCAAATTTCTATTACGCGCCTTCACCCAATATGGAACTATTAGCCAACAGCCTTTAATATTTCCTCATCCGTAGAAAAATCAATCTCCTTTTTATCTCTTCCCGAACTCATAAAATCATTCTCAAAAGCATCCTTTAATCCCGAAACCAAATCGTATTCCGGTTGCCATCCCAACTCACTCATCGCCTTTGTCACCGATGCGAAGAAATGCTGCACCCGCATCGGAAAAGCTTTACGTTTGCCAAAATCAAACTTTTTCGGGTCATAATGAACTATTTTAATCTCATCGGGTGATTTTCCGGCCGCGATCGCACAAGCACGGGCTAAACCATCAAAAGTCACAAAGCGATCGCCAGAAACATTATAAACTTGTCCGATAGCGTGGGAATTACCCAAAACTCTAGACATTGCCATGGCTAAATCCTTGACATGTCCTAACTGGGTAATATGCATTCCGTTGCCCGGAATTGGAATCGGACGATTTCTAACTATGCGATCAAAAAACCATGCCTCTAAATCATTGTAGTTCTGCGGTCCGTAAATATACGTAGGACGTATTGACGTGTAATGTATATTTTTTGTAGATAAGTAAGCTTCTGTATCAAATTTACCCTTGTGGCGACTTTTTGGATCAACCGCATCCCCTTCTGTATGAGGCATTTCGTCCGATTTTAGGTATACTCCGGCGGAACTCATATATATAAAATGTTGCAAACGGTCTTGAAAAATATCCACTAATGGTTGAGTATCAGTAAGTTCCCTACCGTTGTTGTCAAAAATGGCATCGAATTTTTCGCTAGCTAATTTTTCCTGCAATTGAAAAGGATCGGTGCGATCGCCGATAATTTGTCTAACCCCATTTGTGGGCACTGGACGATTACCACGATTGTACAAAACAACGTCATGCCCTTGTTCTACCAAAATTTTTGTCAGATAAACACCAATAAATCGGGTGCCACCCATGATTAAAATTCGCATAAATCCCCTATGTTCGTTCTCGCTGAGCGTCAAATTTAATTCCAACAACGAGGTTATCAGCTTATGGCGTACCTTCGGAACCTGTAAAGGGAGAATTTCGTCGATAAGCGGGTATGGAGCCTTACCCATTCATTCATGACAAAGGGAAACTTTTCAGTTAACCATCCACAACTCAACCTGCATCACAACTTGCTTGTATTATTGATTACCTATCCCCAAAGTTAGCTGTGCCCTTGAAATATGCTCTAGTGCATGAATGGCTTACACCTAAAGCCACTGGTGGTTCAGAACTCGTCGTTCGCGAGATTCTGAATCATGTTGCTGCCGATTTGTATGCCCTCATCGATTTTGAATCAGTAAATCCCGATAGTTACCTGTACAAACGTCAAATTGGCACAACTATTCTCCAGCACTTCCCCACCTCGCGCAATGGAGTTCAAAAATATTTGCCTTTGCTACCACTGGCGATCGAACAACTAGACTTGCGTGATTATGACGTAATTCTGTCTTCATCGCACACAGTCGCCAAAGGAATATTGACAACCCCAGAGCAACTGCATATTTGTTATTGCCACAGTCCCATGCGTTACGCTTGGGATTTAACATTTGATTACCTGCGCCAAAGCAATTTAGGGCATGGGGTAGCCGGATGGATGGCTCGCTATTTGTTGCATCGCCTCCGCCAGTGGGATGTATTAAGCGCTAACCGAGTAGATTATTTTATTGCCAATTCGCAACATACAGCCCGGAGAATCTGGCGCTGCTACCGTCGCGAAGCCGCAGTAATTTATCCACCTGTAAACGTTGATAATTTCCCTTTTTCAGCCGAAAAAGAGGATTTTTATCTCATTGTTTCCCGACTAGTGAGTTACAAGCAAGTATCTCTAATTGTTCAAGCCTTCAATGAACTTCAAAAACCACTGGTAGTGATTGGCACAGGGCCAGAAATGAAAAATATCCAAAAGATATCAAAATCTAATATAAATATACTGGGATGGCAACCCGACGATGTTGTAAAAAAATATATGTCTGCCGCCAAGGCATTCGTATATGCAGCATGTGAAGACTTTGGCATTGCCCTTGTCGAAGCTCAAGCATGTGGCACTCCAGTAATTGCCTACGGGATGGGTGGTGCATCGGAAACTGTGCGGGATATTCGCTCCTCACCGCCAGGTACAGGTACAGGTGTTCTATTTAAACAACAAATAGTACCAGCCTTAATAGATGCTGTCCAAGAATTTGAAACATATTCAGGAAAAATTGATTGCGCTTACTTGAAGACGCACGCTGCCACTTTTTCCTCACAAGTCTTTGCACAGCGATATCTTGACTTTTTAAGAATGTGCAAAGAAAACAAAATCGTTCCTGGTTTATAACATCTTGTTCGGTAAGCTTTTGGAAATAAAGCCCCAGAAGCACCTGTCAAGCTTTAAGATTGGGACTATGTGTGGTGTGGATTTTTAAGGAGTATGATGACTGCCCAGAGCTCACTCCTCTCCGGAAAGCGAAGCCCAAGGCAGACCGCTAGCGCATCTTCGCGTACCTTTTTAAAACGCGGTCAACTAAAAAGGATACCTAAACCCAAATCTAAAGGTTTGCCTTTTGCGGGAATCAACGGAGAGTTTGCCAAGCGATTATTCGACATAGCGTTTTCGCTATTTGTACTGATAGCCTTTTCTCCTGTCTATCTGCTATTAGCTTTTCTAATCGCAGCTGGTTCGGAGGGGCCAATTTTTTATATTCAAGAACGGGTCGGAAAGAATTACAAGCCTTTCAATTGTATTAAATTCCGCACCATGGTCAGTAATGCTGATGACATGCTGATACAGATGATGGAAACCTCACCACAAATGCGAGATGAGTTTGAGTCAAATTTCAAACTCAAACACGACCCCAGAATTACGCCGATTGGCCATTTTTTGCGAATTACCAGCTTGGATGAGTTTCCCCAATTCTGGAATGTTCTCAAAGGAGACATGAGTGTTGTGGGGCCGAGACCATTAGTTGAGGAGGAACTGCCAAAATACGGCTGTCATATTGACCCAATATTAACTATCAAGCCTGGAATTACTGGATTGTGGCAAGTTTCTGGGCGTAATGACATTCCTTATCCTCGTCGAGTGCAAATAGACCTACATTATGTAAAATTTAGGACTTTTTGGCTCGATTTGTGTATTGTTCTCAAAACAATTGGTGTTGTCATTATTCCCAAGAATAATGGTGCATACTAAGCTGCTGACGATTTAGCTAATAAATGTATAAATATTACGGTATCTGTGGGGCTATGCTTCGCAGATATTTTTTGTTTGATTTTTTATTTGATTTTCTTATTTGACATAGTTATCTTTGCACCATATTTACCAAGCCATACTTGCAAAATTAGTATGAAGCAAATATAAAGTTTTGATGAATGTTAGTGTAAGTCTGCTGAAGCATGTGAATTTTCTTCGTTAAGCTTAGGTGGGCTAGTAAACAACTCAACACCGTAAGTGGATTTACGTAAAGTTTGCACGATAGACATCAGATAACTAGTAGGTTTCCCATTGGGTAAAAAAGTTAGCAGCTGCTAGCTTATACCAGGTTGTATATGTCTATCTATCTATACTCAATAGGTAAATAACAAGTAGATAACGAGGGATTATTGAGCATGACGCAACAAAAGCGAGCGCTGATTACTGGTATCACAGGTCAAGATGGTTCATATCTAAGCGAGTTTTTGCTTGAACAAGGTTACGAAGTTCACGGTATTATTCGCCGTACCTCTACATTCAATACCGATCGCATCGATCACATGTATGAAGACCCTCACAAAAAGGGAGTGCGTTTATTTTTGCACTACGGTGACTTGACGGATGGAACCACACTGCGCCGCATTTTAGAGGAAGTTAAACCAGTAGAAATTTACAACCTGGGCGCTCAATCCCATGTCCGTGTTAGCTTTGATTCTCCAGAATATACTGTTGACTCGGTTGGTGTCGGAACTTTGCGCTTGTTGGAAGCAATTCGTGATTATCAACACCGCACAGGTATTCAAGTGCGGTTTTATCAAGCAGGTTCTTCAGAAATGTATGGTTTGGTACAGGCTGTACCCCAAAGCGAAACAACTCCTTTTTATCCCCGTAGTCCCTATGCTTGCGCGAAAGTATACGCTCACTGGCAAACTGTAAATTACCGCGAATCCTACAATTTATTCGCTTGTAATGGTATTTTATTTAACCATGAGTCACCGCGTCGTGGTGAAACCTTTGTAACTCGTAAAATTACAATGGCAGTTGCCCGGATTGTGGCAGGTAAGCAGAAAAATTTGTATATGGGTAATCTTGACTCTAAGCGGGATTGGGGTTATGCGAAGGATTATGTGCGGGCAATGTGGTTGATGTTGCAGCAAGAGCAAGCTGATGATTATGTCATTGCCACCGGTGAAACTTACACCGTGCGTCAGTTTTTAGACAAGGCATTTGGGTATGTAAACCTCAATTGGCAAGATTATGTAGAATTTGATGAGCGTTATCTACGTCCTGCGGAAGTAGATTTATTGATTGGTGACTCGACAAAGGCACAGCAAAAATTAGGTTGGAAACCTTCTGTGACATTTGAAGAACTTGTGCAGTTGATGGTAGAAGCTGATTTGCAAGCTTTGGGTATTACTTCTGTGAATGGTAAAGGTGGAGAAGTTCCCCGTGATATTGCAACTGTTCGTCAAGAATTGGGTGCTTTGCACTTTTAGAGAATGGTTAATGGTTAATAGTTAGTTTTTAATGGTTGGTGGTTAGCTGAGGACAAATAGTCAGTAACCAACCACTTTTTTTTATGAGGATAAAAAAATGACTAGTTTAGAGTTAAGCAACAAACGGATTCTTGTGACTGGTGGTGCTGGTTTCCTGGGTAAGCAGGTAATTGAGCAATTGTGTAAAGCTGGCGCAACCCAAGAGAAAATAACAGTGGTGCGATCGCGCGATTACGATTTGCGCCAAATGGAAGCTTGTAAACGTGCAGCAGACCAGCAAGATATTATCATTCACTTGGCGGCACATGTTGGTGGTATTGGTTTGAATCGCGAAAAACCCGCAGAGTTGTTTTACGACAACTTGATGATGGGGACACAGTTAATCCATGCTGCTTACGAAGCTGGTGTGGAGAAGTTCGTCTGCGTTGGCACAATTTGTGCTTACCCTAAATTTACCCCTGTGCCATTCAAAGAAGATGATATTTGGAATGGTTATCCTGAAGAAACGAATGCACCCTATGGTGTAGCGAAAAAAGCCCTTTTAGTTCAATTGCAAGCATACAGGCAGCAATACAACTTTAACGGGATTTATTTACTTCCAGTCAATCTTTATGGTCCTGAAGATAATTTTGACCCCAGTAGTTCCCACGTGATTCCGGCGTTAATTCGCAAAGTTCAGGAAGCACAAGCACGGGGAGATAAACAGTTACCTGTATGGGGAGATGGAACTCCGACACGCGAGTTTTTGTATTCTGAAGATGCGGCTCGTGGTATCGTTATGGGTACTCAATTTTATGATGGTTCTGAGCCTGTGAATTTGGGTACTGGCTACGAAATCTCCATTAAAGATTTGATTACAACAATTTGTAAGTTGATGGAATTTGAAGGTGAGATTGTTTGGGAAACCGACAAACCCAATGGACAACCCCGTCGTTGCTTGGATACTGAACGTGCAAAGAAAGAATTTGGTTTTACAGCACAGATAGGATTTGAGGAAGGCTTGAAAAATACAATTGATTGGTGGCGTAAAAACGCGAAGTAATTGTTAAGTATTTATGTGAGTTAAAGTATAGTAGTTTACGTTTGAATATCAGTTATTTTAATTCTTGTAGCAACTACTATCTTTAATACTGATTAAAAGGTGAGGAATACTCGCCTTATTTTTTTGCTGTTTTTTACACTGCGTAGGGTAAGTTAGATTCTCCGCGTCAATCTAAGCGATCGCCTGACAATGGCACAGTCCACTATAATTTTCTTTGATGAGCAATAAATAAAATAATGTGTAATAATACTTAGTCGTGTTTGTGACTATCAAAATAAACTTCATCAGACATAAGTATAAGCTGGAAATAACCTATCTATAAGCTTTACAGGCAATTTATTCTCTTGGCAGAAGTAGTACAAATCACATAAAAATAATGAAGAATTGTTAAGATGTACTTGAATTCAGTGTATGTACGTAAGCAATTCTGCTAGAGTCATGATATAAATCTTTATAAAGGCTCTATAAAGGTTATAAAATTTCAGACACAGTTTTCTACAATTAGCTGTGATGAAATCGGTGCTCGCCAAACTGTAAAATGTTCTAAGAGTAATAATTATTGCTTTTAGCTCTCCGTAAAGTTGTTTTAAAGTTTGTTTAATTAGAAAGTAATCCTAAATAGCTTTCTTTGCTATTTTTGTATCTAGTGCATTTGCCTGTTAGTAGTCTGTAATTTTGTGTTGAGTTTTTTTGGTAGCGCGGGTATCTTGCCCGTGTAGATCAGATATTTGCTAGTCGGACATGGGACAGTTAATGATTTTATCTTGGTAGGCTACTACTTTTTTGGGAAAGTAGTTTCACTAATTACTATTTCACTTAGTGTGATTTTAGTGTGATTTCACCAAGTGTGACGTTTGGAGCAAATTAGTATGATTAGAAAAGTGGAGATAAATCTAGTTACGATATTTTGCTTTCAATGTTTCATTCTGAAAATTTATCACCCATTTTAAAGTTATTTAATGGTGAA
The DNA here is from genome assembly GCA_004296455.1 of Calothrix sp. NIES-4101. GTDB lineage: Bacteria > Cyanobacteriota > Cyanobacteriia > Cyanobacteriales > Nostocaceae > Brunnivagina. The sequence continues at coordinate 6,436,471 of AP018280.1, forward strand.
ATTAGGTTTTTTGAGCGAAAAATTAGCCTTTTCAATCATTAATGACATTATTTTTTCAAGAAATCTAAATTGTGGTGAAAATTTTCCTAGTGACAAAATTACTAATCGGTGATAATCTTTACAGGTGAGCTAGGCAAAATCAAGCTAAACCTTAAGAAAATCCAGACAAAGAAGCTGTAAACGTAAGCTTATTCAAGGTTTTTAACTCAAATGTGGTCATTTACGCGATATCGAGAAAAAGTAGTTAATAGTACCAGGAGAAGGTTATGTTGACTGCAATATTTTTACTTTGTCTCTGTTGTTTCGCTCCAAATATTCTGCAACTAATGCGTTTAAATTTATTTCCGGAAATTTTTCTTTTCGACATGAAGTTAGATTATAGTACCTGGGGGAAACCTGAATATAATCTTCCCCATCGGCAAAATTACTTTCAAAGAATTAATAATCTTTATAATAGGTGAATGGTTAGTCACTAACTGCTTGCTAGCTAGCTAGAAATTTTTTTTAATTATTACCACTGCATTTCGTCACCGTCTGTTGTTTGATTGACTGAATTCTCGAAAAATAAATCACGAATAAATCGCAAATAAACTTGAATTTTTAGGGAGCAGGGCTTTTGATGGTCATTTTTGATCTCAGTCCCTCCCAACGTAACCTTCATTGTGTCTGTACAACAAGACAAGGAGGACGAATTGCAGAGAAGGTGTAACCGAAATCGGAAGCGATCGCAACGGCGCAAAATATATTGTCCCATTCATGGGTGTTATCTCGATAGTGTGAGTAAAAAGTTTTATCTATACGCTGATACACCCGGACAATTGCAAGCAAGGGGAGTTAGTTCGCGCAATGCTCGAATGCTTTTAGCCCAGCAACAAGCTATACCGCTATCAGATGAGTGGCTAGAAGCATTTTGGTGTCAGGAATGTCATCAAAAAACATGGTATCGCATTCGTAAGCGCAATCATATTTATGAAGTCTCGTCTGTACCCGCAGAAATATGGCAACAAGTTACGGGTGTAATTTATCCTGATCACAATCCCAGTGTCAGCGAATTTACACAACGACAGGTGAAGAAGCTTGGTTATCACACTGGTAAAGACTTTAGGTGATTAGACTTTACATAAGGCATCAAGTAAAAATAAGTAAATAGCGTGCCCGAAAGACAAACATCTTGCTCAGGCGGTTAAGATGCCCGCACTACAAATATTAAATTTTTCAACTTATTTTTACACGATTCCTAATTAATTAGTAGTTCACTAAAGTAACTTCGTAGGGACAAAAATCTCCGCGTCTCCGCGTCTCCCCTTCTCCGCGTCAATCTCAACCCATAATTGACGGGTTGGCGAACCTCTAAATTTGAAGTGCATCGATTCAAGAAACAATCACTCCGGAAGCTATAGAAGACTATGGAATCAAAAGAACAACACATTGAAGAAATAGACTTTCATAAATACTGGCTTGTATTGCAACGTCGCTGGGTTCCTGCTGTAGGAGTTTTTGCTGGTGTCGTCACAGCCGCAACAGCGAATACCATGACTTTGAAACCAAGCTATAAAGCCGAAGGTAGTTTGCTGATTCGCATGAGTCATACTGCTTCCCTCACTGGAGTAGGTGAATCAATGGGACGGATTGAATCGATCGCTACAAATAGTAATCCATCCGATACCCAAGCTAGGATAGTTGCATCAACTCCAGTGATTGAGGAGACAGTGCGATCGCTCAATTTACGGGATGAAGATGGTAAGCTGATCAAAGCTAAGGATTTCTTGGGTAAGCTCAAGGTTGAAGGGGCAAAAGGAACAGATATTTTACAGGTATCCTATCAAGATCGAGACCCAGAGTTAGCCGCAAAAGCAGTTAATAAGGTGATTGATACCTATATTAAATCAAATATGCAGTCGAATCGCGCTGAAGCGGAGGCTGCGGGTAAGTTTATTGCTCAACAGTTACCCCGCTCTGAACGTGCAGTTAAAGTAGCGGAATCGGAACTGCGTAGATTTAAAGAGAGTAATAAAACTATTTTCCTTCAGGAAGAAACCAGTGCCACAGTTGAGAACATTGCCAAATTAGAGCAAGAGATTACCACTGCACAGGCGCAGTTAGCTGATGTGGGTAGGCGTTCCCAAGATTTGTTACAGGAAGTCAATATTGATTCGCGTCAAGCTGTAACCTCGGCTTCTCTAAGTGATACTCCTGGGGTACAAGAGGTTTTAAAGGAATTTCAAGAAGCACAAAGCAAACTGGCTGTCGAAGAAAGTCGATTTTCTCCTGAACACCCCAGTGTCATTAATTTGAAAGAAAAAGTCACTGCTCTCAATCGTGTTTTGCAAGGGCGAGTGCAGCAAATTAGCGGCAACTCGCAAATCAGTCCCAAAAATCTCCAGGTTGATGAATTGCGACGAACTTTGATTTCCGATGCTGTACGTGCCCAAGCTGAACGGAATGGATTAGCTGAACGGATAGAGAAACTAGCGCAGGCTCGTCAAGTATATAAAGAAAGGGCAAATATCTTACCAAAACTAGAGCAACGACAGCGTGAACTCGAACGCACATTGAAAGCAGCCCAAACGACTTACGAGAATTTGCTCACACGTTTACAAGAAGTCCGCATTGCTGAGAATCAAAATGTTGGGAATATACGTGTCGTCTCCTATGCAACTCCACCTGATTCACCTATAGAATCGCGCCAAAAACTTATAATTGCCGGGGGTATAGCTGTTGGTACTTTACTCGGAATTATTTTGGCATTTGGACTTGATATGATTGACCGGGCAGTGAAAACTGTACGGGAAGCCAGAGAATTATTTCAATATACTTTGTTGGGTGTGATTCCCAATTTGGTTGTTGCCAATAAGAAAAAATCACCAGATGATGATGGAAGTGAGCTTCCGAGAGTAATTGGTAGAGATATTGGACAGTTTCCTCTCGGTGATGCTTACCAAATGCTGCAAGCGAATTTGAAGTTCCTTAGTTCTGATAAGCAAATCAAGTCTATTGTTGTCACCAGTTCTGTTAAACATGAGGGTAAATCAGAGGTGGCAGCGAATTTAGCTGCAAGTATTGCTCAAGTTGGGCAGCGAGTATTACTCGTGGATGCAAATATGCGTCAGCCAATTCAACATCATGTTTGGGGTGTAAATAATGCTAGGGGTTTGAGTAATTTAATTGTCGATCAAGTTGAGTTTGATTTGGCAGTACAACAGGTTGCAGATAATCTACATTTGCTGTCATCGGGTGTGATACCGCCAAATTCGGTGGCGTTGTTGGATTCCCAGAGAATGGCGGCTTTGGTGAATATTTTTGCTAATGCCTACGATTACGTGATATTTGACACGCCGCCGCTTGCGGGAACTGCGGATGCGGCGGTTTTGGGTAAGTTGGCAGATGGGATTTTGTTGGTGGTACGTCCCGGTGTGATTGATTCCGCCAGTGCCAATGCTGCCAAGGAATTTTTGGTTCAATCAGGGCAGAATGTTTTGGGAATGGTAATTAATGGGGTGAATGTTAAGCGTGAACCCGATAGTTACTTCTACTACAATCGCGATTCCTATGAGGCAAGTAATGTATCTCGAACTTCTGTTTCGACAACAAATGTATCTGAAAAAGTTAGATAATTCTCAAGAAACTCGGTTTCTCTTTTTCGCAAATGGCTGAACAAACCCAGGTATGTATTATTTTTGCGTGGTGGGAGAAAACAGGTTTCTAGGATTTCTTATGTTAATTAATGATTTTTCGTGAGGGAGAAACCCGTTTTCTTGAGTTTTTGAATATTATTTACCAGAGATTAAAGTATTGCAGTCCTAAATCATGTTTGTTGTTTAATTTATAGATGAAAAGTAAAGAACTAATAATCGAAGCTGGTCGGACAGAGAGACAATATTGGAAAGACCTCTGGAAATATCGGGAATTATTCTACTTCCTCGCTTGGCGTGATATTCTTGTGCGCTATAAGCAAACCGTCATTGGCATGGCATGGGCATTAATTCGCCCTTTCCTAACCATGGTAGTGTTCTCTGTTGTATTTGGTCAGTTAGCAAAACTACCTAGTGAAGGAAACGCACCTTACCCAATTCTTGTCTATGCAGCGATGTTACCCTGGCAGTTTTTTGCTGGTGCTTTGTCTGAATGCAGTAATAGCTTAATTAGCAACGCCAACTTGCTGTCTAAAGTATACTTTCCCCGTCTGATTGTGCCTACAAGTGCAATAATTGTCAGCTTTGTAGATTTCATGATTTCTGGCATGATTCTATTGGGTTTGATGGCTTACTACAACTTTGTCCCTAGTTGGCGAATTCTCACACTGCCCTTATTTATTTTGGTTGCCTTTGCTGCATCAATGGGAGCAGGATTATGGCTGGCAGCTTTAACAGTTGAATATCGGGATTTTCGCCATATCGTGCCGTTTATTGTCCAATTTGGCTTGTATGTTTCCCCTGTTGGATTTAGCAGCAGCATTGTTCCAGATCAATGGCGGTTACTTTACTCCTTAAACCCGATGGTGGGTGTCATAGATGGTTTTCGCTGGGCGATTTTAGGTGGAGACTCCCAGATATATTTTCATGGATTTGCGTTGTCATTAGCGATCGTAATTTTCATGTTGTGGAGTGGTATTTGGTATTTCCGCAAGATGGAACGTACTTTTGCAGATGTGATTTAGGGAGGAGTGAATTGCGTGTCTGATACTGTAATTCGAGTTGAAAATTTAAGTAAAAAATACGTTCTTAGTCATCAAAAAGAAGGACGCAGTAACTACAAATCTTTGCGTGAATCTATTACTGATGGAGTCAGTTCGCTAAGTAAAAAATTATTCAATCCCTCTAGTAAAGAAATATGTAACCCAGTCTGTGAAGAGTTTTGGGCATTGAAAGATGTTTCGTTTGAAATTAAGCAGGGTGATAGAGTTGGTATTATTGGTCGAAATGGTGCGGGAAAATCAACATTATTAAAAATATTAAGTCGAATTACTGAGCCTACTAGTGGAAGTATCCGAATTAAGGGTAGAGTTGCAAGTTTATTAGAAGTTGGGACAGGCTTTCATCCAGAATTGACAGGAAGGGAGAATATTTTTCTTAATGGTACAATTCTGGGGATGAGCAAGGAGGAGATTAAAAGGAAATTTGATGAAATTGTTGCGTTTGCCGAGATTGAAAAGTTTTTAGATACGCCTGTTAAGCGATATTCTTCTGGTATGTATGTGCGGTTGGCATTTGCAGTTGCAGCGCATTTAGAACCGGAAATTTTGATTGTGGATGAAGTTTTAGCGGTTGGAGATGCCCAGTTTCAGAAGAAGTGTTTAGGTAAGATGGAGGATGTAGGGAAGGAGGGAAGGACTGTATTGTTTGTTAGTCACAACATGCAAGGTATAAGACGATTGTGTTCCAAAGCAGTTTACCTTGAGCAGGGAGTCACTAAGAAGGTTAACAGTGTTGAAGATGCAATCCAACGTTATTCTGCTAATTTATCTATGTCAGCTTTTGATGTTGACCTAGATTCTGTGCGAAGAAATAGTGGATTTGGAGAAAAAGCTCGTTTACTTCGGATTCAATTAACTCCAGGCACTAGTTTTAGTTATGGAGAACCTCTAGAGTTAATATTTTTCATTCGTTGTAAAGGAGAAATACCCGATTTAGCTATCGGTATCGGATTTGATACTCTAGATGGTAACAGAATTATGACTCTCGACTCTGACCACAATCAAGCTCCTCTACAAATGGCAGATGGTGTTCATGAAATTCATTTTTCTGTAGATAGAAATCCACTACATCCAGGCAGATATTCAGTAGGTGTAGCTATTATTTCAAACTTATTTGCCTTAGATTATATTCCTAACTCAATCGTCTGGGAAGTTAGTTCTGGTTCTACTGACTTAATAGGAGACCGGAGTTACGGAGGCTGTCGTTTACCTGTTAAAGTATTAGCTTTACAGACATCGATATAATTTCAATAAACTCTTGCTTGTTACGAATTTAAATACTTAATCTGTATCCTAAATTTTGAATATGAATGAACCTAGAGGACTAGAGCTTATTGAGCGCTACAAAAAAAATTATGGGATTGCTGAGGAAGCCATTCTCACAGAAGAAATGATTTTGCAACACTGGGAACTAGAAAAACAATTAACGCATGAGCTTTTACAGTCAAAGCCTGAATCTAGATGGGAAACTTTTGAAAAATGCTACACCACTCTCTATGAAAAACTAGAGTGGCTTAATCGCTTGATTGATTCTGAGAAAGAGGTAGAAAATCCTGACGCGAAATATGCAGAGTGGATTCGGTTGATTGGTTCCCCCCCTAAGAAAATCTACGAGGTTGGTTCTGGAAGAGGTGAGATGATCACATACTTAGCAAAACAAGGCTATGAATGCAGAGCAACTGAAGTTACTCGGGAGCGAGGTGAAAAATGGGTTACTAGCATTCCCAACTTGATCTGGGCAGTTTCAGATGGAGTAAATCTTGAAAGATTTGAGCCTGCAAACACTTACAATGTCGTGATTTCTGATCAAGTAATTGAGCATTTACATCCAGATGACTTGATAGAACATTTTAAAGGAGTTCTGGAAATCTTAGTTCCTGGAGGTCGTTACATTTTTAGAACACCTCATGTGCATTCTGGACCTAGTGATATTTCCCGTGTTTTTAAGTGTGAAAAAGCAATGGGAATGCATCTAAAGGAGTATACATACCGTGAAGTGGCTATCAAACTTAAACAGGCTGGCTTTAAACACATACAAACTACAACACCTAACTCTAGGAAAATTAAGCACATTCTAGGTCCGTATTATAACTCCAATGTAGTTCACACTATTTATTTGAACTACTACTATGTAGTTGAAAGTTTAATTAAACTTTTACCCACTCAAGAAATGAGAGTAAAAGCAGTAGAAAAAGCCTCACGCATATCTCCGTTCCTAGGACAGGTAACTATAATTGCTGAAAAAAGTAACGTGCTGAGTAAATAAGAATACTAAAATTTTGTGTTTCTATAAGCACTTTGGCTAAATAGGGAATTGTAGTGTGGTCATACCCAAATGTGTAAAACTATTGTTAAATCTCAAAACTTTATTTAGGTTCTGTCCCTGGTTTTTTCGCTTAAATTTTCAAAAATCATACATTATATAGCTCATTTCACAAGACTCAAATATAAGCACCATGAATATACTTGTTATTTCATATTATCAATTATATCCATTTGAAACTGGCGCAAGTATTGCCCAATTTGGAATGATTGAATACTTAAGTAATCTCTGTCATATCAGTCTATTACTTCCTGAAAATAGTTCTATGACAAATAAAGAGTTTACGAAACTAAATGAGTTGTTACCAAATGTAAAGATTTATACTATTCACTCCATGCGACAACATGAATCAAATAGCAAAACACAGAGAAAATATATCAGTTCAAAAATATTTAGATTTCTTCAGATATTCAAAAATAAATTGAAGTTTTTTTTTAAAAAAAATCAAATTGTTAATGTTGGTAATTTACAAAACATTTCAGTAGAAGAAGATTTTATAGACCGATACTCATCATACAATCCGTATTATCTTCATACTAAGAAATATATTGAAAAAATTCATGAAATAATTGTGCAAGATGAAATTGATATTGTTCAACTAGAATTTTTGGAAAACTTGAATTTAGTAACAGCTATACCTGCGTCAGTAAAAAAAGTATTTGTACAACATGAAGGAATGTTTTATAGGATTAAGTCTCATATAATTGCCAAACAAATAGAATCAGTTGTTACTGACTATATTTTCAATTTTTATAAATCTATAGAACTTTCTTTGCTAGAACAGTTTGACGGAATTTTAACATTTAATGACTCTGAAAAAGAAATCTTAAAAATAAGTTTAGAAAAGAGAAATAATAAACTAAGTTTTTGTGTTTCTCCCTATCCCATTCTTGAGCCTGACTTTCAAAAATTAGACAGAGAAACATTTCTCAAACCAAATAAATTGATATTTGTGGGAGGAGAAAATCATTTTCCAAATAAAGATGCGGTGGAGTGGTTTCTAGAAGAAACAGCAGTGGAAATATTCAAAAATTTTAGATTAAGACTTTATGTAATAGGTAAATGGAGTTTAGATACAATTGAAAAATATAAGAATCATCCTAGTCAAGTTTGTTTTTTGGGCTATGTAGAGGATTTATATGAATTTTCTAAGGGAAGTATTAGTATAGCTCCAGTAAGAATAGGTGGAGGTTTAAGGACTAAAATAATGTTAGCTATGGCTCAAGGTATTCCAGTTATATGTACTAAATTTGCACTTGAAGGAATAAATGCAAAGCATTTAGAAAGTGTGATGATTGCCGAGAATAAAGATTTATTTTGCTGGTCTGTGGAGTATCTTTTGGCAGATTGCGAACGCACATATATGATGTGTCGGAATGCTCAGAATTTAATAAGGCAAGAATATTCACAGCCTATCGTTTCTCAAGTTAGGCATAGTTTTTATAAAAGTCTTTTATCAAATTCTTTGGAACCTGATAACTTTGTAAGTAGTTAATATCAATAGTGAGCTATGGGCAAAAGATTTTATAGTTGTTATTAAAAGTAATTGTAGTTGCGATAAGTGCAACACAAGAAAAGTTTTACCGATTTTGCTCCTTAGAAAGTTATATATCTGGAATTGTATTTAAAGTATCTAGTGACGAGTCAACAGTAATGATTGAGCAACATCCATATCGAGCTACTATTCCACCCGTGCCCTCTGAAACTCCACAACCTTTGTGGTCAGTCATGATTCCCACTTACAATTGCGCTCACTATCTACGTGAAACACTAGCTAGTGTTTTATCGCAAGACCCAGGACCAGAGGTAATGCAAATAGAGGTAGTTGACGACCACTCTACTAAAGATGATCCTGAAGCGGTTGTCAGAGAATTAGGACAGGGTCGCGTTAGTTTTTATCGCCAACCAGAGAATGTAGGATATATCAAGAATTTTAATACTTGTTTAGAGCGATCGCATGGAAATTTAGTTCATCTCCTGCATGGTGATGATGGCGTGCGAGATAGTTTCTATGGCAAGATGCAGCAAGCTTTTGAGAAAAGCTCTGATATTGGTGCTGCTTTCTGTCGCCACATTAGTATGAATGAAAATGGACATTGGCAGTGCTTTTCCACATTAGAGCAACCTGAAAGTGGTGTTATAGAAAATTGGTTGGAGAAAATTGCCGTCATAAATCGTCTACAACCACCGTCAATGGTAGTACAGCGTTCTGTATACGAAAAGATTGGAGGGTTTGATAGCCGTATATCCTGCTGTGCCGAGGATTGGGAAATGTGGGTACGGATTGCTGCACACTATCCAGTCTGGTATGAAGTTGAGCCATTAGCACTTTATAGGGTTCATTCATCATCTCTTACAGGACGCTGCGCGCGCACTGGTCAAAACGTTAGAGATTTAAGGCAGATCATAGAAATTATTCAGCCTTACTTGCCTCAAGCAAATGCCAGTGATTTATCTAAGAAAGCTAGAGAGAATTGGGCAATTTATGCAATTAGAGATATAACACCACAAATATTTGCAATGGGTGATTTGACAGCTACAATTACTCAAATTCAAGAAAGTTTAAAGTGTAGCAACTCCTCGAAGGTAATGAAGGAATTAATTTCGATGCTTTGGCGAACAGGGAAAATCTCGGTGAAAAACATAGTAAAAACCGCAGTTATATCATGTTCAGATAATGACTTATGATAAAAGCAGGTAGTAAAATGATAAAAAATGCCGAAACGGATTAGCATAACCACGCATTTAAATCTTTCTGAGTTAGAACAACTTTACCGATGAGAGATTGCTTTCAAGATAAATCTAGAGATACAAAAGATTTAATTCCTGATACTTGGATACAAATTTAAAACTGAATATTAATAAAATGAGCAATAACACACCTAAAATTACAGTCTTAATGCCAGTCTATAATGGCGAATGCTATCTACAAGAAACAATCGATAGTATCTTATCTCAAACTTTATGCGACTTTGAGTTTTTGATTATTAATGATGGTTCTACAGACTATACAAAAGAAATTATTTGCTCATACAATGATCCACGTATTCGACTAATAGACAATGAATCTAACCTTGGTTTAACTAAATGTCTAAATAAAGGATTGCAGTTAGCTAAGGGAGAGTTGATTGCTCGTCAAGATGCAGATGATATTTCATATCCCGAAAGGTTCGCTCAACAAGTTGATTTTTTGGAAACGCACCCTGAAGTAGCATTATTAGGTACATGGTACAACATAATCGATGCTCAAGGAAATATAGTTGGGCAAGGAGAAAAACCTTGCAAATGTACACAAATTCGTTGGGAATTATCTTTCTGTTGTAGTTTTATACATAGTTCGGTCATGTTTCGTAAATCCACAATTTTAGAGCAAGTAGGATTCTATGATGAGACATTTATTTATGCTCAGGATTACGACTTATGGTGTAGAATTGCCTGCAAATTAAAAGTTGCAAATCTCAACGAATATTTATTAAAATTGCGACTTAATCCATCATCTATGACTGCTACTTATGGCAGTATAGTTGAAAATGAGCCACTCAAAATCAGAATTAACAATATAGAAAATTTACTGGGTTGGACTCAGACTAATATTTTGAGCGACAAGGTGCAGTTAAAGACAATATCTGCTTTATGGATAGGTTATTTTGAACACCTTAATTTATTGAGTTTACAAGATGTAAATAAAATTATAGAAAAAATATTGATACTAAATTGTACTTTTTGTGATTACTATAAACTCACAAAAATAGAGCGTATAACTCACGATAACCAACTGTACAATCGCCTTAGTAAGCAAATATTAGAGTTAGCTAACTACTATTTACATGAAAATAAAAATATTGCTTGGCAATTTTTAATTAAATCATATCTATTAAATAAGCATATTATATTTCAACAAAGATATATACGAATAGCATTGCAAGTCATCTTAGGTTCTGATGCAGTCAAATTTATCAGACGTATACAAAATCAATGACTATCTCATATTAGTAAGGCTAATACATTAAGTTAAGCAATAACAAGTAGCTTGGTGGTGCAGAAAACTTTTCTGAGTCTCATGACGGACTGCGTAGATGGTCAAAATAGCGCCTGAAAGCTATTATCCTCGTTCCATTTTTTGAGAAACGCTAAAATATCCGTCTCGTCGAAAATCCTTTATTTATAAGGATTCCAGGACTTTTCTGCACCACTAAGAACAAGTAGTAACAAAGAACTAGATATTTTTTGAGATATGTCATTAATAACACCCGTAGCTTTCATCATTTTCAATCGCCCTGATCTAACAGAACAAGTATTTCATGCTATTGCTCAAGCTAAACCAAAAAAATTATTCGTAATTGCAGATGGTCCACGCTTTCCTGAAGAAGCAGAAAAATGCCAAAAAGCCAGATCAGTTATTGAGAGAGTAGATTGGGACTGTGAAGTTTTAACTGACTTCTCCGATAAAAATTTAGGATGTAGTAAGCGTCCAGCGAGTGCTATTGATTGGGTTTTTTCTCATGTAGAAGAAGCAATCATACTAGAAGATGATGTTCTTCCATCTCCTTCTTTCTTTTTCTTTTGTCAAGAACTTCTAGAATACTACAGACATGATGAAAGAATCATGCTGATTAGTGGTGACAACTACCAGCATGGTCAAAGCCATACTGCTTATAGTTACTACTTTTCCAAATATCCTTTGACTTGCGGTTGGGCTTCTTGGCGCAGAGCTTGGAAACACTATGACTATCACATGAAAAGCTGGCCAGAGTTTAAGCGCACAGATTTACTGAGGTTTATTTGCTTAGATCCATATGAATATAGGTATTGGAAAAATACATTTGATCAAATGTACGAGGATCCACATATACTCAATGCATGGGATTTTCAATGGACTTATACTTGCTTTAATCAAAATGGACTATGTATTGTACCCAACTCTAACTTAATATGTAACCTTGGTTTTCGCTCAGATGCGACACATGTGGCTGATGAAAGTGATCCGCGAGCGAATTTGCCATTATCGGATATTTGGGAAATTCAACATCCTCCTTTTGTGGTTGCAAATCGTGATGCCGATGCTTGGGAATTTGACAATACATATTATGGTAAAGATATGAAAGAAAGTGACAAATTTACTTCCAAGTTAAGAAGGAAAATATTTTGGTTTAATCAAAAATAAATTAGTGATGCTTAATTATTTATTATGTCAATAAATTTTGATAAAAATATCCTTGCATTTAAAATATCTTAGTCTTTAAGGAGTAGAGACAAAACAAATATGAATAAAATATATATTATTTTACCTGTTCATAATCGTAGAGATATTACTCTCAATTTTGTTGGTTGTTTAAAAGTACAAAGATACCAAAACTATCAACTCATCCTGATTGATGATGGTTCAACAGACGGTACAGAAGAAGCCGTTAAAAATGAACTTTCTTCTACTGTAATTATCAAGGGTAAAGGAAATTGGTGGTGGGCTGGAGGATTACAACAAGGTATTAATTGGCTAAAGAATAATTCTATTAACAGTCATGACATCGTACTCATGATCAATGATGATGTTACTTTTGATAAATTTTTCTTAGAAAAGGCAGTTAAAATTTTAGAAGATAAGCAACATAGCCTTTTACTGGCACAATCTTTTGGTAAACAAACTGGTCTCCCTGTCAATATAGGAGTTAAAGCAGACATGAAAGCTTTAACATTTAAACAAACTTTTTGCGAAGGAGAAATTAACTGTCTCGCAACTATGGGTTTATTTTTAAGATTTGCTGACCTTCTCACAATTGGCAATTTCTATCCAAATATTTTACCACATTATTTATCTGATTATGAATTTACAATTCGCGCACATCAAAAAGGATTAAAACTTTGTATACATCCCGAATTGAATATATATGTAAATGAAGATACTACTGGATATAGTGATTTAAAAAAATCTAAGTTTATAGACTTTATCAAAAAATACTTTTCTCATAAATCTATGAATAATCCTATGGCTTGGACAGCTTTTATAATATTATCTTGTCCCCCAAAATGGATAATTTTCAATATAGCAAGGATTTGGAAACGTTCAATATCCACTATATTTAATCATGCTCTAAATACAGTATTTTATCAGAGAGATGAAAAAAGTAATATTTCAGCTTAAATTGTAAAGATAAATGAAAACTCCAGTTGCTTTCATAGTCTTCAAACGTCCACATACAACAGAAAAAGTATTTGACGCAATTCGTCAAGCCAAACCCAAAAAACTATTAGTAATAGCAGATGGAGCGCGTAGCAACCAAGCATTTGAAGCAGAAAAATGTCAAGCGACTCGTATAATTATTGAACGAGTGGATTGGGACTGCGAAGTATTAAAAAACTACTCTGATACCAATTTAGGTTGCGCTAAACGTGTGTCTAGTGGTTTAGATTGGGTTTTTGAGCAGGTAGAAGAAGCAATAATTTTAGAGGATGACTGTTTACCACACCCTACTTTTTTTCGCTTTTGTGAAGAACTCTTAGAAAAATACAAACATGACGAACGAATTGCCTCAATATCTGGTCAAAATGTTCAGTTTGGACGCACTAGCTGTGATAGTGACTACTACTTCTCTCGCTACAACCATATTTGGGGTTGGGCAACATGGAAAAGGGCGTGGAAAAATTATGATTTTTACATGAATTATTGGCCACAAATTAATCAACATGATTTTCTCATGGATATATTAGGGAATCCCAAAGCAGTCAAAATTTGGACAAAAGTATTTCAAAAAATGTATGACGGTAATCATTACGGAACTTGGGATTTTCAATGGCAATTTGCCTGCTGGCTTAATCATAGTTTGGGGATTATTTCTCACGTTAATTTAGTATCAAATATTGGATTTGGGGCAGATTCTGCCCATATAACAGGAGAAAAAAGCATACTTGCCAATATGCCTACGCAAGCCATAAATTTTCCCATAAAGCATCCAGAAATAATGATTCGCCATTTGCAAGCAGACAATATTACACTTGATACTTTATTCTCATCTCTAAATCCTAATTTATTTCAAAGATTAATCTGGAAAATGCTCAAAAAATAATATTTTAATCTATTTGAATATGATTCAAATCCTGAAATTCAAAAAACAATCAATAGACAATTTAGAAATAGCACTTACTTTTATCATATTTATATATTACTTAGGACTTGATATTTCTGGACAATTAACTCAAGCTTGGGCACTATTTGGTTTTGTTGTTGTTCCAATCCTCATCTCTCGGTGCTGGAAACACTATTTTTGGGTACTTACAAGAAACCTGCCTATACTGATAGCATTAATTGTTATTCCTGCGTCAACACTTTGGTCAACAACTCCAGATGCCACACTAGCTTATTCGAGAGCTTTTGTATGCTCTACTGCATTTGGTATTTATCTAGCGGCTCGCTATACTCCCCAACAGTATATGAAACAGCTAGCTTGGATATTTGGTATATCTATATTTCTAAATCTCCTAGTGCCTTTACTCATGCCTGGCTATGGAACAGATGGAGAAGTTTGGAAAGGAATCACCCGACATAAAAATGAGTTGTCTGCGGCAATGGCGCTGGCTGGAACTTTTTGTTTCACACATGCTTTATATGGTAATAAAAAGCATCGCTGGTTGGCATGGCTTGGTCTTGTTGTTGCATTCTTTATTTTGCTCCGAACTCAAGGAAAAGGAAGTTTAGGAATATTTGTGGGGTTACTGACAATTTTGCCTCTGAATCAAATAATTAAACAACAATATAAATTGAGGACTTGCTTAATAATTACTGCCTTATTTATTACTGTTGTTGTGGGTGTGACTGTGACCCTTAATTTTGAGTATATTGTAGTTGATTTACTAGGTAAAGACCTCGGATTTAACGGACGTGAGCAATTATGGAATTACTTAATAGATAGAGGTATGCAAAGACCTTGGCTGGGTTATGGCTATGCAGGTTTTTGGACTGACCTTGATGAAGGTAGAGCGGTAGCAGTTTCATTCCCTTGGATTGGGGGTGCAGGCGATGGTGGCGGTAATGCTCATAGTAGTTATATGGATATATTTTTGCAGCTAGGATGGTTGGGACTATCGCTAGTTGCTATTACTTTGACCATCACTTTGGCTCAAATTACTTTATTGCTAGGTGTAACAAAACAAAATGAATTTTTTTGGATGCTTCAAAGTTCATTATTTTTAGCAATTACTAGTTATTACGAATCCTATGGAGGTTTTTTCGCCTTCCGTCACATCTTTTGGGTGTTATATGTATCACATTCTTGTTACGCTGCTATTAACTTTCACCGGATTTTTATAACTCGCCAAAAATCACTTTGGAAGCCAGAAAACAGCTTAGTAATGTAAAACTTTATCGAAAATTTATCTTAGAAAATTTATATTATTTTTTTGAACTAGTGAAAATAATACACATAAGTACCTATGATACTGCCGGAGGTGCTGCCCGTGCTGCTTACCGATTACATCAAGGTCTTCAGCATACCAACATTAATTCTCAGATGTTAGTCCAAGCTAAATTTAGTGATGATAAAACAGTCGTTTCTCCACAAACAAATCTAGAAAAAACCCTTGCCAACATAGGATATATATTAGACGGTATACCACTTCGCTTTTATAAGCACCGTCAAAAAACAGAGTTTTCTACTCAATGGGCACCCGAACAAATTCTTCCAAGAATTAATCAACTCAATCCCGATATTATTAATCTACATTGGATTAATAAAAGCCATTTGCAAATTGAAACAATTGCGAAGTTAAATAAACCACTTGTATGGACTCTCCATGATATGTGGGCATTTACAGGAGGATGTCATTATACTCAAAACTGTAATAAATATATTGATTCTTGTGGCGCTTGCCCTTTACTTGGCAGCAATAAAAACTTTGATTTATCACGCAATATTTGGCAGAGAAAACATAAAGCTTGGAAAGATATTAACTTGACTGTTGTATGCCTAAGTAAGTGGATGGCAAAATGTGCTAGTTCCAGTTCTTTATTCAAGGATAAGCAAATTAAAATTATTCCCAACGGAATTGATACCCAGCAATACAAACCTATTGATCGCCATTTAATTCGAGAATTGCTGAATTTACCCCAAGATAAAAAACTAATTCTTTTCGGAGCAATCAACGCAACTAGCGCTCCTCGCAAAGGATTTCATTTTCTCCAAGAAGCATTACATGGCTTATGCAAGTCTGGATGGCAAGACAAAATAGAACTAGTTGTGATAGGTGCTTCACAACCAGATAACCATGCAGATTTTGGTTTTAAAGCCAATTATTTAGGGAAATTGAGTGATGATATTTCCCTAGCGCAAATTTATGCCGCAGTGGATGTCTTCGTCGCGCCTTCCGTTCAAGACAATTTACCCAACACAGTTATGGAAGCGATGTCGTGTGGAACTCCCTGTGTCGCCTTCAACATCGGTGGGATGCCAGATATGATTGAACACCAAAAAAATGGTTATTTAGCTCAACCTTTTGAAGTTGAAGATTTAGCTCAAGGAATAGCCTGGGTGTTAGAGAATAAAGAGCGGCATCGAAAAATGTGCGATCACGCCCGTGAGAAAGTTGAACAGGAATTTACCTTAGAAATTCAGGCATCTCGATATTTATCTCTTTTTAAGGAAATACTATTTAGATGAGAACAAAAAAAATCAGAAATATAACTTTATTAAAACTGAATAACCTACTAAATTGTAACTACGCTATGTATTGGATTTTCTTGATTGAAGTATTTTTGGTAAGCGATGTATGTCTCAAGTAAGCCAACCCTTAATCGTACGTAGTTTAGTGTGTCATCATCATGTAGATATGGCTATTTTGTGTTTAGGGTCTCTATTAAAATTCTCCTCAGAACCTCTACACTTAGTAATTCATGATGATGGCTCACTAACAGATGAAGACATAGATAAACTGAAAACTAAACTCAGTGATTCAGATGCAAGCAATCGTTGTGCAGAAGTAATTTGTCGATCTGAAGCTGACGAATTAATGCGCCAGCATTTGAGATTACATCCAAATGCCCTGAAGTATAGGAATATGAATGTTTTAGGTCTGAAACTACTAGATATTGTCTTACTTAGTGCAGGTGATATGGCTTATTGCGACAGTGATATTCTCTTTTTGCGGCCCTTTCAAAAAATGTTCTATTTTCCTAATCCCGAAACTTCAGCAATTTTTCAAATGGATTGTCGAGAAGCTTATGCAGTTTTCCCCTGGAAGTTTTTAAGACAGAGTCCAATTAAATTCTTGAATAATACAGATACTTCTCTTCGATATGCAATCGGGGAATCTCAACATGTGGGGCTTATAAGTAAAGTAAATGCAGGATTAATATTTATTCGCAAAACAGCTTACGATTTAGACTTTATTGAGTGGTTAATTAGCCAGAATATATTTAATCATGATAGTTACTGGCACGAGCAAACTTGTTGGAGCGCTCTAGCACATCACATTGGTAGTAGGCAATGGCATCCTCAACAGGTTGTTTTAGTACAATCTAAACAAAGTATTACAGATCAAACAATAGCAGCTCACTTTGTTTCTAGATATAGACATTTTTTAGGAGATTTTAGTAATCACGTCAATCATTCTTGGCATAATATTAATCCCATAGCTGTTGAAACTATTTCATCCAAAAATTGTAATTTATTTAACTTAAGCCTATCACTGATGAGGTACAAACTAGGAATTTGGAAGCATAATGCAATGCAAAAAAAATTGTTAGTTTGTGATTAAAATAGTTCTTTTAATTTCAAGATACTAATGAAAATTTGGCATGTTGGAGGGTTCCCATCTCCAGAAATAGTAAACGGACTCAATAATACAGTTTGGTTAGTTGCAAAAGAACAGGCTTTGATGGGACATAAAGTATCTATGATAGTTACAAAAATTAATAAAGATGCTTTATATTTCTCTGAACAGAGTGGACTAAATTTGATTCATATTTCAACAACAAAGTGGAGTTATGAACCAAAGCTGTTAAAGTCCCTACTATCTTCCCAAGCACCACAAATTGTCCATATGCACGGTGTGTTTTCACCAGAACAAGCCACGTTATCTTTTAATTTATTTAGACGAGGAATTCCTTATGTCTCTACTCCACATTCAATGACACCTCAATTCTTACGCCGAGATTGGTTTAAAAAAAGTCTTTATAGCTTATTCATAGAAAAACCCAGATTGAGTGCTTCATCTGCAATTACAGGAGTAACACCTTCTGAAACAGAAACAATTAATAAATTTATTTCCAATTATCAAGGAATTCTCCGCAGTGTTCCTAACCCTATTGAAATTAGTAAACTTGATAAATACACTTGGACAAAAAATATTAAAGCCAAGCGACTAGTTTATATGGGTCGCTTTGATGTTTTGCACAAAGGCATAGATATTTTAGTGGAGATTGCACGTTTTTTACCAGAATTTGAATTTCATTTGTATGGGAATGAATATATCAAAACCATGCAATGGCTTGAAAAGATTAAGTTAAATATTCCTGGTAATGTTTATTTACACAATCCAATTTTTGGAGACGAAAAATTAAAAGTTCTATCCGAAGCAACTCTCTATATTCAAGCATCACGCTGGGAAGCATTTGGCGTTTCTATTGCTGAAGCTATGTATATAGGATTGCCTTGCGCGATTTCCAATACACACAACATTGCTGAGACTTTTTCTCAGTATAATTTAGGGTGTCTTTTCACACTAAACCCCAAAGAAGCTGCTTGTAAATTATCTGAACTGCTTAACAATCAATCAGAGCAACTATTATATTGGTCACAAAATGCAAGAAATTTTGCCAAACTAAATTTTCATCCCCAAACAGTAGCTTCTGAGTATTTGAATCTATATCAAGAAATTATTCACTAAGAAATTGTTTAATGTCAGACTGATGAAAATACTAATTTCTGCTTATGCATGTCTACCCAATAGAACCAGAGATGAGGGATTTGGCTGGTACTGTTCAAGTGAACTGGCTAAGTTAGGCTATGAGATTTGGGTACTAACTGCTTCTTTTAACAAAGCTAAAATAGAGGCTACATTAACTGACAGCCCAATACAGAATTTACACTTTGTATACGTTGAGCATCCAGTATGG
The DNA here is from genome assembly GCA_004296455.1 of Calothrix sp. NIES-4101. Taxonomy (GTDB): domain Bacteria; phylum Cyanobacteriota; class Cyanobacteriia; order Cyanobacteriales; family Nostocaceae; genus Brunnivagina. The sequence goes on from AP018280.1 coordinate 6,455,590, forward strand.
TTCAACAATCTCATGTACCATGTTTTTGGTAGAGACAGTAGTAACTATCACTACCTGGTATGGCAGTATTATGCTTATAAAGTTGCATTACAACTCGATCAAGAGCAGAATTTTGATCTTATTCACCACATAACGATCGCTAGCTTACCCTGTGGCTCATGGCTTTGGCGGCTGCAAAAGCCTCTGATATTCGGTCCTGCTGGTGGTGGACAAGTTGCATCACCTGTCTTCAAAAAGTATTTTCTTAAGGAATGGCGTTTAGAAGGAATTCGTACTTTTATCACTGAAAAACTGTTACCTCTAGCACTTCCTCTACGTACAACAATGAAGCGAACTAATCTACTATTAGCTGCTAATAGTGACACAATACATCTTGGTCGTAGACTTGGTGCACAACGTATTGAACTTTTTTTAGATACCCACTTATCTGAAGACTATTTTTGCGAAGAACCTCCAAATAGAACAATTTCACAAGAGTTACGTTTACTTTGGGTTGGTCGTTTGTATCCAAGAAAAGCTTTACTTCTTGCTCTAGAAGCTCTTTCAAAAGTGAATCCATCAATACCTTTCAAACTGACTATTTTGGGTAGTGGACCTCAAGATTGTTATGTATCTAGCTGGACTAAAGAATTAAATATAGAAGATAAGGTTGAGCATATACATCAAGTTTCCTGGGAAGAAGTAAGGAATAACTATTTGAAGAGCGATGTTCTTTTATTCACTAGTATGCGAGATACCTTTGGTTCGCAGCTAATGGAAGCAATGGCGCAAGCTCTACCTATAATCTGTTTAAATCACCAAGGAGCAAGAGACTTTGTACCAAATAATGCTGGTATTAAAATTCCTATTAAAAACCCAACAGAAACTGTTACTGCACTAGCTGAGGCAGTTGAGTATATGTATGAAAATCCAGAAGAACGTCTGGCAATGGGAATATCTGGCTATAATTTTGCAAAGTCACAAACTTGGAAACAAGTCGCTCTGAAAATCTCTACTTACTATGATGAAATTATGATGCCCATAAAACCATTTACTTCTAAAAAAGTACAGCATTCTCAATTTGAACCCACTGTATAAGGGTATTAATACTTTGGAATGATACAAATAAATCCATTATTTTGAGCATCATTATAGTATTATGAGTAATGAGTATCAATACAATGTTCAAAATACTTATAAATTTACTACGCAAATATCCACAAGACAAATCAATATTAATTACTATCTTAAAACTTCTTAATCTAGCAGTTATACCAAGAAAACAGCTAGTCACTGACTATATAAGATATACCGTTTTATATTTCGGCTCTCAAGAATATGTCCAACCAAAAAAGCCGAACAATATAGGAGAAATACCAGAAGCAATCAAAATAACAAGTGCTACACACGCCATAAGTCAACCATTTGTTTCTGAAATACCAAATGCCCAACTTGTAGGTTCTACAGCAGTTGGCTTTGATAATAAAGCAAATATTATTGCAGAAACTACTTTACCTCCCATTGCGGACTTAAGTCCTAGATATCAAGGTAGTATTTCTCTACAAAGTTTATTTCTAAAAAAATTACCTAAATTAGAAATACATCAGCTAGATACATGCTGTTCATTAGTGAGCTTCTGGAGCAAGACTTATTATCACTGGTTTTTAGACGTTTTAACACGTATAGAGGGACTTGAATATTATCAAGAACAGACAGGCTGCAAACCTCTCTTAATTATTGACTCTAACCCTACCTCATGGCAAATAGAGTCTTTGAAACTTGTAGGCTATAGTCTAGATGATTGTATACAGTGGGACAAGACAAAAGTAAATGTTAAAAAACTAGTAGTACCAGCATTTAGACAGCCAGGTAACTGGATATCGCCCTCTGCATTGCATTGGCTGCGTCAGCGCATATTTAGTAATCTTTCTACTACTGATATAAATCAAAATTTCTTTTCAAAAAGAATATATATTTCACGTTCTCAAGCTTCAGGACGCAGAGTAATAAATGAAGATGAAGTCATGCAAGTTTTATCTCCATACGGTTTTGTCAGCTATTCATTAGAAACTATGAGTTTTACGGAGCAAATTCAACTCTTCTCATCCGCAGAAATAATCATAGGACCTCATGGTGCTGGGTTCACTAATATCATATTCTCGCAGAAACAACCAATAGTTATCGAGTTTGTCACTCCCTGGGTTAGTCCTCATTACTATTTAATATCGAATATACTAGATTTCCCTTATTGGTGTCTTGATTGTCGGCAACCTTACAGTGAAAAGTTGAGGCAAAGTAGAGGTGACATGATAGTCGATATTAATAATTTAAATTATCTTTTTGAGAGATTAACTTTGCAAAGTTAACGACCGCATCTTGACAGTCAAAATCATTATTTCTGCATGAGGTAATAAGTATCAATTCTATCAAAATTAATCAGAATTGTATTCTCAATCAATTTGTGATCAATACTTTAGTTATTTAATTTTATTTTTCTCAATTGAGCCAAAGGTTAATTATAATAATCGATATAATCAAACAATAAACCATTAATTTAATAAATAATATTCTGCTAATATTTTGTCATAGGAAACGATAGAATGAAAATTATACAAGTACACAACGCCTACCAACATATGGGCGGTGAAGAAGTTGTTGTTGCAGCTGAGTATGAAATTCTCAAACAGTATGGTCATGAAATTCAGCAGTGGATTGTTGAAAACTCAGGTATTGAAAATTCCAATTTTCTCACGAAAGCAAAGATTGGCTTACAATCAATTTGGTCTGCGGAATCTTACCGAAACATCCACAATAAAATACAGGATTTTCAACCAGATATTGTTCATGTCCACAATACAATCCCTTTAATTTCACCTTCAGTCTATGCTGCTTGTAATGATACTGGCATTCCTGTAATTCACACTTTACATAACTATAAACTTATTTGTCCTGGAGCTTATCTTTACCGCGATGATGGTATTTGTGAAGAATGTATTGGAAAATCTATTCCCTCTCCTGCTGTAATTCATGGTTGCTACCGTGGTAGCCGTTCTCAAACTACTGTTGCAGTTGCAGGCTTGATAAATCATCGTTTCAAAAAAACTTATAAAAACGATGTTGATATCTATATTGCTTTAACTAGATTTGCACGACAGAAATTTATTGAAGGTGGTTTACCTGCTGAAAAAATAGCCGTCAAACCCAATTTTGTAACCTCAGATATTCAAGTAGGTGAACATACAGGTGGATATGCATTATTTGTTGGAAAACTTGTGCAATATAAGGGGATAGAAACACTACTGAAAGCTTGGCATCTTTTAAAGAAAGATATTCCTTTGAAAATTGTTGGTCAGGGACCATTAGAAATTTTGCTTCAGAGTAATCTAGCTAACAACGTTGAATACTTGGGTTCATTGCCAAGAGATAAAGTTATTCACCTGATGCAAAATGCTAGCGTATTAATATTTCCTTCTGAATGGTATGAAGGATTCCCCATGACTATTACTGAAGCTTTTGCCACAGGTTTACCTGCTATAGCTAGTCGTGTGGGTGGGATTACAGAACTTGTTAAAGAAGGATATTCTGGCTGGGATTTTACCCCAAAAGATGCCCAAGATTTAGCTCATACAGTAGAACAGGCTTGGTCGGATACCACAGAACTAAAACGTCGGGGTGTCATGGCTCGAAAGCAATATGAAGACCACTACTCCCCTGATAAAAACTATCAAATGATCATCAATATTTACAAAACTGCTATCAATTGGCATAAAACAGGGCGTAAATCATTAACCGTTTTCTAATTGAACTTCAATACAAACAAATATTATGAGGTATATCAAACGTGAAAATATCAATTATCACGCCTGTTTATAATGCCGAAAAAACGCTTGAACAGACTATTTGGAGTGTAATTAATCAAAAAATAAACTCAGACATAGAATATATTATTATTGATGGTGGTTCACAAGATAAAACCCTAGAAATTATTAGTCAATATTCTCATCACATCAATTTACTAATCTCCGAAAAAGATAAAGGCATCTATGATGCGATGAATAAAGGAATAAATCTGGCTACAGGAGATGTAATTGGTATTATTAACTCTGATGATTGGTATAACGAAAGTGCTCTCAGTGTAGTTGAGAAAGTATTTCTAAATCATCCAGAAGTTTCTATTGTTTATTCACCTGTCAAAAATTATGTGAATGGTCAATATATCAGCACATTTCAACCAGGAGCATTAGAAAACTTGGCAATGAAATTCACAATTGGTCATCCTAGCTGTTTTGTGAAAAAGAAAATATATGAACAAGTAGGTCTATTTGATTTAACTTACACAATGGCTGCTGATTATAACTTTATATCCCAAGCTTACATCTCTGGAGTAAAGTTTTACTACGTTGATACTCCTCTTGCTTCTTTCTCCCTAAATGGTAAGAGCGGTCAGCTTTTAAACAGACTGAAATTGCTTCAAGAAACTTGGCAAATAGCTTCTAGTATTACTGGTGAAGCCTCAGAACAAATAAAAATCAAACGTCGCTTTTTCTATCTCAATTGGCTTTTGCGTGAAATAGCGACTCTTCCTATTAAGTATTTCGATCCGCTAATTGCTTTAAAAGTGAAAGGCTTTCTTCGGCAAAGAATTGGAAAATTATCTTCAGATCAGTATGGGGCATGGTAGTACAAAATGCACTACTTTTACTGAAGTTGTAACTTTTTGATTTCAAGATAAATAATCTATGAGTGATCTAACTAGAGTCAATATCTGCGGTATCAATATTGACAAATACTCCTTTGAACAAGTTACAGAAGCGATCACACATCATGTAATCAGGAACAGAAAGCCTAAATATGTAGTTACACCTAATGCACAACATATTGTCACTCTACAACGTGATGCTCGGTTTCGTGAGATTTATCGCAAAGCTTTTCTCGTTGTACCTGATGGTGTTCCTCTTTTGTGGGCAGCTAAGTTATTAAATACACCTTTGTCTGGTCGGGTAAATGGAACAGATTTGTTCGAGGAGTTATGTAAACTTAGTGCAGACAGAGGACTGAAGGTTTTTTTATTAGGTGGTCGTCCTCTAGCAGCAGAAAAAGCTACGCAAATTTTGAAAAGAAAATATCCAAACCTCAAAATTGTTGGGGCTTATTGTCCACCCTACGGATTTGAGTCAGATATCAGAGAATTACAACAAATTAATTCTACTATTCAAGCAGCAGCACCCGATATTCTCTTTGTTGGGTTAGGAGCTCCGAAGCAAGAGTATTGGATATACGATAATTACCAACAGCTTGGTGTTCCAGTATCAATTGGTATTGGAGTTAGCTTTGAATTAGTTGCGGGTATGGTGAAAAGAGCACCAAAATTAATGCAGAAATCGGGTTTAGAGTGGTTTTTTCGGTTGCTTGCTGAACCTCGACGTTTATGGCAACGCTACTTTTTTGGAAACGCCATTTTTATTCTGCTAGTGCTTAAGCAGAAATTGAGTTTGTCTGGGTCTTAGTAGGTTTTGTCAATGAGTTACAAACAATCATTCCCTGGCTACGTAATCTATTCTCGTCGCCGTCTCACTCTATTAATCTGTAAGATTGCGGTTGTTTTGACTGCACTTACGGTGATCTGTATACCGATGGTCAATGGTAGCGAGATACGCGATCCTGCCTACTGGCCTTTCGATGCGAGGAGTCCGTGGAACATGCCAATTGGATCAGAGGCAAAATATGAGACTATCAGTTCGCCTAATTGGACAACAGAAGCTCTGAAGTACGGACTGCTCATCAATTCATCGGAATGGACTATCCCGGTATTCATTGCTAAAGAATCTGACCCAATTCGCAAGATTTACCGTACAGATGGGGGAGAAAATGGCTATGTTGCTTTTGAGATGCACGTACCAGAAGCCGCAAAACCCGATCCAGCTGGGGATGCCCATCTACATATCATCGACGAGACCCACAACTTCGTCAACGAGATGCTCTCGGCACGTCGGCGCGCCGATGGTGATCTTGAAGCGCCGTTCCCAAACAAGATTGACTTGCGAAGTTTTGGTATCTCCGATAAATATATCGGCTCATGTGCCTACGGTGGTTCTTGCACGGCTGGACTGATCCGCAAAGGAGAATTCCGGAATGGCATCAGACATGCACTGCGTATGTCTATAACTACTTCCGTCTTGAACCAGAAAACTCCTAGTGGAAAATCCTACGTCTGGCCTGCCAACTCTGCTGAAAATAACTATACAGGTACAGGCAATATGTATATGGGGTCATTGTTGGCAATCCCACCGGAGGTAAATATTGAGGAGATTGCGGGTTCTCCTGGCACGCCACTCTACGAACTGGCGCGATCGCTCCAAGACTACGGTGCATATGTTGTGGATCGGGGTCATCTCAACCTCTATGTCGAACCTCAAGCACAAGAAGAGGCTGCCGAACTTCCATGGAGCGGTCTTCAAGAACTGCCAAAATACCTAAAAGTAGTGACAAACAACGCTCCAGACAGTGTTGGTGGTGGCGGCACACCCCGTCGTCCACTCGCACCACAGTTTAAATAGTGGAACAAGAAAATAGTTGCACCTAAACCCAAATATTTATGAGAAATGGTAGTTCTCAAGTTAGACGAGGTTGACATTTACTTTTAATCAATACTGACTTTCCTACTTACTCACACTTCCACTCACACAACAACGAGCGATCGCAATATCCCTATGAATAAGACTCCGCTTAAGAGTTTCAAACCGGATTTAAGAGCCGCTAAATTCTTCAGACTGCAAAAAGGAATAATTATCCGCTCTCTACGGATAGTCACACTGGTAATATTTGATATTATTTCCCTTGTCTTTGCTTGGAAGACAGCGCTATTTCTGGGAACAGATGCTCAATCACCTTGGACGGAAAAGCCTTCTTTTGTACTAATTAATACAACTGTTCAAATTAGTATTTTTACAGCTATAAAGCTCTACAAGCAAGGTAGTAGCCGCCGTAACTATGTTGGCATAGTCAAAGCAGTTTCGCTGTCAATATTAATTCTGCTATTAATTGCTTTTTTATACGAACCCAATCGCTATATATCCCGTTCAAGTTTTTTATTATTCTGGTTACTATCCATTATCTGTATATGCATCTCTCGCTATTTGATTGATGCCATCACATCATTTATCCGCGCATGTGGAAAACTTCGTCACCCTGTATTCTTAATCAGCGATAAACAGGACGAAAAATACCATACTAAGTTAGTTGAGAAAGAAAAAGCTTATAAAGTTTTGCAAATTGCTGACTCCAGCTGCTTGGATTTAGCCAATCGCGAAGCCACGTTTGAATATATCCGACATTTGGGAATCACTGAAGCTTTTATATCCTGGGATGCGATTAAAAGACGACAATATGTATGTTGGCATTTCCAAACTGCGGGAATTCACATTCGTATATTACCAACCCAAGAAGAATATCATCATCCCAAATCTGAATTTACCTGGATAGATAATGTCCTTTGTCCAAAAATTTCTGCACCCATGTTTGTCGGTGTAGATTTTTGGTTGAAACGTTGCTTTGACTTAGTTTTTTCAGTTATCCTGATCTTTTTACTGGCACCAGTATATCTACTTATTGCCACCTTAATTAAACTTGACTCCCCAGGATGTATTTTCTTTCGCCAGAAACGAGTCGGTTTAAGTGGTAAAGAGTTCAAAATTTGGAAATTCCGCACAATGATAACGGATGCGGACAAAATCCAAGCGAAACTTGAGGCTAAAAACGAAATCAAAGATGGGGTTTTATTTAAACTGAAAGATGACCCTCGGATTACCCGAATTGGCAAATTTTTACGCCGCTACAGTCTTGACGAATTGCCACAATTGTTTAATGTTGTTGTTGGTGAAATGAGTTTAGTTGGCCCTCGTCCCTTACCAATTCGTGATGTCGAAAGATTTCAAAACCATCACTTTATTCGTCAGGAAGTTTTACCTGGAATTACTGGACTTTGGCAGGTATCAGGACGTTCCAACATAGAAAAATTCGAGGATGCGGTGAAGCTAGATATTCACTATATTGAAAATTGGTCAATTTGGTTGGACTTGCAAATACTCTTCAAAACAGTATCAGTGGTTTTGCTCAAAAGTGGAGCTTATTAACGTCTGTGGAAGATAATATCATGTCCGCAAAATTATTGTAGTGCGGAGAGGAGTTTCCGGGAGATATTCTTCACGAAAAACTCCGGGGCATCTTGCCCGCGTCTTATATCCAAATTAGATGCGTCGTAGCTTAGTGCAAAAATATTTATACATTCCGAAAATATTAGGAATCATAAGCTGTTAAGGGTCTAATTTATATAGACAAAGCGGGCAGGATGCCCGCACTACAACAATAGCTAGATATTTTTTCTTTATACAATTTAACTGTGTATCAGCTTACAAAAATAAGTAGTGCAAGCGTCTCGCTTGCTATTTCCCAAAGGTAAGCAAGACTTCGGCGTGAGCGTTTCATTTCCGGTGAACTGCTAGCCTTGAATTTGCCCGATAAAAAATTCTTCCAAAGATGGACGCGACAAATTCATCGCTACTACATTTGCCCCCATCAATCGGAGACTCGCAAGAAAATCATAATAGTCTCCCTCTAATGCACCTTCCCAATAACCATCAGCAGTAAATTGAATTTCGGGTATCCATTTTTTTAACACATCCCAATCTCCGCCCTGTCCTTTGAGGCGGTAGGCATTGGTATTACCCAATAGCTCATCCAACGAACCAGAACAAACTAGTTCACCCTTGGAGAGAATTGCAATACGATCGCAAATTTTCTCGACTTCGCTCAAAATATGACTATTGAAGAAAATTGTCTTTCCTTGAGCTTTCAGGGTTAAGATAGTTTCCCGCATTTGATAACGTCCCAACGGGTCAAGTCCTGACATTGGCTCATCTAAAAATACCAGTTCCGGGTCGTTAATCAAAGCCTGTGCCATGCCTACACGCTGTAACATCCCTTTGGAGTAACGACGCATCTGTTTTTTCTTGGCATCTGCTAGCGACAATCCCACCAACTCTAATAACTGGGGAATGCGCTGACGCTGCACTTTGGAGGAAATCCCAAATATCCCAGCCGCAAATTGCAAGAATTCCCAACCTGTGAGATATTCGTACAAGTAGGTATTTTCTGGTAGATAACCAATGCGCTGCTTGACTGTGCGATCGCCCAATGGTTTACCCAGGAGCAAACCGCGTCCGGAAGTTGGACGGATAATACCTAATAATAGTTTTAATAGCGTTGTCTTACCAGCACCATTTGGCCCCAGTAATCCAAAAGTTTCACCTCTATATACCTTCAGCGAGCAGTTTTTCAGAGACACGACTTTTTGGTTCATGAAAAAGCCAGTGTTATAAACCTTTCGCAACTCGGAAGTAAGAATTATGAGATTCTCTGTGGTATTCAATTCAATTTTGGGAGTATCTGCAACAGACTTCATCGCAATTTTTCTTGTGCCTTTGGCAACACAAATATACCATCCAATTACAAGTTACCCATTTATTTGCTCAGAATAACAGGGAAGAGGGGAGAGATGGGGGCTGACAGGTGTAGGTTTGTAATAAACCTAAGAGGAATTAGGGCAGTAAAAGTGTTCAACAGGGTTGGCAGGAAAAGAACTCCAACGATTGAGATGAATAGGAACATGATTGAGGAGGTCAGAAATAAGAGTAATACATCCAAGCAAGAAACAAGAGAGAAGGCGCAAAGGTTGATGTTTGCGAGGTTTAGTCAAAAAGTAATGCTGGGGTGGGAGTAATTCAGGATGGGTTGAAAATGCATTTAATTCAGACTCGCCACCAAGCATAACCATCCACAAAGTCGAAACAGCAATTGCTAACCATAGGCGTTCAGCACGTTGAGGGTTGATCAAGCGAGTGTTTTGCCATTGCCAGCCATCAGATTTAACATCGCGGTAAACACACTCAGTCGAAGGACGCAAACCGTACCATAAAACATCGGCTTGATTTGGCTGTAAATCGGTCAAAATCAACCAGGGTTCTTTGTAACCCAAATCCCATTGAGCAAGTAAAGTTGATTCGAGAGGATTTGTTTTAAAGCAAGTAACTCGACCCGACCAAGATTGTCCTGGTTCGCGAATCAGTTCGACTAGAGGCTTCCATTCCTTCAATGGGGGATTTGCAACAGTCCTTGTGTGTTAATTCGTAAAAATGGATGCCAACCTACATCTACAATCATGTGGAATAGCCAATCTGCATATAATCCTCGGTCGGCAGTGAGGATGACGACGAAGTTCTTAGGAATTGCATCTCTAAGTTTTTCAATCAATAACTGCCAGTGTGGTCGCCAACTCCCTGGCTCATTGCCTTTGACTATATGCCATGCAACTGGAATTCCACACCCTGCAAGTAGTATGTTAATTGATAAGACCACAAAGCGATCGCCGATACTTGTTGCATCCATTGCTAAAGCGATGTGTGCCATGTCTTTTGGTAGCAAGCTGATTACCCATGAAACTAATGCCTCAAAACATGTTGTCACATCCAAGCTACAACGCTTTGAGCCAGACTTTGCTTCTGCTTCTTGGTACCATTCTTTTAGCCTTTGTCTGACTGTATTTGGCTTTTCTCCATTTACTGCGGCAATAAATTCTGATACTTGGCTTAAGCTACTTGATTTGGTCATTACCATGCCAAAGCTCCAGGTTGCTAATCCGCTTACTTGAGGTAATGACAGATGGTTCATATGTTTCGATACTATGCATGACCATTCTTTTAGCTGCTTATTTCTCAGCATTTTTCTTGCACCCCCTCTATTTCTGCCACCTCTATTTTCTTACTTTTTTTGCTGTAACCCCTCACCTCCTTATCAAAAACCTACACCTGTCAGGGGACAGTCAATTGGCTGCCTATCCCCCGCTTCCAAGTTCTCTACTTGCAACCCAATGATTCGCGAGTCGCTACCCCAGTCTTGGAGTTGACACCGCTTGCTTTGGCGCACAATTTCTTAATTTCAGTTCCATCTAAAACTGCATTGGTAAAATCAGCATTGGTAACATCAACATTATCAAAGACAGAGCGTAACATCATGGCGTTGGTTAACACTGCGTCGCTGAGATTAGCGCCTCTAAAATCTGATAAATAAGCAATACCTTCACTGAAGTCCACTCCATGCAAGTTGACATCGCGCAAAACCGTGCCATTAAATACGACTCCGCGCATATCAGCATTACTAAAGTTGGCTTTCTCTAAATTAGCGCTGGTATAATCTTGTGTGACCAAACTTTGACCGGAGAAATCTTGACCCTTGAAATTTTGTTGTATCAAAGAATTTGAACTCGTTACCCCTGAAGAACTTGCAGCTTGGGCAGATACAGGGAAGAGCAACAAAAATGCTAAAACGAAACCAGTCAGAACTTGCCAAAATCTAATCATCATTAACTTAACAAAACTAAATATTTATTCATTCACTATTAAACATCATTAGCACGGCGCTCTGGTTGTTTTTTGCTTGATTATAAGGAAAATGCCGAAAACCCCTGAGAAACAGCAGCACAGTTGCGTCTTTCGTGCTTTAGACAGGGGATGTACGCGCTTCGCGTTGCCGAAGGCTAGGCTAGCAGCAGGATTCATCCTGCATTGGAATTTTCCGGTTCAGGTAGAGTATCTATCAAATCTTCTATGATTTGAGTTATTGTTTTGTCTTTTTCTATTGCCAATAGACGTAACTTATGTTGCCTACGTTCACTTATCCTAATATGTAAATCTTTTTTTACCACAACTGTACACAATGCGAACATATTTATGTTAATCTATTACTAGGTCGAAAACAAGTAGCAGTTTAGAAACAAGGTAAATTAATGTTAGTTCTAGAATACAAAATTAAAGGTAAGCAGATTCAATATAATGCAATAGACGATGCTATCCGTACAACACAATTTATTCGCAATAAAGCGATTAGATACTGGATGGATGCTTCGCGGGAATTAAAAATTGATAAATTTGCCCTTAACAAGTATTCCACGGAACTAAGAAAGGAATTTTCATTTGTAGCTGACTTAAATTCAATGGCAGTACAGTCTGCTGCTGAACGCGGTTGGTTTGCTATATCTCGTTTTTACGAAAATTGTAAATTCAAAAAATCTGGGAAGAAAGGTTTTCCTCAGTTTCAAAATAACTGCCGTTCAGTCGAATATAAAACATCAGGCTGGAAACTACATCCAACTAAAAGGCGTATTAGTTTTACCGATAAAAAAGGTATAGGAGAATTAAAACTTTTAGGTAAATGGGATATTCAATCCTACGATGTTAAAAGCTGACGGGGCGACAAAAATCGCTAGGAGGCAGATAAAATAAGCCTCATAGCTCTCAATCCTCGTTGATAATACTTTCGCTTATTGATATTAAATTTCATTAATTCGGTTACTAATTCTATACAAGGTTCCATAAAATTGACCCAATTATTGCCGTATAAGCCGATATAAAAACTGCTATGTCGCCTTTGGGTTCGCCCATATTCTTTAACACGACCAACATATTTCTGTATTCCTTTACGTTTTATTTCTTGTCCTTGAATTGTGGCAGAAGTGTAAGCAATCGCAATCAATGTAATTAGAACAATTAACCGTTCACCAGATACATTAGTCCCCTCTAGATTATAACCACCACTCTTAAAGTCTCGAAACATTTCCTCAATATCAAATCTTTTTTTATAGTAAGCGATCGCCGACTCTAAACTATCTAAATTTGTTAAAATAAACCATCCTTCTTCGGGTGCCACTCCCAAGATTTTCCGCTTCCATTTACATGCAAGATTAAAGCTTGTAAAACCTTGAGATTTTGTAACTTTTACTCCTTTCAAAAAGAAAGAGACACCTGGAGATAATCCTAGCTCATTTAATTCTAACCAAATATCTGTTTGCATCTCAACTAAATGATTCTTTTTAATACGAAGACAGAAGTAAATGCTTCTTTCTCTAAGCCAGTTTGCCAGTTTTATCGAACAAAATTCTCGGTCTCCTAATACGCAAATTTTATGATTTTTGAAAACTGGTAAAACTTTAGAAATAATTGCTGTTTGTTCATTAATATTACTACTACCTAATTTGGGTAATAATTCAAAATATACTGGAAACGCTCTTTTATCCCAAACAACACTAACCATAAACAAATTTACACAAGCCCAATTTGTACGGTCAATTACTACATGAACTATTTTTTCGGAGGTGAATTCTGTCTCTAACCATGTGGTAACAATCGGGAACCAAATTTTTTCAATTGAGAGGTTTGGTAATGATAGAAACCTCTGTATTCTCTTTCTCCGGCTTTCAAATGTAATTGGAATTGGTAGAACTGTAGCTAAGGTTTCCAAACTAACTTTTTTAATTGATTGCAGCAGGGCAATCAAAATTTTAAGAAAGATGTAATCCGCAAGGCTGAGTTGACTTTTTAAATGTTTTTGGTACAATTCAGGCAACATTATCATTAGATAGGTCTTCTTGACATAACTAGACCTATCTTTTCTTACCACGAATCGCTACACTCTTTACCAAATAAGCTTTCTAGACTGTTTTGTCGCCCCGTCAGTGTTAAAAGTATTAAGAGAATCCGTTTGCTTCGTCGTGCTGATGGTTACTATGCTCAGTTCTGTTTAGGGATAGAAGTTAAAGACATTCAACCTAAAACAGGCAATGAGATTGGTTTAGATGTCGGCATTGAAAGTTTTTACACAGATTCAAACGGCTATCAAGAACCTAATCCTAGGTTTCTAAGGCAAGCCGAATCTAAAATAAAACAGGTTCAAAGACGGATTTACAAAAAAGTAAAAGGTTCTAGTGGTAGAAAAAAAGCTAGAACTGTTTACGCTAAAAAACACTTAAAAGTAAGTAGGCAGCGTATAGAACACGCTAAGAGAATAGCGCGTTGCGTAGTCAAGTCTAACGACTTAGTAGCCTATGAAGATTTAAGGGTTTCTAATATGGTTAAAAATCATTGTCTGGCAAAATCAATCAGTGATGCTAGCTGGTATTTGTTCAGACAATGGTTACTCATATCTTGCACCTAGCTGTGTAAACACGTAAAAGCGAATATAATGATGCAAAATCTTACAGGAAGCAAAGGCTTGTCGAAAGCAAAAAAAAGGTAATTAATAATACTACAAGCTAACTAATACTACGGGTTCGGATGCCAAAATAACAGATGCTAAGATGCTGTACGTTTCAAAGGGGATGACCGCCATGAAATTGTCAGATTTGCATTGGCAACCGAAAACATGAGAGAAAAGGCGTGAAATATCTGATTAAACAAAGCACTAAGAAAATGCTTGCTCACGCCCAAGATTTAGTGTACACCCTCAAAGAACTGATGCCGACGCAGTACCAAAAAGATAACCTAGAAGCGATGTTGGCGTTATTCTTAGAGGCACAAGGACACCCATTACCTGAACATAGTCAGACAAAATCCCCAAGCGCAATCAGTCGATTTTTAAATATCAATCCTTGGTCAACAAGGGAAATGATTCGGATAATTCGCTCTTCAGTATTACAAAAAGTTATCAATTCATTATCGTCATCAGGCAAAGGGCGCAGACCATTTTTACAAGTAATTATTGACCTGACGACTTTAGAAAAACGTGGCAAATTCCCAGAATTTAGTGATTTAATCAAAGTCTATAATGGTAAGCGTGGTCTCCATCTAGTCGTAGTTTATTTGGTAATAGGACAATGGCGCATTCCTTGGAGTTTTCGTGTTTGGCGAGGTAAGGGAACTCCTTCCCCTGCAATGCTTGGGCTCAAACTGGTTAAACGTTTACCTCTTTCTTTAACTCAACATTTTCAAACAATTATTTTAGCTGACACAGCCTTTGGCAGTGTAGAATTCCTTGAGGGTGTACGTCGGCTTAAATATCATGCTGTTACAGGTGTATCTAGTAGTCGTAAGTTGGCTGATGGCAGATTTTTAAGACGTTTACATCAACAGGGTCAACAGGTTTATTTATTTGGTTTAAATTTCCCCGTTACCGTTTCTTGGTATTACTTAAAACGCGATAATGGCAAACTAGAAAAACGCTTTGTTTTGTCTACTCGTCCAATTAAAGCTTCTACTCTTAAGTGGTGGGGCAAGCGTCGGTGGCAGATTGAGGGGTGGTTTAAAACTGCAAAGCATCGTTTTGGCTTACACCGTTTTGGGCAAGGGACTCTGCTGGGTATGTATCGCTGGCTTATCCTTTCACTGACTGCTTACCTCATTGCCCATTGGACTTATCTCCATTTTCAGGGCGCATCGCCACCTGATTGGGGTCAGGCTGCACAATCTGCCCTTGAATCTATTTTTCCACATATAATTGTGTATCTTCTTTTACTTGATATTCAACGGCTAACTCCCCTTGCACGTAGTCATGGTTTTGACATTCATATTTCCAGGTGCAAGATGTGAGGTTAGAATATTTTGCTGTTAAATTTAACAAACAAGCAATAGCAGTACCACCTCAATATACAAGTCAAAAATGCAGTGACTGCGGTTCTGTTGTTAAAAAATCTCTATCAACTCGAACACATAAGTGTAGCTGTGGTTGCGAGTTACATAGAGATACTAATGCAGCTAAAAATATTCTAAATCTTGGAAGAGCGAAAAGTTTGGGGTGTGGCTCTGCCGCGCCCAAAGCTTTTCAAGAAGCTAGGACTGGACAAGTCCGAAGTAACGCTAATGGACTAGTAACCTCTACTTTGCTTGGTGAGGCAGTTGGCGGTGTCGGTTTCCGTCCCGTCAAACTGCCGAACCCGTCAGGGTGAAAACCTGGTAGAGCAAGTAACTAGGATGAAGTTAGAATCTCCGTGTCTTTAGACCGGAGAGTGTCAAAAATCTTGGAACATTGGGGAACTTAGATAGCGTTCACCAAAGGAGGGCTGAATCGCGACAATTAACTTGCCAGCATTTTCGGGACGCTGGGCTACTTGTATCGCTGCACACAAATTTGCACCAGAAGATATCCCCGACAATAAGCCTTCTTCCCGTGCGAGCCTTCGCCCATAGACCATTGCCACATCATCATTGACTTGAATCACTTCATCAATCAAATCAGTGCGGAGGATTTTGGGGATAAATCCAGCACCTATACCTTGAATTTTATGCGCTCCTGGTTTGCCTCCAGAAAGGACAGGACTATTGACAGGTTCCACTGCGATCGCGCGAAAATTGGGTTGACGTTGTTTGATAAATTCAGCAATCCCAGTAATTGTTCCTCCCGTACCCACCCCAGCGACGATGAAATCAACCTTTCCGTCGGTATCCGTCCAAATTTCTTCTGCCGTAGTTTGACGGTGTATTTGGGGGTTGGCAGGATTATTAAACTGCTGCAACATATATGCATTTGGTGTCGCTGCAACTATTTCCTCTGCTCGGCAAATGGCTCCTTTCATACCTTCGGAACCAGGTGTTAACTCTAAAGATGCACCGTAGGCACGCAACATTGCCCGACGTTCTAAACTCATTGTCTCCGGCATCGTCAAAATGAGTTGATAACCCTTAGCTGCTGCTACCATTGCCAAGGCGATACCTGTATTTCCCGATGTTGGTTCTACTAAAATAGTTTTTCCAGGTTGAATTAAGCCCTCTTCCTCTGCTACTTGAATCATATTCGCACCAATCCGATCTTTTACCGAAGCGGCTGGGTTCATACCTTCAAGTTTCAGAAGTATTGTCGCCACACATCCTTCCGACTGAGGAATTTTGTTAAGTTGAACTAAGGGAGTCCGTCCAATTAGTTCGACAACATTACGGGCAATTCGCATTCATTTGCTCCTAAAATACTCAATTTACTACAAAAATATTTACTATAAGATTACTATTTGATTTTTGTTGGCGTAGCCTGCGTTTTACGCTTAAGAACCAAGATTTGGGGGATTCTCCCCCAAACCCCCGATTGGAGGACGGTTGCGTCTAGGCTGTTGACTCTGTGTCCTTTTTGGGATTTCGTTCATGCAAAAAACGTGGATAGTCACAATGGCTGAAACCTTTATTTTGCTTGGGTTTTAACGAGGGATTGAATGCTACGAACAAAAGTACCAAAAATCGCCTAATTTTCAACAAAGTCAACAGCCTAGGTTGCGTCCCCCAAACCCCCTCCAAAAAAGTCGATCTGTTTCGTTTGTGGTAATTGATTTATAAGGGATTGGTGAGTTACTGCGTCTCGGCAACAAGCAAATTTATATCTGGTGATATGGCAAATCCGCTTTGTTAAGATTCCCTTTGTTAATAAATTTGTTTGTGGCTAATTACTCATTTTCTTCAGGCGATCGCGTCAAAATATCCAATAAAATACTAGCACTCTGAAATTCATTCTTTAAATCAATTTCTTGAATTTGCGTACAAATAATTTTGGCTTTTTCGATTTCTCCTAACTTTGCCAAAACTAATCCAGAAGCCGCATAAGCGGTTAAATACAGCCTAATTGGCTCGTCTTCTTTGCGATTAATTAATATCTGTTTACACTGTTGCCAATTGTCAGGTAAATTCTCAGCCAATTTTACTTTATCTATAACTTTTTGAGCGATTGTAAGCGCCATTTGATAGTTATTTTTATAGTAAAAATATCGATATCCAGCAACTAAAACATCGATACAATCGTTCGTTTGCGCTAAAGCTTGATTTAAATATGCTTCCGATATAGATGTATTTTGCCAATTATCAGCAGCCAGAATTAACAACTGCTTAATATCTTCGGGAACTTGAAACCAAGATAACATAGGGAAAAAGAGAAGAGGAAAGGGAAAAGGGGAGGCAGTGATATCATGTCCGGTTGAATACTTCTTATTAAAACTGACATGGAGGCTTAGAGACGCAGGAACGCGGAGACGTGGAGAAATTTTAATTGCCAGTGATTAGCCGAACATGATTTGAGGGGTTCCAGTCGTTATCACCACTGCCAGGGAGAAAAGGGAAAACACCCATCTTTACCCATTACCCCATACGCGAATGATTAAAACTGAGTCAGAATGTAGAGCAAAATAAACAAAATAATCCAAATGATATCGACAAAGTGCCAATAAATTTCCGCCATCTCAATACCAGTATGTTTAGTGGCAGAATAATGACCTTGCCGACGCGATCGCCATAATACACCTAAGATTAATAGCAGCCCAATAAAGACATGCAAACCATGAAATCCGGTCATGATATAGAAGCAGTTGGCAAATATATTTGTTGTCAAACCATATGCCAAGTGTTGATACTCATAGACTTGCCCTGCTAAAAACATGGCTCCCATAATAGCGGTGACAAAATACCAAAACCGCATTCCCCAAACGCTATTACGTTTAATTGCTGCATCCCCTAAATGAATTACAAAACTACTGGAAACTAGAATTGCTGTGTTAATTGCGGGTAAAGATAACTCGACTTCGATTCCCTGGGGAGGAAAAACAGGAGTTGTACCTTTGAAAAATAAATAAGTGGCAAAAAAACCGCCAAACATTAATGATTCGGAAACCAGGAAGGTTAATAAACCCAAAACCCGTAAATCTGGGTGTTCCTCATGATGAGATGTTGCTGTCATAGGGGTAATTAGGGGATGTAGGGACGCGGGGATGTGGGGACGCGGGGATGTGGGGACGCGGGGATGTGGGGACGCGGGGACAAAGAGATATATAGGAAAATAGAAAATTTTATTTGTGTCTCCCCCTCTCCCCCTCTCCGTGTCTCCCCCTCTTGCTCTCCTATCCCCTCATCTAAATAGCTTCTAACGAGTCAGCACGATGATAATCAGTCATTCCATAGTCGTAAGGACCATGAGTTACAACTGGTAATACTTCCCAATTTTCAACAATTGGAGGTGAAGCGGTTGTCCATTCTAAAGTCAGTGAATTCCAGGGATTTTCACCTGCTGGTGACCCTTGCTTCCAACTTTGAATAATGTTGATGGTAAAAGGTATTACCGATATTGCTAACAAAAATGCCCCAACTGTACACAACTGGTTAATTGATGCAAATTGTGGATCGTACATTGCCACACGGCGAGGCATTCCTTGCAACCCTAGTTCATGCATCGGGAGGAATGTCAGATGGGTTCCCACAAAAGTCATGGCAAAGTGAACTCTTCCCCATTTTTCATTCAGCATCCGTCCAGTCATTTTCGGGAACCAATGATAAATTCCCGCATAGATACCAAACACCGAACCACCAAAGAGAACGTAATGGAAGTGGGCAACGACGTAATATGTATCATGAACGTGGACATCGAAGGGAGCATTGCCCAAAGTTACACCACCAATACCACCCAAAACAAACATTGATAGCAAACCGATCGCAAATAGCATGGCGCTAGTAAAGCGAATTTTGCCTTTCCACAGGGTAGCAACCCAACCAAAGATTTTCACTCCTGTGGGTACCGCAACTATTAAAGTCGAGATGGTAAAAAACATTCGCATCCAACC
Organism: Calothrix sp. NIES-4101; assembly: GCA_004296455.1. Taxonomy (GTDB): domain Bacteria; phylum Cyanobacteriota; class Cyanobacteriia; order Cyanobacteriales; family Nostocaceae; genus Brunnivagina. The sequence continues at coordinate 6,474,977 of AP018280.1, forward strand.
GGGAGTACCACTGGTAAACATGTGGTGAACCCAGACAACTAAACCAACTAAACAAATTGCCAAGCTAGAATAAGCGATCGCTTTGTAACCAAAGATGGGTTTGCGAGCATGGGTAGGAATGACTTCGGACATAATGCCGAAGATAGGCAGAATCATTAAATACACTGCCGGGTGAGAATAAAACCAGAATAAATGCTGGTAAAGTACGACATTACCACCAGCATCAGGTTTAAAGAATGATGTACCGAAATTTATATCAAATAAAAGTAACACCAGACCTGCGGCAAGTACGGGTGTCGAGACCAATGCTAAAACTGAGGTTGCTAAGATTGCCCAACAAAATAAGGGTAATTGATCCCAGCGCATACTGGGCACTTTCATTTTCAGGATGGTGATCACGAAGTTGAGGGAACCCAAAATTGAAGAGGTTCCCACCAAGACAATCGCCAGAATCCATAATGTTTGTGCCTTGGGGGCTGTAATGATCGATAGCGGTGGGTATGCAGTCCAACCCGATTGGGAACCACCAAAAATGAAACTGGCAACCAGCAAAAGTCCTGCTGGTGGATTCAACCAAAAGGCGATCGCATTCAGTTTTGGAAATGCCATATCCCGCGCACCTAACATGAGCGGGACTAAATAGTTACCAAATCCACCAATTGCGCTCGGTACAATCCACAGGAAAACAATAGCGTCTAGTTACCGTGGTTTTTCAGCGTCTCCTTTTGCAGAATTATTCTCCGGGGGTTCATTATTTTCTTTCGCCAAATGTTCCCGGTAATATCTCAGCAATTCAGCTTCAAGTTGTAATAAAACTTTCCGGCGTTTTTCATTCATGGGTTCTTTCTGGGGGTTGCGTTAACTGGGGATTCTTGGGACAACTCTTGAGGTGGGTTAGACATTTTTCCCGGTAGAACTTCAACATTTCCTGTTCAAGTTCTAATAAAACTTTCCGCCGCCGTTCATTCATAAAAACCTTGTTTGGTTTTATAATTGTATTACAAAGAAAGATGTTTTAAACTGGTTTTTGTTATTATTTTCTATCTCATATTGTGAGATATTTAAAATGTAACAAACGATTAACTTTTAAGGATTACCTTATTAAGTGGTGTAATATTTTTCCACCAGGGAATTTATTAAACATAACACCTGGTTCTTGGGGTTATGTTTGATTTTGGCGAAAAGCTTTTTGATAGTGGTTTTACCGAATTATTATTATTCAGTGAGATACATGGTGGTTTACCTGAGTTGCATCGGTTTTTTGAAAGTGTCAACAAACGCAGCAAAAAAAGAACTCAATTATTTTTCATCATCGGCGTTGGAAAATATACAAAGGAATATAAAAATAGTCCTTTAAAACTCTCTAAAAATATTTTTAAAACTATCGGGGTAAAAACATTAGAATTACCTCGCAGAAGAATCGAGGGTATTCCCCAAAGCCCTTTTGGAATAGACAAAAGCGGATTATCTGAGGTTAGAACATTAATTAATTCAGGAAACAAACAAGGGGTTATTCTGTGGCTTAATACAAGGTTTGAGTCGTATGGACGAGACAGATTACCGTGCGGTGTTTACAGAATTGTTCACAAACCTACAGGGATGTTTTACATCGGCGGTTCTAGCCAATTAAGTACAAGGAGGCACTATCATTTTTATTATTTAAATAAAGAAACGCATCCAAACATAAAGCTTCAAAACTTATGGAACGATTCGTCTGAAGACGAATTTGACTTTGAGATTTTGGAAAAAACTATTGAATACCGTGAAGCTGAACGAAGAATAATATTTGAGGCTGACAGAGAAAAAATGTTAAATATTCAACTGAATGAATTTTTTCGACGGGAAGTGAAAATCGTTAAAAAAATGCCATGAAAACAAGTAATAAAGAAACAAGTAAGAAACAAACCGTGATATCTCCCAAGAAGATATACAGGGAGAGGGTTCTGGGAGGTGATGCTGGGCACGTACCTGCTTGCTCAATCTAGGCTCCCATCCCCCGAATCCCCTGCTAAAACCGCATTTCATCCCCCCTAATTACTCCACCAAAGCATTGAGCCTCGAATCTTTCAAATCCCCGGTTGTAGCCTCGTAGATAAGCTTTTCTGTAAATTTCTCGTGATTCTTCTGAGGAATTTTCCCCTATATCTTTTTCGAGGTCTGCCAGGAAATCTTCCCCGCAGTAATCTGCGGGGACAGACTCTAGAAGTAAATCTGGGTTGTTTAAAATTCTCTCCATGATTCCGCTATCAAGATGCGAAGTCCGAGCGATAATTACACCATCACGTTGGTATTTTTTTAGTGCCAAATAAATATCAATATTCGGTTTCAAACTATTCATAAAATTCCCTAATTCAACCCACTCAATAATTTTACCGATTTACGCCAGACCTCTACAATAAATATGTGAATATTTTTCTACGACAGCATCATAAACAGAACCTTTGTCCAGAGCATTTTTTCGGTATCGGCGATGCCTAGAAAATAATCTTAATTTATTTTCTGGGTATCGAGCTTACAAAACTTTGTATCGCCGATACCCAGAAATATGATTCTTGCGTCCTTTTGATATCTTTGCATGAGATATCAGAGAACTGCATAGGGAATTCAAAGCAATGCCAGGATAGCCAAAATACCCCTTTCAGAATGTCCTCTAAGGTGGCTTCAGGAAGCTTTGCTTGGGATTATATCTTTGCGGAATGTCCTTGGAATTGGTACTGTGAGACGATTCAGGGATATGGGCAATAAAAAACTCCTAGACGTTTCCAGGAGTTTTTTTGTATTCGTTTTTGGCATTCTTCACAGAAGTGACTTGTGGCAATATAAAATTTCTTCGGGGAGATGTTCACATTGGGCTGAAAAAGTTCCATCAAGGTTTTTTATCTTGGAAAGTTTCAATGTTTTCTTTATAATCATGATTGGAATTAAATCAAGGTTTTTTTGTTGCCATTGTTCAAAGTTTTCTGCTTTGATAATTTCCGGGGGAAAAAAAGTATCCGTGTAAATTTCTAAAGAAATAGTTATTAATGTTTTCATTGGGGAACCTTTTTGGAGTATCAATTAAAGGTTTCCTTGATAGAAACTCAGATTTATCAAAAAGCGTTTTTGTAAACCTGAAAGCTTTGCAGAGTAGATATCGCCAGTTCCGCCACTACTTTTTTGATAATTTACTGGCGATTTACTGGCGAACTACTGGCGAACTACTGGCGAAAGTTTTCTCCGCCACCTATTGTAAAAACCTCCGCCACCCTATTGCCACTAGGGTCGCCAGCATTTCAGTGGGTTACTGGCGGACTACTGGCGGAGCTTTTTAAGGCAGTTTCCCCCTAGTTTTTCCGCGCTAGTTTACCCCTGGGGAAGTAGTCAATGTTTCTTAAAGGAAATCAAGGTCATCCTCTGAATCTTCTGCGGGGATTATATTAGAAATTGATTCGTGAGAAGCATTATTGGTCAGTGGGTTATGTTGCTGACCCTGAAATGGATTTACCCCCAAAAGTTTCATCATACCGAAATTTATAAGTTCGGGTGCTGATAATCCAGTTGCTTCCATTTCTTTCTCAAAAGCAGGTCGTAGAGATGCCCAAAGTTCGACTCGAATTCTGTCAGATTTCATTTTTTTGTGTCCTTAAAAAAGTTTTTTAAATGTGTTTAGAAGGTTCCCAGAATATTTTCAGGGAACCTATCGAGGTCAGACTAAGCAGCAAGTTTTTTTGATTTCTTTGTTTTGGATTTTAGTTCCACAACTTCTGTTGTTTGTATAATTCCGCAAGCAATCTCGTGAAGTTTTTTAACGTTTGCAAATGGTGCGTTCGCGGTCAGTACAAAACCTTTTTTCTTGAAGTTGTCTGAGAGGAATGGCAGTAGACCACCTCCGCCAATAATTGCAACGCGGTCGCCTAGCAATTGATTCTGTTCAGCTTTTGAGACTACTGCTCTGAGGTATTTCTCAACCCATTCCCGGACACATTCTTTGTAAGGTTGCGTGATATCCACTGCTCGGATTCCTTGTCCGTACTTGATTGTTGCACCATCGGAAGATTCAATGCCTTGTCTTATCAAATCAATGTCCCGGTCTTGTCCAAGGGCACGTAGAGATGGGTGATTGTGAATTAATTGCAGTAGGTGCTGTACTCCGAATCGGTGGGGGTGTTCGCGGTTCAATACACTGCCATCGGCATCAAATCTAGTCAAGATTGTTGTCCCATTGCCCAGGTCTAAAACAGTTGTTCCTGTTTTTCCTGTGGGACTAAAACAAAGTCCCTCGTCAAAAACTTTTACAACTTCGACATTTACCAATGTGACAATGCCGCGAATGTTGCACTGATGCAATCCTTGCAAAGCTTCTTTCAGACCTTGTGCAAATACTTCTGCATCGTGTATTGATGCAACAATTTTCAAATCCCAGCAATCACTTTTGATTGGTAGCTGAGATATCGCACTAAGTAGTAAAGGAAGTGCCAGCAAAACTTTCCCATCAGTTCGATTATCAAAAACTTGTTCTCGGATATCAAATGAAGCTGCATCCGCACCTGCTACCCAGGATTTCCCTTGGAACTTTTGATTGATTTCTGCATTAGAACTTTGAAGGAAATCCACACGGGATTTTGCTTGGCTGTAATTATTATTCTCTGAGATATCTGCGACATAACTAGGGAATCTTATGAAATCAAAATCTTGGGATTCGCTTGAGAATTTTGCTTTCAGGCAGCCATTTCCTATATCTAAACCAACTGAAAATTTTTCTGTGTTTTCTGGAAAGTTCATTTAAAAAGTGTCCTGTTTTAAAGTTTTTTGTGTTCTGCATTTAGGTTTCCTGGGATGCCCCCGGTTTCACCCATTCCAACCCACTTATGACCAGTTCGGGGTAAAGGTTTGAGTTAAATTTCTAAAATCACACTAAAATGGTGTACCTTTTTTACCCATTACCGCCCACCTTCGCCCATGTTTTTAAGATTTAAACATTTTCAGACCTCTTGTATAACTATTTTAAGACATTTTTTAAAGACATTTTGGGAGTTTTTAAAAATATACTTTTTGAAAAATTTCGCTGAATAACTAGAGTTTTTCTTGGAGTATTCTAGGAAGTTTAATATAATCACTTTCAAAAACTTTAATAGAATATTTGAAGAATTTACTAACATAATCACCTCTTAATTTTGGATATAGAGATGATGTTGGATGCCTTGTTGGATACCGGGGCGGAAGGTTGTTGGACACCTTGCTGGATTTGTTGGACAACGTATTTGTAAGAGTTTCAGCAGATTATCCCCTGTTTATATTCTGTGAAGTCCAACAGTCCAACATTAGGAAATACGATAAAACCCGTTAGACTCTTTTACAAGGTTGGCTAACATTAGTTCCCCTAGATAAAACTTTAAAGACGCTGCACTATTATTTCCTTTTTTACCTAGAACAGTTGCTTGAGCAAGTTCACGGATGGTCATTGGTTTACCTACTTTTATTAATTTAGTGTAAATTTTTTGAGCTTCAACTGTTAATGGTTCTCTATCAGTTAATGTTTCTAGAAACCTGCGGACATGGTTTATGTCCTCAACTGTCTCTACAGAAATGTTTTCTTCGTCTTCTTCCTCCAGTTGAAACTCAGAGACAAACTTTGGTTGTTGTACTTGCGGAATATTTTTAGGCAAGATATCCCGGACAACTTGCGGAACATTTCTAGGTGCAATATCTTGGATTTCGACTTGGGGAACCGATGAAACTTCCCAAAGTTTTCTGAAGCTTTGATATTCTTCGTAGATTTCTTTGGAAACAATTCCAAGAGTCCAATTATTAAAATTTCCTAGAACAATTGGTTCGTCAGATTCAATGCTGATTTCGTCTAACTGACTTTTTAAAGCTTGACGTTTTTTGTTATCGGAAATCAAGAAATTATTTCCAAGGGCAAGTTCAATAAATTCCCGCTTCCCATTCTTCGCCAGAAATATTAAGTCACCCACAGACCTAGCCGAGGCTGACCCCATGAATGGCAGGTCTTGAACATTGCTTGAATGACTGCTAACCCAGACTGCGGAATTATATTCCCGACCAACTAGCCAAAATTCATTTAGTAATGTAAGCATGTGGTCATACATTGGAACTGCGTCAAGACAATCAGACTCACTAGCTTCTTTGCGGGAATCAAACACAGAAAATGTTTCTGGGTCTACAAGTTTGCCTTTCAGACCAGTTTCAAAGTATTTAATCATTGTCAGAAAGTCATCGAGAAATAATCTAGAGATGTTTCCTGTGTGATTTGTCGAAGCATCAATAAACTTTATGATGGCAACCGCAGCAGTGGTCACTCCTGATTTCACACAGAGACATTTGTCAGAGACCCCACGAAAAGCATCAACATCCGATTTTTTGACAACCAAAGCCAAACTTCTGAAGTTTGACCCATGCTTTGCTTTGAGATGACCCCAGGCACTACCAAGGAATGTTGTCTTGCCAGCACCCGGAGCCGCAAGTATCACACACCCACCTAAAACAGAATCAGCAGCACGATTCACGAGCGAATCACGGATAGCTATTGCATTACCTCTGAGGTTTCCCATTACAGGCGATGGCGAAGCTTGTATTTGCGGGGAGACAGGGATATGAACTGGGATAGATGCAGAGAGAGAATCCCCAGATTTGACCGCAGACAGCATCTTGATAAAATCGGGGACTGATTTGCGGCTAACCGATGCTGAATAATCCACTGCATCATTGAAAGCGGGTTTACTATTCCGCCGCATTAGACGACCATTAAACACTTCCCCTCGGCTGGCTTGATGGAGAGACTTTATAAACGAATCGATGGAAGTGCAATGCCAGACTACAGCCCATTCAAGAGGTTCCGCAGATGTTATCGCTAACCGATATTTTTGAAGTTCTTCGACAACCCTAGACTCGATTTGATGCTTGGCAACTGAAGCACCTATAACTGTCGCCGCACTTGCTCCAGCAGAAACACTCAGGATTCCTGCCACAAATGGAGCCAACGCGGGGGCTAAAATCAGAGTCGCCACCCCTGCGATGCTGCATGTAATACTTCCCCAGGTTGTCAAGTTTAAAGAATTTTCTGCTGCACTTTCCAGTGCTTCAATTGCGCGGTGAAGTTCAACAATAAATTCAACTTTGGATTCCAATGTTGAGATGTCGCCGTAATCTTGTAACAAGTTTTTAAATAATACCTCGAAAGGTGTTTTGCTGTTTGATAATTCGATTGCAGAGTTATTTTGTGGCATAATTAAGGTAATGTTTTAAATTTTTTGTTTCAGAAAAAGTCCGGGGTTCCTGCCCTGGGCTTTTCTTTTTATAGTTTTTCAGCGAAAAGCATTAGTTAAAAATTAAAAAATTGTACTCGAAATCCGACTGGTTACTCATCTGGGTTTCTTTCTCTAATAATATAAAAGTGATTCCCCAGGAGTTAATCCTGGGTGAGAATTGACTACTAATCATTGATTGTAAAATCTTCTCGCACCTGCTCTGGCTCGATATCAAAGCTTTCTGCAATCCAGTCCCGGAATTCTCCAAGGATTTCTTTCATCGACTTATATTTTTTCCAATCTGAAGATGAACCCGCATAAGCTTCATAAAATAGATACTTTAAAAACCCTTGCTTCGCCACAATTTGGACTCCATAATCGCAATCGGGTAGGACAGATACTGTGAACAAAAATTCCCGCGAATCAAGCAATTCGAGGTCTAATGAAAAGTATTCACTGGGAAAGTTTCCGGCTATTTTTAACAAACTTACTGGAATTTTTTCAATGCGAGGGGTTACGGCGATATTTATTGTCATTTTTTTAATCCTTTTTTAAGTTGGCGATAAGTCGGTCGGAAAAATTTACGAGAAACACTGCGAATAATTGGCTAAGAGTTTCCAGTCCAGTCTCCTCCAATACTTCCTCGGCTCGCTCTTTGTACTTTGGATTTAAAACTATTCTTGTCTTATTCACTGTTTTATCACCTTGATGTTTTAGTGCTGCATCTTCTTTGGTTCAATGCAGTAGCCAAGCATCGCAGGTTTGTTATGATGCCGATTTTCACGGCTCCCTTTTCGCTCATCCCCTCGGATTGGTTCTGATGGCTTTAGGTCATTATGTAATAACTCGCGGGGTTACTTTAAGTGAATTCTCTGAAAGTTTTCACGAAGCCTTTCTGCGGCTCCATATCTTAATTATATCATAATAGCTACAGAATAGATACATTAATTATAAAGAAAATATTAAAGTTAGTTATTAAGGTAATCTAATAATAGATACAAAATAGAGACTATTAAAAATGCCTAGAAATATTTATCGCGGAAAGCGAGTTCATGTAACCCTCCCGGTTAATCTTTATGAAAAAATTGAGAGTATGTCTCAAAGTGAAACAACGTCACTCAGCCAAATGATTGTTCGACTTGTGCTTGAAGCTGTAGCAGCACGAGAAAAATCACAGGGTTAATTCCAGGACTTATGTATTGACAGATATCAGAGGTTGAAAAAACAAACAGGGTTTTCTAATAAATTGTCAAGACATTCTTCCAAAGTTTTATAACTAGAAATATCTGCTAACTGTTGCCTGCCTGACCCTTTTAGGGACTGCCCCACGAAAGCCCCAGAGAGCCAAATCCTGGGTTTTTTTGCAAATGAATAATCCACAAGGGTGAGTTTTTTGGACTGCTTCCTGGGCGATTGTAGCGGCAGCAAATTCACTGATTTTCAAAAATGTTGAAATATAGCTACGCTCTGGCAAAAGCGACCGCACAGTTTTGATACAAAAGGGCTAAAAATAGCAACAGCTAACGACCCAGGTCAGCACCCAAAAAGCTCTCTGTACCTCAATTGCAACTGACGGCTAGGGTTTGATGATAGCGACCGCCCAGCCTAAACTTCATTTCACTGCTGCGTTCGCAAGTAAGTGGTCGTGACTGCGTCCGTTGCAGTGGCAGCTAAACACCTGCTAAACAACCTGAAACCTAGTCGCAGACAGACTTTGATGGTGCAGCGTGGTCATTTGCTGAAACACCTCATAGAAAACCCTGAAACCCTTGGCTAGAGAGCGTTCGCATCTAAAAATAAACTGTGAACGGTTTTTTATAAACCTTGCTTTGTCCTATGCACTTTATTGAGTATATAGTTTCCCCGGTCTGCCTCTGCAAAAAAGGTCAATGAAGCTTGGTTGATATTATTAGAAAATGTTCCAGGGTTTTTGGTGCAGTAAATCCATCGTTTTAAGTCTTATACACGGCTACTACACAATCCCTAAAGTTTATAAAGTAGGCGTTTCAGGGATTTGTCCCTTGCAAACCTTTTTGACCGACTCATGACTTTCAAAACCACCCCTTAAAGCATATACAGAGAGAGTTTCAGGCTTTTTTACAGGGAGAATTCAATGTTTTGCCCAAGAAATGATTTTAGATAGCTCCGTAAAGTATATACAGTAGGCTTTCAGGAGAGTATTTATTAATAGAATCATCTGATTGCATATTTCAATTCTAAGCTTTTGTCGAGAATCTTTCAATGTAACCCAGCATTATTTTTTGCGGTCGCCCATGCAACAACCTGCGGTCGAGCTACTCAACAAAGTGCATAGGTTTATGGACTTTGCTTTGTCCTACGGGGGAATACTACAAAATCTACATGTAGCTGTGTGGGATTGGTGAAAATAGTGTCATTATTTATTTGACAAAACCCAAAAAACCTATCTCTGAGACTCGTTTTTACGGGCAGGAAACGCTTTATTATATATAAGATAAATAGGAGTTCGTGCCCGTAAACTAAAATCTGTAGTTCCTTCTCAGCAAGGGTTTCGAGCATTTAGGTTTCTAAAACATCTTTAAAGGACAATCGCAAAAAAACCCAGGAATAATCCTAGGTTTCTTCGGTAGATATTTCCTGATAATTCACTGCGGACGTTCTTCGGGATGTACTTTGTAAAATTCCTCAAGATACATTTCCTTGAGTTTTTTCAAGGGACGGCTCCGGGCGATTGCAGAGATTTCCCAAGGCTTTGTTTGATAGATACGTTCTCTGCGGCGCTTCATTGCATCTGAGACTGGAGGCGGTTGCATAAGAAAATCTAGGTCTTCCTGGGAAATTCCTATTGATCCCATTGTGATTCCACCTGTGCGATGTATTGCTGCCATTCTGGGCTGTTGTTTTGGCGAGCCGCATACAATTCCTGTAAACTTAGGGGTTGCCGTGCTGTTGGCTCTTGTGAAGTCGCTGCTGGTTTACTGCCATAACGTTTGAGGTTGGCATCCAGGTTTTCTTCCGCTTGTTTCCAAGCTTGGAAAATTTCTTGGGGATTCATCATAATTTCTCTTGCTATCTTTATAAGAATTTTGAATGATTTCTTGATTATGCTTGCGAAGTTGTTCGCGTTGTTCCGGGGTCGCCCATACTTTGCTCATAATTTTTAGCTTGTAGTAATGCAAAGACACAAATCCATTGCATTAGATTATTTGGGTCAAATTCCGGGAGTTCCGGGAACAATTTCTTGACTTGTCTCCGGCTAGGATTTAATCCTGTAAGTGTCCGCCATCTCCTTTTAAAAAGATTTATTTGTTTGGTTTCCTGGCGACATTCCTCGTATTTTTCGTTGAAATAATTTGGGTCAAACCAAAGAGGTTTAGTTTGAATTTGTAACATTAGTTTTTAAAAGTTTTTCAAAGTTCTTATCCTTATATTTCCTGTTTAAAACTGCTTTTATTTTAACATTTTTGCGAATAGTTTCGATGTTTAAATAATTTTGAGATAGTTACTGGAAAATATATGTAAGATTACAGAAGTGTTGAATAGTAACTAATTTACCACTGTCAGGAGAGGCTGCCGTTAGTGATGATGAAATCAGGGATATTTATCGATTACGTTGGGGAGTTGAATTGTTGTGGAAGTTTTTAAAGATACACTTAAAACTTGACAAGTTAATTACCAAAAATGTTAATGGTATCACCATACAGATTTACGTTAGCTTGATAGCTTATCTGATTTTACAGTTATTATCTATTCCACCACAATGGAGGCATACACTATTAGATAAATTCCGCTATTTACAGTCTTGTATGTGTCAGAAAAATAGTTATGTTCATTGGTTTGAGGAGATGATGTCATGCTGACTATTTTAGACTTAAGAGAGTTAGTGTAACTAGATATGTAAAGTTTTGTATTAGCTTTCAACATTTCTGGTAAGATTATATTAAAATAATCTCAAGGCATTTCTTCAAGGCTGTGTGTTTATTTTTTCATGAAGAAATATTGGAATTAATAAAAACTTTCGCTGAATCCATCAAAAAGACATCATTAGCCCTGCGAAAATAGTCTAGAAACCGTGCTTGGATTCTTTGCATGGGCATTATTGGAAAGCTTTTGGAATGCCCAAGGAATCTATCTTTGAAGTGATAGCAAAATCGTTCCCACTTCCAAGTGGAATCTATTAACTATGCATGGTTTGCGAAAGTATTCAATGAAGTCATCTTAAGGACAATATTAGTGAAGGTATTACAGAAAAATACCCCAGAACTGGCTGATATTCTTGCAGTGTGTATCACTACAAAATAGTAATAATAGAAAGTACTTTGAATGACATCTGCAAATCAAAATATAAAGTTAAGCTAATTCTAAAGTCGCCGTAAGCTAAAAGCTAAAAAACGATTGGAAGTCGAGCGAAGTGATTATTTTGCAGCCAAGTACGCTCCCATGCTACAAACAATTCACTTCAGATTAATACCCCCTATTCCTCTTCAGTTGAGTAAGGAGAAAATTATGAAGATGCGTCTAGTCACTACAATACTAGGTTTGATTTTTTCAACAAGTGAAGTGTTATTGACAACGCTTCCAGCTTATTCTCAAATCCTACCTCAAAATAACAGCGTAAAACTTTTAGCTCAAACAAATTTTCCTATAAAGGGGAGTAGGGAAGATACAGTTCTTTCCAACAGATACATGAAAACCGATATTACTATTTCTAATAGCGGAAGAATAGATGGAGTTACTAAAACTTGGTCTTGTAATAGCTCAGGTTTTACGGGGGGCGTATACATCGCGGTCACAGACGCATCGGGTAATATCCTAAATGAACCAACGCAACGGAGATACGGCGTTAATGGAAAAACTTGGAGGGGTAAATGTTCTTCAAGAACAGATGCGTGGTACGAGCAAATACCTGAAAATAAAATAAATAGTGTGCATAGTGTTGTAATATCACATGCCCATACACCGAAGTCCAAAATTACGAAAGAAGATGTAATGGAACTTATTCGGATAGGTGCAGAAGTGTACAAAGGATCGCAGACAGGACAATAAGAGTTTCGGCGTTGCAGATTCATGGGATGATTTAGCTTAATTTTGAACCAAATACTAATAGTTTCAGCCTCTAGTTCATCCCGCATTTATGCAATGCCAGAGTTTCTTCCTTATAATCGCCGCAAGCAAAGCCCTGTTGTGAATGATTTTGGGCGTAAGTCCTAATAGTGTCAACAGCCGCTACTGTTGGCATTCGCTTCAATTTGCGCTTTTTCCCCTTTGTTAATAGTTTTTCTAGTTTGCTTTGACTAGCATTGTTCATGTCTGAGTAATGGAACGCAAATCTTTGACCATGCGCTTTCCATCTGCTCTATTTCGGGATGCGATGCTTTCATAAGGCATAACCCATCGCAACGAAGATATCTAGCTTGATTGAGAATTTAGCAGTGTAATTGAGAACCAAAACTTGCTCTCACAAAATCCTGTTGCTTCCCTGATAATGTGCGATACATCGCATCAGTCATGATAATTTTTCCAGCTTATTGCAAATCAATTCTTGAGAATAGATCAATGAAAATTTTATTACTCTTTGCATTAACTATTTTACCCGTATTAGGAATCTCTCACCAAGCAAAAGCGTCTAATCTGGAAGCTTGTCTGAAAAATCCGATGGCTAACAAACCTCAAACGATTAACTTACTTCAGCCCATAGACCAACAAATAGTAGATTGTATTCCTCAATTAGATTTAGTTGCTAGTCAATGGCAATCTAAAGCAAGTAGTATTGTTTCCCAAGTCAATCGGGTCACAATTGGCAATCAAGGTAACACCAACCTGGAAAAACTTGAATATAATGTGATAGGTAATACGATTTATCTTGTTGCAAAAGTACAACCTAAACACACCTGGAGCGAAACAATTCCTGCTGTAAAAACACACGTTCCTGTTACCAGAAATAGAGATGAAAAAAAGTGCGTTGGTTCGGGATGGCTTAAAAAATGTTTCACTATTACAGTGCCACAAGTAGGGATGGAATTACGAACAATTACACCAGAAAGAACTGTGTCTCACACTGCATCGGTTACTTGTAATTATGAATATACATTCAACTTGTCAACTAAAGAACAAAAACCTGTTTTTAACTGTGGTCAAGGTTGGACTGGTAATATCAAGCTGGACGCTAGTGCAATTACCTCAATTTTAAGTGGAGAAATGCCCTCATTGGGTAGTTTAGTAAGTAGCATAGACCTGACACCACCTTTATTTAAGGATGTCACTAGTGATAAGTATATTGAAACTAGAGATAATATAATTGCTCAGAATCCGAACTCAGTTGTTTACTTTGCTTCCGAGTCCTTTGTGAATTGGGCATCAGTAAAAACTCAGGCAGCTAACGTAATTCTAACTGCTATTTCTGGTGGAGGATATAGTGCAGAGTTTCTTCGCCAACTTGAAGAAAAATTAAGAAGCGAGATAATTTATATGGCTGATTTCGCTACTCAGACTGGAATCCATCTAGGCACTGAGCAAATAATCGAGATGATTAAAGAAGGGAAAATACTCAATTTGGAACGTTACTCAGTTTCGGTAAAAGTGGTAGATACGCCACAAGTGCAGAAGAAATGTGCAGTTAATGGTAGCGAGTGTACTCCTCCAATCCAGGTGTCACGTCTAGGTTTTGCTATTATTGCAACACGCAACACCAAGTAAGTAACGACTACTCCTAAAAATCTGAATTTGGAATTACGAATTTGCCTTCGCAGGCAGTTCTGAGTTATGTCCATTAGTCGCTTACCTTGAAAACATTGTTTTGTCACCTCCTGGAGTTTTTTCTAACACCTCACGGCGAACATTTTTTGTTTTTATCGAACAAGCGTTATATTACAATAACTTTTCTCGCAGTTATGCAAAAACCTCTCGGAAACTTTCCGAGAGATTTCTGCTTTATAGTAACCACAAAAAGATATCATTAGAGCCTCAAGGATAGCTTTAGAAAGCGTGCGCCGATATCCCCTGGGGAAATCATCATTGAATCCCTGAAATACCCTTGTAGCCTCTCTTTGAGCGTGCGCGTAGTTGGAAACTTCAAGCTATCTTACGAAAGCTTTCAAAAGATTTTTCTAAGGGTGTCGTTTAAAACGACATCCTTAAACAAAAAATATTCGACTATTTATTTACCACCAAAGGCGTGGGCAAGGGGACGGGACTGGGATTGGCGATCGCTCGCCAAATTTTGGTGGAAAAATATGGTGGTAGTTTAAATGTATGGTCTGAGCCAGGTCAAGGAACTGAGTTCTGCATCAGCTTACCTATTAGTAGCAAATAAGACATAAATTTCTTGCTGAGTTAGCTACAATCAGACTGTTAGATTGGGGAAATTTGTGGGCATCCTAATAACAGTAATAAGTTCCCTACACAATAATCCTCAAGCCCATGACATCCACAGCACCCCAATTCCCGGAAATTTCTGGTTACATTATTACTGAGCAACTCTACCTAGGCTCTCGGACAGCAGTGTATAGAGCAGTACATAACAATCAGCAATTAGCCGTAGTGATTAAGGTGTTGCAACGGGAGTATCCCACATTTGGGGAATTGGTGCAGTTTCGCAATCAGTATGCCATCACTAAAAATCTTCCCAGTGCTGGTATTGTTCAACCCCTGAGTCTGGAACCATTTGGTAATGGCTATGCTCTCATCATGGCAGATTGGGGTGGAATATCCCTAGAAAAATATATCCAGCAGCAGCCATTAGACCTATCTGAAACCTTGGGAATTGCCATCCAACTAGCAGACATCCTCCACGAGTTGCACTCTTCTAGAGTTATCCACAAAGATATCAAACCCGCCAACATTCTCATTCATCCACAGTCCAAGGAAGTTAAACTGATTGACTTTAGCATCGCTTCAGTATTGCCTAAAGAAACCCAGGAAATCCAAAATCCCAACACCCTGGAAGGAACCTTGGCTTATTTAGCACCGGAACAAACGGGACGGATGAATCGCGGTATTGATTATCGCAGTGATTTTTATGCCTTTGGTGTCACCCTGTATCAATTATTCACAGGTCGTTTACCCTTCGTCACTGACGACCCCTTGGAAGTGGTGCATTGTCACATCGCCAAGATTGCCGTACCCCTAAATGAAGTAAGTACAGATGTGCCCGAAATCTTGGGGGCAATAGTCGCTAAATTGATGGCGAAAAATGCCGAAGATAGATATCAAAGTGCTTTGGGACTCAAGCATGATTTAGGTGAGTGTTTAAGCCAGTGGAAGGAAACAGGGTCAATTACTGAGTTTGAATTGGGACAGAGGGATTTGTGCGATCGCTTTCTCATCCCGGAAAAACTCTACGGACGGGAGGAGGAAGTCAAAACCCTGCTAGATGCTTTTGAAAGGGTTGCTGAAGGAGCATCAGAATTAATGTTAGTGGCTGGATTCTCTGGTATTGGGAAAACAGCCGTTGTTAATGAAGTGCATAAGCCTATCGTCAAGCAACGGGGTTACTTTATTAAAGGTAAATTTGACCAGTTTAATCGCAATATTCCCTTTTCTGCCTTTGTCCAAGCCTTTCGGGATTTGATGGGGCAATTACTCAGTGAAAGTGATGTCCAACTACAAACATGGAAAGTCCAGCTTCTAGAAGCACTGGGAGAAAATGCCCAAGTCATCATTGAACTGATTCCCGAACTGGAACGGATTATTGGAGTACAACCGACCGCACCAGAATTATCGGGAACGGCTGCCCAAAATCGGTTTAATTTGTTGTTCCAAAGATTTATTCAAGTCTTCACCACCCCGGAACACCCGTTGGTAATGTTCCTCGATGATTTGCAATGGGCAGATTCGGCTTCCCTAAATTTGATTCAGGTGTTAATGTCTGAGGTGAAAACGGGCTGTTTATTGCTGTTAGGAGCATATCGGGACAATGAGGTCTTTCCTGCTCACCCGTTGATGTTGACCCTCAATGGTATGGAGAAAATCGGGGCAACAATTCACACTATTACCCTCAAACCCCTGAGTTTTACCAGTCTCAATCACTTGGTTGCAGATACTCTTCATGCTGGGCAAGATGTGGTACAACCACTGACAGAGTTAGTAATGCAGAAAACCCAGGGCAATCCCTTTTTTGCTACCCAGTTTCTCAAGGCATTATATCAAGACCAATTAATTACTTTTGACCGGGATGCAGGTTATTGGCAGTGTGATATTGTGCAAGTGCAAGATGCGGCTTTGACCTCGGATGTGGTCGAATTTATGGCATTGCAGTTGCAAAAGCTGCCAGAAGCAACGCAAGAGATTTTGAAACTCGCGGCTTGTATTGGAGCGCAGTTTGATTTAGAGACGTTGGCGATTGTCTCGGAGCAATCCCAAACCGAGGTAGCAACAGCACTGTGGAAAGCCTTGCAAGAAGGTTTGATTCTGCCAATTACGAAAACTTACAAATTCTTCCAAGGTGCTGATACAGAACCATCAGCACAAATGATTAATGTCCCCTACAAGTTTTTACATGACCGAGTCCAACAAGCTGCTTATTCCTTGATTCTAGAAGTTAAAAAACAATCTACACACTTAAAAATTGGTCAGCTTATCCTGAAAAATAGTTCAACATCGGAGCGAGAAGAAAATATATTTTCTATTGTTAATCAATTGAATATTGGGCGTAGTTTAATTATTGAAAATACAGAACATGACCAACTATTAAGATTGAATTTACTGGCGGCTCAAAAAGCTAAATTATCGACCGCCTACAGTGCGGGAATGCAGTATTTAGAAATATGCATGGAATTATTACCCGAAAATAGTTGGCAGTCTCAAACAAATTTAAGTCGGACGATTTATGAATTAGCCACAGAAGTTGCTTATTTGAATACAAATTATGAACAAATGGAGGAGTTCGCAGCAATATTTTTATCTCGCACAGATAGCTTGCTAGAGAAAATTCGGGTTTATGAAATCAAGATGTTAGCAGCAAAAGCCCGGAGTGAATTATTAGAGTCAATTCAAATTGGATTAGATTTACTCCAGTTATTAGGAGTGGAATTTCCAAAAGAACCGACTCCTGCGGATATTGGGCAAGCATTGCAGCAAAGCTTTCAACTGTGGCAAGGAAGGGAAATTTCCAGTTTATTGGATGCTCCAGTAATGATAGATACGGTAAAGCTGGCAGCGATGAAAATTTTAACTCAAATGGTTCCGTCAGCTTATCTGGCTTCTCCCTTGCTGATGCCATTATTAATTTTTAAGCAAATAGAGTTATCGATTACAGAAGGAAATTGTGAAATTTCTCCAACTTCTTATGCTGATTATGGGCTGGTACTTTGTGGAGTTGTCGGTGATTTAGATGCGGGATATAAGTTTGGGCAATTAGCTTTAAAACTTCTTGAGCGCTTTCAAGCAAAAGCTTATAAATGTCGCGTTTATTTTGTGGTTCATTCATACACTAGCCATTGGCAGGAATCTCTCAGCAGCAGATTACCATTTTTCCAAGCAGGATATCAAGCTGGTTTAGAAACAGGAGATTTAGAAACTAGTGCTTTAAATGTTGTTATTTATTGTATTTATAGCTATTTTGCAGGTAATGAGTTGTCTTCCCTGGCATTAGAAATGGAAAACTATCGCCAGAGTCTACTGCGTCTTAAACAAGAAATATCCATCAACTTCCATGAAATTTATCAACAAGCTGTTTTGAATCTAATTGGATGTGTAGATAATCCTTGTCAGTTAACTGGGGAGGTTTATAATGAAGCACAGACATTGCCAATACTGCAACAAGTCAATAATCGCACTGCTCTCTATTACTTGTACTATAATAAAACCTTTCTCTGCTACTTAGTTGGGGAGTATGAACAAGCTTTAGATTGTGCCAGATTAGCAGAATCCTATGCTGATAGCATTGCTGGAATGTTTGGCATAACTTTGCTTTGTTTCTACAGTTCTCTGATTGATTTAGCATTATTTACTTCGATTTCCACAACGGAACAAACTCATGTTTTAGAAAAGATAGCAAACAATCAACAGAAACTAAAACATTGGGCAGATTATGCACCCATGAATCATCTGCATAAGTTTCATTTGGTGGAAGCAGAACGGTATCGAGTCTTAGGAAACAAAACAGAAGCGATTGAGTATTACGATCGCGCCATTGCTGGTGCAAAAGAAAACGGTTACATCCAAGAAGAAGCCTTGGCTAACGAGCTTGCTGCCAAATTCTATCTCGACTGGGGTAAAGAAAAAATTGCCCAAACCTATATGCAGGAAGCTTACTATTGTTACAGTCGTTGGGGAGCCAAAGCTAAAATCGATGATTTGGAAAACCGCTATCCCAATCTACTCCGTCCCATTTTACAGGCAGCAGAAGTATTAGATGGGACTTGGAATACTCTGATGACAATCTCTCCACTAACTGCATCTATCCATTCCAGTTCTCATAAAAGTTCCAGTAATACCAATACCAACATCAATCAAGCCTTTGATTTTGCAGCTATCCTCAAAGCTTCTCAAGCTCTCTCCAGCACCATTGAACTCGATCAACTCTTACATCAACTCACCCAAATTATTCTGCAAAACTCAGGAGGCGATCACTGTGCATTGGTACTTCCCCATAACAACGGAGAATGGCAGGTGCGAGCCATTGCTACCCTGGATGACATACAACTTTGTACTGAACCCCTCGCAGATAATCCCAATCTGCCAGTGAAATTGATTCAGTATGTCAAAAACACCCAAGAAACTGTGGTCATCAACGAACTGAAAACTGATTTACCCGTGATTGATGACTACCTCATGGAACGCCAGCCT
This sequence comes from Calothrix sp. NIES-4101, assembly GCA_004296455.1. Classification (GTDB taxonomy): domain Bacteria; phylum Cyanobacteriota; class Cyanobacteriia; order Cyanobacteriales; family Nostocaceae; genus Brunnivagina. The sequence goes on from AP018280.1 coordinate 6,493,990, forward strand.
AAGAGTCTGCTGTGCTTACCACTACTCAATCAAGGTCAACTCATTGGTATTTTATATCTCAAAAATCACTTTACCATTGGTGCATTTACTAGCGATCGCATTTTGATTCTCCATTCGCTCTGCACACAAGCGGCAATTTCTCTAGAAAATGCTCGTCTTTATCAAAATAGTCAACAAGCTTTACAAACAATCCAACAGCAAGAAGCTCAGTATCGCGGTATTTTTGAGAATGTCAGTGATGGTCTGGCGATTGTCAATCTTAAAACAACAAAAGTGGTTGCGGCAAATCCAGCCTATTACCAAATCCATAACTATAGTCCTGAAGAATTGCTAGAGATGAAGCCAGTTGACATTTTGCGCCCCGAAGCATACACCAAATTTGAATTTTTCTTAGAATCGATTCAACAAGGCAAAGAATTTATCTGTGATGCCATTTGCTCAAAACAAGATGGCACGTCATTTAATGTTGAAATACACTCGGTTCCCTTTTGGTATGATGGTCAACTGTGCGGGTTGACTTTATTTCGAGATGTTACTAAGCAAAAGCAGTTAGAATCAGAACTTCAGAAAAAAAATCATACCTTAGAGCAAACACTTAGAGAACTTCAGCAAGCTCAAATGCAAGTTGTACAAAGTGAAAAAATGTCAGCCCTTGGAAATCTGGTAGCAGGAGTTGCCCACGAAATCAATAATCCCATCGGTTTCCTTAATGGCAGCATCAGCAACGCCAAAGACTATGTGCAAGATTTGTTTGAACATTTGGAAACTTACCAAAAACAGCAGCCACCCAATGATGTGGTACAAGAAAGTGCTGAAGAAATTGACTTGGAATTTTTATCGTCAGACTTGCCGAAGTTGCTTGATGCCATGAAAGGGGCAACTGATCGTATCAAGGGCATCAGTACTAGTCTGCGTACTTTCTCCCGTGCTGATACCGATCGCAAAGTTAGCGCCAATCTCCATGAAGGACTTGATAGTACCCTGCTAATTTTGAAATATCGCCTCAAAGCGAACGAAAACCGTCCAGCAATTCAAGTTACTCAAAAGTACGGGGATTTACCCACAATAGAATGTTTCCCTGGACAATTAAACCAGGTATTTATGAATATCCTGGCGAATGCCATTGATATGTTTGATGAAATGGCACTCACCCAATCCTTCAAAGAATTAGAAGCCAATCCCCAACAAATTACCATCCGCACCCACATCGAATCAGACCAAGTTTATATCCATATTCGTGATAATGGCAAAGGCATGAGTGAGGATGTGCAAGCCAAAATCTTTGACCATTTATTTACCACCAAAGACGTAGGTAAAGGTACGGGGTTAGGGTTGGCGATCGCCCGTCAAATTGTGGTGGAAAAACATGGTGGTAGTTTAAATTTATGGTCTAAGCCAAATAAAGGAACTGAGTTCTGCATCAGCTTACCAGTTGGTAGCAAATAAGACATAAAATAATCATTTATTTGCCCCTTGTATCTTAAAAGAAGTGGTAGCAAGATTGTTAGATTGCGGAGATTTATGGGTATTTTAATCACAGTAATGAATCTCTAACACAATTCTCAATCCCCAAGGCTATGACATCCACAGCACCGCAATTCCCTGAAATTTCTGGTTACATTATTACTGAGCAACTCTACTTAGGTTCTCGGACAGCAGTGTGTAGAGCAGTACATAATAACCAGCAATTACCCGTAGTGATTAAGGTGTTGCAACGGGAGTACCCCACATTTGGGGAATTGGTGCAGTTTCGTAATCAATATGCCATAACCAAAAATCTTCCCATTGCTGGTATTGTTCAACCCCTGAGTCTGGAAACATTCGGTAATGGCTATGCCTTGGTAATGGCAGATTGGGGTGGGATATCCTTAGAAAAATATATCCAGCAGCAGCCATTAGACCTATCTGAAACCTTGGGAATCGCCATCCAACTAGCAGACATCCTCCACGAACTACACCAACATCGGGTAATCCACAAAGATATCAAACCCGCTAATATCCTCATTCATCCAGAGTCCAAGCAAGTCAAACTGATTGACTTTAGCATCGCTTCAGTGTTGCCTAAAGAAACCCAGGAAATCCAAAATCCCAACACCTTGGAAGGAACCTTGGCTTATTTAGCACCAGAACAAACAGGACGGATGAATCGCGGTATTGATTACCGCAGTGATTTTTACGCCCTCGGTATCACCCTGTATGAGTTATTTACAGGTAGTTTACCCTTCGTTACTAACGACCCCTTGGAACTGGTGCATTGTCACATCGCTAAGATTGCGACACCAGTCCATCAAGTAAATACCGATGTGCCCGAAATGCTGGGGGCAATAGTCGCCAAATTGATGGCGAAAAATGCTGAAGATAGATATCAAAGTGCCTTGGGACTTAAGCATGATTTACAAGAATGTTTGAACCAGTGGAAGGAAACTGAGTCAATTGCTGAGTTTGAATTGGGACAGAGGGATTTGTGCGATCGCTTCAATATTCCAGAAAAACTCTATGGAAGGGAGAAGGAAGTCCAAACCCTGCTAGGAGCTTTTGAAAGGGTTTCCGAAGGTGCTTCAGAATTAATGTTAGTGGCTGGATTCTCTGGCATAGGGAAAACAGCCGTTGTCAATGAAGTGCATAAACCCATTGTTAAACAACGGGGCTACTTTATTAAAGGCAAATTTGACCAGTTTAATCGTAATATTCCCTTTTCAGCTTTTGTCCAAGCCTTTCGTGACGTGATGGGGCAATTGCTGAGTGAAAGTGATGAGCAATTAGCACAGTGGCGAACCCAAATTTTGGCAGCAGTAGGTGAGAATGGACAAGTTTTGATTGAGGTCATTCCTGAACTAGAACAGATTATTGGTGAACAACCTGCTGTACCAGAACTTTCAGGTAGTGCTGCCCAAAATCGCTTCAACTTACTGTTGCAAAAGTTTATTGCAGTATTCACTACACAGGAACACCCACTGGTGATGTTTCTCGATGATTTGCAGTGGGCAGATTCGGCTTCCCTCAGCTTACTGAAACTGCTATTAACAGATGCACAGCAGAATCATTTACTAGTTATTGGTGCCTATCGGGATAATGAAGTTTTTCCAGCCCATCCCTTAATGCTGGCAGTAGACGACATTCAAAAGATTAAAGCCAGTATTAATACTCTAACTTTAGCACCTTTAAGTCAGAGTGATGTCAATCATTTGATTGCCGATGCATTCAGTTGTACAACCGATCTTGCACTGCCGTTCACAGAATTGGTTTATCAAAAAACAGCCGGAAATCCATTTTTTACCACGCAATTCTTGAAGGCGTTACACGAAGATGGGCTGATTACCTTTAACTGGGAAGTTGGTTCTTGGCAATGTGATATTGCCACAGTGCGATCGCTGGCTCTCACCGATGATGTTGTTGAGTTTATGGCTCTGCAATTACAAAAGTTACCACCTGAAACTCAAGCCGTTCTGAAACTAGCAGCATGTGTGGGTAATCAGTTTGACTTGGTAACATTGGCAATTGTCTCGGAACAGTCTGAACAGGAAACAGCTTCTGCACTGTGGAAGGCTCTACAGGAAGGATTTGTGATTCCGACGAATGAAGTTTATAAGTTTTATCAAAATTCATCAGTTTCTAGCGATCAATCAATATCCCAAATCACCGATAGGACAAAAAAATTAACTGTTAGTTACAAATTCTTGCACGATCGCGTCCAACAAGCAGCTTATTTCCTGATTCCTGATTCCCAGAAGCAAGCTACCCACCTAAAAGTTGGACAATTAATCCTCAACAGCACATCCTCTGAAACACTTGAAGCCAAAATTTTCGACATTGTTAATCAACTCAATAAAGGCAGCGAAATCATCCTCCAACAGTCAGAAAAAGATAACATTGCCCAACTGAATCTGATGGCTGGTAAAAAAGCTAAGACTTCAACTGCTTACAAAGCTGCCGTTGATTACTTTAAATCGGGCATAACTTTACTAGCAGAAAATAGCTGGCAAACCCATTATCCATTAACTTTTAGTTTGTATAGGGAGGGAGCAGAATGCGAATATTTAATCGGTAATCTCAACCAAGCAGAGCAATGGTTTGATTTGGCTTTAAATCACGCTCAGGATGCTCTTGAAAAAGTTGAAATATATGCCATTCAACTGTATTTGAAGATGACTCAAGGCGAAAATATCAAAGCTGCTTCTGATGCTGCTTTAAAAGGTTTGAGTCTTCTTGGAATGCACCTACCGCGCACTGCTGAAGAACAACAAGCTGAAATTGAAAAACAACTAAGCCAATTGCACGCCAAATTTGCCAATGTTTCCCCGTCTGACTTATTTGATCTGCCTGATATGACAGATCCAAGCCAGAAAGCGTGCGTCAGTATGTTAGCAAATCTTTGGTCAGCAACATACATGGAGGGCAATCAAACACTCGCTTACCTCAGCTTGTTATTAATGGTCACTACTTCATTGACCTATGGCAATACGGAAGCTTCTGGTTTTGCATACTGCCTTTATGGTATGACCCTAGCCAGCCAAGGAGATTATCAAACCGCCTATGAGTTTGGCACATCAGCTCTCAAGCTTGATCACCACTTTAACAGCAAAAAATTTATCTACAGAACAAACAACATCTTTGCTCATACGATTAATCCCTACAATCGACACTTAAAAACCAATCTATCTGTATCTCGCCAAGCATTTCAAGCGAGCCAAGAAGGTGGAGATGTAGTATTTGGAAGTTGGGCTGTTTCATTCTTGATCTGGGCAATGATCATTAAGGGTGATTGTCTGTCCGCGATTTATGCGGAAACAGAGAAGTATCTGGACTATTTACAGCGAGTAAACGATGTCAACATGCTGTATGCTTTCACGCTACAACGACAGTTCCTCCTGAATTTGCAAGATGCTTCTCAAAGCACAGATTTACTCAATAAACAGGATAGTGATAGTTCCGATGAAGATTATCCTTACATCCAAATTTGGAGGGAAAGGAGAAACTTTGAGCATGGAATTAACTGGTACTGTTTTCTCAAGCTGCAACTTTCGTATCTGTATGGGAACTATGCCGATGCTGTTGCTGCGGCTCAAGAGGCAGAGCCAACATTACCTGCCAATGCAGGTTTTTTTCCCATCATCTTATACCATGTCTATTACCCACTGAGTTTGGCGGCACTCTATCCAGAAGCGACAGAAACAGAGAAAGTACAGTATTGGGATGTTTTACAACACCATCAGCAGATAATCAAAACTTGGGCAGACAATTGTCCAGAAAACTTTTTACACAAGTATTTGCTGCTATCTGCTGAAATGGCAGTTATTTCTGGTAAGGCTTTGGAAGCAGCAGATTTGTATGATCGCGCGATCGCTGCTGCTAAGATCAATGAATATACTCAGGAAGAAGCTCTTGCCAACGAACTAGCTGCAAAGTTTTATCTCAACTGGGGCAAACCACGTATTGCTCAAGAATACATGATTGAAGCTTATTATGGCTATGCTCGTTGGGGTGCGAAAACCAAAGTTGCTGACTTGGAAACCCGTTACCCCAATCTGCTGCGTCCCATCTTACAATCAGCAGAGGTATCGGTTGGTACTTGGAACACCCTGATGACAATCTCCCCCTTAACCACATCTATTCATTCTAGTACTCACAAAAGTTCCAATAATACCACCATTAATCAAGCCCTCGATTTTGCTGCCATCCTCAAAGCCTCTCAAGCCCTCTCCAGCACCATCGAACTCGATCAACTTCTGCATCAACTCACCCAGATTATTATGCAAAACTCAGGAGGTGATCGCTGTGGGTTGGTACTCCCCAATGAAGCCGGAGAATGGCAGGTACGAGCCATTGCTACCCTAGATGACACACAACTTTGTGCCCAAACCCTCGCCAATAATCCCAATCTGCCAGTCAAATTGATTCAGTATGTCAAAAACACCCAAAAAACTGTGGTCATCAACGAACTGAAAACAGATTTACCCGTGATTGATGACTACCTCATAGAACACCAACCCAAGAGTGTGCTGGGCTTACCACTGCTCAATCAAGGTCAACTCATTGGCATCTTATATCTCAAAAATTACTTTACCATTGGTGCATTTACTAGCGATCGCGTGGAAGTATTAAACTTCCTCTGCACTCAAGCGGTGATTTCTTTGGAAAATGCTCGGCTGTATCAACAGTCCCAGCAGGCTCTTGTGCAACTTCGAGACAATGAAACCCGCTTTCAAAATCTCGCGGCTAATATTCCCGGCATGGTTTATCGGTTCTGTCTAGCTCCCGATGGCTCAACCTCAACTCCCTATGTTAGTTTCGGTTGCCTTGATCTCTATGAACTATATCCCAACGATGTAATGACGGGAAAACGTAGCGTATATGCCATGCACCATCCTGAAGATGAGGCGGCTATCGCCCAAGCCATGATTGAATCGACTCAAAACCTAACTCCGTTTACTGAAGAATGGCGAATCATCACCCCATCCGGGAAGGTGAAATGGCTCCAGGCTGCTGCTCGTCCTGAGAGAAAGGCAGACGGTTCGATTGTCTGGGACGGCGTTGTGCTGGATGTGAGCGATCGCAAACGTGCCGAAGCCGCAGTTATTCAGAAATCCCAGGCACTTGAACAGACCATGCAGGAGTTACAGGACGCTCAGTTGCAAATGGTACAAAGCGAAAAAATGGCTTCTCTAGGGAATCTGGTAGCTGGAGTCGCCCACGAAATTAACAACCCTATCGGCTTCCTCAATGGTAGTATCAAAAATGCCAAAGAATATACGCAAGACTTGTTTGAGCATTTAATGACCTATCAACAACATCAGCCACCCAATGATGTGGTACAAGAAAGTGCTGAAGAGATTGACTTAGAATTTTTACTGGAAGATTTACCCAAGTTACTGGAATCAATGCAAGGGGCAACTAATCGCATCAAATCTATTAGCACCAGTTTACGCACTTTTTCCCGTGCTGATACTGACCACAAAGTCAGTGCCAATCTCCATGAAGGGCTTGATAGTACCTTGTTGATTTTGAAATATCGCCTCAAAGCTAACGAAAACCGTCCAGCAATTCAAATTACTCAAGAGTACGGGGATTTACCTACAATTGAATGTTTTCCCGGACAGTTAAACCAGGTATTTATGAATATCCTGGCGAATGCGATCGATGTGTTTGATGAAATGGCACTCACCCAATCCTTCAAAGAATTAGAAGCCAATCCCCAACAAATTATCATTAGCACCAGCATCGAATCAGACCAAGTTTATATCCGCATTCGTGATAATGGCAAAGGCATGAGTGAGGAAGTGCAAGCCAAAATCTTTGACCATTTGTTTACCACCAAAGACGTAGGTAAAGGTACAGGATTAGGATTGGCGATCGCCCGTCAAATTGTGGTGGAAAAACACGGTGGCAGCTTGGAAGTGCAGTCTGAGTTAGGACAAGGTACTGAGTTTTGCATTCGACTGGCGATCGCGGGTTGAGCAGCCAGTCTGCAAAACTTTTTAGCAACGGAACGAACACGACATTAGCGATCACGGCAAGAAATCAAAATAATCTCGTGGTCTTCTAGTGGATTTTCCCCAGGCTGCTTGCGCCAAGGAACGGTCTGTAGGAATGCTTGCTTGGAATTCATTGTTTATTCGCGAAAAACCTTTGCAGACTGTTTATGAAGTGGTAACATAAAAAACCAAAAAACTGCTCATGCTTCCATTTTCGGCTGATTCCTTGATTTTCCTTCAATTTAACCCGGTGGGTTTATTTTTATTGAACACTTGTTCGATATAAAGGGTGCGAACAGTAAGCATATCCTTTATCCTTTAAAAGTTGTAACAACTTTAATTTACTACGGGTACGAACCAAATTATTTCCCTGGCATACGTCATTAAAATGAATCCAAGGGTTTTCCGATGGCTGCAAACGCCAGGAAGGTGTGCCAAGGGAGGATGCCTTGGAACTTTAGTTTAGCAATCACAGTTATTAAACTAGCCTCTGGGTTGTCCTCCTATAAAATCGTGTGCTTTTGTTTATTTTGGACTTAAGTTGTTATTAGTAAAACCTAGTGTGTGCATGTCTCCGCTCTGTTTATTAGTAGAGGAACTTAATCATGCACAGGGTCTAAGCTTACTGCACATGGGTTTAAGGCACTTTTGGTCGATGTGAATTTGCACATTTTTTTTAGAGAGACAAAAAGCGATGAAAACCCTACTGTGTATAGATTCTTTGTTTTTCAATGTTTTTCCCTAAAAATGTCTCAAAATAAATCCCCAAAGTATATGCACAAAGCATTCCAGTAATATTTCCTAATATCAACCTAAATCCAAGGTTTTAAAAGTCTAAAAAAGATAGACACAAAGCTTAATAGGAACCCAGAGGTTGCTCTGGGTTTTTTGTGGTTAAGCAACCTGCAAGCTCAACTGTTCGGGGGCGAAGTATTCCCAAAGTTGGATTATTTCCGCCCCAAAATCAAGCGGCTCTCCTACATAAGGCGTAAGCTCGTCTTCGACCCAGAAGTAGCTGTCATCGACAATTGTTTCGTCTTGCTCAAACTGAGATTCAAGAAAGTCGATAAATTCATCAATGGTTTTAGACATTTTGTTTCCCGATGGGTGTTGACCAAGGACAGGTTTTTTGAAGTTCTCGCCAAAGTTATCCAAAAGTTTGACAGACAAAGCGGTCAGAATTGCTTTTACAAAATCGCTTGAGTACCATTCTTGGTTGAGTGTGAAAATAGTTACCTGTTTATTATTTATGCGCTCCCGACCAATACCTATCATTTTTGCCCCGCACCACTCTAGGCAAGATTTAACAAATTTCAAGGCTTGGTCGTCTGTAAATTTTCTGGGGAGCAAGTGTCCTCGGTTATTTTTCTTGAGTTCTAATCCCCATTTAGTTTGGAAACTTACTGTAGAGACAGCTTTTTTGACAGCTAAGTATTCGGAGGATTCGGAGTGCCATTGCAGGGAAGGATTTGTGAGGTTAGCAAAGCCAGCATCCAATAGAGCTTGAATCTTCAGGGATTCAACTTTAAAGTCTCCTGCAATTATTTCTGTATTTTTCTCTAGGACTAGTTGGTTAAAACTTTTTACGAATTCGGTGTTGGATTTTCTCTGAAGAATTTCAGGGTTTTTCAACAACAGATAACGTTGCAATCTCTGTATCAGAGATTTGTCGCCATAGTTTACCAGGAAAACAAATTTGGGGTTCCAGACTTCCGAGTTGATGATATTTGGCAATTGCTGATTGAGTTTGAACTTTTCAACTTTAGCCTTTTCATCGGGGGTCAGAGCGGCTTTGATGCGTAATTCTTCATGTTCCGCCTCTAAAATTACTTCAGCCTCGCAAATTTTTTCAGAGAACTTTTCTTGAATTGACAGTTTTTCTTCTTTGACAAGTTCCTTTGCATCGGAATCTGGGGACTCTACGAGGAAAGTTATATGATGACCGCTTTCCTGAAGCATTGTTGTGAGGCATTCTCGGCACTTTACGGTTTCATATTGAGAGGTAGATTTGAGGTGTCCTACGAATTTATTTGTAGGTGATTCAAATTGTTCTTTGAATTGTTTTAGATAAAAATCAATATCAAATTCTTCAGATGTTTTTGTAATCTCTCCCTTTGAGAGTTGTTCGCGGATTTCAATATAAGCCGATTCCAGAACGGCTAAATCACGAGCGATTGTAGTAGCAGCATTACAGTGAGCGACTGAATCTTGACCCAATGGGAAAGGGCTTGCCCAGACATTCCGAACCACTTTAGGGTCACGGACTCGGAAAAGCATTTGTTTGCAGTCACTTGCGCCGATTAGTCCGTGGAAGAAAGCGTATTGGTATTTGAAGTAACTCCGAATACTGATGTCCACACCGCTTTCGGCAGTTGGGCTGTAGAAGATTCCGTCGTATTGATGAGTTTCGATTTCTTCTGTAGGATTTTGAAGGAATTTAACAACACCTTCATCTCCATTGGTGTCCGAGGAAATTACCAAACCTTTAAATTCTGGGTTTTGTTCGATTTTTTTGTTGTATAGAGCTTGCAGTTTATCTTTACAATCGCCCAGAACTACGAACTTCCCAGAATTAGCAAGTATTGCTCCTTCCATCGAAGAGTGGCTGTTGAAGTTTATATTTGAATGTTCTCGGTCATCACAAGCTAATTCGTTGCTTTCCCAGAGGGTTGGGTCTTTGACTGTTCCCACAAGGAAGTTTACCTGTGATGGTTCTACCGGGCGAATGTTTTCGATTTTAGTGACAGTGCGACCTTCCCCAGCCAGTTCTGCAAACCAACCCACCACGGCATCTGTAAGATGACCATCGAGGAGAACAATCCGACTGCAAACTTGAAGCGCGTTTTTGAGAGTTTTTACACATTCTCTGCGACGGGCAGGGCTGAAAGTGCTTGAAGTCAGTACATGTTTGCAAACCGAAAGCGCTTCGTCTATTACAATTGTCTTCCCCTCGAAGAGATGTTCCTGTCCACTGAAGCGTGTAATGCTATCGATACAATAAACCAGTGTGGCATCTTTATTAGCAAAGTTTTCTATGAATTTCTCGGAGTCTTGGTGAATGTGGAAGCCTCCAAGATTTTTCGCGGTTTGTACCCCTAACATGTTGCGGTAGCCAATTACGAATAGTCCATTGTCCCATTCCTTTGATGCTTGAACCATCCAATGGGTTTTCCCAGTGCCTAGTCCCGATTTGATTGCAATGATGTCTTTTTGACCAACTTCGCTAGGGGAAAAACCATCAGAAACATATTTTGTTTCAATGGTTCTTGTCGGGGTGAATGTCCGGGATTTGTTCCATCTGACCCGTGCATTATCCCGAAAGATATCTATCGCTTCGTTTCTGCGGAGAGTTGCGGAAGCTTCTTCCTCGGTTCTTTTTTGAAGGATTTCGATTGATTCTTTCAAATTTCCAACAACGAATGGGCAAGCGTTCTCTGGCTTGTTTTCGAGGTGGGTTTTGTAAAAATCTCTTGCAATCGTTAGAAAATATTTGTCTGGGAGACGCGACCGACGGGTTTTGTTTTTAACTTTTTCAAAAGATTCTAAGAAACTTTCCCAGCATTCAGGGCGATATAAGGAAAAAATGTCTTCGGTAATACATGTTTCAATTTTTAGTTTTTTGCATGTATTGATAATTTCTTGAACAATGATTCCAAGCTTACCTTCGTAGGACATTTCTCGAAAGTTTTTAAAATCTTGATGGGCGGGTCTTAAGAATTCCCAGACAGGAATAGGCGGCAAATCTAGCGGCAAGTCCAAAGTTTTCTCTGAATTTTCTTCGGAACTTTCCTTATCGGAATTATCCTCTAGAGCAAACTTTGCATTCAATAAAGCAAGCTGCTCTGGGTTGTCCCGCAGAAGCCACTTGGCGCGGCTGATGTAGAAACTATCGTCCGGGTTTGTATCTTGTGGTGCAGCCTTTGCCAGGTGTCGATAAACCTCTGATTCGGGGAGTTCGGGGGTGCAATTCTCAGCATATCTTAGACAAATTTCTTCGGCATCGTCTAAGTGTTTAATTCCCAATGAATCTAAATCTTCAATTATTGTGGTCAACCTGCCTGCAATTTTCCCTAGTGTTGGTTCCCGACCACCAGTTCCTGCGACTAATCCATTGTCTACCCAGTTTTTATAATCTTTACCCAGAAACTCGTACAAAGAAATTCCTTCAGAGTTTCCAGGCAAGAAATTGTTTGAGGAATATTTCCTGGTGGAGTTTCCTTGAATTTGTTCTTGGCTGTCTTCACCAGCTTTTAACAAAACTTCTGGGGTTTGAATTATCTCAAGGATTTCTGCTTGTGAGGCATTGGCATTTCTTGCATGGATGTACTTTGACCATCTTTGTTCGTTAATACCGTGGGACAATCCCCCAAATGAATCTAATGCAGTTTCCAATTCTGCGGCGGTTAGAGTAGCTTCGGGGTGATACCATTGGACTTCTTGATAATTCCCCGTCGCTGGTCTAAGACTACCTGCAAATCGCATCTCCCGGTTGAGATTTTGGATACTGGTGTCCGAGGAAAAACAGACAATTGCTTTTCTTTTTAGTTCTTTATATTTATCTGGAGATATTTCCTCTGTTAGCCCAAAGTAACAGTGCAAAGATTTTTTCCCAGAGAAAACAACTAAAATCGGTTTAATGCTAGTCGCTTGATAAAAAATTTCTAAGGCTTGCCATTGTTCTTCGATTGTTGCCCCATCAGACTCAAACATTACGACTCGGCTACCTTTACATTCCTGCGCTTCAATCCCAGAGTCCATTAATGCAGGGATTATGAACCAGTCTGCGGGGTGTTTTTCAATGTATTCTAAGCCATCGCCGAGATTCTCAGACTCTTCCCAGATTTTATTATTACGTTCATTTCTCAAATAATCCCCCCACTGGTCTTTTTGGGCTTCCATTGAGATTATGTCAAAGTCGCCATTCCTGTGATAAAAACCCAAGAAAGGAACTTTGTTGTTTTTCTTGAGATAAAACCAGGAGTAGTCTTTTGGGAGAAACATGTCGAGTTGAATCTTCGCTGCTTCTTTGCCAATGATAGACAATTCTTTTTTTATCGAACAATTGTTCGATAAACTATCTTGATGAGGTATAATAGTAATAGAGGGCGAATTATCGTCCCGGTCAATTTTATTTTCAGTTTCTAAGTTTTTCATGGGGGAGTTATTCCTGGTAAGTTTACTCCCCACCTATTTCTTCAAGCGCCTTGCCGTTGTATCTTAATCCGTGATAGCATTGGTTTAGTAAAATATTTTTTCAGGCTCTGTCTTTTGTGAGATTCCCCGGCAAGGGAACTTCCGGAAGGATGGGGTTTTTAATTTGTGGGCTGTTTTACGAGATGCCCTCTCTTCGAGCTTTCCGTATTACACATGCAACACGCTTGTAATATACTTCCGAGGAAGTTCCAAGGGGAACTTCAGTGAGTGTAGTACGCTTGTAGTATAATGTAATATCAATATTTAATGCCTCGTTTCTCGAAATATTCGAGTAAAGCCTCAGTGACTAATTGCGAAACATTTTTTTCAAGTCTGTGGGCGATTTTTTTGATAGGAAACCCTGTTGAGTCGTTGTAACAAATTCTTGTGCTTTTTTCTTTCATTTTTATTTTCCGGCTTCATAAATTAATAATAACATTAAAAAAATATATCTGCAATATTTAACGTAGCAATAAAAGTCTTATCCACATGGGCATCCAGCGTTTTAAATTAATATCAACCTATGATATATAAGGCAGTGAATTTATTTTCTAGGTATCGGCGATACCCAGAAAAAGCTCTGGGCAAGGGTTCTGTCTATGATGCGGCGGTAGAATAAAAAATAACCATAAAAATTGCCTTGAATTTTCAATAACCAAAATTGATCGAAAGTAATAAAACCCGTGAATATTCTGATTAATCAATTAGTTGATGTATCGATATCACGGGTTGAGATATCAAGAGAAAGCATTAAAAACCCAATAATAAAAGAAAAATTAGAAGTGTTAATATTGAACAGAACCGTGGTTATGGCTGTGTTACAAACATAATTGCGCTTCATCAAATTATTTATAAAACTTATGTTAATCGCTGCACAAATTTTGAACCAAGCATTTAATGATTTTGACCGCTATTTGTATGAGACAAATACAACAAGGGAAGAATTATTGAAACTTTCTGTGGCAGAACGAAAATTAAGAATAAAAAACTACGTCAATGCGTCCTCGATCGCACCAGATAACCTCAATGAGGTCGTGATAAAGAAGGTTGCGTGAATGCACTGACATAAGTTCCCAAAATTCATCGGTAAAATTTATTAAATCTAAAAACCGTTGGTTTCTCTCCTGAGATTCTGCGGTTTTTATTTTTTGACTTTCTTCTAGGAGAAAAAGCTGTGTTTTCTTCTTTTGAATTACCTCTTTCAAATCGGGGTCATTTAATGCTTCTAGTTTTGCGATAGTTTCCATCAAGGCAACAGCTTCAGGACTTACAAGGCTTGTTTTACTTGGGTTCTCTAGAGTTTTTGCAACAAGATACTCAGCATGTTTCAGGAGTTCCCCCCGGACTATTTCCTCGATTTGTTCTAATGAAACCCCTCCATAATTCGCATATTCGGGGCTGCATCTAGGGTCGTGTTCCCTTGCCCTGCGACACGACAAAGCATATCCATAACTGCCATCTTTACGCTTATAATTAGCCTTCAAAGTCATTAAGCCTTGGCAGTTTATACACTTAGCTATTCCAGAGAAAGGGTTCTTTAAATTATCTGAAGAGACTCCCTTTTTCCTTGCTTTGTTGTCCTCGAAAATGTTTTTGATAACTAGCCATTCGTGTTCACTAATTAATGGCTCATGGGAACCCTCAACGACCATTTGCGGGGTCTTATGTCCAAAGGATAGGTATTGTAATTTCCCTCTTAAAATAGCATTCTCAAGCCATCTTTTAAGTCCGTGACTGAGGGGAGGTTTAAGGTGAATCTTCCCTGAATAACTCGGAGGTGGGCAGTAATAAATCTTACGAAATTCTGATGCAGTTTTCCCCAAACTTTTATATTCAAGGAATATTTCTATTAAATGCCGAGCTACTTCAAAGTAACTTTTATTTGATTCAGGGTACAGGTCATGATTTGGTCGAAGTTGATTATCTATTTTTAAATATCCAAAAACAGCTTTATAAGGTTCTTTGCGTTCGCGATGTTTTTTATGTCCCTGTAGCGAGTGATTTTGAATTCTATCTCTGACTTGTGCTGCGAAAGCTGCCTTGAGTCTCCCCAACATTTTGCCATCGGGCGACAATAAATCAATTTCGCCCTCTTCTAATGTTTTAAGAACGCAGTTATACTTTGCGAATAGTTCTCGGAGATTTTCCCATTGACCGGGACTGCGGGTTAGTCTGTCAAAGTTTGGAATGACAACCATTTGCACATTCCCAGTTTGTACCTGTGATAAAACTTCATTTAACCCCTTTCGGGTTTCTGAGACACCGCTTTCAACGTCAAAATAAATAAAAGGTTCTGGGATGCCAAAATTTTTTAAAGCTTCAACGTATCGCTCCAAGCCATGACCATCGTCTGATTGTTGTTGGGTTGATACACGGCAATACCCCAGGATTAGTCGCTGCATAACTTCTCAATAAAACTCTCAGAGAATTTTACCACGGTAAGTAGTCATCCATGTAAATATCATAATAGTCCCGTGGTTTGTCATAAAGGCATTGTAGAGATTTGGGTCGAGAAAGTCGGAATCAGGTGTGGCAAGTTCTGTTCGTAGTGCTACCGCCATCAAGCCACCAATTAAATAGAAGAAAAAGGAGGTGACTAGATATTGAATTCCAATTACCTTATGGTCGGTATTGAAGGTGAAGTAATGATACCATTTCCAAGGTTCAGTATGGGTGGTATGACTAACCACCACATGTCCAACTTGTTTATCAGGGGGAGTGTTATGTGGAAGTTGTAATGTCATAGGATTTTTGATTTATGGCAATTTCTGGTTGGATTTTGGATTGAGAAGAATTAACCGCAGATACAGGCTCATGAATGCTGAAAAATACTAACGAATACTCAATAAATCCTGATAAATCCTGTGCTAATCCAAAATCCAATATCTATCGGAAATTTGTTACTCCCATTGCTTGAACATAAGGCGCAAGATACTCAGCGTTTGAGAGTTCGCTTGGTTGGAAGGCTACAATTTGCTCAGGGTTTTGAGCTTGGGCGATACGATTGGTTTCTAACCAGTTGTCAAAGTCTTCTGGTGTGTGGACAATGACTTGGGTACGCATGGAGCCATGATATCCTCCGCAAAGTTCCGCGCAAACAATTGGATAAGTTCCTGGTTTAGTAGCAATGAATCTGAGTTCGGTGGCTTGTCCGGGAATTGCGTCTTGTTTGAGTCGGAATTGGGGTATCCATAAAGCATGAATCACATCGGTTGCAGCGATGTTGAGTTGAACATCCGCACCAACGGGGACATGAAGTTCACCGGATGTGATTTCGCTACCGGGATAATTGAATATCCAAGCAAATTGCATACCCGTAACATTCACCAGTAAATCGGCTGATTTTCCTGTTTTCTGGGGACTCGCACCAATCCCAATATCTGGTTGAATGACTGCAATTTTACTTCTGACAGGTACTTTTACGGGTACTTGAATGGGTGCTTCAATTGGTGTTTCGTCGATGACTTCATCAGTTATTTCATCTGGTAATTCAACTGATGCTGCTGTGGTTGCTTCATCAGGTGTTTGCACAGATATTGTTTCTATAGAAGTTTCCGATGTTTCCGATGTCTCAACTGATTCTTCAGCTAATTCGGGAATGGGTAATACTGTTGTTGTTTCCGCAGGTGTTTCCACCGGTTCAGTGATAATATTTGTATCATCTACAGCATCACTAGCCTCATCTAATGTTGCTGCAAAAGCAGTTCCCGGCGTTGTCTGACTATGGCTAACCATTGCGTGATGGCTATCAGTACCTAAACCACCCATTTGGGTATAAACATCAACACTATATATTCCCAAACCAATGACAATGATGGAAGGGATAGCTGTCCAGAATATTTCTAAGGCGAAATTTCCTTCAATTGGACTACCATCGCGCTCATCACCTGGGCGCTGGCGATATTGAAACAGAAAAATTGCGATCGCGCCTTGAACAACTAAAAATAAAGCAGTACCAATGATGACCATTACTTGAAAAAAGTCATCAACCAATGGAGCCTGTGCGGATGCTTGTTCTGGCATGAGAAGATCAGAATACTGACCAACCCACATACTAATCAGGGCGATGAGTATTCCCGCAACCAGCGTTAATAGGGAAACAGGGATTTGTTGCATATAAACAAAACTCTGTAAATTATTATGAAAGGTGTTATTGTCTGGAATCGAATTTGGTTTTGCTTTTGGTGCTAGCTACTTCTACTCTCTTCCCAACAAATAGGCATTTATTGCAAAGATACCTTTATGTAGATATTTTTTTGCGTTTTTACTAATTCATTCTTGACACAGATAAATATTTTCTTGCTTGTTTTTTAGTTTTTTTTAATATATCGCCTCCAAAAAACAAACACAAAAAATTATAATATTTTGTTTGTAAATAACATAATTGTTATTATGCAATTGTCTATAGAAAAAAATTGAATTACATGGATAAGTAGGAAAGTGGAATTATTTGTAAGCTCAAAACAACTACCGAACTATGCCTGAGCTTGTCGAAGTGTCAAAACCCATTATTTAGTTCGCTTTAATCTAACCCAGTTACTTAAGCTAACAAGACAAGTAATACTTATCTTTAGAGGTAAATATTTGATGATAAATTTGTATAATTAAAGCCTAAGATTAAATTTTCTAAATAAATTTTATAAATTAAACTTAAAATTGGCGATTTAGTTTGCAGAGAACATTCCCCTTAAATACATCATATTGGACTATTTAATTGAACTAAATTTTGTCATGCTTTACAGATAAATGGATTGTCGAAAAATCACACCATGATAATTTCATAATCCACTATCCACCATTCAAAATTCATCATTCATCATCGACAGTCCAAAATGACAACATGTGACTAAATCTACTTACTGGTAGTTAAATAAACCAATCACACAAATAAATTCCACCAGCAATTAATTGTCTATAGCTGCGTGAGTATAGCAATTTTTAGAACAAATTTTTGCACATGCTTCACAACCAATACAGTTATCAGCATTAGCAATAGTCATTACTTTCTTCTCGATTTCGTCGTCTTCTTCATTTTCAACAAATTCCCCCTCTTCATTCATGGCTTTTAGTTCTAAAACATTATGCCCGCAAATTTTAAAACATCTACCACAACCAATGCATTTATCTTGATCAATTGCTTGAACAAATTTAGGTGTCCAAGTTTTACCACCGAATGTCAATCCTGTTAGTGTCGCCATTGCTCGTCAACCTTTTGAAGTTTTTACTCTTGTTAGTGCATGATTACTGCTCTGTTTTTGATGTTAACAAATGATTTGTAATGAAATAGTAACGTTTATATCTGTAGTTAATCTCTGGCATTTATCTAATTTATTTTCTATCTCTAACTGCAATTTACTATTAATAATAATAAGTTATTCAAGAACTAAATATGTAAGTTTTAATTAGCTAACTCGCAGATATTTAGCAGTTAAAATGTTGACTTTTTTCTGATTATGCTTTAATTTACCTGACTTTATGTACCTCTAAATTATCGAATTACAACTGCAATAATCTGATATTTAATGTAGGTGATATCTTGATAAAATTGGCATATTTGCAGTATATTTTTATTTTATTTTATTTTTTGCAAATTTATTTTATTTGCATTTTACGGATATTTTAAACTAGTCAACCGTAAAAATATTTAAATTATATAGAATAAAATTTAGCTAAATTTATACAAGTCAGTGATTTTAATGAATCTTGAGACAAAATTTCAATTAGTTAATAATTGGCAGATTGAATATTGAGAACATAATTATAAAAAGGCTCGTATCAGAATATATAATTTGCTCTAAAAGTAATATTGCGGTTTTAATCGAATATATTTTTATTGGGAAAATGTAATAATAAATACACTTTTATAATTCTTCTTAATTATTAATAATATTAATGAAGCGAGGGGGCTTGCTAATCCTGTGTTTTTGAGTTATTCACTAACACTTAATAGTTTTTGAGATATTTTAGTTTGTGATGTGATTATGTGATTTCAGTGTGAAATTAGAGAAATGTTAGTAGGTATGCTCAATGAATCACATAAAAACTATATCATCGCTCAGTACGAACAATTGGGTCACAAATTTTGTGAAATATTGTAAAAAAGAAAGATACAAAAAAGCAAAGGTTTATAACCTTGAATAGCTTTTTTAAAAAGGGGGAATATGGGTGTGGATGTGGATAATTCTTTTGGTAATTAAATAATCAAAATTATATTCTTCTTACCAGAAAATTGTCGTCACAAGTGCTTCTTTGTCGATGACTAGGAAGAGTGAGTGAATCGAAGGAACACATCCAGTGGAGATTTGAGTAAAAGCATACGAAGAGAGTAACGTGGCAATTGCCTTATGCCTTACACAATTCCAAATAACAGTTGCATTGGATGCGATGATTGTCGCCCTCAATGTCCTGTGGGTGCTATCAAGATTGAAAATAATGAATATTGGATTGATCCTTGTTTATGTAATAACTGCGAGGGTTTTTATCCAGAGCCTCAGTGTGTGTCTGTATGTCCGACGCTTTCGCCGATTCCATTACAAGTGAAGCGGGGAAGATGCAAAGTAGAACCAAGGGAAGCAACAAGCCCAAGTTTATTTTCTAATGGTAAGAGTAATCCTTTTGCATCTGCGATCGCAATTTGGGAAGCTTGTAATGTCTTATCACAACGGACATCCCTACCTTGGGAAGTTGATGAGAATGGGCATATCTGCTATCGTCGCCAGGTAAATCAAGGAAAAGGTGCGATCGCATTTCATCTGACTGTACCATTTAGCGATGACAAACTCGCAACCCAAATGGCAGCAGTGGAAATGTTAGATATTCGCGCTGCTAGTATTCACCTCATTTTTGCCGCTTACGTAACAGCTATAGATAAACCTTGGCAACAAGAATTTACGATTGATGATAAACAAATTGAGAAATATTTGGGGTTAGAAAAACGTAAAGACCTCAATAAAACAGCAAAATTATCATTAATCAAAAACTTAGTTCGTCAAGTTTGTTCCCTAGTAGTTTCGCTTGATTGGGCACAACAAGGTCGAGTCCGAGGATTTACAATTGAAAAAACTCCTCTATGGCATTTAATCGATATTCAGCATCATTTCCAAGAAGATGACAAAGGCTGTAAATATCTGATTGGCTTAACTTTTAAAGTGAAAGCTGGTATTTGGTCGCAGTATTTTTTAAATAGACAAGGTTGCAAAGAACGTACTGCATTCTATCAATATGGTAGTTTACCAAAGTCACTCTTAAATACAGTTATGAGTATTTGGCAGCAACATGAAGGTGCCGCAAGATTAATGCTATGGCTGTTATTTAAAACCAAGATGGGTAAGGAACAACGCATTACAGTTCCGACTCTATTACGGGTAGCCTACGGGGAAGAAAAAGTGGCGACAGCTTGCAGACAACGCGATGATAGAAAGCGGTTGTTACGAACCTTTGAAAGTGATTTAGAAGTATTAAATCACTATGGCATGAAGCCAAAGTTTGACCCGATTACCTATCCGCCAAATATTCAACCTTTATGGGCTAAATTAGTAGACATACCTGAAGACCCAGATGAGGCGATCGAATTTTGGATTAATGATGGTGGAGGGACTTCGCGGTTAACAGATGCAGGTCCGCGAGGAAAATGGAATCTGTTAATGAATGCCCGGATTTTAGCATTTGAATTACCTCCAGAAATAGAACAGCAACTTGCGGAGGCAGAAAAAAAACACCGAACAGTCAGAAATAAAAGGAAGAATAAAACTACAGGAGGATTGTTAGGAGAGCAAATTTTACAAGCACGAAAAAACTTGAATTTATCACAGCGTGAATTGGCAAAACTCGCTGGAAAAAGTCAGAGTTGGATTCGTGATATTGAAAATGGTCGCCTCAAAGTTAAATCGGAAGACCAATCCATCTTAAGGAAAGTATTAGGAATTGCCTGATTTAATTGGGAAAGGCTAGTAGGAACAAAAATTTTCTTTCCCATTTATCTTTGTTATTTATTGCGGTTGAATTTTCTGATTCTAGGGTCATCTATTTTTTATTGAGAATTTTGTTATAAACTTGCCTTAATCATCCGATCGCAATTGCGTCTCTAATGTTAGTATTTATATTTACATTGATTTTTAATTTGTTACTAGGTTTTACTGTTATATCTCCCGCAGAAGCTTTTACCTGTCGTGATTACAACAATCACAAAATCTACATTCTCAGTATTAAAAGGAGTGCTAAAAATTACTGGGAATATCGGGCATCAGTAATTATTGATGGTGTGAGAAGTCCGGTGGAAATGTATGATTGTCGTCAACGGGTTCGCATTGGGAGCGATCGCAATTTAATTGCTTTTGGTGAGGATGATGGGGGTGAATTAATCTGTAGTTTTTTTAAGATGAGTTCGCCCACAGAAACTGCTAACAAAAAAACACCCACCCAAGAATACATCTTGAATGGGCATTAGTTGTTAGTTAGAAGTTAATAGTTATTCGTCAATAATTATAACTCCTAAATGCGGTATGGGTATATTAAAGACTCTCCCGCAACTGACTCGACAATAAAATTTTGATTGGTTCCTGGGAGTGATTTTTGGATTTCTCGCAAAAATCACTCATGATAGCTTACTTACTTTCAGTGAAATCAGCATCGATGACATCATCACCACCACCAGAGGTGGAAGTATTGCTACCACCAGCAGAGCCAGCGTCACCACCAGGAGCAGCACCTTCAGCACCACCACCTTGTTGATAGAGGTTGCTGCCGACAGCAAACAATGCTTGTTGCAATTCCGGCATAATCCGCTTGATTTGCTCGTCGTCTTCCTTGGCAACAGCCTCCTTCAGTTCCTTAACCAAACCTTCGACTTTGGTTTTATCAGCTTCGGGAACTTTATCACCAAGTTCTTGGATTTGCTTCTCAGCTTGGTAAGCTAACGAGTCGGCTTGGTTTTTGCGATCGATTTTCTCACGACGTTCTTTGTCAGTCGAAGCGTTTTGTTCGGCATCGCGTACCATGCGCTCAACATCACCTTTGTCGAGGGTGGAAGCCCCAGTAATGCTAATCGACTGTTCCTTGCCAGTACCCTTATCCTTCGCCGTTACATTCAAGATACCGTTAGCATCGATATCGAACACAACTTCGATTTGAGGTACACCACGAGGTGCAGGAGGGATACCATCAAGGCGGAAAGTTCCCAGACTCTTGTTATCGCCGGACATTTCCCGTTCCCCTTGGAGAACGTGAATTTCTACGTTGGTTTGTCCGTCAACAGCAGTGGAGAATACTTCCGATTTCTTGGTGGGGATTGTAGTGTTACGAGGAATAATCTTGGTCATTACACCACCCAAGGTTTCAACACCTAGAGAAAGTGGTGTTACGTCAAGTAACAAAATACCAGTAACGTCACCAGCCAATACACCCGCTTGAATTGCCGCACCAACAGCAACTACTTCATCAGGGTTTACGGTTTGGTTGGGGTCTTTACCCAAGGTACGTTTAACAATTTCTTGGACTGCGGGTATCCGAGTTGAACCACCCACTAATACAACTTCATCAATGGCACTTTTGTCTATTTTGGCATCCCGTAGCGCATTCTCAACGGGAATGCGGCAGCGATCGATCAAATCAGAACAGAGTTCCTCAAACTTCGCACGGGTTAGAGTGGTGTCGAGGTGCTTGGGACCATCTTGAGTCGCAGTGATGAAAGGCAAGTTAATTTCTGCTTGGGTAACGCTAGAAAGTTCAATTTTCGCCTTTTCTGCTGCTTCTGTAAGACGTTGCAGCGCTTGTCTATCTTTGCGAAGATCAATACCTTCGGCTTTTCTAAATTCTTCAGCTAAGAAATCAACTATTTTCTTATCAAAGTCGTCACCACCAAGGTGGGTATCACCCATGGTTGCTAGTACTTCAAATACACCATCACCAACTTCGAGTACAGATACGTCAAAGGTACCACCACCAAGGTCAAATACGAGGATGGTTTCATTACTCTTTTTGTCGAAACCATAAGCCAAAGAAGCTGCTGTAGGTTCGTTGATAATCCGTAGAACTTCGATGCCGGCGATTTTACCTGCGTCTTTAGTTGCTTGGCGTTGCGAGTCGTTAAAGTAAGCAGGAACGGTAATTACAGCTTGAGTAACAGTTTCGCCTAGATACTTGCTGGCATCTTCAACTAACTTGCGAAGAACCTTTGCCGAAATTTCTTCTGGTGCAAAATCTTTACCAGCTTGGGGACAAGCTAGTTTGACATTACCGCCACTCTGTAAAACCTTATATGATACTTCTGTCGCTTCATTCGTTACTTCTTCATAACGACGACCGATGAAGCGCTTTACCGAATAAAAAGTATTTTCGGGGTTCATTACCGCTTGGCGTTTTGCGATTTGACCCACTAAAGTATCGCCATTTTTCGCAAATGCAACCACCGATGGAGTTGTCCGAAAACCTTCTGCGTTAGCAATAACCGTGGGTTTACCACCTTCCATGACTGCCACACAGGAGTTAGTTGTTCCTAAGTCTATTCCAACTACTTTTGCCATTGTAGGTGCTGGCTCCGTATAAAACTACAAAAAACTACAAAAAATTTGGGTCTAAATAAGGGCGATATATTTGAACTAACTGGGTTTAGAGGCAGCCAGTTCAGCAAGATAACCTTTGGTTTTGGCTTTTTAAGGGTGGAAACCCATAACTATGCTGATATATATACTGAAGCTCGTACAGCCTATCCATGAAGGGTGGTTTCCCGAACAATATTTAGGACGGTTATGCCTTTTCGCTCCATGTGCTGTCTCATCGCCTCGTAATTTAATCTGTTTACTTCGTCTAATGTATGGGAAATAATACTGTAAGTAATTCGCGTGAACCGTAATCTTTGGGTGGTGTTTGCCGACAAAATCAGAGAATAGGGCATAGTGTGATGAGTAAAGAGGCGATCGCCACTATGTTGGTATTGAGGGATTTACAGCCAGGGAGGAAGGTAAACAGGAAGGTGTAATCAGGCAGAAGCTGAGAATCATATCAGCATTATTACGATTAAGTTAAGTATAAAAAATATAGCTAAATAATTGGTTTTAAATAAATTGGTTTTAAATATTAATCAACTTCGCCAAATATCACAAAAAATAGCCCCCAACTCAGGATTCGTACAGGATTAGTAAAATTTCTAGAAATTCCCCATGCCGCAATTGTCTCCCCAACTGAAAGCAAGACTTTCCACGCCTTTAAAAATTGGCAATGTGGAAGTTAATAGTCGCGTTCTGCAATCACCCCTTTCTGGTGTCACCGATTTAGTATTTCGTCGTTTGGTACGTCGCTATGCACCCGATTCCATGTTGTACACGGAAATGGTTCATGCATCACAAATACAGTATGTCAAAACACTACCAAAAATCATGGAGGTAGACCCCAACGAACGCCCCATAAGTATTCAATTATTCGATTGCCGATCGCATTTTCTCGCTCAAGCTGCACAAAAAGCGGTAACAGAAGGTGCTGATACTGTCGATCTGAATATGGGTTGTCCGGTAAACAAAATTACTCGTAAAGGTGGTGGTTCTTCGCTGTTACGACAACCGGAGTTAGCCGAGGAAATTGTCCGAGAAGTGGTAAAGGCTGTGGATGTCCCGATCACTGTAAAAACTCGGATTGGTTGGGATGATGATGAAATTACGATACTAGAATTTGCCCAACGAATGCAGGATGCTGGCGCAAAAATGATTACGGTACATGGTCGTACTCGTGCCCAAGGCTACACAGGTCATGCACGTTGGGAATGGATTGGGAAGGTGAAGGAAGTTTTGGAAATTCCTGTAATTGGCAATGGGGATATATTTTCGGTGGAGTCGGCGCTACGCTGTTTGGAAGTAACGGGTGCAGATGGAGTCATGTGTTCGCGGGGAACTTTGGGTTATCCATTTTTGGTGGGTGAGGTTGATTATTTTTTGAAAACGGGCGAAATATTGCCACCAGCAACTCCTATAGAAAGATTGGAATGTGCAAAGGAGCATTTACAAGCTTTGGCTGAATATAAAGGACAGCGCGGTATTTACCAAGCCCGCAAGCATATGGCTTGGTATGCAAAGGGTTTTGTTGGTGCTTCCGAATTGCGGAGTGATTTGAATCAAGTTGAGACATCACAACAAGGTGTAGATTTGTTGGATAAAGCAATTGAGAAATTAGTGATGGGGTATGAGGAATTGGAGGAGAGAGAAATTGCAATGACACAATAAAATTCTGTCTTTTATACTCACGTTTCGCAATCCAAATTATTGATGTGTATTGTCTAAAATTACACTAAATCTTTGGGAACATTCCAAATGTGTAAATTGTTTTTTGTAGTGCGGGCTTCTAGCCCGCTTCCTGGAGACTAGGGAGCAAGATGCTCCCACTACAAATTGTATTTTTGCAAAATTGGGATACTCCCAAATCTTTGTTAAATATACTGAGAGTTGATTTGAGAAATTAATTTTTGTCAATCTGAGTCTCAATAATTCTCTGAAAATCAGAAAATTGTGATATATCTATCGAAAGTAGGATTTAAAAAAAATTCAATTTTATTATTGTGATATTCCTTTTTTGTTGCTTTGGAATTACTGTTTAATCACAACTTTATGCAAAAACAATTAAGTAACATAATTTACTGTTAATTATTGCAATCTTAGTGAGGCTAATATATAGAAGCTTTAATCAGATTAATCAGAATGTTATGAGTACAGAAGAACTTTTATTTCGGTATAAGGCTGGCGAAAGAAACTTTAAAGGCGTAAATCTGATTGGAAGTTATCTCAATGGAATAGATTTGAGTGGGGCAAATCTCCGGGGTGCTTCGATTTGCGAGGCTGACTTGAGTCAGGCGATTTTAGTGGGGGCAGACTTAACCGAGGCATCTTTAATTCGAGTCAATTTGAGTGGTGCCAACTTGAGTGGTGCTAATTTGAGTGGTGCCAAGTTATATGAAGCAAAACTTACTGGCGCTTTGCTAAAAGGTGCCAAGTTAAAAATGGCAGATTTAATTGATGCAGATTTTTCGGCTGCGAAATTGGTAGAAGCAAATCTTTATGGTGCATATACGAATGGTACAAACTGGGATGGTGCAGTGATGCCTGATGGCACAATTCACCAGTATTAATAGTTGACGAAGGTGAGGGAATTTGATTTCCCAGCAATCTAAAGGCAATATGTTTTGTGCCCTTCAACAAGCTCAGGAACCATCAGGGTAAAATTCTCCGTAGACACAAGAAATAAAACCTAGAAAATAGCCTTTGCAGCTATTTTTTGTATCTTGGGCTTATTTCTGGCAACTGTACTATTTCAAATAACTGTTTTTCGGCGTTGTATAAACGTGGGATTAATTCGCATCTGAAACTATTCATAATTCTTCCAAAATAGAGCGAAATTCTCCCATATTCAGCAGCGCCTCTTTTTTCTTCTCAGTCGTATCAAGCACGTACCACACGCACGTAAAAATTTCCAACATCTCCATAAAACCTTGCCAGTTGTCGGCTGTAGCTAAATTTGCCAGAATAAGCTCATTCTTTGACTTGGTAAATTATGATGCTGGTAGGGGAAATTTTGCGCGATCGCTATAAAATCATTAAATTACTGGGGGAAGGAGGTTTTGGTCAAACCTTTCTTGCTGAGGATTTGGGTATTCCTATCGAACCTAAGCCAAGATGTGTTGTCAAACGGCTGAAAACTGAAAATCTTAAAGATGAGGAATTGGAGTGGTTGAAAAATTCCTTTGTCAAAGAAGCAGCTATTTTATACAATTTGGGCAGACTGCATCCACAAATTCCTAGCCTATCGGAATATTTTCAAGTCGGGAATGAATTTTGCCTAGTTCAGGAATATATCGATGGTGTCGAACTAGCAAATATTATGACACCAGGAAAGAAAATTCCTGAAGTTGCTGTAATTCAACTTTTGACAGAAATTTTAGAAGTATTGGTAGTTGTCCATCAAGAAAACATTATTCACCGCGATATCAAGCCACAAAATATTATGCGGCGTAATGCTGATGGGAAAATTATCTTAATTGACTTTGGCGCAGTCAAACAAATCATGGTGAAAAGCCCCGGGCAAACCAGTCGAACTGTGGTAATTGGCACACCTGGTTTTATGCCAGTAGAGCAAATTATAGGGAAACCCAAATTAGCCAGCGATATCTATGCTGTGGGGATGGTGGGAGTGCAAGCTTTGACGGGAATACCACCACATTTGTTGGATGACGATGAAGATGGGGAAGTAATTTGGCAGGATAAAGTTAGTATTGATAGTCGATTTACGGCAGTTTTGGCAACGATGGTAAATCGTCGCGTCAGTCAGCGTTACCAAAATGCCACGGAAGCTTTGGAAGTAATGCGATTATTGAATAAACCAATTGCTACGACAATTATTTCTCCACCATTACCTCCAGGAGAGAATCAAGAAGTTAATAATAGTGAATCATTAAAACAAGCTGTATCACCGAAAAATGAAATATTTCCATCGAAGATAGCAGCTTTTTTGAATATTTTCCAAAATACATCTACACCCCAGGTTAATAATGCCGAGCCAACAAAAAATGCTAAAACTTATTACAACGAAGGGACTGAAAAATATAACAGGGGAGATAACCAAGGAGCGATCGAGGATTTCAACCAAGCTCTAAAAATTAATCCCAACGATCCAGATGCTTACATTTGTCGGGGTGTATCTCGTAAGAATTTAGGAGATAACCAAGGAGCAATCGAGGATTTTAACCAAGCTTTAAAAATTAATCCTAACTATGCACTTGCTTACATTAATCGGGGTGTATCTCGTAAGAATTTAGGAGATAACCAAGGAGCAATCGAGGATTTTAACCAAGCTTTAAAAATTAATCCTAACTATGCACTTGCTTACATTAATCGGGGTATAGCTCGTGGGATTTTAGGAGATAACCAAGGAGCTATCGAGGATTACAACCAAGTCATTAAAATTAATCCTAACCATGAATATGCTTATATTAATCGGGGTGTATCTCGTAAGAATTTAGGAGATAACCAAGGAGCAATCGAGGATTTTAACCAAGCCATTAAAATTAATCCTAACGATGCAATTGCTTACTATTATCGGGGTATATCTCGTCAGAATTTAGGAGATAACCAAGGAGCAATTGAGGATTTTAACCAAGCCATTAGAATTAATCCTAACGATGCAGATGCTTACTATTATCGGGGTAATGCTCGTAGGCTTTTAGGAGATTACCAAGTAGCAATTGAGGATTTTAACCAAGCCATTAAAATTAATCCTAACGATACAGATGCTTATGGCAATCGGGGTATAGCTCGTCAGAATTTAGGAGATAACCAAGGAGCTATCGAGGATTACAACCAAGTCATTAAAATTAATCCTAACCATGAATATGCTTATATTAATCGGGGTGTATCTCGTAAGAATTTAGGAGATTACCAAGGAGCTATCGAGGATTTTAACCAAGCCATTAAAATTAATCCTAACTATGCACTTGCTTATGGCAATCGGGGTATAGCTCGTCAGAATTTAGGAGATTACCAAGGAGCTATCGAGGATTTTAACCAAGCCATTAAAATTAATCCTAACTATGCACTTGCTTATGGCAATCGGGGTATAGCTCGTCAGAATTTAGGAGATTACCAAGGAGCTATCGAGGATTTTAACCAAGCCATTAAAATTAATCCTAACTATGCACTTGCTTATGGCAATCGGGGTATAGCTCGTCAGAATTTAGGAGATTACCAAGGAGCAATTGAGGATTATAACCAAGCCATTAAAATTAATCCTAACCATGAATATGCTTACTATTATCGGGGTAATGCTCGTGGGACTTTAGGAGATTACCAAGGAGCGATCAAGGATTACAACCAAGTCATTAAAATTAATCCTAACGACGCAATTGCTTACTATTATCGGGGTAATGCTCGTGGGACTTTAGGAGATTACCAAGGAGCAATTGAGGATTATAACCAAGCCATTAAAATTAATCCTAACCATGAATATGCTTATATTAATCGGGGTAATGCTCGTGGGACTTTAGGAGATTACCAAGGAGCAATTGAGGATTATAACCAAGCCATTAAAATTAATCCTAACCATGAATATGCTTATATTAATCGGGGTAATGCTCGTGGGACTTTAGGAGATTACCAAGGAGCAATTGAGAATTTTAACCAAGCCATTAAAATTAATCCTAACGATACAGATGCTTATGGCAATCGGGGTAATGCTCGTCAGAATTTAGGAGATTACCAAGGAGCGATCGAAGATTACAGTCAAGTCATCAAAATTAATTCAGACTGTGCACTTCCTTACATGAATCGAGGAATATCTCGTCGTAATTTGGGAGATAACCAAGGAGCACTAGAAGATTACCGTCAAGCTGCAAATTTATATAAACAGCAAGGCAATAATAGCGGGCACAAAGATGCATTAAAGCGCATTAAAAAAATTGAAAATGAAAAATAAAAAACTAATGACAAGAAAGGAGATAGAAGCAATGTTTGGGTTAAGCGATTTGAAACAAACACGGGTATATCAAGAAGGTAAAGAAGAAGGAAAAGAGGAAGGAATAAAGGAAGGAAGAAAGGAAGGAACTCAAGCAGGACGTTTGGAAGCCAAGTTAGAAGCGGTTCCCAAGTTGCTAGCATTGGGTTTGACTGTCGAACAAGTAGCAGAAGTGCTGGGTTTAGATATTAACCAAGTTCAACAAGCCAGTAAGTAGGATGATACTAAATAAATCAAGCGATCGCAAATTCAAGATAAACCCCCTTTCTGATACGCTGAAATAATCACCACAGAGGAGAAGCGCCGTGATTAATGAAGGTGGCGCGTAAGGGAATCACAATGTCGGAAAATCTCAGAAGTCAAGCTATCACCCAAGGGGTACAACGTTCACCCAATCGCGCAATGTTGCGTGCAACCGGATTCCAAGATGAGGATTTTTCTAAGGCGATAGTCGGTGTTGCCAATGCTTACAGTACCATTACTCCCTGCAATATGGGTTTGAATGACTTAGCAAATCGCGCTCAAGAGGGAATTCGCCAGGCGGGGGGAATGCCGCAAATCTTCGGTACGATTACCGTTAGCGATGGTATCTCGATGGGAACCGAAGGGATGAAATATTCTCTGGTGTCGCGGGAAGTTATTGCTGACTCTATCGAAACCGCTTGTAACGGCGAAAGCATGGATGGAGTGCTAACTATTGGCGGTTGCGATAAAAATATGCCCGGTTCCATGATTGCGATCGCTCGTATGAATATCCCTGCTATCTTTGTCTATGGGGGTACTATTAAACCCGGTAGTTACAGAGAATGCGATTTAACTGTTGTCAGTTCCTTTGAGGCTGTAGGTGCTTTTAAAGCTGGCAAAATCGGCGAAGATGAATTAATGGCAATTGAACGTCGCGCTTGTCCTGGGGCGGGTTCCTGCGGTGGTATGTACACAGCCAATACAATGTCATCGGCATTTGAAGCCATGGGGATGAGTTTACCCTATTCCTCGACAATGGCTGCTGAAGATGCAGAAAAAGCCGATAGTGCAGAAAAATCAGGACATGTACTTGTCGAAGCCATTCGCAAACAACTTTTACCCCGACAAATTATTACCCGCAAATCCATTGAAAATGCCATTTCTGTGATTATGGCAGTCGGTGGTTCCACAAATGCAGTATTACATTTTTTGGCGATCGCTCATGCTGCTGGTGTCGAATTTAAGTTAGATGATTTTGAGAGTATTCGGGCAAGAGTGCCTGTATTGTGTGATTTAAAACCTAGTGGACGCTATGTAGCTACGGATTTACACAGAGCCGGTGGTGTCCCTCTGGTGATGAAAATGCTGTTAGATAAAGGATTATTGCACGGCGATTGTATCACCATTACTGGACAAACAATTGCTGAAGTCCTCAAAGATGTACCTTCCGAGCCATCGCCAGACCAGGATGTCATTCGTCCTTGGGATAAACCAATGTATGCACAGGGACATTTGGCAATTCTCAAAGGTAATTTAGCCACAGAAGGAGCGGTAGCAAAAATTACTGGCGTTAAACTACCAAAAATTACTGGACCCGCCCGTGTATTT
Organism: Calothrix sp. NIES-4101; assembly: GCA_004296455.1. Classification (GTDB taxonomy): domain Bacteria; phylum Cyanobacteriota; class Cyanobacteriia; order Cyanobacteriales; family Nostocaceae; genus Brunnivagina. The sequence goes on from AP018280.1 coordinate 6,524,709, forward strand.
GAGTCAGAGGAAGAATGCTTAGATGCAATTCTCGCCAATAAAATCAAACCGGGGGATGTCCTCATTATCCGTTATGAAGGACCAAAAGGTGGTCCCGGAATGCGGGAAATGCTTGCTCCTACCTCAGCGATTATTGGTGCAGGTTTGGGCGACTCGGTGGGGTTAATTACCGATGGACGTTTTTCTGGCGGCACTTACGGTATGGTTGTTGGACATGTGGCTCCAGAAGCTGCGGTTGGGGGAAATATTGCTTTGGTTGAGGAAGGCGATAGTATCACCATTGATGCGCCAGCGCGATTATTGCAAGTGAATTTATCTGAAGAGGAATTAGCGAGAAGACGGGCAAATTGGCAACCAAAACCGCCTCGTTACACCAAAGGTATTTTGGCTAAATATGCCAAGTTAGTATCTTCAAGTAGTTTGGGTGCGGTGACAGATTTGGATTTATTTTAAGGTAAGTTAGTTATACTCTCCTAAAATTTAATTTAGGGGAGTATTTAGGAATATGGAATTAAATAAATTACAAAAGTAGGCTGCTGTTAGCGCAGCGTAACGCACAATTTTAGATTCCATTAGAATTACAAGTTATTAAATTCCTGTTCCTTAGTCATAACTGCTGTAACTACTACCGGAATCATAGCTACTACCGGAATCACAACTGTAACTGCTACCGGAATCGTAGCTACTACTTGAATCATAGCTAGAACTATAACTATCATTAGATTCGTAATTACTAATCGATTCGCAAATATTGGAATTATCGCTATTTGTATACTCGTTGTTGCTGTTGGTATAGTCTTGAGTGTGGTGAGAATCTAAGCAATGATGAAAATTATGGCTACCGTCATTTGTCTCTTGAGTACTACTAACTGCGTCGCTAGTATTTGAGAAATCGCTATCAAAATCAAAATTACTACTTGTCTCACTACTAATACGATAATTTCGATGTGCTTGGGCTTTTTGACGTTTCCAAACTTTGCTGAGAGTAAAAGCTGTAATCACAATGATGATAACAGCAAGCAAGACAGGTAAACCAAGCATAAACACCTTCTGTAGAATATCTCATAGAGTTACTACATTTGAGTATTCCCAAATTTCTGATTCCTAATATCCAATTTTACCATTCCCCCAAAGATAATTAACCAAACTACAACTACAGCCCAGTGAATCAAAACAACCACCCATAAAGAACCTGTAATTGCATATGCAATCGTACAGGCAATTCCTAATAATGCAGCTAACCCCAGAAAAACCCGATTAAAAAATGTAGGGAATCCAGCTTTAAACAAAGTTTTTGCATTCAAGGGATGATAAACAACAAATAAGAATAAACTCAACATTCCCCACATGCTCCATTGCCACCAATTGATAATTTCACTGGGATGGGGAAGTAGTAAAACTCGGAAAAATAATTCTTCCACAATTGCAGGTAAAAATAAGCAGCGCAATACTAATAAGTATTTTTCCAACCAATTACCAGTCCAAATTTGTAGCTGTAAGAAACCAAACTTGAAACCTAAAGGTAGGGCAATGAGACTATAAATGATTAATGCTACACAGATAATTAACCAATCTTGTAATCTGGGAATTGCCAAAGACGCTAAAATCCGATTCAGAAAAATAGGAAGCGGTGCAATATCGGTAAAAGGAATCTGAATTTGTCCAAAAAATACTGTGGGTGCAATGGGTGTAATATCAGCTTGCCAACCACCTACTTGATTAGTTCGCAAAAATTGCATAGTTGCACCATGTTTTAAGAATATCGCGGCAAGGTCATCATGCACTTGTCTTGGCATCATTGTTCGCCATGTAGTCAATCCTGCCCAGATGCTACCATCTTTAAATGGTTTCTTGGTTTTACTTGTCCCTATACCTACCAGCATATCTGCTTGACTTTGCCAATCAGCACGAATAATTCCCAAGGGTACTAGCTGTCTTTCTAAAGATTTACCTAATTCGACTAGTTGCTGAAAACGTAAAGTTTGTGGGTGATTGGGGTTGGCATTTAACCAAGTTTGAATTTGCGGGTTTGCTGCCACTTGGTTTTTAATTATTTGTATAGTTGCATACAATGATTGACTAGAATCCTGAACACATGAAGTTGCAGGCGATACTGTTGCTCCACCCGTACCATCACCAATGCGATAACGAGCGATCGCAATTTGTAATTGTTTCTGTAACTGAGTTAGAGGTGAAATTTTGATACCATCAAAATCATAATCTTGGGTGACGGGGTCAAATTTAATGAGAATATCTGATACTGGACGGGTTGCCAGCCATCCGTATTGTAGATTACCCATATAGTCTGCCCAGGTATGTGTTCCGGCAATTATTCCATCGGGGTTGTGGGCGTAAACTTGGTGATATTTGATGTCAAAGCGTAATTGCTGCGTAAATTCGTCGCGAATCACTTCTGCACTGCCAAAGGCAAAATGTCCGGTAATAGTGTAAGGCACTCCCAGTGGTTCAGCTTTACGCCCGCCAATGCCGCCAAATAAGTGTAGGAGGATGGCTTTATCTCCTTCTTGCCAAATCTGTGACGATGATTGTTGCTGGTTAGTAAGTAAAGTTGTATGTATTTTACCTTTATTTCTTTGCGTATTTTGCCAATTTATTTTGTTAATGTAATTTAGCCCTAAGTCTTTATTTATAATTGTTTTATTCGATTGCAATGCAAAAAGAGAACGGGGTGCGATCGCTTGAACAGTAAAAATATTATTTACATTTATAGCTCCGTAAATATACCATCCATCTTTACCGGCGGGTGATTTTTCAATTTGCTCTGGTGTTGAAGGTGCAAAATGTCGTGTATCTATTACTTGTTGAGGAATTTGAATAGTTTCTTCGACTCCGTCAAATTTATGAGAATTAGGGTTGTAATGTTGAACTAGATAATAATTGTCAGATTGTTGATGATTTTTAGATGAAATTGGTTTAATTATTTTCACTAAACCGTAAAATCTACCTGTTAGTAAAACAGGTTCGTTATCTATTTGTAAAATATAGTTATTCGTTTGATTATTTTCTGTAATTATTGTCTTTGAATCTAGTGCCACAATCGTATCATCTTTGGGATTAGCACCAGCCAAAGAACGTAAAGCTCCTACCTGAGAAACCCCATTGAGTCGAAAAGGATGAATAGTTCCTCCTTGCTGGCTTTTAATTACTTCAGGAGTAAAATTTACATCTCGCTGGATATTGTGAATGTAAGTACGTAATTCTTGATTATTCTTCCATTCCAAACGAACAATTTTTCCTACTAACTTTTCTGCTGTTGGTGGTGCAGATTCTACTTCCATCCATACCCAATCTAAACCATCTTGCAATTCTTGTTTTGTTGGTAAAATTAACCTTCCTATCCAATTAGCAACAGGTTTATATAGATTTTTGGATGGGATTTTTGTGACGGGATAAAAAGCAGGTTGATTCACTTTTTGACGACTATGTATTGCATAGTTGCTTTCACGTTGTCCTAACCGTGTTTCTCTTGGAGAAATTTGCAATACCATCAGGAACACTAAAAAAACTAATAGTAAAAATATTGTTAATTTTTGCCTTACTACTCGACTTAAACCACGCCCAAGCAAATCAGTATACCTAATATTATTACAAATAAATTATACTATTAATTTTTGGGTAATGAGAACCCACATTTGCAAAAAATATTTAGAATTATTATAGTAATCAGGTTTGATTTATATTGACTTAGTTTACTATTGTTAAGTAAAAAGGCGGAATTATTTTTTTTGAGCATTTCGACTACGCTCAAAGTGTTGCTTGATATTCCACCCAGCTACTTAACAACTCCCTGGATAATACAAGCTTTCTAACTCTCACTACGTCTGAACATATTTAATTTGAAATACTTATCGATAATTGTAAAGCCATTCATTTGAGTGTCACTTGTACTTGTAATTCAACTAATGTTTGTCATCAAATCGGTTATATTGCTATATGTAATCATATTTGGTGAAGCAGAGGACAAATTAGCTTGTTGTGGAATCAGGATTCGATTGAATACGAAATTTTCAAAAGATATGAACCAGCGCTAATTGCGATTGGTGTTAACTTTGCAAATAGTCATATTCAAGATGCATTAGAAAACTGCAATTATGGACTTGAAGATGCATTGCAAGCAGCTATTAGCTATAGCTTGTGGTTGTACGAACATAAAAAAGAAATTGCACCAAATCAAATATTGTTGCGGGCATTAACTGAACAATGGAAACCAAGGGAATGGGATGATAGTTTTTTGCAGATAGAAGGATTAAAGTCACAAGGACAAAAATGGTGGGATGGTGCGGCTAAGATATGGGGTAATGACATGAGAAACCAATTAGTTGCTGATGTATTTATTGAAGAAGGGAGAGAATATATTAAATTTATGAATGGAAAAGAAATGCTAGTTGAAACTGCATGGAGATGGGGCTGGGAAAGAGTTTTAGAATATGCGACTAATTAATCATTGGCTAGTAGTTATTAATACAATTTGGCAATATGCATCTCACTTATACAGTAGCGACATCGACATTAGGATATTTATTGATAGCAAGGACGGAAAAGGGAATTTGTGCAGTCAAATTAGGCGATAATCAAGAGGAATTAGTAGCACTTTTAAAGCAAGGATTTCCACAAGCAAAAATCCAGGCTGGTGAGTCACCATCTCCAGAATGGGTACAAACAATTCTGAATTTTATTGGTGGCATTGAACCACATTTAGACTTACCATTGGATATTCGCGGAACCGCATTTCAAATGCAAGTTTGGCAAGCATTACAAAAAATTCCCTACGGGGAAACCCGCACCTATGCAGAGATTGCCCAGGAAATTGGTAAACCCAAGGCAGTACGTGCGGTAGGAAGTGCTTGTGGAGCCAATCCAGTTGCCTTAGTTGTACCCTGTCATCGAGTGTTGCGTAGTGATGGGAAGTTAGGTGGATATGAATGGGGATTGACGAGGAAAAAGAAATTATTAGAAATAGAAAAAAATAATGCGAATCAATGCTAGCACTGGCAGAGCCCCTTATATGATGTCCGTGCATACTTATTATTAAGACTGACATGGAGACTTATAGACGCGGGGATGCGGAGAAATGTTAATTGTTAAAGATTACCGCACATCACATAAAAACGATCGCACCAGCTATCTAACTAGTCACAAAACGCGATCGCAATTTGGCATATATTTATTGAACAATATAGTTAGTTATCCAGCAAATTGGCAAGCAAATTAACAACGCGAAAAAATACATCCCAAAAAATAAAAGTAGCGAAAATTACTTACTTTCAACTACTTGATCAATTGTCGCGCAAATGCGATCGCTTCCTTCTCTGTGGCAATTCTTCCCTCAACTTGTGCGATCGCAATTTCCGTCAGTAAGTTGCCGACTACTGGCGAAGCAGGTATATTCAATGCTAGAATTATCTCCTTCCCACTCAATAATGGGGTGGGATGAGCCACCGGATCATCAGGGTTGAGGTAGCGGGAGATTAAGGGTGCAATCCCCTCTACCAAGGTATCATGAGCTACTGCTAAAAGGCTGGTCGTCGGGAATACTAATCCCGCTTCTTGAAATAAAAAATACTGTTCTCGTAAGGGCATCTGTAACCTATTTAACTTCGGGAACAGTTTTAAAGCAGTAGTAACACCTTTAATTTCGGCGCGACTGTAAGTTAATTGGGTGAGTTCTATTTCTGCGGTTTCTGGTTCTGGACTGACTAAACATGCAAGTTTGGCAATCCCCAGCCAATTAGTTTTCACAGTATCACGCACATATTTATTTAATTCAATCCCCAATTCCTGCCACGTTTGCGAAAGTGTAATTGCTGCTGCCTCGACTTTTAGCAAATATTCACATCCTATTTTGGTGGCATTTTTGAAGAAAGCTGCAAGTAAACCATCTTCCCAAGCGCGAATTATCCACTGTGTACCTGGGGAATCAAGCAGCATATAACCAAGCTCTGTTCTAAACCTTTCGGCGGCAACTTTACCTAGAAGCGGTGCCAACTGACGAATTGCAACTTGAGTTTCGCCATCTAAATCAAAGCCCAATTGTGCAGCTTGACGGTAGCCCCGCATCAACCTTAATGGATCATCTTCAAGATTTTTCGACGATATCATCCGCAACAGACGCTTTTCAATATCATCATAACCCTGCAATGGATCAATAATTTCTTGAGTGTGAGGATTAAAAGCGATCGCATTTACCGTGAAATCTCTTCTTCTCAAGTCAGTCTCTAAATTATCTCCTTCCTGCTGGGCAATATCAACAGTCGCATTCGGAAATACCACCCGTGCAATTTGCCTTTCTTTATCGAGTAAAACGAACCCAGCTTTGTAGTGTGTCGCCAGTTTCTTGGCAGTTTTAACCGCATCCTGAGGCAAAATAAAATCTAAATCCAAATATTCGCGCTTTCTTCCCAATATCCCATCCCGCACCGCTCCACCAACTAAATATACAGGTTGCGGTAATAAGTCCAAATCAAAGGGATAATTCTCAGGTGATAGAGAAGATAAAGCCGATTTATACATCTTAACGATTACATATTTTAATAAAAAAAAGTCAAAAGTTTAGTCACGAAACCTTTTGTGTACGTTAGATTAACAATACAAGGTTTTGGAGTTGATTCTATTATGTGCGTTTGTGTCAACTGCCACTATGTAGACCGTTGCCTTACCTACCATGCTGTAGAAGGGCAACACCAACAGCCACATTTGACCGAAACACCAGATTTCGATCCAAATGAGCCATCTATCAATGTTAACATCCGTTCACAAGGAGACATCATTGAGATGGAATGGGATGTAGTGGGATGCCTGAGCTTTCAAGAAGAGAAGGGTAAATGGTCTAAGTTGCGTCCGGGTGAGTTAGTACCTACTTGATGTAAATAGTTATGATGTTTTGGGAATGCGGCTACTATACTCAGAACGGTTAAGTAGGAAGGCATAATTATTTATAAAATATTTAATTCCTGAAATAGGACTTCAAATGCTTGTATAGCAAAGGTTCTATAAGAGCAACCCATTTTACATTTAATTCAACCCACCTAACTTGAAAATAGGGGCTGAAACAACCAAAATACGTTGGTGAGTGTTAGATGCCACTATTTTCATTCTTGGTTGTGAGCGATCGCCCGCTCATGAGGGGCTGACTTGAAAATACTACTTCGATAGAATATCTATGTAGATACTCCAAGGCTCAATACCCCATGCCCATTTTCATGTGTCCTGGTGTACGCAGTTCATGATGGCTACTTAGCCGATTTACCTTAATTCCCATCAAGCTATTACCCTGCTTTCACAACTCTAATTTTTATGCGATCGCATAAAGTTTGCACAATAGTACATTGGTATCAAATTCTAAAACCCTTATTAAATCTTTCAGCTTTTTTGTAACTCGATTTTAAATGGGCGAACCGTGAGTTACGTTTTAAAAATTAAGTAAACAAAGTAAAAATAAGTTTCGCGCAACAAAAATTCAAGTTGACTTTGAAAACTACGATAGCGAGTAGTCGGAGTAGGTGATGGATATGCATCTAAGCCTAAATCTTTCGCCATCGTCACAGCACGTTTCATATGTAAAGGATCGCTGACAATCAGAAATTTTGGGGGTTGTAATTTTGTGAATGTGGATAATCCAACTTGCTTGGCATTTTCTAAGTTTTGGTAAGTTGTACGCGATTTAATTTCTATGAAAATATTATGCTCCGCAACTCCATGTTTAATTGCATAATTTTTACCCACCTCTGCTTCTGAAAATTCTTTCCCTATCCCGATTCCACCTGTAAAAATAATTTTTTTAATGTCACCTCTGTTATAGAGATTAATGGCATGATTAATGCGTTCGCGAAATACAGGAGATGGTTCTTTATCCCATATTTCAGCGCCTAAAACTATTGCTGCTTCAGCTTTGATTGGTTTGGATATATTACCATAAATATAAATATTGATCGCAGTACATAAACTGGTAACAGCTAATAAAATAATTAGCCCTAACAAAATTAAAAAATTAAGTTTTAATTTTGTTTGTAGTTGAGTTTTAAGTTTCCTGCTCATCATCTGTAGAATATTACTTCAGAAAGCTAATATTCTATTTTGAACTATAATCAGCCAGTTGGGTAATTCCTATATTATTCAGGCTTTTGATTGTTAATGTACTCCTCCACACTTTGACTAAGACCTTGTACCGAACTCCCAATTTGAGAAATTTTACGCTGTGCTTGTGCTAAGAGCAACATTGCTGTTTGTAATTCATTGAGAGTTTCTACCATTGCATCGCGGTATTGGGATTCAAATTCGTTCAAATTCATGACTTTTTCCTTATCTACTGGTTTATCTCTCACGATACTTATGATAATCAGTGGAGATTAGTAGATATATCCGTTAATTCTCCCAATCAGAGGAAGTTTTGCAAATATCCGCAAAATTTACGACTTATGCCAGATATTTATTCGATTTTAAGAAGAAAACATAAACACAAATAGTGATTTGACGAAATTATCAAGAAAAATCATCACTGTAGATGAGATATGATCGCTTGATTTCCACTGAATACGTAGCCTTTAAAATTAGCCATAGTTGTTTACGCTTTATTTATCAAAATTGCGATCACCTAGTAGACTGAATATGAAGAATTCGATATTGTCGAAGCTGCTGATAGGTCAAGAGATATAGATATTTCTAGATTGCCCGGCTCATTTATCCCCTGATTTTCCTGGTTTGGGATTGTGAATTTTACCCTAAAATAAATATTATGGATATCGGTAGATTTATAGGATTAGCATTCTTTAAACTGTGACAATATCTGCTAACACACTACCACTTGTTAAAGACCCCGACCGCTTGGAAAATCGTCTCGCTGAAATCCCTCCCGAGCCAGGGGTTTATTTTATGCGTGATGGTAGCGATCGGATTATCTATATAGGAAAGTCTCGAAAACTGCGATCGCGGGTGCGTTCCTATTTTCGCGAATCTCAACGTCTAAGTGAACGGATTGCGACGATGGTGAAGCAAGTCACCGATATTGAGTTTATCGTCACCGATACTGAAGTAGAAGCACTGGCATTAGAAGCAAATTTAATTAAGCAGCACCAACCTTACTTCAATGTCTTGCTCAAAGACGATAAAAAGTACCCCTATGTTTGTATCACATGGTCGGAAGATTATCCCCGCATTTTTATTACTCGCAAACGCCAATTAGGTAAACCCAAAGATAAATATTACGGTCCTTATACAGATTCCCACTTGCTGCGGGAAATTTTACGCATTTGCAAACGGATTTTTCCCCTGCGTCAACGTCCCCAACCCCTATTTAAAGACCGTCCCTGTTTAAATTACGATTTAGGGAGATGTCCTGGTGTCTGTCAAAAACTGGTAACCCCAGAAGAATACCGCAAAATTGTTCAAAAGGTGGCGATGGTGTTCCAAGGAAGAATCCAGGAACTTGTGGATATTCTCAGTCATTCCATGCAAACCCAAGCAGAAGCACTCAATTTTGAAGCTGCGGCTCGATATCGTGACCAAATTCAAGGCTTAAAGTCTCTGAATGCTGACCAAAAAGTCTCCCTACCCGATGATACTGTGTCGCGAGATGCGATCGCCTTAGCAAAAGACGAAAATCACGCTTGTATTCAATTATTTCAGATTCGCGCTGGTCAATTAGTTGGTCGTCTTGCCTTTGTTGCCGATGCCCATGCCGAACCTGGTGCGATTCTCCAACGGGTACTAGAGGAACATTACCAAACCGCCGATGATGTAGAAATTCCTGCGGAAATTTTAGTCCAACATGAGTTACCTCATAGCCCCATATTGGCGGCAGCTTTGACGCAACGCAAAGGTCGAAAAGTGACGATTGTTGCCCCCCAGCGTCAACTCAAAGCTGAATTAATTGAGATGGTGGAACGTAACGCCCAGTATGAATTACAACGGATGCAAAAATTTGGCGATCGTAATCACACAGCCATACAAGATTTAGCCGCCATACTCGATTTAGAAGAATTACCCCACCGCATCGAAGGCTACGACATTTCCCACATCCAAGGTTCTAATGCAGTCGCTTCCCAGGTGGTGTTTGTCGATGGCATCCCCGCAAAACAACATTACCGTCATTACAAAATTAAAAATCCTACCGTCACCATCGGGCATTCGGATGATTTTGCTTCTTTAGCAGAAGTTATCCAAAGAAGATTTCGCAAGTTTATTGAGGAACCAGATTTACAACGTCAGGGCAATCCCGATTTTCCCGATTTAGTCATGATAGATGGGGGCAAAGGACAGCTTTCCTCAGTTGTGGCTGTACTCCAAGAAATGAATCTACTGGAAGATGTGCGCGTTTGTAGTTTGGCAAAAAAACGCGAAGAAATTTTCTTGCCAGGGGAATCTTTACCTTTAGAAACAGACTCAGAACAACCTGGAGTGCAACTTTTACGCCGCTTACGCGATGAAGCCCACAGATTTGCCGTTTCTTTCCATCGCCAACAACGTAGTGATAAACTCAAGCGATCGCGTTTAGATGACATTCCTGGATTAGGGCAGCATCGACAAAAACAACTTTTAGCTCATTTCCGCTCAGTTGACTATATCCGACAAGCGACACCGGCACAACTGGCTGAGGTTCCTGGAATCGGCTCGCGTTTAGCTCAAGAAATTTATGACTATTTTCGTCCCTCTTGAGTGCTGTTTTTTAGATTAATGATTAAATAATAATTAAATAAAATAGCAAGTAAATATTAACTAATATCGACTCCAGTATGTTAGTTATTATTAGTTTTTCTCCGCGTCAGTTGTATCGTTGGCATTGAGGCGGACACAGTATAACGACATCACCGAGATAATTAGAAAAACCTTAAATACTTGTTTGGCTTGTTCGCAAAAGCTGGTCACTGACTGAACATCAAACTCTTAACTTTATCAGTTGTCAAAATATTCAAAAGAAATGATGGGCAATTGAGAATTGGACAACTCCAATATCAATCACCCATTACCGATTACCCATTACCCATTACCAAGAACTAGATTAGCAAATTTAGTCATTATTGTTAACGCCTAACATTGGAAATTTTGATTAATTTTTTCCACAGTCATTTAACCGAGATTTCTATAGTCAGCAAATATTAAAAAAAACTTAAATTTATTGACTTTATCCTGTTGTATCAATTTTTTTGAAAAAAAGTTCGGCAAATGGTAAAAATAGCTACAAAACAATAGTCTTGTATTTAAATAAACTAACTAGACATCTAGCACTTAATAATTTCTGTTAATAACAGCAAACTATTCAGTCTCAACATTTAAATTATAGGGATCACTCATTTTCTAAGTAGATTATCAGTACAAAAAGCAAATTTATATCTAAAGTTATATGGTCAATTAGCCACAAAGTTAGCATAATGAGATAAGGTGTTGAGAAGTTTCGTAATTAATGCAAATTTTGTAGTTTGTTGAGTTATGTAAAGAGAAAAAATAAATTAGCGGACTGTGAAATATTCGCTTAGAAATTTAGGCTAGAGCAGAGGATTACAAATCATCCTCAGTAAATTTACTAATTTCCCTAGAATTACTCAAAAAACTCTTGAAATAGACATAAGGAAGTAAGTGCATTCGCAAAACATGCCCAGATTTTAGTCGGAATTCCCAATTCTCCAAGTTGGAGAAACTTTTCATAAATCTTTGAAAATTCCCATCCTATAAGTTTTGAATTAAAGCTTAAATCCAAATTTAGTGATTGAGGAATTCTGAATTCCTCAGATTTTTGTCTCAAGTTAAAAGTAATTTGTGCTTACAGTCTAAAAATTGGATTTTCAGTTCTAGATTTTTAGCTCCGTCAAGCCAAAAAAGTTAATTCCAGGGGTGTTAAAATGCAGACAATACAAAAAGTTCGCTGTCCTAATTGTGGTAGCGAAGGGGAAAGACACTATATTACTCACAGCCAGTTGATGAGAACCCAATGTCCGGTGTGTGATTATTTAATGGTTAGTTGTACTCGCACAGGAAAAGTGATTGAGGCTTACGCTCCGGGAATTCCTGTCAAGAGTAATAATTGAACTAACAGTAATAGTTAAGAGAGCATTTATAAAGTAAATATTAAGCAATAGTCGTGCAGGGAGAAATCCGGTTTTTCATCAAAAGTTAACATGAAAGATGATGCTCGATATTTAAATCCAAAAAATTCAGTTTCTTGGTTCTTAAGGTTTACTTTATATAGCCTCTAAGATGGATGCTTGCGAATGTCCATAGTTCAGTGCCAAAAAACCAAAATATCTGATTGTTGGGATGTGCTAGTTAGCAAAAACCTTTCTATACTCGCATCCCTAATAATGTCTCTATAATTTATCTGGGAAGTGAAAACAGATTAATCTCTGATTAAAAAATACTTTTTTAGAACAAGAAATCATAATTTATTGACGATATAACTAAAAAGTTTATTTATCGAGTAAATCTCAAATCTAAAATAGTTTAGTGAATCTGAATCTTGATTAAATCGGACACACAAAAATTACTAATCGAGATTAAGTAATTTGGGAATTTTTTAACATTAAAAGCCCTAAATCATGATTATTGTGAGGGAAAGCTGTATATCTTATCACAAAACAATCAGTAATCAACTCCTAATTTTTGTTTTTGAGATGTTTCTGGGACTAAAAAGAAATAAATTGTAAATAAAAAAATAAAAAGTAGTTTCGTAATCAAGAAACTGTAGTATTTTACTGGTAAATTACTATGCGAAACACTAAAACACTTAATCGAGGTGCTGGTTTGTTTCGGCAGTTAGTACCAGAGTATTTCCTGTGTTTTTAGTGAATAACACAGAACTTTAAATATCGGAAAACCATGAATACAACTTGGCAACAGATGAACCAAGTAATAGACTTTGGTTTTTGGATGGGGAGTCAGCAGCTTTTGGCACAGTCGCCAAATTTGCCAGTGAATCAGCCTATTGATTACGTACAAGGAACGCTTCAACAGGTGGTTCAGTTCCTACCGAAACTATTTGGAGCTCTTTTAATTCTGCTCGTTGGTTGGGTAATTGCGTTGATTGCAGCTGCAATTGTGCGGGGAATACTGAACCGGACAAAGCTCGATAATCGCATTGCTAGCAGCGTTGCAGGTGGCAGAGATGTACCTCAAATTGAGAATATTATCTCTACCTTGGTATTTTGGGGTGTGCTGCTAATAGCTATAGTGGCAGTACTCGATACTTTAGAATTACGGGTAGCATCACAACCGCTTAATACTTTCCTCAACCAAATCAGTGAATTTTTACCGAAGTTAGTTGGTGCAGGAATATTATTAGCTGTTGCTTGGGCGATCGCAACTCTCGTAAGACTGATTACGGTGCGCGCACTGGATGCATTACGGATTGACGAACGGTTGAACCCGCCTAGCGATGATGGTACAAGCTTGAATCAACTGTCATTATCGGAAACTGTAGGTAATGCCCTTTACTGGTTTATTTTCCTGCTGTTTTTGGTTCCAGTTCTCGATACTTTAGGATTGCGACAAGCTTTATTGCCATTGCAAACCTTAATTACGGAGATTTTGTCAATTCTGCCGAATATTTTGGCAGCAATATTGATTGGTGTAGTTGGTTGGTTTGTTGCCAATATTGTGCGTCGGATTGTTACCAATTTACTGGCGACGACTGGTATAGATCATTTGGGCAGTCGATTTGGCTTCAGTGGTGTCTCGGGAATGCAGTCGCTATCAAGTATTATTGGTACGATTGTATACGTCTTGATTCTGATTCCCATTGGCATTGCGGCATTGAATGCACTGCAAATTCAGGCAATTTCCGTGCCTGCGATCGCAATGTTGCAACAGATACTCAATGCTTTGCCATTAATCTTTACTGCGGCGGCAATTTTGATTCTCGCCTACTTCTTAGGAAGGTTTGTAGCCGATTTAGTCACCAGTATTCTTACTAGTATTGGTTTCAACAATATTTTCAACATCATTGGGCTACCTTCCTTAAGTCGTCCAGTATCTGCTAACAGCAGCACAGAACCAATCCTACCTGTGCGTACTCCGTCAGAAATTGCGGGGATTATCGTTTTGGTGGGTATCATGCTGTTTGCCACTGTTGCCGCAGTAGATATCTTGAGAATTCCGGCATTAACAGCGTTAGTCAATGGCATCCTGATTGTTTTAGCTCGAATTTTGGCAGGATTAGTTATCTTTGCCATTGGTTTGTTCTTCGCAAATCTCGCATTTAGCATTATTACCAGTTCTGGTAATGCCCAAGCTCAGATTTTAGGACAAGTTGCCCGCATATCTATCGTCACCTTAGTATCCGCAATGGCACTACAACAAATTGGTGTTGCACCGGATATCGTCAACCTCGCTTTCGGTTTATTATTAGGTGCGATCGCAGTTGCAATTGCTCTGGCTTTTGGTTTGGGTGGACGTGATATCGCTCGCAACCAAGTTCAAGAATGGCTGGACTCGTTTAAGAGTAAAAATTAAATTATCGAAAGTGTGTAAGTGTTAGAGTTCAGTATTTCTCTATTGGGAGATGGGGGAGATGGGGAGATGGGGAGATGGGGGAGATGGGGAGATGGGGGAGATTGGGAGAAAAAATAAAATTTTCTATGCTTCCACACATATCTTTGTCCCCGCGTCCCCGCGTCTCATTGTCTTTGCGTCTCTTCCTCCCCTCATCTCACGCTCTTCTCCTCACACCCTTCACCTTAATTTCTAATTCTTCCTTAATGCGGTTGAGGATTGACTCTTCATCGAGATTTGCCAAAATGCGATTGACAACAACTTTCGGGGCATCGTCTCCCCAAGTTGCACCATTGGCTAAATATGCTTTGGTGACATTACCAATCCCATAAGTGGAAACTCCCGCCACACTTGCCTGTGTCACTGCCACTGTTGCATAAGCTCCCAGGGAAATCCCACCTGTTGCTGGTGCCGAAATACCCAGTAACGTTTTTAACGAACTTAACCCTAGATTTGCGAGTAATTCGCTAGCGCTAATACCACCCATACTCAAGGCAATTTTTTGAAGTAACTTTACTGCGCCAGTTTCACTCATTTGAATGCCATAAAGCTGGGAAAGACCAAGAATCATGACAATGTCAATTACAGCACCACTTAAAATATCAACTACTGTAATTGGATTTAGAGCGATCGCCACAGCTTTGGTCATTGTTGCTCGCCAAATTAATTGATTTGCTGCACTTTCCCGGATAACTAACTTACGTTCTACCAATTGTTCATTCACGGTATCAGCATAAATCATTGTATTCAAAGCAACTAAAGCTTTGCCCTCACGCTGCAAAATCTCTAATATTTTCAATTTTAAATTATCAACTTGAGAAGGACGCGATCGCACTTGTACCTGACTTGTACCATCTGCATTTCGCACCATTGTCCGCACCATTGGCGAAGCCGCAGACATGACAATTTCATCGGGTGATAATAATTCTCGTACCCGTTCATCGCGAATTTTTTGGTAAATTGCCATCCGGTCTGTTTCCGGGTATTGGTCAACTTTATTAAATACTAATAATATTGGTTTGCCTGCTTCCCGTAACAAAGAGAGGGCTTCGTGTTCCAACTTAGTCATATCTCCAGAAATCACAAACAAGATTAAATCAGCTTGTTTTGCGATTTGCTGCGCTAAATTAGCACGGGTTTCGCCATTAACTTCATCCAATCCCGGCGTATCAATCAATTCTACCTGAGATTGACCACTTCCTTGCAACCTTACCCGCAAAGCGCGATCGCTTCCGCCGACACTTTCCTCACTAATACTCCAATTTACACTTTGTGCGGAACGAGTTACTCCATGTAATGGACCTGTTTCAAATACATTTTGACCAACTAAGGCATTTAATAACGAAGATTTTCCCCTTCCCACCATCCCAAAGGCAGCAATTTGTACTACCATGCGGTCTAATTTTGCCAACATGGTTTCCAAGTCGTTAATTTCAGTTTCCAGTCCTTGCTGTTCTTGGGGTGTTAAATCGAGTTTCGCCACTAAATTACGTAGTGCTGTTTGGGCTTGTCGGTAATTTAATTCAGTTTGAATTTCCTCAAAGCTAAAAATAGCCCGATCCATTTCTTCTTCCCATTGAGAAGCCTGGGTGTTTGGTTTACTTTCCTCCGGTAAAGTTGAGGTCATAGGGATTTTGGATGTGAGATGTTAATTAGGTAGCCTTCTTCAATAGTAGTAATTTTTGGATAGGAGACCATTTATAAAGTAAATATTCAGCATAGTCGCCCAGGGAGAAACCCCCAAATCTTGCTTCTCCACAAATCGATTGACTGACAACCCTAACTGACTTAAATCCAAGCAACCCGGTTTCTTTGTTCTCAGCTTTAGTGAATCAATAATCTCTAATAGTATTTTTGGATGCGATCGCTGATCACTTTTTATGGGCACGGTAATACCTACCATGCCCACATCGGTATGATGATCAAAAACAAGCAACGTCAACACCGAAAATTGAAGAGAATGGGAAGCATACATGATGAGAAGGGTAAGCATCAAGGGTAGAAACTTTTGCTGATTCTAGGCTCGATGTTTACGCTTTGCCAGTATACTTTCGATTCCCAATTGCAATTATCATGAATGACTCACTTCAGGAGTATGTGCTAATTGACACTGACTGCACAATCCAAAAAATTCCAGAGTGTGGTAAAAAATCCTGAACTTGTGAGTATCTTGCAATTCGATTTCAAGAGCATGTGCTGGACATTGATTAATGGGTATTGAAGTACCACATTGCAGACAAGTTAAATGATGTTTGTCTTGTTGTGCCAAGCTATAAAGTGCTTCTCCGTTGGCAAGGGTTCGCATTTGCACCAAGCCTTCTAGCTTTAAAGCTTCCAGAGAGCGGTAAACAGTTGCTAAACCCATACTCTGATTTCTGTTACGTAACTCTACGTAAATATCCTGAGCCGAGATGCCTTGTTTTGTTGTTTTGAGCAGGTTTAAAATCCGCTCCTGACTACGCGTGCGAACAGCTTTCATGAGACTTTGCGTACCAATAGTATCGTCGATCTTTGATGTGTATCCAGCTCTAGCTTAACTCTAATATTTCCGTAATTTGAATAACCTATAGGATTATTAAAATCAAGTTCATAATTTTTCATGATGTTACATGAGTAGTCAAGAGAGCCAAATTATGATAATCGCTACTATACAAGCATTTGCACCCTCTCTGGTTTTTTTGTAGATGAAATGTATGTCAATTTTGTTTTTTCAGACAAAGCAACTACAAGATAATCTTTTTGAATATATTTTTTGATTATGTTTTTGAATCTGCTGGGAAATCTATTTTAGAAATGATGAGGCGATTTTCATCTACCGACTCCAGTAAAGAGATAGTATGAGCGTAGCAGTATTCAATTCAAGTCAGTGCTAAGAAAGTATCAAGCCAAAATATTTGTCACCCTTCGTCCATCTGTCTTAGACCCGGCAGGGACTGCGGTACAATCGGGACTAAAGCAGTTAGGTTACAGCAATGTTGAATCTTGTCGGATTGGTAAATATATTGAATTAACCCTCATTTCCCCAGATGAAAAAGGCGCACGTCAGGACTTAGAGGTCATGTGCGATCAAATGCTAGCAAATCCCGTAATTGAAAATTACCGTTTTGATTTGATTGAAGTCGAATCACAGACGGGCGTTTTTTAGCTAGGGAACATGCGGAGACAGGGGAACTGGGACAAGGTAAAGATGTCTTTACAATTCCCCCTCTGGCTATCTTCTCCAGTACCCATTGCCAATATTAATTTACCAATAACCAATAACCGATGAAATTTGGGATTGTAGTTTTTCCAGGTTCTAATTGCGATCGCGATGTAGCTTATGTAACTCGTGATATTCTCAAACAACCAACCCGCATGGTTTGGCACCAAGATACGGATATTTCCGACTTGGATGTCATGATTATTCCTGGTGGTTTTAGCTATGGTGATTATCTCAGATGTGGTGCGATCGCGCGATTTTCTCCGGTAATGCAGCAGGTTACTAACCATGCTAAGCAAGGTAAACCCGTCTTGGGTATTTGTAATGGTTTCCAAGTGCTAACTGAAGCTGGACTTTTACCTGGCGCTTTGACACGCAACCAGCATTTACATTTTATTTGCGATCGCGCTCCTCTGACGATTGAAAATAATACCTTGATATGGACGCAAGGATACAGCCAAGGCGAAATGATTACTTTACCCATCGCCCACGGAGAAGGACGCTTCCAAGCTGATGCAGACACCCTCAAAGCTCTAGAAGATAATGGACAAATTGTCTTTCGCTACGTAGGCGAAAATCCCAATGGCTCGTTAAATAATATTGCAGGTATTTGCAATGTTGCAGGTAATGTGTTGGGAATGATGCCACACCCAGAACGTGCAGCCGATGAAGTCTTAGGTGGTAGCGACGGGTTAAAAATGTTCGCCGGATTGCTGGAGAAAGTTGTAGCAATGGCTTAACCAAAGCTACGTCTACGTAATCACGTAAAATTGTAGTTAACCTGAGTTCGGGTTAAGAGTTTTGTTTCCATTTGAATTAAGAAGCCCTGCAATTCGTCGATTACAAAAATTTTTGTCTTTCTTATTTGGAGGGGGCTTGGGGGACGCAACCGTCCCCCTATCGGGGGTTTGGGGGAGAATCCCCCAATTCTTGGTTTTAGCTGTAATAAGGGACTCGCGGTTTAATAATGCACCAATATTTAGATATTGATTGCTTTTAAATAAAGGCTTCCAGGGATTATGACTGGTATTTTATTTTGATGCGAGTCCCTAACAGAAAAATATCAGTTGGATTCAAGGAATTGTCCTGAAATTTGAACAAAGTGACATCACAATAACTATCTCAGCTTATCCCAAACTCAGGTTAGTTAGTGCGTAAGTCCTGATTCTATACGTTAAATTCTACACATTAAATTCTCTACATTAAATTTATGACAAAGAATTGGTATAAGTAATAATGGTTTCCAATTCTAGAATAAAATGACTGATAAAATTTGGATTATTACTGAGGAAACAGCCGAAACATCAACTACCACGAGTGGCTCCCGAAGTAGTCGTGATACCGGAGGTAGACTTGGTGCGGAAATTACAGAAACAACTGAAGTTGTCGTTACCAGAAGAAAGATGGTTGAGGTAACGAAACTCAAAGAGGAAATGTCAGGATTTTTGCAAGCAATGCGGGAAGTACTGGATGAAGCCGAACAACCCAATTCTAAAATGCAGTTGAATGAAGTTGAACTCTCCGTAGAAATCAATGGAGAAGGACAAATTAGTCTTTTTGGCATTGGTGGCGGCAAAGCAGGCGGTAAAGGTGCAATGACTTTTAAATTTAAGCGTAAAGATTAGCTGGAAAGGTGAAGTGGACACTGAAAACAAAAATAACCAGTAGCAAAGATGGGGAAAAATTGGGCGATCGCGATCGGTATTAACAGTTACGATAATTTACAGCCTCTAAAATATGCCCAGCGTGATGCTGAGGTGATGGCGGCTTGGTTTCGGGAAGAAGCTAACTTTGACGAAGTTTTTCTGTTTACGGAAAATTCTCCTCCAATCCCCACTAATCCGCCAATAGTTACACAACCAACTACTGCGCGATTTCGCCGATTTTTGAATGTCCAGTTTGAAACACCTTTGCTGAAACCAGAAGATAACCTCTGGTTTTTCTTTGCTGGGCATGGGAAGCGGTATAATGACCAAGATTATTTGATGTTACCCGATAGTGACCCTACGGATAGCACAACAGCTATTTCTGTAGATTTTATTACCCAGCGATTGCGGCGTTGTGGTGCGGATAATGTGGTGTTGTTGCTGGATGCTTGTCGAGATGAAGGGAGCCGGGGAGGATTGGGGATTGGTGAGGAGGAACATCAAGGAGTAATTACCTTTTATTCCTGTAATGCAAATCAAAAATCCTGGGAAATTGATGAATTACAGCATGGTGCGTTTACTCATGCGTTGTTGGAAGGATTAAGGTTGCAGGGGGAATTTAATTGTGCCACAGTCGAACGTCTCGCGCGACATTTGTATCACAGGGTTCCTCAGTTAAATAATTATTACAGAAAGCAAATACAAAATCCTTATTTCAAGGCTGACCCACCTTACAAAATGTATTTTATTTTACTAAGGCAGGCTGCTAATTTTCGAGATGCCCAACCTTTAATTGATGCAGCACAAGAAGCTGAATTGGAAGGGAATTTATTATTAGCAGAAAATTTGTGGAAAAGACTTTGGGGATTACCTGGTGTTGATGACCGTGTATTTAAAGCCATCAAAAGAATTGCTATCAGAATTGATCGGGGAGAAGGAGTTGTAGCTAAAAATCTTTCTGACAATAGCGGTCAAGATACCCACAGCACAAGTGATTCTTCTAGGGGAAATGCCACCGCTGAAAAGATTAAAAAGCCTGCTGAAAAACCTATTTTTCAACTTGATGTTATCACGGTAAATAGCCAAGGACAGCAAATTAACCGCGAACAATGTCAAGCCAAATATTTTCGTGAAGATTTGGGCAATGGTGTCAGCTTGGTTATGGTTTATATTCCTGCTGGCAACTTTATGATGGGTACAGAGGATGGAGAAATAGAAAGACTAGTTAAAAAATTTAATTGGGATATTTATAGAAGAGAAATACCACAGCATCAAGTCAGTGTTCCCGCTTTCAGTATGGGTAAATACCCAATTACTCAAGCACAATGGAAAGCTGTTGCAGGCTTACCTCAAATTAACCGCAAACTCAAACCAGAACCATCGAATTTTAAAGGCGATAATTTACCTGTAGAACAAGTATCTTGGTACGATGCCGTGGAATTTTGTGCCAGATTATCCAAAAAAACAGGTAAAGAATATCGTCTTCCCAGCGAAGCTGAATGGGAATATGCTTGTCGTGCTGGAACTACTACACCCTTCCACTTTGGCGAAACCATTACTAGTAAACTAGCGAATTATGATGCTAGCAAGACCTTTGCAGAGGAAGCGAAAGGAGAATACCGAAAACAAACTACTCATGTTGGAGAATTCCCAGCTAATGCTTTTGGTTTACATGACATGCATGGCAATGTTTGGGAATGGTGTCTTGATGATTGGCACAATGATTATCAGGGAACACCATCTTTTGGCTCTCCTTGGTTTGATGATAAAAATAATGACCTGTATCAAAGAAGTATTATGGCTGTAATGCGAGGTGGTTCTTGGTCCAATGATCCCAGCTTCTGCCGTTCTGCGTATCGCGATATCAACCTTAGGCGTGGCAACATCCTCAACAACAACGGTTTTCGTATGGTTTGTGCGTCCGGGAGGTGTTTTCAGTATCCGGAACTCGATCTAAATTTCATCGATAAACATGGCTGGAATCAGGATACAAATCTTCTACAATATTGATCAATGATGGAGATAAATTATGATCGAATAGTAGCTTCACGCTTTAACAACCATCAATATTTTTTCTCTATCGGCAGCATAACCAAGACAAGCGCGAATATCATCTTCGGTTAAATATGGAAAATCTTCTAGAATCTCTTGATGAGACATTCCGGCAGCAAGATATTCGAGAACATCATATACCGTGATTCTCATCCCTCGGATACAAGGTTTCCCACCACGCTTTCCTGGTTCGATGGTAATGATATCTCCGTAGTTCATTACTTTAATCTCATGTAGGTTATGCAACAATTGTAATCTTAGTTGACAGGATTTAGTGCGATCGCGTGAACGTAAGCGCACCGTTGACACATGCTAGCTATTCGCTGAAATTCGATTACTGAGATATCATAACCACCCTTTAACTAAACTCTTCACCTCATCCAAATCTAAAAAATCATGTACAAAAGCCCTTCTTAACAAAGGATAGGGAATATATTCATCATATTTTTGAATTTCTGGAGCTTCCGTATCGCTAACTAAATGCTCAGGAATAATCCTTTGTTCACACAATGAAATAATCTCCCCATGCAAACTTGTAAACTTATCTTTTGGTAACCTCACAGTCAAATAATAAGGATTTGCACCGCCAATACTTTTAATCCCCAATGACTCCCGGCAAAAGCAATTGAGTAACCATTCTAAAGTGCGAAATGCCACAGTTCCCATCCAAGGGAAAATTACACATTTTCCCTTTGGTAGCTGAATAATATAATTTTTATCTAACTCCAAATTCCGCGCTAACTCCCTTGCAACCTGCAACCGCTTTAAGGCATTAGGCTGCAAATAACTATATTCAACCTCCTCCAACAAAACTCGCCGCATTCTCTGCAAAATTTTCGTGTGAATTACACCACTCCCACCACGCCAAAAAATACTTGCTTGTCCTTCCACTGGTTTCACATTCACTAATTTTTTGCGAAAATCAACTTCTACAACTTCCCAATTTCTCCCTGCTAAACCAAATTGACTGCCAACATTCGGCATCATCGCAATACTACCAATATGATTGACATCATGCTTAACAATAAATTCTAAATTTTCAGGAAATACAGCATAAAATTGAAAGCGATTAGTAATTTTTGCACCAGCTAAACCTAAAATTAATTTACCTGTATCTGTTTTTTGAATATGATCTAAATCTATTAAATAATTTAATAATAATTTCAAATCATCTTGGGAAATATACTTAAAGGCAGATAAACTCAACACCTGTTTTGCTAATCCTGCCGGTGAAATTTCTCCCATTGCCGCAAGAATACTCATTGTTTGGTGATATAACAAACTCAACGGGTATTTCACAGGTTTAAAAGGTTCTACCCAACGTTCTTCTACATACAGTTGAATAATGGCGATACTCTGCAACAATTGCCAGGGGATTTGCTCGAATATTGGAGCTTCTGGTAAAGGTTCATCCTCCACACAAACAAAGCGCATATCTGCCGATTTTCCCCGTCTTCCTGTGCGCCCTAATCTTTGTAAGAAACTGGCTACGGACATCGGTGCTTCTAATTGAATCACTCTTTCTAAATTACCAATATCAACTCCAACTTCTAAAGTTAAAGTTGCCGCAGTCACCGCAGGCTTATTTTTTTCGCGCATTGCATTCTCAGCAACCTGACGTAAACTAGCGGCGATACTTCCATGATGAACATGATAAATATCGGGTTCTCTCTCTGCTGCGGCAATTTGTCGTAATGACGCAATGATTGACTCTGTTTGTGATTTATTATTGGCAAAAATTAGGCATTTACTACCCTTACTCAAATTAAATATATATCTATCAGAATTACTAAATTCGGAAACCTTTCCAGAGGGAGGTTCTTGTGCTGTATAAAAATGTTCTAAAGCTAGTTTAATATTCCTTTTCCCAGCTTCAATTCTTGGTGTCATCACTTGTTTATCTGTATCCGATCGCAACCATTCTTCTGCTAGTAAATAGTCACCCAAAGTCGCAGATAAACCAATCCGACGGTGCTGTTTTCCAGTTACATAAGCAAGTCTTGCGAGTTGACAAAGTATCTGACAACCGCGCTCAGTCCCCATAAAAGCATGAACTTCATCGATAATTACAAATCGCAAATCACCAAATAATCTCACTAAATCATTACTTTTATTAATTAACAAACTTTCTAATGATTCTGGTGTAATTTGGAGGATGCCGCGAGGATTTTTGACAGCTTTATTTTTATGACTTTGAGCCACATCTCCATGCCAAGGAATAACAGGAATATCCGCTTCTCTTAATAAGTCATTTAGTCGTTCAAATTGGTCATTAATTAAAGCTTTAATGGGACCAATATAAATTGCACCAATACTCTGAGGTTTTTGTTCATATAATATTGTGACAACTGGCAAAAAAGCTGCTTCTGTTTTCCCCGCAGCAGTCCCAGCAGCAACTAATAAATGGGCATCACTATCAAAGATAATTTCACATGCAGCTTCTTGAACTGGTCGTAATTCTGTCCAATTATTGTTATATATATATTCTTGGATAAATGGAGCCAGTCGCGAGAACGTTTTACTCATATTAATATTGAATTTTGGATTTAAGATTTGGATTCAAGATTTAGCATTTTAGATTTTAGAATAACCTCAGAGAATCTGCGATATCCTCAGAATTAGTTAATCATAAATCTGATTTTTTGGTTTTTAAACACAAGATATCTAGCGAAACTACTTAAACCAGCAGTTTAGCAATTATATAAGTAATCTTACAGTGGAATATAGCGATAAAGTAAAGCTATAAAAGCGATACATACTCATACTAAGTTGCAATCAAAGATAGCATCTTTAATTGCCATAATTGCGGCTCGGAATCCAGCAATCTCATCAGATTGAAACTACTAAAGAACTGAGCTTAGTATCAAAATGTTTAAAAACTCATGTTTAAAAACTCTTATTTAAGTTATTGAAATGAATTTCCCTGAATTTGTTTTTAAAATCTCTAAATTTGTTTCTAAAAACAGATTGCAACGGAGAATGATACTGCTGAAAAATGATGATTTTATCGAAATTTTTATCCCTGCGGCTGGATTATTCTCACGCTTTACAATTATAAATTTAGTTTTTCTAATTTTTCCAGCATATTTAATTAACCTGTTTATGCTGTCCCTGCCCTACCAAAATGCTAGATTTCTAGCTCCAGTAATTATTTTTAATTTCTTAATCTCTATAGTCGGAATCGGAGTTATTTTATTATCAGAATTTGCCCAGAAACGTTTATCTATAACTCGCAAAAAAATATCTTGGGCTTATGAAGTATTAGGATGGAAATTAAAAGACCCTTATCCAACAGCAATACAAGGAACAATTCGGATTACTAAAACTCAAAATTCATGGAATCGTTATTTTTTAGGAATTTACTCAGGACGCAGATTGTATGAATTATCAACTAGTGAATTTTCTCCATTTGCTGTGACTAATCATGAACTTGATTTAATTGCTAAAGAACTAAGTAATTGGATGGAGTTAACATTATTACAGGAATAATTATTAAGACTGACACGGAGACTTAGAGACGCGGGGAGACGGAGAAATTTTAACTGTAAGTGATTAGCCGAACATCATGTGACACGGAAAAATTAGAGTAATACTTCCGTGTCCACACTTCTGCTATCTTCCCCTCTCCCAAAATTCTAATGTTGCAATACTAAACCATTCAAACTGGCTTGTAAGTCACGCCAATTAACACCTGCAAGACTAAGTAAAACTACGGTTGCTTCCCCAACCCGATCAACTGGCCCAAGTCCAACTGCACGCATTCCTGCCGCTAATGCCGCTTCGACACCTGCACCTGCATCTTCAACTACAATACATTGACTCGGCTCCAAACCCAGTTCCTTTGCTGCAAATAAAAACAAATCGGGTGCAGGCTTAGGTTGCTGTACACTAAATCCATCAGCGATCGCATCTATATATTCACCAATTCCCAGTTTCTCCACTACGGGACGGGCATTTTTACTCGCGGAGCCAAGTGCAATTTTTATACCAGTACTACGTAGCTCTTTGAGTAAGTCGATCGCACCTGGTAACAAATCATCTGGGGAAATGTTTTCAATTGATTCCACATAGTAGCGGTTTTTCCGCTCCATCATTGCTTGCATTTGTTCTTCACTGTAATGCTTGTCACCAATTATCTTCAGTAAGGAATCGCGACGAGAAACCCCTCGCAATTGCTCATTTGCCTGACGATTAAAAGGTAAACCTTCTTCATCAGCTAATCTTTGCCAAGCTCGATAGTGATATTCTGCCGTATCAGTTAATACTCCATCTAAATCAAAAATCACGCCTTTGATGGGTGTTTGCCCTGAGGACTCAGAAATATTCGTATTTTGTGCTTCCATGGTTTCAGTTTCACCTTTCAAATCAAATTCGTGCCAATCGCCACGCCAATAAACTTTAAATTGCAAGCGTTTCCAACCTTTGGGCAAATGGGGTGTGGCAACGGGACCATTTTCTGTGAGTTTGATGCCACCAAAACCAAAGACAACAGCTTGCCAAACTCCCCCGGCACTGGCGGCATGTATACCGTCGTCGGCATTGCCGCGTACGTCTTCGATATCAACCATCGCCGCTTGCATGAAGTAGCCGTATGCTTCTTCTGATTTACCTAAATCGGAAGCTAAAATCCCGTGAATTGCTGGCCCCAGGGAAGAACCGTAGGTAATATCAGTACGGGGGGCATAGTAATTCCAGTTTTTCTCCAACACTTCTAAAGAGTAGGGAAACTCTTCCGATTCCCGCATCAAGAACAGCAGCATTAACACATCCGGCTGTTTGAGAACCTGGCGTTTGTTGGCGGCTTCGATGCCGAGAATAGACTGCATTG
Source organism: Calothrix sp. NIES-4101 (assembly GCA_004296455.1). GTDB lineage: Bacteria > Cyanobacteriota > Cyanobacteriia > Cyanobacteriales > Nostocaceae > Brunnivagina. The sequence goes on from AP018280.1 coordinate 6,550,930, forward strand.
ATTTTGTACGCGGTTCGTAGTCGGCAAGATTGATATCTTCGAGTTGAAAAAATCCATCCGCCTGTTCAATCAGTCCTGTTTTTGCGTCGTAGGGTATCCACAGATTCGCGATAATATCTTGCCAGCGCAAACGGCGACTTAGGGTAAGTTGCAGCTTTTCCTCAAGTTCTTTGGCTTTGTCGGGGTACTTTTCCCGCAACCAATCTTGGGTATGAATGGCTTTTTCTAGATGCCACTGTACCATGCGGTTGTTAAAGGCATTGTTATTGGCGAGTTCGTGGTATTCATCGGCACCAATGACACCGCAAATTTCGTAGCGTTCGTATTTGGTGTTGTATTCTACCCGACTACCCCAAAATACTGCCGTGTCGAGAATAATTTCCGCCCCATAGTCCCGCATCCATTCATCATCACCCGTGACTAGCCAGTAATACCACATGGCATAAGCAATATCAGCACTAATGTGAATTTCGCGATCGCGACACCATATGCGAATATCATCGCCGTAGGGATCGTTTGGTGGCAGCCAACGGGGTGTAACTTCGTCACCTGTATCGGCACTTTCCCACGAATACATTGCCCCTTTATAGCCGTAGTGCATGGCTTTACGTCGGGCACCAGCAATGGTGTGGTAGCGGTATGTGAGTAGATTTCGAGCTAAAGCTGGCTGGGTATAAATGAACAATGGCAGGATAAATATTTCTGTATCCCAAAATACGTGACCCCGATAGCCAAATCCCGATAGGGTTTTTGCGGGAATACTGACTTTATCGTCGTTTTGGGGTGCGGCAATTAGTAGTTGAAATAGGTTATAGCGAATTGCCAGTGCCGCTCGGACATCTCCTTCTACGGCAACGTCGCTTTTATCCCAAACTTCCTCCCATGCTTGTTGGTGTTCTTTTAACAGGATGGGATATGGGGGTAATGTTGTCAGTTTTTCTTGGGCTGCTTCCAGAGGATTTTCGACATCGCGTGATGTAAAAATAGTCACCATTTTTTCAACGGTGACAGCTTGCCCCGATGTCCCTTGAAAAGTTGCAATCAGGGTGGGATATCCAGGGGAATTGTTAATTTGTAGTGATGCTTCTGCATCAATAACTGTTAAGCCAGTGGCTATTCCCAAACTGATCCGCGAACCACGAGTACGGAGATGTAGCCAAGCATTTTGATGATGTTTACCTTGATCGATTAATTCCCAATGGTTAAAACCTTGGTTTTCTGGATAACCGTTAATACTGGCTTGAACTTCAATTAAGCCACTAAAGTCCACAGGTTTGATTTGACAACGCAGGCAAAGTATGTTGGGGTCTGCCAAACTTGCAAAGCGATCGAATTGCAAGTCTACAGTTTTGCCGTTGGGGCTACGCCAGCGAATAAAGCGACTGAGAACAGCTCGCCGTAAATCGAGTTTGCGTTCGTAACCGAGAACCTCGCCTCTATCTAAACGGAAGCGATCGCCATCAATACTAACAGTTAGCGGTAGCCAGTCGGGACAGTTTGCCAGTTCTGTATAGACGATGGGAACGTCATCGTAGACACCCTGGACAAGAGTCGCATTAGTTGCACGAGGATAACTTTCTTCAAAAGTGCCTCGTGTTCCTAAATAACCGTTCCCAATCGTAAATACTGTTTCGCGTTGGTGAATCTTTTCGGGGTCGAATCGGGTTTCAATTAACGACCAGTCAGTATAAATAAAATCAAGATTAAGATTTTTTGCATCCATCAGCACTGCTTCCTTATTAATACGGGGAATCGGGCATGGGCAATAGGGGTGAGGGACGCGGCGCGGGGATGTGGGGATGTGGTGACACGGGGATGTTGGGACGCGGTGACGCGGAGATAATGAGACGCGGGGACAAAGATATATATTATGGAAGAATAGAAAATTTTATTTTTTCTTCCCATCTCCCCATCTCCCCCTCTCCTCATCTCCCCCTCTCCCCATCTCCCATCTCCCATCTCCCCCTCATGCTCCTTTCCCTTGACTTACCTTTGTATATGCTGTTCCAGAATTTTTTCGGCTCTGGGTTTGAAGACTAAATGGTATAAAGTTTCGAGATAGCGTAATCTCGCTTCGCGATTTTCCGGGGTGACATAATCCCAAAATTTGGATATTTTCGATATTAATAGCAATTGTTTCGAGTGGAGTGTCCAGTTGTATTTATTACGGACTCTTTCAATTACCTTCGTAGAAATTTCATGCCAATATTCAGGATTAGCGTCGCATTCGTCTAGAAAATGCAATACTTTCTTGGCAGTGCCTTCAAAATCGGTGGGATTAAGATGAAAGACATTTTCGCTATCCTCGATAATTTCCGCAGCACCGCCAAATTGAGTGGCAAAGGTAGGTAAACCGGAAATCATAGCTTCTAGGAGGGTACGTCCAAAAGCTTCAAACCTAGCATAATGAATAAAAATACCACGACAGTCGGCTACAGTTCGATAAGCTTCGCCTAAATCGTGACTGGAAAGCCTTATCCCCAACCAGCGAATGTGATTTTGGAGTTGGTACTGATCGATAATTTCATGGAGTCGTTCGATTTCTGCCGATTCTTCGGGGTGTGTCGCTTGTTCGGAGGTGAATTTGCTGGTGAGTAAAATTAAGTTGCAGCGTTCCTGCAATTCTTTATTTTTCCCGAAAAATTCTGCCAGCCCTGTGAGGTTTTTAATGAAGTTAATCGGTGCAACCGCAAAAATTGGACGTTTTTTGGGGTCTTCTAAATTACCAACAATTTGCGAATCTTCCTGTGTAAATAGAAGTTCGTAGATTTTAGCACGGGCTTCGCGATCGCGATCTGCGATTTGATTATAGGGGAAGAAGAGGTTTTCGTTAACTCCTGGTGGCACCATGTTGAATTTGGGGTTGAATAAGTCAATCCCATCGACGACATGATATAGCTGGGGCATGGTAAAGCATTTGTACGATTCATACTGCCCAATGCTGTCAGGTGTGCCGACTATTTCTTGGTAGGAGGAGCTAATAATAAAATCAGCTGCATTCATACTGATTAAATCAGATGTAAATTGGGCAGAGAAATGATACTTCTCTTCTAAATCTTGCCAGTAGAGATTGCTAAATAAGTATTTTGGCTTTTCCAGGGAGTGGGCAATGTTACAGTAAGTAACTTTGAGGCGACGGGCAAGGAGAAAGGCGACTAAATTACCATCACTGTAGTTACCAATAATTAAATTGGGTTTGCCTTGAAATTCGGCGATTAATTCCCGTTCGGCTTCCAGGGCAAAGGATTCTAAATACGGCCAGATTTCAAATTTGGAAATCCAGTTTTGGGTGATTGGTGGGTTAGTATCGGGGAAGGGTACACGCAATATCCAAGCATTTTCACTACCTTGGAGTTTTTCTAGGCGGAGATTACAAGCGGTTCCTTCGCAATTGGGGATGAGGCGAGTGAGAATTATGACTTTTGGATGAATTCCCAAAGAGTCAAGCCCAGCCAGCTTGATGTCTTCACGTAATTTACTTTCTAAGCTGTGGGCTTGTTCTAATACATACATGACCTGTCCTGCGGTTTCGGGCCTTCCCAAAACTCCTTCCTGTCCAACCCAACCGTGGACGGATACCAAAACCACACGGAATATTGCTGGAACTCGCGCTACAAATGCTTCTAAAACTGCGGGTTCGGGACTATCAATGAGACGGTCAAAAAGTTCCAGGGTTTCGCGCACTCTCTGGGCTGTATTCCCCCAACCCGGTTCAAACCCTAGCGCCTGTAAGTCAAAGCGAAATTTCTCAAAGGGTTCTGTAGCCGGTTTGTCGCTGAGTAATTGGATTGCTTGATGTACTGCTGCGGCTAATTCCGCCCCAGAATTTAAGCGATCGCTAATCATCAAGGGCACACCACTATATTGTAGTCGGTGCAATACTTGAAATAATTGTTCTAACCAGTGTTTTGGGTCTGATTCAAATTGGTTGCACAAGTAACGATTTAAAAATGCCAATCCTTGACCAATATTACGGGGATCATCAATGACTGGCGAACCTTGGTAGAAGGGCTTGAGGTCAATTTCCAGAACGTGCGGTTGGTAACGGTTGACAAGGCGATCGCGCACGTCTAACAATGCTTGGGGTGTCATTTTCTCGAAGTGTGTCATGTCCGCACCCAAGCGCCAAACTTCTTGGCTGGCTATCCAAGGACGTAGCAAAAACCAAGTGCTTTCTTCTTCGAGAATAATTTCATGGGTGAAGTTGATTAAATTACCTAATGCTGAAGAATGGAAAAAGTAAGCAGGTTTATGCGACCTTTGGCAATAGTCGGCAAATGCTTGCAAAATCTCATTCCGCAATAGGTATTGCTTCCCAGAAGCTCCTAAAGAGGAGATTAACTGACGTAAAGCGTTTTTCTCATCGCTGTTTAAAACAGTTTGAACCAGTTCTTGCATAACAATATCCCGAACTCTAGTTCGACACTTTCAACATTCTTCTTAAACCTGCAATTAAAACCTTGATCAGCAACTTCGTACAAGTTTCTGAGGTTTTAGATAACAATTCTTTAAATCCACACAACACTAACGTTAGCGCAATTTTCTTTAAATGATTGATTTTTGACTAATTTGAAGGAAAGTTTTCGATTTTTTTAATATCTGCCATAAATCTTCTCTTGACTCATTTCATTCATTCTCACATACTAATTTTGCTGAGCTTTTATGGCATATTTTATTCAGTATGAGGTAATAATTTTATACAATCTTTATCCGAGTTGGCACTATACTTGAGTGAGTATTCCCAGACCAAGCAGATTGGCAAATTTGTGGACATTCACAATTATGCATAGAACTATTTCTATTCTAAATATATCAAACGCAGGAAATAGTTATTACAGATAAAATTACTACTTTAGGAGGATGTGTATACATGTTTATAATGCAGTTTAAATTAGCCCAATAGAAGGATAGATTTACATATCAAAGGTAATTCACATTAGGTGTGAGTTGGAAAAGCTGGCTACTATACTAATAACTACTGGTAACTTTTAAAGCCTACTTACTTTACTTTTTCACCCAGATAAAAATATTGATGCCCAAGGAATGTAAATTCTTGTAAAGATAAGCAACACCAGCCAGCAGAATCAACTCTGTATTCAAGGAAAAGGTAAAACCACGCATCGATTGATATTACCTTATCTGAATAAATCAGGGTGTCGATTATGGTGTTAATTCGCGATTTGGTTCAACAAGTTCTGAGAAATGGTTATTTAACGCTTGCTGATGAAAACGAACTACGTAATCTTCTCAAAACTAAGTATGACGAAGAAGATTTGAATGCTTTTATGAGACTTCAAGAAGCAGCAATGAATGGTTTAGTTAGGCAAGAGTCACGCGAAATTTATCCACTAAAAGTCGGTTAAAACAGTGGCAAAAGAAAAACGATGGAATGTGAGAGCATATAAATAAGATCAAAAAATCAGTGTTTCTTTGATCCAATTTAATTTAGTAGTGCATTTTGCCAGAAATAAACTAATCCTTATATTTTGTCTAAACGCTAGGAGACCATGTAGAGAATTACGATACTTGTCACTTAGGTAGATAATGTGTTAGTAAGGTTTTAGAAAAAAATTAGTCACAATTCATCTGCCTTTGCTATTGATTTCCCTGTTTCGATGGGTCATCAATTCCTTGTATAACCAGAGACGCGGCTGCTGAACCCCAGTCTCAAATCACTTCAAACCCCAAAAATTGAGTTCCCAATTATGAGCGATCGCCTTCATGATTCGTTACATTTGGCACTCTAAATTTGGTAGTTATTACTGGAAAATTCATGCAGCCAAAAAACTTAAACCGTCTCCTGCGTGCTTTGTCACGTCAGGGTTTAGATGTTAGCTACGAAAATCAAACATACTCGGTTCGTCTCCATCAAGCCAAAAAAAATATACCTACCGCAGAAATTTTACTACCAGTAGGTTTTCCGGTAGAAGCAAAAGCTCTGAAACAACTAGCAAATCTCGCAAATACTCATCATCCCGCAGGTGGATGTGTTTGTCGTATCTGTGCAACACCCGATTTTCATCCAGGTGATGCGGGAATTGCCATTGGTTCGGTGATTGAAACCGAAAATATGATCATACCTGCTGCTGTTGGTGCCGATATCAATTGTGGAATGCGATCGCATGTTATGGATTTGAGTATCGATACATTTCTGGCAAAGCGCGATCGATTCGTCGAGTTGATGAAAGGTGATTACTTTTTTGGAACTCGTGATGTCACCATGACAGCCAAATCGATGCAAGCATTATTCCAACATGGGGTTATTGGTTGGTTGGATACCATACTCGATCATCCCACAGGTAGTTTTGTGCAGTCCGATTTGTCACAGTTAGGCAGCGAAATCGAGCGAATTTTCTTCAATGGTTCCATGGATGGTGACTGGAAACTTGCTCCCGAAGAACTGGTTCCCGATGCAGGATTAGTGCGGGATGGTGGACTTGCAACCATTGGAGGAGGAAATCACTTTGTCGAAATTCAGGTAGTCGATCGCATCGAAAATCGTGCGTTAGCACATGCTTGGGGAATCAAAGCCGGACAACTGGCATTGATGATTCACTCAGGTTCCCGCAACGTTGGTAAATATATTGGTGGTGCATGGCGTGATAAAGCCAAAAATGCTTGGATGCATGGTGTCAAATACCCAGATTCCCACATATTCCCCTTATCGCTAAATTCCCATCCCGAACTTGTTAGTAGTTATCTCCAAGCGGAAGCAACAGCTGCTAACTATGGCTTTATTAATCGTTTATTACTAGCGGAGTTACTGCGTTTGCGTTTACGTCAAGTTTATGGGGATATGGAAGCACCCTTAATCTACGATTTACCCCACAATCTCACTTTGCCTGTTGCGAGGGAATCAAAAAATTCCCAATCAAAAATTAACAAATGGGTGACTCGTAAAGGTGCCTGTCCAGCACACCCAGGACAACCTGTAATTATTCCTGGTTCGATGGGTACTTATTCGTACTTGTGTGTGGGTCAGGGTAACGCTGAATTTCTTAACTCTGCCTCCCACGGAGCCGGAAGGGTACGTAGTCGATTTGACTTAACTCGCCAAGGAGCATCGGCAACTGAAGCTGAATTAGGATTAACAGGGGTTGATTGTATTACCTTGAGAGAGGAGCGACGTATCGAAGAAGCACCTGCTGCATATAAACCCATACAGTCTGTGATTGACGTACAAGTAGAAGCGGGAATGATTGGTGTTGTGGCAAGATTGAGTCCGGTCTTAACTTTTAAAGCTTAATTCCGACTTCCTACTCTAAATTAACCTGATGACTTCGCCAAGGAGAACCGCGATATTTCCCTAGCACTTCACCTTCAGTAACTTCGATAAGGGTATCATGAGGTTCATAATTCGCACCTCGATATTTACAGGGTGCTTCTATTGGAGTAATTTCACTGATTTCACTGATTTCATTTATTGTCGATCGCTCTGCAACTAAAGTGCGATCGCGCTGTAATTTCATTCTGTAATCATTTTGTTGTAAAAGCTTATGAGTCGATACTAAAACAACTATGAGTAAGAAAAGCTGAATTTCCCAAGGAGCAATGATTAAGCTAATGATGAAACTAATAATTGCAGCCACACCAGCTAAATAACCGATTTCGTCGGTGCTTGTTTTAAAAATGTAACCACTGAATAAACCAGTCACAAGCGGAATTAAAAAAGCAAACGCCATTTTTTAGTTACCTCTGAACCCACCAGCAGAAGCGTTATTGTTTTCTTGAATGATTATTAATCTAGCAGAAGTAGCAAATATCACACATCCAAAGTTTTGTCACCATACTCTGCTAAGGAATACATACAAGCATGGGGTGCTAGATTTCAAATCCGTCTGGTATATTAATCTAACACTTTACGATACTTTTGAAATCATCAATATTATTCGCAAACTGCAAATTACCGTAAAGTAGTGTTTTCGACCTAGAGACGCGATGCTAAATATTCCTCAACAACTAGCAACAGAACTTAATCTGAGACCCAATCAGGTACAGAATGCCCTGGAACTTTTTGCCGAAGGCGCGACTATTCCCTTTGTTGCCCGTTACCGTAAAGAACGCACTGGCGAGATGGACGAAATACAGCTACGCGACCTCCAAGATAGATATAATTACTTAAAAGAAGTAGAAGAAAGAAAAACAACTATACTCAACTCGATTAGCGAACAAGGTAAACTGACTGACGAGTTAAAGAGGAAAATCGAGGCTTGTTTGCAGAAAAATGAGCTAGAGGATTTATATTTACCCTATCGTCCCAAGCGTCGTACTCGTGCCACGATCGCCCGAGAAAAGGGACTCGAACCGCTAGCTGAGTTGATTAAGTCCTTAAATGTCAAAAATGGTGCCTTGGTTCCCTTGGAAGGGGAAGCAGCTAAGTACATTTCTGAGGAAAAAGGGGTTAAAAGTGCTGAGGATGCCCTCAAAGGGGCTGCGGACATTTTAGCCGAAGAAATTGCCGAAAAAGCGGAATTACGGGCATATTTACGCGAATATTTGTTAGATGAAGGTGTATTTGTCTCGCGGATTAAAGACGAACAACCGGAAGGAACAACCAAGTTTGAGATGTATCGTAACTTCCAAGCGAAGGTGAGGAATATTGCCCCGCACAATCTTTTGGCTTTGTGTCGTGGGGAAAATGAAGGCATATTAAGTTTTCAGATTGATTACGATGAAGAAGTTGTACTTTCCTACCTAGAATCCCAGGAAATTCGCGTCAAGCATCGTCCTATCCGTGCTTTTTATCAGGAAATGGTGAAAGATGCATTTAATCGCTTGATTAAGACTTCATTGATGACTGAAGTCATTGCCCAGAAAAAGCTTGAGGCAGATATTGAATCGATTAAGACATTTGAAACTAACTTGCGTGAATTGCTGTTATCTGCTCCGGCGGGGATGAAGCCAACATTAGCCATAGATCCCGGTTTTCGCACGGGTTGCAAAGTCGCAGTACTTGACCAAACTGGTAAATATTTAGAATATCAAGCAATATTTCCCCATCAAGCCGCAGAACAACGGGCAAAAGCCGCGCAAACCCTGAAAAATTTTATTGATAAATATCAAATTGGTTTAATTGCGATCGGTAATGGAACAGCATCCCGTGAAACTGATGAGTTTGTGGCGGAGGTGTTAAAAAATATCGAAAATAAACCCATCAAAGTGATTGTGAATGAATCGGGAGCATCTATATATAGTGCCAGTAAACTTGCTGGTGAAGAATTCCCTGATTTAGATGTAACGGTGCGGGGTGCAATTAGTATTGGTCGTCGCTTGCAAGACCCACTGGCGGAACTCGTAAAAATAGACCCCAAATCTATTGGTGTGGGGCAATATCAACATGATGTAGACCAAAAATTATTGAAGAAAAAACTTGATGAAACTGTCGAAAGTTGTGTGAATTATGTCGGAGTTGATTTAAATACAGCTTCTAAAGAACTTCTTACATTTGTATCAGGAATTACGGCGACAGTGGCAAATAATATTGTTACTTATCGTAATGAAAATGGTATTTTTAAAAACCGCCGTCAACTCTTGAAAGTCCCGAAACTGGGGCCAAAAGCCTTTGAACAAGCAGCAGGATTTCTGCGGATACGAGGTGGTGAAAATCCCTTAGATAATACCGCAGTCCACCCAGAAAGTTATAAATTAGTAGAAGCGATCGCATCTGACCTGAATGTTTCTTTAAAGCAGGTAACGCTAATAGCTGAAAAGTTGAAAACAGTCGGGTTGAAAAAATATGTCACCGACATCATTGGAGAACCGACACTGCGAGATATTCTGAAAGAATTAGAAAAACCTGGACGTGATCCTCGTGCGGAGTTTAAATATGCTACTTTTAAAGCGGGAATTAAAGAAATTTCCGATTTAACAGTAGGTATGGAGTTGGAAGGAATTATCACTAATGTTGCTAATTTTGGTGCATTCGTCGATATTGGCGTTCACCAAGATGGTTTAGTGCATATTTCCCAACTCGCAGATAGATTTGTAGATGATCCCAAGAAAATAGTCAAGGTGGGACAAGTCGTCAAAGTTCGTGTATTAGAGATAAATGAAAAGCTGCGACGAATTAGTTTATCGATGAAAGCCCTAAAGCAATAGTTATTTGGTTAACTGTGTATTGGTGAATACTGATTGATTAGCCCTCTTCCATATAAGCAGGGTAAAACCTGAATTTTTCGGTGGCTCTAAATCACGTAATTTTGTTCATTTATCAGCAAGTATAGAAAAGCGTTAAATTTGCGTTCCTTAATGGCTCAATTAATATTGAGCTATTATCTAACGACTCATAATCGAGCAAAAAAAATACATCTCACGATATAGCATCAATCATCCTTGCTAAAGAGGCTAAAAATTAGTACATAGCTCAAGATGGGAAGTGAAAGTAAAAAGAATTTGATTTAGTTCGTAGGTGAAAAAATGTTACCCACCTTTTTAACTGTATTAGCCACTGCCTTAAGCTTACTAATTGTTGATATCCTCTTCCGTGGAGTTGATATTGCTAACTTCCCCGCAGCTTTAATAGCAGCGGCTGCTATTGGCTTTATTAATAGCTCTATCAGGCCAATTTTATCAACTCTATCTTTACCCCTGAATTTTCTTAGCTTTGGCGCATTTTCCCTGATTGTCAACGGCTTTTGTTTTTGGTTAGCAGCAGCATTAGTCCCAGGTTTTGGTGTACATGGAATAGCTGCATTTATCCTAGGTCCAGTAGTTCTATCTTTAGCTAGCACATTCATCAATAACTACTTTGCTGAAAAGAACTTATCACTCAAAAGTGATGATGCAAGCAAAACTCAACTACCTTCGAGCTAGTTTTTAAAAGCTTTACCTGGAAAAACTGAATTAAAAACTAGTCAGTATCACCTCAATTACATCAACGTCAACTGTAGAAATTTATTTGTCATAACCTCATGAAACCACTTCGATATCTCCTCGCTCTTGTGATACCTCCTGTAGGTGTTTACCTCACGTATGGATTTGGACAAACTCTAATTATTAACATCCTGTTAACTTTTTTAGGTTGGCTTCCTGGAAGTATCCACGCCATTTGGGCAATATCAAAACGTGAAGAAAACTTTGATCGCCCCACAATTTAACTAAACTTGGGGGGGTTAAAATCCCCCAGAGATGTCAATCAATATGTTCTGTATCGGGATGAAATTAAATCCCTTTACCAAAAAGATTATAAGTAACCAATTATTGTAATCAATATCCCTGACTTATATCATGTGTCATAAGTTGGGGATATTAATTTAGTAAGGAAAATTCATGCATAATACAGACATTTCTACAGCTTGGGAAAATGCTCAAAGCATAGTTAATAGATTCATAAATCTGCTACCAAGCATCATCCTAGTATTGATTATTTTTTTATTTTTCTGATTATAGCTAGTAGACTTAAAATACTTTTTAACAGATTGACTTGTAATCATCGCTATGCCCGTAATTTAGGATTAGTATTGGGAAGGTTAGCACAAATAACTATCATTTTGATTGGGTTATTTATTGTTCTTTCTATTGTGATTCCTACACTGAGAGCCAGTGATTTGGTACAGCTTTTGGGAATTATACCAATTCTCTAAAATTAGGCTACAGATGGAATCTACGGAACCATTGCTAAATCTAGATTTTTTAATTGCGTAGCTTTAGCTTCTCGCGAAGCGAGTATTGCGAATTGGTATTAGTGGTGTTGCTATTGGTTTTACCTTCCGCGATATTTGACAAAACTTCTTGGCTGGTATTTTAATCTTACTGCCAGAACATAACCGCAACGTAGATTCCCAAATTGACAAATAATGAGAATCTGGACATTAATAAACCTCTCTTTTGTGCACAAGAGAGGTCAAAGTATTTGTGTATCAATCACAGTTTCAATTCGTTGACTATATCGCTATTTACGGACTACTTGTTTGCCATTTTCTACAGAATCCTTATCTTTAAATAAGCTAGTTACAGCCATGAGTAATTCTTTCAATACTTGTTTTACCTGATGCTCGCGACGTGCAACCGAACCACCCGCTTCACCTAATTTATCACTGAGTTGCGCGTGTTTATCTATTACTTTCCCCGCAATAGTTTCAGCTTGTGGGCGTGCTTGCTCATACCATTTTTTCGCATCTGCGAGATAGTTATTTACCTCTTCCGCACGTCCACCATAGCGTGCTGCTAAATTAGCTCTCACAATTGCTAGTTGTGCTTGTAACTGTGCATAACGTTTCTTTAAAAGTGTCGCTTCTTCACTATTTTCAATTGCATTAATTGCCGCATCAATTGCACTTTGAGCCTGCGACGATTTTGCAGTGCCTGTCTGTTTTATTTCTGCTAAAATTCCATCAACTTCTTGCTGAATTTGATTTTCTTCTTCATCTAGTTGTGCTTGTAACTGTTGTACTTCTACTTGGGTTTTGGCAATAGATTCATGCCGTTTACTATTGACAGCCTCCAAAGCACCTTCGATTGAAGCAGTTACCTCTTCTTTCATATCGCTACCGCGTTCTTGAAGGTTTTCAATAACCGTAGATATAGCCTCACGTACAAGTATACGTAAATCATAGGAACCTTCTTTAAACTCAGTAGATACCTGAGATACAGCATTTTTAACAATTTCGCGAATGCGATCTACTCGTAATTGTCCACTTTCTTTTACTAAATCAAGGTCAGCTTTAATTTGTTCTTTGATATTATTAGGCATATCTAGTAATTAACATCTAATGTTGCTTTTTAATAATGACTTATTAATTAAATGCCTGTTACATCCTTTGGATAGAGAACACATCTACTAGCAATCATATCCATCTCAAGATATACTTCTAAAGTTTGATATCATCAATGATGGTTGCTAATTACAAATGAGGATTTATAAGCATGAGCATAAAATGGGGAAAACAAATAACTTTAATTTTGCTATTATTACTATGCCTACTAATGACAATTAATCAACCAGTATATGCCTCGGAATCGTCTAATAATGAAGCGATCGCAGCAAAAATTTTTGAAATTAATTGTGCTGGATGCCACATGAATGGTAGTAATATTATTAGACGTGGCAAGAATTTAAAAATAAATGCTTTAAAGAAATATCACATGGACTCGATCGCCGCCATAACTGAGATAGTCACTAATGGGAAAAATAATATGTCGGCTTATAAAGATAAACTGACAGCCACAGAAATTCAAAATGTGGCAGAATACGTTTTAAAACAAGCCGAAAATAACTGGAAATAATCATTAATGAAAAGTAATTAAATATAAAAAATGCAACTTCTTGCATATAGCCGTCTGCAATTTACCCCAATTGAAATCTTTACCGCATCTTCAAGGGCATGTGGCAAGTCTCTAGAGGGCAGGGAAAAAATAACTCCCAAAAATAATCCCTAATTACCCCGTGCCCAATTTGCAAATCCCGTGTAAAATCTAGTATTGCTCATAAATTAATTCAGTTATTTCAGTTCTATGGATGTTTTAGAACTCAAACGCGAAATTCAAGTGTTGTGCGATCGCCTGGGTAAAACTCAGGACTATCTTTGACATACCCGCACTCACAGCCAAAATTCAGGATTTAGAACAAGTTTCCGCACAGCCAGACTTTTGGGATAACCAAACCAAAGCCCAGCAAACAATGCAGGAACTTGACGAACTTAAAGCACACCTATCGCAATATCAAGAATGGCGATCGCAATTGGAAGACAGCAAAGCAGTCTTGGAATTGTTAGAATCGGAATCTGACGAAGGCTTGTTGCAAGAAGCCGCATCAAATATTACCAACCTCAATCATGAACTCGATCTGTGGGAATTAGAACAATTGCTCTCTGGCCCCTACGATAAAGAGGGCGCAGTCTTAACAATTAACGCTGGTGCTGGTGGTACAGACGCTCAAGATTGGGCAGAAATGTTACTGCGAATGTACACCCGTTGGGCAGAAGCACACCATTACAAAGTCCAACTAGTCGAAGAATCTGAAGGTGATGAAGCCGGAATTAAATCTGCAACCATCGAAATCACTGGACGCTACGCCTATGGTTACTTACGTTCTGAGATGGGTACTCACCGCTTAGTGCGGATTTCTCCCTTTAATGCCAATGGCAAGCGCCAAACCAGTTTTGCTGGGGTGGAAGTCATGCCGCAAATTGATAGCAGCGTCCAATTAGACATACCAGAGAAAGATTTAGAAATCACGACATCACGGGCTGGTGGCAAAGGTGGGCAAAACGTCAACAAAGTAGAAACAGCTGTGCGTGTTGTTCATATCCCCACAGGTTTAGCAGTGCGCTGTACCGAAGAACGTAGCCAATTACAAAACAAAGAAAAAGCCCTGACTCGTTTAAAAGCAAAGCTATTAGTAATTGCTAGAGCACAACGCGCCCAAGAAATTGCGGAAATTCGCGGTGACATTGCAGAAGCCTCTTGGGGCAACCAAATCCGTAACTACGTATTTCACCCATACCAGTTAGTTAAGGATTTACGTACCAATCTAGAAACAACAGCCATAAACGACATCATGAACGGCGATTTAGACCCATTTATCCAGTCGTATTTAAGGCAAGAAAATCAATTGGTTGAAAGTGAGGCAAAAACATAGAAGCAGATACGGAGAGGGGAAAAACTAGACACAGAGAAGATTTTCTACGTCTCTTTGTCCCCTTTTCTGGCTCTGGCGTTGCCAGGATGGCATATTTGCTCTCAACAAACTGTTAGAGTATAAGAGGCTTTGTTATCAAATCATTACCATGAGTAATTCTTCTACCTCGTCTGGTGAGCCGAAACCAACCTATGTCAAGCTAGCAATGCGAAATATGGTACAGAAGCGTCTAACATCGCTGAAGCATTTCGCCCTGACTACTGTAGGCTTGCTAGCTGTTTTAGTCGGTCTAGCCTATTTGACTCGCTAAAAAATTTCTCAAAACTTGCTTAATAAAAAGACTTACTCAAAAAACTATCAAAAGAATCGATCGCTCTGTTGGTAAATTGTGGTGTGAGGTCAAGTGTTAGTTGAACTTTACGTTCAGGACTTTTTTGCAGAAGCTCCCCAGTCTGAGATTTCAGATACTGGGAAAACTGATGCGATGGTTTCCCCTGAAACTTGGAATGATTGGTTTAAACGTTGGTTACAAGAACTGGAAGCAAATCTTCCACCTGCCCCAAGTTATGAAATTGGGCTACGTTTAACTGATGATGCAGAAATTCAGCAACTAAATTCTCAATATCGTCACCAAAATCAACCAACTGATGTACTAGCATTTGCAGCACTAGAGGTTGATTGTCCTCAACCAGATGAAATAGTTGATGCAGACCCATTATATCTAGGTGACATAATTGTGTCTATTGATACAGCAAGGCTACAGGCTCAAGGTCAGGGTCATGCCTTATCCAGCGAACTTGCTTGGTTATCTGCACATGGCTTACTGCACTTATTGGGCTGGGATCACCCGGACGATGAATCTTTAAGGCGAATGTTAGAACAGCAAGTAAAATTACTGATGGCAATAGGTATTTCTATTGACATACTATAAATTTAGATATGTTTAATAGTATGTGTAGCAATTTCTACTAAAATATCGCTTGTTTGAC
The DNA here is from genome assembly GCA_004296455.1 of Calothrix sp. NIES-4101. Classification (GTDB taxonomy): domain Bacteria; phylum Cyanobacteriota; class Cyanobacteriia; order Cyanobacteriales; family Nostocaceae; genus Brunnivagina. Next base: position 6,566,497 of record AP018280.1, read on the forward strand.
TGTAATTTTTCGACTGTACTTTTATAATACTTCTGTAGAAAAAAGTATCATGGGGTTATTTGTTGCCCACGTGCAATTTTGACCCAGAGAAGAACAATTCCCACTTAAAACCTTGTATTGATGCCTATGTCGCCAAAACTATCATCACCACCAAACCCTGGCACCTTAGAACCGATTTTCTCGCAAGAACGCAAGTTATCTTGGAAAGTTGCCTCAAATTTATTCGTTAGCTTTAAATATGCTTGGGCTGGAATCAGCTATGCTTTTAAGACCCAGCGAAATTTTCGTATCCATGTTTGTGTTGGCGCTCTAGCAATTGGTTTGAGCGTTTTTTTACGCCTTGAGTCAATTGAAATTGCGGTAATTGGTATTACTAGCGGTTTAGTCTTGGCGTTGGAATTGGTGAATACAGCTTTAGAATCACTAGTTGACCTAACTGTCAAGCAGACTTACCATGAATTGGCAAAAATAGCCAAGGATTGTGCAGCTGGTGCTGTACTTGTCTCTGCTTTGGTTGCGGTTTTAGTCGCAGCAACCCTGTTATTGCCTCCTCTATTTACGTTAATCTTATCTGTTAACTAAATTATTGGTTTTTTCTGCTGGGTGATTCATTTATAACCCATAGCCAACAACCAATAACCAGTAAGTCAGTCAATATAAAAATCCCAAATAGTATCAATAACCCTGCAACTGCCTGTAAAATCCTGTGACAATCACAAATAGTGCATAGCGATCGCACAACTGACAGGAGTAATTATTGCAGTGCTGATAGTCATTGATAACTACGATAGTTTTACATACAACTTGGTTCAGTATCTCGGAGAATTAGCAGTAGATTTTCCGGTTGCGGCTGACATTAAAGTTTTTCGTAATGACAAAATATCGATTGCCGAAATTCGCGATCTCCAGCCTGATGGGGTTGTGATTTCCCCCGGCCCTGGTCGTCCTGATGACGCAGGGATTTCCCTGGCCATTATCCAGGAATTAGGGGAAAATTTGCCGATTTTGGGCGTATGTTTAGGTCATCAGAGTATTGGTCAAGTGTTTGGCGGTAGAATTGTTTCTGCCCCTGAGTTGATGCACGGTAAAACTTCACAAGTGTCTCACGCTGGGGTTGGTATTTTCCGAGGTATAGATAATCCTATGACCGCAACCCGCTATCACAGTTTAATCATCGATCGCGATTCTTGTCCTGATGTTTTGGAAATCACTGCATGGGTTGAGGATGGCACGATTATGGGGGTGCGCCATCGGAACTTTCCTCATATTGAAGGTGTCCAATTTCATCCAGAGAGTGTCCTGACTACTTCAGGTAAACAATTACTCCGTAATTTTCTGGAACAATTACAGGCGAGAGAAAATTAATGAAACGACGAGAGTTGATGGGCTATGCTGGGGCAGGGATAGTCACAGCGTTGATTACTACCTTGAGTTCTGAATCTCAGACACAGGCACAATCTAGCAATCCATTGTCAGTTAAGTGGTTAGGTCATACTTGCTTTCTGTTTAGCGGTGGTGGTGCTAGGGTTTTAGTCAATCCATTTCGGACACTAGGCTGTACTGCCAAGTATCGACCGCCTAAAGTTGCATCTGACATGGTGTTAATTAGCAGTCAGTTGCTTGATGAAGGTGCAGTCGAAGGTTTACCTGGGAATCCGAAATTAATTTATGAACCAGGAACTTACCAATACAAAGGTTTGGATATTCAGGGAACTGCGATCGCTCATGATCGCAAAGGTGGTAAGCAGTTTGGGATGAATACGGCTTGGAGTTGGAAGCAAGCGGGAGTAAATATTGTCCATCTTGGTGTCCCAGCAGCACCGTTGGCATTTGAACAAACAGTTGTATTTAGCCGTCTCGGTCGTCCAGATATTGTATTTATACCTGTTGGTGGTGGCAATAAGGGTTACAATCCCCAAGAAGCAAAGCAAGCAGTAGAAGCAATCAAACCAAAACTCGTGATTCCTACCCATTACCGCACCCAAGCCGCAGATAACCGATGTGATATCTCATCTGTGGATGAGTTTTTGAACTTGATGCAGGGCATAAAAGTGCAGCGTAGTAATAGTGATACGATTTCGATCAATCCCCGTAATTTACCGGATACGACTACGATTCAGGTGATGAGTTATAAGTTTTAATCTGCTTTAGACAACTTCTTGCAGATCAGAAAGTATATTCCTGTGTCTGGGCAAACGATTGTTTGCCCTAATTTGGATTAGAACCAAAACGAAAAGCGTTATCTTTAGACTGTAGACTGTTAAGCGATCGCGTCATACTAGTCAGAGTCATGAGTTCAAATCATATTCATCGTGTTGCTATTGTTGGAGGAACCCACGGCAATGAGCTAACTGGGATATTTTTAATTAAAAAATTTGAGGATTCCCCAAGTTTAATTCAGCGACCAACTTTTGAAACTGTGACTTTGTTCGCTAATCCGAAAGCATATGCAATTGGTAAGCGATATTATCAAACAGATTTGAATCGATGTTTTACACGTGGAGATTTAGAAAACCCGAATTTATCTACCTATGAAGCCCAACGTGCCCAAGAAATTTATCGCGCCTTTGGTACTAGTGGCGAAAAACAAGCAGATTTTGTCATAGATTTGCATAGCACGACATCAAATATGGGTTTAACGCTAATTATTCCTAGTTTAAATCGCTTTCATCTAGAATTATCGGCTTATCTAGTCTCAGTAAATCCAGAAATAAAAGTACTTTATTCAATCACCCAGCATGAGGAAAATCCGCATTTAGATTCCATTTCTACCTTTGGTTGCACTGTCGAAGTTGGTGCTGTTGCTCAGGGAATATTAGATGCCAATTTATTTCAGCGAACCGAAGCTCTGGTATTGGCAATTCTTGATTTTGTTGAGATTTATAATCAAGGGAATAATCATCTTGTCAAGAATCAACTGGTGGTTTATCAAGTTACCCACACAATCGATTTTCCCAGAAATGAATCGGGAGAAATTCAGGCGATGATTCATCCTCGCTTGCAATTTCAAGATTACCAGCCATTAAATCCTGGTGAAGCTATGTTTTTAACTTTTGAGCATCAAAATATTATTTACCAAGGAGACTTAACTGTATATCCTGTTTTCATTAATGAAGCTGCTTATTATGAAAAAGGAGTTGCTATGTGTATGACTCAAATTTCGGAAATTAGCCTTGTATAATTACATAAATAAGTCGAGTTATTCAGCAATTTAAACACTGTCTTCTCTCAGTATTGACACAAATTATAATAAATATTTAAGATTTATAGAAAGAGTCAGATGATTGCTTAATTATTATTTAATAATTGCATGAAACTTATGATGGGAATCATCGCAGCAAATAATATCTAGAAATTAATTTTTATACAATACAATTAGCGACTTCTCTGTTTTGAGTTGAGATTCTGACGACAGGGTGATGACTTCTGGAATGATATTTTTTTTGATATTATTTCTTGGATATACAGCAAAATCTGCCAATCATTGATGAAATGCGGGCAATCTTTGTTACTTCGGTAGATAGACAGCTTTGCAGAAAAGTTTTACAATTTGACTCATCTCTAGTAAGTTAACTCATTGCTTAATTAAAATAACCATAGTAAAGATTTGTAAGTAACACTGTTGTTAAGATAGCGTTGCGATCTCTGAAATTAAAAAATCTTGTACAAAGGAAAGCAACACAATGGATGTAAAACTAATTTTAGCCGTATTAACAGTTGTCTTTACTGTAGCTTGTTTATTCTTCGGCACAAAAAATGGATTTTATGATTCGGATAATTATCACGGAAATGGTTCGGCACACTAATTAGCCAACGAATCCATATTCTCAAGCATTAAATGTTGGATATTGAATTTCAATCTCTAACGAGGAAGTTGGAGAGAATGTTTGAACATTATGGTTGTGACAACAAGACCCTCAAGACCTAACCCCTAAAATCTTCTTGATTGGAGCTAAAGAATAAAAACCAACTTTCTCACTTCTCTTCTCCAGGAGCAGAAATTCGGATCAGGTTTTGCGTGTTATGTTACGATTCTGATTTTCCAAACATCCTTTGAGAGCAATCTCCAAGTACGATTGCTGGGGTATAACATTAGCCTCAAGGCTTAACCCCAGCCTACACTTATTTAAAATTTAACGACGTTTAATTGGTTGAGACCAGTTTGATGTAGGAGCATGAGCGATACTCCTTGGGAGAAGCCTAACCTGCGCCAACAGGAAGCGGGTGTGCAAAAGGAATCATCTAACGATGATGCAGAGCATCCGCTCGACGGCAAAGATATTTCGGTATCCTCACGATCTAGTTTTGGGGAATCAACTTGCGATTTAGAATGTTTTGCCTATGGGGTTCACCATAACGGTGAAGGTGTTTGTCTATTAGTACGAATGGGACAACACCGGGTTTTACTTGACTGTGGTTTATCTGATATTTCAATTTTGGTGCAGGATGTCACAAAATCAGCGCGTCCAGGAAAATCACCATTACCAGCCGATTTAGTTCTCACCAGTCACGCTCACCCCGATCATGCGCGAGGTCTTTTAAAGCTGCATGAAATTTATCCTTTGTTACCAATTTATGGTAGTGAGGTGACGACTCAACTATTACCGCTAAATTGGTTAGAACGAGAGGATAAAGAGAATTTACACTTTTGCCAAGCTTTGCCGTTACGATCGCCCATTGAATTGAAGCCGGGATTAGTTGTGGAGTTATTTCCCGCCGGACATTTACCTGGTGCAGTCGCGACTTTACTTACATATACCACCCCCCAACGCGCCTACAAACTACTGTATACTGGCGATTTTTTCCTATCTAATTCTCGCCTAGTGGAAGGTTTACGCTTGGAAGAATTGCGGGGTTTGGAACTCGATGTTTTAATTATTGAGGGTTCCTATGGTACTGCCAGACACCCTCACCGTCGCAACCAAGAAAATCAACTGGCAGAAAGAATTAATCGTGCGATCGCAGATGGTTATTCTGTGCTGATGCCTACTTCCGGTTTGGGTTTAGGTCAAGAATTGCTCATGTTGCTTCGCAGTCATCATCATTTTACCGGACGGGATTTAGATATTTGGGTTGATGGCACTGTCGCTATTGGTTGTGATGTATACCTAGAATTATTGCCGCACTTACCTGCGTCAGTCCAAAATTTTGCCCGTCATCAACCTTTGTTTTGGGATGAACGAGTACGTCCCCGCGTGCGAAAAATACCACCAGAAAGGCGTGCAGTCGTTGGTAAAGCACCTTGTATTGTCTTAACTGACTTTAATATTGATCTTGAAGAATATTGTCAACCAGAAACTGGGCCTTGGTTGATTTTAATCCCAGAAAAAAAGCAGTTTGCAATTGACAAAAATCTATCGCCATCGATACAGGTCGAAAATTACTTTTTAGCACAACACAGTGATGGCCCAGGGACAACCCAATTAATTCATAATTTGCGACCACAGCATGTTATTTTTGTCCACGGTTCGCCCGTTTATTTAGCCGACTTAACCAGCTTGGATGAGTTACAAAATCGCTATCACGTACATTCACCAGCCCCAGGTGTATTAGTTGAGCTACCTATTGGTGATACTTTTTTGCAGCCAGCCGCACCAGAAACAAACTATGAAGGCGAACTCACGGAATTAGGAACAGTAGTAACAATTACGTTACCAGATGCGATCGCGGCTGATCCTCGCTGGCGACAATTTGCCGATACAGGGTTAATCGAAGCACGCTGGCAAGGTGAGGAGTTAGTCTTGCGTGGACTATCACAGCGCGAATTAATGAATCAAACCAGTGACAGATTTATGTGGCAAGATGTGGATTGCTGTGGAACTTGTCGGCATCAACGGGGAGGACGGTGTTGGAACCAAGCATCCCCACTGTACAACTTCCGAGTGACGCTGGAAGGTTATTGTCCAGCATTTGAAAGCCAAAAATAAATTTGATTTCAAACTTCAAACCTAAAACACATAGTCCCTTTCCAAAGAAGGAAAAGGGACTATCGTTAATCTTGTAAGTTTTGAAAAAATACCCTGAACCGGGAGAATTTAGACTTTACTCCGGGCTAGAGTCAGGATAATGGTTACGGATACGTTCAGCCTCAGGACAATCTTCTGTTAAAAGTGGTTCAACGTTTCCACGAGGAACTGAAGCCAATTTCTGGGTGACAGCGCCTATACTTTCGAGGCGAACCATCTCTTCCCAAGAACAGATTTCGTCTTCTTCATCAGTTTCATATCGTAAGGTTACTAAATCTCCTTCTATATCGAGGATGCGGGCGCGCTCTATCCAGCGTTGCTGGTCCCGCAAGAAAACGCATACCTCCCGCCCATCACAACACAATTGATAAATCTTGCGGTGTAGCATCTACTACTTCTGCCTTTTTATACAAAGTTAAATTTTTCAAAATCAGAGTATTCTCCCAATCTAGATAGCGTCATTTGATGGTCCGAAAAACTAACACATCAAAGGCGCTTTTAAGCTTCTCTAGCTATTCAGAGAATATCCCTCTCATAGAAATCGCATAACTCAGGATACTGCCTTACCAGATTAATCATCACTGGTGAGTCCTTATTCTCATTGTGTAATAAATTATACTCTAAAAAAAGAGTTAGTTGCGGTTGTATGAGTTGCCTGTTTGTACTTTTTGGCATCGCTGGGAACTCTAGGGACTAGGCTTTTACTTTTACCCTTGTGTATTACGATCTTAGCTCATTCTCTCGCTGACCTAAACTATTTTGAGTAATAACTTTGAGTAAAAACAACGAAACTGTTTTTTTTATGGGTTATTAAGATTTGTACAGTTTGTTTTCAGGTCTACTTGACAGCAAAGAAGCATAGTGAAAGTAGACATAAATGATGTCTCAGATAAGGTTAGATTAGTAATTCTACTTCAATAGTACTAAAAATTCTATATGGAATGCGACTCTTTGCAAGAATAATTCAACAATTCTGATATTGAGAACAATAATAAAGCTTTATTTACATTTATTTAAACTGCATTAGCAATTCAAACCAGTGGCTTGAGGGGGCTTCTCGCTTAACTGTTCCAGCCTGAACCGCATTACGCAGAGCAACTAAAGCTGCTAAATCATCGGGCAAATAACTTTTTGCCGCTAATACTTGCAGAAGCAGACCTTCTGACTCAACGCTTAAATATCCAGTCTGAAAAGCAGATTCAACCAAAGAGCGAATCATTTTTATTTAGGACGTAATTAGGGGTTTATATACTCCACTGTGGAATATTTTTATCTATTGTCGGTTGATGTGAGTCAGCCTAAATAGGTGATGTATATCTCTTAATTAATGTGATTAAAGTCACAACTAATACGTAAAATATTTACTATGTCTGAAATCGTTAATATTTAAAAGATAACTTCGTCATTTATAATTAGTAATTAATTTTTATCTCAAAAAAGACTGTAACTTTAAATACTATTGCTATAGTGTTATTGCTTAACTTACTGAATCTGCTTGTAATCAATCTTTTTCCTGCCTCAACTGCTGAACGAAAGATGGCTGACAATTTTTGAGCCGTTTTCACTTAGCTGATATTGGGTTTTGCGCCCACTGAAAAACAATTTGCTAATGCAATTATTGAAAAAACAGGCGGAAATCTTCATCAAGTCTACTGAGTTGTGCCCAATCGATACCTAAAGTTTGAAGTTTTTTGACAAGTTGTTCACAGGCGGGTCGTTCGGTTGCATAATGTCCAGCATCAATGAGAATGAGATTGCGATCGCGACTTTCTTGGAACTGATGAAATTTACAATCGGATGTCAGATAAGCTTGAGCGCCAGTTTTCACCGTTGCAGAAATAAAACTAGCACCAGAACCGCCTAAAACGGCTACCCGTTCAATATGCTCGCTGAAATCGCCTGCGGGTGAAAAAATTAGATTAGGTGGCGCGAGACGAGTTTGAATCACTCCCAATAAATCACGTAAAGTTAGAGAAGGGATTAAATTTCCAACTCGACCATATCCCAAGCCATTTTGAGTAGGTACAATAGGCACAGTTTCCTGAAGTTCTAGAAGCTGCGCCAGAACATCGGCAGTACCATCTTCAACTTGATCGAAATTTGTATGAGCAGTATAGATGCCAATCTTGTGAATAAAAGCTAAACGTACCATATCAGCGATCGCATCACCAGTACGTAAAGATTTTTGGGGGCTAAAAATTAAGGGATGGTGAGCAAAAATTAAATTGACAGCAGTTCCTTGATTCCGAAGTGCGATCGCCTCTTTCATTACTGCTAAAGTTGGAGTTAAGCATACTAATACCTTGGCCTTTTCTTCTAAAATTCCAGGCTCAACCTGCCAACCACAATTATCCCAACTTTCTTGCCAAGCGGGATTTGCCCAAGATTCAAACCAGTTAATTAAGTCTATGATTTTCATTTAGTTATTGGTGATTCCAGATTCTTAAGAATTACGAATTGCTAACGCAGCTTGTTCACGCATCTCATCAAAGGGTTTATCCCATATTGGATAAGTATTCCAATTCCACGCAGCCACAGGAATCATGTTTGAATCAGCGAGATAGGTGAGCAAACGATACTCATCTTCTGGATTGCGTGGAAAACAGAAAGAATTGCGAAAACGACCACGTGAGATATGATGATATCGCTTATCTTCCACGCGAACTAAATTTAATATTTCTTCACCTTTGGCAAGTAAATAGTCTAAAAAAATAGGATTAAATGGTTGGACGTGAGAACGATTTTCTGGGTCTTTTTTTACCCACCGTGCCCAATCAAACCCATACATAAAATCATGCACATAACGAAAACGTATTTTTCCTCTACAACCAAATATATTCATTAAATCAACAATTTTTTGACCAAAAGAATCTAGAAATACAATTGCTCCATCCTCTGCACTTAGGGATTGTTCTAGCATATGCAAAACCATTAAATCAAAATCCCAGAAAATATTTTCTGGGAAATTTTCTAACTGAGCAGAAAGTATAATTTCTATAGTGTGGTAAAGACAGTCGATAATTTGTTGATTGCAAGTCTTTTCACTGACTAAATTACCTATTTCTTGAAAGCTGGTAATTAAATCGCGATCGGGGCTGAGTGAAAGTGGCTGGATACTACTTTGGGCAATGATTTCATCAAGAATCTTAAAATCAGAGGTTGATGTTGCTTTCTCATTCATTTTTAGTTCACATTTATTAAAATAACTTCAATATTTGACAACAATACCTAATACACATTGACCCAATATAGTTTGAATATAATTCACGAATTATTGTAATATTAAAGTTGAATATGATATGTAAATATTTTTATGATTATTTTTTAGATGCTTGATTTTAGCAAGCGATTTTAGCAACTTTTGGGTCAAGAATATAGTTATATATTCAGGACAAGTTGATATACGACGAACTGCGATCGCATTTTGGCTTGAGTAAACCTAAAATAAAATCTGAATTTTGGAAACTTAGACAGTGCAAAAGATAGTGCAAACCGAGCAATTACCAACTATAAACGCCCTCAAAGAATCGACTAGCAACGCTTGGATTGAGCAAGCGCTTTCTAATTTAGATATTATCTTGCTTGATCATTCGCACTGCGAACGCAAAGCTGCTGGTGTCGCTTTAAATTTTATGTTTGCCTATCCTTCTAATACCAAAATGGTAAGGGAATTAACTAAAATAGCTCAAGAAGAACTAGAACACTTTGAGCTAGTTAATCAATGGCTGGAACGGCGAAATATACCCTTGGCTCCGCTACCTCCACCTCCCTATGGTGCTGCTTTAAAAGCACAAGTTCGTCCGCATAAACCGTATAAATTCCTTGATTCTTTGTTAGTGACTGGTTTAATTGAAGCTCGCAGCCACGAACGCTTAGGGTTACTCGCAACACATTGCCCTGAGCCAGAATTGGCTAGGTTTTATAAGGGCTTGATGGCATCAGAGGCTCGACATTTTGGGGTTTATTGGGTATTAGCGGATACGTATTTTGACAGACAAATTGTGATGGAACGATTAGATGAATTAGCGGTGGTGGAAAGCGAGATATTATCTACTTTGCATCCTGAACCCAGAATCCATAGTTAGGAAACAGGAGCCATGATTGTTTGTAGTGTTGATGTTGGTGGTGTGGACATCTTGCCCGCGTGAGCAAGATGTTAGCCTTACGGACACCCACGCGAATTTATATCATGTGCGGTTAAATACCAAGATAAAACTGACGCGGAGAAAAACTAATAATAACTGACTTACCGGACTTGGTATTACTACTGTTTTCACTCGGTGCCAAACACAATGCATCTCCACAAATATTGCGGGTTTGATGGTGAAATTACAAGCTTCTAATCAATTGAAATTGATTGAGGACCTGATGTTCTACCATTCTGTGTATCAGAATTATTAGCAGAATTTGTATTTACCCCAAGTTGCTGGTTGAGCCAGCTTTTTACTGGATCATCAGCAAGACTAAGTTTCAGCGCACCAGAGACAAAACCACCCATAAACGAAGCTGGGTGTTGGGCAAATTGTTTAAATATTGGTGTTAATTCATCAAGGAACATTTTGAGCCTGCTTGTTGTAGGTTTCTCAATTTATCTTAATGATTTTATGAGAATTAGGTATGGGGAGATGGGGGAGATGGAGAGAAAAAATAAAATTTTCTATTCTTCCATATATATCTTTGTCCCCTCGTCCCCGCGTTCCCTTTAATTGGGACTTTGCTCAGGCATCATACACTTGTCAGAGTCACAACCTGCTGGCCCAGCTTCCGACATTTCACCAAAGTCGTAACGGCTTAAAACTGTGTGGAAATCATCGGTTTTACGGCGCATTTCGACTTCCTTACTCAACTTTTCGTACCGTTCCTTGGAAATTGGCTCGAACGGTAAACGAGGGAAGGTTTGGAGGTCGTCAAAACGTGCCAAAAGTGCTGCACTCATATAACCTTCGTCATCACGGATGGCTTCGTAAATGCGGGTTCCCAAAAGTTCGATTTCGTTTTCCCGCAGTTCAATAGTCGCAGAGGTGTTGTGTGTAACGTAGAACTGCTGCACCTGCATGTAAAAGTCCATTTGTGCTAAGGCGTTGAATTTACTGATATCAATGGTGTCAGCGCCTGGTAAATCTGCCCAAGATACAGCAACGGGAATCTCCACTAACCATTCAGTACAGCGTGGGTCGAATGGGTCATTAAGTAAATTACCTTTTTCATCTTTGTCTGACTGAGAAGGTACAATATTATACCCATACTCTAAACATGCCAGGGCTACGGGATCATTTTTACGGCAGGTAATGCGGCGAAGGAAACGCTGTGATTTTGGTGGATGCCATCCCGGAGAAGCTCCTGTGAGTAAGGATTTTGTGCCGCTAGGTTGGACTGTGGTGCAACGGTTGGGACGTTTAAAGCCGTGACGATCGCAATATTCCCACACTACACGATGGACTATATCTTTCCACCGGGTGAGATATTCTTGTTCTTGGTGTTTAAAGGCGATTCCTTGGGGTGTTTTTGGTCTGCCTTGTTCCCACCAGCGCAACCACTCGACACCAAAAGCATGAACAAAAAAGTCGAATAAACCTGTGAAGGAGACACCAACGATGGGATCAATTTCGCGGCTGTATTGGTAGCGAGGTTCGATGAATTGATGGTGTAATAGTGCGGCAACAGATAATGCGCCGGCTGTGAATGCTTCTTCTTGTTCTTTATAGTTGTCGGGATCAATTTGGTTGAGGTGTATTTCCGAAAGATTACAGTGGAAATTAGCACCAATGATTTCTCCACAGGGATTTAACCCAAAACGTCCCAAACGATGCTCTAATTCTTGCTCGTCAAGGTGGGGATATTTTTCTTGTAGCCATTCCCTAGCTTTTCCTTGTTCGTAAATTTTGAGAAAATCGGTTTTCAATTCTTTGGTTGCCAGCAAATCACAATTCGCGCGGGCGATCGCTTCTCCAGCCCATTGAATTGCCCCTTCACCACTGTAATATTGTTTGCGAACTGCGTCCAAACATTCTTCGAGAGTAGGTTTGCGGTGAAATACCCTTGTGTGGTTTGCCATTCGTAAAGCATCACGTTCGGGATCGATGCTCCAGTTGCCTTCGGCATCTTGCTGCCAGAGATTTGATTTTGCATCTGCAAAGGAAGTATCATCGCTTGCCCCTTGCCTCATACCAGCTGATCTGCGGATATTGCCAGCAACGATACAGACGGCTGCTTGGTCAATTAATAAACAGCATTCTACGGAGTTTAATTGTCTACCGATCGCTTTGTTGAGGATATTTGCACATTTGGTATAGAGTTCCGGCAATTTAATTGGATTGGCTACACCGCCAAAGCCTTTTAAAGTTTCCCCAGCTTGACGCACATCGCTGAGGTTGACGTTAACTTGAATTTCACCTGTAAAGCGTTCATCACTAGAAAGCTCTAGTAATGTTTGATACGATTTTACCCAACCTTGACGGCTGTCACCAACGTAGATAGTGACTTGATTATCTTGAATATTGACTTCAGTTTCCTCCCGACGTTGGTTTACAGGAGTTGCACCAATTTCACCTTGTAAAATTACCTGAATATGATTACGGATAACAGGAAGTTTATTAATATACTTCGGTTCTAAAATAGCTCCGGTTCCGCACCCCATCATTGCCAAGTCCATCATCAAGCCAAAGGCTTTCCAGTCTTCGAGGTTGGTAGAGGTGCAATTGTAACCACCAGAAAAGTTCTTAGGCTTGCTAATCCAGTCGGTTCCCCCTACCCATAGCCAACGTCCACTCGGTAATGCCTTCAAATTGCGCTCTGTTCGTGCCAGAAGTTCGGCTTCTTGGGAAGTTAACCTGCCTAATTCTACTAATCCTTGGAGGGTGCGATCGCACACTTTTTCCCAAGTTTCCCTTGTACCATCAGCATGACGACGGCTGTAGGTTCTAAAAAAGACGGGATTAGCGGCTGGGGCTGTTTCGGGGAACTCAGCACTAGAAATACGTTTGCGTTCAAGCTCTCGAACCATAACTTGTTGCTCAGGGACTTTACTTTTCTCAGATTAAGAATATACGTCAACTGGCGGTAGGAAAAAAGGATTGCAAAATGTCCGAATATACGCTCTACCGCCATGGGTACTCGCTTGGCTGTATAATTAATATTTGTTATGTCTTGCTTATGACATTGGCTCCTTGGCGTTCTCCTTTGAGTCGGGCACTGCATCGCGATCGCAGTAAACCGGAATCTCGTTACTTTCAGTTGGCAACTGTACAAGCCAATGGCTACCCTGCAAATCGTACTGTTGTGTTTCGTGGTTTTCTCAATGACACGAACCAGTTAAAAATAATTACAGACAACCGTAGTCAGAAAGTCGATCAGATTCAACAACAATCCTGGGCGGAGGCTTGCTGGTATTTCACAGGTACGCGGGAACAGTTTAGAATTGCTGGTCAATTAATTCTTGTTGATGCCAATTGCCCTGATGTGGGCTTGCAAATGGCTCGTGTATCGATGTGGCAAGAACTTTCAGATAATGCTCGGATTCAGTTTACTTGGGCGCATCCTGGGGAAAAACGAGCCAACTCAGAGGCTTTTTCTGCACCTGCTCCTGATGCGATCGCTCCTTTAGCTAATTTTTGTTTGCTATTACTTAATCCGGTGAAGGTTGACCATTTAAAATTGCGGGGCGAACCACAAAATCGCTATATATATACACGAGGTGAATATAGACAAGAAGACTTTAACCAGCAGCTAAATGATAATTGGTCTTGTGTGGAGATTAATCCTTAAAGTTCTGTGATTAGTTGATATTTCCGAGTAGAAAAATTGCAATTTCAAAGATTAGTAAATTAATTTTGTTATTGGTAATCCATTAAATTTATATAACTTGAGTTCAGGATAAGCTGAGATAGGGTTTGTGATTTTACTTTGTTCAAATTTCAGCACAATTTATTGAATCCAATTGATACTTTTTCTGTTGTTACAGCTAAAACCAAGAATTGGGGGATTCTCCCCCAAACCCCCGATTGGGGGACGGTTGCGTCCCCCAAGCCCCCTCCAAATAAGAAATACAAAAATTTTGGGGTTCGATGAATTGCAAGGCTTCTTAATTCAAATTAAAACAAACTCTTAACCCAAATTCAGGTTAGATAATAATAAAAATTGCTATTTTTACAATTAATAAACACAAATTCTTAATGATAGATTCTTAATGATACATTAAATAAAATCATCTTCAGTTTCGGCTTGAATAAGACTTGTTTTTAAATTATTCCAGTCTACTTGCAAGGCTTTTTGATTGGATAATAAACGACCTTGGGATAGATGTAAAATATTACCGTCTTGATTGGTGGAATGAGAGTAAAATTCTTGGAGCAGTTCTAATTGATGATTCACCATTATCACTGTCAGATTTTGGGTTTGGCTAAGTTGGGATAATATTTGCATGAGACGTTCTGCTGTAACAATATCCAATGCCGCCGTTGGCTCGTCCAATAACAAGACTTGGGGTTGGATGACTAAAGCACGTGCGATCGCGCATAATTGTCTTTGTCCCAGTGAAAGCTGGAGTTCGCTTCTTCCCAACCAATCATCAGATATTTGCAATTTTTCAATCCATCCATTCACCCGTTGTTGAATTTCTGATTTGGGTATTTTTCGTAATATTAAAGGGTATGCTAATGCATCTTTAACTGTCATTCCTAACAATTTTGGCTCTTGGGGAACCAGTACAATAGAAGTGCGTAATTCTAATATGGGAATTTGTTGGTAATCTCGATTATGGAAATAAATTTTGCCGCTTGTCGGTTCACACAAACGGTTCAACAAGCGTAATAAAAAGGTTTTTCCGGCACCAGTGGCTCCCACAATAGTATTACAGGAACCCGCGATCGCTTCAAAGGAGATATCCTGTAATATTGAGTAGCCGGGAATATTTTTCGCTTTGGCGTTTAACTTGGCAAATAAACTAACTTCTTCCAGGCTAATTAAGACTGTATTCCTATCTAAATTAGTATTTAAATTATTATCTAATCTATCCAATTTTATACTCCCAAAGCTGTAGCGATCGTCCATGCATCGATTAACAGCAATAGGATTGTAAATCCAAGTAAAATAGCATACATCCAAGGTTGGGCTAATGGATAAACATTTGTTGTATCTATACCCGTTTTTGCTTCTACGAAACTAAGGAGACGAGCGAATCCAGCTATCCGCATTGGCAGTAAATATGCTTTCCCTTCCTGGCTGAGAAAATAATAAACCAAACCTCCTTGTCCGGTACTGCGAGGTTTCAATTCTTTCACATCAGCCCAAGGTAGCGTCCAACCTTTGCGAAAAAAACGTGGAACCCAATTTGGGTAGGTAACTTGTATCTCGCGATCGTCTACAATAACTCTTTCGGACAATGCTGCATATAGGGCGATAAAACCTAGCACGATGCCAGCCCAAAGTAGTGATGGTGGGGTAGGTGCTGCTGTTGCTTCTGCTAGAAATGGTAGTGGGACTGTGAGTGCAAGATATAAAGATAGTAGAGTAATCCGAATTAGCGGTGAAAGGCGAAATATTGCTGGTAATTTGGCTATCATGGTTTTCTTAAATGAATAATTGCCTCAGCCTAGGGACTTTCGGGCAACATTGCTATATATATCTTCATAGTAGCCGGAAATTGATGATGATTTCTGGAGTGTGATCGCAAAATTATATCGCTAATTTACCCAACAAAAAACCCCAACCACAAGTAATGTCTAACTTGGTGACTGAGGTAGAAGTTTAATCAGGGTGCATCTATATCTCTGTATCCAATACCTGGCTAACCGCATCAGGAGAAAATTAGAAGAAATTGCAGATATCAGTCGAGCCGCGCTCACGCCGAAGTCTTGCCCGCTATGCTAGCAAAAACATTGGTAATTTCTTTTTCGCAAATCTCCTTAATACTTCCTTTCCTGTGGCTGAAACATGCCCACATTCACGGGAACATATTGAATATCGATTCCCGCAGGCGAATAATAGGCAAAGGTGTGGCGTAAAAAATTACTATCATCACGCTGGGCATAATCCTCACGGAAGTGCGCTCCTCGGCTTTCCCTACGATTAAAGGCAGAATTCATAATTAATTGTCCAACTACCATTAAACTTCGTAATTCCAAAGCCTCAACTAATTCTGTATTCCAATCTTTGCCTTTATCATCTAAATAAATTTGCGAGTATTGCTGTTGATATTCCTGGATTTTTTGCAAACCTTGCTCCATTAATTCCGCAGTCCGAAATACCCCACAATATTCAGTCATTGCGTCTTGGAAACCTTGGCGAACTTGATTAATCCGTAATTTTCCTGGTTGCTCGATTAAGGATTGAATTTCTTGCTTGGCTTCATTAATATACTTCTGCTCATTAATTGTCGGGAACTTGCGATTTTCGACATAACGGGCAATACTGGCTCCGGCTCTTTTGCCATAAACAACACATTCCAACAGCGAATTACTACCGAGACGATTAGCTCCGTGAACCGATACGCAAGAAGTCTCCCCTGCGGAAAAGAACCCTTCCACAACACCATCAGCACCACTGCGAACTTGGCAGTCAGTGTTAACTGGAATACCACCCATACAGTAGTGAATGGTAGGGCGTACGGGCATTGGTTGCGTGACGGCATCCACCCCCACTAATCTGTGTGCTTCTTCCCAACAGAAGGGAACACGACTCATGATCTTCTCTTTGCCCATGTGCCGCAAATCCAAATATACAAAAGGACCTCCAGCACTACCATCAGAGTTTACCCCACGCCCAGCCCGAATTTCATAGGCGATCGCTCTTGATGTAATATCCCTGGGTGCCAGTTCCATACGACTGGGGGCGTACCTTTGCATAAATCTTTCGCCTTCAGAGTTAATTAGATACGCCCCTTCTCCCCGTACAGCTTCAGATATCAATACACCGACGGGATACAACCCTGTGGGGTGAAATTGCACAAATTCCATATCTTCCAAGGGCAAGCCAGCCTGTGCAGTCATCGCCAAACCATCGCCTGCCGATGCGTAATCATTGGAGGTAGTGTTATAAACGCGACCATAGCCCCCTGTGGCGAACATGACAGCTTTTGCCCGCACGACTTCGAGATGTCCGTCCTGAATGCGGAACATGACAACACCTTTGGCTACGCCTGCTTCTAATATCAGGCGCATTACGTACCACTCTTGATAAACTTTTACACCGTTACGTCTGAGATTATTAACTAATTCATGTAAAATTGCGTGTCCGGTTTTATCGGCAGCGTAACAGGTGCGGTTGTGGGAATGTCCACCAAAAGCACGTTGGGCAATTCTACCATCGGGAAGCCGGGAAAAAAGCACTCCCATATGTTCCAAGTCAATGACGACATTGGGGGCTTCTTGTGTCAAAATTGCAACTGCGTCTTGATCCGCTAAATAATCCGAACCTTTGACGGTGTCGAATGCATGTGCTTCCCAACTATCTTCAGGATCGACATTTTTTAAACTTGCAGCCATTCCCCCCTGTGCAGCCACAGAGTGCGATCGAATTGGGTGGGTTTTTGCAACTACGGCAACATTCAAACTCGGGTTCGTACGGGCTATTTCCACCGCAGCACGGCATCCCGCCAATCCACCACCAACAATAATTACATCATGTTCAAGCATAATTTAGTATTTTAAGTAATTTGGTATACGAATATTAAGTCTATTTGATCGAGGCATTAAAGAGGAAAGGGAAACATCTAACAACGCTTCCCCATGTCTTCTTCCCTACGCCCATTTAAAAAACCCTGCCAACTTGACAAGGTTGTAATATTACAAATATTAAACTTCTACTTATTTAATTTGTTGCTTGTACAGGTTGTTGTTGAGAGACATTACCAGGTATTGGTTGCATTTTTGTCCCCGGTTCAAAGGGCATTACTTCAATATGATTTAATAGGGTAGTGACGAAAGCAAAAAGTAAAAATGGTAACGATAGCAATACTACTAGTCCAACTGTTACTAAAGCATAAACTGGTCTTCTCGCACCCATCAGTGCTAGTGCAGCAGCTAAACTGACAGTGATAGTAATCAACCAAACGATGATTTGACCGTAAATATCACCAAAGGTTAGGGTGCAGACAAACCGATATTTTTGAATATTATTCATGATATTTGCCTCGATTTTTTCCTTAATTCCTACATTAGAACCAGGTTTTTTATTTTGACGATTTCTAAATATTTTTGAAACAATCGTAACATTACTTCATAAACAAGATAAGAGTGATGAAGAGAGAAGCGTTATAAATTTATTGTCGTCGGATTTTCGGATTAAGTATGATTGCTTGATTTTCAGGTACAGATAATAGCAATGAAACTCAAAGTGAGAAGAGATATTTGTATATATATGATGATTTTTTGGCCAAATTTCTGATTATTCACCAGAAATTTGACAAAGAATACTTCTTTTTCTGGCACCATCCAATTCAAAAAACAAAATAGATTGATAAGTTCCCAATCCTAATTCTCCATCTAGAATTGGGACAATTTCACTATTATTCAACATCATTGCCATCAAATGTGAATGAGCATTAATCGGCTCATCGGGTGGAATATTAGGTCTTAAATGTAAGTCATTATGTAAATATTTATCACTTTCTGGTGCTAATTTTCGTAAAAATACCTTGATATCTTCCAGTAGTCTTTCTTCATTTTCATTAATCGCTAGCGCCGTAGTTGTATGGCGAGAAAATATTAATACTTGACCATTTCGGATTGGAGTCAATCTAATCACTGCCTCAATATGCTGGGTAATATTATGTATATTAATACCGGGCAAAGTTTCGATTTCGATAAATTTATTAAAAATTGCCATAGGTGGGATGGTATAAATATTAGTCAGTTTGACAACTATCAAAGCATAACAAAAATTGATTATGAAACTGAATATATTTTCTGCTCAAATTTAACTGTTCATCACTACTTAATTTTACACAGTAGCGTAAACTCAAAGAACTCTAACTTAAATAAATTCTAGCTCTAGCAATTTATGCAACTTACGCTCCCAACCCAATACAAGTTCTTGCCACGTTTTTACAGCTTGGCAAGTGTTAGTGTCCTTTCTAACATGATGGTTCCCCTGGCTGGTTTGGTTGATATTGCTTTCTTGGGACATTTAGCGGATATTCGCCATTTAGCCGGTGTTATTTTAGCTACTATTCTCTTTGATTACCTTTACCGCGTCCTCAAATTTTTGCGTGCGAGTACAAATGCGATTACTGCCCAGGCTGTGGGATTAGATGACTCGCAAGCTGTTCTCCTAGCAGGATTACGAAGTGGTTTAATTGCCCTGGGTATTGGTTTAATAATTCTGCTATTGCAATATCCCTTACAGAAAATTGGCTTTACGCTTTTAAGTGGTTCCCCAGAGATTGAAGCTTCTGGGGTTGACTATTTTTACGCTCGAATTTGGGCTGCACCTGCTGTTTTACTCAACTTTGTGTTAATTGGTTGGTTTTTGGGACGGGAAATGAATGTTGTGGTGTTGTTAATGTCCCTCATCGGTAATGGCTCTAATGTTGCTTTAGATTACTTGATGATAGTCAAATTTGGCTGGGAGAGTATGGGTGCGGGATTAGCCACAGCAATTAGTCAATATTTAGCATTGGTAGTTGGTTTAATTTGCGTTTGCTTTAGTATTGATTGGAGAGTATTACCCAATGCGGTAAAAGAGCTTTTTGATTGGGCAGCCTTGAAAGATACTGTAATCTTAAAAAGTAATATTTTAATTAGATTTATAGTCCTAATTACTACTTATGCGATTTTTACAAACCTGAGTGCGGCGATGGGAACAAATGTCTTGGCTATAAATGGTTTGTTATTGCAAATTGCTTTATTTAGCCAATTCACTATCCAAGGTGTGGGCTTAACAACTCAAACTCTCATCGGCAACTTTAAAGCCAAGGGAACTAAAGAGCAATTTTTGCCACTATTAATAATTTCCATATTAACTAGTTTAGTAATTGCGATCGCCATTGCATTTATTACTATTTTTTACCCGGAGTTAGTGTTTGGACTTTTAAGCAACCATCCAGAAATTAATCAAAGTATAACTAGATATAAAATCTGGTTATTACCACTTTTGGGATTAACTGCGATCGCATTTATGTTAGAAGGATATTTTATTGGTTTGAAGGAAGCTGTTACTCTACGGAATGCTGTCTTGGTTGCTTTTATTTTGGGATTTATCCCTTTTGCTGTAACAGCATCACATCTCCACAACAATCATTTTTTATGGATGGGTTTGGTAGGTTATATGGCGATGATTATTCTGGGGTTGGGAATATATTTGCCGCGTACCTTGATTGAGGAAAATCAAATTCAGAGTGAAATAATTCCCAGTTCTTAGTGGTAATGTTTACAAGATAAGAAGTTCAATGTTGATATAGGTAATTTTGCCTGGATTTAGGGGATATTTATTGATGTTTAAACTTGATATTTAAACTTACATGATTATGATTTTTATACCTAATCTCACCTAGCAAATACACTGGTAAGTTGGTGTTTGGCGTAGCAAAATAAATAAATCCCCATACAATCAACTTTTACCAAAACCCATGAATTTACTGCACATATTTCCACGGGTGTATCTCCGGCAAAAATTAATTCACAAACTAATCTTTATTTGTCTTATCTGTCTCTGGGCAATTTTTACCTCTGCATCCCCTTATCTGATTGCCGCAATTAATCCTCCCACAATTACTATCAATATTCGCCCACAAGGTAAAGTGATCACTAATAAATTTGCTGGTGTGAATGCTTGGTATTATTTAACTCACTGGGATTCTACCGCAGTCAATCAACCTGCTAATTATTTCGCAACAAATTACCCCTATGTAAAATATGTATCTCTCTACACGGCAACAGGTGGATGTAGATTAGATGCTGGAAAAGCTCAACCACAAGGATGTGATGGCACGCGAGATTTATTGAAAGATGCAAATAATCCCAATCAAGGTTTTAATTTTGACCCACTCGATAGAGCAATTCGTAATGTTCTCAAACAGGGTTTAAAACCAATTATTAAAACAGGAAATGTTCCTTGTGTTTATAGTCGCGACTGTCAAGCCGGGAAATTTGCTTTAAATACTCGTTTACCTAGCGACTGGCAAGGTTATTACAAATATATTTACGATATTGCCAGACATATGGTGGACACTTACGGGATGCAGGAGGTGAGAACCTGGAGATGGGGAATGGGTTCGGAAATTAATAATCCTGACTGGTTTACTGATGGCAAAGGTAATACAACGACAAAACAAGCTGTGTTTAAGCTGTATGACTATACTGTGGCTGCGCTTCAAGCTGCTTTAGGGAGAAGTAATTTAATTGTTGGTTCCCATATTACGCCGGAGTTGGGTTGGAATGGACTGGAATTTATTGATCATTGTGGCAAAGGTAAAAACTATTACTCCGGAAAAAGGGGTACACAACTAAATTTTTTGGGATTTAGTGCTTATCAAGGGGGGAATTCTGGGAAAAATGCTGGTATTTTACGACGACGCGCAGAAGTAAGTGGGTTAAAGAATCTGAAGTTGCAAATTGATGAAGGGATAGATATTTTAGGCAGTGATGGTAAGCAAACAAGCGGTGATTTGGGTTCGACTTATAGTGCTTCTGCTTACGCTATGGTGTTTAAGAATATGCTCGACTATAATATCGATTTTTGGTCAAGATGGAATACTTCATCAAATGGTTTCTGGGATGGGGTACATTCTGTCGGCTCTAATGTGGCGATGCTTACGAATCAAATGACGGGAGACAGACAATTACCGCTACAAGTTAGGGGAAAGACAAATCAAAACAATATCGTTAATGCTGTTGCTGGCTATCATCCCAAAAAGAGAACTTTGCATGTACTGGCGTTTAACCATAACCCGAATGTGAAAGCCACAAGCCGCGAAAAACCAATAATCAGCATTAGAGGTTTGTCTGGATTGCGCGGGAAAAATATGACGGTGAAGCAATGGTTGATTGATGATAAGAACGCTCAATATTGGTGGCAATGGCAGCAAGATGCCGCGAAACAAGGAATCGGAGATAGTGCGTATACCCGATTTTCCAAAGATAGTAGCGCAGTTCAGGAAGCACTTGCGGATACAAATGCACGTAGTTTTTTCACTAGTCGCGTACCCAAATATCGCCAGCTTGCTGCTTTGAAATCTACTCAGTCACAAGTAAAAATGTCTGGTAATACAATACGACTTTCGCCAAATTTAGATCATCATGCTGTGGTTTTATATGAGATTGGCAATATTTAGGTTTAGTTTTTAGGTATTAGAGATTGCTAGTACGTCAGTACAATTCGCAATTCGCAATACTCGCAGAGCGAGAAGCTAAAGCTACGCAATTCGCAATTAATGCCCACGGATAAATCCGGGGGCTTGTACCATTAAGGAATTATCGGTCAAGGCAAAAGGCAAAAGTAAAAAGTAAAAAGGCAAAAAACAAGCGGCAAAAAGCAAAAGGCAAAAGATAGAAAGCTAATATTCTTATCTTTTCAGCCATTTTATAGACGCGGAGCGGCTACCCGCAGGGTATGGTAGCTTCATTTCCGCCGAACTGTACTAGTATTTTGTTCTACACTTACTCATAACTTGAAAACTATCAGCACGTACACACACTAGCACTTTCTAGACATCCGTCTAGAGATATATTTTGATTAGGATAGAGAGCAAATATTAACCAATGAATATATATTTATTGGCTAATCTGATTAAAAGAGAAACAGCGAACAAGTTTTGAGCAGGGTGTAATAAAAGAATCTTGCAATAATTGATACATTATTAGATAATCAGCGAAAATTTAGAACGCAAGCACAGAGGGGCATGTGACTTGCAAGACTTTAACTTGTTTGCTGACACACTATCTATGCAATTTTATAGTTGCAGTCAATGTTGAATTAGTAAGAGTGTCAATCCTTAAAAACTTCCAAAGTTCCAAATCGGCTATTAGTCCCAGTTATTTTCAGATTAACATTTGCAATCCTAAAGGAGGTAGTCGGGTGTCTTGTAAACAGACGACTTCTTTATCCGCGATCGCGGTATTATTTAGTTTGACTGCTGCGGTTCCCCCAGTAGTTGCTCAATCAACAAGTTCTAATACAAGCTTTCCACTACCGAAAAACGTTCCCAATGGCACAGTAGTGCGGGTGAATAGTTCGAGTAGCATGGCGAAAATTAATGAAGCGCTAGCGAAAAAGTTTCAGAATCAGTATTCGGGAGCGAATGTTAAAGTCAGCTATGCTGATACGAATGCAGCATTAAAGGCTGTTTTAGATGGTAAATCAGATTTGGCGGGAATTAGTCGCCCGTTAACAAATGCAGAAAAAGCTCAGGGTTTGATTGCCATTCCAATATCGCGGCATAAAATTGCCATGTTTGTGAGTCAGGATAATCCCTGGAAAGGTGGTTTAACAATCAATCAATTTGCCCAAATGTTTCGGGGGGAATTGACTAACTGGTCTCAAGTCGGTGGTAAAACAGGTAAGATTAGGGTGATTGATCGTCCTAATATCAGTGATACTAGACAGGCTTTTGAAATTTATCCAGTCTTCCAAAAAACTGCATTGAAAACAGGTGCAAATGTTGTTCAATTAAAACAAGATAGTACCGATGCGGTAATTCAAGCATTAGGGAAAGATGGAATTGGATATGCGATCGCAGATCAAGTTGTCACCAATCCCAAACTGCGAGTCGTGGCAATGCACAAAGTTGCGCCAACAGATGGGCGTTATCCATTTTCTCAACCTTTAATGTATGTTTATCAGGGGACAAAACCTAATCCCACAGCCCAAGCATTCTTAGGTTATGCAACAGCCACCGAAAACCAGCAAATAGTTGAAAAAGCTAGGCAGGAATCTGCAACATCAACCACTGTAAATTCCGGCGCAAACAATGCCACCACAACCAATAATTCTACAAACTCCCGTGATGCCAATCCGGGAAATACAAATTCCGGGAATACAGCAACATCAATATCAGTCGCACAAAATTCTCCAGGGAATGTCGCCAATACCAATGATGCCGATAGTGAATTCCCTTGGTGGCTATTATTGATACCCTTCCTGGGAGGATTACTGTGGTGGGTAATGAAAGGTATTGACTCCCCAGCAGCAGCCCCACCAGTTGTAAGTGTCACCGAAAGCAGTGGCAAGAGTCGCCTTTTTCTCACTCCTCGCAACAGCAACGAAGGCTATGCATATTGGGAAATTCCTGAAAGTCTCCAGGGAGAATGGCGACGGCAAGGAAAACGGGGAATGAAATTGCGTATATATGATGTTACCAATGTCGATGACGCAGATTTACAAAATCAAACTCTGGTTGGAGAATACAATTGCCCAGAGGAAGAATCAGGTTTACATTTGGGGATACCTGCAACTAACCGTGATTATGCCGCAGAAATTGGTTACGATGTCAATGATGACCAATGGTTAAAGGTTGCACGTTCCCAAAGAGTTCATGTTCCGGCATTTTTAGAAAATAATGCTTTAACTAGTGAAGAAGAACTTCAAGCAAGTTCGCTTTGGAATGATGTAAATGTTGCGACTCAGAAAACCACATCTATCCCAGAATCCAACACAATAATTGCCAATACAGATATAAACACAGACACAAATATATTCCCCGATTTCTCTGGAGCAACCGCAGCCACCATCGCCGCACTTGGGGGAACATCTTTATTGGGCTTTTTCGGCAAAAATCGCCCATCTGAAGCTACAAACCCAGCAACTGATACAAGTCAGGTAATTCTCGTACCTCGCACTGCTGATAGTGCTTATGCATACTGGGAACTTTCCCCGGCACAGGAGGAAGAATTGCATAGTCCAGCTGATAGAAAGCTATTTCTGAAATTATACGATACAACAGATGTTGATTTAGATACACAAGCATTAGCGGCAATACAGGAATATGAATGTAATTTAGATCATGATTTCCACCTGAGCATTCCCGCCAGCGATCGCCATTATCTCGTAGAAATTGGTTACATTCAAGATGATGGTAGTTGGTTGCAAATCGCGTACTCGGAACCCGTACGAGTATCTTCGACGATGACGGAATTAAGTGGAAGTCATTCGCCATCGGCACTATCAACTGAAGCTATCAAAGTTGTAGCCAACGACTTGGTGAGCAGTATCAGCCACAACGAACCTGCAAATAGTGCCGCAAACCTCACCGAAAGTAGGAGCAGAAGCTTTTCAGATTGGATAGGGGAAACGACAAAAACACTTGGGAACAAGCTTGCAGCTAGTACAGCAGCAGTTACAGGGGTAGGAATCGGAACCCATGCATTGTTCGAGAAAACAGGCTTGTCGCCTCATGCAGATAACCCAGAAACCTCAGAAAAAACGACAATTTACCCGCACACAACCAAAAGACAATGCCAAATAATTCTTGTACCCCGTAACTCCAAAGATGCTTATGCATATTGGGAAGTTTCAGAGGATTACAAACAAGTTGCCCGTAACCAAGGTGGCAGTAAATTTGCACTGCGAGTTCACGACGCAACCAACCTAGATATTGACACCCAAGAACCCCACGCCACTCAAGAATACTTTTGCAACGAAAGCGAATTTGATCAACATATTGCCATTCCCCTGTGCGATCGCGATTATATCGCTGAAGTGGGTTATTACACACTAGATAATCGCTGGATTAGAATTATTCGTTCTTTCCATGTTCGTGTACCGATGTAGAAAAAATTCGCCATCCCAGAAATTATTAATTCAATACTCACTACTAAATAAATTGGAACAAGTGGAAACTTCCCATGAGCATTTTTTTTGAACTTCTCAGTGCAATTAACAATCCCAATCAGCAAGCTAATGTTTCCCAACTACAAAGCATCATCTCCTCAGTCCAAAATTTGACGACGAATCAAGGCATCAATAATTTGCAGTTGCAAAGCATCATGTCTATCGTGGGTGAGCAAATTCGTCCCGCGCTCCAACAGCAACAAGCAATTATTGGTAAAGGTAGATTAGAGAATTTGGTAAGCCAAGCTGTCACCTCTGGCGCAGGTGGGAGTGCATTTCAATCCCTATTCTCACCTCAATTTATGCAGCAAATCGCCGAAACTATCATCCAAAAAACAGATGTAAATCTTAATGTTGTCCAATCCGTAATACCAACTATTACTTCTACAGCACTAAGTTTATTAGAAATGGGCGCTCCTCAAACTGGTGCTTGGGGAACATCCAACCCTTTACTAAGTTCATTTCTGGATACAGATGACGATGGTGATAATAACTTAGGTAATGTGATAAAATTTGCCGATCGCTTCCTTAATCCTGTGTCTAAATAATAGAATAATAGATAAATACTCACGCAAAATTAATTGTATATTGTCATTACGAGTGCGGTGTAGACACGAAGTGGCTTGCCGAAGGCTAGCGAAACGTAGGCGGAGTCTTGCCGCAGGGTAGTAATCGCAAGCATTTGGGATTGATTCACTTGGTTGGCAATGACACAAATAATTTTGCATACCCACTTAATAAGAGTTCACGTTTACATTTCTCAAGGAGTAACTAGTACGTGAAGGCAGAAGTAAGAAGGCAGGAGGCAGTCCCGATGAAAAAATTTCATCGCCAAGCATGAAAGGCAGACAGGGAGACGCGGGGACGCGGAGAATAACGAATGACTCTTTCAAGTCAGAAGGAATAAAGCCCAATACGGTTCAGTTAAGAATATAAATTAACTACCAAAACCTGAGTTTGGGTTAAGAGTTTTGTTTCAATTTGAATTAAGAAGGCTTATAATTCGTCGCTCCCAAAAATTTTTGTATTTCTTATTTGGAGGGGGCTTGGGGGACGGTTGCGTCTAGGCTGTTGACTTTGTTGAAAATTGGGCGATTTTTGGTACTTTTGTTCGTGTCGTTTAATTTCTCGTTAAAACCCCACCAAAAACAAGGTTTCATCCACCGTGACTATCCACGTTTTTTGCATGAACGAAATTCCAAAAAAGGTACAGAGTCAACAGCCTAGGTTGCGTCCCCCAATCGGGGGTTTGGGGGAGAATCCCCCAAGTCTTGGTTCTCAACAAATCGATTACTGACAACCTTAACTGAACCGTATTGGAATAAAGCCTATAAAACAAGCTTTTTGTCTATTTGCAATGGTTGGTTTATTTCCACCGACTTGTACTAGTCAGAAAATAAACTGATAATTTTATTTAGCACCAGCTTCCAAAAAATACACAAATTTAATTCTGGTTGCTGACTCCCCAATTCACTTGCAAATAATTGCCAAATTTCAGATCAATTGGTCTGATTAAAAAGCCTTCTGGTAGAGTTGGCAAATAAGTTGCAGCATCAGTTAGAAAACTACCACACCAGGGACAATGCTGATATAAATACTTTGCATCTAAGGCATGATGGGGATGTGGATTCAAACATTTGATGTTGGAACAAATAATCATATATTGTAAAGATTGGGAAATTGATGTAACTTTAATTTCTGTTTTTCCCAAACTAATTAAACTACCTTCACATAATAAAACTTCTCCATCATTAATGATTTTACTATCCACGATCGCAGGACGACTCGCTTTTGCATGTTTCCGCAAATAAAAGCTCTTTTCTTGAGATTTGAAGATAATTTCTGCCTGTAAACGCGAACAAGTTGTATCATCTGGATTCAAGATAATATTACATTCTGGATTACGACCGAAAATCATACTTGCAGGCTGTTTTCTCGAAAGTTCAACAATGACTTTCTGAACTATAGTTTTACCTTTGTCGTGCCATTCTAATGTGAGTTCGTACACCGCCTATTCCTAAGTAATCTTTTACATAATCTTCTATATTTCGGAAACAGCTTCAGATATGCAAAAAGTTGGCGATTTATTCCTTACCCGGCTTTACTCCCCTCTAAAGGCGCAACTAATTGCCAATTCTGCATGTTTTTGTAAGATTGTGCGTTCTAGTAACTCGACAGAATATTGAGGAGTGCTGGCTAACAAATTTTCAACTCGCATTTTCGCACTTTCCACAATTGACTCATCCAAACTACCATTAGTAATAGATTCGCTAAAATCACGAGCGATCGCAATAGTTCTTTCGACTGAAGATGAGGGCAAATTACGGGATACCATCAATAAATCACAGCCAGCATTAAAAGTCTGTGTCACCGTTCCCGGTTTTTCATACATATCCGCAACAGCCTTCATATCCAAATCGTCGGAAACAATTACCCCCGCAAATCCCAATTCCTGCCGCAATATCCCCGTTAATATTGTTTTCGATAAAGTTGCTGGCACATTCGCATCTATCTGCGGGAAGAGAATATGTGCAGTCATCACCATTGGTACTTGAGCCGCAATTAAACTTTGGAAAGGAATCAACTCGCGGTTTTGTAATTCCTCTTTCGTGAGATTGAGTACAGGTAGTTCCAGATGGGAATCACTGCTAGTATCACCATGTCCAGGAAAATGCTTGGCACAACCAATTACCCCCCCATCTCGTAAACCTGCCAAATATTCACAGGCAACAGCCCCTGCTGATTCGGGAGTGACTCCCATGGCGCGAGTCCCAATAATAGGATTACTGGGGTTGGAGTAAATATCAGCAACAGGCGACCAAGAAACATTGATACCCATTGATTTTAGTTCGATCGCCGCAGCAAAAGCAACTTCCCTGGCATGGGACGCAAGTAAATATGCTTCGGGAAAACGAGTAATTGGGGATGGGGGACGATGTACTCTGCCACCTTCATGATCGAGTGTCATTAACATGCGATCGCGTTCTGTATATTCACGTATTTGTGCTTGTAATTCTTTCAGAGTTTGTAACCAAACTTCGTAGTGAGTGCCGGTTTGAAAGTTTTTACCGTAGAAAACAATACCAATGGGTTTGAGTTGGCTCAGTAGTCTTTTATCATCTTCGTTTAATTTGGTTCCGGAAATGCCTATGAGTAAGTGGCTCCCGAAAGTCTCAAGCTGTTGTGAAACTGCCATAATATTTTCCCCGGCGTATAAAAAGTCAGAATTACAGAATTCAGAATACCGCTTTGTTTACCTTTTATTCACAGGCTGTAAAAAGTTCGTCCTCTTCCCTACTAATAGTGTTACTCTGGAAAGGATTGCCTAGCAAAATTACGGTTATGAAAAAAGTCGTCGTTGGTCTTTCTGGCGGCGTTGACAGTTCAACAGCAGCCGCACTTCTCCACAATCAAGGCTATGAAGTCATTGGTTTGACCCTTTGGTTAATGAAAGGAAAGGGTCAGTGTTGTTCTGAAGGTATGGTAGATGCAGCGAAAATTTGCGAACAGCTAGGTGTTCCCCATCACGTTGTCGATATCCGTGAGATTTTTCAAACATACATTGTTGATTATTTGGTAACGGGTTACAGCGCGGGTATTACCCCTTTACCTTGTTCGCAGTGCAATAAAGCGGTGAAATTTGGTCCCATGCTCCATTACGCTAGGGAAAATTTGGACTGTGACAAAATTGCCACGGGGCATTATGCTCGAATTAACTGGAATGCAGATACAGAAAGATACGAACTCCTCCGTGCCTTCGACAGAAACAAAGACCAAACCTATTTCCTCTATGATTTGGCACAAGATATACTCGCATCCGTTGTTTTTCCCCTGGGTGAACTGCAAAAATCTGATACCCGGCGCATTGCTGCGGAACAAGACTTAGAAACCGCCGATAAACCGGAAAGTCAAGATTTATGTCTTGTGGAAAGCAACGGTTCTATGCGTGCCTTTCTGGATAAATATCTTGCTCCCAAGGAAGGTGAAATTGTCGATATCGATGGCAAAATTCTGGGTAAGCATGATGGCATCCACCACTACACAATTGGACAACGCAAAGGTTTAGGAATTGCGGCGGCGGAACCGTTGTATGTTATTTCTATTGATGCAGTTAATAATCGGGTGGTTGTTGGAGACAGAACCAAAGCCACAAAAGCCGAATGTACAGTCAATCGCGTCAATTGGGTAGCAATTGCCCCACCAACAAGCCCCATTCGGGCGGAAGTCCAAGTCCGGTATCGAACAAAACCTGTACCTGTGACAATCATACCCTTGACAGATTCCCGCGTACGGATTGTGTTTGATGAGCCGCAGTTTAGTATCACACCTGGACAAGCGGCGGTGTGGTATGACGGGGAAAAAGTTCTTGGTGGTGGCATCATCGAGCAATTCACTTAAACGATTTTCGCAAAGATTTTGTTCTCCACGTACCAACATTTTGATAAGTTAGTACATATATCGAAACAATCCTATTGCGATCGCACACAGGAAATGACATTGAGCCACCAGAAACAAGCCATTGCACCCCACGGAGGGGAGTTAGTCAACCGCATCGCCACCCCAGCACAAAGGGAAGAATTTCTCTCGAAAGCTGATTATTTACCATCTGTGCAACTAGATGAACGTGCTGTATCTGACTTAGAAATGATTGCCATTGGGGGTTTTAGCCCCCTCACAGGCTTTATGAATCAAGCCGACTACAACGGTGTTGTCGAAGATATGCACCTTGCTAATGGTACAGCTTGGTCAATCCCTGTAACTCTATCGGTGGCAGAGGATGTTGCCGCATCTCTGAAAGAAGGTAGTTATGTTCGCTTAAATAACCCCGCAGGTAAGTATATTGGGGTATTACACCTGACGGAAAAGTATACATACGACAAACAACGGGAAGCTGTTAAAGTTTACCGGACTGATGAAGAGAAACATCCTGGTGTCAAAGTCCTTTACAACCAAGGTGCAATACATCTAGCTGGTGATGTACTCCTGTTCCAACGCGATGCACATCCCCTATTTCCAAAATATCAAATTGATCCCGCCGCATCGCGACAAATGTTCGCAGAGAAAGGTTGGCGGACTATAGTTGGTTTCCAAACCCGTAACCCCATCCATCGTGCCCATGAGTATATTCAAAAATGCGCGATGGAAACCGTTGATGGCTTGTTTTTACATCCTTTGGTGGGCGCAACCAAGGAAGATGATATTCCTGCTGATGTGCGGATGCGCTGCTACGAAATTTTGTTAGAAAATCACTACCCTAAAGAGCGGGTGATTCTGGCGATTAACCCCGCCGCCATGCGATATGCTGGCCCTAGAGAAGCGATTTTCCATGCTCTGGTTCGCAAAAACTACGGTTGTACCCATTTTATCGTCGGACGTGATCATGCCGGAGTTGGCGACTACTATGGAACCTACGACGCACAGTATATTTTTGATGAGTTTGCGCCTGGGGAATTGGGTATTACTCCGATGATGTTTGAACACGCATTCTATTGTTTGCGTACCAAACAAATGGCAACTACCAAAACTAGTCCCAGTACTCCCGAAGAGCGGGTGCATCTATCGGGTACGAAGGTGCGGGAAATGTTGCGTCGTGGAGAGCTACCGCCTCCTGAATTTTCTCGTCCGGAAGTCGCAGCCGAACTAGCAAGGGCAATGCAAGTACCGATACCTGTTTAAGTAGATTATTAGGTGGATTGGGAGAGGTTAAGATTTCTGGAGAGGATGGTACTGGAAAATCTAAGTAGAAATCTCTCTACTTTTGTAATACTTAGTTCTTAATCTCCCAAACACCAATCAAAATATAATTTTATAATTCTTGTTTCTATTTAACATTTTGGAAAAAATTTCCTGGCAAGATTCCCGGAAAAAGCAGTAGATAGTAAGATTTGTACCCTAAAGTTGAGATACAAAGCTGGAATTCAAAGCTATGTATTGACGACTAAGTGTTAACACCTGAATATTCTTAACAATTAATGTTTACTATAAACATTAATCGATGTCAGCAAGACATAGAATGAAAATTTAATTACATATAATCGGAGTTATGTCTGTATAAATCCACTCTGAGGAAATGTAGGAGTCAAGGTCAATATAAATACAACCTAAATAAATGTATTAGTGGTAAAATTTTGCCCAATATTGCTTAAAAAAGAGTGAAATACACCAGTGAATGTTTAGTAAACTTAATTTTATGAATTTTACTCAGATTCAATTTAGCGATCGCAAGTCAGATATTGATATCATTCAATTACAGGAATTATTCAATGTTGCGGCATTTTGGGCAAAAGAACGCAGCGTGGAAGACCTACAAATTGCGATCGCTAATAGTGAGCCAGTGGTGACAATCAGGGATGGAGAAAGGTTGATTGGTTTTGCCAGGGCAACTTCTGATGGCATCTATCGCGCTACGATTTGGGATGTTGTCATTCACCCCGACTATCAGGGAAGTGGACTTGGTAGTAAGTTAGTCGAAACTGTTTTAAGTCATCCCCGCATGAATCGAGTGGAGCGTACTTACCTGATGACAACTCATCAACAACGCTTTTACAAAAAAATTGGTTTTCAGACTAATTCCACAACCACCATGGTACTACATAACCAATCTCATCTTGGTTCACTACCTACGGAACAAGTCCAACTTCAAGAGTCGTTTGGGGGATAGAAATTTGTAATCTTGTCATTTGTTGGGAATCTTTACCATTATCAGGGTAGGGAAGAATTTCTAGCTTTCCTCCTAAGACATCGAGTATGGTTTGACTCAATAATAGCTTCATTCCTGGTGCAGTTGTGTTTGGTGCTGGAGATTGAAGATTCAGTTTAGTTTCTGTTGTCATTAAATCAATTGCTTCACTACTGGGGAAAGCAAAAGTTGGCATATCTAACCAGATAGTGGCACAATTTGCACCAGTTTCCTGGGTGGGCAGAACAGAAATACAAATCCTTCCTTCCTCCATCTTGGTTTCCATCTGACTAATGGTGGTGTCAATTAAGCTAATTAACACTTGTCGCAACCAACGAACATCTGTTGTGACGTAAATCTCTTGCTCTGGAAGTTCTAAAGAAAATGGGTAATTACGATTTTCTGCCAACATATATGTCAGGTCATAAACCTCCTGCAATAATTCTATTAGCGGTTGTGGTTGAATGTCTAAACGATTTGTACCATATTCAACTCGAGCAATATTGAGAATTTCATCGATTAACTTCAACAGCTTCATGGCTCGCTCATGGGCTTGCTCAATAAATTCCCGCTCTTCTTCTGGGTTTTCGCACAAATCAGACAAAATTAACTGATGTAAACCAATTAAACCATTCAAAGGCGATCGCAGTACATGGGTAGTTCTTGCCAAAAAACCTGCTTTAAATTGGCTCATCTCCTGGGCTAAATAGTAGGCTAATTCTATCTGCTGAATATTTTTGAATGATTCTTGTTCTGCAACAACTTCATCTTTACTCCTATTGTGGCTCAGTTGCTTTGCTTGTGAGCGTAAAAACAAGCCGCGCAAACCTGCACCCAAAGCAAGCCCTGCTGCTAGATATATCCAATTATTCAAGTTCATAGTTAATCGATTATCAATTTAAATGAGTCAAGCTCATAGGCACAAAAGAAGGTGAGAGAGTTCCCAAAGCCTTAATTGTTTAACTTGTTATTTTCTCTAGTAAATTAGAGCCACCAATCCTATTTAATGTATTAACTCGAAAAGACTCAGAATAGTCTTATTTTTTACTTTTACTTTTACTTTTATGGAAGAGGAATACAAAGTTATGGCTCCTCTCGAAAAGTACTAGTATATAAAATTGCACCTAGATTACAAAACTACTGGGTTCAAAGCTTATAATATGACTGATTTTGACTCACTTCTCAGAAAAAATTCGGAGAAAGCAGAGTTTTATTATAACTATGTCAAGGAAAGTTTCGAGCTAAAAATCGAATTTCACTGCCCCTTGTCGGAGAATCTGCCAATTTTCTTGAGTCCACTTGACAACAGTCGAAGGTACACCAGTAGAATTGATTCCTGTTTCCCCTGAATTCACATCCAGGACTAACACATCGGCAAATTGCATGGCAATTTCTGCCATTGTCAGCAACGCAGGTTGTCCAGAAAGATTGGCGCTAGTAGTTGCCAGAGCACCTGTTTGCGATAATATTTGTTGAGCGATCGCATTGGCGGGAACTCTAATTCCCAGAGTTGTTGGGTTTTGTGGGTTCATTGTTTTGGCAACAGGTGAAGCAGTTGGCAACACTAAAGTGACTGCACCTGGAAAATATTTCGTTGCGACTCGCTGCCAAATCTCTAATTCTGCTTCCGTGCCCGTCACATAATTCCACAATTCATCAGCACTTGCCGCCATTAAGATGAGGGGTTTATCTTGGCTGCGTTGCTTTGTTGTATAAATTAAATCTGCTTCTTCTGGGAGTACAGCTAAGGCTGGTACTGTATCGGTGGGGAAACTAACTAATTTGCCCTGAAGAGCGCCAGAAATCAGAGCATCAATTGATACTTGTGGCATTTTTGCTAAGTTAGAAAAAGAGTACTGAGAGATAATACAGTTCAGTTAAGAATATAAAACAGATCGACTTTTTGGAGGGGGTTCGGGAAAAAATCCCCGACTTCTCCTAAGTCTTGCTTCTCCACAAATCAACACCATATTTTGATAACTTTACCCCTCAATTCTTGTCCATACCAAAATGTATTCGCTGCCAGAGTCTGTAAATTTCTGGGTTCAACTTGCCAACTTGCCTGGGGATTAAACAAGACTAACTCAACTTTTTGACCAGAAACTATACCATTGAGGCTTTGCTGCAAACACTCTGCTGGACGCTGACTCAATGCTTGCCATAGCTCTAAAGCTGTAAATTCACCTGTTGCCACCAACTTCTGCCATAACAAAGGTAGTGCTAACTCATACCCAATTGCTCCTGGTGGTGCATCAGCAAAAGCGACAGTTTTCTCTTCATAGGTATAGGGTGTATGATCAATCGCGATCGCATCCACAATTCCAGACTTGACAGCCTTTCGCAATGCCTGCATATCACTCGGATTTCCCAAAGGTGGCTCTAAACGCAGGCTGGGATGGTAACTTTTTAAAGCTTTCGTATCCAAAAGCAGGTGCATCCATGTTGTGCTTGCTGTTACTGGCAAATTACGTGATTTTGCTGAGGCAATTAATTCCACTCCCCGAGCCGTCGCCACCCGCATAATATGAACTGCCGTCCCTGTTGCTGCAACTAGCTCCAATAATGCCGCAATTGCCGAAGTTTCGGCGGCAACGGGAGTCACAGGCAAGCCAAATCTGACTGCATCTACACCCTCACGCATTATCCCATTAGAACGTAACTGGCGATCGCAAGCATAGAAAGCAACTGGTTTATGTAAGGGTTGTAAGTATTCTAAAGCCCGACGTACTAAACTCAGATTTTCTAGAGGTTTGCCATCAGCAAAACCTACAACACCCGCAGAGGCTAACTCAGCTAAATCCGTTAATTGCTGTCCAGCGATATCTTCAGTAATTGCACCCCAGATATGGAGAGATGGTAAGTTATATGTGCCTACTGTCCCTGTTTTCTCTGGGCGACTCATTTTCTGTAATTGCGTCACCATTGCTGGATGGTCAACTGCGGGAGATGTATCAGGTAAAATGGCAATGCGTGAGAAACCACCATTGGCTGCTGACTGAAGCAGTGAATCGATAGTTTCCCTCTCTTCATTCCCCGGCTCCCCAGAATGACTGTATAAATCTACCAATCCAGTACCGAGAATTAAACCCCGACAGTCGCGAATTTCGGTATCTGGAGGAAATTCGGAAATATTGGCAGCGACTGATAATATCTTGCCATCTTCAATTAGCACATCTGCTAATTGTTCACTTCCAGAAATTGGGTCAATAATTCGCGCTTGTTGCAATAATTCAGTCATGAGCCATGAATGGTAGTTGCTGGTTATTGGGTATAAGCATCCGAAATTTTTTGATAGTTGTGATTAACTCCTAATCATCTACAAAGCGCCAGCAGCAGTTTTATCGAGAACACCACCACCCAAATGTGCAGTAATATTCATCGCTTGCAAGACTGGCAAACCGTTTAAACCAGAGGGATAATCAATTACGCTAACAGCACCATTCCCTTGACGGAAATTCCAGAAGTTTTCGTTCGATAATCCTAAAATATGACAAAGCAAGGTCTTATTTGTGGCATCATGAGCGACAATTAAACCAACGGAACGATTTTCATCGATCGCAGTTTGTACAATATTTTGCCAAGCAACAACAGCGCGATCGTAAACTTGTTGTAAGTTTTCTCCTTCTGGCATTTGGACTTCGGCTGGCAAAGTCCGCCATCTTTCCAATTCTCCAGGAAATTCCTGTTCGATATCCTGTTCAAATTTCCCTTCCCAAAGTCCGTGACTAATTTCGCACAAACCTGCATCTAATCCCAGTTCGACATTGGGGTGAGAACCCAAAATAATTTCTGCGGTTTCCTTGGGACGTGCCATTGTACTCGACACAGCAAAGTCAATATTTACATCCTTGAGAAATTCAGCCGCCTTACTGGCTTGAAATCTCCCATTATCGTTGAGGGGAATATCGATTTGTCCCTGAAATCTCCCTTGGCGGTTCCATTCTGTCTCACCATGGCGCACCAGTAATAGCCTTACTCCTTGATGATGTCCAGGGCGTAATGTGGGTAAAGCTTCCCCCATATGCTGCGTCTGATTCATCGATTCCAGTTGCACATTATCATCCAAACCACCAGCAAAGTTGAGGATGCTAATTGCACAATTTGATTGCTGTAATGAGTGGTAGCGAGATGGACAAACCCCCAAAGCTGTACTAATGAGGGCACGATTTATGCCATTATGCCCAACTATTAATATTGTTTTGCCTTGATGTTGTTGTAATAATTCTTGCCAAAATTCCCTGGCTTGTGCGTATAAAGCTAATATGGGAAAATGCTCACGAGTTCCCTGTTCTGTGGGAACTTCCATCACAAATTTGTCGGGGCGCTCGTGCCAAGTTCGGTAATCTTCGGCAAACTTTTCTTGAACTTCCGAATTTACCATACCTTCCCACAGTGGCAGGTCTATTTCCAAGAGTTTATCAGATATTTGTAGGCTAACTGACGAAGTTCCTGGATTGATAGCCAAAAATTCGTTACAAATAATTTCTGCGGTCGATTTTGCCCTTCTCAGGGGACTAGCATAAATCGCATCAAAAGAAATATTGCTGAGGGCTTTACCTACCTTTGCCGCATCATGACGACCTTTTTCTGTTAACTGCGACGCATTGGAACGTCCTTGAATCCGTTTCTCGGTGTTGTAATTACTTTGACCGTGACGCACAATGATGACACGAGTCATCTTCAAAGCCCTCCTCTATCTCAAGGTCTAATTTTACTGCAAAGTGTCACCGTGAGGAGTAGGAGAAAGAATTTCCGCGACATCTCCCAAAATATAGCCACTTTGTTAGGAAATTTTAATATCTAGGGTTGCCTTGAGAAAACTGACGCAAAGACGCGGGGACGCAAAGAAAAATGAATCGTGTCTCTAGTTATGCAGCCAAAGCAGTCTCGAAATTATTGAGTCTGGTAATTTCCTCTTGTTTCGGGTTGGCTTGACCGTAGATTTTTGATAATTTTCCAGTACTAACTAAAATCTCACGGACTTCTTTGTTAGAAATTTGATTGAGGTTTCTGTTGCTCAACATTGCCGTAATTGCAGCGATACCTACAGCTTGTCCCACAGCACAGTTAAACTCAACAATGCGTCCAGCCGAAGAAGCATAACCTTCAAATCCCGACGCAGGACTAATAACTGCTAAATTGGGGACATTCTTCAGCAATGTATGTTGCATTCCCACATTAAATAGAGGGGCAGGTAATTTAAAGAACAAGATATTACCCAAGCCTTTTTCAGATGCTCTTGTACCCAGCCCTTCGATACCACCACGGATATCAAAGTGGTAGCCAAATGTACCTAGAGCTTCGCTAACGGGAACTCCACCTTTGAGCATTTCTGCACCTGTGAGGGGGTCATTAACATCGATAATATTACCAGCATGACGAATATATAACTCAGGTGCAGGTTTCACAGATGTAGCACCAAGGCTTTGAAACCATTGACTCATCAGTTGCATTTCTTTGAGCATTGCCGCAGTGGGTTTTGCGTCTTCACGGGATAAAGTTTCAGCTTGTTCGGCGTTAACATCAAACAACAGAGCATTCCAGGACATTCTGTGATTGGGGAAAACTGCCACATTTCCTTTATCTAATACAGCACCACTTTGGTCTAGGGATAGTGCCGTGCCACGAAAGGCATGATAGGCAATTGAGAGAGCAAAACTGCGAACATCAATAAAATCGCTACCTGCATACAGCGCAATTTTACTGAGGTCATTTTTGTTATTTATAAATGGTTCACTAAGTTGAGAAATGCGATCGCTATCTCCGCCTGCTGCAATCTTAATCCAGTTTTGGGCTTCAGTATCATTCAGATTCGCCAGACGTTGCATGTAATTCATTTCAATGTCTTTCAAGGCTTGGACGCTCAAACCTTCAGTTTCAAAAGTCAACGTTACCGAAAGTTCAGAATCTGGTAAACCGAAAGTTTCAAACCCCCTCAACTTTTTCACGCCTGCAAATTGAGCAAGTTCAGCATTGACTGTGGAGTCAATAAAGATTTTTGCCATATAGGTTTCGTTATTTGTCAGCCGAATCCCCGTAATTTTTTGCCCTTGTTTGAGAACCGACTGAATATCGGCGTTGCTAAGAATATCAGCACGAACTTCTTTGAGCATTTCCCGGAGGACAAAATCACCCTTTTTGGGATCAAGTCCAACTTGAACAACACCTGTACGTTTCAAAAATTCCTTATAAATAGCTGATTCATCACCATAGATATCCAAACCATATTGCTTACGAATATCAGCAGGTACAACTGAACGATCTAAATAAGATAAGCCACCACGTACTAAATGACCACCAATCCCAAGCTGTGACTTCCCTTTAAATAGTAGTAGGGAACGGGGGTATTTACTTGTGCGGCGAAAATGCTCCCGTGCGGCACAGACTAAAGCCAAAATCCCTGGGACTTCATCACCAAAGGCAATAATGTCATAGTTGCGAACTGTGGAATTATTTGTAAATTGAATATTTGACATAGTGATTTCCCCATAATTTTTTATGCTTCTGAAGACAATCAACAAGACAAATCAGTTCCATTTCGGATCACAGCACCAACAAATATATACTAGCTGCGGCGGAAAGCTCACACAAGCCTTGGTAGTCAAAAAATCACGGGGATAGCGATCGCATCTCCCCTGAATTTACACTTTGTTTACATTTGTTTAGTATTAATGTTGAGAAATATATCGAAAATTTTTCACATTTCCCTAAAGAAAAAATTATCAGATGCATACTTAACCTTTAAAGGTTTATTATTTTGACTCCGATCTCAAATTCCCATACAGAAGTTAGCAGAATATTAAATACTTAGATACTGATGACTATGAGATTTGGCAAAAGCTAACAACTGACTCCCATAACAGAAGTTAAGCCGTGGGATTGTGAATCATATCATGTCAGTTTCAATACTTATTATTCAGCCTGACGCAGAGACTTCTGGGACGAGGGAAAGCAGGAAAAGTTTCATCATCAGTGATTAGACGGACATGATAGTAATGATAAGACGAAGGAGATTCTCATCTGGAACCTTGACATTAGCCGTCATCAGCAGGCTACGATAATCTATCGGCTGTTCTTATTTTTAGATGCTTCAATTGCAATTCATAAGTTTTAGCAATTTTGGAAAATTCTTGCATAAAATTCGTAAGACCAGATGATATCTCAATAGCAGCATTTACCATTGGAGAGTAAATCATGTCGCGCTTTGCTTACGAGCGAGAAAATTTTTCTTTATCGCTGCCAATTTCTCAATCTGCCCGTACCACTGCACAAATATTTGCTAAACAACAACCAACAAGTGAAAAAGCTGAAAAAGTTCTTTTAAATACGCTTTCAGTTTTGACAGTTAATTACTACTTGGATTTGATGGGTGTTGCCACTAATCTTGATGTTAGTGATAGTTGGAATCCAGTGATGCGCTTGTGTACAGATGTGTCTGACTTGGAAGTAGTTGGTATTGGACGGTTAGAATGTCGTCCCATAAATACTGTTGGAGATAGCTGTTATATTCCTGCGGAAACATGGGGTGAAAGAGTCGCTTATATTGTAGTTGCGATTGATGAAACTTTATTAGAAGCGCAACTTTTAGGTTTTTCTACCAGTGTAGAAACCGAAGAATTAACTTTAAATCAATTGCAACCGATTGAAGAGTTACCTGCATATCTTGAACAATATAAACAAGCCAAGAAAAAAATCACACAAGATATCAAACAAAAAATACAAATTCCTGTTGTGGTAAATTTAAGTAATTGGTTTGCTGGTACTTTAGCTAATGGCTGGCAAACAATAGAATCTATACTTAGCCAACCAGAATTTCGTCCTTTATACCTATTTCGCAGTACTGAGTTAGCATTGACAAACCGAGACGGTGAGACAATGACAGCGACTAGATGTGGAAAAATTATTGATTTAGGCATCCAAATTGCCAATCAACCCGTCATTTTAGTCGTTGAAATCAATACTCAAGAAAACCACAAAACAAATGTCCGTCTACAACTTCACCCCACAGGTACGCAAATTTACTTACAGTCACGGGTAACATTGACTGTTTTGGATGAATCTGGCAATGTTTTCTTAGAGGCACAGTCACGCAGTGCTGATAATTACATTCAGTTACAATTTAGTGGCAACTCAGGGGAACGGTTTAGTGTCAAGGTAGGATTAGATGATGCGAGCATTAGTGAACATTTTGTCATTTAGTCAATAGGGCAATTATTAATTGCTAACTCTGAAATTTTAACTATATATCTAAGCACTAACTACTAACAATAATTATGGGTAAGTTAGTTGTTCTCAAATTTGGCGATGGTAGCTTTGAGCAGGGATTTCCTGTAACTTTACAAATTAGTAAAGAAAGTGAGTTGCCAAGTATTGAAATTGTTGGTAGATTGTCCGCAGCCAGTAAATTACCAATATATTACAACCATTGGCAATCTAACTATCGCCGTTTAGGTAATGCCTTTCGCTTATCTGCGGATAAAATACAGGTAACAAATGTATCGATCACAGAAGATTGTCAGGCAACTGCTAGAATCTTGCGATCGCATTTTAATTCTTGGTTACAGTGTGAATCTTTTCGTTCTTTGCGAGAAAAATTACTCGAATATCTTTCTCTCACTGATGAAATTAGAGTCATTTTACAAACAGAAAATAGTCTCATCCAACGCTTGCCTTGGCACGCTTGGGATTTGCTGGAACGCTATGAAAAAGCTGAAATAGCCCTCGCATCCCCTAGCTACGAACGCAGCGAAAGATTACGTGTTCCCAATAGCCAAGTCAAAATTTTAGCCATAGTTGGTAACAGTCAAGGTATCGACACTCAAGCCGATAAATCACTGCTGGAAAATTTGCCCAATGCCGATGTCACATTTCTAGTCGAACCGCAACGGCAGCAATTGAATGACCATCTTTGGGAAAATAATTGGGATATCCTCTTTTTTGCCGGACACAGTTCCAGTCACAATGGCGAAAGTGGATGTATCTACCTGAATCAAACAGATAGCCTCAACATGGCAGAATTGCGTTACGCACTACGAAAAGCCGTTGAAAATGGTCTACATTTAGCAATTTTGAACTCCTGTGATGGTTTAGGGTTAGCGCAGGAACTTACAGGTTTACAAATACCCGAAATCATCTTCATGCGCGAACCTGTTCCCGACAAGGTTGCCAGCGAATTTCTCAAATATTTTCTCAGTGCATTTGCCAATAGTGAATCCGGCTGGAAAGAGAATGAAAACTCACAGAGCGGCAAAAGATTTTTTCCTGCCGTGCGTCAAGCTAGAGAAAGATTGCAAGGACTCGAAGATAAATTTCCTTGTGCCACATGGCTACCAATGATTTGCCTCAATAATCCTGCCCAAATCCCCCTAACTTGGCAGCAATTATATAATTCCGATACTGAATATCCAAGACTTCTGCAAGAAGTACATCTAGCTGAAAATAATCCCGAAATAAACTCTACCTCGCTAGTTAGCTCAAAGAAAATACAAAGGAAACTATTGCTAGCAATAATTTCCAGCATTTTGATTGCACTGCTAGTATGCGGTTTACGGTTGCTAGGATTATTTGAAGGGGCAGAACTCAAAAGCTTCGATCAAATGATGCGATCACGAATGCTAATTGTCCCGGAAGCAGCTGATAATAATATTGTAGTAGTGGCGATCGATGATGCTGACTTGGCAGAACAACGTCGTCAAGGTGAATCCTTAAAAGGAACTTCGATATCCGATAAATCCCTGAATTTACTATTAGAAAAATTACAAAAATATCAAGCCAGTGTCATTGGTTTAGATATTTATCGCGACTTCAAAGCCGAAAATCCAGAATTAATTCAGCGTCTGCAACAAACTCCAAATTTAGTTGCTGTTTGTAAAGGTAGTTATGCTGGTAGCAACAGTAATGGGATTGCACCACCACCTGAAATACCCACCGAAAACATCGAAGAACGTTTGGGATTTAGCGATTTTATTCGGGACAAAGATGGTGTAGTCCGTCGTCAGCTACTGTTTATGCGCCAAGATGCCAACTCATTATGCACCCCACATTTTTCCCTCAGCTTACAATTAGCCTTTCACTATTTTCAATCAAAAAACATCAAGCAAGCCGAAATAGTCAATAACCAGCTCAACATCGACAAAACCAGCTTCAATCTCCTCACCTCTCGTACAGGTGGCTATCAAAATATAGATGCCAACGGTGGGCAAATATTACTCAACTGGCGTGTTGGCAACAAAATCGCCCAAGAAGTAACATTACGCGACGTTTTGACAGGACAAATCAACCCCAGTGCCTTCAAAGACAAAATCGTGCTGATTGGTGTCACCGCCAAAGGAGACTTGCAAGATTATTTACCAACGCCCTACGGAATTGAACCAGATCAGCAATTGCCAGGGGTATTAATTCATGCCCACATGCTCAGTCAAATCCTCAATGCCGTATTGAGCGATCGCCCATTGTTACGCACATGGACATCTGGAGTGGAAATTATTTGGATTATTTCTTGGTCATTAATAGGGGGAGTATTAGCTTGGCAATTATATCGGCAGCATCGGTCATTAATCATTTCAATTACTACCTCCACAGGAATACTCTACATTATTAGTCTAGGCATGTTGATATCGGGCTATTGGATACCATTTGTTCCCAGTACAATTTCGTTAATTAGTG
This sequence comes from Calothrix sp. NIES-4101, assembly GCA_004296455.1. Classification (GTDB taxonomy): domain Bacteria; phylum Cyanobacteriota; class Cyanobacteriia; order Cyanobacteriales; family Nostocaceae; genus Brunnivagina. The sequence continues at coordinate 6,609,568 of AP018280.1, forward strand.
CAGCAGTTATGGTAGGAGTTGGAAATAGGGACTAGGGGAACAAGAAATAGGTTGAAAACAAACAGAACTTGTAATTAGCAAAACTCTATCACAAGAGTGACAATTACATCTTCAATCTCCTATTTCTGATTACCAAGCATCTATTCAATTAGGAGTTATATGAAAATATTTTTAAACGTCCCCAATTTAATTTTGATAACCGCGATTGCCTGTGGAAGCTTATTGAGTCAGACAAGTAAATTACAAGCAAAACAGACACCAACTAATCCAAGCTTTCCTCAGCTTTTACTACCAAAATTATTTCGCGATGCCCAGGCACCTGCGGCAACAGAAAAACCCCAAGAAACCAAAACCCCACCTAATTCTCAAAAACCTACTACTAACAAAGTTATTAATCCTGGAAAAATAAATTTTATTCGACCAAAACTTCCACCAGGAAATGCACCCGGAGGTCGTCGTACAGGTGGTGGTAGGCGTGATAATTGTCCTGATGTTAACCCTAAACTAACTGCATTGGTTCCTGTTAGTGAAAAAACTGACAACATTACCAATGTCTGGGCTTTAACTACTGTTGAACGTCCCAAATTCTGGTTTTATCTGCCTTATACAAAAAGTTCTCAATACCCCACCGAATTTATTCTTCAAGATAGTGAAGGGGAAACCATACATCAAAAGGATATTGCTCTACCAGAACAGCCAGGAATTATCAATATTAATCTTCCGAATACAGTTCCAGCTTTAACAGTTGGTAAAGAATATCGCTGGTTTTTGAAAGTATATTGTAACGAAAACAAAGAATCACCACCTGTCTATGTTGAAGGTGTTGTGAGTCGAGTCAATCTCAACCTAACAGTAACCCAACAACTAAGTACAGCTACACCTCAGCAGCAAGCAGCAATCTACGCTCAAAATGGGATATGGCATCAAGCTTTGACAATATTATTAGAACTGAGCCAAAATAATCCCAAAGATAAAATAGTACATGACAATTTGGCAAGTTTATTCAGTGAAATTGGTTTAAGGGAAATGGCAAATAAACCCATAATTGTTGGGCAACCTTAACCCCATTGAATCAAAAATTGAGAACATCAGCGATGTTCAAATTAGATTTATTACATTGAGTTTTCTAGACTAGCGTGAGTAAATGTAAAAAAATCAGCCTTCAAAAGACATATTTGTTTTGTGAAAATTTGTGACAAAAGTGTAACAAAAAAGCAGGGTTAGCCACAGAGCTAATCTTGGCAGTGCTCTTGTCAAACTTATTACTTTAGAGAGGGGTAATTGTACATAAAAATTGTATATAAGGGAAAAATAAGAAAATTTTTAGTCACAGTAATGGATAGGGAATTATGAATGGCACAAAAGCTAATCTGAGAAATGAGATCAAACAACTTGCAGAAACAGCTTTTCACAACAAATTAATTTCTGGGTATGGTGATGGTGCAGATCTTAACGAATACCAAATTGTCTATCAGGGTAAACCTAGGCATCTTCCCCTCGATAGAGCCTATAGATTTTTGACAGCACTATTAAATCGTAATTCTCGATTGCGATCGCCTGAATAATAGTTACTGGAGGAAAAGGTAGAACACAAATACTTTTTCCTTTTTTCGTACCTCTGGAAGCGGCTAAGATATATCCTCAGAATGAGGCTACAAATAGCACAAATTAGTCAATAATATATTATCAACTAAAATCCTCTATACCAATTTGGAAAACTTGTTTTTTAAATCTGCATAGAACCCTAATTTTAGGAAAGTCAGAACGCGAGAAAAGCTGTGTTGTCAAATTTTCCGATGATTATTTTTGACAGTCACAACTCATCATTTAATATTTAATCTACCCGAGAGACATTTACCTGTTGGTAATCTTTGGCGGCAATAAATAATATGAATCAATATCAGGAGATATCACTGTGGAAAACGAAAGCCAACGCCAACTATTAATTATTGGTGGCGCTGAAGACAAAGAGTATGACTGTATTATCTTGCGGGAATTTGTCCGCCGTGCTGGAGGTATCAAAGCCCGGATTGTAATTATGACAGCAGCGACAGAATTGCCCAGAGAAGTCGGAGAAAATTACATTCGTGTCTTTGAAAGGTTAGGTGCAGAATCTGTTCGCATTATTGATACCGAAAGCCGTGAAGATGCATCATCATCAACCGCATTAGAAGCAATCAATGAAGCTACAGGGATATTTTTCACAGGCGGAGATCAAGCTCGCATTACAAGTATTATTAAAGACACTGACTTAGATCATACAATTCACAAACGCTATGCAGAAGGTGTAATTATCGCTGGTACAAGCGCCGGCGCAGCAGTAATGCCAGATGTGATGATTGTTGAAGGCGAATCTCAAACAAATGCCCGCATCAATATTGTCGAGCTTGGCCCCGGTATGGGTTTTTTGCCTGGTGTCGTAATTGACCAACACTTTTCTGAACGTGGACGTTTAGGGCGTTTAATTTCCGCCTTAGCACAGCAGCCCGCCATTCTCGGTTTTGGTATAGATGAAAACACCGCAATGGCTGTGACTGGTAACCAGTTTGAGGTGATTGGTGAAGGCGTGATTACCGTAGTGGATGAATCGGAGTTGGTGCATAATAATGCCGACGAAATTTTGAGAGATGAGCCTTTAGCATTTTGTGGGGCGAAATTGCATATACTACCGCATGGTTATAAGTTTGATTTAACAACTCACAAACCAATTCTCGATGGACGTTCTGTTGTGACTCCAGTGGAGAAATAATTCTTCTCCTATCCTCAAAAAATTCTCAAGGAGCAAAGTTGCTATTTCTCGCAGATGGGAACTACATAGCCTAGCTCCTTCTCACGAATACTACCCGGAAGACTGAGATGCGATCGCGCAAAAAAACATTTGACTCGCAGCGAGTTGTCGAAGCTTGCGCCCATCGCCAGCGATAACAGCACACTCAAGCTCTCAGAGCATTCCCCAGCTATCGATTAAATCTACTAATAGATGCAACCTTGTTTGCCAATTCCCCATTCTCAATACACTGTGATAATATGAGAGACTGCTGCATTAGTTCAAAATCAAAACAGTCATGGCTCTGACGCAACAGCGAAAACAAGAGATAATTACACAGTATCAAGTTCACGAAACAGACACCGGGTCTGCGGACGTGCAAGTCGCAATGCTGACTGCGCGTATTAATCGTCTCAGTGAACACCTACAAAGCAACAAAAAAGACCACTCCTCCCGTCGTGGTTTGTTGAAATTAATCGGTCAACGCAAACGCCTTTTGTCTTATATTCAGGAAGAAAGCCGCGATCGCTATCAAGCATTGATTGCTCGTCTCGGTATCCGTGGATAAATTTCGTGGATCATAACTAACCACCTGCCTATGTCTGCCGAATCTGAACGCAACAATCTACCGTTTGAGCCGAAAGCTAAACAAAAGAAACCAGCAAAAGCCAAAACCCAACCAATAGTCAAGACGGAATCTTCCCAGAAGGAGGCTCAAAAACCTCCCTTCACAAAAGAAGAAATGGCAATACCAAAAGTAGTTAGCGATCGCATGATACGACGAGTCGCAGGCTTCTCCGGTATTCCCACAGCATTGGGTATCTTTACCCTTGTTGCCAGTTATTTACTAGTGGCTTTTGCCGAAATCAAATTGCCCCCCATTGTCGTTTTGCTCCTGAATATGGGATTTTTCGGCTTGGGTGTATTGGGTATTACATACGGTGTTCTCTCCACCTCATGGGATACAGACCGACCAGGAACTCTATTCGGTTGGGGTGAATTTACTACCAACTGGGGACGAATGGTAGAAGGTTGGCGTGCAACTCGGCAAAAAAAAGTATAGTTTGGCATCCCCATACATCAATTTAGATTGATATCTAGATGTTAGGTTAAATATTTCTAAGAATGTTGAAGCTTGAATTTAATCACTTCAACATTATTAATATTTAAATTAATATTTAAAAATAAAAATCTGTAATACCCCAATAATATCCATAATAGTCAAGCGACTAAACAGCCAGGTTACTCATAGCAACCTGGCTCTATATTGCCAAAACCAGAAAAATTTTTGATGAAATATTCCTGTCAGGGTTCATCAGTCTCCATCTAGCTAAATCCATTCATTTCCAGCCAACTTAGCATTAAAAAAAATAAAGTAAATTTGAAAGCATTTTATTTTAAACTGTAATATGTTACATGTCTAAAGACATGTATCAAATAACTCAGGGCATAGCATTGCTGTTCCCAATGATAGTCTTTAACTTCACCGCAATTATTTTTAAGTTAAGCAAACCGTTAAAAGCGAGAAAGCATTAAAAATCAAAACTAAAATTATCAGGAAATTTACACATGATTGTAGTCATGAAAATTGGTTCCCCAGAAGCGGAAATCGATCGCATTAATGAGGAACTAACAACCTGGGGACTATCACCTGAAAAAATCGTTGGTAAACATAAAGTTGTCATCGGTTTAGTGGGGGAAACAGTCAGCCTAGACCCGTTACAAATCCAAGAAGTCAGCCCTTGGATAGAACAAGTATTACGAGTTGAACAACCTTACAAACGTGCTAGCCGTGAATACCGCCAGGGTGAAGCATCTGAAGTAGTTGTTAGCACCCCCGACGGGCCTGTCACTATCAGCCAACATCATCCTGTATCCGTTGTTGCTGGGCCATGCTCCGTCGAAAACGAAGAAATGATAGTCGAAACTGCAAAGCGCGTCAAAGCAGCAGGTGCGAAGTTTTTACGTGGTGGAGCTTATAAACCCCGAACTTCACCCTATGCATTCCAAGGACACGGAGAAAGTGCCCTAGAACTACTAGCAGCAGCCCGCGCCGCCAGTGGACTAGGTATTATAACTGAAGTCATGGACGCTGCTGACCTTGATGTCATTGCTGAAGTTGCCGATGTCATCCAAGTTGGGGCGCGCAACATGCAAAACTTTTCCCTACTCAAGAAAGTGGGGGCGCAGCCCAAGCCCGTGCTGTTGAAGCGAGGTATGGCTGCAACTATTGAAGATTGGTTGATGGCAGCCGAATATATATTGGCAGCAGGAAATCCTAATGTCATTTTATGTGAACGGGGAATTCGTACCTTTGATCGCCAATACACCCGTAACACCTTAGATGTATCGGTCGTTCCCGTGTTGCGGAAACTGACCCACTTACCGATTATGATTGACCCCAGCCACGGCACTGGTTGGTCAGAATTTGTTCCATCAATGGCAATGGCATCAATTGCCGCAGGGTGTGACTCACTCATGATCGAAGTTCACCCTAACCCGAAAAAAGCTTTATCAGATGGTCCCCAGTCCCTGACTCCCGAAGCCTTTGACCAACTGATGCAAGAATTGGCAGTCATCGGTAAAGCAGTCGGACGCTGGCAACCAGCTGTGGCGATCGCTGTTTAATGGCGTAAATACAGCAGAATAGGAACTTAGGTTAGAGACGTTACATGTAACGCCTCTAATTTTTTCCTTTTTCCCAAATTACCTTCTTCTACTGCCAAAGCTACCACTACTGCGGCGACTACTGCTAGAACGTCCACCACTACCGAAACTGCTACCCGAATTTCGCCGTGAAGAACTCGAATTACCGGAAGGTTTTAAGGTACTGCTACCAAAACCTGAACCAGTCGCACGGCTAGCGTTATTAACCCGTGGTTGATTTCTCACATTGGGATTATTCGGATAATTGCTACGTAAGTTTCCTGTAGTTCGGAATGCAGTGCGGTTGCGAACAGCCGCAGGAGGCTCATTATAACGGGTACGATAGCTCGAAATCGCATCATCATAAGAGCGACCATAGCCGCCATAACCAGTCATAATCCCGCCAGGTTGATATACAGGAGGCACGTAATACTGGGGTCTAAATAATAAGCTACCAATTGCTTGACCTGCCACAGCGCCAGCAAAAGGTGCCCAGAAACCATTTTGTTGACGAATAACAACGGTTTCCTGTTGACCAGTTTGTGGATTTGTCTTGGTTTCTGTAACGTTGTGAACGTATTCAATTTTGAAATCGGGTGTCAAATATAAAGACTGTTGCCCGTTCTCAACTTTTAGGTACGTTTTTTTGCCTTCTTTCACTTCATCATCGGTCAACCGAGCCATTTGTAAATTTTCGGTCGTAAAATTAGGTGGGTTGCTATTGAGCAAGAACAACGTATATGCACCATCGCCGTCGTTATAGCTCGCTTGCTGTACCTCATATTGACCATCAGCTAATTTAGCCGTATTGGAGTTGGAATTTTGGCGAACATTACTTGCCTGGGGTGTAGATTGTGAAGTTGTTTGATTTCCTCCGCCACAACCAACCGCAGTTACGCACAAAGTCAGCGACAACACAACGACTGTAAATTTACGCAAAATTTTCATGAACATATTCACTGTTATCCCATCTCCGAGCTTAACAACTTCTCTTATTTTTATGTGAGTTTGGTGAGTACGGACTACCCAACCACTTTATCAAAATCAAACGGGGACACGACGGGGAAAACTATTTATTTTCCCAATTTCCCCCTAATCCGGGTTTTTATATCTTTTGTTTAAAGGGGAATAAGTTCTGGGTAATGTTGTAACAATTGGTCATTTGTCAATTCATCACCCAACTGTGCAGGTGAGAAGTGAACTTGAATAGCCTTTAATTTGTGTTTGTAATGTAAATTAATTAGTGCTTTCAAGCCTTCTTTTAACGCCTGGATATTTGACAAGTCGCTCTCGAGTTCGGGAATCTCCCCTGTAAATGCGGCTGTCAACATGACAATGACATTACGGGTTACAGGTATAGATAAAGGTTGATTGGCATCATTAACGGAACCATAGCTAGAACTAAAGTCTGGTTCACTGAGATAACGTTGGGCAGAATCGGTAAATAAATCATTCACATAATCTCCAGCCTCTCCCTCACTCCAAAATACATCACCTTCGTTAGCTGCCGATGTCCAATATTCGTCATATTGCAATAAAGTTTGGCAAACGTTAACTAAACCTTCTCCCAAAATTTCTAAATCACCATCAGCAGCGATCGCATCTCTGGCTGTAGTATTCAAGGAGCCTAAAATTGGTGCAACATCCGCACCTGCTAGATGTATAAAGACGCGGCAGACTACATAACGAGTCCTACCCATCATCTTATTCAATGAATCACGCATGACTATCCTCCGAAAAAATATTGAGTTAATGATGATTGGGAAGATGTGAACACAAGGTATAAATGAATTACGATGTCCATACTTCCAAAATATCTATTAATTATTAACTATTAAACATTAATTATTCACTATCAGCAGGTAAGTTTGATAAATATAAAACCCGAAGATAGAAGCCTAAAATCTATTCTCTTGGTTTTGATTACAACCAGATAATTAACTATTAACTCTTAAGCAATAAAATGAAAACCTTTAATAAAATCAATCACTTTACTGACAGAAAAAGGTGTAAATTTGATAACTTCATCGAAAGCATTATCCGTGGCATCCGAACGATGAGTCAGCCTTTTACCAAAATTAGGATGCTCGTAGATAATCAGATTATGCGAACTAGAATTAGTCAAAACAGTTTGGGTTGGGGCTTGAAAAAAACTTAGCTTTGCTACCAATGCCAGGATTTTTTTCATCTGTTTAATTTTATCAGCATGTTCTAGTGCTTCTTCTAATAGTTGGTTAAATTTTTGGATGCGATGAAATGGTATGGAACCATCATTAGATGTATCCTCACTTTTCATCATTTCTACACTTACTAATAAATTATTGTGAGTATTTTTAGCATCTGCAAATGGTAGTATTCCAATACAAGCTGTGGGTAGCAAAGCTTCATCATCATCTAATCGAAAAGTAAACACTGTTCGTCGTCTGTCAATTTCTATACAGGGAGGTTGGATAAGCTGACGATACTGTTGAGCAATTTGGTAGTAAGCACCCGCAGCAGCAAAATTGGCTTCATGGTCGAGGGCTTTGTCCACAATAATGCGGATTGTCGGTGAAGTGGCATTAAAAAATTCGTGTACGTCTTCTGGAGTGAAATATTGAATAATTGATGAGTCTCCTGTCGGGCTGAGGTCAAGCCATTCGCAGACAATGCCATCAGTTTTTAACCCATATCTGGAGGTTGCGTATAGCTTCGCACCCGTCAATGTTGCACCTGTCAAATCTGCACCTACCCATTCAGCTTTGATAAACTTGGCTTGGGTGAGGTTGGCATGTACTAAAGTTGTATTCGTTAAATTTGTGTTAGTTAAGTTTGCTCCAGTCAGGTTTGCACCACTTAATTTTGCACCACTCAAATCAGCCCAGCACAGGTTTGCGCCAGTTAAATCAACCCAACGTAGGTTTGCACCACTAAGATTTGCACCACTAAGGTTGGCGCGGCTCAGGTTCGCTTGTCGAAGTTCGGCATCACGAAGGTTTGCCCCACTTAAGTCTGTACGGGAAAGGTCTGCATTGTTTAATATTGCTTGTTCAAGGTTAGCCCCTGTGAGTAATCCTCCTTTGAGGGTGGCTTCAGTCAGGTTCGCTTGGCGCAGGTTTGATTGTCGGAGTGTTGCTTCACGGAGATCAGCATTTTTGAGGTTGGCTTGGATCAAGTCAGCGCGGCTTAAATTGGCACGGATTAATTCAGCGCGAATTAGAGTAGCTTTACGGAGTATGGCGCGACTTAAATCAGCACGTATTAAATTGGCAACATTGAGACTAGCACCTTTAAGGTCAGCATTAATCAGGTGGGCACCACTAAGTCGGGCAACATTCAATTTGGTCAACCTCAAATTAGCATTATTGAGATTTGCGCCACTGAGGTTAACTACACTTAAATTGGCTTGACTGAGGTTAACATCACTAAGTTTTGCACCGCTTAAATTGGCTTCCCCCAGATCAATACCGCTAAAGTCTCGTACTCCAAGAGCATATTTTTCTAAAAATTCCTCTGCTTTCATTGTGTGTGCTATCCCTGATTTGCCAATTGGAACAACATCGGGAAAGGGGTAAGGAGAAAGGCAAAGTTAATATTTTCTTGTCCTGTAACCTTTTTTCTTTCCTGTGTTTTTGTGAGAAATCTGATGTAGAAATAATTTGTTATTAAGAAAATCACTTATGAATATTGGTATTTTAGGACTGGGACTAATTGGCGGGTCATTAGGTTTGGATTTGCGATCGCATGGGCATCATATTATCGGTGTTAGCCGTCGTACTTCCACCTGTCAAGCCGCTGTAGCTATTGGCAGTGTTGATGAAGCATCGGTGAACCTGAATATACTGGCAAGTGCAGAAGTGGTATTTATTTGCACGCCTCTAGGGCTTATTGTGCCCACGGTTGAGCAATTGATAACTTTTCTGCCTGCGACTACTGTTGTAACAGATGTTGGTTCAGTAAAATCACCGATAGTTAGAGTAGCTTCTTCACTATGGCACAACTTTGTTGGCGGTCATCCAATGGCAGGAACCGCCGAAAGTGGTATTGAAGCAGCTTTACGAAATTTGTTTGTTAATAGACCTTATGTATTAACGCCAACACCAACAACGCCAAAATCAGCCATCACAATTGTTGAGGGATTAGTTAAAGAATTAGGGTCAAATCTTTATTATTGTGCCCCTGAACAACACGACAATGCTGTCAGTTGGATTTCCCATTTACCTGTGATGGTAAGCGCTGCTCTCATTGCTGCATGTATGGGCGAAGGTGATGCTGATGTGTTGCAACTAGCCCAATGTTTAGCTAGTTCTGGGTTTAAAGATACCAGTCGCGTTGGTGGCGGTAATCCAGAATTAGGGGTGATGATGGCCAAATATAATCGTGATGCTTTATTAAGTTCGCTACAAGGATACAGAAATAATTTGGACACAATAATTGATTTAATTGAGCAAGAAAATTGGCAGCATTTAGCAGAAATATTCCAAAAAAATCAATTAAACCGTCCTAATTTTATCAAAGACTAATTCCTGTATCCTAAGCTAACCCACAGTTCAGGGTCGATTCCCTAATTTTTACTCATTACTCTTTATACCATTTCCTGAAAACCCTGAAACAGTTCCAAGTTCTACAACCCTTGTCAAACCTGGATGTCTTAATTGCGTAGCTTGCTTCACTCTTCGAGAAGGCTTGCGCCTACGCGACAGCGAGTATTACGAATTGTGAATTGGTATTACTGGTGTTCCTAGAGTACTTAAATTAAGTGCATGTCCTCCCGTAACTAGGTAAACATCTGCCGATATTACACCTAATTTTCGGACTAAAGTACCCAAGCGATCGCGAAACTTGCGACCAATGGGATAAGCAGGTACAACTCCCCAACCTGTTTCTTCAGCGACAAATATCATATCGGCTGCGACTAACTCTACTGTCTCCAAAAAGTTTTCTACTGTTTGTTCCCAATCAGCATCTTCTTTTTCGAGAAAATTGGCGACCCAAGTGCCGAGCGAATCAACCAAAATACAGACATCTGGTTTTAGATTCGCCAGTGTTATCGATAAAGTTGTAGGGACTTCCAAGATTACCCAATTTGGCGGACGGCGTAGTTGATGTTGCTGGATACGTTGTTGCCATTCTGAGTCTGTGGGGTCTTGTAATGCTGTTGCCACATATACAACATTTTTTTGAGACTGCAAAGCGAGATTTTCAGCCCATTCGCTTTTCCCTGAACTGGCAGGACCAGTAACTAATATGACTTTACCCACAACAATTTACCTAGGATATTGAATTTAAAGTGGTTGTAATTTATAACTGATTATTTGTTGTACGGATAGAAATTTTACCCCGAAATAATTTTAAATAGATAAAATTACTAGAAACATCCATAACTAGCGATCAATCAGCTTTCCATACCTGGCGATCGCTTTTAACCCTTATTGTTTCTCCCATTGATACTTTTAAGTTGATTTTGCGTTATTTAACTAGCACGGCACATATTTGTGGATAAATCATGGATAAATCTATGAAACCAAGCATTAGGCGTATTGAGGCAACTCTCCAAAATTTAGGAAACCGTAGCATTACATCTGAAGAGTCGCCAGGCTTTAGTCAACCACCCCTATCTTTTCAGATTCAGACTTCTCTAGATCAGGAAACTAAAAATCTGGCTTCAGATGTAACTTCCCCTCAAGAAGTCTCCCCAGCTAAGACACCAGAAAATATACCCGGAGATATATTAACTAAACACGAATCTGTACAAGCATTTAAGGCTGATGACAGTGAGGGCAAAACACCAAATTTACCTAAATTTAAAATTCCCAACTTTACCAGCCATCACAACGTCGCCAATCCCGCATTAGCTAGTAATTTACTTCAAGAAATTCAACAAATTGTGACTGGATGGCAAGTCGAATTACAAACAATTGTCAGACAAATCCAGGATATTTATCTTGAAGGTCCAATCGTCAATGGTTGGTTAGAATCGCAAATCCCAGAACCAAAAACCGAAAAACCAACAGAAGCACCTCCTACGGGAACTGCAACCCTACGCCATGCAGAAGTTGACCAGTTGATGAACTATGTAGAAGCAATTTGTGCTATACAAAATCAAAATACAGCCACCAATGCACCCAAAAGTAAACATCAGAAAGAAACACTACGCACCGGCTATCGTTTATGTGGCTTAGATGCTGCCGGGAAAATGTGGAGCCGTCCCTGTCCTCCAGAACAGGTAGCAGGTGTCAGCATGGCGATCGCACGATATCAAAAATTGCGGATATATTTAACCCGCAAGCAAGAATTAGAAACTCATCTGGCTCAATTATCAGAAACCTTGATCATGCTGCACGCACATCTCCAATCTCAGCAAAATCTCCATAAAGCTTAAAGATTTCAAGACTTTTTCCGCGAATACTCGGTTGGTATATGAGGAGTTTTTGGTATAAATTAGCTCCAGAGTCGGCTAAATATTTGATAGTTAATGGTTAATAGTTAATTGAGTAATGGTTAATTTTCATCGGTCAGTGATTCATCAAGGTCATCAACTACAATCCTGTCAACAATAACCAAATACCTCAAATAATTAACAACTAAATAACTAACAACCAACAAAATCCTAAATTCCCTATGCCAGATACGCTAATCTCTGCCATTATCTGCACTCACAACCGAGACACCTACTTAGGTGCTGCTATTGATAGCTTACTTGCCCAAAAAGGCAACGTTAGTTTTGAAGTAGTAGTAGTAGACAATGGATCAAGCGATCGCACTCGCGAAGTCGTCGAACAGCGACTTGCCGATTCTCGTCTCAAGTATGTTTTTGAACCAGTTCTCGGTCTTTCAGTTGCCCGCAATACTGGTGCAAAAGTTGCAAGTGGTCAAATTTTTGCCTACCTAGACGATGATGCCGAAGCAAGTGAAGTTTGGTTACAAACCCTGTACTCGACATTTGCGGCTAACTCCAAACTAGCGATCGCCGGTGGAAAAGTCACGTTACTATATCCTCAAGGTATCCAAGCACCTAAGTGGCTAACCCCTAGTTTGTCATCTAATTTAGGTGCATACGACTTGGGTAATTGCATCGTCTATATTGAAAACCCAGGTTTAACTCCCAGAGGTTTAAATTATGCAATTCGCCGCAGTTTCTGGGAAGAAATTGGTGGATTTGACACAAATCTTGGTCGTATTGGCAAAAACTTACTATCAAACGAAGAATTACAAATGACCGAACTCGCATTATCGCGAGGCTGGCAAGTTGCATATATCCCCGATGCCTTGGTAGCACACAATGTATCACCGGAAAGACTGCAACGCAGTTGGTTCTTTAGTCGTGGTTGGTGGCAAGGCATTAGCGAGTGCTATCGCGAACAGTTAGCAGGAAGAGCGGGCATTGGACAGTTACAGCGCGGTGGTGAACGGTTGGTGCGTGGGTTGTATAAATCATTACAATATATTTCTGACCCAGCTATAAGCTTTGACAATTTAGTATATGCCTATGGTCAGATTGGTTATTTAAATGCAGCTATTCAGGGTCTTCTATTTTCAAAAAAGAATAGTTGATGGGTAATAGCTAAGAGTCAATAGTTAGTTCGTGATTAGTTAACATCATCATTAATGAACCTAAAAGCGAATCAATATTAACCATTAACAACTATCCAATAAGCATTAACCCCACAGCAATTCACCAATCGTACGGTTGGGGGAATATTTCCACAGCCCTGGTTCACCAATTAACACATCACAATTAATAAATTATGTCTAGTAAAATACCCGTTTCTGTTATCATTCCAGCCAAAAATGAAGAAGCAAATTTACCTGCTTGTCTAGCTAGCGTCCAACGTGCAGATGAAGTATTTGTTGTCGATTCTCAAAGTACAGATCAAAGTGCAGAAATAGTTAAAAACTATGGAGCAAACCTTGTTCAATTTCATTTTAACGGACGCTGGCCCAAAAAGAAAAATTGGTCTTTAGAAAATTTACCATTTCGCAATGAATGGATATTGATTGTTGACTGTGACGAACGAATCACTCCCGAACTTTGGGATGAAATCGCTGAAGCAATCCAAAACTCTGAAAATGAAGGTTATTATCTTAACCGTCGTGTATTTTTTCTAGGCAAATGGATTCGCCACGGTGGCAAATATCCTGATTGGAACTTGCGTTTATTCAAGCACAAACTCGGTCGTTACGAAAATTTAAATACCGAAGATATTCGCAATACAGGTGATAATGAAGTTCACGAGCATGTCATCTTACCTGGAAAAGTTGGCTACCTCAAAAATGACATGTTACATGAGGATTTCCGCGACCTATTCCACTGGTTAGAGCGTCATAACCGCTACTCAAACTGGGAAGCTCGTGTTTATTACAATATCCTTACTGGTCAAGATAATAATGCTACTATTGGTGCCAGTTTATTTGGTGACGCAGTTCAGCGCAAGCGCTTTTTGAAGAAAATCTGGGTTAGATTGCCCTTTAAACCATTCTTGCGTTTTGTATTGTTTTATATCATTCAACGTGGTTTCCTAGATGGAAAAGCTGGATATACTTATGGGCGGTTATTGAGCCAATATGAATATCAAATCGGGGTGAAATTGTACGAATTACGCAGTTGTAATGGGCAGTTAAATACCGCTAAAAACACGGAAAAGACGCAACAAAAGTTTAACCAAGAAGCCAGACAAACAGCAGTCTAGTTTCTCATTTATTTTCCTGAACAACGAGATTCCTGACTTTTGCATAAGTCGGGAATCCTAAATTTTTGCCAATAAAAAAATCAAATTTTATTATTAATTTTGATAATTACATGTGATGATTAGCGAACCTATAAATCATTTAAATACCGAAAATAATTCGCATAGTAATATGAATGCAGAATCATTTATAGATTTAAGCAAATATGACCAATCTTGGTATGATCGGGGAAAACCAACTTGGTTTGTGTTGCTGTGGTGGTTTGTCCAAGCTGTGACATTCCCGCTAACTTTACATCCTTTGAATGGTTTACGTTGTGGGATACTGCGTCTGTTTGGTGCCCGCATCGGTAAAAAAGTTTTAATCAGACCAACAGCCAGATTTACCTATCCCTGGAAAGTGACAATTGGTGATTACAGTTGGATTGGTGATAATGTGGTTTTTTATAGCCTTGACCAAATAACTATTGGTAATAATTGCGTCATTTCCCAAAAAAGCTATTTATGTACAGGGAGTCATGACCTCCAAGACCCAGCATTTGGCTTACAAACAGCTCGAATCAATATTCAAGATGGTGTTTGGGTTGCAGCCGATTGTTTTGTTGCCCCTGGAGTTACTATTGGAGCAAATGCGGTTATTGGTGCTCGCAGTAGTGTTTTTGCTGATATACCACCCGGGCAGGTTTGCCGGGGTACTCCTTGTCGCCCCAAGTATGCAAGAGTGACTAGCAAATAAATTTTGTATCTGACTCGAATGTCAATATTGATAATTGGTGTAGATATATTAAATCTAGTGCGGTGGTGAAATAATTCGCTACCTTCTATTTGGGAGTTAGTCAAAAGTACAATCACTAATTGCTGGCAACTGTATCTTGAAGCCTCACATGCTTGCCACAAGTTACTTAAGTTTAAACAAATAATTTATACAAGAACAACAGTAATTTTGTCAGTCAACTAGAATTCAAACAGTTAGTTTGATGGCTGGTTTGTTATATACTGAGGTTAAAGGCACATTTTTAAACGATTTTTTTACAATCCTCATATCTGAAAATATATTTTTACTTGTTTTGAAATTTCCTTTGCAATTTATTGTATTAAATTGTACTTGTATAAGCATTGCCTGATATGGCAGCATCACATAAATAACTATTCCTATCCACATGAGGCAGGTAAAAAACTTATGAAACGAGTGTTTTACCCCTGAATGTGCATACTGGCTGTTGATAGTAGTGGATTGAAAAAATTTGTATCCCAGGGTGAGATTAATGGTTAAATATAATCGAAATGAAACAGTTCGTATCAATGCACGGAAAACGGATGTATTTGATATTTTCAATTTCAAACACTATGCTGGAGCAAATCCATATTTAAGCGCAGGGGCTTTAGTATTTGATTTTGCTATTACAGATGAACAAGAAGCTTTACCATTAGAAGATTACTTGGAACAAGTATGTCAATACTTCCCTGATTTACGTAATGAGACTTATGAATCTCACGCCCACTTATTTGCCCATACCGCTTCCAAAATGGGAAAATTAGAGATGGATTTACATTTAGATAAACTGAGTGTAAAGTCGGATTCTGACAAGTCTACAATCGCGATTCAATCACTTCACGAACGTACAACTCGAGCAGTTATTTATTTTGTCTGGGATTGGTTTGAAGCAATTACTCAAAAAGAAGATATTGTTTTTGATGAACAATTAACCATATTACAAAATCGTTTTCGACAGTCAGTATATGGTGGCCCTACGGTTTATGCTTTGTGGCGAACCGCAGAGAAAAAAGGTATTCCCGTCTTTTATTTGTGGGAAGAAGGACTAACTCAATATGGCTTTGGTAAAAATCATATTCGCGGAATTGCGACAACTTTTGACTGTGATAGTCACGTTGACTCTGACTTTACAACCCGTAAAGATGACTGCAAAGCATTTTTAAAGTCATTGGGTTTTCCAGTTCCCGAAGGTGAAATTGTCAAGAGCGATCGCGAAGCTTTAGCAGTAGCTAAAGAAATTGGCTATCCCGTCGCCATTAAACCCGTTGTTGGCCACAAAGGTATTGGCGTGACAGCAGATATAACTTCTCCCAGAGAATTAGAATTAGCTTATAGTCGCGCAGTTGCAGCAATACCAGAAAACCAACCAATTAGAATAATTGTTGAAAAAAGTATCAAAGGTAGTGACTTCCGTTTACTTTGTGTGAATGGGCGGTTTGTTGCTGCTACCGAACGTCGCCCTGCCTCAGTTGTTGGCGACGGTCACTCGACTATTAATGAACTTATTCGTGAGGAAAATCGCCAACCCGAACGTCGCGACACTCCCACCTCAGCCATGAGTAAAATTCAGTGTGATGAAGCAATGAAACTTTACTTGGAAGAGCAAGGTTTATCATTGGATAGTGTTATCGAAAAAGACGAAAAAATCTATCTTCGCAAAGTTGCGAATCTTTCAGCCGGAGGTGTCAGTATTGACGCAACTAGTACCATACACCCCGATAATATTATTTTGGCGCAGGACATTGATCAATATTTTCGCTTGACTTGCTTAGGTATTGATGTCATCACAGAAAGTCTAGAGAAGTCTTGGAAAGAAGGTAATTTTGCCATTCTAGAAATCAATGCTGCACCCGGAATTTTAATGCATTTAAATCCTGCTATGGGTGAAAGTGTAGATGTGCCCTCGCATATTTTAAATACTTTTTTTGAGTCCGAGGACACTGCGAGAATTCCGATAATTACGTTTAATCAAATATCCGTCCAGGAATTGCAAGAAACTATTGATCACATTCTTTCAAAAAACCCTGATTGGACTATTGGAGCAGTATCTCGCAATGGAGTTTTTATCAATCGCTCAGAAAAAGTTTTGAGTCCAGACTATAACAATAATGTCCAAAATTTATTGAGAAATCCCAATCTCGATTTATTAATTGCCGAGTATAACGAAGATATTTTGGAACAAGATGGCATGTTTTACTATGGTAGTAACATGGTAGTTTTAGATAATCCCACTGAGACTGAAATGATGTTAGCGCGGGATATTTTAAAAAATTCAACATTAGTTGTGAGAAAATCACACAACATTACAATCCACCGTCAAGGTTTGATTGAAGAGTATTCATTAGGAGAAAATGAACCCTTTGTCAGGGCTTATTTAAAGGAAATCAATACGATTCTGTAATTTTGTTCACGTTCATGACCAAATAAACATCCCCGATTTACGAGAAAAGTCGGGGATACTTATAATAATGCAGTTCAATGTTATGAATTATATGCAATCCCATGAATTTGCATATAACTCAATAACCAATTAGCAGCAGTTGCTCTCCGGGTTTGCCGGGGGCCAAATTCGCCAATTTTGTAACCTTTAAAACCTAGTTTTTGCTTAAGTGATTGTTTATTTTCTTGAGGGATAGAACGAGTTAATTTCATAGCTGCGGGACGACTATCAAAAAAATCTGGTGGTTCTGGATATTCATCGCGCCATTCACTGATCACTTCCGAGATATCCCACTGGTTTTGGGTTTCGTTGTAGCGATATCCAAGATAATGCCATACCAACTGGTTAACTGTAGCATCATCAATTGTTTCATTTAAAATTGCCCAAAGTGTATCAGTATTCAGAGGCGGTAAATCTGTCATAAACTACTTTACTTAACAATCAACTCAACAATAAAATGAAATTTACAATAGCATTCCATTAGTGACAATAATTGATCAATATTAGATTAGCTTCCAAACATAAGCATAATTTTATTTTTCTACATCACAGCTATTTACCGCGTAATTCCCAGCAGAGAATGTCAAATACAGCATCACAGACTAACTTAACCCGTGCCCATGTCTTAATTTCTGGAAAAGTCCAGGGTGTGGGTTTTCGTTATTTCACAGTACAAACCGCTAGCCAGCTAAAACTCAATGGTTGGGTGCAAAATCTTCCCGACGGGCGCGTGGAGGCTGTATTGGAAGGGGCTAGGGAAGTAGTTGAGGAGATGATTCGCTGGTGTCATTCAGGTTCACCTGCGGCTGTGGTGGAATCCGTTGTGGTTGAATATGAGAAACCGGAAGGTTTATGTGAATTTCAAATGAGGCGCAATACTTAAATAATCGACATTGCTGAATCAGGAGGATGATTGAGGCTGAATATCATGTCTGATTAAACACTTCTCATTAAGACTGACACAGAGGCGTAGAGACGTGGCAACACGGTGATTATTTTTTATGCAAATTCCACAATTATCCGGCAATTATGCAACACCCAATAATTAAATAGGTATAGATAAAATCAAAGAGACGCAGTAAACAGCGTCTCTAAACAAATATTGGAAAATTTGAATTTGTAATTTTGCTGCTGTGACTGAGCAATCCAATATATTAAAATCCAAACTTACAATTTCGTGCGGTCTGTCAAAATTTCATACCCACTTTCTGTCACCAGTACCGTATGCTCAAACTGTGCAGAGAGGGAATTATCAACCGTTACCGCAGTCCATCGGTCTGATAAAGTGCGTGTAAATTTAGACCCCGCATTTAAAATTGGCTCGATCGCTAATGTCATTCCCGATCGCAATTTGACGTTGGGCATTTCCCGAGTGCGGAAGTTAAATACTGATGGCTCTTCGTGTAAATTACGACCAACTCCATGACCGGTAAAGTCTTCGACAATGCTGAAGCCGTTACCTTTGACATGGTCTTCAATCGCGCCCGCAATATCAAGCAGATAAGCACCTGCTTTCACCTGTTCAATACCTTTAAACAAAGCTTCCTCGGCAACGCGGATTAACTTTGCGGCATCGGGTGTGACTTCACCAACTGCGATCGTAATGCAGGAGTCCCCGTGAAAACCCTGAAAGAAAGCTCCAGTATCAACTTTAAGTACATCTCCAGCCCGAATTACTTTCTTAGGACTGGGAATACCATGTACAACTTCGTTATTAATACTCGAACAGATGGAGCCAGTAAAGCCGTGATATCCCTTGAAACTGGGGGTTGCACCCATTTCGCGAATACGTTTTTCTGCATAAGCATCCAAGTCTGCTGTTGTCATCCCTGGCTGTACCAGTTCAGAAATTTCTTTGAGGACGGTTGCCACAATTTTGCCAGATTGCCGCATGATATCAATTTCGCGGGGCGATTTAATTTCTATACCTCGTCGCTGTCTTTTGGAACTGGGTTGGGCTGGTTGAGAAAGCAGGTTGCTTAAGATGTTCATGGGATATTAATAATTATTGGCTTTTTGTCGCAGAGAGAATGTTTGCTGGATTTTAGTTAATTGAAAGTTAATTGAAGAACAATATCATCTATATTAAAGTTAACTTATTTTGCGGCTACTGCCTGACGATTCTGGTAAAGTCTGTTTAAGCAAATGGTATGAGAATGCCAAAATTTTCGAGAAGAAAGGCTTTCAGCCAGAATTGTAGACTGCTTGATTCTCAGCCACATACTTGTAAAAATGGAATTTTATCTCCAGAAAAATCTTCTTTGACTTGATTCCACTATTTCACTGCAATTTCACCTGTCATTCCCGCTTCGGCATGTCCAGGTATAGTACAACGTAAGTTATAGTTGCCTGGTTTAAGTGCTAAAAATACCCATTCTGCCTCCGCTCCAGGTTTGAGTTCGAGTTCGTGAATTGCACCTTTGATTTCAACTTTACCTGCCTCAACTTTCTGCGTCCAAATCCCATCAGCAAAGTCTTTCGCAGTAAAGTAGTGCTTTTGCGGACTCGGATTCACCAGGTGTAAATTGTAGCGTTTTCCCGACACTAAATCCAGGCGATTCGGCTCAAATTTAAGTTCGTTGGCTGAATTTCCTAAGTTCACTCCAACTTCAATTGCTGCTTGCTTGAGTAAGCCTGTGGGTACAGTCGCATATGCGGCAGGGGCAGGAGTCCAAATATATAATAGTGAAGCAAATATCAAGCAGATATACAGTAGGAGACGATTCCAGAACTTCCCACCTAAGAGTTTTACTTGGAAAATATTGGCAACAGACGACAGCAACATCATAGTTCCCCCCTTTACCCTCAACTCAGGACTTAACCATTTCCAATTAGCCGTAACCTAACTACTTTACAGCGCCTTGTCCAGCAACGACAGCAGGACCAGCCGTAACTACTACAATTTTATCTGGATTCAGTAATTCACGAGCGACTTGATTCACTTGGGAGGGTGTAATCGCATCAATTTTTTTAGTGAAGCTACTTAATTCGCGGGAATCAAAACCATATACCTCATTCATGAGAATTTTGTGGGTGAGTTCTTCAGGATTTGCCAGGGAAACAAGATAGTTACTAATTAATGTACGTTTAGCATCTGCAACTTCCTGTTGAGTAACACCTTTTCGATTCATTTCTTCCAATAAACTACGAGTACTCGCGATCGCTTTATTGGCATCTCCGGGGCTAGTTTGCATTTCAATCAAAAATGTGCCGGAATTTCTACCAGCGATGAAATTACTGTAAATTCCATAGGTTAAGCCTTGGCGATCGCGTACTTCTGCACCTAAGCGACTCGATAGGGTGTCACCACCCAAAATTTGGTTTAATACCAAAGCTGAGTAGTAACGGGAGTCGGAACGATTTATTGCCTTACTCCCCATGTAAATAATTGCTTGCACTTTACCTGGTAACACAGAATTTACTTGCACCAAACTATCGGGATTGGATACTGAGGGATAACTTATGTCAGGTGGTTTTCCTTCTGCTTTCCAGTCACCAAATTCTGTTTGAATGAGCGATCGTACCTTGGCTCGGTCAAAATCCCCCACTATTGCTAGTATCATCCGATCCGGACGGTAGTGTTTGGCCTTAAAATCAATTACATCTTGACGAGAAATTCGGCGCAAACTTTCCTTAGTGGGAAACTTATGCAATGGGTGTGTTTTCGGATAAATAGACTGTATGAATGCTCTTCTAGCAACTTCCGAAGGGTCATCTAATTCCTGAATAAGTGCAGTTAAAGCCTGCCTGCGACTTAATTCTAGTTCTTTTTTGGGGAAGACTGGATTTTTAACCGCATCAGCTAAAGTATGCAGTAACACAGGTAAATCAGCTGCTAAACTATCACCTTCGATCCTTACCCCTTCCCGCACAGCATTAAACTCTAAATTTGCACCTCGCTCTTCCAAGGCTTTGGCAAGGGATAGTACATCTTTTGTTTTAGTACCGCTTAATAAATTGTCAGCGACTAATTCCGCCAACCCAGCTTTAGCATCACTGTCAAATTCTGAACCAGCTTGGAGATAAGCACTCAATGTCACCGTGGGAGTACTTTTATCATCTAACATTAAAATTCGCAGTCCATTCGCCAAAGTCATAGATTCTGGCAAAATCTGAGGTGGAGAAGCTTGTTGGGAAACTGCTTCAACCTGGGGTAAATACTTAAATGCATCAGTTGTATCTGAAGCGGCACCAGAAATAAAACTTTCGTGGGTTTGATTTAACTTGTTTTTACCACTACCTTTTGATGTGATTGGTGCTTGAGTTGGTTGGAAATAACCTACTACACGTGATTCCAATTTGAGATACTGCTTGGCAACACGTTGCACATCTTCAGAAGTCACTTGGCGGAGATTTTCCAAGTAATAATTGATATAATTATGGTCCCCCGTGACGATCTCATCGTTAGCCAGTTGCATTGCTTGGCTAGTAATGTCTCGATTACCTAAAATTACTGAAGCTTCAAACTGTGCTTTGGCACGTTTGATCTCGTCAGCAGTAACACCCTTTTGAGCAAGTTTGGTAATTTCTTGAGCCAGAATCTCATCTATTTTTTTTAAGTCTTGTTTTGGGGCTGCCGTTACCGATAATTCATACCAGCCAAAATCGATTAAACTGGCAACCGAACCACTGACATCATTAGCAATTCCAGAATCAACTAAGGCTTGATACAAACGCGAATTACGCCCTTCTGACAAAATATAATCCATTACATCCAATGCAGGGGAATCTGGATGCTGAATATTTGGTAAAGGATAAACCGTTTGTAAAATCGCTGCGGCTCCAGGTTCTTGAAGAATTATTGGGTTTTTCCGGCTTTGAGAAGTCTGTGCAAAACTTTGCAGGGATTGCTGTGTAATTGAAAATTGTTGACTATTAGTCCTTATTTGTTCCTGTTTAGCTAACTTGCCAAATTTCTCTTTTACCTCTTGGATAACTGCATCAGTTTGAAAATCCCCAACTATTGTTAAAACAGCATTATTCGGATTGTAAAAATTATTATAGTATTTACGTACTTGATCAACGGTAAATTTTTCAACATCATCTTTTGTACCACCGACAGGTAATCCATAGGGATGATACGGAAAAATTGCTCGCATTACCGCACGGTTCAGGCGGTACTCAGGATCATTCTCGTAACCCTGCAATTCTGAAATCACAACTCGCTTTTCACTAACTAACTGTTCCGCATCAATCAGCGAGTTTTGCATTCTGTCTGCTTCTAATTCCATCAAAGCGTTCAATTTCTCACGCTCGACGGTTCCATAATAAGCCGTTTGGTCATAACTGGTGAAAGCATTGGAGTCACTACCCAAAGCACTAAACAAGCGTCCAAACTGAATGGGACGGCTAGTAGTACCTTTGAACATCATATGTTCGAGTTGATGGGCAATGCCATTGACACCGACTTCTTCGTTGCGTGAACCAATTTTATACCATACCTGTACTGTCACTACTGGTGCTGTATGAACTTCTTTTGTCAGTACTGTCAGACCATTTTCCAGCACTATTTTGTGGACAGTATCATTCATTGGTTGAGCAATCGTTTTATTTGTAACTAATTCCTTACGCAAAATTACTTTATTAGATATATTTGTGAGTTGGCTATAAGCAGAATAATCATTGACCAGCAATATAATAGCTAGCCAAAGACTAAGAAAAAATAATGGAAATCTATATCGATATAGTTTAGCAAACACAGACATGCTTTTTAGTATCTCATCTGTAAACTTATTTACATGATTTTTTGCTGAATAATAGTGTAATCCCTCTCAGTAATCTGTTGCCTCGGCAACACTACAGATAAGATTATTCTACAGAGGAATTAAACAAAGAATCTTGCTGGAGAAAATTAATTGGGAAATTAGCAGGTAAATCAGCAAAATCAAACCTGAGGTTGGTATTACCCCGCAAAAGCCTCTCAATTGGTTACAGCAATAATTATGGGTCAACACTTTTGTATATTCTTTATATATTTATTTTTGCTCATGTACTTATTGCTGTAGAACAGTTTAAGCAAAGTCAAAATTAAGATTTACGATTACCCACTAGCAAAACATAATCTAGCTTTGCCAGTCTATGGAACAACCAAGGATGAAGCTTGGGAAAGAGGGAATTACTTTGCTGATAAGTAATTCTGGGAACAGTGATAGATGACAGCGAATTTTACGAGTTTGATAATTTCCCGATAACACGAATAAACTCTAAAGGCAAACCATCTGCATCGGCAATAAAAGTCACCTCATAGATAGTATTACCGATTTGTTGCTGTGTTGGTTCTAAAAGAATCTTCAGTGGTAGTAAGCCATTCTGATCATTTTGGGACACGAATGCAAAACTTTCCTGTAAAGAAGACAACCAGCTAGGTAAATCGGAAACGAGTTCAGTTAAATCGAATGACAAATGATAATACCCTACATAGTGTTCATCTGCAAACCCATCAGGTGCAGGTTTTGGTTCGGGTATGTGGATGAGTTCAATTCTGCCGTTTAACCCCTCCATCCAACAAGCCAGGGTATAGCCAGTTGTGAAGCGTTCGATGACTGTAAAACCCAATTGCTCGTAAAATGCGATCGCACGATGGATATTGGCTGTTCGGATCGAAGCGTGGTGCATAAAATTGGGGAGTTGAGGATGGGTGGGAGGTGATACGGGGAAAGGACTAGGCGGGGAATAGGGGAGAGTGTACGGGGATAATGAGTAAAACAACCTCGCGCCCTTTGCTACTCGCTCCTCCCCCACTCTGCCTTATGTCACCACATTCTCTACTCAAACAGCCGAAAATATGGATACCTGACAGGGACTCCAGGTTCTTTATCTAAATCAAAATTGATTACTTCCCAGCAACTATCCTCAGACGCTTCGGGGCTAAACTCCACTGGTAAGCCATACAGTCGCGCGGATGTCCCCTCCGATTGTCCGGAACGCCAAGGGGTACTCCGCTCTAAATATCCGCTCATCAACTCCTGATAGCGTCGGGCAATAATAACTCGCGTTGCTCGATAACCTTGAGTATAAAGTTTATCAAGTGCCTCGTGAATTTCAAACCTAATGCCATCGGGGTGTGTGTGCTGGCGATACCACTCACTATCCCATCTGCGCCAATGTCGTCCCGATTGAAGATGAATTAACTCTCCTGATTTGGGATTGGCTTCAAATGCTCCATGTCTAGGGCATAAATATGTATCAGTTAGTGTCAGTGCCGGAATAGTTTGGCGGCAGTGGGGACACTGAATTTCGGGACCGAAGATTGGGTACTGCAAGGCTGAATTCATCATGAAGTGCATTTAAACATATCTTTTAATAAAACATCAGTAAAATAGTTACATTTTACACTTTTTATTTTCAACTTTTGATAAATTGCATTAGTTTAACTACTGATTAAGGTCTTCACGACAACATTTTATGATTTTTTAAGTTATCGAAATTTATCTCATGTACAAAAGTTGATATTAGTTGCGAATTGATAGATTTTTGTAAAGTGGGATTTCCAGATTGTTGATTTTTAGTTGGGGATTTTTAGTTTAAAGTTTCCCCACAAAAAAGTAAATTTATTACTCATAAATATTTCTCATGATGAGAAAAACTACGTTAGCAAAACAGTGTTTTGTAGTAACTCTGATTTAGCAGTGGATATATCGAGTTTACATTTCATTATTCAGGCTTGGCTGTTGTTGTCATGATATTCTGGTTTTGCAACTAAACTACGCAAATTGATTTATTTAACTATTCTTGGGTTCTACACTCATATTCTATCGTGTCTACATCTTCCTATTGGTCGCCTTGCGACATTTCTCAAGCTGCTTTTGTGGCAGATAGCGCTGATTTAATTGGTTCTGTAAAGATTTCTCCAGGTGTCAGCATTTGGTATGGTGCAGTTGTACGTGGGGATGTCGAAAAAATTGAAATTGGTGAATGTACTAATATCCAAGATGGTGCAATTTTACATGGTGACCCTGGTAAGCCGACAATCTTAGAAGATTACGTTACTATCGGGCATCGTGCCGTTATCCATTCAGCACATATCGAACGCGGTTGCTTGATTGGTATTGGTGCAATTGTTTTAGATGGGGTACGAGTGGGGAGCGGCAGTATTATTGGTGCTGGAGCTGTTGTCACCAAAGATGTACCACCCCTATCGCTAGTTATGGGCATTCCAGCTAAAGTGGTACGCCAAGTTTCCTTGGAAGAAGCCACAGAATTAATTGAACATGCCAAACGCTACCAAAAATTAGGTTTAGTTCATGCTGGTAAAGGCTCAGATTTGGGATTTGCGGAGTGATTTAGGTTGGATTGGGAAGCTTTTGATTCTTCATAGCTCCTTTCCCACAGCTTTATTTACAAAATTGTAAACATTCTTTACAAAAAAGCTTGGAAAAAATCACCACTTTAGCTAAAAATAAAATGAGAAGAATTGACAAAACTTAAATCTTTACTTAACAGAGGGGTTCTTGATATGGATATTGATTTTCGCGTGGCGATTGTGCTAGCTCCAATTGCAGTAGCTGCTGGTTGGGCTGTATTCAACATTGGTGCGGCTGCATTACGCCAAGCTCAAGGTTTTTTAAACAGAGACGCTTAAACCCAAATTTAGAACGCTAAATTATTAATCAAAATTTAACCGACTGTTTACTTGTAAGAGAAACAGTCGGTTTTATTCTGTGATTGTTTTTACAGGAAAATTGCCCAATTCCCACTCCTCCTTGCCAACTATGAATATTGAGTCAATTCTCCAGCCCTTTCAACGCTTCGGTGTGCATTTAGGTTGCGATCGCATTTACAAACTGTTACAAAATCTTGGGAATCCCCACCTTCAAGTACCGATAATTCACGTGGCTGGTACAAATGGTAAGGGTTCAGTATGTGCTTATCTTTCATCTGTGCTTACAGAAGCGGGCTATCGTACTGGACGTTATACTTCACCTCATTTAGTCGATTGGACGGAACGTATCAGCCTGAATGAGAAGCAAGTTACGAAGGAAGTATTTTGTCAATTATTATTGCAAGTGCAACAGGCAATTGAACCCAATGAAGAATCACCGACACAATTTGAAGTAATTACCGCCGCCGCTTGGTTATATTTTGCCCAACAAAAGGCTGATATCGCTGTCATAGAAGTGGGCTTGGGAGGACGTTTAGATGCCACTAACGTTTGCCCACAGCCTTTAGTATCAGTGATTACGTCAATTAGTCGCGAACATTGGCAACAGCTTGGTTCTACCGTCACCAAGATTGCTGGAGAGAAAGCCGGAATTGTCAAAGCGGGGTGTCCTGTGGTGATGGGACAATTACCACCGGATGCTGAACAAGTCGTACTTGCCAGAGCTACAGAACTGGATTGTCAAATTTTGAAACCAGAAGTGTCTAAAAAAATTGATAATTTAGTTGATAATTTAATGCCAATGGCAGAATATCAATCAATTTTTCGCCCAGAAAAAACAATTAAATATCCCTTGGCGTTAGCAGGACAAATTCAGTTAGCCAATTCAGCTTTGGCGCTAGCAACTTTAGAAAGTTTACAGCATCAGGGCTGGAATCAACTAACAGAAACAGTCATTATCAATGGTATGGGTAAAACTAAATGGTGGGGGAGAATGCAATGGGTTAATTGGAAAAATAAAGATATTCATCAAGATATTAATCAAGAAAAAACCTATAAATTATTACTTGATGGTGCCCATAATCCGGCGGCGGCAAAAGTGCTGAGAAAATATGTAGATTCGCTGAATATCCAATCAGTTAGTTGGGTAATGGGAATGTTATCAACAAAGGAGCATGACAAGGTATTTGCAGAATTGCTAAGAGATGGCGATCGCTTATATATATTACCTGTTCCAGATCACAGTACAGCGACACCTGAAGAGTTGGCAATTTTGGCGCAAAAAATCTGTCCAAGTTTAAGTTTTTGTCAAATATATTCTAACTTAAGTTTAGCAATGGAGGCTGCCTTTTCTGTGCCAGATTTGGATTATTTTATCTCAGATAATGCAAATTTAAATCAGCCGAAGGATTTAGTAGTTTTGTGTGGATCACTATATTTAATTGGTCATTTTTTAGGAAGTTTCAATTACAGTTAATAAATTGGTTGCAAACAATGATGAATGCCACAATCCCCAATCGAAACCAAATTTATCCTCGACTACAACTAGATATTAGTTTCCAGGACTTAATCACTAGTATTATATCTTTTT
Source organism: Calothrix sp. NIES-4101 (assembly GCA_004296455.1). Taxonomy (GTDB): domain Bacteria; phylum Cyanobacteriota; class Cyanobacteriia; order Cyanobacteriales; family Nostocaceae; genus Brunnivagina. The sequence continues at coordinate 6,637,052 of AP018280.1, forward strand.
CTCGAAGTTTGGATATCAATGAGAGTCTGACTAGAATTACCTCTTTTTTCCCAGAAGATAAAGCAATTGTAGTTACATTTTCTGTGAGAACTGCATTTGATTTACTATTACAATCATTAAAATTTCCTTCTGAATCGGAAGTATTAATGAGTGCAATCAATATTAAAAATATGGTGGAAATTATTAAACTTAATGGGTTAATTCCGGTTCCTGTTGATATTTCCCTGGAAGGTTGTGAACCATCATTAGAATTATTAGAGAAGCTGGTTTCTCAAAAAACAAAAATTCTCCTGATTGCCCATTTATTTGGTACTATTATTGATTTGCAACCCTATGTAGAATTTTGCCAAAAATATAATTTGATTCTGATTGAGGATTGCGCTCAAGCATTTGCAGGAAAGAAATACTATGGACACCCGCAAGCAGATGTGAGTTTTTTTAGTTTTGGGGCGATAAAATCATCTACTGCTTTGGGTGGAGGAGTGGCAGTATTCAAAGATAGAAAGCAAGCTGAGAAAATAGAATATTTGCAGCAGCAGTATCCACGGAAGAGTGAGTTATGGTTTTTTGTGCGAGTTGGGAAATTTATATTACTAAAAACACTCTCAATCCCTGTGATTTATTACCTGTTACTTCAGATATTACAGATATTCAAAAAAGATTTAGATGCAACAATTAATGCGACAACACGAGGTTTTTCTCAAGGGAATTTACTTACTAAATTACGTTATCAACCTCCCCATCATTTAATCTGGTTTCTTGCATATAGATTGAGTAGATGTGACAATTTTTCGGCTCGCATTCAAACTGCTGAATATTTTCTTGCCATCATCAAAAAAAATATCAAAAATATGAAAATTCCTGGAATTGACGCAAGTTACCATTCTTATTGGTTATTTCCAATTCTCGTCGCCAATCCCGAATCTCTGATGGTAAAATTGCGATCGCATAATTTTGATGTCACTAGAGGAACTACTAGTTTGACAGTTCCAGAAGCTTCGGCACATCAATGTAGCCATTTGCAAATTGACAATGCTCAGTATTTGATGAAACATGTTCTCTTTTTACCAATATCTCATCAAGTTCCTACCACGGAGCTAGAGCGATTAGCGAATGTATTAGCTAGGGAATTAAATACAGATGATACCAATTTGTAATTCGTAATCAACAACTAACTATCATCAAATTACCACTTCAAAAATGCCGCATCAATTCCGGCTTCACGGCGAATTTTACTATCCTTCTCAAACCAGGCTATAACTTGTTGGGCAGTTAAATCTTCGAGATTAACATCATACTCTTCCGCTATATGAGTTAATACTCGCAAAGAGGAAATAGTTATTCTTGTGAGAAATTTCTCAGGAGATGAAAGCAATGCCGCATCAACTTTTGCTGACTCTTCTGCTGTTAAAAATTGTGTTCCTGGTTGTTGCGGTGGCAAGTCCATAATCACTTAAGATAAATACTTAGTAAATGAAAATTTGCAGATGATTGACGAACCAATCAAGACTATCAAGTATAGCCAATCCGTAACAGCTATGACTAATTAATCTGTCACCATAACCTAAACTGAAATTTAGTCAAGAAACTTAATAATTAATTTTCCTGTTTTCGTAACATTACAATCAAACCCTAGCGGGAACGCACTAAATAGCCACAACGGTGTTCACCATTAATCATCCAATGGGTACGTTCTACCGTACAATCGGGCAAAACAGCAGCAAACATTTCCAATTCGTGTCCGCAAACACTAGGGAAAGACTCTGCCACATTAGATATTGCACAATTATGCTCGGCGATGATAAACCGACGCTCGCGTAAATCCCCCTCACCCACTTCGACTGGGTGACATTCCGTCATATATCCTTCAGCTTTTCGCAATTCCACCAGCACAGCTAAGCGTTGGACAAGGGAACCATCACCAACCCGATCGCGATATTCTAGAGCTTTACGCTCCCATTGCTTTTGCAATATTGTTCCTACCTGTTCGCGTCCCACTGTTTCCGTTAAGGTGTCCAACAGCGATACCGCAAAATTCCCATAGCCTTGCCTTGGTTGTAAGCGATCGCGTCCTAACTGGCTTAACTTATATATTAGCTGTGGACGACCCATCCCAGTCTGTACTGATGACGAATTGACAATCAGTTCCTCCGCCTCCAAATCTTTGAGATGGCGACGAATCGCTTGGGGGCTAATTTCTAGCGTTTCGGCTAACTCTAGAGCCGATGCTTGTCCATGTTTCAAAAGATATTCTAAAATATCTTCCTTCGTTGAGGTCTGCTGCGTCGTTTGCATCTTCGCCCCAAATAATTTTCAAAAATAACTGCGGAAAAATTGACTTTGACAACAATATTGTTGTTAATCTAGCGTAAAATAAAGATAACTTAAACAACACATCTGTTGTTTTATTGCCTAAAACTATTCTAACAGCCGTTTGCACGGTTTGAAATTACTGTAACAATTGGCGAGAAGCGCCTCAAAAGCCTGTCTCCCATTCTTAAAGAGAATCCTAAAGAGAGAACGCGAGAAACCACTGATGAGTTCTACAGTTAAAACCCTAGTCAATCAACCTTACAAGTACGGCTTTGTCACCGACATCGAGGCTGATACTATACCTCGTGGGTTAAGCGAAGATATTGTTCGTCTCATCTCCGCTAAAAAAAACGAGCCGGAATTTATGCTGGAGTTTCGCCTGCGGGCATATCGCCACTGGCTAAAAATGACCGAGCCAGATTGGTCTGGTTTAAATTATCCGGCGATCGACTATCAAAATATTATCTATTACTCTGCCCCTAAGCAAAGTAAGAAAAAATTAAACAGCTTGGATGAAGTCGATCCGACTTTACTAGAAACCTTTGAGAAGCTGGGTATTCCCCTCACCGAGCAGAAGCGACTCGCTAATGTTGCAGTGGATGCTATTTTTGATAGCGTTTCCGTCGCTACCACCTTCAAGGAGAAGCTAGCTAAGGATGGTGTAATTTTCTGCTCGATTTCCGAAGCTCTTCAAGAACATCCAGAATTGATTGAGAAGTATTTGGGTAGTGTTGTTCCCATTGCTGACAACTACTTTGCGGCTTTAAATGCTGCTGTATTTAGCGATGGTTCATTTGTGTATATTCCCAAGGGTGTCAAGTGCCCTATGGAACTATCTACTTATTTCCGGATTAATAACGGTGATACTGGACAATTCGAGCGGACTTTAATTGTTGCCGAAGAAGGTAGCTATGTTTCCTACCTAGAAGGTTGTACAGCGCCAATGTATGACAGCAACCAGCTACATGCTGCGGTTGTGGAACTTGTTGCCTTAGATAATGCTGAAATTAAATACTCTACGGTGCAAAATTGGTACGCGGGAGATGCCAACGGTAAGGGTGGTATTTACAATTTTGTGACTAAACGTGGTTTGTGTCAGGGTGTCAATTCTAAAATTTCCTGGACGCAGGTAGAAACTGGTTCGGCAATTACTTGGAAGTATCCTAGCTGTGTTTTAGTTGGTGACAATTCCGTAGGCGAATTTTACTCGGTGGCGCTAACTAATAATATGCAGCAAGCGGACACCGGCACAAAAATGATTCACGTTGGCAAGAATACCCGCAGTACGATTATTTCTAAGGGTATTTCCGCAGGCAAATCTAGCAATAGCTACCGTGGTTTGGTGAAGGTAAATCCGACGGCAAAGGGCGCTAGAAACTATTCACAATGCGACTCAATGCTAATTGGGGACAATGCCCATGCGAATACATTCCCTTATATTCAGGTGCAAAATAATACTGCAAAAGTAGAACACGAAGCTTCGACATCGAAAATAGGGGAAGACCAATTATTTTACTTTAGCCAACGGGGTATTTCCGCCGAAGATGCCGTATCAATGATGATTAGCGGTTTCTGTAAGGATGTATTCAACCAGTTACCGATGGAGTTTGCTGTTGAGGCTGATAAGTTATTGAGCTTGAAACTTGAAGGTAGTGTTGGCTAGAAGTTTGCCTGCCCCAAATCACCGAGTCGCACAGTTTTTCTGAGTCTCTAAGCCTGAAACAAAGCTTTTTTGGCAAGAACTGGAAAGCGAAGAAAGTACAGAAAGAAGAAAGAAAAAGAAAGATGATTATTGAAAATAGTGAAGTATTGCTGTCGGTGCGTGATTTGACAGCTAGTGTTGAGGGAACGCCAATTTTAAAAGGATTGAATCTTGAAGTCAAAGCCGGCGAGATTCATGCGATTATGGGGCCTAATGGTTCGGGTAAAAGTACTTTCTCTAAGGTTTTGGCTGGACATCCGGCTTATGAAGTGACTGGTGGTGAGGTAATTTTCCAAGGGCAGAATTTATTGGAGATGTCGGCAGAAGATAGAGCCAGAAGTGGCGTATTTTTGGCTTTTCAGTATCCTTTGGAAATTCCTGGGGTAAGCAATTTAGACTTTTTGCGGGTTGCCTATAACTCGAAGCGGAAAGCGCAAGGTTTGGAGGAGTTGGAACCTTTTGATTTTGAGGATTTGGTTTACGAAAAGCTAGATGTGGTGAAAATGGACTCAGCTTTTTTAAACCGTAGTGTGAATGAAGGTTTTTCGGGTGGCGAGAAAAAGCGGAATGAAATTCTGCAAATGGCTTTACTAGAACCGAAAGTGGCAATTTTGGATGAGACGGATTCGGGTTTGGATATTGACGCACTGAAAATTGTTGCAGGTGGTGTCAATCAGTTGGCAAATCCTCAAAATGCCACAATTATGATTACCCACTATCAGCGTTTGCTGAATTATATTGTCCCTGACTATGTTCATGTTATGGCACGTGGACGCATCCTCAGTTCTGGCGGTAAGGAATTAGCCCTAGAGTTGGAAGAACGTGGTTATGACTGGATTTTGGAACAATTTGCTGAAACTGTGGGAGTTTAGTTGTTATGGTACAAGTTTCCCCCAGCCCAATTCCCAATTCTAATGTCGCTAGTCTCATGTCTACTCTCTTGGATAGGGATAGCTATTTAACGGGGTTGTTAAATACTGTAGAGACGCAAAATGTCACGTTGCCACCTAGTTGGTTGCAGGATGTGAAAAAAACCGCAGCTAATTGGGTACGTCATTCGACATTACCTAGCAACCGCGATGAAGAATGGCGTTTTACAGATTTATCGGCATTAAAAAAGATCAATTTCACTGTTGCAACTACAAATGTAGAGACATTACAGGTCGCTCCACTACCGGAAACAGCAAATAGCCGTTTGGTATTTGTGAACGGTATTTACGAACCGAAATTATCATCAGTATCAAGTTTACCAGAAGGTATCTTAGTTACCAATTTATCTAAATTACCTGTTGAATATACAGAAAAGACTCAAGAGTATCTCGCCCAAGCAGAGGGCGCATTAGAAGTATTTACAGCCTTAAATACCGCGATCGCACCAGATGCAGCAGTAATTTGGGTTTCTAAGAATGTCATTGTTGACACAGTCATCCATTTAGTATTTATCAGTGCTGGTGAAAATCCGGTAATTTCCCAGCCGCGCTGTTTACTGGTGGCGGAAACTGGCTCACAAGTCAGTTTTGTGGAGGAATTTGTCGCCGGTAGCACAGGTACTTATTTCGCTAATGCTGTCACGGAAATTTGGATTGCGGAAAATGCCAGCGTCAACCATACTCGACTGCAAAACGACTCCACAGAGGCATTCCACATTGGCAAAACAGCCGTTACCCAAGCACGCCATAGTCGATATACTTGTAATACGATCGCACTTGGTGCCAAGTTATCCCGCCACAACTTAGAAATTCTTCAAACTGGCGAACAAACAGAAACAACCCTAAACGGGTTAGCGATGATTAAAGGCGAACAAACAGCCGATATGCATAGTGCGATCGCGTTAAATTATCCTTATGGTGTTAGTAACCAGTTACAAAAAAATATTGTTGGTGATAAGGCACATGCAATCTTTAACGGTAAGGTATTTGTACCGAAACCAGCCCAAGAAACCAATGCTGCCCAATTAAATCGGAATTTACTCCTATCCTCCAAATCGCGGGTTGACACGAAACCCCAACTGGAAATTACCGCAGACAATGTTAAATGCGCTCATGGTGCTACCGTCAGTCAATTAGAAGATGATGAAATTTTCTACCTGCAAAGTCGCGGTATCAACCAAGAAGATTCTCGCAATTTGTTAATTAATGCCTTCGCCACCGAAATCATTAACAATATTCCCGTGAATTCCCTACGGGACAATTTACTGAAGATTGTCAAACAGTTTTAATTGCTATTGGTTAGTAGTTAGTGGTTAATAGTTAATCGGGAATAGGGGAATCAATAATTTCTCATTCTTAACTCCTAACTTCTAACTTCTAACTCCTAACTCCTAACTTTTAAATTATGCATATCACCCAACCACAAACCATTGCTCAAAAAGTTCGCAAGGACTTCCCCATTCTCAACCAGGAAGTGAATGGGAAACCGCTAATTTACCTCGATAGCGCCGCCACATCCCAAAAACCCCGATTTGTCCTCGATACCTGGCGCGACTATTACGAAAACTATAACTCTAACGTCCATCGTGGCGCGCACACCCTCAGCGCCAAAGCTACCGATGCTTATGAAGGTGCCAGGGATAAAATTGCCGCATTTATTAATGCTAATTCCCGCAATGAAATTATCTATACCCGCAATGCTTCTGAAGCGATTAATTTAGTCGCCTATAGCTGGGCAATGAATAATTTACAACGAGGGGATGAAATTATTCTCTCGGTGATGGAACACCATAGTAATTTAGTGCCCTGGCAATTCGTTGCGGAAAAAACAGGCGCAGTACTCAAACATGTGGAATTAACTCCTGAAGAAGGCTTTGATTTTGCCCACTTTCAAAAGTTAATTTCCAATCAAACAAAATTAGTATCTGTAGTTCATATTTCTAACACCTTGGGTTGCATCAATCCAGTCGAAGAAATTTGCCAACTTGCCCATAAATACGGGGCAAAAGTATTAATAGATGCTTGCCAAAGTGTACCCCATATGCCTATCGATGTCCAAGCTATAGATTGTGATTGGCTTGTAGCTTCGGGACATAAAATGTGCGCTCCTACTGGTATTGGTTTTTTATATGGTAAAGAAGAAATATTACAGGCAATGCCGCCCTTTTTAGGTGGTGGTGAAATGATTTCTGAGGTATATTTAGACCATTCTACCTATGCCGAATTACCCCATAAATTTGAAGCCGGAACACCAGCAATTGGAGAAGCGATCGCTTTAGGTGCAGCAGTCGATTACTTAACTAAACTGGGGATGGATCAAATTCATGCCTACGAAGCCGAATTAACAGCTTACTTATTCCAAGAATTAGAAGCAATTCCCAACATTACTATATATGGAACAAAGCCTAATGCTAACGGTTTTGGACGTGCTGCATTAGCTTCTTTTAATGCAGGTGATATCCATCCTAATGATTTATCGGCATTATTAGATCAAGAAGGTGTAGCAATTCGTTCTGGACATCATTGCACACAACCATTACACCGCTACTTAAATTTACCTGGCACAGCCAGGGCTAGTTTATCTTTCTACAATACTACTGAAGAAATAGACGGATTTATCAAAGCATTAAAAGATACAATTGATTTCTTTGCTAGTATTTTGGACTAGATCAAAAATTGCAGCCAAAAATTTAAATTAAGATGATTTATAGATAGTAGGGTGGGCATTGCTCACCTGAAAACTGATGAATTACAAATTATTTTAAATTATCCTTGACACTTTCTACTCCAGGGGAAATATACTCGAATTGTTCCCCTCAGGTTTGATTATGGGTTGGATACCATTACGAGAGCGAATTCATACCATGCCGCTAGTTCTCGCTGGTCCAATTTTGCGGCGAACAGAACCCAATGCAGTGACTGTTTGGGTGGCTTTAAAAACTAGTTGCAATGTAACTTTAAAAGTTTTCGATTTAAATTATAATTTATTGCTGTCTGGCAGTCAGAAAACAATTAAAATTGGCACAAATTTGTATGTCACTGCTGTCACTGCCAAAGCTGCATCAAATGTACTTTTATATGGTGAAAATTATCTCTACGATTTAGAATTTGATGGCAAAAAACTTGATACTCCCGGAATTTTAAATGCAATTGGTTTGATTAGTGATATTACTTACCCCGCTTTTAATTTACCCAGTTTTGCATTACCTCCCCAAAATTTAAATGAATTACGCATAGTACATGGTTCCTGTCGGAAATTGCATGGCGAAAGCCTAGATGCCATGGCAGGTTTAGACAAAATGATTCACGAAGCGCTGATACTCTCGCCACAACAGCGTCCACACCAACTTTTTTTAACAGGCGACCAAATCTATGCCGATGATGTTGCAGATGCTTTATTATTCATCTTAATGGATGCATCAACAACACTTTTGGGATGGTCAGAACCATTACCTGATGTTAACAATCCAGCCGAATTACAGCCCGGTAAACGCAATAAATTAGCTACAAAGATTGCCGGTTTAACTGCCAGTATCGATAAATTTAACCGGATTACCAACATAGACAAAAGCCATTTATTTACCTTTGGTGAATTTATGGTGATGTATTTATTTGCTTGGAGCGATGTACTTTGGACAGAATCCGAAAACTTTCCAGAATTTACTGATATTCATCAAAATCCACCCCGATTTAATCGAGGCAAAAAAGAATTTAGACAAGAAATTACCCATCTTAAAAACTTCCTCTCCACCTTATCCCAAGTCAGGCGTGCCTTAGCGAATATCCCCACCTACATGATATTTGACGACCACGAAATCACCGACGACTGGAACTTGAATTTGGGATGGTGCGATCGCGTTTTATCCAAACCTCTGGGTTGCCGCATACTGCAAAATGGTCTACTAGCATATGCCATTTGTCAAGCCTGGGGAAATACACCTGAACAATTTACTCAACATCACCTTAAAGATAATCCAGGGGCAGTATTACTCAAAGCCGCAGAAAAATGGTTTGCCTCCGGTGGGAAAGATAGCCAATCCGAGCAAGAGATTACTCAACGCATCGGTTTACCCACCATTGCAGATATTAGAAACACAAACCCCAGACAACTACCCCATTTTCCTCAAGCAATACAGTGGCATTACAGCATCAAAGCGCCCGGTTATGAAGTTATTTTCCTCGATACCCGGACTCGCAGAGGTTTTCCTGGTGGAGAATTTGATTTTCCCGCCCTGTTAAGCGAAGCCGCATGTCAGCAACAACTACCTGACTTGAATGCACAAACACCCATAACTTTTATAATTTCACCTGGCCCTGTTGTCGGCTTACCTTTCCTCGAAGGCATTCAAAAATCAGCGAAAACATTAGCCGAAAAACTAGGAACAGCCGCTTGGGGATTTGATCCGGAAGCTTGGGGATTAGAAGCAAAAGCATTTGAACAATTTTTAGCCCGGTTAGCATTACGCAACCCCACACCTCAAAGTCGTGTAGTTATCCTCTCTGGGGATGTTCACTATAGCTTTGCAGCACGTTTACAATATTCAGCTAATCAGGCGTTTCCAGGATGTAGTAATAGGATTCAAAAGAATCAAACAAATCCCCAAAATCAGCATCAGATTAATCATGAAATTGTCATTGTTCAATTTACCAGTAGTTCTTTTAAAAATGAGAAACGGGAAGCTGGCGGTAGTTATTCATTACATTTGAAAGGTTTCATCCCCTTTAAAGTTGTCGATCATCATCCAAAAGCTGAAATTTTAGGCTGGGCAAATTCGGAATTACAAGAATTACCAATTGGTAATTTTTATACTTATTCTGACGAATTGATGCAGTGTTTCCCGTGGAGTGTAAAAGAACAGCCAGCAATAGTAAATTTAGTCGAAAACAGAACTTGGTTTCGATTTTTAGAAGTATTAAAAAAACCAGAATGGTGGTATCGAATAGATTTTTTATCCGCTAAGTTAGAGAAAATCAACTTCAATAATTCTTTTTGGGATTGTCACAGGGGTAAATCTGCACAGCAAAAAGAACCAAAATCTGTAATTGCTCCTTTACCAACACAAAACCGTCGCCCAGCATTAGAAAATTATCTAAACATGGCAAAAAATTATCACGAATATAAAGGATTGTGGGGTCATGGAAAGGAGATTGTGGGAGTCAATAACTTTGGTGAAATTACCTTTGAATTAGATGAACAGCAGCCAATTGCTGTACAAACTTTGTGGTGGAGATTAGAGAGTTTTGACAAAGATAAACTTTTAGAATGTTTTCCATTAACTCGATATGAAATCTCCCTGAGTTTTGATGATCCAGAATGTCCAATCAATGATGTGTTGAGAGAAGTTGAATAGATCACATATTTTTGATGCTGGATTATTTTTCCAGTTTCCCAGGCGATCGCATTATTTCTGATTATTATCTCTGTCTCTCCTCTGCTCCGGTTTCGGCGAACCTGATATGATTCCCAGAGAATCATCACAAATGACCAGCCAGTGATTAAGGAATATTCACAAATGACGAACTTGGTTGTTGCTACCGGAAATCCAGGAAAACTCAAAGAAATGCAAGCTTATCTAATTGATTCTGGTTGGGAATTAATACTCAAACCCGAAGAATTAGAAATTGAAGAAACTGGTGAAACCTTTGCGGCAAATGCCTGCTTAAAAGCTTCACAAGTAGCATTAGCTACAGGCAATTGGTCGATCGCTGATGATTCTGGTTTGGCTGTGGATGCTTTGAATGGTAGACCAGGAGTATATTCTGCCCGTTATGGCAATTCAGATATTGACCGAATAAATCGGTTGTTAAAAGAACTCAGTAATCAAGAAAATCGGCAAGCAAAATTTGTTTGTGCGATCGCAATTGCTCGTCCAGATGGTGCGATCGTTTTACAAACTGAAGGAATTTGTCGTGGCGAAATTCTCTATGCTCCTCAAGGGAATGGGGGTTTTGGCTATGATCCCATATTTTACGTGCCCGAACAACAATTAACCTATGCAGAAATGACACCAGAAATGAAGCGTTCTATCAGTCATCGCGGCAAAGCCTTTACAGAGTTACTTCAAAAATTGCCGAATTTGCAGTAATTGGGAAATCGACAATCAGCTTTAATACTGTTTCTCCAAAATCTGGCAACACATCTCCCCATCTTTGCGTCATTATCTGACTTGAAAGAGTCATTCGTTATTCTCCGCGTCCCCGCGTCTCCCTGTCTCCCTGTCTGCCTTTCATGCTTGGCGATGAAATTTTTTCATCGGGACTGCCTACTTTCTTTTGGATGGAATGCGGGCATCCCTTCAAATCATAGCTTGCGGGAAGGCTACGCCAACGAAGGCAGGCTTGCCCGCTACTATTTTATGCAAGTTAAATGTCGAACGGCTGAGACATTGATTAATCAGTAATAACCATTCACCATTAACTACTAATTAACTAATGACTACACTGCTTCAGTATTTTTCTCACCTGTCCGAATCCGCACAACCTGTTCAACAGGTGAGATAAAGATTTTACCATCACCAATTTCACCAGTACGAGCCGCAGCAATAATTTTATCAACTACCATATCAACCTGGTTGTCTTCAACGACAATTTCCACTTTCAGCTTCTGCAAAAACTCAACAGTATATTCCGAACCACGATAACGCTCGGTTTGACCTTTTTGACGACCAAAACCCCGGACTTCGGAAACTGTCATCCCCACAATACCAGCATTGACTAAGGCGATTTTGACTTCATCAAGCTTGAAGGGACGGATAATTGCTTCGACTTTTCTCATTCTCTTTCTCCTTACTTTGAGTAGCTTCGTTTATCTATCTAACCAGATTCTCTGCCAGTAGCTGCAATTTATTGCATTCAAAGAATAAACAGGGAAATTCTGAAATCAAGATGTACAAATTATCATGCCACTTTCAATAAATACAATGCCTGATGAAATTAAATTCAACAGGCTACAGTTTTCATCTCATCAACAGAGATTTGATCAACAGAATTTATAATCCTGATTATTATCAATTTATCATTATTTTGTATTTCTTGTAACAGAAATAATGCTTAAAGTTTGGTATGTGACGATACTCATGATACTCATGGTACGTTTGCTTCTATACCTCAAGACTATATTGCGTAGGCATAAACCTACTTGGCTGATGTGAAGATTTCCTGTAGCTTGCGACTCTTCTATCCAAAACAGGTATTAGCTATTACTGTGGCTTTGGATTAGAGGTCGAACAACCACATAACCAGCACCAAAAGCTGTAATGACAATCAGCAAAATCGCAATTAGCAGCGTCCAACCATTTGTTTCGCTGGTTTGCGGTTGTCGCTTTGGAGGATAATAGCGAACTTCTTCTTCTTCAATATATGTGGGATAGTTTGTGGGGAAATAATCAGGTATAACCTCTGGATGTAGGGGTTTTTGATTAACTTTGGTTTTTTTAGGTTGAGGAGAATTAACTGCTGGGCGACGAGGATTTGCTTTTTGAGTGCGAACTACCTTCTGAGGTTCAGAAATCGTTCGCTCGACTTCATGATTGAAGTTAAAGTTGGCAGATGTGTGGACTTCTGGGTGATAACTAGTTGATTCAGGAGCATTAACGAGATACTGCAACTGTATAACCGAATTTACTGCTTTTGTAATTTCTCTTTGTAAAACTTGGTTTTCCGTTTGCAGTTGCTGGTTTCTTAAAGTCAATGAATTAACCATTTCCAGTGCAGCTTGTAATTCCTCTGCCAAGTCACGATATACCGAAAGCGGTACGGATGCCGGATAGCTTTGGTAACTCGTCGTTTGAGGATTGGGAACTGAGTTTGTAGTCGTTCGCATAGGTTTAAGTTAATTCTTAGTTAATTGCCGCAATCAAGGGTAATAGATATAACAAAAATTGTCTTTAGTCAACAAGGATTTTACGGAAACTATGCCAAAGGATAATAGAAAATAGTCCAGAGAGCAAAGTTTTTTGACACTTCTTGAGGTTATTGGCTGTGGGATAGACAATAAGACTATACACTAAGGAAAATTTCTTGAGGAAACGTTACATGGCAAAAACAAATGGGGTAAAAACTGAAACCTCTGTACAAGAATTATCCTTAAATTCGGAGGCAGAAGAGGAGGCGATCGCAACTTCGTCGGCAACAATAGAAGATAGCCAAGGTATTGATGAAATTTTAAACTCGTTGAAAGCTTTATTGAGTACTGTCGAAAAGCTGCAAAAAATTCGCCAGGAGGTGGGTGATATTAAGCCTTTAATTGGGCGAATGCTAGATGGGGAATTAGTGGCTGGCGAAGAACTTGAACAACTAAAATCAGGTGTGAGTGGTCTTTCGCGTCTTGTGCGGGCTTATAGCGATCATCAAGCGGCACTTTCTAAAGCACAACCTGCCAGAGAACTCCTAGATCGAGTTTTGAAAGAGGGGCATACTGGATAATTATTTTAATTTTCTGTGATCATGCGCTTAATAAAACTTAATCTTTTGCTATTGGTGTGAGTCTGACAATCTCAGCTATTAAGCGCAACTTCATCAAAATTCAACATCCAAATACTGCTTGCCGACCGATTGGAGAACTGGTAGTAGTTGTTAATACCTAAACAGCAGTTAGTTGGTGAGGCGATCGCACTTTCCACTCCTGTTGTAGTATTAGTCAAGTTGGTGTGATCTACGATGAAAATTTCACCGGCTTCACCACTAGCTAAGTATTTAAAGTTTAGTATTTAAACTTAAGTATTTCAGTGTACTAATTAAATGTACTCCTAACTCAGCCCTCAAACTATTATTATTTTGCATATTGTCACAATTTTTTCTCTTGCAGACGATAATTCGCTGTTGCAAATCACACATAACTTGGTACACTTGAACTTCATTAGCCCAGATATACAACGCTTATGGTTCACATAAAGCGCGTTGAACTGACAAATTTTAAATCTTTTGGTGGCACAACTTCGGTACCATTGTTACCGGGGTTTACTGTTGTGACTGGTCCTAATGGTTCGGGTAAGTCGAATATCCTCGACGCTTTACTATTTTGCCTGGGTTTAGCTGGTTCTAGGGGGATGCGTGCGGATAAATTACCTGATTTGGTAAATACTGCTCAGATATCTAAGGCTCGTTCGACAGTGGAAGCGAGTGTTACCGTTACTTTTGATTTGTCAAACCACGCACCGGATGAAATTTTTAATGAAGCAGATTTAGTTGTCACCACCATTGAAGATGATGACTCTTTGCTGGATGAGGTGGAGGAGGAACCCCCTAAAGAGGAAGAACTGAGTGAAGACGATCGCACTCGCAAGGATAAAATTAAAGCGAAACCTGGTGAAGATTGGTATGTGACGCGCCGGCTCAGGGTGACGCAGCAGGGTACTTATACGTCGAATTATTACATTAATGGGATTTCTTGCACGCTTTCGGAGTTACATGAAGAGTTAGAAAGCTTGCGGGTGAACCCAGACGGTTATAACGTGGTGCTGCAAGGGGACGTTACAGGTATTATCTCGATGAATGCGCGGGAACGTCGGGAAATTATCGATGAGCTAGCAGGTGTGGCTGCCTTTGACAGGAAAATTCATCAAGCGAAGGATACTTTAGAGGAAGTTAAGGAAAAAGAAGATAGCTGTCGGATTATTGAGTCGGAATTAGTGGCACAATGCGATCGCTTAGCTCAAGATAAGGCAAAAGCTGAGAGATATCAAAAGTATCGTAGCGAATTTTTGGAAAAACAAAAGTGGGAAGTTGTCCTTTCTTGGAGAAGTTTGCAAAATCAACAGGATAAGTTGCAAAATCAAATCCAAGCTGGGGATAAGCAAAATACTGAACTCAGTGAACAGTTAACGAATCTGAATCAGGAAATTGCGGCGAAGAATATTGAACTGGAAAAAATCAACGCCCATTTAAAGACTTTAGGTGATGAACAGTTATTAGCGACGCAGTCACTACTTGCTAACCAAGAAGCAGAAAAGAAGCAATTACAACGTCAGCAAAGCGAGCTAACGAATACGCAGCAAGACACCGCGCGCAGATTACAACAGACTCAAGCGGAAATTCAGCAGCATCACCAAAATTTACAACAAGTCGGGGAAGGACAAACCTTAGAACGACAATCAATTTCCTATTGTCAGCAACAACGGGATACAGCACAGCAAACCTTGGAACAATCCCGCGAAACTGCTGGGACAGTAGCAGCCGCATCGGAAGCTTGGGTACAGCAGCAAACAGCACTCAACCGTCAAATTGAAACTTTGCTGCAAACTTTAGAACCCCGGAGAACAGAACAAGCCCAGTTAAGCGAGAGAAATGCCCAACTACAGCAGCAGATTCAGGAGCAAACGGAGTTATTAGCCCGAATTGAACCAGAATTAGCTGAAAAACAAAGCCAACTTTCCCAACTGGAAAATGAAGTAGGTAGTGCAAACGAACCCATTCAAGATTTAGCCCAGAATCTTGCTGCCACCGAACAGGAATTACAATTGCAGCAGGAAACACACAAGCGACTGTTACTTGAACAACGTGACAAACAACGACAACTGGACAAACTCGAAGCCCAGGCACAGGCACAGCAGGAAGCCCAGGGTACGGGTGCTAGTAAAGTCATTATCCAGGCAGGACTTCCGGGAGTTTGCGGATTAGTTGCCGAGTTGGGACGGGTGGAACCAGAATATCAATTAGCCTTGGAGATTGCGGCGGGAGCGAGGTTAGCCAATATTGTTGTCGAAGATGATGCGATCGCTGCGGCTGGTATCGAATTACTCAAACAACGACGGGCTGGACGAGCCACATTTCTACCTTTAAATAAAATTCAAGTACCCCGTATCCCCTCCGTGGGAGAATTACGTCACACCAATGGATTTATTGATTTAGCCATTAATTTAGTGGAGACAGAAAACCGTTTCCGCGATATTTTTGCCTATGTTTTTGGCGGAACCTTAGTATTTGCCAGTTTAAACCAAGCGCGATCGCAATTGGGAAGATATAGAATCGTCACTCTGGATGGGGAATTGCTGGAATCGAGTGGAGCTATGACTGGTGGTAGTATAGGGACGCGATCGCAATTACGATTTGGAACACCGGAAGCGGGGGAATCGGAAGAGGTACGCCAAATTAAACAGCGTTTGCATGAGATTGAGCGGGTTTTAGACAGATGTAGCCAAGCAATCACCAATCTTGCGGCAACAGTCAAACAATTATCCCAAGAATTGACCGAATCTCGTCAAGGCAAGCGGGAACAACTACTCAGATTAGAAGCATTACAAAAGGAAGTTAAAAATTTATCAACTCAGGTAGATAGTGCTAAAAAACAACTTTCCCAGAATCAAGAGAAATTTACCACAGCGCGATCGCGGTTAGAAATTTTAAATCTGGAATTACCGAGTCAGGAAGAAACTCTGTCGCAATTAAGACAAACTTTAGCGGAATTGGAAGCCTCACAAGCACCTAGTGAATGGCAACAAATTCAAGCCGTGATTAAAAATAATGAGCAACAATTACAACAACGCGAGACAGCATTACGGGAAGCTCAACAACGCCTAACCAACCTCGAATCACAACAGCAAAGACTCCAAGAACGCATCCAAGAAGCCGAAGCCCGGATTGAACAATATCAAGAACAACAGCAAAATCAACAAATTCAACTCATTGCCCTCAACAGCCAACACACAATACTCAGCAGCCAAATCGAAGAAACCCGGATAAAATTAGCCGAACTTGAAGCCAACTTAGGCGAAGATAAAAAGAAACGCGATGCCTTAGAAGCAGAATTGCGATCGCATCTTTTAAAACAGCAGCAAATTGAATGGGAAATCCAAAAACTCCAAGAAAGTCAAATCACTAGGCGGGAAGAACTCGCCAACGTCCAAACCCAACTACAAACCATTTCCCAAGAATTACCCACACCCCTACCCGAAGTCCCCCAACAAGTCGATTTAGAAGAACTTCAAAAAGAATTAAAAAGCCTCACCAAACGAATGCAAGCAATGGAACCTGTGAACATGCTCGCACTCGAACAATATGAACGTACCCAAAATCGTCTCCAAGAATTAACCCAAAAACTAGAAACATTAGCAGGAGAACGCACCGAACTATTATTAAGAATTGAAAATTTCACTACTCTCCGCCAACGCGCCTTCAAAGAATCATTTGACGCAGTCAACGAAAACTTCCAAGCCATCTTTGCCAACCTTTCCGACGGTGACGGCTACTTACAATTAGATAATCCCGAAGACCCATTTAATAGCGGTTTGAACATGGTAGCACACCCCAAAGGGAAACCTGTGCAACGACTTGCCTCCATGTCCGGGGGAGAAAAATCATTAACCGCCCTCAGCTTTATTTTCGCCCTGCAAAAATATCGTCCCTCACCCTTCTACGCCTTTGACGAAGTTGACAGTTTCCTCGACGGCTTTAACGTCGAACGATTATCAAAAGTTGTGCGCGAACAATCATCCAGCGCTCAATTCATCGTTGTCAGTCACCGTCGTCCAATGATAGAATCAGCCGAACGCACAATCGGTGTTACCCAAGCACGGGGAGCTTATACCCAAGTGTTGGGAATTACGCTAAAAACAGACAATACATCTGCTTGAGATTTTGTTAATAATAGTGTATAGATTAACCGGATTCGAGAATCAGGACTCGGTATTATAATGACCTCAGAACAAACTATTAGACGCTCAGATATTTTAAACACCCAGGTAGTCACCAAAGATGCCAGACGGTTGGGTATTGTTAGTCAAGTATGGATTGATGTAGACCAACGTGAGGTTGTAGCATTTAGTTTGCGAGACAGCCTGATTTCCGTTTCCGGCATCCCCCGTTACATGTATCTAGATCGTGTTACTAAAATTGGCGACGTAATTTTAGTCGAAAATGAAGATGCGATCGAAGATATTGATGTTGATGCCTACAGTAACCTCGTTAATTGGGAAGTAATTACTGAGACTGGCGAAGCTTTGGGTAGGGTACGCGGCTTTAAGTTCGATACAGCCAACGGCAAAATTTTATCGATAGTGATTGCTTCTTTGGGATTACCCCAAGTACCCGAACAGGTATTAAGTACCTACGAAATCTCTGTCGATGAAATTGTCAGCACAGGGCCAAATCGTTTGATTGTATTTGAGGGTGCTGAAGAACGCTTGACTCAGTTATCTGTTGGTTTGCTCGAACGCCTGGGTATTGGTAAAGCACCTTGGGATCGAGATGGCGAAGACGAATACTATTCTGCCCCGAAAACGATCGCACCTGCTAACCAACTTCCTAGCGGTGTACCTCTGGAACCGCCAATGACAAAAGTTCGTACTCCCGAACGAGTCAAAGAACCTGTTTGGGATGAAGATGATTACGAACCAGAACCACCTCGTCGTCAAGTTATGGAGGCACGCCCCGCCGAGTCAATTCGCTACCCAGAAGATGACTATGATGATTATGAAGATGAAGGAGATAACTGGGCAGCTATTGATAAAGACCAGTATCAGAAAGAACCAGAAATTGATAACCCAGTTTTCACCAGTAATAAATCTGACTTCGACGATGATGATTTAGATCAAGATGTTTGGGAAGAGGATGAAGCGCCAAAACCAATCGTTATTCCCGAAAAAGTCAAGCAGAAACAGCCAGAGTATGAAGAAGAAGGGTATTAAATAAACTCGTTTTATACCAAAAATCAAGCTTTTTCAACCTCTTTCCCAGTGGGATAGAGGTTATATTTATTATTTTAAAAACCGTAAATAACCGTATATTTACTAGATTCTGAACTAATATCGTTTCTCCAAAATCTGGCAAGTAATACAATAAATCTCCCTGTCTCTTCATTTTCGCGTCCCCACGTCACTATCTCTTGCTTTATTTTGGAGAATTGGTATAACTACTACTAACTATTGACTATTGAATATTGACTACTGGTATGAGGAATCTGCTGTTAATCCTGTTTTCACTCCATTTTTTTCTCTCCGCTTGCAATAATTCCCCCAACTTTAATAACTCTCAATCTCTGACAATTAAAACCCCTTCTCCAGAGCAAAATAATCAAAAGAAAAATTTGCCTAAAGTAGTTGTAACTACCAGTGTACTCTGCGACCTGACCAAACAAATAGCAGCAAATACGATTAATCTTGTTTGCTTGATACCCCCAGATATAAATCCCCGTCGTTATCAACGAAAATCTGGAGATAATCAAGAAATTGCCGCAGCAAAATTAATTCTCTACAACGGTTACAACTTGGAACCTGCTGTATTTAATCTCATTAAAACAAGTAAAAATCCTGCACCCAAAATAGCAGTTGGCGAGCGGGCAGTACCCAAGCCGAAATTAATGATTTCCGAAGGGAATAAAAAGATAAATAACCCTTATTTATGGCATAATCCTAAAAATGCGATCGCAATGGTAAATATTATTAGTAATAGTCTCAAGCAAATTTCACCAGAAAATGGTAATTTGTACACCAGCAATGCAAAGAAAGTTCAAGCAGAAATCACTAAATTAGATAAATGGATTCAAGCACGGGTGGCTAGTATTCCTTCGTCACAAAGAAAATTGATTACTAATCATCTTGAGATTGGATATTTTTCTCAAAAATATGGAATTGAATACAAACCCATATTTGTCAGTATTAGTAATGATGAAAATTCTTCTTTATCGCGCTTAGAACCATTAATTAATAAAATTCAAAAGTCAAGAGTTCCAGCGATTTTTGTGAATAATACAGCAAGCCCCAAATTAGTAAAAACTATAGCAAAAGAAGCAGATGTACGTATTTCTGGCAGACCACTTTTTGTAGCTAATTTAGGAATGCCTGGAAGTGAAAGCGACACATATCAGAAAATGATGGTAGCAAATACTCGCACTATTGTTGAAGGGTTAGGGGGTACTTACTTGATATTTAAACCACTTTCACGTTCTCAAAAATAATGATCTCGCCTAGATATTAAGCTTTATTTAATTGAGAAATTCTATCTCAAAATTGAACTACGATATTTATACGGTGCTAGTTGAAGGCTTTGTGGTTAGGATTGCTCAAAAGATTAATCAGATTCTTGACTCAATATTTAGCCTAAAATATTCAGCAAAAATTAATCGTAAACAATCGGGGAATTAATCCTGCACAGTGTCATATTGATATATGAATTAGTCATTAATTTCGTTGAGTGCAAGATGTGAACCTTCAACTAGTCAGAAAAAATAGATTGGACAGATTCAACGATTGAAAAGACATACGTTCAGAAACTCAATGATTCCATATTGGCTCAAAACACGGTTGTAGCAAAACAATGGTTTGACGAGGTTTCCATAGATATCTTTTGGTAAATTGATGGGTTACGTTAATTCAGGTTAATTAAGGTAGCTCATCTGAAATTAGCTGGCATGTGCCCAATCGCTGAGAGATTCTTGCTTTGGTTGTGTTTTGTTGTGGCGAATAGGCACTTTGGGACTACCAATATCGACATAGGATGATTGCTTTTGTTTTTTAGTCGATTTGGTTTCTCGTTGATTCGGGTTCTGATTTGAACTACTAGGGTTAGATTTCATGGTAATTTGCTCCTATTTACATAATCATTCAAGCCTAAACTCTAATCTTTATCTTCATCCCCTCAACAGGTATTTCCTGAAAATAGGATAAAGAAAAGATGAAAAAATCAATGCCAAACCGGATACAGTTTGATTTTCCTCTTAACTCATGCTATGCACGGTTTAAGTTGGAAAAATATGTACAAAAAGGGAATGGGTCCATGATTATACACGATAATGCTAAAAATGTCTATAAAGTTGATCGTGAGAAATTGAGTACATGGTAATGAGGATTGAGCAACAGACTATACACTGATGACTCAAAAGTTATTTCTTGGCACTGAACTATTTAGCACTGATGACTCAGTGCTCAACTAAATTGCTTCCTCAATCCGGAGTTAGATAATTGGAGGATAATTTTGGTATTTGTATGAATCAAATAATCACCCTTTGAAACTTTGCCAAAGGGGGCAATCAGCAAGATTTCACGTCTCAAGGTTTTTGGAAATCCGCGTATTCATGATTCCATTGTTCAGCAATGTCCTAAATTCCTACCCAGATACTTCCTTCTTCGATACGAGTAGGGAAAACAGACAGAGATTTTTCGGTGGAAATCATACCTAGTAACTTACCAACTCCGGGAGGAAATGGAGTCCAAGCTACGGGATTACCCGTGGTTAAGTCAAAGGCACTACGGTGAAATGGACAAACAATTGCCCCATCCTCAGTAATTTTGCCCTTCTTCAAGGGTAGTTTGAGGTGAGGGCAAGAATTTTCAACTGCGTATATTTGGTTGTTATGGTGAAGTAATAAAATAGCGCGTTCTTCGACTTTAACTACTGTTCGTCCATCTTTTGGTAGTTCGTCTTGGGCAAGGACTTTAATCCAATTCATAAATTCCTCTCTTTTTGGTTTTAAATTCTGCACTGGGATGGCAGTAGCTTTAAAAAAAAACTTTTATCTCAATTGGATTTTACGATATTTACTGCGCCAAGAGTTAATTATGTCTAATTTTTGGTGAAACTTCAAAGTCTATCTGGCTAGATTTCTAAATATTATCTAAACATTATTTGATGGGAATTTCGATCGCCATCTCAGTACCTTGATTGGGCTTAGAGGTGCATTTAATCACGCCATTATGTTTTTCAACTACAATTTTATAAGTAATTGCTAATCCCAATCCTGTACCTTTTCCTACAGCTTTAGTGGTAAAAAATGGGTCAAAAATCAGTTTTTGGACTTCTTCTGACATGCCAATCCCGTTATCTGCTATCCGTATAATGACTGAGTTTTTTTGAGGACATATACTCGTGGAAATACTAATTTGGGGAGTAAAATAACAAGGATTTTCTGCTTGATGTTCTAAATTTTCAATTGCGACATTGTCGACGCAGCGCGGCTCTAAAGCGTCAATGGCATTGGTGAGAATGTTCATAAAGACTTGATTGATTTGTCCTGCATAGCATTCCACTAGGGGCAAATCACCGTATTTTTTAATTACCTTGATGTCGGGACAATTAGTATTGGGGTTAATTCGATGTTGTAAAATTAATAGAGTATTATCGATACCTTCATGCAAATTGACGGGTTTCATGTCGGCTTCATCAAGGCGGGAGAAGTTACGCAGAGATAGGACGATTGAGCGAATTCTTTCGGCTCCAATTGTCATCGACGACATAATTTTTGGTAAATCTGCGACGATAAATTCTAAATCTATTTCTTGAGATTTAGCATCAATTTCTAGATTGGCTTGGGGATATTGTTTTTGGTATAGGTGTAATAATTCGAGTATTTGTTCGCTATAACTCACGGCATGACTGAGGTTTCCGTAGATAAAGTTAACTGGGTTATTGATTTCGTGTGCGACTCCTGCCACGAGTTGTCCCAAGCTAGACATTTTTTCACTCTGGATAAGTTGGGTTTGGGTTTGTTGTAAATCGTAGATTGCTTGCCCCAGAAGTTTGGCTTTGGTTTTGGCTTCGACTTCGGCTTGACGAGTCCCTTCGTAAAGTTGTGATTGTTGGATTGCGATCGCAGCTTGATCTGCTAATTGTTTTAATAGGTCGATTTCGTCTTCGTGCCAATTACGAGGCGCTTGACATTGATGGGCAATTAGTAGTCCCCACAGATAATCTCCCATGTTGATGGGGACTATAAGATTAGCTTTGATTTCCAAGCCGTTTAAAAACTCCAGATGACAGGGGCTTAGGGAGGCTGTGGCAACATTATTGATTGCCCTAGTTCTACCTCGAAAATAGTGGAGTGCTTGCTCATTAGGAAAGCAATTGGGAGGGGCTGTCACGGCTAAAACTGATTGCCAATTCCCGTTAATTTCTTCGACAATTACTTCCCCCTCTAAACTGTCAAATAGTTGATAGATTAATACTCGATCTGCATTTAATAATTTACGAACTTCGCGGACAATAGTTTGCAAGGTAATTTTTAAGTCGAGAGTACCCCGAATCTGTTCGCTAACTATTTTGATTGCATTGGCTATTAATAAGTGTTTTTTTAATTCTGCGGTTTTTACTTCCACCTGTTGTTTGAGTTTGCGATTCCGGCTTTGCAATTGCAGGTGAGTCTGTTGTTGTTGAATTGCCATGACAAAATGCTGCCTCAGGATTTGTGCTAGGGATATTTCCTCTTGCGTCCATTCCTGTACTTGTGCTTTTCTTTCTTCTGGGCAAATTTGCAAAGAAATCTGCGGTAAATTCTTCGGGGAATTTTGTTGATACTTTCCTACCCAGACAATGTCACTGTCTAATTCATGGCGAAAAATGCTCATCACACCCATGCAATTTTGATGGTAGCCAAGTGGTATTAGTAAAAGTCCACGAATTTTTGTTTGTTCAAAAGCAGCAGTCAAAACAGATAACTCAGTTTCTTGATCAAGATCAGAAATTGCCCAAATTCCTTCTTGGGGAGATTCTGTCATCCAGTGCCGTTGCCAATATGGATGTTGTTCAATCAAATTATGTGGAAATGCTTGAGGTAATTGAGGTTGTTCTCCCCAAGTATGTAACTCGCCTGTAGACTGGAGATAAATTCTACCTCCACAACCTCCCAATGCTAAGACTGTTGTTGCTAATGCCTCTTGTAGTTGTCTGGTTGGTAGGGAGTGCAGGTGAGTAATTACTTGGTTGATAATTACTTGTCGCTGTTGTTCAATGTTGATTTTTTGAGATAATTGATTTTGAGCGATCGCGATCGCAATTTGATCGGTAAGTTGCTGCAAAGCTCTTAATTCCCGCTTCAATATTGAACGGGGTTGACTGTGATGCAATACCAATAAACCCCATAATAAGGGAGCATCAGAGTTTTGCGGGATAATCGGGATGAGTAAGGAAGATTGTATCCCCATCGCTTTTAAGTATTCAAGATGCCAAGAGTCTACAGGTCGAATTTGTACATTATTCCCATCACCCGGTAAAATTTCCCCAGTTTGCGGATGTTCAAGCACAGATACTCCCATCTTCCCAGTCGTAACATCCACTGTCACTCGCTGTCTGGTTTTGAGAGAAAACATCTCTTGAATATGAGTGAGCATATTATCTGCTAAAAAATTTAATCCCAACAGAGATGATAATTTTTCCTCACAAACTGACTCAGCAATTACTTTTCCACTACCATCAGGCTCGAATCGATAAATCATGACTCTATCTGTAGCCAAAAAACTACGAATATCGATCACTACAGCTTCGAGAATTTTTTGCAGTTCGAGATTGCGTCTAATTCGGTTTATCGTTCTTTGCAATAATGTTTCTTGATCAAAAATTTTCTCTTGATTGGTAATGCAGTCATCTGATTTCATCGTTTCTGTGTATTTATTGTTGAATATGAAATATAAAAATATTCTGAATTAATTGCCATTTTAAGCATTTATATGTTTTATGGCAGCGCGAAAAACGCTGAATTATCAGGGATATCAACTGTAATTATGACTTTTATTTTTTTGATTAATTACGTAAAAACAAGTACTGTGATGATGAGCCGAGACAGATGGAGCTATGATTAAGAAGTAGATTTACTGTTTATATGATTATCAATTACAAAGATATTTCAAATATTAGTAATTATTAAACGGATGTTACTTGATGCAAATATGAATTACGCAGTTGAGTACGGACATTCATGAGAATTTGACCTAAATGATTTTCGCCTTGACGGCTAGCACCACAACCCCAAAAATAATCACAAGGCGAATCTTCAATCAGGATTTCTTCTTCAGTTGTCAGCAGAACTGCGCGAATATCTGCATGGCTGAGAAACTTTTGTAATACAGCTTTTTGCATGACTGATATTTTGACAATATCCCAATCTGGACGCAAACAGCGATCGCAATTACGTCCCAATGCTGCGGCAATCTCTGGAGTCTTAGCTGCATGGATGCTGGGAATAATGTACTCGTCTACACTGCCAACAAATTTTTGAGCTTGATAATAATGCTCAACAGTCGCCCAAAAAAACCCTTCCATTTCGATTCCGTGGGGCGAAAAGTTAGAAAAACAGCCGTAAGCATCACCAGATTTGTAGAAGTAAATTGTCATTGGTATTTTTGGGATTTTTTGTCAAAACTATATTTTATCTCCAATATTGATTATGCCTGTGAATGCTTGCAGAAACTATTGAGCAAACGGCTACAAACTTCCTTCTTCCCAACTCATGGGAGAAGAATATTCAGCAAACGCCGAAACATCATCATTTGCTTCTTTACTTTCTGCATCCAATACTTTAGTCACTTTGTTGTAGATATCTTGAGCTTCTTGGGGAGAATCGCCAATACTTGTTAATCCCAATTTGCCAAATTGCGATAAACAACCCATTAAATGAAAAACGCTGCCTGTTTCCGTTCCAGTTTCAAAATGTAAGCGGTGGTGAGCGATAATATCCATTAAATCATTGGGTAATAATCCCTTGTATCTATCTTTTTGTAGGTTATCGGTAGCGATGTAATATTTAGCTCGCCCTTGTTGACTATAAAATAAACCCGTTGCTAGGTCATAACGACCATTAGTTAACAGTTTTAAGGTCATAAAAGGATGGGTAGTACCTCCTTTACGGAGGTTAATTTCTATTGCTTGAATATCCCATTCCCCATTGTCTTGCTTAACAGTAACAAAGTCTACTCCATAGCGTTCTAATGCTCCTTTTGCTGCTAAATTTTGCCCAACTTTTAACCCTAATTCCTGTAATTTTAAGCGATATTCGACATCGGCTGGAAAGCGACAACCAAGGTAAATTTGACCGTCGGGACCACCTAAAATTTGGTCATGGGTCGATAATATTTCCACTTCTCCTGTGGGAGTAATTCGTCCTTGTACACTGGGCGATCGCTTAATTTCACCTTCGACAAATCCTTCTACTATTGCACCTAATTCGGCAATGCGACTGGAAAAGTTTTCCCAGGTTTCTTGACTGGCTTGAAAACGCATTTCGGCGAAGCTATTGAAGATAGCTGTCACTCTTTCAACATGACTACCTTGAGGTGGTGCTAAATTAGCAACAGGTCGTAAATCTAAGATGGCATTTCCTTCCCCCGAAATCCCTTCATTTAGCTTCACAACCATGCGTTTTAGGGTTGGTTGTCTTTCCCAAAGTTGGGCTGCTGCTGTGGCTAATTCGGTTGCACTCCACACTCGTTCGCTACCGTCGGGATGGGGCACTCCTGCTTCCGCAAAGATTTGTCTGCTACCGCTTTTTGTTCCCCAAATTTGCAAATCTGGGGCTGCTGCATATAATGGCACACCTAATTTTACCGATAATTCTGCTTCTAAATCGGTTGCATTATAGCAAGCCATGAATGCTTTATTAATTCGTACAGCGTGACGAATTCTTTCTAATAAACGGGGACGTTCTAATATTTTTTGGCTAAGGGGTTTTTGAGAGGAATCGTAGGTAGAAAGCAGTAATAAACGATTGCGGGCATGGGAAAAGGGGATACCTGGTAATAGTTGTAAGTAATAATCAATGATGCTGGGGTGTAGCGGCATTGATGTTACATAAATTAATCTTGTGCGGGGATTACGCAAGCGAATTAAAGAAAATAATAGTCTTTCTTCGTAATGTTCGCAGCCCTCAACTTTTTTGAGTTCACGCTGGTCTATACTCAGTGAAGGGATGACGACAATATCAGCATCACTATTATCAAATAGTTCGATAGTTTTCCAGCGATCGCGTAAAGTCAGTTGGAGTTGGCGAAATTCATCAAGTTGTTCGCTTGTCGCCTCTAAGTGCGAGATATTCGCGGTTTGCATCTAATTAACCCCCTGATTACGCAGTTGTTGCGCTTGTGATTTTCCTCATTGTGGGGGATGAAAATCGTTAAATCCTCTTTTCTCCCCTTTACCCATGCACCTTTGTTGTGCAATTTTAAGCCATAACAGCTTACTTCCAATCTTTTCCGATACGGATAGTAACATCAGATTCGAGTTCGCCTGTAGCCGCGACCTCAACTTGACCTAAACCCAGAGCTTTTTGCACTTGTTCCCCTAAGGAGCGATCGCCTTTTTGAACGATAATTTGGGTATCGTGCTGTGAGTTTAACCAATCGGGGGCTGCATAGGCTTTGGCAAAACCTTTCTGCCTCAGCGCCGTCAGAACTTTTTCGGTTACTTCTGGTTTGGCAGCAGCATTTTGAACAGCGATTTTTAGGTTCGGTAGAGGAGTCACTTTCGGTTGCATTCCCGCAATGGTGACACCAGTATAGTCATTCAGTAATTGAACTTGTCCAGTTAAGTCAATCCAATAACTGTCCGGATCAGCACTCAAACGGCTGAAAATTCCCGGTAAAATAGTCATTTGGAAATTATCGCGCTCCACAGTCGCAGAAAAATTCACAATCGCCATCATTTCTTCGATCTTCAGATTGGTATCGAAGTACTTTCGCATCACCCGAATTAATTGCGGTAATTTGGGAGCATTTGTTGGACTCGAAAGTCTCTCACGCAATGCCTTTAATAAAGCTTGCTGGCGCTGAACACGGGGTAAATCTCCGCTTTTTGCTTCCCGAAACCGGGCAAACTCTTCTGCTTGTTCACCATTAAGATTTTGCCAGCCCTTGACTAAATTGGCAGAAACACCTTGGGAACTGTTTTGATTTTCTACCGATGCTGGCACAAATACCTCAACCCCACCCAATTGATCTACTAGCTGACGCAAGCCACTGGGAGAGATACGAATATAACGATCTATGGGAGTATTATTTAAAGTTCGGCTAATCACGCGCGCCGCCAAAACTGGACCACCTTGAGCATTGGCATCCGAAACCTTGTTCAATCCCTTTTCGGGAATGGCAATCATCGTATCTTTGGGAATTGATAGCACCCTGATAGTCGGATTCTGTGAACTTTGGGGGTCTAGACGAATTAAAAGCATTGTATCGCTTTTACCCGAAAAACTTTCCGGCGAACCATCAATACTATTGGGTACAGGTTCAATCCCCATCACCAAAATATTCATCGGGCGAGTCAGCTTGTATTCCGCAATATTACTCCACACATCCGCAGGTAATTGGGTTTTTTCCGCCTCTTTACCTGACCATTGCAGTTCCTCATCGCTACGGTCTACTGTACTCCATAAGGGAGTCCACAGTGCCAATGCCGATACCAACAAGCCTGATAGAGTGAAGCCAACGGAAATAGTTAGTATCCAAAACAACCAGCGTGGCATCGACAAACCAAGCCGTTGGTAAAGCTGGCTGGGGATAGAACCCTCTGTACCTGAGGATTTACGGACAATATTTTCTGGATATGTTGCCATCACTACATCTGGAGATGATTCCGAATGTACTCGTACTTCTTGATCTTCCAACCAATCTTCTTGTCGTCCTACTTGTTTAACCACGATTATCTCCCCACTCAACCTAAACCAATTCCTGGAATAAACCCTCTCTCGCCAGCTTTATATATAAAAGACTGATCCAAAGCAATAACTTGTCTTCTCTACAGGTCATCTTAATGCAAGCTAGAAAACTTGCCAGTGGCAGAACTAGCATTACACTGGAGAAGTTTGCTCCGTGCAACTTCTGGATAATGTTTTAAATTTATTAGATTCGGTCTCAGAATATGAGCAATGTATTTTTTCCTGTAATCCTTGCGGGCGGTAAAGGTGAGCGTTTTTGGCCCCTCAGTCGCCGCGATCGCCCGAAGCAATTTTTATGCCTAGATGGCACTGATAGAAGCCTCCTACAAGCAACTGCCGACCGATTGCTGGAATTTGCCAATGGTTGGGATAACTTGTGGGTAATTACTTCTAGCATGATTGCACAGGGGATTCGGGAACAGCTACCCGAATTGCCATCTCATAACTTACTTGTGGAGCCACAAGGAAGGGATACGGCAGCAGCTGTTGCTTGGACTAGTTTAGAAATTCAAAAGCGTTATGGAGACGATGCAATTATTGGCTTTTTCCCGGCAGACCATTGGATTGCCGACCAAAAAGTGTTTGCACGTACATTAAACGCAGCTTCCCAACTGGCAGCAACCACAGATGCGATCGTGACGTTGGGGATCAAACCGACGTTCCCTTCTACAGGCTATGGCTATATCGAGCAAGGCGAAAAGAAAGGTATCTTTAACGACTTGCCAGCTTATCATGTCAACCGCTTTACTGAAAAGCCTAACCGGGAAACGGCGGAAACTTTTCTATCTACGGGTCGTTTTAGCTGGAATAGCGGTATGTTCGTTTTCAGGGCGGGTGTTGTTCTCCAGGAACTACGCCTTCATGCCCCGGAAATTATTGAACTCCTGGAAAAAAATGGTGCGGATATTTACCCTCAATTACCTAAGAAGAGTATAGACTACGCTCTCATGGAAAAGACAGGTCTAGCATATGTGTTGCCTGTAGAATTTGGTTGGGATGACTTGGGTGATTGGAATGCAATTGAGCGTTTGTTGAAAACGGAAGATTCTCCAAATGTGGAACTGGGGACTCATGTAGGATTAGATACAAAAGGAGCGATAGTTTACGCCTCGAATAAGGATGATGTAGTTGTTACCATCGGTATGGAGGATGTTGTGATTGTACGCGATCGCAATGTTACCCTGATTGTGAACAAAGAACGTACCCAGGAGATTAAGGAAGTCCTCAAAACTCTCCAAAGCGATTCCCGATTTCAAGAGTTACTGTAATTAGTAAATATAGAGGTGCTTCTTCGGGTGGTCGAAGTTTTACTGGGTGGTGAGTTAAATCAAAGATGAGATATATCTCTGTAATTATTGAGTAATTATTGAGTTAGTTAAGTCATCTATGTTAACTTAGCCAATTTAGAACTCTTGACAGAAGCGAAAAAACTATATATCCATTATAACTTGACTGTAAGGGGGAGGGGAAAGGGTATAAGGGAGACAAGTATGGTGATGTGATGATGATTTCTAGGCAAAAATTCCCAAATCATCCCACAATTAGGCAATGCCATTTTTTCAGTTCCCTGAATTTTCCATTTCC
This sequence comes from Calothrix sp. NIES-4101, assembly GCA_004296455.1. Lineage (GTDB taxonomy): Bacteria > Cyanobacteriota > Cyanobacteriia > Cyanobacteriales > Nostocaceae > Brunnivagina. Next base: position 6,666,927 of record AP018280.1, read on the forward strand.
CATTTCCCAGTTCCTTCTTCCTATTCCCCATCTCCAAACCATGTTCCTCACCCAAACGGTTCCTCGACAGCGCGAAATTATTGAAGTCCTTTTCCGTAATGGTTGGGACTACATGCGAAAATTACTGACAGGTGGGAAATCAGAAGACCCTCAACTACCGACACCTGCTGTTTTAAAAAAAATTTTTATCGACTTGGGGCCAGTTTACGTTAAACTCGGTCAGCTACTCTCAACCCGTCCCGATATCCTTAGCCGTGCTTACATTGAGGAACTCTCAACACTACAGGATGAAGTTCCTCCCGTGGCTTGGACAGAAGTAGAGGTTTTGATTCGCAAGCAATTAAAACGACCTTTGGAAGAAACGTTTAAGTATTTAAATTCCGTTCCTGTTGCCGCAGGTTCTATTGCCCAAACCCATCGTGCTACCCTAGCGGATGGTCGTGAAGTTGCTCTGAAAGTACAACGTCCGGGTATTGATGTCACAATCGCTCAGGATATTGCTTTAATACAGGGTATCGCCGATTTAGTTGCCCGTACCGAATTTGGTCAGAATTACGAAATAAAATCGATCGCTGAGGAATTTTGCAAAGCTTTAGAAGCAGAATTAGATTTTACCCGTGAGGCTAGCTTCACTGACGAACTGCGGCGTAATTTGTCCCAGAGCAAATGGTTTGATCCCCAACAAATTGCGATCGCTCAAATATACTGGGAATTAACGACACCAAAGTTAATGGTGATGGAGTGGCTGGATGGAGTACCCATTCTGTCAGCACCAATTGCTAGTGATAATAGTAGCGATACTGATGGCAAAGACCCTATTGCTGAACGTAAAGCCATCACAACTTTACTATTTCGCGCTTTTTTCCAGCAATTATATATAGACGGATTCTTCCATGCTGATCCTCATCCAGGCAACTTATTCTATCTGCAAGATGGTCGTGTTGCCCTTTTAGATTGCGGTATGGTGGGAAGACTCGATCCCCGCACTCAACAAATTTTAACTGAGATGTTGCTGGCAATTGTTGATTTAGACGCACAACGTTGTGCCCAATTAACTTTACAACTTGCAGATTCAAACCAGCCAGTCATCATGGCACGTTTGGAAAGTGACTATGACAGAATGTTACGGAAATATCACAATGTCAGTCTGACGCAAATCAACTTTTCCCAAATCATTTACGAACTTCTCCAAGTTGCCCGCAATAATAAAATTCGCCTTCCCAGTAACATGGGTTTATATGCCAAAACCATTGCGAACCTCGAAGGTGTTGCCCGTGGTTTTAACCCCGAACTCAACTTCTTTGACGAAATCAAGCCTTTATTAACGGATTTATTTCGCCGTCAGCTATTGGGTGATAGTCCTGTACGTTCCTTGCTACGTACTGCCCTTGATCTCAAAAGTCTCTCGCTGCAATCTCCCCGTCAGATTGAGTCATTGTTAGATAGAGTCACATCAGAAACACTGCAATGGAATATCTCTATCCGGGGATTGGATAGTTTACGCCGCACCACCGACGCTGCTGCTAATCGGCTCTCCTTTAGCATCCTCGTAGGGTCACTGATAATGGGTGCAGCAATTATTTCTAGTAATCCCAGAACGCCTGAGTTGTCCTTACTAAGTAATATCTTGTTTGCGGCAGCAAGTTTACTAAGTTTGTGGCTGATAATTAGTATTTTGCGTTCTGGGAGGTTAAATTAATCATCCCCATAAATCCGACGGGGAGATGGGGAGACGCGGGGATGATTTAGCTTAATGTTGCATGAAATACTAATAGTTTCAGCATCTAATTCATCCCACATTGATGTAATGCCAGAAACTAACCGTATCATGTTCTCATTTTCGGATATCCACTTACAATTAAAATTTCTCCGTGTCCCTGCGTCTCTAAGTCTCCGTGTCAGTCTTAATAAGAAGTATGCAACCGGACATGATATTACTTCAATAATTCTTCACCCCGCCGATACAATTCTTTAGCATAATCTGTCCAAGTTCCCTGTCCCCAATAGCGAAAACAACTTGTTTGTAGCAAGAAGTTATATAGTAATGCTTGTTGATAATCTTCGCGCTGTGTCACTGATGCATCTTCTGCAATTAAGCGATCGTATTTAGCGTGAAACATTGCGCTCAATTTATTCATGGGTTCGAGAACGTTTTCATACCCTTTTACCCAACTCAAATCATTCGTCCAGGATGCTCCATCGATATGAAATTGATGGTCATTATTTTTCAATTCTTGAATAGCATTGTTAACATCTGTTGGTGTTACACGATCTAAATTTACACGCTGCCAAATTTTATGTTGTTGTACTGCTTGTACTGTCGGATATTCTTCAGGGTTTACACCTGTGGCTTCAATTAGTTCTAAATATTCAGTCCCATTCATCGCCACAGTACCCGCATAATTATTGCCAGAATCACGAATTTCATGATATATCCGCAAGAAATCGCGGGGAAATTCATTCATCATTACGCCACCATTTTCACCATCAGCAATTTGTGTGACTAATGAAGGAATCTGACTATTCCCTAGTTGCTGTTTATTCCTACCTTTAGCCTCAAAATATGGCTGCATTTGAGCAACTAATTTTGTATCCGAACCTTGGGTTTTAATTAATGCTGTAATACTAATGGTTTCACCTTGAGAATTACGGGCAAATAATCGATTAGGAATATATTTTTGGTCATGATGTAAACCAGAACCATCGAAATTTTCCAACGAATGTTCTTGTACCATTAACCATTTGTAACCACATTCTTTCAAAGCTTTAATGTATTCAAAGAGAGTATCTGGATGGTTAGGTAAATGCATTTCCGGAGGTGAAAACCCTTTTACTCTTTTTAAAGCATCGTAACCAAAGATTGCCGCAAAATGGTGTTGCCAAGCTTGGATATGTAACTTGATATCGGGAATTGGTGTTGAAGGAACAACTGCATGGCTCCACATTGTTCCCAGCCATTCCACATAGGGCTGATATTGGGAATCGCAAGTTATACGCTTGAGGTTATTAATAATATCTTCACGCTGCATTTGTCGCAAACCCCAAAGCAAATTACCTGAATAGTCAAGCATAATGCGGGGATTGCAACCTTGAGAAATCAAATCGGGTATAAATTCACCAATCCGACCATAACACCAAGCGAAAACACTGGCGTTATGGTTATCCCCATCATGGGAATTTGCAAACATATGCTGAAGATTGCTAATTAGTTCACCGTTGATACCTGCGGGAATTGTTGGTTGGTGCATATGAAGAGCGCACGCAAAGCCAGCTGTAATATTTTCTAGACTTAGATTCGTGGTGTTCAAAAATACTGGTTCATTGTGGTTTGTAACTAAAGAAATTTCGCCTTCCCAGCCACAAATATTGGGATAATGGAAACGGGTTTCATTCAGTGTCGGAAGATTGCTGGAGAAGATAGTTGCAGTCATGAATATAATCTCTGACGGTCTGAAATTTATTTTCACCCATGATTTCGGTTACATCAGTAAGTCTCTAAATAAATTAATACTCCGCTTACATCCATGACTCAATTCTGGGACAACTATAATTCTTAACTGATTCTCAGCCAAACTTCAGGTTGACCAATTTTAATAACAACTAAGCACCCATGATTGAGAATACAAGACTGTGAATGAAAAACTATGAATGAAAAAGACTTATAAAATTAGCTTTTTCATCTTTTTCGACAGGATATTTATTTGGCGACGTTGTACTAGCTGCCCGATCGCAGTGAATTGTTACATAATGTAAATATAAATGAGAACTAGGCGATACTTTTTGCAAGCGAGTGGAGCAATGTTTTTGATTACCTTGCCAGCTTGCTATCCAACTCGGAGGAAAACAACCATGACAGCATCAAAAGATCAATATGAAGTCACTAAAACAGAACAAGAGTGGCAAGCAACTTTAACACCTGAGCAATTCCGTGTTTTGCGTAAACATGGTACCGAACGGGCAGGTACAAGTCCCTTGGATAAAGAATATGGAGAAGGTACTTACTATTGTTCTGGATGTGGACAAGCGCTTTTCACTTCTGATACAAAGTTTAATAGTGGTACAGGATGGCCCAGCTTTTTTGCGCCAATTGAAGGTGCGATCGCAACTACAGTTGACAAATCCTTGTTCATGACGCGAGTTGAAGTACATTGTAGTCGTTGTGGGGGACACTTAGGACATGTCTTTGGTGATGGTCCTAAACCAACGGGGCAACGCTATTGTATGAATGGAGTGTCGTTAAATTTCGTCAAAAAAAGCGATTAGTTTTTAGTATTTATCCCACGACTAATAGTCGTGGGTTGGATTCTTTGACAGTAGCGATGAGCAATTCGGAATCAGGAAATGATAGAGCCTAACGCGGTGATTAGTTTTTATGTACCAAAATCATCCCGTCATTATGCAAAACCTGATTGCCAATCAAACACAAGGACGTTTTCCATCCTTTGAGTAAACCATCTCCGAAACCTTGGGTGGTTGCTCCCCAATATGAAACATTAGCACTCGCTGCTCTACAATCCTATCGGAATTTGTGACGCGATCGAACTGCCTTCTGTGTTCTGCCCAAGATTCAATCAATGCAGTCTCCACAAACCGACTAGGGTCTGACACATCCTGATATAATCCCCATTGAATTGCACCATCGCGACGGCGAATCCTGGCTAAGGCTTGCATCGCTAGAGTAAACTCCTCAGCTTGATTGGGATCAATATAATATTCTAGCGTTACTAAAACTGGACCATCATTTGGGCAAGGTTCAAAAGCATGAGTTGGTTGATCCCAATGTAGTGATGAGCGTAAATCAAGTAACTCTGAGCATTTGAGGCGAAATTTTGCCGTGAGAATAATACCGATAAGCAGCCCAATCCCCGCAGATGCTAGCGATATCGAGATACCGTAACGTTGGGCTATAGTTCCCCACAATAGACTTCCTACGCTCATACTGCCCTGAAACACTAGCAACTGTACCGCTAAGGCTCTAGCTTTTACCCAAGCAGGAACAGAGCTTTGTGCTGCCACATTCAAACTTACCATCACACCCAAAGATGATATCCCCACAAACAGCATCACCACACAAATTACGAAAAAGTTCCGTTGGGAAGACAATACCAGTATCATCAAACCCATAACAGCAGAGCAACCAGCAACTAACCTATCAATAGAAAATTTTTTCCTCAATTGGGGTAAGAGAAAGGCACCAGCTAAACCACCAATACCCCAAAAGCCCAAAATGACACCGTAACCCAAAGCATCAAGCTTTAACTCATATCGTCCCAGTAATGGCAGCAGTGCAAACAAAGAACTCGCAAAAAATATGTAAGCAATTGTTCGATAGATTACTGAATGGAAAACAGGAGCGTGGCGCACATAACGCACCCCAGCTTGGATTGCTCCAACTACACGCTCAGTTGGTAAAGCGCTTGCTTGGGGAATCCGCTTCCAATGATAGATAACCCAAATCACACTAATAAATGTAGCGGCATTCAGTAAAAAAACGACTCCAACCCCAGAGACAGCAATAATTATACCTGCTATTGCTGGACCAATCGATCGCGAAAGATTGACAACTATACCGCTAAGTGTAACAGCTTGGGGAAGTTCTTCTCTGGGCACGAGTTCAGGTGTTACAGCTTGCCATACAGGTAGGTTCATCGAACTACCAATACTCATAGCAAAGGTTAAACCCAGGAGAAGCCAAGGGGTGGTGATGTTTGCCATAGTTAGCACACCCAATAGGAATGCAACTCCTAACATCCATGCTTGCGTCCATAAAAGCATTTTACGGCGATCAATGACATCTGCGATCGCGCCTGCGGGAAGTGCTAGAAAAAAGAACGGTAAACTCGATGCCGCCTGCATCAGCGCCACTAATATGGGTGAATTTGGCGCAAGTGTCGTCATCAACCAAGCTGCACCCACATCATGCATCCAAGTTCCAACGCTGGAAATTGCCGAAGCAATCCATAAGGAACGAAAAACTTGTTGTTTGAGCGGACTCCACATTGATGTCGGTGTCGATGCTGTTGATACTGTCATATGAGGAGAGAACTTAAGTAGAAACAAATTAAACCTAAGAATTAATTTTAATGGTGTTGGTAATCAATTCTTACTTGGTAATTTGTGAATCATCCCCCATGATGTAGTGCAATCAACATTAGATGACAAAGAAGTTAGCCGGCTTATCTAAGTTCACTACAGTCATATTTTTCACAACCGCTACATTTAGATTCCCAGCTTGAATTAAAGTATCACTACCTTGTTGTGTAAATGTAAACGAAGCATATCCCCAACCACCTGCACAACCAAATATATCTTCCCCAAGTGTAAAATCTTGAATGGTATCTGTACCTTGGTCAGTTACATTCAAAACCAAAGTATCATTCCCAGCACCACCCCAAATGGTGTCATTTCCATCACCACCCCAGATGGTGTCATTCCCATCATTGCCATACAACGTATCATTACCCCAACCACCGTAGATGGTGTCATTTCCAGCATTACCTTGAATAATGTCATCAAAAGTAAAGCCATTCTCCGAGCCATAATTTGGCATGTTTGGTAAATCACCGTAGAGAGTATCATTCCCTGCTCCACCAATAATGCGGTCATTACCCAAACCACCATAGATAGTATCACCACCAGCTAAACCATCAATGCGATCGCTCCCATCGGTTCCTATGAGAATATCAGCACTAGCCGTAGGAAGTGTAATATTGTTTGTCAAATCAGTTGTGACAAAATTAATAGCACCGCTAGTAACCGTTATTTTAAAGGTTTTCGCTTGCGAAATTCCACCCTCACTATCTTCGACTTGAACCTGAAAATCTATCGTTTTACTACCAGTACCAGTAATATTGCTCGCTAAAGTGTAAGTTAAGTCACCATTAGTATTAATTGTTGGAGTTCCGGTAAAGAAACTAGAGTCTGATGAGTTGACTAAGCTAAGGATCGTGGATTAAATAAGGTGTAATACTGCCAATAATATCAGTACACTAGAAGGGTAAATTGAGAACTGGTAAATGATGCACCCTTACCCTGGTGAAATTGAAGTTCAAATGCAACGATATTATGAATCGTTGTCGGAGAAGGATTGCCGCCGATATGCAGCAATTGAAGCAGTAAAATTAGGGTACGGGGGACAGGCATACATCCGTCGCTTGCTGGGATGCCATCACGAAACCTTACAATTAGGCTTGCGAGAACTTGAGGACGAAACGGCGCTTGGGCAGGAGAGGATTCGCCAACCCGGAGGTGGACGGAAATCAGCCTTCGAGACAATTGTTGGATTAGACGAGGCGTTTTTGCGAGTGTTGGAGAGGCACACAGCAGGTTCGCCGATGGATGAAAGTGTCAAGTGGACCAATCTCAAGCGTCATGAGATTGCAGGATTGCTGGGAAATGAAGGAATCGAAGTGAGTGTGACAGTGGTAGACCAGTTGTTGGAGAAATATAACTTTCGTAAACGTAAAGCAGTAAAGACCCTGGCAACAGGAGAGAATCAATATCGCAACGAGCAATTTGAGACGATTGACCAACTTAAGCACTCTTATCAAACGGCAGGTAATCCGGTCATGAGTATGGACACCAAAAAAAAGAATTAATTGGGCAGTTATACCGGGAGGGACAACTATACACTCAAGAAACGATAGAGGTGTTTGACCATGATTGGCCAACGCTTGCGACTGGAGTTGCCATTCCCCATGGGCTGTACGATATAACAGACAATGTGGGTTATATCCAGATTGGCATCAGCCACGATACCAGTGAATTAGCCTGTGACTCAATTCGCTACTGGTGGAACACCTATGGTAAGACGCGTTATTCTTTGGCAAATTCAATTTTGCTGTTATGTGATGGTGGCGGTAGCAATAGCTCTCGCTATTACATCTTCAAACAGGACTTACAGGCATTAGTTAATGAACTGGGCATCGAAATTCGTATCGCTCATTATCCGCCCTACACCTCCAAGTATAATCCGATTGAGCATCGTTTGTTTCCTCATATCTCTCGCGTTTGTCAGGGGATGATTTTTGAGAGTATCCAGACTGTAAAAGACTTAATGGCAAAGGCAACCACTCGCACAGGACTCAAAGTTTTTACAACGATTCTCGATAAAACCTATCAAACGGGTCGAAAAGTGGCTGAAGATTTCAAATCAAACATGAAGATTGTTTTTGATGAATTTTTGCCCCAATGGAATTACACCGCTAAACCAGAATTACACTTTATTTAATCCACGATCCTAACCGTATACCCAGTATTAGTTTGTGTTTCGTTTACACCGGGGTTAAAATTGTAAGCCCAACCTTGGATCGTTTTTGTTACTGTTTGACCAGAAATTGCTCTGACGCTTTGATTTCCACCAATAGAGAAAGTAGGAGCATCATTAATGGGATTGACAGTGATTGATAAAGTTTTGGAGCTACTTGGAGTCACACCATCAGTAGCATTAATAGAGAGGGTATCATTGCCAAAAAAGTCTTGATTGCCTCTATAAATAAGTCCGTTCGTCGCAGCCAAGGTAGTATTGATTTGGCTCAGAGAACCAGTAATAATCACTTCCTCAGTACCATTACTAATCACAGAGGTAATACCACCTGAAACACTTGTATTTACCGTTAGCTTACCATTATTGACTTTTAGTGTAGTCGTTATAGTTTCAGAATCAACGTCATTAATGCTAATACCTTGAACAACTAAATCTGTATCTTCATTTACTGATAAGTTAGAACTAAAACCTGTATTAACTGATATTTCACCAAGTTTGAAATTAGCGCTAGAAGTTGGTGTTCCATCACCAAAAAATAAGAAATTAGGAGTTTGGTAAGGATTAGAAGGAAGATAAGCGGGTGTACTAAAGCTTGTATAATCCCGCAAATTGCCAGTAAGTATTGCTGTTGTATAGTCCTCTCTAAACAGACTGTAAGTATTACCAATTACTTTCAATTCGTAATTTTTAAAAACCTTAGTAGTAAAACCAGATATCGTTGTTCCTTCACCGTGAGTAAAAAGTGTTTGAGTTAAATCGCCAGGTGTGGGTTCAGCAGCACCATCATTTTGTGCCCATATTTCATTTTCCCAAAAAGCTAATTCTATACCCTTTAAATCATTGCCAATGACAGTGACGCTAAAACCTGCTCTATCTGCTTTCCCATCACCATTTTTATCTGCACCAGCACCTGAATGATTTTCAGAAAGTATTTCAACTGCAAACTTTATGCTATATCCAGCGTTGCGATCAAGAACTGGCATTAATTCAGCTTTCGCAGCATAACCAACATAGTCCTGAATAAAGGCAGTTGTATTTAGCTGGTTGCCGGTTTGTACTGTACCATTTGGAAAATAAGGAAGAGTTTGATATATAAACCCTTGAGAATTTGGTGTAGCTGTTGTTGAACCATTGTAGAGTTGGAATGATGCACCAGGAGCAGCAATAATTGGAGCATCATTAACTGCTGTTAAACTAACTGTTTTAGTTACTGGACTGCTAGTTAAATCAGTATCATCTGTTAATTGGAAACGTATAGTGCGATCGCCTGCTAAAGGTTTATCTGAGATATTGTTGTAGTAAATATTACTAATTACTGTTTGTACAACAGCAGCAGTCGCATTAGTATTGAAAGTAACTTCCAAAGGTGTACCATTCATTCCACCTGTGAAAGTTCCTATTGTTGTAGTCCCAATCTTAATCAAATTAAGACCAGGAATATCAACACCAGCAATAAATCCTCCTGTGGGGTTGTTGCGAATTAATAGGATATCGTTAATATTTGCACCACTTGCAAAATCGACAACCAACTTACCACCATTGAAGTTGCTTGAGTCTGAATCAGTAACGGTAATTGTGCTATCAATTAATATAAAACCAGCATTTTCGGTGTAGGTTAAGCTTGATGCTGGCAAGCTAAGTTTGGGTACAGGTGATGGTGTTGAACTATTACGAGGGTTGACTGATGTTGCTGTAAAGTCATTGAAGTTATTATCTGTATCTTTATTTCCTCGCTTTCGCGCCACAGATGTTGTATTGCTTGGAGCCGCAGTTGGGCTAGTTTCCGAAAAGTTTGCAGTAGAACCATAGCCAACAAAGTCAATGATATCCGTACTTGTAGGATTAGAGTCGGAGAGAGGAGTGATACTATTAACAAGTGCAACCTTACCAGCTGTAGCACTCATCGAAATTGAGCCTGTAGCATCTGGTGCTGGTAAATTAGATGTCCCACCTGTTCCAGCAGCAAGTTGGATAAGATAGTAACTTCCAGGGTTAATATTCCCAGAAAGAGAAATTAAATTATCCCAAGTTGTATCAGTTGCAGAGGTATATTGTACTGACCAACCGGATAAATTGACAGTTGTCGTTCCCCGATTGTACAACTCGATAAAGTCATTTTTATAAGTTGCTCCAGAATTACCACCACCACCATAAATTTGGCTAATTACAACACTGTTACTAGGTAAAATGCTGCTGTAACTTTCTAATGTTGTTTGTTGAAAAGCCAAAGAAGACTCAATACTCCCCGTCTTCACCTCTAAATCCCAATCCCCACCCAGCGCAGCATTCCCAGTCAAATCATTCGATGCAGCTACATCTGCACCTGTCACCTGACTCAACTGCTGTACAAATGCAACGCCAATTTCCCCCTCTGCTACCTCGCAACCATACAACAAAATATCAGCTTCTTCTGTCAGCGAATCTTTCCACTGTTGTAACTGACTCTCATACTGACTCAAATTACCCGAATTTAAGTAACTTGACCCCAGTTGTAAACTACCAGCACTACCGTGAGAAACTATGTGTAGTGAATCATATTGCCCACCTAATAAACTTTCGGTAATTTGTGCTATCCCATCTTTTTCGGGATTAAGAATTACGACTTCTGTATTTGATTGAATATCTGCTATCAGACTTTCATAATCATAAACTCTAGCATCAATAAATAATATATTTTTCTTGTTAATTAGATATGAGGATGTAGTAGATACATTTGCCAACATATTCGATGATAATTCTTCATCCTGAGCCTCATTATAGTCATTTGATAGTATTTTCTTTGATAGTATTTTCATAATAATTTTGGTTTATTTAAATGGCTCTTCAGTTCTTTTTATGGAAAACTTAGCTAAAAATCCTTGAAAGCCTTATTACATAGGAATTTAGCCTCAAAAAGTATCATAGTTGCTTGTAATCATTGTTTTGTAAGGGTTTTACTGCAAAAAAACCTCAAGCTCCATAAAACTTGCCGAAGAGCCATTTAAATTAATAATAGTTAAAAACAAAAAAGCTTAAATTCAAGTAAATATCTGCAACTATTATTACTTTCAGCAATAATCGACACATCAGTGTTTGTACTACGCTTGTTTTAATAATTATGTGAAATTGCTTTTGAAAATGCTAATTGCAAGAAACATTTAGGTGCAAAATACGTGATCTCACTGAAAGCAAAGATTATTGATAGAAGTTAACCTGTAACCGTTACTAGTCGCTATGTATTCTCATAATATGCACGACGGATACAGATATAAAATTTATCACCTGTTGCTAGGCTCTATTTTTATCCTGATAAGTAGTACTACTTTTCCTGAAAGCGCTAAAGCAGAACCAACTCTAGGTACAGATGTAACAAGTAGTTGTGTTGTGGAGAAAGTACGAAATGGCAAACTAGGAGTTACAAATGACAGTAAGGCTCTCAGTAGCACCATATCTGGTGGAATATCTGGAATTGTCACCATAGACTGTACTGGTTCAGTTGTTGTTGCGATTGTTCAACCTGTACAAAATAGTGGTACAACAACATTTACAGATTCAGGAGATATATTATCTGCGACAGCAAAGAATGCAGAATTAGATTTAGATACTGCTAATCCTGGAAAACTTAGCAAAACTCTAACAGATAGTGAAGAAGATGGCTATTTTGGGGAGGTTAAAGTTGATATGGAAGCAAGAAAAAATAGTGTTGTAATTAGTCCTGGCACATATAACTTTACTGTTACTCTTACTGTTACTCCTCAGTGAAATTTGAGTTGATTTTTTTATCTTTATTTAGGTTATATGTATTTATTTTTCTAGATTACAAATATATTTTAAAATTTCAGGAAAAGCAGATGATGGTGCAAATGCGATCGCTCTTAATTTTGCTAGTAATAACAACGGCTCCTGTCGCTTGGTTGCAAAAATCAGTAGCAGATGAGACTAAGCCGGTATGTACTTTCTCGGAAGGCGCTGGTGGTCAATTAGTTACTGAGGGCAAGGTAATGCCAAGCAAGTTGGTTACTTTTGAAGCTGCTGGTGGTGCGGCGATTAAGATGGATGTCACTTGTAGTCAACCTGCTAAGTTGCTTGTTTCTCCTCCTATTCAGGTGGGAGGACCAGAATTTAAACCTGTATCGGCTTTTACAACGGTAACTACAGCAACAGGCGATTCGACTAAGTCTAATGAGGCTCCTTTGGCTCTACCTGCGGGAACTACTGCTTTATCAATTAATTTATATGTGGATAAGGGTAATCGTTTGAAGGTAGGAAATTATCAGTATACTTTTAAATTTACTGTTATTGATTAGACTAGTAAGTAGGAAAGCAAATTTATTTGTAAGACGCATTTCGACTGCTCAAAACAGCTACAGAAGAACGGTTGAGCGTAGCCAAAACCTGGCATCTGGCTTGCTTTAATTCTACCTAGCTACCTACAAAAAATTTTTGAGGATATAAGAAATAAATTAAAATAGATTGAAATAGATTTAATCCAGTTCAACTTTCGATTTGATTTGGAATGGTGCGTTACGCTCGGCTAACAGCACCTTACTTTCGTACTTTATTTAATCCACATTCTTAACATTCCTAATTAACTAAACAGGCTTCCAACCTTTGATTTTCAAGGCATCACCTTCAAACTTTTTGCCTTTCAACATCCGATTCCAGTAAACCCAAGGCAAAATATGACGTTTTACCACCCACATACTATAGCGCTCCTCCCTCGGATCGAGTGGGAAGGTAGACATGGGCTGGTTGGTATAATCAAATTCTGCCATGATGACTTTGCCGTACCCTGTAATCAACGGACAGCAAGTATAACCGTTGTAATGCGCTTTGAGAGGTGTTGCCTGCATCAAAGCCAGCAGGTTTTCCACTAATACTGGTGCTTGTCTGCGAATTGCTGCGGCAGTTTTTGAGGTTGGTAGGGAAGAGGCATCACCTAAACTAAATACATTGCCGTAAACATTATGCTGCAAGGTATCTTTGTTCACATTTACCCAACCTTTACCAGCACCATCGGCAACCGCTAATTTACTATTTTTAATAAAATCTGGTGGACTCATGGGTGGAGTCACGTGAATCATGTCGTATTTCATGACAACTTGTTCGATTCCTGCGTCAGTTGTCACATCAAATACAGCTTCTTTGGTTGCCGCCCGAATTGCCCGAAGATTGTGCTTGAATTGAAGTTGGATATTTTTGCGTTCTACTACTTTGAGTAATGACTGTGCATAGGCAGGAACGGGGAAAATTGCACCAACTGCGCTACAAAACATGACATTCGTTTGGTTCCGAATCCCAGCGTTACGGAATGCGTCATCCGCTAGGTACATGATTTTTTGAGGCGCTCCTCCGCATTTGATGGGGGTTGCCGGGAAGGTAAATATGGCATTTCCACCTTTAAAGTTGCGAATGACTTCCCAAGTGTAGGCTGCATGGGCAAATGAGTAATTACTACAGACTCCATCCTTACCAATAGATTCTTGCAAACCTTCGATTAAATGCCAGTCAATTTGAATACCGGGGGAAACTATCAAATAATCGTAGTTGATGGATTTACCTTGGTTGGTAATGACCGTGTTATTATCGGGATCAAGTTTAACGGCTGATTCTTGAATCCAATTTACACCGGGGGGAATACACAGAGCCTCTGGTTTGACTGTATCTTCGATGCGGAACTGTCCTCCACCCACTAAAGTCCATGCTGGCTGGTAAAAGTGCTTGTCTGATGGTTCGAGGATGGCAATATCTAATTGATGATTCTTGACAAGTAGCTGTGATGCGACTGTAATTCCAGCAGCACCTCCACCGATGATGAGTATTTGATGGTGTAGCTTTTGGTTGACGGTTGAATTGTCAGTCATTGTTAGGGGAAAGGGGGGAAAGGAAGAAGGGAAGATAGATAAATTGATGGAAAATAGCGATCGCAAGTAATTTCACCGCGAGGTAAAATAATTCCCAAGAGCAAGATTCTCCCAATTAACAATGCCCAAAACATTAAGTTTGTAATGATTCTTTAGAAAACAGACAAAAGTACACTTGTATTATTTTGTATTCATATCATGTTCGGCTAATCACTGACAATTAAAATTTCTCCGCGTCCCCAAGTCCCTAAGTCCCCGTGTCAGTCTTGATAGTAAGTATTAAAAAAGACATTAGATTACTCATTTACATAACCTTCTGTGTCGGCGGGACTGTTTTGAGCTACAGGTACAGGTTGCTTGCAACTCTTACTAATCCAATCGAGAATGATGGGATTTATTTCTTCTGGACTTTCATCGTGAGGACAATGCCCAATGTTATCCAGGTTGAGAATTTCTAATTTGGAATTGTATTGAGCGAAGATGGGTGCTAATGAAGGTGGAACAAATCTATCTTTGTTACCCCAAATTAATAACATGGGTACGTTGAGGTTGGGGAGGATAGCTTTGACACTAGGACTAAAGTTTGCACCAATACTGGCTTTAAACAAAGCCGTAAATGCCCGTACTGAACCCCTATCCTGTGCTGGAGATGCAAATATATCAATGAGTTCATCGGTGATAGCTTCGGGATTAGCATAAGCGATCGCAGCCCAACGACGCAAGACTCCTGGTTGCCGCAAGAAGTAAAATAAGGGTTTGAGAAATAATGGTGAAGCGACAAAATTCTTGATTGTTAATACCGTAGGGCGCAAAAATGGTGGTATCGCTTCCTGCTCTAATGAAGGATCAGGTAAACTCATCATTACCAGTCCTTGCACCATATCCGGATAAGCTGAGGCTGCCGTAATCGAAACCAATGAACCTAATGAATTACCAATAATCACGACTGGCTTACGAATAAATGCTTTCCAAAAGTCGTATACCTGTTCTGCCCACATATGGACACTGTAATTTACTGGCGCTTTTTCAGATGCACCCCATCCCAACATATCCAAGGCATAAACGGTATGCTGTTGGCTAAATACTTCTAAATTTTGTCGCCAATGTCCAATGGAAGCACCAAAACCATGTAGCAAAATTATTGGTGTTGCTTCTGGATTTTGACTGGCATTACGAATATACGTGTAACGTGTTTGCCAACCTCGCCAAACCCAATCCCGTTGATTCCCGACTCTGTGCTGCCACTCTATCAGCATTTTTCGCACTTCCTGAAAATTTCCCCATGGAGGAGATTGAGGATTAAATTCTGAGTATTAATCATTTCACCTTCAATATAACAGTTGCAAGGGCAAGTCGAACAACCTTAAAGCCTCATACCAATCCTGCAAAAAAGTAACAGATGGTGACGGGAAAACTTGGAGATGGGAGAGATACGGAGATTTATTTTATGTGTTGCCAGATTTTTAGAGAAAGCGCTATCAGAGAACTTCAGATAACTCAGAGACTGACAAGATATTTCTCAGCGTCAGACCTTGAAATTTTTGACTACTGAGCAGTGATAACTGAACTATATATTGAATATTAGACATCTCCAAAAAAGAAGATAAAAGCTTTATGTAATCAGGGTTGATCCTCCATTTCTGGAGATGTCTATTGTAAATTAAGGTTTGCAAAGAATTTTAACATTTTGGTTTTACAAAGTACTCTCGAAAATAGCATCTCAGTGCCTCTGGAAGTTGGATATCTGCAAACACTTTTTCCATGGACTTCACCATTAAAATACAAAAACAGACTATATGGAAACATGGCTATATATACTACAGCCCCCTAGTAGAATTACGGTATATATTACACATCAATTGCTGTTCTGAAAGTGTTACAATAATTTGAAGTTTGCTGCTGCTGTGTAATTTAGGTTAACGATTTGAGAGAAAAACTAGGAGAGTGAGTAGAATGGCAACATAGAGCGATCGCACATTTATTGTGCAAATTCGCTACTCTATAAACATAGGTTTTAAATGTAGGTTCCTAGGCAGGCATCTGCATTGCTTATCTCAGTTTTTCTTCTGAGGCGTAGTTTTCCAAATCAACCCAAACTATAAAAATAAACAGCTCCTACAAATCATACATGTCTGTGATTGAGAAAAGAAGAAACCGCGATCTGCCCCAAATTAACGAGAGAATTCGCTTTCCCAAAATTCGGGTTATTGATACGGATGGTTCCCAGTTGGGTATTTTGACACCACAAGAAGCACAAAGGCTAGCCGACGAAAACGAGTTGGACTTGGTGCTACTGAGTGACAAAGCCGAACCACCTGTGTGCCGAATTATGGACTATGGGAAATACAAGTTTGAGCAAGAAAAAAAGGCACGGGAAGCAAGGAAAAAGCAGCATACTGCTGACGTGAAAGAAGTCAAGATGCGCTACAAAATAGAAGAACACGATTACAACGTTCGTGTCAAGCAGGCGGAGCGCTTCTTGAAAGATGGGGACAAGGTAAAAGCCACCGTCATGTTCCGGGGTCGAGAAATTCAACATAGCGATTTGGCAGAAACCTTACTCAAGCGCATGGCTAGTGAT
Source organism: Calothrix sp. NIES-4101 (assembly GCA_004296455.1). Classification (GTDB taxonomy): domain Bacteria; phylum Cyanobacteriota; class Cyanobacteriia; order Cyanobacteriales; family Nostocaceae; genus Brunnivagina. The sequence continues at coordinate 6,683,617 of AP018280.1, forward strand.
TTAGAGTCAGTGGGTGAGGTACAGCAATTGCCGAAGAAAGAAGGGCGGAACATGATGATGCTCATCTCTCCGAAGAAATAATCAAGAAAGGGAATATGATAATGGTTAGAGAGATGCTTTGTTAATAATGTGCCAATCGGGTTATGGAATTTTCTTGCTTTTGCGGTTTATCATAACCTATCTAGCTGGTATTTTATTTTGAAGTGCCTCTCTTAACTTCTCTGAATAGACAATCGAGAAACAGAGTTAAGTTCAGTTCAATAGAGTTTCCAGTAGTAAGTCCAACATTTAACCCTAATTAAAGAGTTTACACCAATAAAAACGCCTGTGATTGAGAAAAAACGAACCCGCGACCTACCCCAAATCAACGAACGTATTCGCTTTCCTGCGATTAGGTTAATTGATTCCGATAAAACCCAGTTGGGTATTATGTCTCCCCAAGAAGCGCTAGTTATAGCTGAGGAGAAAGGTCTGGATTTGGTATTGTTGACTGATAAGGCTGACCCTCCAGTGTGTCAGATTATCAACTATGGTAAATTTAAGTACGAACAAGAGAAGAAAGCGCGGGAAGACCGCAAAGGGCAGAAAACCCAAGATGTCAAAGAAGTTAAGATGCGTTACAAAATAGAAGAACACGACTATAATGTGCGTGTCAAGAACGCCGAGCGCTTTCTTAATGATAATGATAAGGTCAAAGTGACTGTAATGTTCCGAGGTCGGGAGATTCAGCATAGTCATTTAGCAGAAATTTTGTTGAAGCGTATGGCTGCTGATTTGGAACCCTATGGTGAGGTGCAGCAAGCACCGAAGAAAGAAGGGCGGAACATGATGATGCTGATTGCACCCAAGAAATGATGTTTAGTTAATGATTAATATTTGGTGGTTATATAGTTAATCGGTGCTGGAAAACTAATATTTAATTTCTGAGCCCATCACTAATCACCAATCACAAAAATTTAAGTAAAAAATGATATTCCTGAGCGCTGAGTGGGAAACATAATACTCAGTTGCTCAGGATTTTTTTATGACTAGGGAGTGGGATTAGGTTTGTTTAAATCATGACGGTAACGGTACAACTGACGCGGAGATGGGGAGATAGGGGGACGCAAAGAAGAATTAATGATAAATAGATATATTTATCCCGTCTTCCCTCATTCCTTCTTGATTCGACAGGGTGACTACAGCAGAAAATAGAATGGCATGAAACTAAAAAATCACTGGTTGGCTGCATATAAAGGTGTTGTTGGGCAATTACTGCAATGGGTTAATCTCCGTCCGGAGGAGAGCGATCGCACTTGGCTAATGTTCGCTTGTTATACTGCGACATCAGTGGGATTACGGTGGACAGAAGATAGTACAGTTGCTTTGTTTTTGGATAAATATGGGGCAACTTGGCTACCTGTGATTTATGTTGCCAGTGCTTGTATGGGAACCCTATTGGTTTTTTTTTACTCCTGGCTACAAAAAATCATGCCCTTACGTTGGGTGGTAGCTGCGATCGCACCTTGCATGTTTATCCCCTTGTTTTTGTTGCGTTTGGGTTTAGAAGTTCCTGCCTTGACGATAGGAGTAGTCTTTTTACTCAGGTTATGGGTTGATGCGTTTTATGTTCTCAATGACCTCAACACCTCAATTGCCGCGAATCAAGTTTTTAATATTCGTGAAATCAAGCGTACCTATCCCATCATTAGTAGTGGGTTACTAGTTGCAGATATTTTCAGTGGTTTTAGTTTGCCCTTTCTAGTCATATTTGTCGGACTCAACAATATTATCATTCCCATTTCGGCAGTTTTTATTATCGCCGGGGCACTCATTTTACGTTACCTGAGCCATCGTTACAAAACAGCCTTCCCCGATCATTTAACCAAACAAGCAGCGATCGCTCAAATTCAAGGTAGACCCCTTCTCTCCAATCAGCTAAAGAAATACTCGCTGTTATTGTTTGCCTTTTTTGGACTATTACAAATCATTGGTGTATTAATCGATTTTCAGTATCTTACCCAAATTGAAATTAACTATAGCGATAAAGAAATTGCTAGCTTTTTAGGGATATTTGGCGGGATTACTGGGCTATGCGAACTATTCATGCAATTGTTTATCTCTAGTCGCATTTTGGAAAAGTTTGGAGTCTTTTTTACATCAGCCAGTTTACCAATTTGTGTAGGGATTTTGTTACCCTCGTCGGTGATGTTGCTGGGTTTGTTACCAATGACACAGGGCAATAGTTTTTTTTGGGGCTTGGTAATTCTGAAGTTCATTGATGAACTGCTGCGTTATACCTTTGTTGTCAGTGGTAGCCCCCTATTATTCCAACCAATACCAGACAAGTTCCGTAGTTACATCCAAACATTTGCTGGAGGAATTGCCGAGGCTTGGGGTACAGGTATCGCTGGCGTGGTGATTTTTGCCACTATCTGGTTGGCAACATTCATAATCCCCATTCCCTTAGATAAAAATTGGGTATTAGTTGTTGAGACAACAATTGTATCTGGCTTATGTCTGGGAATACTTTGGGTATTGCGATCGCGCTATGTTGACTTGTTGGTTTTAAGTGCGGGAAGAGGACAACTAACAGGGGTGGATGTGGATGTGCGAACCTTTAAACAAGCTGTCGTCAAAACCTTGAAAGAAACTGGTTCCGTTGCCGATAAACGTTCTTGTATCGACTTGCTCACCCAAATTGACCCCCCAGGAGCAGTGGAAATTCTCGCACCGTTGTTAACTAAATTACCTTCAGAATTACAGACACCGACTTTGGAGGTGATGCTGACAGCAGGAGCTAGCCCCGTATACTTAGCTGATGTAAAACCTTTATTACAACGCTCTAAGACAGAAGTCACTCCAGAAGTCTTTGCACTGGCTTTGCGTTATGTCTGGTTAGTGGAAGAAAGCCCTAATTTAAGTAAGCTGGAACAATTCCTTTACCCCGAACAACATTCCCTAATTCGTGCGACAGCTGCGACGTTGCTGCTACGTCAAGGAACAACACAACAAAAGGTGACTGCCACCCGGACTCTGAAAACAATGCTGACGCATTCCCAAGAACAGGAACGGGTTAACGCGGTAAGAGCATTAAGCGGAGCAGTTTATTTGCAAACACTCCGCCTGTTGATTCCCACTTTATTGCAGGATAAATCCTTACGGGTACGCTGCGCTGTCTTAGAAATGATTGCGGCTACCCATTTAGAAGATTATTATTCGGCACTTTTCGCTGGTTTGTATTATAAATCAACTCGGAATACTGCCATGCGGGCAATTGTAAAACTGGAAAATGAAGCTTTACCAATGCTTTTGGATTTGGCAACAAATCAATACAAGCCGGAAAGTGTCAAAACATATACATGGCGAACCATTGGTCAAATTCCGACATTAGAGGCAATTGACGCGCTGTGGGAAAACTTAGAAACATCTAAAGGGACAAATCGCGATCGCATTTTGCGTAGTTTGCTCAAACGTAGACAGCAGGATGGTATTTCGAGTTTGCTAGATAAATCCTATGAAGCCACAGTCGAAAGATTAATCGACGAAGAATTAGCATTTTTGGGTGAAATTTACGCTGGTTATATTGATTTTCAAGCACAAGGTGAAGTATGTAGCACTTCTTTAGAAGATAAAAATGGCGAATTTAACAGTGATTTTGCTAGCCAGAAGGTAACGTTGATTAGCAATTTATTACAAACAGCATTACTAGCTTTAGAAACTGATGTTAAAGAGCGTTTACTAATGCTATTAAAGTTGCTTTATTCCCACGAAAAAATGCAAGCAGCTAGATTCAACCTCCTATCACGTTCATCAGTAAATTTAGCAAGGGGTTTAGAAATATTAGAACATACAGTTACATTACCCAATAAATCTGTATTGATCGACATTCTCGATAAGCGTCATCCCCAAGAAAAATTAGAAATTTTAGTAGATGAAAAAATTATCCAATATGAGCCAATGATAATTAGCGATCGCCTTCGTCAGCTACTGACTCTGGAAAATTCCCTTTCAGATTGGTGCTTGGCTTGTTGCTTCCATTTTGCTCAAGCTGCCAAAATTCGTTTGACGATTCCCCAAATAACCAAACATTTGCGCCATCCCACCAGTTTTGTTCGCGAAGCTGCGATCGCATATCTCAGTATGGCTTCAAGTCGAGTCTTGATTGAACTTTTACCTCAACTTCAAAAAGACCCACATCCATTAATTTCAGTACAAATTCAGGAATTAATCAATCGATATGGACTAAAGGCTAATACTTAATGGGCAATTAAGAACATTTTTAATATTTAGTAAACAACGATTATCAATAAATTATAAAAAATGTTAACAAGTGTAGATCGTTTATTATTTGTACGTCGCATCCCCATATTTGAAGAACTGCGCGACGATTTTATTGTCCGTCTTACCTCCGTCATGGATGAACTAAGATTTCCCGCTAACCATACTATTTTTCGCCAAGGAGAAGAAGGGAGATCGCTTTTTATTGTAATTTCTGGTCGCATCAAAGTTCATATTGAAGACCGACAATTAGCAGTATTTACAAAAGGCGAATCCTTTGGGGAAATGGCGATTTTCGATGCTCAACCCCGTTCCGCTACCGCCATAACCTTAGAACCATGCGAATGCTTGGAATTAACCCAAGAACAACTCTACGAAGCAATTGAAGAAACACCTGAAATTTCCCTCAATATTATCCGCGCTCTCTCCCGTCGTGTCCGCAATCTCAATGATGCAATTAACGAATTGAGTATTAATGACTAGGAGAATGGTATTGAACATGGGGAAAAGAGGACACGGGGATAATGGGGACGCGGTGACGCGGGGAAAGAGGGAAGCGGAGATATGAGGACTCGGTGACAGAGATATATGTATTAAGAGTAGAAAATTTTATTTTTCTCCCCATCTCCGCGTCTTCGCGTCTCCCCATCTCCCTATCTCCCCATCTTCCCATCTACTTTTCCACCTAAAAAATTACGCTGCTATAGCTTCTTCATAGGGTACAAACATTTTCTTCTCAGCACCACAAATCGGACATTTCCAATCTGCGGGTATCGCGTCAAAAGGTGTCCCTGGTGCAATTCCTGAATCCACATCCCCTATCGCTGGATCATAAATCATCGAACATTGGCGACAAATCCATTTTTGTGTAGCAGGATTGTCACTTTTGACTTTTGGTGCTGCCGCAATTCCATCTAAAGCTTGTAAAGCTTCACTATATTTGTTGGCGTGGTAATTTTCAATACTGGTTAAAAAGCCAAAATTACTTGCAGCCTTGCGGAATATTTGTGCGTGTTCGCGGGATTCAGCTTCCTGTGCTTCAAATTCCACTACCGCATTCCCATCTCTGTCTGTACGTGCTTGCTGCGCGAACTCAGGGTACATTGTCATGTACTCATAGGTTTCACCCTCAATCGCTAACTCTAAACACCGAGATGCGATCGCTTTTTTTTGTTCTGGTGTTAAAGATGCGACATCGTCTACTACCAATTCTGGATGCATTAAGCGAAAGTGAGCAAATGCATGTTCGGTTTCTTGATTCGCTGTTTCCCGAAACAACTTCGATAATTCGCTCATTCCTAACTGACGAGTCACTTCGGCAAAAAATAAATATTTGCGATTCGCCATCGACTCTCCACCAAATGCAGCTTCTAAATTTTTAGCAGTATTCGAGTTTGTTAAATCCATAGTTTTCTCTCTTTGTTCGCTCTCTTGTCACCAAAAAAAACCGCCTATGAATGGCTGTTTTAATTAAGTCATACTCATAACGAGTATGACTATTCTCCCATATTAACCAATGAAAACCAAAAAAGACAGGATTTGGAGAAATTTCCTTCTACTTGCAAAAATCCAGTCAAATCAAAAACATGCGATCGCTCTATGTGGTACAATTGCACTACTAAAGATGGTGCAGTGGATGATTAAAATTGGCTTTTTCAAACATCGATTTAGCCACAATCGAATGACTCAAATGATTTCTGCTTAACTTCCTGCTTAACTTTTATGTTAGAAATGATGAAATGCCAAGGGTATAAACATGGAATTGATTGAGAATGAATTAAGATTTCTTACAATAATTAGTAGCAAAATAAATATGTGGTAGTCATATACAGCTAGTAGAAGAATGCAGAAGTTAGCTGGCGAATCAGACTTAAAATTTAGGAGTTTCCGGAAAAAGAAATGATTTGCTGATTGCCATACCGACTCTAATTGTTTAATTAGCCACATTCATTTTCAAAATTCCCAACAGCAAATTTTGGATTTATATAATTTTGATATGTAACTTGTGAATCTTGACTTTGGTATTTAATGACAGCGAGCAAAGCTGTCTTTAGCTTATGTAAATTAGTGCTTTGACGACAGGAGAAGAATTCCATGAATAATTGTATTTTGATGGCAGAAATTACCAACCCTCCCCAACTTCGACATACTCCCGACGGATTAGAATTGGCGGAGATGATGGTGCAGTTTCCCGCATCGCGTCCTGATGATCCACCAGGTATGTTACGAGTAATAGGCTGGGGTAATATGGCGAAAGAGATTCACGCAAATTATCATCAAGGCGATCGCGTATTAATCGAAGGTAGACTGGGGATGAATAAGATTCAGCGCGAAGGCTTTAAGGAAACACGAGCAGAATTAACTGTCCAAAAAATCCATCCCCTTAGTGGTGCGATGATGACAAGCGCAGCAACAAATGCTCCAGCCACAAATTACCCACCAACAAATTACCCACCAACAAATACTCCAGTAACGAATTACCCACCTGCAAATAACGCTCCCAGTTACGAATCACCAGTATCAGAGCCAACACCCGCAAGAACTAACGTTGGTGTCATGAACAATGAATATAGCCAAAGTGTACCCCAAAGAAACTTTGAGCCAAGCACCTATCCAGCGATGGACGCACCTGATGAGGATGATATTCCCTTTTAGGAAACTGGGAGATGGGGAGATAGGAAGACACGGAGATGGGGAGAAGGATAGAAAGATTAAAGATGGAGAGAAATCTTTTCTCTTGTTCCCTCGTCACCGCGTCACCCCGTCTCCTTTTCCCCTTGTCTCTTTTCCCCGCGTCCCCGTATTATTTCGCTTAATCAATGTCAAATTTCTATATCTACTGTTAAAATCCAATTATTTTTAATTAAATAAATCTACCGACTTCTATGAAAGACATAATTCTATCGGTTCGTAATTTGCGAGTTGAATTTGCAGGAGATGGCAAAAGCCTCAAAGCCGTTGATGGCATTTCGTTTGATTTGCAGCGTGGCGAAACCTTAGGAATTGTGGGGGAGTCGGGAAGTGGTAAATCTGTCACCTCTTTTGCGGTGATGGGGTTGTTACAGTCTCCGGGAAAAATAACCAACGGAGAAATATTATTTTTTCCCCAACCAGATTCAAACCCAATTGACTTAGTGACACTACCGCAGAAAGAAATGCAACTTTATCGGGGTGGCGATATTGCCATGATTTTCCAAGAACCGATGAGTTCCTTAAACCCAGTATTTACAATTGGTTATCAACTTACCGAAGCGATTTTACGCCATCAAAATATTACAATTACCGAAGCCAAACAAAAAGCGATCGCAGGCTTACAGGAAGTAAAACTTCTCCCCAGCGATGAACAACTGCAAGAACAATACCTGGAAACAGCCAAGCAGACGGGAGAATTACTGGATACAGCAAAACTCACCGAGTTAGTTAAGCAGCACAAAGACTCAATATTAGAACGTTATCCGCACCAGCTTTCCGGAGGACAGTTACAACGGGTAATGATTGCGATGGCGATTTCCTGTAACCCCTTGTTATTAATTGCCGATGAACCGACAACCGCTTTAGATGTAACCGTACAAGCAACAATTATTGATTTGCTAAGGGAATTACAGCAACAGCGCAACATGGCGATGATTTTTATTACCCACGATTTAGGATTAATATCGGAAATTGCGGATAAAATCGCCGTCATGTATAAAGGTAAAGTTGTGGAAGAAGGTTATTCTGGAGATATTTTTCACAACCCCAAACATCCCTACACTAAAGGTTTAGTTGCGTGTCGTCCATCACTTGATAGTCGTCCGCACAAACTTCTCACGGTTTCCGATTATATGAACGTAGAGGAAACTCAAACGGGAGAAGTGATAATTCAAGCAAAATCACCAGAAGACCCGATCCAAATTACTCCCGAAGAAGTGAGTCTTCGCCTTTCCAGATTAGAACAAGAACCAGCGCTAGTACAAATTAGAAATCTCAAAGTTGGTTTCCCCATCAAAGGTGTCTTTGGCGGCACAAAGCGCTATTTCATGGCAGTAAATGATGTGTCATTTGATATTCAGCGTGGCGAAACCTTGGGCTTAGTGGGGGAATCGGGATGTGGCAAAAGTACATTGGCACGCACTTTACTCAGGTTGATTGAACCGACAAGTGGCCAAATTATTTTTGAAAACCGTGATATTACGCAGCTAAAAGGTAACGAAATGCAAATATTACGGCGAGAAATGCAGATTGTGTTTCAAAATCCATTTAGCGCCCTTGATCCAAGAATGAAAGTGGGGGATGCGATTATGGAACCTTTAGTAATTCACAAACAGGGCAAAACTGCGAAAGAACGACGTGAACGTGCAGCCTATCTCCTAGAACGGGTGGGATTAAGTGCAGATGCAATGAACCGTTACCCGCACCAGTTTTCGGGAGGACAGCGCCAGAGAGTTTGTATTGCCCGTTCCTTGGCATTAAATCCCAAGTTTATTATTTGCGACGAGTCAGTTTCCGCATTGGATGTATCGGTACAAGCGCAGGTATTGAACTTATTGAAAGAATTGCAAGAAGAATTTGGCTTAACCTATATCTTTATTTCCCATGATTTGAGCGTCGTTAAATTTATGAGCGATCGCATTTTAGTTATGAATAAAGGGCAAATTGTCGAACAAGGAAAAGCCGAGGAGATATATCGCCAACCAAAACAAGAATATACACAGAAGTTAATTGCCTCAATTCCCACAGGTAGCGCCGAACGGATTCGGCAAAGACAAGCTAAAGCTTCTTGAATTACTAAAATATAGCCAAAAATATACCGGGCTTTTTTAAAAAGTCCGGGGATGAGTTTTTATAAGTATTAGTAATTCTTTTTAACTACTGCATTCTGATGATTTGGTTCTTGAACTTGTAACGGTAAATCCACTAAATCTTCGGCTGATAAATGAGCTTCTAAAATTTCTAAATTACGGATATTAGATTTATAAAAAGCATCAAATATATCGCCAAATAAAGGTATTGTTCCAATTACAAACTCTAAACCCACATTAAAAATCATTTTTCTTAAACTTTCTGTGGGGATATCAAAACGAGTGGCTAAATAAATCAAATAAGCAGAAAAAGCAGTGCTAACGATATCACCAGCACCCGGAATTAAACCGATAATCGGATCAATACCAATGCGAAACTTTGTACCAGGAATACCTATCGCAGAATCCATTAAACGGCTCAGTTTACGAATGCGATTTAAGGATTCTAGTTTTTTAGCTTGCATAGGATTGTGTCTTTTTGTTGGGAGTAGTTGTAAATATTTGGCTTTTAAACCTATTTTAATGTAAATGCATTGATGATACAGGTGCGGTGAGTCCTACTCCTCCAGGACGTGATATCCCAACCTAATTAGCATCGGGAACCCTATAAACTTAGATGTCACTTCACTACTGTGAATTTTTCTCATGCAAAATTACACTTTTGACTTTGCGTTTTTTTAAAAAATTGGACATAAAAGGACGCTCAAATACTATGTAAAATAAATAAGCGATACATAAAGAAATAGGGATACTGATTAGATAGAGCAATGTCGCCATTTTAATGGAAGAAATTGATAAACTATGTAAGTATTGATTTAGTGGAGTCATCACCAAAACGTGAATTAGATACAGACTGTAGGAAAAAGTTCCTAGTACAATTGCCACAGGTGATTGGAGAATTGAGAGTGTGAGAGATTTCTTTTTGTTTTCGGCGATAATTTGCGTACAGTAAACCAGGAGAAAAGCTGTTGCTAAACCAGCTAAACTGTCACTTATCCATTTATCTAAACCAAATTGCACCCTTTCAGCCAAAATTGCTAAAACTGCTGTTCCGAAAGCAAATAAACCCCAAGGTAAAGATTTTTTAAAATGAATAAAGGATTGCTTTTGAGAAAAGCCAATTTCGGCTGCTGCCATTCCCAAGGCAAATAAACCTAAATACCAGGGGCAAGCAGACTCTATTAAGTGATTGAGAAAATAATGGGGTATCAGTCCAAAGAAAAAAGCGATCGCAACAGCTATAATAATTCCCCAACGCCTCCATATTGGCAGCAAAATCATGGGAAATAAAAAGTATATTTGCCATTCTGTCGCCACACTCCACATCGGACCATTGATATTATAAAGTCTTTGTCCTGGAGTTAAATTATGAACTAAAAATAAGTGTGTCAATACATCAGATATAGAAAATTGGGGAGAAAAATGTCCCCATAATTGATAATCCCACGGAAAAAGTTGTAATTTTGCTAGAAATGTAATTAACAAACCTAAAGCAATCGAAATAATTAAAGCTGCATAATAAGGTGGTAAAATTCTAATTGCTCGACGTTTAAAATAATCAATTAAACTACCAGAAATATAACCCGTTTGTGACCGAACTACAGGTAACATCAGACAGTATCCAGACAGCACAATAAAAATTGAGACACTAAAACTACCATATCGGAAAATTTTAGAAAAGTTCAGCCATAAAATCGGTAAATCATTCCCTTGTAACTCCCAGGCATGGGAAAACACAACATATAAAGCAGCTAATCCACGTAGCCCATCTAAATAGTGAAGCCGCAATCTTTTATCGGCAGATTGTTCTCGTGATGGATTTTGATGGTCATTATTTTTGCTATCAATTTCTGCCATATAGTGCCCTTAGTATTTAATTCTGTTTCTATTCAAAAATGTATTCTGAAAACCTGTGAATTCTGCTCATAATAAAAACTCAATTGGAGATAATCTCATCAATATTTTTATACCGCAAGCTAGATTTCACCAATAAAATAAAAATTTCATATTGGCATTTATCGGAGATTTTATTAATTGTTACTGGTTACGTTTATTTTTTGCTAGTACAGCACGGCGGAAATAAACCAACGATTGCAAATAGACAAAAAGCTTGTTTTATGGGCTTTATTCCTTCTGCCTTCTGCCTTCTGCCTTCTTACTTCTGCCTTCTTACTTCTGCCTTCTTGTACTAGCTACATTGGTGCTAATCAACTACTTGTATCAACTCAATGAACAATTTTAAGAATATTTGATACCTAAATGGTATAAACTTCTTGTAAAAAATTTGTGAAGTCTCATCAATGTACTGATGTTTTGAGATGCGATCGCCTGAAAAATTGTGATTGTCATTAGTAATACTCAGTAGTCAGCAACACAACAAAATCGACGAAGTAGAACTTGAGAAAGATTGGCGAGGAAAAGCCCTTAATCAAATCTTAATTAAACAGTCCATAGCAAACAAAAACTCTTTTTTCACCATGCAACTATAGGAAAGGCAGACATGATAGGAAATCTGCGACAAGTGTCAAACGATTATTTGGCGCGTGAAGAAAATCAGATTCCGCGAGATATGTTGAATGCTGACGAGCAGTTGCTTGATGCTTATTCGCAAGCTGTAATTGGGGTTGTCCAAAAAGTTAGTCCAGCAGTCGTCAATATTGACGTACAACGTCAAGTTAGGGGACGTAGCCTAGGCTGTTGACTTTGTTGGTTTTAAGGCACCATTGCTTCATACAATAATAGTGTCGTTAATACTTAGCACATTCAAAGCCCATGCAGGAGTTTAAAAGCCCAGTTAGTAGATTAGCACGTTTGTTTCAGAAAGGTCGAGATAACTGGAAAGAAAAAGCACTATTAAAACAAAAAAAGATTAGAGCCTTAGAAATCAAGGTTAGAGATCTATTAGATTCAAGAGAAGAATGGAAAAATCGCGCGTTGATGGCAGAGTCAAAACTAAAAGAGTTAAACATTGAAGGAGATTTAGACGAAAAAAAGAGGAAATTCAAGTCGAAGCAGAAATCATAGAAGCTATGGAATTAAATGTGAAGGGTCATCATTATGATGCCAAAATAATTCAGCAAGCACTCTTACTTTTAATTGAATGTGGTATCAGTTTTAGAGGAGTAGAAAAAGTATTTGAGTTGTTTAATAATTATGAAGAGCAGGCAACTCCAAGTTTCAGTTGTGTGAGAAAGTGGTTGGCTCGGATTGGAATATATGAATTGACAAAAGAGAAAGAATATCGTGATGATTGGATATTTATTGTCGATTTGACATTAGAATTAGGGAAACAAAAAGCGTTGGTAATTTTAGGCGTTTCACAGCAGCATATTGAAGAAAATGTGATGAAGCAGAAAAGAGGGTTGGCGCATGAAGACGTGAAAATTTTCGGATTAGAAATTATGGATTCTACGAAAGGAGAGATTATAGAATCAAAACTAGAAAAAATCAGTCAAAAAGTCGGCGTACCAGTACAAATAGTAGCGGACAATGGTAGCGACCTAGCTCGTGGAATCAAGCTATACCAGCAAAATCACCCAGATATTATCTATACCCATGATGTGACTCATGCAATGGCTTTACTTTTAAAATACCAGCTAGATTCGGATGAGAGATATCAGTCATTTATTCAAAAATGTAATATCAGCAGACAAAAATTACAACAAACAGATTTATCATTTTTATCTCCTCCAACACAACGTTCTCAATGTCGTTTTTTTAATGTAGAAAGGTTGACAAATTGGGGGATTAAATTACTAAATTCTTCTCCAGACACTTTAATTAAATTAATGCCAGATTCTGACCCTTCGCTGATTACTCAGAAAATAGTAGATAAATTGGGATGGTTAGTTGACTACGAATCAGACCTAATTCAATGGAACCAAATGGTGTCACTCACACGAGGTGTTGAAACTCAACTCAAACAATCAGGAATTAGTCATAAAACTCTCGATTTTTTTGAACAAAATAAAGTTATATTTGATGATAATTCTCTCCAGAAACTTCAACAAAGTATTTTGGGTTATTTGTCTGTTCAATGCCGAAAAATTAAAAACCAATCTACTTTTTTAGCTACTTCTGATGTGATTGAGTCATTGTTTGGAAAATATAAGCAATTTTCCGCGCGCTGTCCATTTAAAGAAATGGGTCAGATGCTGCTAACCATCTGTTTATCTACTATGAATCTGACGACAGCTTTGATTAAAAACGCACTTGAAACAATTAGTTTTTCAGACGTTGAAGCATGGCTATCTGAAGTTTTTGGTCAATCCACACTATCAAAACGAAAAACGTTGTTTTCAGGGGATTGTGACGACATTAAAAGTGCATGAACTTTTACCATGTCAAAAGGCACAGAGTCAACAGCCTAGACGTAGCCGTAACTCCCAAACCTATACTCAGGAAGTACAGGGAAATGGTTCTGGATTTATTTTTACACCTGATGGGTATATCCTCACCAATAGTCATGTGGTGAGCGAAGCTAGTAAAATTGAGGTGACACTTGCTGATGGTAGCAATTACGAGGCACAATTAATCGGTGATGACCCCGATACTGATTTAGCTGTAATTAGAATCCATGCACCTAACCTAGTTAGTGCCCGTTTTGGTAACTCTGATTCTCTCAAGGTGGGACAATTAGCCATTGCCATTGGTAATCCCTACGGTTTCCAAGCCACAGTCACTAGTGGTGTTATCAGTGCGACTGGGCGATCGTTTAGAAGTCGTACAGGTCGGTTAATTGATAATATGATTCAAACGGATGCTGCCCTGAATCCTGGTAATTCTGGTGGCCCTTTAGTAACTTCCCACGGTGAGGTAATTGGTGTCAATACAGCAGTAATCCTTTCCGCCCAAGGCTTATGTTTTGCAGTGCCAATCAATACAGCCAAAATTGTCATTCCCGCATTATTAAGAGATGGGAAAGTTAGACGCGCTTACATTGGTATTGCTGGGCAAAATGTCGAGTTACCACGCAAGCTTGTTTTATACCACGATTTGTCAGTAGGAAGAGGTATTTTGGTCATTTCCACCGAAGTCAACAGCCCAGCCCAAAAAGCAGGTTTACAAACTGGAGATGTGATAGTTGGATTTAACGGACAGCCAATTGGTAGTGTAGATGAACTACACAAATACCTAACACAGGGACAATTGGGAATATCAGGAGTTACAGGAGCTTTTCGCCGGAAATCACGTTTAATTATTTTACGTCGCCATCAAAAGTTGGCGATCGATATTATTCCAGAAGAATCACCATTAGAGTAGGGGAAAGAAGGAAAGAAGGAAAGTAATATTGAGAGTAGCGACAAAACAAATAATACAGAGGTAGTGAAATATGGGTCGTTTAAATCCTTACTCGCTGCAAATGCAAATTACGCGAATGTTTGAACAAGGACAATCGCTATTTGCAACTACAAAAGTACATGATTGGCTCAAGGAAAAGGGACATGATCCCATGGACTATGATGTGCATTTCAAGCAAAAACCTGCGCCTCCTGGCTCTAAATCAGTCATGGTGGTTGAAATTGAACTACGGCGTAAAGATGGACAACCGGTAGATCCTTGGTTACAAGAACAAGCTAATCTTCAGGCTGGATAAAAATATTTTGGATTTGATAATTAACAACATTTACTTTTTCTTTTTCAGCAAATTCTCTAAATCTTGCAAGCTAAAAACCAAGCGAAAACTAAGCCAAAAACCCAGTCACATCAATTAAGTGGCTGGGTTTGTCAGGGATATAGTTCCCAAGGCTAATTATAAGAAGTTCAGTATAGAGAATTTAGCATTATGTCCGATACTACAATTGAGACGCTAGTGATTTCGGAAAAGTTCCCTTGAATATCTATCGTCATAGTTTTAGTTAGACAAATTGCTCTCTAAATTTTACAAAAACTTTACACGAAACAACATTAACTTTTGCGAAAGTATTATTTATATTTGTGAATTATGATTATAACTGGTAAATATAACTCTAGTTTTTTGAAAAATTTTATATGAAATCACGTCGTTTTTGGGTGACAGCTTTTTGCTTTTATTTAGGGATTTTATTTGCGATTTCAATGTCAGCTTATCTAAAAATTATCCCTACAGAAATTGCTCGATTTCCCTACTACGACACGATTTTGCATTTTCTCCTCTTAGGTATTGCCGCATATTTAAGTCATCTGGCATTAAATAAGCGCCAACTTCACATATTAAATACTGCATTACCTTTAGCACCTTTAATCGTTTTTTTATTTTGCATTATTGATGAAATTATCCAAAAATATACACCCCATCGCAGTGCAGATATGATTGATTTAGCCGCAGATATATGCGGCATTATCCTATTTACATGGTTAGCGGAAAAAACACCTATCCGGCGTGTTTCAAATATTAAATAAACCACATAAAATTTAAAAAATTAAATAGGTAATAAAGACACATGTGCAGAGACAACTTTCCAGCCTTCAGGGAGACGAAACCACATTTGGCTTTGTCTGCCTCGACGTTCAACCCCATCGATAATCCGACGAAATTCTAATGTTATGGCTGCGGAATCCTGTCCCAAGACGACTACTTTCAGATTATAAATTTCGCGATCAATTTTAAAATCAGGTCGATTAGCTCGAAATTTGCTAATTTCATCACCACCATACAAATTTTCTGTAATTCCAAACCTGACGACTTCTGGTGCATTCCAAAATAATTCATTCAGGATGTCTAACTTATTGTGACAAAGTGCATCCTCATATTTCAGATATAAATCAGTTAACTCTGCTACAAGTGTGGGATTATTGATGACTGTCACTACAGTTTCTCCATTTTGCTATTCATCGATTATTGTATACAAGGGTATAGATACCCGTAAGATATTGTTGTGAGTAGAAAGCGATCGCAAATACCGCAAGTAGTATGTATATAGAGATAATTAATGCTATTGATCACCAAAAGCAGAAAGTTCAATAGTTTTCACAGATATGCAACTTATGGAGCAATAAAAATGTATTATCTTTTACATAAGAGATGTTCTTAATAAGAAACTTTGCCGAAAAATTTATTTATGAATTTTCTTTGTTAGGGTAAAAAAATTGCGATTGCAATAGCTGTCAATGAATCATATAAATCTGTGGACATCTGCCAATCATGCTTTAAACTACTTAGCCCCTCTTGGATTCCATTCCTCATCGTACTGAGGGTGAAGCTGTACTTTTATAACTCCTACAAAAAGCACGAAACACATTCTTGATGTGGGAACAGGGGACAGTGGATTACTGTCCTTATTAAGGATTGATTGTTACTGGAAGTGGCTAGAATTAGCATTGCTGGTTGGATTCAAACCAAACTAAGACCATTGCGGTTATTATAAATGAACTTAATTTGGCTATTGTTGCGGGCTTCTTCCTTACAGGTTGCGATCGCAATTCTAACAGGTTTAATTAGCGGTGGAACTTCTGCGAGGTTAATTGCATTAATTAACAGTACAATTAGCGGCAATTTCACCGATGATTTGGCTTGGCAATTTCCTATTTTGGCACTAGTAGTTCTTGTGAGCGGTATTATTTCACAAGTCCTATTAATTAAGCTTTCACAAAATGCTGTTTATCGTTTGCGTTTGCAATTAAGTCAAGGGATTTTATTTTCACCACTGCGTCATCTTGAGGAACTTGGTGCTAGCAAACTTCTAGCAACTTTGACTGAAGATGTAACAACATTATCAAATACAGTTTATGCAATTCCATTTATTTGTGTTGATATTGCTGTTATCGTCGGTTGTTTAGCTTATATGCTGTGGCTGTCGGGTGCAGCATTTGCTTTTACAATTGGTTTTTTGATGATAGGAATTGGTAGCATTCAATTATTAATTAATCGTGCTGATTATTTTTTAACTTTAGCACGGGATGAACAAGATAATTTGTTTAAGCATTTTCGAGCGATTACGGATGGAATTAAAGAGTTAAAATTAAATGCTACCCGTCGCCAAGATTTTTTCAGCGAAGATTTACAGGAAAGTGCTGCAAAGTCTCGAAATCAAAATGCAGCAGCACTTTTTACATATTCAATTTCTACTGGCTGGGGAAATTTATTATTTTTTATATTAATTGGGTTGTTACTATTTGTAGTTCCACAATTTCTGAATATTAATCCATCCATTTTGGCAGGTTATGTACTTACTTTAACTTATATGATGCTGCCAATGCAAAGTATTTTAGATAAATTACAGCAGCTTGCAAGAGCTAATGTTGCATTACAAAAAATTGAGAAACTTGGTTTAGAATTAGCCGCACAAAAAGAGGCAAATACGCTGATTTTACATCCAATTACTAACAATTGGCATCAGCTTGAATTACAGCAAGTTACCCACACTTATAGAGGAGATAAAGAAGATACTAAATTTACTTTAGGACCTTTTGATTTAACTTTTAATCAAGGGGAAATAGTATTTATTGTTGGTGGTAATGGTAGTGGTAAATCAACACTTGCTAAACTAATTACAGGTTTATATGTACCAGAATCAGGGACAATTCGCTTGAATAAAAAGGTAATAAATAACGATAATAGAGAATGGTATCGCCAGCATTTTTCTGCGGTTTTTGCTGATTATTACTTATTTGAAAGAGTTTCTGGAATCAATAATAATTTCTCTAACCAGCAAGCTCAATTATATTTGCAGCAGTTAAAACTTGACGATAAAGTTGAGATTAAAAATAAGAAACTATCAACAATATCACTTTCGCAAGGGCAAAAAAAACGACTCACTTTGCTGGCAGCATATTTAGAGAATCGTTCTATCTATCTATTTGATGAATGGGCTTCAGATCAAGACCCAATTTTTAGAGAAATTTTTTACAAACAAATTATTATGAATCTAAAAAATTTAGGAAAAACAGTTTTGGTGATTAGTCATGATGATCATTATTTTGCTGTTGCCGATCGCGTGATTAAATTAGATTATGGACAAATAGAATATGATCAGCGAAATCATGATTTTTTCTAATTTTTCATTGTTGTTAAGATAAAAATATCAAGAAAATAACTCCTAATTAGAATGTCTAAATTAGCTCTAAGTAAGTCGGCACAAATAAACATGATTATGTAACGGATTGTAAACAAGATTCAAAGCCTTGCGATTAATTCCTTTTACTACGTTCCACGCTCCGAAATGGAGAAGCAAGCTATGCAATGAAATACCTTAATTTTTTAGGCTCTTCGGCAAGTTTTATGGAGCTTGAGGTTTTTTTGCAGTAAAACCCTTACAAAACAATGATTACAAGCAACTATGATACTTTTTGAGGCTAAATTCCTATGTAATAAGGCTTTCAAGGATTTTTAGCTAAGTTTTCCATAAAAAGAACTGAAGAGCCATTTTTTAACGCCGACTTACTTATTATTAACTTGTCGGTATTTTTTCAAAAGGTATATCTGTAATCGGATAACTTTCCCATTCTGGTGCATCAAAGTGCCACCATTCTGTTGCTAAGCCTATAAAACCCTGTTTTTTCATAGCATCTTCAAGCAACTGGCGATTTTTTCGAGATGTAAGACTACCACCTTTATAATTACGGTGTGATTTGACACTAAATTCATCAAATTGGCTCGGCATTTCTAATTTTTGACCTTTGCTATCAACCAGGGTTATATCAACAGCAGCACCACGATTATGACGTGAACCTCGTGCGGGGTTAGCCACATATTTATCATCGGGTAAAACCTGCCACATTTTCTTTTGTACAGATATGGGTCTGTAACAATCATATACTTTTAAACCTAATTTTTTCTGCTTTAAGTTTTCTTGTACTTGCACTAATTTTTTAGCTGTACTATATCGCAATATACATCTTGATTCAGGATATAGTTTTTGCTTTAAAAAATTATTCTTAGTTGCATATTTAATATCTAAAATGATTTTTTTATTAATTGATTCAATATCCACAAGTTGTGATGCTTGAACTTCTATTGGTTGTTGATTTTGTTGCTGCTTGTGATATTCATTTGATTCTGGTATTGCAGTTTCACTACGATAAATAGTTGGAGATGTAAATGAATTGGGAACAATGACTATTTGTTGTGAACAAGCAATAGTAACGAAGATAAATAATATAAATATAAAAATATACTTAAACATATTATCGCCCACAAATTTGGCGAGTCCGGTTAGCTGCAACCCAACCATTGAACGGAGAATTTATCTGATACCAACCTTGTTGATTTTTAATCACTGATATTTTCGTCCCGTTAGGTAATTCGCCAACTTTTTCAGAATCTTTATTGGGTTGCGATCGCACATTTAAAGTAGTATCTTGAGGGTCAGCTACTTCAATGGTACAACCTGGTGTTGCTATTGGAGAAGGTACATTTGGAGAAGATTCTTTTTGTGATGAATTCACATCAGTATCTATGTCTTGAGGTTGTGTGTTTACAGGAGAAATAGACAAGTCTTCTGGTGATTTTATTGCTTGACTAGGTGTTGATTGGGATGCAATCTCTCCAGAAATTTTTGATGATACTTGATTACGATTTGATTGTATTCCATAAATTAAACTGGCACATCCTAATAATAAAATTCCTCCACCGACTAATAGTTTTAGTCCCGATGATTTTTTTCGACTAGATGAATTAGCTAATGTGTTGGAGACTATTGTTTCCGCTGGTAAGTTAACTTTATTAGAGATAGCTGGATTATATAAATTTTGGGTTGTCGATTCAGAAGGTGGTAAATTCTGCTCTATTGCTTGCAAACGCTGACATATTTCTTGGGTATTTTGAGGACGTTTTGCAGGAAATGGTTGCATCAAATAATCAATTAAATCGGCAAAACCTGCTGATATTTGCGGTGCATCGCTACGCCAAATTAAATCACCAGTTTGAGGATTTTCGGGAAATGCCAGTGGAGATTTACCTGTTAATAAATAAACAAAAGTACGCCCCAAAGCAAAAAAATCAGATTGTGGAACTGCTTTCCCATTCACCTGTTCCATTGGTGTATATCCAGCCGAAATAATTCCTGTAACCTGTTGCCCCGCTAATTTTTGCAAAAAAGTCTGCGATACCTCCCTTGCAGTTCCAAAATCAACCAGCGCCAACTGTCCATCAGGGCGTAACATGATATTTGCTGGTTTGATATCGCGGTGAAAGTAATTTTGTTGGTGAACTTGGTGTAAAATCTCAATTAATTGTTTCAACCAACGTAGTGCCGCTCGTTCGGTAATTGGTTGTAACCTGCGTGTTTTCAACCATTCTTCTAAATTCATCCCCTCAATTTTTTCCATCACTAAACAGTGCAAAACCGTACCATCGCTAATTGGAAACTGGAAATATCCATCAGTTTCCACACCAGGGATACCGGGATGTTTGAGGTGCTTGAGTACCTCAGCTTCTTGCTGAAATAGTTCGATCGCTTTAGGATGGTTGTTGTGTAGAACCTTAAGAATTTTGACTTTACCACCATCATTCACCTCATAGATTGTACCAAAACCACTAGGTTTATTGCGATCGCTTAGTAGTCGCGTCACACGATAGCAACCCTCCAGCAGTAAGTCGGAACCACAAGCTGTACAAAACATGATGGTTTCAACATTTTCAGGTTTTGGACAATTGGGATTAATGCAGTAGTTCATGTAAGGTGATAATAGTTGCAATATGAGAGTAATCTAGCAGGAAATCAAACTGTTTTACCTCTGAACTCCGTGAATGTGTTAATTGGTATACCTTTAGTTTATTGAGTAATTGTACGATGGTATTATGCATTCTCAAAAATCAAATTATACTCTGATTGTGCAACGCCAAAATATTTCTATCTCTAGTATTTGCAATTAGTATATGCCCTCATCTAGAATCTGCATAATCATATAAGTTATATTATATACTTTACAAATAATTGTATATACTTATAGAACAAAACCTCATGGTCGATGTAGACTCCCGCAAAGCGGGATGGTTTCGAGATATTCAGGCGATTGTATATCAACGCCCTTCTTACTCTGTTGTAGTCGCAGTCACACTGACTTTAGGTTTGTTCATACCCCAAGTAGTGATGAATTGGCGTACTTACAAAAATTTCCATTATATTAGTCAGCAAGAATTACGCTTACAAAAATTGAGCGATCGCATTACTTATTTAGATGAAGTATTAACAATGTCTGCGCGCATGAATGCAGCAACGGGGAATCGAATTTGGGAAGCAAGATATAAGCAATTTGAATCTGATTTAGATGCGGCAATAAAAGAATCAATTCATCTAATTCCCGAAGTATATTCAAGTCAGGATGCTAAACAAATTGATATTGCGAATCAAAAATTAGTGGCAATGGAGACTCGTTCTTTTGAATTAGTCCAAAATAATCAATCTCGAACTGCATTAGAACTGCTATCCGGTCCAGAATATCAAAAACAAAAGCAAATTTATGCTCAAGGTGTAGAAAAACGCAACCAGCAAATTCAAGAAATTTTAAAATTGCAGACTGAGAATTACGAGCAAGATTTAAGTTTATCATTTATCTTAATGGCACTAACCTTATCTTTATTAACCCCATTCTGGTTTTTGGTGTTGCGTATTTTGCAAACATATTTGCGCGATCGCAATTTAGCGTTAGCTAAACTGGAAACTGTAAATTGTGAACTAAATTCATCGATTCAACAGTTACAACAAGCACAAAAGCTCATTCAAGATGAAAAGATATCTAGCTTAACGCAAATGGTTGCCGGCATCGCTCACGAAATTAATAATCCTGTGAGTTTTATTCGTGGAAATTTAACCCATATCCAACAATATAGTAGGGAACTCATGGGCATCATTGATTTATATCAACAAGAAGTAGTTCCTGCTCCTGCCATTATTCTTGAGAAATTTGATGAAATAGATTTTGATTTTGTCAGCGAAGATATCACAAAAGCTTTGCAATCAATGTATATAGGTACAGAAAGGATTAAAGAAATAGTTTTGGGTTTGCGAGCATTTTCCTGTTTAGATGAGTCACAACGGAAAAAAATAGATATTCATAGTGGATTAGAAAGTACAATTTTATTACTTCAACATCATCTCCAAAATCTCAAAATTGAGGTAATTCGCGAATATAGTCAATTACCTCTAGTTGATTGTTATCCCAGTCAACTTAATCAGGTGTTTATGATTTTAATCAAGAATGCAATTGAAGCAATCGAAACATCAACAGTTATTCAAGGTCAGATTATAATTCGTAGCAAATTGTGTCAACCTGGATGGATTCGCATCTCAATTATTGATAATGGCGGTGGGATAAATCCCCAGATTCAAACAAAAGTCTTTGAACCTTTTTTTACGACAAAAGCTATTGGTAGTAGTAAAGGACTCGGATTATCAATTGGACATCAAATTATTACGCGATCGCACCAAGGTAAGCTTTATTTCCAATCGATACAATCTCCATGTGGATGCGAATTTGTGATTGAAATTCCCACTCAGTTAGTACAAGCTTAAACTATCAATACCAATGTAATTCATACAATCAAGAATCGTAAATTAGCCATAATCTTAACTAAGTAAAGTTAAAATTAAAGAGAAGGCTCCACACCCAATTTATGCATCATTTTGAGCATTTGTTGAGCTTGTCTTTCATCCCCCAAGCATTTGTAAATTTGGTATGCTTGACGATAATGGTAAATAGCATTCTCATGTTGATTTAATTTATGAAATACTGCACCCATGGCTAGTTGGACTCTGGCTTGTTCCGCAACTATTTGTAATTCTTCACTCAGAATTAAAGCTGTACGTAAACATCCTAGAGCTTTTGCATATAATTTCTCACGATAATAGATAGTACCAATGTTAAAAAATAATTGTTCCTGGCTTTGTTTCGCTCCAATTTTTTGCAAAATAGTCAATGACTGTTGATAATAACTTAATGCTTTGCTATTTTTGCCAATATTCTGATAAGTAATCGCAATTCTCGATAATGCAGCAGCCTCTCCAAAACGGTTACCAATTTCCCTACTAATATTTAGGGATTCAATATTATATTTGATCGCCTGTTCAATTTGGTTTGTTTGACTGCATACATCGCTTAATCCTTGCAAAATGGCACTTCTAACTCGCTTTTCGCCAATCTGATCAGAAATTTCCAATGCTTTTAACAAATAATCTTTTGCCTTGACATATTGATTTATGCCTTTATATGCTTGTCCAAGACTATGCAGACTCACCATAATTAAATCTTGATAATTATTTTCCCATGCGATCGCCAAGGCTTGCTCACACAAATCAATTGCCATTTCCCAACTACGTAATTGTAGGTAAATACTTCCCAAATTAACCAAAGATTCTGCTTTTGCTTTTACGTCTCCCAACTCACGAGCAATTGTCAAAGCCCTATTTTCATAATCTAAAGCTTTTGGAAATTCTCCTAAAAACTGATAAACATTCCCCAAGGAACCGAGAGCGCTTTTTTCCCATCTGCGTTCGTTCATCTCGCAAGCAAGGGCATACTGTACCTGGAAACACTCTATCGCTTTTTCATAATCCCCTAAGTTTTGGTAATTAGTGCCTTTTCCCCAAAACCCAGCTATCTGTAATAGACGATTTCCACTATTACGAGTTGTAGCGATTAATCGCGAAAAATAATCTAAAGAATTATGAAATTTACTTAATTGACGGTAACAATTGGCAAGATTATACAGAGCCGTTTCTTGCGTAACACAATCATTCTTTTTTTCTGAAAGCTCCAAAAGCTCTTTATAGTAAATTAAAGCCTGGGAAAAATCAAACACACTCTCACAAACAGCACCCAACTCACCTAAATACATCATTTGCTCTTCTCCATTTTGAGCTTGACGGCTATTTAATAGCTGTTCGAGTAACTTTGTGAAATTTTTTGGAGATTCGTGAGTCATTAGCGAGATTTTAATGATGTATCAAAGAGACAAAAGAAATAACCGTAAAGATTTTAACAATGTTTAACAATATAATTATATTGTTAAACAACTTATCAGCGTTGATATCCTGTAAGTAGTTTAGCTGATGCCAGTGTTACTTGTATTTGCTCTACAAGCTTTGTAACGGAAACAGTCAGTTGAGAAATCTGTGAAAAGGGATATTTTTGCTCAAGATTTAAAATATTGCTGAAAACCTCTTTCAGTTCTATCATCTGCGATCGCAACTGTAAAAAATCAATATTTTTGCTTAAAATTTGCACTGACTTGACTAGCCGACTATATGAATCGTCGTCTACACTCACGTTAAATTTTCTTTTTAATCCCTTTTCTGCTGAAAGCAGAAAATACAAAGCCTACAAGCTTACTGAAATAACAAAAGGGCGATCCGATCGCACAATTCATGATTTAAGCGATTTATAAAGGTTCACAGCTTGGGATTGGTGCTACGAGTCTTGGTAAAATTTCAAACATCCTCTGAAACAAACAGTATTGTACCTAGTATATTCTCGATAGTTAAGCAAAATTTGCAACAAATTTTAGGTAAAATTACAGTTTATATGTAGCTTTTTAATCAGTAAATTTTAATTTAGCTTGTCAATATTTTAATATGATACCGAAAGTTAGTATTTGTATTCCAACTTACAACAGAGCGAATTTTTTGCTTTATGCAGTCAATAGTGTACTAGTTCAATCCTACACTGATTTTGAACTAATAATTTGTGATGACGGTTCCACTGATAATACTGCTCAAATAGTAAGTCAATTCCATGACCCACGGATTAGATATATCAGACATCCTATTAATGGTGGGCGTAGTCGCAATATGCGTTCTGGTTTTGAGGCGGCTTGCGGGAGCTACTTTATCAAGTTCGATGATGACGATGCTCTGACTCCTGAATTTTTGGAAAAAACTGTAGCTGTATTAGATGCAGAACCAAGTGTAGATTTTGTTTGTACTAATCACTGGGTTATCAATCAAAACAACGAAAAAGTTGAATCAGCAACAAAAGAAAATTCTGCCAAGTGGGGAAAAGATAAACTTGAACGGGGAGTCATCCCTGACTTAATCAGACAAACATTTCAATACCAAAGCTTACAAGTTGGTTCAACATTATTTCGTCGAGCTTGTTTGCAAGAAGTTGATTATATGCGTCCTCAAGCCGATGGATGCGAAGATTTTGACTTACTTGTAAGGTTAGCCATTGCTCGTAAGCAAGGATATTTTCTACCAGAATTTCTGATGGAGTATCGCTTTCATGGTGGTCAGACAAGTTTAAAACAAAACTTGCACTTTCTAGCAGCAAAGGCTTTCTGTATCAGTAGTTATAAATTTCCCGATGAAGAATTAGAACAACTGCGATTACAAAAATTAGCTGGTACTCAGGAAGCTTTGGGTTTCAGGTTGATTGAAAAGGGAGATATCCTGGAAGGAAGGCAACTTTTACAAGAATCAAGTCTCGTATTGGGAAGCAATCGCAAAATTCTGCTGGGTCTGATGCTATCTTATTTACCAGCAAGTTTGCGACAATTTGCTTGGCAGAGTTTTCGTCAGTTGCGTCCGAAAGACTACACTGAACAAGTGCGACAAGTTGCTATTTAAGAAATAATTTAATTTCCAGAATTGCATCAATGCGAGATGAGTCAAGAGAATTATCTATACTTTCAATAATGAATATATCCCACTATTCTGAAAATGCTTATTTGCTTAAGTAAAATTATCCCGGAAACCTTAATTTTTAGTCTTCATGTATAAAAATATTTGGACTTTCCAGCAAAAATATTATTAGTGGGATAGGTTCATGAAAGCTTAAATGTTTCCGTACTGGTTGTCGTTCTAAAATCCAAGCTATAATTCTTGGACGGAAGTGATTTACTGCAAAATTTTTTCTCTTGATCTTACCCCTCTTTCTCCTTTACTGAACAGTATTATTTGTAGAATCATGGCAGATAATCAATGCAAAATCTTGATAAGTCTGCTGTCATAAACTTTCAATTGCTATTAATGCAAGGTTTAATTCACATAATAAATGTAGAGATAAAAAGACTAACTTCAGTAATATTGAGAGAGTTAATATTATCTATAAGATAATATTAATTCTTAGAAAAATATCATCTGATCTTAATGACTTATTTACTGTCTTCTGAAGAAATATCATTGCCAAGGGTGTAAATACTGAAATTACTCATGGCACAACCTTTATTCTCAAAGTATCTATCAGTGGCAATATATATTCCTACAAGTCATTCTATATATATCACCAGTTAATATTATTCCCACATATTTAGCATAATGAACATTTTGATGCTTTCTTCTACATTCCCCTATCCACCGACACGGGGAGGAACCCAAGTCAGAACATTTAATTTACTTAAGTATTTACAACGAAACCATGCAGTTACTCTTGTCACCCAACAAGAAGCAGATGTGACGAATGATGAGATTGCCGCATTACGAGAATTTGTAGATAATTTGGTAATTTTCCAGCGTCCCCCGGATGTAACTGGGGGTACTTTTTCCAAAATTCAGCGCTTTGTAACTTTTTTACGACAAGGTACACCACCAAGTGTCTTAAATCGCTATTCTCCGGAAATGCAAAACTGGATTAGTGAATCTACTTCCCAGGGAAAATTTGATGTGATTACCTGCGAGCATAGTGTGAATGAAATATACATTCAACCTAATGATCAAAAACGAGTCAGAACCGTAGTTAATATTCACAGTTCTGTTTATGGAACCTGTCGTCAACAATTAGAAACTAGTATCTCTGAAAATACCTGGCGAGATAAAATTAATCTACCTTTATTACGACGTTATGAATTAAAGTATTGCTCGAAATTTTCTCAAATAGTTGTGACAACAGCAGAGGATAAAAATCAAATCCAAGAATTTAATCCCCAGGGTGAAATTACGGTCATTCCTAATGGTGTAGATTTAGTAACTTTCCCCTATCGTACATCAGATACAGGAGGAAATCGTCTCGTTTTTATTGGTGCAATGGATAATTTAGCAAATATTGATGCAGTCTGCTTTTTTGTCAGAGAAGTATTACCAGAAATTCAGAAAAATTATCCTAATACAACTTTTGATATTGTCGGTTCTCGTCCCGTTTCAGAAGTCCTTGCATTACAAAATCAACCAGGAGTCACTGTGACAGGACGTGTTCCTTCCATGGTGGATTATCTCCATAAATCTACTATCTGTATCGTATCAATGCGAACTGGCTACGGTATAAAAAATAAGACATTAGAAGCTATGGCAGCAGGTGTACCTGTTGTGGGTAGCGATCGCGGTTTGGAAGGTTTGGCTGTAGACTCTACTAATGTACCTCTGCGAGCTTTACGTGCGAATACGAAGGATGAGTATATAGCAGCGATTAGCTGCCTATTTGATAATCCCCATCTGCGAGCAGAATTATCTCATCATGCTAGGCAACTTGTAGAAATGGAATTTACTTGGGAAAGTGCAGGTATGCGTTATGAACAAGTTTGTTTGGGATAAGAAAATTTTCGGTTATTGATTTTCAACTCTATATTTTCACTGCAATGAATTTAGAGACGTTCTCCATCACGTCTCTAATAAATTGTTATTGTTACCTAAGTATTATCTAATTCAGGACAGGCAAGTAATAATCACAAAAGCTCAATTAATTTTGTGAAAATCCAAGTAATAATTACTGTGTCATTGTCGGAAAAATTCTACTGCTAATGGGAATACGTGGATTAGAATTGGTGACAGTTGTACTTTCTGGTGAAGCTTGACTTACTGTATCTGAAGACGATACTGACTTATCTTGGCTGAAGTTATTTTCACTTTCTGAACTCCCTGGTGATACAGCAGGTAGCTTTTCTAAATTACTACTTTCACCATCACGAGACTGAGTAGCTGTTTGTGCATGACATGGGTGTAACACCATAGCGGAACTAGCTACTAGACTCAAAGCTAGCAGATGATTTGTATATTTATACATTTGACTCCTATTAATGAATTGTTAAAAAATCAGAAAATTAAGTTCAAAAATTAGAGTTTTCAAAAACTGCAAAATCAAATTAATAAAAAGTTACAGTCGCGCCGTTAATAATAACTAAAACTTCAATTTTCACAGTCTTTGTTGCAGCCGAACACGAGGTAATTTTGAGAAACCTACCAGAAACAGTAGCGCAACTAAATTAAATATAGTTGGAGAAAGATTATTTATTGAAGCGGATATTTACTGAAATATGAATTTGCTCTGGAAAGATTAAAAAGTATTAATTAGCTTTTTGTTCTAGTAAATATTGACCTAAATAGATAAAAATTTTATGAGATTAATTCAATTAATTGTAATATCTTGATAGTTATAGGGATTATTACAGTCATCACAGTCTTGGAAGGGCGAGATATTACTGCAATAATTCCCTGAATATTTACGCTACAGTTTTTTACTATATCTAACGTCTGTTATAAATAAATTAACCTTGGTCACTAAAGATTGTCAATGCAAGTTTAAGATTGCAACGGAGAAAATAAACAGAGTCTTGCGCTTGTGAGAGCAAAAAAAGCGAAGATTTTGTTTAACTGCCCAGGATTATTACCATTTGCAGTATTAAGTAACAAAAATAAGCCCACAGGTATCCGAACACAAGCAGCAATTGAAAATTTGAATATTACGGATAAAACATTACAAAGTAATGTATCTGCTTCCACAGTCGTTTTAGCTGCATTAGTTTCAAGAAAGAAGTAATTCAAAGATTACTATGGCAGGAGATTATGAAAGAATCTGTGATTTAGTAATAATGAGAGTTTTTACGATTAAAACAAACATCATACATCGACTGATAACAATTTGTCCTCAAAATTATCATTCCCATTGCCAAGTGTAACTGACTAACTGCGATCGCTCACAATTCACTTGCTTTAAAATAATAAAAAGCTTGAACAACAATAATTCAACAACGAGCAGTGAACCACGACGGGGAAATGCAACAACGCAGCAAACCGCAGGCAAAATCTAACTATTACACCATGCTGGGACTCCATCCCTCTGCATCTGTAATTGATATTCGCCGCGCTTACCGCGAACTCAGCAAGCGCTATCACCCAGATACAACTGATTTACCTGGTACTGTTGCTACAGCCAAATTTCAACAAATAAACGAAGCTTATGCAACCCTAAGCAGCCCAGAAAAACGATTCAACTACGATCTC
Source organism: Calothrix sp. NIES-4101 (assembly GCA_004296455.1). Lineage (GTDB taxonomy): Bacteria > Cyanobacteriota > Cyanobacteriia > Cyanobacteriales > Nostocaceae > Brunnivagina. The sequence goes on from AP018280.1 coordinate 6,712,727, forward strand.
AAAATCGGTTATTCCCGTTTTGGTGTCATTCAAGCACCTCCCGATTTAAATCAACCCGTTTCCCATTCCGCTTACGACTGGACAAAATCAGCTTACATTGATGCTACAGACAGACCACTTTCTGGTGGTGAATTATTTGCCCTATTCATCATGGGTATAACCCTTTTGGGTTGTTTACTACTAGCGATCGCAGTTGGGATTGTACGTGGAGATACCGCCTTTCAACCTGTCTCCCAACTACTTACCGATCACCTCGCATCAATGTGCACATTTATTTCCCAACTACGAGTCAGATAAAGATAAGATTATTAACATAAATTATAAATAATTTACTTAGACCTCCGGTGATAGACCGAAAGGTATTCTTGTCGTTTCACTCCTCACCCGTAAACTATGGCTATCTCTCCCGACACTCCCTTGTACAACCATTCCCTACCTCGAATCGAACAATGGTTACGCGAACAAGGTTGTCAGCAAGATGAACAAGAATTACACTGCTGGCGTTTACAAAAGACTGCCTGGAGCGCCGAACTATGGCTAGATACGGAACAAATAACAGTTCGCTACATCCAAGCAGGAGAAGACGGACAAGATATTATGCGTTCCTTTAAATATTCCCTCAGTCGCCAAGATATTGAAAAAGCAGTCTTTGCCGGCCCATAAATTGGCGCTGGATGCTGAGAAACACACTCAGCACTCAGCCCTCAGCCCTCAATTAAACTTTCCCAAACCTCCGCTCACGCTGCTGGTAGCTAGACAAAGCTTTATGTAACTGATTGCGGTCAAAATCAGGCCAAAGTGTATCTGTAACGTATATTTCTGTATAGGCAATTTGCCAGAGAAGAAAGTTACTGATCCGCATTTCCCCACTGGTACGAATTAATAAATCTGGGTCATCAATACCAGCTGTATACAAATGCCGCTCAAATACTTCCTCATCAATTTCTGAAGGCTTCAGTAAACCAGCCTCAACTTGTTGCGCGATCGCCCGGCAAGCTGATAGTATTTCCTGTCTACCACCATAATTAGTGGCGATCGTAAACTTAATGCCGCGATTGTTTTGAGTTTCCTCCATCGCGTTTTGAATCTGCTCTTGCAACGCTGCTGGTAATGCCTGTAAATTTCCAGCGAACTTAACCCGAACATTTTCCTTCATCATTTCGCGTAACTCTTGACGCAACACCACTTGAAATAAAGTCATCAAAAAATCAACTTCTTCAACTGGGCGCTTCCAATTTTCTGTAGAAAAAGCATAAGCCGTTAGTGCTTCAATACCCCAATCATTACATGTACGTAGGATTTCTTTCAGGGCATTCACACCTTGTTTGTGCCCCATAATCCGTGGTAACCCTCGATGCCTAGCCCATCGACCATTCCCATCACAAATCACTGCAACATGTCTAGGTAATAATTCGCGTTTCAGGTCAGAAGGTAAAACTCGTAGTTCTGTTTGTTGTGCTGTCATTTTTTATCCCGAGAAGCGGTCGATGGTAATCCGAGTAAACGTGAAACCATAAAGAGTGCCTTGCTACGGATTTGCCTTCCTAAACTGAGTAATCCGGGTGCAACTGCTTCCCGGTCTACATTAGGAGAAAACTTGTCCTCAAGCAACTCTTTTAGTCTCCCAATTGTTAATGGTCTATTTAGGGTTCCCCGTTCTGCTAGAGAAATAGAACCTGTTTCTTCTGATACAACGACACAAATACAATTTTCGACTCGCTCAGTAATACCCATCGCCGCCCGGTGGCGTGTTCCCAACTGGCGCGAGGCTGTGCGTCCTGAAAGCGGTAGAATTATACCTGATGCGATAATCCGCGAGCCACGTACTAATGTAGCACCGTCGTGTAAAAGTGTCTTCGGCTGAAAAATAGTTTGAATTAGTTCTTTAGAAACTTCAGCATTTAGTTTGACACCAGGTACAGAAAAATCCCGTTCGTCAATCGGACCCTTAGTTTCTATAATTAACAAAGCTCCAATCCGGTTTTTCGACAGTTCTTTGACTGCTTCCACTATTTCATCAATCGTGCTATCAGACTTAGGAACCGATAAACTCGAAGGCTGAAATAATTCTCGGAACTCTCCACGTCCTAGCCGTTCTAAAAATCTGCGAAACTCAGATTGGAGTGCAACTGCCATCGCCACTGCACAACCAATTACCAATTTTTCTAATACAAAATTCAATAGTTCCAGCCTCCACTGATGCGAGAGTGCTGAAGCCAACATCAAAACAATAAAACCTCGCACCATCCACAGCGTCCGGCGCTCGTTAATTAGAACTAGCATCATATACGTTAGCGCCAGCACTAATACTATATCCAGTGTCTTCAGCAGCAAGGTGTGAGACCATTCCGGGGCTATCAGCTGCTTCAAAAAATCTTTCATGACACCTGGAACGAAATATTCTGCTGCCAATACATTTGAGTCATTTGTCATGTGCCGTTTATCCTTTGTCATTAGCCATCCGTTTTTTGCAAATGACCAATGACTAAGAACAAAGGACTAAGTTTTCAGTTTTTCGGGTAAACAATCTTGTCGAAGTAAATCCTCATATGTTTCGCGTCGCAAAATGGTGTTTGCTTCGCCATCAGCAACTAAGACCGCAGCCGGACGAGGCACACGATTATAGTTTGATGCCATACTGTAATTGTACGCACCTGTTGCCATGACTACTAGGATATCTCCAGACTGAGTTTTTGGCAGTTGGGCATTCTTAATTACAATATCCCCTGACTCGCAGTGTTTTCCGGCAACTGTCACAGTTTCAGTACAAGGTGCTGACATTTTGTTGGCAATTACTGCCCGGTAAATCGATTGGTAAGTAATTGGACGGGGATTATCTGACATACCTCCGTCAACTGCAATATAATTACGAATATCGGGGATTTCTTTAGATGAGCCTACTGTATAAGCAGTAACACAGGATGTTGCGACTAAAGAGCGTCCCGGCTCTGATAATAATTTCGGTAGAGGTACATTTGCTTCTGCACAAGCATTTTGAATCACTTCGCAAATTGGTTTTACCCACTCTTCGATACTTGGGGGGTCATCTGATTCTATATACTTTATTCCTAGACCACCACCAACATTTAATTCAGTAATATTTAATCCGTAAGTTGAGGCTTTAGTCAACCACTGCACCATTACTGCTGCTAAATCCCGATGGGGTTGACGTTCAAAAATTTGCGAACCAATATGGGCATGAACCCCCACACAATTAAGAGAACTTTGTTTGCTGACGAATGTAAATACTTCGTCGAGTTGGTTAGGGTCAAATCCAAACTTACTGTCAAGGTGTCCAGTACGAATATATTCATGGGTGTGACATTCAATACCTGGAGTCAGACGTAACAGAATACGGACGGGTTGCGAAGGAGAAGCAATGTCCACCAGAGTTTCCAGTTCGTACCAGTTATCAACAACAATGTTCACCTGTGAGGCAATTGCTAGAGCTAGTTCTTCCCGTGATTTATTATTACCGTGGAAATATATTTTACTGGGGCTAACTCCCGCCGCTAAAGCAGTATGAAGTTCGCCTCCAGATACGACATCAATCCCTAATCCTTCTTGGTGAGCGATCGCGCAAACTGCTAAACAACTCCATGCTTTGGAAGCATACAGGACTTGCGATTCCCCTTGGTAATAACGTTTAAAACTATCACGATATTGACGACAGGCAGCACGCAATGTTGTCTCATCCACTATATATAAGGGTGAACCGAATTGCTGTACTAGTTCCTGAACATCACAGCCACCTATTTCTAAATGATCTTTGCTGTTGATACTGGCTGTTAGCGGTAGCAACTCCTGATTTGGAGAAGTTTCAATCTGATTGTTTTGAATCTGAGGTAAATATTTACTGCCTGAATCTTGAACCCCAGCCGGATGAGTCGATACCATAACTGTGAGAGTTGTCCTTGATTGTAATTAAAATTTGGGTATTGTGATACCCTGCGGATAGACACCCAGTCGCTTCTGCAAGTTGCCGCGATCGCGTCTAAAACTTGAACATGGGCAATTTAATTGGTAATACTTAATGGGTAAGTAATAGGTATTTAGTAAATCGGGAGGGTGAGCAAGAATCAATTGCTTTATCCAATGCCCAATTAACTAATGTCCAACGCCCAATGCTCATTACCCATTTTAAATAAGCAAATACTCCCATCCCCAGTTTACAGAGGGAATGCACCATTACCAACAAGCGTGAACACACTCAATTTAACACTTCAGTCATTGACACAGAAGCACCTCAGTGCTTTAGTCGAACTCGACCAAGCTTGTTTTGGTGGTCTGTGGACAATCGATGCATACCAACGAGAAATAGACAGCCCTAATAGTACTTTACTTGGTCTCATTTCCCCCCTCTCCCATATTGGTCTGTTGGCAATGGGTTGTTTTTGGTCAATCTTAGAGGAGGCACATATTACGATTTTGGCTGTTCATCCCCAATATCAACGTCAAGGTCTGGGACAAGCTTTACTATTTTCTCTACTGAAGACGGCTCACGAATGTGGGTTGGAGCGAGCTACCCTAGAAGTGAGAGCTTCTAATTTGGGTGCTACTACTTTATATCAGAAATTTGGCTTCAAGACAGCTGGACGCAGGCGCGGCTACTACAAAGATAACGGCGAAGATGCCCTCATCCTTTGGCTGGGCGATATCCAAGAACCCCAATTCTCCCAAACTCTGGAGACTTGGCAGCAAATTACTGACGAACGTCTAAAATTATCTGGTTGGCTGTTTACTTGTTCTTAACTTCTATGATTTAAATTATTGAAATTATTATCTGTTGCCTTCTTTGTACCTTTTTCTTTAATCCTTAACAAATCTTTATTATTTGCTGAGAAATATTAATTTTTGAATTTTGTACCCGCGATCGCACCAAAAATAGCGCATAAAGTTCAAATTCAACTTGACAGACAATGGTAAATGTGATAAAAATTTTCATTTAGGGGCTGTTTTAGCAAACACTCAACAAAAGTTAGAAACTCCCGAAAAATCAGTGTTTAGAAGGCTCTTGACGTTTATCACCTCAGTACAGTAGTTAAGCCCAAGCAATAAAAAATTCAGGGTAAGTTCCGTAACCTGATATCTTCGTGGCAAATGCCTGTATCTTTATACAGACATCTGTTTGATTTTGCTGTGCTAAAATCAGCGTACCGGCACGACGCAGGTGATGGGAAAACTGCCATATGTTTGAACGCTTCACAGAAAAAGCCATTAAGGTAATCATGCTCGCCCAAGAGGAAGCTCGAAGGCTAGGGCATAATTTTGTTGGTACCGAACAAATCCTCCTGGGTTTGATTGGTGAAGGTACCGGAGTAGCAGCAAAAGTACTGAAATCGATGGGTGTCAATCTCAAAGATGCCCGGATTGAAGTAGAGAAAATTATAGGTCGAGGTTCGGGCTTTGTAGCTGTGGAAATTCCGTTTACGCCACGGGCAAAGCGGGTTCTGGAACTATCTTTGGAAGAAGCGCGACAGTTGGGGCACAACTATATTGGCACCGAACATCTGTTGTTGGGCTTAATCCGAGAAGGGGAAGGAGTAGCAGCCAGAGTTTTAGAGAATCTTGGGGTTGACTTATCGAAAGTCAGAACCCAAGTAATTCGCATGTTGGGTGAAACTGCTGAGGTAACTCAGGGTGGTCCATCTAACCGGACGAAGACCCCAACGCTGGATGAATTTGGCTCAAACTTGACCCAAATGGCAGCCGACGGAAAGCTCGACCCAGTTGTGGGACGCGCCAAAGAAATTGAGCGCGTAATTCAAATTCTTGGTCGTCGGACTAAGAATAACCCAGTATTAATTGGTGAACCAGGGGTTGGTAAAACTGCTATTGCAGAAGGTTTAGCAACACGGATTTCAACTAAAGATGTCCCCGATATCCTCGAAGATAAGCGTGTTGTCACCTTGGATATAGGTTTGCTGGTAGCAGGAACCAAATATCGAGGTGAGTTTGAAGAACGCCTGAAGAAAATCATGGATGAGATTCGTCAGGCAGGAAATGTAATTTTAGTAATTGACGAGGTTCACACCTTAATTGGTGCGGGTGCGGCGGAAGGCGCAATCGATGCAGCAAACATCCTCAAGCCAGCATTGGCGCGGGGTGAATTGCAATGTATTGGTGCGACAACCCTAGATGAGTATCGCAAGCACATTGAACGCGATGCAGCATTGGAGCGTCGTTTCCAACCAGTCATGGTAGGAGAACCTTCAGTAGATGAAACCATAGAAATCTTGTACGGTTTACGCGATCGCTACGAGCAACACCACAAGCTGAAGATTTCCGATGAAGCTTTGTTGGCTGCGGCGAAGTTATCCGACCGTTATATATCAGACCGTTACCTCCCCGATAAAGCTATCGACCTCATCGATGAAGCTGGTTCGCGGGTACGTTTAATTAACTCCCAATTACCCCCAGCAGCTAAAGAGCTAGATAAAGAACTGCGTCAAATTCTCAAAGAAAAAGACGATGCAGTCCGCTCCCAAGACTTTGACCGCGCTGGAGAATTGCGCGATCGCGAAATGGAAATTAAAGCCGAAATTCGCGCGATCGCCCAAAACAAAGCAACTGGAAGCAAGAGCGAAGGTGGCGATGAACCTGTGGTGACAGAGGAAGACATCGCTCACATTGTTGCCTCTTGGACAGGTGTACCAGTGAATAAGCTGACGGAATCAGAATCCGAGAAGCTTTTACACATGGAAGATACCTTGCACCAGCGCCTAATTGGTCAAGAAGATGCAGTCAAAGCTGTGTCGCGAGCAATTCGTCGCGCCCGTGTCGGCTTGAAGAACCCCAACCGACCTATTGCTAGCTTTGTTTTCTCTGGCCCTACCGGGGTTGGTAAAACTGAATTAGCAAAATCCTTGGCTTCTTACTTCTTTGGTTCTGAAGAAGCAATGATTCGCCTGGATATGTCCGAGTACATGGAACGCCATACCGTCAGTAAATTGATTGGTTCGCCTCCAGGTTATGTAGGATACAACGAAGGTGGTCAGTTAACTGAAGCAGTACGGCGCAGACCTTACACGGTAGTGCTTTTCGATGAAATTGAGAAAGCACACCCCGATGTATTCAATATGCTACTGCAAATCCTTGAAGACGGTAGATTGACTGATGCAAAAGGTCGAACTGTAGACTTCAAGAACACCTTATTAATTTTGACCTCGAACATTGGTTCTAAGGTAATTGAGAAAGGTGGCGGTGGTATTGGTTTCGAGTTTGCCGAAGATGCCAGCGAATCCCAATACAACCGGATTAAATTCTTGGTTAACGAAGAACTCAAAAACTACTTCCGTCCAGAGTTCCTCAACCGTCTTGACGAAATCATCGTCTTCCGTCAACTCAACAAAGCCGAAGTTACGGAAATTGCCGATATTATGCTCAAGGAAGTATTCGGTCGCTTGGGCGAAAAAGGCATCACAATGGAAGTTACTGACCGCTTCAAGGATAGACTTATCCAAGAAGGTTATAACCCCAGCTACGGTGCTAGACCATTACGTCGGGCGATTATGCGCTTGTTAGAGGATAGTCTCGCCGAAGAGATTCTCTCTGGACGCATTAAAGACGGTGATATTGCCGTAGTTGATGTAGATGAAAGCAACAATGTTGTTGTCCGTCCCGGCGAACGTCCTGAACCACCAGTCTTAACCCCAGTTGGGGAATAGATAAGTTAGTTTTGGATTTTAGATTCAAGCTAGAATCCAGAATTGAGAATTAGGAAGCGGTAGAGGATAAAAAATCTCTACCGCTTTTTACTGGTTATAGACTAGCTGCTGCGACAATCTCCGTACCTGGACGCTCTACTAACGGATGTATTTTGCTAAACTGCGATGGTGGCGCGAGTCTCACACATCCGGCATTGTTTGAGTTGATTATTTGGTTAGAAATGATATGGCTTCCCAGGAAAATAATGCAAAAACAAATTCAACAACCTCACAGCTATGGAAGAATATTCGTGAGAATGTCACATTAGTTGCGATCGCACTTTTTCTCGCTTTTCTGATCCGCACCTTCATTGCTGAACCCCGCTACATTCCTTCACCTTCGATGGTGCCAACATTATATGAAGGCGATAGGCTAGTAGTAGAGAAGGTATCTTATCACTTTAACCAGCCACATGTTGGCGACATCGTGGTATTTACCCCTCCATTAGAATTACAACGCCAAAGAAAAATAGACAAAGATCAAGCCTTCATCAAACGCATCATTGGGACACCAGGGGAGACAATCAGTATTCAAGAGGGCAAAGTTTATCGGAATGGACAAGCCATCCAAGAAAACTATATTGCTGAACCCCCAAATCAAGCATTTCCAGAAATTAAAGTCCCCCCCAATGAATTTTTTGTCATGGGGGACAACCGCAACAATAGTTACGATTCACGTTACTGGGGATTTGTACCTAGTGAAAATATTATTGGTAGAGCGGTATTTCGGTTTTATCCTCTGAATAAAATTGGTGTGATTTAATTTACAGCTATTTTGAGGCAAATGAACCACACTTTTTTGCTCACACAGAGGTGCAAAGAAGAATGTATAAATGGGGTCTAAATAGTTGAATACTTCTGTAAATTTAACTATTAGCAGCAGTCAGAATTTCCTTTTGAGATTCTGGCTCCTAGCTTATGAATTCTAATTCAGTAGAAAACGATCAAAATTTCAAATAATACATCAACTGCGCTAACACATCTCCAGGTAAATTTAAGCGCCTTTGAAAATCAACTATATCTCTGTACAATCCATTCTCGACACGATTTTTGACCACAGCTTCAGCTAACAACAAATCCATAAAGGGAGTGTTTGCCAGCACTTCTACACTTGCAGTATTAATCTGAATAAATTTTGTCGCAATCTCGATCGCCTCATCGTCATAATAATCAAAAGTCAGTATCGCTTGAAAATACTCAAATCTCGCCGGAGATAGGCTCAAAGCCGCAGCAATATCCTCAACACAGTAAAATTTAACACCTGCTTTTGATAGTTCTACTAGTGTTTTTGCCTGATGTATTGATAATCCTGGTAAACGTAACCAGTCGTCAACAATCGCATTATTTGCATCAATACGGATACCCAACTGAGATGCGATCGCAATTTCTTCCGCCGATTGGAAGCGGTAGTAGGGATTACCCAGTATTTGATTTCGGAGCTTTTGTAATCTCAGATTAAATCGAAAAGAATTCATAGCATTAGGAAGTTAGGCGCTAGTCTTATCTTGGCGGATTCTCAACAAGACCTCAAAAACTGAATTTATCAACGACAAAATCGGGGTTTTATAATTAATATTTCTCAATAAACCCTGTTTTTCCAGTTAACGATGCCTAAATAATCAAATATGCTCTAACAACTGACGGCGCTTTTGCTCAAATTCGTATTCTGTAATCAAACCATCTTGACGCAACGTGTCTAACTCACGTAAAGCATCGGCAATTGAAGCAACTTGCGTAGCCGCAGCTTGGGAGATTTTTGTTGATTTTCCTAAGTTGAAATTTTGGTCAAAACTATCTTCATCCTGTGCCAAAAACCAAACGCCTTCAATTGCACTGGCAACTTTCGGAATTGGTGTCCAAGAAAGCAAAACATAAACTACACCCCATAAGGGTTGACCCAAATAGAACTTATGTAACCCAGAAATTGTTAATGTCCCAGCAAATGCCAAGACAGCAGCAACACTTCGGCTTTTATGTTGATTTTTGAACATACTTGTCAGATAAATTTTACTGCTAGCTGAGTAATTCGTTTGCTCGAACCTACTTAAACCTATTAGAACAGATATATTAACAAACTAGCCTGAGAAATTCAGCTTTGTAGCTATTAATTTACTCTTACCTTTCATATTCTCAGTCAAGTGTTGAAATCTCGGTACAAAACCGTACTTAAACCGTGACTTCCCAAAATATCGCTCTGGACTAGAATAAAACAAGAGGCGAAAGTATGAAAGCAACTGAGAGCAATAACTCAGTCGAGTGGGAGTAACATGGGATTCTTTGACTCTGACATCATTCAACAAGAAGCAAAGCAATTATTTGAAGATTATCAAGCATTGATTCAGCTTGGTAATGGCTACGGAAAATTTGACCGCGAAGGCAAAAAGTTGTTCATTGAGCAAATGGAAGCAATGATGGAGCGCTATCGTATCTTTATGAAGCGCTTTGAGCTATCAGAGGATTTCATGGCTCAAATGACTATGGAGCAATTAAAAACACAACTAGGTCAATTTGGTGTCACCCCACAGCAAATGTTTGACCAAATGAATATGACATTACAGCGTATGAAAACTGAATTAGAAAAACAAAAATGATCAAGTTAGGAGTAATAAAGTTGAGGTTTAGTAGGTTAGAAGCTGGCAATTAAGAGTTCAAAAATTAAGTAACTTGATTTAAAAAACACTTTCACTCAAAAGTTGATCAATTTATCAATCCAAACTCTTAAACTCATAACTCACAACTTATCACTCTTAACTTTTATCCTCCTTTGGGACGAGGGAACTGCGAAGTGGATTTAAAGTTTTCCACAGGTACATCTTTAAGTGCCCGTCGCATAAAGTCAGCCCAAATTGGCGCTACGGTTGTACCACCTGTAGCACCACGTGCCAATTGTCTGTTATCATCTCGACCGATCCAAACTGCGGTTGTTAGCTGCGGTACAGTTCCCACAAACCAAATATCTTTTTCTGAAGATGTGGTTCCCGTTTTACCCGCAGCAGGGCGACCGATCGCCGCATTTTTCCCTGTACCTTCAGTAATTACCGATCGCATCACATCAATAGTAGCTGCTGAAGCCCAGGGGTCAAGAACTAGCTGGGGTTTCGGTGTATTATCCAGCAAGACATTCCCACTACTGTCTGTAACGCGCACAATCACAGTCGGGGGAGATTGCCAACCATAATTAGCAAAGGTGGCATAAGCACTAGCCATTTCCAACGGTGTTAAACCGATGGCACCCAAAGGTAAAGAGGTGACAGGTTCCATCGGACTAGTAATTCCTAAAATCCGGCAAGTCTCCACAACTTTGTTCATCCCAATAGCTTTACCAAGTTTAATTACGGGAATGTTACGTGATTGTGCTAAGGCATAACGAATCGACATGGAGCCGCCAAAACTACCATCATAGTTACGGGGGTAATACATACCATCACCATCACGGTAGCCAACAGGAGTATCCAGGACTGTGGAATTCGGTGTGTATTTTCCAGTTGCGAAAGCCGCATAGTAAACAAAGGGCTTGAAGGATGAGCCGGGTTGGCGCAAAGCTTGGGTAGCTCGGTTAAATTCGCTGGTTTTCGCATCGACACCACCCACAAGCGCTTTCACATAGTGAGTACGCGGATCGATCGCCACCAATGCCATTTGGTTTTTGTATAAACCTTGACCAAGAAGCCGATTGTGCCACTTGTTGACGGTTTCTTCAGCCATGCGTTGAAAATCACTATCTATAGTGGTTTGCACACGCATTCCCCCTTTGAGTAGTGCCTCACGACCAAATTTTCGCGCTAGCTCTGCCGAGACGGCATTGGTCACAAATGGTAACGCACTACCCTGGAAGGAGCGAATTCTACCTAATTTAATTTTTTCATTAAGAGCATTATCGTGTTCTTTTTGACTAATCCAGCCGAGAGTCAGCATCCGTGACAAAACAATCGCTTGCTGTTCCTTCGCCTTTTTCATATTCACGAAGGGGCTATATTGTTCTGGTGCTTGGATTAAAGCCGCCATCATTGCTGACTCGGCCAAGGTAAGATTTTCCGCACCCTTGTTAAAATAACTGCGTGCTGCCGTTTGTACCCCATAATTATTGTGACCCCAATAAACTTGGTTGAGGTACATTTCCAAAATGTGGTCTTTGGACAGAATTTGTTCGAGACGAATTGCTAAAACTGCTTCTGCGATTTTCCGGGTAAAGTCACGGCGACGTGATAGAAACAGGTTTTTTACCAACTGCATGGTTACAGTTGAACCACCTTCCCGCACACCCCCAGACCTTAGGTTGCTGGCAATTGCTCGTCCCACACCTTTGGGGTTAATCCCGTGGTGAAAATAAAAATCAGCATCTTCACTCGCTAATACAGCCCGTTTAAGTTCCGGAGAAATGCGATCGAGGGGTACCACTTCGCGGTTTGCTTCCCCGTGGATACTGGCGAGAAGTTTACCTTTTACGTCGTAGAGGTAGGTGGTTTCGGAGGGAAAAAAGTTACGTAGCTGCCTCACATCAGGCAGATTTCGGAAACTGATGGCTAAACCGACTAGTCCTCCGGCTACAATAGAGCTTGCCAGCATGGTAATTGCTAAAAGGGTTCCGCCAGTCACTTGACCAACTCCCTTGACAAACTCTAAACCAGATGTAGTCTGATCTGGATTTTTCTTATCTTCAAAAGTCCTTGACGACACGGCGATTTCACTTCCTCACATGTATATATAAGTGTAATTTCTTGGGCGAAGCAAGGCGGTTGATTTTTTGTAATTATATTAATTTGGCAGATGAACTTTTAGACAAAATCAATAGTGACTATAACCAATCCGACTTCTCTTGTGCAAAACATCGCTGATAATCAACCTAATAATCAGACTTCCAGTATGACGCATAATTTATCGTGGTTACATCGCGGGACAGCAGAAATTTTCCCACAAGCAACCGACGCTCATAGCGAAAACGATAATCTTGAAAGCTTGCTGGTTAAAACTGACCGTCCTTTACGAGTAAAATTGGGTATTGACCCAACAGGCTCCGATATTCATCTCGGTCATAGCATACCTATGCGGAAATTACGAGCTTTCCAGGATGCTGGGCATACGGCTGTTTTAATTATTGGTGATTTTACAGCCCGAATTGGCGATCCGACGGGTAAATCGGATGTGCGCCGGCAATTGACTGAAGCTGATGTACAGCAAAATGCCAAGACTTATCTTGACCAAATACGCCCAATTTTAGATTTTGATACACCCGGACGCTTGGAAATCCGTTATAACTCGGAATGGCTGGCTCGGCTAGATTTAGGCAAAATTTTAGAGTTATTGTCCACAATGACTGTAGGACAAATGTTGGAGAAAGAAGGCTTTGATTTACGCTATAAGGCGCAAAGCCCTATTTTTCTACATGAGTTTATGTATCCTTTGATGCAGGGATATGATTCAGTAGCTGTAGAAGCGGATGTGGAATTAGGTGGTACTGACCAGAAATTTAACATTGCCCTGGGGAGGGATTTACAACGTCATTTTGGGCAAAAACCTCAATTTGGCTTGTTATTGCCAATTTTAATCGGGACTGATGGTGTCCAGAAAATGTCTAAATCCATCGGTAATTATGTAGGATTGTCAGACCATCCGAATCAAAAATACCAAAAGTTGCAGGCAATACCTGACAATTTGTTAGAGCAGTATTTTGAATTATTAACAAATTTATCTTTGGACAGTTTGCCCTCAGATGGACGTGAGCAGCAGAAAATGCTGGCATGGGAGATTGTGAGACAGTATCACGGAGAGGTAGGAGCAGCAGCAGCCCAGAAAGCCGCAGAATCAGGAGGTCAAGAGGGTGATCTTCCCGAATTTTCTCTTTCCGGTGTGGAATTTCCCGCGAGGTTGGCATCAATTCTCAAAGATAGTGGCTTATGCGATAGCAACAAAGCAGGTAAACGCAAAATTGAAGAAGGAGGAGTACGGATTGACGGCGAAAAAATAACTGATGGCGAAATCACTTTCCCCAATCAGGAAGAACTCAAAGGAAAAGTTCTCCAACTGGGGAAAAAAAAGTTTATTCGCTTAGTTTGAGTTTTTAGTTAAGTAGTTCATTGAGTCATCTTAATTGAGTCATCAGTGACTATGGACGCGCTCTGACCAGCAGATTCAAGCTTTTGGCAGAGTGTGTCTTTTTTTAGAGTCGCAGTTTCAGGCTGTTCTGAGTGGAAAATAGGCAATTGTATAGCTTGCTGCCGATCGCGAGTATGGTAAATTGTCTCCTTCCCCCTTGCTTTTTCTTTTCCCATTTCCCCAAATGAAAACCGACAAAATTATCGTTCCTTTAGATGTACCCACGGTTGCAGATGCGATCGCACTTCTTAATCTCCTGCCGGAAGTTTCTTTCTGGAAGGTTGGTTTAGAACTTTTCACCAGTTCTGGTTCACAAATTCTCGATCTACTCAAAACTCGCCAAAAACGCATTTTCCTGGATTTAAAATTCCACGATATCCCCAATACTGTTGCTGGCGCTTGCCGTGTTGCCGCCCGCTACGGGGTCGATTTACTCACAATTCACTCTACCAATGGACGTGATGCCCTCAAAGCTGCTGTCGATGCAGTCCAGGAAGGAGCAAACCAAGCAGGGGTTCAACCACCAAAATTAATTGCCATCACCCTGCTAACTAGCATTTCCTCGCAACAGCTAGCCTTCGATTTACATATTCCCCTCGAATTGCCTGAATATGCTTTGAAGATGGCACTCATGGCAAAAGAAGCCGGTTTGGACGGTGCAGTGTGTTCGCCTCAAGAAGTGGCACAATTACGTGATACCTGTGGTAGCAATTTTCTGTTAGTATGCCCTGGTGTACGTCCTGAGTGGGCAGACAAAGGCGACCAAAAACGTACTTTTACACCTTCTGCATCACTCCAGGCTGGAGCCAATTATCTCGTCATCGGTCGTCCCATCACCACTGCTGAGAATCCCGCACTAGCCTGGAAGAAAATTTGTGAGGAGGTTGCGACTGTTGCATGAAGTCAAGAGTCAAAGTAAAAGCCAAAATCAAAGCCAAAATAAATAATTATGGCTTGTGGTTGCCTTGCTCCTGCTTGTGGTTTTTGATATCGAATTGGTATCTTGATCCAGCGTTATCATTAAACTCTTCCTGGCAAAATCTGAGACAGGGAAGAGAACTTTATTCTAATGTTAGGGAAGTAAATAATTTACAGTCACTTTGCTCCCAGCAAAAATTAGAGTTAATTACTACTAATCTTTTGCGCGACTTACCTAGCTATGCTAATCGGGCTAGTCAACGTGCTCGTCGTCTCACTCGCAGAGGCGACACTTTTAGCTACGTTTTGACTGCTGGAAAACCGGAATTTCAACCCCTGCCATTAAATCCAAGTTCTGCCAGTAGCGATACTACAAACACTCTGGAGGATGGAGTGGAGCAAGTATTTTTTACAACTTTAGAGCGTAAGTATACGGCTGGTAAAGCTGTGGAGTTACAACAGTTCCATTGGTTGTTGGTGACTAAAACCAACATCGGTTGGCGTAAGGTAATGATGTTTTCGCAAATTGGTTCGTTTCCCGTCAGCAAGCAGCCTGTTACCCCTATACGTGAAAGTAGCAATGGAGTTGTGGCGCAGGCTGTTGATACTTGGTTGCGGGATTGTCAAGCTGGAAGTGTCAAGCTTGTAAGTAAACAGTAATAGCACAAATAAAAAATAAGAAATGCTAATCGGGTGCATTAATTTTTCTTAATACACCCGACATAACTTAACTAGAAATCAAAACTTTGTATCACCGTTTCGTCAAAGTTAATTAACCTTGATTACTTGAGTTGCATAGGCATCCATTGCATATGCGGGAATGCGATCGCTATAATCAATCTCTTTACCTGTCAGATTTTTCGCCAAATTGTCAAATGACTCTGAAGCCCAGTTGCGTTCGTGAATGGGTTTTCTTTGTTCTCCCATGAAATATGCCAATGTACCTAGCACAGAAGCAGCAACCCAACCAACTATGAATAGTGCAATCAAGATAGTCATCATATCTTTATATCCTTGTATATTTATTTTGTTGCGTTCTTTGTTGCCTTATGTAAATAAGTGTAAACAAATATTTACAAAACTGCAACATAGGACTTTAGTGTGCTAGCCGATGAAGAAGGTAGGGTATACCGTACTGAAATTAGTTATCTTGAGGACTCATACTAGGCTGTTGACTCTGTGTCCTTTTTGGGATTTCGTTCATGCAAAAAACGTGGATAGTCACAATGGCTGAAACCTTTATTTTGCTTGGGTTTTAACGAGGGATTGAATGCTACGAACAAAAGTACCAAAAATCGCCTAATTTTCAACAAAGTCAACAGCCTAGACTCATACCATGTCCGCCTCAATAACCAATGCAAGAACTGACGTGGAGATAGAGGGATGCACAGAAAAATGCGATCGCTATCTTTGTGAACAGATTCTTGTTCCGGAAAAACCAAAGACAAAATAATGATGAGCGATTGTTCGGAAAACACTCTCAGGTATCAGCCGTGCACTATTTTTCTGCAAATTCAATATGTTTAAATCAATCTTTACTTTTAATTTTTGATAAATTTTGAGAACTTTTGATGATTTTTTTGGTTGATTTTAGAGTTCGTAAATAAGTACAAAAAAACTCAATAAATCTTTACTTTTTGTTTTCTCTTTTACTATTCCCCTTTCGCTGAATCCATTGCTCATTCCCCTTTCCATTGCCCCTTTTCCCTTTGCCCTTTGAACGGTAAGCTAAAAAATGACATAAAAAAGTTATATAGGATGAAGTGTTAATGGGTATTTCCGCAAATGAGCCTCTATTGTTACGGGCTGCTCGTGGTGAAGTTGTAGATCGTCCACCAGTTTGGATGATGCGTCAGGCTGGACGCTATATGAAGGCTTATCGAGACCTACGAGAAAAATATCCCTCATTCCGCGAGCGCTCGGAAATTCCTGAAGTTGCGATCGAGGTATCTTTGCAACCTTGGAAAGCGTTTCAACCCGATGGAGTCATCCTATTTTCCGATATCGTCACCCCCCTTCCCGGTTTGGGTATCGATATGGATATCGCGGAAGGAAAGGGACCAATTATTCACGAACCCATTCGCACTCAAGCACAAGTTGAGAATCTAAATCCCCTCAACCCTGATGAGTCGATGCCGTTTATCAAGACAATTTTAGGGGCATTACGGCAGGAAGTTGGGAATAAATCTACTGTTTTAGGCTTTGTTGGCGCACCTTGGACATTGGCAGCTTACGCTGTGGAAGGAAAGGGTTCTAAAACCTATTCCGTCATCAAGAATATGGCTTTTTCCGACACAGCGATGATTTTACATCAATTGTTAGAAAAACTTGCCGACGCGATCGCTACCTATGTCTGCTACCAAATCGATTGTGGGGCGCAGGTGGTGCAAATGTTCGATTCTTGGGCAGGACAATTGAGTCCTCAAGATTATGATACCTTTGCTCGTCCTTATCAACAAATGGTATTTGACAAGGTGAAACAAACTCATCCTGATACCCCATTAATTTTGTTGGTGACTGGTTGTGCTGGTGTCCTAGAGCGCATGGGTAAATCCGGTGCTGATATTGTTTCTGTCGATTGGACAGTGGATATGGCAGATGCCCGCCAGCGTCTTGGTAAAACCATGAAAGTACAGGGTAATTTAGACCCTGGTGTATTGTTTGGTTCCCAAGAATTTATCCGCGATCGCATTTATGATACTGTGCGTAAGGCTGGTAATTGGGGTCACATTCTTAACTTAGGACATGGTGTTTTACCGCAGACTCCAGAGGATAATGTGCGCTTCTTTTTCGAGACGGCGAAGGAATTGAGTTTAACTACTGTATAATTTGTTTCTTAATTTGAATGCAGAGGAATGTTTAGTTTTTTATTGACGTTCCTCTGTTTTTGTAATTATTTTAGGTAAAACTAAATATGGCTAGTAGATAAAGGCGGAAATAAAGCTAGCATGTAAAACGGTTGAAAAGCTGATAAAATACTTTTTCTTTCTTTTGCCTTTTTACTTTTTACTTTTGCCTTCACATAACTAGCTGCTGAAGGAAATCGGCAATGGTACAAACACCCACTCAAAAATTAACATTAGACGAATTTTTGCAGCTACCAGAAACTGAACCTGCTAGCGAATATATTGATGGAAATATCATCCAAAAACCAATGCCTCAGGGTGAGCATAGTGTACTTCAAACTGAATTGCCATCTGCAATTAATTTCATAGTTAAACCTAAGCAAATTGCGCGAGCTTTTACGGAACTGCGTTGTACTTTTGGTGGACGTTCAATCGTACCCGACATCTCAGTTTTTTTGTGGAATAGAATCCCGCGTCAAGAAAATGGTGGAGTTGCAAATATTTTCTCGATTTGCCCAGATTGGACAATAGAAATTCTGTCACCTAACCAAAGTCAAACAAAAGTCACCAAAAACATTTTACATTGTTTGCAATATGGGACGCAGATGGGATGGTTAATTGATTCGGAAGAGCGCTCGGTATTTGTCTATTTACCAGATAAACCAACAGTTATTTATGATGTTGCTGATACAAAATTACCTGTTCCTGAATTTGCCAGGGATTTTCACTTGACTGTTGAAGGTTTGTTTAATTGGCTGCTCGAATAGGATGTATTTAGCTTTAGGAATATTATATTGTTAATGCCAAAGTTTACTTTTTCTAAGTTTAATAAGTAACCAAGCAGAATTAATTACACAATGTCATTGCGAATGTAGCGGAGCGAAATGAAGCAATCGCAAAGGTTATAACTGCTTCGCGTTACTCGCTATAAATGTAATTTTTTTTGCTTATGTACTTATGAGATAAAGATATACAGCATAGGGGTTATCTCTGAGGTAATTACGTAAGCTATGGTTTATTATAGCCATAATGTTTACATAAAAATTGTATGCTTGTCTTTTTTATACATGGTGTTAATACAACAAATCCTAACTATGCTGACGTACTTACACAAAAAATTCAAAAAGAACTTTATAACAAAGATGATGTGAAGTCAGCAAATTTTTATTCTAGCTTTTGGGGAAATTTATTCAACAATAAAAAGAAGCAAACAGTTAGTTATATAGAAGAAGATTTTAAGCTAGCTTGTACAAAACATCAAGAATATGAATCGCTTCACAATGATGTTTATCGGTATAGAAAACGCAGAAGTCAATTTATTAATAATTTTCTAGGAGATTTTTTAATTTATCAAAACCCTGAAAGGGGTAAAGAAATTCGTAGAAGTATTTTAGAACAATTTAATCTATTTAAAAAAGACCATTCTCATGATAGAGAAATTCATTTTATTGCTCATTCTTTAGGCAGTATTATACTTTGGGATATTCTTTTTGCTAACACTTTCTCAAAAGATGATCCAGCTTTTTTATTCCGAGAGCAGTTAAAACACTTCGATTTAGCAAGCATCACAACGTTAGGCTCCCCCTTACTATTTTTTAAACAAATGTGGGATATTGATTTTTCCTTAATAAATTTGCTTCTCAATGAGGTGAATAGAAAAAACATATTGAGATGGATTAATGTTATCCACTCTTCTGATTTAGTGGCATATCCCTTGAATGCTGCCATTAAAGACGAAATCGGCTCTAAAATATTTTTTTGCGATCAATATGTTTGGCAAGATGCCAATGGAACCGAAAAAGCTTTAAACACTATTGGAAACTCAGATTTAGCAATGGTTGTTGGGGCAGAGGATGCACATTCTTCATATTTTTATGATAATCTCGACGGTGCGATCACATCTCGGTTAATTGCTAATAATTTATTGGGAAAAACTGAAAATCTTAAAAAGAGATGCATCACTCCGAGATTATATAGGAATCATGTTTGATTGTTGTTGGCGTAGCCTGTGCTTTATACTTATAAAATCTCGTATTGTAGTAACGCACCAAATCCCCGCGAATGATACGCTACGCCGTCGCTAACGTACACTACGTATATTTTCAATAATCAAATCGGACTCCTATATTGCTAGTATTACTTACTAATTATTGCGAAAATTATTTAAAAACCTAATATATTTAGCTTGGTACTGTTTTCATAATCCTGCTTCTAGTTGACAACCCATATAGTGAAACATGATCGCAACAGAGTTATAGTACACATGGCTTTGTGTTAATCTGCAATCAATTAATGCAAAACTATAGCAAGCTTGCAAAATGCCTAGTCATATCCAATCGCTTTTACTGGCAGCAACAACAATTTACCATGCGATCGCCTGTTGGTTAGAAGATAAAAATCCTCCTCCAGGAAGACTAATCGATGTTGGTAATTACAATTTGCATTTGTATACTAAGGGTGAAAGGAAAGATAAAGCTAGTCCAACAGTAGTTTTAGAGCATAGTTTAGGTGGAATTGAGGGATATTTTCTCATTGATGAGTTAGCAAAGTTAGGACAAGTTTGTATATATGATAGAGCCGGGTTTGGTTGGAGTGATATTAGTCCCTATTCCCGCACTAGTCAAAATATGGTGATGGAACTTGATTTACTGTTGAATAATGCAGGTATCGAACCACCCTATATTTTCGTTGGCAATTCGTTTGGAAGTTATAACGTGCGGTTATATGCACATCGTTTCCCGGAGAAAGTTATCGGGATGGTATTGAGCGATGCTTTACACGAAGTTGGGATGTTAAAAATGCCTTGGATTTTGCAAGGTTTGAAATACTTTTTTGCTTCTGGATTTTTGATGTCGGTATTCGGAGCAATATTAGGAATTATTCGTCTTTTCAAGATAATGGGTGCATTTGAATTGCTCAAACCAGAATTACGACGATTTCCCCAAGTTGTACGTCAATATGCAATCCGTTCGTTTTGTCGTCCTCAACACTGGTTAACAATGGCGCAGTAAATTTTGTATTTGGACACCAGTAGTAAAGAAATTAGTGTGGGGAATTATTTTGGTAAATTACCGATTGTCAATATTAAAGCTAATAGTTTTTTTAAACCTGCGCTGTGGACAAATTTTATCCCGTTGAAAGCTGCCAATCAGTTGCGAAATACTATGCACGATCAATTGATGCTGCTATCAACAAATTGTACGCAAATTCAAGCCCATAATAGCGGACATTTTATCTGGATTGACGAACCGGAAATGATTGTAACTGGGGTGAGAACTGTTTTAGAAAAAATTGCCAGAATGTAATGTGTTTAGTGTATTTAGTGTATTTGAAGTGATTAACAAGAACAGTATGAGTAATTTTGCCATGAAAACACTAGCAAAATGGTCTATTGATGAATATCATCGCATGATTGAAGCAGGAGTTTTACGCGATCGCAAAGTCGAGTTACTAGAGGGTGAAATCATTGAAATGACTCCAGAGACTCCAATTCATTACAACACGGCAAAACGCGGGGCGAAATACTTAGAGGAATTACTTGTAAATCAAGCCGAAGTTCGTTTCAATGGACCAATTACCCTCACAAATTCCGAACCCGAACCTGATATTGCCATTGTCAAATTACCGGAGTCTACTTACAACAGTCGTCATCCTGAGCCTAGAGATGTTTTTTTGATTATAGAAGTTGCTAAAACCAGCTTGAAAAAAGATTTGGAACTGAAAGCAGCAATTTATGCTAACGCTCAAATACAGGAATATTGGATTCTAGATTTATCTACCAGGCAAATAATCGTACTGCGAAATCCTCAAGACAACAAATATACTCAAGAACAGATTATTCAAGATGGAATAATTACACCATTAGCATTTCCCAATATCCAGGTTTCCGTACAAATACTCTTCAATTATTAATTTTTATTGATTTACTGTCACATTGAACGTTGCTCAGATTGTGGGATAATAGCCATCGCGCATAACCTACCCTTAGCAGCAAATCGTGGAATACACTGAATCGATGAACGACCTGGCTGATGCCCTACAACAGCCAGTAGACTTTAGCTTTGAGCTTCCCGATCCTGAAGACGAAGCAATACCAGAGTCAGAATTTCAAGAACAAGTAGATATTGCTTGGCAGGTGTGCGATCGCTTCGATTTGCAAACCGATATTTGGCGGGGTAGAATCCTACGTGCTGTACGCGATCGCGAAAAAATCGGCGGAGATGGACGGGGCACGGGGTTTCTTCATTGGTTGAAGGAACGTGAAATCAGTAAAACTCAGGCTTATACCTGGATTCAACTGGCAAATAGTGCGGATACCTTGCTGGCAGATGGCAAACTTCAACCCAGTTCGATTAAAAATTTTAGTAAACGTGCATTTATTGAAACTGCGAAAGCTGTACCGGAAGTACAGCAAATGGTGAGCGAATCCGCACAAAAAGGTGATAAAATTACACGCCGCGAAGTCAAGCAATTGACGGAAGAATGGACGGCGATGACAAGCGATTTATTACCGGAATCAGTTAAGGAAAAAGCGGCTGATAACTCTCTTCCTCCCCGTGTTATTGCCCCCTTGGTGCGGGAAATGGAGAAATTACCTCAAGTTCATCAAGCTCCATTGCAAAAGGAAATTGGCGCTAATCCCGATTTGGATACAATCAAACAGGCGACTACCGAAGCGCGAAATCTGGCAAAATACCTCAAAGCCTCCGCCCAGGTACAAGCATTGACACAAGAAGATGTCAATATTGAAACCGCTTTAGTGGAAGCACAACGATTAGGTTGTTTGAATGTGGCTGCTGACTTAGTTAACCAAGCCTCACAACTCGAACAAATTATCGGGAAATTGTACATGACTTGGAAAAAAGTTGGCAATTTAGCCGATCGCTTGTATGTCGATACTGGTGCAAGTACTCCTAATTTACGTTCTTTACTTGAATGCATAGAACCACTCGGTAGTCAAGTTATGACTATTCAAATTGGTGGAGCCAACGAACGGACTATTCGCCTGCAAATTCAAGAGGAGGAGTAGGGCAGTTCGGAACTGGCTGTCATATTTTCGGAGATAAATTAGCATATCTTCGGAAATACTAATTTTTTTTTCAAATACATTGAATAGAAAATTACCTAGCTTTAGATAATTTGTATGCCATAATCGTTATTTAAAATTTGGCATGGCTAAATGCGAATATCTTTATTTTTTATAGGTAGTTTAATTGCTCTGCAAACCAACTGGTTAGCGATCGCATCTCCATCAAAAGTTCTTCCTGTTGTGCGTGGCATTAATTTCCAGAATATTGAGTATATTAATTCTGAAAACAAGCGCAATCCTGAGATTGACCAAGCTATGCGCGCTTTAGTGGGAGAAGTGAGTAAATCCGTTAGATATTACTACAATCGTGTTGATTTAAATGGCGATCGCAACCCCGAAATTATCGCTTATGTAGTTAGTAAACATGTTTGCGGAAAAGGTGGCTGTCCAACAATGATTTTTCAAAAAACAGCACCAGGATATAAATTAATATCCCAAATTTTAGTCACAAATCAACCGATAATTGTCACCGACAAAAAGACGAATGGCTGGCAAGATATGATTTTTTTAACTAGTAGTGGTGGAACAAAAACAAATTATTGGCTAGTTAAATTTGACGGGAAAAGATATCCAGAAAGCCCCTATTTAGGTCAGGAGTTAGCTGCTAATTTAACTGTTAAAGGTAAAGCTTATATTGCTGATGATATGACTACCTATTCAGGTATTTCTCTCGACCCCTGATTACACACTTAGTTTACATACTTAACATCAATAGGTCGCGATAAATATGGCGATACTTAATATCCTGTGAATTGACAAACTCAGTATTAGCAAGAGCTTAAGGCAACATTTATCAGAATTATTTGGTGGGTGATCACGTTTCTCAAACACACTTGAAAATACCCATATTTATCGATGAGAATTGACAGGTGAGAATTTAATTTATAAAAATTTATCTAGAACAATTTCTCTATAAAAACCATATATTCTCATCATAGGTGGTAAATCATTGAAAAATCCATTGTTGAGAATTAGATATTCTTATATTCTCTCTCCCTAATTCTTAATTCCTGTCGATGCAATACCTTGAATAAACTGGCGCTGACCGATTAAAAATAACAATAATACAGGGACAGTAGCAATAGTTACTGCTGCCATCATTAATGACCAATTATTAGTAAATTGTTCTTGAAATTCAGCTAATGCTAATTGTACAGTTCTTAGCTCCGGTCTAGTAGTAAAAACCAAAGGCTTAAACACATCATTCCATTCACCAATAAAAGTAAATAAAAATAAAGTCACCAAAGCCGGACGAGCAAGCGGTAACATAACTTGCCAAAGTATTTGTAAGCGGTTGGCTCCATCTAATGCAGCAGCTTCTTCTAACTCAACGGGAATGCCTGCAAAGAACTGTCTTAAGAGAAAAATCCCAAAACCATTGACTGCTGTAGGTAAAATTAACGCTCCATAGGTATTAATTAAATTTCCCCATTTTAAAACTAAGAAAATAGGAATTACTAACAATTGAAAAGGAATCACCAAAGTGGCGAGAACTATGAGTAATAATGCCTGTTTTCCGCGAAACTTTAACCTTGCCAAAGCATAACCAGCCAAAGCCGAAGTGATAATTTGTAAGGCGGTGACAGCTAATGCAACAAATGTCGAATTCCAAAAAGCGAGTAAAAATTTACCTCGCTGCCATGCTTCAGTGTAATTAGCAAACGACCAACTTTGTGAAGATGTTGCCCCAGAGATAGCACCAGAAGGAACAAAGGAGGTAAGAAAAACAATAATCAGAGGTAGCAAGATGATAAGTGCCAGCAGCACAAGGACTCCCAGGCTTAAAACATCAGTTTTTTTCAGATTCCAGCTTGCTTTTAACATAATTTCGACATAATAGTTTGATAACTTCCAAGCGTTTATTGTGATGCAATCGAGCAATAACTACCAGCAAAAGCTAATCTATAACATAGTGACTTGTTAAGTTAAATTAAACCACAGTGAACATCAAAGTTATCGGCAACGCCCTACTAGCGATCGGTCGTAACGCTGTATCAAATAATTCAAATCACAGGAGCAAACACTCTATGCAGCAGCTAGCAGACGAATTAAAAATTGATTTTCAGAGCGAAACTTACAAAGATGCCTATAGCCGCATTAATGCGATCGTGATTGAAGGAGAACAGGAAGCTCATGAGAATTACGTGAGATTAGCGAAACTACTACCGGGACATGAGGATGATTTAGTCCGTTTATCGAAGATGGAGAGTCGTCATAAAAAAGGCTTTGAGGCTTGCGCGAAGAATCTTCAAGTTACCCCTGATATGGTATTCGCTAAGGAATTTTTCTGTCAATTGCACCAAAACTTTCAGGTAGCAGCAGCAGAAGGGAAAATTGTCACCTGTTTGTTAATTCAATCTTTGATTATTGAATGTTTTGCGATCGCGGCATATAACATTTACATTCCAGTCGCTGATGATTTTGCCCGTAAAATCACTGAAGGAGTGGTCAAAGATGAATATATGCACCTAAATTTTGGTGAAGTTTGGCTCAAAGAAAACTTTGAAGCATCCAAAGCTGAACTTGAAGAAGCCAATCGTCAAAACCTTCCCATTGTCTGGCAAATGCTAAACCAAGTTGCAGAAGATGCCAAAGTCTTAGCAATGGAAAAAGAAGCATTAGTAGAAGACTTCATGATTCAATATGGAGAAGCATTAAGCAATATCGGCTTCAGCAACCGTGATGTTTTGCGTTTATCCGCCCACGGACTTCGCGCTGCTTAAACATTCAAGTGCTGAGTAGACAATGCTGAATAAAATCAAACTCAGCACTCAGCACTCTCAACTTCCCGCACCCCAACTCATTACTTTCTTTTACCCACGCCCAATAATAACCGTACATGTTTGGTCTAATCGGACATCTTACAAGCTTAGAACACGCACAATCTGTAGCCCGCGAATTAGGTTACCCTGAATATGCCGATCAGGATTTAGATTTTTGGTGTAGTGCCCCACCTCAAATTGTTGATAATATAACAGTCACCAGCGTCACCGGACAAAAAATCGAAGGGCAGTATGTCGAATCTTGCTTTTTACCAGAGATGCTAGCAACACGACGCATAAAAGCAGCGACTCGCAAAATACTTAACGCTATGGCTCACGCACAAAAGCATGATATTCATATCACTGCTTTGGGTGGCTTCTCCTCAATCATTTTTGAAAATTTTAACTTGGAACAGTTTCGCCAAGTTCGGAATACGACATTGGAATTTGAGCGTTTTACTACGGGTAATACCCACACAGCATATATCATTTCCAAGCAAGTAGAAGAAGCTTCCAAGCAAGTCGGAATTAACTTGTCAGAAGCAACGGTGGCTGTTTGTGGGGCAACAGGTGATATCGGTAGTGCAGTGTGTCGCTGGCTAGATGCAAAAACCGATGTGAAAGAACTTTTGCTCATAGCTCGAAATCAAGAGCGCTTGCAGGACTTACAAACCGAACTGGGACGCGGAAAAATTATGGCATTGGAACAAGCGTTACCCGAAGCTGATATTATAGTTTGGGTTGCGAGTATGCCTAAAGGCGTAGAAATCAATCCCGCTATCCTCAAAAAGCCTTGTCTGATTATTGATGGCGGCTACCCCAAAAACCTAGCGACAAAGGTTCAACATCCCGACATCTGCGTCCTGAATGGTGGCATTGTCGAGCATTCTTTGGATATTGACTGGAAAATCATGCAAATTGTCAACATGGATGTTCCAGCACGTCAATTATTTGCTTGTTTCGCCGAATCTATGCTTTTAGAATTCGAGAAGTTACGTACTAACTTTTCTTGGGGTCGTAATCAGATTACCGTAGAAAAAATGAGTTACATTGGTCAGATTTCGCTCAAACACGGATTTCGACCACTTTTAGTCTAGATTGGCACATGGGCAATGGGCAATGGGCAGTTAATAATTACAAATTACAAATTAAAAATTACGAATTGCCTACCCCTCCCCCGACTCCTCCCTACTCCCTATCTCCAATTCCTAATCTATGGCAACTACTGAGCGCAAACCGCTACTGTTGGATTTTGAAAAACCTCTCGCAGAACTAAATACTCGCATTGACCAAATTCGCCAATTGGCGGAAGAAAATGGAGTTGATGTCACGGGTCAAATTCGTCAACTAGAAACGCGGGCTACGCAATTACGCGAGGAAATTTTCAGCAGTTTATCGCCTTCGCAGCGATTGCAGGTTGCGCGCCATCCGCGTCGTCCTAGTACTTTAGATTACATCCAGGCGATCGCTGATGATTGGATGGAATTACATGGGGACAGATGCGGTTCTGATGATCCAGCTTTAATTGGTGGTGTCGCCTATTTGGCTGGACAGCCTGTAGTCATGTTAGGTCATCAGAAAGGGCGCGATACAAAAGATAATATTGCTCGCAATTTTGGGATGGCAACCCCTGGAGGTTATCGCAAAGCGATGCGTTTGATGGAACATGCCAATAAGTTCCGGATGCCGATTTTAGCTTTTATTGATACACCTGGGGCTTTGCCGACGGTTGTTGCCGAACGTCAAGGTGCGGGAGAAGCGATCGCCTATAATTTACGCGAGATGTTTAGCTTAGATGTACCCATCATCTGTACAGTTATCGGTGAAGGTGGTTCTGGTGGTGCTTTGGGTATTGGTGTTGGTGATAAATTACTGATGTTTGAACATTCAGTTTACACTGTCATCACTCCCGAAGCTTGCGCGGCGATTTTGTGGAAAGATGCCAGCAAAGCACCTCAAGCAGCAGCAGTATTGAAGATGACTTCCCACGACTTGAAAAATTTGGGCATTATTGACCAAATTCTCTCAGAGCCGATTGGAGGAGCGCATTCAGACCCCCTCAAAGCTGCAACATCACTCAAGACTGCCTTATTGGATAACTTAGAAGAACTCAACCGTCTCACTCCTCAACAACGCCGTCAACTACGCTACGAAAAATTCCGTAAAATTGGCGTTTTTACCGAAGCATCTGCTTGATTTGAGCATAGTCAGAGAATTGTTCGATAAATTGCTGACACAATACTCTTTTCGGCAATTTTTGAGGAAATCAAGTCACCCGTAAACAAGACAAATGCTATAATTGCCTATGGCAAGTTAAAAAATGTTAACATTTTTATGTTGACAATCTAATTGCTATAGGCATTTTGCATTTTTGGGATGTAGAAGCTTTTAGCCATTAGCAGCTATTGGTAAAAGCCTATTTCATCACCTAAATCTGGAGTGATTGATATTTTGATCTTCCCAAAAAAAGAGAATTTGTTTACTGTTGTAGTGCTTTCATTTTCCCTAGCCGCTAGTGGCAAACGCTGTATAGAAGGCTATCCCAAGCCACCGTAGTATTTTTTTATCTACTTTTATCTCAATATTACAAATGTGTCTATAAGTTACTAATGAAGGTTAATTTATTTCCGCAGAAAATAATTAATCCAAAAAATATCCATATTTTAACCATGTAACTTAGCAGTTTTGGAGACAAATATCTGCGAAATTTAGATTTTCTTTATTTAGTATGAACCGATTAATTTGCAGCTATTGAATAGCAACAAATTCAGGAATTCCATCATCATGGGAGATAGCATTTTGGTTGAACAAAAACGACGTGCTTTAATTACTGGAGCAAGTAGCGGCATTGGCAAAGCTACAGTTCTAGAATTTGCCAAAGCTGGGATTGATGTTGCTCTGGTGAGTCGATCGCTAGATAAATTATCAGCAGTAGCCGCCGCCGCACAACATGTAGGTGTAGAAGCCAAAGCTTACGCCGTGGACTTAGCAGATGTTGGCGAAGTGCAAGCAAAAATAGAAGCGATCGCCCTTGATTTCGGGAATATAGACATCCTGGTAAATAATGCGGGAATGGCATATACAGCAAATTTGAGCGACATACCTTTAGCAGATTGGCAGCGTGTGATTGACTTAAACTTGACCGGAGTCTTTCAGTGCATCATGGGGATTTTGCCGGGAATGCGGCAGCGACAAACAGGTACAATTATTAACATTGTCTCCATTGCAGGTAAACGAGCTTTCGCCAATTGGGGCGCATACTGCGTTAGCAAAGCAGGTTTAATGGCATTGTCGCAAACTTTAGCACAGGAAGAGCGATCGCACGGTATCCGTGTCACCGCCCTCTGTCCTGGCTCTGTAAACACAGAATTATGGGATACAGACACGGTTAACGCCAACTTTGACCGTTCCCAAATGCTGACCCCAGAGATTGTCGCCCAATCAGTTCTTTACACTGCCCTATTACCACAACAAGCAGTTGTAGATGAATTGACTCTCATGCCAAGTGCTGGCGTTCTTTAAATTATCCAGAGAACTAAACATTAAGCACTCAGCACATCTTCAACCACCAAAACATCACAAAACCAAAACAGATATTTATGACTATCGCTCGTTCCAACGGTTCTCAATCTCCGCTAATTCCTGACTTGAACGAAATTATTAGTACTAGACCAGATCGGAATACTCACAATGGCGGACAGCCTGATTTGCATCCACCGACAGAAGAACAAATGGAGCAAATGCAGGATGCTGTACGTAATATTTTAGTCGGTATTGGTGAAGACCCAGAACGGGAAGGACTACTGAAAACTCCAAAACGTGTAGCCGAAGCCATGCGTTTCCTCACCAGTGGCTACAGTGAGTCCCTCGAAGACTTGGTGAATAATGCCATTTTCGATGAAGGACATAATGAAATGGTATTGGTTCGCGATATCAATTTCTTTAGTTTGTGCGAACACCACATGTTGCCATTTATGGGTAAAGCACATGTCGCCTATATCCCCAATCAGAAAGTTGTTGGTTTGAGTAAACTCGCCCGCATTGTCGAGATGTATTCTCGTCGCTTACAAGTACAAGAACGACTGACTCGTCAAGTTGCCGAAGCAATCCAAACCATTCTTGAGCCCCAAGGTGTGGCAGTGGTAATGGAAGGTGCCCATATGTGCATGGCAATGCGTGGTGTTCAAAAACCAGGTTCTTGGACAGTGACTAGTGCGATGGTTGGGGTATTCCAAGAAGATCAAAAAACCCGCGAAGAATTCTTTAATCTCATTCGCCATCAAGCTGCATTTTTCTAAAAAATTATGGATTAATAAAGTGCAAAGTTAATCCATCCATAATTAGTGGCGTGGCACAGCTAAAATAGTACGTTAGGCTTTTTGGGTTTTCGGGCTAAAGCGCAAAAATGAGAGCTGGCGATTCCACCATTTTCAGCTTGTCATGCCAGTAGTTTATGCAGCATTTCCATTGTCTTCAGATTACATTCCTCAGTGGGAAATTAGAGATTTAAGATTTTTCTGGTTCTCAAATCTTCAATCTCAAATTATACTTTTGCCAGTTTCTCAAACAATCTCGCTACTTTATGCAAATCTTTAGTTCCTGGTGTGATTTCGACCCCACTTGATAAATCAATACCATGAGGTTTAACTTGGTTTAATGCATCAAGAATGTTATCGGGTGTCAAACCTCCTGCTAAAAACCAAGAGCAACCAGGATTAAAATTTTGCAGCAAATTCCAATCTAAGGTTTGTCCAGTTCCTCCTAATTGTTGTGGATGGTAAGCATCAAGCAATAAGGTATCAACATAACTAGTATAAACTGCCGCCTTTGCTAAGTCTTCAAGGCTACGTATTCTCAAGGCTTTAATTATTTCTATTTTATTGATCTGATCAAACTTATCGATGATTTTTTGACGTAACTCTTGGCAAAAATCGAGTGATTCATCACCGTGTAATTGTATGCCAGTTAGCCCCGAATGATGACATGCAAGCATAACTGTTTCTAACATTTCATTGGCAAATACTCCGATTTTATCGATTTGGGTCGGTAATCCATCCACTATTAACTTAATTTGTTCCGTACTAACATAACGCGGTGAAGTCGGTACACAAATAAAACCTAAAGCAGTCGCTCCATAAGCTGCGATCGCTTGACCTTGCTCCAAATTAGTAATACCACAAATCTTAATTCGCATAGATTTAATTTGTCTAAATTTTATCAGTGTAGAACATTAGAGACTATCGAATTTACAAATTTATGCAGGGAGTGGATAATTTGATTAATTGTATTTCTGAATACAGTAATTATAAATTAATTGGATTCATCACAGTTTATCTAGATAAAATCCTATAATCTTTTTAAGAATTCAAGAGTCAAAATCTAAAAGTCAGAATCTTGAATAATTCAAGAAATATTGTGACTTTTGACTCCTGAGTAACTCCATAAATTATTCCTTCGAGGAGATAAACAATTGAATCCATCATTATTATTCGCATTATTGGCGAATGTTCCCAATACTCCTTCCTGGACTCCCACTATCGGAATTATTATCAGTGGTTGTTCCTTTTTGGCACTTTTACTAACATTTAAAGTTAGCAAACCAATGGAGGGAATGAAAATGCCTTTGCTACCGATTAGCGTTCCCACATTTATTGGTGCAATGTGTTTTGGTCATATTCTTGGTGTTGGTGTCATTTTAGGACTTGCTAACATCGGCGCAATTTAGTAATTGTAGATAGATTCCCAATCGATTCTAAATCACAGATGTTTGTGGGGACGTTATCTGTACCGTCTCCACAATTATTTTCAGCAATTGGTCTCAAATTAGCCTAAGTATATCCGGAAAGCGATCGCATTCCCAATAGATATGAGAATCATTCCACAACGTCAAATGCGATCGTCATTGCTGCGAGTTTCTTTGCATCCACACCCCGCACTCCCCCTGTTAGCTGTATACCTTCGACAGTGATTCCTCTCCGTGTTTCCCCATCTAAATCTGTCAGCAATTTATCAGTAATATCCAAAAATTCGTCATTAGTGGGAATAATTGGTCCACGTTTTTTATCGCCTCTGGTTGCTATTTCTTGGAGTGCTTTTAGGGAGGTGCGTAGTGGAGATGTACTGGCAATAATTAATGCTTCGCTAATTCCCCAGGGTTTACTGATGGTGAGTTTAAAGCCATCTTCACTTCCGGGAATGATCCGTTTTTCTTTTGCTGGTAATAATGCTGCGTCCTCTGATGCAGTCCAGTTGTTAGGAAATATTACCGCCATTTCCCCAGCAGCATCTATCACTAAAAGGCTAATATAAATAGCTACTGATTCTTGATTTTCAATGTTGAAAACTACTTGTGTCCCCACTGGTAATTTGGGAATTTCCCCATCTTGAATAATTGGTTTATTCGCTGTTGCTGTACTTCCACCTGTTTGTTTATTAATTCCCCGAGTTGGTAAGGATTGAGCAATAATTTTTTGACTATTCGCAATATCAACTGAAGCAGTAACTTTTAATAAAGAAGTACTATTATTCCCCACCATTTGTTTAACAATTCGTGTTGCCAGCAGGGATTTAAATTGTGGTTGCAGGCGCTTGACAGCATCACTCACCATTTCATTTTTTGTACCAAAGGAATCAATCACAATTTGCTCGAGAGAGGGTATAAATAAACCAAAACTACCCACGGCAGGTAAATTTTGCACCTGATTTTTTTGTAATTGCTGATATCGAGATTGGGTCAGGCGACCAAATATATAATGTATTTCCCGTTGTCCCAAGGGTAAAGCGATAATACGATTGATCGCTTGTAAAGCTTGTTTTGCTTGGTTGCTAGTATTGCTATCAAAAGCATCATCCAAACCAATTTTTAAAGTTAAATCCTTGGGAATACCACGAATTCTTTCTTGTAAAAGTGTCCCCGGTTGAATTTGGGAATTAGCCCGCGCAGCAGTAATAAATTTACCCTCTCCAACCAATCCTCGACGCGATTCCAACTTGACTAATCCAGTTTCTTGACCCTTGGTATTAACGGTAATAAAAGCAGCTTCTTTGTTAAATGCTTCCAAGGAACGAGCATCAATTCCCCCTAACCATAATTCTACTTTGTCACCCTTGACTTGTGTCACCACTGCTTCGGCATAGGATGTATTAAAAGGACTAAAATAACTCGCTGGATTTGGGTTTTTTCGATGATTTATTTCCAATTCTGGGTCTTGGAAAATACCACTATTCCGTGATAGATTTTTCGTAAGGATTCAGGTCGCGGAGCAAGGAATGAGGGAAGGAAAAATAATTTGATTGTGTGTATGAGCTAGTATTGCATTCGCAAAAAAGCCAATTACAGAACGTCCCTGACTCCTACAAGTTTGCACAACAGTTAATAGATTTGCAGTATCTCCAAATCTTTCAAGCGAACGCGAACCACCACTAATTTTTCGTTTAGTGACAGCTAATCTCAAGTTACGTTCTGCGAGGTTATTATCGGGAGGAACTTCAGGATGGTCGAGACAATACCACCATTGGTCGTATTTATCTCGCAATTTAGTTAACAAATTCAACGCTGTTGCACCAGCTTGTGGTATCCATTCCTTGAAAGCTTTATTAATAGTGGATTTGAAGTCAAAAGCCCATTGTTTGTAGGCTTCAAGGGAGCCAGTAATTTGAAACTGCTGATAATTCTTGAACACATCATCGATTAATTCGATAAAACATAAAGCAATCTCATGATTATGTAATACCGGAGATTTGCTCAAATTCTTGAAATGCCGACGCATGTGCGCTAAACATTTTTGTTGTGCATTCGCAGCGTAGCCATTGTAAACACTAAAATCATCGCTGCTCAAAACCCCTGTATACTCGCTTCCTAATATCGATTCAAGTTCATCTCTTGAACGTGTATCTGCGGCTTTAAACAAGCAAAAACCTCTATTGGCAAACACCCATAGCCATTCTTTTACCCCTTTTACTGTCCAGGGTGTTTCGTCTACATGGATATTTGGCTGCTCACTTTTTACCCAATCTGACAATTCCTTTACTGGTTTTTCTATTGCTTGTGCAACTCTTTGATTGGTTGCTACTAACGTTCCTTCTCCAATATCTATCTGCCCTAATTCTTCTATTAACTCGCGAATTTTCTCATACGGCATGTGGGCATAATTTCCTAACCAACCGATTAATGCTTGTAAGCGCAAACCCAAATCTTGCCCCGGTACTATTGAGTCGCTCCAATCTGCGGCACTTACTGTTCCACAGTGACTGCATTGTTGATGAATTCGTTGGTATTCAACTATTTCTATTGGATTTGCTACAAATTGTGCCACAACTTGCTTTTCGATTTTATCTGCAAGTTCAAGAAAGTGAATTCCTCCACAGTACGGGCATTTTTCTGGACGTAGCATTTCGATTCTATCTACTCGTCCAAAACCTTTACGGGTTTTTCCTTCATGTCCTGGTTGCCCTCCTGGCTTTCTTTTTTCTCCTTCTTCTGAATCCTGTTGTTCTGATTTCTTTTTTTCTGATTTTTTGATTATGTCCTGTGATGGTGGCTTTGATGAGCTTTTACTGTCTTTATTTACTATTTCTTTGAGCCTTTCTAATTCTATTCTCAATGCCTGGATGATTTTTACCAATTCCTCTTTCGGCAATTGGTATAATTCTTCATCCCTTTGAATCGCTGGCATTTTCTGACTCATGCTGTCGATATTCTCGTACTACACCTACCCATGTCAACTACCCCACACCTGAATCCTTACGATTTTTCGTACTGCGACTCACGTCAGCTACTACTCTATTCACAGGCTGATTCGCTGTTTGTTGCCACAAATATTGGGTAAATAAATAAGTAAATGCTCCGGCATGAAAATCATTAAAAGGAGCATCAGCAGCATATTGGTCGCGTTTTGCTGAAGCAATTACCACACCTTTAGCAACACTTTGACGGCGCAATTTCCTAAAATCTTGGGGTGATAAATTTAACCTTTTTAACCACTGTTTTTGATAAGTAACTTCCTGGGAACTCGGTTGAAACTTGTTACCACCATCACGCGATCGCACCACAAAATTTCCCCGTTTTGCACCCCCCGAATGACAGCTATCCAACACCACGGTGATATTATCGGTTTTCAACGCATACATGAGTAAAAATAGCGTATGTCCCATAATATCCTGCACCACACCACCAGTCGAATCATAACCGGAATCAATCGGAACTAAGGTACTATTTAATCCATCAGGACTATCTTTATCTGGGTCTTCAACTTGGGAACCATGACCAGAAAAATGAAACACCACCACATCCCCCGGTTTGGCTTGATTAATCAAGTGTTGCTCAAATGCAGTGAGGATACCTTGACGAGTCGCTTGTTCATCAAGCAGGATTTTTATATCGTTGGGATTAAAACCAAAACGGTGGATTAATAAATGTTTTTGTAACAAAACATCAGTAGCGCAACCATAGAGAGGATTTATTCCATTTGTATATTTATTAATACCAACCAACAAGGCTAACTTGCGCCCAGTATTTTGCGCTAAGACTTGAGCATACTTATCCCCCTGTTGTGTAATATCTAACTGCGATAAGCCCAGAGTAGCGAGGGTAGAACCAGCGAATTGGAGAAAGTGACGGCGTTTCATAAAATTTTAGATGTTAGATTTTTACAGTATATTTTCTAGATTATTTATACTTCTTAGGTTTTTGGGGGTATGGAGTATTTTAATCTTGGCGTTCTCAGTTACACCAGGATTTGGCAGTTGTTTGAGCCTTGGCTTTTGCATACCCAGGGGTTAATTCACTAAATATTTGCCTTTGTGATTACAGGTTAGTACCGCACGTCGTCAATTTACCTACCATGTATCATTTTGGCGGGTTGAGTATTCATAATAGCAGGTGTACTTAAGCCAAAATATACCAGTTCTTCGCTAGTAAATGTGAGAACATAAAAATTTCATTTATACGAAACTAATAATTGCATAATTGCTGAGAATTATCTAACTCCTTTGTAGAATGTGGAAGACAGATTCAGTTAACTTTGATCATCAATTAAAAATAGCAATGGATAAAATCTAAAAAAATTACATTGCTCAAATTTAAATTAATATCTGCAATAAATTCATGATGTTTTTATCTCATGAAATTTGGAATTGACAACTATTATTACACAGTAAATGATGATGAAATTACTAATCAACGAGCATAATGTTTGTGATTACTTGGTTAAGTCTTGCAATCAGCCAGAGCGACTTCTAAGTAAAGTAGAACCACTAGCAGCCAAAAATTTTAACTTACTAGTGACTTTTTTAGATGGCGAAAAATTTCTTGTTAAACAGGAACGCCATAACCAGGAAGGGAAAGCAGCTGGAGAGTTTTTAGGAGAGTGGAGGATTCAAGAATTGTTACTATCCTTTTCCTCACTCAATCATCTCCGTCCATTTTTCCCAGAGATATTACATTTTGATCCAGACAACTTGATTCTTGTCTACAAATATTTAGATGAATATCATGATTTAATGGATTTTTATACAACAAAGCAAACTTTCCCTAATCAAGTTGCTTTCTCGATTGGTACCTTTTTAGCATCTATTCATGGTGAGACTTTCAATTGCACAGAATATGAGGATTTCTTCTTTCAGAGACCAGGTAATCTCAAAATTAATCTGGTGAAAGATTTACAAAAAGCTTTAGAACGCATTGAACCAGAAATCTTTGCTTCAGTACCTGCTGATGGGTTAAAATTTTTTGCTTTATATCAAAGATATGATAGTTTAGGGCAAGCGATCGCAGAGTTAGCTAATTCTTTTACTCCTTCTTGTCTTACTCACAATGACTTCAAGCTCAATAACATTCTTGTGCATCAAAACTGGGAACAAAGCACAGAATCAATAGTACGATTAATCGATTGGGAACGTTCTACATGGGGAGACCCTGCTTTTGATTTAGGTACTATCATCGCTAGTTATGTACAAATTTGGTTAGGTAGCTTAGTCATTAGCAAATCTTTAAGCATTGATGAATCTCTCGGTTTAGCAATAACTCCTTTAGATAAACTTCAGCCTTCAATCTTGATATTAACCCAAGCATATCTAAAAAAATTCCCAGGAATTTTAGAACACCGACCAGATTTCTTAAAACGAGTAATTCAATTTGCAGGTTTTGTCTTAATTCAACAGATTCAAGCAATGATTCAATACCAAAAATCCTTTGGGAATACAGGTATTGTCATGCTTCAGGTTGCGAAATCGTTATTGTGTCGTCCAGAAGAATCAATGCCAACTATTTTTGGCTTAGAAACTTTAAACATTTCATAAATTAACAACAAATCAATAATCCCAAACCTAAAAATGACACAATTACTAAATATGCCACCCACTCAATTAACTGGACGATTACTAGACGTTCTAGAAGATATCATTAGCAATCTAGAAATTCACCCTGATTTCTCAATTCGCCATCCAAATTATAAACCCTTAGAACTGCCAAGGGATGTAGTTGAGCGTTTTCAAAAACTACCTGAGCAAATGCAGCAAAAATATATGAGCTTGCAATTGCGAAGTTTCCTTTATGGTATTTATTACAATGGGTATTTGCAAAATATCCTCGCGCCAAATGCAGACGAAAATCGTTTACTCCTAGATTTAGAGAACAATACATTTTTAGGAGTAAATTTAGCATTTTACCAGCAGCTACATGAAAGTAATTCTGGTGAAGGCTATTTTGACCCTGGTTGGGCAGTTATCAAGGAAGAAGAAGATGGTTATTTAGTGGTGAAAAAAGGAGCCTTGAGGCTGCATATATACCCAGATAAGCACCTTCAATCTACTCAAAAATCTGCTACTGTTGGGGAAATGGTCGCGATTCGCCTACCGAAAAATGTAGTACAAAATGGATTTTATATGGCGGTGGGTAATGCAGGAATACACAGCCACAATGATTTAGAAGAGCAAGAACAACTAACACGTATTTACTTTAATTTTACACCTACAGGCGCTGTGGAGGTTATGCGTGGCTTGACTCAGCAGTTAAATGCGATCGCACTTCCCTTTACTTTCAAAGTTCTTTATAACCCAGGTGATTATAAACGTTATGATGCTGGAGTATTATACTTTGACAAGAAAAATTATCCAGCAGTTAGGAAAGTTTTAGAACTTGTTTACCAGGAAAATAAATCGCATTTTGTATCTGAGATTCCCTTATTTACCAAACAACTTGCACCTGGACTAGGTTTAGCAGAGGAACCAGATCAGAAGTTTGGTACTCAGGAAAGTTTTGGTATGAACAGGTGCCAAATTGTGGCGAATGGATTGTTAGAAAGTTGGTATCAAGGCAATAATTCGACGGTAGGTAAGATGAAGGCGATTCTTGGAGAATTCTCGAAATTGGGTATTAACATACAACAACCTTATTTGAATGCTGATTCTGAGGAAATTTATGAGTTTATGGAAAGTTGTTAGCTGGACTAAAGACCCCTTTAGCGAATAATTTAAAGATTTAAAAGGGTGAAATCAAACTATGAATATTCCTGTATCTTAAACAAGGTAAGATACAGGATTTTTTTTGATAGTTAATTCAATCTAAGTCCCTAATTATATTTACTAGTAGAAGCAGAAGCTTATTACAAAAGAAGGGTGAGGGACAATATTTAATTTGGGTGCATCCTAGTTTTATTTAGCAGCTAGAGAATGAATTGTCATTGCCAGGAAGAAAGACGTACGCGGAGCGTTCTCGTTGGGCACTAGCCCATAGTTGCAATCGCAAAATCCCTCGCTAAGAACGAGTCCATGCGATTGCTTCACCCCACTTCGTTGCGTACGCTTCGCTCGCAATGACTGTAATTATTTTTGTCCGACTACTTATCAAATTTTTTAGGATACTGTTTTAATTATATTCTGATTTATTTTATACAATTAAATAATGAAAATACAAATTAACTTAAATGCAATATTTGGCGACATTAAAAATACTAATTGATGCATAAAAGTATAATCATTTTGTTCTTGTTTTATCAACAAAAAGCTTGAAAATATTCATGAAATAGCAGATTCTAGTGATAGGAAGAGGCGATTGAATACCTAATCCCAATACAACCTTAATTAGGAACTAAACTACAATGGCTACAATTTCTATTTCTAATCTAAATACCTCTGGTGCTGAATTATTTTTGGATGCAGAAACTTATCTTCATGAACTAACAGATAGTGAACTGGATATGACCAAGGGTGGGTGTTTTGATATTCCACCTATTTTTAAACCAACAACAATACTTAAAACTACTTCAATAGTAGGATATATATTGGGATAGGTTTTAGCTTTAATCAAAGTAAGACAGCTATATGTTCTTTATTAAGATACAGATGCTGACTTTTGATTTCAAATACACACATAACTGTTATTAGGAGTAAAACGTCAATGGCTACAATTTCTATTTCTAACCTACGTGCGACTGGTGCTAACTTATTTGCAGATTCAGAAAGCTATCTTAGTGAACTCACAGATGCTGAATTGAATGAAACAAAAGGCGGAAGTATTATTGCTGGTGCGGCTTTTGTAGCAGGTGTAATCATAGGAGTTGCTATTTCAGTTCGTATCGCCAAGGAGGTATGCTAAAGAATTTATAGCTAGTATAGCTAGTTCCAAACCTGACCAAAAATTTAACTTTAATTAGGAATTAAAACTACAATGGCGACAATTTCTATTTCTAATCTGCGTAACTCTGGTGTTGAATTATTTCTGGATTCAGAAAGCTATCTTCATGAACTTACAGAAACAGAGTTGAATACTACTAAAGGTGGAAGTCCATTTATTATTTTTTCTCCGACTCTGATTTCCCCTCTTACTCCAATCTTATTTTAATTACTCTAGGTTCTAACCTTCCATAAACTATATCCTGTATCTTATTTTATTAAGGTACAGTTTTTTTATTATTATATACCTAGTGCATAGCCAGCTAGAAATTCGTTTGTAGTGAGACAAGTGTTATGTCAAAGAGAATTGGAAATTAAAAAGCATTAACTAAGAAATATAATTATATCTCTTTTGTTATTTGATTTTTAATTTAACTCTTGAAACTATCTATTTAATAGCAGAATATAGTAATAGGAAGAGGTAATTTAAAGCTGAATCCTAACTCAAATACTTTGAATATGGAGTAAATTTCAATGGCTACTATTTCGATTTCTCAATTATCTGCAACTGGTGCTAACTTACTTGCTGATTCTGAGAGCTATCTTAATGAGCTTACAGATGCTGAATTGAATGAAACTAAGGGTGGAAGTCTGTTTGCTACGGCTATTTTTGTCATAGGTGTAGCAGCAGGATACAAAGCAAGCAAGGCAGTTATAGAAGAATTAACATAACTGCCTACTAACTAAATAGAAAAATCAATCAAAAGGAGGTGCATTGATTAAAAGTGTACCTCCTTTTTATTTGAATACAAAAAATATTCCTGACACCTTCACGAAGTCAGGAATATGAAGATTTGAGAATAACCAAATTAAAATTATTGAATCACTTCAAATAGTTCTATTTGCTGTTTTAACCATTCCGAAAACATATCAACCAAAATCGTAGCGCGTAATTTATCATCTAAGATAGGTTTAATTAACTCTTCCACTAAAATTAGATGCGCTCCCTTAGATGTAACTATTGGCTTGAAAAGCTGTGGTGCTTGAGCAGTAAAAACAGCAGCAGAAATTTCTGGCTTTAAATCTTTACGGTGTACTACTCCTTTATACCCCCCTTTACGCCGTAGTTCTTTATCTTCTATGTATTGACAAGCAACATCATGAAAGCTGATTTCACCTTCTTTAATCGCATAAAATAGCTCGATCGCCAGGTCTTCGTCATCTAATACAACTTCGTACATTGCCACACCTGCATAATTTAACTGATGTTCAAAGAAGTAAGGTTCAACTTTATTTGCAAATAAATGATGAGCTAATTGTCCAGAAATGTAATTTGTGTAAGCAATTTGCTCAAAGTTATCTAAAGTAAGGCTAAATTTTTTTAACCAAGCCCAGGTATCATCAGCTGTTTCCAGTTTACTCATTAATCGCAAAGCGTCTGCTGTTTCTTGTAGTGCTTCGTTGCTTACTTTGATACCGACTTCTTTCGCAGTATTTTCAATTACTTTGCGGGTCATTATTTGCTCAACTATCTCAGGCATTTTACAAGATAGCTTGATTTCGTTGATGATTTCTTCGTTGGTGATGGTAATAGTTTGTGACATTATGTTGCTCCTAATTTGACTTTAATCAATTGTCAATAAAATTACTGGTTTATTTATTTTTAGTCTTTGTTGAGAGGATTTTCGCTATTAATATGTGCTTTTAACACATGCGAGTTATAAAGATTTACAATTTTAAACCTCCTTTATCTAATTGTTTAAATGGGTCGAGGAGAAAGTCTATAATCTTTCGTTGACGTACAATTACTTCTGCCGTTGCTGTATCACCAGGACGTAAAGGAATACATTGATTATTGCTAGGTATACAATCTTTTGTCAGGAGAATTTCTAAGTTATAAGCAGAAACTTTTCCGTTCGGTGTTTCCACATCTATAGTGGTAGGAGAAATTTCTAATAATTCACCTTCAATGACACCATAATCTTGGAAGGGATAGGCATCAAATTTTAGCTTAACTGGTAATCCCTTCTTTAAAGAACCACTTTCAGTAGTTGCCATTGTTGCTCTCATAATTAATGGAGAACCTGCGGGGGCGATTTCTGCTACCATTGTTCCAGCTTGAACTACTGAACCAGGACGTTGAATTGGCAGTTGAAAGACTTTACCCGTGATGGGTGATTTTATTTTTCTTTGCTGTAGTTGCAATTGTAGGCTTTTTATTTGGTTCCTACTTTGGGTTATTTCTGCATTCAAGCCCATAACTTCTGTATCTAGATTCTTGATTTGTTCCTCACTTTTGAGAACTGCTAACTTACCAGAGTGAATTAAGGTTTTATGACTTATTTGCTGTTCCTGCAAACGTAAATAAGCTTGTTCAATTTCTGCCTGTACTTGGCGAATAGTACGTTGATAGTTACTTTGTTTTTCCGCTAAACGTAAGCTAGCCTGTTTTATATCTGATTGGCTTTTTTCATATAATCTTTGTCTTTCTTTGGCTATATCCTGCTTATCAACAACATTAATTTCCGGCACTGCTCCTGCTTCCTTTAACTGGCGATAGCGTTCTACTTCTCGTTTCGCACTAGCTAAACTACTTTCCATTAGCTTGCTAGCTGTTTGAGTTTCTTCAATCGCTTCTTTTGCCTGATTAACTTGTGTTAGCTTTTCTTCATTTTGAACTATATAGGAATTCTTCAAGGCGATAAAATTCTGTTGTGCTTGTTCAATTTGTGCTTGTTTTTCTAATTCTTGGGCTTGAGTTTGCTGTTTTTGAGTTGCTAGCGCCACGGCTAATTGATTTTTCACAATCTTTAACTGAGATAATCTATTTAATTGTCCTTCTAATCTATCCTTACCTTGACGCAACTCCGCTTGAACTAATTCTGATTCTAAAATTAATACAGGTTCCCCAGCCTTAACAGTTTCTCCTTCCTTAATGAGAATATTGGCTACTGTTCCCGCAACAGCACTATCAAGTTTTACTGTTTTCCCTTTTGGTTCGAGTTTCCCTCTCGCTGCACCAGTTTCATCGACTTGAAAAAACATCGCCCAAGGCAAAGTGATGGAAATAAAACAGAATAAAAAATATAATATTCCCCTTGACCAAACTTGAGGTAAACTATTTAATAAATCCTTAGTTACGTCCGACCAATCATCATCTACTCTCGGCGATTCTTTAACAGGATTATCTGCTGATATATCCGGCATTAACTTTTCATTCCATGAATTAGACATATAGCAATTTTAGATTTTGAATTGTGTATTTTGAATTGTAGATTTGAGATTTCCCATTCTTGATGTTGGATTATCCACACTTGATTTCCGTGAAATCAGCGAAATACTTCTAATCCGTGAGGAGGTTCTGCTGCTGATTGAGATAAAAATAATGTCCGCACTTTGCCATCAAATTATCGTGATTTCCGCTCTCAATTAACACACCCTTATCAAGCACTAAAATCAAATCAGCATGGCGTACAGTCGATAAACGATGAGCTATTATCAAAGTCGTTCTATCTTTGATAATAGTCTTTAAATTACGTTGAATAATTCTTTCCGACTCCGTATCTAAATGGG
The DNA here is from genome assembly GCA_004296455.1 of Calothrix sp. NIES-4101. Taxonomy (GTDB): domain Bacteria; phylum Cyanobacteriota; class Cyanobacteriia; order Cyanobacteriales; family Nostocaceae; genus Brunnivagina. The sequence continues at coordinate 6,755,325 of AP018280.1, forward strand.
AAGTCGCCTCATCCATAATTAATAACTTAGGATTACCCAGCAAAGCCCTAGCGATCGCAATACGTTGTCTTTGTCCACCAGATAACAACCCCCCACCTTCACCAATTTTGGTTTCATACCCCATTGGTAACTTTTTAATAAACTCATCAGCACCCGCTAATGTTGCCGCTTCGATAACTTCTGATAAACTTGCCCCTGGATGCCCTAAAGTAATATTTTCTCGAATCGTTGAACCAAATAAAAATGTATCTTGGTCAACCACACCTACAGAGGAACGTAATGAACGCAAAGAAATACTAGTAATATCATGTCCATCTACCAAAATTTTTCCATTACTAGGTGGATACAGCCCTAAAACTAATTTAGAAATGGTAGTTTTGCCAGAACCACTGCGTCCTACTAATGCTACCATTTGTCCTGGTTTGACTTCAAAACTAAGGTTTTCTAAAACATTAGTCTCGCTTTCCGGATGATAACGAAATGTCACATTTTCAAAGCGAATATGTCCTTGAATTGATGGTAATGTTTGTCTGGCTTGGTAATGTAAATCTTCCTCTGGCTCGGTATCTAATACATCATTAATTCGTTCGACGGCGATAATTACTTCCTGTACTTCATTCCACAATACAGTTAAGCGTTGAAAGGGTGTAATAATATTTCCTAGTAACATATTAAATGCCACCAATTGACCTATAGTTAATTGGTTATGAATCACTTGATATGCACCGAACCATAATAAACCAGTAGTTACCAGCGCTTGAATTGAGTTGCTGAAAATTTGCAGTCTATTACCAATAATTTGTCCAGAAAAGTTAGATTTTACTTCTTTATCTAATAGCTCTTCCCAATGCCATCTCACTGTTTGCTCTACCGCCGTTGCTTTTACCGTTCGCACTCCGCTTAAAGCTTCAATTAAATAACTACTTTCATGGGCAACGGCAGCAAATATCTCTCGGGAAATCTTTTGCAGAAAAGGTGTGGCAATCAAAGCTAAAATTGCAAATGGCGGTATAATTACTAATGCTAGCAACGCCATTTTCCAACTATACCAAAGCATCAATCCTACATAGATAAAGACTGTTAGTAAATCTAGTAAGATAGATAATGCTTCCCCGGAAAGGAAACGTTGGATTTTGCGGTTTTCCTGTAAGCGAGAAACTATATCCCCAACATAACGAGTTTCAAAAAAGCTTAAGGGCAATCGTAAAGTATGCCGAATAAAACCAACTACCAATGCTAAATCTATTTTACTTGCTGTATGGTCGAGGAGATATTGCCTTAATCCAGTCATCGCGACACGGAAAATACTAAATATTAATAGTCCTAAGCCAATAGCATTTAAAGTTAATTCGGAACGTTGTACCACAACTCTATCGAGAATCAACTGGGTAAATAGCGGAGTGATCAGCCCAAATATTTGGATATAAACAGAAGCAATAAATACCTCAAACATGACCAAAGAATGAGGCTTCATTAGTTCAAAAAATTGCCAAAAGGGGGTAGTTGCTTCCTGATTATTTTTAAACAAAACTGTAGGTTGCAATAATAAAGTATAACCAGTCCAACCTTTCTTAAATTCAGCATAATTCAGGGTACGTTGACCGATCGCCGGATCAGCAACAATTACGTATTTTCTCGTAACTTCATAAATAACGATGTAATGTTTGCCCTCCCAGTGAGCGATCGCAGGTAATTTTTGTTTCGCCAACTGGTCAAGACTTGCTTTTACAGGTCGTGTGCTAAAACCGATACTTTCTGCTGCTGCTGTTAATCCACGTAATGATGCACCATCGCGATCGACGTTGGCAATATCCCGCAGACGATTGACACTAAAACGTTTTCCCCAATAACGCGATACCATGACTAAACAAGCAGCCCCACAATCAGAGGAACTTTGTTGAGCAAAAAAAGGATAGCGATGGACAAAGCGCTGCCACAAATGTCCAACTCTTTGGGTGGGGTTGGGAAAGTAGGCTTTACTAATTTTTTGCTGATGCTTTAGTTCTGGATAGATTTCTTCTCTGGTAACAGTATTATTACTTGATTGTGCGTTATCTCTGCTTTCAGTGTTGATATGTATCTGTGGTGAGGAATTGGGGTGAAGATATTTTGTCGCCTGATTCCACAAATATTCTCGCATTTGTGGATATTTAGCTATTAATGGCGATAACACCTCACCGGAAAGAAAACAAAGCTGCAAATTCACACTTGCTCTGGCACCATAAGGCTTGAATTCAGCTTCGGGAAACAAAGTAAATTCTCCAAAAGAATCTCCTGTTTCCAGAGTAGTGATTAATTCACCCGTATCATCAAGCAATCGCACCTTACCAGTAACTACAATGTAAACACCTGGTTCAACTTTGCTTCCTTCCCAAAATTTACCAACTTTCGGAGTTAAAAATTTAGCTTGTTGTAAACATCGCTGCCATTGCTGTTCGGAAAAGGAATAACCAAAAACATTATTAAACTGTTCTAGAGAAATTAGCCGTTCGGAGAGATTTTGTGTCATGAATTTGCGGAATCTGTTACAAATGGAGCAAAATTAAGAGGTAAAATTTCAAAACTATTCCCTGCCTTGGGCGATTTGAGGTCAGAAATCGATATCTGTGAATTTGATATCTGCGAACTACTATTTTGTAGATTCGTGATTTTTTCGACACAGTTAGTATTTGGTCGAGTAGATAACCCCATTTGTTTGAGTAATCTGTTTATATGTTGGGGTGTGACATCAACTCCAAATTCCTTAGCTAGATGTCTGCTTAACCAAGTTCCTGTCCACTGCCGAAAAGGATAACCATAATTGCGGGGACTATTGCTAACCAATTCCTTTAAACGTTCTAAATGCTCTTCATTAACGCTCTTACGCCTACCAATTGGACAATCCTGCCATTGGTGAGCCATCCCAGTACGAGCGATATGAGTCCAATGTCTTACTGTCGCTGCACAACACCCCAAGATACGGCAAATTTCTGCTTGAGTTTTACCCTCATCTGCCAACAGCATAATTTGAATGCGTTGGTGATATGATTGTGCTGAATTATCTTGCAAGCTTTTTTGTAGTAGTTTTCGCTGGAAAGATGTTAAGAATTTTCCGCTATGAATTTCGTAATCGGACATATCTGCACAGTAATATTCGTGGTTGGTAATTATTTTTAGTGGCGATGTATTCTTATGGCCTACTATTTGTTTGCTAATGCGTCTGGCTAAGAAAATTTTCGGGAATAGTGATTTCTGACAAGACTTTTATTCCCAATGTTCCAAAAATCAATGTTCCAAGTTGCAGTTTTGGCATTAAACCCATAAATCTCCAGATTTCAGTTGATAATCAGTTGGTAAATTGAAGGAAAATGTTTTAATTTTGTTTTCCTAATTCTTCATATCTCTGGGTATATCGGGGGGTATGCAATATTACTCAAACCACAGACAAGTGACTGTTTCTAAATTAGCGTATACATTTAAATTACGTAGACAAAAGTCATATCATGTTTGTCTAATCACTTACAATTCCAATTTCTCCGCGTCTGTTTTATCGTAATTACTCAGGTAAACCTGAGTAGATGCACTAGATATAAAGATATGGGAAATCGCTGGGCATTTTTTTGCATACCCCTGGGAACTGGGGAAGTATATAGAAGTGTCACCAGGTACAGGTAATTAATTACCTACTTAGACTAGTATAAATACTCAAAAAAAATAATGGCTATAGATTTACGCAAATTATTACAAACAACTAAATCTAGCAAAACGATCGCAACTGGATTAGGAATAACTATGTTGCTTGTGACATCAGCTTATCAAGGTCAAGAACTGGCACAATCACAACAACCAACCGCATCAAAAATTAGTTTCCATCCAGCGAAGTCTGCACTCAAATTCACAGGAAAATCAGTAAACTCGCAAATTATGACCGCCGCAAATTCACAACAACCAGAACTAAAAACCCTAACAGGACATAGTGGTAGAGTCTATAGTCTTGCTTGGAGTCCCGACGCTAAAATCCTGGCATCTATAAGTGATGACGAGACTATAAAGCTTTGGGATGGAACTACGAATCAGTTAATTACAAGTTTAAGGGGATATAACGTCACTTGGAGTCCTGACGGTAAAGCCCTGGCTTTTGTAAGTGCAGACAAAACTATGCAAATCTGGGATGTATCCGCAGGTAAGAGTATTAAAACCCTGGCAAAAAATGAGAATATAGGCGCGATCGCCTGGAGTCTTGATGGTAAAGCCCTTGCTTTTGTAAGTGGGAACAAAACTATTAAAATTTGGGATGTATCCAAGGATAAATTAATTAAAACCCTGACAGTACATGAAGGTATTGGCGTTATTGCTTGGAGTCCCAATGGTAAAGCGATCGCCACATCTAGCCCCTCCAGTGTGCATATTTGGGATATAGCTACGAATAAAGAACTACAAACCCTAACTGGACATGAGAGTTATCTAAGTAGCTTTGCTTGGAGTCCGGATGGTAAAACGATCGCTTCTACAAGCGAAGACCAAAGCATCAAACTCTGGAATCTTACCACAGGTAAATTAATCAAAACCTTGTACGGGCATGGCTATGGCGTTGTTAATGTAGCTTGGAGTCAGGATAGTAAAACCCTCGCTTCGGGGGGAATGGACAATACCATCAAACTTTGGGATGCAACCACAGGTAAACGCATCAAAACCTTAGCTGGGCATAATCAAGCGATCGCCTCTGTAGCTTGGAAACCCGATGGTAAAACCCTGGCTTCCGGGAGTTCCGACAAGACTATCAAGCTTTGGAATTGCGATCGTCATACTTTGCTCGAAGATGCAGAAATTACAGAAAAAATCACCCTAACGGGGCATGAGGGATTTATCAATCGTACAGCTTGGAGTGCTGACGGTAAAAGGCTGGCTTCTGCGAGTGAGGACAACACCGTTAAATTGTGGGATGCAAGCACTGGTAAATTAATTAACACCCTATATCCCAACGGTAAAAAACCCCCTGCCAATGGAGAAAGCCTAATTCCCCAAGAGGGGAATGCTGCAATTGAAAATGTGGCTTGGAACCCGAACGGTAAAACCCTGGCAATTAGTGAGGAAAAAATAACGCTTTGGGATGTAACTACGGGTAAATTAGTCAAAACTTTAGATGGTAGTGGCTATTATCATCTGGCTTGGAGTCCCGATGGCACAACCCTCGCTACAGTCGGTGGGAAAAATAAACTCCAACTCTGGGATACAACCACAGGTAAGTTAGCCAAAACCCAGATTAATGCTGATGTTGCTAACCTTGCTTGGAGTCCAGATGGTAAAACCATTGCTACAGCTAGTGGCGATAACACGATTAAAATTTGGGATTTATCTACGGGTCAGTTACTCAAGACTTTAACCGGGTTTATCTACAGAGGTGTTAATGATGTACCCGAAGGTAATTTATTAGCATTCAAAGGTATAGCTTGGAGTGCAGATGGTCAAAACCTGGCTTTTCCCAGTGGCGATAACACAATTAAAATTTGGAGTGTCTCTACAGGTAAATTAACCCAAACCCTCACCGGACACAGCATCACAGTCATGGACGCGGTTTGGAGTCCCGACGGGAAAACCCTCACTTCCATTAGTCAGGATAAAACCCTGAAAGTTTGGGATGTATCTACAGAAACATTACGCAAAACAGTTGGTATCAATATTCCTTTGTTTTGGAATGTGGCTTGGAGTCAAGATGGTCAAAAACTGGCTTCCGGCAAAGGATTGGCAACTATGAAAATTTGGGATATTAGCCTCGGAAATTAACAAGGTTAATACCAATTCTCCAAAATCTGGCAACACATAAAATAAATCTCCATATCTCTCCGCGTCCCCCTATTACTATGGCGATCACCTGCAATTTCCTATGTATTATTACCACTGATAAAGTATTACATAATTTATGCCACTCAAATTCTGTACCGTCAAATTGCTCTCCTGCTCGATTAGTTTAGCGATCGCTTGGGGATTAGTAGGGTATGTTCCCAAACAAGTGATAGCACAAACCCAGCCACCGCGATCGGCTCAACAGTCGGCGGAATTGGACACAGCCGGAAAAATGTCTCAACAAGCATTTAAATTGCACGAACAAGGGAAATATGCAGAAGCAATTTCTTTAATGGAGAGAGCTATTGCTGTGTTTGAGAGAATAATGGGTAAAGAAAATCCGGTGGTGGGAATTAACCTGACTGGGTTGGCAGTATTTTATCAATCGCAGAGGGATTATCCTCAAGCTGAAGCTTTATACCTGCGATCGATCGCTATTTTGGAGAAAGCATTTGGTCGGGAAAATCCCAATATTGCAGTTAGCCTCAATCAGTTGGCGGGTTTTTATACTCTCCGGGGGAATTATAGCCAGGCTGAAGCTTCGTACCTGCGAATAGTGGCGATTCGGGAGAAAGCATTGGGTACAGAACACCCTGACGTGGCAACTAGCTTAAATAATTTAGCAGGAATTTACAGATACCAGAGGAATTACAAAAAAGCTGAACCTTTGTACATACGTGCGCTCTCCATTCGAGAGAAAGTACTGGGGAAAGAACATCCTGATGTCGCCCAAAGCCTGAATAATTTGGGTCTAAATTATGGGAACCAAAGGAATTACCAAAAAGCCGAACCATTGTATCTACGTGCATTAGCAATACGAGAGAAAGTTCAAGGCAAGGAACATCCGGAGGTGGCAACTACCCTGACTAATTTAGCAGAAGTTTATCGTTCCCAAGGGAATTATCGCCAAGCTGAACCTTTGTATTTACGTGCGTTAGCAATTCGCGAGAAAGTTCAAGGCAAGGAACATCCTGACATCTCAACTACCCTGAATAATGTAGCGGGATTTTACAATGACCAAGGGAATTATGCTAAAGCTGAATCATTGTACCTGCGGGCGATCGCGATTAGCGAGAAATTTCAGGGGAAGGAACATCCTGATATGGCAACTAGTGTGAATAATTTGGCAGAAGTTTATCGTTCCCAAGGCAAATATAGTCAAGCCGAACCATTATATTTGCGATCGCTTTCCATTCGGGAGAAAATTCTGGGAAAAGAACATCCAGATGTGGCAGTGAGCTTAAATAATTTGGCATCACTTTACCAATTACAGGGAAATTATGGCAAAGCTGAACCAATGTATCTACAGGCGCTAGCTATTTATGAGAAAGTTTTTGGTCAAGAAGACCCATACGTAGCCCTGAGTCTGAGTAATTTAGCATTACTTTACAATGCACAAGGAAATTATGATAAAGCAGAAGCATTGTTATTGCGATCGCTCTCCATTCGAGAAAAAGTGCAGGGCAAAGAACATCCAGATATGGCAATGAGCTTAAATAATTTGGCAGAGCTTTATCGTTCTCAAGGCAAATATAGCAAAGCCGCAGGTTTATTTGGACAAGCATTGACTATTTGGGAAAAAGCCCTGGGAAAGGAACACCCTTTGGTAGGAGTGAGCTTGAATAATTTAGCAGAGATTTATCGTTCTCAGGGTGATTATGTTCAAGCCGAAGCTTTTCACCTGCGATCGCTTTCCATTCGAGAGAAAGTGCAGGGGAAAGAACATCCAGATGTCGCCCTTAGTTTGAGTAATTTAGCAGGACTTTACAGAGACCAAGGTAATAATAACAAGGCTGAATCTTTGTACCTGCGAGCAATAGCTATTTATGAAAAAGTGTTGGGAAAAGAACATCCCAATCTGGCAAATAGTTTAAATCGTTTAGCAGAAGTGTACCAAAATCAGGGCAATTATAGTCAAGCAGCAGCATTGTTAAGGCGATCGTTGGCAATTTCCGAGAAAACATTCGGTCAAGAACATATCGATGTAGCAACTAGTTTGAATGGTTTGGCAATAAATTACTATCAACAGGGCGATTATAGTCAAGCAGAAGCATTGTTAAAGCGATCACTGGCAATTGTCGAGAAAAAATTTGGTTCAGAACATCCCGATGTGGCAAGTAGTTTCAATAATTTGGCAGAAATTTATCGAAACCAGGGGAATCATGAAAAAGCTGAGACTTTTTTATTGCGATCGCTTACCATTCTCGAAAAAATATTAGGTAAAGAGCATCCTGATTTAGGACTTCAACTCAGTAATTTGGCATCACTTTACTGGAGAAATGGAGATATCAACCGCACCGCTAATTTTCTCACCCGTGGACTCACAATTGAGGAAAAAAAATTACAACTTATTTATGCTGTGGGTTCAGAAGCAAGAAAACAAAATTATGCCCAAACCTTTGCCGGAAAAACTTATTTTGCTGTTTCCCTAGCCATACAATCAGCAAATAAAAACCCTAACCTTGCCAGATTAGCCGCAACTACCGTACTTCGCCGCAAAGGACGGGTACTAGATGCAATGACGGACACGGTGCAAACCCTACAAACTCAGTTCACAGACAACCCAGAAACCAAAAAAATATTTACCGAATGGTTAAACGTGCAGCAACAGCTAGCTAACCTTGTCTATCGGGGAGCAGGAGAACAAAAATTTGAGATTTATCAACAGCAAATTAAACAATTAGAGGCTGAAAAGGAACGCTTAGAAGAACAAGTCAGCGTCAAAAGTGCTGAGTTTCGCCAAGAAATTCGTCCTGTAGAATTGGCAGATATCCAAGCTAAAATTCCCCTCGATGGGGCAATGGTAGAAATTGTTCAGTATCAACCATTTAACCCGAGAACGGAAAAAACGAACGAAAAATGGAGTAAATCCCGTTATGCTGCGGTGGTGTTGCGTCATACTGGAGAGCCAAAATGGGTTGATTTAGGTGATAGTGCTGCGATCGATAAATCTGTCACTAGTTTCCGTCAAGTATTAGCAACCCCTCCAGGTTCGAGCGAACGGGGAATTGATGTCACGCCTGTGGCAGGGAAAAACCAAACATCGAAATTGCAAGAAATCGCTCGTAATTTAGATCAACAAGTAATGGCTCCGATTCGTCCATTGTTGGGCAATACCCGTCATATTTTACTCTCTCCCGATGGACAATTAAACTTGATTCCTTTTGAAGCTCTCAAGGATGAACAAAATAAATATTTAGTCGAAAATTACGCTTTTTCCTACCTGACAACTGGTCGAGATTTACTACGCTTAGATACCCCAGCTAAACAGCTTTCCCATCCTGTTGTTTTTGCAGATATAAATTACGACCGCCAAGAAACAGATATTAAAGATATTGCCAAAAATCCGGCGGTGAGTTCCAGGACAAAAACTCGTAGTTCCCAAAATAGACGTTCTGCCGACTTTACAAATCTCATGTTTGGCAAATTAAATGCAACTTTGACAGAAGGGGAGGAAATCAAAAAAATATTTCCGGAAACTAATATTATTACAGGTGAGAAAGCTACAGAAACTGCTATTAAGCAATTACAAGCACCAAGTATTTTACATTTAGCTACCCACGGTTTCTTCCTGCCAGATCGAGAAATTAAACCTAGTTATTCTGACTTGAATAATCAACTCGAAAAACCCCAAACTTTAAACTTAGAAAATCCGCTATTACGTTCCGGTTTAGCATTAGCGGGGTTTAATAACCGTCAAAATCAACAAAACAATAACACCGAAGATGGTGTTCTCACAGCCTTAGAAGTTGCCGGATTGAATTTACGGGGAACCCAGTTAGTCGTTTTATCTGCCTGCGAAACAGGGTTAGGTAACGTGAAAACAGGTGATGGGGTCTACGGTTTGCGACGGTCTTTAGTAATTGCTGGAACCCAAACCCAGCTATTAAGTTTATGGCAAGTTGATGATGCCGGAACCAAAGATTTAATGGTGAAATATTACGAGAAAATCAAAGCTAAAAAAGGCAGACATGCGGCATTAAGAGAAGCACAATTAGAGTTTTTAAAGAATCCCAATTACCAACATCCTTATTATTGGGCTAGTTTTATTCCTTCCGGTAATTGGCAGGAAATGAAATGAGATATGGGAAATAATTTGGGTGCGGCTCTTTTAATAAGACGCGGAATGTAGTTTAGCCTGGTATTGGAAGTGGTGGAGGGGTAATGGGGCAACAGGCTTTAGCAACTTGCTTCATCAAGGGAATCGCACCTTGATAAAGAGCAAGATGATTGCGTTTATGCTCTTGGTGTAAATGGAAGCGCCAATACTTATCCCAATCGCCGCTAATATACAAAGAACGAAGCCGCAAGACAGCCTCAGCACCAGCTAAACTCCATCTAGCACCAGTAATATCCATCCTGTCCTTGATTAAATGGCGGCAAGCACCTTCTATAATTCCGGTAGCAATTGGCAACCCAGCTTTTAAATAATCATGGTATTTGAGGTATTCGCGGTTGTTGAGCAAATATCTGGCACAGTTATCCACAGGTTTGCGTTCTTGGGGTGTGAGTTTACGTTTTGTCGCGCTTGTTCGCATCCCAGAAGCAACATCACTCGATTTACCTTCAAGAATATACTGCAAACGTTTTGTTACCCAGGCTTCAGCTTGTTTATCAGTACTGGAATAAAAGACAAATGCAGCTTTCCACAAATACTCAATCACATGGATAATATCCAGGACAATCGTGAGTTCGAGGTTGTGTTTTTTGGCAAATTTCTTCATGAGTGACAATTGTTGCTTATTGCCATCAACTAAGGCTATTAAGCGTTTTTGTCGATCTCGGTCACGATGCAATACCTCATCGAAAGCCTCTTTAATGACGACTTCTGGTTCCTTGGCAACAGAAGCCCAAACCCTTTTCCCAATAGGCTTAGGACGCTTTATTTTCTTATCCTTATCGGATGGGTTAACTATTTGCTCAACTGTGCGAACAAAGGGGTTGATTGTGTAAACTGAAGCTACCGTTGCCATTCGCTTGGCATTGGCTTTTTCTCCTTTTGTTAAACGCTTATCTAACTTCTTGCTCGAAGCCTGCGCTCGTTTTTGGGTTTGGGGACGTAAATCCTCTGTACGTACCGCCACTTCGACACTGGGCACAGCCCGTGTCGAGTGGCTCACAATTACACCCTTCCCATCTGCACTGATTACAATAATTTCTCCTGTTTCCTCAGCTGATATTGCTTCTGCCTGTTGATGTGCATAAAAATCATCAAAATCTTTTGCACTTTCGTATGCCAGTTCTTCCGCTTGCCGCTTACCGATTTTGGCTGCTGTTGTTTTTTCGATGATATCCACCGTTTCCCGAAATCCCGAACGAGCTACTTCGACTGCTACTCGTTGCCTCAATCCGTGGGAATATTGCTCTGCTGGTAGGTTTAACTCCGCATCCAATGGAAAAAGCGTATTTATCTTCCTACCTCCATAACCGATTCGATTTGCGATTACTGTGCCAAATATCGTTGTTAATTTCCTTGATAATTTTTTCTTGTGGGTTCGCTTGGCTTGGTCTTTTCCTACCCACTCGGAATCCGTCTCGTCTTGGCTACGCTTATCAAAGTACCCTTGTAACAGCCTTCTAAGTAGTTCATATCCATTATCAAGCAACTTACTTTCTATTTCTCCATGCTCCAACCCACAAATACTATCTGAGTCCAGCCAACCAACTATTTCTTCAAATACTTCTCGTGCTTCTTCCCAAAACATCCCTGGATTTGATGTAGATGCTTGCATATGTCCGTGCTTATCCCTGTTTTTCTTTTTTGACAACCAAGGATGCATCTTTTCCATTTTTGGGCTGAAACATTACTCTGGTTGACTTGTCTTCTATTACTCTTATACCATACTTTGTACTACTAAAAGAGTCGCACCCAATTAATTTCTAGAATCTGAAATGGTGCGTTACGCTGCGCTAACAGCACCCTACTTTTGCACTTTATTGCATTCACATTCCTTAACATCTGAATTTATTGGGTGTAGCTCTGACTACACCCAATCGATGTTTTTATTTTATTTCTTCACTGCTTGAACCGCAGCATCGGCATTAATCAAGCCGCTACCAAAAAAAACTTGTTTTTCAGATATTGAAGCAGGTAGATAACCCTCACTGACCAAAGATTTATAGAGTTGTTTTTCCCGCTCAGAAATTTGTAAACCATCGTAACTAGCGGTCGATTTGAGAATATTAATGATTTGCTCACGGTTTAATTGGCGATTAGTATCTTCACCCTTCATTAAGGCGACTACACCAGCAACTGCTGGAGAAGAAAAAGAAGTACCCTGCGTCCACCAATATTGTCCGCGCATGTCAATGACACGAGACCAACGGTAATTAGGATAAGCTAAACCTTGCCAAAACCCTTCCATCCAAGTTCCCCCAGTAGTGGGAATTCCCCCCAACCATCCTGCGGATGTACTCAAATCTCCACCAGGTGCGACTACTCCTAATCCATTACCATAGTTACTATAACCTGCGCGATCGCCAAACAAATTAGTCGCACCGACAGATAATACTCCCTCATATCCAGAAGGATAAGCAACCCTGACTCGATTTTCATTACCAGAGGAAGCAACTATGACTAACTTGGGATTTTGCTGCAATATTTGCTTGAATGCTAATTCTTCTGCATCGATGGGAGCTCCTCCACCTAAACTTAAATTAATCACATCTGCTCCCCGATTCGCAGCATAACCAACTGCTTCAATCACTGAAGACCTTTGAATACTGCCATTTAAACCAAATACACGCACAGGTAAAATTTTCGCATTGGGTGCAACTCCTGATATCCCTTGTTGAGTATTGGCGGGTTTGGCTGCAATCACCCCACTAACTAAAGTGCCGTGAAATTCACCACCAACTTGTGAGCGAATTCGCTCCCGTAAGCGATTGGCTATTTGTTTTTGGGGGGTTTGGGGGTTTATTTCTCTTGGTGACAAGTATTTTCTAATTAATTCGCCATCAGCTAATTTAAAAGTATCTTGTAATTTCCTCCGCAAAATATTCATTTCTAGCGGACTCATTCTTGTATCTGCATCACCAATTTCGCAGGGATTATTACTGTTAATCGCTTCGGAAAAATCCCAACCATATTCTTCTCCGGGACATTTATCTGCTGCTGAAACTTTATGTAAGTTATTTTTTAAATCCGGGTGATTCCATTGTATTAAACTATCAACAACCGCTACCACAACATCTTTACCACGGTTACTATTTTGCCAAGCTTCGGTCACGCGCAAGTCGGTGCGAGGTAAGTTGGAAGCTGATTTGGCAGGTGATTTGGATTGTTTATTTTCGGAAATTTTGGCTGTTTGTTGCTGGAGACAGTTTTGGAGTTCGGCAAAGCTGTTGATTTGCTGTTGCAAACATAATCGTAAGGGTACACTATTTAAATGCCATTGCAAACCTAAATAATTGGTTGTTGAATTCCTACTTCTTTGTCTAGTTTCTGGAGATTCTTTGTGACTTGCATCCAGATTTAAAGCAGGAGATTGCTGTTGATTGATATCTACATTCATATCTACTGTATTAGAAACTAGTTCCAAGAAATTTGGTGCAGCAGAATTGATCCCTTTTACTTGATTGAGTTGATTGGCAATATTTAATACGGCTGTTCCCGCAACTGTTGTTGATTTGACAATGTAAATATTGGGGACAAAACGCAGGGAACGAACAATTTCTAAATTATTTTGTTTGAGAATAGATTCCTTTTCTTTCTCACCCATATTTGCTTGAAAACTAACGATGATTTCGTTAGGTAAAACAATCGTATCCTGGCTATTAGCCCGACTCAATACAGGTAAAGCTGCTTTGACATAAGTTTGATTTTGAATTTTATTTTTAATTGCATCGGCATTAACTTTAGGTAAAGCAACAACAGCATAATTTCCCCCTAAAGGTTTAACCTGTACCTGAGAACTTTCACCTCCACGAGTCCTAGTACCTGTTTGTAAATCCTGCTCTAACTGTAGATACAGGGGATTAGAAGCGCGACTGCGGGTATTGGCCACAGCTTTAAATTCAACTGCGATCGCATCTTGTTGTTGAGTTAAAGGAACGCGCTGTCCTTTATAAATATAAAATAATTCATTTTTATTTGATTCTGTTGTTTGAGCTACAGCAGTAGAGTTAATTTGGCGATTGATTGCCGTCAAGGGAAAGATATTTGTTACAGCCAGAATAGTACTAGCGAAAAGAATGCTAGATACAACAAATTTGCGATTCATGATTGATTATTCCTATCAAGAAATAGTTAGTGGAGATTCGAGAAAATGGTGATGTTTCCTGCACTTGTTTATCTATATTTCTCAGTGATGCTAGGGGTATGCAGAAATTATGTATTCTGTTGTCGGAAATAAAGTACGCAAATAAAAAAACGTAGCGGTGCGTGCTACGTCTATACTATTCTCTATTCCTTCTCCCTATTCGCTTTTAATCACATAACTGATTTGGTAAATCCTTGATTATTTGGGACAATTGCGGTGATGGATTGGGAACAGAATATGCTTGCTGGAATACATCTGACCATAATCCTTGATTTGCGAAATATTGGGCTTTTGCTAAAGCAATAGTTTCGGCATTTGCACCTTGATTTTTCTGCAATTTCTCCAAAAGCATCAGTTCCCTACTAATCCGGTTTCGTTGATTTGCTCCCATAATTTGAAAGGGTACAAACATTGTCGGAGAATTACTTTCTTGGTTTAAAAAGATTAGTAATTTATAGCTTTGACCCGGTTTTAATGCTTCTCCTTGATAAGGAATACTCTGCTTCCCAGTGACAATTTGAGCTTTGAAATCCCTATTCTTACTTTCGTGATTATCTAGAGCTTCTATGGCAATTTTTTTAACTTCTGTTCTCCTATCTTTAGTAACTTCACTATTTTTCCAAATAAACAAAGGTTGAGTATTCCAAATAATCCGAGTTTGAGTAGGAAAATCGGGGGAAACCAGACAAACTGATTGTCCTGGACGGGAACCACCTTTACGGGGCTTGACTGGGGGCTCTGGGTCTCGTACAGGTTTAAAAATTTTTTGCCATAAATTCAGTTGGGGAGCAATTATTTGAGGATAAACTGCTTGATTTAGTAAAGATAATAAGCCAATAAAAATCGTCAATAATAATGTTGATTTGCCTAAAATAAATTTAGATTTAGATTTAACCATAGATATATTTTCGCGTTTTCCTCTAACCAATATTCAGTTATTGGTGATTCGTTTTGCCGATTGAGACTTCAAAATAAGATGCAAAATATATAACCAAAGAGTTATTGTTGGTAACAACCAAGGTACAAGAATTGCAACTGATGAAATATAAAGTTGTAGGCTGATTAATGTATAAGCACTAGAACCCACACTCAATAGAATCACTAATTTACCCTTTTGTTCCGGATGATTACTGAGATATTCTGCAATAATTTTACCCAGTAATATAGCTAAAGCAATCATCCAAACATCGGGAATTGGTACAACTATTCTGTGATTGAGATAATGATGGGTCATGTATGCGTGAAATTCTCCACCCGTAAGTACCCCACGAGTGTTATCAGGGTTTTCTTGATTTCGCCAATAACCCATTGCAGCAGGTAACTCGAAATTATCCTCGTTATTTTGTCCGGTTCCTGCTTCTTCGTAACCCCCTGGTGCAACTATGACGATTTGTTGCTGTAATTTTGGCGGAGACGCGAGTAATTTCCACGCAGGGATAGTTTGATAGACTTGTTTGGGCGGAATGGAAAAGTCTACAATTGGATGCAACCACATTTGCTGGAGGTAATAGCTGAAAGCTGTTAAGGGTTGTAGTTGCGTTCTTTCTGATGTCAAAATTGTATTGTCTTTATCAGTATAATTGTTTAATTGCTGCCAAAAATCTTGTTTATTTGTTATCTGCGGTTTTGGTGAATTTACCAATTTGTGTAATTCTTGAGAAATTGCTAAAAGATAAGCAAAAGGTCTAGGTTTTGGGTTAGATTTATGGCTAGGTAATAATTGCATATACCAGCCAGGTAAAATTTCAATTTCTCCTGCTAAACTCCATTTATTACTAGCAATTTGAGAATGCACACTTAACCAATTACCTTGAGAATCACGGGTTGTAGCCAGTATAAAGTGTGTCGGTTGTGACTGGGATTTGATACCAGTTTGGAGAGATTTGGCGAGGATGCGATCGCTTTTTATATCAGGTCTATCTAATAGGTAATCAATACCAACCACGGGTGCTTCTAATTCCACCAGTTTATCAATAATTTGTGCCATGTATTCCCGATTGATTGGTCGTGGAGTTAAGATATTTGCTTTTTTAATCGATTCGTTATCTATTTGCACTAAAAGTACTGGAGGATTTATACTTGCAGTTTCTGCGACTTGATTCGTTAGATTGCGATACATTGCTTGGATTAAAATTCGTTTTTCTAATAACCAAGTTTGCAGGGGCAGTTGTAAACTAATGATTGCTAAGGTTGAAATTGAAACTGTTTCTAAAGGTGTGGGTTTTAGTCTTTTGAGATATTGCTTGAATCCAAATGGCTCGAGGACAAATAACGGTGCATCAGGATGGCGAAATAAAGAAGGAATTAAATAAGTGCTGGGATAAGTGAGATTTTTTTCAAGTTTGAGATAATCACAAGCAGTTAATAATGCTTGATGGACATCTTGATATTGAGCAATATTTTTTAAAAACTGCACAAAAATTTCTTCTGCGACTAGATTGTGTATGGGTTCTCGCATGATTACGACTTGATTTAAACCCAATTTTACTAATTTATTTGCAATACTTAACCCATCACAGGAATTGAATAAAGCAAATTGCAATCCTCCTTCAATTGCTGTAATTAATGAATGTTCAATTTCACTCAAATTAATCGTCGCATTCGGTGCAATTGATATTTGTCCCCCAGTTAAATCAGTTTCCCGACTGTGACCAGCAAAATATAAAATATCCCATCCCTGTTTACTTGTGAGTTTTTCAACTATTTCGTACTTGAATGTTTGAATATCTTTATCCTGATGCCAAGAAATTAAATCAACCTTGACAAGTTGTTTAAGTGCTAAGATAGCTTGTTTTTCTTGAGCAAAGTTTAATCCACTCTCATCTCCAAAAATTGCTAAAACTCTGACTTTGCCAGAATTTCTTTTTACTTGTTTGATACTTTGATGGATGTTTAATGGCTGACGGACAATACGTAATTTACTTGTTGAGAACTGCGAATTAATTTCCCATGCTTCCCAAGGTAAACGTATTAAATCTGGAGTATTACAACTAATGAATATATCTGTATGAGTGTTGGCATAATTACTTTTATCTTGCTGAGGAAGATGATTTGCAGTCAAAATGGCGCGAATATCATATAGTTCCTTACTGCGTAACCATTGGTGAAACTCATATAAAAGTTTTGCCTCCGCTTGAACTAATTCCCCTTGCCAATCTACGCTTGGTGGTGCAACAAAACCAGCATTAATGACTTTACCTCGTAACTCCTGACTGTAAAAATTTTGATAAATACGCTGCCATGTTTGATAATTAGAAATAATTTTGTCTGGATAGGGAAGTTCCGCAGTGATTTTTTGATTCTGATTCCATGTCAGTTGAAATAAGCATGTATTGTCAACATGTTGTACTTGCAGATGAAGTTTAGTCATTATTCCCCGATAAGATCACATTTGTTGAATATCAAAAGCGAAGGGTGGTAATGTTAACTCAACCCTCTCAGTAATGCTGACGGTGACAAGAAATTTTTCATCCCAATTGCCTGCAACAGTGGTAAATAAATAGGAATTTACTTGTTGGGAATTTGCTTGTTGTTCTGTTAAGATGCCTGTGCGATCGCTAACTCTAAATTTTAAATTATTCGGTAACCTATTGGGTGTGGGTGCGCCTAAAATTAAAAATAAACTCCAGGTATTTGGCTCGATTTCTGTAGAGGAATTCCACGCAAATGCATATATTCTCAATGAGTTTCCAGCTAATAAAAAATTATAGTGTCCGCATTGACCAACTGTGGGAATTTCAATTCCTTGGGTTTTTAACTGTGATTCAATTGCTGCAAATTCCTCTGCTGGACTTCGTAGCTCTCTCACTGATGATAAACGTGGAAATAATTCCCAGGCGAGGGATTCTCCCAGTTCATCTAATTCCCCCCATAACCACCTCCCTAAGTTTAATGCGGGTTGGGTAACTATTTTGATTAGGTCTAATAAGTAGGTTTGTAGTAATGTTGTATTTTCTACCTGTAAATTATTAGTTTGTAATTGATATATCCAATCCAGTAAATCGGTTGAAGTTAAAATTAAACTTCCCTGTTCCCAATTGAGAACTTGCCATAGTTCTGTTTCTGGTGATTGTAATTGAGGTAATAAGTTTACTAAATCATTTTTTATTGCTACTAATTGCTGCTGCCGATCGCTTGGAGTAGGTAAAGAGATTGCATTTGCTTCGAGATTTCGTAAATATAGTAATAAAAGATTAGGGTCTTTTTCAAACCAATCTAAAGGTATTTCATAAGTCCAATTTGGTTGGGGATTTATGGTTGGTGAACTTTCCAGCTTTTCGATTAGCTGTTGGTAAGTTAGCACCCCTTGAACTAGACCTGATTCTTGTTCTTCCATGACTTCTACTAATACGTAAAAATGAGGAATAAATTCGGGTAAATCTACAACTAATCTTGGCAAAATAACTTGTTCGTCAAATACACTATCGAGAGTAATTAAACAAACTTTGAATTCACCAACATGTAAATTTGTAATCGCGGGAATGACATTTGCTAGTGCGGGTTGAGCGATAGTCGATTCTTGCCAATTCAGCATCAGATTATCATCTCGTTCTTCCAACCATTTTTGTAAGGTAAATAACCCTAAACTATTCACATACATTTGCCATTGACGGGATTCATCAGGGATATCTTGGCTCAATGCGATCGCGCGATTAATATCTTCTGGCTCGATACTCAGAGATTCTAGTGGTAAAGGTTCAAATTCCATAGATGCTATTAAACTATTCATACTTATTTTGATTGGAATTATGGAATATTTAAATTTATTACTTTAATTACTTATTTTTAGGAAAATTTTTCTATATTCAGTAATTCTCTATTATCTAAGTGCTGACAAAGTCTTTGGGAAAAATAACTGATCTCGCAATTATTTTGCATACTAGCAGCTTCAATTTCCGCTTGAGATATGACATTAGTAATTTGTTCATCTAAAGCTTCCGTAATTCTTGCTTCTAAATTGACTAAACTGCTGGGAGTGGAATACTCTTGTGCCAACTCAATTACTTTTTCTCTCAATTTTACTAAAGTTTCTTGACTGACATCAGCACGAAATTCCTTCAGTTTTAATAAACGGGCGACAGCATCTTGGGCGCGTAAACCTAATCTTTGGGCAATTTTTCCCATTGATAATCTTTGACAGTGGAATAATTGCAGTGCAATTAAAAATTGATTGCCTTTATCTATATTTAAATTTTTCTGATCCGTTTTCTTTTTTTCTAGTTTTTGAAGTCGTGATGTAATTACAGTATTTAAAGCATTATCAAAACACTTGACAATTTGTATCCGATAACTTTTTAAAAAATCTGTTCTATCTTCTGTTTCATTTATTATATTAACTGAGTTTTCATCAGTAATTTTCTCAATCAAGGTAGAATTTTGATTAAGTTCAGCATCTAAAGAAACTGTCGGTAAGGAACCATTTCTAACGTGAATGCGATATTCTCGTAGTTGACTTGCGAGATTTTGTAATTTTTCCATAACTACTTGTACAGATAAATTATCCATTTCTTGTATTTGTAAAATTTTGATAATTGCTTCTATTTGCTCATTAGTGGGTGGATTACATCTACCTTTACTCCTCTGATTAGCCCATTGGCGAAATCGTTCGGCACGGTAAACTTTGTGATATGCGAACAACAGCTTTTGTGCTTGCTCAATTTCTAGATTTACCGACCTATGAAACTGACCGAGAATCTTGATTAATTGTTGGGGTTTGGTGTCATTAAGTATTGCCCAATCGCTCACCAAATACAAACCACACTCCAATAAATATTGATTGAGTTCTCTGTGTTGTTTAACTTTTCGAGTAGTCCAAGTAGCAAGACTACTTTTGTCAGGGTTAAACGTTTCTAAAATTTCCCGACCTAGACACTGATAAGTATCTGATGGTTGTAGGCTACCATCATCATCGAGAACATAACCTAATAAATCATATCTTGTGAACCCGTGATAATTGCCAAATTGTTGTTCTAAAGATACACATACTTGCTCGATTTGCCAAGAAATTAAGCAGAGTAAACAGCGTTTTGCCAATAAATTCGATGGACTCAAATTATTTATAGATAATTCTAGCAACCGTTTCTGAATTGCTACATCTGATTGCAAATGAGCATCTTCATAATTAGTAAAGATTTTATCAAAAAATGCCTTCGCTGCTGCAATCTCTCTCTGTTGAGGTTTCCCAGCATTATTAACAATAATGAGTGTGTAGTATTTCAACTTCATCATTTGATTCCTTGACTATTGATTAGATTGAGTTTTTACCTCCAGTGATTGCTGTCATTAGTTATTAATTCTCAGCAATTGAGGGGTATGCAGTTTTGTCACCCTTTTCTTTATAATATCTGTAAGGTTTCAATAGCTATCGGTGTTGAAACCCTATGTGATTTTTCAGAATCAACAAGTTCATTGGTTCAGCAAACTCATTTTCAAGCAGACCTTAACACACCGTGACTTTAAGTAGTAATGCACAATTATTTTGACATTCCCAAATTACACTAACAAAAGTAATACAAAATGATTCATCACATTTCTATCCCTGCGAAAAATCCTCTTCATGTAGCTGAAGTATTAGCTGAACTTTTTAATACTGGTTATTTTGCCCCTTTTCCATCTAATCCAGGTAGCTATGTTGCTTTTACAGGCGATGAACATGGAACTTTAATTGAAGTCTATCCTCTGGGTACAGAAATGATTCCAGGAGAGGATAATAAACCAATACAATTCCAACATCAAAAAGCCTCAAACCATTTTATTGCCACTCACGCTGCCATTTCCATTCCTCTAGAGCAGGCACAAGTTGAATCTATTGCCCAACGCGATGCGATCGCGGTTACTTTGAAGTCATTGAGTTTTGGCTGGAAAATGCGGTTTTATTAGAACTGGCAACTCCAGAGTTGAGAGCACAATATATTGCGGCTTTAGCACCAGAAAAATTAGCTGAATATTTTGCGGAAAAAAATTCTTGAGAAGCTAATGATTCATTCAGTTGTAATCAATCTTGGGTATGGTAATTGATCTGAGGGGTTCTCTGTAGTGACTATGAGGTTACGAAAATCAATTTACTATGTTGGTTGAGAGGTCTCCACAGAATAATTGATCCACTAATAAGGGATGATAGAAAAAGGGTAATTAAACGTCAAAATCCGGTTGTGACATTGATCAAAAAAGTTTACTCCACAGGAGTTAAACTCACAACTGAGGCTATGGCAGAAGTTGAAAAACAAATCCTTCGTCTTCCGCATCTCAAAAAATGGTTTGTTGAAATTTTTGCGAAACCCGGCTCGTCATAGGATCATCTTTTTTATGGAGTTCTCTGATCAATGCGATCGCCCTTGGAAAAAGGTGACCCCATCATTGAAGCGCAATAATTATATCGATTATCGCTCTTAATTCGGGCTTGTAGTTAAAGGAAAATATTACACCCATCGGAAAAACCGTGCTAATAACACATGTAGTTTTCTGCAATGCAGCGATCGCATTTATGGATTGTTTAAATACCCTATTAAGTTCAGCTAGGAATTATATCATTAATTTTTCTCCGCTTCGTTTTTATTACAATTCCTTTAACTAACCTAATACTAGTATTGTATACAAAGCTCATTTTGTATAAATAACCACTATTCTTCACCCTTTTAGGTATTATCACAGAAGAAAGACAATATCTGAAATGTTACATTGATAAGCGACTCTCAAGGGATTTGCGCTTCCTAAGTACAAGCCATATCTAAATAATTAATACTTAAATATAAATAATATTACTAGTAAAGTTTAGAAGGCAAAGTGTTCGAGAGTCTAAATTACTGAAGTCCAATTTACTTAGAAGGTGAACACGCTTAGACATTAAGTTTTATTCAAGTCCCATGTGGAACTTGGAACTTGGATGAGTTCTTCACAAAGAAATTGCACATTTATACAAAACTAAAAATTCTCTTTATCCATGCCACAGACAAATAAATTTCTCAAATCACCATCGAATTTCTATCGTTCGTTGGTAGCCACTGCATTGATTACTAATGGTATTTTTCAATTTGTTGCCCCTGTAATTGCCGAAGGAACTAAAGCAGGTGAGTCAATTAGTAACACTGCAACTGCTACCTACGAAGACCCGCTTGACCCGAATACTAAAATTAATACTACATCAAATACTGTCACCGTAACGGTTGCTGAGGTTGCAGGTATTACTGTTACCGCGAGTGGTACTACATTCCAAACAGATGTAAACAATAATAGCCAAGCCAACGTCGGCGATACACTTTACTACAACTACACAGTCACCAACGTTGGTAACGATCCCACCAAATTCCGAATCCCCGAAGCTGTGAAAGTCACAGGTCCTGGACAAGCCGGAAAACCCGAATATAGTCTTGACGGTGGTACACCTGGAAGTTGGACACCGATTTCTGGTAGTGAATATATTTCCAATCCAATTCCTGTTAATGGTTCGGTTTTAGTGCGTGTACCCGTAACCGTAGCCGCAGGTGCACAAACAAATGACATTATTAACGTTACGTTGGGTGAAACTCCTGGAGATGCCCAAAACCAAGCCCGCGATCCTAATGGTGGTGACGTTTATACCGTAGATGCTGAAGGTGAAGCTGGGGATGTGCCAGGTGCGCCAGTAAACGGAGTTAGAGAAGCCAGTGCAACCCAAAAAGTCACCGTAGACCAAGCAGTGAAGACCTACGCATTAGCGACCGTTCTGAAAGTTCGCAACGAGTATAAGATTGTGAATGATCAAGCTGGAGTTGCAGATGGTATTGCAAACGATACAATCACCTATGGCTTAAGTCTACGTGTCGAACTGAATGACCCCACTGGAAACGGTATTACCCCCGCACCTTTGGCTGGTACGACAATTAATGGTTTAACTGGGAACCGAATTTTAGTTTCCGATGCGATCCCACTGGGAACTGAATTAGCCGCAATTCCCACACCACCACCAGGCTGGCAAGTTGTTTATACAGACCAAGCAAGCAGCGTTAACGCCAATGCCGCAACCGCAAATTGGCGACCTTTAACCACAGGAGTCAATTTAACTACTGTGACTCGGATCGGTTTCGTCAACGACCCCAGCATTGTCACTTCGGTTGCACCTGGTCAAACGGTAAATGGTTTTAATGTTCAAGTTAAAGTTAAAACCGGGCAAACCGCACCATTAACGGTTAATAATATTGCTCAGTTATTTGGTCAAACCGCAGGTGTAACACCAGCACCCGATGCAAACAATGATGGTGCTCCCGATAACCAAATTTATGATGAATCTGGTGACCAAAATCCCAGCAACTATGACGGTAGAAATATTCCACCTGGTTCAAACGATAATAACCAAGATGGAATACCTGACACACCAGTGACCGTAACTGATGGTTTTATCGATAACCCTACAGAATTAACAAACTCTGGAACAGATACGGGTAACAACAACAGTGGTACAGGTGAAGGTGGAGAAGTCAACTCTTTTGTTGTTGATGCACCTCAAGCAAACGCTGTCTTAAACGGACCCGAACGGACTCCCGATGCGATCGGACCGACTAGCAATAATGATGACTTTACTAACAAATCTTCACTAGTACCCGAAGATAAAAAACCGGGCGATACACTTGACCCATCACCAGTCACATTTACCAATACGGTGAGAAATAGCGGTACAAGCCCCAACAGTATTTCCTTATTACCAACACCACCTACAAATCCTGCTGATTTACCCACAGGAACAACAGTTACTATTACATACGACCAAACATCCAAAACCTATACTTGGGATGGAACTGGGTTTACAATTGGTGGTTCACCTGTAGATGCAGTTGAGGATTACATCACAATTCTCAACTTAGCTCCTGGACAACAAGTGAACTATGGGGTGGAAGTCAACTTACCTGCAAATACTCCGTTATCAACAAATCTAGATACAATCAGTCCCGCAGCAGATGATTTAGTTGGTGGTTTCCCCGTACCAATTACTGCATTTATTGACCAACCCAGCACACCTGGTTTCCAAACGACAGAAGCAAATAACATCACCATCGATCGCGTATATGCTGGCTTCTTGCAAATGGTGAAAGAATCTCGTGTTCTTGCAGGTACTGGACCAGCAGTTCAAGGTAATGATGGTACATTTAGCACCGATCCGAAAAAACCTGCACCGGGCAATATTATTGAGTACCGCATCCGTTATACAAATATCTCCGAAGCTGAATCAGGAACAGGTAATAGAATTCTCCGCGCTGATAAAGTTGTGATTGTGGAGAATGGAACCCTCAGCACTGCGGCTAATGACGGTAAGAATAACTGGGCAAAAGACAATGATGTGAACGGTCAAATTGATACTAGTAATGTAGTTGGTTCTGCGAAAGATTCAGGCGCTTCAACGATTCAATTCTACAGTGGGGCAACTGGTGCAAATTTAGGAATCGACCAAACTGGTACCAGTGCAGAAACAGATGTTAGTAAATACATAAATACAGTTACTAATCCTGTTGCGCCAGGAGAACAACGTCAATTTACGTTCCAACGCAAGGTGAATTAATCCCTGTATTTGTATTTCAACCAAGCTATAGAGAGATGTAGGAGTGCTACGTCTCCACAATCGACCAAAACAATATTTTTCGACATTTCCATCTTGTAAGGATTAATCAATGAAACGTCTAACAATTGCCGCATTTAGTGTAGCAGCATTACTAGTACCCTTTTCTGGTGTGATTCCTGGGGTTCCTAATTTGGGAACAATGACAAATGCAATCGCACAAAATATTCAAAAGCAACCAATGGTCAAATTACAATTGGGTGCAGAGAAACAAGTTTTAACTAAAGACGTGCAGGGTAAAACTAAAACTACCTGGAAAGCATTACAGGGTCAAGTAACCGTTCAGCCAGGTGATGTTTTACGGTATACATTGACTGGTCAAAACTTTAGCGATCGCGCAGTAAATAACCTGGCTTTTAATCAACCAATTCCCAAGGGAATGGTATTTGTCCTCAAGTCTGCTAACGCCAATACTAACGCCAAAATTACCTACAGTATTGATGGTGGACGTTCGTTTGTGGAAAATCCCAAAGTTAAAGTAACTCTCCCCAGTGGGAAAGTTGAAGAAAAACCCGCACCCGCAGAAGTTTATACCCATATTAGTTGGAAATTTCCGAATGCGATCGCAGCAAAAACTACGGTTAATGGAACTTATGAGTTAAGAGTCCGTTAATCTGATTCAGTTTTTGAAATATTAACGGTTAACAGTTGATAGTTAACCTTTATACCAATCCCAAAACAAGAAATCCACAATGTAGAGACGCGACATATCGCGTCTCCTCACAGACATATGTGTTATCCAATTTTTGCGAGTTGGTATTAACAGTTAACTGTCAAGTTTTAGGCTTTACTATTAATCTGTTATAAGTATTTTTCAATCAATACTAATTTCTCATAATTATTACCCACAGGAGATATGTGCGGTGAGGTTTTTTCGCAATCAAAAAAAACATTATTTTCCTGACTATAAATGGAAATTGTTGCGACCGGTGACAGCAACTATTTTATTAGGAAGTACTCTACAATTATCACTACCAATACAAGCCCAATTAACAACTAATCAAGATTCACGTATTCCTATTGTTAACCAAGCTAGCTATCAATATAGTGACGGTACTGGCAGAATTTTTCGCGGATTTTCTGATACTCTCAATACCGAGCGGGGATTAATTGACCCTTTAGGACGAATTTTAGGATGTGGTGGTGAACTTTTACCAGACTATACAGGTTTTTCGATTGGTGTTTATGAAACTAATCCGAGCGATCCAACTGGAAGCGAATTAGGTCGATTAGTGGATTTGACGCGCACCGAATTACCGGATATTTCTAACAACCAAATATCTGGAGGAAAAGCGCCAAATACCGAAAACTTAAATCCCTATTTCTTACAAAATAATCCGACTAACCCCAATTTACGCGGAACCTATAATTTTTTACTTGACCCAAATAGAGGACAAACTCAACCTGGTAAAAGCTATATTCTAGTTGTGAATCCCCCAGCAAATTCTATTTATCAACAACGTCGTATCCGCATTAAGATTGGTGATTCAACGGGTGCAGAAACGGGAATTGGAAATACCCAAAATCGGGTTTTAAGATATGTTGCTACTTCCCTTGATGGTCAACCAATTCGTTTAACAGGGGAAACTGAATTTGAAGGAACGGTAGTTGCGGTTGCGGATGCAGAATTACAAGGTTTGGACTTATTAGCATTTGAATTTGCCACCAATCTGTGTCAACCAAACCAAGTCCAAATTATTAAATCCGCAGATAGGGCAACCGCAGAACCTGGCGATACATCAATTTATCGTTTGTCGGTTAGAAATTTGGTGGAAGTTGGCTTAAATAATGTGACTGCAACTGACACCTTACCGTTAGGTTTCCGATTAGTAAATAAATCAGTGCGCGGAGAAATTAGCGGAGAAGCAGTCGAAATTACTTCAGAAGTTAACGGACGTAATGTCATTTTCCGTACTAATGCTACTTTACCACCAGGTTCGGTGCTAAATATTGTTTACGGTACGCAAATTACCCCCGATGCGATGCGCGGTAGCGGTATCAATAGTGCGGTGGTCAGTGCTTTACGGGCAGATAATCGTTTCCGTATTCAAGATGGGCCAGCAAATCATAAATTACAACTTCGCCCTGGGATTATTTCGGATTGCGGGACAATTATTGGTCGCGTGTTTGTTGATAAGAACTTTGATGGTGAACAACAAGCTAATGAACCAGGTATTCCCAATGCTGTTGTTTATATGGAAAACGGCAATCGCATCACCACAGACCCAAATGGTTTGTTCTCAGTTGCCAATGTTTTACCAGGCAGCCATACGGGTGTTTTAGACCTGAGTAGTTTACCAGGTTATACCTTAGCCCCCAATCGTTACTTTAAAGAACGTAATAGTCAATCCCGCCTCGTCCGTATCGCCCCAGGTGGAACGGTACGCATGAATTTTGCTGTCACCCCCACCTTCTTGGAGGATGTTAAGAAATGAACCGCAGACCGCATTTAGGAAAATATCAACAGCGAGTGCATAGTTTAAGTCATAAATTAATTATTTCTTGTCCGAATTTAATGTTGATGGGAACAGTTGCGGGAATTGTGAGCGTGATTTTCTCGCCAATTGTCTCCTATGCCGAGGAAATTCAAGAGAATACAGGAGACAGAATACAGGAGACAGAAGACAGAGTACAGAATACAGGAAAAGATCATTTAACGACATTCTCTGCTGTTGAAATTCCTGTTCAATCGCGAATTGGGCAAGTTAACCTGAAGCAAAAGTTAAAGCAAAGTCAAGACAATTCGCAATTAATGCCCACGGATAAATCCGGGGGCTTGAACCATCAAGGAATAATTGGTGAAGATAGCTTCCCCAATTCAGAACCAGAACCCCAACTTCAAGAAGTTGAGGAGCTAAACACCCACGATTTAGCAATCAAACCTTTTCAACCCGATCCAAGTATAAAATTACCGACTTATTTAGAGAAATTAACAGCAAATCCCACCAGTTTTAGTCAACAAAGCAAGGAAATCAAACCTTTTCAGCCAGACCCAGAAATAAAATTACCTGCTTCTCTGGAAAAAATTAAACAAAATAGCAATATTATTAATTCACAAACACCACCATCAATTACGCAGTCCAATCCTAATCAACCCTCATCCCAACCAACTGTTAAAATACTGAGTCCCAGTCAGGGAGGCGTAATTGATATTCCCGCCACCACAGTAATTATTCAATTTACTGCCGGGAGTGAGGTTGAATTACGTGTGAATGACGAACTCGTCGATAAATCATTAATTGGACGCACTGAAACCGACGGAGATGTCATCACGCAGACATGGTATGGTGTGTCACTCAAAGATGGTGAAAACACAATTACTGCCCAAATTGCTGGTGCAAATTCCCCTACCAGCAGTGTGAAGGTGACATTACGGGGTGCACCAGCCAAAATGTCAATTGAGACTCGTGAAGCCAAGGTTCCTGCTGACGGACGGTCTTTAGTCAATATTAGTGGACGGTTAGTTGATGAAAACGGCAACCGTTCTAATCGCGATACAATTGTCACCCTGGCTGCAACTGCTGGGGAATTTGTCGGGAATGACTTTAAACCCGATTTTCCTGGTTTCCAAGTTGAAGCCAAAAATGGTGAATTTAGCACTCAGTTAAAGTCTGGATTGAATGCCCAAACAGTACGAATTCGCGCCAATATTGGTAATGATTTAGAAGCTTTTACCCAAGTACAATTTGCAACTGCGTTGCGTCCGAGTTTGGTGACGGGGGTCATTGATGTACGATTAGGGGCACGAAGTACGGATTATTTTGGCAGTTTGCGGGATTTCTTGCGTCCGCGTCCAGAAACAAGCAATAAAGTTGATGATAGCACCCGTTTAGATGTGCGTTCGTCGGTATTTGCCACTGGTGCGATTGGGGAATGGTTATTTACGGGGGCTTATAATAGCGATCGCAATCTCAATGAAGATTGTAATTGTGATACTCGTTTGTTCCGCAATTATCAATTTGATGAGCAAAATTACCCGGTGTACGGTGATAGTTCCCGCATCGATGTGATTACCCCATCGATTGATAGTGTATTTGCCAGATTTGAACGTTCCAGCAAAATCCCTGGCGCATCTCCCGATTATGTAATGTGGGGCGATTACAATACCGAAGAGTTCGCCCGTGCATCGCAACAATTTACCTCCCTGACGCGACAGTTACACGGGTTGAAGTTGAACTATAACTTGGGTAATCTCCAATTTACGGGGTTATATGGTAATAACGTTGCAGGATTCCAACGCGATACAATTGCCCCCGATGGCACGAGTGGATTTTATTTCCTGTCGCGTCGCTTAGTACAACCGGGAAGCGAAGTTGTATTTTTAGAAAGCGAAGAATTAAACCGTCCCGGAACCATCATTGAACGCAAACGTTTAAGTATAGGTCAAGATTATCAAATAGATTATGACCGAGGCTCCTTATTATTTACCGAACCGCTACAACGCACCGATATTGGCGAAAACGGGGAAGTATTGGTACGGCGGATTATTGTTACTTATCAGCAAAAGGTTGAGGATGCCGACGGTAATATCTACGCGGGACGCTTACAATACAATATCGCTCGCGGAGCAAATCAAGACAGTTGGATAGCTGCGAGTTACCTGCAAGAAAGTCAAGGAACCCGTGATTTTGAATTGTATGGTGCGGATACCATGCTTTCGTTTGGGAATAATGGTCGCTTCATCGCCGAATATGCCCGTTCCAGCAACGAATCCGACATTATCGGGGCGGTGAGTGGTGAAGCCATGCGTGTCGAAGCCGAGGGACAGGTATTCCCCGGTATTCAAGCCCGTGCTTATTACCGTTATGCAGATACTGGATTTGCCAATAATGCCACAATTAGTTTCGTCCCTGGACAAACTCGCTACGGCGCACAGGTGACAGGTAAAGTTACGAACACGACTAATTTACGTGTTCAATACGACCACGAAGACAACTTTGGAATTGCACCCCAACCCCTCGATACCTTTGAAGAATTATTCGCACCCCGTAACGAAGCCTTACCGGGAGGTCGCGTTGATAACTCCCTAACAACAATTTCCGCCGGGATTCAACAGCGTTTTGGTCAAACTAATCTCGACTTTGACTGGGTACGTCGCGATCGCGAAGACCGTATTAATGATACTTTTAATGGCATTTCCGACCAGTTGCGATCGCGTTTGACTGTTCCCATTAGCAAACGTTTAACATTCTTAGCTCAAAACGAATTAACTCTGTCTTCCCAAGTCGATGCAGTTTACCCCGACCGAACAGCTTTTGGTTTAAACTGGGCGCTGACACCGGGAGTTAATCTGACACTATCCCAACAATTTTATACACGTGGTCAATTCGACGGTCAATCGATTACCAGCTTAGGGGTTAGCGGTGAACACAAACTAGGTAGCGATACAACGATTACCGGACGCTACTCCATTTTAGGTGCAGCCAATGAAATGACGACTCAAGGTGCGATCGGTATTAACAACCGTTGGAAAATCGCCCCTGGATTGCGTTTAAATTTGGGATACGAACGGGTTTTTGGTGACTTCTTCGGCAAAACCGCCGCCGGCAACCAATTTGCTCAACCCTTTGCGATCGGTCAGACCGCCTACGCAGTTGGTTTTAATGGTGGTAATAGTTACAATATTGGTTTGGAATATACTGATAACCCTAACTTCCAAGCCAGCGCCCGTTATGAACATCGGACATCTTCCGCCGGTTCCAACAGTGTCATTACAGGTGGTGTAACTGGAAAAATTACACCAGCCCTCACCGCACTTTTACGGTATCAACAAGCTGGTGCTTCTAACCAGAGATTAATCGGACTCGGTGACACCGCTAATCTTAAACTTGGTCTAGCTTACCGCGACCCCAACAACGACAAATTTAACGCCCTCCTGCGGTACGAATATCGCAAAAATCCCTCCTCCATCCCCGAAACATTATTAATTGGTAGCGGTACAGGAGTAGAAGACCATACATTCGCCCTGGAAACGATTTACGCACCGAATTGGCGCTGGGAACTCTACGGTAAATATGCACTACGCAACACTACTACCTATCTAGCTCAAGATTTATCTGGAACTAGTAATGTTAATCTTGCCCAAGCCCGATTAACCTACCGAACTGGATACAGCACTGATATCGTTGGTGAAGCCCGGTGGATTAGCCAAGAGGGATTTAGTGAAACCGGATTTGTCGTTGAAACTGGTTATTACCTCACTCCCAACCTGCGTTTAGCCGCAGGTTATGTATTTGGGAAAGTCGATGACCGTGACTTTTCCGGCACTCGTTCAGCAGGTGGCCCCTACTTGGGACTCACGGTGAAAATTGACGAACTATTCAGTGGGTTTGGCAGACAAAAACTTGCTCCACCCCAACAACAAGAGTCATTAACCACAAGACTGCGACAAATCAAAGCCAAAGTTCCACCATCACAATCATCACAAAAAGAATCACTAGCTGAGAAACTGCGCCAATTCAAAGCAGAGAAGTTAAACCGAAGTGAGGTAGGAAGTATATGAGTATTAAAAGGCAGTGGGTAGTCAGCAGTAGTCAGGAGGAGCAACGGAGAATGTACGCAAATACAAGACATAGAACAGAAGATAGAACACAAGAAAATATAAATAATTCTTCCCCTTCTCCCCTCTCTCCCTTCCTCTTTCCCTCTCTCCCTCTCTCCCTCTTTCTCATCCTCCTCTTGCCAAACCTAGCTTTTGCCCAAACTAATAACTTGCAGGTGACAGTTAACAGTAATGCAGATGGAGAAATTCAGGCTGATGAAAAACTAACTTTACGAGAAGCGATCGCAATTTCTAACGGGATGTTACCCCTAGAAAAATTATCACCCTCAGAACGGGAGCAAGTGAAACCATCAGCAGATAACCCCCGCATCGAATTTAACTTACCTGCCGGACAAACCAAAATTCAACTTGATCGAATTTTACCTCCCTTGACTGCTCCAGGTTTAGTTGTCGATGGTACTACCCAACCCGGTTATGACGCTAATAACTCAGCGACAGCAGAAATCGACATACCCGTTCCTGTTGTCGAAATTATCCCCGCACCATCCCGGCAAATTTTCCGAGGATTGACGGTAATTGCGGATAAAGTTACTATCAAGGGTTTAAGTTTATACGGCTTTACTAAGCAACATGGAGTTACTGCCAGCACACCCCCCGCAGATATCTTGATTGGTTACGCACCCTTTGACAGGGACGGCGAAACAGAGATTAAACAAGCAATTGCTACGGGTATAAATTTAGAAAAACCACCTCAGAATGTGACCATTGAAAATAACTGGTTGGGAATGCCAGTTAACGAACAAATGCCGGCAACTTATTCCGCCTTTGGTGTCTCTGTATTCAATGCTCAAGGGGCAACGATTCGCCGTAACCGAATTTCCTATCACGACGGCAGCGCCATTATTACCTCCAAGCTAGCGGAGAACACGCAAATTACCGAAAATATTATTGTTGCCAACGGATTAGCGGGAATGCCCGATGCCATCCGTCTCGAAGGCATCATTAACGGTACACAAATCAGTTCCAACTTTATGTGTGGTAACGATGGCAGTGCTGCTTACCTATTCAAACCTCAGGGAGCAATCAGTATTAAAAATAACCAGATTAAATATAACGGTCGCCGTTTTCGACGTGCAGCCATATTTTTAATGGGCAGTAAACATCAAGTTACCGATAACCAAATTAGCCATCAAGCTGGTGCAGGTGTTGTTGTTACAGCCTTTCCCAACGGTGGTTCCTTTCATGGTGGTTCTGCATCGGGAAATATGATTACCAATAATCGCTTTACTAACTTAGAAGGGTTGAGTATCGATTTAAACACGACACGACATGTCGGTGTCCAAGACTTTCAAAACGGAGATGGGCGCAATAAACCACGCGATTCGAGTAACCGACATTTAGATACCGGAAATGCCAGTATAAATGCACCCAGATTTCTCGCACCAGAATTTTTAATCTTCAACGACAAAGTCAATCTAGACGGAATTGCCGAACCTAAAACCCAAGTGCAAATATATCGAATTGGCAATGGTGGCTTAAGCGAAATATTGACAACAGTTACAGCCAACGAAAAAGGTCGATTTGCCGCCACATTTGCGAATCTGCAACCAGGAGATATGGTAAGCGCGATCGCAACTCATCCACAATACGGTACATCAGAACCGGCAGAAAATGCAGTCATAGTTGCCAAAGCAGGGGAAAAATACCCAGAATTCTCTGCCAAAACCGGAGAAATCCCCACCTGTACCACCCGTCCCCCTGCGAAACCCGAACCAACTCCGGAACCCGAACCACCAGCAACAATCCGTTTACGTGTTCCCCAAAATATTCATTTTGCCCTCGATCAAGATTTTATCAGTGATACCAGCGCTAGTGTATTAGACCAAATTGCCGCAGTCTTACAACAGTACCCGCATATAGTGATCGAATTGCAGGGACACACCGACTCTCGCGCTAGCAATGCATATAACCAAAATCTAGGATTCCGACGCGCAACCAATGCCCGAAATTATCTGATTAATAAAGGTATTTCCGCCGCCAGAATGACAATTCGCTCTTTGGGAGAAACAGAATTAAAAACCCCTGGTAGAAATAGCATCGAACATGCTTACAACCGTCGTGTTGAGGTGATGTTTTTTGATGTGCGTGGTGTGGAAATTATTTTGGAATCACAGGAGCAGGATTTGCAAATAGAAAAGTAAATACCAATGTAGGGACATAACAGTGTTATGTCTTTAGGAAACGACAATATGTAGCTAAATTACGTAATTTTACTGATAAATGACTACATCTCCGTGGGAATACTAATGTCGTTAAGAACTTGATTGGTTTTAAATTTGTCGCCAAAACGCTTCAATTTTCATTCTGATATCCATTTATTTAAATTAAAAAACTCAACATTATTACTAACTCATTAGGGCTTGCTGGAATTAAACTATGAACTCTTTATTTAAAAAATTAAGTGCGATCGCAAATTCAACTCGCAATCAGTCTTTAGTTTTCACGACAAATAGCATTTTATGCAAAAGGTTGTCTTTGAAAAGAGCCAATAAGCTCGGTAAATTAATCAACCTGATCGTCGCTGGGGCATTACTGGCTCCCCAGGTAATTGTTATGTCTTCGCCAGTGCGAGCCGATCAGGTAGGAATTTGTGCTACACCCGGTAAAGATGGAACAGCAACTATTAGTGGAATTGTCAATAGTTACTACCCAGGGACAGGAACAGTCGCCGTAGGCTCGACTTCTGTGAGCGTAGGAGCTATAAACCCTAATGGCAATACTACACCAATAGCCCAAGGCGATTTGCTATTGATTATTCAAATGCAAGATGCCGATATCAATTCTACCGATACTGATGCCTATGGAAATGGTGTTGGTGGAGATGTTAATTCAAACACTAACATTGTGCCATCGCCTCTAGCGGCAAGCGGATATACTAACCTCAATAATGCTGGAAGATATGAGTATGCTGTTGCCGCAGGTCCGATCTCTGGTGGTGTCATCCCATTAACTAAAGGTACTACCTATTCTTACCGTGCTTCTGCTGCTGCGGGTTCTGCGGGACGACGTTCTTTTCAGGTAGTGCGAGTACCTCAATACACTTCCGCAACCATTACAGGTACATTAACAACAGCTGCACAGTGGAATGGAAGCTCAGGGGGAATTGTTGCTGTAGATGTGCAAGGAGCTTTGAATTTCGGCGCAGGTAGTGCAGTCGATGTTAACAGTTTAGGTTTTAGGGGAGGCGGTTCCAATCCGAATGGTTTTTCTGGGGCTAGCAAATCAACTTTCCGAACTACGAGCCAAGGTTCACTAGCAGGGGTAGATGGACCGAAAGGTGAAGGGATTGCTGGTACGCCGAGATTTGTAGCACGCCAGCCTTTTGGTAGTTTTAACGTTCGAGCTACAACAATCACCGATGACCTGGGTACATCAGGCTATCCCAACGGTGATGAGGGTCGAGGTGCGCCAGCAAACGCGGGTGGTGGTGGAAACGAGCATAACTCCGGTGGTGGTGGTGGTGCCAATGGTGGTGCTGGGGGATTAGGTGGACGCTCCTATGGGGATTCGAGATGGGGTAACACTGCACAGCCTCAATTCGATGCAGCAGTCGGGGGTTTTGGCGGAACTCCAATTCCTACTGATCCTATTCGTTTAGTCTTAGGTGGAGGAGGAGGAGGCGGCGATACCAACGACCAATCTAGACCTTCTGGTGCTGGTGGTGGCGGTGGTGGTATGGTTTTAATCCGAGCCGGAAGTATTAGCGGATCAGGTACCATCAACGCTAAAGGTGCAGATGGTATTGACAGTCCCGCAGGAGCTTTACCCGATGCAGGTGGTGGCGGTGGTGCTGGTGGTACGGTTTTAGTCACAACACAAACAGGTAATGCCTCTGGGTTAACAATTGTGGCAACAGGTGGTATCGGTGGCGATCTGAACGAAAATAATACCACTGAAACTGACGGGCCCGGTGGTGGTGGTGGCGGTGGTACGGTATACACAACTGGTGGCGCGACTGTCAACGTTAGTGGTGGTGCCCCTGGATTAATCGTCAACGGTCAGGTACGAAATAATACGCCTAATAGTGCAACACCTGGAACTACGGGTATTAATCAAACTATTACAGCCAGTAGTTTAACAACGAGTATCTCTGGTAGTAATCCTGGTTGCTTAACTTATAGTATTTCTGGAACGCTCTACAAGGACGAGAACAATAACAACAGCAACGATAGCGAACCTGCACTCGGAGAAAATGTCACAGTCACGCTATACAAAGATAACGATAATGACAATGTAATCGATGCTGGAGAACAAGTTGGGATTCCAGTATTCACCAATACTAATGGTCAATATAGCTTTAGTAATGTGCTAGCTGGGACTTACAAAATTAAAGTTGATACCACCGATACAGATATTCCCATTGGTTTTACTTTGGGAACACCCAATGATTTAACCGCAGTTGTTACCAATGCCAATGTCACAGGTCAAGACTTCGGATTTGACCCTAGCAATCCCAATATATTACTAATCAAACGCATTACCGCAGTTAACGGTTTAACTACCACCAAAGACGGTGACAATTTAGCAGTATATAAAGATGAAAATACTAACCCCTACGATGACAATAACATCACCGTTACCAACCCCAACCCACCCACAACCCCCGCAGATACGGATAAATGGCCAGACCCTAACACTTTTTTAATAGGTGGTACAAATGGTGGGAATGTGCGTCCCGGTGATGAATTGGAATATACAATTTACTATCTCTCTGCTGGTGATGCAACTGCCAAAAATGTTTTAATGTGTGATCGCATTCCTAATAATGTCACTTTTATCCCCACAGGATTTAATAATTTCCCTACCAAAGCACCTGGCACAGGTAGCGACAGAGGAATTCTCTGGCAATATAATGGTGAAGTTGAGTCACTGACAAATTACGATAGTAGCGGCAAAATGCGTTATTTACCGCCAGGTGTGGAACCCAAAACAATTTATTTTGACGCAAATAATCCTAATAAAAAGGTAGTCGATTGTGGTGGTGAAAATACCAATGGTGCAATTATTGTCAATTTGGGAGACTTACCCAATGCAACTGCACCTGCGACTCCTACAGCGTCTTATGGTTTTGTCCGCTTCCGAGGTAGAGTCAAATAAGGATGAGACATGCTGATATCATGTGCGGCTAATCACTGGCAATTAAGATTTCTCCGTGTTTCTAAGTCTCCGTGTCAGTCTTAATGATCAGTATTCAACCGGACATGATATGACGCAGTTGCTCTGGCACAACCATAGCCAGAGATTTAATCGTCAGTGCTTAAGCAAACTTGATGAAGATTACTTCAAATAGCGATCGCACCAATTGACCATTTCCCAGAGTACATGACCAATGGCTTCCCGCGATCGATAGCCGTGGTCTTCATAGGGTAATACTACCCAACGTACCGTTGCCCCCAATCCTTTTAATGCTTCATACAAACGTTCTGTTTGTAGCGGATAGGTACCGGGATTACTATCTTTTTCCCCATGTATGAGTAATAAGGGTGCTTGAATTTTGGCTAAATGGGTAAACGGAGACATCTTGTTATACGTGTCTGGGGCTTCCCAGTAGCTACGCTGTTCGCCCTGAAACCCAAATGGTGTAAGTGTTCTATTGTATGCGCCACTTTTCGCAATCCCTACTTTAAACAAATTGGTATGTGCCAAAAGATTCACCGTTGTAAAAGCACCATATGAATGTCCACCAATGCCAAGGCGATCGCGATCGGCAATTCCTAAACCGACAACATAATCAACAGCAGCTTGAGTCCCCGTCACCAATTGTTCAACATAGGTATCATTAGGTTCTGCGTTACCTTCGCCAACGATGGGGATGGAGGGGCCAGAAAGAATTGCGTAGCCTTGGGTGAGTAAAAATAATACCGAGTCCCGCATGGGGCGACTAAAGGTATTGGTTGCCGTTGTCACCTGTCCGGCAAATTCACGGTCTTTAAATTCCTCTGGATACACCCAAAATAGCATGGGTAAGGCACCATCTCGGTTAACATCATAGCCTGGAGGTAAATACAGTGTCGCTGATAAACCCACACCATCAGCACGTTGGTACTGGATCAGTTGTTTTTGAATCCCTGCTAGCTGCGGTGCAGGGTCTTGATAATCTGTTAATAATACAGGCTCATTGTTGCCGTTTTTTAGGTAATAATTGGGTGGCTCAGTTTGAGATTGGCGACGGGTGAGAAGTATCTCTGCTTGGCGATCAAGAAGTTCGACAACCCCTTCAAAATATGGGTCTTGGCATTGCCACAACCGTTCTTTTTCCTTGGTTTCCAGATTGAATTTGTCGAGGAATGGATATACACCTTGGGGTGATGCACCTCGTCCATTCAAGTATATTCCATCACCATCTGGGGTAAACCTGATAATATCTCTGCCATACTGCCCTAACACCGTCATTGGTGCGCCGGGTTCGTTATATTTATCTTCAGTGCTGCGGTCAAATAATAGCTGGGGAGAGGTTTCTGGGTTTTGGGGGTTAATTTGCCAAACTCGCTGTCGGCGGCTATCAAACCATCTTTCCCAAACTAAGGCGATATCTTCCTGTCCCCAAAGAACATGTTGGAATCGATACTCAGATTGCCAAAGTAGCCGTGGTTCTGAGGAGAATGGTGGCTCTAACTCAAATAATGCATCTCTTTTTGTGGCTGGGTTGCTGGGATTGCCATCATCAAGCGCCTCCACCCAGTATATAGTTGCAGGGCGATCGCCTCTCCAAAAAATCCGTCGTTTGCCAGTTCGCACAGCATCAAATTTAATTGAGAGATTATCTGCGAGGGGTAAGTCTTCGAGTTCGCGAATAATTTTGCCGTTGGCGGTAAGTATTTGCGTGCGTTTGGGAAAATAGGAGGCTGGTAATTGGTAGGAAAAGGGATGGTGCAGCGTCATTAAGAGAATAAAGTTACCATCTGGGGAAGGTCTAGCTTCATCAATTAGACATGGTGCAATTAAAGCAGTACGCTGACCATTTAAGTTAACTATTTCTAAGCTAGAGGATAAATAATATTCAAATAATGCCTCATCGTGAGGATTTTCTAATAAATTTGTGTAGGTGCGACTGGGTGTTTTCCGCCCTAAATTTTCCTCAACAATTGCTCCTGTAGGAATTGGCGATTTGACTGGAGGTTCACCTCGTTCTTCGGGAATAAATTTACAAATTAAGCTGTCATTTGTTAGCCAACGGTGGGGAATACCGTAGGCAGCATTTAAAATTGGTTCGGTTAAACGCTGGGCATTTGCTGTTGCTAATTCGACAACCCACAATTCCAAACCATTTGTTTGAGTTAATGTAAATGCTAATCGTTCACTATCTGGTGACCATTTTAAATAACTAATTTGAGAATATTCCTGGTCAAATTGTGGTAAGTCTACGGTGACGATATTATGCGATTTAATATCTCGTATCTTTAAACTATGGTATTTATTGTAACGAGCAGGTGCATTTGTCTGAGGATTGAGTAAAAATCCCGCCAGAGGAACTTTCGGTTCAGCCATTTCGGCGATGTCAGACATTAAAGGCTGTTCTAATTCCACTAAATATTTATGATTAGGAGAAAGTAATACTGTTGGAGGTGCTGCGGCATTGAGAATATCGTTTATTGGAGCAGGTGGAGATTGCCAAGTTGGTTCAGTCATTCGATGTTGGGTTTTGGGTTTTGGGCTTTTGATTTTGGAGTGGGAGAGTCGGAAGCTGGGAAATAGTCAAGAAAATATCCTGCTATCCCCTTCCCTCCGAAATTTGCGAGAAGCTCTGGAAGTGCTAGAAGCGCCAGAATATGGATATTTGTGCTTTCAGCAACTTCTCTTTGTCTTTCTGCTTCTCTTTTTTCTAGTAGTCTGCCAAAGCGATGTTGCAGGGATAAAAATTTCCGCATTCCCTTTTCTCGGAGTCAATCTCAACCCGTCAATTTTCGCTGGGCTAATCACTAATTCTAGAAATTAATTACTTTCTACCTTTAGGTGGTTTACTAGTAGTACCTTTTTCATAAGTTAGCGTGTAGACCCCTTGAGTATGTAAAACTCGGAACCACATTCCAGATTGTGTACCTGTAGAAAGCATTTTACTCACAGTGGCTTTAGCAATTTTAAATTGGTCTTCGTCTAATCCATCACCATACAAATCGCGAACGATCGCATCGACATGAAAATGAGTTGTAGGATTGTGGCGAAATAGGATCAAAATGGCATTTTGAACAGAGTATTCTTGATATGGTGGCAAGAGGAGTAAGGTTCCAGGTTTTCTCGTAATGTTAAGTTTAGGTATGTCAGAAATATTTGGTTTTGCATTGGTTGTTACATTATTTGTGGCTGGTGGAGGTGTTGTTTCGACAACAGGCTGTGCTGCTACTTCTACATGTTGGTTTTCCGGATGTCGGTTAATCTGACTGGGACTTTCCTGAAGGAATGCCTGTGTAGAAGATAAATTAGATAATTGCCCTAAAGGATGATACATCCTGTCTTCTTGGGCATAACCTGAGATGAGAGCTTCTATAGAATTAATCTGATGTCGGATGAAAGATAAGCGACGTTCTAAATCTAGTACCTCTAAAACATAGCGATCGCGTTCTGCTGACAACATTCTGAGAATCTCAGGTGAATCATTCACGTTCATAGTAATTACCAAATCAACAAAGGAAGAAACAAGTGGAAAGCAAGGAAATTTTTGTTAAGGCTCACGTTCGTATTATTCGCCAAAAAGTCTATCGCTTTGTATGCAAACAATGCAATTCTGTATCTGAACGCATCTGTTTCCCTTCACAACCACTCTATTGCGAAATATGCCGACCGCCAAAACAAAAAGTCGATAAACCATCATCTGAGGCAGTAGTCAAAGCGAAAACTACTAAGAGAAAGCCCCCAGCTAAACAGTCGCGAGTGTCGGCAGCGAGAACAACAAAAGGGAAAAAAGCCTCCTCTGCCAAATAATATTGTGAACCATGAATCAATAAAAGCACTACAACTTAATCGGCAACTGCTCTTGAACAACTTCTTGATTTCGCTTTCAAGATTCCTTTGTTAGCATTTGACTCAATGAAAATTAACAGAGTTGAATTAATTGCTATAGCTTGATCACGAAAGAATACATTAGTCATTTATCAGGAGTCGGAATACAACTTAAAAATTTTGCGTGTAGAAACTGACTATCTCAGGGTTTGAACCAATTTCGCTCTGTCTCTACAGACACAGTCTCAAGACGGTTGAAATCAGTTGTATGTATAAACTTCACAGGCTTACGGATTCTGAATGTTGTAAATTTCTACCCGCAAGGTATTCTGACTTTTGAGATTGATATTTGTTTGTAGTCATGAAAATACTTCTGAGTAATTCTTCAAGATGAGCCATAAAAAAATGTTATGGAAAATTGAGCGAGTGAGTATGAAACTGAGTCTGTAGGAAGAAACCCCATTTACCAACCAACGAGTGGGATTGTGCTTGCAGATGAAATCAAAGCAGCCTGTTTTTTTGATTTGTTTTGTTGATTTATTAGTTGTTCAATAGCCTCTGACTTCGCAAGAGGGAGACAGAATTATTTTATTGTTCACGTCTCCCCATCTTCCAACCGCATCTTTTTCTGTACCAAATTTTTCCATCTCAGTACGATTGTTCTACCATAAGATATGTAACAGTGATATCATTAAGGACTGTTTCGCCCTCCTTCGCACACCTTTAGCTTGTCGATATGTCTGAAACTCAGATTGCCGCATCCGCGAACGGAAAAAGTAACCTGCCCTTGCAGTTAAGCAGTCAAAACACAATTAGGATTCGGGGTGCTAGACAGCATAATCTGAAAAATGTTGATTTGGAAATTCCCAGAGATAAGTTAATTGTTTTTACTGGTGTTTCCGGTTCTGGTAAGTCTTCCCTGGCATTTGATACAATTTTTGCCGAGGGACAGCGTCGCTATGTCGAGTCCCTCAGCGCCTATGCTAGACAATTTTTAGGACAGTTAAATAAACCCGATGTTGAAGCAATTGAAGGGTTGAGTCCAGCTATTTCCATCGATCAAAAGTCAACATCGCATAACCCGCGCTCGACTGTGGGCACTGTCACCGAGATTTACGATTATATGCGATTGCTCTACGGTAGAGCCGGACAACCCCATTGTCCAATATGCGATCGCAATATTGCTCCGCAAACTATCGATGAGATGGTTGATCGAATTCTAGAATTGCCAGAACGCACCAAATTCCAAATTCTCGCTCCAGTAATTCGCGGTAAAAAAGGAACCCACAAAAAATTATTATCGAGTTTAGCTTCCCAAGGTTTTGTCCGTGTCCGCATAGATGGTGAAGTCAGAGAACTTTCCGACTCCATTGAATTAGATAAAAATTTTACACACAAAATAGAAGTTGTTATTGACCGTCTGGTAAAAAAAGACGGATTGCAAGAGCGTCTCGTTGATTCTTTGTCTACGTGTTTGAAGCTCTCCGAGGGGATAGCGGTGATACTTTACACCCCTGTTGACCCATTGCCGGAAGGAGAACAATCATTAGAAGCACCAATAGATCAAGAAATGGTGTTTTCCGAAAACTTTGCCTGTCCCGAACACGGTGCAGTCATGGACGAACTATCACCACGTTTATTTTCCTTCAACTCACCCTATGGTGCATGTCCCAACTGTCACGGTATTGGTAGTTTAAGGAGATTTGCCACAGAATTAGTAGTACCTGATCCAGAAGCACCAGTATACGCTGCGATCGCGCCTTGGTCAGAAAAGGAAAATTCCTACTACCTCGAACTTCTCTATAGTTTAGGTCAAGAACACGGTTTCGAGTTACAAAGCAAGTGGAGTAGTCTAACCAACGAACAACGTCATATCATTCTCGAGGGGGAAGAACCAGAACAAGCACAAAAAAAACCATTTCGTGGTGTCCTTCCCATCCTTCAGCGTCAATATGAAGGTGGTTCCGAACTCATTAAACAAAAGCTCGAACAATTTTTAATCGATCAACCTTGCCCAGTTTGTAATGGAAAACGCTTAAAACCTGAAGCTTTAGCAGTACGTTTGGGACAATACAAAATCCTGGATTTAACCAGCGTCTCCATTCGCGACTGCCAAGAACGCATTGACAACCTGAAATTAAATCCGCGTCAGTTGCAAATTGCAGACTTAGTCCTGCGGGAAATCAAAGCGAGGTTGCAATTTCTCCTCGATGTGGGATTGGACTATCTTACCCTAGACCGCCCTGCCATGACCCTTTCTGGGGGGGAAGCCCAGCGCATCCGCCTAGCGACGCAAATTGGTTCCGGGTTAACTGGTGTATTATATGTCCTTGACGAACCTAGCATCGGCTTACATCAGCGCGACAATGGACGTTTATTGCGTACCCTGAACCGGCTCCGTGACTTAGGGAATACATTAATCGTTGTTGAACATGACGAAGAAACCATTCGCGCCGCCGACTATGTTGTTGATATTGGTCCTGGTGCGGGAATGCATGGTGGGAATATTGTGGCGCAGGGGGATTTAGAAGCACTATTAAATGCTGAAGATTCACTGACAGGCGCATATTTATCTGGACGAAAAGTCATTCATACACCAGCGCAAAGACGCGATGGAAATGGCTTAAATTTAATGATTAGAAATGCCCGTCGCAACAACCTCAGAAATATCAATGTTGATATTCCTTTAGGTAAATTAGTTTCCGTTACAGGTGTATCTGGCTCTGGTAAATCAACATTAATTAACGAAATTCTTTACCCCGCCCTACAACACCACATCACTAAAAAAATTCCATTTCCTAAAGATGTTGATGGCATTCAAGGATTAACTGCGATCGATAAAGCTATAGTCATCGATCAATCCCCAATTGGACGTACACCCCGTTCTAATCCTGCCACATACACAGGGGTTTTTGATATTATTCGTGATGTTTTCTCACAAACTGTAGAAGCCAAAGCTCGCGGTTACAAACCCGGACAATTCTCATTTAATGTTAAAGGTGGACGTTGTGAAGCTTGTAGTGGGCAGGGTGTCAACGTCATTGAAATGAATTTCTTACCCGACGTTTACGTGCAATGCGAAGTGTGTAAAGGTGCGAGATACAACCGCGAAACATTACAAGTCAAATATAAAGGCAAATCAATTTCCGATGTCCTGAATATGACAGTTGAAGAAAGCTTAGAATTTTTCCAAAATATTCCCAAAGCTGTCAATAAATTGCAAACATTATTCGACGTTGGACTCGGTTATGTACGACTTGGACAGCCAGCGACAACCTTATCGGGTGGTGAAGCGCAACGGGTGAAACTGGCGACTGAACTATCAAGGCGTGCAACGGGAAAGACATTATATCTAATTGATGAGCCAACAACTGGACTCTCATTTTATGATGTGCATAAATTATTGGATGTGTTGCAAAGATTAGTTGATAAAGGCAATTCTGTTTTATTAATCGAGCATAATTTAGACGTAATTAGATGTTCTGACTGGGTAGTGGATTTAGGTCCTGAAGGTGGCGATAAAGG
Organism: Calothrix sp. NIES-4101; assembly: GCA_004296455.1. Lineage (GTDB taxonomy): Bacteria > Cyanobacteriota > Cyanobacteriia > Cyanobacteriales > Nostocaceae > Brunnivagina. Next base: position 6,799,018 of record AP018280.1, read on the forward strand.
TGGAGAATTAATAGTAGTGGGGACACCGGAAGATGTGGCGAAAAATGAAAAGTCCTATACTGGGCATTATTTGCGACAGGTATTGAAGCAGTATCCAGCAGTTGCCGCAGTTGGCAGTTAGGTAATTTCTAGGGTTATAAGTCGGGTTACTAGTACATGAAGGCAGAAGGAATAAAGTAGCGAGTTGGTTGGGTACAGAAGAGCGTAACCCAACCTCAAACTTTTGGTTTAAAGATAATATTTGAATCTTATTTTCCACCTAATGGTTTTGGCATTTTCTTAAAAAAACCAGATAAAACAGGTATTTTTTGTAATAAACCAGTGGTTAGTAAAATTCTTTCTAATTGTGGCATATTTGTTTGTACTTTAACAATAAAGTCTTTAAATAAAGACTCTACTTGCTCCCACCAGGTAGGTTCTCTCTGAGCAATAATATCGTCTACTCGTTCTAGATCAAATTGAACTTCGTCTCTTTTAATCTCATAAATATATCTAGCTTCTTCTGTAAGTTGTCCAAATCTATTCCAGCTTATTACATCACTTCCTATTTTCTCTGTAATCGAATCTATTTTAGAATGATGCTCTGAATTAAATAAGTCTTCTTGGGAGTAGATGTGAGTTTCAAAAAACCAAAATCCTTGTTTTTTGTTAATTTTTGACTCTAGCCTTTTAATTTCGCTAAACACTCGACTAAATTTTTTTTCTAAATCTATTTTTTGCTCAAAATCACTTCCCATGATAACCAACCTCATTTTTTCTTCAATTATCCTCTCGAACTGTATCCTCTCGACTACCGTAATCTTGCTGATTTTTCTATGACGGTAAGTAAATGCTAAAATTTTTAGGTACGTCATTTCAAAGTCTTAGTGAAGTGTCATCTAAGATAAAACTTTTGGCTTGAAAATAATATTTCAAGGTTGATTTAGGGCAGATTAGAGATTTGGAATTAATCATTTCTATGTAATGCGATCGCTTGATATTGAAGAAACATAATTACGAACTATTAACGATTGAGTATCTTATTAAATAAAAAGTATTCTGTAGCAACTCGTTTGTTAAAATAGAAATCTAAATATTAGAATTGGGTATAATGGCTAAAGACCGCTTTCATGATGCAGTTAAAATAGCCCTTGAAAAAGAAGGGTGGACAATTACAGCCGATCCTTTGGAAATAAGTGTTGGAGATGTAGACTTTGAAATAGATTTGGCGGCAGAGATGTTAGCTGCGGAACGAGCAGGGGAAAAAATTGCAGTAGAAATCAAGAGTTTCATTGGACGCTCAAACGTATCGAATTTTCATACTGCACTTGGACAATTTATAAATTATCAATTTGCCCTCGAAGAATTTGAGCCAGAAAGAAAACTGTTTCTTGCAATACCTGAATCAATTTATAACACTTTTTTCCAGCGTCGCTTTGTTCGATCAGTAATTGAAAGAACTCAAATTCATCTATTAGTTTACGATGAGAAACAGGAGGTTATTACCCAATGGCTGTAGAGGAATATCGTCAAATTATCCAGCAATTAATTTTAGAAAGAGCAGCAAGACGATCGCAACAACAAATGACTCCTGAAGGGGAAGGAATTGAGACACAAGCTATTATAGATTGCGATCGCGATCACTACTTATTATTACATACTGGTTGGCGCGGTAATCGTCGAACACACGGATGTAGTTTGCATCTTGATATTATCAACGGCAAAATTTGGATTCAGCATGATGGCACAGAAGTTGGTGTAGCTACCCAACTCCTAGAAATGGGTGTACCAAAAGATGATATTGTTTTGGCTTTTCATTCTCCTTACATGCGTCAATTTAGTGAGTTTGCTACTCATTGAGGGGATATATAAATGGGAAATTATGAAAGTATATAATTGAATTAATCGATATTTCTCTACAAGATTATGAAGACACTAGCAAAGTGGACAGTAGATGATTATCACCGCATGATTGAAGCGGGAATATTAGATAATCGATGTGTCGAGTTACTTGAAGGGGAAATCTTAGAAATGAGACCGGAGGGACCATTAAATAAATATTACGAACAAGAGTTAGCTGATTATTTGCATGCTTGTCTCTCTGGTAAAGCTTTAATCCGTGAAGCTGCACCAATTACGCTGGCAAACTCGGAACCAGAACCGGATATTGCGATTGTCAAATTACCACGAGAAAATTACCGAACTCGTCACCCTGGTGTTGATGATATTTTTTGGGTAATTGAGGTTTCGGATTCTACTTTAACAAAAGATTTAGATATAAAATTAAAAATGTATGCTGCTGCTGGTATTCAAGAATATTGGATAATTGATGTTAAGAATAAATTGCTAATTGTCTTGCGATCGCCTCAAAATGATGATTATTTATTTAGGCAAGATATGAGTCAGGGAAATATACAACCTCTGGTTTTTGCTAACATTAATGTTTCTGTTGATAAATTGTTTGCTTAATCTATTTCAAATAAATCAATAAATTCAAACCTGGAATTGTGCGGGAGAGTGTCCATAGGAGTAAAGTAATATATAAAACTCCGAGGCTCCATTGATACCAAGCTAAACTAGAAATAATGCCAGGAAGATATTCATCACGCAAGCGAATATCATTGAAACCCAAACGCAATAAATTGTTTAAACTAAAGTCATAATAATTTAACCAATTCCAGCGCCTATCCCACAATATGGGCATATAGCGATCGCGAAATGATTGGTTTCTGGGAATCACTGGTAAGCGCCCAATTAGTAAACGCAATTGTCGTAATGTTCCATCTTCGGTAAAGTAGGAAATATCCATTTGATTATGGAAACGCCCGATTTTGTAAAGTTGAGTTATCAGGGTGATCGGAATTGGTAAAATAATAATTAACAAACAGGTTAAAGTTAACCAAGGTTGTTCAGAATTACGGAAAATTGCTAGTAAACCAATCAAATTGAAGATACAGAAACTTCCTAAAATCCAACAAGTTTCGTAAGAATTAGGAATAATCGCCACTGGATGTAGACGACGAAATCGATCTATTAACCAATAAATTAAACCAAAAAATGCGATCGCAATTATTCCGACTCCAAAAACTAGCCACACCTGTGTGCCGTATCCTGATAGTAGTAGTAACAAAGATAGGGCTAACCAACTCCACGCAGTTAGCAGCCATCCACCTAATAATAAAGGTTTACTAACGATAATGCGATCGCTAACTTGAATATAAGTCTCAAAATCAATATCTGGCAGCGCCAGTAATTCACTGCGGTTACGAAATGGTTCTTCTTGACGATATTCAATAATTGCTTGCACCTGTGCGGTAGAAAATCCCAAATCAATCAATCTGGCGGCGGAAACACTATTAATATTAGTACCAAATAACTGACGACTCAATTCAATCAGGTGTAACTGCTGCTTGGTATATTCTAGTTGATTGATATCGGCGATTTGTTGTAAGGAACGAAAATTTTGTACTAAATTTCTTAACACATTTTGATTTCCTTGTAACCCAGAAACCACAAGTACTTTACCAATCTCGCCAGGATTTCCTAAAATTTTTGCTTGATTAGAGTTAAAGCCTAAACCGGACACATTTAAATAGGCTGATTGAGCAAAATTTGCGTCGCTAAAATCAGCCAAATTCAAAATACTTGCACTTCGCAAAGTTACAGGTAATTGAAAACTGGCTTCCCGAAAGGTGACAGCTTGCTCAAAAGTTGTGTCTGTAAATAAAAGAAACTGATTAAAAGAGCTTCTGGTAAATTGAGTTTGCCCAGCAAAACGAATTTGGGAGAAATCAGCATTCTTCCGCCATCTTGCTCGACTAAATTTGCCTAATTGTCGAAAAGTCGCTTGAGTAAAATTAGTGCTATCCTCAAAAATACAATCTTGGAAATAAGCAGCCTCTTGAAATTGGGCTTGTTTAAAATCTGCTTTATCAAAAAAGATACTACTTCCTAACTGAACTTCTCGACGAAAAGTAGTACCATTAAAATTAATAGGGCGACTAAATCTAGTTTCAGCAAGATTTACAGCCTGATTAAAAATAGCTCCCTGGGCATCAATCGGCTGAAGAAAAAAAGTATTCGCAAATTGAACAGCACCATTAAAACGTGTTTGCTGCATCGTTAATGTGCCACGAAAAACACTAATATCGCTAGATAAATTTGCCTGGCTTCTTAATAGCGATCGACAGTCTCTAGAACTGGGTAAAGACATTCCTAAAGATTCTAAACAAACACTTCGTAATCCTTCAATTTGTTCCTGCTCCGTGGGAGAAAATGTTGGGGAAATAGCTTGTGAATATATCGTAGTTCGTATACCCAAATCGCTACCAATGAAATCTCCTTGAATCAGCGAATTACTCAAATCTAAACCCAAAGACTTCGCGCCAGCTTTTTGCAACTCTTTTCGTAAAATTTGATAAAATTCATCACTAAAACTAGCATTTTCTGGTCGTAAATCTATCGTCATCTGTCGCAAATCGACAGTCAGATTTCCCTCACGCAAAATTGGATTATGTAACCTTTCCTGTAACAACTCCAGTGTTAGGGGAATACGCTCTAGTTGCGGTTGTGCTTGTACAGGAAGAGGAAAAAAGAGAATCAAAAGAGAAATAATTAAAAAACAAAGCTTTATACAGCTAGAAAGCCAACATTGCTCTGCGAGACTGTGCGCTTGTCTTGGTGAGACTCTGGGTTTAAAAAATGATTCGTTCAACTTTAATGTGTGTCATCAACTTTCCATGAGCAAAACAATTTTACCTGTCATTGAACCATTTTCAAGTAATTGATGAGCTTTTGCTGCATCTTGTAATGGAAACTCATGGCTAACATGGATTTTTAGCTCACCCTTATCCATCCAACTCGCACATTGTTCCAGAATTTCCGCCTGATATTGCTGGGCTTCCACAATTCCTTGCAACATTGGAGTCAACATTAATTCCAAACTAATGCGGAGATTGCGGTTACGTGCTATCTTCCAAGAAGTATTTACATCGGGTTCCAAAATCGTCACAATATCGCCATATACCCGTACTGCTGGGAAAGACTGAGAAAATATTTCCCCACCAATGGTATCAAAAAGCAAATCCACACCTTCCCCATTTGTCCAATTTAATGCAGCTTGGACAAAATCGGTTTCCTGAGAATTGATAGCTTCATCAGTTCCCAATTCTCGGACAAAATTAATTTTATCAGGCGATCGCACAGTTGTAGCCACCATCGCCCCCTTCAGCTTTGCTAATTGTATTGCCACATGTCCAACACCACCAGCACCCGCATGGATTAATACCTTGTCTCCAGGTGCAAGTCTTCCTCTGTCATACAGTGCTTCCCATGCAGTGATAAGTACTAAGGGAGCGGCAGCTGCCTCCGCAAAGGAGAGAGAAGCAGGTTTTTTGGCAGCAAATTTCTCATCAATGGTTGTATATTCGGCATAGTTGCCTTGATGTGCACCCAATCCACCATTGCAGAAATATACCTCATCCCCAACACGGAATTTTGTCACCCCTGCACCGATTGCTTCGACAATTCCTGCACCATCACAACCAATAATTGCCGGCATTTTATCGGGGTAAAAAGTCCCACGTTTGCGGAGTTTAGTATCGATGGGGTTTATGCCTGCGGCTTTTAATTTGACTAAGATTTCTGTTGTTTGGGGAGAAGGTTTTGGTACTTCTTGTAGTTGCAATACCTCTGGGTTTCCTGCTGCTGTCATTAATACTGCTTTCATTCTCTCCTCCTGGCATACATGTTCCTTAAGGTTAATTTATCGTAAAGAGGGGATAATATTATTTTTCTTGTGCAGAATTTTTTCTAGATGTAAATCATGAGCGGGGAAAGTGTAATTTCTTTATTTACATATGTTGTTTGAAAACATCAATTTATTACTGAATCTTAACGATATTTCGCTTATTTTTAAACTTTGTTCCCAATGGCTTAAGTTTGTGCGATCGCAATTTTTCTGATAATTTATAGAAATATAAAAATTATATTTTGAGGCTTTGATTTAAATTGGAGATTGTGAAATTCTTACTGTTTTATATATTTCACAATCTCAATCTTGAATTTGCTTATAACCATGTATGTAACTTCTTGCTAGACACCGATTCCGATAGCTTTGACAATATTCATGTATAAAGGTATCCCCATAATAATATTAAAGGGAAAAGTGAAAGCTAATACCATCGACACATATAAACTTAGATGTGCTTGGGGTAAAGTCATTCGCATTGCAGTCGGAACTGCAATATAAGATGCGCTGGCTGATAGTAAAGCAAATAAGAGTGCATTACCCTGAGACGTACCCAGAATTTTAGCGATAATAATACCAATAATCGCGTTTACTACTGGCATAAGTATCGAGAAACTAATTACAAACGAATTTGTTTTATTCAAATGCTGATTCTCCTTGATGCAACCCTGGTTATATCGAGAGGAAAAATTATATAGCTCCGTAGAAAATTCCGGGTATATCTTTTTCTTCTCTAGTAAATTGCTCTAGTTTGTGCCAGCAATCTTCTCGTGTCAAGAGTCTATTTATCAAATTAGCAATTCATAAAAATTGGGAGTGATTTAAAATTTTGTTCTCCAGTACTTTACACCCAGCAACTTTTTGGTTAATCTGGGCTATGATGATTATATTTGCTTGTATTCTTTAATTGAATTTATTTCTATTTATCGAGCGATCGCTACAATGAATGTTAACCCGAAACCGAAAGAAACAGCTATTAACCAGTTACGAATAGCGTTTTGTTTTTGGATTTGATTGTCGATTTTTCTGTGTAAACATTCAATTTCTGTTATTGCTTCTTGATGCTGGCAATTTAATTTTTTGAGATATTCTTTACCTCCAAACTCGCTAAAAATAGATTCTATCTCATTTTTTATTTCTTGAATTCGTAAATATGATTTACTAGTCTCATTTGCTGCATCTTCAGTTTGTTTTTGTATCTTTACTATTTCCTGTTGGTTGGTATTAATTTGAAATGCAATAGCTTTAATTTCATCAAGATTTTGGAAAAAATCATGATTAAACTCTGGCAAGATTGATTGCAGTTCTTGTACTTGATTTTGGGCTAGTTCAAAACTATTCTGAATATTTTCTAGCTCTTGCTTAAAATTATCTAAAATACCGTCATAATTACTAATTTTTTCAACTTTAAATGCAATATTATCACTAATTTGAGATGCTTTTTTGATATTTTCACTCAGATTTAATTGCTGTTCTTGGATTTGTCTAATTGAATTTTGAATAGTATTTGCAATCAAAGATGAATCTGATGTAATTTGTTCTACTTTTTTGTTTTCATGAGATATAAATGTCTGAATTTTTTGTGCTTTTTCTAAAACTTTATGAGATACTTTCATCCCCCGTTCGATGGTTTGCCATAATTCGTCTAATTGTTTTGCAACTTCTAAATCAGTAAGTGTTTTCATAGATTATCATCCTGATTTTCTATAAGTTTATTTATGCGTGCATTAAATGATTGGCATAGCAAATTTACCAGGGATAGGCTCGGAGTCGATTGAGAATTAACCTCTTGCCAAAAAGGGAAATTTTGTTTGTAGTTTCCATTCGCAATATTCGCTCTGACTCTGGCAGCTTCATAGGGCATTCCCTTAGCTTCCAAATCTTTTGCAATCGCTTTGAGTAAGTGTTCGTATTCTCTTATATCACTATTTTTTAATAATGAGGCTTCCGTGACTGCTTCCCAAGAATGTCCCATAGCTCTGAGTAAAAGACAGCGTAGGTGAATATTTTGAGTTTGTTGCAACTCATGCTGTAGATGTTCTAGGGAATGCTGTTTTAATAATGCAATTGCCTGAGTTTCCCATTTATAAAGGTTTGTATTTTCTACACCTGCAAATTGCAGAGCTAGATATGTATCCCAATAAAGAAAACCTGTTTCACAGCGTTTTAATAAGCGCTGTTGTACATCATCAGTAATTTGATTTAAATCCGTGTCACTAACTACTTCTGTAATCCATTTAATCGCGTCGTGAGCATTAATGCGATCGCATTTTTTAAAAAAGTCATAGCCATTATCTTTTAAGCGGTTAATTTCCGCAGTGGTAGCTACAACTAATAAACGAGATTGGGCACGAGTTAAGAGAGTATACCATTGAAAACTTTCTTCTAATGATGGGGCTGTGTCACCTTCAAATAAGCAGAAAGCGACACAGGATTCAAATTCTCTACCTTTGGCATTTTCTGGGTTTAAAATTACTAAGTTTTCACGGGTATCTAAAGAAGTTTTAGAGAGGACTTTGATAGCTTTGGCTAAATCGCGCAACAAATAACGACGATTTTCTTCTTTACTGTATTCTCCAGCTAGTTTCTCTAAAAATAACATTGCTGAAGCTTGAGAATCTAACTCTAATAACTTGACGGATTCTCCATTCTCAAAAGCATATTGGGGGTTAGCTGGTAATGGTAACTCTTTACATTTATTTTTCGCTGTAATGCTTTGAGCTACATGCCAAAATTGATTAGCGAATTCTAATATTTGTTGGGAATTACGATAATTTCTCACCAACTCAATCGAATGTTTAATTTGCAATTGTCCCCAATTAAAATCAGTTGTTTGAATGCGCTGATTTAAATCACCTAACAACCATAAATAGGTTTTATGGCCTTGTTCCGACCAGGCTTTACAAACTGAAATAATGGCTTGTAATTCACTTAATAAATAATCTTGAGCTTCATCAATAATTAATAAAGTACAATCAGAATTACTAGGAATCTGATTAAGTTTACTTTGGAGAATTTTTGCCGCATCTAATCGACAAATTCGACATGATAAAGCTTTATAAAAATGTTTTTTATTAATTCTTAATAAATTATTGACTCGGTGTGAATTGACTTGAAACATGACATTTTTGTCTTGCAGACGTTTCTCCTCATCCAACACAAATGCTTGATATAACAAAACATCATTAGTCGTAATATCACTTTGACGAGTAAACTTTAACGCCTGTCGCAAAGCTTCCAACTCCTGCTGTGGTGAAGCCAGACGACTATCAAAATCGGGATTAATTTCACCTAACCATTGTGGAAATGTACCCAACCAAAAATTTTCTTGCTCAATAACTTGTTTAACTTCTGAAAACTCCGCAATATCGCGCCGTAAAGCTTCCGGTACAATCAACATTGTATTCCACCCATAATTGCGATGAACTTCACATGCAAATAAAGTCGCACATACTGTTTTTCCCGTACCTGGCGCACTTTGAATCACAACACAAGAACTATCTTCAAACTGATGAACTGTGCTTGATGGATATTGGGAACATAAAGCTTTTAAAGGTTCATCCAGAATATTTCGCTGATATTCAGTCAAAATCGGTGAATAACGATAACTACCATACACAAACCGATACCAATCATTATCCTGCTCATGATTCCATTGATAAGAAGGATTTTCAGCCAGTATTGTCCCCTGCGGGTGCAACAATTCCTCTATAATTTGTGGTTGAGTGCGATCGCGACTATCAAAAGCATCATCATAAACGCCACCACGCAACCCAGCTTTAATCACCACAATATTATTTTGATCTTGACGTTGCCAAATCACGCGCCATTTTCCTAAACGGGTACGCAAAAGATTGCTCACCCCTTTCAGCGCTTTCGTCTGTCTTTCATCCCCTAAACTCAACCGATGCAAAATCTGATAAATTCTTTGCAAATCAGCAGGTGGTAGTTTCTGGATTTCACGAAACGCTGCCCGAATTATCTTAATATCAGGCATACAATCGGATTCTCCCCGATACTATCGGTAACTTTACCTGCTTATTATTCCCATCTTGGCGAGAAATTTATTTTTTTACAAACAAATAAAAATAGACTGTTGCTAATTTGTGAGAAATGGGACTTTAAAATTGATGATTTCATCTGAAGCGGAGGGATGTTACCAATAGGTAATTACCTGAACTTGAATAAAGTTAGCTAAAGGAATATTTCGTATACCATTGATATGTAAGTCACGAAGAAAATATTAACAAAATTTAATAAATTAACTCTAAATTCAATTATTGCGATCGCAAAATCACGTATCCTCAAATGATGCAATTTGCCCCACTATATCCCTTAATTTATCAAATTCTTAAGCCAAGCTTTCCCAATTGTCTTTGGCGAGGTAATCCCCATTCTCCAAACATTGCACTGACTTTTGATGATGGCCCCCATCAAGAATATACACCGCAATTACTCGCAGTTTTAGACTATTACAACATTCCGGCTAGCTTTTTTTGGTTGGGCATATGCGTCAACCGCTTCCCCGAAGTGGCAAAAATGGTATCCAGTCGCAATCATTGGATTGGTTTACATGGTTACGAACATCATAACTTTCCCTTGCTGTCTCAGGCAGAATTGCGTCATAGTTTGCAAAAAACTCAAATCGCCATTGCTCAAGCCTGCAATGTCTCCCCCGAAAACATCCATGATGTTCGTCCACCAAACGGTTTTTTTACTCCCAATACATTAAAACTCTTGCATCAGTGGAATTATCGTCCAGTTATGTGGAGCGTAGTGCCAGAAGATTGGGTAAAACCTGGTATAAATACTGTGGTCAAACGAGTGTTAACTCAAGTGCAACACGGTTCAATCATCGTATTACACGACGGATATTTCGGTGGACAAGATGTAGCCACCACAGTCGCAAATTTAATCCCTCAATTACTCAAACAAGGCTATCAATTTGTCACAATTGACAGTCTTTGGCAAGAAATTAGAGCATAGGCTAAATAGAGACACAAGGACAAAAAAGATATTTCTCCATATCTGGGTTAACTCCTTTGATTTAAGCCTTGGATTTACTTTTCTCGCTGGGCTGAGGTTTTGGCTCCAAATCGGATACAACTTGTGTTGGTTCTTCGGTTCCCAGTAGATTCCTAATATCATTTAACGAACTCGGTTTTGCAGCTTGCTCTTCCGATATTTCATTAATGTACTCAATTAAATCTTCTACTTGGCAATTCAAAGCTTTACAAAACTTTGTAATCCTCTCAATGTGGTCGATTCCAGTTCTACCGCTTTCCCAGTTTTGGATCGTGCTTTCTGTCACGCCGACAAGACGTGATAGCTCTAGCTGGGTCAATCCTGCTCTTTCACGCAAAGACGCTATCCGTGGTTTAGCTTTCCGTTTCACAGTTACAACACGCTTAGTTCAACTATAGTCGTCAATCGTAGCACCAAAAAAAAATAACGCCCAATTTTTTTACCCAAGACTTGACACACCCAAAATCTTTGGTTAAAACTATTAGGTATAGGGCATCTCCAAGGAATGTTTCCAGGAACAGTTCCGAAAATATACTCGATCAGGGCTTATACTCAGAGGTCAGAGAAAGCGCAACCTATAGATTAGCAATGAGCGAACTATAGAAAAAATATCAAAATTCCCAAACATCTCTAACCTATCCGGAATGATTCAAGTGAAATATGTAGCTTAGATTATTCCAAACGAGAGAAAAAGAAAACACTAAACCAAATAATTACTGGAAATAGTTAAACAATAAACACTAACCAGAGTCAAGCTTCTGATTACGTTTTCCCTTACTATCCCTAAGTGTAAGCAAGGAAAGATTAGATTTTCAGTGTTGCGACAAGAAAATAGCCAAACCCTTTCTTGCTCAAACATCCTGTTAGATACATACATTGAGCCTATAGGCTTTTTGCTGTCTTTAACACCTAATTATTTCGGGTAATACATTTACATTAAAAATTTTAGGTGTTCTTTTTATCTCAGAATCAACAACACACGACTAAGAAGGTCTAAATATATGTTGAAGAAGTCTTTTGCTCTTGGTTTATTAGCTGCTTTCGCTCTTGCGCCTGCTGCATTAGCTGACCAAGTTCAAGGTAACGTCACCAACACAATTATTACCACAGGAAACGTTGGCACAGGGAATGTCACTGGTATCACTAATAGCACCAGCGTCAATCAAAGCCAAATTCAATATGGTCGTCGTTGGTGCGGTACTTCCGGAAACCAAGTTCAGGGTAATGTAGCCAATACAGCGATCGCAACTGCAAACATCGGTTTGAGTAACGTTACAGGAATCGTCAACTCCACTGGTACTAGCCAACATCAAGTAGCTGGTTCTAGTTGCTACTACGGCTACTAAATGACATTAACTAGGTGATATCAAGTCCTAGTCTCAATTTTTTACTTTCATCAACCACACACAACTAAGAAGGTCTACGAATATGTTTAACAAATCTTTGGCTCTTGGCGTATTGGCTGCTTTCGCAATGGCTCCTGCTGCATTCGCTGGTGATCAAGTTCAAGGTAATGTAACTAATACCAGTATTGGCGCTAGCAATTTTGGTTCTGGAAACGTGACTGGGATTACCAACAACACTGGAACTAGCCAAAACCAAGCTAAATTTGGTGGTCGCTGGTGTCGCAATTCTGGCAACCAAATCCAAGGTAATGCTACTAATACTGCAATTTCTGCGGGTAATGTTGGCTACGGTAACGTGACTGGAATTTCTAACTCCACTGGTACTAGCCAAAACCAGTTTGCTAGAGGTTGCCGTTAAGTATTGATAGTGATGGCGCTAATGCCTTGAATATAGCCAAACCCTCAGGCATTAGCCATCTATTCACCAAACTTGATTTCACGTTTTGAATTTTCTTGACTTTATCCAACACACACAATTAAGAAGGTCTACCTCAAGTATATGTTGAAAAAATCTTTTGCCCTGGGTTTATTAGCTGCTTTTGCAATGGCTCCTGCCGCATTTGCTGGTGATCAAGTTCAAGGTAATGTTTCAAATACAAATATTACATCCGGTAATTTTGGCGTTGGTAACGTTAGTGGTATCTCTAACAGTACCTACACTGATCAATATCAAGGAAAATATGTCAATCCTTTCTGCGTAACTGGTAACCAAATTCAAGGTAATGGTACCAACACTGGCATATCTGCTAGTAATGTTGGCTACGGTAACGTAACTGGAATTTCTAACGGTACAAACACCAGCCAGAACCAATACGCTAGAGGCTGTTCTTACTAATCTTCTTTACCCAAGTCTGCGTTTGTAAATCTGCAATGCTAAATTTGCAAACATGCATATATAAATTTGCTGAGATGTTGCTAATACCTCGAAAATAGCCAAACCCTCAAGCTTTAGCAACTTTACCTTTCAAACATCATCCCACAACACACAACTAATAAGGACTACGAACATGTTAAACAAATCTTTGGCTCTTGGCGTATTAGCTGCTTTTGCAATGGCTCCTGCTGCATTTGCTGGCGATCAAGTTCAAGGTAACGTTACCAACACACAAATTAATGCTGGAAACGTTGGTTCTGGAAACGTAACTGGAATTACCAACAGCACCGGTACTAGCCAAAGCCAATCCAAATTTGGTGGTCGCTGGTGTGGTACTTCTGGCGCTCAAGTTCAAGGTAACGCTACCAACACTGGAATCGCTGCTGGAAACGTTGGCTACGGTAACGTGACTGGAATTTCTAACTCCACTGGTACTAGCCAATCTCAAGTAGCTGGCTCCAATTGCTACTTCCGCTACTAAATCTAGCATTGCTAATATCTGCAATTAAATTGCCACATCAGCCAAACCATGTAGTGATATTAGCAACTTCCCCTCTCATTTCGACTTTTTCTTTGATTTAATTTCACAACACACAACTAATCAGGACTACGAACATGTTAAACAAATCTTTGGCTCTCGGTGTATTAGCTGCTTTTGCAATGGCTCCTGCTGCGTTTGCTGGCGATCAAGTTCAAGGTAATGTCACCAATACAAGTATTGGTGCTGGAAACGTTGGTTCAGGAAACGTGACTGGAATTACCAACAGTACTGGTACTAGCCAAAGCCAATCCAAATTTGGTAGTCGCTGGTGTCCTACTTCTGGTAACCAAATTCAAGGCAATGCTACCAATACTGGTATTTCTGCTGGAAATGTTGGCGTTGGAAACGTGACTGGAATTACCAACAGTACTGGTACTAGCCAATCTCAAGTAGCTGGTTCTGGTTGCTACTTCCGTTACTAAGTCATAACGAATCTCAATCTTCCGTAATCAAATGACTCTCCTTCCCTTACCCAAGGGTAGGGTTGGAGAGGATTCAAGTCTAAATTTTTCTCTGATTTAATTTCACAACACATAACTAATAAGGACTACGAACATGTTGAAGAAATCTTTTGCTCTCGGTGTATTAGCTACTTTTGCAATGGCTCCTGCTGCATTTGCTGGTGATCAAGTTCAAGGTAACGTTACCAATACGAGTATTGGTGTTAGCAACGTTGGCGTTGGGAATGTCACAGGTATTAACAACAGCACTAACACTAACCAATACCAAGGCAAATATGGTAGTCCTTTCTACGGTTCTGGAGTTGGTAGCCAAATTCAAGGTAATGGAACTAACACAGGTATCGGGGCTGGAAATACTGGTTATGGTAACGTGACAGGAATAGATAACACTACCAACACCAATCAAAGTCAAACTTCTGGTAATTATGTCCGTTTCCGGAGACGATAAACAGATTAGTTAGTTCAATCTGTAAATTTGCGACTCTATGCCAGGTTGGATAAGTTAAATACTCTCAACAACCTGAATTAAAACTTCAAAAAAACAAAAAAATCTGGTTAGCGAGGCTATTGATTATTGCTCAATGTTTTGGAATTAGCCAAACCCTCAAAAACATTAGCAACAGTAGCTCCGTAACCAGCAACACACAACTAATTAGGTCTAGAAAGATGAAGAATAAAATCTACACCTTCGGTTTTTTAGCTGCTGCTCTGATTATATCTCCTGGTGCAGCGCTTGCCCAACAAAGCCAAGGAACAACCCAGAACATGGATCAAAATGTAGTTATCGGTGGTTCTGGTAACTCTGTCAGCACAAGTGGAACTCAAATTACAAACCAAAGTCAACAGAAAACTGGCTGGTGTAATTCTGGCGCTCAAATCCAAGGTTCTGGTCAAAACTTAGCTCAAAATGCGGTTGTTTTTGGTCATGGTAATCGCGTTAATATCGATGCTATCCAAAAAACTGTACAACAGCAAAGAGCAGCAGGTCGTTGTTACTAAGTTTATTTAGTTATTGGGTATTGGGTGGTGGTTATTCGTTATTAGTTGTTGGTTATGAACAAATAACAAATGACAAAGGAAAAATAGCTTTTAACCATTAAAAATTCACCATTACCCACTAATCGTAAATAAATCACTTTTTTATTTTATTGAGGATGAACGCCATGCCTGCTAAAAAAATCATATTTGCGATCGCACTCTGCTCTATTCCCTTAATCTTCACTTCTGGAATAGCTAATGCTCAAGATTTAAATATTAATACTGGTAACGTGCAAATGTCACTGGGTCAAAATGGTGTATTCATCAGAACGGCTCCAGTATTCCCTGTTTATCCAAACAGTAATTTCAACAGCAACCGTCGTGTACAGACTTATCGTCCGAACAAAGTTTTGAAATGTCGGAATGTTCGCCAACATAGACGTTATTCCAGAGTTGGTGGTCAAGCGATCGCCTCTTCTTCGACAACTGTATGTAATTAATTTATACAAACTGCTGCTTTTACACTGACCGTACAAACTCACTTCACTGATTTCACCTCACACACTTAAAGGAAAGGAAATAAAATGAAACTCAAATTACTGGTACTAGGTGCTTTCTCGATTAGCGCAATCTCCACTTTTCTCCCTGGATTAACACCTTCTGCAAATGCTGTTTGTGTACTTACAGATGTTGGTGTACAAATCGCGATTCGTGGCAAAAATAGCGTCGCTAACCAGAATAACAACGTCAGTCAGGAAGCTAGTTCAGATTGCTACGGAAACACCGCTACAACCACAGGTACGCAAGTTTATACGGGTGCGGGTTCCGTTAACCAAAATCGCAATGTTGGTCAATATGTTTCCGGTGGCAGTAATCCGACTGGAGTTCCCATGCCAGCGATTAAAATACATGTCAATCCTCAAATTGATGTCCCTGCTTATCCTAGTTTTTAGTTAATTTTTAATTTTGAATTGTTAATAATTATTGCTTAATAGTTTGTAATTATTAACGACTAACCAATACCAAAATTATTAGGAGCAAAATGAAATTAAAATTACTTGCTTTGAGTGCTTTTACAATCAGTACTATGTCAGCATTTACCCCAGCATTAAGTCAAAAAGCTAATGCAGTATGTATCAACAACCGGGTGGGTGTACAAGTTGGTATTCATGGTAAAAATAGTGTTGCTAACCAAAACCAGAATGCCAGCCAAAGTGCTAGTGATGATTGCTTTAATAACCAATCTACGGTTACAGGTACCCAAGTTTATACAGGTAAAGGTTCTGTCAACCAAAATATGAATAGCAATCAACATTTATCTGGTGGTAATAATCCCACTGGTGTTCGTATCAAGCCGATTAACAATAATATCGAAGTTAAGGTAAATGTCCCAGCTTTACCTAAATGATACCTTAGCAATTCAGGCGATCGCATCAAGTGAATTGCAACGATATATTACCCCTACGGGGGTTTTTCGTCTTTCTTCGATAAATTGAAATAAGAGACTGGGCATTGGGAATTGGAAATTAGGTAAGTAATTAACTACTTAGAACTATGCTTTTCAAGGTGAGTAACAACTAACGTTAGAAATGGGATTGCTTTCTGAGAATTCAGTAGTCCTAATATCAACAGGATAAGGTCTAAGTTCTGAATCATTGCGGGCTTATTTTGGGATTTACATGAAAATATCTCAGCGTCGGTAACAATTATCACCTGATTGAACAAGGTTACATTCTGATTATTATCCACTCCCCATAGCCTATTTCCTCTTCCCAAACCTCACCCTAGATTTCAAATGTCAAACTTCATATGAAAAATATACTTTTGTACGCTCTTTGCGTAGGATTAATCATTAGTATCGGTACTGCACTCAGCAACAACTTTTCCTACAGTCAACAAAGTTCGGCGATCGATTCTTCTATTAACTCTAGTGGGAATAGTAATATGAAAAGTTTTACTTCTATCCAAACCCAGAATTCTAACTCTAACTCTAACTCTAACTATTCTTCCAGTATTCAAGAAAGTACGATTAGTGTCAACTCCGAAAATCTGCAACAACCCCAAACTTTAAAGATTAATTCTTCGGGAACAGAATTAAAAGGTGAAATTTTGATTAATGGTAAAGTTGTACAGCGTCTCGATCGCAACCAGTCTGAGATTAATTTATCACCATATTTATCAACTGGTCAGCAAAAAATTGAGATTAAAGCTAATTATAAGCCAGCCTCCGCCAACGTAAACGTGAATATCATCGGTTCGGGTAGTAATATTTCGCAACAAACTAGCGGTAACGGTACATTAAATTACACATTAAATTTAACTGTACAGTAAAGTAATGCGGTAAACTGACAGCATTATTTATACATATAGATTCGCTGTCACACGATGATTTACGATTCCAAGTCGCCGTTTTTGAGTCATAGTTGTGGTCTAGTTACTGCTGTTTTAGCTGCATTCATATTCCCAGTTGTGAATAGCTTTCCTGCTTATTCCCAAACTGCTAACAGTAATCAATCGACAACTGTGGGTGAGAACTCAACCTTCAATCAAATAATGCAGTCAAATCCGCAGATTCCTGTTAATAACACAAATAATAACTCCACTAATATTAATAATCCCAATATCTACCCACTCAATTATCTACCAAATGCCTATGTAAATACTGAAAATGATTTCGGTTTTAATCTTTCGGCTGGTATCAATACATTAGATGCGGCAAATATTACTGTTTATCTCGGCATTATTTATCAACCAGGGCGAACTGAAGATCATAATTTACGAATGGCTAGATTACGAAAAGAAACTGAACTTTTAGAAACTCAAAAGAAGACTATGGAGGCAAATTTAAATTTAATCCAGAAACAAATTGATGAAGCTACAATTCGCTTGCAGAATTTACAACAGCCAGTCAAGAAATAATGTAATTAGCCAGTCTGATAATCTCTCTGTAGACGAGTATTAATATGAGTCTTATATGCTTCAGATTAGCCCCGGCTAGAGGGCTAGAGACTGATAGTGGAAGATTATGGATAAATATCTGTAAGTGTAATAATTATTTCTTTTGTCTGCCAATTTTGATATTCTATATTCTGTATGTTGACAATCATTATTTAACGTGAATATGTTGATGGCAGAGTAAACTGACTAGTCGCTTGTAGTTGACTTTCGAGACTGGAACGTAGACGTAATTCGGAAACTGACCAAATCCAAAATTTATCTGGTGCATTCGTAAAGTCTTGATTTCGATGAGTGACGATCGCATTTATTTCTTGGAAACTAGCACAAGCAAATTCGACTGCGGATTCAAAATCTTGAATTGCCGAAGCACGAGCTAATTGCAGCATATCACCATCCACTGTACAAATAGTAATTTTGTCTTTTAACCAATCAACAACAGCTTGAGCAACTTTTGTATTTTGTAAGCGACTAATGTATGTATAAACTTTTTCCCAACCAATATCAGTAACATACATTTTTAGTTGGGGATTGACTCTGTCAAATAATTCGCTAATATCTCCTACTAACTGGCTTCGATTCATTAATGCTTCAAGTATTAAATCAGCATCAATTAAAATTCCAATCACTTTAAAACTCCTGCTTGACTGAGCAATAACTGAGCGATTAATGCAATATGAAGTACGAGTGAGTCGCTGTTCTCACTTCACTTCAGGAATATATCTACATACAAACTCAAATAGTAAAATTTCTGATTATTGGCATTTTTTGTAGAAACTCAAGTAATGTTTACGTATAAATTACTGCTTATACTGTTATTTTTGGCCAAAAGTAACAGTATTAAATTAAGTAGCTAATGTTATTTTTCATGACGACAGAGATATCTTCGGGTTCCTATTTTTTTCATTAATAAAAATTAATAACTATGGACTCAGTTGAGGAATTGGCAATTGGAAATTACCCATTGCCTGCAAACTAATCATTTACATCTCTGAATATGCTTTGCGTTATTGATACTTGCTTATTTTTGACAATTGACTTACTTTAATTCACTAATTTTAAGATTGAGAATCAGCGAACATTATTCATATAGGAATTTTGACTTTGAGATTGTATTGTTTAAATTTAAAATAATTTTCGCATCTATCTAAAGATATACTTACGTAGCCTTAAAAGCGTAATTATGACTTTTTTCATGATTTTGGTTTCAGCAGTAAGTAAAACAATTGTCCACGCCCGACGGTGACACCAGCCCTTTCACCCGCGACTTTTCCCGTACCCGTAAAGTAATCAACACGACCTGCACCTTTAATCGCACCACCTGCATCTTGGTCCAGTACGTATCTACTAACAATGCGATGTTCCATAGTTCCTTGGGAATTGGGGAAGGGAAGATGAGCGCGAATTAAGGCTAAAGCGCCAGGAGGCATAAGTGCTTTGTCGGTAGCAATAGAACGGTCGGCTGTAATTGGTACGGAGGTTGAACCTGTTGCTGTCACACCATAATTTTCTTGGAAGAAGACAAAGCTGGGGTCTTTAGGTATGTATATACTTAATTCTTGGGGATACTTACGAAAATAATCCAAAATCTTGGGCATTGTCATACCCTCTAAGGGTAATTTTCTATCTTCAGCCAGAGACTTACCAATACTTTTATAATTTTGGGCAATACTACCTGCATAACCAACGTGAGTTTCGCTACCATCAGCAAGTTTAATTCTTGCGGAACCTTGTATTTGCATCATATAAGGTTCTAGGCGATCGCGAAACCAAAAAAATTCTAAACCCTTGAGTTTACTTTTGCTAGCTTGCAATCCATCTGCACCTTCTAAGTCGAGACGGGTAGGATGGGGTCTTTTCCAGGATTTTAAATCGGGGGGAACGCGGTATATTGGATAACGGTATTCGCTAGTAGGAACGCGACTTGCTTCATAAATAGGTTCGTAATAGGAAGTGAATAGTACTCCTCCTCGTTTATCACTACCAATCGACTGGTAAATCAGAAACTCTTGTCTCACTGCGTCGTTGAGTTGTCTGGCTGACTTGCTTGTTTGTAATAATTCCCGGAATCTGATTAGACTTTGAATAACATTATTACGGGTGATGCCAGTTACAGGATAATTTTGATAATCTGCTTCTGCCTTGGAAGTTTGTAAATATTTCAAGCTTTGGTTAATCGAATTTATCAGTGCTTTTTGATCTGCGATCGGTTCATTTTCACCCCATATTTGATGATCGAAACAGGAAGTATCATTTTCACAGCAAGTTACCCAAGGTCTACGAACAAGTACGGCTGAAGTTTTTGATGTTGTTTGAGTTGAGCTTGTTTGCGGTAAATTCCATTTTTTCACATGACATTTTTCTGGACTCAGTACCAAACGTCCTAATGGTTGTAAAGAGACTAAATAAGTGAGAAAAAATACAGGAACACCGAAAATTAAAATTCCCAAAGAGAGTTTTTTAGGATTACCCCCCAGCGCCAAGAGTCGTTTAGTTAGAAGTGTATTCACAATTAAAGTTAACTAGGACAATTCACCCAAATTTTAATTCGTCATAGTGACAAAAGCGACATTTTTGCGAGATTTACGAGAATTTTACGTTTGGTACTCTTACTACGAAACATGCCAAGCTATTTATGCAGTTAATCTCGAAAAGATTTACATTTTGTAATATTTGGGAAATGATTCATCATCCTGATGTTTATCTGATTGGCAAAGGAGACATGGAAAGAGGGAGGCAATTCGGTATATGTTGTCAGATTTCGGAGAAACGATGTAATATCCAAAAAAGAACCTAGCCAGTGACGACTAGGTTCTTCAGTAGTATTGGGGTAAGTCCCCGAAGTTTTCGATATATAGAGTTCGGTATAAGTTGCTTAACTGATTATTACTACCCACCCGTTGACATCGATTTCGGAAAATCAGCAAAATTTTTTGGAAGCGATCGCACTTAATCGACTATCCTGAACATATTACAAGCTATTAGGTAGGTATACAATTACTATCAGGATTACGAGACTTCAAATTAGTGAGTTTTAATTTAGCCAGTATTATTCAGGAAGATTAATCATGATTTCTAGAAAATTTTTCTCAACCAAAAGTTTGCAAATACTAGCTGTCGGTGTTTTTTTATTAGGAATGATATTTCTCATAATTACCAATAATCCTAGTTTTGCAAATCAGAAACAACCAGTAAAAGTTGATGAGTTTATTAGTCGAGGGACAGAACCATTTTGGAGCGTTCAAGTGACTAAAAATGGCATTGTGTATTCAACTCCTGAGGCGACAAAACAGACTTTCCCGTACGTCAAACCTCTTTCTGCTTCCGGGCGTACTCTTGATACAGTCAGAGTATATCGAATTAGAGGCAGAAATAATAACAACAATATTTTAATTATCAAAAAACAAGATGTTTGTAGTGATGGGATGTCTGATAAACAATACCCATACTCTACAACTTTTATTCTCGGAAATACGGTTTTAGACGGTTGTGCAGAGAAAAAGTAAAAGTATGTTGGAGTTTGATTTTACCAATCTTTCTCCGCCAATAAATATTCCAGAGTCTCTTTATGCTAATGTGCCACCTTCACTCTTAATTAACTCTAAATAATGCCCCTCAACTTGACGTAACTCATCATGAGTTCCACGCTGGACAACTTTACCGCGATTTAAAACAATAATTTCATCGCAATCACGAATCGTGCTCAAACGATGCGCCACAATTAAACAAGTGCAACCACGTAAGCGTAAATTTTGATCAATAATTTTTTCCGTTTCCGTATCTAATGCACTAGTTGCTTCATCCATAACCAAAATAGCTGGATTATTCACCAAAGAACGAGCTATTTCTAATCTCTGTCGCTGTCCCCCACTCAAATTGGTTGCACCTTCCAATAAATCGGCATTATAACCACCAGGGAGAGAAAGGATGATTTCATGAACCGCAGCATCGCGGCAAGCTTGCATCAAATTACTATCAGGAATAGTTGTATCCCACAAAGTCAAATTATCCCGCACAGTTCCCGCAAATAGTGTAATTTCCTGTTCAATAGTCGCAATCGAATTAGCCAAAACTTGACGGGGAACTTCCGCCCTTGACTTACCATCAAAACAAATTTCACCTGTCCAAGGTTGGTATAAACCAGCCACAAGTTTGGCAACAGTTGATTTACCTGAACCACTACCACCCACTAAGGCAACACGTTGTCCCGGTTTCAATGCCAGACTAAAATTTTCAATTAAAGGTGCAGCATTGCGATTGTAACCAAAAGTGATATTCCGTAATTCCAAATATCCTCCTAATTTGGGAAATTGTGTATGATTTCTGGCAAATTGGGTGTGAGAAACTTGCTTTTCTCCACTTCCTTCCGGGGGATTTTGTAAAACATCATCAAGTCTATTTAGACTTCCTTCGAGTTCCTGCAAATCGCTGCCTAAACTAACTAACTGATTCACAGGTTGGAGAAATTGCTGCATCAAAGCTTGAAATGCAACCAACATCCCAATAGTCAAGTTACCATTCATTACCCGCAAACCGCCGACGGATAGTAATAGCATCGAAGTTACACCTGATAAAAACCCAGGTAATATTCCCAAACCTTGGTTGATACTGTCCATGTCTTGACGAACATTAATTGCTTTCGCGTAATATCCTGCCCAACGGTTGAAAAAATCAGATTCTAAACCCGAAGCCTTCAAAGTTTCCATACTTTGTAAACCAGATATCGCTACCCCGCTTACTTTCCCTTGTTCCTGCATTAAGCGCATATTTGTATCTACACGCTGTTGAGATACCCACTGCAAAGCAAGAAGATTAACTACTACAAAAGAAATACCAATTGATGTTAAAACTTTGTCGTATTGCCACATGACAATACCATAGAAAATTACCATTACCGCAGAAATGACTGTTGTTGCTAATTTACCGGAAAGTAAACTTGCGAGATTATCATTAATTTGAATCCGACTACTGATTTCTCCGGCAAATCTTTGGTCATAAAAACTAATAGGTAGATGGAGTAAATGCCAAATAAATTTACTTGACATTCCCATTGCTAACTTAATTTTCATCCGCCGTAATAGTTGCAATTGTAATCGAGTTAACAGCCCGCTTAGAATGGCTGTAAAAAACATTGCAAATATAAGTGGGCGTAACCAATCTTCGCGATTTTGAATTAATACTTGGTCAACAAAAACTTGGGAAAAAGTCGGCATTGCTAAACCAGGTAATACCAGGAAAAATCCTGCTAAAACGCAATAAATCAATGACCAAATATTCCCCTGTAACCTTTCCCATAAAGATAAATATAAACTGGGTTTGCGTCCACCTTTCTTAAACTCATTACCCTTTGCAAATACTAAGACAACCCCCGTAAATGCTTCGCTAAATTCCTCTAGTGTAACTTTACGTCTTCCCGTTCCTGGATCATTCAAAAAAACATGCTTTTTACTAAAGCCTTCAACAACTAAAAAATGATTGAAATTCCAAAAAACAATATAGGGAGCTTCGAGATTTTTTAAACCTTCTAATTCAACCTTAAATCCCTTTGCTTGTAAACCATAACTACGGGCAGCATTAAGTACGTTTGTTGCCTTACTCCCATCCCGTGAAATCCCACAAGCCTGTCGCAATTCAGCCAGAGGAACAATGCGATCGTAGTATGCTAATATCATTCCTAATGATGCTGCACCACATTCCACAGCTTCCATTTGTAATAATGTGGGAGTGCGACGAATAGGGCGGAATTTAGGTTTTATTTTGAATGTTTTTTCCAGAATTTGCTTCAACATCAATCTTTAATTCTCCTGGCTAGAGAAGTGATATATCGCCCTCTCTCAATAAATATTTAGTCACTGGGGCTGTTCTGAGAACTAACTATTTCTAGGGAGAACAGACTGATGCAGTTTAGTATCTGGCTACAATCCAAACCAATCAAGCAAATGTAGTATTTGTGTAGTTGCATTTGTGAAACCTTAAACTCAGATAGTTTCCAGTAGCAAAAATACTTAGACAAACCCAGCCCAAGATAATTTAAATAATCACCAGTAAACTGGTCGGTTTATCGTTGTTTAAGAAATATTTGATTTTATGAGCGCGAGGCTTTAAGGTAAAGTCAGATATGTAAACATCAGGTGAAATTTTTCACTTATTATTTAATGACAGCAACATAAGTTAATTTATTGCTGTAAATATTAATTGGCAGAGTTGCGCCTATGGAATTATCAAGTAAGTTAGAATATGCGCTTTTGGCGTTGTTAGAAATAGCAAACCTTCACAATAACGGCGAACCCCTGCAAATTCAACAAATAGCAGATGCTCGAAATATACCCAAAAGATACTTAGAACAAGTCTTAGCGACTCTTAGGCGTGGGGGCTTGATTAAAAGTACACGAGGAGTCAAAGGGGGTTATGTTTTGGCACGAGAACCACACCAAATCAATGTTCTAGACGTATTAGAGTGTATTGAGGGATTGGAAGCAACGTTGCCCAATGCGAATAGTAACCCGGAAACTGTGGGCGGAAAAGTGATTCAAGAAGTTTGGCAAGATGGGTGTAAGGCTCTGTATAAAGCTTTACAAGAACGTAGCCTGCAAGATTTGTGTGATTTAGAGAAGAAGCATTCTCATATGGCATTGATGTACTACATTTAAGGATGTAAAAACACTGTCAGGCACTAAAATTTAGTTGCGCTCAATTATCGGACAGATTTTATTTTCAGTTTGCACTGGAACTTTTTCCCAATCTGAAATAAGTTCTTCTAGTTCCGATTTAAAAACAAGTAAATGCTGAATTTGTGCTTCGATCGCAGCTAGTTTATCCAGCAATTTCGCTTTAATATGTTGGCAGGGTAAATTACCGCGATCGTGGACATCGAGAAACTCTCGAATTTCTGTTAAACTTAAACCTAGACTTTGCGATCGCTTAATAAAGTGCAAACGTTCGATAATATCTGCATTAAATAATCTAAATCCGCCTTCAGTTCGACTCGAAGCCTTGATTAAACCCACTTCTTCGTAATAGCGAATGGTTTTAATGGGTATCCCGCTTTCTTTGGCGATTGTCCCAATTTGTTGTAACTGTTCTTGAACTAGCATAATTTATTCACCTTTGCCGGCTAATATCATCCTAAACTTTCTAGTGAGCTAGAGATGAAGATAATATTCAAGTCCGGCAAATTATTTTTTATAATTAACTTTTACCCGCGTCATATCATGTCCGGTTCCATACTTATACCAATTCGCAATACTCGCTGTCGCGAGAAGCAAGCTACGCAATACTCGCTTCGCGAGAAGCTAAAGCTACGCAATTAAAAAATCTAGATTTAGCAATGGTTCCATAGATTCCATTGGTATTATTATTAAAACTGGCACAAAGACTTAGAGACGCGGGGACGCGGAGAAATTCTAAGTGATTAACCGAACATAATATCAGTTTTTTTGTACTGATTTAAGCGAACGTGATAGAACTCCAGTTCCATTAAAATTTCCGCGCCCAATCATCACGCCAACGCTCGACAACAACTTTTGTTTGTGTAAAAAATTCAACAGCATGGTTTCCTTGCCCATGTAAATCGCCAAAAAAACTTTCCTTCCAACCACTAAACGGGAAAAATGCCATTGGTGCAGCCACACCAATATTAATGCCAATATTCCCAGCTTCTGCTTCATATCGAAACTTCCTCGCAGCAGCCCCACTAGTGGTAAAGAGACAAGCCATATTACCATATTGTCCACTATTTACCAGTGCGATCGCTTCATCAATTGTGTTCACATGCATTAAACCTAGCACAGGACCAAAAATTTCTGTTTTGGCAATTGTTGCTCCTGGATTTACATTGTCTAAAATGGTTGGACGGATAAAATAACCCTTTTCATAACCAGAAATTTGCGGTTTTCGTCCATCTACTAATAATTTTGCACCTTCTTCATTACCTTTTTGAATTAAACCTTCAATCCGTTTTTGACTTTCTGCGGAAATTACAGTCCCCATTTCCACATTTTCGTCTAAACCATTACCAACAATTCGTTTTTTAGCTGTCTCCACAATGGCTTCCGTAAAACTATTTTGTGCTTCTCCTACAGTTACAGCCACGGAAGCGGCGAGACATCTTTGCCCCGCACAACCAAAGGCGCTATCCGCAGCAATACGGGTAGTCATTTCCATATCGGCATCTGGCAAAATAATAATTGGATTCTTGGCACCTCCTTGACACTGCATCCGTTTACCACTGGCGGCACCACGAGAATATATATATTTGGCGACGGGTGTAGAACCAACAAAACTAATTGCGCGAACTTGGGGATTGTCTAAAATACTATCTACAGTTTCTTTGGCACCATTAACTAAATTAACGACTCCTTTGGGTAATCCAGTTTTTTCCAATAATTGAAAAATCTTTTGCATTGTTAGCGGTACTTTTTCAGAAGGTTTGATAATGTAAGTATTGCCGCAAGCCAATGCATAGGGTAAAAACCAAAATGGAATCATCCCTGGAAAATTAAACGGACAAATTGCGGCACAAACTCCTAAAGGTTGCCGTATCATCATTTCGTCGATACCGCGTGCAATATCCTCTGAATTAGTTCCCTGCATCATGATGGGAATACCACAAGCAACTTCTACATTTTCAATTGCTCGTTGCATTTCGCCTTTTGATTCTGCAAGTGTCTTACCACATTCCTGGGTGATAGTTCTGGCTAAATCTTCCAAGTTTTCTTCTAATAGATTTTTGAGTTTAAATAGGTATTGTACTCTTTCTGTTGCTGGAGTTCGTCGCCAGGTAATAAACGCTGTAGCTGCTGCTTGCACAGCTGCATTTACCTCAGTAGCAGTTGATAAAGGGACTTGCGCCATTACTTCCACTGTTGCGGGATTTTTCACTTCTAGGTAGTTGGTAGTGGCAGATATACACCATTCACCATTGATATAATTGGATAATGTATTCAGGGTTTTCATAGATTGAGGATTTTGGTTGATTCCATAGTTTAAACTACGATAATTACTTTTGAAGGCGTACTAGCAGTTGGGAAATTTAGTATTAAAAAGAATAATTTCAAGTTTTGAAATTCTGATTATATAACAGAGTAAAGTTTTGAGAATCTATGACTATTAAAACTAATATTGAACAAATTTGAATAGATATTACGATGTATATTTACAAAACATCTTACCAAGATAAATTTATAGAAGATAGGAAAATATTGAATTTTTTAGTTTCCTGGTTACAGGAAAATAGCTAATAAAGGCTAACAGAACTTAAGTGCGATCGCAATCTTAAAAATATAGCTAAGGAGACAACAGCAACAATATTCGGCTCTTCGGCAAGTTTTATGGAGCTTGAGGTTTTTTTGCAGTAAAACCCTTACAAAACAATGATTACAAGCAACTATGATACTTTTTGAGGCTAAATTCCTATGTAATAAGGCTTTCAAGGATTTTTAGCTAAGTTTTCCATAAAAAGAACTGAAGAGCCCAATATTCTTAAAATTAATATTTTTTTAATTTTTTACTTTTGATTTTTCTATATTTTTCACCCCTAAGTATTGTTACCAGCCAATAACAGAATTAGTGTGAAAACCGAACCGGATTAGAGCACTATTTCTACCTGAAAAAACCATCTTTGACCCGATACAATTAAAACATGGCTGAAATGATGCTGTTTCTTAAACAAGTTTAATAGCAGTAAGAAATGCAGTCTTCAGGAGAAAACAAAAACATGGGAAATCAATTCAAAACAGCTGCTTTGCTTGCTGGATTAAGTGGTCTTTTAATTACTATTAGCTATTGGGTTATTGGCGGTACTACAGGTTTAATTGTAGGTATTGGGTTGGCAGCAGTAACAAATTTATTCTCTTGGTATCAATCAGATAAAATTGCACTAGCAGCTTATCGTGCTCAAGAAGTAAGCGAGGCACAAGCACCAGGGCTTTACCGCATGGTAAGCAAGTTGTCTCAACGAGCAAATTTACCAATGCCACGAGTATATATTGTACCTGACCCTGGAGCTAATGCTTTCGCTACAGGACGTGATCCTGAACATGCAGCAGTAGCAGTCACAGAAGGGATTATGAATATTTTAC
Source organism: Calothrix sp. NIES-4101 (assembly GCA_004296455.1). Taxonomy (GTDB): domain Bacteria; phylum Cyanobacteriota; class Cyanobacteriia; order Cyanobacteriales; family Nostocaceae; genus Brunnivagina. Next base: position 6,827,065 of record AP018280.1, read on the forward strand.
CTGAAGACGAACTCGAAGCTGTAATCGCCCACGAATTGACACACATAGCGAATCGTGACACCCTCACCCAAGCAGTTGCAGCTACAATCGCCGGTGCAATATCTTTCCTAGCACAAAACCTATTTTGGTTTGGTGGAGGCTCACGAGATGATGATAACCGGGGCGGAAATTTTGTCGGTTTATTGTTAACAATGATACTTGCACCGATATCTGCAACAGTCATTCAAATGGCGATTTCCCGTACCCGTGAGTTTTCAGCCGATGCCGGGGCTGCTAGAATCACAGGAAATCCTCGCGCTTTAGCCCGTGCCTTGCAACGTTTAGAATCAACAGCACGTCAAATACCCGTAGAATCTGGAAATCCAGCATTTGAGCCATTATTAATTATTAATCCTTTTTCTGGTGGTTCATTCGCTAATTTGTTTAGAACTCACCCAACAACAGAAAAACGAGTCGAAGCATTACTCAATTTAGAAAAAGAATTACCAATTAGATAGTCTGGAATCCTAAACTCCCAATTCTAAATTTTGAGTAAATAATAATTTCTCCTTTCCCCTTTCCCCTATTTCTATTTATGGGTGCAACCTAGGCTGTTGACTTTGTTGGTTTTAAGGCACCATTGCTTCATACAATAATAGTGTCGTTAATACTTAGCACATTCAAAGCCCATGCAGGAGTTTAAAAGCCCAGTTAGTAGATTAGCACGTTTGTTTCAGAAAGGTCGAGATAACTGGAAAGAAAAAGCACTATTAAAACAAAAAAAGATTAGAGCCTTAGAAATCAAGGTTAGAGATCTATTAGATTCAAGAGAAGAATGGAAAAATCGCGCGTTGATGGCAGAGTCAAAACTAAAAGAGTTAAACATTGAAGGAGATTTAGACGAAAAAAAGAGGAAATTCAAGTCGAAGCAGAAATCATAGAAGCTATGGAATTAAATGTGAAGGGTCATCATTATGATGCCAAAATAATTCAGCAAGCACTCTTACTTTTAATTGAATGTGGTATCAGTTTTAGAGGAGTAGAAAAAGTATTTGAGTTGTTTAATAATTATGAAGAGCAGGCAACTCCAAGTTTCAGTTGTGTGAGAAAGTGGTTGGCTCGGATTGGAATATATGAATTGACAAAAGAGAAAGAATATCGTGATGATTGGATATTTATTGTCGATTTGACATTAGAATTAGGGAAACAAAAAGCGTTGGTAATTTTAGGCGTTTCACAGCAGCATATTGAAGAAAATGTGATGAAGCAGAAAAGAGGGTTGGCGCATGAAGACGTGAAAATTTTCGGATTAGAAATTATGGATTCTACGAAAGGAGAGATTATAGAATCAAAACTAGAAAAAATCAGTCAAAAAGTCGGCGTACCAGTACAAATAGTAGCGGACAATGGTAGCGACCTAGCTCGTGGAATCAAGCTATACCAGCAAAATCACCCAGATATTATCTATACCCATGATGTGACTCATGCAATGGCTTTACTTTTAAAATACCAGCTAGATTCGGATGAGAGATATCAGTCATTTATTCAAAAATGTAATATCAGCAGACAAAAATTACAACAAACAGATTTATCATTTTTATCTCCTCCAACACAACGTTCTCAATGTCGTTTTTTTAATGTAGAAAGGTTGACAAATTGGGGGATTAAATTACTAAATTCTTCTCCAGACACTTTAATTAAATTAATGCCAGATTCTGACCCTTCGCTGATTACTCAGAAAATAGTAGATAAATTGGGATGGTTAGTTGACTACGAATCAGACCTAATTCAATGGAACCAAATGGTGTCACTCACACGAGGTGTTGAAACTCAACTCAAACAATCAGGAATTAGTCATAAAACTCTCGATTTTTTTGAACAAAATAAAGTTATATTTGATGATAATTCTCTCCAGAAACTTCAACAAAGTATTTTGGGTTATTTGTCTGTTCAATGCCGAAAAATTAAAAACCAATCTACTTTTTTAGCTACTTCTGATGTGATTGAGTCATTGTTTGGAAAATATAAGCAATTTTCCGCGCGCTGTCCATTTAAAGAAATGGGTCAGATGCTGCTAACCATCTGTTTATCTACTATGAATCTGACGACAGCTTTGATTAAAAACGCACTTGAAACAATTAGTTTTTCAGACGTTGAAGCATGGCTATCTGAAGTTTTTGGTCAATCCACACTATCAAAACGAAAAACGTTGTTTTCAGGGGATTGTGACGACATTAAAAGTGCATGAACTTTTACCATGTCAAAAGGCACAGAGTCAACAGCCTAGGTGCAACCTGACTGCCAATAACACCATAATTACAAACAAAAGGATGTTGAAAGTATGACTAACCATAATATTGAATCCGTTGAAACTGTAGAAATTGACATAAATTCACAAACCAACGATATGGTTGATACAGAAATGGCTGGCGAAACTGATGAATTAAAACAGGAAACGAAAGCTTTGATTGAAGCCCTAAAACGCCGCGCCCAAGCCGAAGCCGAATCTGCGGGAACACTTACTCGCGAAACCTATTTAAATGCAGTGCGGAAAGCACGGGAAACTATTGAAGGCGAAAAAATCATTGAACGAGAAAAAATTGAAAACTCGTTGAATGTGATTCAACAAGAGGCTGAAAAGAATTGGCATTTGTTTGTCAACCAGTTTACCGAATTAGGTTTGCGTTTTCAGGATGCTGCAAAAGCTGCATGGGAAGCTTTTAATGCACCACGTGCAAATTAGAGCGAATATTACTCATCCCAATACAGTTCGGTTCAGGTCGCCAAGCATGTAAACTGAGAATTGTCATCAGGGTGCAAACGGCAAAAATACAACTTAAAGAATTCTCTTTATTTGTGCCGAATGTAAAATCAGGTACGGTGTTTAAAGTTTAAAGCGTTAGAAATTGCAATTCCATCGGAGCGCTATAGAACAAGCACTCGGTGAGGCAAAAGCAACCGAAGAACGTACCAAGAAACCCATACATAAGGGAACTTTGGCTAAAATTGAAACACTCAAATTTTCTGTATAAAACACTGCTTAGAGCTTAACCGAACCATATTGGGAGCGATCGCACTCTGAAGACGAGCATTTAAGTCTTGAAACTCAAGCGTAGTAAGTATTTAATTTGGGTGTGACCACGCAGGACTTTTACGCATCTGTAGTTTCATTAAGCAATTAGTCTTCAACAAGTGCTGCAATTGCAGCTACTAATTTTGAGGGGTCGGCTGGTTTAGTGATATGAAGTTGAAATCCAGCGGTTAAAACCTGTTTTTGTGTAGTTTCTGCGGCGTAAGCAGTTAGAGCGATCGCAGGAATCTGTCCACCTTGATTAGCAGGCATTGCTCGTAATTTTTTGATCAAAGTGTAACCATCAACTTCTGGCATACCCAAATCGCTCAACAGTATGTCTGGTTTTGACTGTGCAATTATAGCGAGTGCTTCATTGGCGGATGCTGCGATCGTGACGATTGCTCCGTTCTCTTCCAATAGGAAGGCAAGAAACTCACGGGTATCAGCATCATCATCCACAATTAACAAGCGTACCCCTTCTAGTGGAGTATGAAGCATACAGAATGGATAGGAATCGTCAGAGATGTTCTGATCTTCAATTTTAAATTCCAGACTCTGTTGAACCACTGGTAGGCAAACTGTAAATGTCGCCCCTTGTCCCTCGCCAGGGCTTTGTGCCCAAACTCTACCACCATGCAACTCGACAAGTTGGCGCACAATCGCCAAACCAAGTCCTAATCCGCCAGAACTTCGGCTTGTACTACTATCTGCCTGACGGAAATACTCGAATACGTGTGGCAGAAAATCAGGATTAATACCTTTGCCCGTATCAATGATTCTGAGTTGTATCTGAGAATCAATCTGTTCTAAGTAGACTTCGACTTTTCCACCTGCTGATGTGAATTTAATGGCGTTAGAGAGTAAATTCCAAACAACTTGTTGAAGACGACTACTATCACCTTTAACTTGTCCAATATTTATATCTAGATCAAGATTAATTTGAATAGACTTTGCTTCTGCTGCCAAATGTACTGTCTCTAAGGCAGCTTCAATAATCAAAGCAAAATCAACAGTTTCTAAATTAAGTACTAGCTTGCCTCGAAGAATGCGGGAGATATCCAACAGGTCTTCAATCAACTGAGCCTGTAGTACAGCATTGCGTTCGATTGTCTCAAGGGCACGCACAGTAGTAGCTTCGTTTAATGAGCGGTTTTTCAGTAGCTTTGCCCAACCCAAAATTGGATTAAGAGGGGAACGAAGTTCATGAGAAACAATTGCCAAAAATTCATCTTTGATGCGGTTTGCTACTTCAGCAGCTTGTTGGGCTTTCTGGTGTTCTTCCGCTACTGCTAGTGCTTGATCTCGTAAGTTTTTATATTCCTGAACTCGAAAAGTTAAATCTGTGAAATCCTCAATTGAGAACAGGGCATAAAATCTATTTCCGTCCATTGCCGGCACAGCAGTTACAGTTGTCTGCTGAATGCGATATTTATTTTCAGATAGCGGTATAGGAATAACATATTTATGCAATTGAGAAGAAAAGATTGCGGGAGGGCCGCCTTGAAAAATTTGCTCTAAGCGACTAGTATAACGAGGCTGATTTAAATGAGGAAAATATTCATAAATTGAATTTCCTAAAATTTTACTTCGGGAAATTTTTGTCCATTCCTCTAAGCAGCAGTTCCAGAATAAAACAATGTAATCTGACTGTAGAACAAAAGCCCCTAAAGGAATTTTATCTAAAAGGCTAAATTGTTCATGAGCTTTTTCTATGATATTCATTGTTTCATCGTTAGGATTTTAGCAGAAGATTTAAATATTTTTATCTAGCTAGGTTAGGAATTTTTCTAGTTCACATGACTGCAATTTCATCATTAATTGCATTGATGAGCGCATCAAATGTACCTACGTGAAAGATTAAAATAATATCCCCAATAATTTCTAACTGTTCAATTATGAATCGAGCTTGTGCTAGCAATATTTTGGTATTGTTTTCATAAGTAGATAATAATAAGTTTTCAATTGTATCTTCTAAGTAAACAGGTAATGTATAGTTCACATGCTGCTTTAGCACATTACTAAGCGAACCCATTACCCCATTGATAACAATGTTACCAATTTCGCTCAGAGTGCCAATTTTCACCGCATCTAGATCAGCAGAACCTGGCTCTTCACCTGTAAGCACTGCAACTAGTGATGATGCACTGTCAGTAGGAAAAATCAAGCCAGCAGCACCAGAAAAAGAACCTGTAAAGCCTAGTCTTACAGATGCCAAGCTGTCATCATGGAATCGTGTTGCTAAGTCCTGATAGGCTTCAGCAGCAGTTAATACTTTCACAAATGGAATTTTCAGACCAATGTGAGAATCTACCATCTCATTTAGTAGACTTGCGGCTCGACCAATTCCAATATTAATCAACTCTTGAAGTGCATCCAGTTGTTCTGCTGTTACATTCATCAAAACTTATTCCTGAGTATTAATAACTTGCTGGACTGCCTTTCGCAGTTCATTTTCTTTTGCTGGCTTATTAATAAAGTTAATAGCCCCAAGACTATAACTTTGATTGCGTGCCCCTTCTTGGATATCGGCTGAGATGATAATTGTGGGAATTTTTAATTCTTCATCTTGTAAAGCTTGCAGAAATTCAAACCCATTCATGTCTGGCATGAGTAGATCCGCTAATACACAATTTGGTTTGCGCTGGTGAACTAATTCTAATCCCTCACGTCCATTAGTTGCTTCTATAATTTCGTAACCATCAACTTGTAGAAACTTTCGGAGCATTCTGCGAGAAAAGGCTGCATCATCAATAATCAAAACCAATGTCATTATCTCTGCCCTTTTGTGTTTTAGCTTAAGAATTGTTGATTGATATCAGTTAACTAATATATTAATGGATGACCTTCATACCATAAAAAATCATTTAAATTTAGTTGTTTAAGTTAAAAATATTTAAAATTCATCTGCTGAAAAGTTAATGGTATAGGGTGTAACTAAACTTTAGTTAAGTATTTGAAATTTCATCTAAGTCAAGCCTGGCTTTACGAAGCCAATGCAAAATTGTCGTGTGGTGATTATCTGTTGTCGGCTCGATGTTCCCGCAGACTCATGCCTTTAAGATGCGTCTTGAGACACAATTGCTTGACATGGTTTGAGTCGCGCCAAGCTTGGTAAAATTTGAGGAAATGACGACCACATTGTTTACATTTGTAACATTATCTCCCTTTCCAAAAACCATTCTTGAAAGTTCGAGTTGAATAGCAACAAAGGACATTGCATATTTATTACTTTACCATTAAAATAACGTTATCTTTTCAGCATTAAAAATCTCAACATTATTTGAAAGCGGTATATTGCTGAGATTTAAAATTAAATAAATTAAATTAAATAAATTAAATTACCATAAACACAAAGTATCTAATTTTTCACCGAAAAGGCAATGGAGTTAACTGAAATTAACGATGATATAGAAGCATTCCTCATTGAGAGCTATGAAAATCTGAATCAAATTGAACAAGATATTATTTGTCTAGATAAAGTATCAGAACAAGGAGAAGCCATAGTTCGCATTTATCGGTCACTCCACACAATTAAAGGAAACTGCGGCTTTTTACCGTTTCCCAAATTGGAATCACTTGCTCATGCTGGGGAGAATTTGCTCTCGTCTTTACGCGATCGCCAACTAGCAATCACCCCTACGGTTATCAATACTTTACTGCAAATACTTGACAGCATTCGGCAGATTCTGTCCCAAATTGAAGCAACGAGGCATGAAGGCGATCGCGATTATTCAGCACTAATTACGAGTTTAACTCAATTGCAGTCAACTGAGCAGCCAACGATTACATCTGTTGTGAATCCGCAAAGGTCACAGACAAATATTGATACTACGTATTCCAATAACGAATTCCCGGAAGTCTCAACCCTGACAGCATCAGAATCTTCACAGATCCGAGTCAATGTTAACCTGCTAGATCAGGTGATGAACCTCATGGGTGAACTCGTTTTAACCCGTAATCAGGTGATCGGATTTAGTACAAAGTTTAAAGATAGTGGCTTTGCTGCTACTTGCCAACACCTGAGTCTTCTGACATCCCAGTTGCAGCAAGAGATCATGAAAACTCGGCTGCAATCAATTAGTACCATTTGGCAAAAGTTTCCTCGCGTCACCCGCGATTTAGCGATCGCTTCCGGTAAAGAAGTTAAGGTTGACATGGAGGGAATAGATACTGAACTGGATAAAAGCATTATTGAAGCGATTAAAGACCCCTTAACTCACTTAGTACGCAACTGTATAGATCATGGCATTGAGTTACCAAGCGAGCGGACTGCTTGTGGAAAGTCATCTGTCGGACGGCTATTTTTAAGAGCTTTTCATGAAAGTGGCAAAGTCAATATTGAAATTGGCGATGATGGTCATGGTTTGGATTTGGAAAAACTCAAAAAACGAGCGCAGCAGTTGGGTTTAGTGAGTGCCGTAGAAGCTGCCTCCATGAGTGAGACAGAAGCAATCAACTTAATTTTCTTACCCGGCTTTTCTTCTTCAGAACAGGTGACAAACCTTTCTGGGCGGGGAGTCGGGATGGATATTGTCAAGACTAATATTGATAAAATTAACGGCACGATTGAAATTTATAGCCAGCAAGGACAAGGAACGACATTCAAAATTAAGATTCCCCTGACCTTGGCGATTATTCCCGCATTAATTGTCACCAGTGGCAGCGATCGCTATGCTATTCCCCAAGCAAGTATCCAAGAGCTAGTACGTCTAGAAACACAGGCAGTTAATCAGATTGAGATGTTTTACGATGTCCCTGTGTATCGCTTGCGGGACACTCTTGTACCATTAGTTTATTTAAATCAAGTATTACAAATACCCAACAGCGTTCCCGAATTGGAAATGTTCAGTCTCGTAATTGTGCAAGTTGATAACTATCAATTTGGATTAGTTGTGGACACAATTGAAGACATCCAAGACATTATGGTTAAACCTTTAGGAAAACAGTTAAAGGTGCAATCTTTATTTGCCGGAGCCACTATTCTAGGGGATGGCACAGTGACATTAATTATTGATGTTGTTGGTTTAGCAAACCAATCTGGTGTCACCGCTAAACAAAAGCAGCAGTTATTAATTGAAAACGGCAGAAAAGACCAAGACCAAGTAAGCGATCGCCAAAAAATATTATTATTTGAGGGACCCGGAGGCGATCGCATGGGCATTCCTCTGACCGTTGCCTTTCGGCTGGAAGAAATTCTTTGTTCTGCGGTAGAGAAAGTAGGTAATCAGGATGTGGTGCAATCTGGCGGTAAAATTTTGCCGCTAATTGACCTGCACAACATATTTTCCCATAACTATGAGCATCACCTCGATGAGCAAAGTAGGGCAACTATTGCAGAGACTCTCCAGATAGTAATTGTCTCCCCCTCCGCAAAACTCAGCGTGGCGTTAGTAGTTGAGCGGATTCTTGACATTGTAGAAGAACCACTGATAATTACAGGTGTCTCTAGTAGACCAGGTGTACTTTTGTGCGCCGTATTTCAGGGTAAAATTACAGAAATTCTTGACATTGAGGCTGTAATTCGCATTGCTAACCCTCATTTGCTGCAATTGATTACTAATGGCTGAACAACAAATTTGTACATTTTTTCTTCAAGGAGTTTATTTTGGTATTAACGTGCGACACGTTCAAGAAGTGATTCGCCCACAAACAATAACTCGTATACCTTTAGCCCCACCAGATATCTGTGGCTTGATTAATTTACGTGGACAAATTATTACTGTAATCGATTTGCAACGCCGACTAGAGATGAGCAAACCGCAGACACAATTAAATATAAAACTTGTAGATGAGCCGCAAGGATTTAATATTATTCTACATTTTGAGGATGAAGTAGTCAGTTTGCTGGTCGATAATGTTGGTGATGTATTAGAGTTTCCACAGAACAGCTTTCAACTCCCACCTACAACCTTAAAAGCTAAAATGCGTTGGATGCTAGCAGGGGCTTACCCTCTCCCAGATGGATTTCTCCTAGTTTTAGATGCCAAAAAAATTCTAAATGCTAATTTGATAAATCACGTTACCGAGTAATTGAGGAGCGCTTTGCAATGACTACGAATCGGGCAGCAAAAACAGCCAACTCTAGATCTTCCTCACAGAAGAGTGTAGCTTCCCCGACTGATGACGGTGTCACAAAAAAGCAACTGCAAGCGTTATTATTAGCACTGAAATCAGTAAAAAATGGTGATTTTAGTGTTCGTTTAGCTGCCGATAATAATGAACTGGGTGAAATTGTCTTAGTTTTTAATGAATTGGTAAGTTTAAACCAAAACTTTGCCCAAGAAGTTTCTCGCTTAACAACCGAAATTGGTACAGAAGGGAAACTTGGCTCTCAAGCTGTTGTCAAAGGAGCAAAGGGGAGTTGGCAAGGATTGCTTGATAACTTTAACCAAATGTCTACAAATTTAAGAGAGCAGATCAAAAGTATTAATGAAGTCACCCTTGTTGTTGCCCAAGGAAATTTAGCCAAACAAATTGAGGAAAGCAATGCTGGAGATTTTAAACAGCTGACAGATAATGCCAATCAGATGATTAGCAGCTTGAGGTCTTCAATCAGACAGATGGCAGAAGTTGCCACAGCAGTTGCGTCTTCATCAGAAGAATTGACCGCAGTTAGCACAGAAATGACTCAAAACGCCGAACAAACTTCTGAACAGGCAACCTCGGCATCTAGCTCCGCCGAACAGGTGAGCCAAAATAGCAGTACAATTTTGACTGCGGTAGAGCAGATGAATGCCAGCATTCAAGAAATTGCTAAGACCGTCATGGAAGGGGCAAAAGTTACGACTCAAGCAGTTAAAACTGCTGACCGCACCAATGAAACAATTAGTAAACTGGGTCAAAGCAGCATTGAAATTGGCAAAGTAATTAAAGTGATTACTGCCATCGCTGGGCAAACAAACTTACTGGCGCTCAATGCGACAATTGAGGCCGCAAGAGCCGGAGATGCTGGGAGAGGATTTGCTGTAGTCGCCAACGAGGTAAAAGAATTAGCCAAACAAACAGCAAATGCCACTGAAGATATTAGCCAACGCATTGAAGCGATTCAGACAGATACAAAAGCTGCGGTTCAAGCCATTACTCAGATTACTGATATTATCAATCAAATCAACGACTTTCAAAGCACGATCGCTAGTGCTATTGAAGAGCAAACAGCAACGACAAATGAAATTAACCGCAATATTGCTGAGGCAGCCAAAGGAACATCTGATATTGCCAAAAATATCGCAGTTGTGGCATTGAATACTCAAAGTACAACGATTGGTACGAGTAATACCTTACAGGCAGCTACAGAATTATCGCGTATGGCAGTAGATTTACAGAAAGTCGTCAGCCAGTTTATGTATTAGTTTTTTTTCAGTGTTCTTAATTCCCAAAAACAGTAAAAATATTCTTCTGTTTTAACTTTTGACTTTTGACTTGATTTGTCCCTAATCCCCAATCCCCAATGCCCAAAATTCGGGTACTAGTTGTTGATGACGCAGTAGTAGTTCGCAGCCGAATCAGTAAGATTTTATCCATCGATCCAGAACTAGAAGTGGTAGGAGTCGCTGCCAACGGTCGCATCGCCCTTGCCAAAATTCCCCAGGTCAATCCAGATATTGTGATCCTGGATATCGAAATGCCAGAAATGGATGGTTTACAAACTCTCTCCGCGATTCGCCAAATCTATCCCCACCTAGCAGTGATTATGTTCAGTACCTCTACACGGACTGGAGCGATCGCAACACTCGAAGCTCTTTCTTTAGGGGCTTCAGATTATGCTACAAAACCTAGTAACTTAGGAAGTGTAGAGGCGATAAATCAACATATTCAAGCGGATTTAATTCCCAAAATCAAAGTATTTGGTGCAATAACTACTACATTGACAACACCAAGTACGGTTGCTCATCCAGTTGTTTTTCCCGTTTCTACCCATCCCAAGCGGGTAGAGGTTGTCGCAATTGGGGTTTCTACTGGAGGGCCTAATGCCCTAACCGTATTGCTTAGAGAGCTTCCAGACGATTTATCAGTTCCCGTTTTGATTGTGCAACACATGCCCCCCATGTTTACGAAACTATTAGCTGAACGCTTATCTTCTAAATGTCAAATCCCAGTAAATGAAGCGGTTCCCGGAGTGGTATTAGAAGCTGGACAAGCTTGGATTGCACCGGGAGATTTTCATTTAGTTGTGCAACGCGACAAAGGTGTGGTTCGACTTGCTACTCATCAAGCACCGAGCGAAAATTCCTGCCGTCCTTCAGTAGATGTACTGTTCCGCTCGGTAGCAGAAGTTTATGGTGCTGGCGCGATCGCAGTCATCCTTACAGGTATGGGGCAAGATGGGTTACATGGCTGTAAGTGTATCCGTGAGGCGGGTGGACAAGTGCTAGCCCAAGACAAAGCTAGTAGCGTAGTGTGGGGAATGCCTGGTTTTGTGGTCAATGCTGGACTTGCCGATCAAATTGTTCCCCTTGAGCAAATGGCAAGTGAAATTATGCGGCGAATTAGTGATCATCAAATTCCTATTTCAGGTCTGTAATGGAACAGGCTAAGGGTGTCAGCACCAATGATTTTGAGTATCTTCGTCAATTGGTTCGTGATCATTCAGCAGTTGTGTTGTCTGCTGAGAAAAGCTATCTGGCAGAGTTACATTTACAACCAATTGCCGAATCAGCAGGATTTACTTTAATTGCTGAACTGGTAAAATACCTACGCACTCAACCCTTTAACAATCTTCATGTCCAGACAATCGAGGCGTTAGTCACTAATGAAACCTCATTCTTTCGAGATCATCACCCTTTTGAAGCACTAAGACAATACATACTACCAGAGTTAATCAAAAAACGGGCTATTGAGCGATCGCTAAACATTTGGTGTGCTGCTTGCTCTAATGGACAAGAACCCTACAGCATCGCTATGCTAATTCGTGAACATTTTCCCTTACTTACCAATTGGTCTATCAGGCTAATTGCTAGCGATTTTTCCACCAAAGTATTAGCACGTGCCGAAAAAGGGCATTATAACCAACTGGAAATTAGCCGTGGACTATCTAAACATCTCCGTGACAAGTACTTTCATCGGCTAGATAGTGACTGGCAAATAAAGTCCGAAATTCGCCAGATGGCAGAGTTTCGTCAGATCAACCTGATGCAATCTTGGTCATCCCTTCCCGAAATCGACGTGATCTTTTTACGCAATGTTTTAATCTACTATGATATGGCAACCAAGAAAGCCTTGCTGAAAAAGGTAAAACAGCAATTAAGAACAGATGGCTACCTGTTTCTCGGTAGTGCTGAGACGATTATCAACCTGGATGGCTCATTCAAGCCGATTTCATTTAACAAAGGTATCTGCTATCAATTACACAATGCTTAACCCGGATTTATCGCTTGTGTAGCAAAAACTTCTTGGGTATCCGCCGATAGGTATTAGATTTTACCCAAAGACAAACTTCTGTATTTTGATTCTGGAACAATTCTAAAATTTACATGTCACTTTGTAGTATTCCATTTTCACTACTAGATTCCGACTCCGTTTTCTTCCGGATATATCAAAAAGAAGAAGAAAACTTGTCCTAGTAATTCTCACACACACACTCGAAATAATACGCATGAAGTTACGCTTTCTATTACTTAGCGTCGCCAGTATTGGGCTGCTTTCTTTTCCTGCAAATGCTTCTCGACTAGAGTCATGGTATTTCGATCAGGCACAAAATCAACTCAATATTACTACAGAATCAGCAGTACAACCGAAAGCATTCTTAATTAAGAACCCGACACGATTGGTACTAGATTTACCAAATACAAACATTGAGGGAAATACAATACGCGATCGCTTTGGTTCTACAGTTAGAGAAGTTCGCCTTGGTAAAGTTGATAGCAAAACTGCTAGGGTTGTTGTGGAATTAGCACCGGGATATACTGTTTCACCCGAAAAGGTATTAATTCGTGGTGATTCGGCTTCACACTGGATTGTGAATTTCTCATCCATCGAACGTATTTCCAGTGGTGGTTCTGAATCTAGCGAAGAAAAATTTCCCGTTCAAGTAGGGAGTATTTCTCCTTTTGCTGGCGTAGTTCCTTTAGGTAGTGAAATATCACAACTAGCGGCTCAAGTGAGAACCCTAATGGCGCGTTATAAATCAATCGAACCGGGAATATTTGTTCTGGATTTAGACACAGGTAATTATTTAGATTACAACGGGGAAAAAGTCTTTTCAGCAGCCAGTACAATTAAGTTTCCAATTCTAATTGCTCTTTTTCAAGAAATAGATGCGGGTAGAATCAAACCGAATGAAACCTTGGTGATGCGACGCGACTTGATAACGGGTGGTTCTGGAAATATGCAGTACAAACCTGCTGGAACTCGCTTTAACTTGATGGAAACTGCCACCAAAATGATTACCATCAGCGATAATACTGCAACCAACATGATTATTGATCGTTTGGGTGGAAAATCAAAACTCAATCCTCGCTTTCGCAATTGGGGATTACAAAATACGGTTATTCGCAATCTTTTAGGTGATTTTAAAGGTACAAATACCACTAGTCCCAAAGATTTGGTGAGACTATCGGCATTGATTTCCAATAATCAGTTATTGACTAACTCCAGTCAGACTAAAGTAATAGATATTATGCGCCGTGTGCAGAATAGAAGTTTACTTGCATCTGGAATTGGCAAAGGTGCAGTCATTGCTCATAAAACTGGAACATTAGGAGTAATTCTGGGAGATGCAGGAATTATTCAACTACCATCAGGTAAGCGTTATCTAGCTGGTATCATGGTCAGAAGACCTTTTGGGGATTCGCGAGGAACCCAATTTATCAGTCAAGTTTCTAAAGTTGTGTATGGCTATCTGAGTCAACCGAGAGTTGCCAGACAACCATAATAATTCGTAATTCGTAATTACTTGTGTTCTAACTCAGCACTTTTAACTGCTTAAAAAACTCTTGCAATTTGGCTTCATCTAATTTGCCTTGACTGCGTACACCACTGCATAAATCAAGCCCAAAAGGAGCAACTATTTCGACTGCAAGAGCAACATTTTCGGGTTTTAGTCCTCCTGCTAAAAATATTGGCACGTTTACCAATTCACGAATTTGATTACTTAACTTCCAGTCGTGAATTCGTCCTGTTCCTCCCAACTTTTTGATTGCTAGCGATTGATTCCCTGAATCTAGTAATAGCGCATCGACTTGGGGAGCAATTTTTATTGCTTCCTCAACCGATCTTTCATCTGTAACATGAATTACTTGTACAATCGAAACATTAGTTAATGCTGTACGAATATCTTGATAACTACCAGATAATAGCCGATCGCATATTTGCACAGTATTACAACGGCAACGCCTTAATTGTTCGATTATTGCCTCAGTTTCTTGATAGCTAGTGAGCAAAAATGTAGCGATTGGTGGTGGTATTTTTGCAGTAATTTCAGTGATTAATTCCTCAGAAATTACCCCTGGGCCACTAGGCATATTTGATACGAAACCCAGTGCAGAAGCTCCACTATTGATGGCTATCCAAGCTTCTTCTATACTGCTAATACAGCAAACTTTAACTCTGGGTGTTGTTGTTGCTTTCATCTATCTATAAAATTACGAGTTTTGAACAAAGCTAGATTAGCAGTAAAAATTTAGTATCAGCAAATACTAATTTTCTACCTAACTCAAACTCGATTACCAACTCATTTCCCCAAAATATAAAATTCTCGCTACAGCTAAAGCAAATAAAGCTAATTTAGCTATAACGAGCCATATACTTCTGATTTGGAGCCATTGAAAACCTTCGGTAGAAACAATCAACTAAATTCTAGTCTTGTTGTTTCTACCTATTTATAAAATTATTATTAAACTGGCAAATAATCTATCTATCGGAAGGAATATTTAAATTGTTCATTGAAATTCTGTTCATCGCGGTTGAAAGATTGTTCTGGAATTAGGGTATTAAAAAGAGCAATTACCAACCAAAACTCAATGGTGAACAACGAACGAAGATAAAACTTGAAGAAATGGCTAATTACACAACTTGCAATTAGCCAGGAGCAACCAGGAACACTTATCAAGGGCAATCAGCAATCGCAATCATTCTCATATATGCAGCTAGATAGATAATTACCCCTAATCTCATTGTTAAAGTATTTGCCAACGGAGTTTGTATCATGCAAATCCTGCCAAACCTCCGGCTCTACACCTGCATATTGGTAAACTGCACCGTTACGAAATTCTATTTGTAAAACAGACATGTCCGCATCATAGCCAACTGCATTTGCCATCGACGAATTAATTGGTAACATTGCGAACGATTCATTAACTGGAGGAAGTGCAGTTGCTTCTGCAACTATCTCATTTAGTTCTTGCAATCCTTCAAATGCTGCGACTGGTGCTTCTATCTCCAATAATTCCAGTTCATCGCCTCGATTTAATAATAGCTGCAAGTGACCATCTATATGGGCTACAGCAATTACACTACCCAAATTCAGTCTCGATAGCTTCATGAATTTAGCTCTCCTAAATTGCTTATTCTCATGACTTTTACCATGCAATTTCTTGATTGGGGACACTTGAGAATATTTACAGATATTCAACTAATTAACACGTTTACAGTTCAAATGTACTATATTTTAATTCCGTGGTCAAGTATTTAACGAAAAAATACTCAACCGCAATCAATATTGAGCATTTATGGGAATATTGACGTAATCGACAGACAGGGCACTCGTCACCCCCTCAGGCAAAATCCAGAATATTTGACATACTCTTATCTGTATTGGAATAATTTTCATTTATTTCTAATTGATAATATCGCTAATTGTCTTCGCTTCAGTTACCTTAATCCCGCAAGACAAAAGCAATATGCCGGTGTTCAACCTAAATTATTTAACTCAATACTAATATCTTTTTTATATTCAACAAATTCATTCTTTTTTAACACAGTGGTGCTCCCTGCGATTTTCTGGAAATATTCATATTTTGTACTTTGTGTCAATCTTTAAGCCCTGATTAAATAGATTTAATCAAATTTTCTATGTATGACAATTCGTAAAAGTTTGACAGGTAGTAGATATTTAAATAAGACAGAATGTCAAAGATAAAAACAATGCTAAATCATGAGAAAAAGGTGTTGACAATTGATTTTAAATACCGATAATCTTTTGTGTATTAATCTAGATAGGAATTAATAAGATTGAGATAAATAAATTTCCAAAAAATAAATGGTAATCGAAAATTTATTGATCACAGATAGAATGGTTATCTTTCCTATGTAACTTCTGCATGTTTTCATTGATTTCGTATTAGTTACGAGAAAGTTTTCATGCAAAGTTTCTTCAATAAGCTATAAAATCTCGCTTAAAATTTTCATAAAATTTTCAGAACATATAGTTAGCGATCGCAACTCAAACACAAAAGATTTAATCTTGAAAAATTGAGATGCATCGACATAGTCGTTTGCAAAAAATATTGTATATACAACATTCAAATGAATAAAGTATTGTGGTCATTTTCAATTAATTTTCTCAGCTTATTTGTTGATTTTCCATCATTGGCAAATCAGACATTAATTAATTCCCACTCTCATGTAAAAAATTTAGATAAAACTTCAGACACAGAAACAAATATTTCTCATCTCAGTCAAATTAAATTACCACTAAATAAAGCTAATCTACTTAATCAAGCAATTACAGCAAATGAATTAAAACCAATAATTAATGCTGAGCAAATAACTCAAAATTCTCCCCCAGAAACAGATGATTCCGAAATCGAATTAGAAGCGATCGCAGAAAAAGAGGCATTACCAGAATCAACACCAACATATATAATTGATAAAGGAGAAATTCAAAAACAAGGAGCAACAAGCATTGCTGATGTTCTTAAAAGAATGCCAGGATTCGCTATTAATGATGTTGGTCATGGTGCAGATATTCACACAGGTACATATTATCGTGGTGCGTCAATAAATCAGTCAGTTATCCTCATCAATGGTAGACAAATAAACACCAACATCAATACCTATCATGGAGCTACAGATTTAAACAGTATTCCTGTAGAAGCAATAGATAGAGTCGAACTCTATAGCGGTGCCGCTAGTTCCTTATACGGTTCCTCAGCAGTGGGTGGAGTCATTAATATCATTACCAAAGAAGGTAGCGGTAAACCGAAACTGAATGCAACTGTAGAATTTGGTTCATTGAATTTAAATAACCAACAATCAAGCTTTAGCGGTGGGACAGAAAATGTTCGTTACAATTTAAGTTTTGAACGCTTGTTTACTGATAATAAATATAAAGTTCCGGTTGGTGCAGCCAATCGTGACTCGAGTGGTAATTTATTCAATGCTGACACTGCTACTAGTAGCTATTTTGGGAATATTGGAGTTGATTTAAACAAAAAAAATACCCTGAGTTTAGATGTTAAAAAACTCAGTAGTCGCCGTGGTTTAGTGTACTTTGGTTTCCCGTTACAAAGGGATAGACTCGATCACGATGGATTAAATATTGGTCTATCTTGGAAATCTCAACTGGCAACTAATTCCAAGCTCACAACAACCTTTGGATTCAACCAAGATTACTTTAATACCTATGGCCCTAATGTTGTTTCCAATCAGCAATTTTACCGCACAGGAACATTAGATACACAACAATTTACTGGCAGAGTAGACCACGAATGGAAAATCTCTCCCAATTATCAATTACGTTGGGGTTTAGATTTAAATAATACAAATATTGATGGAATTGCCAATAGTAATCGCCCAGATAGAATTAGTTTGAATGAGGAAGAGAACCAAAGTTTATTAAATACAGCTTTATTTGCCATTAATACTATTAATATTAACGATGCATTGCAAATTGATTTAGGCTTGAGACAAAATTTTGATTCGGAATTTGGTAACTATTTCAACCCCAGTCTTGGTTTCCGCTATGGAATCTCACCAAATATCGCTCTACGTGGCAGTTGGGCATCCGTACAGCGAAATCCTGGTTTAGACCAAAAATACGTTTACGATACTGTGCATGGTTGGTTACCAAATCGTGATTTGAAACCAGAAACCGGTTCTTCTTGGACTGCTGGAGTTGATGTTAATTTATCTCAAAATTTGACTGGGCAATTTACTTATTTTGGTAGCAGTTTAGATGACCGTTTAGGTATTATTCAAGGACAATGGCAAAACATTGGCTTAGTCGATACCAATGGTTTTGAAGCTGCCTTACGTTGGAGAATAGCACCTAACTGGTCCACATTTTTTAACTACACTTATACAGATGCCAAAATTCAAACTGGAACTGAGTCAGGGTTACAACTAGGCTTGATTCCTTACTCGAATTTGCAAACAGGAATTGGTTATCAAAATAATGGATGGCAAGCTAATTTGTATGCAACTTACTATAGTGGTGCGCGTCGATCGCTATTTAATAATCCGACTGATAAAGTGACAGATTTTTCGCCATCTTATCTAAATCTCGATTTTAGTGGTCGCATACCCATAAATCAAACATTGGGACTGACATTTTATTTAGAAAATATACTTGGGGAACAGTATGAAAGAGTCAATAGAATTTATAGTCCAGGTTTTACTCTTCGTGTGGGTTTGAGTTCTAATATCTAAATATCAATATTTTGATATTCCCAAGTTTTTGGTAATTTCGGGAATATTCAAGAATTCAATCAGAAAAATACAAGCATTACAGCTTAACATTAGCTTCCAGTCGCTATCTGAGGTAAATGCTTGGGAAGATTTCCCTCTCGTCCATCTTGTTCTCCTTCTTCCTCGTTTATATTACCCTCAATGATTTGCTGTTTTTGATGAATATTTTCTTCATCTTCTAGATTTGCTTGTGCGATTTTTTGTAAATCTTTGGTTTCTTGATTAATTTGGCAAACTAAAACTTGCATCTCTTCAACATCAAGCAATACAGATTCTATCTGCGATTGTTGTCTTTCCAAGGAAATATAATTTTGTCTAAAAATTTTGTCTAAATTGTCAGAAACTTGAGCTAGCAAACGCTCCAATTTTTCCTGATGATTAATTTTATGATTGAGTATTTGCTGAATTGTTTGTGATTCTACTTGTTGAAATGTCTTTTCGATACTTTCTTCAACTTCAAAGATTTCTTTAATTTCCAAACTTTGTAGTAAATTTGTTTCCGTAATAATCCCAATTCCCTCTCCCCAATCCCACGATACTACCAGTCTCCGCACTTGGCGATTCTGCATTTCTTGATATGCTGTCCACAGGGTATCTTCTGGTTGCAATAAAAACAAGGGACTACTCATCACTGTATCAACGGAAGTTTGACTCATATCGAGCTTTAAGGCTTGAAAATGCAAAATATCCCGTTCAGTTACAATTCCCACAGGAAATGCGCGATTTTCTTCACCCTCTACTTCAGTATCTTGGGTAATAACAACACAGCTAACTCCATGAATTGTCATGAGTTGAGCAATCTCCGATATTAACGCTTGAAGTGGTGCAACAATTACTGGCGTTGTCATTACTTCTGAAACTCGCTTGAGCTTGAGAAAGTCAGTCGGTTTTACTAGCTGCCTAATACCATCTTGGGAAATAATACCAATCAACTCACCGCGATCGCCAACTATGGGTAAATGTCTAATTTTATACCTACGAAATAGAAATAATGGACCAAACAAATCCCGTAATGAGTTGATTGGCAAAGTAATTACTTGAGGAGTCATGACTTCCCCAACGGTTAAAGTTTGAATATCTCTCCCTTCAGCCGCTAATTTGACTATATCCCGCTCTGTAAATATCCCTAGCAGTTTTTCGTCTTTCATCACCAGTGCAAAACTTGAAGTTTTGCATTTTGCATGATTTGAGCCTGGATTACCAGCTAAAATAGACTGCTTTTGGCTGTCAAGCCCACTCTGAGTCATTAAAACCACTACTTCAAATAGGGGAGTCTCAGGGGTAACTAATAATGGCTGACGATTGATCGCGCTTTCGATATCTCTTTCGGTTGTCAATGACTCATCAAAGTGCATAAACAATACAGTTCCGCTATGGCTAGTGGACTTTGTTTCAATTGAAACATATGATAACGGATGTTACGCTTCGTTGGGTGCAAATTTAGCAGATAAAAGCGTTTACAATCTATATAGGTTTGCCAAACTAGCCAGTAGCTAACTGATTAATCTAGAACCAGATTAAGAATTTTCCTCCAATTGAATATGTTGATGGTGAGTATTCCGATTTTCCATGTAATTAGAGTTGCTACTTGTAGACACGCCTGATATTCTAGGTGTCTTGCCGTATAACCGGTCAAGCACTCGCTTCACAGATATTCGTTTCCACATCTGACCTCTCTTGGTTGTGTAGTCGTTCTCGTTGAGCCAATTAGCTATTTGCTGTAAAGACTTTCCTGATTTATGGTGGCGGCGAATCATCTCAATTATGGCTTGTTCGTCTGGGTTTTCAACGAGTTCGCCGTTAATTGAGGTCAGACCGTATGGTGGTGAACCGTAACCAGCATAACCACCACGTGCAGCCTTTAGCTTTCTGCCACGCTCTAGCCGTTCCCAGATACTTCCGTTGTGGGAGTTATCTGCTGTCATTTTCTTTAGGGTAAAACTCTATGTGCGTTGTTATCTTAACTCAAGATGTTCAGTATGTACACGTATTATTTCTCCTCCTGCTAGGGTTGCGATCGCTATGCAATATTTTCAAATAAAGTCAAGCTAGATAAGATGTTTAGAGGTTTTTAAGTCGCGAATCTAATTTAAAAGCTAGTAAATAATAGAAATCTGGAGCAAATATCAGATATTGATTTTGATACCTGTATTCACAACTAGAAGGACTGATTTTCGATTGTTGATGGGTTTAGCTGCTTTTGGATCAGAATTGCAATTAGTGGTGATACAGCGATACAGAGGTAGATTCGTATAATGCACAACTCTACTACGTTTTAGCTGTCAATTAATATCCTCAGATATATTAAAATCATTTTTCAAATTTCAAATTTCCAAAAATATTAGGACTTCTGCAACTAGAATATTTATAACTGTAGGGAAGGCAAAACACGACGTGGATATTCCCCATAGATTTCAAAAATGAATTAAGTCCATTTAGATTAAGATATGTAACAACTGATTTCAATAATCACAGCCATATCAACATTAGAAATATTAGTAAGCATCTTAACATAGCTTAATGTCAATCAAAATTAGCTATCTGGCTTGTATAAAAGAAAGGTAAACAAATTTTGCAATACATGTACTTTTCTCCTACGATAAATGTCGGATGAGAAAGCATAGGGATGCTGGCAAAGGTTAGGATTTGAGTTTGCAACAACACAAGCTCCAAAATCGCTAATTGTATTTCATCCAATACAAATTGACTTCTGCCTTTCTATACATTTTCTATCTTGTAGTTGATGAAGAAATGGCATAAAAGCAATTATTGTTGTAGGGAAGTGGGCTTGTTTGTCAGTTCCTCCTGAGCGATGCAAACTGCATCCTCCAATTCAACAGCCTTTTGGTTGTATTCTGTCGGATAAGAAAAGCTTAACTGTCATTATAAATGGAAGCGGAAATGCAAGAACCGGAAATCATGGAAACAAAATCTCCAGAGGCGACAATGCCAGAAATCAACAACCAAACAGGAACCATTACCAGGGTTCAACCATCTGGTTCTCAAGACGAATGGCTCAAATACGGGGAGAAGCTTTCTAGCATTTTAGCAACGCTGCCCGAATATGCTGGGAACATATTCAATCAATACAAGCAGCCATTGATTGTCTTTGGTTTAATTGTGGCTTCGGTTGTTACCCTCAGAGTAGTGTTAGCAATATTAGATGCATTGAACGATATTCCCTTAGTCGCACCAACTTTTGAATTAATCGGGATTGGTTACTCAGTTTGGTTTATTTACCGCTATTTACTCAAAGCCTCAAGCCGAGACGAGTTAACTTCCGAAATCTCAACTCTTAAAAATCAAGTTGTAGGCAAAGAGTAAAATATCTAAAAAATTTGCTGCAAAATACAGCCACTTGCTAGCTAGCTAAAGAAACTGCACGGCAAGTGGCTGTGTTTTTGGAAGTTATGTCAAATCAGCGCAACTCTAGAGAAAATTACGGCTTGGTTGCTTGGACAATATTTTCAGATTTAATCGGCTGTAACCTGCCCATTTTCACTAGGGCTTGGTGAATCATTGCTGTGGCTTCAGCACGGGTAATTTCTCGATTAGGGGCAAGATTTGCCTTATCAGGATAATTGACTACCAGCCCATCGATGGTAGCTGCTGCAACCTTAGGAATGGCGTACTTGGGAATATCTTTAGCATCCTTGTAGATATTTAGTACCTTTTCCGGAGCAGCTGGTGTTTTTAAATTTAAGCCGCTAACCAGGGCAACTAATACTTGAACACGGGGAATTTTCTGCTCAGGTTTAAAGCTTTGATCTGGAAATCCTCTCATAAATCCAGTGGCGATCGCATCATTTATCGCTCCTGTTGCCCAATAGTTGGCTGGAATGTCATTAAAATTTAACTTTGTCTGTCCAATCTCTTTCTTAAAAGCACGATTCACAATCGCTGCAAATTCAGCCCGGTTAATTGGCTGATTTGGACGGAATGAATAATCTCCAAAGCCTTCGACAATTTTGCGTGAAGATAGCACATCAATAAAATTCCGTGCCCAAAATTGATTCGGTACATCTGTAAAAGTTTTTGGAGGCGGGATTGTAGGTAGTTTGGCAGCAGGCGTGCTCACTTCAGTTTGGGGCGAAATATTTGGGGTATTACTATCAACGAGGGGCGGAATGATGCCAACAACCCCAACCGCAGGAACAACGGGTTTTTCTGGTGTCGGTATCTCTGCTGGTGGAATACCGGGTTTGATAGTGCCCTCAGAAATATCCGGATTAGGAATTGCAGGTAGTTGAGGCTCTAAAGTAGGTGTCACTTGAACTTTAGGGATGCCAGGAAGTAGATTGTTAAAATTATTATCTAAACCTACTTGAGGATTGGGTTGTATGCTTGGAGCCACAGATGGAGACAGTGAAGGTATCCACTGAGCAAAATTCCAGCCTGATTCTTTACGAGATAAAGCCCAAAATAGGATTGAGCCAATAGTTAAAAATGCAACTATGACTCCGATAAATTCATCAAAATCAAGAGGATTGCGTTGAGATGAGCGAGGGTTTCCAGGAGGTAAGTTTGTCATCTTTCTTGCCGCGATCGCGCTTTTATTTTTACTAGAGACAATTAAATTACTGCAACAAATTGATACAAGTTACGCCAAGACAATCATCACAGGGAAAGTAAACACAAAATAGGCAAATCAAAATACATTATTGATTAAAGCTTATAAGGTTTCGTCGCCAACATCAAAAACCGTACTATTTTTTCATGTTATTTAATACGGGTAACTAGTAACACTTCCCCATCTCCCCCATCTCCCCCATCTCCCCATCTCTCCCTCTCTTTGACCTTTAAATTACCCGCAACAAACTGGGAATACTATGAATTGCTTCCATTGTGCGAATCTCATCCAGAGCTTGTTTTACCTTACCTTCTTGGACATCGTGAGTAACGACAACGATTTCGGCAAGTTCCCCTTGAAAACCCGTTTGCACTACCGATTCTAAGCTAACGCCGTATTTACCAAAACAAGTACCCAATTTACCAATGACTCCAGATTGGTCTTTGGTCAAAAATCGAGCGTAAAATCGGACTATCAGTTCAGAAACAGGTGCAATTGGACAATAGTCTTGGTGTGAACATGCTAAAAGTGGATCAATATTAGAACTAGAACTAGAACTTTTTGCAGATGTGAGACGGGCTGCAAGATTCAAAATATCAGAGCAAACTGCGCTTGCTGTTGCACCTGCACCGGCTCCAGGGCCAAAAAACATGACTTGCCCTAATGGTTCCCCTTCCACAAGAATCGCGTTATATACGCCATTGATGCTGGCAAGGGGGTGGGTTTTGGGCACTAATGTCGGATGAACTCGCACGGAGAGAGTGGGGCAGGAAGAAGAGGGAGAAAGAGGAGAAATTCGCTTGGCGATCGCTAGTAGTTTAATTACAAACCCTAATTTATCGGCATAGGAAATATCAGTTTTACTAACCTGACGAATCCCTTCGCTAAATACTTCTTCGCGATTAATCCGTCCTCCAAATGCCAAGGATGCCAAAATTGCAATTTTATCGGCTGCATCCCAGCCATCAACATCTGCTGTCGGATCAGCTTCGGCGTAGCCTAATTTTTGAGCGTCTGCGAGAACATCATCAAAGTTACTACCTTCGGTTTGCATCCGCGTCAAAATATAATTTGTCGTCCCGTTAACAATACCTGTCACAGTGTGAATACGGTTAACGCTTAACGACTGCTTCAAGGGCTGAATCACGGGAATCCCACCACCCACAGATGCTTCCAGCATTACATACACCCCAGCTTTATTGGCAGCAGTAAAAATTTCTGCCCCAAAGCGGGAAATAACAGCTTTATTGGCTGTCACGACATGCTTACCGTTGGCGATCGCTTTGAGAATTAATTCCCTGGCGCGATCGATTCCACCAATTAGTTCCACCACAATATCTATCTGTGGGTCATTGACAATCGACTCTAAGTCTGTGGTTATAACACCTGTGGGTAAATCGACTTCACGAGGTTTATCAAGAGATTTTACTCCCACCCGCCAAATTTCCAATTCTCGTAACAAAGAATGGCGACCCACATTGTCTAGCAATAGCTGTACAGTACCGGTTCCGACTGTACCTAAACCTAATATCCCTAATTTTATTCCCATAATCAAAACACCCTAGTTTCAATAATTTAGTCAGCGATTTCCAGCTTAACTTGCATATTTTGGGTTTATCCCAGGAAAAGGATGTAGATGTACCTTTTTCCTATCTTTACCAACTGCTTCGCGGCAGCAAGTTACAACCTCAACAAGTAAATTAAATGTTTTACAGCTTAAGTTTTACAAATTAATTAGTAATCAGTAATAATTACTGCATATTAAATTTTCTCAGAAATTAAGTAATCAAAAATTTGGACTCACAAAAACCAAACATGATAGGGTGAGCAATGCCCACCCTACTTAAACTGGATATTTTATTTCGCACTCAGCATACTCGTAAGAGAAGGCAAAGTACAAATCATCAGTGCATAATAGTCAGCACCTAGTAGGTTTCAACGTGCCAGCGACCTGCTTTTTTGAGTTGCTTCTGGTAATCGCTCCAAACAACACCTTCTTTAGCAGCAGCAGCAGTCAAAGCAGCGTCGATACCATCTTCCATACCGCGCAAACCGCAGATGTAAGTGTGGGTCTTTTCTTCTTTAACCAACTTCCACAGTTCATCCGCATGTTCAGCAACGCGGTCTTGGATGTACATTCTGCCACCCTGAGCATTCTTTTGTTCGCGGCTAATCGCGCAAGTCAAACGGAAATTATTTGGATATTTCTGTTGCATTTCTTCCAACTCTTCCTTATACAGGATGTTGGGAGTTGTGGGAACACCAAAGATTAACCAAGCAAAACCATTAAATTGGTAATCTGGGTTCGCTGCTCTTTCATTATCCTTGAACATGCGCCACAAATAAGCACGCATTGGCGCAATCCCAGTTCCGGTTGCCATCATGATGACCTTCGCCTCTGGGTCATCAGGTAAAAGCATTTCCTTACCTACCGGACCTGTAATTTTGACTTCATCCCCAGGTTTGAGGTTGCACAAGTAGGTAGAGCAAACACCATAAACGGTTTCACCACTTTCAGGATGTTTGTATTCTAACTGACGGACACAAAGTGATACGGTTTTATCATTAACATCATCGCCATGACGAGTAGAAGCGATTGAGTAAAGTCTGAGTTTTTCTGGTTTACCGTTCTTATCTAATCCAGGTGGAATAATACCAATACTTTGACCCTCAATGTAACGCAAATCGCCACCAGTCAAGTCAAATTTAAGGTGTTGAACTAAACCAATTCCACCCTCGCCTACTAAAGCTTCATTGGAAACACATTTGCCAATAAAAGGAGAATTAGGACGGTAAATGTTTACGGGAACGTCAGCGTGTTTGCCTTTCGCTTGAGTCATGCTGTTGCCTTCTTTTGTCTTCTTGGGCTGTTGCTCAGATGTGGCTTTACCATTCCCTTCAATGTTAGCAATCGTCCCATTTGCTGATGAGGCGCTACCGTTGGAAGCATCAAATTCTTCGCTCGATATTATGCTAACAATTTTGCCGCCTAGACGAGTGATTCGCCGCATTTCTTGATTCATGCGGTTATAAGGCACTCTGATGAATACGCTGCCGCTTTTGCGAATTGGGTAGTTTGACTTATCGCTGATTTCGTTTTGACGCAGACCCACCACTTCATAAACGAAGATGCGACTACCTGATGCTGTGATGGCAGCACCTTCAACGGCACCTTGATTGTTCATTCGCTTTCCCACTCCGATTTTCTACTTAACCTTACTTAAAAACCCTCCCTACTACGTGCAGTTGTTTTCAGTTAAAAACAATTGTCACTTCGGGTTAATCGGCATTAAAAAAATAATGCCTTGCTGCGTACACTCGCCAAAGACATGCAGGCACTGCAAAGACACACCTGTTCACCTTCTAAATTAGAGGATAAGTCTTTGGGAGAATGTTAATAATGAGTCAATTTAATCTTTTTTTCTTGAACTGCTACCTGTTATCTAGAACTTAATCAAGTCGTCTACCGACCAGCTTAATGTCTACTTCTCGTTTCCTCCAAGGGAGTTAACTCCTACTTGTGAGGTGTTGTGTTGCGGTGAGTCTACTTGGCTGTGATATTTATCCCTTTAGGCATTTGCCATCAGGTTATGACACATGTGGAGGGTTATTTCCCCACTAAAAGTAGCGTAGCGTGCTTCCTAGAGGATAACCAAAGATTGGTTATCTTTCGTTATTGCTACCACCGTCCGCAAACACAAGTTCGGGAGTAGCCCTCCCTAGTTGTTGTTGACAGTATCAGACCCTGGAATTTGTGTCCAACAGTTACCCAACTTAGTAGTTATAAACAACTATGGGTGAATATTAGACTGCCTCTTCAAGCTCCAAGGAGACTCCCAGTTACTTTTCAAACTCTGTTCTTTGAATGTTTTACAGAGAAAATGTGTTTCCTAATTTGGTCTTGACCAGTCAGGCTCACTAATTCAACTGACAATATTCCCACTCTTAGAGATGAATGATATAAGTAACTACAATATATAAGTTTTACGTGATGTGAAAATTCTGTCAACCATTTATAATTGCTTGCCCTTAGCTTGCAATCGTTTTGCGGCTAGCTCTGAAAAGAATAAGTTCCCAAAATACAGCAAAAGGGCAATTAATTGATTTTCTGTACTTAATAAAAAGCAAAGAAGCACCTTTGATTCCAGTATCACCTCACTCCCTGAGTTCATTGTTAAAATTATTTGCGAAAAAGTTAAATTTTTATAAATAAAACTTATTAATGCTTTTTTGATTAGATTTCGTAGCGTAAATTTTCCTTGATTCGTAGTGTTTTTTGGAACAATTATCGTATTTTTTTCATTTTTGCAAATACCCTTAGCCTGATCGCTCAGTCGTATTTATGGTTCATGAAATAAGCCTTGTATAGAATAACCTCCTTCTGTTAAAATTCGATTTAACACTAGGATTAAATACTTAGCAGCAATAAGTTAAAAGTAGGCGATCGGGTAAATACTGTTGATAACTCTTTTACCCGTAGATTCTTCTATGGTGCTGCTCTGTGGCAAGAACGCAGGACAAGCCAGTGGGGTAAACTCCGAACCTCACCTGAACATCTTTTGTGTGAAAAGAAAAAAATTATTGATTTACTCAATTTTTATTTAGAGGAGATTTATGACGACTAAGCCGGAACGGGTGGTGCTGATTGGAGTTGCTGGAGACTCTGGGTGTGGTAAATCTACGTTTTTGCGTCGCCTGACAGATTTATTTGGTGAAGAGTTAATGACAGTTATCTGTCTGGACGACTATCATTGTCTCGATCGCAAACAGCGCAAAGAAACTGGAATCACTGCGCTTGACCCCAGAGCAAACAATTTTGACCTCATGTATGAGCAAATTAAAACGCTCAAAGAAGGTCAATCGATCATGAAGCCGATCTATAACCACGAAACCGGCATGATTGATCCTCCCGAATTAATCCAACCAAATCATATTATCGTTGTTGAAGGTTTGCATCCTTTATATGATGAACGGGTACGCTCTCTGATTGACTTTAGCGTTTACTTTGACATCAGTGATGAAGTCAAAATTGCCTGGAAAGTTCAACGCGATATGGCAGAACGTGGTCATAGCTATGATGATGTGCTGCAAGCAATCAACTCACGCAAACCAGACTTTCAAAAATACATCGAACCTCAACGCGAATTTGCAGATGTGGTTCTCCAGGTATTGCCAACCAATCTGATCAAAAACGACGAAGAACGCAAAGTCTTGCGTGTGCGGATGCTTCAACGTGAAAACAAAGAAGGCTTTGAACCCGTTTACCTGTTTGATGAAGGTTCCACAATTAACTGGACTCCTTGTGGACGTAAGCTAACTTGTTCTTATCCTGGTATGCAAGTATACTACGGTTCAGATGTGTACTATGGTCGCTACGTCTCTGTCTTAGAGGTCGATGGTCAGTTTGATAATCTTGATGAAGTGATTTATATCGAGACTCATTTGAGCAAGACATCGACTAAATATGAAGGTGAGATGACACACCTATTACTTCAGCACCGCGAATATCCAGGTTCCAATAATGGTACCGGATTATTCCAAGTACTTACTGGTTTAAAAATGCGTGCCACTTACGAACGTTTAACATCAAAAGAAGCTCAGTTAGCAGCAAAAATTTAAGTATTCCGCTTTAGTCTTGAATTCAAATCGCCGACAATCTTATTGACTTCCCAAAGGACACCGCATGGTGTCTTTTTTGTGTCATGACCAAATTTAAGCTGTGTTAAATATAATTTCTGAATCAGAGAATACATTTTTGTAAAATATCTGACTAAATTTTATGTAAAAAATAGATGTCAGACATATGTATTTACTTTAAAGAGATTGAGCAAGAATAGAGGAATTTTCGTAAAGATAACAAAACACTAAGTATCGGCACTGAAAATGGTGTTACGATCGCAAATTGAGTATCCAGATAAAATCTAGAAGTTTTATCTAGATGCAAAATTCCATATTTCCATAGTTTATGGAGGAATTACATTTGTCACGTAAAAATCTATTTACCTCCGAGTCAGTCACAGAGGGACATCCCGATAAAGTCTGCGACCAAATCTCAGATACTATCTTGGATGCATTACTGACACAAGACCCCCTTAGCCGCGTTGCTGCTGAGGTAGTAGTTAATACTGGGATGGTAGTGATTACAGGTGAAATCACTACCCAAGCGAATGTTAACTATGTCAAATTAGTTCGGCAAAAAATCTCTGAAATCGGTTATAACGACGCAGATAACGGTTTTTCTGCGACTAGCTGCTCGGTTTTAGTGGCATTAGACGAACAATCACCCGATATTGCTCAAGGTGTCGATTCAGCCCACGAAACCCGCGAGCAAAGCAGTGATGAACTGTTTGACAAAATCGGTGCTGGTGACCAAGGTATTATGTTTGGTTTTGCTTGTAACGAAACCCCTGAACTCATGCCTTTACCCATCAGCCTTGCCCATCGTGTGGCTCGAAGGTTAGCGTCGGTTCGTAAAAATGGTGCTTTGTCTTACCTACGCCCTGATGGTAAAACTCAAGTTACCGTGGTTTACGAAGATGGTCGTCCCGTTGGTATTGATACAATTTTGATTTCAACCCAACATGATGCCATCATTGGTGATATTACCGATGAGGCAGCCGTACAGGGAAAAATTAAACAAGACCTCTGGACTGCTGTAGTTGAGCCTGTATTCGGTGACATCACAATTAAACCGGATAGCACAACACGATTTTTGGTCAACCCTACAGGTAAGTTTGTAGTCGGTGGACCTCAAGGTGATGCAGGTTTAACAGGACGTAAAATTATCGTTGACACCTACGGTGGTTACTCGCGTCATGGTGGTGGTGCTTTCTCTGGTAAAGACCCTACAAAGGTTGATCGTAGTGCTGCTTATGCTTGCCGTTACGTTGCTAAAAATATAGTTGCGGCGGGTTTAGCTGATAAGTGTGAAGTGCAGTTAAGCTATGCAATCGGTGTTGCTAGACCAACAAGTATTTTTGTGGATACTTTTGGTACAGGCAAAGTTAGTGATGATGTCTTGCTGGAATTAATCAAAAATAATTTTGAGTTACGTCCCGCAGGAATTATTCACACATTGGGGTTAAAGAACTTGCCAAAAGAACGAGGCGGACGTTTTTATCAGGACATCGCGGCTTACGGTCATTTTGGTCGAGATGATTTAGATTTACCCTGGGAACGTACCGATAAGGCAGCATTACTGAAAGCTGCGGCAAGCGAGTTAAAACCTGCTGCGTTAGCGTAGTTGCTGTTTTAGCAATCTCTGATGATTCTTCGTACACCTGGATAATAGGTTAAAAAATATTTTGAGATATAGGGCATAGGTAGCTGTTTTTGGTTTCCCATGCCCTTTTCTGGACTTTTGAGATAACGCTCAGATACTGGAGCTATTTTTATTATTTTCTAGTACCCTCAATATTAAGTGCATCACGATAGTGGTTTTGATCGCCAGAACAGCGTATGCTATCAAAAAAACAAGCACTTTCTATCAATATTTTTAGTAAACTGCAACAAAATTTGACGCAAAAACAGTGCCAGTCGAACAGTCCTCCGATGATGAATTACCAACTATTGAGTTTCCTTCCCGGAGGAAATTAAAAGCTAGTTCTTGGCGTATCCACCAAAAAATTGGCTATGGATATTTTCTGGCTATTGGTATTGGCTTTTTTGGTTCGTTCACAGGTTTTATCATTGCCAACTATTATCGGGGTCAAGAAATTCGGCAATTAATGCAAGCCGATACTCAATCTCAGCTTTTAGCTGGTTATAAAGATGCGGCATTAGGAGCGCAATTAAGTAGCTTCAAATTACCTGCTTTGATTCAAAATCCCCAGCAGTTGCAAGCGAAAAAACAGGAGTTTTTTCGGGATATTGAGAAGGCAGAGAAGTGGAAAAATGAAATCACTCAATTTATTGGTAGCCAACGGGGTTTAGTTCCCAGACCTGAAAGTGTTCAAGCACTGTTAGATGATTATGCTAAAAATTTAAATTCTTATGTTGGTCAGGTTGAGTCGATTTTACAAGAGGTAGAGGCTAAACAGCAACTTCAACCACGGGAAGTTACTGTGCTGCAATCAGAATTGCTGGAAGTCATGCGTGGAGAAACGGCTCTGCAATTAGATGAACTTTCTCAAAGACTGGCGAATACACTGCAAAGTGCAGAAGAAGAACGCATTAAGCGTAATGAAGATGTCAAAGAAGCAAAAATGGTTGAAAGAGGAATTAGCATTATCAGTATGTTAGTTTCTGTTGTCATTGCTGCCGTCGTCGCTTGGCGAACTTCCCGGGCGATCGCCGAACCTGTGATCACTGTTACTCAAGTAGCCGAACAAGTTGCTAAAAAATCTAATTTCGATTTACGCGCACCAATAACCACGGAAGATGAAATTGGTCTACTAGCAAAATCACTGAACAGATTAATTGAGAGGGTATCAGAAAGAACAAAAGAATTGCAGCAGGCAAAAGAAGAAGCCGAAGCTGCGAGTAAAACCAAGAGTCAGTTCCTTGCCAATATCAGCCACGAATTACGAACTCCCCTGAATGCTGTAATTGGTTTGAGTCAATTATTACAAGATGATGCTATTGATATCGGACTATCGGGAGATTTTGCCACCGACTTAGAAACAATCAATGCCGCAGGTAGGCACTTACTGGAATTGATTAATGACATTCTTGACTTGTCAAAAATCGAAGCCGGGAAAATGACGCTTTACCCAGAAACATTTGAAATTGCCACATTGATTCATAATGTTGTACTTACAGTCAGACCTGCGATCGAAAAAAATGGCAACATTTTGGAAATTCTCTGCGATTCCCAATTGGGGACAATGTATGCAGATCAAACCAGAGTGAGACAGGTATTGTTGAATTTACTCAGTAATGCAGCTAAATTTACGACTAATGGGAAAGTATCCTTAAAAGTGTGGACGGAAAAAATAGAGAAAGAAAATAATCAAGGTGGGAAGCATACAGTAGAAAAAATTATTTTTACTGTTAGCGACACAGGTATTGGCATGTCCTATCATCAACAACAGCATTTGTTCAAACCCTTTACCCAGGGTGATGCTTCCACCACTAAAAAGTATGGTGGTACTGGTTTAGGTTTAGCAATTAGCCGCCATTTTTGTCAAATGATGGGGGGAGAGATTTTAGTTAAAAGTGAACCAGGTAAAGGTTCTGTTTTTATTGTTTATATGCCATTAATGGCAGAGTTATAGTTACTTTGCCCAGCTAAAATTGACAAATTGAGATTGACTTGCAGAGCCGGAGATTATTATCCCTGCAAATTTGCTTTGGCGTTCGACTAGCCGGAGTAGAAATTAATTGATGTCAAATCTGAATATATAAAATGAATATATCAATAAGTTTATTGGCTACTGAATAGTTAGTCATGATATTGTTTAGCAAAGGTAAATTTCATCTTCAGCTTTTGTTTACATTACCTTCTGATAGGTGACATTTTTGCAGTAGTAGATGGGAATACTAACAATAAGTCCATTTTAACAAATAAACATGGTTAATCCTTTTACTCAAAAACCAGCACCGTATCTATTTAAAGAAGGAGATGCTTCAGATTATGAAGTTTTTGTTGGTAAAGCAGGTACTTGGTGTACGCGACATAAAGCAAGTGGAGAAACAATACAATCTGTGCAACCAGGTGGTTTAGATATGCTGAATATTGCTAATCTAGGATTAAATATACTCAATCTTGGTGTTGGTATATATAATGCTACTCAACTTCGTAAAGTAAAACATAAATTAGAGGGAGTTCATGAAGATATCGAGTCAGGTTTTAAAGAATTAGGAAATAATGTCCAGTCAGGCTTTCAAGAATTAGAAAATAAGTTAGATAGAAATCACGAGCAGATTCGCGTATGTTTTCATAGTATTCAAAATGCTCTCACTGTTCAACATCGGACACTTGAGTTATTAGTGTCAAATCAAAATAATTGTGCAGAAAATCTGATTATTCTCCGTGAGGAGATGCGTAGAGGTTTTCAAGATGTTATTGAAGAAGTAAAAGATATAGAAGCATTAAGAAAACGCGAAGAGTTTGAAACTAGAACTTTTAAATTACTCAAGGCATATGAACGATTTACTTATATGTTACCTGAGTTATTAGAAGCAGACCAACTAACTGAAAGAGCAGAAGATTTAGAATCTTGGTTGCGAACTCAACTGAATCGAATAGAAATAGGAAAAGCTGAAAGATTACCTTTGTTTGTAGCTTTAGCTTTTAGTGTACGAGCGAAAGCGGATGCATTTGAAGCAAAAGGAGGTAATTATTCAAGTTTTGCAACCAAGGATATTAACTTATTAATCAATGAAATATGTAGCGGTTGCTGAAGAAGAAAGAAAAACTTACGTTCTCTAGATTATCTAACCAAAGAAGTCTATTTAAGTGCAAGATAATACGGTAGGATAGCCCAAAATCCTTGCATCACCGCGACCATCAGTACAAAAATGTACTGTTTGTAACTATGTACCGAAAACAGGGACAAAATCCAATCTCACCAGAGAACTTTGAACTGAGCTTTGAAGGCAAATTATCATCAGATAACCGTTGGGTAGTTTTGGCATCTTTAATACCATGGGGAGAATTTGAAGAGGAATATTCTTCCAGGTTTTCTATGGAGATAGGAGCACCAGCAAAGTCATTCAGGATGGCATTAGGGGCATTAATAATTAAAGAGAAACTGGGTATAAGCGACAGAGAAACAGTAGAACAGATTAAAGAAAACCCTTATCTACAATACTTTATAGGGATGTCTTCTTATAGCAATGAAGCACCATTTGATGCATCAATGTTAGTTAATTTTCGAGAAAGAATAAGTGCAGAATTAGTCAACAAAGTGAATCAAGAAACTGTGAAGAAGATACTAGAGACAACATCTTCTCAGAAAACTGAAAAAAAAACAGAAGAACCAGAAGAATCAGAAGAACCAGAAAAAAAAGCTAATTCACCAAAAAATCGGGGAAAATTAATATTAGATGCGACTTGTGCTCCCGGTGATATCAGCTATCCGACAGATATTGGGTTACTCACATCTTGCAAGGTTGCAGACAGAAAAAATTATAGACTCTCTTTATGAACAGATAAAAGGAAGATTAGAGAAAAAACCAAGAACTTATCGGGAAATCGCAAGACGTGACTACCTAGCAGTAGCGAAAAAACGTCGGGTATCACACAAAGAACGAAGAGCAGCAATAAAAAAACAACTTCAGTATATTAAAAGAAATTTATCTTATATTGAACAAATAATAATTTCAGGAGTCAACCTAGAAAGTTTAAGTAAGCGACAATATAAGATGTTGCTAGTAGTCACAGAAGTCTATAATCAGCAACTATATTTATATGAAAATAAAAAACAGAGCATTGATGACCGCATTGTAAATTTAAGTCAACCACATATCCGTCCAATTGTCCGGGGTAAAGCCGGAAAACCCGTGGAATTTGGGGCTAAGTTGTCGGTTAGTTACTTTGATGGATATGTATTTTTAGACCATATTAGTTGGGACAACTTTAATGAATCAGGAGATTTGAAAGCACAAGTAGAAGCGTATAGAAATTCTACTGGTTATTATCCAGAATCGGTTCATGTAGATAAAATTTATCGCACCAGAGAAAACCGAGCTTGGTGTAAAGAAAGAGGTATTAGAATTAGTGGAATTCCTTTAGGAAGACCTCCAAAAAATGTGAGTAAAGAACAAAAAAAGCAAGCTTTACAAGATGAAAGAATTCGTAATTCTATTGAGGGAAAGTTCGGACAAGGTAAAAGAAGATTTAGTCTGGGTAGAGTGATGGCAAAACTATCTCATACTTCTCAAACGTAGTTTTTCACTCTCCTGCATCAAAAAAGGATTAAGAAGCAACAGGAATGGGGGGATGTTTTATACCTTTACGAGCCTGAGTAAGAACCATTGCAATATAACCCCAAGGATCAACTTTTCTGAGACGACAAGTTTCAATGACACTCAAAACAGAGCAGTAAGCTAAACTGCCTTCAGTAGTGCGAGTACCATAGCTAATACGTCGAGCAATAACGGCATGTCGTAAAGCCCGTTCAGCCTCATTATTGGTTGCTGGTAATTGCGGATGATAAAAACACGCAACCACAGCGTCCCAATCAGCTAAAATTAACCACCGATATTTCCCTTTCTCATACCAGGGTGTTTCATCAAGGTGGATTATTTCTGACGATTGCAATTGTTCAATTAATTCCTCAACGACTGGGGAACAAGCTATTCCTACCTCTCGAATACATCTGTCGATTGTTCCGACTGACAGCGATACACCTACCCAATCGTTCAATAACTCTCTTATTTTCGGTCGGGACATACGGTATCGTATTGCAACAGAAGCAATAAACGTTGCCAGCATCGGACCGACAAGTCCATACTCCTGCAAGCTTAAATCTCTGCTTCTTCCTTCAACTACCGAAACATACCCGACTAAAGGCTTTTCTTTTGTTTGGTGTCCACAGGTGCAAGTCGCCTGATAGTAATGATGAAGCGTACACTTTACCTCAATTCCAGACTCTAATTTTTCCAGTTCCAATACGTAATAGCCCATGTGGGGTTTTGCTTGTTGGTCTATTTCTAATCCACTGTTACACGATGCACAAGTTTTTGGGTAATGGGATATGGTTTGGTTTGGCACTAAGGGTGCTGTCCGCCATATCCCCTTAGCCCCTGGTTGTTTTCCCGGCTTTTTTAGAGCGAATCCCTTACTTTTTGGTTTTTCCCTGGATTCGGAAACAACCTTATCTTCTTGCTTTGGTTCTGTTTGTGATTCTGAGTGCGGTGTTTGTTCTTCTTGGTGTAACCCTGATTTTTCCTTACTTTTGAATTGGTCTGATGATGGGGGTAAGGAACTATTGCTCGAATTTTGCTCTAATTTTTCTAGTTGCTCGACTGCTAGTTTATGAAGATTTCCCGCAACTTCCACCAATTTCTGCTTGTCCAGAGATTGGAAGTAGTCCCGGTTCATTTGTGCTAAGTCTTCTTTACTCAGTCGGTTCATGAGCTTTTGGTTTGCATTGCACAATGATTTTTTACATTACCATATGAACTACACCCCTAGTTTTACCTACACTGCAAACTCTTGTTTTAGGGGGGAAAGTGAAAAACTACGATTTCAGAGAATTATTTAAACCTGGTATTGGAAATATAGAAATTATTAATGGAAAACAATGTATTCCTTTGAGAACAATAGATGACTATGATTGGTATATACGTTTTGCTGGTGAAGATAGATTAACTTTCAATATTCACTCTTCGCGATCGGCAATTTCACTAAGTGAAATATTGCATAAGTTAGGACATCCAAATCCTCAAAACGGAGTAATTGAAAAAAAATCTATTAATTTACTTATGAATTTTGCACTTCCCGAAGCAAGTAAAAATATTTCTTATCTTATAAAAAACGAGTTTTCTCTAGATAAATCTCCTCAATTTACAGCTTATGGAATGTAAAGATAGTTAATTTAATCTTGGGTTAGGTGCAAATTAATACTGTTCAAAAACCCATAATAGCTATCATGTACCAAACCCATAATATGGTAAATTAACCTTGAAACATGGTTGTTTAAAATAATCCAAAAATTGCTTTACTGGTTCAAATTTAGCAATTTCAGCCTCCGGAAATTGAATTTCACAATTCAATCACCTTCATATTTTTCTCCTGCTGGGACATCGGTAAAAACTTCTTTATCAAGAAATACTAATGTGTACGGTTCTAAATAACTAACTACTTCCGGGAAAAACAACTCTAAAAACTCAACAATAAATGCTTGGTGGTGCAGAAAACTTTTCTGAGTCTCATGACGGACTGCGTAGATGGTCAAAATAGCGCCTGAAAGCTATTATCCTCGTTCCATTTTTTGAGAAACGCTAAAATATCCGTCTCGTCGAAAATCCTTTATTTATAAGGATTCCAGGACTTTTCTGCACCACTAAGCAATAAATGTTGATAAAAGCTCTTTAAATAATCTATCGTGATCAATCATGTTAGAATTGCTCCACCCATTAACCGCTCATAGCGCGATCGCAATTCTTGCTTCATCAAATGCCATCGTTCTAAAGTCACGTCAATTTCTATAACTTTTTCCGCAGCTTGGCGCGCCAAAACTAATATTTCTTCGTCTTCAACTAAACTTGCTAGGGTAAAATCTGCAACACCGGATTGCCTTTTTCCTAATACCTCACCGGGACCTCGAAATCGCATGTCCATTTCTGAGATAAAAAAGCCATCTTGCGATTGTTCTAACACCTTCAATCTTTGCTGTGCGTCGGGACTTTTGGAACTACTCATCAGCAAACAATAGGATTTTGCTGCACCCCGCCCCACACGTCCCCGTAATTGATGCAACTGCGATAAGCCGAATCTCTCGGCATGTTCAATCAGCATTACCGTGGCATTGGGTACGTCTACACCCACTTCGACAACAGTCGTCGAAACCAAGATTTGTGTTTGGCGATCGCGAAATTTACTGATAGCTTCGTCCTTTTCGGCGGAACTCATGCGCCCATGCAATAACCCAACTTGAAATTCCGGGAAAATTGCTTCTTGTAATTTTTGATGTTCTTCGATTGCCGATCGCAGGTCTAATTTTTCTGATTCTTCCACCAAGGGTAAAACGACATAAACCTGTCTCCCTTGGACAATTTCCCGACGGATTAAGTCGTAGGCATCACTGCGCTGACTTGCCATTAATGCTGTAGTTTGTATCGCTTGTCGTCCTGGTGGTAATTCGTCGATTTGGCTAACATCCAAGTCCCCGTGAATGGTTAATGCTAGGGTACGGGGAATCGGAGTTGCTGTCATTGTTAATACATGGGGTTGGTCGCCTTTTTGTTGCAATTTTGCCCTTTGTTCGACCCCAAAACGGTGCTGCTCGTCAATGACGACTAAGCCAAGACGGTTAAAGTTGACTGGGTTTTGAATTAAAGCATGGGTTCCCACCAGTATGGGTAATTCTCCGGTTTCTAAATGGGTATGAATTTGTCGTCTTTTGACTGTTCTAGTTGAGCCAGTCAGTAATTCTACTGGTAAATGTAAGAGGTTAAACCAACTAACTAGCTTGCGATAATGCTGTTCTGCTAATACTTCAGTGGGAGCCATTAGTGCCGCTTGATACCCAGACTGGATAGCAGCAACAATAGCAATGACAGCAACAACTGTTTTCCCGGAACCGACATCACCCTGGACTAAACGGTTCATCGGTACAGGTTTTTGTAAATCTTCGAGAATGTCATTGACAACACGTTGCTGTGCCCCTGTGAGTTGAAAAGGCAAAATTTTGTAAAAGTCTTCGAGTAATTGACCACGAGGGGCAAATACAGCAGTAGTTTGGACTTGTTTAGCTTGTTGTTGACGTTGGAGTAAACCCAGTTGTAGGTAGAAAAATTCATCGAATACAAGACGACGACGGGCAGCTTGCAAAGAGTCACTATCGGGGGGAAAGTGAATATTTGCGATCGCATCCTTCAATTCCATCAAGTTGTATTTGTCTCGCAAACCTTTTGGTAAAGGGTCTTTGAGATTGTATGTGGCTGGTAGGGCTGCAATTACAGCCTGACGCACCAGGTTCGCAACTACCCCTTCGGTGAGGGCATATATGGGGACGACACGACCGATGGTTAAGGATTCGATTGTGTCACCGGGATGTGCTAAAACTTCGAGTTCGGGGTTGTCTAAAGTTTTGCCATATTTACTTTCTTTGACTAATCCGCAGGCGGCAAGCATTGTCCCAACTGCATATTGGCGTTTTATACTTTCTTGCCATCCGCGACTGGCATACCTAGCACCTGCATAAAAACGGCTGATTTTAATGCGTCCGCTATTGTCCCGCAGTTGCATTTCCAGGATGGTTAATTTTTTATTTTTGGGGCTGGTAAAACAATTTATACTTTTGACGGATGCGACAATTGTCACCGTTTCCCCTGCTTGTAATTCGCTAATTTTGACTTGTTTGGCATAGTCAATATGATCACGGGGATAGTAAAAAAGCAAGTCGCGAACAGTATATAAACCAAGGCGGGCTAATTTATCAGCTTGTCTGGGGCCAATTTCCGCTAATTCACTGAGTTTCTGGTTAATGCTGGGGGCTAATCTTTTGCTGATTTCCGCAACTATGGGGGATTTAGGATTGGCGATTGGAGGAGAAATGGAGACTGAAGAAGTGCTTGCGTCCTTTTTGATTTGCCCACTGTCTTTATTTCCGTCTTCCTCCAATTTTTGTAGTTGGTAAATATAACGACGGGTTTGGGCGATTAAACTTTGACGTGCTTCGATGTCTAGATGGGGATAATTGGCGAATTCTTGGGCTAATTGCTGCCAGCGATCGCGATGGGACTCTTCCGGTGTATCATCGATTTCGGTTAGCATCCCTGTGGGAAATTTACCGAATGTTAAACACAAAAATTCGCTAAAACGGTATTGTCTCCCCATCAAGTCAGTAAAACCTTGTTCTGCTTCGATGGTGAGGGCTTTTTGCAATCGTAACCAATCTGGTTTTTCAATCATTGGTTAATAGTCAATGGTAGTAGTTAATAATTAAGGGTAATGAAGACACAAATTGATAACTCATAATTAATAACCAATAACTAAATAACCAATCAATAAATTACTAATCTTCAAACCAACTGGCACGCCATGCATTTTCGGCTTCCACAACAGCACGTTCACGTTGTTTTTTCTGGTAATCGCGGCGCAGTTTTTGCAACTGTCCCATCAAAATACGAATCTGTTTGCGTTTTGCAGCCAGAGCGACATCGGCAAACTCAATTTCACCCAAGCGTAGGTGAATAGCCATAATTTTTGTCAGTTTAGCATTACGGGATATCCTTGCCCCTTCTGGGAAAGCTTCGCGATCGGAACTGCTACGTGGCGATCGCCTTTCTCCATCCACTTCTATGACTAAGTTAATCAAATTTGGTGGCCCTGGCATGACTTCGGTTGTAGCTTCAGATGCCACCGCAGCTATCTCTAAAATTGGTTCAGGTAGCTTTTTCGGTAAAATTCCTGATTTTTGAATTGATAAGTTTGCATCCCGTGAGGCTTTTTTTAACGTAAATTGCAATGCCATTTCTAGACTTTGTTGCCATTTACTGATTTCGATGGGATTCGATTGATTAATTTTGGAAAAGTGTAAAGGTTTAGGTGGGTTAAGTTTTGAAAATGGGAAGGCTGAAGACAATGACGACAATACGGAAGCGGGAATTCTGTCGAGAACTTCCTTTTTCAATTCTTCATTGTTTTCGCCCTCTTCACCCTCTTCGTCATCTTCATAGTCTTCATCTGCTGCTAGTTCTCCCATGTCAAAAGGAGAATCTTCGTCACTCAATGATAATTCTACAAATGCTAGCGGGTTGGGGCTATCATCAGTATTTTCTAATACTTCACCTGCCAAATCAAAACCTAGTGTTGCCTGAATATCATGGATATCATAATCGTTTGAAGAACTTTCAGATGTCGATCGCTCTTCACTATTAGTAAATTCATTAGTAGATTCTGATACTTCTGGCTCCGCGTTGATGTAATTCAGAAGTTGCTCGGCTGTCTCTGTGCCTAAATTACGAATCGCCTGTTGCACTTTTTGCCGCTGACTCAAGGACAAACGCAAAAAAGCTTCTGGGTAGCCTTGTGTACATAGGTGATAAGTCGCCAGAATTAACTGCTGGCGTACTGCTTGTCCTAATGAAGTGAGGTAGGCAGTATAAGAATCATACAATTCCTGGGCGACAAGTGCGATCGCCGCTTCTAATGATTGTATATCACGCTCAATTCGCTCAATTGCTCTCGCCATATTTTCTGCTGATACATACGTAAATAACAAAACAGGATTCTTTTGGTACAAGAGTACTTGTATTATAAAACGTAAGTTAGGAGTTGATAGTTATTTATTAGTGCTTATTGGCTGTTTGTCCAAAATTTGCCATTGACAAAATATAATGAACGAAAAACAGGTCAATCGCTTGACCTGCCTTGTCATATAGTTACGATGAGGTAGCGACTAGTTAAAAGTTAAATACCAAACATTAAAAACTAAAAGTTAAAAATACTAACTCTTAAATTTTAACGCTTAACTCCTAACCAATTACTTTGCACCTATTTGTGCAGCAACTTCATCAGCAAAACTAATTTCTTGTTTTTCGATACCTTCACCCAGAACATAACGAACAAAACGTTTAACTTGAATTGTATCGCCAAGTTTTGAGCTAGCTTGCTTAATTAACTCTTCGACAGTGATGCTTTGGTCACGAATGTAAGGCTGGTCAAGCAAAGTTAATTCTTTCAGGCGTTTTTCAATACGTCCCTGCACAATTTTTTCTTTGATATTATCAGGCTTATTCGCGAGGTCATCGCGTCCCATTTCAATGTCTTTTTCTTTTTGAGCAATATCTGCCGGAATTTCACCAACATTGACATATTCAACGTTGGGACAAGCGGCAATTTGCATTGCTACATTTCGAGCTAATGTTTTAAAGTCTTCATTATTAGCTGCCGCTTCTTTTTGGCAATTTAATTCCACCAAAACACCAACTCTACCGCCAGTGTGAATGTAGCTATCAACTGCACCTTGTGTACCCTCTGGCAATGTAAAATTGACAAAGCGACGCACTTGCATGTTTTCACCCAATTGGGCAAATAACTCTTTAATTGATTCGGCAACAGTCACGTCTTTGTTAGCAATGTAAGGTTGAGCCAATAGTGAATCAACACTATCAGCAGTGGCAGCTTGCTTGGCAATGTTATGTACTAGTGCCTTAAAAGCTTCATTACGGGCAACAAAATCAGTTTGGCAATTGACTTCAGCCAATACACCAACCCGACCATTTGCTTCCACAAAAGTATCAACTAAACCTTCAGCCGCAACTTTACCTGAGGCTTTCTCGGCTTTGATCATACCTTTCTGACGCAACCATTCGGAAGCTTTTTCGACATCGCCCTCATTTTCTTTAAGGGCTTTTTTGCAGTCCATCATACCAGCACCAGTTTTTTGGCGCAGCTCTTGGACAAGTTTTGCAGATATTTCCGCCATGTTGCCTCAATCCCTAGATACCTATTTGACTGACACTTTACTAAAAAATCAGCGCTGAGTAATGAGTACCGCCGTAATAAGTTTTTTGAGATTCAGATTTGAGATTCAGATTTGAGATTTATAAATAACAATTCTCAACTTCAAAATCTGAAATTAGTGCGATCGCTCATCAGCAGGCGCAAATCACAAAATAGCAAATACTTAGTTAAATATTTCGCTAAATATTTAACTAAGTATTTATTATTCTACTAACTACCAGCACTCAGTCCTCAGCCCTCAGACTTCAAAACTAAAAATTACTCTGCTTCCTCTTCCGAAGGCTCGACATACTCAGATTCTTCGTAGTCGTATTCTTCTTCTGCACCTTCGTAATCTTCGTAATCTTCCTCAACATCTAACTGGCCATGACGACCTTCATAGATTGCGTCAGCGAGTTTGCCAATAATTAGCTTAATCGAACGGATCGCGTCATCGTTGGCGGGGATGGGAATGTCTACAACATCGGGGTCACAGTTAGTATCCAACATAGAAACGATGGGAATACTTAACTTTTGGCATTCCTGCACGGCGTTATATTCACGACGTTGATCTACAATGAGCACAACATCGGGTATTTTCCGCATAGCTTTGATACCACCTAAGTACTTCTGTAACTTCGTCATTTCCCGACGTAGCATCGAAGCTTCTTTTTTGGGTAACAGGTCGAGTGCGCCATTTTCTTCACGGCGTTCGAGGTCTTTGAGACGATCTACGCGAGTTTTAATGGTTGTCCAGTTGGTGAGCATTCCACCCA
This sequence comes from Calothrix sp. NIES-4101, assembly GCA_004296455.1. Classification (GTDB taxonomy): domain Bacteria; phylum Cyanobacteriota; class Cyanobacteriia; order Cyanobacteriales; family Nostocaceae; genus Brunnivagina. Next base: position 6,870,147 of record AP018280.1, read on the forward strand.
ACCAGCGTTGATTGATGTAATATGCCCCGCAACGAGATGCTTCTTGAGCGATGATACCTGCTGCTTGGCGTTTGGTGCCGACAAATAAGAATTTTTTACCTGCTTCAGCTTGCGATCGCATATAAGTATACGCTTCGTCCATCAATTGGGCGGTTTGCACCAAATCAATGATGTGAACGCCATTACGAGCTGTATAGATATATGGATCCATTTTTGGGTTCCAACGGCGGGTCTGATGCCCAAAATGAACCCCTGACTCCATCATTTGAGCCAATGAAACTACTGGCATATTTGCTTTTCTCCGATTCGGGTTAATCCTCCACCCAAGTGCATTTCCAATATCGGAAACACCCGAATGCTTGGATGTGCGGAATTTTGTGAACTATATTAAGTTAGCATAACTTGGCAAATGTGAAGGGTGGATTTCCCGAATATTTTTTGAGGAGAATACTTGATTGATCAGGGAATGTTGGTGCGATCGCACCCTAACATGTCTTGAGCAGCAATCAATCTAAAAACCTGCTAGCATCTGAGAATACTAACAGGTATAAGTTTTAAGTTTTCGTTTTCATCAGAAAAAGTTTTTAAATACTAAAAATCGGAGCGGCGGGATTCGAACCCACGACCTCCACTACCCCAAAGTGGCGCGCTACCAAGCTGCGCTACGCCCCGTAATAGCGATTTTAGATTGTTTACACGACTAATCTAAGCTTCGCATCGGTCAACCAAAATATAATAGCACAATCTGCAAGAAAAATAATATCGTCAGAAAATTAAAATACTTTGAGCATACTCGTAGCTTGAAGTAAACCAGAAACAGCAGTGGCGGCAAATTCCCCCTCTACACAGCGCCCAGAGTTGAGAATAAACCGCAAACTATAGTTATCGGGATAACCGGTAACTTCCATCCAAACTAAATCGCTTTCAGCTTCACAAGCAATTTTTTCTTCATCCATCAACTCAGATGCAAGTTCTTTGATGGTATTTGCCAGTTGTGCAGATAAACGGCAAAAATCATTCAATTCAGCCTCAGTTAATTCCACAGCCCAATTATCAGTACCCACTAACCCTTTAAATAAAGGTGCAGAAGGATTCCAACCAATTCGCCAACCATTTCCAGATTTAATGACACGATTCATAATTTTGGATGTTGGACATTCTCCGCTTATCTGGCTTTCCTTCTCTGGTTCTCTACTGTTTGCTGGAACTAAACACATTTACCAAAGCTTGGACTAATGTATCACGTTGGCGACGAGAAAGTTTTGCGATCGCGGCTTTATCTCCATCCAAGGGATTTTTTTTCAAAAGTTCATGCCCTGGATAATTTGTGTCATAGATAATTTCGTTGACACCTAAATAATCGGCTAAGGTTAATTTCCAATCTAAGCGGTAATTGGGTGCGCGTCCTTTCAAATAGACATGATATTGAATCATCCGCCCCACTAATGTGTTATTTTCGGCAACTTTCCCACCTTCTCTATTGATGTAAGTATTTTCCTTGGGAAAATTGGGTAATTGCTGATAAACTTGTCGCCAAGCATCACCAACTGTAATGCGCTGTGCCATCACGGGCTGAGTAGAAAACAAGTTTGAGATGAGATTAGTATTGATGTGGCTTGGTTCAGCACTAAAGAATACGGCAGTTATGACAATGACTAATAGTGCTAAATATAAAATTCTCCGAGTTGATTTCAGCCTGAAAAATCTCGGTTGATTAATTAATTTAGAAGGAATATTTATAATTTTATTATTTCCCATTGTCTTAGAGAACTCCACAAAAAAAATGATCCTATGACGAGCCGGGTTTCGCAAAAATTTCAACAAACCATTTTTTGAGATGCGGAAGACGAAGGATTTGTTTTTCAACTTCTGCCATAGCCTCAGTTGTGAGTTTAACTCCTGTGGAGTAAACTTTTTTGATCAATGTCACAACCGGATTTTGGCCTTTAAAAGTAAGTGTTCTTGCAAAATACAGGACTGATTCAACGGTGTCGAGTAAACTACCATTCCAATGCTGTTCTAGCCAACCAAAACTACGTTCTACAGGATTATACTTACTATGGTAGGGGGGATAGTAAGCTAGCTGTAAATTCAGGTTTGATGATGAAGAAAAGTCTAATATTCGTTTCATAAACTGAGTACGACGAGAATGATTTTCTCGTCCGTTGTCTTGATTAATAACCAGTTTATTAATGTGATTAAATCGATGTTTTACTCTTTGCCACCAGTTTTCAATCAAATCAACAATACAATCAGCAGTCAATTTTGAAGTTACAAAAAATAGGAATAATTCGTTGTACTGAGGTAAAAAAATTCCGTAAGGGGTAACAGTTATAGCCTCTGCAAAATCATGGTCCAATGAAATAGTTGGTATACGAGTTTTCCCCCCTCGGTCAAACTCACCAACTTTTACTGCCACCTTTGCATCAATTGATATACGTAAAGTATTGGGTTCATTATCTGCTTTAGTATTAATTTTTTCTAATTCTTGGAAAATTGCTTCTGTTTCTGGAATTTTCCTTATTGGCTTGGCTTTTATCACTCTTTTTAATGTGTAGCCTAACTCGTTTAACCGCCTTCTGATTGTTTCGTTTGATGGTAATTCCCCATCCCTATAACCTTTTTGTTCAATTAGTTGCCGACGTACTTCCGATGAAGTCATACGAGTATACAAACGAGTACTTTTAAAACTCGGGTCAGTTTGGCTTTGTGGGTCTACTAATGATTTCATATCCTCTAGTAGATGAGGCAATTTTTCCTCAATTCGTTTGCGACCACTATTGGCAAATGCATCAATGATTGGTTCACCACTCTCCAACTCTTTCATCCCTTTACGAATAGTGCGTCTATTCCACCCCAACTCTCTTTCTGCCAAAGTTTGTCCACCAATCCCAAAACCTTTGACAACTTCTGCCATAAATTGCCGCCGGTCGCTTGCCTTAAGCTTTTGCGCTGTTTTAATGTACAGAGATTTGAGGCTCTTGCTTAGCTCAATCATGGATTTTGGAGACTTCATGCAGACTGTACACGTTTAATTACCCTTTTTCTATCATCCCTTATTAGTGGATCAATTATTCTGTGGAGACCTCTTAATAGTTTGCTGATTGATTTTCTCTTATCATCAAAATTAATTTTTCATTAATTTCTTGTTGTGTCCCATCTCCGCGTCACTATTGTCGAAATTATTCAGGTTTCCCTGAAGATTCCTGTACTAATCAGTATCTAAACGCGACAACACCCGGAATTCCTAGCAAAAATATCATCTTATGAAGATATGGGATATGTGGAATATATAATCTGCGGGCAAAGTATTCTTCAAGTTAAGTCAAAGATTCTTCGCCCGCCATATTATTTAGATATTACATCCCTCATTTTTATCGTAAAACTTAAAGTTCACCAATAATTTCAGGCTGAGTCAACTCATCTGACATCTCAATAATTGCCCGTAATACTGGTTTCATCATCACATCATCCGCATTGTCGAAATCTTCGTAACGACGACGCTTCGCACGGTTTGCCACCTGAACGGTAATGCGATAGCGATTAGAAGCAGCATGAATCAAATCTTCTGCACGATGCATAATTTGAGATTGCGTTGTCTCGAACTTAGAGCGCTTGAGCATAATCACTGGTTCTTGAGGTCAACTTTTAGTGTAACAGCAGGGTATAGAGAATGGGACATCTCTATTCCTCCAACAACGCGATCGCCATCTCCACAAATTCCCCACAATGCCAATCGCATCTCCTATAACTTTCCCACAAATGCGATCGTGCTCGTCCTTAAACATCAAGATTGTCTAGACATTTTCTGTATAATTGGACTGTCGATTGAAAGAAGAAACTTAAAATGGCAACTAATATCTCTTTAGAAGAACGGCTTGCAGCAGTAGAATCTGCAATCGCCCAGTTGCAAAAGCAAATATCGATCCCCCAAACAACCAATTGGTTACAACAAATCACTGGCTCTTTTAAAGATGAGCCAGCTTTTGAAGAGGTGCTTGCTTATGGGAAAGCAATTCGCCAGGGAGATGAGTCTCTTCTCGAAGTGCAAGCCAAAGAGGTATGAAATATTTGTTAGATACAGACCATCTCAGTATTCTTCAAGGTCAAACTGGGCAAGATTACATCAACATTTCGGCACGTATGGCTCAATATCCGTTATCAGATTTTGCCGTGTCTAGTGTAACATTTCACGAACAAGTACTTGGCTGCCATGCTTATATCAATCGCGCTCAAAACACAGATGATGTTGTGAAAGGATACGAAATGATGGCACGACTTATTGATGATTTTAAAGTGCTGCCTCTTATTTCATTTGACCGTAATGCATCTGTGGCATTTGAGCAATTACATTCACAACGAATTAAGCTGGCAAAAATGGATGCACGAATCGCTTCAGTTGCTTTATCCCGTGGATTAGTTCTGTTAACTCGCAATCATCGAGATTTTAGTAAAGTAGCAGGACTAATGATTGAGGATTGGACGATAGCCTTACAGTAAAAAATATACAGCACAGTGATCGCCATCCCCGCAAACAATTCCAAACGCGATCGCATAACTCCACAAACCCAAAACGCGATCGCATCCCCCGCAAACACCCCAAACCGCGATCGCTCTCCTTAACCCAACAATTCCAAACGCGATCGCTGATTCCTTGCACATCAAGTTGCTGTTATTGTGTCAAATCGTCAAGTTTTGCCAATATTTTTAAGCCTTCTTCCGGGTTTCCTGTTGCAGCCATTGCTTTAAATCTAGTATGGGCATCAAATTCTGCTAAAGCGATGGTAGATAATTCTTCAATTAGTTTATTGATGCTTATTCCCCTTGATTGAGCCAGTTCTTTTAATCTTGTGTGTTTGTCGTCTGGTAAACGGATAGTTAAAGTACCCATTTTTTCTTAGCTCCTAATGATTTCTTCAGGTTTTAATATTGATAAATTCGGAAATAGCAATTCAGCACTTTGGAAATCCTTGATGTTGTTAGTAGCGATAATTTCTGCATTACCAGCAACAGCTAACTCAATTAAGTGATTGTCAGCTTCATCTTTTAAATTTGGTCGCCATAGGTAGTAGATATAAACCCATTGGCTGACGCTCATCAAGGAAGCAAGCAAAGCAGAAATTTCTGTGAGACTTAAAGGACATTTGGCTATAATTTCCGGACGCTGTATGACTGATTCATACTCAGAAAATAAAGCGTTATCATAAACGCGATCGCCATCCCTATAACTTTCCCACAAATGCGATCGCACTCCATAACCAACCACTCAAAACCAAAACGCGATCGCATTCCCAAACAAACCCCTCAAACTAAAACGCGATCGCACTCCCAAACCCATGCCAAACAAACGCGATCGCACTCCCAAACAAACCTAAAATGCGATCGCATTCCCTACAGCTTCCCCAAAAACGCGATCGCCATTCCTCAAAACCAAACGCGATCACATCCCCCACAACCACCCTACAAACGCGATCACATTCCCTACAACCCAAAACGCGATCGCACTAATAATCTTCCGTCATTGCGAGGAGGAACGACGACGCAATCCCACAATCTTCAATATTAACGAGTTGATGGGATTGCCACGCTCCACTTCGTTACGCTCGCAATGACAGAAAAACCCCTTTCCCCTTTTTTACTTCAAGCCCAATTTTTTATTAAAATCCTCGTCATATATTGCCTTTTCCCAATTCTTGGCAGCTTTCACTTGCTCAGGTGTAAGATTTTTTACATTCCCCAAAAGAGAGCTTTCCAGGTTGGCATTGGTGAGGTTGATACCTTGAAAGTCAGCAGACCCAAAATCAATAAAACTCAAGTCAGCACCACTGAGATTAACACCAGGAGCTATCAAAAGCATTTCATTTTTGCTAGGGTCAAAATTTTTAGGTAGTTTTGTTTCTTTGGTGTAAATAGCTTTTTTGAGGTCGGCACTGCTGAGGTTGGCACTACTGAGGTCGGCACTACTGAGGTTGGCACTGCTGAGGTTGGTATTGAAGAGGTCAGCACTGAAGAGGTCAGCACTACTGAGGTTGGCACCCATGAGTTTGGCACTGCTGAGGTTGGCACTGCTGAGGTTGGCATTGATGAGGTTGGCACCCATGAGTTCGGCACTGCTGAGGTTGGCACCCACGAGTTCGGCACTGCTGAGGTTGGCATTCATGAGTTTGGCATGGATGAGTTTGGCACCTATGAGTTTGGCATTGATGAGGTTGGCAATGCTGAGGTCGGCACCCACGAGTTCGGCATTGATGAAGTTTGCACCCACGAGTTTGGCACTGCTGAGGTCGGCACTGCTGAGGTCAGCACTTCTAAGGTTGGCACTGCTGAGTTTGGCAAAGCTGAGGTCATGACACTTACCGAATAAAGAAGCAGTTATAAAATTTTCCGGCATCCATTTTATCCAGCATCCCTCGCTAAGTAATTCTAATGCTTCCTTTGTTCCTGCTTGTTTGGGATTTTTTATTTTTTCCAAAGCCGCGTCGTATCTTTGCTGTCTCAGGTGTGGAGCAACAGCCAAAAATACAACAAAAATGGGAATTGTCAGCCACCCAGCAGTTAGCAATAATTCCCTTTTTCGATTTTTCTCACTGACTTTAATAAACTCTCCAGCTAACGGTGGCAGCCCTAATTTTCCCCCTTCTCTTTTCTGCCATGCTTTTGCTTTCTTTAATTGCCCACCTCTAAGCAAATAATCTTTCCTTTTGTTAAAGCTTCTCCACTCTTCCGCAGCAACTTCAATTTTCCGCTTTTCTCTCAACCTATCCCGGTTATCATCCAACCATTTTCTCAATAGCAACCAATGACGAATCAACGCTTCATGTGCCACATCCACCACCACAAACTTTTGATTTTCCTTGGTTTCTTCCTGTGTAACAATTAACCGCGCATCCGCCAATTTTTGAATTACCTTTTCCCTGTTCTCCCCTGTCAAATCCCCCAATAAAACCCGTCTGCGGGTATCCTCTGTTCCCTCCCCCAACTGCGTCAACTCTAAAAAAATCCGCTTCGCTGCTTCCTGTTCCTCACCTGACAAACCCTCATACACCTCGGTTGCCCGTTTTTGTAGCGTTCCCTTCACCCCACCCAAACGGCTATAGGTTGCCAGGGTTAATTTACCTTCCCCAGTTCGTTGCTGCCAAATTTCCGTGAGGGTGTACTGCAACAGGGGTAAAATCCCTGGAGAATCCCCCATATCATCGATTATCTGCTCGACTAATTCCGGTTCGACGGTTAAATTTACCTGTTTGGCTGGTGCGGTAATTGCTTGTTCTAATTCCTGCCGACTCATCGGTGTGACTGTCAGCAGGTTTTCTTGAATCTTTGCGGCTAAATCTGCATACTCGGCACATTTACCAAAAAAATCTGCCCGCATGGTCAACACTAAACAGAATTTTCTGCCGCACCGTTGCAAGGCTGTTAATAAGCTATCAAAGAAATGCGGCTCTTCGGCAAGTTTTATGGAGCTTGAGGTTTTTTTGCAGTAAAACCCTTACAAAACAATGATTACAAGCAACTATGATACTTTTTGAGGCTAAATTCCTATGTAATAAGGCTTTCAAGGATTTTTAGCTAAGTTTTCCATAAAAAGAACTGAAGAGCCAGAAATGCTTTCTTTCCTGGTTATTTTGGCAGAGGGTAAAAACCTCCTCAAATTGATCCAGCACCAAAACAACCCGCTCAGAACTCGCAGCATCAATCAATTGTCCCAAACCCTGGGAATCTTTGTTAATTAACTCCTCAGCTTGCTGTAACTGGGATGCGCGTTGAATACCCGATAATCCAGCATCCAAAAACGCCTGTGCTAAGCTCTGCAAGGGATGCTCACCGGGTCGAAAAATCCGCAGTTGCCAAGTGTCACTCCCTGATAATTTTTTTCCCTGTTGCAGTTGATAAAGTAAACCCGCTCTAACAACGCTCGATTTGCCACTTCCGGAAGCACCCAATACTGCCAGAAAGTTACTTTGCCGGACTTTTTCAATTAGCTGATCTGTAACTGCTTGCCGACCATAAAAATATTTAGCGTCTGCCTCGGTAAAATCGAAATATTGCAAGCCACGATAGGGACAAATATTACTTGTAACGGCATTTTCTGCGATTTCCTTGGTTTGTTCGATCTTTGTCTGGGTGCAGGTGAGGTGAATAATCTACCCCTGTTAAGGTGTACTCCTCAAAATGGTACATTTAGGTCTGTAAAGGTTGCAGGATGGGAGTTTCAACCAGGTTAGAAGTTTGTTGTTCTACTCTAGACTGCTTGCAGTCGCGTTGTTTCTCAGCCAGAAGTCGAGCAGTGGAGACGTGAGGACGGTTAGGTTCTCTTTCTCTTTTTGGTTGGGGCTTTTTTTCGGCTTTAGGACTGGAAGCAAAGCGTTTGAGGTCAACTGTCGCAGCCCATTGTTTTAATAACTCGGCAAAAGCAGGTAAACTCAGATGGTTTAAAAATTTCCATTCAACGTCGGGAATCGCAATCATCATACCCGTGTAGGTACTTTGAATTTCCTCAACTAAATAGTAATTAGAAACACCTGCATCAATTTTTCCTTGCCCATGGACGCTACGCAATGCTGATTTAATCACAGATAAAATATTGTAGGCAACTAGTGCCATGCAAAAGCTGAATAAAGCGGCTCTGGGATAACCTAAAGTCTTAATTTCGCATTCTAGAGTATCGCTAACGACTTGAAATAAACCCTCAACACTCCAACGTTTAAGGTAAATATTTGAGATTACAATGGGAGAAGCATTTTCTTTTCTGAGGTTGCAAAAAACTGCCACTTCAGTATCTCCATCGCGAGTTGGCTCATTTAAACGAACAACAACACGACGAGATTTTATCGATTCTCCTTCATATTCAATCATCACATCCTGCTCGAAAACTTTGCCTGTTGCACTATCACATATTTCCTTTAATTCTCCTAATTCTTTATAAGGCATCGATGCATGTTGGCGAATCACAAAGTAAGCTTTTCTCTTTGCAATTTCAACTAGAAACATACAGGTACAAAAATTTCTATCTCCCACCCAAACATCATTCTTTTCCACAGTTTCTAATACTTGGCTAAATAATGCTCTTTCCTGGGTATAAGCATCCTCACATGGGAATTGATCGATTGCCAGCATTAATATTGGGTCAAGCACAACTAGAGATTTTCCTGGTAATGGTCCACCATTCACTGAGCGTAAAACCGAAAGCCTATGCTCTGTTGCTGCCAGGTTATTTCCATCAATTATCTTGATTCGATAACCAGGTAAAATTGCTGGCTGTTCTCCTCCTAACTCCGATATAATCGGTGCCAATTCTTTACTGCTATAACGTACTAAAGCTTGAGAAACTGAGGGTTCGATACCGTTAATTTTACTGTAGAAAGCAACACGGGAAACTCCTATTTGCTTAGAAAATGCCTTGTACGCTGCGCTAATTGATGGCCGGATGTTACATACGACTAAACTCATTATTCCCACTACTGTCGAAAACAATAATTCCTGTGTATATTGCTTTTCTCGCGTTGCTTCAAATAATTCATCTAATTTTTCGGCGCTGAAAATTCTTTCTAATGTTGCTCTCAGCATTACCGTTACCGGAGATACTTCAATAAAACGCTCGAAAATTGAACTCAGCATGACACAGCACCCATCAATTATCGTTACCTTCTCAACCTATAATCTCATGTTTGACCTTCTATGAATTGTTGGTTATTTTTTGCTGTTCTTTGATTAATATTGGTATATTTTCTTGTACCACAATGGTTTCAGCCTTTTACTGGTTCATTTTTTAGTACACCTTAACAGGGGTAGGTGAATAATCCCACCAGAATTAGCAAAAATCGGACGCTGGGGAAACTTGGCAATATTTTGGTCAATAACATCCACCACAGTATAGTTTGTCACCTGTTTCTCTTTTGGTTCCAGGGCTTGCAGCAACGCTGTGGTGAGGACACTGTGATTTGTACCAATTTCTTCAAAAGCTGATTCAAACTCCCGTGAAGCGGCAAGAAAACACCTATCCCGACCTTTTCCCCGATCGCCTGGATCGGCTTCGGCAAAGTTGAGTAATTCACCACTGTAACAACAATCCAACCAAATTATCTGCTGCCGTACCTCGCTTTCCTGCAATAATTCCCGCAACCATTTCAACCGCAAACCCCAGTTACCCACATCTGGGTTCGTGTCGCTGGTGGCTAAAAATCCTTCTTGAATGCCTTGATTTTTCCGCAACCCATGACCGGAAAAATACAGAAGTGCTGTGTCAGGAATATTTCTCCCTTCCGGTTTGAATAATTGGACTATTGCCTCTTCTAATTGAGTTAAAGTAACTTGGGTTTTCTGTCCCACCCGAATTGTACTATTTTCCTTATCCTTAACCGCAGGTAGCCGTTTAACGTTAAAATCGCCGTAGTTTTCCAGTAGTTTGGCTACTGCTTCTGCATCCTGTGCTGGTGCTGTTAAATTACTCAGACGCTCGTAACTATAGGTATTAATGCCAACAACCAAAGCGTCTCGACTCATAGCAGCAAGCCTTACTTAGCTATTTTTAATAATGATTTTACTTATACAGCTACAAAATATTTACCATGATTTCCAAGTAATTTTGCTGGAATCCTGTTTTAATTAGTAATTATTTTTCCTTTTATTACCTGAATCCTTCCTATGACAAAACTTACACCTGTCCAACTAGATGACAACACAATCATCTACATCGAAGCATCGGAAGACGTGAATATTTCTCCTGTTGTTAGCGAAGAAGAGGAAGAAGAAGGGTTAGATGAAAAGGGAATGAATCCGGAAGCAATTCGCAAGCAAATGGTGCAAAATTTTCAAGCAATTCAAGGCACAATCCGCGCTTACACAGTTTATTCTTTGAATGCATTTAAACAAATGCCTGTTAGTAATGCCAATGTAGATAAAGTCACCCTAGAATTTGGCATCGAACTCGGTGGAGAAGCTGGGGTTCCCTATGTCACAAAAGGAACGGCGAAAAGCAATATGAAAATTACTGTTGAATGTTCATTTCCCAAAGAAAAAGAAAACAAATAGGGACATGCGTGACAAGTTAACATTATGCACTGGAAATTTAGCGTTAGCGCAGTTCCTCCAAAGAGGCTCGCATCCTTAACAATCATGTTTCTTTCCCAGATTTTGACAATATTTCAAGTATGATTACTGATTGACAAAATGAGGATAAGCTTAACTTGTCAGCAATGTCTCCCGATTTCTATTTTGCTACTCCCAAAATACAACCACTACGAGGAGCCACATCTAAACTCAGAGTTTTTGTTTCACCTTCTTCACTCCATTCAATCTTCGCATTCCCGTAAAGTAATTTTTCCGGGAGAGAATGCAAGTCAGCAACATCTAAATTTGCTTGTGCAGATACTGTACCTGCATTGACTGCAATTATTAACTCTTCATTTCCCCGTTCATTTTTCAACCTGCGGGCAAAAATATATAATTCGCCTTGGGCATACAAAGTTTTGTAGTCTCCAACCCGCAAACATGGGTATTGGTGACGAAGTGCAATTAGCTGGCGATGCGTATCAAATATATCTCTATCCCAAGTTGATTCCAGGGGAAATACTCGACGACAATCTGGGTCTATTCCCCCTGGTAAGCCGACTTCATCTCCATAGTAAACACTGGGCGCACCCGGAAATGTCAGTAACAACAATGTGGCAAGAATGACACTATCTTTATCCCCACCTGCTATTGTCATTAACCTTGCAGTATCATGACTAGCAAGTAAATTTAACTGTGTCAGTTGGATTTCCCAAGGGTAAAGTTCGAGTAATTCTTGAATTTTGGCAGCATATTCAGCTGCAAACAATGGTGGATAAGGTTTGTAATCCCGTGACTGTACTTGTTCTAAAACAACTCTATCACCTGCTGCAAATGCGATCACAGCACCGGCAAATAAATAATTCATCACCCCATCAAATTGGGTTCCATCTAGCCATTCTCTAGAATCTCCCCAGACTTCACCAACAATATAGGCTTCGGGATTAATTAATTTAACGCGATCGCGAAATTCTTGCCAAAAACCTGGTGTCTTAATTTCAAATGGTACATCCAATCGCCACCCATCAATGCCAAATTCAATCCAATATTCGGCAATTTCCATGATATATTCCCGCACTTCGGGGTTATCATGATTAAATTCTGGCAAGGCACGGTTTCCAGCCCAACTTCCGTAATTTGCTGGTACATCTCCAGTGTAAGGAGCCAGGGGCCAGCCTTCTATTTTAAACCAATTTACCCAAGGAGAATAGGGGCCATTTTCTAAGACATCGTGGAAAAAAAAGAAGCCGCGACTCGAATGATTGAAAACCCCATCCAAAACAATTTTGATATTGCGTGTATGTGCAGCATCTAATAATTCCTTAAATGCTGTATTGCCTCCCAGTATGGGGTCTACTTGATAATAGTCGTGAGTATGATAGCGATGATTACTGGCTGACTGAAAGATGGGAGTAAAGTAAATCGCATTAATGCCTAAAGATTCGATGTAATCCAATTGTTCGAGAATTCCCCACAAATCTCCTCCCTTGTATCCTTGTAAAGTTGGCATTTCTTCCCAATCTTCCCAAGTGACATTATGGAATATTTTTTTGCGGGGTTGTTTACTTTTGGCAAAACGATCTGGGAAAATCTGATAGAAAACAGCGTGTTTTACCCAATCTGGTGTTTGAATTTGCATGTAGAACTAAGTCATAGCTTCATCGCCATGTTTACAGATTCATTTTCATTTGCGATCGCACTTATGGTAGAATTATTCCCTGTGTAATTCCTCACACAAGCTGATTTCGAGATGTGAAGGAAGATTATCAGATTTAGTATATCGATCTGAAAAGTTAGCCAAAATATTGATACTTAGTTCAAGGGCGATGAGGCAGCCAGTTTAACCAAGCATCCCAATTTTGAACAATATCAGCAAATATTTGATAACCCCTGGCGCGAGGGTGGGCTTTATCATAAGCCTGTACTTCCTCAAACCAAATATTTGACTGTTTTAAAACCGAAAAAACATCAAGATAGGGAATATTTAACTCCCGACAAATCCTCGCAAAATACTTTGATAATTCCGCAATCCGAGTATTTTGATCATTATCCAACATTGGTGGAGGCCCCACCATTAAAACCGGATATAATTCTTTTGCTTCTCTCAAAATTTGTCGTACATTAAAGATAGAATTTAACAACGATACTCGCATTTTCCCATTAATAATTACTGTATCATTCACACCAAAGGAAAATACAACTCTACCATTACAATCAGATGGTAAACGATATGTCACTTCATTTCGCCAACGCTGTTTGAGTTCTTCAGTTGTCTCGCGTCGAACTCCCAAATTGTAGTAAGTGATATCATAACCTCTTTTATTTGCATCGACACAAATTCTCCCAGTCCATCCCAGACATTCACTATCGCCGGTTCCATTCACAAAAGATTCGCCAACAAAGCAAATTCTGACTTGAGACTCTTGTTCTGGTTTCACTTTTTCTAGACTTAAAAATATATATTGTTCAAAAATCTTAACCGAATAAATCCTTATCGACAAATTTCGATCGCAAATTTTGAAATTTATTTTTGAGATAATTTAGTAATTTGGTATTGATTGTTAAAAACAATACTGAAAAATAAATAGGAGAGATAGAAATAACTACCTCTCCTGTACAGGGGATAAAGAAAAAATTAAAACCCTAATTGCTTAACCAGACTCAAACTTGGTACTTAATACTAATGTATCCAGTCTTAATAATTAGTAGCGATAGCCGCCACCACTTGTGCCTGGTTTGTGAACGATAAAGCTAAGTACTTGACACTGTTTGATATTGTCGAAACCAACAACACGGATGTAGCAGTTACCATACTGTGAGCGGCACTGTTGTACTTCACCAAGTACTTCTTGAGTGCTACGTGCATTGAACAAAGGTAACTTCCACAATGTCCAGTAAAATTCAGTTGGTTCAGACTGTTCGTTGAACTCAACCGCAGGAATGTAACCTTGGTTCAAAATGTATTGAACTTGTTTTTGAATTTGAGCGTCAGAGAGAGGAGGAAGGTAAGAAAGAGTCTCAAAACGACGCTCTTTTGGTAAAGTTTGCATAGCTTAATGGTGTGATGGGTGGCAATAACTGGTTATTTGTGATTGGTTATTGGTTATTGGCGATTGGGTATCTAAATGTTATTGGTAATTAATTATTTGTTGGCAGCCTGCAATTACTGACTCCCAAACATTAGTTATTAACCATTAACTATGTACCCATTAACTACTAACCATTAACCAATTAACTGTCATCATGCGATCGCACTTTGCGATAAACCGAATATTCGCAAAGCACCTGCTGGGGAAAATCGCGGTTAGGTTTCCGATTCCGTTTTCGATTCAGTATCCGAACTAGGGTTAGACAAGCTAAACTGCGTCATGCGTTCGAGATGCTGCTTACGATGTTCCATATTGGCTTGCTGAATGCCCGTGCGTACCATTTCTGGTAAAAACTCGGCAACTTCTTCGACAATGTGTTCGCGAACAGTCATGATTCGCATTGCTAAATCTGGCTTTTCACTAAACAAGCTTTCCAGAAATTTTTCCCCATCTTGAACCTTACCTGCAGAAAAGTTATGCAACCAATGCTGTAAGGGAGGATTTGTTTCATCAAGCTGTAATAACACTGTTCGCAATGCCTGATATGTCAAGTAGCTTTGCAGCGTCTTTGCTGTGTCTTTCGCAATTTGCTTTATATTCATGCCTGACCCCAGCCTTAGGAGTTATGAGTTATGAGTACAAATTTTTTGATTTAGTTAAGATTCGTGTATTTTGAGGAAAACTTTCTGTCTAGCAGAATACTTCACCCCTAATACCTAACTTTCCCTAAACTAATTAGCACTAATAACTCAACACACATCTGCGTAGACGCTTTGGCTTCTCCAAGAGTGAAGCCGGACGGCTACAACACTGAATATTAAACAGTATCCATTGCCTCGAACTCAAACTTGATTTCTTTCCACAGTTCGCAAGCAGCAGCAAGTTCAGGAGACCACTTACAAGCTTCGCGGATAACATCGTTACCTTCGCGAGCCAAGTTGCGTCCTTCGTTACGTGCTTGGATACATGCTTCTAAAGCAACACGGTTTGCGGTTGCACCAGGCGCATTACCCCAAGGGTGTCCTAATGTACCACCACCGAATTGGAGAACGGAATCATCACCGAAGATTTCCACAAGTGCGGGCATGTGCCATACGTGGATACCACCGGAAGCAACTGCCATCACACCAGGCATGGAAGCCCAGTCTTGGGTAAAGTAAATACCGCGAGATTTATCTTGCTCAACGTAGTTTTCGCGCAAGAGGTCAACGAAGCCCATTGTGATACCTTTTTCGCCTTCCAGCTTACCAACAACGGTTCCGGTGTGGATGTGGTCTCCACCAGACATACGTAGGGTTTTAGCTAAAACGCGGAAGTGGATACCGTGGTTCTTTTGACGGTCAATAACCGCGTGCATCGCCCGGTGAATGTGTAACAAAATACCGTTATCGCGACACCACTTAGCCAGAGTGGTGTTAGCGGTGAAACCTGCTGTCAGGTAGTCATGCATAATGATGGGCATCTTGAGTTCTTTGGCGAACTCAGCCCGTTTCATCATTTCTTCGCAGGTAGGTGCAGTCACGTTGAGGTAGTGACCTTTGATTTCGCCTGTTTCTGCTTGGGCTTTGTGGATTGCATCAGCTACAAACAAGAAGCGATCGCGCCAACGTTGGAAAGGCTGAGAGTTAATGTTTTCGTCGTCTTTGGTGAAGTCCAAACCACCACGTAAACACTCATAGACAGCGCGTCCGTAGTTCTTTGCCGACAAACCTAATTTGGGCTTAATGGTACAACCCAACAAAGGACGACCGTATTTGTTTAATTTGTCACGCTCTACTTGAATACCATGTGGAGGACCTTGGAAGGTCTTAAGGTATGCAACTGGAATCCGTAAGTCTTCCAAACGCAATGCACGCAACGCTTTGAAACCAAATACGTTTCCTACAATCGATGTCAACATATTGGTTACAGAGCCTTCCTCGAACAAGTCCAAAGGATAAGCAACGTAAGCGATGTATTGGTTATCTTCACCAGCAACTGGCTCGATATCATAACAACGACCTTTGTAGCGGTCTAGGTCGGTGAGCAAGTCAGTCCATACAGTTGTCCAAGTACCTGTGGAAGACTCAGCCGCAACAGCAGCACCCGCTTCTTCGGGTGGAACTCCAGGCTGTGGAGTCATCCGGAATGCAGCAAGAATATCTGTATCTTTAGGTGTGTAATCTGGGGTGTAATAAGTAAGTCTATAATCTTTTACCCCTGCCTGATACCCGGATTTGCTCTGGGTCTTCGTTTGAGCGTAAGACATATTTCCCTTCCAACAAGATGTCACTATTGACGCGATCGCAATTCCCACACTATGCAATTTCCGCTTTCTAATTCCTCAAATCAAGGAACCTTCCCCAAGGACTAAGCCTTATAAACGAAGGTTAAGCACTGCCACCACAAATACCCAGGATAAAAATCTCTGATAGTGAGTACCAGAGTTAAGTAACCCTTAAAACCAAAGGTTTTATTTACTTGTTGACATTTAAACCATTTACTCAAGCATGTCACTTTAAGTTGGTCTTGCTCTTCCTTTCTGCTAGATGAAGAGAGCTTCCTTATCTCTTTGCTTAACATCCAACTAAATCGTCTCGACTTCATTGACCACTCCGAACACCGAAGATGGCTCTGTATTTTGTTTCTCTGTCATACTCTGAGAATTCAAGTTTCTGACTCGCCAAAAGTCTTTTCGGCTCTCGATCGCGGTTTGACTTGACTCTAAACTAGGCACGGCACAGACAAAAAAATTCTTTGACGGATACTTAGCTGAGTGATAAGCGAAAGACAAAATTGCACACTGCGTAAATTGTGATTCGTTAATCACTATACCAACTATACAATAAGTTAATCTTTGAATATTCTTAACTTTCTGATTTAAATTTTTTATTACATATTGTTTTAAACTTTTTGTAACGACCCATTTACAAACTGACCAAAATATGAATCAACCCACAACTTAGGTAAGAAGCAATTTATACTTATAAATAAAAAATACTTAGAGAATGTTGAAATTTTCTGAATTTGGGAACACTGATAATAATCCTGAGCTTTTCGCAAAGGCGATGGGGAGTGTCTCCAAAGGAAAGTTGACAGTGATATTTTTTCGCAAGCATATTAACTTAATCATGACCTCAGCCTTAACAGGGTTGATGGTTTTACCTGGGGCAAATACAGCGACATTTGCCCAAAGCAACTTAGATGTGAAACCATCCGAATTAATTCCAGCTTATCCATCTTCAGCGCCTCCTCCTGGCAAAGAAGAATCAGGCGATCGCACCCAAGAAATTGACTATCGGGTAAATGCTTTACAAAGGGATTTTACTGGTAATCTTTGGGTTGGTTCATGGCGAGGATTATCGCGGATTGACCCGAACACAGGTCAAATTTTAGCGAGAGTTAGTTTACCCAATACAGCCATTGGTGCGATCGCTCAAGATAAAGTTGGGCGTTTATGGGTGGGAACTTATGAAGGGTTGAAACGAGTAGATTTACGTACCAGTGAAATCACCGCTCAGAATTTATTTTTACCTTCTAAGCGCGTACTTTCTTTGTTGGTAGATAAACGCGGTTACTTGTGGACAGGTACTGATAGCGGTTTAGCCTTAATCAGCCCCGACCAAGGTTTAATTATGACCACAGTCAAAAATTTACCCGGTGTTAGTGCGAATGCCATGACCTTAGATGCCGAAGGACAACTTTGGGTAGGAACCTTGGATGGCTTAGTAAGGGTAAACACAGCCAATGCCTTCATTATGAAAAAAATTCAAAATTTACCAGGGGGGACAGTACAAACCTTAGCAATTAGTCCCCAAGGCTTAATTTGGGTGGGTATGCCAAATAACTTACTTGTGATTAATCCTAAAAATGGCATGGTGTTACGCTCTGTAACAAGATTGCGCGGCAAAAATGTGACATCAATTCGCTTTGCCAAAGATGGTAGTGTTTGGGTTGGTACAAATAATGGTTTGATGCGCTTAAATCCGAATACAGGGGCACTTTTAGACCAAGTAGCTGGTTTACCATCAAGTCGAGTTTTGTCATTAGAACCCGATACAGGTAACAAATTATGGGTGGGAACTACTGAGGGTTTAGCCTGGTTAATGCCGAAAATGCCAAAAGCAAAAACCCATGTAGCCTTCAGCCGAGAAGTAAAATAATAACTATGGGCATGAAGGGGGATGCGGGGACGCGGGACGCGGGGAAAAAGAGACAAATGAAGAAAGAGGTTTCTTTTATTAATCTCTCCCCCTCTCACTCCCCCCTCTCCCACTCTCCCACTCTCCCACTCCCCCACTCTCTCCAATTCCTAATTCCTAATGCCTGTCACTATTCAGCAACTTATTCAATGGAAACAACAAGGTCGTTCAATTGTCTCTTTGACGGCATGGGACTATATCACGGCACAACTTCTTGATGCGGCGGGTGTTGATTTAATACTGGTTGGAGACTCAATGGCAGTAGTCCTTGGGTATGAAACAACACTACCTATTACTCTTGATGAAATGCTGTATCATGCCAAAGCTGTACGGCGTGGAGTAAAGCGGGCATTAATGGTCGTAGATTTACCTTTCTTGACGTATCAAGAAAGCGTCAAACAAGCAATACATTCGGCTGGTAGGGTATTAAAAGAGACAGGTGCACAAGCAGTAAAATTAGAGGGCGGATATCCTGCGATGGTAGAAACTGTAGCGCGTTTAGTGCAAGCAGGTATACCAGTGATGGGACATGTGGGTTTAACGCCGCAGTCAGTACATCAATTGGGTTTGCGACAGCAAGGAAAGAGTGAAAAAGATAGCGATCGCATTTTTCAAGAAGCTGTAGCATTAGCAGAAGCAGGAGCATTTGCGATCGTTTTGGAACATATACCCGCAGATTTGGCTTTACAAATTACCCAAAAATTAAATATCCCCACAATTGGTATTGGTGCAGGAGTACATTGCGATGGACAAGTTTTAGTCACTTCTGATTTGTTGGGTTTGTCAGAAAAACAACCACCTTTTGCCAAGGTTTACACCAATTTGCGCGAGATGATTAATAGTGCCGTTCAAGATTTTAGTGTGGAAGTTAGAGAAAAAAAGTTTCCCCAAATAAATCCCCAATAAATTTGATTATTATGTAAAGGCAAACTCCAACCTCAATTAACTTGGAGTATTTCTATGGTTCTACAAATTCAACCAATCTCAAAAGAACCGATTGTCACTTGGGAAGCACTCCCAGCAGACTATGTCCTCCCCGATGATCCAGTGGAAAATATTCAACAACCTCCCCTTGCAGCAGCACTTACCGATGCTTTAGGTGCAGCAGGACGCATTCAACCACAAATGCTAATTGGTTCTAACTTTGGATTAGTAGCGACAGTCAACAAGAAAACTGTCGTCAAAGCTCCAGACTGGTTTTATGTACCCCAAGTACAACCTGTCGCAGCAGATATTATCCGTCGTAGCTACACCCAAAATTTAGAAGGTGCTGCTGTTGCTGTAGTAATGGAATTTCTTTCCGATACCGAAGCTGGAGAGTTATCGGTACGTTCGACTCCTCCCTATGGGAAGCTTTATTTTTACGAAAATATTCTCAAAGTTCCGACTTACGTTACCTATGATCCCTACGAGCCAAGTATAGAAGTACGTTGCTTGCAAAATACAGAATATACCAAAGTTGCCGCCGATGAGAATGGACGCTATTGGATTCCCGAACTGGAATTATTTTTGGGAATTTGGCAAGGTGAAAGGTTATGTCAAACCCTAAACTGGTTGCGGTGGTGGGATAAGGATGGAAATTTGCTGTTGTGGAGTAGCGAACAAGTTGAACAAGAGAAGCAACGCACTGAACAGGAAAAACAACGTGCTGAACAAGAGAAACAACGTGCCGATTTATTAGCAGCTAAATTACGAGAATTGGGTATTGACCCGAGCAATCTATCATAATCAGGTTCTTGTTCTAGTGTTACCTCTACTGCGCTAGAACATTTATACTAAAATAATCATCAACACATTAGAATGCAGTTTCATCAAAAACTTAGTATGACTTCTACTCCAGAAATTTTATCAATTTCAACACCAGTTCCTTTCCCAGATCATACACAGCTACCAGAGTCTGATGGCACTTTTGTGAAAAATTTTCAAGAGCATCCCCAAAGTATTTGATTATGTATTACTGCTGCAACGATTAAAGATTAGGTTTTAGATAAATAAAACTAGTTTTGTTTGATGTAAAGTATTTCTTTTGAACACCAGATATCGTCCAATCAGGCGGATTTTGAAAATATTTTGATTTGGATATTTGGGGATTTAGAGACGTAACAGGTCACGTCTCTACAATGTTTTTAGATTTTTTTCTGTATGAATTTATTCAGTCGGTTTTGCCATATCTCCTACTTTGAATGTGGAACCTGAAATTATTTTACCAACGCTAGATGAGGCATCGACTTCTGTTAATTCAACTAAACCAATTTGTTGAGTAATTTTGCGAATAACTTTACCTGTTGCCGGGTCTTTGACTTCTCTAGTGACTCGTTCAATTGATAGTTTCATTCCTTGACGATAACCACTTGCACTACCTTGATTTAAGATTACACTTCTACCAGAAACATCAGCAACTAAAGCTTCTTGTGTTGGTAATGATTTTGGGACTGCTGCAATTTGACTGGAATCAGCATTAATTTTTTTAGCTACTTGCTCGATCGCATCTGCTGTTGCCAGTGTCAGTAATTTAGACTCTTTATTAGAGTTACTATTAATACTAAATCCACGCACACTGAGGTTGCCATCACCACGCCCTGATTGACCTTTTCCTTCTGCGGTGGCAATAATTTCACCTGTGTTTGTATTTACCATACGTATATTTAATTGAACATTCGCTGAAGCTTTTTTGCCTCCCGCACAAACTCCAAAAGCGCAAACTCCACCATTATCACGTTCAATATTAAAACCAGTTACAGAACCAATTACAACAACATCGACTCCCAGGAGTTTGCCAATTTGGGCAGCAGTGCTAGCATCAACTCTCCCCGAAGCGCCAAGATTTTGCTCTTGTAAAATTGCATCTAATTTACTTCGTTCAATGACACTATATTTGCCACTGTCTACTAACTTGTTAACTAAAATATCACTGACACCTTTACCATCGCCTCGAATATACCATGACCAAGAATTATAGTCAGCAACAGAACTATAATCAAAATCCAGTACAGCTATTCTGACTTTGTCTTTGGATGTGGATTTGAGATTTTTACTTTGAGGATTTCTGGATTGGATATTTGCGGAGTCGATATTTACAGATACAGTCTTTTGTGTCGATATATTTACTAGTTTTTTCTCTGTAGCATTTACACCATTAAAATTGATAATTCCTCCAAAAAATATTAATCCAGTAGTGATAACAGGTAAATAAAAACGCCTGGAACCTAGAATATTTTGTGTATATTTTGTATTTTTGCTAATTTTATGCATCTAGATTATTCCCTTCACATCAATTTAACCGAGTAGCATTGAGTCCGATTCCCCACATCTAAGTATTTGGCAGGTAAATAGATGACTCATAATATCTATAATCATCTCCTAAAAACAGGTATTTTCACGAGCTAACTCAGCAAATTTACTTAATCTTCATCACTTGATATCAGTAAACACAACTACAAAGTAGAAATTTGATTTCCTAAGCCAGGAACTTGGAAATTTCATACTGGGATTTCATACTGAAGTTGGCATTATGATTGTGCTAGAAGCTGAAGGTACAGAAAATTCTGAAAAAAAATAATAAAAGTATTGATATGTGGGGGCAGGCAATAGTTTATATTTACCGAATGGGGGCGATACGCCTTCGGCGTTAGCTTCGCTGATCGCAGCCACTAGCTTCTTGATAGTGGAGTACCCAAAGCCGCACAAGTAGACTTAAATCAAGTGGCAAACGAATAATAACGAATAATAAAAGTTATCAAAAGTTGTTGTCGTTCCTGCTGAATCGGAAGCATTTAAGTCTAAACTGAAGAGTCTTGCCCAAAAATACCTCAAGCTTTAAACCTCAAGCTTAAAAAATCAAGCAATCATGTCTAAGGTTCTCGTCTCCGATCCAATTGACCAGGCTGGGATTGATATCTTATCCCAAGTCGCTACGGTTGATGTAAAAACAAGTTTAAAACCAGAAGAACTCATTAGCATCATTGGTGAATATGATGCCCTGATGATTCGTTCGGGTACTCGTGTTACCAAAGAAATCATCGAAGCTGGTACGAACTTAAAAATTATAGGTCGTGCGGGTGTCGGTGTTGATAATGTTGATGTTCCTGCGGCAACCCGTCACGGGATTGTAGTAGTTAACTCACCAGAAGGTAACACGATCGCGGCAGCCGAACATGCGATCGCCATGATGCTATCCTTATCTCGTCACATTCCTGATGCTAACGCATCGGTAAAACGTGGAGAATGGGATCGCAAAACTTTTGTTGGTGCAGAAGTTTATAAGAAAACCTTGGGTATCGTCGGTTTAGGCAAAATTGGTTCCCATGTTGCTGCTGTTGGTAAAGCAATGGGAATGAAATTGCTTGCTTATGATCCTTTTATTTCTAACGAACGTGCCGAACAAATCGGCTGTCAGTTGGTGGATATGGATTTATTGGTACAACAAGCTGATTACATCACGCTCCACATTCCCAAAACACCGGAAACCGCCCATCTGATTAACGCTGAAATGTTGGCGAAAATGAAGCCCACCACCCGCATTGTTAATTGCGCCCGTGGGGGTATCATCGATGAAGCCGCTCTGGCAGATGCCATCAAGGCTGGACAAATCGCAGGTGCCGCATTAGATGTATTTGAATCTGAACCCCTGGGTGAGTCTACACTACGGGACATCGGTAAGGATATCATTCTCACACCCCACTTAGGTGCATCCACCACGGAAGCCCAAGTCAATGTCGCCATTGATGTCGCCGAACAAATCCGCGATGTTCTCCTCGGACTTCCCGCACGTTCTGCCGTCAACATCCCCGGACTTGGTCCCGATGTTCTCGAAGAACTCAAACCCTATATGCAACTGGCGGAAACCTTGGGTAAATTAGTCGGACAACTTGCTGGTGGGCGAGTAGAATTACTCAATATTCGCCTACAAGGTGAACTGGCAACTAATAAGAGTCAACCACTTGTAATTGCTTCCCTCAAAGGTTTGTTGCATCAAGCTTTGCGCGAACGGGTTAATTATGTCAATGCTAATATTGAGGCAAAAGAACGGGGTATTCGCGTCATTGAAACCCGCGATGCATCAATTCGCGATTATGCAGGCTCGTTGCATTTAGAAGCAACGGGTAATTTAGGAACCCATGCAGTAACAGGGGTGCTTTTGGGTGATAGCGAAATTCACCTAACTAATATTGATGGTTTTCCGATCAATGTTCCTCCCAGCCAACACATGTTATTTACTCTACACCGCGACATGCCAGGAATTATTGGTAAATTAGGTTCCCTTTTAGGTAGCTTTAATGTCAATATTGCTAGTATGCAAGTTGGTCGTAAAATTGTGCGCGGTGATGCGGTAATGGCTCTCAGTCTTGATGATCCCTTACCTGATGGCATTTTAGCTGAGATTACCAAAGTCCCTGGTATTCGGGATGCGTATACAGTAAACCTGTAAATCTTCTATTAAGTCAATAGATTCCTGTCTATCGATGCTTGGGAGTTAAGAGATATGAGTTAAGAGTGATCAGTTAAGAATTAAAATATAGAATTTCTAATTCTTTAATTCCTAACTTTAACTTTATTCTCACTCTTAACTCCTAATACCGATTCAAAAAATGTTTGCAACACTCCAGAATATGAGACCTGATATGTATCGCCTCTCTACAAAATTCAGCTGTCGCATTCTTTTTTCAAATTGGTATAACTTTAAATTTGTCCAACTCTAAACTCCTAACTCATAACTGTTTGTTGTGTCTAACACCTGGTGGGAATTACAGATTTTTTGCGAAACTGAACTAGAAGACTCTATTTTCTGGCGATTAGAGAATTTTGGCTGTCGCGGGACTGCAAGTGAGAAAAAAGGCGACTCCAGCTTGGTTAAGGCTTATTTGCCGCAAATACAAGTGGATTTACTCGATTTAGCGGCACTATCATTATGGCTACGACAGGATGCCCTTTGTTTTGGCATGGCGGAACCAGAATTACAGTGGAATTTGATTGACGAAGAAGACTGGGCAAGTAGTTGGAAACAGTATTGGCATCCCCAGGAAATAGGCGATCGCTTTTTAATCAATCCTGCATGGCTACCTCCACCGGAAAATTCAGATCGTCTAGTCATTAAACTTGACCCTGGTGTTGCTTTTGGCACAGGAAATCATGCCACTACTCAACTTTGCTTAGAAGCCTTGGAAATGCGTTTTAGTGACTATAATGCCTTTTTTCAAAGTGGAAATACGAAAGAAGACAATGTGGTAATTGCGGATATTGGTTGTGGTTCAGGTATACTTTCTGTAGGTGCAATTTTACTGGGTGCTAAGAAAGCTTACGGAGTTGATACAGACCCTTTAGCAGTCAAGGCGACTATGGAAAATTGCCTGTTAAATGGCATCGCTGACGGGCAAATAATCGCTAGAGAAGGCAGCGTGGAAACCTTGGCAAAAATCCTTGAACAGCCAGTAGATGGGATTGTTTGTAATATTTTGGCAGATGTAATTATTAGTTTAGTACCCCAAATGAGCGCGATCGCTAAACCCTCAACTTGGGGAATTTTTAGCGGAGTTTTAGTCGAACAGTCCAAATCTGTGGCAGATGCTTTAGAAAAAAATGGTTGGATAGTGGCAACCCTATGGAAACGTAAGGAATGGTGCTGTTTAAACGTGCGGCGTTCTTAGGATTTCAGATTTTCAGCTTGGAATTGAACTTTGAATGGCAATGCAATATTCCCAACCCAACTTAATTAAGATATATAAGCAACATAACAACCGGGACTCTTCAGCGAAGAACCCGGTTTTGTGACATTTCTAGTTAATTTAAAGCTTCGATTCCAAATGTCGGACTAAATCAGGTGCTTGCATTACACCTTCAATTTTGTCCACAGGTTGACCTTGTTTAAATAAAACTAGCGTTGGTAAAGCGTAAATCTGATATTGACTTGCCAATTGCGGATATTTTTCAGTATCGATTTTCGCAACCTGCATTCTACCTTGGAGCTGGGCATTTACCTGTTCTAAGATTTGGCTCATGAGTTTGCAAGGACCGCACCAATCAGCATAAAAGTCAACCAGTACGGGTACATCAGAATGAGCAAGCATTTCTTCAAAACTATTGAATTGCTTTTTCGTAGCCATATAGCACCGACTTATCTATGGTTCGTCTCTAATATTAGTTTGGGAAGAGGGGAAACGGGAAAAGAGAAATTTTTATTTGTAATACTCTCCTTGGACGGCAAAAATCAGCCACAAAATTCCATTAACCATTACCCCTAAACCTGTAAGATAAATTTGCGCGTTAATTAAATATCTTGAGGAATCTTCAATGGAATTGCTGCCAGAAAACTTGCAAACATTACGGGGTCAAGTTGCGATTGTTACAGGTGCATCGAGGGGGATTGGACGCGCGATCGCACTCGAATTATCTAAACAGGGTGCGACTATCGTTGTCAATTATGCCGCTTCTAGTGCTGCTGCCGATGCAGTCGTTGATACCATTACTCAAGCTGGAGGAAATGCGATCGCTCTCCAAGCTGATGTTTCCAAAAGTGAGCAAGTTGATACACTCATTAACGCAGTGATGGAAAAATTTAGTCGCGTTGATATCTTAGTTAATAATGCTGGTATAACTCGCGATACTCTCTTACTCAGAATGAAGCCTGAAGACTGGCAAGCAGTAATAGACCTCAACCTCACAGGCGTGTTTCTTTGCACTCGTGCCGTCAGTAAAATTATGCTCAAACAGCGCTCCGGTCGCATTATCAGCATAACCTCCGTTGCCGGGCAAATGGGCAACCCCGGACAAGCAAATTACAGCGCTGCCAAAGCTGGGGTAATTGGTTTTACCAAAACAGTTGCCAAGGAACTCGCTTCCCGTGGCATTACAGTAAATGCGGTGGCTCCTGGTTTCATCGCTACCGATATGACTAGTGAACTAGGAAACACTGAAGAAATTTTAAAATTCATTCCCTTAGCCCGTTTTGGACAACCTGAAGAAATCGCGGGAATGGTAAGATTTTTAGCAGCAGACCCAGCCGCAGCCTATATTACTGGGCAAGTATTTAACGTTGATGGTGGTATGGTGATGGCGTAGGGGATTTATTTGTCTTAGATAACGGTGAAGTTGTGCGGCGGCAGATAACCTCGAACACTCACCGATAACCTCCGTACCGTCCGCACCAACGCAGTGTTAGACTGCTTTAACTCGTGACTCTAACCACGTTGTAAATTCTTTTCGATCCAGTGAACCTGCTGCCAGTGATAGAATTACTAATTCTTGCTCCTCAACTCGAGCAAATATTTCCAAATTATTCATCACTAGAAAAGTTTCCATCGCCGCATGTCCAGTTCTTTTATTGCCATCAACAAAAGGATGATTCATCACTAAAGAGAATCCTAGAGCGGCAGCTTTATCAATAAGCGTTGGATAGAGATCCTGTCCGCCAAACGTCATCTCAGGTTGAACTAATGCAGATTCCAAAGAACCTAAGTCTCGAACTCCTTCTGTTCCTCCTGATTGCTTAAGTATCCGACTATGTAAACTCATTACTTCGTCTAGCGTAAGATAGCGAATCATGCCAGCCGTCGGTATAGTTCAGCGTTTTTTTCTAGTACATAACTTGCTGCCTCATTAAAGCCATGTTTGGACTGGCTCTGCTGCAACTCAATGTTAGAGGAGAGCAATGCTTCAGGAGAAATGCCATTTTCTGTAGCTATATCTCTTAACTTTTGAGCTTGCTCGGTTGGGCTGCTAATGGTAGTAGCAGATATTACTTCTGCAACAATGCGTCTTAGTTTCAAAGCTGGATATAAAGTGTCAATATCTAGATTAGTGACTACCTCTTCTTTACCAGGATCACAATCATAAACAACATATGTCCATATTCCTGGCTTACCAGCTTCTGCGCTCTCTCCTTCGTAAAGAGTGGTAGTGCCATCTTCCTCAGAGTCGTAGTAAGCGGAGTAAATATCTTCCCAGGCGCAATCTGAGTTTTCTAAAGTCTCTCGAATGTTGGACAGTACACCAGCAATATGGTGAGGTTGGGTTTCTACTTGTACTAAACGGACACCTTCCCAAGTGAAGTTGTGCAATTCGATGGGCATAGTGGCTCCTATGATGTTTTTGGGCTGACGCTATACCTATAAGTCTATCAATCCTAAACAAATCCTAGCCGAGTTGCTCAAGCGGTTTAACCACTTATCATACTGAACATTTCCACATAATCACCCCTCAGAAGGTATTTATACCTTAATTCTCTTTAATCCCTGTATTACACCGAAACTTTCCATATAAACACCCTTTTAAGTATGGTTATACAGAATTTTCTGCCTGAATCCGAAATTACACGATCGCACCAGAAAGCCTAAGTTTTGCTTGTTTCCCATTTCCCTCTGGGGCGCGATCGCATCTAGCGCAATTAAAACTATTCTCCTTCCTTGACAACAACTACCCGATCCTTCTCAGGTATCATCATTTTTGAGGCGCGTATGCGCTGCCAAACTGTGAAGGCTAATAGTAATATGATCGCCATCGCTGTGGTTAATATCTGTACTTGAGTTAATTTCTGGAAGTACATTGCCACTAAGTTAGATACTAATGCGATCGTCCATAAAGTTAATGCTGCATGGCGTTGCGATAAACCCCACGCCAGTAAACGATGGTGAAGGTGGTCTTTTCCTGGGGTATTCATGGGATTTTTACCCGCCATTAACCTCCTGACAACCACTTGAGTTGTGTCAAGTACTGGTAACAACAAAAATAAAACTGTAGGTACTAATCCGAAAATTGTAGATGTTTGAAGTTTACCTAAAATTGAAGTAGCTGCTAAAACATAGCCAAAAAAGTATGCGCCTGCATCACCCATAATTATGCGTGAGGGGTAAAAGTTGTGACGTAAAAAACCGAGCGCCGCACCTCCTAAGGCTGCCAATACCAATGTTGCAGCTGCACGGTTGTAAGATTGGGCGGATACAGCCAGCAAACTCATTGAGGTAATAAACCCAACTCCTCCAACTAAGCCATCCATGCCATCCATTAAGTTAATGGCATTGGTAATTCCTACTACCCAAAGCACTGTCACCAAGGTTGAGAGGGTTGAGTCAAATGGAGTGCCAAGAGTTACTTCGATACTAATTTTGTTGGCAACCAATAAGAGCGCTGTTAGCACTTGCACCAACATCCGGACTGAGGAGGGCAAGCCAAATTGGTCATCGATAAAACCAATCAGTACTAGTATTGAGCCTCCCAGCAAAATAGTCAGGACTTGGATTAAGACATTTTGGACTTCAATCGGTCGTAATAGGCTCGCCAATACCATTGCCGCCATTACGCCAGTATAAATAGCCAATCCACCTGCATTTGGTAAAGGTTCGCGGTTCAATCGTCGGGCATTAGGTTGGTCAGCCCAACCAACACGCAGAGCAAATTTCCTGACTGTGGGCATTAAACGCCATGTAACTAGCCAAGCCAATAAAAAGGTAAACACTACTGCCAACCAGCCGAAACCGCTAGGTTTAGCAATTCCGAGAGACTGAAGAAATCCGTTTATATCCATCTCCCGACTCAATAATTATTGTTGGTTTCCGCGAGCTTCAAATGTATATTAATCATTTTTTTCTACTTTATCTGTATCCGAGTGGATTTTAAATTTTTGATTGGTGATGTTTGAGGTTTGACAATAACCTGCTAATCTAACTCCTTCAAAGACTTAAAGCATCCTTCCGGGTCAATCCCACAAGTGCGATCGCATTACTTTACTAACGTAAATCTACCATCCAAATTTATTTGACGGTATTTACGAATTAGCACTCCCTCACTTTGAGTGCTAAATTGTCTAGTGTAAGGATTAAAAACGGAAATATGGCGAAGATTGTAGCATTTGATGACGAATCTCGGCGTGCCCTCGAACGGGGAATTAATGCCCTGGCAGATGCTGTGAAAATTACCTTGGGTCCAAAAGGTCGCAATGTACTTTTAGAAAAGAAATTTGGTTCTCCTCAAATTGTCAATGACGGGATTACCGTAGCCAAGGAAATTGAATTGGAAGACCCCCTGGAAAATACTGGGGCGCGGTTGATTCAAGAAGTAGCTTCTAAAACCAAGGATGTTGCTGGTGATGGTACCACGACTGCGACGGTTTTAGCGCAGGCAATGATTAAAGAAGGTTTGCGGAACGTTGCTGCTGGTAGCAATCCGATCGCAGTTAAACGCGGTATGGATAAAACGATTGAGGCTTTGGTTTTGGAAATTGCCAAAATCGCCAAACCCATCGAAGGTAGTGCAATTGCCCAAGTAGCGACTGTCTCTGCTGGTAATGATGAAGAAGTCGGCGCAATGCTCGCCGAAGCTATGGAGAAGGTTACGAAAGATGGCGTAATCACTGTTGAAGAATCCAAATCTCTTTCTACTGAACTTGAAGTTGTAGAAGGGATGCAAATCGATCGCGGTTATATTTCTCCCTACTTCATCACCAACAACGAACGGATGACGGTTGAGTTTGAAAATGCCCGCATCCTGATTACCGACAAAAAAATTAGCAATATTCAAGACCTAGTTCCGGTTTTGGAAAAAGTTGCCCGTTTAGGTCAACCTTTACTAATTATTGCTGAAGATGTTGATGGGGAAGCGTTGGCGACTTTGGTTGTTAACAAAGCCCGTGGTGTTTTGAATGTAGCTGCGATTAAAGCCCCTGGTTTTGGCGAACGTCGTAAAGCGATGTTGGAAGATATCGCAGTACTCACCCAAGGACAGCTAATTTCTGAAGAAATTGGTTTGAACTTAGATACCGCAACATTGGAAATGTTGGGGACTGCCCGCACAATCGAAATTGATAAAGAAAGCACTACTATTGTTGCTGCTGGCGAAAATAAAGAAGATATCCAAAAGCGTATCGTCCAAATTCGTAAGCAACTTGACGAAACAGATTCTGACTACGATAAGGAAAAATTACAAGAACGCATCGCCAAATTGGCTGGTGGTGTTGCTGTAATTAAAGTTGGTGCGGCAACCGAAACCGAACTTAAAGACCGGAAATTACGCATTGAAGACGCACTCAATGCCACTAAAGCCGCAGTCGAAGAAGGCATTGTTGCTGGTGGTGGTACAACCTTAATCCACTTAGCGACAAAGGTCGAAGAAATCAAGAAAAATTTCAGCGAAGATGAAAAAATCGGCGCTGAGATTGTTGCCCGCAGTCTCGAAGCACCCCTACGTCAAATGGCGGACAATGCTGGTGTTGAAGGTACTGTTGTAGTTGCCCATGTTCGCGAAGCCGCTTTTAATGTCGGTTATAACGCTGCTACAGGGGAATATCAAGATTTGATTGCTGCTGGTATTATCGATCCCGCCAAGGTAGTACGTTCTGCTCTCCAAAACGCTGGTTCCATCGCTGGGATGGTGCTGACTACTGAAGCTGTTATTGCTGAAAAGCCTGAGAAAAAACCTGCTGCTGCACCTGATATGGGTGGCATGGGCGGCATGGGCGGTATGGGCGGTATGGGTATGGGCGGCATGGGTATGGGTGGTATGGGCATGATGTAGTAGATGCAGTTAATCACCTAAACTGCCCCAACCGATTCATTCCGTCTCTACGGATAAATTAATTATTTGTAAATTTTTATTAAGCAGTTTGTCTAAGTCTGACAAGCTGCTTTTTTATTAAGATTGTTGATTAAGATTCTTGATTAAGATTGTGATTATTTAGAGCTAGGAATATCAAATAATAAATCCAAAATTATTACTAACTGGTAGTATAATGTGGCTGTATTTTTAACTTAGTCTGTCAAATCCCAAATTAGATATTGTCATTAAATAGCGATCGCACCCATCTCAAAATTAAAAAATGGGAAAAAATTTGCACAAATAACTAACAAACAAATTAGGTAAATTTCATGGGGAAAAAATATCATCGTCCTTCTCAAGTAACTTCCCAGGCGATCGAAGACACAGATGATTATAGAGAATTTTATCATCATCCTGGAGAATTACCGGGGACAATCAATATCCGCAAGGATTCGGTACCTTCCACAATTAGACTAATAGATTACAATGATGAAAATTTTATTGACAAAAACAATATTTCTATTGAGGAATGTGAAAAATATTTAGATACCCACTCAGTATCTTGGGTTGATGTTCAAGGATTAGGAAGTATAGACACTTTAGAAACTTTAGGTAATATCTTTAATCTACATCGTCTGGTATTAGAAGATGTTGTCAATATGTCAGAACGTCCGAAAATCGAGGAATATGAAGAACAATTAGTAATTATTGCTCGTATGGTTGTACCCAAGGACTTTACTTGTGGATTTTATAGCGAACAAGTTAGTTTTGTCTTAAGTAAAAATTACTTACTCACAGTTCAAGAGGAGCCAGAACATGATTGTTTTGAGCCTGTACGCAGTCGGCTAGAACGTAGTCGAGGAATTATTCGTAAACGTGGTGCAGACTATTTAGCTTATGCACTTCTGGATGCAATTGTTGATGGTTTTTTCCCTGTACTCGAAAAATATGGCGATCGCATCGAAGAATTGGAAGAAGAAGTAATTGCTAATCCCAGTCGTTATACTCTTCAGAGTATATATCAAATACGCCGAGAATTATTACAGCTACGACGTGCTATTTGGCCTCAACGCAACGCCATAAATTCATTAATTAGAGATAGTAGTGAACTAATTAGTGAAGAGGTTCAGTTTCATTTTCGTGATTGTTATGACCATACAATACAGGTTATGGATATGGTAGAAACCTATCGCGAGCTAGCCGCCGGATTAATGGATGTTTACATGTCAGCAGTTAGCAATAAAATGAACGAAATTATGAAACTTCTCACCGTTATTTCGGCGATTTTTATTCCCCTAACATTTATTGCCGGTATCTATGGCATGAATTTTAATACCGAAAAATCAAAGTATAATATGCCGGAGTTGAATTGGTATTGGGGGTATCCACTCTGTTTGGCTGTGATGGCTGCGATCGCCTCAGCTTTACTATTCATTTTTTGGCGACGTGGTTGGTTAGAAAATCATTCATCAATTAAAAACTAGTCATTAAGCTGTTAACTTTTAAATCTGAGCAAATTGCTATATTATTCCCAAGAATTAGGCGTGAGGAGTCAAAAGTTAAAATTATGCGAGCAGGCGACAATAATTTACTAATATTAACCTTCTACATCATCGGTATATCTTACACAATCAATCGGATGATTGAGTCTATCGACGACAAAATCAATTTCTCTTTTGGTAAAGCATCCGTCGATGAACAACTGAAAAAACAAGAAATATTTGATGATGTCGGCATTAGCTTTAAACTATCCCCAACCTATGGATTAGATGATTTAAAAGAAGTATTGATGTTTGTAGAAAATAAATCAAAAAATCTAGCAGTTTACGTTGATTGGGATAATAGTTCAATAGTGATTGAACATAGCAAACAATCGATGCGAGTGATTCGGAAATCACCCGACATCACCCGCGACTTAGCAGTTCCCCAAACTCCTAGTTTAGTTGCACCACAAAAAACACTCACAATTGCAATTACTTCCGAAAATACATTTGAGCGCGATAAGGAAACCGGAACTTACAACACGAAAAAACCAATTGTTGATATCGTGGGCGGCTTGCAAAAAAGTCCCGTCAAAGCCAATCGGATCAAATTCAAAAAATTCATGAATGAAGAAATCACCTTAGAATTTTCGCTCCAACTAGTATTAAGATTATCAGAAGTCCGCGTCGGACTTGCCCCAGGACAAAATAAACCACCCATGTGTATTGTCAATTGCCCCTTTACCATCAAAAAACTACCTTGGACTTACGCCCTACCTTGGAACAAAAAAAGATAATGACAATCCGGAAACTAAATACCATCAAAGATTAAACTGGATAGTGGGAGAGAGTAGGCGTAGGTGGTTGCAGACCCATAAAAGTGCTGAGACAATGAATCCTGAAGGCTGAGTATTCAGTATTTAGTATTTCACTTCAGTCATGATTATGGTTTGAGGAAAGTCCGGGCTTCCGAAAGACCAAACTTGCTGGATAACGTCCAGTGCGAGCGATCGTGAGGATAGTGCCACAGAAAGATACCGCCAAAAGCTTGTTAGGAGTTAGGGGTTGGGAATTAGGAATTAATCACTCATAAGTTTTAACTGACAACTCCCAACTACTTTGGTAAGGGTGCAAAGGTGCGGTAAGAGCGCACCAGCAGCGTCGAGAGGCGCTGGCTCGGTAAACCCCGGTTGGAAGCAAGGTAATGGAACTACGGTTGGTCTTTTACCAGTTCCGCAAATTGAGCCGCTAGAGGTGTCCTGGTAACAGGCATCCCAGATAGATAACCGCCATTGTTTTGTCGAGACGTTACTCGTAGCGTTTTTACAGACAATAACAGAACCCGGCTTATGTCCGACTCTTTCCTTAATTTTCTGATTGGTTAATAGTTAGTGACTGCTAGTCTTTTGTTATTTCTTAACCAATTCCCAATGCCCAATTCCCAATAAATAATAATGTCTCTTGCGTACCCACGCCGTCAGCGTCAACTGGAAAATTTGGTCAAAAAATTAGGTTTGCCACTGGAAGCACCAATTAAGTGGCAGTTACTTGATATGGCGTTGACGCATCCAACAGTATCCGAATCTGCAAACTACGAACAACTGGAATTTGTTGGCGATGCAGTTGTACGTTTGGTGGCTGCTGTGGTGTTGTGGGATAATTACCCTGATTGTTCGGTGGGTGATTTTGCTGCCATTCGTTCGGTTTTAGTTAGCGATCGCATCCTCGCTCAACTAGCTCGTTCCTACGGCTTAGAATTATACTTGCTCGTTGCTGGTAGCGCCACCACAGATAAAGTTGGTCAAGAATCACGATTTGCCGATTCATTTGAAGCTGTACTTGGCGCACTTTATCTGAGTACCAACAATCTTGACTTAATCCGCCCTTGGTTAGACCCCCATTTCAAAGAACTAACCACCGAAATTCGCCGCGATCCCGCTCGACTCAACTATAAAGCCGCACTTCAAGAATGGACACAAGCTCAGTATAAAGTATTGCCAGAATACCGAGTCATCGAAATCCAGCAAGCCCATCACAATCAAGACAGATTTCATGCGGAAGTCTGGCTACATGGCAAAAAACTCGGCGAAGGTAAAGGGCGATCGATTAAAGCTGCCGAACAAGCCGCAGCTAAAGTTGCATTTTTATCTATTAATCCTCAGTAATAACTCTGAACTCAATCTCAGATTAGTCAGTTAATAATCGATAAGGCTGTTAATGGTCACTAATGTGTAGTAGCAGAAATTACTTAGTGGTAAGCTTCTGCATTGCCCTTAGTCGTTGGTTATTAGTACACACAAAACTCATAACCATTAGCTAATCACCATTAACTAATCACCATTAACTATTAACTACTAACCAATGACAAAAAAAATTAATCTAGCTGTAATTGGAGTTGGACGTTGGGGAGTTCACTGGCTGAGGGTTGTATCCGAAAATCCACAGGCAAATTTAGTCGCAGTGGTAGATCCAAATCCAGAACGTCTTGAGGTTGTTAAAAGGCAATACCGACTCAGTGATGATATTTTGCTAACAACAGAGTGGAAAGCATTACAAAATTTGCCTGAACTTGATGGAGTCATCATTGCAACCCCTGCGGTAACTCATTACTCGCTGATTATGGATGCATTGCATTGGGGGTTACATATTCTGGCTGAAAAACCCCTCACAATTCATCCTTGGGAATGTCGAGAGTTGTCTCAGTTAGCAGAACAGCAACAGTGCATTCTCATGGTTGATCACACATATTTATTTCATCCCGCAGTCACAAGAGGTAAAGCCATTGTCGATTCAGGTGAATTAGGTAATTTACGCTACGGATATGCCACTCGTACTCATCTGGGGCCAGTGCGTCAAGACGTTGATGCACTTTGGGACTTAGCGATTCACGATATTGCAATTTTTAATACATGGCTTGGAGAGTATCCCGTGAAGCTACAGGCAACAGGTTCGGTATGGTTGCAAGAAAAGCAATCGGACTTAGTTTGGGCTACACTTACATATCCGAGTGGATTTCAAGCAAATATACATTTGTGCTGGCTCAATAACGATAAACAGCGACGTTTGGGTATTGTTGGCAGTCAGGGTAGTTTAATTTTTGACGAAATGTTAACAAATGCACCATTAACCCTACTGAAAGGAGAATTTGAAATCCAGGACAATTGCTATATTCCAGTTAACCACAGTCAGCAAGTATTAGAATTAGAAAAAGCTGAACCACTACAAAAAGCCTGTGAATATTTTCTTGACTGCGTGCAAAAAAATACTTCTCCTGTCATTTCATCCGCGCAGGTAGGTACTAAGTTAGTGGAGATTCTCACTGCTTTGAGTGAATCTTTGCATCAAGGAGGAATAACAATATTTCTTGATTAAAGGGAAGAGAAAAATAGGGAACAGACACCATGAGCAAGAAGGGGAAAGGAATTACGAATTAGTTCGTAGTGAGTTGACAATACCATTTCCTGGATGTTCGTGATTTTTCTTTAAATTATCATCAGGAGATGTCAAGACTAATTCTTCGATCGCTAATAATTCTGGTGGTATTTTTAATGATACTGTGTCGATTAAAGGTAGAGTAATGGTTGCAGTCGTACCTTGGTTAATACCATTACTTTCTAGGGAAATTGTCCCCCCCATCAACTCCATTAAGTTACGGGAAATGGCTAGTCCTAAACCTGTGCCTTCAAATTTACGGTTTGTAGAACTTTCAATCATCACGTAGGGACGAAATAATTTTTGTTGCTGACTAGGTTCGATACCAATTCCTGTATCTTGAATGGAGATAACTACATAGGGCTGGATTTTTCTTGGGTGTTCAAGTTGATTGGTGAGATGATGTTCCAGCTTAATTTTTGTTGTGATTGTAATGCTACCTTCTTCTGTAAACTTTGTGGCATTTCCAATCAGATTTATTAATACCTGTTTTAATTTTTTCGGGTCAGCTTTTACTGGCATTGGCGATGTGAATTCAGGAATACTAAAATGTAATCCTTTTTGTTGAATATTCACAGATTGTAAGTTAATCACTTCTTTTAATATTTGGCGCAAATCAATTGTTTCCAAAAAAACTGATAGTTTGCCAGCCTCTATTTTAGAAATATCCAGTAAATCGTTAATTATTTCTAGCAAATGAATGGCGGTATCATCAGCACGTTTGAGAAATTCTAATTCTTCTTCTTTGTTATCGCACAAATCTTCACGCACTACTCGGACGCAGTTAATAATGATATTGAGTGGGTTTCTGAGTTCGTGAGATGTTGTTGCTAAAAATTGACTTTTAACTTGGTTTGCTGCTTTTGCCTCTTTCCATGCACTTTCAATTTCTTCAGACCAAGCTTTGAGTCTTTCCAGCATTCTATCAATTGCTTGTGCAAGCTGATTAAATTCGCGAATTTGAAAGTCGTGGGGTATGGGTTGTGTTGGCGAAGTTGCATGAATGTTTAAGGCATAATCGCGCAATTTTTCCACTGGGTTCGCCAAATAACGGGCTATGTATAATGATGCCAGTAAACATGCACTAATTAGACCTAGTGTCAACAGAACAAGAATTATTTTGATTTCTGTTAACCCATATAAAGCATTATCTAAGGTTGTGACATCTAAGATGACCCATTTTTGATTTGTGGTGTTGGGGATGGGACTGGGAATGGCTGTATAACCTGCAAGTAATTCTTCACCTTGTTTTTCAAAGAAAAACTGCAAGCTATCCTGTTTGCCAGCGATCGCATGTTGTACAATCTTCTTTAACCTTGATGCATCCTCATGTTGGTTAATATTAGTACCAACTCGTTGAGCAATGGGATGCGCCAAAATTGTCCCATCATCAGCAATCACAACCGTTGAACCAGTCAGTAATACGGGTTTATTCTTAATTTTTTGCTGTAACTCAGATTGAATTGATAGTAAATACCGCATATTCCCTGTATTATCATATACAGGTGATGACAGAAGTAGCTGTAATTTGTTTTGTGTACCTCGTTCCGAATCTCTTAAGGATTTAATATATATTTTTGGTGGCACAATCACCTTGATGCGGATATTATTTTCTAGCCCTACTGTTTGTGGGGCTGAAGCCAGATTAGTTTGACTATTAGTAAAACTATCATTGACATTTCCCGCTTCCAACGGCTCATCACCGCAAGTACTGGCAATGACTCGATTAATTGCTAAGTCTTGAAATTGAACGCATTCAATTTGTTTTGGTAAATTCTGTTCGAGTAAATTGATAAATAGCTGCACATCCACACTAGAACCAGAACGTAGTATCGTTGTTTGGCTCGCAGTCAGTAAGTTTGTCTTCAGATTCGCTACTCTATCTAAAATTTTTTCCCCTTTGAGAACTGCACTTTCGGTTAAATTTTGACGGGCTGTGTTTAGCTGAGTATGGCGAGCTTTTTTGAAGACTACAATTTCGCCAATCAACAAGACTGGAACCGACAGCAGCAAAATTCTTGTCACTAGTAAGCGACGAAATGATAATTGACGCGGTTTAGGCATCGGCAATCTCACTGAGCATACGCAAACTATAACAGCAACAATATACAATCAAATGGTAGACAAACATTACATAATGATTATCTCTTTGGTTGTTGCAGTTATTAATATAACTTGATTCCTGTCTCTCACACACTGGAATTAGCAATCTATCAAGCATTGAATTACCTAAGTACTTGTTGCAAATTTAAATCATGACATGAAAAAGCTAACCTTTCCTTAACGTTACTAAATCTCAGCTTGAATAGCTAATCTCAGAACAGCCAGAATCATGAAAACAAGTGAACACAGAACACAGACAAACAATCTCACCAGATACTTTTTGAATCTAAATGTTGCAACATCGTCCTTATGTTACAGTTATCCTCGCCATGAGTGCGGATGGCAAAATTGCGGATTTTAAATATTCTGCCGCACGGTTTGGCTCACAATTTGACAAAGCACACCTGGAAAAACAAATCGCGATTGTGGATGCTGTACTATTGGGTGCTGGCACTCTCCGGGCTTATGGGACAACACTTACTGTATCGAATCCGAATTTACTACAGCACAGAGAAAAGACAGATAAACCTTTACAGCCTCTTCATATAGTACTTACAGAAAGTGCAAATCTCAATCCGGAAATTCGTTTTTTTCAGCAGCCTGTGCGACGTTGGTTGTTGACGACACAGCAAGGTGCTGATTTTTGGCGGAAACGCTGGGAATTTGAGCGAATTTTCACCTTTGAAGCAAATCCCGGAAATGAACAGCTTAATCAAAAAATTAACATAACCGCAGCATTAGCACAATTTAAACTCGAAGGTATAGATAATCTGGCAGTCTTGGGTGGTGGTAAGCTCGTAGCTGCAATGTTCGAGTTAGACTTAGTGGATGAATTTTGGTTAACAGTTTGTCCTTTGATTTTGGGTGGTGAGATTGCACCGACACCCGTAGCTGGTAATGGATTCCTGGAAAATTTCGCACCTCGTCTCGAATTGCTAGAAGTAAAAACAGTCGCAAATGAGGTTTTTTTGCACTATCGAGTCGTGCGGAGACAGGAAGTAAATATGATTGATGTGGGATGAAGGAACTGCGATCGCACTTCTGTTGTCCTATCCTAGAGAAGTTCATAGTGTCATGGGTGAAGCCGTGTTTTTTAGCGTTGTAATTCCAACTTATAACCGTAAACCGATATTAGAAAAATGCCTGCAAGCTTTGGAAGTACAGCAGTTGAGTCATAATGCTGTCACAGGCTATGAGGTGGTAGTTGTCGATGATGGTTCGACTGATGGGACTTTGCAATGGTTAGAGGAATGCAAAAACGAGTTTCCCCATGTGCGGATATTTCAACAAAATCATCAAGGCCCTTCTGCGGCAAGAAATTTGGGTGTCGAACAAGCGACTGGTGATACAATCATTTTTATTGACAGTGATTTGGTGGTCACCGAAACATTTTTACAATCCCATGCTGAGGCTTTAGTCGCCGGGAAAAATAAACTTGGTAACGATAAGTTTTTTACCTATGGTGCGGTAATTAATACAGCTAACTTTGAAAATCCTACCTCCGAACCATATAAAATTACCGATTTCTCCCGAGCTTTCTTTGCAACGGGAAATGTAGCGATCGCCAAACATTGGTTAGAAAAAGCAGGACTGTTTGATACAGAATTTCAACTCTATGGTTGGGAAGATTTAGAATTAGGTGTTCGTTTAAAAAATCTGGGATTAGTATTAATAAAGTGTCCCCAAGCTGTCGGCTATCATTGGCATCCAGCCTTTAATATTGAACAAATTCCGAACTTAATTGATAAAGAAATTCAAAGGGGAAGAATGGGAGTTTTGTTTTATCAAAAGCATCCCACTTGGCAAGTCCGATTAATGATTCAAATGACATTACTCCACAAAATATTGTGGGGAATGCTTTCTTTAAATGGATTTTTAAATGAACGGACAATGTTACCGATTTTAAAATGGTTAATTAGTATTGGTCAATCACAGTTAGCTTTAGAGTTAGCAAGAATTTTCTTAAATTGGTATAACGTCAAGGGTGTTTATCAAGCTTATGCTGAGATGAAGGGATAGAGGCAGAGAGACATTTTCACCCTGACTGTGAATACGGTTATACTCCGAGCGGTTAGCTATTAGCTATTAGCAGTTAGCTAAACCCGCATTTCTCACAATCCTAGGATCGCATTCATCATAAACTTTGCCCCGACTATATTTCAGGCCTTTTTGACGGGAATATTTTTTTACAGTTGTGAAACGCACAAACCTAAAGTTTTATAAGGCTTTGAAAAATGTGGTGAGAAATCCGGGTAAATACTAACCTGAGTTCGGGATAAGCTGAGATAGTGGTTGTGATGTTACTTTATTCAAATTTCAGCACAATTCCTTGAATCCAACTGATATTTTTTCTGTTGTTACGGCTAAAACCAAGAATTGGGGCATTCTCCCCCAAACCCCCAAGCCCCCTCCAAATAAGAGATAGAAAAATTTTTGGGTTTGACAAATTGCAACGTTTCTTAATTCAAATTGAAACACAACTCTTAACCCGAACTCAGGTTAAATACTAATAAAATTAGGTGCTATAGCGGTTCCAAATCTGGTGAAGTACATTTTCCAAGCTAATAACCTTTTCCTACGAGACTTAAATATGCCTCAGTAGTTTAAGAACGGCTATAGTAGCCATTCATTAAGTCGAAATTTTAGCCGTTATTAGTATAGTTAAGGATATTGATTTTAGG
Source organism: Calothrix sp. NIES-4101 (assembly GCA_004296455.1). Classification (GTDB taxonomy): domain Bacteria; phylum Cyanobacteriota; class Cyanobacteriia; order Cyanobacteriales; family Nostocaceae; genus Brunnivagina. The sequence goes on from AP018280.1 coordinate 6,910,685, forward strand.
GATTTTAGTCTACAAAAATATGGCAACAGATTTAAGGAGGCTAGTAATTGTAGCTCAACACTACTAAAAACTATCTGTTGCCATCAATTAGAGAATTGGTATACTTTTGATTTCTGCTCTCTTTTTGCAGTTAGGGATACTTAGTATCCCTGACTATTCTAAGACTTGTAAAGATTGACTTTTTTGGCTAAACCTAATGTCTGTAAGACTTTGATACTCCACCAAGTAACATCAATTTCCCACCAATGATATCCAGCTTTGGCAACGTTGGGATATTTATGATGGTTGTTGTGCCATCCTTCTCCATAAGTCACAATGGATACCCACCATAGGTTACGAGCGTTATCATCTGCCTCAAAGTTGCGATAACCCCATGCATGGGTGGCTGAGTTAACAAACCAAGTCGAGTGCCAGAGTAATACCGATCTAACTACGACTCCATAAATTACAAATGACCATCCGCCTAAAACATAAAGTAATACAGCTAAAGGTATTTGCAGGAGCAAGAAATGCTTATCTAGCCAGCGATAGAAAGGTTGTTTTAATAAATCGGGTGCGGCTGTTTGATAAATTTCGCGATTAAAAAACTCAGGACGTGGGTACAACAGCCATAGTACATGACTCCACCAAAATCCACGTTTAGCTGAATATGGATCTTTGTCCACATCTTCCGTATGGGCGTGGTGTTGTCGATGTCCACTTACCCAAAATATTGGCCCACCTTGCAACGCTAATGCTCCCAAAATTGCGATCGCATATTCCAAGCCCTTGGGAACCTGAAAGCTGCGATGGCTCAACAATCGGTGATATCCCAAACAAATACCAATACTCCCAAATAGCCAGTGCAAAAACAGCGTCACAAATAAAGCTTTCCAAGAAAAGAACCAAGGTGCAAGTAACGCTAACCCATGAAACGCTCCAAAGAATAATAGATAAGTCCAATTAAAAGAACTTTTAGTAGTTGATTGTCCGCTTGCTAGAGCGGTAGAAACAGATTTTGATGTCATAAAATTCTTGTTGTTTCTTCTTGATTAATAAAGCGAACTGCCCTTAACTCTGTATAATTTTTGGCTTCTGAGCCTGGAATTAGCTATTTGATGATGATGTCCGCAAATCAGTTACAGTAGAGAAGCAAGTATCACTTACATTGCTAATCCTAACAATATTTCCAATATTGTGCAAGTACTGCTTGCATTATTTTCAAAATTGCCAGATTATGCCTGAAGAGTGGTGTTGCTTATGACTCAGGAGGGATGAACTGAGTTAGTATTTTTAGTATTTGCCCTTATTACTTTTCTGTTTCGGCTATGAACTCTACTCGCGAGCGTTTAATGCAAGCTGCACTTGAATTATTTACTACTCAGGGTGTGGCAAATACAACAACTCGACAAATAGCGGAATTGGCTGGAGTGAATGAGGTGACGCTATTTCGCCAGTTTGGAAACAAACATGGGCTGCTTTTGGCTTTATTTGAAGAATCAGAGAGATTTACAAATTTGGCAGAATCATTGGTGGAAGAAATAAATCCTTCTGATGATGCTGGTCAAATTCTCAAAGATTATGCAAGTAACACTTTACTTACTTTCGAGCGGGTTCCTGATTTTATTCGTTCGGTGGTGGGTGAAGCTAGTCAATATCCACCAGAAAGTCGACTTGCATTGGGAAAGGGCTTGAAGGAAGTTAATCGCAAGGTGGGTGAATATTTTGCAAATGCGATCGCCCAAGGATTATTAACGACAAGTTTACCTGTGGAAAAGCTGGCGGCGTTAGTAAACACAATGACTTTGGGGTATGCGATTATTGAGTTTACTAGCGAGATGCACGAATTTTGGCAGGATAGGGATGAGTTTTTAAATACTTTGGTGGAGTTGTTTGTCGCGAAAGGTTTAGATTCTTCCGCAAATCTGGCGAAAATCAACCAAAATTCAGTAGTTGCGACGAGAGAAATTGTAGATTTACCAGGAAATTTGGTTCACCAAATTTTACATCAAGCCAAAAAATCGAGTGTGCAGGATTTTGCTTTAGCATATTTATTATTTGCGACTGGGATATATCCAACTGAAATTACAACTTTGCAAATAACCCAGCAAATAGCTGATACTCAAGCAAATATTCTCCAAATCACGACACCGAAAATTACCCGTCAAGTACCTGTGAATCAATGGGTGATGGGTAAGCGGTATGGTTCCTATACTAATAATCCGTTAACTCGATGGTTAAAAAGTCGTAAAGATAATCAAACTGCCATGTTTATTAATGAAGCAGGTTTAGCAATGTCGGCATTAGAAATAGAGGAACGCTGGCAAAAGTGGACGGAGACAATTATCACCCCAGAAGGAAAGCAGCCGGTAATTTCCCAAACCCAACCAACATGGTGTGTAGAGATGTTAATGCGGGGTATGAGTTTAGAGAATTTAAGTATTTTAACTGGATTAGCGATCGCCCAATTACAACCACTGGCACATCGAGCCAAAGAAAAAGCGGCAATTGAACAAGCAACTCGTCTCGATCAAAAACCTGGCTAGTGAGTGGTTTGCCATTGGCGCGGGGACGCGGGGATAGGAGATTTTAATTCCCGCAAAGCTGCTTTGGTAGACTACTAGATTAATTCTGAATTGAAATTCGTAATTGTCAACAAATACCCCACAGAAAAGCGTAAGCTTTCCCATAGGGTATTGAAAATTGCAAATTGTACTGACTGGACTCTACGCCAATTCACAATTAGAGGAAATTAACCAACGTTTGCCAAAAGTAATTCTGGTTGTGATGACTTAATTACCTTGATTTTTCCATCGTCGTCAACATCAACAGTTGCGGTATCGCCTTCTGTGACGTGGCTACCAAGTATTGCCTCAGCTAGAGAATCTTCTAACAAACGCATAATTGCCCGACGTAATGGTCTTGCACCATAGCTAGGATCGTAACCTTCTTGAACTACACGTTCTTTGAAGCGCTCCGTAACTTCGAGGCGAATACCTTTCTCCAACAAGCGAATTGCAACATCCTTAAGCATAATTTCCGAAATCTGCTTAACTTCGTCTTTATTCAACTGGCTAAAGACAATAATGTCGTCGAGACGGTTGAGAAATTCAGGACGGAAGAAAGCTTTGAGTTCTTCATTAACCAAAGTCTTAATGCGGTTGTAGCTCGCTTCGGCTTCGTTTTCGATTTGGAATCCTAAACCACCGCCACCTTTTTCAATTACCTTGGAACCAATATTTGAAGTCAAGATAATCAATGTGTTTTTAAAGTCAACTTTTCGACCCTTAGAATCGCTGATGTGTCCATCATCAAGCATTTGCAACAATGTATTAAATACATCTGGGTGTGCTTTCTCGATTTCGTCGAAAAGGATTACACTGTAGGGTTTGCGGCGTACAGCCTCCGTAAGTTGTCCACCTTCATCGTAGCCGACATAACCTGGAGGGGAACCAATTAACTTGCTGACGGTGTGGCGTTCCATATATTCGGACATATCGACACGAATCATCGCATCTTCCGCACCGAAGAAATAAGCTGCCAAGGATTTCGCCAACTCAGTTTTACCGACACCAGTAGGGCCAGAGAAAATAAAGCTAGCAATTGGTCGGTTGGGATTTTTCAAGCCGACACGGGCACGACGAATCGCACGAGATACGGCTGTTACAGCCTGCTCTTGACCGATAAGACGCTGGTGTAAAGTGTCTTCGAGATGTAATAGCATCTCCGACTCAGATTCAGTCAACTTGTTGACAGGTACACCAGTCCAGGAAGCGACAATTTGGGCAATGTCTTCTTCATCAACCACAGGATTGCTAATAAATTCGGCTGATTCGGCGTGAAGTTGCTCCTCTAATTCCAGTTCTTTGTCCCGCAGATTACCTGCTTTATCAAAGTCTTGTAGGCGAACAGCTTCTTCCTTTTGTTTGCCTACAGCCAGAAGTTCACGCTTAACTTCCCGACTGGTGGAATGCATGGAATTCCTTAAACGGACGCGAGAACCTGCCTCATCGATGAGATCGATCGCCTTATCTGGTAAAAAGCGATCGCTAATATATCGATCTGACAATTCTGCTGCTGCCTTCAAAGCGGCATCGGAAATCTTGACACGGTGGTGCTGTTCGTAAATAGAGCGCAACCCATGCAAAATCTGGATGGTTTCGGCAACCGATGGTTCGCCCACCATAATTGGTTGGAATCTCCGCTCTAATGCGGCATCGCGTTCAATGTGCTGGCGATATTCATCCAGGGTGGTTGCACCTAAACACTGCATTTCACCCCTAGCTAAAGCTGGTTTAAGAATATTGGCGGCATCCATACCACCTTCAATTCCCCCTGCGCCAACCAATGTGTGGATTTCATCGATTACGAGGATAATATTTCCGGCGCTGCGGACTTCCTCCATGATTTTTTTGAGTCGTTCCTCAAAATCACCACGGAAGCGTGTACCTGCAACCAAAGAACCCATGTCCAAACTAATAACTTGTTTGCCCATGAGGATTTCCGGCACATCTTGATTGATAATGCGCTGTGCCAAACCTTCAGCGATCGCGGTTTTTCCCACCCCAGGTTCGCCAATCAACACCGGATTGTTTTTGGTGCGACGACCAAGAATTTGCACGGTACGCTCAATTTCTTTGTCACGACCGACAACTGGGTCAAGTTTGCCTTCTTGGGCTAACTTGGTCAGGTTTTTACCAAATTCTTCGATTGTGGGACTTTGTTGATTACGACGCTGGCTGCTACCAGAAGCTCCAGGAGCAACTGCCACATCTTCACCCAAACGGCGAATTACTGCCGTGCGGAGGTCTTTGAGGTCAATAGCAAGATTTTGTAAAACTTTGGCGGCGACACCTTCGCCCGCCTCGGTTAAGCCCAAAAGTAAATGTTCGGTACTAATGTAATTGTTGCCGAGCGATCGCGCTTCTTTGAAAGCCTGCTCGAATAAACTTTTAACTTTAGGAGTAAAGGGGATTTCCGGTGGTACGAAACCAGAACCTCTACCGATAATTTTCTCTACTTCTCGACGCGCATCCTTGAGGGTAACGCCCATGTCACTCAGCACTTTGGCGGCAACCCCGTTACCTTCTCCAATCAATCCCAGGAGAATTTGCTCAGTACCGACGAAATTGTGTCCCAGTCGGCGTGCCTCCTCCTGAGCTAACATGATTACCCGAATGGCTTGGGAAGTGAAGTGTTCAAACATAAGCGGGTTATTGCCTCCCTTGCTGCTTGGACTTAGAGTGAAATTTATTCTCACCCTCAGTTGAAGTTGTTTGTACTTTTATAAAGATAATGTATCTTTATTCAACGGCTGATGACAGTAGTGAGAGCCGTATGCCCTAAGTTGTATTAGCCGCCTACTTAAGTGTAGGTTCTTAGGGGCTTGAGCGTTGATTTATTTGTCAGGAAACTGGGTTAATTTGTTTTCCCGTCGGTGGCTATTGCCATTAAGCATTCGATTGGGGATTGGGGATGGATTCCCTGGTTATCCATTTAGTTGTAGCATCAAGGATTGATTGGTTAAATTAACAGTGAGTTGGCAAAAATAACCAGAACGTTAGATATAACAAGAAAAAGCCCCAAAATGGAGAAAATAGAGGGATTTTGATATTTAGCTTAATTACCTGATACGAGATAGCTTGATTCTGGCTTATTTTTGTTCTGCCTGATTTTTTGGGATAGTATCTTAGCCAATCCTCTAAAAACAACTTAGCACTGAAATAACTGCGATCGCTACTGCCCCTATGAGTAAAGACCAACGACATCCCCTGGAACACAGAGATAAATCTATAGTGGACGGTTTACTTGTTGGAGAACCCACGGACACGAACTTAGCAGAATTAGCGCGATTACGTATCCGTTATCAAGGTTTTCCTGGTGCAAGAGATATCCATATAGATTTAGATAATATCATGCAAAATTGGGGTTTAACAGAGAAAGAACTCTTTGAAAAAACCCGTGCCATACATCAAGTGGGCGGAATTTATAAAACTCGTGGCAAAAAAGAAGAGCAGGACTGGAATTAGCTGAAAATTAAAAGTCAGTCCTGATCAAAAAATTCTCCGTTACCCAAGAAATAAACTGTGGGACTGTAATGACATCCTCCAAAATCATCGAAAATAATATCAAAGTTTATATCCACAGGAGGATGATTATTTTCAAATTGACCGAAATTATTGAGTCAATGGCAGACTTCGATCAAGTAACGAGGATGGAAGCCAATATCGAAACCTATTTATCTGACTGACAATTGTGATGACAATCAAAACCAATAAAGAGAGTGTAGTTACCGCCCTGACACTACACTCTCTTTAGGTTCGTCTATTTAATGTAAGCCTACTTACTAATTACCCATGAAATTACCCATGAGTCATCCTTAAGCTGTTGTCCACTCAGGAGGTGCCGTTGTTATGGCTCTTTCCGAAGCAGTTGTACCATCCATAAACCAGATTGCATCAGTACCGGTGGTGGAGTTGCGCCAAAAGATATCAGTCTTGCCATCATCGTTAAAGTCACCAAGACTGTATTGCAGCGATGAGTCAGTTCTTGGCAAAAATGCCGAGGTAGAAATGCTATTACCATCCATCAACCAAGCGGTATTTTCCCCGGTTCTAGTATTGTGCCAGAAGATATCAGTCTTGCCGTCACCATTAAAATCACCAGTACTAGCTTTCCAATCAGCATTCATATTAGTGAGATTACCGCTAAAAATTAGGGTTCCGTTCATGAGCCAAGCGGAAGTTTCTCCTGTTGCTTGATTGCGCCACAGCAAATCATTTCTACCATCACCATTAAAATCGCCAACGGTATAATCCCAAGAAGCATCCATTTTTTGTAAGAAGGAACCAGAGTAATTAGTTCCATCCATTAACCAAACTGCTGTTTCGGTGGTATTTTTATTTCGCCAAAATAAATCTGTCTTCCCATCGCCGTTAAAATCAACTATGGTTGGAGTCCAAGATAAATCTTCTGTTTTTGGTAAATAGGCTGCGGTGGTTACTGTTGTATTATCCATTAACCAAGTGGCATTTTCGCCTGTTTTGGTGTTATGCCAAAAAACATCACTTTTCCCATCTCCGTTAAAATCAGCAATCTGAAAATTCCAGTTACTATCAATTGTTTGCTGTTGAGTGGTACTGACAACATTAATACCATCCATTATCCAAAGATAATTTTCACCTGTTGTCGTATTACGCCAAAATATATCACTTTTACCATCACGGTTAAAATCAGCTAGTTTGTAATCCCACTCAGCGCCCATATTTGCCAAAAACTTGGCATCAGCTATTTTGTCGCCATCCATCACCCAAATAGCAGTTTCACCCGTCTCACTATTACGCCAAAATAAATCGCGTTTGCCATCACCACTAAAGTCAGCGTTAGTTGCCGGATTACTAAATATAGAGTTAGGATTTGGATTTGTTCTGGGTACGTTGGCTGATTGATTTGTAATATTATCAGGGTTTGATCCTGGAGATTTCCCAAAGGAGAATGAATAGCTAGTATCTAACATTTCTCCTAATCTGTTAGGAGGCAAATAAGCACTGACAGAATTAATATTACTTGCAGGAATATTTAGGAATTCTTTGGATGCATTCATGATACACTTCTACCTTTTATATTTATATAATATTTAGATATTTTTTGCATATATTCTGTTAAAGAATAACAAACATTCTATTCATTAGAAGTTATAAAAAACTCTTTATTACGGCAGGATTAAAAATTAGCTATTTAGAGTAAATATGCCTATGCTAATATGTTGCTGTTCTCGATTTAGGTATGAAAATAATATCCCCGACATCTTCAAGAAATCGGGGATATTAGTTTGTATATGGCTAATTTTTTAGAAAGTGTACCAACCTAGTGGAGTGGTTGTCACACTGGTCATAGTACCATCTGCTGACCAAATCATATTTTCGCCAGTACTGCTGTTGTGCCAGAATAATTCGGTGGTGCCGTTACCATCAAAATCACCGAAACTGGATGTCCAATTAGAATCAAGAGATGGTAAAGCGGTTTCAGTAGCTGTTCCGCCATCCATTGTCCAACCCTTGTTTTCGCCAGTGCTTTGATTGCGCCAGAAAATATCAAGTTTACCGTCGTTGTTAGAGTCACCGAAGGAGTATTTCCAATCGGAACCAGCACCTTGTGTTTGTAAAACTGCTTCAGTTACATTTGTGCCATCCATCAACCAGGTTTTATTTTCACCTGTTTGAGCATTGTGCCAGAAGATATCAGTCTTCATGTCACCGTTAAAGTCAGTTGCAGAGAATTCCCAACCGACACCGAAGTTTTGTAGGGCGACTCCGTTGAGATTGGTACCATCCATTATCCACAATGAATTTTCACCGGTACTCTTATTGTGCCAGAACAAATCGGTTTTACCATTGCGATCTACATCTGTAATGGTGTAGCTCCAATTGGAATCAGTTGATGGCAAGAAGGCAGAACTAGCGATATTTGTGCCATCCATGATCCAGACAGCATTTTCATTAGTTTGATTATTGTGCCAAACTAAATCGGATTTGCGATCGCCATTAGTATCACCAACAGTGAAGTCCCAATTACTATCTACAGTTGCAATTAGAGTTTCCGAAGCGATCTTACCACCATCCATTATCCAAGCGGTGGTTTCACCAGTATTTTTGTTGCGCCAAACTAAATCTGTTTTGCCATCTCCATTTAAATCGGAAATTTTAAAATTCCAATCAGCGCTACGATTCCCTAAAGAAAAACCTTCAGGATTAGAACCATTCATTAACCAAACGGCTACTTCACCAGTTTGGGCATTGAGCCATATTTTGTCAGTTTTTCCATCGCCATTAAAATCAGGATTTATTGCTGCGCTACTAAATATAAGATTTGGGTTGGGATTAAATCCTTCAGCTTCTGGACTGGATGAACCATTGAAGCTATTAGTGTTATTGGGAGAAATACTAGTATCAAAATTATTTGTTGCAGTATATTTTGAAGCACTAACACCAGGATCAAGCGGAGACTTTGTAGAATTGTTTGAATCAAACATAATTGGTAATTGTCAACATGTTCATCAACTGTTTTACAATCGCTTAGTCATTAATAGTGTTAGTCCCTAACAAATAAAGACTTTTGCACAAGTTTTTGAATATTTAATTAGTTCGTGAATAACATTGTTTAATTGAGGAATTTTTGCATAAAAATATCCCCGCATTATTGAATAATTTGGGGATATATACTAATGGGAAAGACATTGTAGAAATGCTTGAGCTTCTGGATGTTGAGAATTGATAAAATTTTCCGCTTTATCTAATACTACTAATTCGCCTTGATACATTAATCCAATCCGTGAAGCTAAGATAAATGCTTCCTGAATATCATGGGTAACAAAAACAACTGTTTTCCCTAATTCTTGCTGCAATCGTTTAAATTCTTGCTGAATTTCTAAGCGTGTAATTGGGTCAAGTGCGCCAAAAGGTTCATCCATCAATAGCATTGGCGGGTCTGCTGCTAGTGCCCTAGCAACTCCTACACGCTGTTTTTGTCCTCCTGAAAGTTCGTGGGGATAGCGTTGGGCAAATTCTCCGGGTTCGAGTCCAACTAAATGTAATAATTCGTGCGATCGCGTTTTAATTTGTTTCGGTTTCCAGCCTTCTAATGAAGGCACTAATCCAATGTTACGTTCAACTGTAAAATGCGGAAATAGTCCTGTTTCTTGAATTACATAACCAATCTTGCGTCGCAATTTGATTTCATCCCATTTATGTGTGGGAATACTATTAAATAAAACCTCTCCTTGCGTTGGTAATAAAAGACGATTGATGAGCTTCATGGTTGTAGTTTTACCACTACCACTACGTCCTAGTAATACAAGTGCTTCGCCTTGATAAATATTAAAATTCAAATCTGATACTAAATTACGATATACATTTGGGGTTAAACTTTGTTTATCTGGACGACGAAGTGAAACATGTTTAAACTCGACAGTAATTTGGTTTTGTGGCATAGCTAAGGATGGGTAGGTAAATTACTGAAAATATTGTGACAGAGAAATAATCTTTTACAATTAAATTGACAAAGTTTTTGTGATCAAAACCCCGATATGAAATTTGTTCTTGCAGATGCGATCGCCACCCAATCACTTGGTATAAAATTCGGCGAATTATTGCCTGCTGGTAGTGTTCTGTTGCTTTCTGGTGATTTAGGCGCAGGAAAAACTACGTTTGTTCAGGGTATAGGTAAAGGTTTGGGAATTACTGATGCGATCGTTAGTCCGACTTTCACTTTGATCAATGAGTATACTGAAGGTCGCATTCCACTTTACCATCTTGATTTATACCGTTTGCAAGCAAATGAAGTCTCTGCACTCAATTTAGACAGTTATTGGGAAGGCTTTGAGGTGACACCTGGTATAGTGGCGATCGAATGGGCGGAAAGAATGCCTTATCAGCCAGACAGTTATTTAGTCATACGATTTATAGCTGTAAGTGATAGTGAAATGCGCGAAGTCGAAATCATTCCATTTAATTGGAATTTCAATGAAGATATCATGAGAAATATCTCGCACTTCTGCAATAATTTGGGAATGTGAATGGTTTGTATTGAAATCAATAATTCTGTTGTTTCTGGAATTTCTCAATACAATTGGCGATTAAATCAAAACGGAAATTATCAACTAAGTTGGTTAAAGTCTGAATGAGTATTACTCTTGACTCAGGGATTTGATTAATCAATTCTACTGCTAGTTCGTCGTTGAGGCTGAGGGCAGCAAAGTGTAGTTGTTCTAACCAGGTAGCTGGCATGGCACTGAATAAATCACTGGAAATTTGTGATGGTTCTAAGATTTCGATATTAGGATTTGATTTAGGTTCTAAATTCTGTTCTGATTTATATTCATAATTGATTTTTAAATAGTGGGCAATTATGTCGTAGAGTTGTTGTTCATGAAAAGGTTTGCCAATAAAATTATCGCAACCAGATTTAAAAATATTTTCTTTCTGTTCGTCAAATGTACTAGCTGTTAAAGCAATAATTATTGTTGGTAATTGCTGTTGATGACATTCTGCTTTACATTTTAACTGCTTTCTAATATTTTTTTCTAACTGTCTAATAATTTTAGTGGCTTGATAACCATTTATTTCTGGCATTCTAATATCCATGAAGATTAAGTGTGGATGCCAATTTTGCCAAATTTCTATCACTTCTCGACCATTCGTAGCTTGCTGAATTTCAAATCCTAGTGGTTCAATTAATTTAGTAATTAAAAGACGATTTTCTAGGACATCTTCAGCTATCAATATCCGGTAATTTGGTTGATTTTGGGTGACTCCAATCACTCGTGGCTTTGGAAGATTGTATTCTAATTCATTAGTATGGGCAAGGCTAAATTTGATGTTAAAAGTAAAAATCGACCCTTGATTAATTGTACTATGAACATAAATATCTCCGCCCAAAAGCTTGACAAACTCACGACTAATAGCTAAACCTAAACCTGTTCCTTCAGTTGATTTTCGACCAACATCTGTCTGTATAAAAGGATTAAATATAGTGTCAATATCTTCTGGCGCAATCCCAAATCCTGTATCGGTAATTTCAAAAACGAGATACTGTTCATTCAAGGTATTCGCTACTGATAAGTCTTGATTTTGCCAAGTTGTTGGCAACTCGTTGCTACTGAAATCACGGTCATGTTTTTGATAATTATTATTTGTCTCTAATTCTGGATTTGTGTTCACCGATAAATTTTCTTGAATTGGGAGAATTGCAATTCCTGATTTTGTTAGTAGTTGCTGTTTCCTTTGAGTCAATGATAAATAATGATTTTGATAGCTAAATTGGTGATGTTCTGGCGTTTGAGAATCTATATAGGATAAAGTGTCTGCTTGGGGAAAGGCAATTGTAGATTTATGGATAATATTTAGTTTGCGAACATCATGTGTATATTCCTGATTGTGGTCTGTTTTTTGTAGTCTAACGCGCAAAATTACACTACCTTGAGGTGTAAATTTAATGGCGTTATTTAATAAATTAATTAAAACTTGACGAAGTTTACTTTCATCACTATAGATATACTGGGGTATATTACCAATTAACTCAAATCTAAATTCCAAACCTTTATTCTTTGCACGTAATTGTAACATTTGTTGCAGTGAATCCAATAACGCATATAAATCAAATGTCTTTTCAACTAATACAGTTCTACCAGCTTCAATTTTAGACATCGATAAAACATCGTTAATCAGTTCCAGTAAATGTTTGCCACTACGGTTAATGATTTTGATATGCTGTTGTTGCTCTCTGGTTAAATCTTCTTCGTGAGAGAGAAGTTGACTAAAACCGAGAATTGCATTTAGAGGTGTTCGTAATTCATGACTAATATTTGCTAAAAAAGTACTTTTCGCAATATTTGCCGCTTCTGCTTGTTGTTTGGCTTTTTCTAACGCGAGATTTTTTTCAACCAGTTCTTGAGTCCTAGCACAAACTTTCATTTCTAGGTTTTGAGCATAATTTGCTAAAGCTTGGTGTGAGAGTTGCAATCTTTGCCAAAGTAAATACATGCGACTAACTAATCCTGCACTAATTAGTCCCAACATTGGCGATACTACAGTCACCCACCAACCAGCCAAAAATAACAGATAAGAACTGCTCAGAAGACTAGTAAAAGCGATCGCAAATAATAACCCTTTCCATTTCGAGCTAGAGTTTGATACTATCTGCACCTGTCCCAATGTTATTTCCCATCCCAATATTGCCCCTAGACTCGACCACAGTAAAATCCATAACCACTGCAATCTATGGGGTATTCCTCGCAAAAGCTGCCCGTTATCTAAAGCTGCACTCACGATTTGGTTTGCGAGTTCTGCATGGAGTTCTACACCTGACCATGTACTACTAGTATTACTTGTATATGGAGTATAAAATTTATCACTTACGCTTTCCGCAACAGAGCCAATGACAACTATTTTCCCTCTGATTAAACTTGCGGGAACACGGTTTGCTAGTAAATCAGAAATTGATATTTTGATTACCCCTGGCTGATATTTGCGGAAATTTGCCAAAATCTGATATCCACCGACATCTGCACGCACATAACCACCTTCACTCTCCTGTAAAGGTACAAACCTTGCCTTCCCAAGTTTGAGAACTCCGTTGCTTCCTTGATTTTGAGGTCGAATATTTCTAGCTGCTAAATAATTCAGGGCTAGTTTTGCTCCCAAAGTTAAACTAGTTTTACCTTGATTTTCATTGTCTCTGGGATTATTATCTAACCGTACCGATAACAAGTAGCGCCTCACCTTACCATCACTATCTATTACCAGGTCGGTAGCTGCAATTTGATCGCGATCGCCTAAAATTGGGGGAGGTTCGACTATCGGGCTATTGGCATTACTTAATACCTTATGAATCCCAATCAGATTCGGCGTTGTAGTATAAAATTGTAATAATTCTTCATGTCCAGGTGGAACGGAAAAATTGCGATATAAGTTTAATCCGATTACCTGTGGTTGGTTTTGCTTGATTTGATTGAGCAACCTTACCAGAGTGGCATCAGAAATAGGCCATTGTCCCCAGCGCGATAAATCGGACTCATCAATTGTCACAACTACTACACGATTCTTGCCAGATTCCGGGGGACGTAGACGAAATAACTGGTCTAAAATTGCACATTCGAGAAATTGAAATATTCCTGTTAGTTGCAAGGTGACAACTATTGTTGTGACACCTATCGCTGTGATTTCCACACCGTGACATCGAATAAGTTGTTGTTTTAACCTTTTCCACATAGTTAGGGGATTGGGGAGAAAAATGTCAGCTTGATTATGCATTTGAGATAGATATGAAAAGAGAGACATCGGAGAAGGCGGAGAGTCTGTGAACCCGCATCTTTGTGCCTCTGTTTCTCCACATCTTTAATGTTTTGGCATTTCTCTTTTTACCTTTCACCTGTTTTTTAATTTGCGATGGCAATCGTATTCAGACCGACTGATGTGAATAACTCTTTCCAGGATTGAGATATCTGGGTGTTGAGAGGTTGTTGGTGTTGGAGTTCGATGATTGTGGCGACTGCATCATACCAGAAAGCTTGTTTGGCGTAGAGAGAAACACGTTCAATTGCTGATGCTTTGGCTAATTGTTGTTGCAAAGTCTGGTTTAATGGTACATGTTCTATCCAACCGCCTACTACCCAATCTTCTGTACGATCGCTAGGATTACAGGTAATAGCAAATGACCAATAGTAAATTTTGTTTTTAACTAGTGATGGTGCATCTTCTGGTAAGTTGATACTGATTAAACCATTGCGATCGCTAATAGGTATTCTTGTTTGATAAATTCCATTCATCTCTCCGTCAAATAAGCTGAATTCTGCCGACTGAGCGATGCCGGGGGAAAGCAAGACAAAGAAGGTGGGACGTTGTAATCGTGACAACCCAATATATTTACCGGGGCTGAGGGCTGTCAGAACTGGTGTCCGATTGGATAATGTCGATGTCGAAGCACAAGCCAAAGCCACAGGGCGGGAACCGCCTCCAGTAGTACCACCACGCGGCGCATCTCTTCTGGGAGGTGGTTCAAAATTGGCGGGCATTGGTTTTGCTGCCCATGTAGGTATAGTAAGATTTGTTACCATTATCCCTGATACCAACATCATAACAGTCGGTGTGTTCTTAAATGTGTAAATAAATCTAGAATGAAGCATTTGAATTATAAATTAGATTGTGTTCTTAGAAGAATTCGGAGGTCATAACTGAGGATAAATTATGTAAATTGCCAATAAAATACTTGATAATATATGTGAATCCTAGATTCTGACTCCCGTACTTGAGGTATTCAAATCAATTATCCAGCCTCTACAGCCAATTGCCAACTAGTATAAAAGCTGCCCAGTAATAAGGATGTTTGAATTCCGGTGTTTGTAAGAGTTCTAATTGTGCTAATCGCAATGCCTCTACTTTTTTTACTTTGGGCTTAAGTAATTCTCTGTAAAATGTACTCATTAATTTTGCGGTTGATGCATCGTTAACAGTCCATAGCGAAGCCAGAGTGCTACGTGCGCCAGAGCGTACAGCAACCCCAGCAAGTCCAAGAGTTGCCCGTTCGTCCCCTTTGGCGGTTTGACAGGCGCTGAGTACGAGTAAATCAATGGGTGAGGAGCCTTTTAGATTGCGATCGCTCATTAATTTGCTTAATGTATGGATATTAATCTGTCCATCCCAGGTTTTGATGAAGGTATCGCTGGCTTTGGAGCTAAACTGTCCGTGGGATGCTAAATGCATGACGGAATATGAAAGGTTTTGTAATTTGGCTTTGAGTTTGGTGTTGGTAAATTTTTCGTTGAGTAATACTGTGGTGGGAATTGTGGTGCTTATTTGCTGTATTTCTTGCTCGACTCCGGGTAAAGCGGCAAATTCGGCGTTGGCGTAGCTCATGCCGCCTGCTAATACCTGAATCTGATTGTTTTTTCGGGGTTGGGATTTAAACAGTTGTAAACTTGGTGCTAAGGCAATTTGATATTTCTCAATTAGATATTTTTCGCCGTCATGCAAGGCAGATATCGGTATATTCCGCAATTCTCGATCAAGAATAAATACTAGTGTGCGAATTTGATGTGCAATTAAATCAGGTGCGATGTCTGCCAACAACCAAGTATAAATTTTTTGGGCAATTGTTAATCTTTCGGCGGCAAATGAAGTGCGTCGTAGCGATTGACGCATATCTTTGATGGCTGCTTCAACTTCAGATTGGGGAATTTTGGTACTGTAATGTCGTAAAGGTTGGTTGGGTAATGAGAGAATTACCTCGATGCGATCGCTTAAAATAATTGGGTAGATGAGAGCGGCTGTGGAGTCTATTGTTTCGATAGGTACGGTTTTGCTATCCAGACAAGCTTCGCGGAAAAAATTGGCTAATTCAGCAAGTTGTAGCGCCTCAATTGTTTCTCTGGCAGCAATGAGGTTGTTTTGTTGCTGGGAAGCGGGAGTATTGGGAATATCTTGTAAAAGTAAATCTACAAGTTCGCGGTAAACGGGTTCAACACTTTCACGAAATGAAAATTGGATATCCTGATTGATGGCGACTAAGTCTTGACGTAGCGATTGCAAAGCTTGAAATGCTTGCTTGTAGTTTGCGATCGCTCCTATTTTATCACCTTGGGCGTTCAAAATCCTCCCCATTTGCCATTCCCACTGATAAGCAATATCGGGGGCATTAATTTTTTGGGCTAACTTTAAAGCCTGGGTTGTCAAACTTGTAGCAATTTCCCACTGTTGAGTTTGTTCATAAAGATTCCCTAATTTTCCGAAAGCGGTTGATTCTGCACGTGAATTACCTAAAGTTTGTGCTTGTTGTCGTGCATTGGCTAATAATTCTGCTGATTGAATTAATAAGTTCGGAAGAGTAATTTTTGAACTGGAAGAAAATTTCACCAAACTCGCAGCTAATTCAATTTGTGCATAAATTGTAGTTTGAGTGGGAGGTAAATTATCGATTTGTTTATGAATCTGCAAAATTAATTGCTCAACTTCTTCTAGGCGGTGTAGTTGCCATAAAATATCAAGTTGATAAAGTCTTGCTTGTAATTGGATATGTTCAGAAATAGGATTCTGGGAATTTGCTACTTGCTGAAAAAGCTTTAATGCTGTCTCAATGTTATTTTCGGAATTTGCTACCTTTCCCAGGTTCAGTAATGCTATCTGTTGTTCGGTTGACAAACCTAATTTTTGAGCAATATCTAAACTTTTTTCGAGGTTATCTCTCGCATTTTTATAGTCTCCTATTATTCGCCAACTATTTCCCAAATTCAAGAGAATGGAAATTTTAAGTTGTGAATCTGGTTGTTGAGATAGTGCAGCTTCCACTTGTTGAAAAAGAGCATTTGCACGTAGAAAATAGCCCAGCATTTGTAATGCTTTTGCTTGATTAATTTGCGTCCCAAATTCACCAACTTTATCTCCTGAGTTGTGATACTTTTTCTCAGCTAACCGCCAAGTCTCTAATGCCGCTTCAGTTTTACCTTGATTAAATAATAAATGTCCTTGATTATTGAGAATTTGTGCATAAATAAAATTATCATCATATTTGCGAATCATTTCTAAGGCTGTATGGATAATGATATCTGATTGGAGAATTTGCCCTGATTGTTGATAACTCAATGCTAAATAACTTAATATCAAAGCCTGATTTTTTTTATTACGTTTTTTCTCAAAGTGAACTGCTGCATCTTTCCAAACTTGAATCGCATTTTTAAATTGTCCCGCTTCGTAAAATATTTGTCCTTGTTCTAGTGGAGTTGGCGCATGATAAGGAAAGTGAGGATATGCTGCACTTGTTGGCAAATTTAGACTCAAGAATGCCAAACACACTAAAAGAGTAATTACAATTAAGGTTCCCAAAAATTTGATAACTGTGATTTGCACTTGAGATAGCAATAAGCCTTGCTGCTCCTCTTTAGCGGTTAATTTAAAAAAAATATTTTTCACCAATCAAATAAAATCACGCAAAAAATTTACATTCCCTACACCAAAAAACTCAGTTTATTTGAGATGGGCAAGGCAATTAATAGGGCTTTTATTCATGAAATTAGATGTATTTTGGGAAACCATAGCCACTAATTTCACAACACCATTACTACCTATCTCCCAACCAGTGGCTTCGATAAATTCACCCTCTTCCTTTCTTTCTTTATCTGCTTCTGGGGCTTCCTGACTTTCTTCTCCTGGAATTCGCCAATCAATCCAAGCTGGAGTACTATTTAAGATTTCATTCCCCATCAGAGGTAAGCCACCTCGTCTGACAATTGTGAAACTATTCGCAGTGCTTTGACTCGAACAAGTTTGATTTATTTGATTTGATGCATCGATAACTTCAGTCGATTGTTGGCTATTGCCTCGACTGGGATCAATATTCAGGGTATCAATAATTACTCTACCGTTAATTCCTGACTGCGAACTCGCGGTAATATCACTACGAGAAGTTAATTGCGATCGCATTTCTAATCCGAGGATAGCATCACTGCTAATATTAATATTACCGCCACGCCCTTGGATGGCATTGGCTGTGATATCGCTATTCGCCTGGGGATTGCTGACAATAAAGCCAGCTTTGATATTGATATTTCCCCCATTCCCTGTACCATGTGCAGTGGTGGAAATTAAACTATTATTCAGTAATTGGAAATAATTTCCGGCAATCAAATTAATATTTCCACCTTCCCCAAATGCTGTTTCGGCACTCAGCATTCCCCTATTGAGGGTGATATTTTTTGTTTGCAATTTCATATTTCCACCTTTCCCAATACCCTGACTATTAGCAGAAATCCCAGCACTATTACTAATTTTGATATTAGGAGAATTTACAACAATATTGCCACCATCCCCGGCAGATTTAAAAGTTGTATCCGCAAATAATCCAGTTTTCGCGCCAGTTAAAATAAATTGCTCACGGGCTATTACTTGAATATCCCCCGCATTCCCAAAGCTTGAGGTACTACTCATAAATTTTCCCCCACTTTGAGCCTTAACAGTATTAGTATCTAGTTTGATATTGCCCGCATTACCTTGTCCATCACTCCTAACACTGATTAATCCTTGATTCACTATTGATAAATTTGGAACCATCAGAGTAATATTTCCTCCATTAGTAGTTGCACCAGTCGATGTTTTACTACTAATTTGGCTAGGAATTATTTCTTGGGTAAATTTATCGAGACTAAAACCTTCGATAAATATACTCTCGCCGACTTGAATATTGATATTTGCGCCTTTAATATCACGAGTAAAATTTTCGCTACTATGCACATTACGTACTGGAATTCTCGGAACTACATCGGTAATAATTTGAGAACCATTGATGATAGACAGATTCTCAGCTTGAATCTCAATGTCATTATCATCTCTAACCCAATTTGGTTTAAATCTGGGGATAATGAAAATACCGATATTACTTGAGTTATTTAATGTGATATCACCAGATATTACTAAATTGATTTTTCCCGAATTTCCAGGTTCAATACTTTGAGTAATTATCGATGAACCATTATTAGCGCTCAATGAATTTGCTGTTAAAGTAATCTCCCCTGCACTCCCATTTACACCATCACTACCACTACCAATAATTGCATAATTATTTAAATTAATCTTATCTGCGACTTCCACATCAATTTTGCCAGTGGAACCAATACTAGATAATTTTGTTAATAAACCAGCTTGATTCAGAGACAGAGAACTCGCTTTAACTTGAATATCTCCTCTTACTTGCATTGTCGAAAATACGAAATTAACATCACCCAAAGCATGAATGTTTAAGTTCCCATTGACATCTGTGAGATTTCCTCGGCTGGTAATATTAGCTGCTGATAAATCCAAATTTTTATTTGTAAATAAATTAGCTTCATTGATAATTTCACCCGTAACACTTGCTCCCCATTGCACACCAATAGGTGTAGAAATAATTAATATTGGAGAAGTAGTAGTATTTGTGGCACTATATATATCCCCTCCCGGAAATTTCCATGCATCTGCGGTACTCGCAAAAAAAGAACCGCCAATATCTAAAGCTGCATGGGCACCAAAAATAATTCCAGTAGGGTTGAGTAAAAATAGGTTGCTATTACCATTTGTACGAATTAATCCATCAATATTAGAAATAGATTTACCCGTAACTCGCGTAATTATATTTTCGATATTGCTAGCATTCTCAAAGTAAGCATTTTGCCCAGTTGCCAGCGAAAATTTTTCAAAGCTGTGAAATAGATTTTTACCTGCTTGAGTTCCACCCATAATCGAGTAAGCATTATTACTCAAGGTGACAATAGAGTTGTTAGGCAATGTACTGTCAGTAACTATTGATTGTGACGGAATAGATTGCGATCGCACAATTGGTATTGTAGTTAGTAGACTATGTATAAGGGGAATAGCGTAAATTCCCAACGAATAGTTTCGTATCCCAAAAGCTTTCATAGTCTTTATACTTTCTTTCCCGAAAGCTGAAAATACTGTGAATTTAAAATAACACATTTTTTATGTTAGTATAATTACTAACATAGGATTTGTTTAAAATTTGCTGACAGTAAAATCTATACCTCTGACAAAATGGGCATGATAGTTTTTTTATAACTGCGACAAAGGTATTTATATTTTCTGCAAGTAGAAAATTTATACTAATACTTTATAAGTATAAAAACTGGATATAAAATATACGTAATAGTCAGGTTATCTTCCACCTTTGCTTTGTCCAAACAAATAATGTAGAAAATCAATTGATTTTCAAAAAACATCATAATTGCACTGAATAATATCCATAGTTAGCTTCCTGACTAGACTTGCGAAGTAATAATAATTAAAAACTGAGAATTTACTCTGGCAAAATATAAATTAAATAGATATAATTCATATCAACGGCGGAAAATATGATTTTCTTCTCCAGAAAGTTTTATGAGAGAAGTGTGTAGTTTTGTACAGAATTTCACGAAATATGTAGCTTTTTAGATTTTTGAGTGTTTCCTCGTTTTTAGATAGGTAATTAAGGAAACCTAATCTATAGACGAATGAGGTCATCAAAAACTTAGAAATCAGAATCACCATCCATATATAGGCTGTTGTAGTTAATAAGCTGTTTTACATTTAAATTGCATAATTTTGTGGGCAAGCCTGCCAGTCGGGTAAAAAGTGAAGAGACACCCGTACTGACAAAGATTATAGGTTTTTGCACAGACAATTTAGATATTTTTCGCTTACTTTCTCTACCAATACTGATTTTTTCAAAATTAAGTGGATTCCTCGAGAAGATATTCTGTATTCTTACTCCTGTGTCATTTCTATATATATATCTGTTTGATTTGGCAGAGAAAAATAATTAGCCAATGACTTGCTCTCGTATTTTTTGACTGAAATTTTCACTTTTTGATTTTTGACGGCAGACTGCTGATATATTTCCAACAATATTTTTGTAGGCTTATAATCATGAATAATAACTTTCTCAATCCTGACTCCCTGATTAATTTACAGCTTACAGATGCGACAGAATGGAATATTTCCGAAGCGATTTTTAATCCCGCACACTTACATCATCAAGAAACAGTATTTACTATTGGTAATGGCTATTTAGGAACACGCGGAACATTTGAGGAAGGTTACTTAGATGAAAATCCAGCCACCTTTATTCATGGGGTTTATGATGATGTCGCTGTTGTCACAACCGAACTTGCAAATGTTCCCAATTGGTTAAATTTAAAGATCACAATTGCCGGAGAGACTTTCCAGTTAGATACAGGAACAATTATCAACTATAAACGTAGCTTGGATATGCGTTTAGGTTTATTGAGTCGGGATATTCGCTGGCGATCGCCCAAAGGACATACAATAGATTTACACTTTCAGCGTTTCGCCAGTTTAGCAGAACAACATATTGTTGCTGTCCGTTGTGAAATTACAGCCCTTGACGCGATTTGTGATATTTCAGTTGCAACCAGCTTGGATGAGAACACCACAACTCAAGGTATCCCACACTGGCAAACTATAAGTCACAACATCAGTAACAATATTATTTGCTTACATAGTCAGACTATCAATTCTGGGATTCAATTAGGTATGGCTACCAAGCTAACACTTGAAGAAGAAATTCCCGGAGAAATTGCAACCAAAAATTCCACTCCCACATCAGAGAATAAATTAACGAAAAACTTCACCTGTGTACCGGGACAAAGCATATCCTTAGAGAAAATTACAACTATATTTACCTCGCGGGAAAGCGAAAATCCTCTAGAGTCGGCAGTGGAGAAATTATCCACAGCACCCAACTTTGCACACTTACTCGCTGCACATATCGCCGCCTGGGAACAAGTTTGGCAAAATAGCGATATTGTGATTGAAGGAGATATACAAGCACAACTCAGCGTTCGCTTCAGTTTATTTCAACTTCTAGCTGCGACACCTCGTCAAGACGAACGAGTCAGCATTCCCCCGAAAACCCTCTCAGGATATGCATATCGCGGACATATTTTTTGGGACACAGATATTTTTATCATGCCCTTTTTAACCTTCACACAACCGCAATTAGCCCGCAATCTGCTTGCATATCGTTATCACACCCTACCAGGAGCGAGACGTAAAGCCTTAGAAGCCGGATATCAGGGGGCGATGTATGCGTGGGAAAGTGCGGATACTGGAGATGAAGTGACACCACGTTGGGTGGAAACCTCCACAGGTGAAATCGTCCGTATTTGGTGTGGAGATATCGAAGTTCATATCAATACTGATGTTGCCTATGGAGTCTGGCAATATTGGCAAGCCACAGGCGATAATGATTGGATGCGATCGCGTGGTGCAGAAATTATTCTCGATACGGCGATTTTTTGGGAAAGTCGCGTCGAATGGAATCAAGAGCGTTGCGGTTACGATATCTTGGATGTAGTTGGCCCCGATGAAAACCATGATCGGGTTAACAATAATGCTTTTACGAATATTATGGTGAGGTGGCATTTACAGACTGCATTGCAAATATGGGAATGGTTAACAACAAATTATCCCGACACTGCTGCGGAACTCACACAAAAATTCAGCTTAACAGATATTAGACGCGATCGATGGACAGAAATTGCCCAGCGTTTATTTGTGAATCAAGATGCTGAAACTGGTTTAATTGAACAATTTGAGGGATTCTTCGATTTAGAAGATGTCAACCTGGCAGACTACGAACCCCGCACCAAATCAATGCAAGCGCTGCTAGGAATTGAAAGCACAAATGAAAAGCAAATCCTCAAGCAACCAGATGTATTAATGATGTTGTACTTATTACGGGGTGTCTCTCCGCAAGTATCGTCAAATCTGCACTACAACCACAAAACCCTGCAAGCTAACTGGAATTATTATCACTGTCGCACCGATCATAGCTACGGTTCTTCCCTAGGTCCAGCAATTCATGCAATCTTAGCTTGTGAATTAAACCAACCAGAGGAAGCCTACAACCGCTTTTTACAATCAGCATTAGTGGACTTAGCAGACACACGCAAAAATGCCCACGAAGGTATTCATGCAGCAACTGCGGGAGGGGTTTGGCAGGCTGTGATATTTGGCTTCGCGGGGATTCGCATGACTAAATTTGGTCCCTTAGCTTGTCCTAATCTTCCTCCAAGTTGGCGGCGACTCAAATTCAAATTAACGTGGCAAAATCATGACTACGAATTTGATTTAACCTCGGCAGATGTCAGCCAAGAACTAGCAGCAAATTCTCTTTCTCTGTCTATTTCTCAACTTCAGAATTGATGAGTTGTCTGTTTCTGTGCTGCAAAATAATTACAAGTACAATAATTAGGCTTGTAGTGATACTTTACCTATGCAATAAGCATAGGTAAAGTACAACTACAAACCTATCTTTTATTTTTAATTATTCATTATTCTGGTAATTCAAATTTGGGAGCACCTATTTCTTCCGAAACCCTTTCAATTTCAAAATTTTCGATATTGCTTTCAAAACGATTAAATGTAACGCGAATTTCATGATAACCAATAGCACTAGAAGCTCCTCTTGGAGTGCTGCACTTAATTCGCATCAAAGTTTGAAAACCACCAAATTCATCATTAATATAAAATCTGCGAGTACAATCAAAACCAATAAAATTTTCTAGTGCTACTTGATTGAGAGCAGCTACTCCCATCCGACTATTAATTAATGATTTAATTTCCTCCACTTCTTGTTGAGGTGTCATCTTGCGCCATTGATTTTTAGACATATTATTTCCTAGTATTTCATTTAATTTAGACCAAGTTTTTGCACCGACAATTCCATCAGCGACTAATCCATGAGAACGTTGAAATCTAATGACAGCATCTTTGGTGCCGGCACCAAAAATCCCATCAATCGCACCCGCATAAAAATTGAGTTTTTTCAAACCTTCTTGCAGTTTGACAACTTCCTGTCCTTTAGAACCTTCTTTTAGTACTGTAGAAGTAGCATTCATATTTTTCCCTCTTGTCCTAATAGTTGAGTACTGTTAACTTGATTTGTATTGTGTGTATCTGTGTTTAGAATCACTCTCTAGATTCTTAATTCCGCAAACACAAGCATCAAATTTAATAATTAATTTGATAAATAATCCGATAGTGTCAAATCATCCCCTTGCCACAAAGCAGTGGAGTACAACAAATAAGCTTCTAATCCTGTCAGTGAGCCTCTTTGAGATGATGTGTCTCACACATTTGCAATGCTACATTGGTGAAGATGTTGCACAAACTTATACGGCAGCAATAATAAATTTATAACAGCGAATAATTAGTATATGCCGATGAAGAATTTAATCCGAATTATTGCCTCTACTGTTTGTCCCTTAATAGTTATTAGTTCTACTTCAACGGGCGTTACTGCAAAAGCGGTTAATGTCGCCACAGCAGCTTCAGTCAAAGCCAGTAAAAATAAATCTACATTACCAACAGTTGGTACAGTTAAAAAACTTGTCAATGGTGACTTAGCATGTTGTGTCACTCTCGTTGATGACAAAGGTAAATCCTATAATCTTTACGGAGACTTTCGCTTTTGCGGACAAGAGAAAACTTACTTGAATAAAAAAGTTCGCTTAACTTATAAATTAACCAATATCGATAGTCCCCAATGTCAAGGTAGAGTACCCTGCAACAAAAAGCAAAGAGTAAATCTGGTTGCCAAAATGGAAGTGATTGGCGCTAAAGTTGGAACAGTTGTGACTCTACCAAAGATTGGCACAGTGAAAAGAATTACAAACGGTGATTTGCTGTGCTATGTGTCGATTGTGGACGAAAAGGGGAAACAGCACGAACTTGGTGCTGATTTTGGTATTTGTGAACAGGAAAAAGCATTCTTAAATAAGAAAGTACGTTTGATTTATGGATTAGCAAATGTAAACGATTGTCAAAGTGCCGAACCTTGTGGAAAAACTCGTCAACAGCAAATTATCCAGGAAATGGAATTAGTTCGTTAGGTTAAAATTAAAGTGCGATCGCACTTGATCATAAATCATCAAGTAATATTTTATCTATTCAAATCTAGTTGTTTGTCTTTTTTTGATGAACGACTAGATTAAAGTGAATTAAAGGTGATATTTCGATGAATAAAGACGATTTAATGTTTTTTCGGTTATTTACCTCATTATTTCTTGGCGTTGGTGGTGTATTTGCAATCGCTGGTGTAATTATTGGAGTTAATATTCATTCACATATTCGTAGTTCTCTGATTACACAAGGAACTGTAATTGATTATGTGCAGTATACATATAAAGATGAAGATGGTATTTATGTAAAAACTTACCATCCCATAGTGCAATATAAACCTATTAACGAGGAACCACTGGTATTTGAAGATAGTTCCAGTAGCAATCCACCAGCATATAAAAAAGGTCAAAAAGTCGAAGTTATCTATAATCCTAAACTAATAGAAGTAGCATCAATTTACTCTCGCTTCGACTCATGGTTTTTGCCTTCCCTATTTACTGGCATCGGTACAATTTTGATATTGATTGGCTTGATTCCATTATTGAGAAGGCTTTTGCGTCGAAGTTAATCTGGTGGTGTGGAAAATTTTACCCTGTCTATACTCAATTCAAAAACTAAAACAATAACACCATTTATGGCTACTTCTCTCTACATTGATTCGCTTTGAATTTTTGTATAACCTCAGTTGGCAGAGAAGAATCTAACTTAGGAATACCCTTGGAAGCATATAATTGCACCTTCTGTTTCCCAATGGCAATTCCCAAAAACTCCATATCTCCAGGAATATTATTTTTACTAATCAGAGATTTATGTAATCGAAACTTACCTTGTTGTCCTTGTCCTTGATTAATCTTCAGAGTATAAAATCGTGGCATTGGGTTAGGTGGACGAGGTTCACCTGGATAGATAATATAATTTTCATTGTCTTGATATTCAATCATACAAACTTGTCCCTTTACAGTGGATGGGAAAACAACCATCGTTACAGCTGGTTGAAACATTTCCCAATTATTCATCCAATAGCCGAGAAAGGGCGCAATTTGGGGATTAACTTTAGACCATTGGGCACGATAAGGCTGAAGATTAGCATCAAAAGTAGGGGGTTTAACAATCTTACCTAAGCCAGCTAAGTCTAGTGTTGCTTGCATTTCCTCCTTCATTTTTTTCTGCAACTTCGCTAGTTCATTGGGTTTGAAAACCTGAATAGTTTTACTACTATTTTTTGAAGGGATTTTTTTGGCGATCGCAGTTTGATTGAATGTTATTGTTAAAGTTGTACTGAAAGATAAACTTAAATATAGAACTGAATTAATTAATGTATGACCAAACTTGATTTTCATGTCGCTTTAACAAGTACCAGGAAGGTTTAACATGTAATGACGTAGAAGCCATTTTTTGTGTTCCTGTAACCTAGCTATTGTAGTGTTTACTGAATAATATGTAGTGCAGATGGGGAAATTATCTTATTTTTTATATTAGGCGATCGCATACTATTTCATTTTTTTTATTCAGGCATTTAATTGCGATATTCATTTCCCTAAATCATTTTTTTACCCAAAATAGAATATTTTTTTCTTTTCGCTGCATTCAAATTTATCTAACTTTAATAGTTTTTCCCGTAATTTTACTAAGCCTAAAATTGCAATTTAATATTTATAACGGAATAATCAGGGATAATTCAAGATGTAACTCACATGAAAGAAGGCGATCATATATATATTTATTTACGCGATAAAGCCACAGGTGTAAAATTTACTCATCATGGTATTTACATTGGTGATAATAGGGTAATTCATTATTGGGATGGAAAAATTAGACGCAGTAAGATATATAAAGATAAGTGGTTACGCAGAAGTATTCATATTAAAAAATATAAAAAATGTTATGATTCAGAGCGTGTAATCAAAAGAGCTAAGAAAAGATTAGGGGAGAAAAAATATCATCTAATATTCAACAATTGTGAACATTTCGCATATTGGTGTAAAACTGGCAAGCATAAGAGTAAACAAGTGAATGATAAAGTTAAGATTATTAAGATTAAAACTCCGAAAATCAAAGTCTCTGAAGTTAAGATTCCTAAAATTAAAACCCCTAAGATTAAAATTCCTAAGATTAAAACCCCTAAGATTAAAACCCCTAAGATTAAAACCCCTAAGATTAAACTACGTAAAATAAGATTTTTCTAACCCCACTCAGGATAAACCCAAATGGGGTATGTATGGTAAACAGCCGAATATTCTTACCCCAGCAAACTAATTCCCCGGTTCACCAAAGCATCGGCAGTTAAACCATTAAAAGACATCAATTCACCTGCACTTGCGGTAGTTTCCCCACGCTTCCAAGCAAAAGTATCACGCTGACAATTACTTCTCAACATCACAGGTTCTAACATCGCAGATGCACCACCAGTAACACCAATTAAAGCATCTCCAGCAAATAGTTCATTGAATTTAGCATCATTCATAAATCCACCATCAGCTTCCGAACAAGTGTCCCAAGCAACATCACTAGCGCGGTATAAACGACGAGGATTAATCACAGAAACTATGCGACTTCCTATGCCTTGCTCTTGTAATTTTTGAACAGCTTCGTAAACAGGAACTAATGTAATGTCACCAATAACTGCAAAAACTACTGTTTTACTTCCAGGAGTTTCTTGGAGAATTACCGCGCCATTTTCTAAACCTTCTCTTGTCTGAGCAAAAGTAGTTCTAATCGCCAAAGGTGACTTGCTGGCAGTAATCACAATTCCCTTATTCTTGGTAGTTAATGCCCAGTCATAACAAACTTGAATACTGTTGGCATCGGGTGGGAAAACAGGAAAAACATTCCCATTTCGCATCATCGCTGCAAAATAAGCTTCAATCTCCGGACGTTGGTGAGTCCAACCGTTGCGCCCTTGCTCTAATGCTCCGGCGGTATATAAGGTAATTGTCGAAGGTGTGGGACGACGTAATTCTGCCATTGCTTGGGTAACGGTTTGCCATATGGGTAATCCATTGATAGCAAAGGACTCGTAGGAACACCATAATGTTCTCGCACCCATTAAAGCTAAACCGGCTGCTAAACCTGCACATGCGTCTTCGCTGAGGGGTTCGTAAACTTGTCCACCTGGTGCTTGATTATACAAATCATCTTTGACGGGGTGGTTGATTTTCAAGGCTTGGTTGATATTGGCAATCCCCGATGCTTCATTTCCGTCTGCGTTGGTGACAATGAAGTTTTGATCTTTTTGTCCGACATAACCGACTAATCTGCCCATTGCGGTGGTGGAAACTTTTGTTTCTCCTCCGACTGCATATTCTTCCAAAGGTAATTTACCAATGTCTGCTAAAGGTAAAACAAATTCGGTGACGGCTGTTTTTGATGCGGAACCACCACCTGCTGTTTCCAAGTTGGTGCGTACCAATTGCCAAGCGGCGGGAGGTAATGCGATCGCCTTTAATGCTTCAATAATATGTGGTGCGTCGAGGGTATCTTTCGGATAGAGGTTATGGGATTTGGCTCCGCGTGCATGTACTCCTGCACCTTTGAGTTGTTTAATGATAAATACGGTGAGTTTACCCCCTAACGCAGATTTTGCGGCTCTATCAACTCCCGTTAATATTGCTTTGGTAAATTCCATTCTCTTGGGAATTGAGAATGCGGTGCTATCTACATAATCACCAGGTTGGTTTTTGTCGTCGAAGTCTTTGGCATCAACTAAGATGACTTCGTCAAAACCATTACCTTGCCAATAGGCAATCATCTCTGCGTTGGTTTTGGTGGACACCATACTGTGGTGTTCTTGGCTAAATCCATTCCATACCAAGACTGGTAAGAAATTTGTCACTTCCGGGTAGGCTGTATGGAAATGTGCCATGCCACTCATGATGTAGGGTTCACCTAAACCACCATCCCCAACGGTGAAGGGGAAAAGTTTGTCACGGTGGAGTAATGCTGCGGACATTGCGAAATGTTGTCCTTGTCCTAAGGGGCCTGCCGGTGCGAGAATACCAGGAATGTAACCCGAAAGGTGTCCCAAAAGCCCGTGTTTTTCGCGGAAGCGATCGCGTAATTGTTGTACTGTGGATATACCCATGTCTTCGAGCGATCGGTCTAAGAACATGGCACTATAAAATCCAGGGGCGTGGTGTCCAACTTCGGTAATAATATTTTTGTGACCGAGCATGACAAGTGCTGCATATGCCTCTGCTTGGCTGGCAAATCCACCGGGGTGCCCAGAAGCCTTACTTCCAGTAATTTGTAGAGTCAGATAGCGCAATGCATCAGCATAGAGAATAGTTTGGTATACTGCGGCATCTTCGTGAGGATTCACAGTACCGTTAGCTACTGCACTTTCTTTTCCATACTTATCAAATTCCGGCAGAGGTTCCCCAAAATATTGGATTCCTTCACAAAAATCGGGAACTGCTGAAGTTTGTTTTGGGGTTGTTGCTGTCATGCTAAGTACCTTAAAAATATGCTGTACGGATAGAGCCTTGATTTCCCATTTGGTTTTAGATTGGTGATGTTAACGGCTAAAAACTTGGCTGGGCTTGGGTTAAAACCGTTAAAAATCTAAAATTTACATGAATGACAATGCTTGTTCAATTTAACAAAAATTTTACAACTTCCCGACCATAGAGATTTATTTGTTTTTCACAAGCAAACTATAAGTAAAACCAGGGGTAACAGTAAATAAATTTTGTCTAGATGCATTAATTAGTACATATAACTTGTTAATGCAATAAATCTTAATATTTGGCTAGAGGTTTAAATGGCAAAACAGAAGAAAAGCCGGAAAACCTTCCTTCTCCAACTATGAAACTTCCAAATGGTCCCCAAAGTCCTGCGATCGCACAAATGCTTCAGTGGGTTGCGATTCCTATGTCGTTGATGACAGCCTGTGCAAAGCGCTATGGGGATATTTTTACCTTGAATCTAACTATACCAATTGTAATTGTGAGTAATCCCCAGGCGTTGCAGCAGATATTAACTGGAGATACTAAAGAATTTACAGCACCGAGTGATTGGAATAAGCAGTTTGAATCTTTGTTAGGCAAGAATTCCGTGATTACAATTGCTGGGGAAGCACACAAACGACAGAGGCAATTATTAACACCAGCATTTCATGGTGAAATAATACAGAATTATGCGGCAATTATTCGTAATATTACTGAAGAAATTATGCAATCTTGCCAGGAAAATAAAACCTTTTGTCTACGCACTGTAATGCAGCAAATAACATTACGAGTGATAATGCAAGCGGTATTTGGTTTGTATAAAGGCGATCGCGCCCAGGAATTAGAGAAGGTTGTCAGTGCGATCATGGATGCTGGCGCAAATTCACCTTTACGAACACTGTTTCTTTATTATCCGGCACTACAACGCGACTTAGGGAAGTTGACACCTTGGGGTACTTTTTTGCGTCGCCGAGAATATGCGAATCAATTAATATATGCGGAAATTAGAGAACGTCGGCAAAATTTTGATGCTTCGCGTACTGATATTTTAAGTTTGCTGATGGCGGCGCGAGATGAAAATGGTGAAGCCATGACAGATGAAGAACTGCGGGATGAGTTAATGACTTTATTAACGGCGGGACATGAAACTACGGCAACTGCTTTAACTTGGGCTTTATATTGGATACATAAGTTTCCTTCTGTTCGCTATAAATTACTCGAAGAATTGCAGAATTTAGGTGATAGATTTGATATTAATACTATTCAGAAATTACCTTATTTAAATGCTGTTTGTAATGAAACCTTGCGAATTTATCCTGTGGGAATGCTCACTTTTCCCAGGGAGGTAAAAGAAGCTGTGAATTTGTGTGGTTATGATTTAGAACCAGGGACAATTTTAATGGGTTCGATTTATTTGACTCATCAACGCCCGGATATATATCCAGAACCGCAGATATTTAAACCAGAAAGATTTTTGGAACGGCAATTTTCACCATA
Source organism: Calothrix sp. NIES-4101 (assembly GCA_004296455.1). Lineage (GTDB taxonomy): Bacteria > Cyanobacteriota > Cyanobacteriia > Cyanobacteriales > Nostocaceae > Brunnivagina. The sequence continues at coordinate 6,941,544 of AP018280.1, forward strand.
CGAATTTTTACCTTTTGGTGGAGGTGTCAGACGTTGCATTGGCAATGTCTTTGCCTTATTTGAAATGAAAATTGTCTTAACTACAATTCTCTCAAAATTAGATTTAGAATTAGTTACAAAACAAGATGTCAAACCGCAACGACGTGGATTAGTCACAGGGCCAAATCAACGGATTAATTTGATGGTTAAAGGCAAAAAGTAACAAGAAATGGGGAGATATAGAGACAGATACAGAAATAATTTTTATGTTTTTCTCATCTCCCGTCTTTACTTTGCATCTACCCAATACTTCATCCCTAGTCTTAATATTTCTCAACTTTTAGTGAATATTCTTAAGAAATTATTTAACATTCTCAATCAAAAATCTGGGCTTGAGTATCTACAATTAGGATATGGCAACAACACAAGATGTTAAAAACTATTTAGCTTATTGGTTTCAACTTGGCAGAAAAGTTGTGACTAATGATGGGGTGACGGCAATTTTACCCCATGAGATTTTCAGGAGCGATCGCTATAGTCCAGAGTTTGAAGAATGCTGGCAAAAAATCATCGCCAATGCTAGCAATTATCACCTGGAAGGGACGCATCAAACAATTGGCGAACTTCTGCAAGCAGAATGGGAAATGCATCCTTGTGCGCGATGTGATATGCCAGTACCCATGCGGAATATTGGTATGCCGCCATTGGTATGCCCCTGTCACGACTTAATTGGTTGGCCCAATACTGAAATACCCGCACCGCGAGGCCCCATAAATAACCAAAATCAACTCGTCGCCATTCGCGATCGCCTGAAAAATTTACCAGTTTCCTAAAATTTAAACTTCGATTCAGAATCAACAGTTAAAAATCATCATATTTTGATATGAATACTAAGTATTTTAGTAGTATCTGTATCATGTTTTGGTCAGGGTGCAGTCATTAGTACCTTACTTTTTTATCGATTTTGTATAGAAATTAAGTTCAGATTCTCAAGTTTTATATCCTCTACCTCTTCCCGTTCCATGCCACTATAGAGAAGAGAAGGTGATAATTGAGCAAACAAAAGGCAGATAGAAGGCTGTGCAGATAACATTTCTAGGGACGAGTTCCGGTGTACCTACGCGATCGCGCAATGTGTCAAGTGTTGCCCTGAGGTTACCTCAAAGGGCGGAATTATGGCTGTTGGATTGCGGCGAGGGTACGCAGCATCAAATACTCAGAAGCGAACTCAAAGTCAGTCAGCTGTCCCGGATTTTTATCACTCACATGCATGGCGACCACATTTTTGGTTTAATGGGATTGCTGGCTAGTTGTGGCTTGGCTGGAAATGTAGACCGAGTTGATATCTACGGGCCCGCAGGATTAAATGACTATCTCCAAGCTTGTTCTCGTTACTCCCACACCCATTTTTCTTACCCAGTTAAAGTTCATACAGTCAAGCCTGGTATAATTTACGAGGATGACGAATACACGGTAGTTTGCAATCAATTACACCACCGGGTTACAGCTTTTGGTTACCGCATTGTTGAAAAAGACCGCACTGGACGTTTTGATGTCGAAAAAGCCAAAGCCATGCAAATACCCCCTGGGCGAGTTTATGGACAACTCAAACGCGGTGAAACTGTCACCCTTAATGATGGACGAGTAATTCATGGTAGTGAACTTTGTGGGCCAACGGAAATCGGACGTAAAATCGCCTACTGTACGGATACAGTCTACTGTGATACTGCTGTGGAATTAGCCGAGGATGCAGATGTTCTCATCCATGAAGCCACTTTTGCACACCAAGACTCGGAAATGGCATTTCAACGCTTGCACTCTACCACCACAATGGCGGCACAAACGGCTTTGGTAGCAGGGGCACACCGCCTAATTATGACCCATTTTAGCCCTCGTTATGCCCCTGGAAATGCGATCGAACTCAAAGATTTATTGCAAGAGGCGCGGGCAATTTTTCCCAAAACGGAAATGGCATACGACTTTATGAATTATGAAGTGCCCCGACGACGGGCAAAAGAATTAAGTGCGGTAAGCTCGGTAAATAGTTAAAAAATTTGCATCTTGTGACTTTTGGGATCGAAACCACGCGAAAACTTCGTACTGGCATCGTAGATTGCATCAGTTAAGTTTGCACCATACAACTTAGTATAGTGGAGTCGTGCGCCGCGCAAGTTAGCTTGCATCAAGTTCGCTCCACTCAAATTAGCTCTTGTCAGATTTGCCCGTGCCAAATTTGTATTACTCAAATTAGCTCCCCACAATCTCGCTTGAGCTAAATTAACTTCTGTTAAATCTGCTCCCCAAAGATTAATTCCCGGTAGGTAAGCAGCGATTAATTTTTTTTGACTTAAATCAACTGCTGGGAAATTACGTTCTCCGGCAGCATAACGTCGTATCAATTCATCAACATCCATAAATTTGAGATTTTGGATTTTCTACTTTAAATTCTAGCGAAAAAAGTTTTTTAAGAATACGAAAACTCTATAAAATTAAGTTTTTTGAATTATAGTATTTTTCAATTTGAGAATTACTCATACAAATGTAGAAATGTAGCAATTAGCAAATAAACGCATTATCGTGTGTAGGCTTGATAGTTTTCCTTCCCATCCTTTGACTTCTAACTACTGAATTGCACTGTATTACATGTCATCCCAATTCACAATTCGTAATTCGCAATACGCAATTAATAAATCCAGGTCTGACAAAGGTTGTAGAACTTGAATCTGTTTCAGGATTTTCGTGAAATGTTATCAGCTAGAGAACTTAAACCTTATGCCTCGTCATGCCTCTACAAATTTGCAAAGAATTTTAACAGACAATTAGCATCATACTGTGTTATCTAATAGACTCGGAGTTTAAGTTTAATCAACTTTAAGCACTAGTTAGGAGTAATTGATTTGCAACAACCACAAAATCAACGAAAAATTAAAATTATCTCTACCGGGAAATATCTACCAAAAAAGAAAGTTACAGCAGCAGAATTAGGAAAAACTATTGGTGTCAGTGCTGAATGGATAGAGAAAAAATCAGGTGTATTAGTGAGGCATTTTGTTGATGGGGAAACAGCATCGCTAATGGGTGCATTTGCCGCCAAAAATGCTCTTGAAGAAGCAGGTTTATCAATTCAAGACATCGACTGTATTGTCAGTACCAGTGGAATTCCCGAACAAGCAATTCCCTGTAATGCTGCCTTAATTCAAGAACAACTAGGTGCAACTAATCTAGGAATTCCCGCATTTGATATTAACTCAACCTGTTTAAGTTTTATTACTGGTTTAGATACAATCTCTTATTTAGTTGTAGCAGGTAGATACAAGCGAGTTTTGTTAGTCGCTACCGAGGTTTCTAGCCATGGAATCAACTGGAAAGATAAAGAAAGTTCAACATTATTTGGTGATGGTGCCGCAGCAGTAATTATTACTCAATCTGATGATGGCAAACATAATAATAATGCTCCTCAAAGTAGCTCCCACATCATCAATTCATGTATCGAAACTTATAGTAAAGGGGCACATATGACGGAATGTATTGGCGGAGGAAATAAATACCATCCTCGTGAATATGGCAAAAATCCCGAAAAATTCTTATTTAGAATGGATGGAAGGGCTGTTTTTCGCTTATCATCACAAATTTTGCCGGGATTTGTCGAGCGATTATTAGCACCAACAGGGTTAAAAATAGCCGACTTAAAAATGGTAATTCCCCACCAAGCTAGTCTGATGGCAGTGCGTTTACTTAGCAAACAATTGGGTATACCCCCAGAAAAAGTCATGATTATTGCCCATAATCATGGTAATGCAGTTGCTGCATCAGTACCAATGGCATTACATGAAGCGATCGCACAGTGTAAAATTAAACGTGGTGATAAAATCATGCTATTGGGGACATCCGCAGGTTTTTCTGTAGGGGGAATAATTCTTGAATATTAATTTGAATAATCAACTAATTAAGAATATTCTACTTACCGGAGGACGTGCACCAGTTACTTTAGAATTAGCAAGATTTTTTGCTGTTGCTGGTTATCAAGTTTTTGTAGCTGATAGTATTAAGCATCATCTATGTACAAATTCAAGATATGTATTGAAAAACTTTTTAGTTCCTCAGCCAAGATATAATCCCACAGATTATATTCGAGCATTATTAGAAATAGTAAAACAGGAACATATTCATTTATTAATTCCGACTTGTGAAGAAATTTTTTATATTTCCCATGGACTTGCAGAACTGAATAAATATTGCCAAGTTTTTGCAGAACCAATTCATATACTGAATAAATTACATAATAAATGGGAGTTTATTTGCCAAGTTAAAAAAATAGAGTTAGTAACACCACAAACTTGGCTAGTAAAATCAAAAGAAGATATATTTGATATTTTACAATCATCAAACTCTTTTCATAAATTAATTCTTAAACCTGTTTATTCGCGTTTTGCTAGTAATATACATATTTTATCTCCAGAAAATTATCAGCTAAGTGTTAAAGCGATCGAAAAAATTAAAATTAGCGAAAATAAAAGTTGGGTTTTACAAGAATTTATTCCCGGAAAACATTATTCTAGTTATAGTATTGTACATCAAGGTAAAATTACGGCACATGCTGTATACCCAACGGTATTTACTGCTGGCAAAGGTTCTTGTATATATTTTGAGGCTGTAAATCATCCACAAATTTTACAATGGGTAAAAAGATTTGTGGAATCTCTAGAATTTACTGGGCAAATTGCATTTGATTTTATCGAGACTAATGATATTTTATATCCTTTAGAATGTAATCCACGAGCAATTAGCGCAATTCATATTTTTCAAGTATCAGATAAATTAGAAACAGCTTTTTTGAATACAACTAGCGAAATTATTCAACCTCAGATTCATCAAAAGGCTATGATTTCAATGGCTATGCTTATCTATGGCTTACCTGATGCAATTAGATATCATCAATTACGTCAGTGGTTGATGATATTTTTTAGCACTGAAGATGTTATTTTTCGCCTATCTGATATAATGCCATTTTTCAGTATTTTTATTGTTCTCTGGCAATCATTATTAATGAGTTTCAAAACGGGTTTAAGTCTCATTCAAGTTTCTACGCAAGATATTGAATGGGATGGAGAAAATATATAGTGACTTATGATTGCTAGAAAAAATTAATAATTCAGAATTCAAAATCAATTTTGAGAGTATTTAAAAATCTCACCTCTCTGTATGAGAAGTTGACAGGGAGGTTAACAGATACTTGTCTAATTCATATATAATTCAATTCTTATTTCTAAGTATTAACACCTGATTTTTCTCAAAAATAATCAAATAATTATGAAGGAAAATTATTTGTAAGACGCATTTCGACTATGCTCAATGTCACTATTGAATGAGCATCTGCTTTGCTTTAATTCTACTCAGCTACTTAGAAGACTAGAAAACAATGAAAAATTATATATATAGCGATTGGTATATTGTTTGTACTTCCCGTGAATTAAAACATCAGCCAATTGCACGAACTGTTTTAGAAATACCTTTAGTATTATTTCGAGGAAGTAATAAAAAACCTATTGCATTATTAGATAAATGCCCACATCGAAATGTACCTCTATCTCAAGGGTGGGTGAGAGAGAATCAAATCATTTGTAGATATCATGGCTGGAAATTTGATGCAGATGGTATTTGTCAGGAAATTCCGGGGTTATGTAATGCGACAAATAATAGCAAAAATAATCATAAACTAAACGCTGTTTCTTATCCTGTAATTGAACAAGATAATTTTATTTGGGTGTATTGTCAATTGAATGAAGAACCCAAAACACAGCCTTTTAAATTTCCATTAATTAATGAATCTAATTTTTCCACTTTTTACTGGCAGGCAAGAGGAATTAAAGCAGCTTCGGTTAATATTGTAGAAAACTTTTTAGATGCAACTCATACCCACTTTGTTCATGCTGGGTTAATCAGAAATCAAAACCGTAAAAATGTTAATGTACAAATTACTCGTAATGCCAAAATGGTAGAAGCTATGTATTTAGGCGAACAAAATATTTCCGGCTTAATCTATCAATTATTAGCTCCAGGATGTCAAGAAATTGTTTCGATTGGTAGATTTATTTTACCTAGTATAGCTCAACTAGAATATCGTACAGATAAAGAAGGATATAAATTATTGATTTCCCTATTTTTAACACCAATTTCTGAAAATTTAACCAAGTTGTATGCTGTTGTGACTTTTCACTGGGGTTTACCTAACTGGCTGGGTAAACTGATTGCAATCCCTCTATTCTATATAGCAGTACAGCAAGATACAAAAATATTAGAATTACAAGCAACAAATATTAAAAAGTTTGCTGGAGAAGATTTCGCTTCCACAGCAATTGATGTTATAAAACCACATATTTCCTATTTGCAAAAACAATATATATCTAATCATTGTAATAATGACAAAGATGAAATTTTTGTTAAAAGCATAATTATAAAAATTTAAAAAAAAACATGTTTTTTTTACTTCATCTTTTGAGATTATTATATTTTCATTTCCACTAGATAATTGTTCAATTTGTAGTTATGTAAATATTTGTTTAAGCTTGAATAGAATGTCTAGTTATACAAAAAAACTTGTAAACAAACTAATTAATTATGTGGGGCTTCGCATTAAAATAGTATTAGAAAGTATAATAGCAAATAAGCTAAGTGAGTTAAGGGTATGAAAGATAGACTACTTTTAGAAGCATTTTTAGAAAATGGAGAGGTATGTGTAGATGCATTGATATCAAACGATTTCGTTAAAGATATTCCAGTCTTTGGAACTATTATCAAGGCTTACAAAGCATTTGATAATTTCAAAGATAAGTTGTTTCTCGCAAAGATTTCGCGTTTTATTGAAGAGCTTGCTTCAGTACAACCTGAGGTTCAAGAAGCAATTGTAGAAAAAATGAGAAATCATCCTGATGAAGCCAAAAAAGTTGGAGAAGTTGTACTCTTCGCTATAGATAAAGCATCTGATTTAGAAAAACCAGAAATCATTGCAAAAATCTTTCTTGCTTATATAAGTAACCAGATAAACTGTAGCGAGCTTAGACGTATGACTGAAGCAGTTAATCTAGTATTCGTGGATGATTTGAAGACTTTGATTAATGAACGTGGTATTGCGAGCAAATCACAACACATATACCTAAAATGTTTGGTTAGTACTGGTTTAACTGAAGTTGTGGCTGGAAAGACTGTTAATGAAGGAGGAGAACTCTACTTTGAGATAACTGAATTTGGACGCAAGTTTTTAAAAGCGTATCAGTATGGGAGTACACTAGTTAGTCATTGTTAACGAAATACTAACTAATTCAAAAAATCGCCAAAATATCTGATTGACAGCTTTTGATTCTATATTCTCTATTTTTTATACTAGGTTTTTTCTCCGTTCTTAGCATCGTAATTTATTAGAATAAAATTAAATTTTAATCCATCCCCTGCAAAAGATGGTGCATTAAACAATCCACCATCCGCTCGCTTGCCATTGGTATAATTTCTTTACCGTACAACATTTCCTGAGTCATCATAAAATGTACCATTGATCCAATCACCATTCGTACTGTCGCTTCTGTGTCGGGTATGTTTAGCTCTGGGTGTCTATCTAAATATTTGCCAACAATTTCTAGCGTCGGTGTCATAATGTCATGAATCCAAGCCTTTGCTAGTTCCGGAAACCTCCCCGACTCCCCAATTAATACCCTGACAAACGCTTGGTGTTCGCGATCGCTTATCATTTTATTTAGGGCTTTAGTGATGACAATTCGTAGCACCACCGCAGGTTCTCCTTCCAATGGCACAGTTGCAAAGGTATCCCGAAATTTTTCTTCCGCTAGCTGACGTATAAGTGCTTTAAATAACCCTTCTTTATCTTTGAAGTGACTGTACACAGTTGCTTTTGACACACCTGCCCGTGATGCCACTTTATCCATACTTGTCCCCGCATAGCCATGCTTGAGAAATTCCTGCATAGCTCCTGTGAGGATTTTTTCAATTTTTTCTGCTGTACTTTCCCGTTCTGTTTCACTCACTTTTATATGTGCCATTTTTGAAGTTTTTTTGTACTATCACATAGAGTAATAGCTGTAATAAGTATAATTATTTTCAATTGACATTCTAAACTAGTCGGTTTAGTTTAGTGATATTGTAAAACAAAATAAAACCCAACGGTTTAGTCATCTAACCACAAGTGGTGTTATGCTGCCAACTCCGAAATTAGAAGAATCTTCTGCGCCTCAACCCAATTCCCGTCCACCATCTGCTATTTTGTTCATTGTTGCGGCGTTGTTAGTAGGTGGTATTGGCATTTTTGTAGTCAACCGAATGCGAGCAGCAAATGCTCCACCAAAGCCAGCACCATTAGTGAGTGTACCAGAAGTTAAAACCGTAACTGCCTTGGGAAGGCTGGAACCGCAGGGTGAAGTCATTAAGTTATCCGCACCAACATCAAATCAAGGTAGTCGTGTTGAACAACTTTTAGTCAAAGAAGGCGATCGCGTCACCAAAGGACAGATAATAGCAATTATGGAAAATCGCGATCGTTTGCAAGCATCTTTAAAAGAGGCTGAAAGGAAAGTGGCTGTAGCCAAAGCCCAGCTAGAGCAAGTCAAAGCAGGAGCGAAAAAAGGTGAACTAACAGCACGCAGTGCAGATATAAACCGTTTACAAACCGAATTAACGGGTGATGTAAACACACAACAAGCTACCATTGCTAGACTAACAGCCGAACTGCAAGGACAAAAACAAGCTCTACAAGCCACTGTTGCCCGCATCGCAGCAGAACGACGCAATGCTCAAATAGAAGTGCAGCGCTATGAAAACTTATATAAGGAAGGTGTAATTTCCAGCCAAGAAGTTGATAGACGCAGATTAAGCGCCGAAACCTCTACTCAGCAACTTCTTGAAAGCCAAGCTACTCAAAATCGCACTATCGCCACCTTAGAGCAACAAATAAGAGAAGCCAAAGCCAATCTCAACAAAACAGTTGGGAGTATGCAGCAGCAGATTAAACAAGCTCAAGGCACATTCGCACAAACCGCCGAAGTTCGTCCTACCGATATTGCCGCCGCCGCAGCAGAAATCAATAGCGCTCAAGCAACTGTAGAACGTATTCGTGCTGAACTTGCCCTAGCATACATCCGTGCACCGAAGACTGGACGTGTTTTAAAAATTAATACCCGTGCCGGGGAAACAGTGGCTAATGAGGGGATTCTCGATTTTGGGGAAACTAATCAAATGTATGCGGTAGCCGAAGTTTATCAAAGTGATGTGAGTAAGGTAAAACAAGGGCAAAAGGTACGCATAACTAGCGATTCTTTACCACAGGAATTGCAGGGAACAGTCGATTGGGTTGGCTATCAAGTTCAGCGTCAGAATATCATTAATAGTGATCCGTCAAGTAATATTGATTCACGTATTGTCGAAGTACATGTACGTTTAGATAACGAATCGAGTGAACAAGCAAGTAAATTTACTAATCTACAAATACAAGCAGTAATTGACATTTAGTTGTTGATTTAATAGCTGAGGTACACAATATTACAATTGGAGTGAAAAATGAGCAATATTATTCAATCTCCACAGATGCAAGCAGCATTAAATGCCAATACACCAAGTCAAAAGCTAAGAGAATTAGTCAAAAGTAAAAGTAAAAATATTCGTTTAGCTGTTGCTCAAAATCCAAATACACCACCTGATATCTTCATCGAATTATTTCCTGAATTTCCCACCCAAATTTTAAATAATCCCATCATTGATTTTTTATTACTAGAAAATCCTAACTTCCTGGAAGAAATATACTATCAAAGTCGGGATATTAATCCTTTGACGGCGAGTAAAAGTATTAATCCTTTTAGAATTGATGGACTTCCATTATTTTTTATTGAATGGGCTGCCAAACATCCAGATGTGTATATTCGTTATGATGTTGCCAGAGGAAAAAATATACCTCTGCGTATCTTAGAAAATTTGGCTCAAGACAAAGATGAAAATGTCAGAATCGGTGTTGCTGGTAATGAGTATACACCTAGTTATATTTTAGAAAAATTAGCCCAAGATGAAGATATTGATGTACGTGAAAATATTGCAGCTAATCACAGTACGCCCAGTTTTATATTAGAAAAACTAGCTCAAGATGAAGACATAGTGGTGAAAGCGAATATTGCTCGTAATTCTAATACCCCAGTTCACACTTTAGAAATATTATCTCAAGCAGAAAACCTTGATATAGATATTCAAGTAAGTCTTGTCGAAAATCAAAATACTACAAGTCAGATTTTAGAGGTTTTAGTCCAAGATGGGAGCCCAGCTATTAGAAGTGATATTGCCCGCCATGCAAAAGCTTCCATTAATATCTTAGATTTATTATCAAAAGATGAAAGTGAAGATGTGAGAAGTCAGGTTGCTGGCAATACGAATACACCTCTAAAAATTTTAGATATTCTCGCAGAAGATAAATCTTCCGTAGTTAGAAGGCAAGTGGCAATTAATCCAGTTACACCCGTAAAAATCTTAGATAAATTAGCTGAAGATGAATCACCATTTGTCAGACGGAATACTGCTGAAAATGAAAATACTCCAGTTCATCTTCTCGAAAAATTAGCTCGAGATAAATATGGTTTAGTACGTAATAGTGTTGCAAAAAATCAAAATACTCCAAGCTATATTCAAGAAATTATCAATTCAGTAGTCAAGTCTCATTCATAAACATATAAAATTCAAAATCTCAAATTATATATGCTTTCTCCTATACAAAATTTACAACGTCGCACCCCACTCGGCTGGTTGCAACTAACCCGCCAAAAGGGGCGCTTTCTTGTCGCCTTGTCAGGCATTGCTTTTGCGGACATATTAATGTTTATGCAACTAGGATTTCAGGCTGCATTATTCGACAGTAACACCCGGCTACACCGCAGCATGGAAGCAGATATTTTCCTAATCAGCCCCCAAGCACGCAACTTGGCAAATATGTCTACATTTACAAGACGTAGGCTATTTCAAGCCAACGATGTACCAGGAGTAAAGTCAGCAGAACCGATGCATGTTAACTTTATCGACTGGAAAAATCCCGAAACTGGTAAAAAATCAACACTACTAATAATGGGTTTTAATCCCGATAAATCAGCAGTTGACTTACCTGAAGTTAATCAACAGCTAAATAAAGTTAAACTTGCAGATAGTGTTTTATTTGATCGCGCTGGACGTGGAGATTACGCAGAAGTTATTAAAAAAGTTGACCAGGGCAAAAAAGTAAATGCTGAGATTGAACGTCGTACTGTTCATGTCAGTGGTTTATTTAAAGTTGGAGCCTCATTTATTGCCGATGCAACATTAATTACCAGCGACCAAAATTTCTTAAGATTATTTCCCCGACGTGAAGTTGGTAGCATTAGTATTGGTTTAGTCAAATTAAAACCAGAATCAGACCCACAAAAAGTCGCTGCACAGTTAAAAACTCATCTTGGTAATGATGTCCGAGTTCTAACTAAAGAAGAATTTATTACCTTTGAAAAAGACTACTGGCAGAAAAGCACCTCCATCGGCTTTATCTTCAACCTGGGGGTAATGATGGGCTTTATGGTGGGGGTAATTATTGTTTACCAAGTTCTCTCCACCGACGTTAATGCCCATATGAAAGAATATGCGACATTTAAAGCCATGGGTTTTCGTAACTCTTACTTATTGAGTGTCGTGTTTGAAGAAGCGATTATTTTAGCAATTTTAGGTTTTATTCCTGGCATTTCCGTTTCCTTGGCATTGTACACAATGACTAGTAATGCCACAAATTTACCAGTAATTATGACCTTCGCCAGGGCAATTCAAGTCATGATTATGACTGTGATTATGTGCATGATTTCCGGCGCTGTTGCCACCCGTAAAGTCCAATCCGCAGACCCCGCAGATATGTTTTAAATTCGTTAAAGATGTAGTGACGCGGATATTTCCTATCTCTTCCAGTTCCCGATTTCCAATAATTCAGCAATTTCAACTTATGGAATCCGTAATCTCTGTCAAAAATCTCGACCATTTCTTCGGCAAAAATCAACTTCGCAAACAAGTATTATTTAATGTCAACCTGGAGATTGCTGCTGGTGAAATTATCATTATGACTGGTCCCTCCGGCTCCGGGAAAACTACATTACTAACACTGGTGGGTGGCTTACGCTCAGCACAATCTGGCAACTTGCGCGTTTTGGGACAGGACTTAGTGGGAGCCAATGCCAGGAAACTCACACAAGCACGTCGTCATCACGGTTATATTTTTCAAGCACATAATTTACACGGAAGTTTGACAGCATTACAAAACGTGCGAATGGGTTTAGAAGTACAAAAAGGCATTTCATCAAGAGAAATGAACCAACGCGCGATCGCAATGCTGGAACATGTAGGATTAGGAAATCGTGTTAATTATTACCCAGATGATTTATCAGGGGGACAAAAACAACGGGTAGCGATCGCCCGAGCACTTGTTAGCCGTCCAAAAATAGTCTTGGCAGATGAACCAACGGCAGCACTCGATAGTAAATCTGGTCGCGATGTTGTCAATTTGATGCAAATGCTCGCCAAAGAACAGGGTTGCACAATTTTACTTGTGACCCACGATAACCGTATTCTCGATATTGCTGACCGTATTGTACATCTGGAAGATGGAAAGCTAGCAAATGACACAAATTTAGCACCAGCTAGCTAAAACCACGTAATTTACCCCTAAATCAGGATGTAATCGGTTCAGGTAAATGTTGCATTTATACAATTTATACACATAATATTAAGGGCAGTTTAATTTAACTATTAATCAATCCGCCAATTACTTGCTCCTGCCGGAAACACAGACAACAACCCTTTAGTCTGTTGTTCACAGTAGTCAGAAATCGTTGTGCAACTCTATGATCACAATCGACCGTAATAGTCAGTCCCCAAGCTCACAAAACCTTTGGATGAATGCAACAGTCAATGGCTTAAATCAAACTTTTAAAAAATATATTCGAGCCGCTAGCATCACCGCAGGCGTGGCAGCTTTACCCATTGCTTTTGCTTTCCCTGCCAATGCTTTGCAAGTCCAAATTAATCCCCCATCTCCCCGATTGGGAGATACCATTTCCGTAGTAGTTAGCTTGGATAACCCGGCTAGTGGTAACAGTGTGACTGTAAGTCGTGGCAACGAAAACTACACAGCCTATGAAGTTGCTCCCAACAAGTACCGTGCTTTTATCCCGACTACACCTCTGGAAAAAGCAGGTGGTAGAACAATTACAGTGACAGGCGGTGGTGAAACCAAAAAAATCCCCGTTGAAGTAAAACCGCGTACCTTTAAAGTTCAACGTATTAATTTGCCCCCAGGTAAGGCTGGCGTTTCGGCAACCAAACTTGAACTACAACGGGCTTCTGAATTTCGCGCTGTACGCACTCCCGAAAAATTCTGGAAAGGCACGTTTATTAAGCCAAGTAACGCCCGGATGACTACCCCATTTGGAGTCCGTCGCTACTACAACGGTGTATTCGCCAAGGATTACTACCATCGTGGTCTAGATTTCGCCGGAGGAACTGGTTCCCCGGTTGCCGCTCCCGCCGCAGGTCGTGTTGTTTTAGTAGGAACTGTCAAAGAAGGGTTCAGAGTCCACGGTAACGTCATTGGTGTTGATCATGGACAAGGAGTGGCAAGTATCTTTATGCACCTGAGTAAAATCTTGGTCAAGGAAGGTGATATGGTACAGCCCGGTCAAAAAATCGGCGAAATTGGTTCGACAGGCGCATCTACAGGGCCACACCTACATTGGGGCTTGTATGTAAATGGCAAAAGCATCGACCCAATCCCTTGGCTCAATAGTACTTTTGAATAGTCAAGTTGAGTAGTAAAAATGTATCTAGATGCATTTTTGCTACATAATTTATGTGTAAACTGTTTACAATTGAGCAAAATAGAGCAAATATAGATTCGATTGGTATCCGTCCCTACCTCACTTGGGTGGCAAGACAAATTTAAAGATGAGTGCTATGAGTATAGGAAAAATTGTAGAACACGCTCTCCAAGATGGTTATCTAACACCAGCTATGGAAGCTGAAGTTGGAAGAATCTGTGACCATGCCTCAGAACTGTCAATTGAGGAGTACATGGCGTTAGACAGGCTGATGGGCGCACTATTAACGGGTGAAGTAGTGGCGGTACCTCGCAAACAGTTTATTAACGTCATGGAAGATTTGGTGTTGACTGAGGCTGTTGCTCGTGTTGCCGAGATCGAAGCTACTAGTGAAAGAACCTTAGATGTTGGAGATATCGCCGCTTACGCTCTCAACCGCCTTCCCCCCCTCTATGCGACTACCGAAGAGGGTGCTAGCTGGCAGCGCCAACGTGCAAAAGCTGAATTGCAAGATTTAATTAGCCAGCAGGTTGGAGAAGCAATCTCCCGGAACCTGGATCGACCCAACGATGATAAAACACCAGTATTGGCGAAAAATACCGGTAATGAACTGGTATCTCAAGTTAGTAAGTTACTCCAAGCTTATGCGCCTAACTTTGAGCAAAAGGCACAGCCTTAAGTTAAGAGTTAATAGTTAATTTGGCAATACTTGATGGTTAATAGTTAATAGTTATTTCATAACTTCAATTAACTTTAACTAATCACCAACTAATGTCTTACTTCTACAGGTGTCCCTATTTTGATTTGGTTATACAACATCCGGACATCCGGGTTACGCATTCGCAAACAACCATGAGATACAGGACTTCCCACTAAGCTGTCATCTGGCGTTCCGTGAAAACCAATTTCACCATCCTTATCGGACAGAAAACCGATCCAGCGATCGCCTAAAGGACTATCTTCACCTGGTGGGAAAACTTTCCCAGTAATTGGATGTCGCCATACTGGATCATGTTGCATATGGAAAACTTTAAATGAACCTGTAGGTGTCTCCCAACCTTTTTTACCAATACCTGTGGGATAACTCGCTATCACTTCACCCATTCGGTAAACATAGACACGGCGATCGCTTAAATCTACAACTAATCGGGATTCTTTGGATATAGAGTCTGGTTGCGAATTCAAAGATGACTGCTGGGGAGATGAAGCCCTGGCAGAATCATTGCCATTATTACTGTTTTGATCTAACTGGAGAAATTTCGCCAGTTTATCTGTTATTGAAGTTTCGTTATTGGTAGAATTCTGAGATTTTGAATTTTGAGATTTTGCACTTTGAGCTTGTTTTGATGATGGCATTGATTCCATCGAAGTTGTGGAACTCGAGATATGCAAATGTACAGCTATAGTCAGCAAGGCTGTACTAAAGCAGAGCAACATCACTATACGCGCTACAGATTCATTTCTCACCATTGCCATCGCCTATCTTTAGCTAACATACCTAATAAATACATTAAGTTACATATCTTTATCAAGACAGACGTTAAATACATCAAGATATTTCCTCGCCAGAGGTTTTTTCTTTTTTCGATTGTAATTTACACAATCTTGAATATAACTCCGTTACTGGCAAAAAAACTGCTTACTCCTTGAAACTAATAGTCCGATGATTCACCAAAACATCAAAAATTTATAAACTTTTCTCTATTCCCTCATGAATATTCCAATACTAGTGGGCACACTAGGGTT
Source organism: Calothrix sp. NIES-4101 (assembly GCA_004296455.1). Lineage (GTDB taxonomy): Bacteria > Cyanobacteriota > Cyanobacteriia > Cyanobacteriales > Nostocaceae > Brunnivagina. Next base: position 6,957,131 of record AP018280.1, read on the forward strand.
AAGGCAAATACACGACTGATTGTATTTGCAAAGCTTCGGATCGAAATTATTTCCCAGGAACTTGGTGGGTGTAAAGAACAATCTTTATAGATGGTGTGGATGAGATAAAAATTATGTTTGAAAAATTAATTCTTGCGATCGCAATTACATTTTCCCTTAATTTGTGTTTGCATATCCGTGAACCTAGCACAAATAATACATACATAACCGTTGACGAAAAAGTTAATTCAGCAGCAACCATTTTAGTCAAGGATTTTGGAACTGCTGAGGAGTAGAAATTGGTGATTGAGCAAAAATATGCACAGGGAATACAGGGACGTTGGCAAAATCTGAGTCGATGTTGCATGATTGCGGGATAATTTTGTCATGTGATGACTACAAAACTCCATCACTCAGCCTCCATCTCACTCTCTTTCACTCCCTGTTGCAGCTTGTATTATCAAACACTTGTAAATTCAGTATTTATTGTTTTTATTTTTTCCTGAAAAATATTATTTCCAAAGCTAAATGGCTAAATAGCAATATATTAGCTGCTCTAGTTTTGCTGCATTTATATACATCGGTGTTACAGTCAAGAATCCGTCACTACCTTGAGGAACTAATTACAAATTAGCAGGTCTAATAGATAGGGATGTTAAAAAGCCAGTACGATCTATGAGTCAATCGATTACTGTATCCTGGTCAACAATAGATACCAGGCTTCCGGAAAATAAGGAAGTGCAAGTTGACAAACTCTCAAACCACGACTTAATTTTACGCTGTCAAGCTGGGCTGCGTCCTGATCGTGCTGCGTTTGAAGAATTAATGCGTCGTTATCAGACTCAGGTTGAAAGAGTTTTGTATCACCTAGCACCAGACTGGGCTGATCGAGCCGATTTGGCTCAGGAAGTTTGGATTCGAGTTTTTCGGAATATTAGCAAATTACAAGAGCCATCCAAATTTAGAGGTTGGTTAAGCCGGATTGCCACCAACTTGTTTTATGACGAGTTACGGAAACGCAAACGGGTTGTCAGTCCTCTGTCGCTCGATGCTCCCCGCTCGGTAGACGACGGCGAAATGGATTGGGAAATTGCTGGGGATACCCCAGGGCCAGAAGAAGAACTAACTACTCGCGAGTTTTACGAACAACTGCGCGAAGCGATCGCCGACCTACCCGAAGTATTCCGGACTACGATTGTCCTCAGAGAAATCGAAGGTATGGCATACGAAGAAATAGCCGAAATCACAGGCGTTTCTTTGGGTACAGTCAAATCTCGTATCGCTCGTGCGAGAACCAGATTACAAGCACAATTGCAAAACTATCTTGATGCCTAGGCTTGTAGTAGAAGCCAAATGCAAATGCAATTTTTAGTCAATCACGGGACTCTAGAAATAAGTTGAACAAAATAAACAAATCAAGTAGAGTGCTTCTGCCAAAAGAAATAAATACAATTTCTCACCTTTGTCCGATCTGTTTACCCGTGTATGAATTGGTAATAGTGTTAAGATGAATACTGATTCTGGATTTAACTACCGTTCTCATTCAGAAGCCTCTCAACCAGGACTGGATGAAAATGTTGTCAAGCATACCAACGATTTAACGGGTGCTATGGATATGGTGAAGCGCGATCGCTTCGAGTTATTAAGTGCTTACCTCGATGGCGAGGTGACAGCAACAGAACGCAAGCAAATCGAAGAATGGCTGGCAAATGACCCGTCATCTCAAAAGTTATATAACAGATTGTTAAAACTACGGCACGGACTGCGGACTCTCCCGATTCCCCAACCGGAAGTATCCGTGGAAACAACTGTAGAAAAAGTTCTGGAACGTTTGCAACGTCGGCGTTTAAGATTAGCAAGTATATTCGGTGGAACTGCGATCGCAGCTTGTGTTCTGGGCTCGATTTCTGGTTTGTTGAATGGTGAAACTAGCAGATTCCAATTTGCACAAAGACCAATTGAGCAGGTTAAAGAACAGCTAAAATCAAGCCCAATTCAACCAGAAGTTACAAGTTCGTCTTTGATGGTTGCAATTAACGGTCCAGTTATCCCAATTCCCAAAACGGAAAAGCTGGAGCCGAAAAATTTTAATAAGCAACAAACGCCAAATCATGACAACAGTCTTTATTAATTAGGCAATCATATCGCTAGTCTATTTAGTTCTGGCGAAATTGCTCAATATTAATACTCTTACCAGTCCACCAACCATCAATTTGTCGGACACCATTTAGCTGATGCACTTGACTTTTTGTCATCAAGTAAGTCCAAGCTAAACCAAGAAATTGCTGGGTTTGAAAAGGTTGGTTTTGAAAAGAAAAATCTATATTACTTTCTAGATTGAATATTTCAATCTGCTCTCGCTGATAAAGGTTTTCTGAATTTTGCCTAGAGGGATAGTAATCTTCTAACTCATCTAGCTTCGTCAAAACCTCTAAATCAGCGAATGTAAGGAGATAGCCGTAAACTCGGTTGTCTCCTTTTATCATTGCTGGGTATCCCTGGGGTAATGCAAATAATTCGCCCAATGTGTAAACCGGTTTGGCATCCACAATTTTACCCGCGCAATATTCTGCATAATTTTCCTCGCCGGGTTTCAATGTACCGTAAACAAATACTTTGAACACCACTCATCCTCAACTCTAGTTGTAGTAATTTTCTGCCTGCAATACAAATTTCTCCAGAACCGCCGCACATAATTTGACTTTTTGACGAACTTTTGCCGGCTAACCAGCTAAACTTTCGATTAAATGCCAATAGCGGCTATGTTCGATTTCCTGCTTAATATAGTCAAATACTTGTCGGCAGTGATTATCAAACTGAAGCGGCAATTCTTCATTTTTAATCACTAAAGTCATGCGAGTTTCTGATTCTGTAGCAGTTGTTTTGTCAATTAATGCTTCCACTGTGACTAATTTGGAGAATGCAATACTACCAGGAAATTCACGCGCCATGATGTAATCGGCGGTGTAATATTGCACATCTAGCCCACAACTATCTAGAAGCTGTATGAGTGATGGTTGAAGGATTTCTACCGAAACAGAAAGAACAAAAGAACATGTATACCGAGCCATAATAGCCCCAACCCTTGTAACACTGCGTACATCCTATAATACCTGACTATCTCACAGGTAACTATTTTTCAACTTATTCTTATTTTCCCTGCCCTTTACCCCTTACCCTTTTACCTTTAACCTAAGCATTAAGTGCTTTGGTAGAGGTTTTCATGAAAGTCGCGATTACAGGTGCAACAGGATTTGTCGGAAGTCATTTGGTTAAACGACTCCACGCACAAGATATGGAGATAGTAGTGTTAACTAGAAATAGCGATCGCGCTGTCAAGTTGTTTCCCAAAAGCTCATTTCCCAAAGTCGAGATTGTGCCTGCAACTACAACTGCGTCCGGTAATTGGCAAAATAGCATATCTGGATGCGATGCTGTAGTTAATTTGGCTGGCGAACCGATTGCAGAGGGACGTTGGACACAAGAACGGAAACAGCAGATTCTCAACAGTCGTAAATTAGGGACTGAAAAAGTCGTCGAAGCGATAATTAATGCTGATGCCAAACCCCGCGTTTTAATCAATGCTTCGGCAATTGGATTTTATGGAACTAGCGAAACTGCTAGCTTTGACGAAAATAGTCAGTCGGGTAACGATTTCCTGGCACAAGTTTGTCAAGCTTGGGAAGCGGAAGCGCAAAAAGTTAAAGATGTGGGTGTCAGGTTAGTAATTTTGCGTTTCGGTATTGTTTTGGGTAATGGTGGCGCTTTAGAGAAAATGATTACACCATTTAAATTGTTTGCAGGTGGCCCTCTTGGTAGTGGAAAACAGTGGTTTTCCTGGATTCACATTGATGATTTAGTGAACCTCATTATCCAATCACTGACAAAAGCAGATATGGATGGTGTATATAATGCAACTGCACCTCAGCCAGTTCGGATGTCGGAATTATGCGAAGCAATGGGAAAAGTAATGAATCGTCCTTCATGGTTACCTGTACCAGCTTTTGCACTTGAAGGGTTGCTCGGTGAAGGGGCAATAATGGTACTTGAAGGACAACAAGTGATGCCAAAACGTACCTTGGAAAGTGGATTCACTTACCAGTACTCAAAGGTGCAGCCAGCTTTAGAGCAAATATTAAAGTAGTTAATGACACTAGCTAACGATTTGCGGCAAATTTTTTAGAAACCCAACTAATCAAACCGCTAAGAATCGCACCACCCATCAAAATGCCGATCGCAGGATTAAAAACAGGTTGCCAAAGCTGATGCCACAAATCTAAACCAAGATGGATTCCGCTAGCATCCCCAATAACTGCGATCGCAAACCATGCAAATCCCAAAAATACTAAAAAAACATCGGCTACAAGTATTATATTTAACCAGTTCAAAAATTTTTCTTTCATAAATTTGTTGTTTGTCAATGGGGTATGGGTAATAACCCATGACCCATTACTTATTACTTGTTACCCATGAAGTATTAACTAAGTCAAGATTCAAATAACCATTGCTTGACTTTTGTTAAACTTTTCCATTCCGGTTTTCTCACAAAACCATCTTCAATGCTTTGCTTGAGTTCATCCCGCCATTCTTCATTAACAAAAATCAACTGTTGGGCAAATTCCACATGTTCGCGCAGTCCTTTTTGTCCGGTTTCTAACATTGCCAAAGCCAAGTTAACCCGTGCTTGGGGATCTTGGGGGTTGATTTTGACGGCTTTTTGGGCAGCTTTGTAGGCTAAATTTGCTTTTTCATCAAGTAGGTATAGCCAAGCCAAGCAAGTCCACGCAGAACTGCTTTTAGGAGAGCGATCGCATACCTCTTTAAAAACAGGAATTAGTTCGCTGACGCTTTCTCCTGCTTTATAGTGTTCTAAACCTGTATCAAATAGGGATTCAACAGTTTGAGTCATAGTAGCTTCATCGTTAGTCGTTGCTTATTGGTGATTGGTTAATAGTTACTGTTTATGAGTGAATATCCAATGCCCATTAACTAATAACACATCACAAATGTCAAACACCAAAGGATTTGCCGCAACCACAGGTTTGAGCCGCATTGGGGTTGGTAAACTGGAATCCACCACCAATCATGGCATCACTGTAATCGAGCATTAAACCATAAAGATATAATAAGCTCTTGCGATCGCTGACTATTTTGAAGCCATCATAGTCAAACACTTCGTCGTTAGAGGTAATCTTACTTACGTCTTCAAAATCCATGATGTAAGACATGCCGGAACATCCACCTTGGCGAACTCCAACCCGCAAACATAGGTCTTGATTTTGCTTATCACGCAAAGATTTAACTTGTTGCAACGCAGCTTCGCTTAACAGGATGCCTCTTTTTTGAGATTCGGTTGCTTGTGTCATTACTTTTTGCTCCTTAAGTTTAGTGATTAGGGTTAGGATTTAGAGATTAGAGGATGTGGGATTAGAGGTTAGGAGGTAGAAAATAGATGTATTTTTATTATTAATTATAGAACGAATGCTGAAAACCCTATGCGATCGCAGCCTGGGGAAGTTAGCGAAATTATCCTGGAAGCAGAGGGCTACTACAGGATGGAGACTATAAAATACAGAATACAGAACGAATTAGCGTTGAAATTCAAGCCTTTAAGTCAATATAAATAGTTTGCTTAAGTTTGCTGATTTCCCCATCCTCTGTACTAGCCTAATATTTTAGGTATCTTGGGAGTTTTGAACTGAATGGGAGTTTCGTCTAATGATCTCCTACTTTTCTCAAAAATCATGTTCTCGAAAACCCAAAAAACAAAAACACCATATCTCGCTTGTTTAGATTCAATTAGTTTATGACAAGTTTTAATCGCTCTACCAGTCGTCGGTTGAAGAAACTACCTCAGATTCCTTCTGTGTGGGAGGGCGATCGCCGTCCATTATCAAATATGCATTCTCCACAGCCTGACGAAGATAAAGGGGAATGCATTCTTTGGGTGGATGGTTCGCAAGGTATTGTTCGGGGCATGGATGTTGTGGCACCAGATACCGGACCTGAGGCAATTGTGCGGACATTAATGCGAGCCATGGAAAATCCCCATAGTCCAGCAAAACCATCACGTCCTCAGCGAATTGTGGTGCGCGATCGCGAAATCCAATTTTACTTGCGTGGTGTCCTCCAAGACCTTGATATCGCTATAGATTATGTACCAGAATTACCCTTAATAGATGAATTATTTCGCGGATTTGCTGAACTCATCGATAGCCAAGTCCCCGACTTACCACCGCAATATGCCCAAACCTTACATGAAAAAGCTTATGCGATTTGGGAAGCATCACCGTGGAATTTTTTAGAAGAACAGCAAATCATTTCCATAGAAATTAATAAATGGGATATAGGTACTCTCTACGCCTCAATTATGGGGATGTTGGGGATGGAATATGGTATTTTGCTATATCGTTCTGAAGAGTCGCTCAAACGCTTTCGAGCCGAAGTTTTAAGAGATAATGAATCGACCGAAGGCTTGGAAGAAGCTTTTCTCAAGCAGGATTGTTTATTCTTGACGTTTGAGCGTCTGGAAGAAGACGACAGTGAGGTTTCTGAAGACCTTGCCGATTTACCATTATCGGAAATTAACCCCACCTTCGGGAATATTCACCCCTTAGAAGGACTACGTTCTGTTTTATACGATGAAGAAGCATTGGTGGTTTATGTGGCACTGGAAAGCCTATTTCGATTTGTTCGCGATCATCGCCGCCAACTAAATAGTTCAGAATTTCCCGCCCTCAACCGTCGCTATCGGATTAACTTACCAGAAAACGAAGAAACCAAGTTAGTCAGCGTTAATGTTGCAACGATGCCAGAATTAGCCGCCGAATTAGAAGAAATGGCTGGTGATGATAACGAAGAGGAACATGGTGAATCGATGTTTCGGTCATTGCGGGATGATTTAATCCCCGAAGATTCATTTTTGAGTTTGGGTGTCGTTTCGTGGGAAATGCTGGATTATTTACGCAAAGGTGTCACATATCAAACGGCTGGGAACATTAAGGCAACGGGGGATGGATTACCTGTGATTTTAATTCAAACTTCGCGCCCCAAAGCTAAAACTGTGATTGAAAGTATCGAAGCGGCTGGCGGGCTGAAAGCCATCTGTTTTAATCCAGGTGCAGACCCTTTGGGTGGTGAAAGTTATGACCTTGGTTTACTGCAAACTAATAATGGCGAGTTATTTTTATTTGGGGAATTTGAAGATGAAGACCCCACCCATGTTGAAGCTCGGAAAAAATGGAACCAACGCTGCAAAAATACTCAGGGTTATTGTGGTTTGATTATTGCCAAGGGACTGACGGGTGCAAGTCGTGGGAATCCCCAACTACGTGACATGATGGCATTATTTGAAGCGCGATCGCTCTCTCCCCATGACCTGGGTATTGGGACTTTACAACTTATGCCCCAACTGCAAATTGAGTGATTTCTAAAATGAAAATGACCATAAAATTATGATTCTGTCGTCGGGGTAAATAGTTGTTTGCCTCGATAATGGAAAATATTGCTGAAGAAAAATTTTCTCGGCGTATGTTTCTTCAGAGTTTACATCTGTTGACAAAAATTTAATTGATTACCCAAAGTAAATAATTTCGTTGTCAAATCAAGCGATCGCCTTGGCAAATAATACCAATTTTCCAAAAGAAAGTAACAGATGATGATGCAAAGATGGAGAAACACGGAGATTTATTTTATCTGTTGCCAGATTTTGGAGAAATGATATGAGCATACTAAAATTAGTCAGTCTTGAATATTTTCAGTAAATTAGTTTATTTAAGCATTCCCATCACTCCAGGTTCATTAACATTGAAGAATTTGACCTTGTAGTTTTAAATTCCGTGAATTATCTCTAGTGATATTCTTTATATATAGAAAAAATAAATTTTAGATGAACCAGATATATTGATTAAAATTAATCGATAAGTTGTTAATTAGTACAGGATTAAGAGTATGTTTTTGTATTAGTTATTGCCATTGCTCACCGGGTTCATACTAAATATAATTTGAGGGAAAAGAGGAAAAGAGTAGATGCTCGGCTACAACTTGGTAGCTCGGTTGCTCTAGTTTAGTTAATTTACGGGAAACTCCTGTCCGTGAGAACGTCAGATAAATATTAGGTGTACGTCAGACTATCAGCATGAAAATCCAAATGTTACTAATTTCTTTATTTTCCCCACTCAAATCGCAACTTCAGACGCGCTATTGGTGGCTTGGTATTCTCTTATGGATGGCAATGCTTGCACCTGCTCAAGCTTCGGTGATTTTGCGTGTGGCAATTGAGCGCGATGTCAACCAAGTTAAGGTTGGTAGTTCGACGGCTGCGGCGGTAAAAGATAGTAGTGGTAGGACTTTGGGACAGTTACCAGCCATGAGTGCCTACTATGCACAAACCGTACCTGGTGGTGGAGTAGCTTTAGATAAATGGCGATCCGGTTTATTTTGGATTGAACCGACAGGCAAAGGTTTTGTCTATATTGGCGACAAGTGGTATCGTGGTCGCATCCTGGTAATTCCCACAGGAAAAGGTGTGACTGCGGTGAACTGGGTTGATTTAGAGGAGTATCTCTACAGTGTCATTGGTGGCGAGATGGATGCACGTTGGCCCCAAGAAGCTTTGAAAGCTCAAGCGATCGCAGCTCGAACCTATGCTATTTATAAGCGGGAACAACAACGTAATGACCCTGTTTTTGATCTCGGTGATAGTCCCGACAGATGGCAAATTTACAAAGGTGTCATCAGCGAATCCCCGACAACTTACGATGCCGTCGATAAAACTGCGGGACAGGTTTTAACCTATAAAAACCGGATTATTCTCTCTGTCTTTCACGCTTGCTCTGGTGGGCATACAGAAAATGTGGAAGATGTTTGGGGCGGAGACGAGGGTAAAAACTATTTGCGGGCTGTTCCAGATTTTGACCAGAACATACCCGAATGCTCGTGGCAGCGTGCTTTTTCCACAACAGAAATTAGCCAGCGCTTTCCTGAACTGGGTAAGGTAAAGGAAATGAAGGTACAAACGGCATCGCCATTTGGCAGCGTCAAAGCTTTGCAAATAATTGGTGATAAAGGCTCGAAAGTGCTGCGTGGTGAAGATGTGCGTACGGCTTTAAAGCTGAGAAGTACCCGGTTTACAGTGACCAAAACCCCTGATGGTAATTTTGCCATGCAAGGCAAAGGCTATGGTCATGCTGTCGGTATGAGTCAGTGGGGTGCATACAATTTAGCCTTGCAAAGGGCGAATTATTTGCAAATTTTGGCTCATTATTTCCGAGGTGTTTCCCTATCGCCGATTCAAGCAAAATGATTATTCCCGACTTCCTTCTTCCAATCGTTTAACTTCCTGTTGGAGTAAGTCCTCTTCGGTGGAGTAAGCGAGATTTTCCGTGCCAATATATTTTTCTGATGCAAATTGGTTAGCGAAAGCGATTTTATTTTGTAAATTTTCGTCTGCGCTACTTAATACTTTGGCACGGGAAATGCGATCGCGGTTTCTTTCGACAACTTTAGTATTGCGCCATTGAATCCAGAAGTACCTGACTAAGGGTATAACTAAGAAGCCTACGCCGTAAGCTAGCAATAACCAATAAATACTTTGGACAAATGCCACAAGTCCACCTAATTGGGCGGCGACAATTCCACCGCGCAATAAGTTGCCAAGAATTAAAGCAGCAATTAAATTTGCGGCACCTAAACCCGCACTCAGCATGATTTGTCCGGATGTTGCCGCACTGAATCGCCAGGGAAATTCTTCCAGGTAAGATGCGATCGCATGACGGCGTTTTTTGACGGCGCTGATTTGTAATTCTGGAAAATAATAAACTATTTGCCCTTCGGGACTCACTTGGGGTTTTCCATTAAACCGCATGAGTACGGGCAGCATGTAATCTTCGTATTCTTGTTGATACTTTTCGCCAATATCATCTAAATAGGGTGAAATTTGCTCGGCGACAACAGCACCGCGATTACTGCTAATGACTGTACCAATTTCTTGCCAGCGACGTTCTTCTAAATTGGCATTGGGATTACCATCACCAAATAAAAATGAAAATATAGCTTCAAAAAAATTCAGTTCGCTTTTTTCGCGGCGATGTTCCTGATAGTGTGTGTTGTAACCAGGACTAAAATACCAAAATAAATCGGGGAAAAAGAAAAATCCTCCACCTCCTCCCCAACTACTGTTATTATCGTTGTCGCGATCGCTATTCATTGCCGCAATAATCAGAAAAATTGCGATCGTAATTAGGGCAATAGAAGCTATTAATAAGGCTCCAAAGGAAATGCGAATTAGGTAAAATATAACACCCCAGATTTTTTTACCCCATTCCTGTAACTTGATTTTAAAATACTTGTTGCGTAATATATCTCGGAAATTCTTGGGAAATAAGTATACGATGTCACCTGTATCGGCAACCTGTAAATGTCCCCCTGCATCAGATGCCAGGGCTAACAAACCTTGATTTGCCTCTGCAACATTTAAACCTGCTTGGGTTGCTACGTCGCCAACAGTAACGCGGTAGCCAAGCCGTTCAACCGCCTGCATAATGGTGGGATTAGGAGTCATGCCTGCGTTTTCCTGTGAAAAAGTCTTCCTATCTCAAGTATAAAGTTTGATTTTAATTGCTGTTGGTGTGTTGGGCGTTTAATACCAATTCTCCCAAAGAAAGTAATAGAGGCTGACGCGGAGACGCAAAGATGGAGAGATATGGAGATTTGTTTGATGTGTTGTCAGATTTTGGAGAAACGATATAACAGGCTATGTATAAAGCAAACCTGAAGACAAAAAAACCCAGTTTCTTGGATTTAAGTAGCAAGCATTATCTTATCTTTTTGATGAGAAACCTAGTATCTCCCTGCACTGACTAACACTTTTCTAGTTTGAGTATTCGTTGTTCTAGGGTGTTGACTTGCTGTTTAAGTTCGATGACTAAAGTCGCTAAGCGATCGAACATTTGGTCACGTTGTTGTTGACTTCGTTGAGTCCGAGATGGAGATGACGGGGATGGGGTTGTTTTAGAGGGCGCAGGTGAATTGCTTCGATTTATTTGTGATTCGATTAGTGATAAGCGTGATTCCAAACGATTTAAATCTGCTTCGACATTGTTCAACCGAGATTCAATGAGTTGTGATGAGGCGGTTTTGGCAAAGAAACTACCCCAAAATAATAGAGTTAAAATTAATGCGATTAATAATGTGCGAATTTTCCAGACATACATAGGGAAGGTAAAACGGGCAAATTCTGGCTAATTTACTGACAGCCACGTTTTAGAACACATCATATAAAATTTTTCTAATCTAAATGTATCCCTTTTGGTATATGTCTTTGTATGGGTTTCCGGACTTTATATCCCTGACTTTTTAATCAACTCAGGGATTTAATCAAAGAGAATTGAGATTAATCGAATTTTTTCGGTTGGTTGGCGATAATTCCAACTAAATTTAACTTTTCCAAGATTTCTTTAGCTTCGACAACTTCTGTACGGGTAACTTGCCCCATTCTTGCCACCAAAACGATCGCATCACATAATGTTGCCAAAATTCTCGCATCGACTGTTCCCAAAATTGGCGATGCATCAACTAAAACTAGGTCATAAATTTGCTCGAAGTATTCTAACAGTTCTCTCATTTGCCGGGAACTTAGTAATTGCACAGCATCTTCGGGGAAGGGGCCAGCTGTAAGAATATCGATCGCCGGGTGAACTGGCTGGATATACTCTTTATATGGTGGGTTCGCTTCATCAACCAGGAGCAGAGATAAGCCCCAATCGTTGGAAAGGTCGAGTTGCTCATGCAGACTGGGGTTCCGCAGATTTGCGTCAATGATCAGGACTCGGTGGTGCATTCGTGCAGCACTGACTGCTAATCCCAATGCAACTGTTGATTTACCTTCTCCCACCTGTGCTGATGTCACCATCAGAGATTTGTAGGGTAAAGGTGAGTTGAGTATTTGGATGTTTTGATATGCCATGTCGATGGTTTCATGGGATGGTAATGATGCCATCGTCACTGGCGAATCTATAACTAGGGTTCTAGTATTTTGAGTTCTGCTGTTGTTTGTATTTTTGAATACTGGGATTGTGCGTTTAGGTTTCTTGGGTGGGAGGAGTTTCGGCACTATACCCAGTAAGCGAAGATTGGTGATGCGTTGTAATTCGTAGGGTACGTAAAGTTTGTCATTGAGCAATTCTAAAATCAGGGCAATGACAATAGCTAAAATTGGCCCCAAAAGCAGACCGCCACCAAGTAAAATCATCCGACCGCTACCTATGTAGGTTCCTTTTTCAGGTGCTTCAATGATTTGCCAATCAAAGCCTCCTTGGGCAATTTTTAAACCTAAGGATTGTTGCGCTTGCATGAGTTGTTCGAGGGTTTTGCGACTGGTTTGAACTTCGGGTAGCAAGCGATTGTATTCGGCTATCAAGCTGGGGTAGCGACTGAGTTCGGTTCGCAATCGCTTTTCTGACTCTGTAAGACTCTGTTGATTGGCAATTAATCCTAGTGCTGTTGTTTGTACCTGAATCATTTCTTCTACTAGTTTGAGGTCTACTCCGGCGAGTTGTCCTTTTCCTAATAGGGATTCGTTATTGTTGGCTGGGGGATTGAGTGGTTGATTGAGAGATTGATTGAGGATTTTCTCAATGGTGCTATCAATTGCGGAACTGCTGGGAGGAGATGTACTTTTTCCGACTTGATCACTGAGCGATCGCCCGACTTCTTGCCGCAGTAATGATAGTTGACTTTGTCTCTGTTCGAGTAACTTCTGGACTGCTGGGGAGTTGTCTGTATAACGAATTCTTTCTTGTGATATTGCTAACTCTGTTTTCTGAATTTCATTCAGTAGAGTTTGATAGCGAGTTGATTGACTTAAGCGGGATGAAACTAAGGCGCTGCGAGGAGATGCTGCTAATTTCTGCTGAATTGCTGTGTATCTGGCTTGGGAATCTTGCAGTTGTGCTTGTGTTGTTTGTAACTGCTTCTGAGTATCTGCCAGAGATGCTAATAGGATTTTGGATTGGGCTTCGGGATCGAGTATTTTGTTGCGATTGCGGAATAGTTCTAAATTTCGCTCGGCTTGGGTAACTTCACTTTTGACTTTGGGTAGGCGTTCGTTAACAAATGCCATTCCTCTAGATAAGCGCAATTTTTGCTGCTCAATGTTGTAGTCTTGATAAACCTGTTTAAGTGCTTCTAGAACTTGTTGGGTTTTGATGGGATTTTTGTCTTTATAGGTGATTTCAAATACCTGGCTGGGAATCCGATTGATACCACTTCCAGATTCCACACGGGCTACACTTAATGGTGGTTTTTTGCCTTTTTTATTTTTTTCGCCTTTGATATCCTCAACTTTTATCTGCGGATATTCAGAACGCAGTTTCGCTACAGCTTTTTCAATTAATTGATTACTCAACATTAACTGTAATTGTGCTGTGTAATCTACTACTTCTAAATTTGCATCTGTGAAGTCGCTATCTCCATCCCCTGGAGAATTTCTTGACCTCGTGCTTTCATAAATATTGGAGCTAACGAGCATTTGCATGGAACTTTGGTAATTGGGCTTGGCAAGCAGTGCCAAAACTCCTGCTGCTGACATTACCAAACAAGATATGCTAGCAATGAGAAAGCGACGGCGATGTAAAATTTTTAATAGTTGTCTTATATCAACTGCACTTGATGAAGATGTAGCGACCAGTTGTTCTTGTTCTAGACCAGTATCAGCCACTATCCAACCCCTTTTATGGAAATTATTTTGTAATAATGCTTTGAGTTATGGAAATGATTCTATCAATTTTGATGTGGAAGATGTGATAATTATCAGTCTATGAAAGGTGGAATTTACTTAGACTAGAATTATGCCATTTTTTCTGCGATCGCTGATCAATTCTTAAGCATATTTTTCTTTATATTCGATCATCACTTGTTAAGAAATCATCCAATTATAGAACTGATTACATTATTGTCATCTGCCAAAAGGTATAATATTTTTTATACATTCCAGATTTGTCTTAACTTCATTTTGATTCGCCAATTAAGGCTGGGATCAAACTGGGTAGACTGGGTAAATTTGTCGGCTTGGGTATCACGAATAATAAATGGTGGATGTTTGAGGGGAAAACTAATTGCATTAGTAGGGTGATTATCAAATAAACTATTTACAGCTTTACTATTTAGGGCATTAGGACTAAATCCAATGTTAGTAACTAAGTTGGTATTGGGAATAATACTTAAACTATTTTGTAGCCAAGATGTGAAAGTCCAAGCATAATCCCAGGTATCAAGATTACCTTGATAGCACTTTTGAAAAATTCGCGACCAATATTTTACTGCTCGATGATCATCTAGTAAATCTTGTAACCATTTACCATCACGAATTATTTCCCAATGCTGCATTGCTAAATCATATTTTTGCCATGCTCTGCGCCAAGTTGCCCAGCCCCAAATCAAGGGATAACGTGAAAAGTAGTAGCTATATTCATGACGTTGAGAATGAGATTTTTTTGATTGAGCAAATTGAAAGTTATTACCAGAAATTGTCATAATTCTGGCATCATTATCAAAGTATTCAAGCAATTCTTCACAAAATGGGAAAAAGTGGGGATGAGGTAAACAATCGTCTTCTAAAATGATTGCTGTTTCAACCTGTGCAAATACCCAATCTAAACCACTCGATACTCGTTTTTTAGTGCCTAAATTTGTTTCTGAATAGTTACAAAGTATTTCACAATCCCAATCTGCTTGTTCAATAATTTTGCGAGTTGCTGCACATTTCTCCACATCATCGGGGCAATGCTGGCGAATACCATCAGCAATCACAAACAGTTTGGCTGGTTTTGCCTCACGGATGGCATTAAATACTCTTTGGGTAGTATGTGGGCGATTGAAAATTATTAAGGCGATCGCATTTTTCATACTATCAGGAATAGAAAAGGACAATCGGCAAATTAATAACTATTAACTATTAACTATTAACTATTAACTATTAACTATTAACTCCAATCTCATGCTGCATTTGATGATATTTCCAGAGTTTGCCACGCTGGTGCAACAATTCTTGATAGCTGCCTTGTTCGACTATTTTCCCGGATTCGAGTACAATTACCTTATCTGCTTTGTAAATTGTCGATAGTCGATGAGCAATCGCAATTACAGTTCTGCCACTAACTAATCTTTCCAACGATTCCTGCACCAAACGTTCGGATATTGAATCTAAAGCACTTGTGGCTTCATCTAAAATCAAAATATCTGGGTTGCGAAGTAATGCCCTGGCAATGGCAATTCTCTGTTTTTGCCCTCCCGATAATCTTACACCGCGATCGCCTAATTTTGTCTCAAATCCTTCCGGCATCTCTAACACAAATTCCAAGGCATTAGCTTGTTGTGCCACTTCTGCAATTGCAGCATTGCTAATTCCTTCGAGTCCATAAGCAATATTTTCCCGAACCGATGTATTAAAAATAAATGTATCCTGGCTAACAACTGCGATTTTTTGCCGCCAAGTACAGAGTTTATATTGATTTAAATTCACACCATCAACAAAAATGTTACCAAGTGTTGGCTCGTAAAATCGAATCAGCAAATCTGCTAAAGTTGTCTTTCCTGAACCCGAAGCCCCGACAATGGCAATACTTTGACCTCGTTCAATAGTTAGGTTAATCTTTTCCAAGATGGTATTGTTGTTGTCATAAGCAAAATCAATGTTGTCAAAACAGATTTCCTGTTGCAATCTGGTAAATTCAACTTCACCGTCCCTAATATAGGATTTGTTATCGGTACGTAACAGTTCGTGAACTACTCGTAAAGAACCCGCAAGACTGGCAATAGTGCCCCAAGAACTATTCATATGAGCAAGAATTGGTAGTAAGCGAAATAGGGCAAATAAAAATGCCAGCAGCGAGATAACATGTAAGCTACCGTTACTCACAAGTGTAGAAACGCCAAAAATTATAATCCCTATCAATATTGTTGTTGCTGCCGCTTCTGCCAGAGGAAGTACACTACTACCAATGCGGTTACTTTGCATGTATGCTTTGGCAAACATTTTTGAGGCTTTGTCGAAGCGCTTGCCTTCAAATTCTTGACTCCAGGAAGCCTGTATAGTCTTCACACCATTAATATACTCTGTTGCAATTGCCGCCATATTAGCTGCTGTGCTTGTCATCTCAAAACTAGCTTCGCGTACCCATCGAATGAGGTTGGAGACAACCGCAGCAAGTAAACTAAATGCGAGTACAGTTGCGAAAGTCAGTTGCCAGGAAATCAACAGCATTACCAATCCATAAGCGATGATTACACAGCTTTTAGTTACAAAGTTAATAATTTCATTAAAAGCTTGGTTAATATTACCTACTTCCAAGGAAAAGGTGTTGATTAATTCTGCACTGCGATTTTGGCTGTAGTAACTGAGATTAAAGCGTTGAAATTGTTCAAAAATTCGCCTTCTCAAGGCATCAACTAATTTGATTTCACAAGTTTTTGCCAGATATTTTCCCAAGTAGGCAAAAATTGCTCTCATCCAGACAGTGAATAAAATTAAACCCGAAATTTTGTAGATACGAACTGTTGCACTGGCTTGTACACCTAAAAACCAAATATCAAACCACTCTAATCCTGTATGTATAGGTGGTTGATTAGGATTTGTTAAACCTTGTAATAGCGACGCAATTAAACCGATACCTGTTGCTTCCAAAACTGCTGCAATTAGCGTAAATAAGATTGCTTGGATAACTTTTGTGCGGAAAGGTTGAAACTCATGCAAAATCAGATAGTTATCTTGCCAAAACTTGCTAGTTGCTAACAGCTTACGGATTGCTTGAGGGAGGTTAATAACCATTTTGGTTTAAAAATTCAGAATACATAATTCAGGAATAAAAATATAAAATTTTATTGTGATATTTGCATATTAAATTCGAGAGCAGAGGATGTAGTCTAAATCGAATTTGCCTGATTGATGATAATTGAAATTCTCAAATTATAATCAGTTATTTGATCATAGCGATATGGTTCACATTAGTTTTGTTGAGACTATACTAGTACGGAAATATAGTCTAGCGACAAACTCAAATGGGAATTAACTCCTTAGCCCTAGCTCATGACTTCTCCAAACTGGAGTCACTTTAATTAACCAGGAAATCACCTGCCATTGTATCTGATAAGGTCTATATTTTGCAAAAAATTTCAATGCAGAAATTATATGTATAAAAGTCAGATAATTAAATTTAGAACTAGTACTCGCTTGCCTATACAAATGTAAGGCTGAGGCTTGTGGTTGATAAAGTACTCGATAACCATTTTGCCAAGCATCTACACACAAACTTACATCCTCAAAATAGAGGAAAAATCTTTCATCAAATAATCCATATTTGGCAATATAATCTCCCGAAATCATCATAAAAGCTCCAATTCCCCAATTAATCTCTACAGCTTTTTCGGGTTGAGGCATTTCTGCATAATAATAATCAAAAGTGTATATCAACCGGAGAAATTTTTCACCGACAAAATGTTTGAGAAATAAATAAGTAAATGTCGGAAATCTCCGAATAGATTTTTGTGGTGTTCGATCAAGATGTAATAACTTTGGGCAAACAATTGCAATATCTGGAGCAGAGTATAACGTATTTTGCAGATATTTAATCGTTTCTGGCTTAAATATCACATCGGGATTTACTAATACATATTCACGGCTTGGTGATGCTGCGACAGCTTGATTATTGCCTCTGGCAAAACCTAAATTTCGTATTCCTTGAATACCGATAAATGTATCTGGATACTTCTGAGCAAACTCATTAATAATTTTGGGTGAGTCATCTGAGGAAGCATTATCATACACCACTACTCTAGCCTGGGATGAGTTGTATGTTTCCACTGCCATTAAACAGGACTCAATCGAACCCCGCAATGTTTTAGCTGAGTTATGAGAAACAATGATAAAACTAATATCGCACTTAACTGTCATGATAAACACCCTTATCCATGTAAATGCTTTGATAGCAACAAGGATACCTACATACTTATTGAAGTTAACTTCTGTTAATATTTTTGCGATCGCTCTTGCAAATTTGAACTCTATCTAGAGCTAGATATCTGAATGTGTCCAAAGCTTGATTTAGACACAAAATCTGACTCATCGCAATCACATATTACTTGTTATCATTTTTACAACTCATCTAGTTTATGATGTTGACTGAATTGGAGCATAAAATTCACAATTAGGCATCTCCAAATTCTTAATATTTGAGGATTTTTACGAGAACATCTCCCTAGGAAGTTCTCTCTGCGCTGATGCAGGGAACAAATTCATATTTGTATGCAGTAACACCAGAAAATCAAGGATTTGATTCGCTATAGCCATAAATAAAAGTTTATAAATGTTACTGTCACCATAGGTCATCATACTAGGATAGTAAGTATGTTTTGTCAATGTTTAATCCTTATTTAGAGAGGTTTTTGCTCCTCAATTATTACTAATCTGAGACTATTTTTATACAGCGACTTGATTTGATAAATTGCTCATTAATTAGCTTCTATTCTTTAAATTACGTTGAATTCTCTTACTATCTCCTACGAGATTTTATATTAAAAAGTATTTTAATTTACTTAGCAAATATTATATGGCAGTGAAATTATTGATTTTTAGACAAAAAATTATTAAAGATTTTGTAAAGATATTTGGATGATTACGGATATAAACACAATCGACATGTAAAATTAGGCTTGTTAAATTCTGTAACTGATTTTACCTATCTGGAGACAAATTCTGGATATTACCCGCAAGCGCCTTCACTTGGGGAAGTAAGTAATGTTGATAGATGTTAACTGATGAATGTTGACATCAGATTAAGTGAAAGCATTTCCGATTCTCAAATTATTTATTGTTCCTTGACTCAATCCCTGGCTGCCTTCACATTAATGATTGAGTTTCAGTTATTTAAAGTTAAGAGTCTGAGAAAGACAATTTAAGTCAGTAACTCTCAAGTTCCAGCAAGTAATATTAGTGGCTAAGTTTCAATATTCTCAATTGATTTATGATGCCTGTAACTCTGGCTGTGACTTACCTCAGGAGGATAATTTGGCTGTGAAAGCAAATACTGAAAAGAAGAGTTGGGATTACCACATTACTAATCCTCATATCTGTAAGCAAGATGAAACTTTATCAGAGTTAAATTCTAATTTTGGTTATCAAGTCAAACAGAAAAATCGTTTTTTGCTCGTGAGACGGATAAAAAGTGCAGACAAAGCCCATTTACTAGCTGAACGAAATGAGCAATTTTTGGCTGGATGGTTGCAATTTTGTTCTGCGGCTGTGGTAATTATTGATCCAGGATTGAATAAGTATCATATTCAGACATGGGCAGACATCTGTCAAAGGTATGGGAAAGCGGTTTTTTTACAGATACCGCGATACAGTCAGCCAGTAAATAACTCAATAGCCTGGTTACTGAAGCGGGTGTTTGATTGGATTATTGCAGTGATTTTGTTACTCGTAATCAGTCCTATCTTGTTAGGATTATTATTATTGAAGCCTTTGAGTTTTTCCGAAGAATTTACATTGACGAATAAGTGGTGTGTTGGTGAGCGTGGTAGACTTTTTCGCTTGCATGAATTTCGTCATCTAAAATCGAATCAGCTTGCTTTCAATAGTTATTTGAATAAATGCTTACAGAATCAGACTTTGAGTAAATTGCCAAAATTATTGAACGTACTGAAAGGACAAATGAGTTTAGTGGGAAGAGAACCTGTATCATTAGCGGAAGCATTAGAAATCGAATCAATTCAGCAAAGTTATTTGAATTGTATACCTGGGATTCTGAGTTGGTGGAAATAGGAGTTAGAAATTACAGCTTCAGAGTTAAAATTTTCAGTGAGATGAAGGAAGCGTTTCCAGACAAATAGTTCAAGTTGAGATATCAAAAGTGAATGAAAACTATGTCAGGGTATTTCCTCAAAAATCAGGCAACCGCAATTAAAGCATACTACGATGAATATGGTTATGTTATCATTCAAGACGCTATACCTATCGAGAAGATCGCCGCCTTTCATAATGCATATGAAATCTTAAAAAAGTCTCAAAATTATTACTTTTTATCGCAAGATACTAACCAAATCGAAAAATTAGAAATAAATTCTCAAGGTTTTATTGAACACTCAATTTTGAACCCGATTGATTTAGTGTTTCAAAATACTTTTAACCAAGCAGCATTAGATATTATCACATTGTCGCAGGTTTCTCAGTTATTAACAACTTTGAGCGATCGCCAACAGCATATCATATGGCAAACGATGTTTTTTGATAAATCTACGGGTACAGTTGCCCATCAAGACCATTATTACTTAGATAGTGACCCACCGGGAAATTTAATTGCTTGTTGGTTTGCACTTGAAGATATTCATGCTGATGCCGGGGCTTTTTTTGTCATACCCAAAAGTCATAAAGGAAAATTAATCACTCAAAATGCAAATAATAATAATTTTAGCAATCATGAAGAGTATGTTAGTAAAATTCAAACATTAATTAAACAGGAAAATTATCAGCCTCAACCAATGTTATTAAAAAAGGGTTCAATTTTATGTTGGCATCCATATCTTATTCATGGTGCATTTCCCAACCAAAACCCAGAATATTCCCGTAAATCACTGACTGCACACTTTTTACCAGAGGGGTATGGAAGATTAGGTAAAAATTTACCAACACAAATTTCTTCTGATAATCCCGACATTTTAGTCTGGAAAAAGACGATAATTGAACATATCAAAGCCAGCGTTCGTCATTTCCGTTTTCAGGTGATATACCACCTCAGAAATAAACAAAAACGCGCCAAAATGGAAATGCGTTCCTCTAAATATGAGGAGGTAGCAAATTGAAAATTGCTCAAGTTACCAAAGCCGCTATTGAAAATTTACCTTATCACCAACTTGGCACATGTAATATTTGTGGAAATATAACTTTTTTTGTTTGTATTGATGCAAAAACAGCGCGCAACAATATGTATTGTCCCTTCTGTTATAGTTCTTCACGGAAGCGACATGTGGCAAAAGTTTTATTAGAGCAAATTGCAAAAAGTCAAATTGAAAAACCAAAAAATATCAAAAAAATCTCATCAATTGCCCAACTGGCAACAGTCAATCATGGGAGTTTCTATAATGCGGATGTAGATGATGCCTTTTTTAAATATTTACATCCCAGCGAGTCATATATCTGTTCGAGTTTTCAACCTGGTATTCAACCTGGAATCGAAACCAGAAAACGAGTCTATTGTCAATCTTTAGAGAAGCTCACATTTGCCGATGCTAGTTTTGATTTTGTGATTACCGAAGATGTCTTAGAACATGTGAGACATCATGAACAAGCCTTTCAAGAATTGCATCGGGTATTAAAACCTGGGGGATATCATATTTTTACCATTCCCTGTAATTTTGACCAAGTAACCATTTTGCGTGTGGACACTTCAGGGGACGAAGATATTCACCTGTTACCACCAGAATATCATGGCGATCGCCTTAGAGGGCAAATACTTGCATATCGAACTTTTGGAATCGATATATTTGAGTTTTTAGATAAAATTGGTTTTAAAACTCAAGTCGATTTCTCTAGCTATATCGACAGAAAATCAGGAATTTTTGATAGTTACGTTTTTTGTTCGCAGAAAATCAGGTAAACAATAATGCGCCCTCTCATCCTCAGTACATTTGATATTAGTGGTGGTGCCGCAAAAGCCGCTTTCCGCCTCCATCAAGGATTGAGGAAAATACATATTGATTCGACAATGTTAGTTCAATATCCAGAAAGCAGTGAAAATAACATTATTGGAGCCACAAATAAACTTGAAAAATACCTCAACCAAGCCAGACCAACATTAGATAATCTACCATTAAATAGATATCAAGGTCGGGGTTATGGTACATTTTCCCCCCAATGGTTTCCCGATTTCACGAACAGCAAAATTGCCAATTTATCGCCCGATATCATCAATTTGCATTGGATATGTGGTTATATCCAAATCGAAAGCATCCCTCGCTGGAATAAACCCCTAGTCTGGACATTACATGATATGTGGACATTTACAGGAGGATGCCAGTATAGTAACGGTTGCGATCGCTATATTAAATCCTGTGGTGCATGTCCGCAACTCCATAGCCACAGAGAAAAAGACATATCGCGGTGGATATGGGAGCGTAAAGCCAAAGCTTGGCAAAATCTAGACATTACCATTGTCACACCAAGTCAATGGCTAGCAAATTGCACCCGTACAAGTTCATTATTTTCACGAGCCAGCATCAAAGTCATCCCCAACGGTATCGATATTCAGCGCTACAAACCCTTAAATCGCACATTTGTCCGTGAATGTTTGAATTTACCACAAGATAAACAACTGGTACTAGCGGGTGCAAACTCGCTTTACCTCCCACGTAAGGGTTCTGCCTACCTCCACAAAACATTAAAATCCTTGCAAACAGAATATAAACACAAAATAGAACTCATCGTTTTTGGTTCATTACCAAGCGAAGCTCAAAGCAGATTTCAATTAGATTTTGGATTTCCCATTCACTATTTTGGCAATCTTAAAGACGATATCTCTCTTGCCTTAATCTACGCTGCCAGCGATGTATTCATAGCACCATACATCGAAGATAACCTACCCAATACCATCATCGAAGCACTAGCCTGTGGAACACCATGCGTTGGCTTTGCCATTGGTGGAATTCCCGAAATAATTGAACACCAAAAAAATGGATTTCTTGCTCAATATTTAGATGCAGAAGAATTAGCAGTTGGAATTAGTTGGGTTTTGGAAAATAATCAGCGTTGGCAAGAACTCAGTCAAAATGCTCGTCAAAAAGTTGAAAGGGAATATACTCAAGAAATCCAAGTAAAACGCTATTTACAATTATTTACAGAAATCATGAATAATACTCTTGAATCAAGAAAAATGCGTTATGAATAAATCCTATTTTTTTCTAGGCTGTCTATTCTGCGGATAAGCGCAAAGTAATTACTGAACAACCTACTACATATTTATATTCATCATCTTGTAATTAAATTAATTTGTATTTTTATCTAATATTCCTAATTTTCGATTTCTCATCTTACTTAATATGCAAATGCCTCTAATCAAAACAGAAATAAACTATTTTTACTACACCCTATTTTTATATTGTATTACAGCCTTATACCTCATCCCATACAATCTAGAAATACCCCATGCGAAACTCTTTCTACCAATACTTGCAATTATATTAATTTTGCAACTAATTTACTATCGAAATAAACTACAAATCAGCGACATAATCATCACCTGTCTAGTTTTCCTCATCACACTAATTAATACTTCCAGTTATCAATTATTGAGATATAGCTTACCCATTTCTTTAATTGCGATCGGATTTAGTGGTTTTCCGAAAATTAAAATAGAAAAGGCATATTTAACAATATTATGCTGGTTATCAAGTATTGCCATAATATATCAAATGACAGTCTACCGTCGTATTGAATTTGATGGTTCATTACGTATTAGCTTAAGTAACGAAGATCCAAATGTTTCCGGTTTATTTATGCTATTATTTTTCTTCTTATCTATTAAAGCTAAATTCAAACCAGGAATAATCCTGGCATTAGTATCATCATGCTTATTTCTCAGTCGTAACTTTTTTTTCAGTTTAATTATATTTTTTACTATCTTATGTTTTGAAAAAACTTTCGCCAGACTAGCAAGTAAAACTAACTTTCTCATAATTTTTATTATTGCTAATATTTTTGGTATTTTAGTTGGTGAATTTTTTCTCAATTTTGTTGAAGTTGGTTACGAATATAATACAGGCTCAAATCGATTATTTTCAGTGAATGATGCATCTAACTTATTCCGATTTGAAGCCAACAGATTTCTGATGCAATCTTACTTAAATGATTGGCATTTAGCACTAAAGGGTTATGGAGAAAATTATGAAACAATATTTAGACCAATTGGAGCCATTATTCATAACTCATTTTTGGAAGTCATTGCCTATACAGGTATTATTCTCGGTATGATCTATTTTTGTATACTAATTCGAGCAATTAGTAGCTATTACAAATATGACAACTATAAATATATTTTTTCTTATTTATTCTTTAGCTTATTTTTACACAGTGCATTTCAAGGAGTAACACCATTTCTCTTCATTAGTATTCTTGCCTTATCTCTTGAATAAAATCGACCGCAAAATCTGGTAAAAAATAGATAGCTACATGAGGAGATAATCATGAAAATATCAATAATTACACCTACCTTTAATTCTGAAAAAACAATCGAAAAAACAATAATTAGTGTAATCTCTCAGCCCCATAAATCCCAACTTGAATATATTATTGTGGATGGGAAATCTACAGATAAAACTTGTGAAATAATCAAAAAATATTCAGATTATATTGATATTTTTATTTCCGAACCAGACTCTGGTGCATATGATGCAATGAATAAAGGTATATACCTTGCCAGTGGAGATATTATCGGCATTATAAATTCAGATGATTGGTACAATTATGGTGCAATTGAAATAGTAGAGAATACATTTGCTAGCAATCTTAAAATAGATATTATCTACTCACCTATTGACAACTATTATCAAGGAGAATACGTCTCTACATTCTTTCCAGGTGACTTAGAAAAATTACTAATTCGTTTCACTTTAAATCATCCCTCATGTTTCATCAAAACATCAGCTTATCAATTAGTTGGTTTATATAATACGGATTTCTCTATAGCTGCTGATTATGACCTAATTTTGCGTTTATTTTTAGGCAATTGCAATTTTCATTATGTAGATACTCCACTGGCAGCTTATTCTCTGAATGGTATGAGTTCATCGACTAATCCAATCACGAGAGCAAAATTAATTTATGAATCCTGGAAAATCAGCCAGCAAGCAAATACTCATCCCCATAGTAAATTGCTTGTGCAGCACCATCAAGCCTATATGGCATGGGTATTTAATGAAATATTTGCTTTACCAGCACGATATTTTCTTAATCCCCTAAATGCTAGAAAACTCAAAAATACGATTAATAAATATATTCAAAAACCTGTTGCTGATAGTTTTGGTAAATGGTGATTTATAAAAAATCATAAGATTTAAGAGAAAGATTCAAAAAAATCAAAAAATGTCAAAAATACTTTTTATATCGGCACATACACCGACTTATAAATATCCCCAAGCTGGGCAAAAGATAGCCTTTAATAATCTTCAAGAATACATTGATTTAGGTTATGAAATACATATTTTAATTATTGCTAATGTATTGGAAATTAATTGTGCTACGGATTTAATTGATTTATTAAATAAATTTAATGCAAAAGACGATAAAAATCACGGTATTTACTTTTACCCACTGACTGTACTTAGGAAGATTATTAGCTGTTTAAATTATCTAAATATTCCCCTAAAATTTGCCACGCGATCGCAAACTCAAATATATCATAAAATTAGAGAATTAATTACTACAATTAACTACGATATTATCCATTTTGAATATTCTCACGCGGCGGTATACTTACCATTAGTTAGTTCTCTAATTAAATCAGAATTGACAAAAACAGTAATTAGCATTCACGATATTGAAACTCAGGCTTTTTTAAGAAAAACAGTAAAGAACCCGATTTTAGGTATCGAATTGGCCAGAATATTTAATTACGAAAATCAAATATATACTAGTGCAAATAACTTATGGGTATTATCGCAGAAAGATAAAAATATTTTGACTGCTTTATTCTCAATTTCTTCAGAAAAAATATTAGTAAAGCCTCCTAAACTAAGCTCTTTTGTCTATCAAATTTGCCGGAAACCAGAAAATATTGAAAAGAAAACTCTACTTTTTTGGGCAGCAATGAATCGTCCAGAAAATGAAACAGCAATCCTAAAATTTATAGATAATTGTTTTCAGTCTTTATTAGCAAAAGATTCGGAGTTTAAGCTGTATATAGTTGGTGCCAACCCTTCACCGAAGCTTCAGTGTCTAGCAAATAAAAACATTATTATTACTGGCTTTATCGAAAACCCCAGTAATTTTTTTGAATGGGCAGAAATGGGAATTGTCCCTTTACAAACAGGTGCAGGCATTAAGTTAAAGACGTTAGAAATGTTGGCTGCTGGTTTACCGGTACTGAGTACCAGCATCGGTGCTGAAGGTATAGATAGAGAAGGAAAAAATTTAATTGTCAGTGATAATTTTCAGGAATGGGTGAATTTAATTATCAATCATTAAATATTATTTGTTCTTTATCCTTCATCACTAGCCATACCTAAACCAGCTAAATATGCAGTAGTCCATGCACTCTGAAAATTAAACCCACCTGTGACACCATCAATATCTAAAACCTCCCCAGCAAAATAAAGTCCGGGAACTAACCTACTTTCCATCATCTTGAAGTCAACTTCTTTTAAATTAACTCCACCACAAGTCACAAATTCGTCCTTAAATACACCCTTCCCATTGACTAAATACTGCCCTTGAGATAATTCTTGTATGAGTAAATTCAGATGTTTCTTGGAGATTTCTGCCCAACGGGTTTCAGAATTAATCCCCACACGAGCAACCATATATTGCCAAAGACGATGGGGCATATCAATACCGCGATGTAAGAGAATTGAACGTCTAGGTACTTCTGCTTTCGTTGCTAGTAATTTATCTCTGATTTCTTCTGGCTTTAGCTCAGGTAACCAATTTACCAATAAATTCCCTTGATATTTACTTTCATGAAGCGCTCTAGCACCCCAAGCAGATAGTTTTAATACCGCAGGACCACTCATACCCCAATGTGTAATTAATAACGCCCCTGTTTGTTCCAGTTGCGGCTGTTCGGGAATATTTAAACGCAATTTCACAGGATTAACACTGACACCAGCCAACTCCCGCAAACTTTCATCACGAATATTGAAAGTAAATAACGACGGCACAGGTGTGTTAATTGTATGTCCAAATCCTTCAGCTATCTTATAACCAACTGGATTACTACCAGTAGCAATTAAAACACGATCGCATTCCAACTTTTCCCCAGATTTCAAGACCACTGTAAATTCGGAAGCATTTTTCTCCACCGAAACGACTGCTGTACCCGTACAAATTTTTACACCAGCCATTTTTGCAGCGCTCAGTAAACAATCAACAATAGTCTCCGAACTATCAGTGATGGGAAACATACGTCCATCAGCTTCAGTTTTCAACTGCACACCGTGCTTATTAAACCAAGCAACAGTATCTTGAGGTTGAAAGCGGGAAAAAGCACCAATTAAAGCCTTATTACCCCTGGGATAATTTTGCACCAAAGCCTTAACATCAAAACAAGCATGGGTAACATTACACCTACCACCGCCAGAAATGCGTACTTTGGTTAACAATTGCTGACTAGCTTCGAGTACAATAACTTGAGCAAAGGGGTTGATTCTAGCAGTTGCGATCGCACCAAAAAAACCAGCTGCCCCACCCCCAATCACAATAATTCTTACATGTTGCAAGGAAACTATTCCTACTTAACTAGAGATTTCACGATTCTGTCTTCTGACTTCTAACTTCTTTTAATCTATTCCTCAACCTCTTCAAATTGCTCCTTAGTCGCACCACAAATCGGACAAACCCAATCATCGGGGATATCTTCAAATGCGGTTCCTGGTTCGATTCCACTATCTGGGTCTCCCATTTCTGGGTCGTACTCATACCCGCAAACGCTACATATATATTTTTTCATAGCTTGCCACCTTCGCGACATCTGGAAGTAACTTTTATCTTACCGAGATTAAGCATCTAATTACTGATTTTTGCGTGCGATCGTCAAATTAATCGCCTACTTTCTGTTTAATATGATGTAGTAGCATAATAGATGAGAACATAAATAGAAAAATTATTGTCGCGCTATCGCCCAGAATTTGGAGATTTAGCTGAGTGAATACAATACTTATCTAAAAACATCTTATTTTTGATTATAGAGACATTATTTATTATCAATCGAAATAAATACTGTCTCTAAACTTACTTTGTCAAAACTAAAACTCTGCACTCTGTGGTGTTCTCGGAAATGGAATTACATCTCGAATATTTCCCATCCCCGTCATAAATTGCACCAATCTTTCAAAGCCCAAACCAAAACCTGCGTGGGGCACTGTACCAAATTTACGCAAATCTAAATACCACCATAAATCTTCTTCTTTCATCCCTTGTGCTGCTATCCTTCTTTGCAACACATCTAACCTTTCTTCCCTTTGTGAACCACCAATAATTTCCCCAATTTTCGGCGCGAGAATATCCATTGCGGAAACTGTTTTCTCATCATCATCTAAACGCATATAAAATGCTTTGATTTGTGCAGGATAATTAGTTACAATAGTTGGTTTTTTAAATAATTGTTCACACAAATATCTTTCATGTTCCGATTGTAAATCTGCACCCCAACTCACAGGATATTCAAACTTGACATCGCCCTTTTCAATAGCTTTTTCTAAGAGTTTAATAGCTTCAGTATAAGTGATACGTTCAAACTGATTATTAATAATATTTTCTGCTGTTTCCACAACTGTCTTGTCAATGCGCTCTTGGAAAAATTGCATATCTTCGGGACATTTTTCCAACACATATCTAAAGATATATTGGAGAAATGCCTCAGCTAAATCCATATCTTCTTTTAAATCGCAAAATGCCATTTCTGGCTCTACCATCCAAAATTCTGCCAAATGTCGGGATGTATTAGAATTCTCAGCGCGGAAGGTGGGGCCAAATGTGTAAACATTAGCAAAAGCCATCGCCATAACTTCGGCTTCCAGTTGTCCGCTTACCGTTAAATATGTGGGTTTCCCGAAAAAATCCTTGCTGTAATCAATAGTATTTTCCTTCGTGTGGGGAATATTTCGCAAATCAAAGCCAGTGACGCTAAACATTTCCCCTGCACCTTCGCAGTCACTAGCGGTGATGATGGGGGTATGTACCCAGAGAAAACCGCGTTGCTGAAAAAATTCATGAATAGCTGTTGCACAAGCATTACGAACACGGAACACAGCTCCAAAAGAGTTTGTCCGACTGCGTAAATGCCCAATGTCGCGCAAAAACTCGAAGGAATGGCGTTTTTTTTGCAACGGATAGGTTTCTGGGTCTGCTTCCCCGTATACTTTAAGGCTATTGGCTTTAACTTCGATGCGCTGTCCCTTACCTTGGGATGCGACTAAAACCCCGTCAACTTCAACAGAAGCACCTGTATTTGCCTTTTTGATTAATTCCTCATAACCGACAACATCTTCGTTGACAACAACTTGCAAACTTGCCATCGACGAACCATCATTTACTTCAATAAAAGCAAAACCTTTGAGTTCTCGTTTGGTACGTACCCAACCTTGAACTTTGATATATTCATCAGGCTGTCCACTTCGCAATATTTCCGCAATACGTTTTTCGATCATATTTTGTACTCAAAAATAATAATTTTTGTGGTCTGATTATTTCAAATTTTAGAGTTCAGATTTTGGAACTTAAGTAAAAACATCATCTAAAATCTAAGAAAGCGCGCGATCGCGACTACGTTCTAGAAGCCACTCCCACCTACCCGCAAGTTGCTCAATCATGAAATTAACCAACAGATGACTTTAATAACCAGCCAATAATAACGCCCAATCCACTAAAGCGGACAATCTGCCAAAATGGGTCTTTAAGACTACGCCAAGTAAATAAGCGACTTTCTAGGTTGATCTCCAGTACTTCCAACTGTTGTTCAATATACTTTAACTCCGCTTTCATTTCTGGTAATTTACTTTGACGGAGTTCTTCAGCCCGTTGTTGCAGTTCCGCTTGCAGATTGCGATCGCACTCCACTTGCTGATAACGTTCCTTCAACGCTACCAAAGCTTGCTCAATTTCTTCAAGTCCTTGCTTAAACTCTAAAGACTGATTGTCTTCACCCGATGACTCAGATGGCTGTTTCAATGGCTTCATGCACGGTTTCTTAACTACAACTAATCCAAATTTGGTTATAGTCGAACCTGTACCAACAAGCAAATATTATGATTAACAATAGTATAGGTAGTTAGTTATTTATTTATCTATCGTTGAATAATCCAAAGTATCAGACCAAAAATATTTAACGGGCAATCATAGCAAAATAAAACCAATCCCCACTTATTCCTCTCGCCCCTTCCCCCTTTCACCCCTCTTGCCAAATCCTCAACTACCATTTAATATGACTCAATCAACAGAACAGTTGGAAAATCAGCAATTACAAGAATTCAGTGACTTAGAACTTGCCCAGCTATTAGTGCAACGTCTAAGCATTACGGAGAAAGACTGGCACAAGCTAAAATCTAATCGCAAAGCTCGCGCTAGCGAACAAGTTGCAGCCGCATTAGTCTATTTGCTGAAAGACCAAAAAGAGGAAGCATTACAGCGACTCACACAAGCCACTGGCTGGTTAGATCGCTCTCTCTCAGCACCTCCTTGCCCAACTCATGGAACCCAAAAAACTTAGAGTTTAGACCTGACTAAGTTTAGATGCTGCAAGCAAGAGATAATGAGTTAGTAGAATTAATCAGAAACTTAATTTTACAAAAATTAATTCACGAATTCTAATTCTCAACTCTTAACTCTTCATAGTTATATTCTCAACGATAATTTCCGCCGAGTCTGCAACTGCTTGCAAAGTCGTAACTCAGTACCTTTTTTATTCCATTCAACTTGGTCAAAGATTTGATGGAGTATGCACATACCTCGGCCATTTTCCGACTCATCGGGTGGCAAGTAGTCTGTTGGATCGGTTTCAGTTTCGCAATCTAAATCGGAAGATTTAGGGTCAAAACCACCCCCTTGATCTGATATGACCCACCAATACTGGTTATCGATTAGAGAAAAACGAACTATAACTTTTTTACTGGGGTCGAGATTATTACCATGTTTAGCTGCGTTGACTAGAGCCTCTTGAAGACCTAGACGTAGTTCAGCCTGTAGTTTTGCCGGAATTTCCGCAAGTAACAAATCCAAAATCGGGCAAAGGTATAGAGTGGAGGCGAAACTAATTGTCCCCCAGTTGCGTCCGACAGGACGAAGCGAGATAGTAATCACAAGAAAAACCCCATAGCTTTCAGAGTTAGCTAGACATCAGTTTGCTGTCACAGGCACCCTGATAAAAATTGAGGTGGTCGTGTTGCCTTCAAACTTGCGTCTTTAGAACTAAATTTTGAAAATGCTAGGGTGCAAAGTCTCTCTCAATTTGATGAGGGTGAATGCCTACAAAGGGACTAGTTTTAGCCAGCAAGGCGAATAGCAACTTAGTAGATGCTGGAAATTGCTGGGAGTATAAGGTACTCATTTGTTAGTCTATTTGTATTCTTAGACAACCTCATTAGCATCTTTTAAGTGACAGTGCAACTTCAACTTCTTTAATCAAAAGGAATTATAATTTCAGCTTAATTCCAGTTTAGCATTTTTACTATGCACTAGACTACAAATTTGAAACTTGAGTTTTTGTAAAGGGACTCAATACCCCTTGTCCAACTGTGATAACACAAGAAATGCTGCAACTTCCACATGTGCTGTCTGAGGAAAGAAGTCAGCTGGTTGGACAAGCTTTAGCTTATATACTCCATCTTGACAAAGTAATTTGAGGTCGCGTGCCAATGTGGCAACTTTGCAGCTAACATAAACAATTTGTTTGGGCTTAGATAACAACAAAGCTTCAATTACACTGCGATCGCAACCTTTACGCGGTGGGTCGAGAATAACAATATCAGGTTTGATATTCATATTTGGAAGTAACTCTTCAACCTTCCCAGGATGAAACTCGACATTCTTAATGCCGTTATATTCGGCGTTTAACTTCGCTTGTTCCACCGCTTCTGGTTGTACTTCCAACCCCCAGGCGTAATTAACATGCTGTGCCAGTGGCAAAGTTAAGGTTCCAATGCCACAATAGGCATCGAGGAGATTTTCTTCACCACTTAGACCGAGTTCTAACTGAATTTGTTGCAATAAAGCCTCCGCCGTTTCGGTGTAAACCTGAAAAAACGTGTCGGGACGCACTTGAAATTTCAATCCGGCAAATTCTTCCCACAAGAAATTTCTGCCAACTAGACAGCGAGTGTCTCGCCCAAAGATGACATTCGTGCGATCGCCATTCAGGTTTAACATCACTCCAACTAATGGGGGATAGCGGTCTAACCACTCTTGTGCAATAGCCGTAATATCTGGTATCATTAGTTGTTTAACTACAAGCGTTAACAGTATTTCCCCTGTACGACGACCAATCCGCAAGCTCAAATGACGAATTAATCCAGTGTGGCGATTTTCGTCATAGGGTTGCCAACCTTGTTTTTGGATATCTTGTTTAATTTCCCGCAGCAACACATTTAAACGCTGGTCTTGTACAGGGCATTGATTTAAATTCACAATTTGATGACTACCTTTTTGGTAATAGCCCGCAACTAAATTCCCCGTTGCTGATTTCCCTACCGGATAAGTCGCCTTATTGCGATAACCGAAAGAATCCCCCACCGCTAAAACCTGATTCACAGGTGGCGCTGCAAAACCTCCAATCCGTTCCAATGCTTGGATAACTTGATTGCGTTTAGCTTGTAATTGCAATTCATAATCAATATGCTGCCACTGACAGCCCCCGCATTTATCAGCCACAATGCAATTTGGACGAATACGGTGCCGAGATGGTTGTAATATTTCCTTAGCGATAGCATGAGCAAACTTGGGCTTCACGTGCAGCAAGCGGGCTTGAATGACATCCCCAGGTACCGTATCGGGAACAAATACAACCCGCTCACAACTACGTCCAACACCATCTCCAGTATCAGTTAAGTCGGTAATTTCAACTTCAATTAATTCGCCTTGCTGCCAAATAGTCATTTGTTTATTGGTTATATAGTTTAGTGATTGAGTTTTGGGCAATAGCACTCAGTAAAGCCTTCTCAACCCATGGTTTGGGTTTCCTGCACCTTCAGAACCAAAGGCATTGTGATGGGAGTTGAGAGGAGAGTTGCAAATCTTTATAAAGATTGCTCATCTAGAATCGCTAGATGTTGCATTGTAAAATATGTGTAGTTAACTAAAGTAAAATTTCTGCCTTGGGAAGCAGGGTAGCTGCCTGGATTGCGATTAGGTGACTAATTGCATAAAGGTTCGTAAAACAACCAGAGACGCTATGTAATGCCATGCTCAGATTTTGGAGACTCTTTGAGAGTAGCGAAAATACTGATGGTAAAGGCGGATGAGACAGGAAACCCGCACGATTATTTTGTAATTGGTGGTGGGTACTTCACAAAAAGCAAATATTATTTAATTAATGCGATCGCATTTCCTCATTAATCATGACCGTAGTAAGCCAAGTTATTCTCAAATCCGACGACGAACTGCGTTACCCCAGCAGTGGCGAACTCAGAAATATCAATGACTTTTTGAAAACCGGCGAACAAAGAGTTCGCATCGTCACCACCTTGTCGGAAAACGAAAAGAAAATTGTTCAAGAAGCAACTAAACAATTGTGGCGGAAACGTCCTGACTTTATTTCACCAGGAGGGAATGCTTACGGACAGCGTGAACGTGCCCAATGTATCCGCGATTTTGGCTGGTACTTGCGTCTCGTGACTTATGGAGTCCTTGCTGGTGATAAAGAACCAATCGAAACAATTGGTCTTCTTGGCGCAAGGGAAATGTACAATTCCTTAGGTGTACCCCTAGCTGGAATGGTAGAAGCTATTAGCAGCCTCAAAAATGCCTCGCTGGAACTTTTAAACTCTGAAGATGCAGCTGAAACTGCGCCTTACTTTGATTACATCATTCAAGGTATGTCGTCCTAACCTCAATGAATGCAATTAAAGAGTGAGTGTTCAGCTTTGGCACTATAAACACCCATAACATTCCCAATTATTAATTCTACCTCCCCACATCTTGTGGTTATTCAGGCAGTAATCTGTCGAATGACTAACAAGCTGTGGGGCAATTTTATGTAGTTAGGAATGGGGTATGGGACAAACAAAAGGTCGTAGTGTGAATTGCGAATTGGTATAATTCTAAATAAACAAAAAACCGACAGTCTTGTGAAAGGCTGACGGCACTCAAGTGTGTTCCCTATTAATGACTCGGTTAGAGTTCAGTTAAGCTGAGTATCTCTAATTTCTCCGGTTGATCATAGGATTTAAATCCCAGCGAACAGTGATTCTCGTCACTCAAGAGGAGAGGTAGAAGCTCAAAAGCAGCAACACGGGGAGTTTTGTATCACTGATACTTTCTGAATTGCAATATTTAATATTGTTTCTCCAAAATCTGGCAACACATAAAATAAATCTCCGTGTCTCTCCATCTGTGCGTCCCCGCGTCACCATCTATTACTTTCTTTTGGATAATTTAAGTCGTTGCGATCGCAGCAATAACCCCAACAGGGTTTAAACCTCTGCGGAAATTACTGATTTTTTACGTGAAAGAATCTTATATACTAGCTTCCTAAGTTTGATCCCTGAAATGTGGCACATCGCTACCAAGTCTTAGGGCAAAAACAAAAAACCGACAGCCTTTTGAAAGACTGACGGCGCTTAAGTGTGTTCCCTATTAATGACTCGGCTAGAGTTCAGTTATTTTTGATTATTCCAGTGCTGAGAAGACAAAGAGACGATCTTCATCAATACTTTAGTGTGATTCTTGTCACAACACAAATGCAACAACATCTGTTCTGACTTTATTGATGGGCAAAGGGCTGTAAAAACAAAAAACCGACAGCCTCTTGAAAGACTGACGGCGTTTAAATGTGTTCCCTATTAATGACTCGGCTAGAGTTCAGTTGGTTACATTATGACTTTTTCACCCTGAAAGGTGTACGATCCTTATCAAGTAATTATGTGATTTTCATCACAAGCTATTTATGTTGACTATCTAGCCAAAATTTTTTTATCCCCACATCTTGATTCCAAAATTGCGATCGCAACTGCTTGACTTTGACTAGAGGAATGGGTCAGAAGCCGATAAAATATTTTTCTATCCCTTTGGTGCATTGTAAACATGACCGTTTCCTCACAACCTCCGTTTTCTCCCCAGGAAATCGCATCGGAAGGCATTAAACCTGAAGAATACCAAGATATAGTCCAACGATTAGGTCGCCATCCCAATAAAGCCGAACTGGGTATGTTTGGTGTCATGTGGTCAGAACATTGTTGTTACAAGAATTCTCGACCATTATTAAAGCAATTCCCCACCACGGGTAAACGTATTCTCGTTGGCCCCGGCGAAAATGCAGGCGTTGTAGACTTGGGTGATGGCTTACAACTAGCATTTAAAATTGAATCCCATAACCATCCCTCAGCAGTCGAACCGTTTCAAGGAGCAGCTACAGGTGTTGGAGGCATACTGCGAGATATTTTTACCATGGGTGCGCGTCCCATTGCGATTTTAAATTCACTGCGATTCGGCTCATTAGAGGATTCCCGAACCCAAAGACTTTTC
Source organism: Calothrix sp. NIES-4101 (assembly GCA_004296455.1). Classification (GTDB taxonomy): domain Bacteria; phylum Cyanobacteriota; class Cyanobacteriia; order Cyanobacteriales; family Nostocaceae; genus Brunnivagina. The sequence continues at coordinate 6,992,541 of AP018280.1, forward strand.
CAGGGAGTTGTTGCTGGTATTTCCCACTACGGCAATTGTGTTGGGGTTCCCACTGTTGGGGGTGAAGTTTATTTTGACCCCGCCTATTCGGGAAATCCCCTGGTGAATGTGATGGCGCTGGGGTTGATGGAAACAGCCGAAATTGTCAAGTCCGGGGCTTCTGGCTACGGGAATCCGGTATTATATGTGGGCTCCACAACTGGACGCGATGGCATGGGTGGTGCCAGCTTTGCCAGCGCCGAACTTAGCGATGAATCAATGGACGATCGCCCAGCCGTACAAGTTGGTGATCCATTTTTGGAAAAGTCACTGATTGAAGCTTGTTTAGAAGCTTTTAAAACAGGTGCAGTTGTCGCCGCCCAGGATATGGGTGCTGCGGGTATTACTTGTTCGACATCGGAAATGGCTGCTAAAGGTGGAGTTGGGGTTGAATTCGATTTAGATAAAATTCCCGCACGAGAATTCGGTATGGTGCCTTATGAATATCTGCTTTCGGAGTCGCAGGAGCGGATGTTATTTGTGGCACACAAAGGGCGCGAGCAGGAATTAATTGATATTTTCCACCGTTGGGGTTTGCAAGCAGTTGTCGCGGGGACCGTGATTTCAGAACCAATTGTGAGAATATTCTTCCAAGGAGAAATTGCGGCCGAGATTCCCGCAACTGCATTGTCAGAAAATACTCCTTTGTATGAGCGAGAAGTATTAACAGAAGCCCCAGAATATGCTCGTCAAGCGTGGGAATGGACAGCCGATTTATTGCCCAGTTGTACTGTCAAGGGAATCGAAATTAATGGCGACTGGCACAGTTGGAATGATGTGTTATTTACTTTGCTCGATACCCCGACAATTGCCTCGAAGCGTTGGGTTTATCGCCAATATGACCATCAAGTCCAGAATAATACGGTACTTATGCCTGGCGGAGCCGATGCGGCAGTGATTCGCTTACGCCCATTAGAACCGGGAGAGACGAAACATACCGCATCTGTAACGAAAGCTGTTGCCGCAACTGTAGATTGTAATCCCCGTTACGTGTATCTTGACCCTTATGAGGGTGCCAAGGCTGTTGTGGCTGAGGCGGCACGTAATTTATCTTGTGTGGGTGCAGAACCGTTGGCGGTGACGGATAATCTAAATTTCGGCAGCCCTGAAAAACCAATTGGTTACTGGCAATTGGCAGAAGCTTGTCGGGGGTTGGCGGCAGGCTGCCGTGAACTGGAGACTCCTGTGACGGGTGGAAATGTCTCTTTGTATAATGAGACGCTGGATTCCCAGGGAAATCCCCAACCAATTTATCCAACTCCAGTGGTGGGTATGGTTGGTTTAATCAATGATTTATCGAAAATTTGTGGCCAAGGGTGGAAAAATGTCGGTGATGCAATTTACTTGCTAGGTGTATCTGGAGAATCCCCAGTTGCATTGGGTGCATCTGAATATTTAGCAACCATTCACAACACCGTTGCCGGGAAACCTCCCCGCGTTGATTTTGATTTAGAACGTCGGGTACAAAAAGCTTGCCGTCAAGGAATTGCCCAAGGCTGGGTAAGTTCTGCCCATGATTGTGCCGAAGGTGGTTTAATTGTAGCGATCGCCGAAGCTTGTATCAGTAACAATTTGGGCGCAGAAATCACACTAGATTTACCCGCAAACTTATCCAATTGCCGTTGGGATGAAGTTTTATTTGGCGAGGCGGGTGCCAGAATTTTGGTTTCTGTATCTCCAGAAAAACAAGCCGCTTGGGAAGATTACCTCCAACAAAACCTCGAAAATAAATGGCAAAAAATCGGCAAGGTTGGTAATTGCGACAATGGTTTGCGGGTTTTAACGGCAGATAACCAAGCTGCGATCGCAGTTAGGATGGAAGAAATGTCAGAAAAATTTTTCCAGGCGATCGAGCGTCGATTAATTTTAGAGTCCTGAGTAGAAAGTGTGAGGTGCTGAGTAAATAACACTTACGATTGAAGAGTCAGCAGTGGAGAATGAGAATTAACTACTCACTACTCAGCACTTCCCCACTAAAATCTGAAAACTTATTATTCCTCTATGAGCATAAATACGCTACTGTTTTAATGGGCGGTTAAGAAATATTTAAAAATTCTACTTCTATCCAGCGACATAAATCTGACACCATTCCAGTGACTCGACACCCTCATGCATCAGGAGCAGACCTAGCAATGAATCCCGACCATCCCGTCACTCTGGATTTAGACAATCAATCAAATCATCAGGAAGAAAGACCAGATAAGCCAGAGGAAGCTTGTGGCGTTTTTGGCATCTACGCGCCCGGTGAAGACGTTGCCAAGCTAACTTACTTCGGTTTGTATGCACTACAACACCGGGGTCAAGAATCGGCTGGTATTGCCACATTTGCAGGCGACGAGGTTCATTTGCACAAAGACATGGGCTTAGTCTCCCAAGTCTTTAATGAATCGGTTTTAAGCCAATTACCTGGCACAATTGGTGTTGGTCACACGCGCTATTCGACTACTGGTTCTAGCCGCAAAGTTAATGCTCAACCTGCGGTTGTCAATACCCGATTAGGTAAAATAGCTCTAGCACACAACGGTAATTTAGTCAATACCGTAAAATTGCGCGAAGAATTGGTTAAGGACAGCATTAACCTAGTGACGACGACCGATTCCGAGATGATAGCCTATGCGATCGCACAACAAATCAACGCCGGTTCAGATTGGTTAGATGGGGCAATTCAGGCATTCCATCGCTGTCAAGGTGCATTTAGCCTAGTAATAGGTACTCCTGTAGGGGTGATGGGTGTACGCGATCCCAACGGGATTCGTCCGCTTGTGATTGGCACCTATGGCGAAAATCCAGTTCGCTATGTCTTGGCTTCCGAGACTTGTGGTTTAGATATTATTGGTGCGGATTATTTGCGGGATGTCGAACCTGGTGAGGTTGTTTGGATTACTGAAACTGGTTTAGCATCATATCATTGGAGCCAGCAGCCCGAAAAGAAACTGTGCGTCTTTGAAATGATCTATTTTGCTCGCCCCGATAGCTTAATGCACAACGAGACGTTATACAGTTATCGGATGCGCTTGGGACGAAGACTGGCACGAGAGTCTCCAGTAGATGCAGACATTGTATTTGGTGTACCCGATTCAGGTATACCAGCTGCGATCGGATATTCACAAGCATCGGGTGTCACCTATGCTGAGGGGTTGATCAAAAACCGTTATGTTGGACGTACTTTTATTCAGCCAACCCAAGCGATGCGTGAATCGGGCATCAAAATGAAATTGAACCCGCTTAAAGACGTGTTAACTGGGAAAAGGGTGATAATTATCGATGACTCAATCGTCAGAGGAACAACAAGCCGCAAATTAGTCAAAGCCTTGCGTGACGCAGGTGCAGTCGAAGTTCATATGCTCATTTCCTCCCCTCCCGTCACTCATCCTTGCTTTTACGGCATTGATACGGATACCCAGGATCAATTAATAGCAGCCCGAATGTCTGTTCAAGAAATTGCCAACCAACTCGAAGTTGATAGTCTAGCTTATTTGTCTTGGGAAGGGATGTTAGAAGAAACCAGGGAAAATACCAATAATTTCTGTTCGGCTTGTTTTACCGGTAATTATCCCGTTGCAATTCCGGAACAAGTGAAGCGTTCTAAATTAATGTTGGAAAAAGCAACAGTTTAGATTTTAAAGTTTGTAGAGACATTGCAATGCAATGTCTCTACATTTGCAATTGCAAGCAAAGATTCCATCCCCAATGATCCGGCAATTAGGTAATACTCATAATCGAAAACCTGGAATTGCAAGGTTTAATTTTATTTTGTGATTCCGTGTTATGTATTTTTGGTTTTGTATTTTTTGCAATTTTGTCCTAGTAATTGTTAGTACGGGGACTACGACTACCAACAGCAGCACCTATCATCGAAGCGATTAGACCTAATAAAGAACCAAAAACAAACCACCACAAACCTTGACGAATTGCAGATGCAGTTTCACGGGCTTGTTGGGCAGTCACATTAGTTTGGGGCACATTCACACCACCCTGTTGTTGCACTTGGTTAATCACCTCACCTGCATTAGATGCAGCAACACCAAATGCACCAGATACACCGCTAGCGAGTAACCAGGAACTAACAGCCAAAGTTGTTGCCCAGAGAATTGCCCCGTTGAGGAGTGCAGTGTTACGATTCATCGGACCACAAGCACGGGCTGCCACCCAACCACCTGTAAATAGAGAAATCAACAGAGCAATGGTTGACCAAATACCAACGTTACCAGCTACATCTCCAGCAATAGTTCTCGGTCTACCCGATGCTTCAATACTACCTGCACCGATCGCAGAAAACATTGCACTTAAAATCAATTGTGTCGCTAATGAAACCAGCAAACCAGAGATAATCGGACCCCAACGCACACGATCATGATAATCAGTGACTCGATTGATTACAGCTGGCTCTTGAATAAAATCATCACCAACTTTATTTGCGTATGACATAACCTAAATTTTCCCCTTACCAGTTAAGTAAAATGCTGTGATACATCGCATCTTTGTTTGTAATTAAATGACAAATAGCTTTTGTGGATATCTATCACTAGCAATATTTATTTAATCTATCTTTGGTAATAAGAATTGGTGAAAGACAGAGGAAACTGGATATTGTCGTAGTTTAAGATGTTGAAATTTTAATTTTTATGATGATATGTAATGCATTTTTGATGATTTTTTATGACTGCCAAGAGTTTTTTCCAGACTATGAAAACCCCATTTGATTCGTGAAAAATATCAAACGATGCGGGCATGATATTACAAATACAAATGATTGAGGGTTTTTCCAATCAGTAATTTTCCTCGAAAAACCTCCAAAAAAGTTACTAATGGTCGGATTGATTGGAGTTTTCCAGCTTAAATGCATATTAAATGCATAGAGTTGATGGTTAATAGGTAACGGAGAAGAAAGTTGTGTGACTCAAACTGGAATAGTTCCATGACTGAGAATTATGAGAAGATTTTGGCAATGGGGAACATACTCAATTCATCGTAAATCTTTCATAAAAGTAAAGGAATGGAGTTTTCAAATCGAGAAATTTTTGTTTTAATGTACAAGCAATCTCGGAAATTGTGAAACACTTGCCAGCGAGTTTAATCAGTGGTGTCTGTTTCAGTCTCGTCAAAGTGTGGTACTGCTTTGGATAACCCTTTGAGTATCCAGCATATTTAAAAAGTTGTAAAAAAACTTTCAGGTAATTTACTGTGTACAATCGAACATCATTTGTTATTAGTGTTCTCATATTAGGAAGTATTTCAGTAACAACTCCCTCAGTTGCCCAGGCACAGGTGACAGTAGTGCAGCGCACAACACAAGAGGTTAAGCAACTGCTAGATGAAGGACGCAGACTTGTAGATGCGGGAGATTACAGTGGTGCAATCAATGTTTATCAACAAGCCGCAAATCTCGAGCCTAAAAATGCTTCTATCCATTCGGGTATTGGCTATTTGTATGCACTACAAGGAAATCTTCAGTCGGCATTATCTTCTTATCGCCGTGCAGTAGCGCTAAACCCAAATAATGCAGATTTTCAATATGCGTTAGGTTATATTAGTGGTAATTTAGGTGATAACCGCACAGCCAAAGATGCATATCGCAAATCAATTCAACTCAATCGTAATAACATTGATGCTTATCTAGGATTAGCAACTGTCTTACTACGTTTAGGCGACAACACGAGTGCAATGTGGGCTACCGAACAAGCCATGAACTTAAACCGAAATCACCCTCAAGTTTTCGAGTTGCGTGGTACATTTTTGATGAAGCAGGGTAAATCTAAAGATGCGATCGCACTTTTCAAAAAAGCTCGTGACATCTATGATCGACAAGGTAAACAGGAAAATGTCAGTCGTCTTGATGAGACACTACGGAAAATAGGTGGATAAGGTTTTTTCGATTGCCCTACCTGGGCGACTTGTCTGGGGGTTTGTTAATCGAGTTTGTTGGCTTTAAGATTCGCTCTCCTCATCAGTGGCAGCAGCAATATTTGGGCTATCGTCATCTTTCTGAATCTCATGACGTTTTTGATATCGTCGGGTGTTGACAGCAGCACGCAATACCTTTAGTTTATAAGGATCAGCATCCTTGCGCCACAGCAACTGATATCCTTTAAGCGTGGCGCAATGCTCCTCTAAGCATTTCAACCACCCAGAACGATGGGTTATACTCCGCCAGTCATCCAGTAGCCCCCACTCTTCTTCTTGACGAGTTAAGCGGGTAAATTTTTCATATTGTGGATAGTCAGGAGTTACTAAAGCTTCTTTGTAATGCAACACAGGTGGATTATCTTGATCAAAATCCCGATAGCTGACATGTAAATCCCGTAGATCAATAATCATACTTGTTTGCAGGGCTGGATGGGGGTCAGTGTCAAAATCGGGGTAAAATAAATAGGAAATTTTCGGACTTTTAGTATGGATTTTGATTACGTTTGCTCCTTGCATACGTCCAATTGTGCGGCTAGCGCATCCTTCATACAGGCGCAGTAAGGGATCAATATTTTCCAATGCCGAGATGTGAACCCAGAGAGAATTAGCCAGCTTTTTGCCAATTTGACTTTGGCGACAGCGTTCGATAATGTTTTCCGTATTACCCAAGCTATAAAGCATTTCCTCCGCATCAATGCCGGCTTGTTTGTAAGTACCAAATAAGGCTTTAATATCTTCTTGGACAGGAAGTGCTAAATCTGCAAGCTTCGGACGACGACTAAATTTACAAAGAGCAAGATAAAGCATTAAATCCTGACGACGTTTTTGAGCGATCGCTTGCCATTCTTCGGGGTCAGTTGCTTGTAAAATGACATGGTATGCCCGTTTTAATGTCCTGAATTCGCTGCAAATTTCCGCTTCTTCAGCTAATTCGCCTTTACTTGGTAATCTTCCCCGTTCAGTCACAAAAGACATCAACGGTGTCAGTAATTCCTTGTAATCTTCAAACCCTTTAACTTGAACTTTAACTCTCGGTGTGGTGGCGCGAGAACGAAAGCGAGAAGCTCGGAATAACTGTGCTTGGGCTTCATCCCGAAACACAAAATAAATACCCAAAGCCACAGGAATAGCATCAACATCAAGAACTTGGTCAATGTAAATTTTTAACTCTTCCTGCTCATAATATTTCTGAAATGTGTTGCGGGTTGTCACTACACCATCACCATAAGCGATCGTGCCTTTATTTGTATCAGCAAGGGTGACTTGGGCGGATATAATTAAAAGTCTTCGAGTCAGTTCCCAAGCATTAACTAATGCCTGACGACGCTCACCAGTATCTTCAATGACATTAATTACATAACCAAGATTAACGATATCAGATGGTGTTGGCGGAGTCTCTGGCAAATAATAAGGATCCCAACCGGCACTGATAAAACCTTGTTGTGATATGCGAGCAATATCACCCCCATGTCCACAACCGTAGTCAAAAAAAGTTGTGTCTGGTGTAAATAAACCTGCTTCTACAGCTGCGCGTACGGGGCGAGACAAGTCGTTGCGAACGATTGCAGCTTTGTGGCGATCAATTTGGCGTGGGAAAGATTCCAGGGTGTTGGTGGTTGCTTGGCGTTGGATGAGGCGATGTCCTTGGATTTCCACATTGTAAGCTTGTAAACGTTCTTCCCAACCAGCCCGCGTACCGATAGTTTTAGTATTCGTCAGCAAGCCTAAGCTTTCTTGGGCTTTGGTTAATGCCGCGAATTGTTGATAAAGGGGATATTCAGGTGTAACAAAAGTTTCTTTCCGATGGAGAATCGGCGGATTCTGGCATTGGCTGTAGTCCCGGTGAGTAACTTCCAGTGTTTCCAAGTTTACTTGAATGCTGGTTTGTAAACCTGGGTGTGGATCGGTGTCAAAGTCGGGATAAAATAAGTAAGATATTTTGAATTGACTAGTACTAAATTTAACTAGATTTGCACCGTGAGTTTGAGTAGTTAAACTTCTGGCACGGCTTTCATATTCTTGCAACAACTCTTCCAGGGCAGGCAATGCGGAAATATGAATGTAAAAAGCATCAGGTAATTTTTTACCTATTGGACTACGTTTACAAGCAAGAGCGATCGCACTAAGTTCAGGTAAACATTGATGCTGATTAGGTAAGTAGTTTTCGTCAACCAAACCCAATTCAGATATCTTTGGAATTTTGGGTATCTCTATATTGTCATCACTATAATCAGGCTGAACCATCGCACTATATTTCGGGAAGAAACTGCTGATTGAGTTGCTCAATCTCTGGTATTAAATCTGAGTCTTGTTATCACAATGAGAATTAGATCATAAGGATTTTAGAGAATCTAAATTATTTTCTCCTGCAAACTGTGCGATCGCCTAGCTGTTACAGTAGTTGCATAGAGTCTGGGGATGGCTGAATTAATGTCAAGAACAACTACATCTATGGTGATACAACGAGTTGCGATCGTTAGTGTTATTTACATTATTATGCTTTTAACTGCATGTGACACAACAAAAAATAATGCTCCATCTCAAACAGCAAATTCGCCAACCCAAGTACCATCTTTAACACGAATTGCTCAAGATGGTACAAGCGTATCTCTAACATCCAATAATCAAATTACAGTCAGTAAGGGACAAATTATTTATGTTCCTGTCTACTCCCACATTTATCACGGCAACAAGCAAGAACAATTACTTCTAACAGTAACTTTGAGTATTCGTAACACCAGTTTAACTGACCCAATAGTAATTCGTTCCGTTCGTTATTATGACTCAACTGGAAAATTAGTCAAAAAGCAAACAGAGGGAAATTTACAACTTGCACCCCTAGCCACCACAGAATTCTTCATTCCTCAACAGGATGTAAGTGGAGGTTCTGGAGCTAACTTTATTGTCGAGTGGGTAGCAGAGAAAAAAAGTGTGACTGAGCCAATTGTTGAGGCAGTAATGATTAGCACAAGCTTTCAGCAAGGAGTATCATTTACTACTTCTGGTAAAGTGATTCAAGAACTCAAACCTTAATAAAAAAGGGAAATTTTTCTAAGAATCATTCAGTAGCTTCTTTAAGGTTGTTAATTGACTCTACAATCGTTTTACCTTGACTTTCTATCTAGAGCTATCTTCCATAAAAACCCGATTTCTCCCTCACAATAAATATCTCTTGAGTACACCAGAACCGGAAACCGGATTTCTCGCAAATGGCAAAACCCCAAATAAGCAAATAATCAGCTTTTTCAATAGTTTTTATATTGGGTAGATAGGGAAGTGCCACACTCGTACTGAATCGCTACGTGATCATTTTTTTACGTTGAGAGTATATAATGCTTTTTAAGCCTTACCGCGACTCCAAAAATTCTTCTATAGTTACTTCTATATCACTTGCTATTTGCCGTAGAAGTCTAGGAGAAATATCGCGTCCTTTATGAAACGGAACCGTTGTTGCTCGACCATCTTCGTGCCGAAACTGCTTGTGTGAACCTCTTTGACGAACTTCTACAAAACCTAAATTTTCCAGAATACGTACAACCTCTTGTGGTTTCAATACAGGAATACTACTCATCGCTTACTGAATCAAAATTTGCTGTGTACCAACAAACTCCGTGTTCAATTCTACATTGTCATCTTCCAAAAGCATCTCAATGACTTCGCGGAGATTATCACGTAACTCGTCTAAAGTCTCTCCTTGGGAATGCGCCCCAGAAAACCCAGGAACATAACCGACGTACAAATGAGTATCAGTATCTCGTTCGACAATCGCAGTGAAAATTTTCATAAGCTGATTATATTTACTCGATCACTCAATTTAAATATTATCAATAATATAGTAGATTCGGTAATCTCCGAATAGGATACGAGATGATAAATCATCACCTTATGACTTTTTGACCCCATTTGGACGGGGTTCAATTTCTAAATCGAGAATTTTTTATCAATCATTCATTTAATATCTGCTGCTAGTTTTTTGAGTTATATTACTGCATCCTTGAATAATGGGATTTGATAAGTCACGCTGATTCATCCTTATATTATTCTCAAGACAAATTAATGCTAAATAATTCTATTATTTACGTAAAAATACTATATAAAAATATGTTTTTTATAAATTAAGATAATCATAATTTTTGTGATACATGAAGTCTTATTATAATTAACCTACTAATACTCTAAATAATACTTGAAAATGAGGCATTTATAAACATTACGTATAAATCACAGGTTGCCAACTTAATTTTTTAAAGACTATATTGAATTATATTTCGACTTGCGGAGAAAAAACTATGTCTTCTTTTTCCAATTCAAAAATTGCCGGAAGTATAATCCCATCTTCTAAAATCATAGCTCCCATTATTTCCGAAACACTTTTAGAGAAGATAGAACAAGAACAGAATGAAAAACAAAAACACAAGAAATAAGCTGAAAAAGTCAATAATAAAGCTTCTTCTTTCTAAAAAGTGAAAAAAAATATGTTTAAGAATTCCTGTACTGCAAAAATATTATATTTACTTGGAGAAATTCAAAATCATCTTCATGATGGTACTATCAAACATGATTTGAACCAAATTGTTAGACATACTAGAGATACAGAAATTATAGATATCTGTGAACGCTCATCTGAATGTTTAGGCATCAAGCTTGATGTGAATTTCTATAAACCTAGTAGAGAGCAGCATATTCGCTCTCTTAAACATCTTGAGAAACATCTAAAATGGGCAAAGGAAAAATTTGATGAAGTTATTAAATTAATTCCAGAATGTGATTTTCAATGGATAGAATCTCCATTTAGAGAAACTGAAATTCAATTACTTTCCTTGTCAAATTACTTCATTCTTCTCGATAAAATCCCCGATACTAACGATATTAATGGTGAAGTAGTCAAAATCGGTGATCTTGTTGCTATATCTTGTAAAGATGATGGAGATAAAAACTACGATCACTACGGCGTTGTAATAGCAAGTTCTCAAGGTTTTAGAATTGCACATTTTTTTACAGGGGCAACAGTAAAACCTCAAAATAGCATTGTAGAGAAGGGATTTGGATATGTTCACGAATTAAATTATCATCCTGAATGGATTGTAAAACAACATCTTCCTCAAACTGTTCCATACAGTCTAGTTGAGGAACGTATTAAAGAATCAAGAACAATTGAAAAGCGAGTTTGGAATAAGCTGCGTTATAACTGCGAACACTGGGCAAGAGAAATGTTTAATGGAGAGCCTGAGTGTACTCAATTAGAAATGTTTAAAAAAGAAATCAGAAATAAAAGAAACCAAGTTTTAGATTCGTAGTAAATATATTTGTAGGTTGAGATTTGTAGATTGGCTGAAACGGAGTGGAACCCAACATTTATCGTATTCTTTCTTAAAATCGATATTAAAAATTATCCCTCCCCGCAAATTACAGGAAGGGAAAAACTAAAAACCCAATCTAAACAACTACAAAATTAACCAACTTACCTGGAACAACGATCGCCTTTTTAATCTCTTTACCCTCAAGATGTCGTTGTGCTACTTCCGACTCACGGGCAAATTTTTCCAACGCATCCTTATCTAAGTTGGCTGGTGCTTGCAAATCACCACGTTTCTTGCCGTTAATTTGAATGACTAAAGTAATTTCGTCCACAATCATCGCTTCGGGGTCAAATTTTAACCAAGGATGAATGTGTACTGATTCTGTATTCCCTAATTGTTTCCACAATTCTTCGGCAATATGGGGTGCAAAGGGAGCTAACAATACAATTAAAGTATTGATACCTTCAGCAAATACAGGTGAATCTTTACAACCTGCATCAGTTAAGGCGTTACTCAATTTCATTAACTCCGAAATCGCTGTGTTAAATTGGTAGCCACCTTCAATATCTTCCGTAATTTCTCTGATAGCTGTATGGATTGCTCTTCTTAAATCCTTTTCTGGTTTGGTCATTTCTGGTTTGGTCATTTCTGCTTGTTGATTCGCTTGTCCTGAGGACTTACGATCTATAAATTCTGTTACCAAGCGCCAAACACGATTTAAAAAGCGATATTGCCCTTCGACATCAGCTTCATCCCACTCCAAATCTTTTTCCGGTGGTGCTTTAAACAAAATAAACATCCGGGCTGTGTCAATACCATATTTAGCAATGACATCCTCTGGTGCGACACCGTTACCCTTGGATTTGGACATGGTGGCATAAACTAATTGTAAGGGTTCCCCGGTTTTGGGGTCACGGGGATCGGCTGGATCAACTAAATTGCTAGGAACCCATTTGTCTTTATCAGCTTTGTTCGGGTTCATATAGGTTAAACCCTGTACCATTCCCTGGGTTAACAACCGTTGGAAGGGTTCATCAAAGTTCAATAAACCCCTGTCTCGCAAGACTTTGGTAAAGAAGCGCGAATATAACAGGTGTAAAATCGCATGTTCTATACCACCAACATATTGGTCTACAGGCATAAAGTCATTGACTTTGGATTTATCGAAAATTTGGTTTTCGTTCTTTGCGTCGGTGAAACGCAAGTAATACCAGGATGAATCGATAAAAGTATCCATTGTGTCGGTTTCCCGCTTTGCTGGTGTCCCGCAACTTGGACAAGGTACATTTACCCAACTCTCCAAGTTTGCTAATGGTGAACCTCCGCGTCCTGTTAATTCGACATTATCAGGTAATTTGACAGGCAAATCCGCATCGGGTACAGGAACAGCACCACATTCGGGGCAGTGAATGATGGGAATTGGCGCACCCCAATATCTTTGTCGGGAAATTAACCAGTCGCGCAAGCGGTATTGAACACGGGATTTACCAAATCCTTTTTGTTCGGCATATTCGACAATGGCTTTCTTCGCCTCACCGGAAGCCATACCATCAAATTGCTGAGAATTTACTAATACACCGGCTTCAGTATATGCGGCTTTTAATTCCTCTTCTGCTTGTCCCTCTTCAACAATGACAACCTTGATTGGTAAATTCTGATCCTTGGCAAATTTAAAATCACGGGCATCATGGGCAGGTACACCCATCACTGCACCTGTACCATATTCATACAGGACGTAATCAGCAATCCAAATGGGTATTTCTTCCCCTGTAAATGGATTAATTGCCTTGGCTCCTGTGGGAATACCCCGCTTGGGTTTATCCTCCGCAGTTCGCTCCAATTCGCTTTGACTTGCCACTTCTTTGACAAATGCTTCCACTGCGGCTTTTTGTGCGGCTGTTGTCACCTGTGCTGTCAATGGATGTTCGGGAGCCAATACCACGTAGCTAACGCCATAAACTGTATCGGGACGTGTCGTATAAACGGCAATTTTCTCATCCATGCCATTTTTCGTACCGACAATGGGAAATTCCAAATACGCACCTGTTGATTTCCCAATCCAGTTAGCCTGCATTAATTTGACTCGTTCTGGCCATCCCGGCAATTTGTCAAGGTCGTTTAATAATTCTTCAGCATAGTCGGTAATCTTCAAAAACCACTGACGCAATAACTTCCGCTCGACGATCGCACCACTGCGCCAAGAACGTCCTTCGCTATCCACCTGTTCATTGGCGACAACCGTTTGGTCTACAGGGTCCCAGTTTACCGCAGCTTCCTTTTGATAAGCTAAACCGGCGGCAAAAAATTGCAAGAAAATCCATTGTGTCCATCTGTAATAATCAGGGGAACAGGTAGCAACTTCCGTATCCCAATCAATCGAGTAACCCAGACGCTGCAATTGCGATCGCATCTGCTCGATATTTTGATACGTCCACTTGGATGGGGGCACACCCCTATCGATAGCAGCATTTTCCGCAGGTAATCCAAAGGCATCCCAGCCCATGGGATGTAGCACCCGATACCCCTGCATCCGTTTGAGGCGAGCGATCGCATCTGTAATGGTATAGTTACGGACGTGACCCATGTGCAAACTACCCGATGGATAGGGAAACATAGATAAGGCATAGAATTTTGGCTTGTTCGAGTCATGAGGAGTTTTATCTAAGCCAAGTTCAGTCCATGTTTTTTGCCATTTTTCCTCAATTTCTGCTGGGTTGTATCGGGACTCCACTGAAAATACTCCTATTTCACATACGCATTTTTTTCTGCCTACATATTGTAGATGCTTGGCAGGGGAGATTTAGGATTTCTCCTGTATTACAAATACAATACAAAAAATAATAGTGGAAAAGTTGAATGTCGGGGCTGGCATTATATTAATTCGCAATTCGCAATTCGCAATTCGCAATTCGCAATTCGCAATTCGCAATTCGCAATTCGCAATTCGCGTAGTGGCTTCTCTGTGAGTGTACGCCGCAAGGCGTTTTCGTAGACTAGCAAGATTAAGCTACGCAATTGAAAAATCCTGACTTGACAGGGGTTTCAGAATTTGGATATGTTTCACCGAAGTTATCACGCTCTATCACTGAATCTAATGTGAGAATTTATTTATCCCCATTCGGTAATAAGACGGAAAGAGTAAATCCTCCGCCAAGTAATCTATTAGGAAATCTCTGTTCTTGATCTCATTTACTTGCACAAGCTGTATAAATTGCAGCAAAGTATTACAAGTTTCTATTCTTCCATTTCTTCAGTCATTCCTGGATTGATTAATGTAATATCGTACTCAGTGGAATCAGTTTGCCCAGTTCGCATGGAATCCTTCAGCAGATAGTAGATTGCACGGACTTGAGGCCCAAAGACTATTTCATCTTCGTTTTTGAGGTCATGTGCTGGTAGTTTGCGTCCATTAATCATTAAACCATTGGCGCTAGGCTTACCTTTGGCATCTCCATCGACAATGCGATAATAATAGGTATGATTATTTTCATCGCGGGGAAGCCTGACAAGTGTGGCATGACGACGCGAGACAAACTGCGAATTTAAACGAATATCGCACTCGCGATCGCGACCAATCGAATATATTGGACGATCAAGGGTAATCTCTTTACGTCCGCGATCGTCTTCTACGATCAATAGATGACTTTCACTAATTTCTGCTGCCATTGGCAAATCGTTGCTAAAATCAGTTGGAGTTGAATTAATTAATATTTTTTGAGTATTGTTCGCTGCCATTCTCATAATTATTGGTTTTCGGGTATGTAATTAATACGAATTAGCATTCCACAATGCAATGCTAAACTCAGCGTTACTGAATATTTACCCTCAAGAAGAATTTTTTTGGCAAACTTCTCCTGATGAGCAAAATTTTGAGTATGCTTTAGCCCGCATCCGCTTTGTCAGAACACAAAAACGCACCAACTAATACGACAAACCTCACAGTTTTGATGCAGATTAAAATCTGATGATTCTAATTTTGCACTGACTGTTATTTTGATGGCATGAATAAATTAATGGAATGAGTTGCGCGATCGCTGTTCTATTGTTAATAAAATTGTTAACAAATTTCCCATTAAAAATTCCGATTGTAACCAAGGTAGTCGGCTAATTCTTATGCGTAGGCGTAAATTAGCTGGGAACTTAGCCCATTTTTGTAGTTAATCACAATTAACTGCTGAAACTGACAACACTTAGCTTGGTTTTAGCTATTTGAATAGTGATGTAATTTGAGCATGATAAAGCTACCTTATCACTAATACACAATTGTTTGCTAGGGTTAAACAAACATTAGTATGTAGTTAAGCATACACGAATGCAACGCTAATTAAGCTTACTTAGGGATACAGTGTGATCTAAAGATAGAATACCCTGAAATTGTCCAAACTAGGCATTGCGGGGACTCAAATTGGATGAAATGACTTGAACTCATAGGGAGTCGGGACTGTAAGCAGTAAATCGTCGTAGCAAAAGTGAATTGGTGACAACACTAACTGAACTAAATGCCATTAATGCCGCAGCGCCAGCAGGGTTAAGAACTAAACCGAGACTGGGCAGGAGAATGCCCGCAGCTAGAGGAATTCCCAGCGTATTATAGGCGAATGCCCAAAATAAATTTTGGCGGATTTTGTTGAATGTCGCACGGCTCAACCGGATCGATTCTACTACATCAGTCAAGCGATCGCGCATCAGTATGATTCCAGCAGTTTCCATGGCTACATCTGTTCCCGAACGCATCGCGATTCCTAAATCGGCTTGTGATAGTGCTGGTGCATCGTTAATTCCATCCCCCACCATTGCCACAATCGATTGGGAATTTTCCCCTCTACCTTTTTTGTCCTCTTGCAAACGTTGAATCGCCGCAGCTTTCTTAGTTGGGGGAACACCAGCAATCACATTGTTACTATCTAGATCAAGTTGTTTGGCAATTGCATTCGCAGCTTCAATGCCATCACCACTCAAAATCATGACCCGCAAACCCATTTGCCGCAATTTTTCAACTGTTGTTTTGGCTTCAGGTCTTAAGGTATCACTAACGGCAATTATCCCGGCAATTTGGTCATTAATGGCGATATAAACCAATGTTTTTCCTTGATTTGCCAGTTCCTGGGCTGTAGTCTTTGCAGCATTGGAAATGACAACACCATGCCAACTTAACCAATCGGCATTACCCAGTAAAACATTACTGCCGTCAACCAACGCCGACACACCTAAACCTGGCTCGGTATGAAAATTAACGGCTTCTGGGAGAGTATTTAATGATTGTGCTGTCGCCGCATTTTGAATTGCTGTTGCCAGAGGATGGCATGTACCGCTTTCAACTGCTGCGGCAATTTGTAGCAGAGTTTCAGGGGATTTAGATAGATGTCTTCTCTGGCTGTCAATTTCCTCTGCTTCCAAAACAATACAATCTGTCACAGTTGGTTTTCCTGTGGTGAGAGTACCAGTTTTGTCAAAAACTATCGTGTCAAGCTGATGGATAATTTCTAAAACATCCCCACCCTTAATTAGTAAACCGCGTTCAGCACCCATGGCTGTACCCACAATAATTGCTGTTGGGGTAGCAAGTCCTAAAGCGCAAGGGCAAGCAACTACCATCACTGCGATCGCTAATTTGAGACTTAAGAGAATTGGGGAGGGGGGAAGTGGGGAATACTGAGTGCTATGTGTTAGATGATGTGCCATTGGTACTGCGGCATTGATAGTCACATTTGACACGGCATCAGCCCAAATATGTGTGCCAAAGCAATACCAAAATAAAAACGTGAGCAAAGAGGCACTGATGACAAAATATGTAAAATATCCGGCGACAGTATCAGCTAACTTTTGAACGGGTGCTTTGCGGGTTTGTGCAGCTTCAACAAGAGTAATAATTTGGGCAAGGGTGGTTTCACTACCTATACGGGTAGCACAAATTGCGATCGCACCCGATTGATTAATTGTGCCGGCGGTGACGTTATCCCCCAATTGTTTCATCACGGGTACAACTTCACCCGTTAGCATCGACTCATCCACCGTAGTTTGTCCATACACTACTTCACCATCAACGGGTATCTTGTCCCCTGGCAACACCTGCAACCATTCTCCCACCCGCACTTGTTCGGCTGGAATCTCAACTATTTCAGCGTTGAGAGGATTGGGCAAAGTAGATTTTTCTAATTCCTCTGGCTGCTTTGCTTTCCCAATCAACCGTGCTACTTGGGGTTGTAATGCCAGTAAATTTTTAAAAGCTGATGCAGCACGACCTCGTGCTTGTTGTTCTAAGGTTTTTCCTAATAAAATAAATCCCAACATCATGACTGGTTCATCAAAAAAACATTCCCAGCCCAGTTGAGGCCATAGTAATGCGATTAAACTGGCGGTATAAGCTGTGACTGTACCTAAACCGACAAGGGTATTCATATTTGGTGCATTGCGTCGCCATCCCAACCAGCCATCAACTAAAATTGAACGACCAGGAATTAATAATGCGATTGTAGCGAGTCCACAATGAAACCAGATGTTATTTAATCCTGGGACGATGGCATCTAGGATATTACTGAAATGCCCTAAAGTTGAAAGTAGTAGCAATAAACCCGCAACTGTCAACTGGTTCAACACCGATTGCATCCCTGGACGAGAAAAGCGATCGCTTTTTTGTTCTATATTTTTTTCTATATCTGTTGCCGCGCTTCCAGTTCTCCCTTGGCGTAAACGTGGTTGGCTGGGAAATCCACCTGCGGTTAAATGCTCTGCTAAGGCTTCAGGAACGACTACACCAATTTCCGATTCAATTACAGCCACCTCAGTTGCCAAATTGACGCAGACATTTATGATCCCCGGATACTGACTGAGTTGACGTTCGACAGCACGCACACAACCAGCGCATTTCATCCCTCCGACATCAAGGGTAATTTTTTCGACTACTGGCTTGTTTGCTGCGTTGTTTTCAGAATTTGCTTCGGTCTTTGGGACAAGTTGCATGGGGAATTGTTGGATTTGCTACGAAACTTCAGCACAAATAGCGCCTCTTCTTTGAGCGTAGGCTAAATCTGACAAATTGACCAAGTTGACATATTGTCAAACTAATTAACTTTTTGTTAATTTTTGGGGATTTACTATTTCATCTCCAGTCCGGCTAATCAGTTAGCATTAACTTTCGCCGCATTCCCTTGTCTCCTGCGTCATTATTTAGACTGACGACTACCCCAATGTAGATAAGTAAAATATATGACTGCACCAAGTTGAACGGGGATCAATGCAATCTGACTTTTCCAAAATTCATCTACACCTACACTTGAAACTGCATAGAAATATCCGAAACCGAGAATTATAAATGGAAGTAGTAGTATTCTTTTAGTTCTAAGTTTCTGCATATTGTAGATTCATCATCTAGATTTATGATGTCTAAGAATTCAACCCTACCTTTGATATAACAAACAGTAGGGTGAGTGTGGTATTCAAGACACAATAAAGATATTGTATCTTCATGGAAAATATATTGAATTGTTTATATTCTCTAAAAATTGCATTCAGCAATAATAATTACGAGATATCTAGGATATCTAGTTCTAGAACCAACCTTGTTTATTCACAAAGTACGTGTCTACAAATTCTTCATGGTTTTTGTTCAGATAAATCATGCCTTCCATCAGACCGACAAGCTGCATAATTAAAAATGGCACTCCATAAGCAAACACAATTCCAACTAAGGAAATAGCCAGCATGATTGAGCCTTCCGCAGAGTATCCCAAAACAAATTTATGGACACCAAATCCACCGAAAATAATACCACAATATCCAGACAAAATTTGCTTGGTAGCGTGGCTAGGGGTGAGGTTTGCCATTGACTAAAAACTCCTTGGTAAGAATGTATAAAATTGAGATTTTTATTGTCAGTAGAAAAGATATATTTATTTTCCTGAGTGCGTAACTAATGTACTGAGTAAACACAACCACTGGGTTGATTCAGTACAAAAATGAAAATATATGGCTAATTACTAACGATTAATAGTTAGTCAATCATGGTGAATATTTAATCCGTTAATAGCTCTTAAGTAATCAGCGATCGCTAATAACTAATAAATCACAACTAATAATTAATATTCAATAGTTATTTAATTTATTTACTTATACTTCATAAGCAAAATTTAATAATTGCGAGGGTACAATTACCCATCAATTACTAACAAGCCCGTATAAATAAATCACAAGCATGGGCAATAATTATTGACAATTAACTATGATGAACTAACATTTTATACTCGTTAGAATCAACTGTATTAATGCAACCTTCCTTCATCAGATTAGAAGCATTTAACAGAAAATATAGCCAAATATTAGCGTTTCAAGATTCGGAAAGAAGCGCTCTTAACACCTAGGGAACTTAACCGTCAGACGAAGCCTGCGATTATCACCGTTTTGTATGTAACTGTAGGTAAAAATGAAGAAAAATATAAGCACAGCAGTCTTGCTTAATTGAGAACAAAAATAATTTTGCTCAGACAATTCAAAGCAATATCATTAAATCCGCTACGCCATATTACTTTCTACAAGCGATCGGCTGAAATCCCGGACTTTTTTATCTCGTTGTTATTATCTGAATACTAGCATAGACACTTTCTAGCTGGAGTTCGTTCCCAACAAAATGTAAGAATTAACTCGCATCGAAATTAACCGAGCTGAATAGACAGTATAAAAATCATTAACGAGGATTAAGGAATTAATTCGCTCGGAACCTTAACCAAACCGAAGCTAAGTAATAAATATGACACAATACTTACGACACTCGTTGGCAAATTGAGTCAACTTTCAGTTAACAGTTATTTTGCTAAGTATTTTGTTATCTATCTAACATTTTTCTGGGTTTGTTGCGTAACTTAATTAACAATTATCCTCGCTAACATGCATAAATTTACTGTTGATTTATTTTTGATTGCAATATATTAATGCAAATGTTTAGTGGTTTGTCAAGGGGGTGAACACACTCACTAATTGTTACTGCTACCAAGGACAAATAAACTGAGGAGAGTGCCGCCATTCCAAATGCTGTGAAGTAGCATTGGAGCAAGAAGATTACGGCTTCTGGTATAGACTACACCCAACACGATTCCTAGAGAAAATAGGGGTAAAATTTCTGACAAGCTCAGATGCGCGATCGCAAAAATGAAAGCGCTGAGGAGAATCGCACCCCAAACCGGCATGTAGCGGGTACAGGAAGGGAGTAGAAAGCCGCGAAACAGGAATTCCTCAAATAGAGGAGCAGCAATAGCAGCTGTAGTAAAAAATATACCTAGTGTGACAGAATCTTGTCCTGCAAGTGCAAGTTCGAGTAGGGGGTTACTTCCTCCTTGTCCTTGCCAAATTTGTTGATTGATTAACGACACCAGCAGGACGATGGGCAAGGCGACGCAGTAACCGCCCAAACCCCAGAGAATCCATTTACCACCGAGACGGAAGCGGAACCAGTCTTCGGATAGGGGGAAAAAGGGCTTCACTGAGATATATAGAACAGAGATGGCGGCGATCGCCATGAGAACGTAACTGAGTAAAATATATAAAGCTTGAATGCGAATATTGCTATTAGCGGGAGGAAGGGGCAGCAATCCAATGAGCAAGGGCACTACCAGCTGCGCCATCAAGAAGAAACCACCCACAAAAACCAGTAAAATTGTTTCCACGTCCCAAGGTGTTGACCATTTTAGCTGGCTATTCTGCCCTAATATGGACTGTTTACCTTTGAGTAAGCGTTGAGCGATCGCAAAAATCAATAATCCGAAGCCAACTAGTACAGTTAAATTGGGTAGAACCCCAACAACTGCGAGTTTGATGGCAGCTTGTTCGGCTATCTTCTGCTGCGAAGAATTGAGTGTTGCGAGGGCATCATCTCGTTGTTGAAGTCGATAAAGTTGAGATAGGGCTGTATATCGATACCAACCGTTGAGATTAGCTGTGGTAAGTTCAGATGCATTGGGTAAGAGACGGGGGGAACTAGCCCAAATTCCGGTTAAAACGCGGGCAGTTTGCTGTAAATCAGGATTAACTAGGTTTTGTTGGGTGACTTCATCCCAAGTTTTGATTGCTAAGTCTGTTTTTTGTTGTTTTGCTTGGAGAATTCCCAAACGTAAATCGACTTCTGCTAAGTTTTTTTGTTGTTCTCGGAGAGATTTTAATAAAAGTTGTTTTTGGTTTTGGGCAACATTGTTGGTTGCAGATAGCGTACTCTCTTGGGTACCAATTTGAGTATTAACAGGCTGTTCTTGAAGTTTTGTGAGGCGAGTATTGGTTTTTTCTAAAGCTGCTTTTGCTGACTTTTGGGCTGCTTCATATTCTGTAGTGGCGTTTTCTATTGGTTTTGCCCCTAAAATTGCATCCTTTGCACCTTGATAATTCTGATCTGAAGTCTCTTCTGGTGCCCAAGTAGAAGCTTGCAATATCATATCGGTTTGATAGAGTTCCAAGCGACTTTTAAACTGAGGTTCTTGCCAACTGCGGATTAAGGCTGAGGCTGCCAATAAGACAGCTACAACCGTTAATAAGATTACTACTAATCGCTTGAAAGTCATCTTTACCTCTTTACCTTAAATAAACAAAAAATTAAATTATTTAGCTAGTATTTATTTACATAATTTAGCTAATTTTAGGATGCAAATTTTATCTTCAGTCACCCAGCAACTTTGATTACAGAATACTTGGGAATTATCACTGCGCGATAAATATAACCATCCTCTGAAAATTCTGTCGCCAAAAATATCGTCAAAATATATATAAATGTGGAATCAAGCAGGTAAAACTAGATGACGACTATGGTTAGCTTACCAGAAGGTTCTAGAAAAGCATCTTTGCAGCGATTGTTAAAGTTGATTTTCCAGCCAATTCAGTACATGGAAGACAATGCGAAGAATTATGGCGATACCTTTACTTTGTTCAATAAAAGCGGTAATCACTTAGTTTATTTTTGTAGTCCTCAAGCCTTGCAACAGATATATACTGCCGATCCGAGCTATTTTGATGCCGGGAGATCGAATCGGGGTTTAGGGTTTCTGGTGGGGGCAAATTCACTAATTGTTTTGGATGGCGATCGCCATTCGCAACAGCGTCAGCTACTGACTCCTCCATTTCATGGCGATCGAATGCGGACTTATGGGGATACAATTCGCGAAATTACTCAGCAAGTTATGGAGGAGTGGGAAGTTGGTAAACCTTTTAACATTCGTTCATCAATGCAAGAGGTTTCTTTGCGGGTGATTCTGCGAGTGGTTTTTGGTTTAGATGCCGGAGAAAACTTAGAGAATCTCCGAAACTTACTGAGTTCTCTTTTAGATTTTATTAGTTATCCACTAATGTCTACTTCCTTATTTTTTCGCTTCCTGCAAAAAGATTTGGGAGCTTGGAGTCCGTGGGGTTGGGTAATCAATCAAATTCAGCAAATTGATGAGTTAATTTATGCTTTGATTGCTGAAAGAAAAACAGAAGACTATCAAAATCGCCAAGATATTTTGAGTTTAATGATGACTGCACGTTACGATGATGGGCAGGGAATGTCTGATGTTGAATTACGCGATGAATTAATTACTTTATTGTTAGCTGGTCATGAAACTACTGCATCAGCTTTGACATGGGCTTTTTACTGGATTGACTATTTACCTGAAGTCCGCGAAAATTTGTTAACTGAGCTTAATTCTGTTGATAAAAATTTACAACTCAGTAATATCGCCAAGCTGCCTTACCTGACAGCAGTGTGTCAAGAAACCCTACGAATTTATCCAATTATAATGACGAGTTTTCCCAGAGTGGTGAAAAAGCCAATTGAAATTGTTGGTTATAACTTACCTGTGGGAACAGTAATTATACCCGGAATTTATATTGCCCATCATCGCGAAGAAGTATATCCCGAAGCTGATAAATTTAAGCCGGAAAGATTTTTAGAAAGGCAATTTTCTGCCTATGAATATTTACCCTTTGGTGGTGGAAACCGCCGTTGTATTGGATTAGCTTTTGCGATGTATGAAATGAAAATTGTCTTAGCAACAGTTTTATCTAAATATCAAGTTTCACTTGTGAATAAGCGTCCACTTAAACCAGTACGTCGTGGTTTGACAGTTGCCACACCGGGAAGCATGAAAATGGTTGCAAAACATCATCTTCAATAAATGGTTTTGAATAATTATTGAAATTAAATATCCCCAAATGTTAATCAATCGGGGATATCTAATCATTTAAAGTTAAGTTCAAGATACAGATTTACTTGTTTTTCATCGGACTTTTAGCTTGTTCTAAAGCGATTTCTTTAATTGCTTGATATGAGTTTACATTTGCCGAACCTTCAATCGCCTTAACAGCTAAATCCTGCACCTGTTTCAATGCAGATTCCAGTTGATTAGAAAGATTCATAATTCGCGTTTCTTGGTTAGATATAGTTTGTTCTAAAGATTGCGATCGCTGTTCATAAAATCTTTTTTGCCCATCAACTTCTTTGGCAAGTAAATCTGATTTTACTTTTGCTTGGTAATATGCAATTCCTTTACCTTCTTCAGTTGCTTTTTTCAGAGCAGCTTCTTTTTCTTTCGGGAAAACTTCTACTTTTGCTTTATATTCTTCAAATTGTTGTTCACGTTCAGAAATAGTTTTTTCTCGTTCAGACCAATTTTTCTCGGTTTCCAATTGCAAGTCATTTAATTCTTTATATAAACCCTTTTGCTGTTGCTCATACTCATCTCGACTGAGTTGACGCTGAAGCTCTAAATCATATAAGTAATCAACATTTTCACGCTGACGAGTTTTTGAGAGATTTTCATTACGTTCTTTGATAAATAACTTATGTTCTTCTTGTTCTTTGCGCCAAGAATCACGTTCCTCTTGAATTTGCTGCGAAAGAGTTTCTAAAATTTGACTATACTCTTCTTGATAAGTTTTAGAATTATCTTCATAAGTTTGGATCAGATTATCCAAACTATCTTCTTGAACTTCGAGATTATGTAATTCTTGTAATTGTTGAGTTGCCTCTTCCACAGATTGTTTAATATCTGCTAATTTAGAGGCTCTAGTTGTTAACAGTTCTGATAATTCATTAGCAGCACTACCAAAACCTAACTGAATTTTCACTAAGTTGTCGATAGTATAGTTCATCTTTTGCTGAATACTTACTGAAGAATTCATAGTTGTTATCTCAGCTATTTTTTTTTCTTTAGTTGTGGAATTAGAGGTAGAACTTAGACTTGAATCTACTTTATTTTGCTTGATAGTTTGGTCTAATTGTGATTTTAGTGCAGCTTTTTCCTTCGCTAATTCTTCATAAGCTTGCAGAATTTCAACTTTAGTATTTTTGTCAGTTGGTTTCTTTGTCGGCATAATCTCACTCCTGAGGGAAAGAAAAAGGGCAAATGAGAAATAGTTAATCAATAAACTTTAATAAGTCTAATCAGTCAACAGTTAATAATTAACTATTTACTGGCACCATCAAACGCACGCATTGCTAAATCTTGTGCCTGTTTTAAAGTTGCTTGTAGCTGGACTGTAATACTTTCGATTTGTTCAGTTTGCTTTTGAATTGTCTCTTCCAATGATTTAATTTTTAACTCGTAGCTTTGTTTAGTTGCTTCCCACTCTTTATCAAATAAATCAGCTTCTATTTTTGCTTTTTGACTTGTTTCTTTAATTGCTTCCTCACGTGCTTTCTTCACAGCTTCTTCTAATTCTGCCGGGAAAGCTGCAACTTTTTTCTGATATTCTGCGAATAGCGGCTGGTTCCCTTTTAAAACCTTCTCGCGTTCTGCCCAATTTTTTTCTTTTTCTTGTGTCTTCTCTAGTAAGTCACGTTCTAAATTCCGCTTTTTGGCTTCGTAAGCATCAGAATTAATCTTACGGGTATTTTCTAACTTATATGCATACTCTTCATTTTCTTGCTGGCGTTGCTTAATTTGCAACTCGTTGTCTGCTTGTAATGCTTCGTCAAATCGTACTTGTTCTTTTTGCCAATCTTTACGAGTTTGTAAAATTTCTTTTTCTAATATTTCCCTTTTACTACCCGTATCTTGTTCCAGGTTTTTTAATTTCTCTTGATGTTCTTGTGTTAGGACATCAATAGCATCGGCAACTATTCGGATTTGTTGGAGTTCTTGCAAATATACAGTTTCTACTTCTATTGCTCGATTGAGTTCATCTAGCTTTGAGTTTTCTTTTGCTAATTTCTCAGACAGCGAATTGACAATGCTGCCAAATTCCAACTGTAAATCCGCCAAGCTTTTGACGATGCTATCAACTGTATAAGTTGAAGCTGTTTCCAGTATTTCCTTATTTTTTGCTTTTTCCGCAACTTCAAGTTTCGTTGCAATCTTGGATTCAATGTTCTTTCGTTCGGTTAATATCTGCTGAAATGCTTGCATTAATTGCTGTTTGCTATCCTTACTCGCAACTATGCTCATATCCATAACTCCCTGGATTGCAATGATTTTTAATTAATTAGCTAATTCAAGTCGCTAACAAGGTACATCAAGAGGCACCTGTACATCTACCAGGCTAGCCTTGAAGCATATGTTTTAAATGCAGTGAAAATGCTGAAAATAGTACCGTCTCGACAAGGGAAACTATCTTTGCTTTATTTTTTAGTACTTTTGTACCATGATTTTAGCTGAGGAAATTTACTCTTGTCAAGAAGAAATTCAGGAATGAGATAAACAATTACACTTATAAAATTTTTGGTTATACAGATAGGCAAATTCTAAATTAAATGCAAATTATTTAATCTAACTGCACGGAGAGTTGATAATCTAAAGATATCTTGCACATCTCCGTATATACTGAGACCAAGTAAAGATTTGAGTGATAAAGCTACATTATTTTTTGGTTTTTATCGCTAAATATCAGATAATTTCGCTTGAATACTGAGTGCTTAAAATCCATCAAATTTTCTTGGTACAAGATATGAGATAATCGCAATAGATATAGATACAGTTGAAAACCCTTATTTTGTAATCTTGATCGATGTATACCACCAATGAATTGACAAAATATCCTCCGGCATCGGAGTTCGGTCAAATCAACCGCATTTTAGTAGTCGAAGACGAAGATCTGATAAGGGAGATGTTGGTATTGGCATTGGAAGGAGAAGGTTACGAGGTAGTAGCAGCAGTTGATGGGCGTGTTGCGGTCGAGAATTTAAAAAGTAGCGAAGCTAATTCAGGGGAATCAAATTTTGATTTAGTGATCTTGGATTTGATGCTCCCCCAAATCAATGGTTTGGATATATGCCGTTTATTGCGTCATCAAGGCAATCCAGTACCGATTTTGATGTTGAGTGCCAAGGGTAGCGAAACCGATCGCGTTTTGGGTTTGGAAGTTGGAGCGGATGATTATCTAACAAAGCCTTTTAGTGTTCGAGAATTGGTGGCTAGATGTCGGGCGTTACTGCGTCGTCAGAGATTAAGTGCCTCAGTACCAGCACCAGTTTTACAGTACAAGGATGTGACTGTATACCCTCAAGAATGTCGGGTGTTGGTTCGGGGAGAGCAGGTAAATTTGTCGCCGAAGGAATTTCGCCTGTTAGAGTTATTTATGAGCTACACACGGCGAGTTTGGTCACGAGAACAGTTACTAGACCAAGTTTGGGGGGCTGATTTTGTAGGCGATAGCAAAACAGTGGATGTACATATTCGCTGGTTGCGGGAAAAATTGGAGAGAGACCCCAGCCATCCAGAATATATTGTGACTGTGCGGGGATTTGGCTATCGGTTTGGATAGTTTTGATAGTTTGGTTTGAATATTATGTGACTTTTAACTAGCTATCGCTGGTAATAGTTGTTAGTTTAATTTGATAAAGCAGCTAACGACTAGTGATGTTTAATGTTTGTATTGGGTTTTTCTTTGGGATTAATCTTTGGTGTTGGGTTTTGGGTATGGCAGCAGTATCAGCTAAACCGTTATTTGGCACAGATGTTGCAACCTCTAACTACTCGATCGCCTTTATCGCCTTTAAGTGTCTCATTACCTTTGATTCCGCGTCTACGTGATGAAATTGCTTTGGTTAAGTACCAAAGACAGTTTTTGCAGCAGCAATTACAAACTTATCAAGATTTATTGAAATTTGCTCCAATTGGCTATCTTCAGGTAGATGACGAAAATCAACTACTGTGGTGTAACGAACAAGCAAGGGCAATGTTGTACTTGGAACGCTGGCAACCGGGACAAGTACGTTTGCTGTTGGAATTGGTACGCTCATACGAACTTGATCGCTTAATTGAACTAACTCGCGATCGCGCCGCACAGCAAATTAAGGAATGGGAGTTCCATCCCTCTTGCGAAAGTCCTCAGGCTGTAATTGACGTAAAACCGATAATTCTCCGAGCCACTAGCCTACCTTTATCACAGGGACAAGTGGGCGTATTTTTAGAAAATCGACAGCCATTACAAAATGCAATTTTAATGCGCGATCGCTCGTTTTCCGATTTGGCTCACGAACTGCGAACCCCACTCACTTCGATTCGTCTAGTAGTGGAAACCTTGCAAGACCGTTTAGACTCCCCCCTCAAAAGCTGGGTTGACCGTTTGATGTTGGAAGTTGACCGTCTGATTAATTTGGTTCAAAGTTGGTTAGACCTAACCCAACTGGAAAATAACCCAAAACTGCAACTGCAACGCCAACCTGTAGATATAAAATCTTTAATTTATTCTGCTTGGGAAACCCTCGAACCATTAGCACAACGACAGCAAATCGATTTTTCCTACTCTGCACCAGAAAATATCTGCATTCAAGCCGACCCTTCAAGAATGTATGAAGTATTTGTAAATTTGCTTGACAATTGTATCAAGTATAGTAACTCCAATAATAAAATTCAGGTAGAAGTAAGAATTATTCCCGCCAAACTCAGCGCCAGTAAGATTCCTGAAAACTCCCGCGAACAAGCGCAAAAATATACCTCTTTTGGGGAGTCAAAGTTAGAAATTAATGTGATAGATTCGGGAGTGGGATTTTCGGAAACAGATTTACCCCATGTATTCGAGAGATTTTATCGCGGAGATACAGCCAGAACTCGTAAACCTGCGGAGGAAAATAGCCTCAACACAACAATCGTCGGTACTGGTTTAGGATTGGCGATCGTTCAACAAATTGTATTAGCACATGGTGGCTCAATTAAAGCAATGAATCACCCGAAAACTAAAGGAGCTTGGATGCAAATTGAATTACCAGAAGTGATGGCAAACTATCGAAGTCAAGACTATATTTAAAAGTATCTTCATTATTTTAAGACTGGAAGAGTGAAAGCAATTCTTTATAATCACAATCCAGAATCATCCCAACTAATACGCGATATTCGCCGCTTAGAGCGAGATGTACTGCGTATGGGTGCGTTAGTAGAAAAATCCTTTCGCCTGAGTCATCAAGCATTATTTGCGGGTGATTTAACAGCATCCAAAGAACTTCCCAAAATTGATCGGAAAATCGATCGCTTCTATAAGCAAATCGAGCTTGATTGCACCCTAATTTTGACACACCAATCACCAACAGAACGTGATTTACGCTGCTTAAGTGCTTTTATGCAACTAGTACGCGACTTAGAACGTATTGGTGACTATGCTGAAGATTTGGGTAACATTGCGGTGAAATTATTTTCCTATCCACCGCATCCACTGATGCCAGAAATTGCGATGATGTCCCACCATGCTCAAGCGATGCTAGCCACAAGCTTGGTGGCTTTAGCTGATTTAGATGAAGCCAACGGACGCAATATCAAACAGTTAGACGATGCCGTCGATAATGCCTATGAACGAGTATATACTGCCTTAGCACAGCAGCGCGATGTGCCCGGTTTATTAGAACCTTTTCTGCTGTTAGGACTAGCAATTCGTTGTTTGGAAAGAATGGCGGATCATGCTACAAATATTGGACAACGAGTAGCATATATTGTTACTGGGCAACGCTCCTAGTCACATTCGCGTAAGTTAACAATATTATTCAGTTAACAATTCCAACAAAAGCTTCAGTGTTGGTTCGGAACTTAATATCAAGATAGGATGATCAAAATCAAAGACTGTGAGGCAACATCAAGAGTTGCTTTTTTTATGCTCTAATTCCCAGAGTCTCAATATAATATAGTTTCTCCAAAATCTGGTAACACATAAAATACATCTCCGTGTCTCTCCATCTGTGCGTCCCTTATGTTGGAGAATTGGTATCAGACCATTCATTTCCCTGTCTTCTTTCTATCTCCGTACCTGTTTGATTGTGGTGATTTCGGCAAACCTGGGATGAATCCTCATGCTTGTATTCCTTTGCCCATCAATTAAAATTTGGTTAAACAAAGCACATTTTATCAAAACCTTACCTGTTCTTAAACTTGCTAGATTACAGTAGCGAAGGCAATCTTAAATTGTTTTCCTTAACACCTATGGCTCTAGTTTGATTCGTTGTGAGTAAATTAATCACAACATTCTTCTTCGCTAAGATTAAGTGAGTGAGGTTCAATACAGGGTTGTCTGTTAACAATAATTTCTGTAAATCCAAGGTTACATAAATTATTATTGACAGAATTTGTGTAGGAAATTTTCACCTACCATATTTACCCTAAATATATTTATGTAAAAATACATTTATATATAAATATATTGGTTTGTTATTATCACTTCACTCATAGTAAATTGGTGTTGGAGTTTTCGATTGATAGTGAAAAATGCTAAGTTATTTTTTAATTTCAATTAGAAACTGCAAAATTAGTTTATTCTCTAACGAAAAATTAGTGCCATTTTCTAGATACTATGGATAAGTAATATCTGTTAGTAAGTAATTTCAGGCTTACATCTGTTAAAAGAACTATTAAAAATTCTAAGGGAAAAATATTTACTGTCATTATTAATAGATAGTTATTTTACGCAATTATTTGTATTGAATAGAACATGCCCAAATATTAAGTAGTTAAATGTATTAAATAAAACAGACATCAACCATGAAAACAAACAGAATGAGGTAAAATTTTCGGTAAGCAACACAAGCAAAGATACAAAAATATTAATATTTTTTTTTAGTTTTATTTAGTAATCACAGCTATTTGATCATAATTTACCTTCTTGATGACTGTTTCTCAAGCCTGATCGTCAACTACAAGTAAAAACAACTCATAACTATTTAATCGGTGCTTATTTACGTATTGCCTGATTAAATAACTCCAAGCAATTAGTCTTTAAGGTTACTGTCTGCAATGCTAACCTGTCCAACTTTAACTAGACCTCAAACATGATATATTCCAGTAATCGCAACATAAATTCTGTTACACAACTAAATTCTCCTATTCAACCAGTTTCACATAGTTCTTTACCACAAAGATTATTTGCCCGCCGTGAAGTCATCCCACCACAAAATGATCTACTTTGGAGAATTGAACGTGGAGCGGTTCGGACATTAACTTGGGATGAAAATGGTACTTTTATCACTTTGGGTTACTGGGGAACTGGAGATTTGATTGGTTCTCCCTTGTCTTGTGTTACACCCTACCAAATTGAATGCTTGACAAGTGTTGAGGTGAGCATTATCCCCCCTCACTTGTGGTATCAAAATGTCAATGCAATGATATCCCATATCCAACAATCGGAAGAGCTTCTGAGCATAGTCCACCGCAAAACTATTTCAGAACGATTGTGGCTGTTTTTAGTTTGGTTGAGTGAAAAATTCGGTCGTGATGTTGAACAAGGCAAACTGATTGACTTGAACGTGACTCATCAGGAAATGGCGGAAGTCTTAAATACTACTCGTGTGACTGTGACGCGCTTGTTGCAAGAATTTGAAGAAGAAGCAACTCTGATTCGTCACAAACGTCGCCTGATCATAGGTTCCAAAAGTCAGAAGTCAAATATCACAAATGTAACCTTGGGAAAACCTCTAGCCAATATAAATCAGCGACAAAACAACGGTAGCTCGTTCTTGGCTGGTTATCTTCAACCCAAAAGCTAATCAACACCAAAAGATGACACTCTTGGATTTATTTCAAGGAATTATACCAATTCGCAATTCGCAATACTCGCTGTCGCGAGAAGCAAGCTACGCAATTAAAAAATCTAGATTTAGCAATGGTTCCATAGATTCCATCTGTAGCCTAATTTTAGAGAATTGGTATTACTGGCATAATTTCCATGACTTATTCGCCAAAGTCGATGTTGAGACAATTTTTTGATACAGTTTTCTCTTCTTGGGCAAAATTACGATACCAATGTCGTGACTGCTCTTTTTATATCTAAATGCTGAACAATATTAGTGTTAAAAATATTACTTGCCCAAAAATAAATAAAAAACAATATATCTGTATTTCTTGACTATTGATCGAGAAAAATAGTGGTTGTTAACCTTTTATTAACCACAGGCAAATGAGGAATGAAATCGTTATGTATGGAGAGCGATCGCAACGCAAAGCATAAATTAAAAAAACTGGCAAGAGTTTCAAACTACAAATTTATAATAAATATCTGATGCTAATAATAGTCAGATTAAAAATTTCCGTAACTTAGGAAAAATCTCCCAGAGGTAATGTAAAATAAACACAGGTAGGTGTGAGTGAGAATACAAATTAATGTCTAAACTACTCTGGAACATTTTGAAATTCAGTCCTGTTGTTGTTGCCGCAACTTTGAGCGCAGCAGGTAGTGCTTTGGCTGGAGAAGTTAACGGTGGTATGACCTCAGTTAACCAACTAGCGCAAGGACAGCAATCTGAAAACATTGGTCAAGTAACATCTGTATCCCAGTTTTCAGACGTACAGCCCACAGACTGGGCATTCCAAGCATTACAGTCCTTAGTTGAACGCTACGGTTGTATCGCAGGCTACCCCAATGGTACTTATCGCGGGAACAGAGCGTTGACTCGTTATGAATTTGCCGCAGGTTTAAATGCTTGTTTGGATCGCGTTAACGAATTGATTGCAACTGCAACTGCTGACTTGGTTACTAAAGAAGACTTAGCCGCATTGCAACGTTTGCAAGAAGAATTTTCAGCAGAATTGGCTACTTTACGTGGTCGTGTTGATAACTTGGAAGCAAGAACTGCTGAACTGGAAGCAAATCAATTTTCCACCACAACCAAGTTAGTTGGGGAAGCGGTTTTTAGCGTTTCCGATGCTTTTGGGGATCAAAGGGCAAATAGTTCTAGTACATTAGTCAATAACCCGAATGCAGCAAGAAGAGACTTAGATAGTAATACTGTTTTCTCTGAGCGGGTGCGTTTGAGCTTAAACAGTAGTTTCACGGGTAAAGACCAGTTACAAATTCGTTTGCAAGCAGGGAATACTACCCCAAATAACGTTGTCACAGGCACAAACATGACCCGTTTGGCTTATGACAACGACACTGGTAACGACGTATTTATCGATAAAATTAACTACGCTTTCAACCTCACAGATGCAGTTCGTATCAAAGTTGATGCGAATAATGGTGAATTTTGGGAAAACATTCCTAACTTCAACCCTGACTTTGCTAGCTCATCTACTGGCTCGATTTCCCGTTATGGTCGTTTCAGCCCTATCTACCGTCAAGGTTCTGGTGGTGCGGGTGCAACAATTAGCTTCGCTCCCAAGGGTTCACCACTGTCTTTATCGGCTGGTTATTTAGCTGGTGGAAGCAATAACACAGCTAGTAGTCCTTTAGATAGAAATGGATTATTTGATGGTAACTACGCTGCGATCGCGCAATTAGGTTTCCAACCTAGCAAACAGTTAGGTATCGGTTTTACCTATGCAAACACATACCAAAATGCTACTACTACAGTTGCTGGTGTTACTAGTGGTGGTGGAGTTAACTCATTTGGAAGCACAGGAAGCAATTTAGCAAGTACACCTTTTGGTAATGTTCCCACATCTGGTAATCATTATGGTGTACAAGCTAACTTCAAAGCTAGTGACAGACTGGCTGTAGGTGGATGGTTTGGTTACGCTGATTTAGAAGCGGAAAGTGGTGGTGCTGGTGTTGCAGGTAAAGATGCAACTGCTACCTACTGGGCTGCAAATCTTGGCTTAAGAGATTTTGGTAGCAAAGGCAGCCTACTCGGTATAACCTTTGGTCAACCACCCAAAATCACGGGTAGCAGATATAGAGTTGCTGGAGTTAGACAAAAAGATCAAGATACATCCTATCAATTAGAAACTCTATACCGCTTGCAACTCAACGATAATATTTCGGTTACTCCCAGCTTGTTGGTAATTTTCAATCCCGAACATAACGATAACAACGACACCATTTACATCGGGACTTTGCGTACTACCTTCAGATTCTAATATTTCTGGCTCGCAGACATTCGTCGGCGTTATCTAGAAATTAATTAGAAATAGAATGAGAATTTTAGGCTCGCCTCACGAGGCGAGCTTTTTGGTAATTTGAGTATAATGAAACTCCGATTCCTAACTCCTAGCAATTACTTATCTTCTGGCTTTTTTAAATCTGTAGGTGGTCTGT
Organism: Calothrix sp. NIES-4101; assembly: GCA_004296455.1. GTDB lineage: Bacteria > Cyanobacteriota > Cyanobacteriia > Cyanobacteriales > Nostocaceae > Brunnivagina. The sequence goes on from AP018280.1 coordinate 7,026,188, forward strand.
CATTACTCCAAGCCCACCATACATAACCGCAGTGACAGTGATAAAATTCCTGCCATTTACGGCGGTAATTTTCAGTAGTCACAGGGGCACGCCTGTTAATCCAAACTTTTGTAGCTTCTAAACTATGGGCATGACATTTTGGACAACAAAATGTGTAAGCGTGAACAGCCTGATTTGTCCATTCAGGTGGGATGAGTGCAAAGGCTTCCATGTAGAGATTTTAGATTTTATTTTATATTTTAGATTTGTGACTGAACAAATAATTCCGAACACAAGACTCAGTAGTCAGAATATAAGCCTTAAATAAGTATTGTGTTGTCTAAAGCAACGAATCTCAAAGCAAACAGCATAGCAGGAATTCAATTACCTCAAAGTGAATATTAATTAAAGATATGGAGCACAATTCCGAAATTCGTCGCTTATCAGAATTAATGCCCGCATCTGCTCGGATGATGGTAAAAATAATCAGTAAACCAGAGCAAATAAAAGTAATAGATGTTTTGTTTCCATTACCTGGAAATCGAGAACGACTTATATATATTAACTTTGATTTATGGTGTAAGTTGACAAAGCCACAGCGAGATATATTGTTTTTGCGGATTGTAAGCTGGTTACTAGAGGTGAAATGGTTTAAACCAGATATATCTCAGGGGATTATCTTAGCGGGTTTATTGGTTGGTTTGGTAGAATTCAGGCAAGGTGATGTAGTTGGTACGATCGCAGCCTTAGCATTGAGTGGTATGGGAATAGTCAGAATTTGGCGAATGAATAATTCCCAGGAGTTGGAAATTAATGCTGATAATGATGCGCTGAATATTGCCCAACGTCGCGGTTATTCGCCAACCGCAGCAGCCGAAAACTTACTCAATTCCATTGAAACTGTAGCTAAAATTGAAGGGCGATCGCATTTAAGTTTTAATGAGTTAGTGCGCTGTCAGAATTTACGTGTACTTTCTGGTTTATCTGGTGTTGGGATTCCCAAAATTTAGCTGTAACTGGATTTTGAATGCTCATAAATAGCTATTGCTAGTAATCTACCAGAATTGAAATGAGAGACTGTAGTGTTGTGAGTGTCTCGCTTACGCGGGCAAGATGCCCCAGAGTTTTCCCTGAAGAATATCTCCCCGGAAACTCCTCTTTGCACTACCAAAAATCCCTCAAAAGAAAATTGACAGACTACTAGTATTTAAGCCAATACGGTTCAGTTAAGAATATAAATTAACTAAAACCTGAGTTTGGGTTAAGAGTTTTGTTTCAATTTGAATTAAGAAGGCTTATAATTCGTCGCTCCCAAAAATTTTTGTATTTCTTATTTGGAGGGGGCTTGGGGGACGCAACCTAGGCTGTTGACTTTGTTGAAAATTAGGCGATTTTTGGTACTTTTGTTCGTAGCATTCAATCCCTCGTTAAAACCCAAGCAAAATAAAGGTTTCAGCCATTGTGACTATCCACGTTTTTTGCATGAACGAAATCCCAAAAAGGACACAGAGTCAACAGCCTAGACGCAACCGTCCCCCAAGTCTTGGTTCTCAACAAATCGATTACTGACAACCTTAACTGAACCGTATTGGTATTTAAGCAGGAAATTACACATCTGTTTGCAATACATCTGCATTAGAGAAAGCAGAGGAAAATAGTGATATCAATACTTATAAGTCTACGTGTTCTTGATAGAGACTGTGGACTAAATTCTCTAATTTTTCATCGGCACAACATTCGATTAACATCTCAAAAACATCAACTAGTTTGGCGGCATCTTCTCCTAAAGTCGGGCTTAAACCCCATACATCCTGAACCCATTCTTGTGGGCGATCTGTTTCAAATATTATCCGTTCTAAAAGTTGTTTTGCTTCAGTTTTCGACATTGACATAATACTTATTCTTTCCTGATTACTTACTCAGAGAATTCCCAAAATAAATTACTTAATTCTACTACTCCAGATGACAATACATTTCGGCTGACGCTGAATACACCCTACACAAATTGGATATTAAATTAGTTTAAAGTCCCTAATTCCTGACTAATTATCATATGAGTGTAGTTTAATTTACTCCCTCTGGAATTGCTAACTAAAATGGTATTTCCCCACGAAACCACTGTCGGTTAGATAAATTTAACCAGAAAATATCAGTATTTTCTGTATAAATTTCTTCGCCTTCAGCTAATTGAAAAATGTAACCTTTGGCAATTTTAATACAGTTTTTCTCTGGGATAAATTCCGCATCATGTTTGTATATCCAACCAGGATTTTTCCCCTGTGTCTCTATTTTTTCAATAGTAAAATCATCGCAGTCAAGGCAATATACACGAGTAGTTTGGGTACATCGATCCTGTAGATGTCCCAGACAACCGACAATAAATATCTTATTATCAACTAGCGTCGCTGAATGAAAATCTGTAGGTGGAAAAATATCGATGGGATATGTGTAAATATTTATTTCGCCCTCTGTACATTTGACAATAACATCATTATAGATACAAAAATCTGGGTCTCGGCCATCTTCATGTTCACCACCGATGTAAATTACCCGACCATCAGCTAGGGAATTACTCGACATTCCATATCTCTGAAAACTCCAAATTGGCCCTTCGCGCAACCTATTTGTACACCCAAATTCCTCGCGTGCTTCCCAGGCTGAATAACCTGTTTCAACCATATATTTCCAAAATTCACAATTCATCAATTCGGCATTGTAGTGTCCAAATTTTGGATATTTTTGACGTTGAAAAGTTTCGTAACTTACCGTCATATGGGATTTTGGATTTGAGATGTTTATCTAGCTAAGATGAGCGATCGCACTCAAGCAAATGTAGGGTTATCGCACTTCTACAGTTTTAACAAAAAATAGTGCTAATCATGGTGATTAACACTTGAATACAGTCAAATATTCACAATTATTTATTTCCAGTTCCAGACATTTGTGCTTCAATCTGCCTTACCACCGTCAATGCTGAATAACTTACCCCTGCGGTTCCTTCTCCGGGATGTGTCGAGTCTCCCACTAACCATAAACCGGGAATGGGTGTACGATTAGCAAAACCAAAAGGTCCAAAAGTCGGGATGCGCTGACCAATTCCCCCCACTATACCTTGTTCTCGCCCTGTGTAACGCTGGAAAGTCCGAGGTGTGGCGGCTTCGACATGAATCAGGGTTTCCGGTTTCAAGTAGAAGTATGTATTTAAATGGGATATGGCTTCTTGGGTAAATTCCTGTTTTAAAGCTTTGTAATCTTCCGTTTGCCACCAAGGTTCCACATCGACAAATGATGAGGCAATAATTGTCGCTTTACCTTCCGGGGCGCGTCCATCACCGGGATGACTCACCGAGACAAATAAAGAATTGTTTTCGCCGATCGCACCATTACTATCATATAAAAATTGCAGGTGGGGCGGACAATCGGCAGGCACGGCACTTGCTTCTACACCCAAATACAGCACAAATGCACCGGAGGGTGAAGGTAGTTTGGCAACACGCTGTTTATAACCCCGTGGGGCTTCATCTCCTAAGAGTTTGACTAAGTTTTGCACAGTCACATTCGCAACAATATGATCGGCTGTTTCTTGCCAAACTTCCCCTGTTTTCTGATTCCGAATAGTTACTGCTGTGGCTTTGCCATTGGTAACATGAATCTTCTCGACAGTGTGACGCATTAACAACTTCCCGCCATCACGTTCCAAGGCTGTAACTAGATGGTCGCTGAGAAGCTGCATACTACCCTTGAGGTGAAATAATCCCTGGGGTGCTTGTGATACTGCTAAAGCGGTTGCAGCATAGAGTAATGCCGTCTCTTCTGCATTTACCTGTGAATATAGTTTGAGTTGCAAATCCAAAAATGTCCGCAAGCGATGCTCATTTCCTAAACCGTAGGCACGCAATGCGTCTCCCACTGTAAACAGCATATAGGGTACTGTAATTAGGGTTTGCGATCGCACTGCTTGGGTTAATTGCCACAAATCCCAAAGATTGCGCGGTGGTAATACAGGGTTGCGTCCTTGAAAATCCCAACTGGCTTTAAATAACGATGTCAGCAAAGCCCAAAAGGGTTCGCTACCGGGAAACTGACGTTGACGCTCCTCCTGCCATTTTTCCGGATTGCGCCAAACATTAATCGGCGTAGTTTCCCCTGGTAAGAATACCGCACAAGCTGGGTCACATGGTGTTGCTGCTGGTAAATCAATTCCTAATTCCGCAAAAATGCGATTGTGAATACCCCCAGGCTCTAAACCAGCCACCTGGGTTGCACCGACATCAAAGGTAAATCCCTGACGCTGGAAGGTGGAAGCACAACCACCCGGTACTATGGCTTGGTCGAGAATTAACACTTCGTAACCTTGATGGGCAAGTAATGCTGCTGCGGTTAAGCCACCAATTCCGCCACCAATGACAATGACGCGGGATTGGCAATGCGATCGCGACTTACTATGAGAATTTTTCAGCATTGATACTATTCTTTACGTTTTTTAATATTTCTTATTTTAATTTTAGAGGATATGCTGTCCTGACGTTTTTATATCTCCGTATCTGGTTCAATTTTGACTCTTGATTTCGCAGCTTTCCTTTTAACTTAGGTAAGATAAGAATGTAAGGAACCCGCAAAAACCCGAATGATCTCTTCAACCCTGACGAAATTGCCTCGCCTCAATGCTCCTCAGCTGCATTATTTACCCAACGGATTGACAATAGTGGCAGAGCAAATGCCAGTTGATGCAGTAAATCTGAATTTGTGGCTGAATGTCGGTAGTTACGTAGAACCAGATGCAATCAATGGTATGGCTCATTTCCTAGAACATATGGTGTTTAAAGGAACAGAGCGGTTAGTCAGTGGAGAATTTGAACGCCGGATTGAAGAACGGGGTGCAGTCACAAATGCAGCAACTAGCCAAGACTACACCCACTATCATGTCACTTGTGCGCCTCAGGATTTTGCTAAGTTAGCACCATTGCAAATAGATGTAGTCTTGAATCCGACAATTGCCGATGATGCCTTTGAACGGGAAAGATTAGTTGTTTTGGAAGAAATCCGGCGTAGTGAAGATAACCCTCGCCGCCGAGTATTTACACGGGTGATGGAATTAGGGTTTGCCAACTCACCTTATCAACGGGGAGTATTGGGAGAAGAGGCGGTGATTTGCCAACTTCAAGCCCAACAAATGCGAGACTTTCACGCCCATTGGTATCAACCTCAGTCCATGACGGCTGTGGTGGTGGGTAATTTACCTGTGGAGGATTTAGTTAGTGTAGTTGCGGAAGGTTTTAGTGAATACGGGAATTGTCGGGATTTAAATCAAGAATTACATCAAGCATTAAATCAAAAATTCAGCCAACAACATAATCAAGCATTTAGTCTTTATAACAATTATCAAAATTATCCTTATCAAAAGGACGTTGCAGTTCCATTTACAGACATTATCAGACAAGAATATGTTGATGAAACGTTACAGCAAGCAAGATTAATTCTCCTGTGGCGTGTTCCCGGTTTAAATCAATTAAATCAAACCTATGCATTAGATATTTTGTCAGGGATTTTAGGACATGGACGCACATCAAGATTAGTTCGTGATTTACGGGAAGAACGCGGACTAGTTTCACATATTGGTGCCAGCAATATGAATTTGCAAAAACAAGGTTTATTTTATATTTCTGCCCAATGTGCAGTCGAAAATATTCCCGAAGTCGAAGCCGCAATCTTAGAAAATATTCGTACTTTACAAACAGAATTAGTTAGCGAAGCCGAAATAAATCGCATTTGTAAAAAAGTCGCAAATCGCTTTATTTTTAGTAATGAAACACCAAGCGATCGCGCCAGCTTGTATGGTTTTTATCAATCCTTAATTGGTGATTTAGAACCAGCTTTTGATTATCCTCTGCATATTCAAAGACAAGCAGCAGATGACTTGATGCAAGCAGCACAAGATTATTTGTCCCCTGATGCCTATGGAGTTGTGGTTGTCAAGCCAAATTAGGATCATCTGCACGAAGGTGGTTTGTCTGGGGTGATATAAATTCATACCTAGATTCATTAGCACCTACCTTCCTGACTTTTCCTCAATTATGCTTAGTTAAATCTAAACTTTAGATTTTACATCCTTGCAACCATTGAGCATGATATTTACGTAGAATAGTCGTAGCTTCGGCAAAATTTTTGACGCAGTAAGGGATTTTCATATCATCTGGGCTGGCAAGTTGATGTTCGGTATTAATCATATATAGTTCTGCCCAGTCAACTAATTCTGACCACATTTCCCCAACCATAATTAAGGGTTTGTCATATAATTTCCGAACTTGTAACAATTGCCAAATCATAAATGCTTCCAGTGCTGTACCAATACCACCAGGTACAACTACAAAAGCATTGGATAGTAAGACAAAGTGATGTAAGCGAGTAAAAAATGTTTGATGCTGATACAGTTGTTCGACGAAAGGATTAGCCTTTTGCTCAAAATCTAAATCTATACGAATACCAATAGAATTAGTTTTGTTTTGAATATCTGCAATCACACTACCTTCATTCGCTGCTTGCATTAAGCCAGGGCCACCACCTGTAACGATATCACAACCCATCATTGTCAGTTCGCTGGCTAGTATTTTCACCCCATCATATAGAGGACTATCGGCACGTAATCGAGCCGAACCAAAGATTGTCACCCGATAGCGATCGCATTGTGGAGGTTGTATGCTAGTTAAATTATTAACTACTTTCCAAAGTCCCAAAATCGAGTCTTCAATGATTTGAAATGATTTTTCTGCGTCGTAAATACTCGGACTATTCGGTAAGTTTAATACGCCGTAACCAGAATCCACGTTTTCACTTGCAGCCATTATTAAACCTCTGAGAATTTTAGATTTTAGTAGTTTCTGATTCCCGACCTGTGATTTATTTCAACACAGTAATCAACTATCGATAAATATTTCTCCTCTCTAGTCTATGGATTATCAAAATAAATTATGTATATCATGCATGTATTTCTATATTCAATTCGATGATTACTTAATTTAATAAAAAAATTAAAAATTAATAATATTTAAGTTTTATTTAGGAATTAATTTAATCTGCATAATTTTAGTTATATAAACTTAAGAAAAGATTACATTATTGCATTATTAATCTTCAACTTTGAATCTCAAATCCCCAAAACAAAAAATGTGGACTGAAATCGACTCCCATATCAGCCAAGTAACAAATAACCAATTTGAAACCCGGCAAAAAAAAACTGTTAGTGGGGGTTGTATTAACCAAGGTTATGCAATCTCTAACGGTCAATGTACCTACTTTGTTAAACTCAATCAAGCCTCCCAAATTGCGATGTTTGAAGCTGAGGCGCTAGGTTTACAAGAAATCCTTGACAGCAAAACTATTCGTGTCCCAAAACCTTTATGTTCTGGGATTGCAGAAAATTCTTGCTACCTCGTCTTGGAGTGGTTAGAAATGGGTAGAGATGATAGCAAATCTTGGGAATTAATGGGGCAAAAACTAGCAGCAATGCACAAATTCACCAATCAAAAGGGTTTTGGTTGGTATGTGAATAATACCATTGGCTCAACTCCCCAGATTAATACTCGAATAGATAATTGGAGTGAATTTTATATTCAGAATCGGTTAAAGTTTCAATTTCGACTGGCAAAAAGTAAAGGCGGACGTTTTCCCCAGGCGGAAGCATTAATGGTAGCAATACCCGAATTATTAGCTGAACACAAACCCCAAGTATCCTTAGTTCATGGTGATTTGTGGGGAGGAAATGCAGGTTTTACCGTACAAGGAGAACCTGTAATTTTTGATCCAGCGATTTATTATGGAGACAGGGAAGTTGATATTGCTATGACCGAATTATTCGGCGGTTTTCCTGGGGAGTTTTACCGTGGTTATAACGAAGTGTTCCCCTTAGAATCGGGTTATGAATTTCGCAAGACGCTGTATAACCTTTATCATATTGTCAATCACTTCAATTTATTTGGTGGTAGCTACGAATCCCAAGCAAATCGTATGATTTCTCAACTATTGCGATGAGTGTGTAACTGCTGAAGTGGAAAATCTAGCGATCGCAAATCTAGCAAATCTATCTATAAAAATACAGAAAAAATGGAAAAAGCAGAAGTCAGCAAGTTAAAACTCCAAAAGATTTTGCACCCTGCTTTGCAAGCCTAGATACCATCCTTTATTTATTTGCACGTGAATAACTTCAAATTTTGTTGTTGAGAAACCGGGTTTAAATTACATTTACATGGGAAGAAGCCCGGTTTCTCTCGGCTAACTCTGAATTTTAAGTTAAGTTAACTTAATTTCAATTAATTTTAATTAACTTAACCATTCACCGACCTAAAACTGCTGTAAAAAACGTAAATCGCTCGAATACAAACGACGTATATCATCCATCTGATGTAACACCATTGCAAAGCGTTCAACACCAAAACCCGCCGCAAAACCAGTATATAGTTCCGGGTCATAACCAACAGATTTCAGCACATTTGGGTCAACCATACCGCAACCCATCACTTCCAACCAGCGCCCATTCCACTGCAAATCTACCTCAGCACTTGGTTCCGTAAATGGGAAATAGCTAGCCCGGAAACGAATTGGTAAATCACCAAACATATCTTGCAAAAACACCTTAATTGTGCCTTTGAGGTCAGTGAAAGTTAAACCTTCATCAATCGCCAAAAGTTCGATTTGATGAAATACTGCTGAGTGGGTAGCATCAACAGTATCGCGACGATAAACCCTGCCAGGAGCAACAACTCGTACTGACGGTTCTTCAGCTTCCATGTAGCGAATTTGCACAGAAGAAGTATGCGTCCGTAAAAGATTACCATCCGGCAAATAAAAGGTATCCTGCATATCACGAGCCGGATGATCGGCTGGTGTATTCAGTGCCTCAAAGTTATAATAATCACTTTCCATTTCTGGCCCCTGGGCAACTGTGTAACCCATACCGACGAAAATGTCCAAGGCACGGTCAATAATACCATTCAGGGGATGAACACGACCTTGGGGCAGAAAAATTCCCGGCATTGTCACATCTAATGTTTCCGACTCCAACTGAGCCTGAATTTTTGCAGTTTCCAAGGCTTGACGTTGCTGTTCAAGACTGGTTTGTAGTGCTTCCTTAACTGTATTTGCGATCGCCCCAATTTTCGGCTTTTCCTCAGGTGGAAGTTTGCCCATACTACCGAGAATTCCCGATAGTTGACCCTTTTTGCCTAGATAGCTAACGCGCAAATCCTCCAAGCGTTCGAGGGTATCGGCTTGGGATATTGCCCTTTCCCCATCTGTTCGCAATGCCAAAAGTTGAGCCTCTAAATTACTTTGTCCGTTGCTCATGCTCGTTGATTAAGAATAATTTTTTAATTAATACAGCAGTTAATTTGACTGTGATGTTGACGTAAATCTTGCCACCGGGGAGTATTACCCTGGCAAAGTTCACAAATCTAGAAGCTAATTAATAAACATTGATAGGTTCCAGCATTGCTGAGTCTACTACATTTTCAGCATCCTGTGCTGAATTGAGCGATCGCATCTGGGCAAAATGCCCCATCAGTTTTTTTGTTCACACATCCACATATTTAATCTTTTCGGCAGCCTCACAAAATTTTTAATTTACTAATGTAACGAAATAGACAACTACCAAAAGGAGTATAATTAGTTAGTACATATTAATCGTGTTCCTAACTTGGCAGCAATTTTTGCATCCTAATTTGCGTACCAATATCATCTCCATGATATTCTTCTCCAAAAAAATTAGAACCTTGAAGAACTAGATGAAACTGTTGATTAGCAACGACGATGGAGTTTCAGCTTTGGGTATCCGTACTTTAGCCAATACCCTAGCAGAAGCAGGACACGAAGTGACAGTTGTTTGTCCAGATCGAGAACGTTCAGCAACTGGACATGGGCTGACTTTGCACCAACCTATTCGTGCAGAAATAGTTGAGTCTCTATTTCATCCATCGATTCAAGCTTGGGCTTGTGATGGTACCCCTTCCGATTGCGTCAAGCTAGCGCTGTGGGCTTTGCTAGATTCGCCTCCTGATTTAGTGTTGTCTGGGATTAACCAAGGTGCGAATGTAGGTACAGAAATACTTTATTCGGGAACGGTTTCGGCAGCAATGGAGGGTGTAATTGAAGGTATTCCCAGTATCGCCTTGAGTTTAACCAGCCATAAACTGAGAGAATTTCAACCAGCAGCAGATTTTGCCAAAAATTTGGTGGCGCAATTAGCAGATAATCCATTACCGGAATTAATGCTCTTGAACGTCAATGTTCCTGCTGTGCAACAAGAAGAAATTGCTGGAGTCGCGATTACACGTCAAGGCGTGCGTCGTTATGTAGATGTTTTTGACAAGCGGATTGACCCACGCGGTAAAACTTATTACTGGTTAACCGGGGAAGTCCTTGAAGATATTGAACCACCAATTGGATTAAACTTACCACAAGATATACCAATAGATGTACATGTTATCCGTGATAACTACATCAGTATTACCCCCTTGCAGTACAATCTCACTTATACTACAGCGTTAACTCGATTGCCAAAATGGGAATTGAATTATCCTTTGCTGGACTGAGGTTATTTGTCTTTTATCCTTTTCCAGTTACCAACACCCAATTTCCTCATATGCATGATAGAGAAATTTAGGCTATAACGTAGTAGCAGTTATAAAAGTTACTTGAATGAAATTACTTTGTATCTGTATAAAGTCAATCATGCCTTCATGTACTTTACAATTGCCGTTTATTTGGTATAACTGTCATAAAAAATAGGTATGTAGTATTACCAGTAAATACCCAAAACTACCATCCATTTTCAAGACAGAATCAACTGAAGCCAACAATTAACACAATTAACATTTTTGGATCGCCCACTCAGTCCAGCAAGCAACACCCATGTCTAGGATAGAGAAACAATTTAATGTGCATTTTTGGGGCGTTCGTGGCAGCATCCCCTGTCCAGGACCAAATACAGTCCGTTACGGCGGCAACACCCCTTGCGTTGAGATGCAAGTGGGCGGTAAACGTTTGGTTTTTGATGGTGGTACAGGGCTGCATGTCTTGGGGCAATCTTTATTGCGCCAAATGCCGGTCGAAGCGCATATCTTTTTTACCCATTCCCACTGGGACCATATGCAAGGATTTCCTTTTTTTACCCCAGGTTTTGTCAAAGGAAATCGTTTTTGTATTTATGGGGCGATCGCACCTGATGGTTCTACTATCGAGCAACGTCTCAATGACCAAATGCTGCATCCTAATTTTCCTGTTCCTCTGCAAATTATGCAGGCGGACTTGGATTTTTACGATGTCACACCAGGGGAAGCAATCAAAATTGGCGATATCACCGTAGAAACTGCGCCTCTGAATCATCCAGGTGAGGCAGTCGGATATCGAGTTAACTGGCGTGGTGGGGCAGCTGTTTACGTTACCGATACCGAACATTATCCTGATCGACTTGATGAGAATATTTTGTGGTTAGCGCGTAACGCTGATATTCTCATCTATGATTCAACCTATACCGATGAAGAGTATCATTCTCCCCAATCTCCCAAAATTGGTTGGGGACACTCCACATGGCAAGAAGCAGTTAAACTCGCCAAAGCCGCCAATGTCAAAACTCTAGTAATCTACCATCACGACCCCGCCCATGGCGACGACTTTTTGGATGATGTCGGCGTACAAGCAAAAAACAAATTTTCCGGAGCCATAATGGCTAAGGAAGGAATGGTACTTCAGGTGCCAGTTTCTGTTCCCTTATCAGAAACTATTCCTCTTAGTCACATCTAAAGTCCGCCTAAATACCAAAATCACAGTCGAAGCAATTCTAGATTTTAGATTAGATTGGTGATTGAGAGGATTAAGCTTTTAGTAGTTATTTGGTTATTAGCTATGAGCCAATCACAAATGACAAAAGCCAATATCTCAATAAACCTAAAATCCCAGAATTGACGTGCTAAATCTGTCTCCAAATGGGTGTTCCGTGTGGGTTACTTCTTCAACTGAATTAGCTTTAACACCTGCTGCTGTGGCACTTGGCAAGTTTGACGGCTTGCATCGCGGACATCAACAGGTAATTCAACCTATCTTGAAAGTAGGGAAAGCGGAGGAAGTGCAGGATTTATTCATTTCTCCAACTTCTCCAGCTTCTCCAACTTCCCCTGCTCATCGAGACAAGCACGTATACTCTACTGTTGTCACCTTTAACCCCCATCCGCAAGAGTTTTTTAGCGGTAAACCTCGTGCTTTGCTTACCCCCCTTGATGAAAAAGTGCAACATTTGCGATCGCTAGGGGTTGAGCAACTAGTACTATTACCTTTTGATCGCGAATTATGCTCCCTCACACCCGAAGAGTTTGTCGCCAAAATCTTGGTGGAGCAACTTCAAGTCACCCAAATCAGTATTGGGTATGATTTTCATTTTGGTTCACAACGTAGCGGTACTGCCCAAGATTTGCAAATTATCGCCGCCAGATATAATATCCCGGTTGCGATCGTTCCTCTGGCAACTGAAGATCGTGGCTCATCATCTGTATCTACATTCCCAGAAATTACCCCCATTAGCACTTCATTCATTCGTGAAATTCTCGCAAGCGGTGATATTCAACGTGCTCAACAGCTTTTGGGCAGACCATACACCCTTACTGGAACCGTCATTCAAGGGCAACAACTGGGTCGAACTATTGGTTTTCCCACTGCTAACCTCGAATTGCCTAAGGACAAGTTTTTGCCCCATTTAGGAGTCTATGCGGTTCGCGTCTTCATGATGACTGATACATCAGCAGAACTCGAACCACTGGCTCTGGGGGTGATGAATATTGGCAACCGTCCGACTGTTAATGGTAGCAATATCACAGTTGAGGTACATTTATTCGATTGGTCTGGCGATTTATACGGGAAAACCCTCACAGTCCAACTCGAAAAATTTATCCGCCCCGAAAGCAAATTCTCTTCTCTAGAAGCCCTCAAAAACCAGATTCGTCAGGATTGCACCGCCACAAAAGTTTTTTTTGGTACGGAGTGTTAATTTCTTCCAGTTCCGGGAACACTGTATATAAGACTCAAGAAGTAAAGTCAGGGTACGGTCACAAGCCGTACCTTTATTTATGAATGATTATTGATTACTGGAAATTGACAAGATGAAGAGCCAATAGCAAATAACACATTGGTATATGAGAGAAAAAATTGACGCATTAACGCAAAATTTAGCGCAAACCATCGTTGGCAAACATGACGCAATCCGCTTGGTATTAGTTGCCTTGCTCGCTGGGGGACATGCGCTCCTCGAAGATGTTCCTGGTGTTGGTAAAACCCTGTTAGCAAAATCCTTGGCTCGTTCTATCGACGGCAAATTTCAACGATTACAATGCACTCCCGATTTGCTCCCAACTGATATTACTGGCACTAATATTTGGAACCCCAAAAGTGGAGAATTTAACTTTTTGCCAGGGCCAGTGTTTGCCAATGTCCTACTCGCGGATGAAGTTAACCGTGCAACACCCCGCACCCAGTCTGCACTACTCGAAGTCATGGAAGAATACCAGGTGACAGTTGATGGTGTGTCGCGTCCTGTACCATCACCATTTTTTGCGATCGCAACTCAAAATCCTGTGGAGTACCAAGGGACTTTTCCATTACCGGAAGCTCAAATGGATCGGTTTATGCTTTCCCTGAGCTTGGGTTACCCTTCTGAAGCTGAAGAATTGCAAATGTTACAACGTCAACAGGAAGGGGTGAAGATTGAAGCTCTACAACCTTGTATTACTTTGGATGAGCTACAACAACTACGCCAAATCTGTGCGAAAGTCAAAGTTGATGCATCCTTACAGCAATATATTCTGGAACTGGTACGGACGACTCGCTACGACGAAGAAGTAACTCTCGGCGTCAGTCCTCGGGGTACTGTGGCACTGCAAAAGGCTACTCAAGCTTTAGCTTTTCTCCTGGGACGCGATTACGCTATTCCTGATGATGTCAAGTTCTTGGCTCCACACGTACTTTGCCATCGCCTCATCCCCATTGGTGGTAGAAAATCCCGCACAATTATGGAAAGGTTGTTAAGGTCTGTTCCTATTCCCTAGCTCTAAATAATAATTAATTTTGGATTTTGGATTTTAGTTATTGGTGATTGATTTCAGGTGCGTTAAAGGATGACGCACCACTTTCAACTCAGAAAATGATTAAAATGTCAATTGCCCCATTACGATTTGTAAACTTTAATCTGCCTAATTTCTGGGAAAAACTGCTTCGCGGGTAATTTATTTTTGAAATTAATTGAGACTTAACTTAGGTAAATAGACGTAATTACAGGCACTTGGGGCTTAATTTAAACAACTTTTTGCCAAAAAAAACATACGTCGCCAAAGATTATGAAAAATCATAGCGTGGCTGCAAAGTATTGTCAATTCGTAAATAATTGAGAATAATGTCAATAATTGCCAAGAATGTAACGGAATGTATTCTTGAGTGAATAATTGTAATTTAAAAAAATAAATCAATAGCGTGAGTAATATGAGGTTTAGCTTATGCTTATGTCAATTTCAAAATGACCGAATTTGGAGATGAAACTATATTGAGATTATTGAGATTTTTAGATAACCCCTAACTCACAAAAGTTAGTATTAATCCAATTAAGGCAAATTCTGAAACCTAAAAATATCTGGATGTGGGGCATGTTTAATTTCGTCAATCACAAATTATTGAGGCGACAGCAAATAAAATACCAACCAATCGGACTAGTCTTAGTTGTTTTAGTTTGGAGTCTCACAATGGGATTATTCCTGTCTCAGGCAAGCACCGCCCAAACCGCAAGCACAACACCGACATCCGCAATTGGAACAGTTGACGCAGTTCCAGCACAGTACAATCTCGGACAAGAGCTGTATTTAGAAAATTGTTCGACTTGTCACATTGCCATTCCCCCAGCAGTGTTCCCCACCCAAACCTGGAAAAACTTACTTCAAGATAGCCAACATTACGGCGCACAGTTACAACCCCTCATTGACCCACCTCGGATCTTAGTTTGGCGATATCTGTCAACATTCTCGCGATCGCAACAACCTAACGAACAAATCCCCTATCGTTTCGCCAATTCTCGCTACTTCCAAGCCTTACATCCACAAGTGAAATTACCACGACCCATCCAAGCAAGTAGCTGCGTCACTTGCCATCCCGGTGCCAGTAATTACAATTTTCGTAGTCTTTCAAAAGAATGGGAATAGGTAAAGTTAGAAGGGGTGACGCAAAGTGGGTGAGGGGGAAATATTTTCTCTTTGCTTATATATCTTTGCCAATGCCGCCATGTCTCCATACTCCCAGTCGGGATATCGCTACCTATGCATGGTGGGGTTCCTGACAAGCTTTGGGGACAAAATGATACTATAAAAAAGTCTGATTATAAATTTTGCTTTAATAGCAGTAATTTAGTAAATTGATTGGCTTGTATTTTTTCTGTTTTTGGTTTAATTCCTTATTTCTCCTGCTTTCTCAGAGTGATGGCAGCTACTCAAAAGTGAGTATCGCACCTACGAATGCTTTGGTGGAAATCAGTGTTTATAATCATATAGCTCAATCTCATCGCCAAAACTTCTAAGCCCTATTCTTTTGTTTTAGTCGAACATAAACACCATGCTAAAAACCTTGTTGGGCGACCCCAACGCTCGTAAGCTGAAAAAGTACCAACCTTACATTACAGAAATTAATCTCTTTGAAGAAGAAATTAAAGCCCTTTCTGATGAGGAATTGAAGGGTAAAACCGCAGTATTTAAACAACGCTTTGCCAAAGGCGAATCTTTGGATGACATCCTTCCCGAAGCTTTTGCGACTGTTAGAGAAGCCGGAAGACGAGTACTGGGTTTGCGTCACTTTGACGTGCAAATGCTGGGTGGTGTGATTCTGCATACAGGGCAAATTGCCGAAATGAAGACGGGTGAGGGCAAAACCCTGGTGGCAACGCTGCCGAGTTATTTAAATGCTTTAAATGGTAAGGGTGTACATGTAATTACGGTTAACGATTATCTTGCTCGTCGTGATGCTGAGTGGATGGGACAAGTGCATCGTTTCTTGGGCTTGAGCGTTGGTCTGATCCAACAAAGTATGACTCCGCAGGAGCGGAAGAAAAATTACGACTGCGATATTACTTATGTAACTAACAGTGAAATTGGTTTTGATTACCTACGCGATAATATGGCGACTGACATCAAAGATGTCGTGCAGCGTCCTTTCAATTATTGCGTAATTGACGAAGTTGACTCAATTTTAATTGATGAGGCACGGACTCCGTTGATTATTTCTGGGCAGGTAGAAAGACCCACTGAGAAATATTTAAAAGCAGCGACAATTGCCAATGCGCTGAGGAATGATGACCATTATGAGGTCGATGAGAAGGCGCGAAATGTACTTTTAAGTGACGAAGGTTTTGCGGAAGCCGAAAACTTGCTGGAAGTAACTGATCTGTTTGACCCTGAAGACCCTTGGGCGCACTTTATCTTCAATGCCATTAAAGCCAAAGAATTATTTCGCAAGGATGTTAACTATATTACCCGTGGCGGCGAAGTCGTCATCGTTGATGAATTTACTGGTCGAGTCATGCCAGGAAGGCGTTGGAGTGATGGTTTACACCAAGCGATTGAAGCCAAGGAACGCTTGGAAATTCAACCAGAGACACAAACTTTAGCCACAATTACTTATCAAAATTTGTTTTTATTATACCCAAAACTAGGTGGAATGACGGGTACAGCAAAAACAGAAGAAGCTGAGTTTGAGAAAATCTACAAGCTAGAAGTGACAATCATCCCCACCAACCGAACCAGGTTGCGGAAAGATTTGTCAGATATGGTGTTTAAAACCGAAGCTGGAAAATGGCGAGCGATCGCTAAAGAATGTGGGGAAATGCACGAACTTGGGAGACCGGTGTTGGTGGGTACAACCAGTGTGGAAAAATCAGAGTATCTCAGCCAGCTGCTCAAGCAAATGGAAATTCCCCACGAATTACTTAATGCTCGTCCCGAAAACGTAGAAAGGGAAGCAGAAATCGTCGCCCAAGCTGGACGAGGAGGAGCCGTCACCATTGCCACAAACATGGCTGGTCGAGGAACAGATATTATTTTGGGTGGTAATGCCGAATATATGGCAAGGTTAAAAGTACGGGAGTACTTTATGCCCCGTATTGTCCAACCCGAAGATGAAGATGAATTTAGCATCCAGCGTGCTTCCGGTTTGCCAAGCGGACATGGTGGTGGCGGGCAAGGATTTGTCCCAGGGAAAAAGGTGAAAACTTGGCGTGTTTCTCCAGAAATTTTTCCGACGCGAATTTCTGCGGAAACAGAAGCACAATTAAAACAAGCTGTGGAATCTGCCGTACGTGAGTATGGGGAGCGCAGTATGCCGGAATTGGAAGCCGAAGAGAAAATCGCCGTCGCCGTTGAAAAAGCTCCCACTGATGACCCGATTATTCAGCGTTTGCGCAATGCTTACAACCAAATTAAGCAGGAATACGAAGGATTTACCAAGCGTGAACATGACGAGGTGGTAAACAAAGGTGGATTACATGTAATTGGTACTGAACGTCACGAATCACGGCGGATTGACAACCAGTTACGGGGACGTGCCGGACGACAAGGAGACCCTGGAACCACACGTTTCTTCCTCAGTTTAGAAGATAACTTGATGCGAATTTTTGGAGGCGATCGTGTTGCCTCGTTAATGAATGCCTTCCAGGTAGATGAAGATATGCCAATCGAGTCGGGGATGTTAACTCGCAGTTTGGAAGGGGCACAGAAAAAAGTCGAAACCTACTACTACGATATTCGCAAACAGGTATTTGAGTATGACGAGGTGATGAATAACCAACGTCGTGCTATTTATGCCGAACGTCGTCGGGTATTGGAAGGGCAAGATTTGAAGGAACAGGTAATTAAGTACGCTGAAAAAACGATGGATGACATCGTGGATTACTACATTAATATTGACTTGCCTTCGGAAGAGTGGGAACTCGATAAATTAGTAGAAAAGGTGAAGGAATTTGTTTATTTACTGTCAGATTTACAATCAGAACAGTTGATAGACATGTCGATAACGGAAATTAAGGCATTCTTGCACGAACAGGTACGCATTGCCTACGATATGAAGGAAGCCCAAATCGACCAAATTCAAGCTGGTTTAATGCGTCAAGCCGAACGCTTCTTTATTTTGCAGCGTATTGATACATTATGGCGGGAACATTTGCAAGCGATGGATGCTTTGCGGGAGTCGGTAGGTTTACGTGGTTACGGACAAAAAGACCCGTTAATTGAGTATAAGAGCGAGGGTTATGAGTTGTTCTTGGATATGATGACAAATATTCGTCGCGATGTCGTTTATTCGTTGTTTATGTTCCAACCTCAACCGCAGCCAGCAATGGAAACTTCATCGGAAATGGTGTAAGGTTTTTAATCAAAATCTGCAATAGAGGCGTAAAGGCACAAATTTGTGTTTTTACGTTTTTTTGTAGGTCAGTTTAGTTCGCCAATCATAAATATAAATAGTGTAAATGACAAATTCCCATCCAAAAAGAGTATTTGATGATTAAATAAGAGCAGGAATAAATAGTAGATAATCAAAATCGAAAAATGACAAAATCTATACTTTTAGCTGGTGGAAGTCGTGGTGTTGGCAAGGAAATTGCTAAATGCCTCCGATTCCAGAATTATCAAGTAAAAGCTATTTTAAGGACAGAAACATCTCGTTCAGAACTGGAGGCAATGGGGGTTGAAGTGGTTTTGGGAGATGCAATGAATTTGGAAGATATTGAACGGGTAGTACTTGCTAATGAGTCGATTGATATTTTTGTGAGTACAGTTGGTGGTTTACCTCAAGACGCTGTAAAACCAGATTATTTGGCTAACAAAAATCTCATAGATGTAGCTAAAAAAATAGGTGCAAAAAAATTTGTTTTGGTAACATCAATTGGTACTGGAAATAGTGTATCTGCCCTTTCTCCACAGGCATTAGCAGCTTTACAACCCGTATTAATTGAAAAAGACAAGGCGGAACAGCATTTAATGACTAGTGGGCTGAATTACACGATTATTCGTCCAGGTGGTTTAAAGTCAGAACCCGCCACCGGAAATGGGGTTTTAACTGAAGATATTAGCGTTGTTGGTAGTATTCATCGTGCTGATGTTGCAGATTTAGTTTGCCGTGTTTTAAATTCAGACCTAGCTGACAATAAGATTTTATCAGCCGTTGATAAAAATATGTTGTTTGGACAAATAGAATTTGAAGTATTTAACTGTTAGAATTCAGTTTTTTAATTTTTTAGTTAAATCAAGCGATCGCAATCTTAACCAAGTCAAAATTGTTAGTCAATCATTATGTTAAAGCAATTACTAATTTATCTCGTAGATTCTCCTTTTAAAAAGTTCTTCGGAGAATCTGGTATAACTTGCTGACATCCAATTTTGTCAACATGAAAATTGCTTTTTTAAATTATGGTTATGTTGATTTGAATCCGAATACAAAGCTTTTAGAATTGAGTGATTCCGAACAGAGTGAATTGTATTGCGCTCAACTTTATCACCATATTGCTTCTTATATTTCCCTCAATGGGCTAGATGTTTTGGAAGTAGGATGTGGACGTGGTGGGGTTCGTCCTATATTAAGCGCTATTTACATCCAAAAACAATGACAGGTGTTGATTTATCCGCCAGTAATATTGCATTTTGCCAAAAACAGCATATTGTTCCACAATTAAATTTTTGTATAGGTGATGCGGAATGTTTACAGTTTGCGGATTATTCATTTGATGCTGTGGTTAATGTTGAATCATCCCATTGTTATGCTTCCATCGAAAATTTCTTTGCTGAAGTGTTTAGAGTTCTGCGTCCAAACGGGCACTTCTTATTTACTGATTTTCGACCAAAAGCAGACATTAATAAGATACAAAAACTCCTAGAAAACTCTGGGTTTAAAATATTAAAGTCAGAAAAAATTACTGGAAATGTAATGAAGGCAATGGATATAGAAAATGAAAGAAAACTGACAATTATTAATGAAAATGTTCCTAAATATTTATGAAAAATTGCAAGTTGGTTTGCTGGATGTCAAGGAACTCCGATTTATGATGAATTTAAAAGTGGAGATGCTGAATATTTTTACTATGTTTTACAAAAGTAACTTTACTTTTTGATTCTCAAAATTTTATATATACTCACAACATCTGAGTAGTTTTATTAATTTGGCTTGCGCTATCGCTGCACCCAACATTAATGAATTTACTAGCAACGTACTGTATAACAAACGATAAAAAATGAGAAAACTTTTATTTATATGCAGTCAAAATAAATTGCGGAGTCCAACAGCAGAAACGATATTTTCTGAATATCCCAATTTGGAAGCTGAATCTGCTGGCTTAAATCATGATGCAGAAGTACCTGTTTCCCCAGAAGCAATTGAATGGGCTGATATTATTTTTGTGATGGAAAAAGTACATCGTCAGAAATTATCTCAAAAATTTCAGCCCTTTCTGAAGGGGAAGCGAGTTATTTGTTTGGACATACCAGACGAATACGATTATATGGATGCTGATTTAATTAAAATTTTGAAAAGTAAAGTCTTACCAATTTTAGGGACATACTAACATATCCTCAGTAAATATAATAATTGATTTAATGGTTGTATCAGAAGTCAGAATTATATTGGTAGAACCTGCGGGTGCTTTAAATGTGGGTTCCGTTGCCAGGGCAATGAAAAACTTTGGACAACATCAACTGATTTTAGTCAACCCTCGATGCGACTATTTTGGAGATGAAGCCAAACTAATGGCAGTCCATGCCCAGGATATTTTAGCGTCTACAGTAGTTGTCACCAGCTTACAAGAAGCTTTACAGGGATGCAAACGTGCGATCGCAACTACGGGTATTAATCATGACTGGGATGCTCCCCTGGAATCTCCCCGTGTGGCTTTCCCTTGGTTGTTAGAATCTGTGGGGCAACCGAGTGCTTTGATTTTTGGTAGGGAAGATAGGGGATTAAGCAACCAAGAATTAAATTATGCCCAGAAATTTGTGCGTATTCCTTCCAGTAGTGAGTATCCATCGTTGAATTTAGCTACTGCTGTTGGTATCTGTTGTTACGAACTCTCACAAATTGCTGATTTGTCATTTGCCTCGGACATGAATATAACTGGGGATAAAAGCGAACATTCCTCACCGGAGCCAGAATTAGTACCTCTAGATATTGTCGAATCCTATTATCAGCAGTTAGAATTGCTACTGCTTCAGATTGGTTATTTATACCCCCATACGGCTGCCAGTCGCATGGCGAAGTTGCGACACCTTTATAACAGAGCGGAATTGCGAACTAGAGAATTATCTATGTTGAGAGGAATGTTGCGGCAGATAGAATGGGCAATAGGTAGCAAAAGTCATGAATAAGACTTGTAAATAATTGGATTAAATTATGTAGGTATTTTCCCACCCAAATTAAATAATATGGCTTACACTAAACAAACAAAATGCTACAAATGCGATGATCAACAACTGCTCTTTCGGAGCATCGCAATTTATTTTTAACAACATCTTATTTTTAAGCTGATGTACAACTCTCTTGTAGAAGACGAAAACGTAAAATCATTCTAGTGCGGCTCTCCCAGTCCGCATCCAATATACAAATTAAATACACAACAGCTTAAATATATATCTTTGGCTTGGGGAATTGCTAGAAAGTTCAGTTGAGTGGTTAACAAGGAGTAATGGTGTCAGATTCAAGTTACAAATTAACAACTTCATCACGACGTAAACCCGTTAGCCGTCGTCAGCAAGTGCGCCCAGTTAAAAAAAATGGGCAAAACCAAGCTCAGGCAATTCAAAAAGTACAACCCGGACGTGCAAAAGTTAATCCAAATGGGATGACTCGTGTACCTGTAGTCAAAAAGCGCGTGGTAACTTCGACTGCAAAGTCTGTAACTGCATCTAACCTCAAGGGAACAATCCCTCCTTTTAATCCCCAAACTGTCAAAGTCAAATCGGTACGGGTAGGCAAAAAGCCATTATCCCGCAGAACGATTGTGGCTCGGAAAACGCGCCTGAAACCAATGGCGCGCAATATTTTATATGCTTTGCGTTTACTCATTGTGGGTGTGGGATTGGGTGCAATTGTCGGTACGGCACTATCTGTTTTAGATCCAACAACGAGATTAAATCCTATAAGTACGACGAACAACCCAACTACAAATTCTTCCCAAACCCAACAAGCCCAATCTCCTGGCAATGCTTCTGGTTTAGTTTTGTCGCAAGAAATATCCACGCTGCGTACTTCCATACAAAGTCTGGCGGCAGCTAGCCCTAATCTTACCCCAGGTGTGTTTATTGCCGATTTAGATACTGGTAGCTATGTAGATTTTAATGGTGGTGCCATGTTCTCAGCCGCCAGTACAATCAAAATTCCCATTCTTGTGGCTTTTTTCCAAGATGTGGATGCGGGGAAAATTCGTCTTGACGAAACAATTGCTAGCACAAAAACCACGATTGCCACTGGTTCGGGAGATATCCAGTATAAACCTGTGGGGACTAGCTATAGTGCCCTGGAAATTGCCACCAAAATGATTACCATTAGTGACAATACAGCAACTAATATGCTGATTGAGCGCTTGGGGGGAATAGAAGTATTGAATCAGCGTTTTCGCAGTTGGGGATTAAATACAACTGTGATTCGCAATCCCTTACCCGACATCGAAGGAACAAATACCGCCACCCCCAAAGAATTAGCGCACTTGATTGCTGTTGTCACTAAAGGTAACTTAGTTAGTATGCAATCACGCGATCGCATTCTGGATATTATGCGTCGGACAGTGAAAGACAATTTATTACCAGCTGGTTTAAGTGACGGTGCAACTATTGCCCATAAAACGGGTGAAATTGGGGCAATTTTAGCAGATGTAGGTTTAGTTGATTTGCCCACAGGTAAGCGCTATATCGCTGCGGTGATGATACAGCGTCCAAGAAATGATGCCAGTGCCGAAAAGTTAATTAGTTCGATTTCCCGTGCAGCTTATCAACAATTTAGTCAAGGTGGAATAACTCCTAGTAATATTCCCAATAATACTGCCCCTATGAATCCGATTTCCAATCCGGTGACAACTCCATCGCTGACTAACCCAAATACAAATCTCATTCCCCAAACAAGTTATCAATCACCAATTGGGAATCCAATTCCCAATAGTTTTGGGAATAGCATACCACCTAGTAACTTTTATCAATCACCTGTTGTTAATCCCCAATATACTTACCCTTATCAACGCTAATTATCAGTTAGTCAGATACAGCAGAATATAGTAAAAAAGACTGCCTACTCATAGCCGAGTCTGGCAGCCAATTGATGTATTCCAACTCCAGGATATCAAATCCTTGTTTAATTTCCTGTTTAATTAATTCTTCTTAAAAGTTATTTTTTTAGTTTATCTTGATATATATAGATGATTTGAATATGCATAATAAAATACAAAGTTGATGATTTCAAAGTGTTGATATAGTTACAAATTTATTTGCGATCGCAATTACATGATGCTGTAATCTATGTTCTGGAATTTCATGTGCTGGATGATAATACTGAGCTAAGAAAATGCATTTCCAATCTATTTTTTCACTTGACAAAACTGGAATGCGGGGCAAAATTTGAGTTGAATTATCTTGCCGTGTCACATCAATAACTAATGGAGAATTATTTTGCTTATTCAAAGTCATAATTTGAAATGAAAACTCCCAAAAACTATGATTTATATATTCTTAAATTTAATATCTAAATTATCTCTAAAATAATTTTATTATTGATTATATTCAGAATATTTATCCTTTAATTATTTGTGTAAGTCGCTCCACTCCTGTAACTAATTGTTCTTCGTCTAATTCTCCATAGCCAAAGATAAATTCACCATAAATATTGGGGTTAAGATATTGGCTAGAAGCTGACGTTATTCCTACTCCCAATTTAGCTGCACCTTGAATAATTTCATTATCACTCATATTTGTATTTAACCTTACCATGACATGTAAGCCTGCTTTATCACCTAAAATTTCAACACTTTCACCAAAGTGAAATTTTAGAGCTTTGACAAGAACTTGGCGACGATAATCATAGAGCGATCGCATTTTCCGAATATGTCGTTCTAAATGCCCTTCGGCAATAAAATCAGTTAGTACCTGCTGTTCTAAAATCGGTAAATGTCTGTCACTCAACCATTTTGCACGAGCAAAAATATTTACTAAATTCTTGGGAATAACTAAATAACCAATTCGTAATGAAGGAAATAAGACTTTAGAAAATGTCCCTACATATAATACAGAATTGTGGTTATCTAGCCCTTGTAAAGCGGGAATTGGTCTATCTCCATAACGATATTCGCTGTCGTAATCATCTTCAATAATCAGTGAGCCAGTTTGTGATGCCCAATTCAGTAATTCTAAACGTCGAGGTAATGATAAAATTGCGCCTGTGGGAAACTGATGTGAGGGAGTAATGTAAACAAGTCGGATATTCTCCTTTTCCAGCGAGTGAACCAATTTATTGACAATTAAACCTGACTCATCAACCGCTATTGGTAATAACTTTGCTCCATATGCTTGAAAGATTAATCTCGCACTCACATAGCCCGGTTCCTCCAAAGCAATAATATTGCCAGGTTCTATCAAAAGACGTATAATCAAATCTAGCGCTTGCTGTGTACCATTAGTAATTAATACTTGTTCTGGTTCACAATTAATCCCACGTACACGAGAAATGTAAATTGCGATCGCCTCTCGTAATGGTTTGTAACCTAGAGGTTCGGTTGAATAATCCAGCCATTCTAAACTTGTATTACAATATTTATCAAGTAGCTTTTTCCATAATTTTATTGGAAATTTATTCAATGCAGGACGACCGTAACGAAAGCTAATTTCTAATTGTTTCTCATTCAGAATCGGGACGTTTTTTGTCTGCAAAAGATTCATTCCATACTCAGAAAATTTGATTTTTGCACTGTTATTCTTTTCTATAGATTCAACTGGTTGCGAATCGAATAAATCATCGGGAAGCTGAGTACAAATGTATGTTCCCGAACCAATAACAGTTTCCAGATATCCTTCACTCAGAAGTTGTTCGTAACTTTGTGTCACTGTACTGCGAGAGACTCCCAAGGCTTTCGCCATTTGGCGTGTTGAAGGAATACGCTGCCCTGGTGGCAATTTTCCGCACAAAATAGCTTGACGGACTTCTTCATAAATTTGTTGATGAAGTGGCAAGGGGGAATGATTATCTAGGGTAATTAGTAAATCCATACTCAATACGTAGCACTGAAAACGGAACAAGTGGACTGGTAATAAATTATCAAAGTGGCTCTTGTCAAAGACCACTTGGGAAATTAATCTTTAAATGTGTTGTTGAAGAGTAAGTATTCCTCAAATTCCCTGATATTTGAAGATTATTTGTTGAGTTGGATTCAGAATCAAAATGCAACAATCAATCATTATTCAAGAAGCGAAATCAGAACAAGATATATTAATTGCTGAACACTTTTACAAAATGTGGCTTGATATTGGTATTCCCCAAGATGCTATCGAAGATGATTACCAGGTAATTATTATTCAGTTTATCGAAAATGCACGTCAAAAGCTCTGTTATAAAAGTTTTTTGGCAGAAATTGATGGTGTCATTGTTGGTTCAATAAGCTGTCAATTATATGCAGGGTTATATCCAAGTGTAATTAAATCCAAGTATCGCCAATCTGGTTATATTTGGGGTGTTTATGTTGAGCCTGAATATCGTAAACAAGGCATTGCCAATAACTTAACTAATACAGCAATTGAGTATTTAAAAACTATTGGCTGCACAAGGGTTATTTTAAATGCCTCTCCCGCCGGTAAATCTGTTTATCAAAGTCTTGGTTTTGTTGAAAGTAATGCAATGCATTTAGATTTAGATTAGATGTACTTCATCTAGTTTAACTTTAATTAAATTCATTAAATTGAACTTAAAGAGGTAAGCATGAATAATTTTGAAAGTGAAAATAAACAGGAAAAATTGATTGTAACTCAACGCAGTCAAATAAAAAGAATTCCTCAACGTGGTAATTACGATCGCGAAACGATTTACCATATACTAGATGAGGGTTTAGTATGTCATGTGGGATTTGTTGTCGATACGCAACCGTTTGTAATTCCGACTGCATATGGAAGAGTCAACGATAAACTCTACATCCACGGTTCTCCTGCCAGTCGGATGTTACGCTCATTAATTCGCAGTATTGAAGTCTGCGTTACTGTCACCTTACTTGATGGTTTAGTATTAGCGCGATCGGCTTTTCACCATTCAATGAATTACCGTTCTGTTGTGATATTTGGACAAGCTGAAATCGTCAGCAATAGTGATGAAAAACTGACGGCACTGCAAGCATTTACTGAACATGTGGTGCGGGGAAGATGGGATGATGTGCGTCAACCAAATCTTCAGGAATTACAAGGTACAATGGTACTTTCATTGCCTTTAAATGAAGCGTCAGCAAAAATACGAACAGGTTTACCGATTGATGATGAAGCTGATTACAGTTTACCTGTTTGGGCAGGTATTTTACCTCTGCAATTATTAGCAGGTAATCCTATTCCTGATTCTCAATTATCAAAGGATATTGCATTACCTGCCTATGTAAAAAATTACGATCGCCTGTGATCGATTACCGATTAAATGGTTATCCCGCATTGCGTATATAACTGATACCGCGATATTTCAAACAAGATGATGGTGATTTAGTTTTCGTACCAAAATAATTAACTATCTTGTTGATTTTGTAGGTTACTCCTCGATAAATGGCTGTACCTTCGCTGCCATGTTTATCTGATTCAACAGCATGAGATTGATAAGAAATTCCTCGGTAACAAAGTTGCATGGCTTGACTCCTAAGATAACTCTAGATGTTGTCGAAAATTGTTTTGTTGTTTTGGCGATCGCTAATTTTGTAATAGAGTCTGGGTTGCCTCGTTTATGCACTCATACAGCTTAAATTTGCCCAAAAATGTCTGTAGAGACGTAAAATACCTACGTCTCTACAGACCACAATCTTGCGGCATTGCTTGTAAATAAAGCGTATTCGGTTATGCACTAGGAAATGTTATGTTTTGTAACACTACTTACAAAATTGGAGAAACCTGGTTCCATTTCCCAGAAAAGACGAAATTTTCCAAAGACTTGCGATCGCGTTCAGCGTATTCTCGTTGTTGTAATTTTTCCGAAAGGTTTGTGGAATCTCCTAAATAACCTAATGCCATGGCGGCTACAGGTGCGTATCCATCAGGGATATCATAGATTTTTCTGGCTTTATCCACATCGAAACCAGCCATTTGGTGGATAAATAGTCCTTCAGCAGTTGCTTGTATTGTCATTTGAGCGGATGCAGCACCAACATCATGGAACGCATGGCGATTTTCTGCCCCATTACGTTCAAAATATAGCTTGGCGATGGACAACATTAATACTGGAGCATTTTTTGCCCATTCTTGATTACCTTCTGCCAAGCAACTCAATAAATTTTCAAATTCGACTGGGTTATCTTTGGTGGCGATAATAAAATGCCAGGGTTGCTCATTGTAGGAGGAAGCAGCCCATCGTGCGGCTTCCAATAAGGTACGTATTTTTTCTGCTTCAACCATTTCATCGGAAAAAGCTACAGGACTCCAGCGTGCTGAGAGCAATGCATGAATGCGATGCTCTGTATAAGCCAATTTTCTGCTTGTAATATTATTAAGTCGTTGCATAGAAACTTGCCTGTTGAAACTGTTGGACTTAAATTATTGCCATGTCTAATAATTTATTCATCCTCATCCAAAAGGTAAGTGCTAGTACTTATCAAAACGTCTATCTTGGGAGTGAAAGTTTTTAGTTGTATTGGTTATTTTTGTCTAATTAATTTGTTTATTTTTTGCGAGTCAATAGCAGATTTACTCTTATTATTTAGTTAGCTGGAGGGAGTGATTTGCGACAACTTAATTCACAATTTCGCTGACTACGTATACAACCATAATTGGCAAATCTGTGACTGTGCTTATATACTGTGGGAAATGCAAGTAAGTGTAAGGGTATTTTGGTTAATTTCCAAATTAATCTACCCAAGGAATGAAAAACATCCGCAGCTTCAGCGATAGTGCGTTCTTCCAGAAACTCATTTAATTCACTTTTAAAAGCTTGCCACTGAGAATTAATGGTTGCTGGATGACATTTATCGTATGCTGCCATACCCATATGATAATTATGGATTATTCTAATAATGTTTCTAATAATAGACATAAAATTCTAGTTGAGATTAAGGAACAAGCGATTGTGTTGAGGGAATTACCCCAGTTAGCTTACTCAATTTTTGGGGCACAAAATCAGCATCTTTTGCATTACTAATTTGTGATAAATAACAATCTGCAACAGCGATTAAAAATCCCTTTATTCCATCTTGATGATGATTTTTTAGTAAATCATCGGCTTTTTTAAAGAAATGCGATCGCCATTTACCCTCATTATTTTCATACATTTCTACCAGATATAATCCAGCTAAATATTCAGCTAAAGGGTCAAGACAGAATTTAATTTTATCTTTTGCTGAACCAATAGTTTGAATTAAGTGCAAACTATTTTCTAGATAATTAAGCCGTGCGTCTGGATTATCTGGATTGAATGTAGCTAAAACAGCTAATAATTCCTCACGTTTTGCTGTTCCTGGTTGATAAGTTTCCCGTAAACATTCCCAAGCAATGATTTTTGCATCTTGATGTACGGTGCGATCGTTTAATTTGTCACCTGTGACATCACGATTTAATTCGTTCAAATATCCCAACATTAAATTTGGAACTGTTTCGGTAATACTATTACTTTGTTGTTGAGCATTTATCTGTAATGTCTCGGCATTGGCAATTATTTTTTCAGCATATAACTTTGCTAATAATACCGTAATATTACGTTGTCCCACCATTAATGATAATTTTGTACAAGCATCAAAAAATTCTTGATCAGTAAATAAACTACGTTTACCTCGTTGCATTAAATATGCTTCCATAAAGGAAGAAAGCTTGTTTGCTTCAATTCGCAATGGCTTAATAATAGTCTTATTTACCCTTCCTAATTTCTCTTCTAAACGCGAAGTAATTACCAATGCATTTACGGGAAAATCAGGTGAATCTGGTTGTAAAGCTTCACGAGTAGTTGTATTTAATTCCGAAAACCTATCAACTATTACCAAGATGCGTCTTTTTCTTAATAGTTTTAACAACAATTGTTCGCAGATTGGTTCCGGTTCGTCAATTAATGCTTGTAACTGTCCGCGAATTGCTTCAATGAGGGCTAATTTCCCCTCAACTGGGCGAAATTCCTCTTCCAAAATCACAGGTAACATTAAATGTTCACAAAGTCGTTGATTTTGCTTTTCTGCGATCGCCCAATTAGCAATTTGACAAGCCAAACTCGTTTTCCCAATACCACCTTCACCGCAAATTACCAAACAACTGCGTTGTTTTTCAAACGTGGGACGTAAATTTTCTGGCGTTAGTTGCGGTAATGTATTGCCATCAAGAATAACTGGAATTGGAATATAATTACTACGGCTAGTAACTGTATCTTTTTTGGGAAATTGTTCCCGCGCTGATTCAATATATTTATTTACCCAGGCATCCAAAACTTGGGGATGGAAGTGAAACCAACCAATAAATAAGACGTACCGCAACGGCACGTTAATACTCAGAAATGGTAGTGAAAAATCTGTGTAAGGCTTGAGGGCATTATTAATTTTCAATAACCATAAAGGCTTAATTTGTAATAGTATTAACCATAAAATTGGCAGTAAAGTTACATAACCCACAACTCCTAAAAGTAACTTATGCTGTAAAAGCCATGTCACGACGACATCAAATAACCGCGTCTCCTTCTCTGCTTTTAGCGCTTCCAATGGACGACGGATGCGAGCAGTATCCAGTTCGGTAAAATTTTCTTTGTGCGATTCCAGAATTTGAATAACCTGCTCAAAATTACCTATTACCTTCGTCAACTTTGGACTCGGCAAATTATCAGCCACATCCTGATAACCACCAATAATTCCACCCAAACCCTTGACTACGGCATACCGCACGTAATATTCACTATCATCCAGCAAAGGAATTAAAATCTGTACCGCAGAACTTGCTTCAGTCCCCATTGCTCCCAAAGCCAAAGCCGCATTTTTACGAACACGAGGATTACTATCTTTTAAAGCATTAATCAGCGATGGAACCGCAACCTTCGCCTCACTACCAATCCTCCTCAAAGCCGAAGCAGCATAAATACGAACGTACTGCTCCTTATCCTGCAAAGCAGCCATCAAAGCCGGAACCGCAGATTTCGCCGGTATCCCAATTTCACCCAATGCTAGTACTGCATACATCCGCACTTGCACATCTTCATCTTGTAGAGATTCTGTCAAGGCACCTACCGCAGTCGCAGCTTCCGCACCCATATCACCCAAAACCCAAGCTGCACGCCATCGGATTTGACAATCTGGATTTTTGAGATTTTCTACCAGTGTGGGAACTGCCGAGGAACCAATACTCACAAGTGCGTCATGTGCTTCCAAACGCACACGAGCATTGGTATCAATCAGCTTTTCGACTATTGGCGTGATTTTTGTATCAGCAGTAATCTGTGCCCAGCTATTTCCAGTACATAAGCAAAATAGCAGCAAGCATAGTACAGCTAGTTTACAGAATTTTTGGGCGATCGCTTGGGTGGCTTTCACCGAGTTTATGGCTCCAATCAGGTAACTGTATCTATTTTACTCGGAGTTGAAAATAGTGCAGAATTACGCGATCGCAATGACAATAGAGTTATAGATACTGAGTTAATTAGTGCCATTCATCCTAACGTGCAGTATAGCCGCCATCAATGACTAATTCTGCTCCGGTGACAAATTTCGATTCCTCAGAAGCTAAGTACAAAATTCCGTAAGCAATATCGTCTGGTTCACCCATATGCCCCAGAGGATGTAAGTAGTCCAGAAATTTCCGTCCCTTCTCCACATATTCTTTGCCACCGAAATGCTCTTCTACCATTGGTGTCATAATAAAACCGGGATGGACGGAGTTGACGCGAATATTATTAGATGCATACAGCAAAGCATCGGTTTTACTCATTAAACGTACTGCACCTTTTGATGCATGATAAGCGGGAACACTGGTAGAACCAACCAATCCATATACAGCAGATATGTTGATAATACTGCCACTTCCAACATCCAACATAAAAGGAATCGCGTGTTTGGTACAGAAAAAGACTCCATTGACATTGACTGTCATGACAGCATTCCATTCTTCCTGGGTGATTTTATGAGTCGGTTTATTAATACCTGAAATTCCGGCATTATTCACCAAAACATCTATCTTTCCCCACTTGCGGTAGATATCTGCGAATACACGCTCTACCTCAGATTCAATCCCAACATCTAATTTCCAGTATTCTGCCTCTCCATTGCTGTTTTGAATTTCTTCTATTAGTGCCTTACTTTCCTCGGCACGAATATCAGTGACTGCAATTTTTGCGCCTTCTTTCGCTAGCATCAAACTTGCAGCTTTACCAATACCCAAAGCTGCACCTGTAACTATTACAACTTTGTCCTTGACTCTATTCATATTCCCCTCTTAGATATGTGTCGGAATCTCGATCAAATCAGCTAAAAAACAAACAAGCTGTTCTCGAATCAGGGAACTGGTAATTCCAAAAATATCCAATTTAGTAGCTTTGGAGGCATGTTTGATCTAAATTTGCTCTAAATATATTTAGCATATTTATCTCCCACCAAACATACTCACTATTGGATAAGTTATTTTTTGGAAGCCCCTCAGGAAAAGGGAAAAGCTTAAAAACAAGATTTACTATCGAACGCTTTCTCTGACTACAACAAATATGTTCACAAAGACATAAATTAGTTGTATTTTTTGACATGAATGTAGATGAGCGATCGACAAATTTTTAAGCATTATTTACATGCTTTAATTTGATTGTTAATCCGTGTATTTATAAATCATCCTATATCAAAATATTAATATTGACACTTATTTTTTCTAACATATTTGTTTTTCAGAAAAAGTAAATTTAGTTACTAATAGAATCATGTCAGTAACTGGAATGAATATATAAAAACAAACTAAAAAGTAAATCTGTTAATTTTTAACAGTTTTTGTCCGAGATACAGTAATTTTCGACTCAATCTGATGGATAGCGGCTTGCCAAACTTCATAACCATTGAGACTCAGATGCAATCCATCGGTGGTTAAATCGGGACGTAAATTACCTTGAAAATCTGTAAACCAATTATGGATATTTAAATAATTTGCACCTTCTTCCTTAGAAATTGTTGCCAACTTTTGGTTAATTTTGCGGATACGATTATTAGAAATTGTCGGTAAACGAGTTGGCAAAATTGATTGAACGATGATTTGAGTCAAGGGATGTTCTTCGCGCAAACGGCGAATAATCTTACGATGATTGCGTAAAATAACTTCATCAGCAGCACCTTTTCGCAAATCGTTAATGCCAGCCATCACATAGATAACATCAGGTCTTGTCTTAGAAAACATTGATACTCTTTTAAGTACACCTGTTGAAGTATCCCCAGAAATACCCTGATTTAACCATAACTTGCCAGAGGGTAACTTATCCTTGGGAAACCACATACTCAGAGAATCACCCACCATAATACTAAGACGATTTTTCCCTTGACCATCGCCCATTGCCCGCGCTTCTAAAGCTAATAAACCTTTCCAATCTTCGTAAGTCAGTTTGCTTTTACTAGCGGCGATTTGCTCGCGCATTGCCTCGCTTCCTAGGCGTGTATAAATCTGTCCCAAGCGCAGGGCTGCTAGTCTTTGGTAATAAAGTTGCTTTCCTGATAAGGGTTGATAGCTACTGTCTGACTGGATATTTAAATAAGTTGTCGGTGTTACAGATGTAGCTGGTGTTTGTGCTTGGTTACTAAATTCCGGTGGAGTGCTTTCCGGTGAAATTGGGGAAGCCAGAGAACTATTACTATCGCTAAATTCTGCCCGTAATTGTTGTGCTGGCGATTCGACTTTGACATTCCACGGCACAGGAGAATTTTCGGCGGGAACAATCGACAATTTTGGTAAAGCCGATGTTGGTACTGCCAATCCTGTCAACACACCAGCTGCCAACAGATAAACATCCTTCATCACTTTACCTCTCCTTAAAAATCATATTATTTCCTAAACTCAGTCGCGATCGCCTGTTTTCAGGACATTTCTGCTACTACTCAATTACTTATTTACATTAGCCTTGTCCGTAAAACTTGCCAAATCGGCCATAGTTCACGAATACTTCACAAAACCCTTGACATTGTCAATAGTTTGTGTAATTAAATGCCAAGCATCATCGGATAATGCGGATTTAATCAAGATTAACACTTTACACCACTCAAGGAAATCATCATCGGAAAAAGTTTTCTGTATCTGTTCGATGTAAAAATTTTGCCACCATTCTGGCGCATATTTACTGTTCCAACGTCGTCGCCAACGCCTGCGCCAACGCCAAAAAACCTGGGAGAATTGCGTACCTGTGGATGGTGGAGGTGGAAAATCGGCATAGCTGACAAAACGGCTAACATTCGTCGCATGGATGTATACCATGTAACTGTAGCAATCGATGCGTTCAATTTGGTCGATTTCAATGCCAAACATGATTGCCACTGCTTCTTCAGTTACGAATCGTGCCAATGGATGCAAAAACGGCGATTTATAATTTATTTTTGATGCACGAATTGAGGGTGCTTTCACCCCGGTTGTTAATAGCATGGTAGATGATTCCCTGTTCTCGAGGGAATTGCAGCAATATTTGCAAAAAAAATCTGACCAGTCAGCACCTATCTGCTTGTTGAAAGCAGGTGCGAGTCAAAATAAAAACAGTCCTTAGAGAACTTATTTTTTTTGGAGATTAAATTATTAAACGACAAAAACGATCGCTTGCCAAGCAGATGAGCAAAATAATTGTAAATTCGTGATATTCCGCAATAAATTGCGTTTATTTGGCTTGAATCTCTGCTAATTTCACGAAGTATTTGTCAAAATCCAAAAAAAATGAACATACAACTTGACATCAATTGCAATGTGACATTGACTACAATCATTGAGCAAAAGTCAGAAGGCGTTGAATGTAATTTTTTGTACATTTATTTTCGTATTTACTCTTGCTATCTGAGTACAAATGGTAGTCAAGTTTAGGATTATGTAGGATAAAAATAATACTGTTGTTCAGTGATATTTAGTAATATTCATACTGCATGAGTTTGCAGCTATGAGCCAAATAACTGGAGTCATAATTTTGGACGTAGTTAAAGTTAAAATCCCGTTTCATTACCGCTTGTAGGACTATGCGATCGCATCTCAAAGTTATGTGTGAAAATGAAAAAATGGAGGTTAGTGGACTCGTAACTTACTTCTGCGAAGCAGTACCTCTAACATCCTGATTCAGCAGGCGCTCTACCAACTGAGCTAAACCCCCACAATAACTACTAATTCGTAATTTATAATTTTTTATGTAGGATATTAGCTGAATATTATTCGATTGCGGAAGAGGTATAACAAACATGGCTCTGGTAGTCGCTGCATTTTATAAATTTACTCAACTGCCAGATTTTAGGGAGATACAGAACCCATTACTGTTGTTTTGTCTGACTCAAGAGATTAAAGGCACGATTTTACTGGCAGAAGAAGGAATTAATGGGACTATCGCCGGTTCGCGTGCTGGTATCGACGCAGTGTTAGCTTATTTACGTTCCGATTCTCGTTTAGTGGATTTAGAACACAAAGAATCATCCTCCGAGTCAGCACCCTTTGAGCGGATGAAGGTGCGCTTAAAAAAGGAAATTGTCACTTTGGGTATACCAGAAGTTAGTCCGACACAACAGGTGGGAACCTACGTTAGCCCCCAAGATTGGAATGCGATCGCATCTGACCCTGATGTTATCATTATTGATACTCGCAATGATTATGAAGTCAAAATCGGTACCTTCAAGAATGCAGTAAATCCAGCAACCCATTCTTTCCGTGAATTCCCCGAATACGTACAGCAAAATCTTGATCCCCAAAAGCATAAAAAAATCGCCATGTTTTGTACTGGGGGTATTCGCTGCGAAAAGGCTTCTGCTTACATGCTTTCCCAAGGCTTTCAAGAGGTGTACCATCTTCAAGGCGGGATTCTCAAATATTTAGAAGAAGTACCCAAAGAAAATAGTATTTGGGAAGGTGAATGTTTTGTCTTTGATGAACGTATAGCTGTGAAACATGGTTTGGCAGCAGGAACCTATGATATGTGTGTAGGTTGCGGGCATCCAATTAATCAGGAAGATAAACTTTCCCCCCATTACGAAGAAGGAATTTACTGTCCATATTGTCATGAAACTTTAACGGCAGATAAGCGCATCAGGTTAGAGGAGAAAAAGAGACAATGCCAGTTAAAAGCACAACGGGATGCTTAAGTTGAGAGAAATACTAGAATTTGGGGAATGCTAAAAGTAGTTCCCTCTGGCTGGGAAATCTAGCAATCGAAATATATGCAAAACAGTCGTTTATCTATTGGGTTGACTATTTTTTTTGGTGTTGCATTTACTTCAATTGGATTAGTCATCGGTTGTGTTGCTGCTCGTGTAGCAGTATTTACATGTACTCGTGATGAAGCAACTCAACATGCAAAAACAGGAAACTGCCAGTTAGAACAATCAACATTACTGACACCCTGGGCAAAAACCCTAAATAAAGTCGCACTTCAGGATATCCACAAAGCGGAATCTGTAGAAATTGATGTGGAAAATTACACAGTGCATCTGCGATTGAAAAACAACAAAGGTAAATTGTCACTCTATCAATCACCATATTCCCAAAATTCCCAGCAGTTAGCGACAATAATTAACTCTTTCCTCGCTAATACGAAAACTAAATCCTTTAGCTTTCAAGAAGGTGGTGGCATTGGGGAAACCTTAGCACTATTATCTTTTTGTGGATTTGGGATAACGCTTACCTACTTCGGGCTTATGGGTTGGAAAGCTTCATGACTAACATCAAACCATCAGCAATCGGAACCAAACTAATATTAACCCGTTGATCTTGATGTATTTTTGCATTTAATGCCCGAATGTGACGAGTCCGATTATCTTGTGTTTCCTCCGGCTCTGCGACTCTTCCTGACCATAAAACATTATCGATCGCAATTAAACCACCAGGACGTACCAACTGTAAACAATATTCGTAATAGTCATCATAACCGCTTTTATCCGCATCAATAAAGGCAAAATCAAAGCTTCCTGCCTCCCCATCAGCAATTAATTTATCCAAGGTTTCCCTAGCAGGAGCAATATATAAATCAATTTTATCGGCGACACCAGCCTCTTCCCAATAGCGACGGGCTATTTGCGTGTATTCATCGCTAACATCACAAGCCACTATTTTTCCATCTTCCGGTAGTGCCAATGCCGTGACTAGGGAACTATAGCCAGTAAATACCCCTATCTCTAATGTTTTTTTTGCACCAATTAATTGCAGTAACAAACTCATAAATTGTCCTTGCTCAGGAGCAATTTGCATCATTGCCATAGGATGCTGTGCCGTTTCTTGACGCAGTTTGGTTAATATCTCTGGTTCTCTGACGGAAACAGAGAGAAGATATTCGTGAAGATTTTTTTCAAGTCCAAGGGTTTGCTTTGTCATTTTGAATTAGATGTGGGAAAAGATTACACCCAGATACAAACAAGTTTATATCTATTTTTCATCCCCAATTTACAATGCGTAGATTACGGAATCGTGAGATTAACTAGATATCAGGGAATACTAATTGAAGTTAGTTATGCAATGTGACTATGCGATACTTACTTTATCCGATCGCTTTCTTAATACTTTACACGTCAATTTCTCAATATCCTAAATACCAAATAGAGTCCCAAGATAATATTCCCCAGTATTTACAAGAAGTATTTGCAGTTGCGATCGCGGAATTTAATGCGATCGGTTTTCAGCAATGCGGATACTTAGAGGTGACATCAATAGTCAAGAATGAACCCCCTACGCTAGAAATATTTTTGTATAATTATTTACACAATACATATATTACTCTTGGTATTCGTTATTCAGCAGAAGCTCATCATTTATTCAAGATTGAATTTTACACATTTTTTGATGATGAAAGTTTGTTGCTGACAACAAATAGTAAAGCCGATGGCATCCTTGATGAAACTCCTTCCCTAATTATTCGAGATGCTTACATGACAGATATTCCTACACAATGGTATCTGCACCAACATGCTCTCAAAAAACTAGCGACTTGCAAACAAATATCTCATGTTCCACCAGAGAAGTTTGCCAAGGTATTACAAATGCATGGCAAGAATTATATAGATTTTCTAGTCAGGACTAAAAAATTACGCCTAATGACAACAGAGAACTCATTTAAATTTAATATCAACACTGCATGGTATTTAGCAAAAAAAATCACAAATGGGGTAATTAAAACTTCACAATTCCAGAAACAACAGCAAACAGCAAACAGCAAACATGCAAATAATTCAGGCATCAAAATTAAGATTCCTGTAGAGTTAGAAGTTGAAATATTTAAACGGATAGAAAAGCAAAATCAGCTAATCTTTGGTAATAATGTTCGTGCTTTATTTCTGTTGTGTAGCTTTAGTTTATTTATCATCTCTTACATCCAGATACTTGAGGCACATAGTTTAGTAATTTTTGCCCTTGCCATCATGCTACACGAAGTTGGACATGTAATAGCGATGAAATTATGTGGATATCGTGATACTTCAATCTTATTTTTACCATTTTTGGGGGCTGTTGCAACTGCAAGAGAAAAATATGATGCAACACTTGCTCAAAGTATATTTGTATTGTTAGCGGGACCTTTACCAGGGTTAATCCTGGGTATATGCCTAGGTATTACATCTGCAAGTTTTGGTAATCCATTTTTGATTAAAGAAGTCGCTGGGATATTGATTAGTTTAAATCTGATTAATTTAATGCCTATTTATCCTCTTGATGGTGGTAAAATTGCCAATTTACTAATTTTTTCTAAGTTTGCTTATAGTGATATTTTATTTAGGTTATTAGGTCTATTTGTCTTAGGCTGCTTTGCTGTTATGCAACCCATATTAATAGTATTTGTAATTTTGAATCTTCTCAATTTACCCTATAGCTTTCGACTAGCGAAAACAAGTTTACAATTAAAACAATTTTTGAATGCAAATTCTCAGACAAGCTCAGATAACTTATTGCATCATATCTTTGAATATGTCAATCAATCTGCTGATGATAAGTTATTGGCAAATGGGAAAAACTCTTTAGTGAAAAATTTATGGCTACGTTATAATGAATCTCAAAGTCAGCCAATCAAGCAATTTAGCCTAGCAATTGTTTATTGTATTAGTGTTTTTGGAGGATTAATTGGAGGATTATTGGCACTTTCTCCTAGTCCTGCCAATTATAAATCACGTAATGAGGCACATCGTCATGTCGAAGATAAATTACTTATCAATATAGATACAATCAATATAGATACAAAAGAACTTTAAATTTATAAATAATGTCGGAAAAATGTCAACAAAAATAAGTAAAAAAAATCAATTATTAACAATACCCCCAGATTGTGATCAAATCTGGGGATATATAAGGCTATACATTCCCATTAATTAAAAGCTAGAACTTACTAAATTTAACTTGTAATTAATGACGGAATTATCTACATTGATTCAGCTTATTTTGCCATTTTTACCTGTTCTTCACTCTTAGCAGCCTTAAACTTTGTTGCCATTTGTTCACTTTGTTCAGAACTGAAGTTGTTGCGAATAGTGGCGAACATAGTGCTTTCTTCTTGGCGAATATGATCACCAACTTCATCCATTACCTTTTTAATTTTGTCTTTGAATACAGGTGAGGATGGGCTGAGAGCCTTAATTTCATCTAACAATACCCGTAACTGTGCTTGTTCGTCATACAACTCTTGGGTGTTATCTTCACCGTAGTAGGGACGAACGGCAGGGTATACAACTTTCTCTTCCGCAATTGAGTGTACAAGCAAGTCTTTGTAAATTTGACCAAAGTACTCTTGGATTTTTTGTGAATCGTTGGTAGCTAATAGTTGAGTAAACAAAGTATTTACCTTAGCATGATCCATACGAATTAAATCCTGGATATTCATGTCACTTTTATCGCTGTTCTGAGTAGTAACACTACCAAAAACACCACTCAAAGCAGCCATAGCATCCTGTACTCTTGCCCAAATACCTTGGTCTGCATCTTGTCCAGTTAGTTCGCGTACACCCAAAACTTCCAAAATACCTTTAAGCTGTTCTTGATGGGCACGATTTTCAAAGTTGATGGTATTCAAAGGTCCAATTGCCATCATCACATCAGCACCGACTTTTTGTGCAGCTTTGTGAATGGTTAAACCAGTCATTACTTGTTGATGCTTTAGCAATTCATGCTGAAATACTTTTTCATACAAGTTTAACTCTGAACCCTGCATCAAATTTTGCACCGTCTCTACCATTTGAGTAACGGTTTGTTCTGGTTGCGATTGGACTCCATATTGCACAACTACAGTATCCAAAATGCCCATATTTTTTTGGTCATCTTCAAGCATTTTGCGTAAGCGATCGCTTACTTCAGAATCATTACTTTCGCGCAAAAATAACTGCTCGTTATCAATCAGTAATTGTTGAACGGCTTTCATATTTGCCAGTTTCATACCAATAGCAGAGCGCTTAGTATCATCTAATGTAGCTACCATTCTTTGTTCTCCTCCAAAAAGATTCATATAATCCTCAACATCAGGTTCGCACAGAAGTCTAGAGCATTCCATCTCACTTTTGAACGATTCGCTCACAACTTAGGGTAGAAATAAGGATGTCAAATCATGTTGATACTTTTGATAGAGCAAAATTAAAATTTACCTCTACCATTAGATAGATAAAAATTCAATTTTAATTATTAACAATTGACGATAGAAATTTCGTAATCAAAGTAGAAATTTTCTGAACATTGGCAAAGCAATGATTAGATGAATAGTTATCAATGAAGACTGTCAAAAAAAATCATCTCTAGGGAATAATTTTCTGGGGAAGACTCAGATTTTAGTTTTGATAATTTGTAGATAATTTGTATTTTTCTTACAACCAATTACAAAGAAAACTATGGACACACAAGAGCGAAATACGACACCATACCCCAACATTCCAGCTGTACTTGAAAGCGACAGTCGTGAATTTAGAGATACAGGAGTACCTAGCACAGTTGCAGTTGCAGGACACCCCATTCATCCTATCCTTGTTCAATTCCCAATCGCTTTCCTGGTTGGTGCGGCTATCACCGATGTCGTATTTTGGTTTCTTAAGGATAGCTTTTGGGCACTGGCATCATTTTGGCTAATCGTTGGAGGTATTTGCGGAGGACTTTTAGCTGCGGCAACTGGCTTAATGGACTTTTTTCGTATCGAACGAGTTCGCAAACGTACTGCTGGTTGGGCGCATATGATACTTAATATTGCGGCTCTAACTTTGACAGCAATCAATCTATATATTCGCTGGAACCATCCAATCTCCGCCATCATACCTTGGGGAATTATTCTTTCAATTCTTGTATCAACACTCCTTGGTATTTCTGGATGGTATGGTGGTGAATTAGTTTATCGTCATAAAATTTCAGTAATTGGTAACGGGAATCCTAACTATCCCTAAGCAAGATTGAAAGCAAGTTAGAAATTATCAAAAAACTCCTGTATTGCTAAAAATCGGAGTTTTTTGACAATTAGAAACCAGAGTGAATTGCCAGAATTTTTCAAAAAGTTACATTTTTAACTGTCTGATTAGAAATTTTTGCCTATTATTTAGGATATTCAAAAAAACTTCAAGTTTTAATGTAATCCTCTCTTTGCTCCTGAGCGATCGCTTTTGGGGCTTTTTTAGAATATATTTTTAGAATATATATTATTTACTATCTATCTCAAATATCGGCTATGCAAATCCGAGTCAAAGTTAAGCCCAACTCAAAAATTCCGAGAATAATTGAGGAAGATAATAAGAATCTCACGATATATCTGAAATCACCACCAGTTGATGGAAAAGCAAACCAAGAGTTAATTCAAGTTTTGGCAGAAAAATTTAATGTTCCCAAATCTAGTATCACAATCAAATCTGGCTTATCATCACGACAAAAATTAGTAGAAATTATGGATTAGGAAAATACTAGACAAAAGAAAATAGAAATCCAAAGTATCTATGGCTTTACAAAATATTGAGTCCCAATCTCCAATTCCCTAATTTTCCGTAATCGCAATATATCCAGGCTGACTTTTGACTCGTTCAATCCATGCTTCAATAGCCGGAAACTGAGTTAAATCGTAACCAGCTTCAGGTGCTACATGTGTATAGGCAAATAAACTAATATCAGCGATAGAATAACGCCCACCAACAAAAAAGCTATTTGTTGTTAAATGATGCTCCATAACATGGAGTGCAGTATAACCAGATTGATGACGCTTTTCAATTTCTGCTTTGTTTGCTTCTGCTTGATTGAGAATAGTCATCCAATATCTAGGTGTCGCAATAAAAGGCTCGTGACTATACTGTTCAAAAAATAGCCACTGGAGAACTTGGGCACGTAAAAAACGGTCGTAAGGGAAATATTCAGTCCCTTCACTTAAGTAAACTAAAATAGCATTTGATTCTGCCAAGTATTTACCAGTTTCAATTTCTAACACAGGAATTTTACCATTAGCATTTTTAGACAAAAACTCTGGAGTCCTTGTTAAACCTTGACTTACGTCCATTTCTATTCTTGTAAAAGGCATTCCTAGTTGTGTTAACAATAGACGTATTTTATAGCAATTGCCAGAAGGTAAAAAATCGTACAAACGTAGCGTTTCCATGCCACAATATTTAGGATGAAGTTTTAATTATCAAGAGGCTGCAAAAAACAATATCTTATCAGATAAAACTACTTCCATAAATAAAATTTTATATATCATTTATTGATGGTATAAAATAGTGTTAATTTTTAATCCAAATAAATTCAATAAAGTATTATTTTATCCTCGTATAATACAATAAAGATAAATCTTCATTTTGCCGCGATCGCATGTGTGGAAGATATACTCTAACCCAATCAGCAAAAGCGATTTCTGAATATTTTGATATCCAAGATATTCCCGAATTCAAGCCACAATACAATATTGCACCTACGCAATTAGTGTTAGCAGTTTTACATGCTTCAGAGTCCGATTTAAATGTAGATAACTCACTGTGTAACAAACGTGTATTGCAACAGTTCCGTTGGGGGCTAATACCCCCCTGGGCAAAAGATAAAAGTATAGGTGCAAAATTAATTAATGCTCGGTCTGAAACCGTAGCCGAAAAACCATCATTTCGGGCGGCATTCAAGCGCAGAAGATGTTTGGTGGTTGCCGATGGTTTTTATGAATGGCAGCGTCAGGATGGGAAGAAGCAACCTTTTTATTTTCGCCTGCAAAATCAACAGTTGTTTGCTTTTGCCGGACTATGGGAGCAATGGCAGTCACCAGAAGGAGAACAAATTAAATCATGTACCATCTTAACTGCGATCGCCAACGAATTGATGCAACCCATTCATGAGCGAATGCCTGTAATATTGCAGCCGGAAGATTACGATTTGTGGCTTGATGTGCAAGTGCCAGACCTAAAAATGTTAAAACCTTTGTTGCAGCCATTGTCTGCTGAAAGCATGAGAGCATACCCAGTTAGTACTTTGGTAAATAGTGTCCGGAATAATCATCCTGAGTGTATTATGCCTGTGTAGGAGACGCGGGGATAAAGGGGTGTCAACCATCAATCTCTAACTTTCCCACTCGATTGGGTATTCTCCAATTCCTCATGTCCCCTAATTACCAATTACACTCTTGATCAAAGCCTAAAAAGCCAAAAGTTAATCAACTCTATTTAGCCGTTAGCCGAAATTTAGAGGCAAATATGCCAAGAACTCAAAAAAACGATAATTTTATCGATAAGTCATTTACTGTCATGGCAGATATTATTTTAAAAATTCTGCCAACTAACAAAAAAGCCAAAGAAGCTTTTGTTTATTACCGGGATGGAATGTCGGCGCAGGCAGAGGGTGAGTATGCTGAAGCTTTAGACTATTACAATGAAGCCTTGCAACTCGAACAAGACTCAAACGATCGCAGTTATGTTTTGTATAATATGGGCTTGATTTACGCTAGTAATGGCGACCATGAGAAAGCCTTAGAATATTATCACCAAGCGATCGAGTTAAACCCCCGTATGCCTCAAGCTTTGAATAATATCGCTGTAATTTACCATTTCCAAGGCGAAAGAGCCAAAGAAGCAGGTGACGTAGACGGTGGTGAAGCCCTATTCGATCAAGCCGCAGATTACTGGGTACGGGCAATTCGTCTTGCACCCAATAACTACATAGAAGCCCAAAACTGGCTCAAAACTACCGGGCGATCGCAAATTGACGTATTCTTTTAGTAATTTTGCTGATGGTTAGTAGTTAATGGTTAGTAGTTAGTAGTTAGTAGTTAATTGTTAACAACCAACTATTAACGAATAACCAAATAACCAAATATCCGAGAACCACTACTCAATTACCCATTTTATGATTGACCGCGAACAAGTACACAAAGTCGCCTCCTTAGCGCGTTTAGAACTAACACCTGAAGAAGAAGAAAAATTCACCATACAATTAGGCAGTATTCTTGAATACGTAGAACAACTGAATGAACTTGATGTCACCGATGTTGTGCCAACTACGAGAGCGATCGATGTTAGTAATGTAACTAGACCCGATAACCTCCAGCCTTATCCAGAACGCGAAGCAATCCTTAAGGGTGCGCCAGAACAAGAAGGCGATTTCTTCAAAGTCCCCAAAATATTAAATCCAGAGTAAATGTTGTAGCAGGTGTCAGAGCCAGACGCAGCAAATAGAAAATTATGGCTCTCCTGACACCCCTCATGCTTCTGCTAAAATAACGTAAATCTTCCGTTGAGTCAGGTTACTCGTTTTCTTGATTCGACAGATTTTTTGCTGTCTCGAATTTGGTCAATTTACAATTGTATTTCCCCAATCTATCCCATCTCAAGGATGGGAATGTTTTGAAATTAATTATCGTCCGGTATCAGTGATTAAATATATATTTTCACCTGACTCTAAAGAATCAGACTGTTAACAAAA
This sequence comes from Calothrix sp. NIES-4101, assembly GCA_004296455.1. Taxonomy (GTDB): domain Bacteria; phylum Cyanobacteriota; class Cyanobacteriia; order Cyanobacteriales; family Nostocaceae; genus Brunnivagina. The sequence continues at coordinate 7,070,413 of AP018280.1, forward strand.
CCTACTAAGAAATGAGAATTTAATAACCTATAACTTTCGATTTGATTTGGAATAGTGCGTTACACTCCGCTAACAGGATTCTACTTTTGCACTGTATTTAATCCACATTCCTCAAGGTTGAAGAAATCCAACTCATACAATCACCAACTATGCAAAGTATTAAAAACAAAAACTGGATTAACTTCTACCAGCAAATCACACCTTATCTATTTTTATTGCCAGCATTACTGGTATTAGTAATAACTGTATTTTTACCAGCTTTGCAAGCATTTTATTTAACTTTTACTCAAATTCAAGATATTAGTGGCACACAAGCACAATGGGTTGGCTTGGCTAATTTTATTCGTCTGTGGAATGATGCAGTATTTTGGAAAACTTTGAGTAATACCCTACTCTATTTAATAATTGTTGTCCCAATTCTCGTTATTGCACCTTTAGGCTTAGCAATATTAGTCAATCAAAAACTACGCGGTATCACCTGGTTTCGCGCCGCCTACTACACACCAGTAATTATTTCCATGGTAGTGGCTGGAATCGCCTGGAACTGGTTGTACGAAGAAAAAGGTTTAATTAATCAATTTCTGACTAATTTAGGCATTATCAAAGAAGGTATTCCTTGGTTAACAAATCCCAAATTTGCACTGTTTAGTGTCATGGCTGTAACAGTGTGGAAAGGTTTGGGTTACTACATGGTGATTTATCTAGCTGGTTTACAATCAATTCCTGCGGATATATACGAAGCAGCATCAATTGATGGTTCTGATGGTATTCGCAAACATTTTGACATGACATTGCCATTAATGCGACCTTATTTAGCTTTAGTTGCAGTAATTTCGGCAATTTCCGCCACGAAAGTATTTGAAGAAGTTTATATTATGACCCAAGGTGGGCCACGAAATAGTTCTAAAACAATAGTTTATTATTTATATGAGCAGGCATTTTCTAACTTAGAAATTAGCTATGCCTGTACAATTGGCTTAGTCCTATTCCTGATAATATTAGCACTATCAGTGTTACGGCTACTCCTAGAGAATTCAGGGGATTCAGTTATTTAAATAATAGCTAAAACCTTCGTTCAAATTCTACCACTGCACGATTATCATCAAATAAATTTGTTGATGCACGAACACGAAATTCACGATTAATTCGATAATTAATACCCCATTGTACTGGGTCACTAGCAGTTAAAATTTTCAGTGCAGATGCAGAAAATCGGGGAGAAATATCGACACCAGCTTCCGCCGCTAATTCTAAACTAGAAAAATTCCTTCCCGCTTCTGGATTTTCAGAAATAACAGTTGGGAATATGCGAAATTCACTTAAACCTAATGTATTTCCAATCTGATTAAATGCACTTTGGAAATTATTAAATACTGCTGAACCAGCTATATTAATTAAACCCAATGTACTATCTGCACTTCTTCCTTGGGTTTCCACAAATCCGCCACCAAGTAAGGCAACAATTTCGTTTTGACTACGGGTAGGATTACTGGTTAATTCCAAGTTATTATTTAGTTGACTGGCTGGGCCTTCGACTCTGGCTTCGACACGAACACTTTCTAATGCCCCTACTCCTGTTGTATTGATGCGACTAAAATCACCATTTTGAACAACATCTAAGACCTTAGCAAATAAGCGAATATTTAAATCTGGATCACGTGGTTGGCTTCGTCTAAAAGTGGCTCTATGTCTGTAACCACGTGCTAATTTGAATTGTGTTGTAAATAAATTCACTCCACCCGATCTTAGCCTAATTTCTCCTTCAGGGATAGGGTCTATAAATGAACCTGTGACATTTAAATCACCTGTAGCAATAAAATTTAGAATTGGTGGGCGAGTAATTCTCACATTATTTCCCAGAGTTAACTGTAAGTTGTTAAATCTTGTGGGTGTAGTGTTTATTTCGGCTTCTGTTGGTTGATTGGATTTCAGTAAATTAGTTGAGGAATTTTCAATTTTAGTTTCGTCACTTGTGGATTCAGACAAGAAGACTTGACCGTTACTTAACCTAATTTTGCCACCAATTAATGGCTCGATCGCAGAACCAGTAATTTGCAATTGGCCACTCACACCACCTTGATATAAGCTCTTCAGGTTTAATGCTAATCTATCGAGATTTAGTGTAAGGGGATTGTTGATTTGTAATTCATTATTGGAGATGGGAATTTCACCGAATGCGGCGACTCTTCCTTGACTAAATTTACCTTCAAGATTTTCGACGATGATGCGGTCAAAATCAAATTTTGCCTGCCCGGAAACATCAGTGAGTTTTCCGGGTAATGCTTGGGCTGAGAATGTGGCTTTATTTAAGCTGGCAATTCCATTGAGAATGAGTTGATCGCTAGTTCCTTTAACTTGTAAATCAACCTCTCCTTCCCCATTTTCAAAAGTTATTTGGTTAGTGAATAGATTTAATACTGCTAACCCTTGATTTTTGATTTTGACATCAAGATTGATTTGATTATCTTGGGGTGGTGGTGATAGGGGGGCTTGGTAGGGAATACCTCCAGCAATGGTAACAGGATCAGAACCAACTACATTAATATTGCTATTGAAACTTAAACGTCCATTAGCGTAGTTAAAACTAGCATCGGCTGACTGTACTCCCTTAGCATTTAATGTACCTTCACTAATTTGAAAATCACCTTGTGCCTGGGGATTGATAATACTACCTGCGATCGCAGCTTGTCCACTCAAATTTCCGGTTAATCCGACTGGTAATTTGACGAAGTTGCTGAGGAGTTTGACGGGGAAGTTTTGAACTCGCAATGTCCCCGATTGTTCTTCACCGCCAATACTACCTGTAAAGGCTAACAGCCGACTTTTAGACTCAACACGTAAGGGTTGAAAGCGTAAAATCCCTTCATTAAAGTTACCCCTAGCGATAATTTTTTCAGCGACAAAATAGCGATTTGGATCGTTTTCCCGTCCCCAAATAAAGTTAAGACCATTGAATTTAAAGTCTGCTGTGAATCCGGTAGCTGTTGCAGTGTCAAATGTCACCTCTCCGTCAAAAATTCCTTTTAAATCGGCTAAATCGGGTATCGGCGATGCATCACGTCGCTGCTGTTGTTGTTTTTCGGATAAGGCTGCTAATTCGGTAAACCTTTGTAATTGAAATAGTAATAGTTTGTCGTCTAGGGATTCTGGTGTTTGAGGAATTTGGATTATTTGGGCTAACTCTGCTGGATTGGGTAAGCTGGCAGGCTTGGTATTATTCAAATCAGCAGCAGTGCCGAAGTCTTTTTCCCCAATACCCCGTCCCAAATCTCCAATTTCAAAGATTTGTAACGTTGTTAACACATCTTGGATATTACCTTGGTTCACCGACAAAGTGCCCTGGACTTGAGGAATTTTTGCAGTGGGATTGACGCTACCAACAAAGGCATAGCGACTATTATTTTTAATAAAATTGCTCTTTTGCAGCGTTAGCTTACCCTGATTGTAGTTGAAAGCAGCATCCAGACTATTACCCTGGATACGACCAAAACGAGGATTGGCGATCGCAATATTTCCATTTGCTGCTAGAGTCTTCTGGTTCACCTGAAAGTTCCCGGTTAAGGAACCACCGACACCCCCGCCACCAATAAATGGGTTACTGGGCAAGCTTAAATTTAAGGCGGTGAGGGGAAAGTTATTCACCTGAGCAATAATATTTTCGCCTTGGGATTTGCCCACCGCAGTGGCATCTCGCCAACGCACGGCAAAGTTTTGGGGACGATTATTGGCATCTAAATTAAAGGCAATTCTATCTTGCTGACCGGCAACATCTAATTTCAAACTGCTTCCAGTTTCAGTAGTAATATTCCCCCTCATTAACGGTTCAAAGGCAAATTTATTCACTGCTAAATTTCTCAGCGCTAACTGCCCCTGCAAATTGGGTACGGGCAAATTCCCTGTAATTTTGCCGATAAAATCAGCCCTTCCCGCTAAATCAATCCCATTCGGCAAGTTCGCAGGTAAATTATTCAAATTGTAATTTTTGGCATCAACATCTAAATTTAAGCCAGTAATTACCGGGAATCCTTCACCTTTGGCATTGGCTGTAATGTATCCGCTTGCAGTTACATCTGCCGATTTGGCACTGTTAATTACCAATCTTTCGCCATTCCAACCGACATTTGCCGTTAGTGGTTGCTGAATACCCGCTAAACCCTGGGAAAAGTTGACTTGACCCGCAGCGACCAAATTTGCCAAACTCAGATTCTTAACATTCCCCGCAATTTGCAGATTTCCCCCAAATTGCCCTTGTAACTCTTTGTTAATGCGACTTAACTCCACGCCAGCAGCATTAACTAAAGCTTGATAACGTCCTTTTGCTAAGCGAATATTTGTCGCCTGGACTGTTCCCTCGGCAACATTCAACCTTCCCTGACCGCTTAATTCAATATTCTCTGGCTGAAACGAATCAACTGTGCCCGCAACATTAAATTCACCATTCAATCCTCCTTCTACCTGGGGAGGAACTTTCGCAAAGCGCTGTAAAGGAACATTTCTGGCTAACACCTGGGCTTGATAGCGACCCCGTTCCAGTACAATCTTTCCAGCATTAAAGCTACCACCACCAACATCCAACCGAGCTTGACCCCGTGCCTGAATCGCTGGCAGTTGGAACGAATCAACTGTGCCAGCAACCTGAAAAGCACCTGTGACTCTTCCCTGTACCTGCTGCGGGACTTCTGCTAATGCCTGGACATTAGAATCATTAATTTGTAATTGTGCCTGATATGCACCTTGATTGAGGCGAATATTATTCACCGCCACAGTGCCACCACCCACCAAAAGACGGGCATTACCTCGACCTTGAATTGTCTTCAGCGTAATATTATCCCTGCTACCAGCAATTTGAAATGTCCCAGCCAGGGGATTTTGTAATACAGGTGCCGATTCCTTCAACACACGGGATAAGCGGACATTATTGGCAACAAATTGGGCGGCAAAATTCTGCTCGTCAAACTTCAATTGCGACAGAGCCACCCGACCCCCACCAATATCAATTCCAGCATTTGCCGATTGAATCCCAGCAATTTTGAACGGGGCTGTACTGCCAGTGATGAAGAGACGACCGTTAAATTCTACACCCGCCAAATTGAGATTTTCCGTCTGTTCCTCACTCACAAACGGTTTTACAGCAATACCCGAAGTATCGGCCGTGACTCGCCACTGGTCATTAGCCCAATTACCCGCCGCTTTCACCTGACCACCCGCAACATTTAAGGCGACATTCTGGAAAGTGACACTGCGATCGCTATTAACAATTGTTTCCCCTGTTCCTGGATAAGTTCCATTTGGTGCTTGCCATTTGACGGCAGTTTGGATGTTTCCCGATGAACCAGCAGTCCCTGGTGTACCTGTAATTTGGGCAGTGGCAGCCACAGTACCAATTTGAAAATTCGGAGTTGCGTTATAAATTTTGGCAACCGCATCCCCTGGGACATTCTTCGCCACGACAGTAAAATTCACCTGCGGGTTCTCCCCCAGTCGAACTTCACCTGCCCCCGTCACATCACCACCAACAGCAGGCTTACCTTGAATATCTTGAAAATTAATTACCCCTGCACGGGTTAAAAACCGAAACTTTGTCGTAAAACTATTAAAATCCAGCTTATCAATTTTAGCTTTGGCGATCGCATTTGCTTGACCTGACAATACAGGTTCATCAATATCCCCTGTCACCAATAAATCTGCGTTTAAATTCGCGACTACAGGCAAAGGTAATTTCACCTTCAGCGTTTCTTGAAGATGAGCCGCACTCACAGAATTTACCTTAGCAGCCAACTTAAAACCAGATTCGCGATCGATTATGCCATTACCCAGTAAAGGTACTTTCCCATAATTACTAGTGACATTCTCCAACCTGACTTCCGTTTTCTCAAAGCCAATTTTGCCCGTACCCTGGGTAAAAGGCAGTGGCATCTTCCCTACTTGGACTTGTAAACCTGTAGCGATCGCCTCTCCAAATAGTAGCGGTATTTCCTCCCCTTTTGCCTGTACCCGCAAATCACCGTTAACTATTCCCTTCTGTAATTTTACGGGTAATTTAATTATTTTCGTAATATCAGATGCCTGTAAATCATCAACTTGTAGGTCTAAATTATCTACTTTCGTCTTGGGACGAGTTTCACCACGGATAAAAAGACTACCACCATTATTCGGCTTCCCTGCCACCTCATACTTGATCAGTTGATTATTTTCCAACAACCGAGCCACCCCATTCACTTGGGAAAAAGCAACTTGATTCGGGCATTGGGGCGAGGGGGAGATACAGGGAGAGATATTTTTCCCTAATCCCAATCTTTCCAGGGACGAAACTAAAACCAGATTGCCATTACGAAAACGAATTTTATCCAAGTCAGTTTTGAATGCTCCACCTTTACCAGGTGGCTGAATTTTTGTAGTTATCCAACTTCCTTGGGAATTTTGTTCAACATAAAGCTTGGGATTAACCAGGGTGACATCAAGCTTTAAACGTCGCTGAAAAATTAACTGCCAAATATCAAAACTAGCATCCACAGCCTCAACAGTAGCATAATCAGGGTCTGTCTCTGTTGCCGGAATCGAGGAGGCACCAAACCTTACCCCAGACAGCGAAAAATCTTTAACCGCCCCTAATTGGACTGGACGATTCAGCGTATTCGTGAGATTTTGCTGTGCCAGTGGAGCCAAATCCTTATGGATAAACTTTTGTAACCACCAAGCACCAGCAACCAATCCAATTACCAAAATTCCACCCAAAGCAATACTGCCACGGGTTAAAACCATCAACCAAAATCTTTGATTGCTACGGGATTGGGAATTGCTATGCGCTTCTGGCGTTAAGCTATCTTGATTGCTATCCGAATCCGGGGGAGTTTCATGGTTGGGAGAGTTACTCATGGGATTTTACTCTAATTAATCGCCGAGTCTAGTTAACACACCAAGGACGCACTAGTTGGGATACTATGGCGCTGTGTCACATACAGAATATAACCAGGATACAAAGCTATTGGGACTTTTGGGATTAGTTAAAAGGCTTATTATTTCAGTTAGAGGTAAAAATTAGGTTTATAGTTAGGTGGAATCCTGTCAAGAATCTCAACTTTCCGCAGATTTTGGCATTATTCCCGCCTGGAAAAAATAACTACTTAAATACTACTCAAATATAAGTTTTCCAAACTATGTTGAGATTGTTTAGTCTGCGTAATATTTTCCAGCATTCAGGAAAGTTCTGAAGAAAGTGGTGATTGTTGCCCAAAGCTTTCTTGACGGACTACCTAAAACTTTAAGATAAATAAAGTTAATTGAAAAAGGACTGGTCATTATACCAATGCGTGTCTTTGTATTACTTTTTAACGCTCGAACAGAAAATGAAGGTATCCACACAATTCGAGTCGGCGATCGCAATAAGATACTGATGTTCGAGTCTCAAGATGATGCCGAACGCTTTGCCATGATGCTCGAAGCCCAGGATTTTCCCATACCTGCTGTTGAAGAAATTGATTCCCAGGATATCGAAGAATTTTGCCAAAGTGCAGATTATGACTGGGAAATCATCCCTCCTGACGGTTTAGTTATTCCCCCAGAAGTCAACGTCGAAGCAACCGACTGGAATCCCGACGACGATGGCATCAATAACAATACCATCACCAGTAATCCAGACACTGAAACCGAACCACAATATTCTGACAGCGAACTTGACAGTCTTCGTCGCCGACTCGAAGGATTGTTATGAAGGAAACGGGGGTATGGGGACGCAGGGATGCAGGGACGCGGAGAAAATAAATAGTTAAACAAAATTAATTACACAGGTATTTAACCTGAAACTCTTATCCGACGTAGAAGTTAACGTGTAAATATTCCTGCTTAATTACTTATTTCTCCCCATCTTCCCCATCTCCCCCATCTTCCCCTCTCCCCAATCACCAATACTCAGCAACCAATATGCAGGAACGCGGACACCTTTTAACCGAACAAGTAAACCCCAATAGCTTAAATCTAGACCAACTCAGCGCTCTAGAATTAGTTGAATTATTCAATGCCGAAGACCAAAAAACGATAACCGCGATCGCATCTGCCAAGCAACAGTTAGCTGAAGCAATTGAACTGACAGCAGCAGGCTTACAACAAGGTGGACGGTTATTTTATATCGGAGCCGGAACTTCAGGACGCTTAGGCGTTCTCGACGCTGCCGAATGTCCACCAACTTTCTGCACTCCCCCAGAATTAGTCCAGGGAATTATAGCAGGTGGAGACAGTGCCCTAGTACGTAGTTCCGAAGATATGGAAGATCGAGCCGAAGATGGTGCCACTGCAATGCAGGAGCGTAATGTTGGCAAACATGACATCGTAGTTGGGATTACTGCCGGGGGAACTACACCCTATGTTCACGGAGCCCTCAAAGCAGCTAAAGAACAAGGTGCAAAAACTATTTTTATTGCCTGTGTCCCCGCCACACAAGTTCCCGCAGATGTTGATGTCGATATTCGCTTGCTGACTGGACCTGAAATCTTAGCAGGCTCAACCAGGCTCAAAGCTGGCACAGTCACAAAACTCGCACTCAATATCCTCTCCACCAGTACAATGGTACGACTGGGCAAAGTCTACGGTAACCGCATGGTTGATGTGGCAGTCACCAATAATAAATTACGCGATCGCGCTTTGCGAATCCTCCAAGACATTACAGGTTTAGGTCGGGAAACCGCTAATTTACTCCTGGAAAACAGTGGTAAATGGGTCAAACTTGCCCTATTGATGCATTGGACTGGTTTAGACAAACAAAAAGGCGAAGAACTCCTTTTTGCACATAACAATAACCTCCGCGCCGCCGTCGATAGTTATAAAACTTAATAACGAGTAAGTGGAGAGTTGGCAGTTTAGATTTTTATCCCAGCCCTTTCCTCCACTGTCCTCAAAATGCCAAAATTAAGTATTACAATTATTATTTAATCAGTCTTTTTCTATTTCTTTTGCTTATACAATATTCATTCTAGATAATGAGATGATAATCAAAAATTGTTCAAGTTTTTACTTCTAATTTGGCATCAAAACTAATCGCCTCAATACATGAAGCTGAATCAGAACTGTTCAAAATGATTACTTACAAACAATTATCAGCCTTGGATTAGATTTAAAATCATCAAAAATTCTTGAAATTGAGAATTGTACAAATCATTTAGTCATATTTGAATTCTTCCATGTCCTCTAGAATCAAAATATATTTGAAATCAAGATCGGGATTTCTACGGATTTGATTCATCATTTTAAAGCTTACCATTGTATACTAAATCCGTACATATTTGATTCTGGTTCATAACTGCCAAAGTATAGATAGTCAAGCCATTAACAAACATATTGATTCTAGAGTCAGAATATCTGCTTAGAGAAATATTGTTTAGGAAATCCTATCTTCTAGTAAATAAAGTATCAAATTTATCATTTCCCAAAAATAAGGCTACATCTGAGCTTCTTGACTGAGTTTATTTAGAGCAGAAGTAAGTAAATTACAAAAATTTATTTGTTATCAACTAAGTGGGTAGTTTGTATTTAATTTAAAAATATTTTTTAAAAAAATAAATTAAAATCTATATTTAATTATTCAACCAGTAACTATTATTACTCCATAAAGTTAATGTAATGTGATGTAAATTTAGGTATTGATTGAGAGTAGTCAATATATTAAATATTTACCAACAGCAATAGTTGAACTATTGAGGTAAGTAATTTTACTGTACCTAATCAAGCGACTATACATCAAAATTAGATTAAGGTAACAATTTGTATTTACCGAATTCTAACTATCTAATTTAAATTGTCAAAATTGAGTATTTGTTTTTTTGTAACAGGTGATTTCTATGAGTACTGTTTTAGTTGTTGAAGACGGGTTAACTGATATGGAGATTATTAGTAGTTACTTACAACAGGCAGGATTTTGTGTCATAAGTGCTAAAAGCAGTGAAGAAGCCCAGGAAAAGTTAATTAGTAACAAACCAGATTTAATTTTTCTAGATGTCATTTTGCCAGGGAAAAGTGGTTATGAAATTTGTCGAGAACTCAAAACTAATCCGATAACTAGTGGAATACCAATCGTGTTTTGCTCGAATAAAAATACTGATGTTGATAAGATGTGGGGAACAATGTTGGGAGCTGATGCCTATATTTCTAAACCAATTGATAAACAAGAACTAGAAGGAACTATTAAACAGCTAATTAAGTAAGCATTACATAAGAGTAAAAATCAAAAAACTGTATTTTTAAAGTTCCTTATCAACTATTAGCTACAGCTAATTATTAAAATTTTGTGAATACTACTAGTTCCAAGTTTGAGGAAATGTGGTGTTAGATATCAAGCAAAAATTTTTAACATTCCAATTAGGTGACAAAGATACAGCAGTCCTTTCACTAGAAAATATTACAGAGGTTTTGCAAATATCTACCTCTGAAATATGTGGAGTACCGCAAATGCCTAGTTATGTATCTGGTGTATATAATTGGCGCGGTGAAATGGTGTGGCTAATTGATTTAGAACAAATGTTAGGTTATTCTTCAAGGCACATGATTAGTAGTTTGATTCCCAAAATAATTACAATCATAGTCCAACATGAAGGGAAATCATTAGGATTACTAGTAAATCAACTCATGGATATTGACTATCTTGATGTTAGTCAACTCAAGCCTGCTAATGCTGAACTATTTCCCGCAGCTATTAATTCTGTGTTGGCGGGTTATTTTATTGGCGAAAATGAAGAGATAATTCTCAGTTTGGATGCCCTCGCAATTCTCCAGTCTCCCAACTGGAAGATGTATAATTAGCTAATCGGGATAGAGATTGGCTCCATAAATACTAACTAACAGCCATTAACAATTAATAATTAATTAACTACCAATCTAATCACAGGTGCAAAACATGGCGAGTATCTATACAGAAAATCAAGAAAACATAAATTGTCTCAATGAGGAAATAAACACCAGCAATAATGGGAATAATTTAATGACGATCGCTCCGAGAAAAGAGATTACAAATTTCCCGACTACCGAACAGCAATTAAAGTTAGGTAGACAGATGTTTTCTACTATTAAACTAGCAATGCAAAAAACAGAAGATGTCTCTTCTGTAAGTGCTGTTGCGGTACAACAACTTCGGGAGAAATTGGAATGCGATCGCGTTCTTGTTTATCAATTTAATTCTAGTGAATCTGGTGTTGTTGTCGCTGAGTCTCGAATTAGTAGTTGGACTCCGGCAAAAAATGAAAAATTACCTGCGATTGTTTTTGGTTTAGAAACAAGTTACGAATATCTGGAACCGACAATTATCCAAACTAGTCATGAGTCTGGAATTACCCCTTATCAATCACAACTATTAGATAAATATCAAATTAAATCTAGCTTGAGCATACCTATTTTCTGCCAAGATAAAATTTGGGGATTACTGGTAGTTCAGAGCTGTGTAGAAATCCGTCAGTGGCAAGAATTTGAGATTAATCTCCTATCTCAAATCGCATCAGAATTAAATTATAGATTTCATACATTTGAGTTTAAAAAATATTTACAACAGCATTTACAAGAGCAGAAAACGATTGCTAAAGTCATCGATAAAATCCAGAATGTATCGGATTTAAACCAGATTTTTCAAACCACAACTAAGGAAGTACGTCAACTCATCCAATGCGATCGCGTTTCGGTTTATCGCTTTCATCCTGATTGGAGTGGTGAATATCTAGCTGAGTCTGTTGCTCCTGGTTGGGTACATTTAGTTGGTGCTGATATTCGCACTGTTTGGGAAGATTCTCACTTACAAGAAACTCAGGGGGGACGCTATGCTCAGGGTGAATATGTTGCAGTTAATGATATTTATCAAGGTGATCATTCCCAGTTTCACATTGACTTATTAGAACAGTTTCAAGTTCGGGCTTATGTGACAGTTCCCATATTTATTAGTCAGAAGTTATGGGGTTTGCTCACAGCTTATCAAAACTCAGGTAATCGTGAATGGCAACAGGGGGAAATTAGTTTGTTATCCCAAATTGCCAAGCAAACAGGAATGGCTGTATCCCAAGCTGAATATATTCAACAGGTAGAAAAACAATCGCAAAAACTAGCTCGCACTAGCGAACATCAAAAAAATCTCACTGAACTGACTCGTAAAATTGGCGAAACCCTAACAGCAAAATTTAGCGATTCCTCACAATTTGCTCGCATTCTCCACACCACTGTTACAGAAGTTCAACAGTTATTACAAGTCGATCGCACTATTATTTATCGTTTCCACCCCGACTGGAGTGGAGATTTTATGGCTGAGTCGGTTGGTAAGGCGTGGATACCCCTCAAAGGAAGAGCTTTCGAGCCAGGAATGTTGCAACAAAATGGTGATTGTGACACTTTCCAAAACCTCGCATCTTTGTCCAACAATCAAGATAGATACCTGCCCGAAACTCAAGCTGGACGTTACCAGCAAGGTTATCAACACAAAACAGTTTTTGTTGTCAATGATGTCCAAAAAACAGGATTTCCTCCCTGCTACATGAAACTGTTAGAGGAATTTGAGGCAAAAGCATATGTGATAGTTCCCATTTTTAAAGAGAACAAACTTTGGGGCTTATTGGGAATATATCAAAACAGTAATCCCCGTGAATGGGAAGATTTTGAAGTTAGTTCGATGCAACAAATTGCGGTACTTTTGGGAGTTACCATACAACAAGCAGAAACCGTTGAGAAATTGCAACAACAATCTCAACAAGTTACAGCCGCCGCAGAACGAGAAAAAGAAGCCAGAGAATATCTGCAACAAGGTGCAATGAAACTTTTGGGTGCTGTGCGTCCCGCACTTGATGGTGATTTAACTGTACGCGCACCAATCACTGAAGATGAATTGGGGACAATTGCTGATGCTTACAACAATACTCTGCAAGCACTACGTCAAATCGTTGTCCAGGTACAAGCAGCAGCTCAACAAGTAGCAGAAAAATCGCACCAAAGTAATGCTTCCCTTGCCGGACTGACAACCTTAGCCAACCAACAATCGCAAGAGTTAAATGAAGCATTGGGCGAGTTTCAGCAAATGGTAAATTCAACTCAAACGGTTGTGGGTAACGTGGAGTTGGTACAAATAGCTGTCAAACAGGCAAACCAAACCGTTGAATTGGGTGACAATGCAATGGATAAAACCGTAGATGCAATTCAAGCCATCCGCGAAACTGTTGCCCAAACTGGTAAAAAAATTCAGAAATTGAGCGAATCTTCCCAAAAAATCTCCAAAGTTGTCAACCTGATTAGTAATTTTGCGACGCAAACCAACGTACTCGCACTGAATGCAGCGATTGAGGCAACCCGCGCTGGCGAATATGGTAAAGGTTTTGCGGTAGTTGCCGATGAAGTTCGTTCGTTATCACGTCAATCTGCGGCAGCTACCATTGAGATTGAAAAACTTGTCCAAGAAATTCAAGCGGAAACAGGCGAAGTGGCAATGGCGATGGATACTGGAATTCAACAGGTCGTAGAAGGTACAAAACTAGTTCGTGAAACCCGAATAAATTTGAATGCGATCGTGACTGCAACAGCCGAAATTAGTCGGTTACTCCAAAAAATTACCAACTCAACTCAAGGACAAATGCTACAATCCGTATCAGTGACATCATCAATGCAAGATGTCGCCAAGATTGCTAGTAAGACCGCATCGGAAGCAAATAACATTGCGATCGTTTTCCAAGAGGTATTGGAGATGGCGCAAGAATTATTAGCTAGTGTGAGTAAGTTTAAAGTCAATTAGGAAAACGTTAGGAGTTAGGAGTTCAATAGTTCGCATTATTTAACGCAATTATGAATAAAACAGAGGAATCGATTCACCACCAATCTCCCATCTCCTAACTTTCAAATCCCCAATCTTAATTCCTAACTCCTAAAATTCATGATTACAGATGACTATATAAGAGAACAGGGCTACATGTACTTCCTAACTGAAGCCCCCGAATTATTACAAACTATTGCAGAAGAACTTTATGGTTTAGCTAATAATTTCAGTATTTCCAAAGTTCATAATTTAATGCGGGCAACACATACGATAAAAGGTGGTGCTGCTAATGTTGGACTTAATATTATTAATAAAATTGCCCATTCTCTAGAAGATATATTTAAAGCACTTTATGTCCCTGAAGTTGTCATTGATTCCCAGTTACAAAGTTTGCTTTTTCAAGCTTTTGAATGTTTGCAGTCAGCGATAACTGCGGAAATTACACAAACTTCAATCGATGATCACGATTTACTACAAAGAGCCACTTCAGTTTTTACCCAGTTACAAGGTAAATTAGGTAATGCTTTTGGTACAAAAATACGACTTCCAACTTCAGAAGAATTAGGATTTGATATTGTATTATCAATTTTTGAGACAGGAGTCTCGCAGCGCATTAATAATATTGTAGCGATGTTGAAATCTCCTCCTAGTAATGAGGAAATCGCCAAATTTATGCGATCGCAAGCTGAAATTTTTATCGGCTTGGCAGAATCGCTGAATTTACCAGGATTTGAGGAAATTGCTCAAACAATAATTGCCGCTTTGGATGCGAACCCACATCAAGCATTAACAATTGCTAAAGCTAGTTTAGCTAGTTTAGAAAAATCTCATCAAGCCGTGTTAAATGGCGATCGCGATCGAGGAGGTGAACCAAATGAAGTATTATTAAAATTAGCTCAACCACCATCACTATCATTTTTAGAAACAGACCTTGAGGACGATACTGTACTTGAAATCGTTATCATCGAGGATATCGCCAATTCTTCTCCACTTAATTCACCTTCCCTCAGAAATGAAGTTGAAGAACTATATCATTTTTTAAGAAGACCGAACTCTATACTTCGCAAGCCGTTAAAGTCTTCAACAGCCAAGTATTATCTCAAAATAATTCGTTACATTTTAGGTTGGTTTAATCATGAGTTAGAAATTCATGAAAGAGAACTCAGTTTGTCATTACTAGTTCCGAAAAGAGGTGTTGAAAGTACTGTTGACTATATTGATAATTGGCTGGGTGAGTTCTGGTTATTTCTACAGAATGATCATGATAGTTCTAGTTTATCTATTTATCGTCAAGGTATAATTCTGAATATTGTATTGTTAGTTGCAAAATTTAAATATGCTAATGATATTGTTGGTTCTCCTGTAATTACGTCATTACAAAAGCAAATTAAACAGTTAGCTCAGGAATATAAAAATCATCCTCCTGTGAATAAGTTTGAAAAGAATTGGATTGATGATCCCAAGCTTCAGAAACTTTTAGAAATTAAACACATAGGTGTAAATGACGTTGTCAAAATAGAAGTAACTGAAAATGTCGTTGATACTAGCTGGAAGGAAGATAGTAATTCTACATTAAATGACTCTACATTAAATGATTCGAGATTAGCAAAATCTGGTATGAATCATCTTCAAGATACTAAACATGAATATCTACATATTCAGAGCGAAGATAGTCAATCAGTCAATGATGAATCTATTACTATTGTTGAGCAAAAATTTATTGACAATGTGACACAAGAATTTGCCGAAACCATCATAGAATCAAAAATTGTAGAAACTACTAAAATTAATCAAGAAATTGGCTCTAAAAATCATCATCAAGCTAATATTGTTGGTACAAAAAATAAAAATAAAAACAATGCCCGTCAACATTCATTTGTCAGAGTAGATATTCAAGAATTGCAACGTTTGCACTATCTAGTAGGAGAACTATTAATTTATCAAAAACGTCGCACCTTACAAGATGAAAAAATTCAACAACTAATTGAGCAGCTATCTCAACAGATATCTCAACACCGAAGCACTTTAAACCAGTTACAAGATGTATCATTTCCCAAACAACATTATTCTTTAGATACTCAAAAAAACACAGATTCAGGAGAATTTGAAGCTCTGGAGATAGATAAAGATAGTGACTTTCATTTAATTTTCAATTCAGCCTGCGAGGAAACGCTGCAACTCCAAGAAACTACCGAATCAATTGATTTAATTATTAGACAATCTTTACTTATTCACGAGAAAAAGCAAAATATAACACGTAGCATTATCGATACTATCGTCGAAACACGGATGTCACCACTAGGAAAACTTTTAAATCGTTTCCCGCAAATGGTGACAAACTTAGCAAATGTATATGGAAAAAAGGTAGAAATGAAGTTGATTGGAACCCAGGTTTTGATCGATAAAGCTATTTCCGAAAAGCTCTACGAACCCTTATTACACATAGTACGTAATGCATTTGACCACGGCATTGAAATGCCAAATATACGGCAAAAACAGGGGAAACCGGAAACAGGTGTGATTGAAATTTGTGCTTATCACCAAGGCAATCAAATAATTATCGAAGTTAGTGACGATGGGCAGGGATTAAACTTCGAGCGCATTCATCAAAAAGGTAGCGCGCAAGGTTTAATTCCTAACAATTCTCATCCCAGCAAAGAAAAACTATTAGAACTATTATTTTCACCAGGATTTTCGACAGCTGATCAAGTCAGCGAAATATCCGGACGTGGTATTGGTTTAGATATCGTCAAAACCCAAATCCAAGCACTTAACGGCGCGATCGCAATTAGCTCGAAAGCGAACGCAGGCACAAAATTCTTACTCAAAATACCTTTCTCTATGACTACTGACAAGCTGATGATAGTTCAAGCAGGAGGTGCAATTTATGCACTGCTGTTGGATAGTATTGCCAAAATCCTCTTACCCGCAAACGAGCAAATCAAGGAATTCGACCGTAGAAAAGTTATCCACTGGAAAACAGACAAAGAAGAACGCATGATTGGCTTACGCAATCTGGCAGATTTGATACGCTATGGCGGTTCTTTTGTGGCTAACACAAGTATAAATAACAACATTACTCCATCCAACCAAAAAGAAGCACATCCCGTATTAGTTTTGCAACGGAATCAAGAAATTATTGCCCTCGAAGTCGATCAAATTTTTGGCGAACAAGAATTAGTCATTCATCCTCTAGGAAGTGCAATCGCGCCTCCTAAATACGTGTATGGTTGTACGAGTCTAGCAAATGGTAGCCTAATTTTAGTTATTGATGGTTTGTTATTAACACAAACAAGCAAAATGCAAACATCCCTTGATGTAGCAACTTTACCAGTATCCTCCACATCAGCACCTCTGCTATCCTATACCGATTTTGATGGTACTGCTGAAACGATTGGCACAGGAGTAAATACAGAAGTTAAAAATAAAAAAGACGCAAAAACCGTTTTAGTCGTCGATGATGCAATTAGCCTTCGCCAAACTGTATCACTGACGTTAGAAAAAGCAGGATATCAAGTTATACAAGCTCAACATGGTATTGAAGCACTCGAAAAACTGCAACATCACCCCGAAATTCAACTGATTATTTCGGATTTAGAAATGCCTTGCATGAGCGGTTTAGAATTACTCTCAAATATTCGGCAAAATTCCAGCTTATCTAAAAAACCGATAATTATCTTGACATCACGTAGCGCCGAAAAACATCAAAAGTTAGCAGAAGGTTTAGGTGCAAATGCTTATGTCACAAAACCGTATTTAGAAAATGAATTCTTAGTCATTATCAATGACTTAATCAATAAACACCGCCCAACTTCAACGCATGTATTTGCAAAAATATCAGCAAAGCATTAACAAAAGCATTAACAACAATATCCCCGACTTGCTGAAATCGGGGATAGGGAAGATTAAGCAGGACGCTCTTCAATCACTTTATCAATCAAGCCATATTCTTTGGCTTCATGAGCAGACATAAAAAAGTCTCGATCCATATCTTTCTCAATTTTCTCCAAAGGCTGACCAGTATTGGTAGCATAGATACCATTGAGTTGATGGCGCATCCGCAGAATTTCTCGCGCTTCGATTTCAATATCGGTAGCTTGCCCGCGAGCTCCACCAGAAGGTTGGTGAATCATAATCCGTGAATGGGGTAAAGCCAAGCGCTTACCTTTAGTACCAGCAGCCAATAGGAAAGAACCCATCGAAGCCGCTAAGCCAACGCAAATTGTCACCACATCCGATTTGATGTGTTGCATGGTATCAAAAATTGCCAAACCTGCCGTGACAGAGCCACCAGGAGAGTTGATGTACAAAAGAATATCCTTGCCTGGGTCTTCCGAATCCATATATAGCATTTGGGCTATAAGTTGATTCGCCATGCCATCATCAACCTCTGCACTCATAAATACAATCCGTTCGAGAAACAGACGATTGTAGATATCAATCCACTGCGTATATTGTCCACCCGGCATACGGTAAGGAACCTGAGGAACACCTATAGGCATTTTGTGTAACTCCAATTTTGAATAGTTATGAATTATGAGCTAGGAGTTATGAATTATGAATTAAAAGTTTGTGTTTAACTCCTAACTGTTAACTCCCAACTCCTAACTTTTTTAAAGTACGCTGGCGGGAATGGGAGGATTCGCGACTTCGTTTTTCTCAAATACTCGGTCAATTAGACCATATTCCACCGCTTGATAGGGTGTCATATAGAAGAGGCGATCCATATCCTTCTCAATTTTTGCCTTAGGTTGCCCAGTAGTTTGTGAGAATATCTCTACAATGCTGGCTTTGTTAGCCAAAACTTCCTTGGCTCGAATTTGGATATCCGTAGCTTGCCCTTGAGCATAGCTTTTGGGTTGGTGTAAGACAATCGAAGCGTTAGGTAAACTAGCACGACAGCCTTTGGTTCCAGCAGCTAGAAGCATCGCAGCCATCCCAATCGCCGAACCCATACAAATTGTATGAATGGGGGGCTTAATATATTTCATTGTATCGTAGACAGCAAAAGCTTCTGTTTCAAACCCGATTGGATTACCATCGTAGCCAGAAGTACCAGTCGAGTTGATGTAAATTTTAATCGGCTTTTCGGGATCGTCTGACTGCAAATACAATAATTGAGCGACGATCAAATCCGCAACGGAATGGCCACCGAGTTGGGAAAAGGCTCCAGATACTAATGGCAGTCCGAGATAGACAATTCGCTCCTTGAGTAACAAGGATTGTAAATCTGGTGGCGGTGTGCGGTAGTTGTTATCACCGTAGTAGGGGGCTTGCACAGCCTTGATGGGGGAATTGTCCATAGCAACTGTTGCCTGAGAATAATGCCGTTAACTGTAATACATACTAACGCCTTGGAAGCTCAACTGGGGGTGTGGATTTCTCTAAATTGATAGTTAGTGGGGATTGGGCATTGGGCATTGGGAATTGTTTTAATAGTTAATAACCATTGTTTAATGGTTATTACTCAATACTTAGTGCTGTATTGTCATGAGGCTTTAGTTGCTAGTTGTTAAATATTGAGTATTTGTATTGCACTGAACAACTCATAAAGGACTAATGGCAAAACACTAATTACAAGAGACTAATAACAAAAGACTAACGACTGATCAACTTTTCCGTAGCAACTGGATTGCCTACTGAAGTTATCTGTAAAAACTTATTGCTGAATGGAAGGGGTTATGAAGGTTAGCTTGCAGCCGGCTCTAAATGATGGCAACATTGATGGAAATCAAACGAATAGTCAACGACAGTTGGCGGTTTCGATTAGCGCGATCGCGGACTCTCTCGGTCGTTCTGTACCACTAAACCTCTGTCTCATCTTAGATCGTAGTGGTTCGATGAATGGCAGACCTCTGGAAACTGTCAAAAAGGCAGCTTGCCGGATTGTTGATCGCTTGAATCCTGGCGATCGCATTAGTGTAGTTGCTTTTGACCATCGGGCGAAGGTTTTGGTATCTAACCAAACTGTCGATGATCCAGAAAAAATCAAGCAGCAGATCAATACTTTGGCTGCGGATGGGGGTACTGCGATCGATGAGGGTTTGCAGTTAGGGATTAAGGAATTAACCAAAGGTAATAAAGAAGCGGTTTCCCAAGCCTTTTTGTTAACCGATGGCGAAAATGAACATGGCAGTAATAAACGCTGTTTAGAATTTGCCAAATTGGCTGCGAGCTACAATCTCACGGTGAATACCTTGGGGTTTGGCGATAACTGGAATCAGGATATCCTCGAACAAATTGCTGACGGTGGTGGTGGTTCCCTATCCCATATTCAGCGACCGGACGATGCTGAGGAGAAGTTTAACCAGCTATTTAATCGTATTCAAACTGTCGGTTTAACTAATGCTTATTTGCTATTTTCTTTAGTTCCCAAAGTCCGTTTGGCGGAACTTAAACCAGTGGCACAGGTAGCACCAGAGACCATCGAATTGCCTGTACAACAAGACCCAGATGGTCGTATTAGTGTCCGGATCGGGGATTTGATGCGTGATGTCGAAAAAGTGGTGTTGGCAAATTTGTATATTTCCCAACTACCTTTAGGAAGACAGCCAATTGCACAGTTGCAGGTGCGTTACGACGATCCAGCACAAAATGCAACTGGGTTACTTTCGGAGATATTTTTTGTTGAGGCAAGTGTCTCAACGGCGTATCAACCCGTTACAGATTCAGGGGTGCAACAGCATATTTTGGCGTTGGCTAAATATCGACAAACCCAGCTTGCAGAAACTAAATTACAGATGGGCGATCGCACCGGTGCAGCCACAATGTTACAAACTGCCGCGAAAACTGCCTTGCAGATGGGTGATAAAAATGCTGCAACGGTATTACAAACCTCTGCTACCCAACTTCAAGCTGGACAAGACTTATCGGAGAGCGATCGCAAAAAAACCAGGATTGTATCGAAGACAATTTTACAAGATTCTTAGCTCCATTACTAATCTGAGGGTGCGTTACAAGTTCTGCTAACGCACCTGAAATTATTGGTGGTATGGCGAAGCTGAATATTAGTTGTGGTATCTCAATCTCTGCGTAAATTCTCACTTATTCCCGATATTTTTCTCAAAATTAACTATTTAATATTAACTACTAAATGAAAGTCACAAAAATTCATCATGTTGCCATTATTTGTTCCAACTATGAACGTTCAAAAAAATTTTATGTGGAAACTTTAGGATTCACAATTATTCAAGAAACATATCGTAGTTGGCGAGATTCTTATAAATTAGATTTACAAGTTGGTGAAAATTGCCAAATTGAATTATTTTCTTTTCCACATCCACCACAAAGGGTTAATAGCCCCGAAGCTTGTGGGTTGAGACATTTAGCATTTGAAGTTGAAAATATAGAAGAGACTGTTTTATATTTAAAATCACAAAATATTTCAGTTGAAAATATCCGTATTGATGAAATTACAGATAAAAAGTTTACTTTTTTCCCAGACCCAGATGGATTACCTTTAGAAATTTATGAAAAATGATATGAACTAAAAGTTTATATTTTTACCAGCCTTTTACATATTAGGATTCAAAGACTTTAAGTTGAAAACAACTCAAAGCGAAACTAATTAGGGCTTGCTGAAAAACCCCACAAAGCAAATCTAGATACCACACAGCCTAAGAAATGGCAGCTTTAGGCGTTAGTTTCTAAATTCACCCCACAATTTTCCACTGAAATGCAAGGATTTTTAGCTTCTAAATACTATAACCTTGCACTTGATTGGCATAAAAAGGATTGAAACCCTGATTTTAATTAGGTTCTAGCTTTAATCAACAAGCCCTAATTAGAATGAGTTCCCAGATTGGAGACTGAGAACTCAAATTAATCCTAAATTTCTAAATTCTTAAAGCCCTAAAGTGCGACCGGGAAATCCCGCAACATCAAAGTAACGAGTTTTACCTACAGTTTGATATTTGAGAACTGTCTTTAAACCGTTACTTGCAGGCTGAGATTCTAAGACAAAAGACTTCGATTGAATCGTATCGGGTTGACCTACCAGTGCTTCATTTAATACTCTACCCGTGAGCTTACCCAAAGGACGCAAGTTAATATTTAAAGCCTTGGCGATTGTGCGGGGAACATCAGCATTACTAACGGGGGCTAAGTCTTTGTATCCTTTTTTAAAGTCAGGACCGATCGCACCCATCATATTATAGGTATCAGCACGGCTAAAGCTACCATGCATCCCTTGTCCTTGCTGGAGAAATGTATCAGAAATTTCGGCACCGCAAGCTGTAGGAGTTCCGCAACCAGTATCAAAGGAGCGAAAATTCACTAAAATTGACGGTTGGGGTGTACGTGCAGAACCTTTAAGCGCGATCGCTTCTAAAGATAATGTACCCGGAATTTTACCTAAGTCATTGTTAACAAAGATGCCACTTACATAGTCTTGTTTGAGTAATGAGTTGACAATTTTTGTTGCTAAGTCTTTTTGGTTGGCTTTATTTGGTAAATAAATTAAATCCGAACCTCCATTTGCCGCAACAATTATCTCTGGCTGTTTGGGGTCTTTAGCAAGAATACTATTTCTGGAAAATTGACCTTTTGGGGGATTAATTGCCGTATTATTTTTATCAGGGTCAAACAATGATAATTTTAAGTCTTTGGCTAAATCTATCGCTACAAAACTGGGTGGTAAAAATCCTTTCGGGACATCTGCATAAGTTAGCGTTGCCGCATAGCTCGTTTTACTTTCTTTACTAATAGTTGAAAAGCCGTGGTCTGCGGTAACAAAAATATTTGTTGTCTCTGCCAATCCTAAATCTTTTAAAGCAGTAATAATTTGCTCCAGATTTTTATCGGCATTTTGTCTTGCCGCTTTTGTTGTCTCACCGTTAATTCCCGGTACTAACTGGTTTAAACTGTCGCCATGATTGTGCTGAGTCCCATCGGGATCACGCGACCAATAAACTAGAATAAAGGGTTTCTGACGCTGTTTAAATAGGGGTAAAATGGCTTTTGTCGTCACATCGGCAAAATATTGCTGTTGTGCTGTATTTGCGACTTTAGTTCCCGGTGTTTTACTGTCACCAGCTTGTTTATTGTCTCCGCGTCCTGGTGTAATGAGTGGTAGTGAATTCTTGTTGAGTAATTCTGTAATTTCTGGAGTCAGAGTAACACCTTCAGACTTACCCGTATAATCATCAAAAATCAGAGTAGGTTCGCCATTTTGCAGAGTTACATCTTGAATCAAAACTGGCCCACTTTTGCCAAGAGCGGCAGTACTGAAATTAGCTTTTCTTGCCGCAGATAATAAACTTTGTTCGTTGAGAAAATTAGCACCAAATTGCTTGTTTACTTCCCGAAGAACTGCATTATTTTCTAAATAAGGTACAAGACTATTTTTAGCACTTTTAACTGGAGTATTAACTTTAATTGTATTGCTGAAATCCCCAGTGTCCCCAAGGAAATGACCTGTGGCGATCGCTGAAGCATTCGCAGTAGTAAAAGTCGGAAATAATGAATGGCTATTCAGGAAAGTGACTCCCTTTTCTCGAATCTCATTGAGAGCAGGAGTATCGCTAGCATTTACCCAATCAGGACGCAACCCATCAGCAACAAAAATAATTGCGTTATGTTGTTGAGTCTTCGTCGTTTGTTGTTTCGCTTGCTGGGTATTTTTCCCTGGTAATGTTGTACATGCTGCAATTATTGCAATGATGCAAAGAGTAAGGTAGAGCCAACGGCGACTATGTGCGAACATCCGTGTATATTTTCGACTGCTTAGGACATCAAGATTTTATTACTGAATTGCCCAAATAGTTCATTAATCAACAATTATTTCTGCTGAATAATCTTTTCTTAATTTTGATAACCTGTGATTAACTTTACACAGCAATTTCCGAAGAAGCCTCAAAAAGTATCAAAGCTGTTGTGCCACGGATGCTACCCACCGATATTTTCTGCATATTCTAGCTTCTCATCTTTCCTAGCCTAAGAGCGTGCCTAAGGTGGTAAACTACTCACTTCCTGGCGATAACAGGATTATTTTACCCATCTAAAATCATCGAACTACAAATTATGAGAATTTTGAGGGTGTCCACAATGTTTACAGTGTGGCAAATTTTTGTAAGTCAGATTATGGCAGTTTTGACATTCAACGTATTGATAATAACCACAGTGCGGACAATAAGCATCATGGTGGTGAATTTTCTTGGCGCAATTGAGACAGCGTGAGTTTTGAAGTCTGCTAGCTGCTTGTACTTTCGGATTAAAGACAATTTTTTGGAGAAATTTGATAATTCCAAAACCAATCAGTGGAATCAGCAAAATATAAGCATAACTAATTAAGAACAGTAAACCACCAAACAGGGTGCGAACAATATCAAAGAGAAACTGAAATATTGCGCCGATTTGCAGGAATTCAAATACTTTAATTAATAGTGGGATAAAAAATATAACCAGCAAATGCCAGCTAATTAATGAGATAAGTCCATATCCTCTCGAAAGAGCAAATTTATGGCTTAATAAGGCAACAATAATTAGCGGCAAAAGGAATAAAGACTGAAAAGCAAGCTGAATGCTGGGATACCAAAATGATGCTTGTCTATAGCCATTTTCCAGTGCTGTAAATTTATCGTTATCCTTTAGGAAGGCAATAAAACTAACACTTTCTGATTTGCCAAGTAGTAGATTTTTCAGATTAGAAATTTCAGTTTTCAGTGTGGAAATTTTTCTATTGTTTTGGTCTAACTGCTGTTTAGCTTTCTCCGCACCAACAAGATTAATTGATTGCTGGCGATTCTGACCGGCTATTTTTTCTAAGAGTGTTGAATCATATTGAGTGCGAATATTACGATTAGTTTGTTCAAGTGAACTAATCTCTCTTTCTTTGCTAATAATTGTCTTGATAGTTTGCTGATTTTCAGGATTTTTAATTTTATCTTTGTAGGTTGCATAATTCAAACATATTTCCGAAACCTTGCCCAGATGTCCTGTTTGTTCTTGTTGATAAGTTTGCTGTAATGATGGTGAATTAATTCTGTTATCTGTTGGTAAAAACTTTAAAATTTCATAATCTTTATCTTTGGTAGTTTTTTCCCGGTAATTTCTCCAGTCGGAATAACATGGATAAGCCTGAGTCGGGTTCAGATGCCATCGGCTGATATCATCCAGCCCTGTAAAAACATTAATTAAAATGAAAATATCAATTACAATAATAACAATCAAACTAACTTTATTCAGTGGTTCGTTGTTGATTGTTCTGGAATTACTAAAAAATTGACTCAAAAGACGACGTATTCTAGTAAACATATTTTTTTGTAAGTAGTATATTTATATCACTATTTTTCTGAGTCATTTTGACATTAATAGTTGTATATCGCAACCAATACCAGAATTTTTCCCCACAGAACACTACGGGGAGGGATAGAATTCTTGAGGTATAACTATGTGATGTGCTGCATAATTTGCATCTCTAAAACCGGCTCTTCGGCAAGTTTTATGGAGCTTGAGGTTTTTTTGCAGTAAAACCCTTACAAAACAATGATTACAAGCAACTATGATACTTTTTGAGGCTAAATTCCTATGTAATAAGGCTTTCAAGGATTTTTAGCTAAGTTTTCCATAAAAAGAACTGAAGAGCCCTAAAACCTAAGTTCTATTACAAACGAATGGTGGTAGTAGAGACAACGATGAAACTTCTGATCAGACTATGCGGATTAGGGTTAATGCTGATTGGTATCAAAGTTTTGGCTGGTAGCGTAATTTTATCGGGATATTTAATTAGTAGCCTACCTGTCATTCTATGCACAATATCTGGAATCCTGACTTTAACCTATGCTCGACAATATCGTAAATTGGGCTGGCTGTTAATTATATTTTCCATCATCTACGCGATCGCAAACGGCACTATTTTTATTACTCCTATTTCCCTAATTTCCTTTGCCCTGGCCTTTTTCGCAGTTAGCACTGGTTATACCATGCTGGCGACTGGAAAAATCAAATTGCAACTATTACCTTAATACAGAAGAATACACAAAGATTAATTACCCTATCTGTGCGATCGCTCAATGCCCCAAATTGATTGGGGATTATTTCCTGTCATCCCAGATAAGCAATGCTTATCACATACATATACTATTATTTGTCAAGTCCTATTGACTTTTTGTAACAAAATTGTTACTATTGTTTACATAAGGTAACAAATAAAAGAAAAAATTATGTATACAACAGTTAACGAAGACGGCGTTTTGAACAACTACGCTACCGAACCAGCCATGTACTATGCAGAGTACCCAGCAATTTGGGAACAACGCCAATATGCCATTCAAGCTGCGTTTGCAACATTGCTCGTGACAACCTTGGTTTTGGTTAGCTTGAGCGTTAGCTAAAATTTTTTGATTCCGGTATCTCCTATCTCCTAAAGAATGATATTCGTATCCTTCTAGTCACCTCGGTAATTAACACCGGGGTTTTTTGTTGGTGATTATTCTGGTACAGAGAGGTTTGTCGAACTCAATTTTTTTTCCCGATAGTTTTGATAAAATTCTGGAATTGAACTATCCACTCATGAATCTAAACTTATCGGTAACTTAAATTACAAAAAACAGGAAAACACCAAAATGCAAACACTAAACAAAGAGCAACTAATCCCCTGCCACAGAATGCCAGTTTTGCGTCGTGATGACCGTCAGAAAACTGCTTCTGAGTCTGTAAAACTCTTACAAGAACGCTTACAAAAGTTTGGTTTTAGCTCTTTAAAAGCTGATGGTTTCTTTGGTAAAAAAACAGAAGATGTAGTCAAGGAATTTCAAGAAAGAGGTAATGATCATGACCCAACAGTTGTTGTCGATGGCATTGTTGGGCCTGTGACATGGCAAGCTTTAGGAATGTGTATAATTATTAGCGATCGCTAAAATATATCTGTTTCATTCATATACTTCAACACATATATTTAGTCACATTTTATTGATGATCAAACCCCGGCTCCATGTTGGGGTTTTAGTTTTATCTATGATAATTGCTCGTCGAAACTGTAATCCTGATTACCAACTTGGAGATGCGATCGCAAGAATTAAGAAACAAATTTTAATCAATAAATTTTAAGAAAAAATTCTAAACATTACTACCTCTCCGCCATAATTTTGTAGTATGCTGTAGTGAGAAAAGAAGTTAAAAATATCCTGCGGTATCGCTGAGATGAAGTAGTATTTTAAAAGTGTCACCAATTGAGTGACAGAATATCATTACAAATAGAGAATAAGAATCAACTATTTAGCTTGGAAGCAAAAATGAGCTAGAAGATATTCCAAAGCGCAATTCATGTCAAGAAAATTCACCCTTTTGCATTAGGTGGTGAAATTTGTTTTGCGCGGTTCCGACAGATAACAAGTATAAGAATTAGTCAAATAATAATCAACTCTCCCAAGTTATCACTATAGGCGAGGGTGAGTCTTAGCGTATTCAAGGTAGAAAATATGCTGAAAAAATCGATAATTGTCGCTGAGAATTTAGCTTGTCAAATCGACTTAGAGAAAAGTTTATTTGCAAACATTAATCTCAGCATTTCCGAACATCAACGTATTGGTTTAGTTGGTAGTAATGGGGTAGGAAAATCCACACTCCTCAAAATAATCGCTGGTCAGATTTCTCCCAGTGCGGGTTCTATTTACCGTAATGGCTTAATTTCTTATTTGCCACAAGTAAGTACTCTCAGTAAAAAAATGAAAGATGATAATTTACTGAATTTCTTGAGTTCCGTTTCTGAAGAATGGTGGCAGATTGAAGAAATATTGCAAAATCAATTCAATACTGCGCTTGATTTATCATTATCAATATCAAATTTGAGCGGAGGTGAATTAAGCAAGTTATTTTTAGCGATCGCTTTATTTCAACAGCCAGATTTATTACTGTTAGACGAACCAACTAACCACATGGATTTATTAGCGTTGGATTCTTTGAGATTATTTTTGCATAATTTTTCTGGTGCATTTGTTATTGTTTCCCACAAACCTTTCTTTCTCGATCAAGTTGTCGATAATATTTGGGAATTGACACCCGAAGGAATAAAATTTTATGGTGGTAATTTTTCCGAGTATCGTCAGCAAAAGGAAATTGAGTTTGCAGCAGCAGTCAGAATACATGAAGTTGCCAGAAAAGAGCTAAAACGTGTTCAGGAAAGTGCAATTAAAGAACAGCAACGAGCCGCAGAATCTCAACGGAAAGGTCGTGCTAATTTATTAAATGGTAGCATTGATCGCATGTCGGCGGGATTAAGTAAGAGTCAAGCTGAAAGTAGTGCCGGAATAGCTAAAAAAAGAAATGAAGCAGCCATTGTCAAAGCTAGTCAAAAAGCTATAGACACTAAAATTAAAACGAAGAAGACGATGAGTATTGAATTATCTGAAAAAAATCAAAAGCATCGTCATTTAATCGATATTCAGAGAGGAAATCTGTGGGTAGCAGAAAAATTATTACTCAATGATATTCAATTACATATTGAATCTGGAGATAGAATCGTAATTTCTGGTGCTAATGGTTCGGGAAAATCAAGTTTAGCTCAAGCAATTGCAGGAACTGATTTAGGAATTAACTCAGAAATTAACAAACCCCAGTTAAACGTAGATTTTGGTGAAATGATCATTACACCAAGAATGAAAACGGTTTATCTTGACCAAAATTATGAAATTATTAACCGTAATCTCAATATTCTGGAGAATATGCAGATTGCAAATCCCAATTTAAACTATCAGCAAATCCGGCAACAATTAGGTCACTTTCTCTTTAAATACGATGATGTTTATAAACCAACATCTGTATTAAGTGGAGGTGAACTAGCAAGATTAGCGATCGCAATTATTAGTATTTCGGCAATTGATTTATTAATTCTCGATGAACCGACCAATAATTTGGACATTGAAACTGTTAATCAAATGCTAGAAGGTATCAATGAGTATCAAGGTGCATTATGGATAATTTCCCACGATTTAGACTTTTTGAGCGGCCTGCACATCACAAAATCATTCAAAATTTATCAGCAAACCTTAAAATCTACCACTTACTTGCCAACTCAAATCAAAGAATACTATCAAGAAATACTCGATACTAATTGTTGAGGTGTGGAACAAACTGCAACTTGTGATTTTTAACGTTTATTCTAAAAAACCTCATCTTCCATACCTCTCCACCATTCACCTAATTTCATTAAGTCTTGCTGAATATCTGCTAATTCTTGAATATATTCTTCACCAGAAATTTCATGACGACGTTCTTGAAGTTTTTTGAGCCGAAGCTGCACCAGCAACCAAGGTTTTGATATGCCATTAGTTGCTTCGATGTATTGGGCAATCTCGTTACTATTCATATAACTCGTAGCTGTAGGAGTACATTTTAATGCGTAACTAATACGTAAACTTTATCAACATTGAGTGAATTCCATTTATTTAAATTAATACAGCCACGAGGATATCGTGACTGTATCGATAACTAAATAAATTGGCAATTAATGCAAGTGATTAAGCTGCGGCTAAATTATGAGCCACAAATTCCCAGTTCACCAATTTATCGAGAAAGTTTTTAATAAACGCAGGACGAGCATTTTTGAAGTCGATGTAATAGGCATGTTCCCAAACATCGAGTGTCAAAAGCGCTTTTTTGCCATGCGCGAGGGGATTTTCTGCATTGGGTGTTTTGATAATTTTTAAAGTACCACCATCATCAATCAACCAAGCCCAACCGCTACCAAATTGAGTTGCAGCAGCATTCGAGAATTCTTCTGCAAATTTTTCATAGCTACCAAAATCTTTTTGGATTCTAGCCGCGAGTTCGCCTGTGGGTGCGCCACCACCTGCGGGTTTCAAACAGTTCCAGAAGAATGTGTGGTTCCAAACTTGAGCTGCATTATTGAAAATGCCAGCTTTGGATGGATCGGCGAAAGAAATTTTAATTACTTCTTCCAGTGACTTGTCAGCCAAGTCGGTTCCTTCTGTCAACTTGTTGAGGTTGGTTACATAAGCCGCATGATGCTTACCATAGTGGTACTCAAAAGTTTCTGCTTTCATGCCATATGGCTCAAGTGCATCGGATGCAAATGGAAGGGGGGGCTGTACAAATGCCATTTTGTGAATTCCTCTCTTTACCGTTTTCCAGTTTAGAGCTTCTACGTTAGCTCTGGAAATTGTGATTTTTGTGCTAAGTATCTACAGTTTACTCAACACTCAATATATAAAACTTAACAATTTGATTTTACAAGCAAATGTGTCAATAAGTGCCGTTTTCAGGACTACACAATCAAACTTACACAAAAAACAGATTTTTAAAATGCATCTTTAGCAAGATAAATATCAAAATTTCTCAGTAGAACTCACTTGTCAGAAGGGAGAAAAGTGATTTTTGACATACACTCTACAATTACGTCTCACTATGCAACGGCGAAATTAGTAGATATCGCGATCGCAGGCTATATTCTTAAATTCATCATCTCCGGAAAATTTGGGTAATTTTCCATACCTAATGCTCAATGATCATTAAAACCAAAATAATCGGATAATATTAGACTCGTAATTTTTTTTGCTAACTGTTTTGCCAACTGGAGAAACCAATGGGTCGCGCTAAGAAGGTTGTTCTTGCATATTCAGGTGGAGTGGATACTTCGGTATGTATTCCCTACCTCAAACAAGAATGGGGTGTAGAAGAGGTGATTACCCTCGCTGCTGACTTGGGACAGGGTGATGAATTAGAACCAATTCGTGAGAAAGCTTTAAAGTCTGGTGCTAGCGAATCACTGGTAATGGATGTCCGGGATAGTTTTATTCGAGACTACGCATTCCCCGCAATTCAAGCCAACGCACTCTACGAAAACCGCTATCCTCTGGGTACTGCTTTGGCACGTCCTTTGATTGCGAAAATACTTGTAGAAGTAGCAGAAAAATATGGTGCAGATGCGATCGCCCATGGTTGTACGGGTAAAGGAAATGACCAAGTACGTTTTGATGTTTCCACTGCTGCACTCAGTCCCAACTTAAAAATTCTCGCACCAGCACGGGAATGGGGAATGAGTCGCGAAGAGACTATTGCCTATGGGGAAAAGTTCGGTATTCCTGCACCTGTGAAAAAATCCTCACCCTATAGTATCGATAAAAATTTACTCGGTCGTAGCATCGAAGCTGGAATTTTGGAAGACCCCACAGTGGAACCTCCGGAAGAAATCTACGAAATGACTAAAGCGATTACAGATACTCCCAACGAGCCAGAATATCTGGAAATCGGATTTGATCAGGGAATACCAACCACTGTCAATGGTGAAGCCAAAAACCCGATTGAATTAATTGAAACCGTCAATAAAATTGCCGGGAATCATGGTATTGGTCGGATTGATATGATTGAAAATCGCTTAGTGGGGATTAAATCGCGAGAAATCTATGAATCTCCCGCCATGATTGTACTCATTAATGCCCATCGTGACCTTGAAAGCTTAACCCTGACTGCCGATATTACCCAATACAAACGCGGTATCGAGCAAACCTATACCCAAATGATTTACAACGGTTTGTGGTATAGCCCATTGAAAGCTGCACTTGACGCTTTTATCCACAAAACTCAAGAACGGGTATCTGGTACAGTGCGCCTAAAACTATTTAAAGGCAATGCTGCGATCGTCGGACGTAAATCTGAAAATACTTTATACACCCCAGATTTAGCAACCTACGGAGCAGAAGACCAGTTCGATCATAAAGCCGCCGAAGGTTTTATCTATGTTTGGGGACTACCAACCCGGATTTGGGCACAGAAAGAGAAAGAAAATTAGGTGACATGGAGAGGGGAGATACGGAGAGAGAAAAAGAAAATAGAAAAAGAAAATAGAAAAAAATAACTACTACTTTTTCCCTTGTCCTCTTTACTCCCCACTTCCCACTTTTTCTTGACGCGATTCCAGCCAGAGGGGAATCGCAATCACAGCAACCAAAATTAATACTGCTACCAAAGCAAACTGACTTACCCAGGTAACTAGCTGTTCAAGGGATACAATCTTGCCAGCAAAGTAAGCTAAACTCACCATTGCACTACCCCAAGCTGTGGCACCTGCTAAGTTAACCAGGAAAAATTTCCAAAATGGTATTTCTGCAATTCCAGCAAGTGGTGCGGCAAAAATTCTTAATAAGGCAAAAAATCTCCCAAAAAAAACGGCTTTAGTCCCATTTTCAGTAAATTTATCCTTAATACTTAATATTTTGGGTTCAGGAATACGTAAAAGTTGACCCAATCGCATTAGTAGTGGCCAACCACCAATACGACCAATCCAATAACCGCAAATTCCCCCTATTGTTGCTCCAGCAACTGCATCGCTTAAGACGAACCAATAACTTAGTTCATTGCTTCCTGCGAGAAATCCCCCAACCAAGGTGACGGTTTCTCCTGGAATTGGTATACCTAAATTTTCTAATAAAATTCCGACAAAAATTGCCCAATAACCATAATGGTGAGCAATTTCTTGGATGTTCTCCAATGAAATAAATTCCAACGACATCCAACACCGCCATCTTTACATTTTTTTACCTTTACTCTATATTGACTGCTTTTTACATAACGTGTCAATTAATTTATTACCTCTTGTTGCTTCTAGCTTCCAAGACTCCCTGTTCTGAAATAACTCGGAAATAAAAAGCATATATGTGTTTTTTATGACTATATATACTGATGAAATTTTAATTAGCTCTCAAAATCCAGATGTGATTATTACTTTTCAATATCCGTACAGCATCTCTAAATTTTTACTAATATTTTACCAAAAGTAGAGTTTGTATTGAAAAATGACTTTCTTTTCATGTAATAATTAATACTATTTATTATGCAGTAAGAACTGCTCCAGTAGATTTACATATGCCAAAATTTGAATATTTCATAAAAAGTTCATAAAAATACCAATAATTTATAAAAATTTAGTAAAAGATACAGATGTTACTGAAATTCAAACTGCCTTATGCATATATTGAGGTAGAAAGACACAATTTATACGTCATAAATGTCAAAAAATTCTTGTATCTGTTTTATCATTACTAGCTCCGCTTTTTGCGGATAAAAGAGTGACATCGATACGGGAACAGATGTAGCATTTATGTCGTCTGCTTGTTTTTTAGTACTTATTTCAATTATCCAATTAAATCCATGAATACCCAATCAGAATCTCAAGTTGTTTTGTTTAAGCCAGTAGAACGTATTGATTGGCAGAGTGGTGTTGCTTTGAATGAAAAAATGAGTCAAATTACAGCCAATGTAAATCAGCTTTGGGTTATTGATTTGGCGGAGGTAAATTTTATGGACAGTTCAGGGCTACTACCGTTAGTTAACGGGCTGAAGACTGCACGCCAGAATGGCTGCCGTTTAGTTCTATGCAACGTACAAGCCCCAGTAAGATTGGTTTTGGAATTGACTCAACTCGATTCTGTGTTTGAAATTTTCGACTCCTACGAAGAAGTTGTTAGTTTTGCCAATAATGAGCCTACACTCACAACTGTTGGAGTTATGTAGCAGTGATGTAAGTTTGGTTGCTGCAAAAAAATATGCCCTAGAGAATGAACTCAAGTATTCAGGGTTCAACGATTAAATGTCAAAATTAAGACGGCAATTATGGGCATTAGATTTGCCGACGGATGAAACAACTAGCCGTTTTAGTCATTTGCAATTGCAATAAAATATCTGACAATTGCTGCTCGATACAAGTAGTTATACAAAAATCATTACACAAACACTTAAACTGAACATTTTATCCAGTTCAGAAGTAAATGTGTAAATATTTCCATTTGATTACTTGGTTTTTGACTTTAGCAATTGATTTGCCGTAGAGTGGTCTTTACCAGCTAAAATTACTGGTATCTGTTATGACCATTGCCTACGGCTTATTGTAGTGAATAGTTAATCAAACAACTTTTACGCAAATGGCTATACAATCTCAATCATCTCTCGGTTTTTGAGTTAGTTAACCATAGATATAACTATTAGGTTTAATTTTTGAAGGCAGTTGAGAATATTCGATTTAGGAAAGATATACCAAACCAAGAAATACTATTTAGCATAGTAATTCAAAAATTAATTATTAGCTTTACAGACGCAAAAGCAAGGGGATAAATGTATGATTTTTTTAATTAGCTTTAGACAAAATCTATAAATTCTACTAATTCGAGCAAATGATTTGAGTGAGTGCGAAGCCAGTTTGATTTAGTAGTTCATCAAGTAACATTAAATATTACAAAATGTAATTTTGATGATTGCTATCGCTAAGACTTAGACAAAAGCTAACTTAGGTATTGGGGATGGGGGATGCATTACCTGGAGGAGACGCTAAACGCGGAAAGCTAGGTAAATCGATACCGCTATGACTAGCAGTGCGAGTTTTTAGTGCGAGACGGTAGCTAACACTTTGTAATTCTGCTTGTAGCTGGCGGTTTTCGCGTTGTAACGTGGCAACTTTGTCACGCACAGGAGCCATACGTTCTTCAAATTTACGGCGATAAATTTGCGGTAACTCTTGGACTACTTGTTCTAGCATACGACTGCGATCGCTCAGTTCTTGAACTGTTTGACGCAACTGATAGATTTCCGAGTCGCGAGACGTAATTTGCTCTTGATAAAAAGTGACTTGTTGCTCGACAGCTTGTAACTGTTCTCGCAGAGCTTGAACTTGGGTTTGATGACGTTCCGAAACCTCCGGCACGGGCATGAAGTTGGTATTACCTTTTACCAGTCGAAATAACTCCTGCGACAGTTGTTGCACGAGTTGATCACGAAGCTGTAATTCTTGGTTTAGCTTCGATACTTCCGTAGAGAGAGCTTGGATTGTGGAGTTATCAGGTTGGCTCACAGTGGGTTATTGCTCCCATTAAAAATCTTTACCACTCTAAGGTATAACTGCGGTCATACTACTTTTGGCAAGTAATTGATAATGTAGCATTCCCAGATAGGTTATGAGAGGATCAAAATAAAATTTTTTTACTTTTATTTTTGTTTTCTACTTAGAGATGGAAGGGAGAAGGATAGGGGGGAAAGAGTAAGAATATGGATGATTTCTCCCTATTCCGACTCTCTAATCCCGACGGAGCAATATTATTTATGCTGTGACTTCCGCGACTGTGGTTGTCTTCGCCTCACTGTTACGAGCATCTTGTTTAATCGTCAAGTAGCGAATTACATCTTCGCTGAGGCGCATTAAACGTTCCATTGGCGCGATCGCACTTCCAGCGTTGGTATAATTCATTTGAATGTAAATACCATCGCGGTGTTTGCCAATCTCATATGCAAGGCGACGCTTACCGCGATTTTGAATCTCGATATCTTGCGCTCCTTGTTCACGGAGAAAATTCTCGTACTTGCTAATATTTTGTTCTACTTGTTCATCTCCAAGGTCAGGGCGGAGAATATACATTGTTTCGTAAACTGTTTGCATGGTCGAATTATCTCCTTTTGGACAAAATGGCTGCGGATGATTGAGCTTGCGATTATAAGCAGACACCATCGAATGCAGCAAGGAATTACAATCTTATCAGCTTTTTGATTTAATTTGCTGGTGTCGCGATGAGCAAACCCGACGTGCTAACCTTACAAAAAGCCAAAAACGTCATTTTGCATCGAATTTGTAGATAGTGAATCGGGGGTCTTTTTGGCAATAAGCTACGCTCGCTAGCCTATGGCAATGCTAAAAGCATATGCGATCGCAATTTTTCAGAATATTTGCTTAAGGATATTAGTTATATGGCGCAGCGCTACGTGCGAGTTCAAAATCAGGATGGACAAGTTTATTATGGATTGCTCCAACTATCGCTTGATGTCCAAGTGTTGGATGCTCCACCGTGGATGCAAGGACAACCCACCGATATCATTTTAGCAGCAGATAGTTATCAGATTCTTGCCCCTTGTGCCCCTTCTAAAATTGTGGCGATTGGCAAAAATTACGCGGATCATGCGGCGGAAATGAAGTCAGATGTACCAGCAGA
Source organism: Calothrix sp. NIES-4101 (assembly GCA_004296455.1). Lineage (GTDB taxonomy): Bacteria > Cyanobacteriota > Cyanobacteriia > Cyanobacteriales > Nostocaceae > Brunnivagina. Next base: position 7,106,101 of record AP018280.1, read on the forward strand.
ACCTTTGATATTTATGAAGCCGACAACTGCAATTATTGCTTCGGAGGAGGAAATTCTCTATCCCCCACAATCGCAGCGTGTCGATTATGAGGGAGAATTAGCATTAGTCATAGGCGATCGTGCCTGTAATTGCACGCCAGAGGAGTCTCAAACGAAAATTTGGGGCTATACGATTGCCAATGATGTGACGGCACGGGATTTACAATCAAAAGATGGACAATGGACAAGAGCTAAAGGTTTTGATACTTTTTGCCCGCTTGGCCCTTGGATTGTCCGCGAATTAAATCCCGGCGCACGTTTGCAGACATTTTTAAATGACGATGTTAAACCTGTACAATCGGCATGTATTGACCAAATGGTGTTTTCACCAGATTTTTTGGTGTCTTATATCAGTCAAGTGATGACGCTTTTGCCTGGGGATGTTGTCCTTACAGGTACTCCCGTTGGTGTTGGTGGCTTAAATTTGGGTGATAAGGTACGGGTGGAAATTGAAGGTATAGGTCGTTTAGAAAACATTGTTGTTGCCCGTTAAACGCGACAATTCCTAACTTATCGTTAACTTGCTTGTTAACTTGTTAACGCACCTGTGCGTACACTGCATCTGAGATTGCGGGGATTTCTGCGTATTTGCCGATAAGAGACTGCACAATTGAATATACGGCGCAACCGACAATACCTAGAAAAATTGTTGTGGATAATGTCTGGATGGCAAAATTAGCACCCGGTACAACTCCAACTAATCTGATTAAATAGCTACATAGCACAACCACAATGTCTAATAAAATTGCCTGCATCGTGTTGTAACGAATAAAGTGAGGGATTTTTTCGTTGCGTACTACTAAGAAAAACAAAGCAAAAAATACTACTAAACTCCCGAAGGGAATAGCTCCGTAAATAGCGATAACTGGCAACAATGGGATAACAAGAAACCTTAAGGCTGGGAATTGTGCAAATAAAGTTAACCCGAACGCCAAAACTTCTACGAGGGGAAGCAAGTATGGTAAAGATGCAAAAATCCGGTCAGGAACCGTTGTTGTACCGCGCCAAGTCATCCAGCGTTCTCCTGTGAAATTATCAAAATACAGTTTATATTCCCCTAGAATAACGCAGGTGAAGCTTCTCCAGAGTGATAATGTAGCAATTAATTGAGTAGCCAGAATCATGATTGTTGCCTGTAGAAGCAGTAGACAAGCGGAGCAAGGGCTTCTCCATATTGAATCCCAGATTTATCGGATTTATCTATCGGGGTTTCTCCATGTCCTCTTTAACTTATCCAATTTTGACGATGCGGAAACCCATTACACATTGAAATTGTTCGGGTTGCTCCTCTGCTATTTTACTGATAGCTTGACCACATCTGAGTTGACCGTCACGCCAACGCGGCTGTCCACTAGCATCGGCAAGTAGGCATGATTGACAAACTTGACAGGGAAGAAGTATTTGATTATCGGTTAATATTGCTAGCATCCGAGCTCCTCCTGTGCAAAGTGCGATCGGTACTTAGCTCAAATAAAGTTGCTTGCCTATTCGGAGATTGTAACTGAGTTAACAGCTGACTTGAAAATAAAAGTTCGACGGCTATCAAAATAGATACATTTACCTTCTATTTTCATCCGTCCTGGTGTGCGTCAGTTCATGATGGCTACTTATTATTATAGGAATCCTCACCAAATGCTGGAGCCAGCAAATAGATCATAATTTGTAGACTCAATCTTGAAAGATTACCTATTTTTCCGTTTAAGTATTTTATCTTAAAGAAATAATTGTTTTGTCAAAAAAAACACATATCTACATCAACTCTGATTGAGATTCGATCGCAATCTTTGATTATGAAGATGTAAAAGAACGATATTATTGTTTACGCCAATCTTTAAAGTATTGAATGAGATAGCATTTGATTATAATCAGCGATGGCGTGAGCCACTCCCTACGGGGGTATCGTCAGAATCAATATCAACAACTAAGCATTTAGTTTAATGCTCAGTTCATGGTGAAAATACGCTTCACTATGGCAGAAACTGGTTCGTTCGATATCACTGAATTTTCAATGTACCTAAATTCAATCTGCTGCTAAATTCCTCAAGGATAGTACTTGTGAGTAAAACCAATTCTGACTTTCTTGCAAATTCCGATCCTGCTGTTGCAGAGTTAATTAATGATGAACTCCAACGTCAACGTGATCATTTAGAACTCATCGCCAGTGAAAACTTTACTTCGGCGGCGGTACTTGCGGCTCAAGGTTCCGTACTTACCAACAAATATGCCGAGGGTTTACCTGGAAAACGCTATTATGGCGGTTGCGAATACATAGATAAAATTGAACAAATTGCGATCGATAGGGCAAAAGAACTTTTTGGAGCAGCACATGCCAACGTTCAACCCCACTCTGGCGCACAGGCAAATTTCGCTGTCTTCCTCACCCTACTGGAACCAGGTGACAAAATCATGGGTATGGACTTGTCCCACGGTGGACACCTCACCCACGGTTCACCTGTAAACGTTTCTGGAAAATGGTTCCAAGTATCGCATTACGGAGTCAATCAAGAAACCGAACAACTCAACTACGAAGAAATCCGAGAGCAGGCGCTTAGGGAGCGTCCAAAGCTCATAATTTGTGGTTATTCTGCTTACCCACGTATTATTGATTTTGCCAAATTCCGCAGTATTGCTGATGAAATTGGTGCATACTTGCTGGCGGATATTGCCCACATCGCCGGATTGGTGGCTACCGGACATCACCCCAGTCCCATTTCTTACTGTGATGTTGTCACAACTACTACCCACAAAACGCTACGTGGGCCTCGTGGTGGCTTGATTCTGACTCGCGATGCGGAACTAGGTAAAAAGCTTGACAAGTCAGTATTCCCAGGGACTCAAGGTGGTCCTTTAGAGCATGTAATTGCTGGGAAAGCTGTTGCCTTTGGCGAAGCCCTCAAACCAGAGTTTAAGTCTTATTCTGCCCAAGTAATCGAAAATGCTCGGGCAATGGCAAATCAATTGCAGCAGCGCGGAATAAAACTAGTATCAAATGGAACAGACAATCATTTGATGTTAGTTGATTTACGTAGTGTGGGCATGACTGGTAAAGTGGCAGATCAACTCGTAAGTACGGTAAATATCACTGCCAACAAGAACACAGTTCCATTTGATCCCGAATCACCATTTGTCACCAGTGGTTTACGTCTTGGTTCACCAGCAATGACTACACGTGGTATGGGGACTGCGGAATTTACGGAAATTGCTAATATTATTAGCGATCGCCTCACAAATCCTGATTCTGATACTGTTACAGAAGACTGTAAGCGTCGGGTGGCGGCATTATGTCAGCGCTTCCCCTTGTATCCACATATTCAGATTCCTGTAGCGGCGCTGGCTTAAATTAAAGGAGTCAGGGGGAAAGAGGAAAAGGAAAAAGGAAAGGGTATATCCTCTCTGGACATCAAATTTCTGATTCTCCCTGCTCCAGCAGTCCTCGCATCACTGAGTCATAATTGGTTTGTACTGTACTGAATATTGAGATTCAGAATAAAAACTCAGGAAATAAAAAAGCTTGTACTGATTTACTTTTAAATTGTAGTAAATATATAAAGACCAGAGGGCATCCTGATAAATACTGATTCAGTAAAGTTGTAAAAAGTACATTACACAAACTAGAAGTAAAATATACTCATGCCTGTTCAGATATATCATCTGATTGCCTTCCTTGTTGCGGCGGTAGTCGTACTTTGGACTACACCCGATGTCAGGAATATCGGGATTAAGAGCGGACAAGTTGATAAACCGGGCGATCGCAAAGTTCATCAGCGCCCAATGGTACGCCTAGGGGGAGTTTCCATCTTCACAGGTACGATGATGGCGTTGATTCTCGTGTGGTGGTTGGGGGGATTTGCGAATTTACCACCAGAAAAAGAATGGCAAATTTGGGGCGTAATTTTGGGGGGTTCAGGCTTTTTTCTCATCGGATTAGCAGACGATTTATTAAGCCTTTCTCCATTTGTTCGCTTAGTGATGCAAGTAATTGTAGCAGCAGGAGCCTGGAAAGCAGGTGTAAGTATAGATTTTGTTACGATTCCAACGATGGGTATTGTGCAACTTGAATGGTTGAGTTTACCCATTACAGTAGTTTGGCTGGTGGGGATGGTAAATGCGATTAACTGGATTGATGGATTGGATGGATTAGCTGCGGGGGTATCGGGAATTGCTGCGGTTGTAATGTTAGTTGTGGCTTTATTTATGAAGCAACCAGCCGCCGCATTAATTGCAGCTGCCTTAGCAGGTGCTGCTCTCGGTTTTCTACGTTACAACTTCAATCCTGCACAAATATTTATGGGTGATGGGGGTTCCTATTTTATGGGATTCACCCTGGCATCTGTAAGTATTATTGGGTTGGTGAAAATTCCAGCTTTTACTGCGGTGTTATTGCCTTACGTCATTTTGGCGGTTCCTATATTTGATATGTCAGCCGTGATTTTGCTACGTTTGCGCCAGGGGAAATCACCATTTAAAGCAGATAAACGCCATTTACACCATCGTTTATTAAATGCAGGATTGTCCCATCGTTGGGCGGTACTATTTATTTACTCCCTCACCTTGTGGATGGGTAGTTTAGCAATGGCGATCGCGGGAATTCCAAGCGGTGTAATATATGCTTGTGCAACGACTTCGCTACTAAGTTATACCAGTTGGAAAGTTTGGCGACGTGCGAAAATTAGGGAATAGGGAATATGAAGACGCGGGGACGCGGGACATGAGGATAAAGAGATATACATTAAGAAGTAGAAAATTTTATTTGTGTCTCCCCATCTCTCCCCCTCTCCCCATCTCTTCCATTAATCATTGCCCAAAATCAAAAATTCTATGAGTGCAGAAATCATTTGTGTTGGAACTGAATTACTTTTGGGCGATATTCTCAATGGGAATGCTCAATATATTGCTAAAGAATTAGCAAAATTAGGTATTCCCCATTACTATCAAACGGTAGTGGGGGATAATATTGAGAGATTGCACAAAGCAATTGAAATTGCCTGTTCGAGGGCAAAAATATTAATATTTACAGGTGGTTTGGGGCCAACACCCGATGACTTGACTTGTGAAGCGATCGCTAATTATTTTAATTCTCCCTTAATTGAACGCGCTGAGATTATTGAAGATATCACGCAAAAGTATGCAGTTCGCCATCGGGTAATGACACCGAGCAACCGCAAACAAGCTTTAATTCCCCAAGGCGCTGATATTTTACCCAATCCGACGGGAACCGCACCGGGGATTATTTGGCAACCACAGCCGGATTTAATTATTCTCACATTTCCCGGAGTCCCATCGGAAATGCATCGCATGTGGGAAGAAACAGCTGTCCCTTATCTCAAAAGTCAAGGTTGGGGTCAAGATGTTATTTACAGTCGGATGTTAAAGTTTTGGGGTATTGCCGAATCTGCTTTAGCTGAAAAAGTTAGTTCTTACCTGAATTTACCGAATCCCACCGTTGCACCCTACGCCAGTAAAGGTGAAGTTAAATTACGGGTTTCTGCTAAAGCTGTATCTGAATCTGCGGCAGCAGAATTAATTGTACCTGTCGAGCAGCAAATTAAAGATATCGCTGGTTTAGACTACTATGGTGCGAATAACGACACATTAGCCTCAGTCGTAGGTGACTTATTACGACAGACAGGAGAAACAGTATCAGTGGCAGAATCCTGTACTGGTGGATATTTAGGACAAATGCTTACAGAAAATTCCGGCAGTTCCGATTATTTTTGGGGTGGTGTAATTTCTTACGATAATTCTGTCAAAGTAGGAATGCTAGGAGTTAACCCCAACGATTTAGACAAACATGGGGCTGTTAGTAGTATAGTTGCTGAACAAATGGCGATCGGAGTCAAAACTCGCTTAGGAACAACTTGGGGAATAAGTATCACCGGAATTGCGGGGCCTAATGGAGGCAGCGAAACAAAGCCAGTGGGTTTAGTTTACATTGGATTGGCAGCACCAAATGGAAATGTCTACAGCTTTGAAAATCAATTTGGGGCTATGCGAGGGCGCAGTTTAATTCGCCACTTCAGTGCATGTACAGCATTAGACATATTACGACGAAAGTTGATCAAGAATAACCGGTGATGTCAAGGTTAGTGATTCGCCAAGCGGAAATTGATGGTTGAAGATTGACTCAGGATAAAAAGACATGGTGAATTAGTTGGCGTTGTTGGTTTGCATCCCCGCCTTCGCCTCGACGGGAAGAACTACTGTGGCGTTGCTTTTCGCCAAACGAATGTAGCTTGTTGTGGCGTACACTCGAAACGATTACCCAAAGGGGTACAGCCTTTGGTGGAATGCTGAGTTTATCTCCTTTATTTTGTATTTTGCTCCTTGAGAGGGTGTTGGCGTTTTTTGGAATCTTTTACTTTTTTTAATCTTGTACTGTGAGAACTAAAATAAAATGACATATCGAGTTAAGATGATAAGTTGAAAATGGTATCATCCGTTTCTAAAATGAATCGCTTCATATCTTCCCCTACTTATAATGACAATACAATTTTGATTTGCGTTACAGATGTCCTTGGAGACAATTACTGTGTTGTTTGTGAGGATGGTAAGCGAATCTACGAACACATCGCCAAAGCTTTAAAAGCTGGGAAGAAGGTTTGTCTCTCCTTTCAAGGTGGTGAAGATATTACATCGGCATTTTTAGCAGAAGCCTTCAGTCGGCTATATACAAATTTCTCGGAAGAGCAAATCGAAAGTAATTTGAGCCTGACTGGTATTAATGCTGAAGATGCAGCTGATATTGAATGTGTTATTAAAGATGTCAAAGACTATCTACATAACCCACAGCAGTTTAAAAATGCGATCGCAGAATTTATGGGTGAAGATTCGCTATGACCAAACTAGTTTATCCCATCGAAAATTATCACTTTAGCTCGCATGATGGGGTACTATTTGATGCAAACATATGGATGTACATTTATGGCCCACCCAGTCACATATCTTCACAATATAGATATGCATACACTTCGGCTTTGCGGAGGATTCGTGGTGCTGGTTGTCAAATCATACTTGATGCTTTGGTGTTATCGGAATTTATTAATGCCTATGCCAGATTTTTCTATAACAAATTACCTTCAGATTTAAAACCAGGTGACTTTAAGTTATTCCGTAACAGTTCCCATTTTAAACCGGTAGCGGAGCAAATCGCCCGACGTGCAAGGAAAATTTTAGAAAAATCTGAGCCAGCAAAAAGCAGATTTGAATCGGCAGAAATTGGCTCAATATTGAGCGAATATGCAGGTGGAGAAGCTGATTTTAATGACCAAGTATTAGCTGAGTTATGTAGAGCTAATAATTTAAAATTAGTAACACATGATGCAGATTTTAGTGGCACCAATCTAACTATTCTAACAGCAAACCCCAGATTACTTATTTAGTTTGATTTTGTTAAGCTTGTTGTCGAATTTTGTCTTTATTTATTTTGCTGTTGCTATTTCACAAGAGTTGATTAATTTCTACTCCTAATGTTCAGTAGAACCTATTTGAATATGGAGCTTCAATCTCAGTATTCATTATTTGATATCATCGCGTTATTCTAGTATATCCTGAGTACGAACGAAAACGCGGTAATTTATTTCCTGACTACAGACTAACAAGGGAATTTCCTTACCTATGTGTACAAATTATACAAGGTAAATACTACTTTAGTTATAAAAAAATATGTATCTTTGGAGTGAAGAGATACATACAGGTTTTTTAATATTCTGGTAAGTGTCAATTCACGCTATAGCCACTTCACGTGAGTTATGAGTTATGTAATGTATCGTGACTCATAACTATTTTTTTATATTGATGATACTTATTTTGAATTTAAAGAAACTAAAGCACTACAGAAAAGTAAATTTAACGGCGATGAAACTCAACTTGCTTTTCTAAAATTTTCACATCGTAATTTTCAAAAAAATCATGACCTAATAATCCTATATCAGCTTTTGGCGCGATCGCAACTTCGATATTATTAGCAATTAAACCATTAACTGCGATCGTTTTAACCACACCAGTCTTCAATTCAATTTGGCTACCATCAGCAATACTCGCATTTAGGATTCCAGAAGGCTTGAGGTTTAATGCTTTTGCCATTTCCTGAGTAATCAACGTACCACTCGCACCAGTGTCAAGAATCATTTCAAAAACTTGATTGCCATTGAAAGTAACATCAATGACTGGAGTTTTAGCACTGCGGCGCTTGATAGGGACGCGAAAAATTCTGCTATTTGGTTGCGAAACTCCGCATAATTTGCCCAGATTCACAGTTCTACCCGATGATGTCACCATAAAACAAGCGCCTGGGTCTTCTGCTGTTGCTGCTAATGGTAAAGTTAAAGCAATTATCACAGGTAAAATAGCAGGAATTACAACTCTTGGTTTCCTAGCAGCCTTCATTTTCTGGGTTTCTCCTCATATCGCCTCTAAAGTTAGAATACCCAATGCGTTAAAAAAAATAATGATTTATCAAAAACTTTGCATGTTTTAGTCCAATTAAGGCGTGCAATTTACTAAACCTACATATAACGTATCTACTCTTAGAGAAGGCTGACTATAGTCTTTGCGGATTAATATATTTAATTTTTTTAATTTACTTTTTTAATTTAATTTTTTTTAATTTATTTTTCTTATTTAAGTAAGTCGGCACGATAAAACCAAGGTATGTTGAGTTTTGTAAAAAGCCTGGAACGATTCTTTTATAAGCTCTTTGTTGGCTTTACACTTCGTTACATAGGTTGATTTTTTAACGCCGACTTACTTAATTATTTTAATTAACCCTATCTAATTAAATCATTTATGTATTTCTACAACAGAATGAAACTTCAGTAAATTCCGTATTTCTGCTGAAGCAATACCCTCAATTCTTGTTGCTATCGGGAATGCGAGCCACAGTTTTGAGTGTAAACAACAGGTATAAATAAAATCATCAATTTAATCATAAATTCAAGCAAAAAAAGTAAACAAGGTTAGGGTCGCTCATTATTAAGCATTTATAAGCATTGATAATTTCTAATAACCTCATATGACCTTCTGCTAAGTAGATAAGATTGTTACTTTTCCTGTAACTAGCGATCGCTTTCATAATCTTGAATTTTTCTCATAAATATCCAAATAGGAAAAAACATATTAGCTAGTGCTATTTCCAACTAATAAACAGATTTTTAGATAATTATTAGCTAATACTACATCCTCACATTTATGAAGGCTTTGTATCGCAATGTAACAATTATACCTTTTTACTAATATTTGTTGCAAGCTCTTGATCCCATTGCTAGCGTATGCAAGTAAGGTCTTTGTTGGTAATTTCCTTTACAAAGGAGGTACATTATCCATGCAAAACATTGATTTTTTATTGATACCCACTAGCAGGACTTCTGATATGGATGATCTAATCAAGTTTGGGTCTTGGATTCCACTTTACTAACATCTTTAATTACCTTGCAGCTGCTATGGGATGGTCTAGACAAATTCCCAACGAAGTGTTTAGTTGGGGAATTCACTGAAATTGGGAACCGTAGAACCACTATATATTGTCATTTGTCTGATGGACTCATCACTTTAATCCAACTCTGTGACGCTTGAATTTACCACTGCTAATTACAGACTATTTCTCTGGGATAAACTGCTTGCAAAATGTTTAATTTTTACTCTTTTGAGTATAGTTCTGGGCGATTTTTATTCTTTTGCAAGAAGTCTCATCGATTCAACCTATGCCCCTGCTGACAGGTGAAGACTTTAGATGTAGGGTAACGACCTACACACAAAACTCACCAGACATTGTTCTTGTCTTTGCCTGTGTATCTCTACAACAAATCCTAATCAATTACTCGGCAGTACAAGCAATGCGGTGACACATCAAATTTGGAGGTTATAGCTATGGATATTCAAGGTAAAACGGCTCTAGTGACTGGAGCATCTCGCGGGATTGGACGTGCGATCGCTCTTTCATTGGCAAAGCAGAAAGTGAAACGCTTATTGTTAGTGGCTCGAAATCGTCAACGGCTAGCTGAAGTCGCGGCGGAAATCGAAGCCCTGGGAACAGAAGTGATACTTCTACCTTTAGATTTGACTCAGATAGTGGAAGTCAATATTGCGATTGCCCAAGCTTGGAGAGACTACGGGCCAATTCATCTACTTGTCAACTGTGCTGGAGTTGCACACCAAACTCCATTTTTAGAATCCAAGTTATCGCAAGTCCAAGAAGAACTGGAAACGAATTTAGTCGGGATGTACTCCATCACTCGCTTAGTTGCACGACGAATGGTAAGACAAAGACAAGGAGTCATTGTCAATGTTTCTAGTTTGATGGGAAAAGTAGCAGCTCCGACAATGGCAACTTACTCTGCAACCAAATTTGCGATCGTTGGATTCACGCAAGCTTTGCGGGGTGAACTCGCAGCGCACAACATCCGTGTTTTAGGATTACTGCCATCACTTACCGATACGGATATGGTGAGGGATTTAGAATGGTTCCGTTGGGTTGTTCCTATGACTACTCAACAGGTTGCAGATGCACTGATTGATGGATTACAAAGAGAATCATCGGAAATATTAGTAGGTTGGCAAAGTCATTTAGCAGTTTGGTGTAATCGTCTTGCCCCTTGGCTCTTGGAGAAAATTTTACTCATGTCTGCACCATTATCTGGCGATCGCCGGAAATACTATCCACGACTACGAAGAGCATAATCACAATACTTGTTTTGCTTAGAGGTGAAGCTTAAAGCAACAAGAAAACAGGTATCTTAATTATTCATATCCCCGAATCCTTCATAAATTCGGGGATAATGGTGATTCAAAAATTATTAATTAAGGGCGATATTTACCCCTGTTAAGGTGTACTCCTCAAAATGGTACATTTAGGTCTGTAAAGGTTGCAGGATGGGAGTTTCAACCAGGTTAGAAGTTTGTTGTTCTACTCTAGACTGCTTGCAGTCGCGTTGTTTCTCAGCCAGAAGTCGAGCAGTGGAGACGTGAGGACGGTTAGGTTCTCTTTCTCTTTTTGGTTGGGGCTTTTTTTCGGCTTTAGGACTGGAAGCAAAGCGTTTGAGGTCAACTGTCGCAGCCCATTGTTTTAATAACTCGGCAAAAGCAGGTAAACTCAGATGGTTTAAAAATTTCCATTCAACGTCGGGAATCGCAATCATCATACCCGTGTAGGTACTTTGAATTTCCTCAACTAAATAGTAATTAGAAACACCTGCATCAATTTTTCCTTGCCCATGGACGCTACGCAATGCTGATTTAATCACAGATAAAATATTGTAGGCAACTAGTGCCATGCAAAAGCTGAATAAAGCGGCTCTGGGATAACCTAAAGTCTTAATTTCGCATTCTAGAGTATCGCTAACGACTTGAAATAAACCCTCAACACTCCAACGTTTAAGGTAAATATTTGAGATTACAATGGGAGAAGCATTTTCTTTTCTGAGGTTGCAAAAAACTGCCACTTCAGTATCTCCATCGCGAGTTGGCTCATTTAAACGAACAACAACACGACGAGATTTTATCGATTCTCCTTCATATTCAATCATCACATCCTGCTCGAAAACTTTGCCTGTTGCACTATCACATATTTCCTTTAATTCTCCTAATTCTTTATAAGGCATCGATGCATGTTGGCGAATCACAAAGTAAGCTTTTCTCTTTGCAATTTCAACTAGAAACATACAGGTACAAAAATTTCTATCTCCCACCCAAACATCATTCTTTTCCACAGTTTCTAATACTTGGCTAAATAATGCTCTTTCCTGGGTATAAGCATCCTCACATGGGAATTGATCGATTGCCAGCATTAATATTGGGTCAAGCACAACTAGAGATTTTCCTGGTAATGGTCCACCATTCACTGAGCGTAAAACCGAAAGCCTATGCTCTGTTGCTGCCAGGTTATTTCCATCAATTATCTTGATTCGATAACCAGGTAAAATTGCTGGCTGTTCTCCTCCTAACTCCGATATAATCGGTGCCAATTCTTTACTGCTATAACGTACTAAAGCTTGAGAAACTGAGGGTTCGATACCGTTAATTTTACTGTAGAAAGCAACACGGGAAACTCCTATTTGCTTAGAAAATGCCTTGTACGCTGCGCTAATTGATGGCCGGATGTTACATACGACTAAACTCATTATTCCCACTACTGTCGAAAACAATAATTCCTGTGTATATTGCTTTTCTCGCGTTGCTTCAAATAATTCATCTAATTTTTCGGCGCTGAAAATTCTTTCTAATGTTGCTCTCAGCATTACCGTTACCGGAGATACTTCAATAAAACGCTCGAAAATTGAACTCAGCATGACACAGCACCCATCAATTATCGTTACCTTCTCAACCTATAATCTCATGTTTGACCTTCTATGAATTGTTGGTTATTTTTTGCTGTTCTTTGATTAATATTGGTATATTTTCTTGTACCACAATGGTTTCAGCCTTTTACTGGTTCATTTTTTAGTACACCTTAACAGGGGTAGGGCGATATTCCAGCTAATCAAATGTGACAACGCTACGAATTGATTCTCCTCGATGCATCAATTCAAAAGCATCATTTATCTTTTCAATCGGCATCACATGGGTAATTAAATCATCAATATTTATTTTGCCATCCATATACCAATCGACTATTTTTGGTACATCAGTACGTCCTCTGGCACCGCCAAATGCACTACCTTTCCAAACCCTACCTGTGACTAATTGAAAGGGGCGAGTGCGAATTTCTTCACCCGCAGCCGCAACACCAATAATCACACTGACACCCCAACCTTTATGACAACATTCTAGTGCTTGACGCATCACATTAACATTACCAATACATTCAAAAGAATAGTCAGCACCACCCTTAGTTAAATCGACTAAATAAGCAACAATATCACCATCAAGTTCCTGGGGATTGACAAAATGTGTCATCCCAAATTTTTCGGCTAAGGCTTTTCTGCGAGGGTTAATATCAACCCCAACTATCATATTTGCCCCTACCATTCTTGCTGCTTGGATGACATTTAAACCAATTCCACCCAAACCAAAAACAACTACGTTGGCACCTGCTTCAACTTTGGCTGTATTAATTACCGCACCAACACCAGTTGTAACACCACAACCGATATAACAAACCTTATCAAAGGGTGCATCTTCGCGAATTTTAGCAACAGCAATTTCCGGTAAAACTGTGTAATTCGCAAAAGTTGAAGTTCCCATATAATGGTGAATTTTCTCACCACCAATCGAAAAGCGACTCGTACCATCAGGCATCACACCTTTACCCTGAGTCAACCTTATTGCCTGACACAAATTAGTTTTTTGACTGAGGCAATATTCACACTGGCGGCATTCTGGAGTATACAAGGGAATAACATGGTCTCCAACTTTGAGACTTTTGACATCCTTGCCAACTTCGACAACAACACCCGCACCTTCATGTCCTAGTATGGCAGGAAATAAGCCTTCCGGGTCTTTACCTGAAAGCGTGTAAGCGTCAGTGTGACAAATACCAGTCGCTTTAATTTCGATTAATACTTCACCAGCTTGAGGATGTTCTAAATCAACAGTTTCAATAGTTAATGGTTTACCTGCTGCGGATGCTAATGCGGCTTTAACTTTCACAACAAACCCTCGTTAAAATTCTCCAGGAGTCGGGAGTCGTGATGTTAGGTGTGAAGAATGAGATTTCTATATCCAATACCCAATTCCTAATAGCCAATGCCCGATTCCTTTTTTAGAGTGTACAATCTAGAACCAGCCGAGGAATAATTTGTTACTTTTCTGCAAAAAAATCAATAAATCTGTTGATTGGCTAGAAAAATATTTAGCGATCGCGTTCTATTTCTCATTACCTTGATAGAATTAGCATTGCGATTGTTCTAGTTATTTACGGTTTATGAATCCTGCCCTGACAAAAATTGGCGCTCAAATGTCCAACTTAACTGGCGTTCGAGCTATTATGAAGGACATTATCGAAACATTGCGAGCAGGCACGGGGCAGCAATTTATTAATTTAAGTGCGGGAAATCCGTTGATTTTGCCAGAAGTTGAACAATTATGGCGGGATTGCACTGTAGATTTATTAAATAGCTCAGAATACGGTGAAGTCGTTTGTCGTTACGGTTCTTCTCAAGGCTACGCACCGTTAATTGATGCGATTGTGAATGACTTTAACCACCGCTACGGTTTAAATCTCAACGATAAAAACATTTTAATTACTCCTGGTAGTCAAACACTTTATTTCTACGCTGCCAATGCTTTTGGTGGTTACACCGAATCAGGCTCTTTGAAACAAGTTGTTCTTCCTCTTAGCCCAGATTATACGGGTTATGGTGGTGTCGCCCTCTCTCCAGAATCTTTAATCGCTTACAAACCAACTTTAGATATTGACGCACCTGCACATAGATTTAAATATCGTCCCGATTTTAGTCAATTATCAATTAATGAAAATACTGGTTGCGTAATTTTCTCGCGCCCCTGTAATCCTACTGGTAATGTTTTGACTGATGATGAGGTACATAAAATCACTGCATTAGCCGCGCCACACGATATCCCAGTATTTATCGATTCGGCATATGCCCCACCATTTCCAGCATTGAATTTTACCGAAATGACACCAATCTTTGGCGGTAATATTATCCACAGCATGAGTTTATCAAAAGCCGGTTTACCTGGCGAGAGAATTGGGATTGCCATTGGTAATGAGCGAGTCATTCAAGTTTTGGAATGCTTCCAGACGAATATGTGTATACACCCATCGAGATATGGACAAGCGATCGCATCTCGTGCAATTAATTCGGGTAAGTTGGCGCAAATTTCGGAAACTGTAATTCGTTCCTTTTATCAAAATAAATTTACGATTCTGGAAAATGCTTTAGATGCGGCAATTTCAAAGGATTTACCTTGGTTTTTACATCGAGGTGAAGGGGCTATTTTCGCTTGGTTGTGGCTGAAGGATTTACCCATAACTGATTGGGAATTTTATCAAAAACTAAAGCAAGTGGGTGTGATTGTTGTTCCTGGAAGTTCTTTCTTCCCTGGTTTGCGGGAAGATTGGCAGCACAAGCATGAGTGTTTGCGAATTAGTTTAACAGGTAGTGATGAGGAAATTGCGATCGCTATGCAAAAGTTAGCGAAGGTTGCTGAGGAAGTTTATCGTGGTGCAGTCGTAGGTGCTTAATTTAATTAAAAGCTGAATTAAAAGCGAAATCGTCAAAGCGACATCAAGCCAAATCTACAGGCACAGAGTGATTTTGGCAAAAGATTTTGTCTAGGCTAAACATAGATTTAAACATAAATTAAAAAATGAAAGGAAAGATTAGAGATATGAAGGAGAAAAGAGAGATACAGGAAAAAGGTAAACAACCTGGGCAAGCCAAAAAAGTAAATCAGCAAAAATCCTCTTCCCCGACTCTCCCGTTATCACCCTCTGCTTCCCTGCCTACTCCCATTCCTGATGGCTATTTAGAAATTGGTACAATTGTTGCTCCACAGGGATTAAATGGAGAAATGCGCGTGTACCCAGACACAGATTTCCCGGAAAGGTTTGAGGTTCCTGGTATGCGTTGGCTACTACCTCCTCATACTTCCCAACCACGGGAAATACAATTAATTTCGGGGAGATATGTTGAAGGAAAAAACATTTATATAATTGAATTAGAAGGCGTAAAAAATCGCAATCAAGCCGAAGAAATGCGCGGTTGTAAAATGTTAGTATTAGAAAGCGATCGCCCGCATTTGGAGGAAGGGGAATATCACATTTTAGATTTAGTTGATTTGCAGGTTTTTATCCAAGAGTCGGGAGAATGTATTGGTACTGTAGTGAATTTGATTCCTGCGGGAAATGATTTATTGGAAGTTAAATTACATGCAACCAGTGACAACAAAAAAACAAAAAATCTTTTAATCCCCTTTGTCAAAGAAATCGTTCCTGTTGTAGATATAGCAGCAGGTAAAGTCGAAATTACTCCCCCAGAGGGATTATTAGAAATTAATGATTAATTATTTATGCTAACTAAATCTAATATAGGAGTACGATTTGATTATTGAAAATATACTTAGGGTACGTTAGCAACAGCGTAACTTACCATTCGCGGAGATTGTGTGCGTTACAGCCAACAACAATCAAACATGATTCCTATATTAATCTTTAATTGGAAATATAAAAATCATATCTGAACAGAAGCAAAATAATCAAAATAAATAAAGATGAGTATAATACCCACCTTTTGATGTAAAAATCTATTTGATATTCAGTTGGGAATTACAATTTTTAACATGGGCTTTTCGCAACTTTCAAAATCCCAAAATTAAAAACATTTAAAGACGCGATATCTCGCGCCTCTACAATCCCAAATTATCGATCAACCGACCCCATAATTACGTCAATACTACCGAGAATTACCACAATATCCGCAACCTTCATCCCCCGTAATAAATGCGGCAAAATTTGCAAATTATTGTAATCAGCCGGACGAATCTTAAACCGCCAAGGGAAGACATTATCATCACCAACCATATAAATTCCCAACTCACCCTTACCGCTTTCAATCCGCGCATAAGCTTCACCCTTAGGAATTTTAAAGGTTGGCGAAACCTTCTTAGCAACAAACTGGTAATCAAACCCGTTCCATTCCGATTTTGCCCCTTCCATCATCCGCTTGGCTTCGAGATTTTCGTATGGCCCACCAGGAAGTCCTTGCAGAGCTTGGCGTAGAATTTTCACAGATTCACGCATTTCCCGCATCCGCACCACATAGCGCGCCATACAGTCGCCAGCAGTTTCCCACTGTACATCCCAATCAAAATCATCGTAGCATTCATAATGGTCAACTTTCCGCAAGTCCCACTTCACGCCAGAAGCGCGTAACATTGGGCCAGAAAGTCCCCAATTAATCGCCTCATCGCGGGTAATCACACCAATACCTTCAATCCGGCGACGGAAAATTGGGTTATTTGTCACCAATTTTTCATACTCATCAATTTTAGGGACAAAATACTCGCAGAAATCCAAGCATTTGTCTACCCACCCATAGGGTAAATCTGCGGCGACACCACCAATGCGCCAATAATTGTTATTAACCATACGGTAGCCTGTTGCAGCTTCCCATAGGTCATAAATCATTTCCCGCTCGCGGAATTGATAAAAGAAGGGAGTTTGCGCGCCTACGTCAGCCAGGAAGGGACCAAACCATAATAAATGGTTAGCGATGCGGTTCAATTCCAGCATAATCACGCGGATGTAGCTAGCGCGTTTAGGAACTGTAATCCCTGCAATTTTTTCCGGTGCGTTTACCGTCACAGCTTCATTAAACATTCCCGCAGCATAGTCCCAACGACTCACGTAGGGAACATACATAACTGTGGTGCGGTTTTCGGCGATTTTCTCCATTCCCCGGTGCAGATAACCAATCACGGGTTCACAGTCGATACAATCTTCACCATCGAGGGTGACTATCAACCGCAAAACTCCGTGCATTGAGGGATGGTGTGGTCCCATATTCAACACCATCGGTTCTGTGCGAGTTTCAATTCTTGCCATAAATGTTCATGTTCTCCGTTTGTCAAAATATAAAATTGAATCGCTCAGAAGCCAAGCCAATCGATGACGTGTCTAGCTGATTCGCCATCAGTGCCCTTATCAATTTACCTTGGAGAGAGGGTGGCAGTTGCCGGATGCGATTAAATGTTTGTTTTTGCTGCACATATACAATTATATGGATTATTAGATATTGAATTTTAGATTTGGGATGAGAGATTTGACTTTTGGCGATCGCAATAACTGATCTACGGCGGTAGAATTAAATCGTCGAATGTCATCTCTACTGAAGGTAACAGGTGGGCTTGGCGACATAAAGACAAGGCAAACCCCGGTAAATCACACCTTTTTACCAAACATAACAACCATGCCTCAATATAAACCTATCAATTTTATGGCGACAGCCGAATCAAACTTGTATCTCAATAACCAATCACAAGCATAAGTAAACATTTATTCATTTATCTGGATTTTTCTAAGATTATCTCCGGAAGAGTTACAATTAAATGCTGCTATATTTGCCATCATCTTGTTTGAATGACTTCTGATTCCTCCCAACCGCTAGAAGATACCCAAAACCCAACATTTTCCCATACTCCCGTCTTACCAAAAGAAGTCATCGAAGGTTTGCAGATTCAAGCCGGGGGACATTATTTGGATGCAACTGTTGGGGGTGGAGGGCACAGTCGATTGATTTTAGAAGCCGCAAGTGATGTACTAGTAACAGCACTCGATCAAGATGAAGAAGCTTTAGCAGCAGCGAGGCAAGAATTAGCGGAGTTTGGCAATCGGGTAAAATTCATCCACTCGAATTTTGCCACTTATAATTACCCAGCGAATACTTTCGCCGGAATTGTCGCCGATTTGGGTGTGAGTTCCTATCATCTCGATACACCTGAACGGGGTTTTAGTTTCCGCAATGAAGGTAATCTCGATATGCGGATGAATCGTCAACAAACCCTAACAGCAGCAGATGTAATCAACAATTGGACGGAAGCTGATTTAGTCGATATTTTCTTTCGCTACGGAGAGGAAAGGCTTTCTAGACGCATCACCAGGCGCATTCTCGAAAAACGCCCCTACCAAACAACTAAACAATTAGCTGATGTCATTGCCGGTTCCGTTCCGCCAAAATATCGCTATGGGAGAATTCACCCCGCCACACGGATTTTTCAAGCGTTACGCATCGCTGTTAATGATGAATTGGGAGTGCTAGAACAGTTCTTAGCAAAAGCACCGCTAGCACTTGTACCTGGAGGAAGATTGGTAGTCATCAGCTTCCACAGCTTAGAAGATCGGATAGTCAAGCATAGTTTGCGTGAATCGTCAATAGTTAATGTGGTAACAAAAAAACCAATTATTGCTCAGGAAGAAGAGATAATTGAGAATGCCCGATCGCGATCGGCAAAATTAAGAATTGCCCAGAAGAATTAACTACTTTAAAGTTGATTATTAATGTTTATTTGTACACTAAAAAACCATTAATTGCATCTATTAAAGCTTCCGGTTCATCAGCCCGAATTAAATGACCGCTATTTTCAAAAATCCTCAAATCAGCATTCGGAATACCCCTAGCAATCTCTTCCGAAAACTCCGGCGCACAAATCCAATCATGCCTACCACCAATTACTAAAGTTGGTGCAGTAATTTTGTTTAATTGTTTAAGCACATCATAAGTTCTTAAAAACCCACCAAAAGCAATATTGATAGCATCAACGGAAAGAATTTTATGATCCCAAATTTTGACAGATGTATTCGGGTCATGTTTGAGTGAATACATCGAAGCCATTATTTTAAAATAATCCCGCAATTGCTCCTCATTCTCAAAATTCCCTTCCCAAAGCCTTTGAGCAATTTGCTTTTGTTCTTCGCTTCCCCGTACTGCTAAAATTTGCTGCGCCCGTTCCAAAAAGCGATAACTTCCACTACTAGCAATAATAATTAAATGTGAAACATTCTGGGGATATTTGACTGCATAAGATAATGCCACCATTCCACCATAGGAAGTACCTAAGACAACAATTTTATCCAAGCCCAAATACTTCCGTAACGCTTCCATATCCTCAACATTATTGTCCAGAGTATAGGTTTCTTTGGCACCGCGCGCCGACCTTCCTTGTCCCCGATGATCGAAATATACTAGTTGTAACCTGCGTGTCAATGCTGAAAATGTTGGTTTATAACCAGTATGATCGGCACCAGGGCCACCGTGTATCAAAAAAGCCACAGGTTGAGTATAGGTTTGAAAACCATTCACCACCACACTACAACCTTCAATATCAAAGAAAATTTCTGTATCCCGAATTTTTGCCAGCATCTTAAATAAAAGCTAATCCAAAAGCTAAGTTTAATTAATTATCACGTCAGAAGATAGAAGTGAAAATATAAGGTCAAAAATTGATACATCCTTGACTGTGACAGATAACAAAGTTTAGATTTTGTATATATTGGGACTTAGCCCAAACCGACGATTTTAGGCGATGACGTAGTTTTCTCCCGTGCAGGGTAGTGATTCCCAAAACTTATTTTTTCGTCATGGATGTGTCAGTCTGATATTTAATAGCAATATTTCAATGACTGTGTATAAATGAAAAAATTTTATGAATACTGATGTAGAAAAACTCGTAGAAAATGTTTTTCAAAACCTACTTACCGAAATCCAGATTAAAAGTATACACCCTCACGACCCTGTAGATGTTCAGAATATACCCCATTCTTGGGAACTATTGGGGGCAGGAAACTATGCTGCGGTGCTATACCATTTAGACTACCCAAATTATGTCGTTAAGATTTACGCACCTACCCGCCCAGGGTTTGAAGAAGAGGTGGAAGTATATCGTCGTTTGGGTTCACATCCAGCCTTCTCTGAGTGTTTTTTTGCTAAAGATGGCATTTTAATTTTAAAGCGGTTATATGGTATTACCCTCTATGATTGCATTCAGCGTGGCTTGAGAATACCCAAGCAAGTCATCCAAGATATTGATCAAGCTTTAGAATATGCTCGTAGTCGAAATCTTTATCCCCATGATATTCATGGTCGTAATGTCATGATGTCTCACGGTAGGGGATTAGTTGTCGATATATCAGATTTTCTTCACCAAGAAAAATGCTCGAAGTGGAATAACTTGAAAAGAGGATATTACTGGTTTTATCGTCCGATTATTTCGCCACTGAAATTACGAATCCCTCATTTCCTGCTCAATGCAGTCCGTAAAATATATCGAATCGCAACTGTAGTGAAAATATATATACGGCGAAGATTGGGGATGAAGATGTGAAAAAGACGCGGGCGGAGATGGGGAGATGGGGAGATGTGCTGAACTTAATATCTAACTAGATACAGGATTTAAGATACAGAATTAAGATGCGGAATTATAGGACGGTAAAGACGTAGGAAAATAACTCTCCGCATCTCCTTGTCTCCTCATTCCCCTATTGCCTTCTTTTCCCTAACGTCCCATATACTTACTTGCCATTTGCATCGCGTCTGCAATGTCAATATCACCGTCACCATCAGCATCTAAAAATGTGCTGAGAACTGAATTACCATCACCTTGAAGACTCGATCCGGAATTTAAGAAATTGAGTACCATTGGTACAATCACTGGCAACATCTGTTGAATTGTGGCAGCATCAATACCAGTACGTTGTGCAGCTACGTCAGCTACTTGTTGTTGCATTCCCGGCGAAAATAAAGATGCCACTGCTGAAGGATTGGCAGAAGTACCTGCAAATTGATTTACTAATGCTTGTACTGCACCTGTGCCTTCATTGGCTTGTTTTTCTTGTAAAGCCGATCGCACCTGACCACCTACAATTGACATAACTGTTTGCATTGCCGAGGAATCTGCACCAGTATTATTACTCAATTCCTTGACGGCATTCATAATACCGCCGATTTGAGCTAAACTACCTTGTTGATTGGGATTGGCGACTGCGCCCAAAATTTGGTCAAAAAGTCCCATGAGGAAAGTTTCTCCGTTGGTTCATTATTCCCGCTTAATTCTTACATATTTGCTGCGATCGCTACGAAGTATTTAGGAAAAAATAAGTTTTTTGTATTAACAATTGCAGAAATGAGGCTATTCATCATTACGAATTTAGCTATTTAACCTCAAACAAACATTTTTCGTCTGCCGTACTCATTATTTCCCTTCCCTGCTGATAACCATGTACTGGAAGTACTTTAACAGCACATTTTATACACATTTATCTCCTAGTAGTTTACCAAAGTAACTTTGCAGGGACAAAAATCTCCGCGTTTCCCCGTCTCTTTCTCCAAGTCAATCTCAACCGTCAATTCTGGGTTGGCGAACCACTAGTTGCTCAAAAAGGTTGTGATTCTACTCTCAAGAAAAACACTGAAACTATTAACATAAGAAGCATCGACGTTAATAATCTACTTCCTTTAACTATCCATAATCCATGCCTCTCCCGCGCTTAATTACCCTCATCGTTGGTTTAATTGTGATTTTGAGTCTTAGCCTCTGGCTAATTCAATATCTCAACCAACTTTCTTGGCAACTTTCCTATTTCGGGTTTTTTGGTAATATCTTACTGCTACTGCTAATTCTCCTCATTGGTAGTTTGATTGCCGCCTTTGTTTACTATGTCATGGTAATTCAAGCGGGGGAAGGACGTTCTTCGCGTCGTCCCAAACGCATCACGCCATCGGAAATTCCAGTAGTGAAAACAGAAGCTGCTTCTTCAACACTGCAAGCAGTACGCCAGCAAGTCTCGCAAATTCAAGATGAAGTAACGCGACAAGCCTTATTGAGTAAATCACGGGAAATTGAAGCCAATTTAGCCCGAGGCGAAATTCAAGTTGTTGTCTTTGGAACCGGGAGTGCGGGTAAAACATCCCTGATTAATGCTGTAATTGGGCGCATGGTTGGTAAAGTTGATGCACCAATGGGAACAACAACCGTAGGCGAAACCTACTGTTTGCGATTGAAGGGATTGGAGCGCAAAATTTTAATTACCGACACACCAGGGATTTTAGAAGCAGGGGTGGCAGGAACCGAACGGGAACAGTTAGCCAGGGGATTGGCAACGGAAGCGGATTTATTGCTGTTTGTCGTCGATAATGACTTGCGACGTTCTGAATATGAACCGTTGAAAGCTCTAGCAGAAATTGGCAAGCGATCGATTTTAGTTCTCAATAAAACCGATTTATATACGGACGAAGATAAAGAAGTGATTTTGGCAAGGTTGCGGGAACGGGTACGCGGGTTTATTTCTACAAACGATGTAGTGGCAATATCGGCAAATCCCCAATCTGTGGAATTAGAAGGTGGGGAAATGGTCAAGCCAGAGTCAGAAATACTACCGTTGTTGCGGAGAATGGCAGCAATATTACGGGCAGAAGGTGAAGACTTGATCGCCGATAACATTCTTTTACAATCATTACGATTGGGTGAAGAAGCCAGAAAGCTGATAGATGCTCAACGTCGCCGCCAAGCAGATAAGATTGTCGATCGCTTTCAGTGGATTGGAGCCGGTGTAGTCTCGATGACACCTTTACCCGTAGTCGATTTATTAGCAACAGCAGCAGTAAACGCACAAATGGTAGTTGAAATTGGACGGGTATATGGTTGCGAATTAAACATGGAGCGCGGACGGGAGTTAGCCCTATCTTTAGCGAAAACGATTGGAGGATTGGGAATAGTTAAGGGTGCATTAGAACTACTTTCGACAGCATTACAGTTGAATATTGGCACATTTGTCATTGGTAGAGCTATTCAAGGGGTAACGGCTGCTTATTTAACGAGAATTGCCGGAAAAAGTTTTATTGAGTTTTTCCGCAACGATCAAGATTGGGGAGATGGGGGAATGACAGAAGTTGTTCAGCGCCAATTTCAATTAAATAAGCGCGATGAATTTGTCAAAGCATTTGTTCAAGAAGCGATCGCTAAAGTCGTAAAACCTTTGGCTGACAAAACGGCGGAAATTCTGGAGGAAGATGAGAGGAGAAGGTAATAGCAATTCGCAATTCGCAATTCGCAATTAAAAAATCTAGATTTAGCAATGGTTCTGTAGATTCCATCTGTAGCCTAATTTTAGATAATTGGTATAATTTGTTACGTCACCTTCGCCGAAATATCTATGAGAAAATACACTCATTTGCAGTATACTCCAGCACAAACTTACCAAAGAGAATAAACGCGAGTTTGACGGATTGGGGTTAAGTTCCGCCAAACTCACGTTAAATTAGGCCAGTAGACGAAATAGAAACAAATTATGTAACGAAATCGAAATCGGCTAGTAATTGCACCTCAAGTACCACTACGAACCTGCGCGTCTATTCATCTACCAACTTATTAATCAGTCAATCACTGATTAACCGATGTTATCGCTTTCGATGTATAAGAACATAAACGCTATTGTTACAGCAGAAAAAACGTAACCAATACAAGGAACGAGGATAGAAGGCAAAAATGATGCTGCCATAGTAAATATTCCTATTAAAAGAAACTACAATTCAAAACGAGCTTACTGCAAATTCCCACAGCTTTTTCTAAATTCTAAAGATTTTTAACATGAATTGAGTATGGGTATTTAGACGAAGTTGAGATGATTCCCTTGAGTCTTTCCCTAAATCCCTAACAACTCGTCCATCTGCAAATTAGGCAAGTCAGGGGGAATAACAGTACGTTGGATGCTGGCTTTATGACTTTCCTGTTGGGAGACAATATCGATCGCAATTGCTTCGATGCGGATTTCTAGACAGCCAAAGGGTATATTGATTTCGGCAAGGGCTTCCATACCTCCCCCGAAGGAGTTTGGTAGTAAGTCTGTGAGTATATGGGGGCCTTCTAGCAACCACCGAGTTTGGCAATCCTCAACCCATAATTTTACTGCTGTTTGGGGACGAATTTCTGGGACTACGACTCTGACTCGAATCATTTTTCCGGAAACCAGTTCACCTGTTGGTAAGCTGAGTTGAGGTATTGGTAGCGATTCGATTTCTTCATCAAGATTTAGTCCTAAGCAGGATAATACATCTGCAACTGATGACACTAGTTCTTGATCTGGTTGTTTGTTGCTGTTGGGAATAGTTTCATTTTCGGTTCTAATATAATTAGAAATATCATCGACAATATCATCATCAACGACTATTTCCTGTGCCAACCAAGATTGAGAAATTGGGGTATTTGTAGCCGCAGGTTGATTCTGTTCTGTTACTTCTAAGATGTGAGGTTCTGGAATCAATGCTAAATCATCATTCTCTTGATAATTTAAATCAGCATTCTCTTGGGAAGTTACATCAGAATTTAATGCAAAATTTAAATCAGCATTTTCTTGAGAATTTACATCAGAATTTAATTCTGAATTTATATCAGTACTTAAATCAGAATTGAATCCTGAATCTGGCTCTAATATTGTTTCTTCTACTACTTCGTTAGACAGTTCTTCATCAATATTTTCTGGTTCATGATGATTAGTTTCCGAAACATGAACCGCAGAAATATTTGTAGCTGTTGGAATGTTGATATTGTAATTTTGATAATTGAAATCGATTGTTTCCAATCCCGAATAGCCTTGGCTTTCCATCCATTTACGAATAAGTGGAGATACAAAAGGACGACTCTCTAAAGTGTTTTCTCCAGATACCGGAGGATAAATAAGTTGTGGTGCGGAATTATCTTGAGTTTGTAGATTACCCTGATTTTGGGTGTGTAACTCGTCTGTAATCATCTCATTTGCTGATTTTTGATTTTCAACCATTTCTAAATCGTTAGAAGTAGTTGTCACCATTTCCTGATTAACAATTTTCTCCATATTATCTATCGAATTTGTTAAGGATTGAACAGGTCTTTTCCTTAAAAATGGCAAACATCTAGCTTCACTTGCCAAATCATGGGCATGAGATGATATTTCCCAAGTATTGGGCAGCAATTTGCGCGATTCTATTTCTAGAGGTAAAGCCCGTTTTGGAGATGGCTGAACAACTAAAGGCTGGGGATTTTTCGCAGATTTAACCAGGTTGAAAAGTTCTAAATCTATCGATACAGCAGGTTCTGGTGTCATTTGCGCTAGCCCGTAATCCAACATATCCGGCTCGGTTGGTTTAACTGCGGTGCTAACAGCTAACAAATCACTGACATCAGCCGCGATTGTAAACGACTGGCTGGCTAATAATTCTACATCTCCAACACCACCAAGTGCGCCGTAGAAGCTAATATCTACTAAAAGCAACTTCGATTGACAATCTGCGGGAATTTTGATCGCTAAATCAAACTCAAATGGTAACAACTTCTCTGGTAAAGCTTGTTGTACCTGCATCAAAACTTCTAACTCTTGTGATGATCCTCCTGAGATTAATTTTCCATAGGGCGATCGCAATTCTAAGCGTAATTCTCCCCCAGCGACGCTTTCAAACTCGGCGGCATCATTTGTTTCCTTCAGTTGCACCCGTCCATCAATTGTCAAGCTTTCTCCCCAATGGGCAATGTATGTATGCTGAACCAGCATCAGTGACAATGGCAATTGAGCATCATCTTTCAGTGATTCCGCTACTTTCTCTTCTGCAAGTAGGGGTTCGGTAGCAGGTAAAGCTAATTCAATCAGATTATGCAGTATTTGTTCGGCGGTGTCGCCTTTTACCCACACTGGACTGATGGGAAAATCTTTAATTGTCTCCTCTGGGATGTCTGGGCGTTTTGTTTGCCTGAGATTACTAGTATTAACTCTGATTGGCTCATCAAATTCCCTGGGAATATCGTCTATTTTATCGCTAGCATTTTGCTCATGCTCTTGACTTATATGTTCATCTATGTTTCTAGGATAATTTATATTGTTTGCCGACTCTAAATAGTCCTCATTGTCAATTATTTCTGTCGGCTCCAGGGAAATGCGATCGCTAAATATTAGGCTTTCTGCATCGATTTCGTTAACTGAGAATGGTTGTAATGGTTCTAATGGTAATTGTTCCAGTGATAATTGCAGTTGGCGATCGCTTTGTTCGCTACTCCCAATTATATTTTCAGTAGTAATTTCGGTAGCAATTTCTGTATTCTCTTGAGATTCGTTGGTCGCGAAATCCTCACCAGCATGATCAATTATATTTTCTGGCTGCAAGTCAGCATCACGAATAATCGCATCAATATCTATATCAAAATCAATATCTATATCGGTTGAATGCTGGCGGTTGTTAATCTTTTCTGTGGGGATGGTTGCTTTTTCGGCATCGCCGAGAGGAGTCTCACAAACCTCAGCAGTAATATCAATAATGTCAGGTTGCTGAATTTGTTGATCTTGATTAGAAGCAGGTTTCTCAGGTGGCGATACTATTTCCGCGTTTGTCGATTCGCGACTTGAGACTGGTGTTGAGGTGGCAAAATTGGGAGGAACTGGAGGTATTGGCAGATGAGAATCAACAGAAACTGGAGAAATTTGCGATCGCAAACTCGTGTTTTCTGCTTCCGCAGGTGCAAATAAAGAAGAATCTACATTGTCCTCACCATCATCACTTTCTGGAGCATGGTTACTGGCAACGCCTTGGGGGAGAACTTGCAGTTTTAAAGTATGTTGCCAAGATGTACCCAGCACATCCGACATTAAATCGCCAGAACAACGAACTTCCCAAACTCCCGGCGCAAAGTAAGTAAAAGGAATAACCGCCATTAACCCTTCATTATTGGTACGCCGCAAACGCTTATGAATACGCCGTCTTGGTGGTATCTCCCAAGGGGAAATGTGAGTTACCCGTACTTCTACGTCCGTATTCGCACGAGACGAACGAGCGACGACTCGATACCGTCCTTCAATAATTTCTACATAGGGCGATTCTAAGGATTGCCAATTGCGATCGCCTTGCTTCTGTATTAGAAATTGCCACTGTTCCATCATCCGTGATGTCAATACCTTACAACCGAAAAGTAATAATTAGGTTACCTTGCTTGTCAGTTTACCTCAGCAACCTGTAATTGCATCACTTATTATGTTGTTTTTATTTAAACAATGCCACTATTTTGCCTAAGTGTGCTAATTTATCGCCCCAAACCCTTGCAAAATCAGCATTGACCCTATACAGAATTGACTACTAAACAATATCTTTAAAAAGCTAATTGTTAACTTTATGACTACTTGCTCAATTTTTAATTTTTATGTTTTGAATTTTACCAGGCATCCCAAAGACGAATTGAACAGTACCCAGTACAATGCTGTTCAGTAAACTGAAACTTGCACCCAGACACAGATAGCACAAATCGAAAAATACTATGTAGCAAAATTATCTTTTGAATTCAGGAATATAAATGTTAGTTTCTGAGAAATTAGGTTTTTCCTGATCTCTAATTAAATCTCTAAACTTAAAATCTTTAAATTCAAACTAAAAGCTGGGTAGAGATACACCCAACCCAACTAGATTTTTGGCATATATTTTCAGATACTCAATAAAAATTCAGGCAGCTATTTCCCGCCTATTACCGTAACAACTTTCGTAATAAGCCAAAATTTCCTCAACCTGTTGTTGGCTGGAGATAGAAGAGTTGGAGGAAAACTCAATCCACAAACCCTCTATCTGACTTTGGTTATAGTCAAACTCCTGAGACGATTGGCTGATTAAACTAACTTGTACCCCTTCGAGTTGACGTAAATGTGCTGCAATCTCACGATATACAGCCAAAGGTAAACCAACAAATTCGATTTTTCGACTTGCCTGCATTATTTTAAGAAGCTCCGGTAGGAAAACTATTTGCTGATGGAGCCACAGTGTCCGCAGAAGCCGTTGTAGACGATGCTGCGGGGGGTGCTCCTTCTCCTACCATTCTCGCAACTTCAATGCCAAATTGCTCAAAAATTACTATAGGTTCAGAACCTTCATTCATTTCAATACGTTTTACCAACAATCCGCTAGACAAGCGATCGCCTGCTTGTACGTAGCGACTGGTAGGTTCGTTGGGTACTTTAATAATTGCTTGTGCCTGATTACCCACAGAAATTACACCCGAAACAAAAATACCCCTTGCTAATTCCGGTTGTTGAGTTGGTGGCAATACTGATACTAGAGAAGGATTTGCGACAACTTGCGGCATTACTCTTGGTAAAATTGGAGTATTCCCGCGATTAGGCTGAGGTAATTTGGCGATTGCTCCTGTGGGAACTCTTCTGTTCGGCACAACAGGAACCTGAATACGACCAGACATAACCACACTTCGAGGTCGTGTTCTTGCTTGCACTACCGAAGGTAGTGGTGCTACAGATGGAACAGGTCGGCGTGGCGGAATACCAACGCTATTTGTTGCCAATTGCGGGTTCACAATTTGTGCAAACGGGTCAGGTCTACCTTTGGACACTCCAATAGACCTTTGGATAGCATCTGTCGGTTGAATTAAGTTGGGATTGGCGATCGCAACTACACCACCTGCGGGTTGCTGTTTACCTGCTATAACCGGATTACTAAATGGTTGAGCAACTGGTGTCGGAGTCGCTGATGGAGTGGCTGCGGTTGTTTGTTCTGGAGTTGCAGCAGGTGTATTGGTAGGATTACTAGCTTGCTCTCCCCCATCAGATGAACACCCTGCGATCGCCACTATCGTCATGGCTACAACTGCTATGTTTGAATATCTACCCATTAGTGTCAAAAGCCATTGGAAAATTTGTTTACTGAAATCTACCTTTGGATAACCGTAATTAAAGGTGAAATCTCATTCTGTTATAACCTAGCTTTTTGAAAACAGGAGTAATTTTTAATCCTGAAATCTTTAGTAATGGTACGGTTGAATACTATTTTTAATTTTACAAATCTACTCTGAAATTGAATTTTAGAGTAAATTTTAGATCGAATTGTATGATTGAAAAAATGGTTTGAAATCAGTATTTACACTACTTCTGCTCAGAATGTCACTAAATATCAACATTAGATATTGAGAACTGTAGCAGTGAGGAAATAAATCTCAAGGGTGTAACACAATTGACCAACATTTAATGACTAATCTTCAATCACAAGTCTCCAATCACAAATCCCCAATCTGAGAATTAATTCTCCGTTACACCCATCAAATTTTTTAAAGAATCGAGTCCTTTTTTCACTTGACGAGAAACAGTAACCACACTAATACCCAAACGTTCTGCCACCTGCTTTTGCGTCAAATCCTGTAGAAACACAAATTCTAAAACATCACGAGTACGTTGTTCGAGTTGAAGTAGTGCTTGTTGGAGACGAAGTTGATCTTCTTGCGCGAGTTGAAAGCTGTGATACTGCTTATCAGGTACTAATTCACCTAAGCAAGCAGAACCTTCTTCACCATCTTGTACAGGTACATCCAGACTTAAGGGAGCGCGATTCACCCAAGCCAGCTTAATTTCTTGCCACTCTTCCAGACTTATATCTAGTGCTGCTGCTAGTTCCCCATCAGTTGGTTGACGATTATATTGTTCCCGAAGCGATCGCGAAACACTAATAGCTTGCTGTTGTATCGCTAACCAACGTCGGGGAATTCTGACTGTGACACCCTTATCTCGTAAGTAGTGCTGAATTTCACCACGAATGTAAGGAATCGCAAAAGAACTGAAAGCATGTCCCTTTGTAATTTCAAATCTTTCAATTGCCCGAATCAGTCCTAAACAACCGACTTGTAGTAAATCCTCATAGCTTTCTTGGCATTGATTTATCCAATAATGAGCTTCTTTTCTTACTAGTCCAAAGTTCAGTTTTACAAGTTGATTGCGAATCTCAGGCGAAGGTTCTCGTTGATAATCACGCAACAACTGCCAAATTTCATGCTTCAGTTCATTGGTGGCTATGGTAGGCATGGACGGCACCGCGCTCATTTTCTTTTTTTTTCAAACAAACATTAAAAATTCGCAAGCAAACCGAGCTACAACCACCACACATCAATGGAAGTTGAAGCAAGATTCAAATTAGCGGTTTGAATATTGTCTTTCAGGTAGGTTTGGTCTTATCTTTGGGGAACAAGACTACATAGAGCTAAGATATAAATTTTGCTACTCAATTAGGAACCGAAATAGTACGTAATTTGTCTGTTGAATGCTGAAAGTGGGTGCTAGATATAAACCGATATTATGAGAAAAATAGTTATTTTTATAAAAATTTTGTATCAAGAGAAATACTGAGTCTGTAAGAAGTTATTAAAATAGGAATCAAATTTTATTTCTAAAAAACATTGAGTATTATGGCGTATTGAAAAAGATAGGATAGAAAAAAATCCCCAAATCTCAAGAAATCGGGTTTCTCTCCCACGAAAAAACTTCCATCAGTACGACAATCTCAGAAACCGGATTTCTCCCCCAAACGCGAAGGACAGAGAAACCCAGTTTCTATCAGTGATGTATTGAAAATAGTCGTATTGATTTTGAGAGAAACCGGTTTTCTAAAGAGGTTTCTGAAGATTTCAGCAAAAAATGTAGAGATGCGATATCTACGAGAGTCTACGCATCTCTACAAAATTTACATGTTTATTTCAGGTAATTTCAACAACACAAATCCCGAACTACTTTCTCGGTACTTGCAAACCTCGACGTTCAAGCATTTGCCGTACTTCTGGGCTGGGGTTGTAATTGTAACCGTAGGAAGAACGCTCTGAATCATCCATGACTTGGGGAGTCAGTAAAACGATTACCTCATTACGCTGGTTTTCTCGATTAGTTCTTCTAAAGAGTGAACCAATTAAGGGGATATCGCCAAGGATAGGTAGCTTAGATACACTTGTCCGGTCTTGGTCTTGGATAATACCGCTCAGAATCAGTGTTTGCCCATCACGTAGACGAACCATTCCAGAGTTTAGGGAACGTTCTGATACTAAGAAAATTTGATTAGTACCACTACCCGTGTTGATATTTTGTGATGCTTGAGGAGCTTTGACGGTAGGAGCAACTGACAACGAAACAAAACCATTATCGTCAATGCGATCGACTTTCACAGCCAAAGTTAAACCAACGTTTTCCTTTTCAACAGTAATTGTTTCTGTAGAAGCTCCATCACCGCGTGTGATTTCCCGCTTAAAGTTGCCAACAACTTGCTGTGTAAGGTTAACGTTTGCTGTTTGCCCTTCTTGAACTATTAAAGTTGGGTCAGTCAAAATCTTCGCATTACGATTTTGGACTTGTGCTTGTACTGAAGCCAGGAAACGTTTGGGGAATTGGTACAAAGAAGGCTGATTAAACGTATAAGTATCTGGAGTACCTGGAGTTGTTCCAGTTGCTGGGGTTCCAGGTGTAAAGTCTGTAATCCCAGTACTTAATGGGTTGCCACTAACCGAAGCATTTGCAGATGGTCTACCATTAGGGTTAAAAAAACCATTGCCCAAAAATACATTCTCTCCTACTACAGGGTTTGGAATGACGGGTGTTCCTGTCACACTATCCTGAGCTTCAGCAGATGTCGGAGGTCTAGAACCGCCTATAGTCGAGGAGAAATTACCGTTATCGCTGGAAAAGAAGTTATTTCCAATTCCAAACGAGAAACTGGTGTTGAAATCTTTAATCCCTGTCAAATTAACATCAACAATTTTGACGTTGACAGCAACTTGGCGACGACGGATGTCTAACTGGCTTAATTGAGCGATCGCTAATTCAACTTGCTTCGGAGTCCCAATCAAGGTAATCGAATTGCTACGCTGATCGCCCAGTGCTTGCAAGCCTCGAAGTAAGGGAGAAGAATATTTAGAATCCTCAAGGGTGAGACGTTCAATTTTAGTTTCTGTGGTCGTCTGAGATTGTGTAATGGGGGTTGCACCTTGCCCTACAGGAATCGCACTGACACTAGTCACCTGACGCTCTCTACTGACGGCACTATCTGCACCCAAGCCAACCAAGAAATTCAAGGCGACATCAACTGTTACCTGGTTAAGTCGTAGATTCCGCATCACGACATCACGACTGGAGTTTGGCAGTCTGGGGCCAACAAAAATTGTCCGTCCGCTACGATTAGCTTCCAAGCCACTCAAACGCAAGACGTAATTAAATACATCCTGTACAGGCTCATTTTGAATATCGAGAGAAACCTTCAACCCATCACCAGGTGTCCCTGCCGCAGGTTGTCCACCCTGTGCAGTTGCATCAACCGATGAATAAGCCAAGTTCATATTTGCCGCACGAGCTAGCAAAGACAACACTTCACGTACAGGTGCATCCCGCAATACCAAGCGAGGTACACGTTCTTGCGTACCCAAATCAATCACACTTGGGGAAGCATCAAGCGCCGAAATGGCAATATCTCCCACTGGCGGAGCCACTGCACGGGGTAAGAATGGTGGTGCAGAGTTATTAGGTTGCCCTGGTCCCTCTAATGGTGCTGGTTGCTGGCTGATAGTTGTATTTGTAGGTGGTGCCATTGGGGCATTTGGTACAGCAGGGGCTGACAATATCGGTGGCGCTGCGGCAACAGTGCCATCACCTTCAACAAAACTCAGGGTTAGCCCATCGCGTCCCCGAATCACAGGTTGTGTATTCGGTGTACCTTTGCTACCAGTTACTACAACTCGAATGCTGTTGGAATCGAGTTGATTAATTGATACAGAAGCAATACCGGGGCCAGGATTATCTTGACGAAAGCTATTACCTTCTGGTAAACGTAGTTGCGTGTTAATAATATCAGCCACCAAAGCGTTACCGCGCTTAGTAGTAAAAACTTGGGCGCGATCGCCTGCCGAAGCGTCTAAAACCAGGTTGACTTTACCATCAACTTGTTTCAGCTTCACACCTGTAATTTGAGTAGTTTGCGCCCATGCTGGTTGTCCGACTTGTGCAACCAAGATAGCTGCCGTAGCACCAAAAATAAAAGCATTACCGTGAAGTTGTTTCACAGTTCATTCCTCACCTGAAATCGACTAAAAATTTGTGTAATTTATTACTTGAGAATTCACAATCAATTTGCTGCAACAAATTGAACCTTAATTTGAACTCTTTCCCGGTTTCCCAGAACTTACACTGAATAAGTAATAAGCACTGAGTTAGAAGTTGAAAATTAGAAGAAGCTGGGAATTAGAAATTCAGAATTAGAAATTAAATATTAGAAGTTAGGAATTCAGAGTTATGAGTGTTCATTCTCCGCATCCCCGCGTCTCCCCATCTCCCTTTCCTTTCTTCACCTCCCATTCCCCTACTACTTCGGTGCTTCCCCATTAGCAGGAGTCGCTGGTTTTGCCTGTGCCGCTAATTCTTGCGGTGTTAATGGCATCAATGCCTGTAGCTGAAAAGCTGTAGTAATCGAAACAGGGCCAATCTTACGAATTGGTTTACCCAATGCATCTGTCGCACTCTCTTGTGTCAGTGTCGATTGATAATCTTTAACGATTAACAATGGCTGCAAACGCTCAATATTGCGAAGAATTGACTGTGTTTGTTCGTAAGTACCAGTAAATTCAATGTTGACTTTACTACGCTTTAACTTCCCGTTAACTAGCGGCCCAAACGAACTGTCAGTAATTACCTCTGTCTTTTGGGCATCAGGAGTATATTTCTTCATCTTCGACTTGACTGCATTTGCTGGCAGCAAATCATTACCAGATTCAACCAAACGATTTAAGTCCAGTAGCAACGTATCTAAAGTTTTTTCATTTGAGAATAATCCCAAAACTTGACCCTGTTGAACTTTTGCTTGGGCTAATTCCTCTTTCACCTTATCAATTTGCTGAATGCTAGCTTTTTTCTGGTCGATTTGACTTTGCAAATCTGTTTGTTTCGCTTGTTGCTGCTGAAAAGTTTCCCAACTTGGCATGACCAAATTCATCAGAATATAAGCAGCCCCAGCAACACCAGCAAATCCGATTAAAATACCGCTAACTTTGGGAGTAAAAGTGATACCGAAGAGAACAGGATGGGCACTTGCCTCTTCAAAACCTCCGCCCTCAAACTCTAAATCTTCGCTATAGCTCATCGTGGAAGCGCTCCTGTTTGTTGCAGACTGCGAATACGGGTGACTAACCCAACTGTGCCCTTCTGTTCTAACTCGCGCATTAATTCTGATGCTGGAACTTCACTAACATTAGATTGAATTGTATATTTCACTACCTGCGGTGGTTTGACTCCAGGAGCCAAGTTAACACCAGGAGCTAAGGGGGCATCAACCAACTCAGCACTACCAATCCGAATTTCATTTGACTTGAGGAATCGAGACTGTTGTAGTGAAACTAAAAAGTCATTGACATCATTGAAAGTACGGGCAAAGCCAGCAATCTCGATCGCCCCGGCATTATTTGCTTGGGCTGGAACCGATGGGTCTGGAGCAGGTGGTGCAATTTGTTTGACCGCATCCAATTGAACAGTTGCCGGAATCCGGTCTCTAACATCTTGTAACATTGCCGACCAAGGACGAATTTGGTCGAAGACTGTCACCAGAGCCTGTGTTTCGCTCTTAACTTGAGTAATCTCTGCCCGAATTTTATTAATATTGCCAATTTCAGCTTCTAACTTTTGGTTCTCTTGTTCCAATTGAGCAATATTTTGCTCCAACTCACCATTCTTTGCCTGCAAAAACCACCATCCGGTTCCCACCAGTGCCAAAGTGAAAGCTGCGATCGCTCCACCGATATATAGAGGTGTTAAATCTCCTGGTGTAACTGGTGCTTTACGCCTCTTATCAGAAGTATTCTTCTGAGAAGCAGACCGCTCTTTCAGAAAATTAACATCTAAACCGTACACTTACTTATACCTCCCGCATTCCCAAACCAAGAACTATCCCTAAGCCAGCACGCTGAACTGCGGGAAATTTCTCTTCATCCACTTCCAATGACAAAGCACTTACAGGGTCAATCTGAGTAGTGGGTAAACTCAATCTTTGGGTGAAAAACTCATCTATTTGTGATAATCCACCACCAGGACCAGCTAATAAAATCTGCGCAATTTCCAAGTTTTCATCCTGATTCAAGTAAAACTCTATAGAGCGACGTAACTCATCTGCGAGTTCACCCAATACCCGCATAATTGCTGCTATGCCTGGATTGACTGAGGTTTGACCCGTTTTACCACCATCCATAGGAGTTGAAGGAATTGTTATTCCTTGGAGCAATTCCATATCTCGTGATGCTGGTAAATTCATTGCTCTTGCCATTGCTATTTGCATTTGATGGGTGCCGATATGTACTGTCCGCGAGAACTGGGGTACACCATTGACGATAATGGCAATTTCTGTACTATCGAACTCGATATCAAATAACACAGCAGCTTCCTGTGGTCCGAATTGCCGCAGTTGTTCGCGGATTGTCCGAATCAAGGCAAAACTACTAATTTCTAAGACATCGATTTCTAATCCTGCCTGTTCAAAGGTTCTTACATAAGTATCAGTAATATCTTTCTGTGTTCCTACTAACAAAACCTGTACTTTTTCGATGCCATCTTCATCGACAAAATACCCCAGCTTCTGGTAATCTACATCAGCTTCTTCGCGAGGATAGGGTAAATACAACCCGGCTTCGTGATTAAGTACCATTTCCCGAAGTTCTTTATCATCGAGTTCGGCAGGTACAGATATCAAACGTACAATTGAATGCTCTCCCGGAACGGAAGTCGCCACTTTAGAGACTTTAATTTTATTTTCAGCTAAAGTCTGTTGAATGATTTCCGCCATTGCTGGAGGGTCAGCAATTTTACCATTAGTAAATACACCTTCGGGAACAGGTACGGATGTTAAAGCTTCTAATTTTAAGCCTTGACCTTGCTTGCGTATGCGAGCGATATTAACTCGTTGTGATGCAAGTTCGATGCCTATCCCTTTGTTTGATTTTCCAAATAAACTATTAAAACGTTTAGCCACAGTTTTGACCGTAGAACTGCATAAGGTGAAAATTTTATTGATTTAAGTTGTTGGTTGTTGACTAGTGGTTAGTGGTGATTGGTTTTTAGGTGATTAGCTATTTTTGAACAAGTAATCGAGAACTAAGGAGATAATCACAAATAACTAAACAACTATGGATCAAGAACAATAACAACGTTTTAGTTATGTCTAGCTACTTACTAAGTAATTTGTTTAGCCTATAATCTCGACAATTCTGCACAAGTATTTCACCCCGCTTTAAGTCGAAAAACTACAAATACAATCATTTAAGTTCAACATGGTTAAAATCAACATGATTAAAACTCAAAGGTTTAAGAAAATCACAACTTGGGTACTACTCAGCTTATTGACAACCTGGATTGTCAGTTGTAGTAC
Source organism: Calothrix sp. NIES-4101 (assembly GCA_004296455.1). GTDB lineage: Bacteria > Cyanobacteriota > Cyanobacteriia > Cyanobacteriales > Nostocaceae > Brunnivagina. The sequence goes on from AP018280.1 coordinate 7,142,751, forward strand.
CGGCAATGTTCCCACAAATACGAATCAAGCTGCTTCTGGAGGGGCAAAAATCGAGTTTTGGACAATGTCACTAAAACCGAAATTTACTGACTACTTCCAAAGTTTGATTACGAGCTTTGAGTCACAAAACCAAGGTATAAAGGTGAACTGGGTAGATATACCTTGGGATGGCATGGAGAACAAAATTTTAACATCTGTATCCGCAAAAACTCCGCCTGACGTAGTTAACCTAAATCCAGGTTTCGCATCGCAATTAGCGGGGCGAAATGCTTGGCTAGATTTAGATGCGAAAGTTCCAAGTGATGTTCGTTCCTCCTATCTACCCAATATCTGGAAAGCCAGTACATTGAATGGTAAGAGTTTCGGTATACCTTGGTATCTCACAACGCGGTTAACCATTTATAACACTGATTTATTAAAACAGGCAGGTATTGCAAAAGTGCCCAGTACATATACTGAACTCGCACAAGTTTCTCAACAAATTAAAGACAAAACAGGTAAGTATGCCTTTTTTGTGACATTTGTGCCCCAGGATTCGGGTGAGGTGCTGGAGTCGTTTGTCCAGATGGGTGTGCAGCTTGTTGATGATTCAGGAAAGGCGGCTTTTAATTCTCCTCAGGGGAAAGCAGCATTTCAGTATTGGGTGGATATGTACAAAAAAGGTTTACTGCCAAAAGAAGTTTTGACGAAGGGACACCGACACGGAATAAATTTGTACCAGTCAGAGCAAACGGCAATGTTAACTTCAGGGCCGGAGTTTTTGAAGACGATCGCCCAAAATGCACCGAAAGTCGCAAACGTAAGTGCGATCGCTCCACAGATGACAGGGGAAACTGGGAAGAAAAATGTGGCGGTGATGAATGTTGTGATTCCCCGCGACTCGAAGCAACCTGATGCAGCCTTGAAGTTTGCGTTGTTTCTCACTAATGACAAAAATCAGCTAGCTTTTGCCAAAGCCGCAAATGTCTTACCATCGACAACCAAAGCTCTAACTGATAACTACTTTAAGGAAGTACCCGCAGATGCTTCTACCTATGATAAAGCCAGAACAGTTAGTGCCAGCCAACTACAACAAGCTGAGGTTTTAACGCCAACTTTGAAGAATTCTAACCTGCTGCAAAAAGCAATTTATGAAAATTTGCAAGCGGCGATGTTAGGTGAGAAAAATGTTGAACAGGCGATCGCGGATGCGGAAAAAGAATGGAATAGCGCAGGCAGTTAGCTAGGTGGCGGGATGTGGGATGCGGGGAGGCGGTCATTTTTATCCCGGCAAAATTGCCTCCTACATTGTCTCATCTCCGCTATAGTTTTCCTAAGTGACCAAATATATCTAAGATTTGAGATAGCCTTTTTAGGACGAAGTTAATTAATTAGAAATTTATGGCAAAGCCGCGCATTTTATCTGGAGTACAACCAACTGGCAATTTACATTTAGGTAATTATTTGGGAGCAATTCGCAACTGGGTAGAAATGCAAAGCCAGTACGATAATTACTTTTGCGTGGTCGATTTACACGCCATTACAGTGCCGCACAACCCGGCAACACTGGCACAAGATACCTATGCGATCGCAGCATTATATCTCGCTTGCGGTATTGATTTGCAGTATTCGACAATCTTTGTCCAATCACATGTTTCCGCCCATGCGGAGTTAGCTTGGTTGCTAAATTGCATTACTCCCATGAACTGGTTAACAGATATGATTCAGTTCAAGGAAAAAGCCCTGAAACAAGGGGAAAATGTTGGTGTTGGCTTACTCGATTATCCCGTATTGATGGCGGCTGATATTTTACTGTATCAAGCTGATAAAGTCCCCGTGGGTGAAGACCAAAAACAACACCTCGAACTCACAAGGGATATTGTTGATCGATTTAATCATCAATTTGGTAAAGGTCAAAAAATCCTCAAATCACCTGAACCACTGATTCGCAAGGAAGGGGCACGGGTAATGAGTTTGACCGATGGGACTAAAAAAATGTCCAAGTCAGACCCATCCGAACAAAGCCGCATTAACCTCCTCGACTCGCCAGATGAAATTACCAAAAAAATCAGAAAGTGTAAAACTGATACCATCTCTGGTTTAACTTTTGATGACCCAGAACGTCCCGAATGTCACAATTTGCTGACATTGTATATGGTGCTATCTGGCAAAAACAAAGATGACGTAGCGGCAGAATGTGCTGATCTGCGTTGGGGTGACTTTAAGAAATTGCTGACGGAAACAACTATCAATGCCCTGAAGCCAATTCAAGATAAATATCACGAAGTCATGAGTGACAAAGGTTATTTAGAATCGGTTTTGCGGGACGGACGGCAAAAAGCAGAAATCGTAGCACAACAAACGTTAAAAGATGTGAAGACCGCGTTGGGATATTCCCTACCTTTGTAAGCGTTGCGTTAATCACTTTCCACTGAGGGACAAATTGTGTTACAGCTGTTCCCAGAGTTGAAATGCTCAACGTTATGCTTGATACTTTAAATCCGGTTTCATTCAGTTCTTTTCGCACAGCAGCTAGAAATGGCGAATTTCTGGTTACGGCTGAGGTTTGCCCACCGAAAGGAGGTAATCCAGAACATATGCTCAAAATGGCAGCGACTCTTAAGGGAAGGGTTCATGCTGTCAATATTACTGATGGTAGCCGTGCAGTGCTGCGGATGAGTCCGTTAATTGCGTCGGCTATTTTACTACAACATGGGATTGAACCAATATGCCAACTAGCATGTCGCGATCGCAATCGCATCGGCTTACAGGCTGATTTAATGGGGGCACATGCCCTAGGAATTCAAAATATCCTAGCGCTAACGGGTGATCCTGTAAAAGCGGGCGATCATCCCGAATGTAAAGGGGTCTTTGATTTGGAAGCGGTACGATTGCTGCAAGTGATTAAAAAGCTGAATTTGGGTGTAGATTATAACGACAAACCCCTAACAGATGGGGCGTTAAATTTATTTCCTGGCGCAGCAGTTGACCCCCAATGTCCAAGTTGGTCGGGATTACAAAGTCGGTTTGAGAAAAAATTAGCAGCCGGGGCACAATTTTTCCAAAGTCAATTGATTACTGATTTTGACAGGTTGGAAAAATTCATGGATGGCATTGCGACTGGCTCTAACAAGCCAATATTAGCAGGAATTTTTCTGTTGAAGTCGGCAAAAAATGCTGAATTTATCAACCGTATGGTTCCGGGTGTGAATATTCCTCAGCATATTATTAATCGCTTGGCAAAGGCGAAAGACCCTTTAGAAGAGGGGATAAAAATCGCTGCGGAACAGGTGCAAACAGCAAGGCAGTTGTGCCAGGGTGTGCATATGATGGCAGTCAAGCGGGAAGATTTAATAGCACCAATTTTGGATATGGCTGGAGTCAAGCCCGTGGGTTTGGTTGCGGCTCATTCATGAGTTGAAATTGGTTTTTCCCTAGAAATTAAAAACTGGGATTCTCAGTATATTCTCTAAAACTGGTTCCTCCATATACCTGACCTAACTACTATTTGCCATAATCCTCACAACTAACCCCTGACAGCTGGTTGATTCCGGCTGTCTTTTTGTTTATTTTTGGCAATATTAGCACTACTAACTCAAGACCTATGAACCCAGAGATGTTGGCACATTTACGGTCTGTTTGTGGAGATGAAACTGTCTTACAGGAAATTGAGCGGATTTTAGCAGATGAATTTCAACATTTGCAAGCAGAAATTGAACAAGCCAATTTTCGCCTAGAACAACAACAAACATTATTTCATGTCATTACTCGATTGCGGGAACCTCTCGATTTAGAAACGATTTTTCACACAACCGCGACTGAAGTTCGACAACTTCTCCAAGTAGATAGGGTGGGAATGTTTCGCTTCTACCCAAATTCTGGTTGGGATGATGGGGAATTTGTTTCTGAAGATGTCGATCCAGCATTTACATCAGCTATGGCACATAAAATCCATGACCATTGTTTTGGGGAACAGTTTGCCAGCCAATACCACCAAGGACGAGTACAAGCAGTTGCAGATATTTTGAATTGTGGCTTGAGTGACTGTCATATTCAAGTATTATCTCAATTTCAGGTGCGAGCTAACCTAGTAGTACCGCTATTACAGGGTGACAACCTCTGGGGATTACTCTGCATCCACCAATGTGATGCCCCACGAGAATGGCAAACAAGAGAAATTGAGTTTGTGTGCCAAATTGCTAATCATTTGGGGGTAGCCTTAAAGCACGCAGAACTAATGGCAGAACTCCAAGCAGAAATAATCGTGCGACAGCAAGCAGAAGAAGCGGTGCAAACTCTCAATCAGGGCTTGCAACGTGCCATGATCGAAATGAAAGCCGTCAATAAAGAACTCGAAGCCTTTAGTTACTCGGTTTCCCATGACTTACGCGCACCGTTACGCAGTATTGATGGTTTTAGTCAAGCACTACTCGAAGACTACCTCGAACACTTAGATGCCGATGGACAGGACTATTTGCGACGCATCCGGGCAGCGACGCAGCGTATGGGACAATTAATTGATGATCTGCTGAACCTATCGCGGGTGACACGCAGCGAAATGCATGTGGAAACGGTAGATTTGAGTCTGTTAGCGAATCATATCTGTCGTGAGTTAGAGGGGAATCAGCCAGAACGTCGGGTAGAATTTCTCATCCAAACTGGGTTAATAGTCGAAGGAGATACCCATTTGTTACAAGTGCTACTAGAGAATTTACTTAATAATGCCTGGAAATTTACTAGCAAAATCGCGATCGCCAAAATTGAGTTGGGGATGATGCTCTCTGCCAGTGGTATCCCTACCTATTTTGTCAAGGATAATGGTGCGGGCTTTAATATGGCATACATCAATAAGTTATTTGCGCCATTTCAAAGATTGCATAGTTTCCAGGAATTTCCCGGTAATGGCATTGGATTGGCGACGGTGCAGCGAATTGTTCATCGACATGGCGGTAAGGCTTGGGCAGAAGCAGTAGTGGATCGAGGCGCGACTTTTTACTTTACATTAGTAGCAGAGGAGGAAAAGGTATGAGTGCCCCGAATAAAATTATTTTGCTGGTGGAGGATAATCCCGATGACGAAACTTTGGCCATTCGTGCCTTGAAACGCAATCATATTAGTAACGATATCATTGTCGCCCATGATGGAGTTGAAGCCCTCGATTTCCTATTTGGTAGTGGTATGTATGTTGGGCGAGATACAAGTATCAAGCCAGCAGTAGTTTTACTTGATCTCAAATTGCCTCGCGTTGATGGGATTGAAGTATTGCGCCGTTTGCGCGGAGACGATCGCACAAAACTTCTGCCTGTAGTTATCCTTACCACCTCCAACGAAGAACAAGATATGCTGGATAGTTACAGTTTGGGGTGCAATAGTTATATCCGCAAACCCGTAGATTTCATCCAGTTTTCCGAGGCGATTCGGCAATTGGGAATGTACTGGTTATTAATGAATGAGCCACCACCGCTTTAAGGAGGTAGTCAAAGTGACACCTTGCCTGCACGTACTAATTGTCGAAGATTCCGAAGATGATACGTTACTTACCTTACGGGAGTTGCGTCGGAGTGGCTATACTTTAGATTATGTGAGAGTTGATACAGCTTCAGCCATGCAAGTGGCACTTGAACAGCAGTCTTGGGATATTGTTATCGCCGATTATACTCTACCTAATTTTAGTGCCCCCGCAGCCCTAGAACTTCTTCAACAGTTGAATTTGGATTTACCATTTATTATCGTCTCTGGCACAATTGGTGAGGATATTGCTGTTGCGGCGATGAAAGCCGGAGCTAATGACTACATCATTAAAGGCAATCTTACCCGCCTTGTACCTGCGGTGGAGCGGGAATTACGAGAAGCTAAAGAGCGTCGCAAACGTCACAGTGCGGAGCAAGCTTTACGGGATTCGGAAGCACGTTATCGCTTACTATTTGAAAGTAATCCCCATCCGATGTGGGTATTTGATTCGGAAACCCTAGTTTTTTTGGCGGTAAATCAAGCGGCAATCAAGCATTATGGTTATTCGGAGGCGGAATTTTTACAAATGCACATTACTGATATTCGTCCTCCCGAAGATGTGCCGGCGCTACATCAAGTATCATCGACGACGATTAATAGCTCTAAGCAGGTTGGTATTTGGAGGCATCAGAAAAAAGACGGTAGTTTGATTGATGTTGAGATTGTCAGTCATGCACTCACATTTGCTGGTAGAAGTGCATACCTCGTTTTAGTAGACGATATCACTGAAAGTAGGCAGGCAGAACGAAAAATTCGTGAACAAGCAGCCTTGCTCGATATCGCCACCGATGCCATTTTTGTACGCGATATGAAACACCACATTCTCTTCTGGAATAAAGGAGCCGAACGTTTATATGGGTGGGAAGCAGCAGAAGTTGTCGGTAAAAATGCGATCGAACTTTTAAACAAATCAGAGGAAAATTTACCTCAATTCACAGCAATTCAAACAACTCTCAAAAAAGAGGGAAAATGGCAGGGAGAATTACACCAAGTTACCAAAAGCGGTGGCAAAATTACTGTTGAAAGTCGTTGGACATTGGTACGAGATGAAGCAGGTAATCCCAAATCGATTTTAACAGTTAGTACCGATGTTACTGAGAAAAAACAACTAGAGCAACAATTTCTGCGTACCCAACGGCTAGAAAGTCTGGGGACTCTGGCAAGCGGTATTGCCCATGACTTTAATAATATTCTGACTCCAATTTTAGCTGTTGCTCAATTACTACCCTTGAAATTACCCGATATTGATGACGGTAGCAAGCAACTATTGAAAATGTTAGAAAGTAGCGCTAAGCGTGGTGCAGATTTAGTTCAGCAAATCCTCTCTTTTACACGTGGAGGGGGAGAAGGTAGCCGTACCATTGTTCAGGTTCGTCACTTAATTGCAGATGTGGCACAAGTAGCTCGTCGCACCTTCCCCAAATCCATCGAAACCCAAATGAATATAGCACCGGAACTGTGGACAATCTCTGCTGATGCCACACAAATCCATCAAGTGCTAATGAATCTAATTGTCAATGCCCGCGATGCCATGCCAGATGGTGGTGATTTGAGCATTAGTGCTGAAAATCTCTGGATTGATGAAAATTATGCCCGTATGTACGTTGATGCCAAAGTCGGTTCCTACATTGCAATCACTATTACGGATACAGGAGTCGGTATCCCACCAGAAACAATCGATCGCATTTTTGACCCATTTTTTACTACTAAAGATGTAGGTAAAGGTACTGGATTGGGACTTTCTACCGTCATGGGTATTGTTAAAAACCATGGTGGCTTTGTTAATGTTTACAGTGAAGTCAGCAAAGGAAGTCAGTTTAAAGTATTTTTACCGAGTCGGCAAGTTACAGAAAACCCACTACCCAACAATGCAGAATTCCTCAATGGAAATAACGAATTGATTTTAGTTGTCGATGACGAAATTGCCATCTGTGAAATTGCCAAAACAACTCTCGAAAGTCATAATTATCAAGTTTTAACAGCCAGTGATGGTATTGAGGCACTAGCTCTTTATGCTCAACACAGAAATAACATTAGTGCGGTGTTGATAGATATGATGATGCCAGGTATGAACGGTTCTACAACAATTCTCACATTACAACGGATGAATCCGCAGATCAAAATTCTTGCCATGAGTGGGCTAATGCTCAATTGGACAAATGCTCAAAAGATGAGTCTTGGTATTGAAACATTTTTAGCAAAACCCTTCACCGCTCAACTATTACTCAGCACTCTCAAGTCATTACTAGTTGGCTAAAGTCTGAATCAGAAAATCAAAAGTACCGGTTGAATACTTGGCTCTTCGGCAAGTTTTATGGAGCTTGAGGTTTTTTTGCAGTAAAACCCTTACAAAACAATGATTACAAGCAACTATGATACTTTTTGAGGCTAAATTCCTATGTAATAAGGCTTTCAAGGATTTTTAGCTAAGTTTTCCATAAAAAGAACTGAAGAGCCGAATACTTTTGGTTAATACTGACACGGAGACTTAGAGACGCGGAGAAATTTTAATTGTCAGGATTACCGAAAGATGATGCAACTATTGCTTTCCTGGTGGTTGTAGATGCCAATCTCGCGCCAATTGGCGAATAGTAGCCAATTCCTCAAGAGACATTTTATCGAGATGTTTCAATATAAAACTCATTCGCCCTTGCATTGCTAGTTTATCGCGATCGCGGTCTAGAAAATCCCAGTAAAAGAAATTGAAAGGACAAGCATTTTCTCCGGTGCGGGCTTTATAGTTATAAGCACAACTCCGACAATAATTACTCATTTTATTAATATAGTTAGCCGAGGCAGCATAGGGCTTTGAGGCAACAATTCCCCCATCTGCAAAAAGTCCCATACCAATCACATTTGTTTGCATTACCCAGTCATAAGCATCAATAAAAGCGGTATGAAACCAATTCTCGACTGCCTGGGGTGATAATCCAGCAATTAGCGAAAAATTGCTTAATATCATCAACCTTTGAATATGATGTACGTATCCTGTATTTAGTAATTGAGAAATCACTTGATGTAAACAATTCATCTTTGTCTCACCTGTCCAAAAAAATTCAGGTAAGGGTTGCTGGTGATGAAAATAATTTTGTTCAGCATATAAACCTTGATTAGGAAGTTCATAAAAATAGTGATATAACCCATACATATATTCTCGCCAACCCATAACTTGGCGAATAAATCCTTCGACACTATTTAGAGGTATCTGCTGTTCTTGGTACGCTTTTTCGGCAGCTTTAATAACTTCTAGAGGATGTAATAAACCAATATTTAAATAGGGTGAAATCATCGAATGCCACATAGTCTCTTCTCCGATGAGCATGGCATCTTGATATGTACCAAAGCCAGCCAATCGCACATGAATAAACCAATTTAAAACTTCCAGTGCTTGTGTACGAGTCACACCCCAATTGAATTTATTCAGTTTACTATCTAACTTTCCAAAAGTCGGAATTTTTAAAGAATTAACATGGGCGATTACTTCCAGAGTTATTTTGTCTGGCTCAAACCACTTTGCTGCCGGAGGATGTAAATTTCCCTTTGGAGGTTGACGATTTTCTTGATCGTAATTCCATTGTCCACCAATGGGTTTATTACCTGCCATTAAAACTTGCGATCGCTTGCGACTTTCATGATAAAAATATTCCATCAAGAGGCTTTTACGACCTTTTGCCCAATTAAAAAACTCTTCTTTTGTCCACAAGAAATGATTATTTGGAATCAGCTTAATTGAACATTTTAGAGAGGAAAAATGTTGCTTCTCTATATCTTGAATTAGCTTTAAAAATGGTTTATCTGCGGGTATCATCACGCGCACTTCGGTAATGTTATTCGCTTTTACCCACTGTTCTAAAGGCGCAAGAAAATTATCAGCAATTTCATAAGTAACACTATATCCATCTTGGCTTAATTCCTCAGCGAAATGACGCATTGCTGACCAAATTAGAACTAGTTTTTGTTTGTGATAAGGACGAGCTTGAACATAGCTTAAAGATTCGATCAGAATCACGGGTATTTTTTTACTTTTGCAGGAAGCTAGAGCTGCTTGCGTGGTAGAAAGTTGATCGCCTAATATCCAAATACCAATAGTCATTATTTATCTGTGTATAGGGTATTCATATAAATAAACAAAGCCAAATTCCTGACATCAGAGGAAACCATAGATAACTCTATCGCGTCTTGTGGTTGAACATCACACTTTCTGTCTTTTTAAGATAGTATTGCTGTTGCATCTGTACCAAATCACCCTATCATTTACCAGTAGAAGTTGATTCTACGATTTATGCATATCAAATTGAGTCAAAAATTTTACCTATCCCTGAGTTCTACTGTGTTATCGCTGGCTGCTTTAACCAGTTGTTCTCACTTGTTGCAATCAAAAGCAGAATCTACAAGTCAGCCCAGAATTTCCCAACCCCAGGTTTCCCAGGTATCTTCACAGCAAATAACTTCTCCAGCAAAAATAGCCCAGACATCAGCTTCCTACCAAGTAATTGATGAAGCCAAAAAATTTCGATATACGGTTCAACCTAATAAAATTCTCAGTGCGGGAAATCTACCAAAGACGAAAGTTAGTTTTAATCAAGCTGATTTATTAACAACTCTTGTGAATACCCGTCAATATTTCCAAGAACATTCCCAAAATGATCCGGATGTATTACGCTCTGGATTGCTGGGTTCGCAAGGTATTACTGTTAATGATACTATCAAAACCCTTGATTTTATGATTACAGTTTTACAGGAAGATATTGCGAAAAAAAGACCAACTCGACTGCAAGATGCTAATTTCATTAATCAAAATTTTCGCGTGATTAAATGGACGGCAAATAACCCCAAAAAAATTAATCAAAAACAGGTTCGCATGACCAAATATGCGGTTTTTATCCATCCAGGTTCACGTCAAAAAACTTCTACCTATAACATTCCTATTTACAGCTTAAAAGACGATTTAGCTGCTGATAAGTTCTACACAAAATATACCAAGCAAGATGTTTTGTCAGGTATTTATGAGCCTGGAGGTAAGGAATATGGTAAAGTTCAACCTCTTGCTTATCTAACCAGACAGGGACTGGAAGAAGCATTGATGGAAGGTACGATTTTAATCAACTTTCCTGACGGTACTAGTGAATATTTCAATGTCGATCGCAGTAATGAAATACCTTTTATTAAAGGAGTAAATCCACGCAACCAAAAACGCTATTGGTATTTTAGAAAAGTCAACGCCATTAAAGGTTATGGTTATAAAATAGATGCCAAAATTTCGATTAAACCTGGTGTTACCTTTGCTGGAGATGTTTTAAATATCGGTTTAGGTAAAATGATTGTCCTAGAATCAGGGCAAGGCAAAAATAAACGCTTACGAATGGGTATTATTGCCGATACTGGTGGGGCATTTTTACCAAGTCTTTATCAACTTGATTTCCTAGCGGGAATTTTCAAAAATAAGAAAGATTTTCAAAGCTTTGTGAGCCAATTGCCTGAGTACGCTAATGCATATATTTTGGTGAAAAAGTAGTCAATAATTAATCTTTGTTTGCAGGCTCAGATTATCTGAGCCTTGAGTCTAATTATCTGATTGACTGAGTTATATAGCGGTTTCAAATATGGTGAAGTACATTTTCCCCGCTAATAACCTTTTCCTACGAGATCTAAATATACCTCAGTAGTTTAGGAACGGCTATAACCTTTGATAGATGCATCTCTAATATCGATTATTTAATGAAAAAATGTCATTTTGTGATTGCTGTTAGCAGCCATTTATCATCAAAGTTTTATCTAAAAATTGCTATTCTGATTGATTCTGAGATATCTACCTTCAGTCAGGTTAAACAGTAAATTTATTTTGATAACTTGGCTTTATTAGAGTATAAATACCAGTTGGAGAAAAGTATGACTTTTACTCAAAGTCAAAATTATCCTGTGAATCAAGCTGTTGAATCTTTTCGCGGTTTAGATGTAGACAGTCAGTTAGCTTTGTTTTGGTTTATTTATAAGGAAATGGGGAGTTCAGTGACTCCTGCTGCTCCTGCTGCCAGTACTGTTTCTCCAGATATTGCCGAAGGCTTGTTTAACCAAGTTAAAGACATGTCTCACGAGGAGCAACTACAGATTCAAAGAGATTTAATAACAGGCGCAAATACGCAAACTACTCGCCAATATGGTTCTTTGAGTGATACTACAAAACTGTTGTTTTGGTATTTACTGGCTCAGGGAATGGATAATGGAACTGTGATTCCTATGCCAGAAAACTATCAATTATCTGGGGCTGCGGAACAATTATTAAATGTAATTAAACAAATGCAATTTGAGGAGCAAATTACATTATTCCGTGATTATGTTTCCCCAATGGGTGCTGAACCCAAGAGTGGTGCTGGAATTTAAGATTAAACCTCAATCTTTGGCAATTAGCTTATTTAGAGACGCAATATATTGCGTCTCTAGAATGATTAAATTTATACTGGCTGCTTATGTAAAACTTGATTTAATTTACCGCTACGATAACCTTCTAAATCGAGTGTTACAAACATAAATCCTAATTCTTGAAACGCAGATACAAGAACAGATAAATCTGTATTGGCGACAAAATCTTTGATATCTTCGGCTGCTAATTCAATCCTAGCAGTTTCACCATGCGATCGCACTCGTAAATTTTGCCAGCCTAATTTTCGCAAATATATCTCTGCCCTGCCTACCCGTTGTAACTTGGCAACAGTAATTTCCTCACCATAGGGAAAGCGGGAACTCAAACAAGGTTGTGCAGGTTTATCCCACCAAGGTAAACCCAGTTCCTGGGAAAGTTGGCGAACTTCGAGTTTGCTTACCCCAACTTCTGCGAGGGGAGAAATTGCACCTCGTTCCTTTGCTGCTTGGATACCGGGGCGATAGTCTTGTAAGTCGTCGGCATTTACCCCATCCACCACAAACGGATAACCCAATTTTTTTGCTAAGGGTTTTAAAGTATCGTGTAATTCGCTTTTACAAAAATAGCAACGATTGACAGGGTTTAATGTGTAATTGGGGTTTTCCATTTCCTTGGTTTCGACTAGTTCATGTCTAATTCCCATCGTCGCCGCTTGAATTTTGGCATCTTCCAGTTCTTCCGGCAACAGGGAAGGGGACATTGCAGTCACAGCTAAGGCTTTTTCTCCCAAGACATCGTAAGCAATTTTTGCGACTAAAGTACTATCAACACCTCCAGAATAGGCAATTAATGCCTGTTCCATTTCGACAAATAATGCTTTGAGTTTGTCTAATTTTTCATTTAATCGCATTTTTAATCCACCCTAAACCCGATATCACTATTTTAGTGAGTGAAATAATGTTCTTATCGTTGCCCCTTACGAACCATATTTAACCCATACAAATACAATTCTGCAATCCCGTATACACGAGGGGGAGGGTCTTTGGGACGAGAACGTTCTGTAAAAATACCAGCTTCTAACATATCTTTAATACGGAGAGCTAACTCACCACCTTCTACATTCCATATTTCTACTAGACGATTCTCATCTATTGGAGAGCGCTCACCTTGAAGACTTAGTAGAAATTGTTCTAATTCAGGATACTCATTACGTACTTCAGCAACACGTTGTTGTGAAACATAGGGGAAAGCATCGATTAGGGCTTTTGGACGCAAAGTAATTTCAGCACTATATTCTGTAGCGAAATCCTTCTCGAATTTAACAGCTTCTTGTAAAAGTAATATTAAACTTCGTGGAAAACAATTATATTGACTATCAGCGATACGGTTGCGAACCCAATTGTAAGTGTAAGCCTTTTTAGTACGTCCCATTCGTTCACCCCACAATGTGTAAAGACTTTGACGTAATTGCTCAAGCCCAATCAAATTTAACCTATCAACAGTGACCCCCAACTTATTTTCTAAAGCATTGCTTAAAGATGGAGAACTTTTTAAAGCTTGCCTAAGTACTAATCGCCAAAGGTCAGGCTCTTCCCAGCGTAACTGAAGAGAACGTCCACTATAATGTCCTGTATTGGTAAAGTTGAGTTGATTCCAAATATCTTCGCGTAAAAATATTTTAGGGACTATCTGTTTCAAACTAGTTCCGCTTTCTAACCACCATGCCAGTAAGGCTTCTAATGCACGTCGCCGACGTTCATAATCATTTTGACTATAACCAAATCCGGCATCTAGCTCGTCGTAAAGAAACCATACTAGTTGATTATTTTGTTGCAACCATTGGTCAATTGCACGTAACTCGTCTCACATCTTGCACCTGGAAATATGAATGTCAAAACCATGACTACGTGCAAGGGGAGTTAGCCGTTGAATATCAAGTAAAAGAAGATACACAATTATATGTGGAAAAATAGATTCAAGGGCAGATTGTGCAGCCTGACCCCAATCAGGTGGCGATGCGCCCTGAAAATGGAGATAAGTCCAATGGGCAATGAGGTAAGCAGTCAGTGAAAGGATAAGCCAGCGATACATACCCAGCAGAGTCCCTTGCCCAAAACGGTGTAAGCCAAAACGATGCTTTGCAGTTTTAAACCACCCCTCAATCTGCCACCGACGCTTGCCCCACCACTTAAGAGTAGAAGCTTTAATTGGACGAGTAGACAAAACAAAGCGTTTTTCTAGTTTGCCATTATCGCGTTTTAAGTAATACCAAGAAACGGTAACGGGGAAATTTAAACCAAATAAATAAACCTGTTGACCCTGTTGATGTAAACGTCTTAAAAATCTGCCATCAGCCAACTTACGACTACTAGATACACCTGTAACAGCATGATATTTAAGCCGACGTACACCCTCAAGGAATTCTACACTGCCAAAGGCTGTGTCAGCTAAAATAATTGTTTGAAAATGTTGAGTTAAAGAAAGAGGTAAACGTTTAACCAGTTTGAGCCCAAGCATTGCAGGGGAAGGAGTTCCCTTACCTCGCCAAACACGAAAACTCCAAGGAATGCGCCATTGTCCTATTACCAAATAAACTACGACTAGATGGAGACCACGCTTACCATTATAGACTTTGATTAAATCACTAAATTCTGGGAATTTGCCACGTTTTTCTAAAGTCGTCAGGTCAATAATTACTTGTAAAAATGGTCTGCGCCCTTTGCCTGATGACGATAATGAATTGATAACTTTTTGTAATACTGAAGAGCGAATTATCCGAATCATTTCCCTTGTTGACCAAGGATTGATATTTAAAAATCGACTGATTGCGCTTGGGGATTTTGTCTGACTATGTTCAGGTAATGGGTGTCCTTGTGCCTCTAAGAATAACGCCAACATCGCTTCTAGGTTATCTTTTTGGTACTGCGTCGGCATCAGTTCTTTGAGGGTGTACACTAAATCTTGGGCGTGAGCAAGCATTTTCTTAGTGCTTTGTTTAATCAGATATTTCACGCCTTTTCTCTCATGTTTTCGGTTGCCAATGCAAATCTGACAATTTCATGGCGGTCATCCCCTTTGAAACGTACAGCATCTTAGCATCTGTTATTTTGGCATCCGAACCCGTAGTATTAGTTAGCTTGTAGTATTATTAATTACCTTTTTTTTGCTTTCGACAAGCCTTTGCTTCCTGTAAGATTTTGCATCATTATATTCGCTTTTACGTGTTTACACAGCTAGGTGCAAGATATGAGTCGTCAGTTGCTTGTGGTCTTGCTTGGGGAGATTTTGAACGTTCTACCAGCCATGAAATAATCTCAGAATGTAAAGGTCGTTGTTGAGCACTTAATTCGACTAATTTATTTTCTAATACAGATATAGAGCGTAGTTCTGGTTTACTACTACATAATTGTAAAATACCATAATTTAACCAAAAAAATTGCCAGTCATCTTTACCAACTTGTTCTTCATAGCTTTTTAAATCGCCACTTTCTAAAATACTTCCCGATACTTTCGGCTGACCATGCCCTGGAATAAAATTTACATTATTTAAATTTACATCAGACTGAGATAACTCCTTTGCTGCATCTGGATTTTCTACAAAAAGTCGAAATAACAGACTTTTACCAGTTCCTTTAGCACCACGAATTAACCAAGTTCGATTACTTAAAAATTTAGGAAAATCTTCTGTACGTTGAAATATATTAGGAATATTATCTGGTTCTAATTCTTGCGCTGTAGCAGCCTGAAATTCTAACTCATAAAGAATCTTTTTTCTGTCATCAACAGGCTTTGTTAGTATATTATATTTTGTATCTGGCAAACTTGCATCAATGGTATCAGCAAGAGGTAGATATACATCTATTAAACTTTTCGGTACATCATTAACCAGGCTAGATAAAGTAGCTATATTTGGATTATATAAAACCTCATAATAAAGTTGCCCAATAGTTGTTTCATTTGGTAATCCCCAGTTATCCTCAATCCATGCTTCGACTTTATTTATCCAAATTTTATGTAATTCAGGTGTGACCGTTGGTATAGGAGTTAGTAAAAATATTATGTCAGGTTTACCTTGATACTCTTGCTGTTTACGAGTTGCTTGTACAACCCAACGTAATCCCTGAAAACTTTGCTCAGTTGGTGAAAAACAAACTATAGCAGTATCAGCTAGGTCAAAAAGAGCAACTGCTCCTTCATCAGTAAATCCAGGACGTGCATCAATTAAAATTATATCTGGTTCCAATTTAGATTTAATATCTTCTATCAGTTGTTCAATAGGATTAATTCCACGGCGGTAGAAAGAGCGTAAATTTAAGTCTGCTAGTCGATGAATATAATTTTCATCATATTCACCAACTGGAACTAAAAATAATTCGCCACGAGTTTGCAAGTTTATCTTTTTTATACAATCGCTTATATTGGGAATATCTTCTTCTGGAGTTAGACCACGTTGATGTAAATAATCTAGAACTCCATAATTTTGTCCAATTTTATTTTCAATATCTGGCTGGAAAAGAATCGAAATCCCAGGTGCCTCCAAATCAAAATCAACCATCACTACTCTACGATTACGAGTTGCTAATATACCAGCCACTAGACCTAAAGCAGTGGAACGGCCAACACCTCCTTTAAAAGAGTAAAAAGTAATAATTAAAGGTTTTTTCGGAGTATCTTCATCTGCCTCAATTGACCTTTCTGCTTCTGGAGCCATTAATATTTCTGACCATAAAGGTAATTGGATATACTGGGCATTCTCTCTAGCATCTTCCTGTGAAGTTAATAGTTCATAACCAGAAATAGGATATTGACCGAGATTAAATTCTGGATTGAGAAGACCTAACAAATAATCTATTTTTTCTTCACGTTCAACTAAAGTCTTTCCTTGAAAAATTTTGCTAACTATTTTAATTTTTAGCCAACCTAATGAAGTCCTTTTGACACTTACTTTAACTTTCTTGTCATCAGGTTCTAAATGCTTGATTAGGTGATCTTGAATAATATCAGGTGTAAATGTTGTTGATAATGTCATGAGATTTCACCTTGCTTCTCTAATAAAAATTTATATAATATCTGCACTGACTGAATAAATTTTTTGCTCGATTCTTCGTTACCTGTTTTGTCAGAATAACGTAACTCATCATTACGCCAAGAAGATGTTATGCAGTTCCATGCATCTTTATATTTACCTGTACGATCTGTTTGTATGGAACGTTCTACTACAGGTAAAGCACTTAATAATGTAACTAAATTATGCAAGCTTGCTCCTTGTAGTCCTTTCTGAAAAATCCTAGTCTCTTTAAAGTTATTTTCACCTTCTTCGTGACATATAAGAGATTTCATAGAACATTCAATAGCATAACCCCCTAAATAAATAGCGCCCGTCCAGCGTTTTTGGCTATGTAAGACTTGAGCGTCTTCAAATCTACGACGAGAAGCACCTAGTTGACAACATTTGTCGTAAGTATCCATCAAGCGTATGTCTTAATTCTATGTAATATAAGAAATTTACCATTAGAAGCATCGTAATCTGTTTAATTTTATGACATTACTGAATCATGAGATTATTTTGCCTAATTTTCAACCTATTATCACGAGTTTTAAGTACCATTTTTTCCATACTGATGCAACGCCTAAGAAAAAACCGCCATTGAAAAAGTCAAGGCGGTAGTGAAAAAGAAAAATTGAGATTCAGACTTGTTTGTATGTACTTTACCTAAGCTGGATAAATCCGTAATCTCCGGTTTGGTTCCTCACCGAAACTATCAGACTTTAAGCGATAATGCTCGACTAATTCATGTTGCATTTTCCGCACTTGAGCCGATCGCGGTAACAATTCTACAGGTTGCCCTTTGGGAATTACAATCTGTTCAACAGCTAACCGCGCTTCCTCTAAGGCATCCATTTCATCCTCGCTACCATTATGCATCAATAGTTGCAACTCGCGTTCGTCGCTAAAATCTGGATCATCCATATTCAGCATTCGTCGTAAGCCGCGAGTAATCTGCGGTATGGTACTCGATTTAATCATGTGCAATGGCAAATGTCTCGACTTCGCCAATTGCCTTAACTTGGCGTGGTTTTTCACATGCGATCGCAATGCTAAAATTGAATCAGCATTATCGAGGTCTTTTGTCAAGACTACAGGTAAATTAAGCACCTTCACAACCTGTTCCAGTTGATGGCGACTGACACCGTAGGGGTAAATGTGCAAAGGCAAATCTTCGCCGTTTGGCCCTGAGTGATGTGGGCGATCGTCAAAACCAAAACTACGATCATCCAGTCCCCATGCTTCCTCATTCAATAAGCGGTCAAACTCACTACGTCCAGATAAATTGATGGGTTCATTGGGTACTGCCTGCAATGGTGCCATTTTTCCAGAAGAACGCCAGCCATTAACTTGACGTGCCGGAGCAAATGCCTCCTCTACATGTGCCACTTGTCCGTTACTACGACCATTTCCGTTACCATTAATTGCTGTCAAATGACGAGCGATCGCAACTTTACCATGATCATCAAGGGTTCGAGTTTGCGGATTCGGTTGACGACCACGTAATAATGCATCAACGGTATCAGCCACACTTTCATGAACCACCCAGCGCTGGCGCTCGTGCATTTCCACCGCAATATCAAAAGTCGGTAGTGCTTTCCGCTCTAGCACCGTCTTCTGACTGCCGCGTCGTCTTGCTTCATCATCTCCCAATGTCACAGCTTGGATGCCACCGACTAAATCTGATAAAGTTGGGTTTTTAATCAGGTTCTCAATTTGGTTCCCATGTGCCGTACCAACTAACTGCACCCCACGCTCGGCAATGGTACGCGCCGCTAAAGCTTCCAGTTCTGTACCAATTTCATCAATAACGATAACTTCTGGCATGTGGTTTTCCACAGCCTCAATCATGACTTGATGTTGCTCGCTTGGATGGGCAACTTGCATTCTGCGGGCTTTGCCGATCGCCGGATGGGGAACATCGCCATCACCAGCAATTTCATTTGAGGAATCAATTATGACCACGCGCTTGTTCAGTTCATCTGCCAAAACGCGGGCAATCTCGCGCAGAGCAGTAGTTTTACCTACCCCTGGGCGACCTAGCATGAGGATCGATTTACCAGTTTCTACCAAATCGCGAATCATGCCAATGGTTCCGTAAACAGCCCTACCGACACGACAAGTTAAACCAATTATCTTGCCAGTACGGTTACGGATGGCGCTGATTCGATGCAGGGTTTGCTCTATTCCCGCACGGTTATCTCCACCAAAAATTCCCACTCGTTGAATGCAATCATCAATTTGAGCTTGATTTATCGCGACTTCGCTCAGATATTCTGCTCCTTGGGGAAAGCGAGCTTCTGGGCGGCGACCTAAATCCAAGACCACTTCTACTAAACTATCTCGTTGCGGGTGATTCTCAAGAACTTGCCGCAGGTCTTGGGGCAAAATATCTAATAACTTTTGGAGATCTTCTGTAATCGTCATGCTTTTTATGGTGACGTTTATTAGAGATAGTGGGCGGCTTCCACACCCGTTTACCCGCCAACGTAGGTAGGTGTGCGAGTGGGCAATATTTAGCTGATTTGCTGTGATTTAATCTGGGAAACGAGAGAATGAGCGAGATTAACTGCTTGCCAAAGCAATTCTTTGTCATCCTCTAAGCGGACAGTGGTTGTTGCACTTGTGAGTTTCACCTCCTTTGCTTCTAATTGTTCGAGAACAGGTGACAGCAATACACGGGCATAGCTACCGTAGGCTACCCCAGAAATTGCAGACACGGGAAATGGAGAATGTAACGACGTGGAAAGATTTTGTAAGGAAATATTTCCTGTGCCATCCTTCCTCAACAATCCCATTGCTTTTAATTTGGCAACGGTATAACTGTTGGTTCCTCCTGCTAGTTGCACATAACCCGGTATCTTGGCTGCCAAAACTTTTTGCCCTAGTTTCACGGTTGCTACCGTAGTCCCATCGCCAATATCACCACTCATGGGACGACCATCGGTTTGCCAAACTAATGCACTCTCAAGGGGAGTGATTAGATCATATAGGGCATGTAAATAATCAATTAAACCTTCACCATCGGCACAACTGATGGCTATCAACTTTAGCTGCTTTAGATGCGGTTCTATCGCCTGCCACAATCGCTTAAACTCTGCAAAACGCCCAACTTGCGTATGAATTTCGACAGCATCGACTCCTGTTGATAGTACCAATGGCGCGATCGCTCCTGGTGTTGATACATATGAACTTGTATAAACAATATCATAAGGACAGATGGGGACACAACGACCGCAGCCATAACATTTATCAGATGTGACACCTGAGAAATTATCCTGTTGGTTAAAAACGATCGCTTGGGCAGGACAGATTTTTTCGCAAGGGCGGGTACAGCTTGGGGGACACAAGGCTGGATTAAATTCAGCTTTACGGAAGTGGGGGTCTTCTCCGTCGTTTAAACTAACCATTAAATAGGGCAGTTTGGCATTTTTACCGTAGCCAAGTTTGCGAGAATCTGGTATAAGAGTTGAGGCAACTGTCAAAGCCTCACGGGCAGATGCAATTACAGCTGGATCGGCAGCAACATCTATGCAGTCAGCGCCCGCCAAAGTGTAGGCTAGAGTTAAACTTCTGACCGCAGGCAGATGTTGGAAGCTGGCTCCACAAATTAGCTTGAACCAGTGTCCTTGTTTGAGTGAAAGTAAAGGGTTTAACAGATCGGTCACATTTCTATTATGCTATTTGTGACAGAAAATTGTAGCCGCCAAGCAAGAAAAAGTTTTGAATTTTAAATGTATTTTGCCTTTTGCCGCTAATTGAGTAAATATCTCACCTATGGGTTATTGCTGAATTGGAATTTCGATGATAAATTTACTACCCTCTCCCACTATCGAGTCGTAAGTCAAGGTTCCTTGATGTTTTTGGACTATTATTTGGTAGCTAATAGATAAGCCAAGTCCAGTACCTTTACCTACAGGTTTAGTTGTAAAAAATGGATCAAAAACACGCGATCGCACAGATTCTTCAATACCAGGGCCATTGTCTGATATAGAAATTTTGACGGTATTCATATCGGTGACTTGCGTCTGAATGTGAATTTGGGGGATGAGGGATTGGGTATAGATTAAGGACGATTGTGAAGAGATGTAGTAATTTTTCCCAGAGTCTGGGGATTGGTTGCGGGAATCTTGGGGGTAGTTATCATTATTACCAGTGTCATTACTATCTAAGTTTGTGTCTAGATTCTCTTCGGTCAAGTCATCTGGTGTTAAATTTGATTTGATGTTATTGTTGCCCATTCGCCATGCTCCATTTCCCATTTCTAAAGCATCAATGGCATTATTTAAAATATGCATAAATACTTGATTTAGTTCGCCAGGGAAACAAGTAATTGGGGGCAAGGTATTGTAATTTTTGACAACTGCGATCGCTGGACGATGTGCTGTCGAATTGAGCCTATGCTCTAACATAATTAATGTATTATCAATACCCTGGTGGATATTGACTGACTTCATTTTTGCTTCATCAAATCGTGAAAAGTTTTGCAGGGAGATGACAATTTCCCGAATGCGATCGGCTCCGCGATACATGGCATTCATTAAGTTTTGCAAGTCATTCACAACAAAATTGAAGTCTATTTCTTTAATTTTTGCTTTAACTTTAGGTGTTGGTTCTGGATATTCTTGCTGATATATATCAATTAAATTTAATAAATCTTGAACGTATTGATTTGCATATTGAATATTCCCATAAATAAAGCTGACGGGATTATTAATTTCATGAGCTACCCCTGCAACCAATTGTCCCAATGCAATCATCTTTTCATTCTGGATTTGTTGTACTTGGGCTATTTTTAAATCATCAAATGCTTTTTGTAATAACAAGTTTTTTTCCTGCAATCTAATTTGCAACAATCGTAAATTGATTTGATTTTCTATTCGCAGTACAACCTCTGCACCATGAAAAGGTTTAGTGATATAGTCTACTCCACCCACATCAAAAGCTTTGACTTTATCTAAAACATCATCTAAAGCACTGATAAAAATAACTGGAATGCCAGAGGTTTCTTCATTAGCTTTGAGTTGTTGGCAAACTTCATAACCATCCATACCAGGCATGTTAATGTCTAGCAAAATCACATCAGGAAGAAGCATTTTACAGGCTGTCAGCGCCATCTTACCATTTAAGGCTTTACGAACTTCATACCCTTGTCCTGTCAGCATTGCGGATAAAAGTCGCAGGTTGTCAGGTGTATCATCGACAACCAAAATATTTGCTTTATAGTTGTTATTTCGCTCTAAAAGCATTTTGAGTCAAACTCTATCTTTTTTAATATTACAGTTTATTTTATATATTTAATAGAGTTTCTTTATTTCTGTATATTATCGATATTCCCACTATTCAGGAGAATGGTGTAAACATATCTAATTCTAGCAAACACAAATATGTAGTAGATATAAAGCTTCTCATCTCTTGTACTTGAGTAATATTTTTTGATTACCACTTTGGTTTAGTATCAAGAAATTCGAGGACTAATTCTGGTTTAATAGGTTTTGAGAATAAATAACCTTGACCAAGATCGCAATTAAGACTTCTGAGTTGAGCAAGTTGTTCTGGTGTTTCAATACCTTCTGCGATCGCTCGCATACCCATAGAATGAGAAATACCAATCATTGCGGGTACAAGCCCCATATTCTCCTGATTTTCTTGCATGATTTTGACAAAAGATTTATCAATTTTGAGAGAATTAAGGGGAAAACTATGAAGATAGCTTAATGAAGAATAACCAGTACCAAAATCATCAATGACAAGCTTAAATTTTCTTTGTTTTAACTCCTGAAGAATATTTTTAACAGCATCACTATTTTCCATGATGACACTTTCTGTAATTTCAAGTTCTATATGATCTGGATTAATTTTAGTTTGATAAATAATATTATCAATAATTGAAACTAAATTATGATTGGAAAATAATCTGGCAGAAAGATTGATGCTAATTGTAATATCTTGAGGGAATTTAGTATTTCGTTGCCAAGTATAAAGTTGTTGGCAAACAGTTTGAAATATCCAAGTATTAATGGGATAAATTAAACCCATTTCTTCAGCCGCAGGAATAAAATCTGTCGGTAGAATCAGTCCGCGAGTTGGATGCTGCCAGCGAACAAGAGCTTCAAATCCGGCGATTTTACCAGTTTTTAGTAACACAATTGGCTGATAGTAAATAATAAATTCCTGACGTTCGACAGCACGACGCAAATCATTTTCTAACTCCAAAAGCTCAATTGCTTTTTTGTGCATATCTGGATCAAAAACATGATATCTTGCTCTGCCTAATGATTTTGCACGATACATTGCCGTGTCTGCATCTCGGAGTAGGTATTCAGGTTTATCGTAACTAGGGCTACCCCAGCTAATACCAATACTCGCATTCATAAATACTTCATAGCGCGATAATTTAAATGCAAGTGATAGTTTTTGTTTAATTCGATCAGCAACATCAATTGCCATTTCAATACTGGTAATATTTTCCAGGAGAATAGCAAACTCATCACCGCCAAACCTTGCTAAAGTATCAAACGGACTCAAAGATAATTGGATACGACGAGAAATAGCAACGAGTAATTCATCCCCAACAAAATGACCTAGAGAATCATTCACAATTTTGAAGCGATCGCAATCGAGAAATAACACAGCAAATTGATAATTACAATCTTGCTTGGCGCGGTTAAGAGATTTTTCTAACTGGCGAATAAATAAAACACGGTTTGGTAAACCAGTCAACGAATCATGTAAAGCAATATCGAGTAGCTTAGTTTGCAATTCTCGACGAGAACTCATCTCTATCTGGAGTTTATACAAAGTTTCTTCCAACTCCTGAGTTCTTGTCTTGACTCGTTTTTCCAGTTCGGCATTCAGATGTAAAATTTCTAAACGAGTATCACGTAAAGCAATTTGATTTTGGACTCTAACTAAAACTTCTTCAAACTCAAATGGTTTCGTAATATAATCTACACCCCCAGCTTGAAAAGCTTTCACCTTATCAAAAACATCATCTAAAGCACTCACAAATATCACTGGAATATCCTGAGTTTTTTCCCAATCTTTTAAACGACGACATACTTCATAACCGTCGATTTCCGGCATCATAATATCCAGCAAAATTAAATCTGGTAAAACTGTTTTACAAGCGGTTAGAGCCATTTGCCAATTCAACGCTTTGCGAACGTTATACCCTTCTCTAATTAAGATTGCAGATAAAACCCGCAGATTATCTGCGGTATCGTCAATAATCAAAATATCTTTTTTATGAGTATGTAAGTTCGCGTCATTCATCTGCCTTGGTTCTAGCTAATTCCATGAATTGTCTCAAATTTATATTTATTTACACTCGTCCCCAAAAGTAGGTCAAAGTAGAGATTTATTAAAGGGAATGCTTATTCATTTTTAGTTCTAACCTGCTAACTTAACTCATTTTTTTACCCAATTACACCTCCCCATGTAAAGTTTTTAATCACGTTTTCGCTCAAGCTCATGATTATAAACTGCGTTAGTCTAAATAATTGCTAGGTTTTTCCAGGTTTTTGCAGTTTATATATCCTCAACACTATTAGTTAATAAAATCTTGTTATAACACCTAAATGTATTAAGTATCACTCATTGTCACAGTCCTTTGTAGCGAAATAGACAAAAATCTGGTTTGTATATGTCTAATTACGTAAGCAACTCATTAAATTTAGGTTATTAATTGACTCTGTAAATTTTTTGTGAATTATTTGGCGAGTTACTAAATAGACACCACAAACTACGTATACCAGAACACAAGTATATCCCTTTACCCAATTTTCCTGTTAGTCAGGCAAAGAGTCGCTCTCAAAAACTATATTGCCGGTGTGAAAAGCCAATATTCTCTGGCTTGTAGAATGTTCTGTGAATAATTAGTCAGCTAAAATATCTCAATCGCATTTCATGTTGACAAAGATGCGCGATCGCATTTCATCTTATACTTGCTGCCTTAACTTCTAATAATGTCAGCCTGAATTCTGTACTCAGCCAAAAGCTATCGCCCATCTATTTGCAGGACGATAATTTTACGATTATTCATGGGAAAAATTGGATAATTATACCAATTTCCTAAAAATATGCTAGGGAAAATACAATATGGGAACGCGAAAATACAGAGATATCACAAGATTTTGGAGAATAGGTATTAGATATTCCAGAGTCAGACAGTTCGTAATATCTAATACCAAAAATCAATTTTTATTAACCAATTAACCATGAAAAAACTAAGGATAAAGAGGGGATTTCGTATCCAGACCACCAACTTTATTTAGGGGCCAAAACCGAACTACTGCACGTCCAATGATGTTTTCGCGAGGTACAAGACCCCAACAACGTCCATCATAGCTTTGAGTCCGATTATCACCAAGTACAAGATATTGACCTTTAGGAATCGTAGTTGGTTGGTATAAAAAAGGTGGATTTTTTCCCGATGTACAAACTTCAATTGATGTACGCTCTTTGTCTTTACTGAGATAATTGGTCTCTGGAAGTTGTTTCCCATTGATAAAGACGTTACCTTCTCTAAGTTCGACTTTTTCTCCCGGTAAGCCGATTACACGTTTAATAAAAGCATCTTGATAATCTTCTTTTTGTAGTTCGGCAGTGGGTGAAAAGACAACGATATCACCACGTTGCGGGTCAGAAAATTTATACTTTAATTTATCGACTATTATTTTATCTGCTTCCCACTGATTTGTCGTTCCGTGCAGAGTCGGTTCCATTGAACCAGAAGGTATCCATCGTGCTTCTGCCACAAATGTGCGAATTCCTAAGGCGAGGAGAATACTTAGTACAACAGTTCTAAGCAGTTCTGCAATCCACGAATTATCTGGTTGTTGGTTTGAGTTTTGATCGGACACTTGATTTTGCATGGAATCACTAGATTAATAGCTTGATACGCAGTTACATTGACTTGTTTAGCAGAAGAAACTATATTGATCAATTCATTTAGTCATAGGCAAGATGCATATTAGTAGTGTAACTATCTTGACAGGATTTTCGTGAGCTAAAGTGAATTTTTTTGTCGGAATTGGCAATTTTTTTTTTTGCAGTGCAACCAAGTCTAACCTAAAAGAATAGTTGTTTGTAAAATCGAACTGTTGTGCAAACGCATTTACCTCTATGACATCTCCTACTAATTTACTTATTCGCCACGCTCGTATCATTTTACCGAATGGTGAATTGATGGTTGGGGATGTACTCACACGCGATCGCGTCATCGTCGAAGTTGCACCCCAAATATCGACTTTAGCTGAACCAATAATAGAAATTGACGCTTCGGGATTAACTTTGTTGCCGGGGGTTATCGATCCGCAGGTGCATTTCCGGGAACCGGGATTGGAATATAAGGAAAATCTGTTTACTGCAAGTTGTGCTTGTGCCAAAGGTGGAGTGACTTCCTTTTTGGAAATGCCGAATACCCGACCTTTAACTACGACTCAACAAACTTTAGATGACAAGTTGCAACGTGCCTCCCAGAAGTGTCTGGTTAATTATGGCTTTTTTATTGGGGCTACGTCAGAAAATTTACCCGATATTCTCTCGGCACATCCGACACCGGGAATTAAAATTTTCATGGGTTCGATGCATGGTCAGTTGTTAGTCGATAATGAAGTGACACTGGAAGCGATATTTTCTCAAGGGACGCGCCTCATTGCTGTTCATGCAGAAAACCAAGAGAGAATTAACCAACGTCGGCTGGAATTTGCAGGTATTACCGATCCCGCAATTCACTCCCAAATTCAAGATAATCAAGCAGCACTAGAAGCGACGCAACTAGCATTAAAACTTTCTCAAAAATATCAGCGCCGGTTACATATTCTGCATATGTCCACCGCAGAAGAAGCGGAATTACTGCGTCAGGATAAACCAAGTTGGGTGACATGCGAAGTCACACCACAGCATTTACTCATGAATACGAGTGCATACGCCAAGATTGGTACTTTAGCGCAGATGAATCCCCCATTGCGATCGCCCCACGATAATGAGGTACTTTGGCAAGCTTTGCGCGATGGTATTATCGATTTTATCGCTACTGACCATGCGCCGCATACTTTAGAAGAAAAAGCCCAACCTTATCCCAAAAGCCCTTCGGGAATGCCTGGAGTCGAAACTTCCTTAGCCTTAATGCTGACTGCGGCAAAAGAAGGAAAATGCACTATTGCTCAAGTTGTCAACTGGATGTCAACAGCAGTTGCAAAAGCTTATGGAATAACCAACAAAGGTGAGATTAAAGCTGGTTATGATGCTGATTTAGTTCTTGTTGACTTGGATAATTATCGCCCTGTCTTACGTCAAGAACTCTTTAGCAAGTGTGGTTGGAGTCCTTTCGAGGGATGGAACTTAACCGGATGGGCACATACAACAATCGTTGGTGGTCAGATTGTTTACCAAAATGGGAAGTTATTTACTGAGATACGTGGACAAGCTTTGCAGTTTGAAAATTCTTAATTTGAACTTTATTTGCTCAATTTTCGTCGGGTGCGTTAGCAAAGTTTAACGCATCTGTATTTTGTTGGGATATAAGTACTTAGTCACAATCAAAACCAATTAATCAACTTGCCGAGGAAACCTTCATAACACAAGTGGTTTACCGTATTAGCCCTGAATAACTCCATAATTCAGCCAATAGCTCATTTATGCTGATTGAATTATCTACTGATGGTATGTGTGTTGTATATCTGTGAATAATGTGCGTGAAAGTTGCTAAGTATATTTTTCCACGCTGATGATCAAGATAATCACTACGTCAGTAGCTACATCAGTAAATACCAATATTTACTGATATTTAAGTATTTCAATCGATTACTGAAAACTCACTAATTTGTAGCAAAAAACAATCTAAAGTTCGATAAATTACTCGCTAAAAGCGAGTTTTTTTATGGCCTCTTAATTATGCGGAAAAAAACTTATCGGTTTTTACTGATTAGCAATTCTACTGAATGAATACTATTTCTAAGTAAATATTCAAGGTTTTATCAAGAGTAAAGTATTGATTTGAATATTTACCCAAATCACAATAAATTGCCCTTGATAGATTTTTTGTTTACGAAAAAATACTCAGGTGAAAGTAAAAACTCTATGTAAAGCTTAATGAAAAGTGAATGATTAATCAGGTTACTAATGACAGTTGATAAGTCAAAAAAACTTTTAACCAAGCTCAATTTATGGATATTTAAAAGATTACAAATCAGTAGGATATCCCATTATTTGAAATTCGAGATAGATTACTGGCTAACATGGTTCAGCTTGGTTTCATTCATGAATTATCAAACGCTTTTGCGGTTATTAATTCAAGCTTTAGGGGAATTTCCCCGACAATATATAAATTTTTGAAGTCAATTTATGAAGTTTATGAAATTGAAAAATCATTTGCTCCAAGAGGACTTTAGTAAATTTTGATTTTCAGAATCACTCTTTTTAATTATCTTCGTCATCAATTTAAACAAAAGGAGAAATTATGATTTTTTTAAATGACGATCGCGGTAGCGGTAGAATCCAAAACATGACATTTTCAGATGATCGCGGTAGTGGTAGAATCCAAACAATCGTATCTTCAGATGACCGAGGAAGTG
Organism: Calothrix sp. NIES-4101; assembly: GCA_004296455.1. Lineage (GTDB taxonomy): Bacteria > Cyanobacteriota > Cyanobacteriia > Cyanobacteriales > Nostocaceae > Brunnivagina. Next base: position 7,171,228 of record AP018280.1, read on the forward strand.
GCAGAATCAGAATTTCTGCATTTTTCTACTAAATTTTATCTCCCCGAATATTTAAGGATTCGGGGAGATTAGTTATACTTTGGCAACAAATCATAATTGATGTTTATAAATAACCCTCTGTCTCTGCAAATTGACGCAAACGAGGTATGCATTGACGCTGATAAAAGCTACTCAAAGTCGAAACTGTCAAACCGTATTCTTGTGCTAATTCCTTCCAGCTAACTTCTGGAGGTAAGCGTTTCAAAATTAAAACTTGACAATTGACATCCGATCGCCCCTGAATGTGAGTCTGGCGTAAATCTCCATCAATATCACGCTCTACCCACAATCTCACATGGTCTAAAATTGGTGGTGGGTCAGGAGGTGCAGCAATATTATCTATGGGATTAAGAATATCAGCGCGATCGCCTGATGCTGATTGTTGAATAGTCGCAGATGCTTTTCTGGCATTTTCTTCTTGCGTTTTAATGTAAAAATCTTGTAGCCTATGCCTTAAATAAACATTCAACCAAGTGATTGCAGTTCCCCGATTCGGATCGTAAGCATCACAAATATTGCGACAAAAGTACAACCAAGTCTGTTGCAGCGCATCTTGATAGTAAACTGTGCTTTCTCTCCACAACTTTGTACTCACCAAGCGAATAATTTGTGTCAACAGTCTTTGTCGCGGCAAACTTCCGGGTGGATGCCCGCAAGCTTCCTCAACTAATTGACGTAATTGTTCCTCCAATCCTTTCATACCAGTGATACCAATAGAACCCCAGCAGTCAAACTTTGGCAATATTGCTGCTTAAATGCATTTGATAATATTACTCATGCTGGCGATATTAGCAGGTTGCAGGGGGAGGGGGAAAGGCACGATGGGCAGAAAAAGAAAGATTATCAAATAATTTCCCGTTCTCTCCCCATCTCTGTATTAATTTTTACCCTCTTTGCCACCAAGATAATGCAGCTTGACCATTCAGTTTCATTTTTCTGCGGATATCTTGAATATTCCAGTTAGTCAGTTTGGCTAGTGTTTGCGCTTCTTGCTCATAGCGTCTATTTAAACCGCGTTTATATTCTCTAGCTGCGGAGCATTTAGCTTCACCCGTAAATGGATGTTGTAAAACGTAGCGTCCTTGAAAATTTTCAGTATTTGCAGTTGTTTGAAACATCAAATCTTCGGGGAATTTGTCACGGGTATAGCGAACATGCAAGCGGGTGATAAAGACATTGCTAGACACAATCGGAGGGCGGCGAAAACCACTTGGGGGAAAAGGTGCTACATCCGATGGATTTTTGTCTAGCCAAAATACACCTGCCTCCTTAAGTTCCTCATTGTTGAGAGGTTCTGCCGAACAAGGGTCACAACTACCCATATCCCAGGCGTATTCTAAGAATGCCACTTTCCGGTCTTCTTTGAGGTAAGAAGTTTGGAACATGGATTTGTAAAAGTCACCAAATTCTTGTTTCACATATATGGGAATATTATTGCCGGAGGGGACTTTCACTGTCCGGTAGTTGGTGACTTCCGCTTGTCCTTTGGGAGAAAGAATGTAAGCGATTAAATCTTGTTCAGTGGTGGCGTTAATCATTCCTAAGCGAATTGGCAACATGAATTTAGGTGATTCATAGGCAATTTGTAAGGGACGCAGATTTTGATAACCGCTTGTTTCAAACTTATCTAAATTGACTTTCGCGACAAAAAACTTCATATTTTGGCGAATATAAGGTTTGAGTAGGGCTTTTGCTCCTCGCGGAATTTTGTAACCATTGCGGTTTAACCAAGTTTCCAAACCACCAGATTCCTTAGCACTGAGAATCAGAATGTCATATTCGCCAACATTAAACCGTGCTTCTACGGTGACTCCAAGATTGCGATCGCGTGCCCTTTCCGCTTCCTGTAGAATTCCTGCTGTTGGTGCAGCCATTGGCATAGGACGGCGAACATCGTCATAATCCACACATGGGTTGGAGTCAAAATATTCGACTAAACGTGGGGCGCTGAATGCATCCAGACGTTCAATAATACTAGGTTTGGCGACTCGGACTTGCTCTTTTTGCAGAACTGTCGGTACGGGTACAACAATGGCAAAATCCTTGACTTCACCTTGGAAATCATTCGCCATCGTTAAAACAGTTTTATTATCATCCCTGGCAATCACAACTTGGGAAGCTTTGTTATAGAGTTTTGTATCTGCTTTGGCAACGTAGAAGCCGCAAAAGGCGGAAGCAGTAGGAGCAAATCCCAGAATTACCACACAGGTAAGCAGTAATGAGATGAGCCATTTGAGTTTTTTCATGTGATGTATTTATTGATTTTATTGATTAATTGGTTATTTCTGCGGTAGGAGACAGGATTATTTCACCCTTTTCCCATTCAAATCTGGCTGCTGGCAAAAGTTTATCGATTAATACCGTCATTGGTGCCAGGGCAAATAATGACCAGAAGACTGCGGTAGATAAATAGAAGTAATTACGTAAAACGAAAGTGAAAATGGCAATCAATAATGCCCAAATAATTCTCCCGATGCGGGCATTGGGAATAGAACGGGGGTCTGTCACCATAAATAGGGCAAATAACAGCAACGAACCACTCATCAAGCGATGGTAGTAAACGTCCCAAGTCCAACCCAGCCAGATATTGCGTAGGGCTTCCTGTAAAGCATAGGCAGCCAAAAACGTCGCCGTCGTATCCCAACGTCCGACACGCTTGAGAACCATTCCCCCACAGCCCACAAATATCATGCAGTACCACCAATCTTCCCCCCATTGTCCAGGTGAAACCCAAGCATCAGGAGTAATTAACAAAGCGCAGATAATGCCAAAATTTGCCGGGTTAAAGAAGTGTTTGTCACCAATTTGGAAAATGAATTTGCTAGTGATCGCACATATTGCTGCTAACATCATTGTTGTCCAATGGTCTGCCCGTAGTAGCAAACTTAGTCCCAAGGATGTAATTAGGGCACTACGCACCGATATGGAAAATGGGGGTTTGGTTAATAATTCTTGGTTATTAATGAATAATTTTTGATTCAATGCCCATTGCCCAATACTCATGAGCCATTGCCCAAATAAACATGTAACAATGGCAACACAAATTAATTCAGGTCGTAGCGTCCAATCTCTAGTACCAATTCCTAAAATCAGGAATAAAGAGAGAAAAAGGATTTGATAGTCGCGTGTGTCTTTAAACAACATTACCCGCCAGCACCGGGATTACCCGTAGACTTATTGGAATTGATGTCTTAATCTAGACGGGTTCTAGTCCTCTTAGTGCCGCCGTTACAGAATTTGTTACAACTGATGGGTTATTAGCTGTTTTTTATCTAGCACCACACGACATCCTGTGATAATCTTCTGGAAATTGCCCCTAAAATGTTCGGTTCTACGACTTTCGACATCAAGAAAATACTTATAACCTCAAGATATAGATATATATGCCTTTAAAAGCTCTGCATATCGCTCGCTAATCAAGGGGTGAAAATTTGTGTATAAATGGATTCTGCCAAGTTTGAGTGAAGTTTTAGCCGCCAATCACATAAATATGGCTGTTGGCTCCTCTGCAAAAGCAGAACGTCAGTGGCGCTTAAGTATAGCGGTAACAGAAAAGTTGCTATTAAACACACTGACAAGGACTTCGCCTAGTCCCAATGATCAGAAAAATAATAATAGAGGATTAGTTTTAGCTGCACCCGCACCAGTATTTAGTCAACTCAAACTAATTCATAATCTGGAAACAATTACTTTTACGGCAAAGCCATTTAACCCCTTAGCGCTGATGCCGTTTCAAATGCCCACGGTGGTGGAGTCAGAAATAGAAACATCTACTAACGAGGCTATATTACCCTTATTAGCAGCTGACCCGCTAGGGAAAGAGCAGTTTTGTCTAGTTTTTACCCCTAAATTTCAACTGGTTTTGGTTTTAGCAGAAAATGAAAATGGAGAAAAAGTATTTTCCTTTTCTTTTGAACCAGAAATAGTTCAGCAGGCATGGAAAATTTTAGGGGCGCGGGTAATGATGGTTAACCCGGATGAGTTTACTTATCTAGCTGAATTAGTTCAAGAATATTGTGATGATGTCACGCCTGATTTTCGTATTCTCATGGAATTTAGCCAATTACTACTGGCAGAATTTCCCGAGGAAGAGGATAAATCTGTAAGAGGTTATGGAGGGCAAGAAGAAAAAGACAATAATGAAGAGATTCATAATTCTTCCTTCTCCGAATATTCTCAGGGTACAATACCTTCTTGCCATCGTTCCGATGTCGAATTATTGCAGGCATTTGCTCACGAAGTGCGTACTCCCTTGGCAACTATCCGTACAGTCACGCGAATGTTACTCAAACACAAGGATTTACCAGCCACTGTGATGAAGCGGTTGGAAATGATCGATCGCGAATGTACCGAGCAAATAGATAGAATGGAGTTGCTATTTAGAGCCGCAGAATTAGAAACATCAACTGCCAAGAATACCGCCGGTACACAACTGGCACCAATGTGTTTAGAACAGGTACTACAACAAAGCATTCCCCGTTGGCAACAAGCTGCAAGTCGTCGCAATTTAACTTTAGACGTGGTACTGCCGCAGAAACTACCAACAGTGGTAAGTAATCCGAACATGTTGGATAGGGTACTGACAAATTTGATTGAGAATTTTACGCGCAGTTTACCTGCTGGTAGCCAAATACAAGTTCATGTGATTCCAGCAGGTAATCAACTGAAATTACAGCTATTACCACAAGTTAAGGATGAGGATACTGCAACTGCTGCATCCTGTACACCCCCAATTCGTAAAGCGATCGGACAATTGCTCATGTTTCAACCGGAAACTGGGACAATTAGTTTAAACTTAGCAGCGACCAAGCATTTATTTCAAGCGATTGGTGGTAAGTTAATTGTGCGTCAGCGTCCGCAACAAGGTGAGGTAATGACGATTTTCTTGCCCCTAAATAGTGTGGAGGATGCAGCTATAACTGTGGGAATGGAACGTTTGAAGGGTGAGAGTTTGGCGTAGAAGGAGGCAAATGCCACCCTGACAACAGCACATTTCCTGAATCAGGCATAATACCTAATTCCTAATTCTTGTAATACCTCTTGATTAACTTCCTGCACTGCTTCTATGTCTGTGTTTGTCTCGGTATTTTGAAATAATGCCGCAAATGCACCTGCACCTAATCCTGACTGGGGAAACATACGATAACATGGTATGTCTGTTAAATGCGATCGCATTTTTTCTAAATGGCTAACTGTGATTGGTTGAAATTGCGGAAATCTTTCTAATAACCATTTACAGACATCTTCATTTTCTTCTGGAGAATAGGTGCATGTCATATAAGCAAGATAACCTTGGGGAGCAACAATTTGGGCAGAATTGGCAATAATTCGCTTTTGGCGATTGGCATTTTTATTAATATTTGTGGGGTGGAAACATCCCGGTACTTTTTCACCTTTTGCCAGTAAAGATTGTCCAGAACAAGGTGCATCGACAATGACTAAATCGATAGATTTTGGTATAGCCTCTGCAAAAATACTAGAATCGCGATTTAATACTGCCACTGGTTGAATATGACAGCGTTTAAAATTAGCAATTAACATTCCCAAGCGTTTACCAATTACTTCATTAGCAATCAGTAGTTGCGGTTGCAGAAGTTTCCATGCGAAGATACTTTTTCCTCCTGGTGCTGCACACATATCAAATATAGTATTAATTGGTTGAGGAATATGTGAAAAAATTGAGGCAGCAAACACCGAAGAAAAATCTAAACAATAAAAGTAACCTTGTGTATGTAAATAATGTTGACCAGGTTTACTATTTAATTCTAAACGGTCTACGAATTGTGGTTGCCATATTAATCTTTCAACTTCATTTAGTAAAAAATCATCAGGTTTCGGCTGACACCAGAGAATACTAGAATTATAGTTTTGGGGATTAATTAAAGCATTGATAAATTCTTCTTGCTGTTCTATATTTGTATATAGTCGTCGAGACAGTTTCAGCAATAAATTGGAAATTTTTTCCATAAATTTTTCTATAAATATAAATATAATGAGGTGTAAAAAATAGTAATTCAAAGCCTATTAGAAATCTATTAAAAATCTATTCATAACTTCTAAATTAGAATATCTGATATCATATTCGGCTAATAACTTACAATTAAAATTTCTCTGCATCTCCCCATCGGCTTTATCGTAATTATTCAGGCGAAACGGATATCAGCTGACACAGGAACTAAAAAACAACCATTAATTTTCCAACTACTATTTGTTTCTTTTTCCATCAAATACAATGCCCTAACAGGAATCCCATCTTGACCTAAAAGTAAAACTAACTGCGTAATATTTCCTTGAATAGTAGTAATATCTTCAAACAAAACCGAGCGCGGGCGGTAAATTGGCGCATAAGCTCTCTTTACCATCAAAATAAATATCTCTGCCGTGGGAAATTTTTCCTGAATTTGGGGACTGGCACACACAAAAGCAGCATCCGCGTTATCTTCCTGAAACGCCTGCAATTGCTGCTCAATAATCAGACGAATGGCTGCGCGATCGCAATTAGTAATATCCATTCTTAATATTTATCAATATACAGTCAAAAAGATACAGTTGGGAATAGTGAAATTTTGCATTCAATATCTAAGCAAAATATTATCACTTTTAATGACTCATCAACACTGCAAATCTCAAATTTTGATTTCAAACTTCTGAATCGGCAATAACAATTTCACCCTGGCGATTAATCTCCACAGCAGTTTTCGGAAAATCTTTCCCCATCAAGCCCCGTAACAATCCCACAGTCCGAAAACGTTGATCAATGTGAGGAATTCCTTGCTTATCCAGATGCACTGGAATAATCTTTCCCCCAACTAATTCCCCTATCTGATTTAACTTGACTTCCAAAATCATTGAATAACCCGTTTCCGCAGCTGTCGATAAAGTTCGATAACCCAAAAAATTACCTAAAGAATAGGCTATCAACTTACCTTTATATATTTCCATAGCACGTGGTACATGAGGCCCATGTCCCAAAACCAAATCTGCTCCCATATCTATCATTGCCCGCGCAAATTTTACAGAATTGCCGCGATTTTCTCCATAGAAATATTCTGTCTGATTCTGGGTTCGCAATGCGCCTGTTCCTTCCGCGCCAGCGTGCATTGAGACTATCACAACATCGGCTTTTGTTTGTGCTTCAACAATTAATGCTTTTGCGGCTTTTAAATCGTGAATCGAATTGTAATACTCGTAAGGTGCAAAACCAACCATCCCCACCTTCACATTATTGGCTTGGAGTAATAACACTTGGTTTTTGTGACCGACAGTATCAATTCCTACCTGTGCTAAGTTTTTCACAGTATCCCGAAAACCAACTAAACCAAAGTCTTTGGCGTGATTATTCGCAATATTAAACACATTAAAGCCAACATCACCAAACAGTTTTGCATATCCAGGGGGCGATCGAAATGCAAATATTTGCCCTTTGCTAATATCTTTGCTGCTATAAGGGTAATTTGTTAAAGAAGTTTCAAAATTACCAAATAAAATATCTGCACGTTGCAAGTGCTTCCTGACAGATTTAGGAATTAACTGATTTTTATTTCCAGGTAATCTGTAGTTGGGGTAATTAGTACCAGGAATCACATCCCCTACCGCTTGAATGGTAATCGAGTCAGGAAAAATTTGCTCCTCAGTCGCAGGAGGTAATATCGGTAAAGTTTCTGCTGGCTTGGGAGGTTGATCTGATGCCTGTATTTTCCCCATACGAATTGCCGTACCGATACCAATACCGATAAACAAACAACTAGTAATAAAAGTAAATGAAAGAAATTTCCCGAACCATCGATTAACCATGATGTTGCCACTCCCGATACCACGAAAACAGTGTAGCTTAGAAGTCGAATATACACGGATAAATTTAATTGAATTGTGAAGATTTTCAGTAATTTTGCAGCTTTTTATACTTAAACACTGTTTAAGTGCTGGCGATCGCTCAGTTGATTGAGTCTATTGCCTAAAATCCCCCAAAATCAAGTAATTACCTACCTAATTAAAAACCTCCAACCGAATCCAAGATTCTTGTCAGAGGCTTTAGTTATATTCAATTACTTAGTCAATTAGTCATAAACGGAGAAGGGGGGATTCGAACCCCCGTTAGGTTGCCCTAAAACGCATTTCGAGTGCGCCGCATTCAACCACTCTGCCACCTCTCCATATATGTAGTCACGATTCTACGAGTAAAATCGCACTCTCGTTTGTGGCAATAAAGATTCTATCACGACTTTTTCGATACTGCATAGGTTTGTGGGCTAGAAGGGAATATTATTTATTGACAGTCATTACAGCTATTTTTCAATGTTTGCAGATTTAGTCTCAAAATCAGCAGCAACAAATTGCGATCGCATCTTGAACTTTAATGCGTATTATTTTTCACTCAATTGTTCCCACATCAGTGCCACAAAATAAACTGTCTTATCACCAATTTCATTATCTAGATAAACCGCTAAAAAGCTCTAAATATAGATATTTCTTCACTAAAATCTCCATCACATTTATTCTTAAATACTTGGTAACATCTGAAAAGTTTTCTGGAACATTTTAGTATTTTTTCCGACTTTGAATTTAAAAGCAATACCTACAAATTAGGTCTGAAATTATGAAAGGTGTGATGAAATCTTTGGTGACAATTTCTACATTGTCTATATTAGCTGCTGCTCCAATTTTTATGTCTGCTGGTAAAGCATCTGCTGCACCTAAAGGTACTGATGCCAGTTATATCGGGATTGGAGCTTCTGCTGGGTTAACCAATGGTGGTCAAACTGGTGACGCTGCAACCTTTGGTGGTAATATGGTTGGACGCGCTAAGGTAGGAAGAACACCATTTTCAGTACGTGGTCAGATTAATTTCAGCGACGAAACCAGCGCAATTATTCCCCATGCAACTGTAGATATTCCCGTTGGCAATAGTACTAATGTTTACGTTGGTGGTGGTTATCAATTTGTAGAAAAAGATGGCAAACCAACCCCATCTGGTAACAAAGATGGTGTCGCTGTTGTTGCTGGTGTTGAATCAGAAGTTGCTAAAAATTTCCTGGTTTATAGCAACGCCACTGTGGGAGTTAACGCTTACAAAAATAGCCCGGCATCTGCTGTCAGTATTAACTCAGGAATTGGTTATCGGTTTAGATAATATTTAGTTAATGGTTAATAGATAATGGGTAATTCGTAAGTTTGTAATTTGTAACTACTCAACACTCAGTGTCTAATGCCCAATGCCTAACACTTAATATCCAATCTCCAATCCCCATTAACCAATAACTATTAACAAAATCCAATAAGTATTATTGCTGGGTTTGTCGAATCTTGAATTGCTGACAAACTCGGCATTTTTGCGTGATAGAATCAAGTTAAATTATTCAACGAAATCCCGACCGGATTACCGGGAATAAATGTCGAATGGGTGCTGCTAATTACCTGGTTCGGCTTGTAGCGATCGCTTTATTTTCAGAACACTAAATCAACTGCAATGGTTAAATCTGCTCCTCCCCCTACAACCACTACTCGCAAGCCCTCCAAGGTCGAAGGTCTGAAAGAAGACAGCAACTTTTTACGCGAACCTGTCGCCACTGAGTTATTAGAGGATACCACTCATTTTAGCGAAGAGGCGGTACAAATTCTCAAGTTCCACGGTTCATACCAGCAAGATAATCGGGATAACCGGGCGAAAGGGAAAGAGAAAGATTATCAAATGATGCTGCGGACCCGCAGTCCTGGTGGATTTATTCCACCACAGTTGTATTTAACTTTAGATAAATTGGCGGACGAATACGGTAATCATACGTTACGGGCAACCACTCGCCAAGGGTTTCAACTGCATGGAATTTTGAAGAAAAATCTCAAGCCCACGATTGCAGCGATTGTCAAAAGTATGGGTTCGACTTTAGGTGCTTGCGGTGATTTGAACCGCAATGTCATGGCACCCCCGGCACCTTTCAAGAATAAGCCGGAATATCAGTATGCTTGGGAATATGCCAATAATATTGCTGACTTACTAACTCCGCAAACAGGAGCCTATTACGAAATTTGGCTGGACGGGGAAAAAGTCATCAGTGGGGAAGAAAATCCGGAAGTCGTAGCCGCACGTCAAAAAAATGGTACGGGTACAGTTTTCCATGATAACGAGGAACCCATTTACGGTACACACTACATGCCCCGTAAGTTTAAGGCTAGCGTGACAGTACCAGGGGATAATTCCATCGACTTATATACCCAAGATTTGACTTTGGTGGTGATTACCAATAAAGATGGTGAACTCCAGGGTTTTAACGTGTTTGCGGGTGGTGGTTTAGGACGTACCCATAACAAGGAAGAAACCTTTGCCAGGGCTGCTGATCCGATTTGTTACGTCCAAAAGGATGATGTGTACGAATTGGTGAAGGCGATTGTGGCGACTCAAAGGGATTATGGCGATCGCAGCGATCGTCGTCATGCCCGGTTAAAATATTTAATTAATGATTGGGGTGTGGAAAAATTCCGCTCCAAAGTGGAAGAATATTTCGGCAAACCTCTTGTGCCTTTCAAGTTTTTGGCAAAGAAATTTAAGTATCAAGATTTTCTGGGTTGGCATGAACAAGGTGATGGTAAGTTATTTTTAGGAATTTCCATCGACAACGGACGCGTTAAGGATGAAGGTAGCTTCCAGTTAAAAACAGCATTGCGGGAAATCGTCGAAAAATTCAACTTGACGATGCACCTTACCCCTCACCAAAACCTCATTTTCTGCGACATTACCCCAGAAAATAAAGCCGAAATCGAAGCAATTCTTCACCGTTGTGGTGTAGTCAGTGATCCGAATAATATTGACTCTTTGGTACGGTATGGGATGGCTTGTCCGGCATTACCAACCTGTGGACTCGCAATTACGGAATCAGAACGGATAATTCCCACATTTATGGAGAGAATCCGGGCATTGCTCAAAAAAGTCGGATTACCCAAAACACATTTCGTGATCCGTATGACCGGATGTCCAAACGGGTGTGCCCGTCCTTACATGGCAGAATTGGGTTTTGTCGGTAGTTTTACTGAATCATATCAAGTCTGGTTAGGTGGATGTCCCAACCAAACAAGGTTAGCGCGTCCATTTACAGAGAGAATGCACGCCGATGATTTAGAGAAATTCTTAGAACCTTTGTTTGTCTTCTTTAAACAGTCGCGGAAAAGGGGAGAAAGTTTCGGTAGTTTTTGCGATCGCGTTGGTTTTGATGCATTGCGTGAATTCTCTGAAAGTTATCAAGGATAAACTTTGATTTAAGTCTAATGGGGTAGGAAAATGCGATCGCTGACCTGCCCCGATAATGACGATATAGAACAATTTAGAAAGACATTATTCTGCGAGTTGCTAGTGGATATCGGGATTTAGATGCATTGTTTGAGGAAGATTAATGTGCATAGCGATCGCACCAAAAATTAACTTTACGACTAAAAAATACCATCTTTGTGACAAATTATTAAGTAGGGTTTGTGGAGTCTTTTCACTACAATTGCATCTAATATCCGCTATTTACCCAAAATTTACCCGTGTGGAATTTTTTACAGATCGCAAAATTCTATTCCGACCACAAAGAGTTTATTAGCGATCGCAACCCGAATTCAAACACAAGCCGAACTAAAATTATATACTTTTGATGAATTTGTCTGAAATATATTTCTAAAAGAAGATTGAAATTATCCCAGTATTGAAGTAATTTACAAAAAATATTCCTGAGAATCTAGGAAACGCCTAGTAAAAATCTACTTTAATACTCATGTCAACCCCATCAAATCTTTCAAAAGTAGTAATTATTGGTGCCGGTCCTGCTGGCTTGCTACTCGCTCATTATTTACTGCAACGAGGCAGATATCGAGTAGAAATTTATGAACGTCGCAGCCATCCCGAAAATACTGCCAAAGAGAATCGAACTTTTCCCATTTCCCTACAAAAAAGAGGTCAAAATGCAATTCAAAAAATACCGGGTTTGGCAGATGCGATCGCCCAAGCCAGTGTTTTTTGTAATGGTACATCGATTCATTCCCAAAAACGTCGTACTCGCCAAGTTAATCGCAAAATTCCCACACAAACTATCGATCGGTTTTTATTAGTAAAAACCCTACTCCAGCACTTACAAAATAGTTACGATTCCCAACTACTCAAAATCTCTTTTGATTGCAAGTGCGTAAACATAGATGAAAAAGCCAAACAAATAACCCTGCAATCCCAGTTAGAAGACTTACAAATAAAAGAATCGATCGTCGATTACGATATATTAGTCGGTGCGGATGGTTCTCGATCATACGTCAGAGAATATCTAATTGCAAATTTAGGCTGGGAGTGCGAAATCACATACACACCAGATGATTATAAATCGATTTATTTTCAGCGTATTAATCCCCACACTGGTTTTGAGTTGGCAGCGAATAACATTCATGCATCTGGTATGGGTGAAAAAATTCGGGTCATCTTAGTTCCTCAACCGGACGATAAACTCAATGGGGTGATAATTTTTGATGCCTCAGAGAATCCATTTACAAAATTTACCAGCAAAGAAGAAATAATCGACTTTTTTGAGCGTAATTTTCCCTGCTTTGCCCCACTAATTCCAGACACGGAAGCCGAAACCTTACTGACACGTCCACCTGCAAAAGTGCTAACAGTTAAATGCGATCGCGCCCATCATGGTGATAGTATCTTACTGATTGGTGATGCCCTTCATGCTGTTTCTCCATCGATCGGTCAAGGTTGTAATTCTGCTTTAGAAGATGCATTGATTTTTGCCCAACTGCTCGATAAAAATAGCGATAATTGGCACCAAACCCTCACAGAATTTTCCCAACAGAGAATTCCCGATGTCCTAGCCCTGCACAAGTTATCAAATTACGCTCTTCCCCGCAACAAATTACTAGCAGGAGAATTTTTCATACGTTTAACTCTAACTAGAACTTTGCATCGATTCTTTCCCAAATTTGTCCGACCATTTGTATTTGACTTAGTAATGGATACGGATATGCCCTATTCCCATGTATTAAAGATTTCTGAGAAATGGATAAACAAAGTTGAAAAATCAATGCAATTCGCCATGCGTAATTCTTAATTAATATTATTTTTGTAATATTATTGTTGTAATATTCGATCACTGGGAATCTCTCGAATAGCAATTGGAGTCTGGGGATTTTCTCTGTGTTCCTGCAATGGTAACTCCAACCAAATTACATCGTGCCAACTTCCACATTTGTAACCCACATTTCTGTAAATTCCTACTTCTTGAAAACCAAGCGATCGATGTAAGTTCATACTTGGTTGATTGGGTTGTGTAATCCCTGCATAAGCATTATAAAACCCCTGAGTTTTTAATAATTCAAACAAGCATTTATATAAATTACGTCCAATTCCCTGACGACGTGCTTTTTCATGAATATAAACGCTCACATTTACTGACCATTGATAAGCTGTGCGATCGTGATGCGGTGCTGCGTAGACATATCCGAGAACTTCGCGATTATATTCATATACCAACCAAGGAAATTTTTGCATAAATTTGCTAATTCTTTGGCTCATTTCTACAACTGTTGGTGCTTGGGTTTCAAAGGTTACTGGTGAATGTTCACAAAATGGTGCATAAATTGCTTGGATTTGTGATGCATCTTCTGAGGTAGCAAGTCTAATTATTGTCATGTTGAAATTTTTTAATATTTTTAAACGCAGAAGAACGTGAGGAATAACAGAAAGAGGAAGAGAGGAAGAAAGTAGAATAATTGCAATATCTTCGCCAGACAAAAATTATAATGTCCCAACTGCAACGCATCGTCATTTCCCCTGAACAACTTCAAGAACAGAAAATCTCTCTCACCTCTGAACAGTTACATTATTTAGTCCGAGTATTACGATCGCATGATGGGGACAAATTTATTGCTATTGATGGTAGGGGAAATTGGTGGTTAACTCAATTACAAGGTGAATCTGGGAAGATTTTAGAGCTTCTGGATGTCAACACCGAATTACCTATAGCTGTAAGTTTATTGCTGGCATTACCCAAAGGAAACGGGTTTGATGATGTTGTCCGGGCTTGTACTGAGCTAGGAGTGACAAATATTGCGCCCATATTGAGCGATCGCACACTTTTGAAACCAAGTCCACAAAAATTAGAGCGCTGGCGCAAAATAGCCATAGAAGCCGCAGAACAATCGGAACGCACTATGATTCCCACAATTCTCGAACCCATGAGCTTCCACAACGCATTATCATCATTTTCTAGCACCCAAAAATACATTTGCGAAGGACGCGGCAATCATCCACACTTACTGAATTACTTACAGAAGCCAGCAACAATAACTAATGATCAAATAATAATTGCGATCGGTCCCGAAGGAGGTTGGACAGAAGCAGAACTTGAAATGGCAATTACAGGCGGATATCAAGCAGTATCTCTGGGAAAACGCATCCTCCGCGCCATTACCGCCCCAATTGTGGCATTGTCCCTAATCTCCGCAGCATGTGAAGTATAAAAGATATATCTATCTACGCCTCTGCGTGACATTATCTTTTTCATAAACTAATCAACTATGCTAGAACAGGTTGCTGCTGCCTTTGAACAAAAAGACTATAAAACCGCCACAAAATTACTCAAGCAATTGTTAAAAGCAACACCCGACGACCCAATGGTAAAGCTGTATGTAGCCAAAATCCAAGAACTATCGGGAAAATGGGAAGATGCTGAAAAAATCTATCGGCAATTGTTACGCAACACTACTAACAACAAAATCCTCTCTCAAGCTAGACAAGGATTACAAAGAATCCAGGAAATCACAGAAGCAGAACGCCGACGCGCTATTTCGCAAGCAACATCCGATGAAAATGCCAATGAGCCAGGGGTGTTAGTATTAGAAGCTATTAGCAACGAACTTAAAACTGAGGCGGCTCAAAAGTTCGCTAAAATTATGCAGATAGAACCTTATAATGCCAGGTTATTACTACCTAGTCGTGGTTGGCGTTTATACCGCACTGGTGCTATTGGAGAACTGAAATTTTACGCTGAACAACTCCAGCAAAATGAAATACCTTGTTTTTGCTCAACTCTAACTGCAATACAACAAATCCAAGTTTTCAAAGTTAAGTATTTACAAGAATTTAATCAAGAAACCGATTCGCAAATTACCCTAGTCTGTACGAACCAATCCGAACAACTTGGTTCTCTAACATTTGCGCCCTCTGAAGTCAAAGCAAGAGTACAAGGGCTACTACCTATTTTTGAAGAAGTAGTCAACCTTAGTAACCGTCTCAAAGTCGATCGCAAAACCAAAACACAAGATTACACGCAATTTTGCGATTTACACCTACCCAAACGTAAATGCATCCTCCGCTTTCATGATAGTAGTTATCAATTCAAACAAGGAATCGACTTTGTAGCCACAGCCAATAGCAACACCCTCAGGATTAACTGGAATAACTTAACTCATTGGCTTAATCAACAACTACCACAAGTCAAAATCTGGTCTGATTTTACACCCTTCGCCGAAACAATATTAGATCAAAACGAAATGCTGAGTCATATTCAGCCTCACACCCATCTGTTTCGCAGAGAAGCAAGTAACTGGGATCCAGCATTTCATTTATATAGTGGATTAGTATTTACGAAAAATTGCGATTAGGGTATCGGGTATTGAGATTATGCTTTTCCCTTTCCCTTAATAGCTACTTCTGAATAGGTGTCTTCACTGTACGCGCCATTTCCAAGAACGCATTCATATTGGCACCTGGACGGCGACGACCGTTAGTGTTAGGAGTAAGAAGATACTTAGTCGCAAAGTTCTTTTCACCAGATTTTTCTGGTTTTTTCGCTACTGCTGCGGCAGCTAGTTCTGCGGGATCCATCGGTTTTGCAACTTCCACTTTTTTCTCTACCTGTGGAGCTTTTGTGCCTTTTTGAGCTTTGACTTTAGCAGATTTTGCCGGAGTTGCCGCCTTGCTGACTTTTCCGTTAGAAGTTGCGGTGGGTACAGTCGCAGGTGCCTCTTCTTTCACAGGTGCAGATTGTACGGCTGCGGGTTGAGCAGGTTTTTCCTCTGGAGCAGATTTTGCTTCCTGGGAAGGTTTCTTCTCCTCATTATCCTTAAGCTCTAAATAGAAATTATTGTCGCTTTTTTTGGTTAAATTTTTGATAAATCCAAACATGATTACTATCTCTCCCTTGCACTGAATAATGATTGAATGGAACCTAGGCAAAATAGGTGATATTTTACCCTTTTGAATAGTTAACTAGTGCTGTAAATTTTAGTTTAGCTAGCACTTTACAAACGACAAAATTTAATGTAACTAATTTTGCCTTTATACCCATAAAAATTAGGTCATAAAAATTAAATCAATGACCTATTTTTTGCTTATTTTTCCAGCTTTAATCACTTTTGTTTCTATGTTATGCTTTTTGCGATCTACTTATTGTTGGATGTTTCCACTCCAACAACAAAATGAAACTTGACCCAGAAAGTCAATACCCAAAATATACCAGATAAGTAGCATCTAAAGATATGTGACACTCTATATAGATATTATGAGATTTTACTCTGTTTAAAGCAATATTTTGTATCATATTTGTTTACAAAAATTTACTTAATTTACCCTGTAGTTCCCATTATGGCAGCGAAATCAGAAATCTAACGAAACGGGAGGGAGAAAGGAAAAATTATCAAAATCAGCTTTATCTCTGACAAATTTTGCTATTTTTTGCTCAATCGAGCCACCAAATTTCCAATCGAGATTAATGACGCGATCGCAATTGCCTCAAGTAAACTATTTTACAGCCTTCAACTTGTGAAATCATGGAGATAGAAAACAATAATCACGCAAATCAGAATCAACTTGTATTGGTACACGGAATAAATGATACCGGAGCCGTGTTTGACAAAATGGCAACTGTCTTGAGAAATCAGGGATGGTTAGTACACACGTTGGATTTGGTTCCCAATAATGGTGATGTAGGGCTAGATAAACTAGCTCAGCAACTAGCCAAGTACATTGCGATTAGCTTCCCAGAAGAACAAGCGATCGATATTATTGGTTTTAGTATGGGGGGAATAGTCAGTCGCTATTATATTCAGCGACTCGGAGGAATTAAGCGGGTACAGAGATTTATTACTATTTCCTCTCCCCACTATGGTACAGTCATGGCTTATGCATCTCAACGTCCTGGTTGTATGCAAATGCGCCCCGATAGTTTGTTTCTCAAGGATTTAAATGCTGATGTCAACATGTTGAAGCAGATAAACTTTACCTCGATTTGGACACCCTATGATTTAATGATAGTTCCCGCGACAAGCTCACAAATGTCATTTGGACGCGAGGTAATAGTGCCAGCATTAATTCACCCCTGGATGCTGACGGATATTAGGACTATTAAAACAGTTGCAGAAGCTTTAGGAGCAACGTGAAAGAATAGTCACTTTTCCTCAATGCATTTATTCAGTTTTTCACTCTTATTTATGTATGCTTAAAGCTAGGAATTTGTGATTCCATCTTATTTTTTATTCTGATATCTTTGTTATAAATCAAAAATACTGAACCAATTGCTCCCGGATTCTGTATGTAAATTTTATCGTTGTAATATAAACCTGGTGACATTCCACCATCAAATAACATTGCATCTTGGATTTTACCCAAACAACTATTATCAGCTATCTCCTCTAAAACGTCATCAAACATATCTGGTAATAATTCCTGATTATTTTCGGAAATAATAATCTCAGAATTAGCCTTGGCATCATTTACCAATAAAATTACATAACCACTATTGGTAACAGCAACCATGGAACGATTAATAGCTTGCTTACAAGCTAATTCTCCTAAATCATCACAAATATTTTTAAATATTCCATTTTTATAAAATCGACCATTTCCACCGACAATATTATAATTTAAAATATCTTTTTTCCTCCTTCCTACTTGAATAGTCGCTTGGCGTTGTCCTGCATTTCCACCAGAAATACCAAAAGATGAACGCTTATTTCTGAAATCGCCAGCATATTCAATACCTCGCGAAATATTTAATCCTTGCGGTTGATTATTTGTGTCAATATAATCAGCATTTATTGCTGCTATTGGCATTTTCCCATTTAGTTTAGAATTTTCATCGGCAATTATTTCACTAAATACTTTGGGCACATACTCTCGTTGTAGTTTACCTTTGACATCTTTAGCGTAAATTTTATGGGCTAAACCGAGATTGACTTTAAAATCTAATTTGTCTGATTTGGGGTTAAAAATAATTACGTGGTTAATACCTTTTGAGTCTTTTTCTCCGAAGTTATTTGTTTTGAAAAAATCCAAACTAAAATTTTGATTTTCCCCAGGACAATTTTGTTTTGTTTCTGGATTTATATCCGGTTTATTTGCTAATTTATCTGAGTTAGATTCATTGGCAGGTTGATTTGCTTCTATCTTTGTATTTTTATTTAAAAAATCTGAATTATCATTTTTCCAGCCTGAATAAATACCAATAATCAACATCAAACTAAACAGCAATAGGACTCTGTTTCTATCCAACATACATCTGAATTTATGGAAATTTATAAAGTTTAATCTATATATCTTATCGAATAAATCTATTTAGCTCTTGAACTAATAAATGTACCGTTGTAGATGGATTATCACGAGCGGGATTGCAGGGTTTGTATTGCTTGAGAAGATTTTCAGCATTTTTAAGAGCATGAGACTGGCGTTCGAGCAACTCTTCATAGATGGAATCGCTATTTTTTGAATATTTATACCCGAGTAATTGGTTTAATTTTTTCAAATAGTCGCTTCTGGGAATTCCTGTATTTAAAAATTCAAAATGGAGCACATACCACAACTCAAAAGACTCATTAGAGTAGGCGATTTGCACACCTGCATCTTTCGCCTTTTTAATTGCATTATGGAAATCAACTTCTGTCCATGAGTCGCGATCGAATACACACCAAACTTGGTCGTATTCTTCTGGATTTTGAGATTCTATTGCCTGATCTAC
Source organism: Calothrix sp. NIES-4101 (assembly GCA_004296455.1). Classification (GTDB taxonomy): domain Bacteria; phylum Cyanobacteriota; class Cyanobacteriia; order Cyanobacteriales; family Nostocaceae; genus Brunnivagina. The sequence continues at coordinate 7,190,238 of AP018280.1, forward strand.
TATTTTACTTGGATTAATGCCCAATCCTTGTACTTCAATTACGACTGTGGGAACTCTAAAGCTTTTAAAATAATTTGGTTCGGTTTTTTCTCCTTCGCAAATAATCAAAAATCGCTGGCGAATTTCCCTTGTATTTACTTTCCGAGATGAGTATCCTTGAGGTTTACGATTCCTTTTATTCATGATACTCAATGAAACTGCTTAAATTACCAATATAGGGAATTGCACCATACCTACCTTTGATATAGTCGTTTTCAAAAGATGCATCATTTCGTATTTTATATTCAGCCAGAGAATATAAGTCCGTTGCTCCATATCTATTTTTTTCTGTGAACCAAATTTGGTCTCGACGAAAAAGTTTATTTGTTAGTAAATTAGTATCGTGAGTCATGAAAATCAATTGGGCATTTTTTCGGTTTGACTTATTGTTAAATAATTCAACTATTTTATAACTAATTAGAGGGTGTAATCTCGCATCAAATTCATCAATTATAAGAGTTATACCTTCTTGTAGAGAATTCACTAGTAATCCAGAGATTGCAAAGATTTTTTGAGTTCCTTCAGATTCATGGGATTTTAAATCAAATGATTCTTTCCCAATTAAAATACCATTACTATCAAATTTTTGATGAATAGTTTTAACCGACGATCTAACTCTTTTCTCTCCTGACTTTTCTAGAAGTAATTCTATAGAATTAGCTGTGTTTATAAGGTCATTAAGTATTGTCTGAACTTCCTTTGGAGTATCTTTTGGAATCTTATTTTTAGCATCACGCAAAATGTCAAGAGATTCAGATTCTTGTATATCGAGTTCACCAATACCTAAATCGAGTTTTTTGATGAGTTTAAATATCGCATTTTTCTTCCTTGTACTCTCACTTATACATTGCGATGTATATTGCTGATATGCCTCATCATTCAACCCAGAAATAATTTTTAATTGATTTGTCAACCAAATTAGAATGTTTTCGGCGATTTCAACGTTAAATTGAGCGGAAACAGATAAAAATAATGCATTCTGCCTAGTTATTTTTTGGATACCATCTGCTTGATAAATTTTTGCACAACTGAAGTAATTATCACGACGTTCAAAAAGCTTAGTTTCTCTCACCTTGGGTACATAAAAAAGCCACTCGGAAACAACTTTATCTTTGTTGACTTCAAATCCATATCTATATTTTTTACCGTGCATCAAAAATACAATTTCAAAATAAGATGGTTCGGACTCTGTTTCTACACTCAATCTAAACGGTTCTACATTAATTTTTTCCGTACTTTGGGTTTCTTTGGAAGAATTAATCATGAACCATTTCATGAAACTCATTGCTTTCGCTAAATTACTTTTACCACTAGCATTGGCTCCGTATATTGCCGCGCTTTTAAGCAAGCTGAGTCGATCATCAATCACAAAAACATTATTACTGTCAATTTCTTTATCTTTGGACACGAGATGTGCTGCCACCATGCTGAAAGTGACCTTATCTTTGAAAGAGCGATAATTGCCAACACTAAATTCGATAAGCATGAAACAACTCAGCCTTAAGCGCGAATCCGTGATTTTTTCACAGAAATATAATTTAAGAATAACAAAACTTGGGTTGTAAGCGTGGAAATATTTCTAAGTGATTTACATCTGCTGATAAGCCAGGTAATCTGTATAACGGCATTGGAAGTATAAAAGCTGTTGTAATCGACCTGAACTGAAGAGGATTTCAACATAAATTAGAAAAAGTGATATGGGCGTAAATCCAATAACTAAAAATATCCCCAATTCCTAAGAATCAGGGATATGAATCTCATTTAATTTCTAATCTCAGCTTAAATGTGAGCCATTCTTAATCTAAGTTTACGAAAGCCATTCTAAAACAGCTTCATCCTTAGTATTGGTATTCCGGGAAGGTGTTTCGCGGGTAAATTTCATGTGAATGGAGCGGTTTTGCTCACCATCTGCGGCAACTGCCATAATTGGGTAATCAATCAAACCATCTTGGAAGGACATTTGGAAGCGGAATGTACCATCTGGATTCAGTTTAATTGGACGACCACCAATAGTTACAGTGGCATCAGGTTCAGTTGCACCATAAACTATTAACTCCGCATCCGCAATTAACCAGAATTTGCGTGGACGCATTGGTACATCACCAGAGAAACCAGCACCGGACATTCCCACACCAGACATATTTAAACCAGATGTGGTAGGAACTGCCCACATGCCAACACCAGAGGGGAAGACATAGGAGCTAATAGCTTGTTCGGGAGCCATCGAACCTGGAACATGCTGCATTGAACCGAACAATGAACCAGCTACACGCATTGCTTCTGCTGATTCTGCCATGCCAAAAATTTGTTCGTAAATTGCATTCCCGTTAACAGAGCCAGTCGCAGCAAATTTCTTCGCAGGTGGAACAAGTTCGTATAAAGTTTGACCACGTAGGTCATCCTCAAAGTTAACTGTGATGAAGACATCTTCAATCCAGTCACTAGGATAAACAGGAGGAATATGGACGCGGGCAGAACGAGCCAGGACTAACCAACGACCATCACCACAGCGATAACCAATATCAATAACGTAATCTCTATCACTTACAGGAATTGGCAAATACCATTCGCGTGCCATTTCATCAGAGGGATATTCCTGAATGCTGTGGGGGCTTTGGTATTCAAGGTTGATATCAGTAACATCGTAAATCCGCAGCGCTAATTGCTGTCCACCATTGCGACGCAATTCTTCTTTATGTTCGACGGGCACGTCCCAATAGGTATAAGCCCATTGTGGATCACGTGGCATTAATACAATGCGGCTCTCACCATAACCGCCTGGTAAATCTGCCAAAAACTCATCTACATCAGAGAGATTTCCGGCATTGCGATCGACTTGCCCTAACTCGAATTTTGCTGCTTCCACGACTTCTTGAGCCTCCAGTAAATGAGATTGATTGGGTGAATTTAACGAAAGCTTGCTGCGCTCAACTTCTAGAATAGCTGCGAGTAATTGCGATTTACGCATTCGACTGTAGCGAGAGACTCCATAAGCACTAGCTACCCTACGTAATTGACGCAGTGTCATTTCTTCTAGTGGCGGACGTTCTTGTGACATGAGATTAGACTCCAGTTACTTTCCAAGTGATTTTTCCCCTGGTTCATGTTTGTTCAATTCAAATGCCATTTGTGTGGAATGACTTCTGTCCTGTTTATTTATAGATTTACTGAAACTTCAAATTTAAAGTTTTCTTATCTTTGGTCTACGTACCACGGTCTACGTACTACTTATTTTGTCAGTTTTAGCCGATCCGTTTTTCTTTGGGATCGAAATCAACCTTCTGTAAATGAATATTAACCAAGACCCCCCATCAAAGGGCAAGTAGCCAGAAGGTATATTTTTAAGGGTTTGACGAATTTACTTGTTTTTTGGGGAGCATTATGTCAGTATTTCATGACAAATAGAGAGAGTCTGGGACTCGCAAACCACTCCCTGAGACCCCAGTTGTCATAATTCTGTGACACAATAAAAGCATGGAAGTATATATCAGGCTAGGATGATTGCAAAATCAAGGTTTTTCAAATTTTGAGTGAGGTGAGAATTTAATACTCATGGACTGAACTGGAAATATAACAATTATCAATCCGATCGCCCAATCTAGTACTCACTCGTATATATTCATTGAGTAAAATAATACTTCTAACACCTGACCTAGAACTACTCCGTTATCCAAATATTAGAACCCACACAGGTAATACGAAGAGTAATAATACTGTTGATACTAAAATACTACTAGCAATTAAATCCCGGTCTAAATTATATTCTTCTGCCAAAATTAAACCCACAAACGCAGAAGGCATTCCCGACATCAATACCATTGCCAGACGCGAAGAATTCGGCAAATTAAACAGAAATGTCGTTGCTATACCGACAATTAGAGGGATAACAACTACTCGCAAAATAGCGGGTAAAAAAGCTAATTTTAAACTCTTCCATCCTTGGAGTTGGGACAGTCTAATTCCTGTGAGTAAAAAGGCACAAGCAATCACAAAACCCACTGACTGCTGAAGACTAAATTCCACAACTTCGGGTAATGGGATTTGTTTAGTTAAATTACCAATTATAAATGCCCATAATGCTGGAACCATTAATATATCAAGTAATATTTTCCACCATTTATTTTGTTGTCGGGAATAACTGAAGTAGCTAGCGATCGCAACACCCACACCAAAAGGGCCAACAATATTGTGGATAACACTGAATAACACTGCTAAATTTAAAGCATTTTCATCAACTAAAGCAGGTGCGATCGCCAGTCCCACAAAACCTGTATTTCCCAAAATAGCAGCCAGAAGAAAACTACCTTCGCTACTACTATTAAGTGCTGGTGAAGAAATTGAATTTTTCCATAACCACAAAACCAACAGAGATACGATTAAGCCGATTGTTAATGCACCAATAGTAATCACAGGTGCTAAGAAAGGGGTACTTATGACCTGCTGATATTCTGACGAACTACCCTGACGACCTAAAGCAATTAGTTCTATTGGTATTCCTACCCAGTATAGACAACGACCTAATAATTTCGGAAACCACTTAGGCACAAATCTAAATATGATTAACCCTAATCCTGTCCAGAAAATTAGAGGTGTATAAGCTTGAAATAAAGTGTCACCCATGAAACATCAGACAGAATTTATTTAATGATTAATTTTTATTGGATTAATACTGAAGTCAAGCATTTTGCGTATTTTTCCATACACACCAAAATAAAAGGGTTAAGTATCAGCTGATGCTTTTCCATTTACCCTGATGATTAAATATTAACCATTTTAGAGACAATTTAGGAAACACAATAGTTACCGAGGTAATTAGGAAAACCTAAATACTTTAGATACTATTGCCTGTCTAAAGCTCAAGACTTTTTTGGCTGAGGTTGTTGTCATATTTCAGTCAAAATAGTCTCCAATTATTAACCATTAGGTTATTGTGTTGCCAGCGTATTTAAAAGCGAGATATTGCGAATACGCCATTTTCCTTCCACACGAGTCAATTCGTACCTAACTCTGACTTTTTCTGTTTTACCGCTTGTCTTCAGCAGGTTATTTTGATAATAAGTGGTTCTTTCTTGGACAGATGCGTCAATTGAGGCACGTTCGAGATTACTCGCGTCACTTGTTATTGATACATCGTCTATTGCGTGTTCGTACTGACGATGGCGATTGTCTGCCTTTACTTGTAGAACTATTCCCCGCCAGTCAGATAAAGCAGAACCAGTTAAGATTTCGTTGAGACTGTCAATATCATGTTCTGCACCTAAAGCCGCAGATTTTGCTGCTAGCCATGCTTGAACAATCTCTGTTGCCGTTTCTTTTGTTAAAGTGGATTGCGAAAATGGTTCCTGAGTACCTGGTTCGGGAATCTTCAGAGGTGGCTCGTTAATCTGTATTGCTAGTTGTTCTCCTTGTAAAGGCGGAGTTGGCATCAGTACATTTTTTAACCATCCAAAAACGTTGCTGATGATTAACCACAATAAAAAGATACCAGCGATAGAAGCAAGTAATTTCAGTAGTAATTGTGCGGGGAAGGAGGAAGAGCGAGTTTTGCGTCGCGATCGCAATGTTTCCCGATTATTTGGGGTTTGTATTGTATTTCCTGGACGTTGGGGTTGGCGTTGCTTTAGCCTTGTTGCCGATGTATTCGTATTGGCATATTCCCGGCGATCGCTGGAACCGTAACCATCAATTCCCTTGACAGATGGTGCGCCATAACCATTACGAGATGCACCATTGGCGGTAGTTCTGGGTTCGGGGGAAAAACTTGAATATTCGCGTCGATTTTGATTGGGTGGATTTGGCGTTGGGGAAGGTTCTAGTTCCGAGGGGTTGCTATTGTAATTTGGTCGAGAACTAATATTATGGGGGTAATTAGGGCGATGATAGCCGCGATCGCTCGGATTTACATTTATATTACTGACTGGTTGGTTCACAGGTTGGCGATCAATCCCATTCCCATAATGACCGGCATTTTCGCCGTCTGTGGGTAAAGCTTCCAAGTATGATTGGACTTGCGAATTTGCAAAGTAATCCTTGAGAGAAGCAGATTGCGAGACTAAATCACGGAAGTGAGGAAATACTTCGTTTTGTAACCAACGTTCACCATATAAACATAAACCTGGTAAAAGGTCGGGAGAATCTTGGGATGTTTCCCGAATAAAGACTAATACTTCGTATTCTTGACTAAGTTCCAACGCCCGTGTTGCTTCTTCGGTTTGCCCCAATAACAAAGCACACAATGATTGTTCCAGATGTACATCTTGACGCTTACCCAAGCGAATTAGCATTTGCTTTGCTTGGCGAATTAAAGCAGGTTGACGTTGAGTAAAACCCCGCGCAATGCAAGCATAGACTGCTAAATATGTGGCGACAGATGAAGGTCGTTTACTTTCTGCCTCAAATAGTTTGTACTGTTCATTAACGGTGAGGTAATGACGCAGTTGCTGCACAAAGCGTAAAAAGTCATCAATGCTCAACCCGGATTGATCGTTACCAGAACCATCAATGCCACCACGTTCTTCGAGAATTTCTTGTAATAATTGTAACCCTTGCCGTCTTTCGGATGTTTTTTCCTCCGGCAGTGCCAGTAATTCGAGAATCCGATAGGGTCGCAATCGATTTAAATCGGCTTGAATTTCTACCCTAACACTGGGGAACATACCTTCACGGGCTAAGAGTTCTTCGCCGGTTTCCAGAGAAATTGCGGCATTTTCATAATGACCTTGTTGCCATTGCTCACGACCGAGTTCTAGACAAGCAAGGGAAACTGTTAAGACAACGTCGGGACGTTCTAAAGCCGTATCCAGTTCAATATTGGATGTGGAATTGTCAAGCTTGTGGTTTGAGGAATTCTGTTTGTTAACTAAGTAGGGGCGACCCAATTTGAGTACTTGTTCATACTCTCCTAACTCCTGAAGAATTAGTAAAGCCCCCACCAACTCATCTTGATTAACTTCAATACTTAAGGCACGAGTATCAATATTTTCACGATTAGCAGCAACTCTGTTTTCGACTGCTACGGCTACATCTTTGCCAGCGTCAGGAGTATAAGCATGTGCTAAATATAATTTATCGTAAGCTTTGCGCTCTTTCGTATCTGATAAAACCACGTAAGCTTCTTCTATTAATTGTTTTCGAGATGCCACCGCCGCGTGAGAATATTCCCGTCGTGGTAGTTGGACAATGCGATCGCTATAAGCTTGCCGCAATTGTTCTTCACTTGCCGCCAACGGTAATCCTAAAATTCGGTAGTAATCTAGCGGAATTCGCACAGTCTACTTCCCCATGCCGCGTATATTAAAAATTGCACTTACTCTTTTACCTAGACCATCTCAGCAATAGAGATAGGGATAAACATTAAATTATGCCTTGACCGAAACCTGAACCGGAGATTGTTTTTCAGAGCTTGTCTTTTCAAACTAACCTCATCGGCTGTAAATTGAGCTTCGGCAGAACCGGATTTTTGCTATACCCGACTTTAAGAGAACATTAAGACATCAGTAAATAAACTTACATCTGGCTTAATTTGCACTTGCAGTAACTTTAACTATTTTCAGTGTCAAGCCACTTAACTGATCGCGATATTAATCGTTCAGACCTAGTTAAATCAAGTCTTTCCCCTGATGTGCGAAAAATTATATACTACAAAAGTTAATTAACGCTACCATATAGCGAAAAAATTATATCATGAGGTTAATATCGTTACAATTACCTAGAGCTAGAGAATAGTTTTTGCAGCCATAAGTTTCTGTTAACTGCCTGTACTGAATTACCCATTTGGCGATGATGAAAGACTTCTTAGGGAATTCATTGAAATTGTTAATGAATATGCAGAAAGCAAGTTATTCTAATTGATAGTCTATAGCCAGTATATAGCCAAAAACATAGCGCAATTTTCAGCAATTCTGGCTCCTAAGTCCTGACTCCTGAATTCTGAATTACTATCAGCGCCGGCTATTCTTCCTTAATTAACAGCTATGGTAACTTTCAATGTTACTACGGGGATACTCACAAGATAATGGTTCAAGAACGCACGTTACCAACCTTTGACGCAGCTTCCGCAAAAATCACTAAACAAGAAGGCTTGCTGCTTTACGAAGACATGGTACTCGGACGCATGTTTGAAGACAAGTGTGCCGAAATGTACTATCGAGGCAAAATGTTCGGCTTTGTCCACCTCTACAACGGTCAAGAAGCCGTATCTAGTGGGGTAATCAAAGCCATGCGACCGGGTGAAGATTATGTCAGCAGCACTTACCGCGACCATGTTCATGCCCTCAGCGCTGGTGTTCCCGCCCGCGAAGTCATGGCAGAACTATTTGGCAAGGAAACGGGATGCAGTAAAGGACGTGGTGGCTCAATGCACATGTTCTCAGCCGAACATCGCGTCTTGGGTGGATATGCGTTTATTGCTGAAGGTATTCCTGTAGCAGCTGGTGCAGCTTTCCAAAGTAAGTATCGGCGCGAAGTTATGGGTGATCAAACATCCGACCAAGTCACAGCCTGCTTTTTTGGAGACGGAGCCACAAACAACGGTCAATTTTTCGAGACACTGAATATGGCAGCATTATGGAAGTTGCCCATACTTTTTGTGGTCGAGAATAATAAATGGGCTATTGGAATGGCACATGAACGTGCGACATCTGATCCCGAAATCTACAAAAAAGCCAGCGTTTTTAACATGGTTGGTGTAGAAGTAGATGGTATGGATGTTCTCGCGGTTTATGAAGTTGCCAAAGAAGCCGTGCGTCGTGCCCGTGCTGGGGAAGGCCCCACCCTCATTGAAGCACTAACCTATCGCTTCCGAGGACACTCCCTCGCAGACCCCGATGAGTTACGGAGTAAAGAAGAAAAAGAATTTTGGTTTGCTCGTGATCCAATTAAGAAATTGCGAAATCAATTAATTGAGAGAAACTTGGCTACCGAGGAAGAACTCAAGGCAATTGATCGGAAAATTCAAACCGAAGTGGAAGAATCGGTCGTATTTGCTGAAAGCAGTCCTGAACCAAATCCCAGTGAATTATATCGCTATATTTTTGCCGAGGATGAGCAATAAAATTGGTGGGAGAAGGGAAAAGGGAAAAAATTCTTGACTGGTTTGATTAACTGGCTTGATTAACTTGTCTCCCCACTTTAACTTTGACTCCTTGACTCTTCCCATGCTTTGCATGGGAACGAGGGGCAATCATAACTAACGCCCAATTCCTCAAAATCATCAAAATTATGTATTCTATATCCCTGGAACAAAGACAGTACAAAACCTACGTACTCAAGGACGAAAGTAGCGCTTCTGTACTAGAAGTTGTACCGGAACGCGGTGGAATTATTACGAAATGGCTGGTAGATGGGCGCGATATCATGTATCTCGATACAGAACGCTTTGCCAACCCAGAATTGAGTGTACGCGGTGGTAATCCAGTGTTATTCCCCATCTGCGGTAATTTACCCGATAACAGCTACACTCACAACGGCAAACCATATACCCTCAAACAACATGGATTTGCCCGCGATTTAGCTTGGGAAGTAGTAGGACAAGAAGCGAATGCAAATTCAGCAACTTTAACTTTGAGATTGGCAAGTAGTGAATCCACAAAGCAGGTTTATCCATTTGATTTTGAAGTCATATTTTCCTACAAATTGCAAGGAAACACCCTAGACATCTCCCAAACCTACCAAAATAAATCTGATGTGCTGATGCCTTGTTCCTTTGGCTTTCATCCCTACTTCCTCGTGCGAGATAAAAGCAAACTGAGTTTTGATATCCCCTCACAGGAATATTTCGACCATAAAACCAAAGAAACCAAATCCTTTAGTGGTAACTTTGATTTTGGAGCCGATGAAATTGATGTCGCATTCAAGCAACTCAGTGGGAAATCGGCAACAGTGACCGATCGCGATCGCAATCTGAAACTCTGCCTCGAATATGAAGGTGTTTTCTCAACCCTGGTATTTTGGACTCTCAAAGGCAAAGAATTTTATTGCATTGAACCTTGGAGCGCTCCCCGTAACTCCATCAATACAGGCGAAAAACTCACAACGATCGAGCCTAGAAACAATTATCAAACTTCCATCAAACTGAGTGTCAATTTTTTCTAGGAAATTTCTAGTCTACCCCCTTTACAAATCTATAGATGGTTGTGGTAGAATGACGAAGTTGAAAAACAATCAAACTTCAACAAAAAGCCAAAAGTAGCTTAGAAATCAAATAAGCTTAAAATAACTCAAGGCAAGGGTCGCTAACTCAATGGTAGAGTACTCGGCTTTTAACCGATTAGTTCCGGGTTCGAGTCCCGGGCGACCCATACTTAATTTAGAATTACTAAAAAACTAAGGAATGTTAACAGTAAACGGTTAATAGTGAATGGTTCGAGTTAACTATAAATAATTCTAATTGGCATTACTGACACCTGCCTCACGTCAAAATACTCGAGGCTATGTCAACCGGAGTGCTTTCCCTAAAAGGGCATGGGGACAAGTCAAGCACTAATCATCGTATATCGCCACTATCCAAAGCGGAAACTTTTTCAACATAAGCACCAATCACTAGTTATAATTTCCTATAAGTTGAAAAAAACCTTAAGATTGAGATTAGCGTAAATAAAAACACGCTTGTCTAAAACCGATTAGCTGAACAACGATATTAGGAGGACTATCTATGGCGCTCGTACCAATGCGGCTATTATTGGATCACGCTGCTGAGAACGGTTATGGCATCCCAGCTTTCAACGTTAACAACTTGGAGCAGATTCAAGCAATTGTTCAGGCTGCCCATGAAACAGATAGCCCCGTGATTTTACAAGCTTCCCGTGGCGCTCGTAAGTATGCTGGCGAGAACTTCCTGCGCCACTTAATTTTGGCTGCGGCAGAAACTTATCCCCATCTTCCTATTGCCATGCACCAAGACCACGGTAATGAGCCTGCAACTTGCTATTCAGCAATGAAAAATGGCTTCACCAGCGTCATGATGGATGGTTCGCTACAAGCAGATGCAAAAACCCCTGCAAGCTTTGAGTACAACGTTAATGTTACCCGTGAAGTCGTAAAAGTTGCTCACTCCTTGGGTGTTAGTGTTGAAGGTGAACTCGGTTGCTTGGGTTCCTTGGAAACTGGTATGGGCGAAGCCGAAGACGGACATGGCTTTGAAGGTAAACTCGACCATTCTCAACTTTTGACCGATCCTGATGAAGCTGTACAGTTTGTAGAACAAACTCAAGTAGATGCTTTAGCGGTTGCAATTGGAACCAGTCACGGTGCTTACAAATTCACCCGCAAACCAACTGGTGAAATCTTAGCAATCAGCCGGATTGAAGAAATTCACCGTCGTTTACCTAACACCCACTTGGTAATGCACGGTTCTTCCTCAGTGCCAGAAGATTTGATTGCAATAATCAACCAGTATGGTGGGGCAATTCCTGAAACCTACGGCGTACCTGTAGAAGAAATTCAAAAAGGTATTAAGTGTGGTGTTCGTAAGGTAAATATTGATACTGACAACCGCTTGGCAATCACTGCGGCTGTGCGTGAAGCATTAGCTTCTAATCCTAAAGAGTTTGACCCCCGTCACTTCCTCAAGCCTTCCATCAAATACATGCAGAAAGTTTGTGCTGAACGCTACCAACAATTTGAAACTGCTGGGAATGGAAGCAAAATCAAGCAATTGAGCCTTGACGACTTTGCTGCTAAATACGCAAAAGGTGAACTCACTGCTTTGACAAAAGCTGCTGCAAAAGTGTAATTAAATCAACAATAATTACCTGAAACAGCAAAAAAACTTACGCTGCAACATCAGTTAGTGTGTAAGTGTAGGTGGCTCAGATCACGAATAAAAGGGTCACGTCCTTTGGACGTACCCAAAATCGGTAAATCGCTAAATATTTATACTATAGATATGACTAAACCGGGGATTATTTTAGTTCCTCGGTTTTTTGCTAGCTTTGTCTTTTTTGCAAATAATATTTTGTGACTAGAGAAACCCAGTTTCTGATCAAAAGTACGAAGATACTCGTGACTTCATCTACAGAAACCGAGTTTCTATTTAAACACTAGTTTTAGTAACCTGCAAATTTGGGTTACTTCACAGTGAATTGAGTTATCATGCCAGCTTGAAACTGTCCAGGTAAATTAGAAATAATCAAGTAATTACCAGGAGTTAAATCAAGACTGAGTAACTTAGTTGCACCTGTTTTCAGTTCGGTAGCGTTAATTTCACCGACTAGCTTACCAGCCTTTCGTTGATCAAGTTGACCGTTGTTAGTTACTGGCAGTTGATTAACAGGAAGGTCAGTCTTAATCACAGTCATTTCGTGGGAAACTGTACTGGTATTCGTCACGAGAAAATCAACTTTTCCAGGTGAGACACTCGATCGCGACATCCGAAACGCCATTTCATGTGCTGTCACATGTACTCTGTTGATGTCTGAACCTGGAACACCGTGCTTTTTTTCGTATCTTCTTTCACCTCCTCTATCTTGATCGAATTCTCGATCGCGCTCTCTGTCTCTTTCTCGATCACTACCGCGTTCTTGATCTCTTCTATCGCGGTCAAAATTGCCCTCTCGATCACGATCGCTATCGCTATTACGGTCGTTATTACGATCATTATTGCGATCGTTATTACGGTCGTTATTGCGATCATTATTGCGGCGATCGGTATTAGGGAGAGGCTCTGGTTCTGTAGTGAAAGGGTCTTGAGGCTCTCGTCTTTGAGGTGGATTTCGTAGATTACAACCTACTAAAAAGCACTGAGTTGCAGTTAGAAAAAAGACTATGAGTCGAGTCTTCAAGTGAGCTTACCTTCTGCAATCATTTTAGATTTAACGCTTCTATTTTGAATAGAAAAATTGCAGATGTCGATAAATTTTTTCTTTATTTTCAATGATGTGTTATTTGCTGGATTATTAATGGTTAATAGGGTAATGGGGAATGGGGAATAGAAATTAATAATTTTCCCTTTCCCCTTTTTCCCTTTCCCTTAAATAAACATCCGATGTTGGAGGCTGGGCATTTGCCGACGGACTTGTTCTAGGCGGGAGGGATTAATTTCGGCGATCGCAATTCCCGGTTTTTCTCCGGCATCAGCTAATATTACCCCCCAAGGGTCAATAATCATCGCATGTCCGTGGGTTTGGCGACGGGCATAGTTAATTCCCGTTTGGGCTGGGGCAATGATATAGCAAGTATTTTCAATTGCACGGGCTTGTAATAAGACTTGCCAGTGATCTTTTCCGGTAAATGCTGTAAAAGCAGCAGGTACAAACAAAATATCTGCTCCTTTTTCTGACAAATGCCGATAAAGTTCCGGAAAACGGACATCATAACAAACCGAAAGTCCAATATTTCCGAGTTTTTCCGTCACACAGATTTCTGGGAGTTCCTTACCTGCCATGACAGTACTAGATTCTCGGTAAGTATTCCCATCAGGGACGTTAACATCAAATAAATGGACTTTATGGTAACGGCTCAGTTCATGCCCGTTAGCATCAACCAGTAAAGCAGTATTGTAAACCTTGCCAGACTCAGTCGGAACCGGAAAGCCACCCCCAAGAATTGTCACTTGATAGCGTTGCGCCATAGTTTTCAGGAATTTCTCAGTTTCCTGGGCGATACTATTTGCCTGGGCGAGTTTCTCATTTTCTTCGCCCATAAACGCAAAATTTTCCGGCAAACCCACCAACTGGGCACCTTGATTTACAGCCAAATCAATAAATTCCTCTGCCTGTGCCAAGTTTTTTGACACATCAGGCACACTTGTCATTTGAATAGCGGCAGCTAAATAAGACTTCATAGATTCAATAACAAACAGTCAAATAACGCAGGGTGGTTATTAAACTACTATCATCGCTCGAAAAAGTAATAAATTAGTTACTTATTAATTGTTAATGGTTATTTGTTGGCAGCTGCAATTTAGAGTTTGTCATTTACCCCTTTCCCCTTTTCCTTTCTCCTTTCCCAAATTCGAGTTACTTTGTTAACAAGCCCTGATAATCTGATTTACTGTGGATATACCAATTTTAATTAAAACCTTTGTTGCCGTTTTCGTACTTGCTGATGCGGTGGGTAATATCCCCATACTTTTGGTCTTGACGAAAGGAATGGAAGCAGAGGAAAGAAATAGAGTAATTGATAAAGCTATTGTGGTGGCAATAGGTGTATTGTTGCTGTTTGCCTTTGCTGGGAAGTTTATTTTGAATTATTTAGATATCAGCTTTGCTTCGTTGCGGGTGGCTGGTGGTTTACTATTACTGTTAATTGCGCTACAAATGCTACGCGGCGATTTAGATACACCTGTAATTGAGCGAGAGCGTGATGTTGCCATTACTCCGCTAGCTTTACCTTTACTGGCTGGCCCAGGAACTTTAACTACTGTAATGTTATTAATGTCAGAGTCTCCTAGTCCTCATGTGAGCGTGATTTTGGGTCTTTTAGGAGCAATGTTTGTGACTTGGTTAATCATGCGCTTGGCTAGCAATATCGATAAATGGATTGGTGCGGAAGGTGAAGTGATTATTACTCAGCTTTTAGGGTTTTTACTTGCGGCTTTGGCTGTAGAGATTGGCAGCGAGGGGATTAGAGAGTTGTTTTTTTAGGCTGTTCAGATGACAGCACTGGCATCTGCAATCCTTGAGTCAAACTGGATTCATCTGGGTATTCTATGTAATAAGAATTACTCAAGGATAATCTAAAAGTCATGGTAACAACGATAAAGAAGCACAAATATCGCCTTGGTGGCTATCAAATTGGTCAAAAACCGGCGAATGCGAAGAATCACGAAATTGGACGTTTTTCCGCGAAAAAGCTGCCGCCTAAGGTTGATTTACGCAAATATATGACTGAAGTGGAAGAACAGGTTGGGAACAGTTGTGTTGCTAATGCTTTTGTTGGTGCTTATGAATACTTGGCAAAGCGCAACTTAGGGGATTCTGCTGATGTAAGTCGTTTGTTTGTTTATTACAATGCCCGTGCCAAGCAAAGTGACATCATTGAAGATCGCGGCACTCAGATGTATTGTGCAATTGATGCGCTGATGGAATATGGTGCTTGTGCAGAAGAATTTTGGGCTAATGATGAGGAGTTAATTTGCGAAGAACCTGATGCAGAGGCATACGAACATGCTGCTAACTTTAAGATTACCGAAGCTGAGTTTGTGGAAACTGACTTGAATCTGTGGCGGCATACCCTCGCGGAAGGTTATCCGATCGCTTTTGCTCTGAAGACTTTTAATTCTTTTGATCATGCTACGCGCGATCGCGGACGGATTCCTATGCCGAAAAAATCTCAGCAAATCCGGGAAAAACATGGATGGCACGCGATGCTTTGTGTTGGTTACTCAGATAAAGACCGCATGTTTATTGTTCGCAATTCCTGGGGTTCAGAATGGGGTGACAAGGGATATTGTTATATTCCGTATGAATACGTAATCCATGAGGATTACAATGGACATGACTCATGGATGATCAAATCCGTTAGCGATCTAGATTTTAGCGCTGGTGTCTGGGAAGATGAGGAGTCTTTCTTTGCTGATGAAAATGCGCTCTCTCTGTATGATTTTTATGTCCGTACGGAAGATTCGGAAGGTTTCATCGCCGCTTTGGATGAACTTTGTGAGAATTATGTGGAAAGTGAGGAAGATTATTATTTCGACTACGAAGAAGAAGAGGATGAGGAAAATACTATTGTCAATATTCTCAACTTCAATTTGACAATTGATGATGCTGAAGAATTTTTGGAAGAATTAGATACACTGTGTCAAAATTACGCAGTTGCAGAAGATTACGATTTTTATATTGATGGGGAAGAGGAAGAGGAATAAAATCAAATTGGGTGCGACTCTTTTTGTAAGACGCTTTAAATTTTGGTTCAAAGCTAGAATTATTGTTAGATAAGGAATACAGCCTTATCTTATTCCTAAAATATACTAGTTAGAATCTCCAAAACCACATCATCCCTTTCGCTTATGATTGCGCTATTGCGTTGAAGGAGGAATAAAACCAGGTTTTTTCGTTCGTTGTAAGCGATCGCTTAATCCTTACGAAATCAAGTTAAAAATAGAATTCCATTGGTAGAAAGCTTATAGAGCTTAACGAAATTCTTGTCTCTGTCTTAGCAGAAGAGTCGCACCCAATCAAATTTATTCTCGGTGCGTTAGAGTTACATTTCCTAACGCACTTGTGCAAATTATTTGAAACTAGCATTTCAAACTAGTATTTAATGTTGTATTGGGCGAAAAATTCACCTTGGGTATCAATGGGAAGAATTAATTTCGCCGTAATTCAAGATTCCATATTAGTCACTTTTGCAAACAATGAATAATGAAATACGTAATATTTTTAACAAAATTGCTCCAGTATACGATGAGTTAAACGATCGCTTGAGTTTTGGACAGCATCGGGTTTGGAAAGAAATGGCAGTGAAATGGAGCCAAGCAAAACCGGGAGATACTTGTATTGATTTATGCTGTGGTAGTGGTGATTTATCTTTGAGAATGGCGCGACATGTAGGTAAAACTGGTCAAGTGTCCGGAGTTGATTTTTCCTGCGAATTACTGGCAGTCGCCCAAGAAAGAGCAGAAAATATCTACCCAAAACCGAATATTACTTGGATTGAAGCTGATGTTCTCAATTTACCTTTCGAGGATAATCACTTTGACGCGGCGACAATGGGCTATGGTTTGCGAAACGTCACTGATATTCCCCGTTGCTTGCAAGAATTGTATCGCGTCCTCAAACCTGGTGCAAAAGCGGCAATTCTAGACTTTCACCGTCCCAGTAATGAACTGATGCGAAAATTTCAACAATGGTACTTGAATAATTTAGTTGTTCCCACCGCTACACAAATGGGAATGAAAGACGAGTACGCTTACATTAGTCCCAGCTTAGACCGCTTTCCCCTTGGTAATGCACAAATTGCGATCGCACAACAAGTTGGTTTTACAGATGCCACACACTACCCCATTGCGAACGGTATGATGGGAGTGCTGGTCATCAAGAAATTTTAGATTTTAGATTTTGCGAAAAGTTGGCAGTGTTGCTTGCCAAAGCTACCTTCATACGGGGTTCTTGCCAAACTTTCCAGGCGGATTTTGGATTGGGGTTAACTGCTCGTAGTATATGTTTACCGAATTGCAAACCCAGATACAATCCAAAAATCCAAAATCCAAAATTCAAATCCGAAATCCAAAATCCGAAATCCGAAATCCGAAATCCGAAATCCAAAATGGATTGGTCTCACCTCTGGCTCTACATATCACCCCCGGTTCTCGGTGGAGTTATTGGCTATTTCACCAACGATATAGCCATAAAAATGCTATTTCGTCCCTACCGAGCCATATATATTCGTCAAAGACGCATCCCGTTTACTCCTGGTTTGATTCCCCGAAATCAGGAACGGCTTGCCAAAAATATTTCCGATACAATTATGGGGTCGTTGCTGACACCCCAGGAATTGCAAAATCTCGCACGCCGCTTGCTGCAAACCGAACGGGTACAGGGTGCAATACACTGGTTATTGCAAATGGCGATCGAACAAATCCAAGCGGATCGGGAACAAAAAAGCGCTAAAATATTAGCCTCGATATTGCGCGACCTTTTGGGTGAGTCGCTACCACGTTTATTGAAAGTATTGGCACGACGCGAAGATTTTTTAGAAGCACAAATTAATCAAATTTTTGACCAGGTATTACTTGAGTTCCAACTCAATGAAGAACAAGCTTTCCGTCTGGCTGACTGGTTACTGACTGTCGTCTTGCCTGCTGATACCATCCGCTCGGCTATAGTTGATTTTCTCACCGATCGCACTATCCAAACTATCGATGAGAGTTTCCGCGAAAAAACTAGCGGTACTTATTGGGTTGTGGCAAATTTATTTGGCTTACGCAATACTTTAGCGAGGTTGCGAACCTATTGTTTAGATGAAAAAGACGCAACAAATGCACGTATTCGTGAACTCATCCAAGATTTAAGTGTACGCGATCGCATCAAAAAATTCCTCCTCAACTTGTCCTTACAAAATCTCCCCATCGCTACAGTCCGGCAGTTACGCAAAACTACCCGCGAAAGTGTCCGCCATTATCTGCAAAATCGTGGTGGTGAGTTACTCCAAGGTTTGAGTGAGTCGGTTGATTGGGATAATACAGCAGCCATATTAATTAACCGTCTGAGCACTTCTCCTGTTGTCAATGCTTCTTTGGAAGTTGTCAGCAAGGAATTAGCTTTAATTCTCGAACGCTATCTCGAACGGGATTTGGAGCAAATTGTTGCTCAAGTGATTCCAATTCTCTCGATTGATCAAGTGATTGTTGATCGGGTAAAATCAACTTCCCCCGCAGATTTAGAGGCGGCAATTGAGGGAATTGTCAAAAATGAATTACAAGCGATCGTCAATTTGGGTGGGGTGTTGGGAGTTATTGTCGGTTTAGCACAAACTGCATTGATTATGTTCACACAAAAATAATTTAATAATTTGTCATACACCAAATAAAAAAGCCCGTATTCAAGTATTACGGGCTTTTTACTCCAAAATTTCCAAAATTAACTCAGTTTTTTGCCTAACCTTTTTAACCGAAACTTCTCATCTCAGCTTCGATTTGACGAACTAAATTCTCATCACCTTTGGCTCTCGCAACTTGCAAGCGATGCTCGATATTTTTCAAAATGCTTTGTTTGTGAGCCTCTTGGGCTTTTTTCGCAGCTTCGACTCTGTTGCGAATCATGGCTTGAACCTCTTTGCTATCAGCTATATTTATGTCATGTTTATTTAATATATCATATATTTGGTTACTTTTGTTACAGAAAAATATTCTTTATTATATATTTACTTTATTTAAAACTTTGTTAGGGTGGCAATGAGTCAAACAAGACTTCTAACTTTGTTAACTGATTTTGCCGATCGCGATGTCTATGTCGGTGTAATGAAGGGTGCGATCGCGCAAATTAATCCAAATATTCCAGTGGTGGATTTGACGCATCAGATTCCACCTCAAAATATTGCTGCTGCCAGATTTTGCTTGATGAGTGCTTTTCCCTATTTCCCCGATGGGACAGTACATCTGGCTGTGGTTGACCCCGGAGTGGGAAGTAGTCGTCGGGCTGTGGCAGTAGAATTGGAGAACGGTTTTTTAGTTGCACCGGATAATGGCATTTTGAGTGGGGTATTAACTCAAGCGATCGCAGTTGCAGCAGTAGAATTAAATAATTCTCAATATTGGCGAACACCAAAACCCAGTCTCACATTTCATGGTCGGGATATATTTGCGCCTGTTGCCGCCCATCTTGCCAATGGCGTACCGCTTCGAGAATTAGGCAGCAAAATAAATTTAGATAGTTTGGTCGAACTGGAATTACCAAAATGTCGCCCTGGCATGAATGGTGTAGTTGGTTGCATTCAGTATATAGATGTATTTGGGAATTTAATTACCAATATTCCCAGTAGCTACATCCCAGAAAAATCTTGGCATGTGAATATTGCTGGATTCCCAGTATCAGGAGCCAAAACCTACAGTAGCGTTGATCCTGGAGAAGCGATCGCAATTATTGATAGTGATGGCTGGGTGGAAATTGCGATTAATCAAGGGAATGCGCGATCGCGATTTAATAGCGAATTGGGGCAGATAGTCGAGTTACTGTTTTAGATACAGTGGAAATGACCGTAGTAATCAGTGGTTCTAGGGATTTGAGTAATATTTTCAGAATCAGATGATTAGGTTTAGAGTATATTTATAACCCCTCACCCCTAACTATTCTTATGGTTGCCACACCCGAAGTATATCAAGGACAGTTCGGCGAATTTACGATTGATGAGAGCGATCGTCAAGGTGTCATCATCTATCGTGCTGGTTTAATGATTTCAGCAATCTGTTTTGCTGTCGCTAGTGGGTTAGTGTTGTTCAGTAAAAACCCAGGTATTTATCGTTTTGTCACACCTTTATATACTGGTTTTACCCTCGCCCTTGGTGTCAGCTTATTAACTATCCATATTTACATGGCGGTTTTACATCGGACTTTACAAGCTTTTTGGGTGATTGGTGCAATTTCTGCTTTGGCGATCGCTCATGCTGACCCTCAAGCATTTGCAGTTACTGTTTATACTAATCCCCTAACTGTATTGGGAATCGGATTTACATTCGCCGCACTCACAGGAATTTATTTCAAAGAAGCTTTTTGTTTTAATCGTTTGGAAACAAAATTTTTAACTTTAATTGTCCCTGTGTTACTACTTGGGCATATGCTCAGTATTTTGCCATTACAGTGGGAACGTGCGTTGTTAGGATTTTGGGCAGTTTTATTCTTGGTTTTTGCCGTTCGTAAAGTTGTCCAAGCAATTCCCCCCGATATTGGTGATAAATCAGTGTTTGATTATTTGAAAGCACAACGTACAATTCGGGCATGAATCAAGTCTGGTTAAATACTGATCATGAAGACTGAGGCATAGACTTAGAGACTTAGAGACGCGGGGACGCGGAGAAATTTTAATCGTCAGCACATGATCTGATATCTCAATTTGATCGGTGAAAGAAATAAAATCCCAAAAACACCGAGAGTTTGACTTGTTCCTGGATGAGAAATGTGGACTTTAATCATTCCAGGATGATTCATTGCGATCGCACTTTTTGGGTTTATTTATTTATTTTGACTACTGCAATTTCTCGACACATCGATATTATTTAAGCAAATAAAAATATTTTGTTTATTTTCCATTAGGGTAGATGCCCTTGAGTATTCTTATCTAGCTTTGAAGATAAAGCTAATACCAATTCACAATTCGCAATTAAGAAATCCTGATTTTACAAGGGTTTCAGAATTTGGAGATGTTTCACGATTTTAGTGAAATGGTATAGTGTTAATATTTATGTTTTATTGTCTATAAAAACTTGATTTTGTATTACTCATTTTGACGAATTCTTGACAAGCATGAACTACGAATATAATACATCTGATAAGATTTCAATTATAATTCCAACCCTAAATGAATCTACAAATATTGAAGTTGCAATTACCTCAATTCAATCTGCTAAGAACATTGAAATCATTGTAGTTGATGGAGGTTCAGAAGATAATACATTAGAAATTATTCAAAAATTAGGAATAAAATTTATACATTCTCTACCTGGTCGGGCATCTCAAATGAATGCAGGTGCATTATTCGCAACTGGTAATATTTTGCTGTTTCTCCATGCTGATACTCAGCTACCACCGAAGTTTGATACTGTTGTCCGCGAAGCCTTAAAACCACCTGGTGTTGTAGCTGGTGCTTTTAATTTGAAAATTAATGCATCAGCATGGAGTTTGCGATTAGTAGAATGGGGCGTGAAAGTGCGATCGCATTTTTTCCATCTTCCCTATGGAGACCAAGCAATTTTTATCAAGCAGGAAGTATTTAAACAAGTGGGAGGTTTCCCTGAACTTCCAATCATGGAAGATTTTGAAATGATGCGACGTTTGCAACGTATGGGACGGATTCAGATTGTTCCCACTGAAGTTTTAACTTCTGCACGTCGATGGTTAAAAAAAGGAGTTTTTAAAACAACTTTAATGAACCAAATTACGATTATTGCTTATTTTCTTGGTGTTTCGCCAACAAGAATCAAATATTGGTATCGCGGCAAAAATAATACTTAGTGTAAAATTTAGGGTAATTTAAGCTGATTCTCATTTTACTGGGATATATTCTTTAGTACATTCTTTAGTAATGATTAATTATAATGACAATTAATAGCTAAACACTGACATGATAGTGAAAAGTAAAAATAATTAATAGTTAATAGTTCAATAAGGTTTAGTTAAGATCAGCAGTCTTATTTATCGAGAATTCAGTGCGGTGATGTCACATGTAATTGTTATTTAAACCTTAACTCTAGCTTAAGTTAACTATATTGGTTAATAGCTAACAATTAATTATTTGATGAAATGCTAGACTTTTTTCTATCTGTTTGATTTTGGTTGACTATCAGGGAAATAAATATAAGGCAAATTGTCAACTTATTCTATGACTAATATACCATGAGAAAATCTCAGCTAATTGTATGTTTAAAATTTACGTTGATAGTAACTTTATTCGCGGCGGCAATCATTATTGCCAAAGCCTTAAATATCCCCCAATTATTGCAACAAGCATTGATTTGGGTGAGAAGCCTTGATTCCTTTGGGGTGATTGCATTTATTATTATCTATAACTTAGCGACAGTATTATTTATTCCCGGTTCCGCATTAACACTGGGTGGTGGTGCTATATTTGGTGTTTTTTGGGGGTCAATTTATGTATTTACTGCTGCAACTATTGGTGCAACATTCGCTTTTTTAATTGGTCGCTATTTCTCGCGCGATCGCATTTGCCAATTACTTGAGAAATACCCAAAATTTAAAGCAGTAGATAAAGCTGTCGCCCGTGAAGGTTTGAAAATTGTATTTTTAACTCGTTTATCACCATTATTTCCATTCAACTTATTAAATTATGCCTTTGGAATTACGCAAGTCTCAATTAAAGATTATATCTTAGGTTCAATTGGCATGATTCCGGGCACTATTATGTATGTTTATATTGGTTCGCTTACAAGTGATTTAGCTATGATTGGAATGGAAACTCCACAAGCTAACCCATTTTTGCAATGGTCACTACGTATGATTGGTTTTGCGGCAACTGTTGTCGTTTCACTTTATGTGACTCGGATTGCACGTCAAGCATTAGACCATGATTTAAATGATTAATAGTTATTAGTTTTAATGACTAAGAATAGATAACAAATTACAGATAAATAATTATGTTAAATCCGGAATTGAAACCAATTTCTGTACGTCCAATGGACGAGTACAACCAAAGGCTAGTTTCTTATGTCCATCCCTTAGATTGGGTAAATCCTCAGCCCGCAGATTGTTATGATTTAGTTGTAATTGGTGGAGGCACTGCTGGATTAGTTGTAGCTGCTGGTGCTGCGGGTTTAGATATTGGATTAAAAGTGGCTTTGGTAGAAAAGCATCTCATGGGTGGAGATTGCTTGAACTATGGTTGTGTCCCCTCGAAGTGCATTATTCGTTCTGGACGTGTAGTGGGGGAAATGCATCAAGCTAGGGAATTTGGCGTAATTGCACCTCATCAGGTTGAGGTGGATTTTCCCTATGTAATGTCACGAATGCGGAAAATTCGCGCAGGTATTAGTCATCATGATTCTGCGGAAAGGTTTCAAAAGTTAGGGATTGATGTTTTTTTAGGAAATGCGAGCTTTAACAGTGCCAATACTGTAGAAGTCGCTGGCAAATCTCTACGATTTAAAAAAGCTGTAATTGCTACTGGAGCGAGAGCATCAAAATTAACAATTCCCGGAATTGAAACAGCTGGATATTTAACAAATGAGACAGTTTTTTCACTGACTCAAAAACCTCAACGATTAGCAGTCATTGGTGGTGGTCCGATTGGAGCAGAATTAGCACAAGCTTTTCGACGATTAGGGTGTGAAGTAATTTTATTTCATCGCGGTTCACATATTCTGAATAAAGAAGATCATGAAGCGGCGGAAATTGTCCAAAATGCATTTATTCGCGAAGGCATTCGCTTAGTTTTAAATAGCCAAATCGAAACTGTAGAAACTGTAAGTAACGGTAAGCGGATTTATTTTAATAGTAATGGTCAGGGTGACTCGGTGATGGTTGATGAAATTTTAGCAGGTGCAGGCAGGACACCGAATACAGAGGGGCTAAATTTAGATGCTGTCGGTGTTGAATATGATTCGCGTCGGGGTATATTTGTTAATGATTTTTTGCAGACATCTAACCCGCAGATATATGCAGCAGGTGATATTTGCATGGATTGGAAATTTACCCATGCGGCAGATGCAGCAGCGCGAATTGTAATTAAAAATACTCTCTTTTCACCCTTTGGTTGGGGAAAACAAAAATTAAGTAGTTTAATTATGCCTTGGGTAACTTATACTGACCCAGAAATTGCCCATGTTGGTATGTACGAAGAACAAGCACAGGCAAAAGGTATAGATACTAACATTATTAAAATTCCCTTTAGTAGTGTAGATCGAGCGATCGCAGATGGACAAGAAGAGGGTTTTGTGAAAATTCTTCATCGCAAAGGTTCTGATGAAATACTGGGGGCGACAATCGTTGCCAGTCACGCTGGTGAAATGATTTCGGAAGTGACTACAGCCATTGTTCACAAAATTGGTTTAAGCAAACTTAGTAGTGTTATCCATCCCTATCCTACCCAAGCCGAAGCAATCAAAAAAGCCGCAGATGCATATCGTCGAACCCTACTAACACCAAAAACAAAATCGTTGTTAAGTTTCCTAACTAAATTCTCGTAAGAATGGGTTTATAAATACAATACCTTCGCCAAAAGTATGAATGGCAAAAAGGTTTTTGCCGTCAAGGTTTTCAGCTAAAACAAATATCGGTTTTATCTGCGAGGATGCGACTCCAGAGTCCTTATATATCAAGCTTTACAACGTAAAAATACTGTGCGGGAATACCGGACATGATTTTTAAGTTATCTGGAATTTATAAAGGTTATTTCACTTATACGAAAAAACCTTGCTCCTACAAGCTTTGATACTACGTCATCACTCAGAAATCTGGCGAAGGTATTGTAAATATTTAGATATTTTTAGATATTGATAGATGTTTATAGATAATGAAGTTAAGTTCAATTTGCAAAGTCTATCTAAATGTCTATTAGTCTAATTTTTGTCGTGATTCTGGCGTTTTACCTGGCTTTTAATTTGGGTGCCAATGATGTTGCGAATGCAATGGGAACATCGGTAGGTTCCAAAGCGGTAACGTTGAAGCAGGCTTTAATAATTGCTGGAGTATTAGAATTTACAGGTGCAGTACTATTTGGGCATGAAGTTACCCAGACTTTAGCCACAAATGTCGCTAACCCGGAATTATTTATCAATACACCACAATTATTACTGACAGGGATGGTTTCAGTACTTATTGCTTGTGGTTTATGGTTACAAATTGCGACTTCACGAGGCTTACCTGTTTCATCTTCCCATGCAGTTGTAGGTGCGATCGCTGGTTTTAGTTGGGTAGCTGTAGGTGTGAATGCAATTGACTGGTTCTCGATTCGTTTAATTACTATTGGGTGGGTATGCACACCAGTGATTAGTGGTGTAATTGCAGCGTTGCTTTACAGTCAAATACAACGTTGGATTTTACAGCAAAAAAATCAAGTTAGCCAATTAAATGAATGGATACCTTGGTTGAGTGTTGCCTTAATTAGCACTTTTGGAATTATTGTTTTACCCACTTTAACCCGTCCTCTCGGAGAGTTACTAATTGAAAAGTTTAGTTTACAAATACTAACAAATCAGATTAGTTTATTTATTGGTAGTTTAGCAGTTTTTGGCTTAACAGTTTATAGCTGGAGACAATTGGCAAAGGTAGAAACAAAAGGCGAACTAGGGGAAAGTAATAACCAGTCAATCGAAAAGATTTTCGCCAAATACCAGTTATTGAGTGCTTGCTTTGTTGCATTTGCACATGGTTCTAATGATGTAGGAAATGCGATCGCTCCTTTGGCTGCAATTGCATATATTATGAAAACAAAGAACGTACCTATAGGTGAAATCGAAATACCATTATGGATTTTGGTTCTTGGTGCTGCGGGTATTGTTACAGGTTTAGCAATTTTAGGTAAAAATGTCATTGCAACCATTGGTGAAAGTATTATTACTTTGCAACCTAGTAGCGGTTTTTGTGCAGAACTAGCTACAGCTACGACTATTTTACTGGCATCGCGTTTAGGTTTACCTGTGTCAACTTCCCATGCATTAGTTGGTGGTGTAGTGGGTATTGGCTTGGTACAAGATTTCAAATTGGTAAAATTTTCAACTTTAAAAAATATTGCTGCTGCTTGGTTGCTTACAGTTCCCATAAGTGCAGGTTTGAGTGCAATTGTTTTTACACTACTGAAGAAAATTTTTAATTTTTGATTGGGGAAAAGTAATGATTTATTCAGCAAAAGGTGACTATTGGGCTGAGATTGTATCACTTCCTGCTTGCATAAGCGAAGGTAAAAGAATGGATGAAGTATTAACTATGGCTAAGTAGAGCTTAATACCCAAGGCATATCGCTTTTGCAACAGTATCGCATTTTTCAGAATCACTTTAATAATTTTTTCGCAGGAACTTGAAGACGTAAGTATCTAAGTCGTCAAAAAGTATATTTATTTACGCAATTATCACATTTCACCACTTAATCTTTACTAGTTTTTCAACTTCTTTGTGGCATCTTAAATTGAAGTAAATTTCACAAAAGAAGTAATAATGAAAAGCGATTTAGTATTTAGAACTACGTTTAATTATCTTGAGGAAGTATATCAAGATTGTTTGAAAAAGCATATTAATGATTCTCGATATAGAGATTTACGTCATACTCTTAGTGATATCAATAATGGTACTAAAGTTTTAGAAAGTGAAGAACAAATTAATGCTTATATCGCTTTTTATGGAGCGCAACACTACTATAAGCTGTTTCGTGCTTTTGAAAATTTAAATTTATTGAACTTTGTAGGTAAATCACTAGAAATTATTAGTTATGGTTGTGGACCAGCTACTGATGCTTGTGTTTTAATAAGCTACCTAGCATCTAAACAGCTAAATCTCAATATTGACAATATTACGTTAATAGATCCTTCTGCTAATTCTGTCAGAAGGGGACAAAAGTATATAAATTCATCTCTTGTAAATTATCAAGCATCTGAAAAAATTAAAATAATTAACAAAATGCTGGATGAGCTAAATATTAGTGATATCAGTTCTTGTAAAAATTCTGTGAAGATTCATATTTTTTCCAATATACTGGATATTGAGCAGATAAATTTACAAAGATTAGCAAATTTAATAAAATTTTCTCAAGAAGGCTCTAACTATTTTGTATGTGTAAGCCCTAAAAAATATGGTGGTAAGCAAAGAATTGATGATTTCTATAGTATATTGTCACACCTCTTTGAAATATCTAATATATCGATTGATGAGTCAAAAATTAGAGGAAGAGTTTGGTCAATGAAAACAGGAAATTTTAATGATAATTACTATATAGATAACTATCAAAGAATTTTTATGATGTACGCTAGTTAACATATAGTAAATTTTCAGGGATAGTTATGCAGAATGAGATTGCAGAACAATTAAGTCTTAATTTATTTTCCAATTCAGATATGAATGCAACACACACAGAGATTATAAAAATGCCAGATGGTAAACCTTTGCCTAATGGGGAGTTAATTCTCTATCAAAATTTATTTAGTGAAATGGAAAGTAATCAATTTTTCAATGAGCTAAGGAATACCCTTAATTGGCGACAAGATAAAATAAAAATGTTTGGTAAAGAAAGCAATTTACCACGATTGACAGCTTGGTATGGTGATAATGATAAATCATATAAATACTCAGGTATTAGAATGAGTCCTCAGCTTTGGACATCAGTACTACTTTTCATTAAATCTCGCATAGAGGGAATTTTGAAAGCTGAATTTAACAGCGTTCTTGTAAATCTTTACCGCGATGGAAAAGATTATGTTTCTTGGCATAGTGATGACGAGCAAGAATTAGGCAAAAATCCAACAATTGCTTCGGTCAGTTTTGGAGAGACAAGACGTTTTCAACTAAAACATAAATCTCAAAAAGATTTGGATAAAGTCGAAATTTTATTAACTAACGGTAGCCTACTTTTGATGAAAGGTTCAACACAACACTTCTGGCTACATCAAATACCAAAATCATCAAAACCATTGCAAGAAAGAATCAATTTGACATTTAGATATATATGTTAATAATCATAATGAAAAAAAATCAATAAATTAAATAAACAAATATCTCAATTATTAGTAAAACTGTTTGTTGCGACTGTCTTGAGAATCAGGCGATCGCATCAATATACACTAATTATCTTCACATTATCTCACTTGCCCACTTTTCCAAAATCTCCACCCCGCAACAAATCATCTATGATATTTGATATACATAATACCCATACCAAACCATCTCTAACCAAACCGAAATGTCACAACAACCAATTCACGTCATCGGAGGAGGACTTGCGGGAACCGAAGCTGCTTGGCAAATAGCAAAAGCTGGTATTCCCGTAATTCTCCATGAAATGCGTCCCCATTACTTCGGAGGAGCGCACCATACCGAACATCTGGCGGAATTGGTTTGTAGTAATTCCTTTGGGGCAATGGCTGCTGATAGGGCGACTGGTTTACTCCACGAAGAGTTGCGGCGACTGGGTTCTGTGGTAATTGCAAAAGCAGACGAACACAAGGTTCCTGCGGGTGGTGCTTTGGCAGTCGATCGCGGTATATTTAGCGAAGATTTGACCAACACTCTCGAACAACACCCTTTGATTGAATTGCGACGGGGTGAACTTCGGGCGATTCCTGATGGTATTGTAGTTATAGCTAGTGGCCCCTTAACCAGTCCGGCTTTAGCTGAGGATTTGCGACGGTTGACGGGGATGGAATACCTGAGCTTTTTTGATGCCGCTAGTCCAATTATTGTCGGAGAATCGATTAATCGAGATATTGCCTTTATGGCTTCGCGGTACGATAAAGGTGAGGCTGCGTATCTCAATTGTCCGATGAATAAGGAAGAATATCTGCGGTTTCGGGATGAACTCTGCAAAGCCGAACAAGCGGATTTGAAGGATTTTGATCGCGAAAAAGTGAAGTTTTTTGAAGCTTGTTTGCCAATTGAAGAATTAGCACTACGGGGTGAGGATACCATGCGTTTTGGTCCTTTGAAACCCGTAGGTTTGGTTTCTCCGAATGCACCGTTGCGGGAAGATGGCAAGGGACAATGGGCATATGCGATCGTACAATTACGGCAGGAAGATAAAGCCGGAAAGTTATGGAATATGGTGGGTTTCCAAACAAATCTACGTTGGGGAGAGCAAAAGCGGATTTTCCAAATGATTCCGGGGTTGGAGAATGCTGAGTTTGTGCGTTTGGGTGTGATGCATCGTAATACCTTTATTAATGCACCGCAGTTGATGAATGGAAAGTTGCAATTTAAGGAACATCCCCACGTACTCGCAGCCGGACAAATCATTGGCACGGAAGGATATACAGCTGCATCTGCGGGTGGTTGGCTGGCGGGTACAAATGCAGCACGGTTAGCTTTAGGAAAAGAAGCTGTAGAACTGCCAAATACAACAATGATGGGGGCTTTATTTGAGTTTATTAGTTCGGCTGCACCTAAGTATTTTCAACCAATGCCGCCAAATTTTGGTATATTACCGGACTTAGGAGTGAAAATTAAGGGAAAGCCAGAACGATATGGAAAATATCGCGATCGCTCTTTGAGTGATTTGGAGACTTGGAAACAGAATTTGCTGTGATTTTTGTCAATATCCCCAGTATTCATGCATTCCTTACTTGTGAAAAAACTGTGCGATCGCTTGCTAAAATCTAGTATTCCCAGTTACACAGTTCAAATTTGCATTTCCCCTATCTCACTATCTCCGCGTCTGTTTTACCACCTGATATGAGCAGCAATTCTCACCTCTGAGACTTTGCCATCTGCGAAAGACTCGCCACTCCTGCCTGAAACTGCGAGAATAATAAGGCAAAGCTTAAATTGATTTGTACTGCTTGTGAACGTTCCCTCTAGTATTTCCACACAAACGCAATCGCGTAAAGCCGATCATATCCGTATTTGCTTAGAATCTGATGTTCAATTTCGTCAAACTACAAATGGCTTGGAAAAATACCGTTTTCACCATTGTTGTTTGCCAGAACTAAATTTTAGTGAAATCGACATCAGCACCGAATTTCTCGGCAAAAAACTCAACGCACCGCTACTTATCTCCTCCATGACTGGAGGTACAGAACAGGCGGGAATGATTAACCGTCGCCTTGCTGAAGTCGCACAACAATATCAAATCGCTATGGGTGTCGGTTCACAACGAGTCGCTGTCGAAAAAAAGCAAGTCGCAGATACTTTCGCCATTCGCAAATATGCTCCCAATGCACTACTATTCGCCAATTTGGGCGCTGTACAGCTTAATTACAATTATGGCTTAGACCAATGCTTACAAATTATTGATATTCTCGAAGCCGATGCCTTGATTTTGCACCTCAACCCCCTCCAAGAATGCATTCAACCCAGAGGTGATAAGAATTTTAAAGGAATTATTGACAAGATAAGTATTTTGTGTAGTGAATTATCTATACCTGTAATTGTCAAAGAAGTCGGTAATGGGATTTCGGCGGAAATGGCACAACAGTTAATTGCTGCTGGGGTCAAAGCAATTGATGTTGCAGGTGCAGGTGGAACTTCCTGGTCAAAGGTGGAGAGTGAAAGGGCGGAAACTATGATGCAGCAAAGGTTGGGGAGAACTTTTGCTGATTGGGGAATACCGACAGCAGAGTGCATAACTAGTATTCGGGCAATTGATGCCAAAATACCATTGATTGCATCGGGGGGATTACGCGACGGCTTAGAAGTTGCTAAAGCGATCGCTTTGGGCGCAAATATAGTCGGTTTGGCGATGCCATTTTTACAGGCTGCGGCTGAGTCGGAAAGGGCTATTTGTGATTTAGCCGAAGTCTTAATGGCTGAAATTAGTACAGTGTTATTCTGTACGGGGAATGCAACTTTGGCGCAGTTGCAAGCTTCTGGCAATTTAACAGCTATTTGATCAATATATATTCGATAAATATTTCGATAAATATTTTGATACTCCACCTCCAGAAACCCAGTGTCTAAAACTTAATATTTACTTGATAAATGGTCTTTGACCAATAACCATTACCCAGCGCCTAATAACCATTAACCAATATATAGTGACCATAATGCGTAATTTTATTAAACAAACTTTTGCCAGCGTGATTGGCAGCTTGCTAGGACTGATTATATTTTGCGGAGCGGGGACTACAGGTCTTTTTCTGTTGCTATTTGCTCTGGCTTCATCAAAAAATATTGGCCCCGAAGTTAAAGATAAATCGGTAATTGTCTTTGATTTAGCAATGAATATTACTGATTCAGAACCGAGTTCTGGAGAGGTGTTTCAAGAAGCCCTTTCTGGAACCAGTAAAGAACGCATGTCCTTGCGAAATGTGTTAGACACCATCGAAAAAGCCCGAAAAGATCAGCGAATTGTGGGGATTTATCTGGATGCGACTCGTGTTTCCCAATCATCAAGTGTGGCTGGGTTTGCAACCCTTAAGGAGATTCGTCAAGCATTAGAAGAATTTCGCACTACCGGAAAGAAAATCATCGCCTATGGGATGGAATGGGGCGAACGCGAATATTATCTGAGTTCGATCGCTGATACAGTGGTAGTTAACCCCTTGGGAGCAATGGAAATTAATGGTTTTAGCTCACAACCAATGTTTTTGAGTGGGGCGCTACAAAAGTATGGTGTTGGGGTACAGGTGATACGGGTAGGTAAATTTAAGGGAGCGGTAGAACCCTTCGTACTCAACAAACTCAGCAATGAAAATCGTCAGCAAACACAAGCGCTTTTAAATGATGTTTGGGGCGAATGGCGAACTGCGGTAGGAAAAAGCCGGAAAATTACCCCGCAAAAGTTGCAAACAGTTGCAGATAGTAAAGCCTTTTTGGAAGCTAATGAAGCTAAACAGCAGGGTTTAATTGATAAAGTAGCTTATCAAGATCAAGTTGTCAGCGATTTGAGAAAATTAACCAACACAACCTCGGAAGATAAAACATTTAAACAGATTAGTATTTCTGACTATGCCCAAGTGGTAGATAAAGGAACAGAAAATCAATCGAAAAATAAAATTGCCATAGTTTATGCTGAAGGCGAAATAGTTGACGGCACAGGTGAAGATGGTCAAGTTGGTGGCGATCGCTTTGCTAAAATATTCAATAAAATCCGCCAGGATAAAAATGTGAAAGCGGTGGTGTTGCGTGTCAATAGTCCCGGTGGTAGCGCAACTGCTGCTGAAGTCATGCAACGTGAAATACAGTTAACTCGCGAAAAAATTCCCGTTGTTGTCTCCATGGGTGATGTGGCGGCATCGGGTGGTTACTGGATAGCAACCGATTCCAATCGGATTTTTGCCGAACCAAATACAATTACTGGTTCCATCGGTGTATTTGGACTGCTATTAAATTTCCAAAAAGTTGCCAATGATAATGGGATTACCTGGGATGCTGTCAAAACTGGGAAATATGCCGACAATCAAACCGTCGCCCGCCCCAAATCACCAGAAGAATTGGCAGTTTATCAACGCAGTGTCAATCGCATTTATAATTTATTCTTGAATAAGGTTGCCCAAGGACGCAAATTACCCCAAACAAAAGTAGCTGAAATTGCTCAAGGTCGTGTTTGGTCTGGCACAGCAGCCAAAAATATTGGTTTAGTTGACGAAATTGGTGGTTTAGATGCAGCAATTGCACATGCTGCCGGACTGGCAAATTTGGGGGGAAATTGGAAATTACAAGAATTTCCCAAAGGTAGCAGTTTTGGTGAACGCTTTTTTGGGCGTGCAGTTGAGGAAACGCAAACCAATTTAGGAATTAACCCCAGCAAACAACAAAACTATCCGCTCACTCAGGAGTTACAAAAATTACAAAAAGAAATTAGTGTTTTACAAAATCTCAATGATCCATTAAACATCTATGCGCGTCTACCATTTAATTTGAAGATTGAGTAGGATGGGTTAGCGACAGTGTAGCCCACAATTATGATTTAGCGTCAGTTTTATCTTAATTATTTCAGCGAACCTGCTATTAAGTAGCTGGGCGGAATTAAAGCAAACTAGATGAACTAGATGTCGGGTTTCGGCTACGCTCAACCCTCGTTCTGTAGTTATTTTGAGCATTGAGCGTAGTCGAAATGCTTCTCCGTTTCGGAGTAGGCAACGCAGTGAAACGCAGTGAAACGCAGGTAAAGCTTTCCGCAGGGAGCAATCAAAAGCTCTCTGCGATCGCTGCACTCCGTTCGCAATGTCAATTGTTCAACCGGACATGTATAAGTGCATAAATCTGGAGAGTCCAACATATTCAAAGTAGAACACAGCTAACACAAACTATTTGATTATGTCTTATCTACAGAAAGTAATTAATATCACACTCTTAACAACCGTGCTTTTTGCTCCTGCGGCTATGGCACAACAACAATCCCTCAGCACTCCCACTGATATACTTGAACAAAAGGTACCATGTAAAGACCGTGAGGGTAAACCCATTCCCTGTCCTTGGCAGAAACCGACGAAGACTAATTTGACAACTGGTGATACAAGTACAGAGAAAAAACCAAATCCCTGCAATCCAAAAAAAGGACAACCTGTTGATACTAAAGCTTGCCGTGATTATATTAATGGGAATCCCAAACCACCAACCCAACCCAAATCTTAAGCAAGCGATCGCATTGCACTTGAGTGCTTTCTTATTTGTCGCCTGTTGTTTATAGAGAAAATCACCCATAAGCAAAAACTAGATTGCTTACTGGGTGAGGTTGTGAGCTAGGCTGTTGACTCTGTGCCTTTTGACATGGTAAAAGTTCATGCACTTTTAATGTCGTCACAATCCCCTGAAAACAACGTTTTTCGTTTTGATAGTGTGGATTGACCAAAAACTTCAGATAGCCATGCTTCAACGTCTGAAAAACTAATTGTTTCAAGTGCGTTTTTAATCAAAGCTGTCGTCAGATTCATAGTAGATAAACAGATGGTTAGCAGCATCTGACCCATTTCTTTAAATGGACAGCGCGCGGAAAATTGCTTATATTTTCCAAACAATGACTCAATCACATCAGAAGTAGCTAAAAAAGTAGATTGGTTTTTAATTTTTCGGCATTGAACAGACAAATAACCCAAAATACTTTGTTGAAGTTTCTGGAGAGAATTATCATCAAATATAACTTTATTTTGTTCAAAAAAATCGAGAGTTTTATGACTAATTCCTGATTGTTTGAGTTGAGTTTCAACACCTCGTGTGAGTGACACCATTTGGTTCCATTGAATTAGGTCTGATTCGTAGTCAACTAACCATCCCAATTTATCTACTATTTTCTGAGTAATCAGCGAAGGGTCAGAATCTGGCATTAATTTAATTAAAGTGTCTGGAGAAGAATTTAGTAATTTAATCCCCCAATTTGTCAACCTTTCTACATTAAAAAAACGACATTGAGAACGTTGTGTTGGAGGAGATAAAAATGATAAATCTGTTTGTTGTAATTTTTGTCTGCTGATATTACATTTTTGAATAAATGACTGATATCTCTCATCCGAATCTAGCTGGTATTTTAAAAGTAAAGCCATTGCATGAGTCACATCATGGGTATAGATAATATCTGGGTGATTTTGCTGGTATAGCTTGATTCCACGAGCTAGGTCGCTACCATTGTCCGCTACTATTTGTACTGGTACGCCGACTTTTTGACTGATTTTTTCTAGTTTTGATTCTATAATCTCTCCTTTCGTAGAATCCATAATTTCTAATCCGAAAATTTTCACGTCTTCATGCGCCAACCCTCTTTTCTGCTTCATCACATTTTCTTCAATATGCTGCTGTGAAACGCCTAAAATTACCAACGCTTTTTGTTTCCCTAATTCTAATGTCAAATCGACAATAAATATCCAATCATCACGATATTCTTTCTCTTTTGTCAATTCATATATTCCAATCCGAGCCAACCACTTTCTCACACAACTGAAACTTGGAGTTGCCTGCTCTTCATAATTATTAAACAACTCAAATACTTTTTCTACTCCTCTAAAACTGATACCACATTCAATTAAAAGTAAGAGTGCTTGCTGAATTATTTTGGCATCATAATGATGACCCTTCACATTTAATTCCATAGCTTTTATGATTTCTGCTTCGACTTGAATTTCCTCTTTTTTCGTCTAAATCTCCTTCAATGTTTAACTCTTTTAGTTTTGACTCTGCCATCAACGCGCGATTTTTCCATTCTTCTCTTGAATCTAATAGATCTCTAACCTTGATTTCTAAGGCTCTAATCTTTTTTTGTTTTAATAGTGCTTTTTCTTTCCAGTTATCTCGACCTTTCTGAAACAAACGTGCTAATCTACTAACTGGGCTTTTAAACTCCTGCATGGGCTTTGAATGTGCTAAGTATTAACGACACTATTATTGTATGAAGCAATGGTGCCTTAAAACCAACAAAGTCAACAGCCTAGGTTGTGAGGGTATTTTGCACTTACAAATATTTACCAGCATTGCAGATGTGATCGCCTAGGTTGGGCGCTTGCGCTACCACACTTTTTTAGAGAATAATTAACGCTCTTGATAATCTTCCGAAGACATGGGGTCTAATTCCCATCGACCAGAGTCACGTGTCTTCAAAATCTCGTTTGTTTGAAGAGATACCCCATCATCATAATCTAGCCCAACAGCATCTCCTAGTTCTTCAACAATGCTCTGATCGGGAGTAGGAACTGTTCCTCCTACTGCTTCATCACCAACAGCTTCCGCCTGATCCCAACGAGCATCAATATCGCCTCCGGTTAGTACTGGGCTTGCCGATGTGTACTGTTCCATGCGATCGTGCATAGTTCGTCCACCGATTTCCAACCCAGGCTCTAAAGCAACACCAGTCCCATAGGATTCAGTAATTTCTTGAGGTAGCTCGGAAATAATTGGTTCGCTATTATCTTCTACAGGTATATCCGCAACGATATCCTTATCTTGGATGGGTATATCGGAAAGATTGTCTTGATTATCTATTTCACTAGTTAGATCACTCATAATGCTTCCTGCAAATTATCCGAACTTTAAATCAGACCAATTTTTTGCATAAATTCTGCGCTTTACACGCTAGGTTGTACAGTCGAGGAACGGGTATATTAACTTCTGGTAACTTCACAAATCCGTAGTAAAAATAGTTCCTGCTGTGGGTTCCAGCCAAATATCTAGGCGTTGCGTGGGGCAATATTAGGGAATTGAGCAGTATTGATTGTTGAATGTTTCATGGTATTAATCCTCAATGATTCTGTTTTGGTTTCATGTTAGCGACTAGACTTGCTGAGATTGTCTGCCATGAGGATTGAATTTGATCTATATCTAAAGGTTAGATTAGCCATTCGCAATTCGCAATACTCGCGCTGCGGCGTGAGAAGCAAGCTACGCAATTAATAAATCCTGATTTTACAAAGGTTCAGAATTTGGATATGTTTCACGATTTTAGTGAAATGGTATTATCCTGTAATTTCTGCTCCATCTGCTGGATAGTTTCACCAGTAATAATCGCATAAATTTCGGGTGCATCCCAGTTTGTATTTTTCCAAAAAAGGTAAATAAATTTTGATGCAAATTAATCTTTGGTTGATTTAGCAATTAATGGTAATTTTAATCCTGATGGATAAATTCCATCTTGCTTAACTTGTCTAATTTCTGTATCACTGATGCGTAACTTTAATTTTTGTCCCAATATTTGTACAATATCGCCTCGATCAATTACACCTGCCACTGCTCCCGCAGGAGATAATACAGTAACCCTTATTAATTGTTCTTTTTCGAGTTTGTTAATTACTTCTACCAAAGTACTTTTCTCTTCTACAGTAGGAATTTCAGATAAAATATTGACTATACTTTGTACAGTTTTTATTTCCCAGTCACTACGTTCTATTTGCCGCAAATTATCAACTAAAACCATACCTTGATAGCGTCCATCAGCTTCTGCAAAATAAACTTGAGAAGTAGAGTTATCTAACAAATATAAGTCAGCAAATGTACGCAATTTTTGCTTAGCATCAACTACGCGAAAGTCGCGTGTCATAGTTTCCGCAGCAGTTGTATTTAATAACGTTTCTTGTAAAGTGGCGATGCGGCTATAATTTGTGGCATTACGAATACCAAACCATCCTAATAGAGCTATCCACAAGCCCGTTCCTAAATCACTGGTGAAATAATCAACTGCTAAACCAAGAGCGATCGCAGTATATCCTAAAATTTGCCCTGCTCTTGCTGCTCCTCGTACTGCTTGAAATCGGTTTCCTGTTGCTTTCCATAATGCTGCTTTTAATACCTGTCCTCCATCTAAAGGTAAACCAGGAATTAAGTTAAATAATGCTAAAACCAGATTTATCCTGGCTAAATCGCCAATGACTATGCTTGAAGGTGTATTGCTTGGTAGTATATTTGCGGCTGCGATTAGTAATAAAAACAACCCAATACTTACCAGTGGGCCAGCGATCGCAACTTGAAAAGCTTTCCCTGGGGTTTTGGATTCTTCTTCAATTGCCGCAATCCCACCAAATAAAAAGAGTGTAATCGAATTTACTTGAATACCTTGCGATTTAGCCGCTAAACTATGTCCCAGTTCATGTAATAGTACGGAGGCAAACAATAGCAGTGACATTGCTATTGCACCACTCCAAGCCATGACAGCACCCCATTCTTGGTAGGCAAAGCCAAAATTTAGAGTGGACAACACAAAAATAACAAACCATAAGGGGTCTAAAAATAGGGGTATACCGAATAATGACCCGATTCTCAAATGTTTTTGCATAATAACTTCCTGAAAAAATAAATATTACTAGTGGTATTTAATACGGTAATTTCATCTATATACTATGGAATATTCCCAGTGTATTTTTATTTAGAGAGTATGGAGGCAGAAGGCTTTCTAAGCTTTTAGGCCTAATATTTTCATACTAAATCAAATTATTAATCATTTGTATGAGTGTAGCCCGTACTTGACACCGAGCATCAAACTCTTCTTGTTTTCATTCCTCTCTGTATTCTTTATCATTGTCAGAATTGATAAATGGGAATTTATCGAGCGTACAAAAGGGAGCCCAGACCTATTCCAGTGATAAAAGTAGTTTTATCCGAATATAAAAACAAGTTGGGTACTTTGGTAGGTTGTAAAACCGAAAATTTACCCAATTTCAATTTATGCGATCTGGCAATTTCAATCCAAAACAAAACAAAAAATTTTGGGTTACAGCGCTAAATATACTTCTCGTGATGCTTTCAATGTTTCTTATGCGCTTAACCCAACCTACAATAAAATCACATTTGTACAGGACATTTTTTAGTGCGACATTCCTATGGAACGCTGAAGCGATCGCATATACTTTTAGCATTGCCAAAGGCTAGCGACTTATGAAATAGTATGGCACTTAAGCGGCTTTACTAACGGTTGGTTCCGGCAATTCTTCACCTGTTGCTTCGTAAGCCATAATCAAAGACTCTAAAGCTTCAATTCCATTTGTTACAGCTTCCTCATAACTCTCACCATGAGTTCTCCAAGTCTGTCCCGGAAAATCGGGAAATCCCACCAAAAAACAATTATCTTCTTCAGACCATTGGATCAGCATTCGATACTTAAATTTGTTCATCTTCTGGGTTCTCCTGCTGTTGTCTCTCTTCTACTTCCTTTATAGCTTGCTGAACTTCTTTTTCTTGGTAGAGTTTAGCATCCGAACTATCTTTACCAGAAACAGTTAATTTTCCATTATATAAAGGATGAATCCAGTTAGTATGACTACCTTTACCTGGGAGTTCTGTAAAATTTAATTTACGTAACATTTGTTTTAACTCCCTAATTTTCTTAGGCATGTTTTAGATGTCAACTATCATCCACAGCATATTAACACAAGCAACATTTGCCCTAAAAATAGTCATACTTGCTTTGAGAGAAACCCGGTTTCCTGAGTCCAACTATTCTTGGTAAATACCGGGAAATATAAATTTATCCAAAAAATTAATGCGATCGCATTTCAGCCACTTTACTAATAGTTACTTCGGGAAAGCCATAATTAAAGACTAATTATTATCAGGAATGGTTAGGTATTGAAGCTAATACATTTCCTCAGACTTGGGTACTCTACCTCTACCTTTTTGTTGCTGTAAAAAAGTCTCAACAGTTTGATTAAATTCCTCTGGTTTTGTTAAAAAAGCCCAGTGATTTCCTGGTACTTGCTGTACTTTGAGATTTTTTAGATATTTTTTATAAGGTTTTAATTGCCATTCTTGACGATTCACACCTTTTTCTGGCTGAATAAATAAAGAAGGTATATCAATTTCTGTTGTCAAACCGGGGACACGCATAACTTCCTCAAAAATGCGATCGCGTGCAGCAATTGTAAATTTGCTACCCCAACTCCCATCTATTTTTTCTTCGATTCCTGCTTGAAATACTTGTTGTTGTAATTGCGTCCAATCCTGATATTGACTCATTTGCTGTGCTTTAGCTTCGGCAATTTCGTAACTAGCAAATGGTCCCATCCCTTGCAGAAATGGTAATACCCGATATAAAAAAGGAAACGTCAATTTAAAAATACTCGGTATTTTCCAGATAAAAATCGGATCAACTAAAATCATACTTCGCAAACGGTGAGGATTTTGCCTTGCCCAAATTGCCGCAAGTTTACCTGACCAAGAATGTGCGATAATATGTGCTGATGACCATCTTACACTATCCATCAAAGCTTCTAGGTCTGCGATCGCACTATTAAAAGTATAATCTTCCTCTGGTTTGCTGCTATCGCCATGACCACGCATATCGGGCGCTATAATATGATACTTTGGTTCTAGATATTCGCCTAAACTTGACCAAACTACTGCATTATCAGCCATTCCATGTAATAGCAGCAGTGGTTCTTCTCCTTTGTTCCATTCTAGGTAAGAAAGCTCAATATCTGACTTGAATAAAGTTTGACGTACAGGCGGCATTGTTCTAATTTTGTAGATATATAGTAATCTTAAATTGTTTGAGCAAAAATCTCAGTATCTGTAGCTTACAATCTCTTATTTTATTATCTATTGATTATTGCTTTTAATTTTGTTTCTATTAGAGAAAATCCAGGAAAATATTTGTTCATTTTGATTTTAGAGTTAATAGGATAAAGTTGAGAAGAAAAAGTTATTTATAAACTTAATTTATCAAGCTACTTACAACGTTAGTTACAAACTTATTACCCAAAAATTATCATTAAGATAGAGAAGCAAATGCATCCAGCAATTTCAGATAATCATATTAAAGCATTAACAAAAATTATCCCGATCCTTCAGGAAAATAATATCACATATCGGATTACAGGTGGATTAGCTGGTAATCTTTATGGTTCGCAATGGCAACTACATGATATTGATATTGAGGTAGCACAAAAAGATATTAATAAAGTTGAAGAATTATTTCAAGAATATATTGCGATCGCTTTAATGCGACTTGTGGATGATGAATTTGATTTACGGATAATGACACTAGAAATTGAGCATGTTGATATTGAAATTAATCAAGCTGAGGATGCATTTGTTTTTCATAATGATTTACCTGTTCGCCTCAACCATAATTTATCCAAGTTTAATCTTATTCATTTTGCAGGATTAGAGTTAAGAGTCCAACCTCTGGAGGAAATAATTCAATATAAAGAATTAATTGGCAGAACGAATGATTTAGTAGATTTACGGCAATTACAAGAGAATTTGTAGAGTTTGATTAGTTTGATTATATATAAATATCTTCCCAATTATCAAATTTTAATGACTACGAATTTACAAGAGGATA
This sequence comes from Calothrix sp. NIES-4101, assembly GCA_004296455.1. Classification (GTDB taxonomy): domain Bacteria; phylum Cyanobacteriota; class Cyanobacteriia; order Cyanobacteriales; family Nostocaceae; genus Brunnivagina. The sequence continues at coordinate 7,230,723 of AP018280.1, forward strand.
AATATGTAATATTATGCATATTCAAATATGTATATTACCTACCGTATTATTTCTCAAATGAAAATATTTATTGTTCATGCCCATCCTGAAGAAAAAAGCTTTAATGCTGCATTAACTCGTCATGCGACAAATGTCTTGGAAGCTTCAGGAAACGAAGTGGTAATTTCCGATTTGTATGCGATGAAATTTGACCCAGTTTCCGACAGAAGGAATTTTACTTTTCAACAAGACTCTAATTACTTTAAACAACAGCTTGAAGAAAAGTATGCCACCGAAAATGATGGTTTTTCTGCCGATATCAAAGCCGAAATGGAAAAGCTATTCTGGTGCGATGTATTAATTTTCCAATTTCCTTTGTGGTGGTTTGGACTTCCGGCGATTTTAAAAGGATGGGTAGATAGAGTGTTTGCTTCTGGGAAAATTTATGGTGGTGGGAAATGGTATGACAACGGTATTTTTAAAGAAAAAAAAGCCATGTTGTCATTAACAACTGGTGGGAAATTACCAATGTATACTGAAATTGGAATTAATGGAGATATTCGCAGCATTCTCTACCCAATCAATCATGGAATTTTACACTTTGTGGGTTTTGATGTTTTGCCTCAATTTGTGGTTTTTGGTGCTAGCCAAATTAATGACGAACGTCGTCAAGCTTATTTAGAAGAGTATGCAGAAAGATTGCTGAATATTAATGATACCCATCCGATTATTTACCCTGTCTTAGCAGATTTTGATGCAGATTTTCAACTTAAAAGCTAGTTAGCTGTACGTGATTAATTTGTCTGATTAGATATGAAAAGACTAAAAATAAAACTTGATTTTTTAGTTATGAAATTAGCTTTTTAACCATTCTCTTACTTTTAAGGGCTGGGCTTTAATTATCCCAAAATTACCTAAATAATTACGGCAATAAATTAGGAATATAATTTAAACTATCAGGATTCCATACAAACTCTTTGATATCACTAGTCCAAGGTACTTCGTCGGCTGTGGCAATTTCTAAACTCCCTTGGACAAGTTTATTATATAAACTAAAAAAATCACCAATTTCAATCTTATTTTTGATAAAAGTTTGGCGTAGAAGTTCATTTGTGAACATCATATTATGAGCTTCAAAACTACCTTCTGGAAACAAACGAGGAAAGATTAAAAACTTGATATCATCTCGCTTTTGTTTAATCGCTCTCTGGGGTGTAATTCCAAATATCTGCGGTAAAGGATCACCTTGCATATGTACCATAATATAATTTGGTCCTTTCACCCATTGTCGATAGCCATTACCAAAAATAAACATATTAATTAGTTGACTAGTGCGTTGCTCCCATTTTTTTTCTTGAATTTTTCTGGCTGCAAAGTCAAACATACGGGCGCGATCGCTGATAAACTGTCTTTTAGCGCGTCTAATTGCTCTCGCCAGTAAAATTGTGCCTAAACTATCAGCAGAAAAATTAAGACTAATGTTGTTATTAGCTGCATAATCAATCAATTGGGCAGCATTTTTAATGACTGGACTACCAGATAACCTGATTCTGTCCAAAGCTGCATTAATCCAATCAAAATAGCGGTTAATAAAACCAATAATCGGGTGTTGTTTGAGAAAAGAAGCATTATGCAAATTGGCAACACCAGTTGCAAGAGTATGTGCATATCTGCGACTTCTTCGTGCAGACTCATGTTCACGTTGCCCCAATCCAGAGATAAATATTGCAAAGAGTTCACGTTCATCATTCTCTGGGTAATAGGCGATTTCTTCGGCAATTTTGGTGATTGGATATGGCGAAGCAATGACATCATCAAAATCAAAAAACTCTTCATTTCCAGGGTTTTGTAACTGTCCATCAAATTTTTTATCTGGAAATAGCGTTTCAAGAGGCAACCGCCACCAGGGCGATAAAATTTGTTGTGCCTTATCTTCGCTCTTCATAAAATATCCTATACTTCAATACAGTTCAGTTAAGAATATAAATCAATTACCACAAACAAAACAGATCAACTTTTTTAGAGGGGTTTAGGAGACGCAACCTTCCATAGCTTGCTTCCGAAGGGTAGTTTGACACAAAGAACATCTCCGTCAACTTCTCCCAAGTCTTGGTTGTCAACAAATTGATTGACTGAAAACCCTAACTGTGGCTTGCTACTCTACGAGAACCCGCTAAGTGGTAGTGCAAAATTAATCATACATTCCGAAAACTTCAAGCTCCTGTCATTGCGAGGAACGAAGCAATCGCAGTATATATTTAATTTTGCTTAACTACTTAGCACGTCTACTGCAAAGCAGTACCGTATTGTCCTAATATCTTTAGTTAGCGCGATCGCGTCTGTGCAAAATTTTTGACACAACACTAAATCCATAACATCACGTCAACATGTCAATTTTTCACTCAAGATTTTGTAATGAAGATTAATAAAAACTTAAGATATTTTTTAGATTTGCGAATGATTTGACCACCAAAGTCGAGAATTAAAAAGCTTACCTTATATACTACCTGCTGATTTATGTAGATTTTATAGATTGTACCGATAATGACGAAATCTTGAGCCATAAGAATGCCAAGATAATTAGCAGCAGCGTATTGAACCTTTTATGCCAGAATTACGCCATTCCATAGCTCACCACTACCACGAACGAACTAAGTACAACCCGGAGACTATCAACTCGAAAAGCCAGGGTTTGGATTGGCCAAAACAGCCAGTACCATTTAAGGAGTATAAGATTGGTTCGACTATTGATTTAAAACCGTATATTCAAGAAACACTCGATAAATTTGCTGATAATCCTGACGCTTTATGGTGGCGGAGACTCTCACGCTTGCTATTTTGCAGCTACGGATTAACTGCGAGAATGCCTTCAATGGGTAGTGCTGTCTATTTAAGATCATCACCCAGTGCGGGGGGATTATATCCAGCCGAACTATATCTGGTATCACGGGGTACACCGTTGTTACCTGCTGGCTTGTATAACTATCAGTGTCGCACCCATTCGCTGATGCGTTTTTGGGAAAGCGATGTTTGGCAAAGTTTACAGGATGCTTGCTTGTGGCATTCGGCATTAGAAAATACCCAACTTGCCCTAGTTGTGACTGCGGTGTTTTATCGTTCCGTATGGCGATATGAAGACCGCGCTTATCGGCGAATTTTTCTCGATACAGGCCATTTATTAGGTAATATCGAGCTTGCTGCTTCCATTACCGACTTTCGTCCCCATCTCATTGGTGGGTTTGTGGATACAGCTGTTAACGAAATGCTTTATATTGATCCACAACAAGAAGGTGCGATCGCAGTTCTCCCCCTAGCTGATATACTCGATGCCAAGCAGAATTTACCAAGGGGACGCACAGCTTTACCTTCAGCCACAGAAACCGAATACCCTCAAGTTCCCGATGGCGAACTATTGACATATTTTCACCGCATGACGCAGATTCAACCTGGTACTACAGGTAAATTGAATTTGCCAGAAGTCCTACAAGACAAATCTATCGAAGATAAATATAATTTTCCTTTCTGTCAAAAAATCTCCACCCTCACAACCCCAATTGATTGGGGAGAAAAGCTGGATAAACTAGAAGTCACAATTCTCAAGCGCCGTTCCACTCGTGCCTATAGTGGCGAGGATTTAACATTAGACGAACTCAAATCGTTACTCGATTTTACATATCAACCCCAACATTATATTGACCAAGATTTAGATATTTCTCCCGATTACTTTGACCTAAATTTAATACAAACCTTTATTGCTACTTCGGGAATCGAAGGACTCGAAGCTGGTTGCTATTATTACGCACCTAAAGCGCAAGAATTACGGCAAATTCGATTCAAAAATTTCCGGCGCGAATTGCATTTTCTCTGCTTAGGTCAAGACTTAGGGCGTGATGCTTCTGCTGTGATTTTTCATACTGCTGATTTGAAAGCATCTGTTGCTCAGTATGGAGATAGGGTATATCGCTACCTACACATGGATGCCGGACATTTAGGGCAACGGCTAAATTTGGCTGCTACAAGGCTAAATATTGGCGTTAGCGGTATTGGTGGTTTCTTTGATGACCAAGTAAACGAAGTTTTGGGTATTCCCCAAGATGAAGCGGTTTTGTATATAACTACAATCGGTCGTCCTCGGTAAAATCAATATTCTATAGCTGTTATCAGTATTAATACTGATTTATTTCTATTCCCCCCTTTCTGCCTTTTTCCCTTTCTTGCCTGACTAGAGGGTAAAATTAGCTCTTTACGAATTTTTGAGCCATACTCGTAAAGTTTACATAAATTTATCCCTCTTGATTAGGTAGAAAACTGCGTATGTTGCGTATGCTCGGAAACAGATTATTGGTGGCTGCATCTTTGTTATTTGCTGTTGCGATTCCCAGTCATGTCAATGCCCAAAGTAAAGGCACTCCTGGTAAATTTGATTTTTATGTTCTCGCCATGTCTTGGTCTCCAGACTACTGCAACAAAAATGGCGATCGCGATCCTGGACAATGTAAGGAGGGCAGAAAGCTAGGTTTTGTTTTACACGGACTTTGGCCTCAGTACCAAAAGGGTTATCCAGCTAATTGTACGTTGGAAAAATTACCGGAAGCAGTCAAACAACAATTTCCAAATTTATTTCCCAGTGCAAAACTATACGGTCATGAGTGGTCAAAACACGGAACTTGTACTGGATTGACTCCCGTTCAGTACCTGGGCTTATCAAAACAATTAAAAGACGCAGTTGTTATTCCTTCAGCCTATAACAAACCCAGTAAACCTTTTCGCGCCACCATCAATAATCTGAAACAAGAGTTTACCAAGGTAAATCAAGGATTGAGTAGTGATAGCGTAGCACCCTACTGTTCTGGTTCCGGACGTTTTTTACAAGAGGTATTTGTTTGTTATACCAAAGATGGGAAACCAGGACCTTGTAGTGCTGAAATTCTCAAGCGTTCCCAAAGTAGTTGTGGGCAACCAGATTTCTTGGTTAGAAGCGTGAGATAAAAAATATTGCGAATTTATTTAGTAAACCCTTCTCCATAGACACAGAGAAGCTTTGCTTATTTCTCCCTTTCCCTACTGCAAGGGAAGGGGTTATGTTTGCATTCATATTAATTCTGCTAATTCATACTCTGTGAGAATTTCTTTAACAATTTCGTAGTCGCTAGAGTTTTTTTTACCTGTTCTAACATGCTTGAGGGTAGCAGTTCTCTCAGAAGTGGGAACCAAT